>NZ_WVNW01000009.1 GCF_013179285.1 Roseobacter sp. HKCCD6576-2 | reverse complement strand
AGCAAAACAGGAACGGATTCTACACCTGAGCGGCCCGGATCAGGGGGCTGGGTCATATTCGGCTTTAACGGGTAAGCGGTGCCCTGTCCCCACCCCCACCTTCCTGACGGCGGCTTGATACCCTAAAAAGCATCAAGTCCTCAGTCTCGGGCTGGAACTCTTTATGCTTATCCGCTCAGCCGGCTTTGATCACAGCCAGCATCTCTATCAGTGGGTGGAGCTAGGTAGGACTACGCGGTCGAGATGAACTTTGTGCACCATCGAATCTAAGCATAACGCCAGTTGTGCTCCTGGCAGTTTGATGTATCGCATTAGGTATTGGTCGGATGTAAACCAGCCGCGGCGTGCTTTCTTGTCTATTGACAGGCAAAGTTCGGGACGTTGCAGCAATAGTCCTAAGGAAGTTCCTGTGCATTTTGCCTGTGCTTCGATCAGTGGCCAATGGCGTGCTACGAACTCCTGTGATACGCCCGCCGCGCAGTATCTTTCTTTGAGCCGACGCGGCAGGCAGAATCTCTTGCGAGGACCTTCGACATCGAGTCCAAGACGCCCATGCGAAAGGGCTCCTGCCACCACCCAACCGCTTGAATGGCTGATGCTGATACTCATCGGATGATCCGGCAAATGAGGTTGCCCACATGACAATGTCTTAATGCAAACTTCTTTCAGGCCAAAGCGGCATTGCATGATCCTGCGCAGAATAAACCGGCCGGTCAGGAATTCGATACGCCGATGGCCTGCATGGTTACATTCGGCTTGCCGAACGTCACCCTCTGGCAGCCATTGGTACAGGGCCGTACATGGTGAACTGCGTTCGGTGGTGCTGTGTGACAGGCGTACCAGTCCCAAGGCAAGGCAGGATTGGAAGTTCGCCTCATCAGAGGTCTGTGACATAGCGTTCTTGTACACCCTCTTCCAACGCGGCGGCAGCATCCTCGCCAAGCCGCGCGCCTTCCGCGATTTCGCGCCCCATCGAGACGGCCTTTGGTTCGGGCCAATCCTGCGGGTGCCACATTCGAGCGCGCATCAAGGACTTGCCGCAGTGGAAATAGGCCGAATGCACAGCGAGCCGGATCACGCAGAGTGCAGGCTGTGTGTCAGAACGCAGGTCTGAAGCCAGAGCCGGATCCGCTAATATGTCGGCCGATCCGTGTACACGCAAGGTTTCAGACACGTTCGGCTGTAGGAACAACACCCCGATGCGGGGACGTTCGAGAATGTTTTGCAGCGAAAATATCAGGCGATTGCCTTTGCGTTCCGGCAAGTCCAAGATATTTGCCCCCTGAACCGTTGCGACGGCTGGCTGGTCGCCGCGTGGCGAGACCGATGGAAAGCCGTCCCGGTCAATGGTCGAGATTAGACAAAGCGGACTGCTCGCGATGAACTCTGCCATACGCGGTGTCAAGTGATCGCGGATTTTGAGTGCAGTTGTCGGCGCGGGTTCCGGGATTAGTACCCGTAGGTCATCAAGGTTTCGTAGCGTCTTCATGAAGGGCTTTCTTAATCATAGGCTGCGGGTTGCAAGCTGCGAAACCATAGACTAATTCCTAGCAACCCGGAACCAAGCAGCAAGAGCCCTAGAGACAGCCCGCAGATTTGAAGCAGTGCACCTATCAGGAGTACGCCGGCACTGCCACCCAAGGCTCCGATTGCATTCCACAGGCTGAAGGCCCGCCCCCTATGTGCATCGTCAAGAGTGGTCTGGATCGTCGTGACGATCGGAATATCTGCAACCGCTGCTGAGGCACCCACGAGGGCCGCCGCCAGCATGGCCATCGCAAATGCTGGTAACGGAAGGACGGCTGACATCAAAATGACTGCAGCGGCTGCGGCCAGAACAGCCTCGGCTACAAAGGCCAAGGCGAGTGTTCCGACCTGGTTATGCCGGTTGCCCAATCGAAGGGCGGCAATCAATTCTGCCGTGCCGCTGGCCAACATGAGGGCTCCGAACATTTCGGAGGGTAGATCGAAGACCTCGATAAGCGCGAGCGGCAGCACGACGTAGATCATACCACGCCAAGCCGCTGTATAGCCGAAGTAGCTTGTCACACGCAGGAACAGAAGACGGTGCCCTCGCAAAGTATGTGCCGAGTCCCGCAGATCTGGCCACACCCGACCAAGCCGCAAATTAGGATTGACGGCAGGCACCGAGGGCAGGGCGAACAGGCTGGGCGTGGCGAAAAAAAACACTAGTGCAACAATGAGTGCAGACACGGAAATGCTGTCGGTGATGGCAAAGATTCCTCCCATGACGCCCGCCCCAAGGAAGTAGGACGGCCACTGAAAGCCATGGATCAAGCTGTTTGTCTGCAGCAGCTGTGCCTCGCTGACGAGAGACGGGATTATAGCCTTTGAGGCAGGTTTGGAGACGCCGTACGTTGTGGCTGCTAAGGCTACAGGTAGCAGTAAAACCCAGAGAGCCAGCTCGGACGTCCAGGCCATTATTGCCAGCGCGAGCACGCAGACCGCTCGCGTCAGATCGCAGGCGATGAGTAAACTGCGACGCCCCACGGCATCTGCTATGACTCCGCCCACAAGCCCGAACACGCCGCGAGGGAAGGCAACGTAGAAGGCTGCTAATCCAAGCAGGCCTGGATCGGACGTATAACGCAAAGCGACAATGGTAGCAAAAACACCTAGTAATCCGTCACCAAAGCTTGCAAGCAACTGGTTGGCGAAAAATGCTGCAACCCGTGGCTGACGTAGGAGAGGTAGGTAACCGATCATGCGGGATGCCTTTCCATAGTAAGCCGCTCAAGAAGACTGCTTTCCATGCCACGCAACTCAAGGCATCGCGTTTCCAGCCGGTCAAGGTTGAGCCGCCCACCGTACTCTACCTTCATCATGAGGTTGCGAAGGACAAGGGCTTGTTCGGCGCACGCGTCCATCAGGGTCGCCGTGTCCTGGTCCCTGACTACACAACGAAGGAAACGCGCTGACAGGCTGCGTGACCCGGACAGCAGTGAGAAACTCTCGCGCAGATGGCGCGCTACTTGATGAAGGCGACGGTGGGGATCGGTCGCGATGGCGCGAATGTCGGACAGCAAACGCATGTCATCGCGATGCTGGCTCGTGCGTCGGGTGAATAGTGACCTGGCGCGACTGTTGATTTCGTCAGGAGTGGGCGAGGAGATGGCGCGAAACACACGTACTGCCCGCGTGCCGTTGTTGTCAAAGAATGCAGCCACGTCGTGGTCTGGGTAACGGTAGGGGCGCAGGGCTGTCATCGGATCATCATCGTGAAGCACCCACGAGCCGTCCGGGGCCTGGTCAGTCAGAACGATGGAATGATTGAGGTGTTCTTGCCTGTATTCCGGGTTGTGGGCGAAGTAGAAGACACTGCCCATCAGAACCGCAAATCCGCTGTCATTCAGGGCTTTTTCAATGGTGGCGCGCGCTTCATCGAAGGAGTTGCATTTGCTGATCGTCTGCTGCCACCCGATCAGCGCCAGCCCTTCATCATTCAGGCAGTCTGTGGGAAAGGCGTATTTGGGCGCCTCACCGCATAGTGTTTCGTCGAAAATCTGGTCAGAAGAGACAAAGGCACTGTAAAGCAAAGCATCGATATCAGCACCAGCCTGCTCCATGAACACCAGCGCTTGCCGTCGCCAGCAATCCAGAAACCGCCGATCGAACAGTCTTTCATCATAGGAAATAGGTTGGGGAAGGTGAAGCATATTGAGCCCCTGAAAACGTCTTAAATCAGCGCCATCGATGCAACTGGTGATATGGGGTGCACCGAAGTTAGAAAGAGCCTGCCATCTCGCGTTTGCAAAGAAAGGGGTTGGTTGTTGCCGGAAGCTAATGCCTCGTGAAGATCAGGCGTCGCCGTTGTCACGCGAATTGTACCATGGGCCTGATCCTCCAGCACCGCACCGCCGATCGTTGTACACGCCCGAATAATGCGCAGGTTTCGCATGGTAGTATGCGTGGGTGACAAGCGGCATAGCGCAAGGTCGGGCGCAGGCGCAGAAGTGGCACAGGCCCCATCCTGAGGTGTGGCGCGTTCGGCCCAAGTCTCAATGCATTCTAGAAGGTCCGGCAAGGTGGTTAGTAGCCTACGATTGATCTTCAGCCACAGGGATTGCGCACAATCCTGTGTTTGGATCTTTATTGGAAACTGCGCAATGATGGGGCCAGCATCAAAGTCATCGTTCAGGTAGTGATATGTAAGTCCACTGACAGCCGCACCATCCCGGATAGCATGGAAAATGGGGGCTGCCCCACGATACTGTGGCAAGAGAGACGGGTGCATGTTGACCATGCCGAACCGCGTATAGCGCGCCAAGTGTGGAGGCAGTTTGCCCAGGTAGGACATCACCAGAATAACGTCCGGCCGAAAACCGGCCAGCGTATCTTCAAAGGTGCCTGTTTCCGGGAGAGGTAAACATACGCTTCCCAGTTCCAACCCCGAATCTTGAGCTTGTGCGTCTCGCCATGCAGCAGGCGATAGAAAGGACCGCAGCGTGTGTCCTTTCAGAATCTCAGGCAGCGCAGATAACAGAGTAAGACCCTGCCGTCCGCAGATCAGTGCAACCCGCAAGTTCATGCGGCTGTTGTGTCATGATATTTGTCCTGAAGAAGCCGGACTATATGCTGTCCTGTCTGGAAATGCGCCATCGACAGGTGTTCTTCCTCTAACTCGAAATCCAGTGCCAGTTCCAACTGGGTGATGATTTGCATGATCTTGACCGAGTTGATGCCCAGCGACGACAGAGGTGTTCCCAGTTCAACGGGCGCGTCCCCGTTGGATAGGCGGTTGATCACGGTTAAAACAGTCGCTTCAATGTCTTGTGACATGGAATTTCCTTTTTCTCGAAAGGAGTGTGAGAGTTCAGCTAAGAAAACGACGCAGGGTTTTTGGCCATGCGTTATGATCTGTGCCGTGGCGTGTGAACAGCGACGTGCACCAGCGATCCAACCCGAAAGCGACGCAACCTGAGTGGCGGTCCTTGTCCCCATCCGGGCCAGTGATGTCGAACTTAGCAGTCAAGCTGTCTTGGCAGTTGTTGAATGACGCAATGGATGACGCGCGTTGATCCGTAGTTACGAACTCAAGCTCGTACTTGGCATCTGCCATTAACTGAACGGCACCTTTAGTCATCATGTCATCATAGTGGAAGAACGGGTCACGAGCGGTAACGATCCGGCCGCCCAGCCCAAGATCACAGAACAGATCCCACACCTCTTGCATGATCCCGAGCCTGCGCAGCTCGACCCACTCGGCATCACCGACAAAGGCGATTTCGCGCATCGTGAACTCGTTGCGGCGAAAGTCATCTAGCTTCCAGCGAATCTCATGCCGGAAACAGCGTCCGGCAGAGCTAAGAAGGGCATTTTCGATCTTAGCGCCACGCCATTCTTCGTAGCAGTGATAGCAGATGCAGGGTTGCAAATAGGCCCCATCGCTCACAAACAAAGAGGGATCGATGTCGATGCTATCACTGTCACGAATTTGACGGATTACGGAATAGTCGTGGGGAATGCGTGTTACACCGAAGACGTTTTGTGGGAAGTTTTTGTGATAGCCGCAGCACTGCATCGTCTTAGCTTGATAAACTGACGGATAGCGTCGCAGACCGGCACCATTTCGCTCTGCTATTTCACAGATGGCGCGATCCAGCGCGTCCATCGCTGCAAGGCCAACTCTTCCCGAAAAAACATCTGCCGAAAAACTGTGGTCAAGGGACGGTGTGGGTTGTTGTTCCAGATTGCTACGCTCTTCTTTCTGGGCCAAGATTCGAGCGGTAAGAAGTACATCCACCAGCTCGTGTACTGCCTGGGACAGGCGGGCGTCATCGGTGTCCGCGTGAGTAAACCTGACCTCGTGACGCGCCTGGTCGTAAGCCACCTGCAAGACCTGTTCGCTTAGGTACGGAACGCGTTCCAGCAACTCGGAGAGGCGCCCACCTTTGATGCGCTCGGGCAGAGCAACGACACACTGGCGCGGCACGGAGTTCGAAGCGGAGTCGGAGGGAGAATCGATCATGTTCATCTTAGAGCCACCTGTTCTTGAGAGAAATGACACCAAGCGCTTCCTTAGCCAGAAGCTCGTAGGCGACATCGCGCTGCGGCGGATGAAATTGGGCTGCTTTCGCATCCGTATAGATACGAGATAACGGGTTGGCAGATGACAGGCTGCTTATGCCGTCGATTTTCATCGCGGCATTCACGATTCTTTCGCTCTCTCGGGCGACCACTTCCTTGGTTACAAGGCTGATGCGAGAAATGACCCTCGCGGCGTTCGGATCGCCGGACACGAAGTCATCAAGCACCTTGGTGAAGCGATCCATCTGAGCTTCCATGGTATCTAGGCTGATGATCATTTCTGCAGTCGAGAACTGAACTCCAGGGTAACGTGCCAAGGGAAGATTGCCGCCGGGAGGACGTTTGGATCCTGCGGATTCGATGCTATGCTGCATCACTTGCCGCGCAATACCCAAATAGACCGAACTTACAGAAAACCGGAAGAGATAGCCCTGCAACGCGAGCGATGAAATAGGGGTGGTTTCATCACAGATCACCATCTCGTCAGGACAAAATACGCCATCAAAAGCAACCGAGTTGCTGGCCGTGGCCTGCATGGCTACTGTGTTCCAGTCATCAAGCACACTTACTCCAGCACTGGATTTTCGCAACATCAGGCAAACCAGGCCCAAGTCGTCACCTTGGTAGCCCTCAAGTGCGCAGTATACCGGCAGGAACGAGACGAATGGCTCCAAGGAAACGAATTTCTTAGTGCCATTAACGATATATCCGGCGTCAACCTTGCGCGCTCGGATCGGGTATGTGTCCAGATCTAGTTGACCCGGTGATGTGAAATATAGACCTGGCTCGTTCAGGGATCCTGTCAATGCGCCCTGCTCGACGATCTCCTGTAAGACTGGCTGCAAAACGCTATGCCGGTGCCGATGTAGCCCCCAGACCGTATAAAGGTGCATGGTGAAGCTCAAAGCCAGAGATGGGTTTATCTCGCCGAGAAGAGCGGCGATCTCGCGGTAGCGCATGGCATTAAAATCTGTCTCTTTTATAGGCGCGGCGTGCGCTCCTATGCGTATCAGATGTTTGACGCAATCTGCTGTAGAGCGGTTCCTACCGCGCAACACCTCGATCTCGTTTAGAAGTGTGTCTGTGTTTGGAGTATCCAGCATGAAAAACCTTCATCATTGCATGCGAAACAACAAGGTGGAAATCTATACCTTGTACACGTATATAGGTGAATTTGAGTGGGTTTAATTTACACACTCAAATTGCGAATGATGAATCTGAGGGTCATTCGATCTGCAAGAATGAATACTGAATTCATTGCGTATATTAGTGATTTTTCATCGCAAGTTCGGTGGGTTTTCATTTTCAAATACCTGCGCACTTGAGATTTCCCTCTCACGAGATATCGACCCAACTTTGTTTTGCAAATGTTACAGCGCGAAAGCAGTACTCTCTTTTCCATCCCAGGTCCTAATTAACTTCATTCCATTTACCCCTCCGGAAGAAGGGGCGCGGCACGTGAAAAGAAGTATCCACCCAACGTGTCTGTGCCCACTTCGTAGGATAAAGTTACTGAATTGATAAATATCGATATACTATGAACTGATAGGTATCGGCTATCCTTGGGCCGTGTCAGCTACCATAGAAGCGATATCAGACGAGAGAGTGTTAATTCGTGACCCGTCAGTACCCTAAATGATCCCATTCAAACGTCGTTGTGTTGGGCTTACACCGATACGGCATCACCAATTTACGTAACTCGGCTCTTAGCTGAGACTTGAGCGCGTCTATTGAGATTCGCATTTGCTGCATCGTTCCTATATTCGCTCGAATAGTCGCGTCATCATCGTCTGTAAGGCAGGCTTCTATTTCGAACGCCAACATCATGAATAAAGACAGGATGGTGACACTCCGACGATGATCGGATCGCCGGTTGCGTCAAGTTCTTCAACAGAACCCGCACGGTGTGTGGGTCGCGGTGCGAAAGCCCTGTTCACTTTACAGATGCAGCGAACGGCAAGAAGGTCCCACGTCTCGACTGTTGAAGCCGATCGCTGCGAAAGGATAGTCTGGAGTCATCCTCTGTTGCGCGATTTATGGAGAGTGCCGGGCCACCGCTTGAGACTCTTGGCGGTCTCCGCGTTGGCCCTGAAGAGCGAACTGGCCCCATCAACCACCTGACAGCAGCTTTTCGATCCGCGAAGAGACTTTTCCAGATGCTGCCGCCAATGCATCCCCTGACAGATGGGCGTAGCGCTCGGTGCTTTGCGCATCATGATGCCCCAGCAATTTGCCAGTGATGTAGAGGCTTTCTCCCCCAAGTATGGCGTGGCTGGCATATGTGTGCCGTAGGTCGTGCAGCCTCAACGTTGGCGGCAGGCCTGCTTTCTCCTTGATGGTCTGCCAGGCGCAGGTGGGCGCAGTGCGCGGTTTGGTTGGATCATAGGGAGATGGAAAGACGAACGTTGATGATCGTGTTCGCCGCCGTTCTTTTAACCGTTCGATAGCAAGATCATTGAGGAAGACCGTTCGCGCGCCTGTTTTCGTCTGAGCAAGTTCCAAGCGCGTTGGCCTTACTTCGTCCCAACGCAGCCGCACGATTTCGCCGGAACGACAACCCGTCAGCAATACCAGCTCGATCACACTGGAAGCTTCTTTGTTTCGAGAAGTCGGAGAGGCAAGCACGTTGAACAATCTGTTCAAGTCGCTGCTATTTAACATCTGCCCCCGCGCGACACGGCGGTTTTTGCGCAGGGGGCTGGCGGGGTTCGGCATCAAAAACGGAATGTGCCCGTTTTCCTTTCCCCAGTTTAAGATGGTCGTGAAGTGTAGAAGCGCTTGGTTTGCCCCGCCGGGCATTGTCCGGGAATACCCATGGAACCAGTCGGCGACCTCAGGCGTCGTGATCCGATCCATCCGTGTCTTCCCAAACGCTGGCAACAACTGGGTCTTGAGATAGGATTGCATGCTGTCGATAGTGTCTGGTCTATAGACCTTCCTTTTGGCGCTCATAAATATGCGGACCAGTTCCGCGAAGGTCATGCACCTTTCGATCGGTGTTACGGCGAGCGTGGCGTTATACGACAGCAATGCACCTCGCGCTTTCTCGAGCGTCAATTCGTTTAAGCGTCCAAGTGTGACGCGCCGCGATTTGCCCGACGACCGATCCCAAGTGACCCATGACTTTGCGCCACTGGGTTGCACACGTATTGCGAGGGTAGGGCAGCCTGCATCGAAGATCGCATAATCCTTCGTTCTGGGTTTGAGCGAGGCGAGCATATGCGGGGTTAAAAGTGCTTCCGTCCTCATTGGGCCAACCTCGCATGAACAGACCGCCAGTTCTCGACATCGCGACGGAACGTCTCCGGTTCCAACCCACGGCTGGCACAGAACGTCGTCAGAGTGTCTTTTGATCTCAGGAAGGCCGCTATCAGCTTATCAGGCCTGGAACCGCTTCTACCGGGCTTGCAGGCCTCCTTCGGCTGCTTTCCGGCTATGACTTTGGCGAAGTGCTTACCAACCCGCGCAGAGGCCGCTGCAACGTCGCGTGTATTGAGATGCGCATAGCCTGCGGTGGAGCCCTTATCGGCGTGGCCGAGCAACCCGCCGACTATGAGAAGGTCGTATCCGAGGCTGACAGCGACAGAGGCGAAGCTGTGTCGCAGATCGTGGATGCGGAAGGTTGGTATCCCTAAATCCGATCTGATGTCGTTCCATACCCTTTGCAGCATCTTTGGACATACTGGCTCACCATCAATCTCGAAGACCCACTCGCCAGTCTTTGGAACAGTCGCTATGAGCTTTCGAACGGGCTTGCCCAACCAAATCGACTTTGGCCCGCTTTTGGAGTCCGGAAGCGCCGCTCTGTTGCCGTCAATCATTGACCAACGCAGCATCAACGCTTCGGATTTCCGGCAGCCCGTTAAAGCGCAAAACCGAAGGACATGGACGGCCATCGGGGATGCTACAGAGGCCTTGGTAAATGCCCGTCCAAGTGCCGCATATTCATCAACGTCAAGATAGCGCGCCTGGAAGCGCGTGTCGTGTCTGCGCATTCCGGCACAGGGGTTCGATCCGGGCGGTCGAAGTCCGCGAATTTCCGCATGGATAAACAGCGACGACAGAACCGACAAAGCGCGGTTACGGCCACCTTTCGACATTTCCATTTTGTTGAACCACGCCGTCACATCAGCGCGCTCGATTTTTCCAACCTGCATACCTCCCAGGCCGGGCAAAATATGTCGTGACACTGCGTGCCTGTGTGAGTGGAGGGTTTTGGGCTTCCAACGGCCCGCGCAATCATCAAGAAAGATTTGGGCAAATGCTGCCAGGGTCGTTTCCCGCAGAGGGCTGGGTGGGTTGGTGCCTCCTCAAGAAGGTCCAGAGCCATTGTCCGCGCCCGCGCGACTGGGATGGTTGCACAAGCGCCAAGGGTGATCTTCGCAGTCTTGCCTTGGCGTGGGCAATGAACAACCCATGTCTCTCGGCTGCCTCGAATACGCCGACCGAGTTGAGGAACAATGTCGTCCCGATGTACCTGGTCTTGGCCCTGTTTCTGTGTGTTCCTCTCTGGCTGGATGACAGCGGAACGCGCTATGGTTTTTCTGTCTGTTTGTCGCACCGTATGACCCCTTCTCCGATCTAGGAAAAAATCACGCAATCGCTGGGAACATCCCAGGAAACGCGGGGGAAGGGCGCTCTCGCTTCGTTCAGACGCCACTCAGGCTACTTGGCGTCAGATGTTTTGTGAGACGCTTCAAAGGGTTATAAACCCGGTGACGTGTCGCACTACTGCCCCTGTAGGGGCCCATTTTTCGCACACCTGACGCTGCAGGGATTTTCTCGATGGTGCCCTTACTACCCTTCGTATTTGCGGTAGATTTTGCTGCAACATCCAGATCAAACCAACGTCGGAACAAACGTGGCCGCCAAGCGCCCCGCGCTACCGGCGGGAATTACACCAATCGTTAGGACACTACTGCCGAGCGCGAAAGACTGGGCGATAGGAAGACACGCTGCCCATCGGGGCGGCACTCTTCTCCTGAGATATATAAAAGTAGATCATGAACACTATATGATCTACTTTTATATATTATATTCTTGCTACACTCTTGTGAGACATGATATTCTAAAATATATCAAAGAGCCGCTTTGATGCAGAAAGATAGATCGAGATGAACTACGTGACTGAAGACATAGCTGCCACCCTCAAGGCAGCTCGCGAGAGGAAAGGGCTGAGCCAGCGTGAGCTGAGCAAGCGCGCTGGCGTGCCGCAGTCTCATATCTCCAAGATCGAAAGCGGCGGCGTTGATCTGCGCATCTCCAGCCTGGCCGACATCACGCGCGCTCTTGATCTGGAGATCGCGCTAGTCCCGCGCAAGGCTCTGCCAGCGCTCAAATCCATCACGCGCTCAACAAGCGAAAAGCCAACGACATCCGCGCAAACACGCAAAGAAATTTCAAACATCAAGAAGCTTTTGGACTCTCTGCCGCAAGTGAACACTGCGCGAGGGGAGTTAGACCCTTTGCTGCGCCGCTTCCGTGAGCTACAGCACCTACAACCGATGCTGAGCGATACCGATGCGCTGCGCAACATTCGCAAGACACTCGAAGCCTTCAAGAAGAGCGAAGGGCTGTACTCTATCGAAGAGGTCGCAAGGCAGATGGCCACCCTGCGCAACCGAGTAGCGCATTCAATCGATGATGAAATGGACACTGAAACCGCCCGGCCAGCCTACCGCCTTGATGGAGGTGATGATGGCTGACGTTTCTGTTCTGGAAGTTCGACTCTATGGAGAGCAGATAGGCACCCTTACCAATGTGGGTGGTGACAGGACGATTTTTGCCTTTACGGATGAGTATATCGACGCAGGCATCCGCCCGACATTGGGTCTCGGCTTCAAGGACGAGTTTGGCACTTTGCTGACCGAGTTCCGGCCCTACCAAAAACGTCTGATGCCGTTCTTTTCCAATCTTCTGCCCGAAGGAAATATGCGCCAGTACCTTGCAGAGAGGGCTGGAGTGAACCCTGAGCGCGAGTTCTTTCTTCTCTGGGCGCTAGGCAAAGACCTTCCCGGCGCTATCACCGTAACGCCAACGGATGGCGAAGCTTGGCCGCCCGATCATGATGATCATCATGACGATGATCGCCATGGCGATCATCCCAAAGAGAATGTGCTGCGGTTCTCCTTGGCTGGTGTTCAGCTCAAATTCTCAGCTGTGAGTGATGCTAGCGGGAGCCTGACGATCCCAGCTTCCGGTATCGGCGGCGGTTGGATCGTCAAATTACCCTCACGGGAATACGAAGGGGTGCCCGAAAACGAGTTCTCGATGATGCAGCTTGCAAGCATGGTCGGAATTAATGTTCCAGCCATCGACTTGGTCGATGTGGCTTCTATTCAGAATATCCCCGAAGGCATCGATAAGTTCGGCAGCACGGCCTTCATAATAGAACGCTTCGACCGCCTGGATGATGGCAGCGCACTCCATATTGAGGACTTCGCGCAGGTCTACGGTGTCTATGCGGAAGACAAGTACAAGAACGCCAGCATGCGTAACATTGCACAAGTGCTCGCCGCCGAAACCAGTGATGTAGATATTGCAGAATTCGTTCGCCGCCTGACTTTCAATGTGCTGATCGGCAACGGGGATATGCACCTTAAGAACTGGTCATTGATCTATCCAGATCGCGTAAATTCTGCGCTTGCACCTGCTTATGATTTCGTTTCGACCGTACCCTACATACCAGGCGATCAATTCGCATTGAATGTAAGCCGCAGCAGGGCGTTTGGTGACTTTTCCGAAGATGAGCTGAGCCATCTGGCATCAAAGGCCGCGCTTCCTTCCAGGCTGGTACTCGATACAGCCCGCGAAACCGTCGATCTGTTTCATGAGCATTGGAGCCAGCAAAAGTCACACTTGCCAATGAGCGCCGATGTTCGTGATGCCATCGAGAAACACCTCAAGAACATACCCATCGCTTAATAGGCTATTGCTCATTCCGGCATGTGATCGTCTTCATCAAACCAATCATCACGTTTGGTTGATGGCTTGAACTCCGGCACCAGAACGTCCGGCTTCTGACGAAACCGCGCATGGGTGAGCCTGATAGCGAGACGGATGGTATCCTCTGCCTTCAGCCGAAAATGCTCTTTCAGATCATCAAGCTGGCGGGCATGCCCCCTTGGGAGAGGAAGAAGCCCTTCTCTTCCAGAGCAGCCTTGAACGTTTCGGCGTTGTCCGAGCGTTTCCAACAATCCTGGATAGCCGCTTTCATCAGCTTCGGGTCTTGCTTGGCGCGTTTGGCTTGTTGATATTCCTCTCGGGAATAGTTTAGCGGATTGCGCAAGGAACGATCCAATATGCCTTTTGGCATCGTGGTATGGACGTTGCTGAACGACCTCCTTCGCCAGACCAGAGGCGGGATCGTTTCGTCCAAGATCGATTGGGCAGCGAACCCCAGTCAGTAGCGGTCAACGTATCTCCACTGTGCACGGGGTATCGGTGGTCAGGTAGCTCGGGTCGGTTGCCGCCACGATGACGACGCGCTCTCCAGGTTCCAGTGTGCGGTTCAGCGTGTGGACACCCTCGGCGCGGGCAAAGCGCACGGCCCAGGCAAGCTCGGTCCCCTCCGGCAAAGCCACCTCGCTGGAGTTCATTAGGATAAGATCGTAGCCGGCCGTCTGGCACGCGACGGCTGCGTTTCCCTCGGCGGCGTCACCACTCTGGGCCAGTAACGGGCCGGCCAATCCGATAACAAGACAGATCACGATGGGCCCGCGGAACATGGGTTCACTCATTCGGCGCAACGACGATACGAGCCAACTCACCATGATCGCCCGGCAATTCCACCACACCAGCCGAGGCGCCGCTGACCGAGAGCATATAGGCTAGAATGTCGGCGTATTGCTCATCGCTGAGCGAACCGGGATTGGCCTGCGGCATTGAGACCCGCGTATAGTCGAACAGCACCGCGAGCGAACGTCCGTCCCATTCACGCAAAAAATTCGCGCGTGCAAGCGGCGGGCCTGACTGCATATCTGGGTCCTCTGCGGCGCCATTCAATCGGCGGCCGTGGCAGACAGCGCATTGGCCGTCATAGACAAGCCGCCCACGCGCCGCCTGGGCCGAACTGAAAACGCCGTCCCAGATCGTCCACCGGTCTTCCGTTGCGTCGAGATTCTCAAGCAGGGCCGATACGTCCTCGATTGTCGCCTCACCCTCGGTATTGCCCCACGAGTTGCGGATATAGGTGGCCAGTGCCGCGATCTCCTCTGACCGAAGATCGGGAAATGGCGGCATGTCGCCTTGACCCTGGTGAATATTGCCAACGATCCGGGACAGATCGGCCAGCGCCGCATTCCCGGAAAGCGCAGGAAAACTCGGCGGTAGCCCCGCCCCGTTCTCGCCATGGCAAAGGGCGCAATTCTGCTGGTACAAGGCGGCTCCCGAGGCCATCAGTTCAGCGTCCTGCGCCTTTCCCGCGGGGGGAAGGGCGACAACGACTACGCAGACAGTCCAGAGGATGCCCTTGACCGAAGGCAATTTCGCGGGGGACTCAGCTTCGATCATGCCCAGATCTCGGCTTCGGTTATCGGCTTGTCGCGGTCGAGCGCGACCGTGATGTCGATGTCTTCTGTCACATCCCCTTCCACCTGATATGGTATGTGGTCTGGCCCACTGACAAAGAGTCTGCGCGGACCGGAGGGCAGGCGTAGTTCCGCCCGACCCCCGGCGTCTGTGAAGGTTTGGAACGGGTGCGCCACAACCTTGGCCCGTGCGATCGGCGCCGAGGTCTCGGCGTCGATCACGGACACACTGATCTTATGCTCTGCCGGCGAGACGACGTTTATTGCCATCTGTGCCCGCGCCTCGGTATGGCAATGCAAGAGGCCATCGGCCGTGCCGGTTACCTCCCAGGCGGCCTTCCCATCGATGGACGGCGCTTCAAAATCAATCTCGGCCCAGTAGACGGCCTCAGTTCCCTCCTTGGGCATCTCCCGCGTCTTTGCGGAGACGATCGTTCCACCGTCTTCGCTGAGAAACACGATCCGCTGGCCGGACATGTCGCAGCCCGCCGAACACCGTAATCCAGCACGCAGACTGAAACGCGCACCGCGCTCGACCGCCAGAGGTACGTCCCACAAAGTAAGGCTCAGACTGTGGGCACGAACGTCGAAAGCAAGCTCAAAAGCGGGGATGCCGTCATCCTCGACTTCCGGCAGGTGTGCCGTCCACACCGCGCGCCCCGGATCGTCCGGTGCGGGCAGCTTACAGATACCGATGGCTGAGCCTTCATCATTGAGCAGGAGCGTGAGTTGGGTCGAGACCGCCCCGGCGCCGTCGAGGATGTCGAGCGCCTTGCCAGCAAGCCGCCTGGCCCGCTCGCCGGTCAAGATCACTCGAATGTCGGTGTCAGCACCAGTATCTAGCACGTCCGGGATCAACTCGATCCAGCCCTGTTCCTCCCCCACCTCGCAGTTGCCGGCCTGAGCCATCAGCCCAGCTCTTCCGCAACATGAGTGCCTGCGATGTAGCCGTGGACATGCCCCTTGCCGAGCCCATGCTTGTTGAAGCCGCCCACCGCCTCACCTCCGGCATAGAGACCCGAGATCACCTGACCATGCAGATCGACGACCTGGCAGCGTCCGTTGACCCTGAGCCCGCCATAGCTGTCGTGCCAAATCACCATGATCGACAAGGCGTGGAAGGGTGGAGCCGCGACGGGGTTCATGGGTGCATCCACCTCGCGCTCGAACTCCGGATCGGCACCGTCGGTGACGTAGCTGTTCCACGTCGCCACAGTCTCGGGCAGATGGACAAGCGGCACACGCTGAAACGGATGGCCAGCGCGGATCTTGTTGGCCAGTTCCTCAATCGTATCGGCGCGGAAATAGTACCCATTGTCCTCGTTTACATATGGGTACCGCAACTCCCACCCCGTGCGTTCGACCGCGTCTTGGTCGAAGATCGCCCAGATCGGGCCGCTGTAGTAATTGGGTGGCTCAGAGCCTTCGTTCATCGCAAGGGCGGCATCGAGCCCGTGATCATAGTCATACATCTGCCGGATCCACTCGTGGCGACAATTGCGCCAATCGTTCGGCACATGGTCAAGTTCCGCATTTGGCAGACCCGCCGCCTCGCCGCCGGGGTAGCGGTTGATGCTGGGTCGAAGCGGCAACCGCACCTCGTTGAAGAACCGTCTGCCGACCTGATTAACGGCAATGAACTCCTCGAAGCCCGCGTTGCCGACATTGATCCCCGCAGAGCCGCGGAAATTGAACGTCGGATGGCCCGGCATCATCGTCGTATACGCATCGCGGGTGCCGAGCCGCGTCGAGATGTGGAAGGTCGTCGGATAGGACAGGTTTTGCTGCATACCCGAGAGGTTTGCCCCGACCTTCATGCCCGCGATGATACCGCTTGCATCCTGACCATTAGGACCCAGAAGCGCATAGCCCGAGGTCGGAAAGGCCGGTTCGCGGAGTGCGGGGTAGAACATGCCGCGGAATTCGGGGTTTCCGGCATGTCCACCGCTGGCGATGATCACGCCCTTAAGGGCGCGGATGCGGACACGGTCTCGGCGTTCGTCGATGTTCCCGCGTTGCCAGTAACTACGTAGGGGCTCGCCGGTCTCCGGATCTTGGCGTGGCGAGTAGGACGCCTTAACCCCGAGGACGCGCCCGGAGAATTGATCTTCTCGAACCAGTTCGTCAAAGTGGCGGTGGAGCATAAACTTCACACCTTTTTCGCGAGCGGAGAACTCCAGCGGGCGGGCCAACGCCACACCGTTCCGGACAGCACCGGGACCGACGAAGGAACTAGCATCCTGCATCTGTACGGGGGCGAGCGGACTGGTGCGTTCAGGATGGGTGACACCGGCATCCTCGGCCGTGATTGTACCGGCGCGCATGTCGGTGACATCACCCAGCATCAAGAAGCAATAGGGCGCGCGAGCCCGGCTCACACCGCCGCCGCCATGAGTGCCGTTGACTCGGGTAAAGCGCACATAATTGTCCATCAGAAATTGCCGCGTCGCCGGACAATTCTCGGCCCAGCTCCGCATCATGTCGCGTTCGTTGTAGCGGTAGGGCGACTGCGCTTTGGTATCGACGATCGACCAGTCGGTTACGTCTGTGAAAAGCAACTCGACATTGTCATCCAATTCCGCAGGGTCCTCGACTGGCGGCACAGTGATGTATCCGTCAGGGTCGACTTCGCCGGCCATATCGCGCATCTGAACCGGATCTCCGCCTCCGAGCGACAGGAACGATCCCGAGTGGAGCATTCGGCCACCGAGATCATAATTCTGGTCGATGACGAGTACGCTGGCCCCGAGGTCATGGGCGCGGATGGCCGCAGTCAGCCCGGCGCAACCACCGCCGGCGACAACGACATCGACCTCGTAGTCCCACTCTTCGCCGGCCTCCGCAGCGGCGGGCTGGGCGCCCCCTGCAACGGCGACCCCTACACCGGCTGCGGCCCCGGTAGCAAAAAATCCCCTCCGCGAAATGCCCGGTTGCGTCTCCTCGGTCTCCGCGAGCTCTGTCTTGTTCTCTGTATTTGAATCGGCTGTGCGGCCCATGGCGTGGCCCCTTTCTGGCGCTCCGCCGGGTCCCGACGGCAGGCATACGTGAAACGATAGAAGTTTGAGCGACTGGCCGTCCATTGCATAAAATTTCATCTTAGCTTAAGATTTTCTGCACGCCGACATGTGATGGGCGGTGCCCAACCGTCCCGGGTACACGCCGTCTCGAATGCCGAGAACGCTTCGATCAGGACTGTTGGGATCATGAACTTGACGTTACGCCAACTTAGGTACTTTGGCCGGATCGTTGAGGCCGGGAACATCACGAGGGCAGCAAAGGGACTGAACCTAGCGCCCACCGCACTGAGTTTTCAGGTCAAGGAGATGGAAGATCGGCTGGGGGTAAAGCTGCTCGATCGACATTCCCGCGGGGTTCGGCCCACGGATCGCGGATCCATGCTCTATCAGCGCAGCCGCCAAATCTTGGCCCTGGTGAGAGAAACCGAAAGCGAGGTGTCCGAACGCGAAGTGACCAGGCCAGTTATCGAGATGGGGATCCTGCCAAGCATGGTCCGGCTCCTTGGCCTCGACAGCCTACACCGGGCGGCGGGGGACGCGCCGTCGATCAACCTGAGGTTTTCCGAGATGCCGAGCCAAGGTCAGGTTGCCCAGCTCATGTCTGGCGAGTTGCATTTCGCGCTTGCCCGTGAACTCGCGCCCCTGCCCGAATTGCGATGGGTAGACGTGCTCAAGGAACGTCTCGTCTACGTGACCGCGCCGCAGACCGCCCGCCGATCCGGCCAGTTCCAGCTTCATGAGATCCTGGCCCGAGAGCTTGCCTTCTACCGGGAAGGTGACAGCATCTGGCGCCGAGTCCACGCCGCCTGCTCGGCCGCTGATCTGACAGTGCCTTCTGCGCAGATCGTTGGGTCTTTCTTCATGCTGCGACAGATGGTTGCCGAAGGACAGGTTTCAGCCGTCGCTCCGCTCGGCCTCGTTCAAAGCGATGCCAGCGTGGGGCGCCTTGCCGTGCATGAAATTGCGGATCAGCCCATCTGGCATAGAATTTCCCTCGCTTGGCGCGTCGACACGGAGGAACAACTCCCGATTGAGGAAGTAGAAAAACCCGTCGCAGCACTCGCGACGGAGCTGAGCAGAAGTGCGGAAGGATATCTCAAGGTGCCTCGGTCCGCCTGAAACGGCAGCGGGGTGTACTCCGCCATCAAGCCGATTATCTCGGAGTACCAGCGGCAGACTCGATGCCACCAGCAAACCGTAAGCTTTGCGGACACGATGCGCGTCTTACCGGAGCGCATAGCGCATGTTCGCAAAGGTGGTGCGCGAGAGAAGGCTTCACCGAACCTCGACACGACCAGACACATCGATCCTCCGTGGCAGGGTGGTCCCATGTAACGGACGTTCGTCGACACAGATGCTGGAATCTGCACGAATGACCGCTTCCGGAAAGCTGCATTGCAGCGCAATCTTCGCATGCAAAAGGCTGGTATGGGCCGCCGTCAACAAAACACGATGATACTGCCTGCGGGCGAGGTATCTTGACGGACCATGGGATGGCGAGACCCCGAAACGAAACAACGGCCCCCGAGAAGGGGACCGCGTCGAGACGGAATGCCGAGACGTTGTCAGTTTGTCTGGTCATCCCACAGGGTATTGTTCCAAAAGGGGAAGGGCCGTTCCGCACGGACCTCGAAGGTCATTCGGTCCGTGAATTCACGACCATCCGCCATAGCGGCTGTCACCTCGACGATATGGGCACCCACGGGTAGGTCGGTGGGCATCTCGAGGCGCCACAGATGCGTCGAACTGTCGGCGATCATCCATGTCTCTGCAGGCTGCGGGTTTGCCGGGCCATAGCTCGACCCCTGCCAGACCTCGAAGCCCTGGGCCCGATCGCCGCCTTGCGTCGACTGCCAGCCGAAGCGGCCGATCGTCATCTGGCGCACGGCTGCAAACGGGTCCGCCCATTCGGACCCGGACAGGACATCTTCGCCATTGCCAGCTTGCGTGCGTGTCATCCGCAAATCAGGCCCGCCGTTGATAGAGGCGGAAACTTCGGTATTGCGGTCCCCGATCCACACATTTGCAGTGAGCCAAACGGTTTCATTCAGGTCCTCAGGCGTGAACAGTCGTAGATCTGCCAGATCGTTGACAGTCAGGGGCGGTGTGTCCGCCTCGGGGTCCCCCCGCTCATCTGCCCACGCGAACAATTCGTCAAACCACGTGCGGAACTGAGGTGTGTTGAAGCTCAGCGCGATCTGACGCTCCGGCGCGAGATTTGCGGCGTAGAAATTCACCTCGAAATCGGAGCCGTCAAAGTCGACGATCATGTAGCCTGGCGGCGTACCGCCCCGGGCAAAGGCAAGCGGTGTGCCATCGAAGTTCAGATCACCCCAATACCAATTGCCTGACGGCGCACCGCCAACAACATGGTCAAAGGGCAGGCGCGTCACCCCGACCTGTTCTTCCCAGCCCTGAAACCACTCTCCGGCGGCCAGGTATTCCATCGTGTGGGTGTGCCCTGAAAAGCTGATTGCTGGTCGCCCGGCGAGGAGCGCATGGATTTCCACCAGATTGTCGGTTTGGTGACGCCCAGTGTTGCTGTCGATGAACGAGACAAAGGGAATGTGATGCAGCATCACGACCAAGCGGTCTTGGGGTATCTCGTCCAGGATCGCTTCAAGCCACTGCATCTGCCGCTCGTTCACGCGACCGTTATAAACCACTCGCTCCGGATCAGCGCACGCATCGCGACCGCCGGGGCCGTCATCATCTGGGCCGCATGGGTACACCACGTTGTCGAGCGCGATAAATGTCACGCCGCCGATGTCGAAGCTGTAATAGGCTGGGCCGTAAATCTCGCGCCAGCTGTCGGCGGAATGTTCATCCGTCGTCGCGTCGAAATCGAAATCGTGATTGCCGTGGATATAATATTGCGGCAGGTCGATCACCGACCAGAGGTCCATGAAGCGCGGCAACAACGACAGGTCGTCCCCCATCACGTCACCTAACATGATGGCGCACTCCGCCTCGCTCAAGTCCTGGTCGAGGATACTGTCCAGCACACCGTCGCGCACGTAGCCGATTTCGGTGTTGGAATAGGGCTGGGTGTCACCCATCATCACGCAAGAAAATTCCTCGTCCACGCCGGTGCGGATCATCGGAAAGTTGATCGCGGCAGGAAGCGGACCCGTGGGCGCCAGCCCGCCGTAGCGCAGCGCCACTGGCGTGCCTTCAGGCAAATGGTGGTAAAAGAACTGTGGTACACCGTCTGCATTGACCGGCACGTCGTATGCTGCCGGCTCGTGGACCATCACGGTCATATTCTGATAGACTGGCAGTGCATAGGCACCGTCGGCATCAGTTGTGGTCACATCGCGTCCGTTCGACACGATCACGCCGGCCACGCCCGGCTCATCCGCCTGGCGCGCTCCGTCTTGACTGAGGTCATGAAACACGTGGCCGGTTACGGTTTCCGCTGCTGGATCGGCACCTGTGCGCACGATATCAATATCGGCGACGTAATCGGTCCGAGCCAGACCGGGGGCGGCCAACACCATCGATACGGCCGCGAGCAATGCTATGCGGCCCGTGAACTTCGCAGTCATGGGGATCTCCCTGGATGTACTTTGAGGTTGGCGCAGCCTCTTGATCCACGCCTTCACATAGTGTGCCCGAGTCGGATGACGCATGTGTAACAGTCTAGGTAAGCCTACGTGACAACCCGAAGATGCGCGAACGGCTGCCGACACGCAGCAGGCTCCTTACTTGCACAAACTAGTGTTGCACTCGCGCTGTTCCAGCCCCTGCAATCCAATCCAAAGTAGTGGAAGACTGCGGTTCTCAGCTTTCAATACCGCCGCGTCTCTTTGCACCCAAACGCCCTAAGCGCTGCGATGTCCCGGAGATAGTCTCGACAACTTCTGATTTAACGAGATCCAATTCGAAAGAGTGCCCTTCTAAGGGATCAATCTACATTGGCTCGTTCTCAGATCAGGACTGGCTTTGGCACGGATTTCGCGTTTGTAGCGAATGGCTGCAATGCGGGTTGCGACCGCAGAATTTGAAACCGAGATCGTGTGACCGGTATGGGCAGACTTTTTATCAGAATTCTTCTTGACCTCGAGTTACTCAAGGCCGGTATCTCCCCGCGTACGGAGGTCTTTTGTCATGCGCGGTTCTGACGGGCAGCGGCGGTTTTCGCAGGAGAACGTTGACTGGCTGGCACTGCCCTATTGGCTGCGCGAGACCGGTATGCCGATGAAGGTGATGCAGCGGTTTGCGGCGCTGTATGCACAGGGGGATGCCACTATCCCTTATCGTAAGAGCATCCTGCTGGATTACTCCCGGCTTTTGGCCAAACGCCGCGATGATCTTGATCGGTGTGACGAGATACTCACCAAAAAGCTTGAAATTTATGAGAAGTATCTGCGATGAAAATCATTCTTGTCGGTGCCTCGGGCGATGTTGGGAAGGCCACCTTTGCCGAGCTTTCGCAGCGCCATGAGTTTGTTCGCGTAGGTCGAAAAACCGGAGAAGTACGCGCAGATATCTCCGACCTTGGCTCAATTGAGGCCATGTATCAAGAGATCGGCGCTTTTGACGCTCTCGTCTCGGCCGCTGGCCATGTTCACTTTGTCCCGCTGTCTGAGCAGACGGACGCATCGCTGAAGATGGAGCTTGAGAACACGGTGATGGGGCAGGTTAACCTCGTTCTGGAAGGGTTGAAGCGGCTCGCGGGTGACGGCTCATTTACGTTGACCAGCGGTGTACTGGATCGCGACCCGGCTGTCGCAGGCACAGCGGCTGCACTCGCAAACGGTGCGCTGGCGGGTTTTGACAAGGGCGCGGCGATTGAGATGCCCCCGGGGGTGCGGATCAACGCTGTGAGCCCGGGGGCTGCTTGACGTATCCGAGCGTCGCTATGGCGCTTTGTTTCCGGGCCATGAGTGGGTGTCGTCGGCGCGGGTCGGACGGGCGTTTGCCAAATGCGTCGAAGGGACGAGCAACGGTCAAGTGGTGATTGTGGAATGAGGGTCGCATACCTCATAGAGCCGCCGTTCAACTATGTGGATGAAGCGGAAGACGTAACTGGATGCGATGTTGAGTTGGCGCGGTACGTCCTCAATCAACTCGACGTTGAGTTTGTTGAAGCCGAGTTCGCCCAACTTCTGCCCGGTCTCGCCCGAGATGACTGGCAGATGACCATAGGTCTTTTCGCGTCCCCTGAACGGCAGCGCGTCGCTTTGTTCAGCAGATCGATCTCGGCCTTGCCCGATGGATTGCGTGTCCGGGAAGAGGATGCACAGTGCTTGGCTCGGTATCGAAGTCTTGCCGTTTCGAGTGATTTGAAACTTGCTGTCATATGGGACCAGGTACAGCATTTGACCGCTCTTGAACTCGGTGTGGCGCCCGGCCCGTTCCGCGAGTTCGAGACCTACGCTGGTGCGGCACGAGCCGTGCAGGACGAGAAAGTCAAAGCGTTTGCCAGTGTTGCTCGCGCCCATGAAGGCTTGCTTCAAACGAACGATGCCGTTGGCCTCGCCGTCGTGGACGTCCCGCTTCGGGAAAGAGCTCCGGCGTTTGGATGCTTCGCTTTTGCGCTTTCGGCCAGTGACCTTCAAAACCGTGTTGATCACGCTCTTAACACCTTCATCGGCGGTGCTGAGCATCGGCATTTGATGGCAGAGTTCGGGTTTGCGGACGCTGATGTTGATCGCATCCTGTAACCGTGGCGAAGACTGGATCGCCCACGGATGCGGGTCCCATTCCTCGTAACTGCCATCAGTCGATAACCTGATGAGCGCCGGAAGGTTCAGCCAATGTCTCACGCGGGTGAATGTCGGCGAAGATTTCAATGATGTTATGTTCCGGGTCGCGAAAAAACAGAGTCCTGTGGGGCCAGTCCTGGTTTGTCGGAGGCTCGATCATGTCACTCTTGCCTTCAGCCAGCCTATCGTACGCGAGATCAACGTCGGCTGGCGGTACACGAAAGCTGATCTGAATGGATGCGGATGGCGTCGGCTTGCTTGGCCCGTCGTAAGGGCGGCCGCGTTTCCTTAGACCAAGAAACAGCGTGCCGACCCGAAAGAAGACCATCCGTTCCGGAAAATCCTCCTCGACTTGAAACTCGAAAAGTCCTTGGTAGAACGCTTTCATCTTCGCGAGGTCATCACAAAGTAGGATCACGTAGTCCAAGCTGCGAATGGCTTTGAAACCTTCATGTTTGTTCATGGCAATCCAACCTCAGTATCTTGGTTCGTGAAAGCGATCATCAGGGATCGCGGCAATGGGTGCGACTTCCACCAAAAGGTCTGGAGTGATCAACCCGGCGACCTGAATGAGAATGCTGAAGGGGCCGTGCGTCAGTTGAAGGCGTTCGGCCCGGACCTTTTGGATGGCCGGCATGTCTGCCGGATCGAGGTAGAAAACGGTCAACGACACGATGTCGTCCAAGCGCCCGCCGACTGCCTTCAGGATGCTTTCGACATTGTCGAAGCATTGCCGGGCCTGCGTTTCACAGTCGTCTTTCCCGATGACATTCCCATCATGATCCCAAACGACTTGCCCCGTCATATGAAGAACGCGGCCTTTCGGTTCGACCATGCCATGATGGAAGGGGCGGCCAAGTTGCGGCCATCTGGTCGGGGGATTGCATCTGATCGTCATCAGACCCTCTTTCTGTTTGTTGAGGGGATTTGGGCGGATCGGCCTGCCTTTTTCAAACGATAGAAATTGAGCGCGAGCGTTAGAAAATCTCGGTCTACTGCGCCCGCCATGCGTGCTACGAGACCCCATGACCTATCGATTCCCGTCCTTGAACGGCCTCAAAGCGTTTGAAGCGGCCGCGCGCCATCTGAGTTTTAAGGCGGCAGCGGCCGAGCTTGGTGTAACGGCTGGTGCCGTCAGTCAGCAGGTCAAGCGGTTGGAGATGTCCCTTGGCATCTCGCTCTTCCGACGTATGCCACAGGGATTGTTGTTGACGCGAGAAGGCGCGGCCTACCTCCCAGACGTTTCGCGCGCATTCGACGTTCTGACAGACGCGACCGAGGCGGTTGCCCCAGCGCTCAACGGTCGGAAGTTGAGCTTGGGCGTCGATCCCCTCGTCGCTGACAGCCTGCCAAACGGATGGCCTCGTCATTCAAAGGAGCTTGATCCTTATGTTCGGGAGACGCGCACAACAGATGACGTCGAACTGATCTGGTCTAATGAACTTGATGCACTGCTACTTGCCGCCAAAACACGACATGGGTCACTTTCAGAGCGTGCCATTTGCGCAAATGGCACAACGGCGTCTCTGTATTTCGTAACCCGGCCTGGTCTGGCCGAGTGCCGTCAATCGCGTGCAATAATTGAAGCATTGGAGTCGTAGGAGCCAAGTAGACCGCTACAGTATGCAGGACTAGCGACAGACTTTTGCAATCGTGAATGTCCGCAATGCGGGATGCGACTGCGGCATTGTATTGCTAGGGTGAGAGGCCGCTTTGGGCCGCCAGAAACTGAGTTTGGTTGCTACATGTGGCACGAGCTATCAGTCTTCGTCACCGCTGGGTTTATTCCTGCGATTTCTGGCCTTTCCCGTTCGTTTTGGGCTTTTGGGTACGTAATTGTCATTTAAGGTCTTTTCGACCAGCCATGTCGCGTGGTGGTCCGGGAAGCCTTCGCCAAAGTGGCGGATCAAATCGACGTACTTGAAGCCAAGGGCAGAAATCTTGCTGATCTCCTCACTGGTCGATGCGTTTTTGACAACAAGGCCTCCGCCCTTGGCCGCTAGCATAACGTTATTTTCTGCCAGTGCTGCTGCGAGTTCATTCCACGACCTTGCAGCGGCGACTGCCCTTGCGATAATGGATTTCAGATCGCGTTTTGGCACAACGGCATGCTGTCACCCGTTGATTTCGAAATCAGACAGTAAAAACTGACGGAGGCGGGTGTCTAGGAAACGAGGGGCACCTCACTTATCTCTTGCTGGCGGGTCGGCCTCTTGTTTGGCTGGACATTGCCTGGCGTTGTCCATCTGATCGAAATCGGGGACTGTCTGCGCCTGCGGACCAAGTGAGGTCTCGGCATTCTCAGGCCGGAAAATCAACTCTGGTAGTACGGTCTCCCAGCTGTCGCGCCTATAGTAGTGTACATAGTCTTCGATGCTGTCGACCTTCCGCCAGTTGATGATGGCCCCGATCTGACCAGAGATGAACGCATGCCCACGGGGTGGTTTCCACGATTTGGCCATACGTCCGACGACACGGCTTCTGGCGTCGAGCAAAACCCAATGAGGCTGTTGAAACATAAGGGAGAGGCTGTCCCCAACTCTTGCAGAACGAACAGCCGGGTGCGCCTCGTGCGTATCTCGCTGCCGACCAGCGAAAGACAGATCGACAATATCGAGCGCAGGCATTTGGTATTTGACTGCGGGCAAGGCGATCCTGTCGGGATCAGGTACCACGCGCCTGACCAGAACTGACTCGGACCCAGTTTTCAGAAAAGGATGCACTCCGGACGTTAGCACTGTCAGGCTTTGCTGTGCACGGGTCATCGCCACGTAGAACAGGCGGCGAGGAGCTTCGGTATCTTCTTCTTTGGAAACCCTTGTCCAGCCGCCATTCAGAATAGCGACGTGGTCGAACTCAAGGCCTTTCGCCCTGTGCGCCGTCAGCAAAAGCAGCCCGCGCTGTTCGCCGCGTGTATCCCGGGACCACTCCGCAATCCATTCAATGATGTCAGTCACCGGCATCGTTTTGGTGCCCAACTCCTGGGCCAGTTCGGTCACGCCCTCGGCCAGCAAATCCACCCATCTGTTGCGAGCCTGTTCATTCAGAACCATGAAGACATCCTGACTGCTCAGTAACTCTCCCTGTTTCTTGCGCAATCCCGACACCAAGCGCTGGGTTTCTCGGAGGCGCCAAACACTTGGAAGATCTTCGTTGGCCATGTCCACGCGCAGCCCCTGCGCTTCGGCATAGGTCCGAACCGCATCCAGAGTTATCCAGTTTCTGGAAATCACCGCTGTACGAGACCAATTCCAGTGTGGATCCAGACGGGAGAGGCGGATCAACTCATCGACGGTTGCTGCGGCCTGCGGCATGTCACCTGGCAGAACATCAAGCAGTTGTACCCGGCCGTGGGCAATGGAATCTACCTTCTCCAGACGTCCGCCCTTGGGTTGGGACGCCCGCGCCTGATTGATCCTGATCTCGTGATCGATCTTCATCCGGTTAGGCGCTTTCGAAATGACTTGATTAGCCGCTTCGATAATGTGCGACGTTGACCGGTAATTCTCGACCAGAAAAGACGGTCTGGCCTTGTAGTCCTCTTCAAACCTGCGGATGAAGTCGATGGAGGCCCCGTTGAAAGCATAGATGTTTTGGTCGTCGTCTCCCACGGCAAACAGGCTGAGCTTCAGATCGGCATCTTCAAGAGAGCGGCCTGCCACGGCGGAAATGAGCGCGTATTCCTCGGGGCCGATGTCTTGATATTCGTCTACCAGAATCCAGCGAAACCCCTGTATCAGGCTATCGCGCTGCGCCTCGGTCTCGGCTTTGGTCAGTCCTTCGGGGCTGAGCTGGCGGACCGCCTCCATAATGACGTCGTCGAAGTCTTCTGTGGCAGCGTGAACCCCCGAAAAACTGGCGCCGACAAGTCTCATGGCAAGCGAATGGCAAGTCGAGATCGTAACCCCCACCGCATCGTCCCCAACAAGAGCCCTCAGCCGAACTCGGATTTCAGCAGCTGCATAGCGGTTATAGGCCAAAACTAAAATATCGCGCGGGTTCTCGCGCTTCATCCGCAACAGATAGGCGATCCGGTGCACCAAAACGCGGGTTTTACCGGATCCGGGGCCGGCCAGAACCAGCACGTTGGTCTGTTCTCGGTCATCCATGACGATGTCCTGCTGAACCTTGTTGCCCAGGTCTTCGACAATGGCGGCCCATGACTTGCTGGTGGTTTGTCGCCTGACCTCGCGGGCCATGCCCGGCATCCAGCGTTTCATGAACTGCTCTTTGTTGAGCAGAAAGTAGTCCTCTGACAAACGCTCAGCATCCGCCATCTTGTCCAGACCTGTTTCTGCATAGGTTGCCATGACATGGGTCTGGAGCGTCTGCTCGGCGTAATGCTCCTCCAAAGGCAGGAAATCGGACTGGGTGAACTGGCCACCTTTTGGATTCAGAAAGACTGTCATGGCAGGGCGGAACACGGTCAATCCTTTGCCCAATGTCAGCACGCCTTGCTCATGCATCCAAAGCAGGGAGCGTTCCAAAAGCTTGGTGATGTCGCGCAAACCGCTGGATTTCAGAATGGCATCCTGTGCGATCTGCGCCAATAGTTCCCCCACAGTGGATTCAACCTGCAGGTCTTTGCCGCGCGCGCCTTTGTCGAGCCGCCCCGTTAGATACTTCAGCAGAATCCCGGCCGCTTGCCACCTAAGTTCAGCTGTCTGGGCAATGACATCCCATGATCTTATCCGCGTAACGTTTAAGGTATTCCGGCTGATCTTGCGCAGCCGGATATTGCCGGTGCCACCATCCTGCCCCTTGCCATCCCGAGCTATACCCCGGATCAGTTTGTCGATAACATCGGGGCGGGCATCGGCGTGGTCCTGATCGCGCAGACGCTGGCAGGTTTCAGACAGGTTCAGTGGCATTGGGATCTCTTTGTCGGCATCCGGTGCCAACTCTCGCATCGACGCGATCAAATCCCGTTCCAGATTTGTGGCCTGTGTGAGGCGCGCAAAAGAGGATTGCGCCACACCGACATGGATGAACACAGTCATCGCAACGTCGTTGCGCGCGATGTCAAAGCTTTCAAGATCGGCCATCGCCTTTGGCAAGGCGCCCGGTGTCAATCCGCTAACGCCGCAGAGTTGGTCCGTGGAGACTCCTTCATCTGCAGGCGTTGACATCAGATGTTGGACAATGGCCAATAGTGCTTTGCGATGCGTTTGAGTAATGTCCGCGCGCCCGAGCCGTTGTTTTGCCTCGTCTATTGTGTGGACCCTCAGGCAGGACGCGAAAATCCGGACACGGTTCTCTTCGCGTGAGACAAGCGTTGCTTCCTCAAGCCAAGACACCGCTGTCTTGACCCGTGTGTCATCTGTTGCACTGTCCCGCTCGAACTCGCGATCGTTTTCAGACCGGACGATCTCTCCCGCGGTGGCGACAATCTTGCCGGTCTTGCGCGTGCGTTCGTCAATCCAACGCAGCGCTTTCAGGATGGCCCCGATTTCGTGCCGAGCAAGGCGAGAGCTGGCCGACAACCGGAACTGGCGTTCAACGTCATCCCCGGCGAAAAGCAACACACAATCTGCGTCTTCCCGGTCGCGTCCGGCGCGCCCGGCCTCCTGCAGGTAGTTTTCCAGCGATCCCGGAATGTCGGAATGAACCACCAGCCGGATATCGGGTTTGTCGATTCCCATGCCGAAGGCATTGGTGGCGGCGATCACCCGCAGGTCTCCGACCCGGAACCGTTCTTGAACGTCATGTTTGTCATCGGACCCAAGTCCGGCGTGGAAATGTGCTGCGTCCATGCCCTGCGACTTCAGAAACTCAGCAACGCGCTCGGTCTCCCTGCGCGTCGCGCAATAGACCACGGCACCGGATCGACCCTCTGATGGCAGCAACTCTTCTATTACGTTCAAGACATCGGTCAGTTTGCTGTTCTTGGCCGTATGCCTGACATCGAATGTCAGGTTTTTTCGCGATGCCCCGCCATCAAAGGAGAGCAACTGGACCCCAGCACGAGACTTGAAATGCTCTACGATGTCCGCAACCACTTCCGGTTTGGCTGTCGCCGTGAGGCAGAGGATCGGGGGAGGGGACTGGTCGCCGGAGAACTCTTTAATGAACCGTCCCAGATACCTGTAATCCGGCCTGAAATCATGACCCCATTTCGAAACGCAGTGCGCTTCGTCAATGGCCCACAGGCCGATCTCGCGCTGTGAAAGAGCCGAGCGGATGGATGTACTGCGCAATTGCTCGGGCGAGATGATCAGAATGCCCGCATCTCCCATGCGGACCTTGTCCAGCGCATCCTGCCGTTCTGGCATGGACATCTGACCATTGACGGTAACGGAACAAGAAATACCTGCCCGTTCCATCCCTTGCACCTGATCAGCCATCAGGGCGACCAACGGTGATATGACTACGGTCAATGCCCCAATCTTATCGAATCGGGACAGCGCGGGTACCTGATAGCAAACGGACTTTCCGGTGCCAGTCGGCAGGATGCCCAGCAGGCTGGTTCCGGACATAGCTTCATCGACAATGCGCTCCTGCAAGGGACGACCATCCGGGTCAACAGGCTGGGAGCGAAAACTGTCAAACCCAAACCACCTGTTCAACGCGCGGACTGGGTCATTCTGTTCCGCACACCACTGGCAGTTGGGATCTTTGCAGGATGTATCTCTGAGATGCCGGACAATCAGCGACGCCTCGCGGAACTGCGCCCGGACCCACGGCGGCATGACGGAGTCCCCGCCCGCTACGGTGATCCAGGATAGCGCATAGGCCATAGGCCACCCATTTCGAGGATTGCTAAGCCGCCCCAGAGTCTGTTCGATCCGTTTGCCACAAGCCCGACCGTCCAGCATCCGACGGATAGTAGCGACGGCCTCATCCTGCGGTGGGCAATTGGCTTTCCGCAGGTACTTGAAAACGGCATCAAACCCGCTCGACTGTCCCATTCGTGTTGTAAGGTAGTGATAGGCTGCAAGCGCACCTGGTTCGCTTTTGGTAAGCTCTTGAAATGCGTCGAGCTGATTGGCCAACGCTTCAAAGACAAGCCGGGCATCGAGTTCGGGGTCGTTGATATGCCCTGCAGCCAACCGCCCGTCCTGATAGTGTTTAACCAGATGGTGGTAGGGATTGCGTGGGAAGGCCAGCGGGTTCAGCCACAATGTATCAATTGGTGCCTGCATGATCTGAGCCAGCCGCGGTCTGGCAGCGATCAGGTGTTCCATATCATGGCGCAGGAAATTGTGGCCAATCGGATGCGAGATGCCAGCGATGGCGTCTTCCAGGCGGTCAAGGTTTTGCTCAAGCGAGGCGGTTCCCGATTTCAAAGCCGGTTGGTCATCGCTTCGAACTGCCGCGAAAGCAAAGACTTTGGCTGTCCTGGGATCCACCTCCAGATCGATAGACAGGCATCCAGATAGAAACTCTGTATGTCGACCGTTCATCAAGACAGCGCATTTGTTCAAAGACTATTGATAGAAAATAGCTTTTTGTGGTCATGCGCAACCCGGACGGGAGGCGCTCTGTCGCAAACTTGGGCCCTATTCGCTGACCCAGCTTAGCTCTGATAGCTAAAGGCTATCGTACAATAGAAGACTGGCTTGCTGCTTCGGCGCAGCGTTATAAGATTCCTTTTATGGAGTTCATCGCACGAGGCGGCGATGTTATGAAACAGTTTTCAATACGACTGAATACAGGTGGCGCACTTGTGCGCTGAGCTCATGAGTGCATTGGCCCAAGACTTGTTAAAGTCGCGGCATCTTTCTCATTGCACGGTCAACTCCACCTGAAAAACGGAGCTTCGCGACGTGAGTGGTGAAACACTGATGTGAGCCCATCTTGCATTCGTTTCGCATGGCGGTGAAGGTCAGGTTCGACTTTTGAGATTATATTACGCAAGCAAAGAACCATTGAGAAGGAACGTTTGCTCCTTTCTTCGCCAAAGTCTCCGAAGTACCAGTCCTTTTGCGTTCTTAGGCAATAAGAGTGTAATGCAACACACGCATTGCGATGCCAGCATCCGTGAGTGCCGGAGGAGCACTGCATTGCATAAGTGGAGACAAAGGCGTGACGGGTTTGCACCTTGGGCTGCTCGCCTAAGAAAGACAGAATGGACAATTGGCTGGGGAGGGCATTTACAATGCTTCGTTGGACCCAGGCTGGAGCACAGAACTTGCGTATTACTTGACTCGACCGCGTGGGGTTGGCAAGTCGATTGGCGCTGTTTTGAGGGCAACACCTGCCTCGATCTCAATCGGCAGAAGTGTTGCTTCCTCGTCTGTTCCCTCAGCTTCTGGTGCAAACCGCGCATCCTTCAGCCATTTGAAAACAAGGTTCGCATTGACCGCGTAACGTCGTACCACCTGCGCCACTGAATCAATCTTCTCAATGAGTGGGAGGACCAGCCAAGGTCCGCACTAAACTTCATATACAAGGGCTTATGCATCTTTAGGCTAGCAGTAGCCTCAGTCACGCCTTGCCCCACCCAGATCTGTTCACTGCAGCTATGAGCCCCAAGACTAAGAGTATATGCTTAAGCCTTCACTATTGTCTGTTCGGTCCAAAAGGGCATGGCGCTCAAATCATAACTCGTTGATCCTTGTCAACACTACCAAGTTTTGGTAATATGGGGGTGAAGGGTCAACGAAATGAAGAATACATCCGTTGCGCTAGGCGATCATTTTGAAGAGTTCGTAGCAGGGCAAGTGGCCTCCGGGCGGTACAAATCTGCCAGTGAAGTCATGCGTGACGCCTTGCGACTTCTGGAAGCCAAGAGCAACCACCGAGAGGCAGTTATTGCCGCTCTGGTGGAAGGTGAGAAGAGCGGCGTTAGCGACCGGACACCTGAAGAGATTCGTGCTGCCGTGAAGCAAGAATTGCGTCTCGATGGGGGCGTATAGGCTGACCGCGAAAGCGGACGAAGACCTTACAAATCTTTATCGCTACGGGATCGAGACCTTCGAGCTTGCTCGTGCAGATAACTACTTCGACAGTCTGATTGTACATTTGACCGAGATCAGCGACGCACCGATGCAGTTTCAGAAATCAGACTACCGCGAAGGATACAGGCGCAGCGTGCATCATCCGCATACGATCTATTATCGCATCATCAATTCTGATTTGGTCGAGGTGGTCCGCATCTTGCGCGGACAAGACCCACGGGAGCTTTAAGCGCCGAAGAATTTAACGTAGAAATCCAAGACGACTTCATCGAACGTCAATCGAAAGCGTCACCGATTCAGGTGCTATCCGAGTTCGTTTGGAATGCTCTTGATGCGGACGCGACCGAGGCCGGCGTTGAGCTGGAATATGATGACCTTGGAGGCCTCTCCAAATCCATATCAGCGACGATGGCCGCGGGTATGCCTAGGGCCGATGTTTCAACTCGCTTCGGGAACCTTGGCGGTTCGTGGAAACGGCGCAGTCGGCACACGAAGAACCGCCGCCGCCCCTATTAATTGCGACGCCTGACGCACTGCGGCTCTCATGTGAGCCCGCCGCCAATTGCGACCGCTATGACAGCTTAAGGAGAACACAGAATGAAACGCTCGGACGTGGTGGAGCAATAGGCCAGCTGAAGCTCTACGGCATGAGGGCGGCCTATGATAAGACACCGACCACCGCCATCAAACGCCAGCATGAACCCCAACAGATCATCGGCGATCTGCTGAACCGCCGAGATCAGGGAGAAGCAGGCCAGATCGGTCAAATATCAGATGACCATCGCCAAGCTGCCGCTCGCCAAGGAAATCGAAGAGTTCGACTTCGAAGCGGCGGAGGTCAACGAGACCCTGATCCGCGACCTGGCCAACGGCGACTTCCTCAACCATCAGCGCAATCTCGTGCTGATCGGCGGCACTGGAACCGGTAAGATCAATCTCGCCGTCAGTATCGCCCTGGCCTGTATCCGGGCCGGACGCCGGGGGCGATTCTTCAACGTCGTCGATCTGATGAACACGCTCGACGCCGAAGCTCGCGCCAAGCGGCAGGGCCGCACCGCAGACCTAATCTCCCGCCTCGACCTCCTGACCCTCGACGAGTTGGGTTATCTCCTGTTCTACCTGATCAGCAAGCTCTACGAGCGCACTTCGATCATCGTCACCACCAACCTGGCCTTCGGCGACGCCAAGATAACCACTGCGCTCCTCGACCGCCTCACGCATCATTGTGAAATCGTCGAAACCGGAAACGAAAGCTGGCGCTTCAAGAACCGGGCGTAACGCCAAGCCGCTGCGTAAATTGAAGACTACGCGGCGCCGGGGCCAGCTCAGCGCCAAGGGGGTCAATATTGGACGCCGATAGGGGGGACAGGATTGGATGCCGATTGACACGCTGTTCGTTGGCCTTGTGCACCCAACGGGCCCATATCTCTCCCCCGAACAGGTGGATGCTGAGATAGAGAGGTCGCCACTCCAAAGAACCGGCGAAGCGATTTGGTCTTTGGAGACAGGGGCTCCAAGTCAAAGCGTGGCCTGGCGGGATCCGCGAACAGACGATCGACATAGGTGATGGGGCGCATGGTTTGCGTTCAATGAACCGGTGTAGTGCCTACTCTGCCTGACCAAAGTCGATGCGCAACTGGTTGTATCCGAAGACGCTATTTTCGGCTTTGGTAGAGCCAGCCACCATCGCGTAGGTCAGCAATCCCCCACCCCATGCACGCGTCCTTTTTTCGACCGTTCGGTTCACAGGGGTAAAACTGGCGCTGCGAGTTTCTCCTTCATGCGTACAGCTCATTGTGATCGCTGGCGTCTGCTCGGCAAAGCTCGGCAGGATGATTTGCGCCGGGGTCGTAACTCTAGCCGCGTAGAACGGGCTTGAGATCTGGCAAGGTACGTCCGTTATCTCCTGTCGGCGGCCAACAAAGGTGCGAACCTCAACGGTCTCTGTTCCGTTGGCCGTCTGTCTCGCTCCCTGCGCATTGTAGATGGGATTGACAGGTTCAGTAGTAATGTCGACGCCGGACGCACAGGCAGACAAAGCCAAAGCAGCACCAATAACAAGCATCATCTTGGCGACCCGATCAGTTTTAGAAATATGCATTAGTCCGTTTTTTCCTATTTCCTGGGTTTGTTAACTTACAAGGTGGCTCGTTTGTCTAAGCTGTTTCGATCCGTTTTAAGTGGATTTTCCGCTCGGCTATGTCGCGACCGGGACTAGTCGCGACAGGTTGAGATATTTCTGATCGGGCGTCTGGCCTTATAGAGATGAATGCGGCCTGCTCGCGTTGTAGAAGGTTCAGATTTGACGCTCGCAACTGCATCCAGTTAACTCACGTGCTATCCGATCTTAGACTCAGAGTGCCGGACCGAAAATACTAGACTCCTATATTTAAATAGGACTTCGCTATGATGACGCCCTGGCATGTCGGCCCGTGACCGGGCTCGAACAGCTGCGGCCCAACTGTTTCAGCGCCGCGCTCTGAAACCAGGTGTTTTGATTGTTCGTTGCATCCTATTCATAGCAGCGATACGGCGACCGCAAGCTGACATCGCGGAATTGAGCCGGGAGTTGGTGATCAATGCCAGAACTGTCGCGAAGGAGCGTAGTCGGCAGATTGTCGAGTATTGGAAGACTGCCCAAAAGAGCCGTGCTCCACCGTTTTTAACTAAGAGCAGAGTGTCATAGCTCGTATCTATTTAAGTATTCAAAGGGAGTATTACTCTTCGCAGAAAGCTGGGTCTAGGTTCTTCATACGGTGGGAGTTATGTGGATCGTTGCCCAAGACTGATCCGCTACGCGCCCGACCCTCCCCTTTTTACCAGAAAAGGGGAGGGTGATTAGGCTAGATGAACAAGGGTTGGAGCTTGGGATGGAAAAGAGACTTTGTTTTGGACGGTCGCCTTTGCATCTGACGTGTATTGGCCTTTGATATGGACAGTCTGAATGCGCACGCAATCCATAGATGGACACCTGCCTGAGTTTGCGATGCAAAAAGCGCCAATAATATCTGCACTTAACTCAGCCTTTTGCTTGCGGCTTGAGTTGAGCGGCCGTATCATCGGTTCATCGGGCGCGTGGCGTAGGCAGCAGAACTCACCGGTCTTCTCCTCCTGACAGTCTGACACCCGGCCCAAGGTCGGCCACAGCTTGTGGACTAGCTGACCCTCCGGTCCCTGTATCTGGATTGGATGGCCTGGAGCGGTCATACGCGCTTTCCGTGACGCACGATGTGGCGGTCACCGATGAGAGATCAGCTGCAACCCTCCTACACTTTTTCCCCTGGATTAGAACGGACGGCGCGGACGAACCGCGGCCGTCCCACTCGTTGGCTCGCTTTCGGCTGAGGCTGCCACACCGCCTCTGGCCGATGCCGATCCCCATACCTATGCCCGCATTTCTGCCACCCCACTGACCACTCGACGGGCAGGGCGGTGCCTTGCCTCGATTGTGCTCGAGTCCCTCACAGGAGAGTTTCAAAAATGACAAACCAGTCCTCAGATACCCAGCCCGCCCTTCGCCCGCTTAACGTCTCTGTTCGAGGTGGCCGCTTGACCAAGATCAAAGGCCGGGTAGCGAGCATTGCGCCAGGGCTCTCGGTTGTGGCGACAGCTGCGGCGCTGCTTGCGGGTGGTGCGGGCCAGGCAGCGGCTCAGGCGACTGCGGTCCGGGGGTGCGCGGGCGAATCCCCGAACCAAACCGTTGGAAGCGCCATCACATGTAACACTGGCAACTATAGTAATGGCATCCAATATGACACAACTGGGACGTTTACTCTAACCCTTAGGGTCAGGACTTCGGTAACGGAGGCACCCCAGTCAAGCGGTTTTGCGCACAACAATTGACCCGCCGTAGAGGTTCTTTGATATTCTTGGTGCCGGTCCTGGCTTCTTTCGCGGCCTACGGCTGAGATCCTTTGGGTACATGCTTCGGTTCGTGGTCAGCGCGGCGGCTGCCAACATGATGCTGGTTCGATGTAATTCCGATGTGCCCATCTCATAGGCGTGCTTGATTGAAGTCGGCGACTGTCCTGACCACGGCATCATCGGAACCACGTCCCTGCGGGACCTCAAAGGCCTGCGGTCAGGCAGGCAACGGGTGGGGTGTCATCCTGTTAGGCAGGGTTTGGCGCCGCATCTGATTGGAAGGTTGTGCCATCGACCCAAATCCGATGAAGTATGACAGCGATACGGCGTGCGAGGGCGACCATTGCGATTTTGCGTCCGCGCCGCTGCGCGAGTTGGGCTCCCCAGGTTCTCAGCCATGTCGATCGGCCGCGGTTCATCATGACGGTTGCGGCCTGGCACAACGCCCTCCTCAGATTGACGTCACCAGCTTTGGTGATACCGCCTGACAGGTCCCGTTCTCCGGACTGGTTGCGTGAAGGCGTCAAGCCAACCCACGGTCCGACCCGCTTTGAAGATCGAAAGCGGGTTGGATCATCGACAGCTGCGCGGAAGGTCAGTGCGACGACTGCACCGATCCCCGGCATTGTCATCAAACGATGGCACACTGGATCGTCCTGGGCGAGCTGGCGTACCTGTTTCTCAAGGGCTGCCAGTTCTTGTCGCAACGTTGCTCTGGCGCGTAGCATTGGCGCTGTTGCGGTTTCCAGCATCGGATTGCCATCTGCCAATTCCCGAATGCGTGTCTCGAACCTGCCGCGGGAGATCGCACCAACCTTGAGGCCGAAGTTCCGCAGCAGTCCGCGCAACGACATTTCCAGAGCGATCATGTTCTGCTGGATAGCCTTTCGAGCGCCGAGAACCGCCCGGGTTTCCTGAGCAGAGACGGATTTACAGTGGACCGGGCGGAACCAGCCGAGATGAAGAAGGCGTGCAATCCCTTCTGCATCGCGCCGATCCGTCTTGATCGGCATCGCCTTCAGCGCTCCTTTCACCTGCCGTGTTTCCATGAGCACCGCCTCCAGGCCAGCTTCGGTCAGCCCTCTGTGCAGCCATTGCGACAGTGGCCCAGCCTCAAGGCCAATCGCTGCGATACTGCCGTCAAGTTCGTCCAACCAGTGCGCCAGAGCTTCCGGGTCACTTTCAGTCTCCGCCTCTTTGACGATCCGGCCATGCTCGCTTACCACGCACACTGCGGTCTTCGCCAACGACACATCCAATCCGATAAATAGCTTCATCCCGTCATCCTCCATCTAGGGTCAATACGGGAATGGCGACAGCGCCGTGCTGGTCTGACAAGTGGCAACGGTCGTGCGTGACGCAGGCCCCGTTACAGCATCTCATAGCCAGTAGATGACGAGTGCTGCGAGGGCGATGGCTGACAGGAAGACCTTCGGGCACCGGTCGTAGCGGGTTGCCACACGCCGCCAGTCCTTCAACCTGCCGAACATGATCTCGATCCGGTTCCGGCGTTTGTAGCGCCGCCTGTCGTACTTTACCGGTTTCTTCCGCTGCTTCCGGCCAGGGATGCAGGCACGTATCCCTTTATCTTTCAACGCTTCTCGGAACCAATCAGCGTCGTAACCACGATCCCCGAGCAGCCAATCGACATCTGGCAGACTGCTCAACATTGCCCGCGCGCCAATGTAGTCGCTGACCTGACCAGCGGTGACGAAGAGGCTGAGCGGACGACCCTGACTGTCGCAGATGGCATGCAACTTGGTGTTCATGCCGCCTTTTGTTCGACCTATCAGGCGTCCACGCCCCCCTTTTTGACGCCTAAACTGGTCGCGGTACGGTGGGCTTTCAGGTAGGTGGCGTCGATCATCACAGTCTTGTCTGCACCGTGTTCGGCAGCTAGGCCGACCATCATCCGGGCGAAGATGCCTTTGTCGCTCCACCGTTTCCAACGGTTATAGAGTGTTTTGTGTGGGCCATAGGCCGAAGGGGCGTCGCGCCATCTCAACCCGTTGCGATTAATGAAGATAATGCCGCTCAGCACACGTCGATCATCAACGCGTGGCTTGCCGTGGGACTTGGGGAAGAAGGGCTCAAGACGCGCCATCTGCGCATCCGTCAGCCAGAAAAGATCAGGCATGGTCACCGCTCGTTTTTCGAACCGTGAATCAGACCGCTGCACGGAAATCAATGGGTCCTGACCCTAGGTCGCTATTGGCAGACAGCAGCCTCTCTAATCGGGCATTTAGGTCAGATTCTTTTCATCGTTTCGTTCCCATCCTTTGGGATCGTGTCTCTCATCAGGCTCAAACCGCTCTGCACAGTGATTACTGGCCAAAGTCCGGTTGTTCGCCTCGGGTCGAGCGGTCATCTCGAGTTCCTCGAAATGCGGTAGGGCTTCCGGACCCCGAACGTCTTGAAGAGCATCGGAAAGCCGATCAGACCGCACGCATGGAACAACCCGAGAGACGGCAAGTTCGTCAGGAACGGCCTCTGGCGGTCCAGCACTTTCGAGCGCCGGTGCCTTATCCTTGGTGACGGCCTTCAACGAGACCAAGGGCGAGAGCCCGGCCACCTTCGCGGTCACCGAGCTCTGGCGCTTCGAACGGGAGGAACCGCGCGGCAAGGGCAAGGACGGTCTGACACACATGATGGCCACGACCGAGACCAACAATCTGATCCAGCCAATTCACACGCCCAAACGGATGCGGATCGTGCGCAAGGGGTTGGCAAGAAGGCCGATCCTGTTCCGACTGTGATCGATCTCCTCCGAGGCCGCCCTCGGCGGTCGGCAGGGCAGACCGCCGCCTTCCCTAACCGTCACATCTCAGCTTTTGAGCGATCAGTTGTTGGTTTGTGGCCGATTTACCTGTACCACTTGGACTACTCGCAGGACTACGCTGAGGCTTTTCAGTACGAGATTGACCATTTAATCCTGGAGCACTTGAGCAGCAATCCCCTGCTCGGGCACCTATACCATGAGCCCGCGGCATCCGACGTCTGATCTTTCAGAAGCGTTACAACATCTACTACACGCTTCGAGACGACACCGTTTTCGTGCTATTCATCATTGATGGGCGAATGGGGATCAATCAGGACATTGAGGAGTACGGGCTCGATACCAATGACCTTATTGGATAAATACATCATTTCGGTTTAACCTAAATAAATGAATGTCTCGAAACATCCATAAATTGGCCAGGCCCGCACTGCGGGCTGATTGTGCTTCAAGCTGGTCTCTGCGATGGAGGCTGGCTTGGCACGCGTCCAGATGTCGGCGGCGGTGCGGGGTTTCTAGAACATCACTTTGAGACCTGCGCTTGCGCTGAGGGCGCTGGCATCCCCGGCGTTGCCGAGCCCGGTGGCATAGGAGGCCTCGCCGAAGAGATCCACGCGGTCAGTCCACGCATAGCGGCCCTCAACACCGACCCCAAGCGCCCAGGCCTCATTCTCCGTCGTCAGCGACGCGGACCCAACCCGCACCTCGCTGCCGCTCCGGTGCTAACAACCATCACTTTGGTCGCTATACGCCTGCGCCCGCACCACACCGAGGCTTTCGATCTTGACAGTTTCCCCCGCTCATTGGCGCGTGCCTAGTCCGGTTGCAGACGCAACCGGGTTTCGAAGGTAAGGTTTTCTTGGTGAAGCCATTCCGCCTCTAAGCCGCTGGAAACAGTCCCGGCATCCAGCGCTCCGCATACTTGGCAGGAAAGGCAAGATAGAGCGGCGCCCGAGTACTATCGGACGTGACCGCGCCAGCCTTAAGCAGCGCTGAGGTGATGCGCCGTGCAGCACGATCACTCATACCGAGCATGGTATCCACTTCGCCTCGCTCCAGCACGCCCTGGAACAGGATTGCCTTCAGCACGATATCTGACTTCGGCGGCAGGACTCCCGCGCGCATCTCTTCTTCTGCCCAGATCATGATGCGATCCCGCAGTCGGTTTGCTTGCATTAGCGTGCGCATGAATTCGACCTGATCAATGCTGGTACGAAGGAAGAACTCTGTGAACGATGCCAAAGCTGCTTCGCTCATAGTGCCACGGCCATCGCGATCACCACGCCTTGGCCCGTCACTGGCTTGCAGATGGGCTTTGTACTCCTGCTCCTGCCGCGCTAAGCCGCGCGCGACGGACCAAAGCCCCCGTGTATCGAGTGCGTTGCGCAGCATGGCATAAGACATCAGGCGCGCGACACGGCCATTGCCATCCAGAAAGGGGTGAACCCAAAGAAGCCGATGATGAGCGCAAGCGGCGGCCAGGATCGCCTCGATACGGCCAGCGCGCGCATAGGCTTCGTGCATCCGATCCATAAATCGCGGCACAGCGCCGGGACTAACAGCAACATGACGACCAACTTCCACATAGCGTTCCCGCAACTCTCCGGGCACGACTTTGACCCGCTCGCCTGTGCCTGGATACTCGACCCATAGAAGGTCCTCAGGCACCAGCTCGCAGAAGCGTCGATGCATCTCTATGATCGAGGCGGGAGCCGTTGGCAGTTCCGCCATGCCATCTTCATCGATCCATTTCTGGACGGTGATGTGGGCCTTGGCTTCGAGCTGAAGATCGCGCTTCTTCGGATCGGTGCTGTAGTCGTCGTCCAGCGCACGCTCAATGTCGATGGGATGTGTGTTGTGGCCTTCAATCAAGTTTGAGTAGTAGCAGTTCATCGCACGCACGAGATCAGCCAGTGCCGCCGCAGTCGACTCCGGCAAGCTGCTTCGGAAGGCTGCCGATTTTTCGGCAAGCTCCAGGGCGAGATCGTTCAACCCGCCCCGGTGGGGCGAACCCTCGCTCACCATCAGCGGCTCAAAGAGCCCTATGCTTTCGCCTTCGTCTTGTGCCATTCTTGGCCTGTTTCTTGTCCGGTTCTCAGGCTATATCCAAACCTGCATCTACAAAAACGTTATCATATACTTAATCGGAATGAAAGCTCGATATAATCCGGTACTATGTCCGGTTTATTGGCCGGTTCTTTAGCCAGTTGCCAGGAAGCGCCCGGCGCGGAGACCGGGCGCGAAAGGATCAGAAGGCCGGGCCTCGACTGACCAACGGCGTCGCCAACTGTCTCAGCGAGCGCTTCACGGTTATCCTCCCGGATCGCCGCGGACACGGCGATAGCGGTCGTCCGAAGAGGCCCGAAGGCTTTGGGATGCGGATGATTGAAGATGTCTTCTGTATTCTGGATGTCGAAGGTTATCACACTGCTCATCTGGTCGGCTTCTCACAAGGATCAGAAGTCGCTTGGAGAGCAGCTTTGGAGTTCCCGGTCGAATACGCTCCGTTTTCCTTGTCTCGTCGGGCTGGCCGGGACCGGAGCTGGACGTCGCTTTGCAGGGCTACGCGGACATACTAGGCTGGCTGCCCCAAGCGATTGCTGAAGGGGAAGCGTGGCTCACTCCAAGTCCTGACTTCGAGGCGTTTCAGGCGATCGTCGCATGAATGCCAGAGGTCATAGATGTCCCAGAGGCTGCCCTGACGCACTTGAACGTACCGGTTTTTGGTCTTGCAGGCTCAGAGGACCCGGAGAGAGCAACGATTGAAAGACTCGAAGGTCTTCTCCCAGATTTTTCCTTAGAAATTCTTCCGGAAACAGATCACCCTGGGAGCTCAGAACACCCAGACCTGCCTCGGCTGATCGACGGCTTCCTGAGACGTATGGAGGTGTGAACTCATTTTGCTTCCCTCACAAAACTGACATTCGTGCAGCAGAAGCGAATAGACGCTTCGTCCGCCTTGCCGACCTCAATGCTTCCGAATCCGCTGTTCTTGTCGCGCCACACAGCCGCAAGTCTGCTTCGAGCCCTTTTTACCGAATGCTGCGCCCGACACGAATGGCGGCTGTGGTGACGCCGCGGTCCGTGAATGCATATTCCGTACTACAGTTTTGTCCGAGTGATCGATGCCGGAAAGCACTATTGACCTCTTTGCTCCGTGCTTTCCGGTGGGTGCGGTTGTATGTTCCAGTAATGAACGTTTTCGATCTTCCATTTATTCCAATCACTGACGACCGTGGCGACACACGGGGCTATCACGCCGTGCGTGTTGATACGGGAGACCCTCGTGGGCAAGAGCGGCTTGTCGATGTCATTGAGCATGGTATCGCCGCAGTGCCATACTACCACATAGCGGATGGATCGAATGCGCCCTACGAGCGCCGAATTGAGGGAAGCATGTCGCGGGTGTTATGTCGCTCCGGACTCGTGCCAATGCTGCATCGGGCTAACGAACTCCTCGCTGATCAAGGTTGTGAACTCGTCGTCTATGATGCCTACCGCCCAATAGAGACCCAAAAGGGTCTTTGGTCATGGGCATTGTCCAAGTTCACACGCGAAAACCCGGATCTTGCGAATGCAGAGGTCGTTGAACTGACGAGCCAGTATAGTTCAGACCCGAGACGCTTTGACCCAGCAGATTCCTCCACATGGCCAACGCATTCAACAGGTGGCTCGGTGGATGTGATGCTTCAATCACTAGGGGATGGTGCGGTCTTGGATTTGGGCGCCGCTTTCGACGATCTAGGACCGGTCGCCCACACTGATCATCTGGAGCGCAGCGTGATTTGCGGCGAGATTGAGCCGAATACATCGGCTCTCCTGAATCGTCGGCTGCTTTATTATGCAATGACACAGGCTGGTTTCGTGAACTATCCAGCCGAGTTCTGGCACTATGACTTCGGCAATCAGATGTATGCGTTCAATTCGGACGAGGCCGCTCCAGCTTGGTATGGCTACGCTGCAGCACCTTGAGGCTAGAACGCTTCAGACGATTGTTCGCCTAAGCTCCAAGTAACCAAATAGTGGCGAAAGTAGACCTTCGAGATGGTGATCCCAACGGCAGCATCCTCCTCGTCCCGCATTCGGCCCGTCCGAGCACGTCATTCGAACCGAGCGAGCCGACAGGACAAGCCCGCAGGCGATCGTCAACATGTTTGCGTCCTGGTATCGTGACCTTGGCCTGTTGGGCTGTTCATCTCACAGCGGCAGGCGAACGTTCATCACCAATGCCGCCAAGAAGATTACAGACGTTGGCGGCTCGTTGCGGGATGTTCAGTACCTCGCAGGGCACACCTCTCTTCATACGACAGAGAGGTACATTGACTACTCGACAGTAGCCCGCGCATCTCAACGTTTGACCGATTGGTCGATGTCCAGGTTTCAGGCCGTTCTGAAGCCGTCGCTTCGAGCAGGGCTTGTCCAACACCGCGCCGACGTGAACCTTGGTCTACGATGAGAAGAGAGACGAACGCTTTTTCAAAGAAGTAGTGGTCATCAAGGCAGCAAAACCCGACAATTCGGCCCTGATCAAGGGCAAGTCTCAGACCGCCGCGTTCAGCCACAGCTTCAATGTATGAGGCTCTTTCGTGTGTGCCAGTCACACTTAAATCGATCTGAATCGCCACGACGATATCATCTTCGGTTCTGCCGGTTCGAACTTGCATGCCACAAGTTTAACAAGTGTCCGGATGAATGGCAGCAACGTCTCGCTAAGCGATGGTGGTCAGAACCGCCCCATCTTTAGGATGCCACGCTGCCTCCGATGTCCGGAGAGAGCCCCAAAGCGCCAGATACTGCATGCCGTTCGGATGTCAGCTACTGGTGTCGGTCCACGGCGTCCTGAACTTTGGTTGACCTCACGTCTCAAATGATTATCCATGAAGCTGTCAGGGGCGCCGCGAGGCTGAGATGCACCCTTTGAACCTGAACCGGATAATGCCGGCGGAGGGAGGCACCAATAGACCCGCTCGGTCTGTCGCGTCTTTCCGTTGTTGAGAAAAGGAAAGACTGCATGACACCCAATGATGCCTTTGATGCGCTACGCAATCAGGCACCGCTCGTCCATTGCATCACCAACTATGTCGCGATGAACATTGCGGCGAATGTGACCTTGGCGGCTGGTGCTTTTCCAGCCATGATCCACGCGCCCGAAGAGGTGGCGGACTTTGCCCCGATTGCCAGGGCGCTCACCATCAACATAGGCACTCTTTCTGCTCCATGGGTAGATAGCATGAAGGCCGCCGCTGTCGCCGCGAACAAAGCCGACGTGCCCTGGGTGCTCGACCCGGTTGCTCATTTCACAACGGCCTATCGCGCCAATGCCGCGCTGGATTTGCTCGCACTTAAACCAACCGTCGTGCGGGGGAATGCATCAGAGATCATTGCGCTGGCTGGCGGCGCAGGGTCAGGTAAGGGCGCCGATAGCGGTGATAGCGTTAGCGATGCACATAGCTCGGCCGAGGCCCTGGCAAGCAACCATGGCTGCGTCGTAGCAGTCTCGGGCGCTGTTGATTTCATTACGGATGGTGCGCGGAGTGCCAGCATCACGGGTGGTTCAGACCTTATGCCGAAAGTTACAGCGTTGGGTTGTTCACTCACTGCGCTGGTAGGGGCCTATGCCGCTGTGGCCCCCAGTCTAGAGGCAACGATCGCTGCCTTCCTCCACTTCGCCGAAGCCGGCGAGCGGGCAGGTGAAGAAGCCAACGGACCCGGCAGCTTCTCGGTTGCTTTCCTAGATATGCTGCATGCGCTGCAACCGGGTGACCTTGCTGAGACGCGCGTCTCATGGCGTTAACCACCAACAGCCTTCGGTTATACCTGGTGACCGACCCTAGCCTCTGCCCTGGTCCGGCATTGGTCGAGACCGTGGAGGCTGCAGTTCGGGGAGGCGTGAGCTTTGTGCAGTTGCGCGACAAGGATGCCTCGACGCGCGACCGTATTGAGGCGGCGCGCGCACTCAAAGGCGTCTTAGGCGGTACGGGCGTCCCCTTGGTCATCAACGATGATCTTGAGGCGGCGGCCGCAGCCGATGTGGACGGCGTCCATATCGGCCAGGAGGACGTGACGCCTACCCGCGCGCGGGGGCATATCGGGCGAGATAAGATCATTGGTCTATCCTGTGAGACGCCAGACCAAGTCGCGGCAGCAGATCCCCAACTTGTGGACTATCTTGGCCTCGGGACGGTCTTTCCGACGTCAACCAAGTTGGATCACAAGCCGACGATTGGCCTAGCCGGCTTGGCCGATATGGCGCGTTTAGCACAGGTCCCCACTGTCGCCATCGGCGGGCTAAAGCAAGTACATGCTGCCGATGCCTTGCGTGCGGGATGTGACGGCATCGCTGTCGTCTCCGCAATTTGCGGTCAGCCTGACCCCGAAGGCGCGGCCCGCGATCTGTGCCGCGCTTTACAGCAAACGAAGGAGCCCCCCTCATGATCAAGAATGTATTGACTATTGCTGGCTCCGATCCTTCTGGTGGAGCGGGCATCCAAGCCGACCTCAAGGCCTTTGCCGCCAACGGGGTCTATGGGATGGCAGCTGTGACCGCGCTCACCGCCCAAAACACCCAAGGCGTGACCGGCGTCGAACTGTTGCCGCCGCATTTTGTCAGAGCGCAGATCAAGGCTGTTTTTGCAGATGTCCGCGTCGATGCGGTCAAGATCGGGATGATCGCTACCGCCGAAATTGCTGCCGCAGTGGCGGACGCCTTGTCCGCCTATCCTACCCCTCCCATCGTGCTCGACCCCGTGATGGTCGCCAAGGGCGGTGCGCTGCTGCTGCAGGAAGACGCGATGGAAGCGTTGCGCATAACCCTTCTACCCATTGCGACGATCCTCACCCCAAACCTGCCAGAGGCAGCCCGTTTGCTGGAAAGGCCTGAAGCAAGCGGCCGAGACGAGATGGCCGCCCAAGCTTGCGCATTGGCGGCGTTGGGCCCCCAGGTTGCGCTGGTCAAAGGCGGGCACCTCACCGGTGATGAAAGCCCCGATGTTCTTTGGGATGGCGCTGCGCTCCACTGGTTCGAAGGCACGCGCACCCTCACCAAGAACACCCATGGCACCGGTTGTACCCTGTCTTCCACTATTGCCGCCCAAATCGCCAAGGGCCTGGCCCCAAGCGCGGCAGTGGCTCAAGCCAAGCGATACGTCTCGGGCGCGATTGCGGCGGCGGACCGGCAGACTGTCGGGCACGGCCATGGGCCAGTCCACCATTTCTACGATCTTTGGAAGGAGAAAACATGAGCAAAGCCCTGAGCGAACAGACCGTCCTCGTCACTGGCGCTGGCCGAGGATTGGGCGCGGCAATCGCCAGCGCGTTTGCCTGCGAAGGCGCGAAAGTAGTGATCAATTACCGCAACAGTCAGGCTGCCGCCGACAAGCTCGCCGAAAGGCTGGGCGACCACGTCGTCGCCTTGCAAGCCGATGTGCAAGACGCAGAAGCAGTTGCGCAGATGGTGAAGCAAGCCGAAACAGATCTCGGCCAGATTACGACTGTCATCCATAACGCCCTGGCTGATTACAGCTTTGACGGCGATGGCCGCGCCACTATCGAGAAACTGACCTCCGCCGAGATGCTCTCGCAACATAGTACCGCCGTGTTAGGGGCGCTTAACGTTATCCAAGCCACCACGCCCGCGATGGCGGATGCGAGCTTTGGGCGGATCGTCACCATCGGCACAAACCTTGTCCAAAACCCGGTGGTGCCCTATCACGACTACATCTCGGCTAAGGCGGCTTTGCTTGCGCTGACACGCACCGCAGCCGCCGAGCTTGGACCGAGGGGTATCACGGTCAACATGGTCTCGGGTGGTTTGCTCAGAACCACGGATGCTAGCTCCGCAACCCCAGCTGAGGTCTTTGACTACATCGCGGGCGTCACACCGCTCCGCTCCGTCACCACACCCGAAGAAGCCGCCGACGCCGTCTTGTTCTTCGCAAGCCCTTGGGCGCGCGCCGTGACGGGCCAGAACCTCGTGGTCGATGGCGGCTTGGTGTTCGGCTGAACCAATAGAAGCGGTCATTGAACCGCGGCGATTGCTGCATCGACGCCCAAAGTCCGCTTTCGGGAAGCTGAACTGCGGCGCTCGTGTCCAGGTGAACGGCAACTCTGGGTCGGGATGTGACGACGCTTCTCGTCTCAAGGAGCAGAGATGTAGCGCCGCCACGGATCTCCGTTCCGAGCCCTAAAGTGACGAATTCTGTAGCGCCCGTAAATTATCGCTTTCTTCTCGGTTCGCACATCAACGCAGACTTAGCCGAGGCTCAGTTTGAAGCGGTCTGATGTGTTGGATACGTGACTGCTCTGAAACCCGATTTTCCCGCCGTTTGTAGTTAGAGTTTTTCGCTCGTATT
>NZ_WVNW01000008.1 GCF_013179285.1 Roseobacter sp. HKCCD6576-2 | reverse complement strand
TGATTTTGTTTTGCGCCCTGTCCTACGAGCGCGCGAGGCGCTTGCTGAGCTATGAGATACCTGGTCCCAACTCCAGAGCAGCAGCAGTCCGAGGTCGCGCGCGAGGGCGGCGCGGAGGCATGGCCATGAGGCCTCGAGAGTTCACAATACTAACAGACTGCCACACATGGCAGCTTCGAGGCAGATGCGCGAAGGGACCGTTCTTTCGGATCACGACAGCAAGAGATGATCGCTCGAAAATGGAGTTTGCCCAGTTCGGTGTCATCTCAACGCCCAACCACCTCGTGCTGCAAGCCCTCAATGTCGTCTCAGAAGAGTTTTATGGGCCAGCCCCCGGAATGCGGTTGATCTTCCGGAACATACTCGCGGGGTCCGAAACTGTAGCAGGATTTGAGCGATATGAGCTCGTCGCCCGACATGACCACATTCTTAACCTCATAAAGACCTTCGGCCGGTCTCAGGACCTCCGTGTCCGTAACAGCTTCCTCGGTATGAACCATGGGAGCTTCGATACGTTGATCGATCTCGCTTAAGCGGGACGAGATGCGTCGTGCAGTGGCCCTGCCTTCACTGCATGAACACCAACTCTCTCCCGGTCAGTGTATACTAACCTCACTGGCACAGATCGGGGGAGCTCTTTTAAATGAGGAGGTCCTTATGGGACAAGAAAATGAAACCGGAATGACCATATACCTTGATGGGATGTCCCCAGACGAACTGAAGGCACTGCAGATCAAGGTTGAAGAAGCGATCAAGGCTGCAGAGGCGGAGCGGAAAAAAGCCGCGCTCGCCGCCGCGCAGGCGGCCGCCCGAGAGATGGGCTTCTCCCTGGAAGAACTCACCGCGACGCGCAAAACTCTAAGTGCTCCAAAATACCGTCACCCCGAAAAACCGACACAAACCTGGAGCGGTAGAGGTCGCAGACCCAAATGGTTCAAAGATGCGCTCGCTCGCGGCCGAGATGAAGCCTCAATGCGGATCAAATAAGTCAACTAAGTTCCGCAACAGTAGACCACAGCAGCGACGCAATCGCGGGGCGGATCCAACTCTCTTAATCGATATGCCGAAGAAACCTTCCGATGTATGGCCGTTCGTTTCGGAACCTCTTCGATGAAGCCACAGAGAACGCTAGGATCGGGCTTCCGGCGCAACTGCCAAGCTTTGCCTGAGCTAGGTCCGCAGCGGTTGGGTAAGGAGCGGCGTGAAAAGACCCCAGGCCAGTTGAGCGCTTGATTGAATAACAATGACACAACGCATGGAGGGGTTTAGGGTGACGACTGTGGCGGTGACCAACGGCATAGTTAGCGATGCGCTCTCTGTCGGCCAATGGCTCACGGACTGCGGCGCGTCATGGGTTTCTGGTCTAAACCCCGACGGTTGCCATCCTGAAGATAAAAATGGCTGGCTCAATACGAGCCGGATGTGGTCGTCACCGACGATCTTCGTGGCGGCGGTCGCAGGGGTGAAAGAAGCCAGCGATTACAACCGTGCTCGCTCGGCTGGTTCAAGAGGATACGGGCATCTTGGATATCTCGATGGAACGGGTGCATGCTTTTCCCAGCAAATATTGACGCAATCGAAAGCGCTGGTCTTCGAGTTCATGTCGTTTGAACCTTATCTGCTCAAGCCACGGCGGTCTTCCCCAATGAAGTGGTCCGCCGGTATGTTTAGAAAAACGGAGGATCAGACAACAAAGAAAACAAGAGTCATAGATGCTCCAATGGCAATGATCACCCCGCGCAAGACGTCGGTCCGCGTCATGCGTCGGACAAGCTTTGACGTAGCATATGCACCGCATATGTTTGCAACAGCCATAGAGATGGCAGCATCCCATGCGATCAGGTCGGCAGTCATGAATGTGACTACGGAGAGAATAGACAAAATGGACGCGAGCAGGTTTTTAACCCCATTCATTCCGTGAATGTCACGATAGCCCTGTAAAGCAAGTGCGGCGAGCATGATGATACCCAACCCGCCGTTAAAGTAGCCTCCATAGGTCGTCACCAAAAGAACGATGATGATTGCTGTCGTTTTCGTATGCAGGCCGATGTTGCCGTCTTCGGACAGCTTCTGAACCTGAGGCGCAAAAGCGAACAGAAGTGTTGCTACCAGTAGAAGCCACGGAATGAGTGCCAGGAAAGCATCCGGCGACGTAATAATAAGAAGCGCAGCGCCCAATACACCGCCAATTGCGGCGATCATGATTATCGTTCCAAGACGAAGGGCGCCCTCAGCGCGAATGTCGTGCCGGTAGGCCCAGGCACTTGCAATATAGCCGGGCACTGCCATCGTCGTCGCTGTCGCGTTTGCGACGATTGGCGGTATGCCAATCCATATGAGAACAGGCAGTGTGACGAAGGTTCCTCCGCCTGCAATGGCGTTCAACGCCCCGCAAAGAAACCCAGCCACAATGATTACAGCTACCTCCGCCACAACAATTCCTTCGATCTATTTTGTGGACCGTTAGCAGTATGGTAAATTGGTCTACAAATTGGTCTGAAATTGTTATGCGATACACAAGAGCGACAACCGTGCTTGCGGGCCTACGGGCGCTTCTGCACTCAGGCGAGCTGGCCATTGGGGAAAAGCTCCCTTCTGAACGGGCGCTGGCGCAGCAGTTTTCATGCAGTCGCGAAACACTCCGACGTGCGATCTTGGTGCTGGAGCAAGAAAACGACGTTTGGCGTCATGTCGGACAAGGGACGTTCTTTGGTCCACGGCCTGACACGGCTCCGCTTCGCGAAAACCTCTTGGTACATGCCACATCAGTTCAGGAGCTGGTGCAAGCAAGATACTTGATCGAGCCCGCGGTTGCGGCAGAAGCTGCACGCAGAGCGACAGTAGAGGATGTTGCCAAGCTAAACGAATGTGTCTCAGCGGGACGTACCGCACCGGACAGGTTTGCGTGCCAGAAGGCGGATGATACCTTTCACCGAACCATTGCGACTGTTGCGCGAAACCCGATCTTGTCTTCGATCCTCACCTTCCTTTCTGACGCAAGACGACGGTCGAAATGGCAAACGCATTGGGATCGTACATACCGGCACATCGGCATCAGCGAGTTCAAGGGGCGGCATAGTGATCAGCATCAGCAGATCGTTGATGCAATTGCGATCCATGATCCCGAGGAGGCCGAGGCCAAAATGCGAACGCATCTGGAAGCGATAATCGAGGCACTTCAACTTGCACCAGGGGCGCCACAATTTCGTAGTTCTGGCTAGCTGACGTGCGTGCATCATGCAGCATTTGGTAGAAAGGGCCCGCTGACGACCTAGGTGACACGCCGCGCTTCACCGTCGGACGCTGGTTAGATGTGTGAGAACGGCCAAACCTGCAGTTCACGGTGCCGCACTGCAATTCTCCAGAGCGGACGTCCAGCGCAGAGTCTGGGTATCATCGGTTCAAGGCAATAATAATCCTGAGAATCATCACAACCTGCGGGGCAGGGCGCACGGGCAAGGGGTCTCCGGCTACAATAACTGGAGGCTTTCGCATTGACCTCATGCTGACGAATTGGTGCCCAGGTCGGTTGCGCACGGATCGTGTTCAGGTGTGGCGCCAACCCTTCTCAGGTCGTTAAGGTTTCTCTCTGATACTCCGCGGGACGTTTCGCGCGCTCATATGGGTGCAACGATATTGGTTCTACAGTCCGGATCGGTTGACAATGCAACACCATCACCGGATTTCCGTCGGTCTGCCAAGTCGCGTCCGAAAAACGGCCTGCGCCCCAAAGGACGCAATCCCTGATGAGGCACTATCTCTTCAGCGAGTCTTCTAATGCGGTTGATTTGCCTTTTCGGGGCAAGAAAGCCAGCGCCAGCCCGACGCAAGTGAGCAAAATCACACCTGAGATCGGTCGCTCGACGAAGATCCAGTGCCCGTTGTCAGAGATAAGGAGGGCACGGCGATAACTCGCTTCCGCAATCGGGCCCAGGATCATTCCGATGACGATCGGGGCAAGAGGATAGTCGAACCGACGGAGGATATAGCCCAGAACGCCGAACCCGAGCATGACCCAAAGATCGAAGGTTGAGGATTGCAGTGCGAAGACCCCGACTGCCGACAAGAGTAAGACGATTGGGATCAGGTATTTCTTGCGCACTTTCAAGACCGAGACGAAGACCGGTGTCAGCAGGATGCCCAAAAATAGCAGGAAGACATTTGCCGCTAGGTAGGCAAAGATGATACCGCCTGCGACATCGACGTTCTGCTCGAAGAGCTCTGGTCCCGGGAAGAATCCAAGCAGGAACAAAGCCCCCATCAGCACGGCACTCGACGCATCGCCAGGGATGCCGAGCGACAGGGTGGGGATGAGCGTGCCCCCACAACAGGCGTTGTTTGCAGCTTCGGTCGCGACAACGCCCCCCTCGGCGCCCTCGCCATAGCCCTCCTCGGGCTTCGACCGCGCCTTGGCCACAGCATAAGCTGTGAAGGCCGAGATCACGCCTCCGGCCCCGGGCAGCGCACCAAAAAATGTGCCGATTGCGCTTGAGCGCAGCAGGTTGACCTTGTGCCCCATGGCCCGCCGGATCGACGCGATTGAGACGCGCACGTTTTGGACATCGGGCTTTGCCTCTAGTTTTCCAGCTTGGATCTGCAGGAACATTTCGGACAACGCGAAGAGGCCGACAACAACCGGGACGATATGAAAGCCATTCAGCAGATTGAAATTGTCGAAGGTGAAACGATAGGCTTGGCTAAAGCTGTCGGTCCCCATGGTCGACAACATCAGGCCCATAGCTCCGGTCATCAGCCCCTTAATCGTCGATTCGCGCGCAACGACCGCAATTGAAAGGAGGCCGAGAAGGGCGAGCGCGAAGTACTCCGGTGGCGCAAAGCGCAGTGCCATGGCCGATAGAAGCGGCGAGAAAACGAGCAAGATCAGCCCGGCAAAAACGCCTCCAATCGCCGAAGCGGACACGGCCAGGCCAATTGCATCGCCCGCCCGGCCTTTCGCGGCCATCGGATGCCCGTCGAGCAAGGTCGCCGCCGCAATCGGTGTGCCCGGAATTCTCAGTAGGATCGCCGTGACCGCACCGCCGCAGGAACCACCGACGAAAATCGCCACCAGCATACCCATCCCCGGGACAGGGGGCAGATAGAAGGCCACGGGCAGCATCAGGATAATCCCCATCAGTGGCCCGAGGCCCGGCAGAACTCCGATGACCAACCCCGCCAGACAACCCAGAGCCGTCAGAAGGATCGCCTCTGGCGTGAAGAAGAGTTCCGCACCGGATGTAATTAGATCGCCCAACATGGCCTTCGCTCAGAACAGAGTCGGTAGGCCCAAACGGCCCACCGGCAGAACAACGTTCAGAATGGTGGCGAACACGATCCCGATGGCAGTCGTCGCGGTGACCGCGACCAGGATCGCAACCCAAAAGCGCGCCCCCAGGATCATCGCCATCGCCGCGATCAGAACCGGCGTCGAGGCGATATAACCAATGGGTGTCAACGCGACCAGGTACACCATGAACACGCCCGAACAGGCCAATGCGCGATAGGTCAGAACACGAAGGCTTTCGTCTTCCGGGCCCGGGCGGAGCAGACCACCTTGGCCTGCGCCGTCCGTCGCACCGCCGCGATGCCAGCGGATCAGCAGTCGGGTGATCTCGATCCCGGACAACAGCAAAAGCCCCCAGGCCACCAGCCGGGGAAACATCGCAGCGTTGTCGAAGGGGCCGCCGGAATTGGCGTCCTGCGCAACGAAGGAGGTCGCGAATTGCCAGAACGCAACCGCGGCCATCCCGCAAAAAAGGATGGCGACGACGGCAATCTCGAGGAACGTTGCTGAGACTTTGGTGTACCGTCGTGCCATCCGAGTGGATCCTTGATTTGGGAGTTACTGTTGATCAAGGATTCTTTGTATTGCGTCGATCCCGCTCTGCAACTGGACCCCGACACCACCGACAACCTCGTCATATTGAGCCGCGGTAAAGCCGGTGGGCACGAAGCCCGTGTTCAGGATACGCTCCCGCACGTCGTCACGGGCAAGCGCCGCGGCCATAGCGTCCCGCAGGGTTTCGACGACGTCGGGCGGCGTGTCGGAGTGGACCAGCCACCAATTCCAGCCCATTGGCGCTAGGCCGGTGAAGCCCAGTTCGTAGCCCAAATCCCCGATCAGCGGCGCGCCATCGTAGATGTCGGACACCTCCGGCTGCTCGCTCATCGCGGCGAGCGCACGCACGTGTTCAGCATTTGTGCGATAAAAGGCCGGATTCGCCATCATAAAATCCAAGACCCCGGCTCGAAGATCTCGCACGCCCTGTTCCAGCTCGTCGTAGGGCACGACACGGCCACTGACGCCGTTCACATCCAAGACGCGTGCCAGTACCATATGTGGCAGATTCGTGGGCGAGCCCGTGGTATACCGCGCCTGGTCTGGGTTTTCCTGCATATAGGCGATCAGATCATCAAGGGATTCGAACCGCTCGTCATCCTTACGCACAATAATGGCGAAGGCATTGGCCGTCGCGGCATGGAGCGGGATGAAGTCTTCATGACTCCAATCGGCATTGCCTAAGAGCGGCTGCAACACAAGCGGAGCGACATATCCGTCATAGATCGTATAGCCATCCGCGGGCCGGGCGTTCGCGGTTTCAAACGCCCTGACGCCACCCGCACCAGGGGTGGACACCACCGGGATTGACACGCCCAATTCCTCTCCCATCGCATCGGCGATGATCTGACTGACAGCCATCGCGCCGCCAGGGCCCCATGGGAATATGTTCTCGATATTGCGCTCGGGGAACTCGGCAAAAGCCGAGCCCGAGCCCACTGCCGTCATCGCCAAAGCGGCAATGCCGATCCGAGCTTGTTTCAGTATGTTCATTGATCTTCCTCCCTTTCGTGCTTCGTCGTTTCTATTCCGCCGTCCGTCGGCCCGGCTCCGCGGTCGGCACCCGAGGGGCCTTCAAGCCGAAATGCGCATAGATTTCACGCGGGGCATCGTGCTCGATGAAATGCCGGATGATCCGGTGCATGAGCCAATCTTCGGCCAGATCGTCGGCGATAGGTCGGTCCTGGCGTGGGTCCTTCTTGAGGTCAAAGAGCACCGTCTCACAGTCATCGAGGGACAAGCCATCTTGCCCGACTTGGCTGTTTTTCGCGTCCATTGGCACTTTCAACACCGGCACACCCTTTGTGAAATTGAACGGTGCGACCAACTCGCTCTGCCGCAACTCCGTCAGATCGAAGGGTTTCGACAGATGCGCGGGCATCAAGGTGTAGAGGTTCAGTGGTGCATTCACATCCGTCGGATATCGGAAATAGCTGTGCCGTCCGTCGGTCACGCAAACGGGGCCGCCGAACATGCCAAGGATGATCGTGTCGTGCAGATCAACCTCGGCCTTCAACGCAGGCGCAAGCGATCGGCCGGTGACGCTTTCGGGGATGTCGCATCCGTGCAAATCCAGGAAGGTCGGCATCAGGTCCGGCGTCTGGCTCAGCCCACCGCGACGCGCCCCTTGCGAAGTCTGTTCGGGGTGCCAAATCATCAGGGGGATGTGTGAGATCTCCTCGTAATAGGGCATCCGGTTCTTGCCCCACCACTCATGCTCGGCCAGCAGAAACCCGTGATCCGTGGTCAGAACCAGCGCAGTATCTTCCCACAAACCTGCGGTGTCGAAATAATCGAGGAGCTTGCCGAAATATTCATCGCACATCGCGACAAGGGCGGCGTAGTTGCCCCGGATTTCGGCAATTTCATCGGGCGAGTTCGCCGCTTTTTCATAGTTCGGCCAATCAAGGATCTTGCCCTCGTAACCCGAGGCATACGCGGCTTTGAAACGCGCCGGCGCGACAAAGGGCTCATGCGGATCAAAGCACTCCAGTTGCAAAAACCAGTCGTCGGCCGCTCGGTTTCGGTCAAGAAACTCGAAGGCTGCTGCGAAGCATTTCGCTGTTGGGAAATCAGTCTCTTCCGTCAGGAAATCACGGTTGATCGCACCACGGGACTTCTTCCATAGCCGCGGGTCGGTGGCGTGGCGCGTCATCGTTGCAGGCTGCTTATTGCTCAAAGGATAGTGTCGCGAGTCGAACTTCTCGCGGTAGCGGTCTAGCGGCGGGGAGACCAGCGCCTCCATCGGATCGTATTCCTGCCCTCGCACAAAATCCCAACTGTCGAAGGCGGTGGCATAGCCCCACCCGCCATCTTCGAAGTAATGAAGGTGGTCCGAGATCAAATGGGTGTAAACACCGTTTTGGCTGAGGATGCGGGCGAAGCTGTCATCGAACGGCTCAAGCGGACCCCAAGATCGGTGCATGAAATTCAATCGGCCGGTGTGCATGTCGCGCCGAGCCGGCATGCAGGGCAAGCTGCCGACATAGTGTTTGTCAAAGGTTACGGCTCGCGTCGCGAAGCGGTCGAAATTGGGCGTGACAATCGCGGAGCCGCCATAGGCGCCGAGTGCCAGGCGGTTTAGCGAGTCAAACAACACGAACACTGTGCGCAAATGCCGACCCTCCCAAATCGCTCTGCAGTGGTCGATAACTTGAGTGGATGGTGATATTCTGTAAAATAGATTTTTGTTGGCTTGAGATAAAAAAAGGGAATGCCAGATGGATCGAAATCTCGCGGCTTTCCTGGCGGTAGCCCGGAGCGACACCCTGACGGATGCCGCTCACCAGTTGAACCTAACGCAGCCATCGATGACCAAGCGGGTTGCCAATCTGGAGCAAGAGCTTGGCGTGCCGCTTTTTACCCGTCACCGGCGCGGGATGGAGTTGACTGCGGCCGGGGCAGCGTATCTGCCACGCGCGATCCGGATCGAGCGAGAACACGCCCAAGCGCGCGAGGAGGTTGCCGCCATTGCAGGCGCCGGTCTATCAGAGTTGAAGATCGGAGCAGGGCCTTTGTTTCATCTGATCTACGCTGCACCGCTTCTGTCGCGGCTCAAGACCCGATACCCGAACCTTGCAATCGATCTAATTGCTGACTCCAATGTTCGTACGCTTCCACTTTTGCTGAGCCATGAGTTGGATATAGTCCTTGGTTTGATTGATCCCGACGAGAGCAATGACACGATCATGACCGTGCCTGCGACAACCGTTCGTCACGGAATTGTTCTGCCAAAGGGTGATCCGCACTCTTGCCGGGAGGCCATTGAACCTGCCGATCTGACGGACAAGAAATGGGTTCTATATACGGAGGACCCGTACACCGAGAATTCGATCCGCGATCACTTTCGCCGGCGCGGAAAGGTGCCGCCCACTATTGATGTGCGGACCGGCTCGTTCTCGACGGGGTTGCAGTTGGTTAGGGATTGGGGGTTCGCAATGTCGGCCCCAATGCAACTCAGCCCCCTTGTCGAGAAGGAAGGGCTCTTGATCCAACCGTTGGTCCAGGGAATGCCCGTTCGGCAGGCAGGATTACATTTTAGACCGAGTTCACGAAAGATCGCCGCCGTAGATTTTGTAATAAAAACCTTGCCCCTACTGATTAATCAGGAAGAAAGTTGACGAAAGGATGCCTTTACGCGCCCTAATTGGCCTGAGCTCTCTGAAGCTGGCATTAGCTGTATGACAGAAACCAGGAAAGATGTGCGGTTTACCGCCGCAATAGCGTACAGCGGGCGAAATCGGGTCCACCGGGATCATCGGTTTGAATTTGGTCATGTCTTCATCCTAAGGGCGTTCTCCAAGAAGTCATGACACACTTGTAAGCTTCTGTATTAGTTCGGTATTACCGGGAGTGTTTCGCTTTGAGGGGCTATGAGTGGCTGTGACGGTATGATCACGAATTGTTGTAAACCCACACAAGCAGCCGTTCTCATCAATGTGGCCATGACGGCCCCTCGGCAAACTCTTATCTACAGTATCTAGACTGGCGCAATCAGCCGCGGTACTTGATGCGCGCCCGGCCTAGATCGCTTAGAGACTTCTTGGATTCGAAGCATTGGGGCTGGTGCTGGTTCTTTCAACCCCATCATCGGCCAAGCGGTGCAGCCGCCACCACTCGTTTCAATCCGGTTGAATAGGTGCCCAAAAACTGCCATCGCTCAGATTGCTTCGCCGTTTGGTACGTTGAATGCAGTCTCGACTGGCTGGCGCGAGGTCCCTTTAAGAAACTCTGAGATCCATACGAGGCTCGTTTCCGTGTCATCTCGACCGGAAAGGGACATTAGACCTGGCTCGGCAGCCGCTCCGACACGGTCAAAGCGCCGATTGATGAGGTCGGTATTCAGGCCAGGGGTGAAATCCGGATGCTGCTGGATCGCCAGGATATGGCGATCTATCGTGAACCCGGAGATGGGGCAGAACGTGCTAGACAGGAACACATCGGCCCCGTCCGGCGCGACGGAGACCTGATCTTGGTGCATGGCATGAAGCATGACGCTGCTTTGTACCTCAGCCCAGGCGGTCGACCTGACGACATCGACCGGCATCAGCCCCACGCCCCACAACCCTTCTCCGACCGCACAACCGCGCCGCCTAGGGCATGGGCAATCGCCTGGTGCCCATAGCAGATACCGACCAAGGGGATTTCCGCGCGGTGCAGCGCCTGGATGAAGTCGAAAAGGCGGTCCTGCCAGTCCAGCTGTTCGAATACCGAATACTTGCCGCCGGTGATCAGGTAGGCGTCAAAATCCGATGGCGCCGGTAGGTGGTCTCGCACGGCGCTGATGACGGTCCAGCGCGCGTCTGCCAGATGACGGGAGATCCCGACCCGGAAACGCTCTGGCGAGGGCGGGTGCTTCGGTTTGTCCTGGGGCCCGAGATCGCCGATATGGAGGATGCAGATGTTCATCAGGGTCTCGGATTGAGTTGGTCGTTCATCCGGACCTTTATCGTTCGGTTTCCCGTGCTGCCAGATTATTGCGGCGCGTGATGAGGTCATAAGGCGCATCCATAACGTCAGCTTATATCTTTCTCGGATAGGGCAATAAGGTTTCTGATGGAATCTTCGCAGTGTAGCTTGATCTCAATCTAATCAGCGCGGAAAGCGACAATAACCATTATACCGACGGATAGGTATTCCATAACAAAAGCACTACCCATAGAGGTTCTCACAACCTCAGACGGCGTGTCGCCCTTGATGCTGTCCTTTCCCCATTCGGGCGACGTATACCCGGAGGACTTCGGCTATGATCCAAAGCTCAGTTTTGCAGAGATCGACCATCCGTCCGATAAATACGTGGACGAACTGTTCGGGAATGCCCGTGCCCTTGGTCTGAGCACGATTAAAGCCAACTTCCCGCGAGCCTATGTCGACGTCAATCGCCACCAGCACGACATCGATGCCGCTATGTTGGACGATGCCGAGGCCTGGCCCGGCCGTTTCCTACCGAGTGGTTCAGTCGAAGTGGGTGCGACGCTGTTCTGGTCGAAGGCTCACGGCACGCCGATCTATGATCGGAAGCTCAGCGTTGCTGAGGCGCATCATCGCTTGTCCTGCTATTTCATTCCCTATCATCAAACCATGACCCGCATCGTCGAGCGCCTGCGCGATCAGCATGGCCAGGCCTTCATCGTCGATTGCCATTCCATGACCCAGTTCGATCATGAGCTTCGTGGAGGTAAAGAACGGCCTGAGATTGATATTGGCACCCGCAACGGTGCCTCCTGCGATCCGGCTCTGGCGACAAAGATGGCCGAGTTGTTCGCCGCGCGTGGCTACGATGTCGGTATGAACAAGCGCTTCATCGGTGACGAAATCACCTTGCGCTACGGTTGGCCCGAGATTGACCAGCATATCCTGCAAGTCGAACTTCGGCGCGACCTCTACATGAACGAAGCGACCCGCGAAAGAAGCGGGAACTTCGCCAAAGTCCAAGCCGATTGCGCCTGGGTGTTGGCGGAATTCAAAGAATTCGTTGAACGCCGCTCCGGTCAAGCCGGTCGGGCCGCCGACACATCTTCCAACGAAGGAGAAGCCTGATGAAACACTCTCTGATTGCCCTGGGTCTTGCCGCCGCACTGGCCCTGCCGGGTGCAGCGGGTGCCGAGACGTTGCGCATTGCGTTTTCCTCGGCGCCGCGCTCAATGGATCCGATCCCCTTTGGGGGCGCGCCAACTGCCTCCTTGCGCGAACATGTGTTTGAGGCGCTTGTTGCAGCCGATGACAGCCCGCTGCTGGCCACTGGTTGGACTTGGCTGAGCGATACCTCGCTTGAGGTCAATCTGCGCAATGATGTCACCTTTCATGATGGTGATCCACTCACGGCGCGGGACGTGGTCTACTCGGCCTGCCGGATGATGTATCTGATTGACGGGCGGCGGAATCTGCTGACCTCGTCCATGGGGCCAATAGCCGATGTTGTGGCCGTCGATGACCACACCGTTCGGTTTGACATGCGTGCACCTTACCCGCTGTGGATCCAGAAGATGAAGTTCCTTCCGATTATGTCTGCAACCGAAGCCGATGTACCCGAAGGCCCGATTTCTTATGACAGCGAAGGCGATTGCAGCATTATCTCTTATCCGACCCGCGTGGATTTCGAAGACGGTTCCGCAGCCGTCGGCACCGGTCCGTTCGAATTCGTCAGCTTCGATCCGTCTGGTGAGGCAAGCCTTGTGCGCAATGACGCTTATTGGGGCGAAGTGTCGGAATGGGATGGCGTTGAAATTCGCACCATTGGGAATCCCGGTGCCGGTTTGGCGGGCCTATTGGCGGGGGATTTCGATATCGTCGAAAACCCCACGACAGAGGATCTTCCTAGCCTTGAGGCCAACCCTGATCTTGCGTACACGGCAGCGCCGTCCTGGCGTTCGATATTCCTTCTGATGGACGTCAATCCAGAAGGCGCACCCGGAGTTGTGGCCGGTGACGGCAGCGCGCCACTGTCTGATCTGCGCGTGCGCCAGGCGATTTCGCTGGCGATCAACCGCGAGGCCATTGCCAGTCGCCTGTTTGGTGGTGAGGCGACCGTGGCCAACCAGTTTGCGCCCAACTACCGGACGGGCGCACCGGACATGCCGGTCCTCGAGTATGGCCGGGGGTGCCTAGCGAGAATGGAGCTATCGAGCCGAGCCCGGGAGATGCCGATAAAGCGTCGGAACCGAAACACCAACGGCTTGGGCGGCATCCTTTACAGCGGTACCATTTGCTAGAAGAGTGCGCACAGCCTTGATCTTCTCTTCGGTCATCTGCCGTGGCCTGCCACCTGTTCGACCTTTGGCCTTGGCTGCCTTCAACCCGACCATCGTCCTTTCCCGGATCAAGTCCCTTTCAAACTCGGCTATCGCTGCCATCAAGTGGAAGAGCAGTTTGCCTCCGGGCGTCGTGGTGTTGATCTCTTCAGTCAGGCTTTTGAAAGCGATATCCTTCACCTTTAGCCGGTCCATCAGTTCAATCAGATGGGGAAGGCTTCGCGCCACACGGTCGAGCTTGAAGACAACCAGCTTGTCGCCGGGACGAAGAAACTCCAGCGCCTCGGCAAGAACGGGTCGTGTCTTGTTCGCTCCAGATGCAACCTCCGTGAAGACCCGTTCACAACCAGCCGCCTTCAAAGCCGCCGTTTGGCCTTCCACACTCTGATCCGCCGTCGAAACCCGTGCATACCCAACTTCCATAGCACCTCCTTCTCGAAACTCATCGTCTTTGTAGCAGGACTATCGATTCGAAACGATAGGGGTTTTTGATAATGTTTGATGGCCAAAAGCTGCTTCCTGGTGCCGCTTAGTATCAAGAAATCAAAATCGACCGTTTTCGAGACTGCGTGTTACAGCGGTACAAGCCACACAAACTACATAATCTTGTCGCCACCACTAGATGGTGATCCTGTTTTGTTCTTTGAGTCGATATGTGCTATTGCTTATGTCCTGCTTCTAAGGACAGCGACATGAAGATCGTAACTGACAACCAGATGACCGGCGATACGGGTGAGGCCATCATCAAGGCTGAGTTCCAAAAGATTGGGCTGATCTACCAGAGTTTCGGACGATTGGAATCCGGGACCGATGGCATGGTGGAACTCCGCGATCCAAAGTCCGGGGAAACCTCATCCCAGTTCGTAGCCGTCCAGGCCAAGACCAGGGTCAAAGGAAATTACTCCCACGAGTCGGATAACGGGTTTGACTACCTGATTGACGAGAAGGACCTGAAGAACTGGAAGCAGGCCAATCTGCCTTTGATTGTTGTGCTACACCGAATGGAGGACAACTCGACCTTCTGGAAGCCATTCTCGGATCATGTTCCTGGCGAGGAGCGCCGCCTACGGTTTAACAAGGCGGAAGATAGGCTCACCCGGTCGTCGGTTGACGCGATAGCCGGTCTGATGGTCGATCAGGCGTCCCCCGGTGTGTGGATACCGCCACTGAACACTGGAGAGACGGCGGTCCTCAACATGTTCCGAGTGGTTCTGCCGGACGAGATATTCGTTGCAGTTCCGGTATATCCCAATGGGCGGCAGGCTAGTGCTGTGATGGCCGAGGAAGATGATGGGCGCTTCGACTGGTCAATTAGGGGCAATCGCTTTGTCGCATTCCACGACCCGCGTGGCGAAGGCTCTGAGTTGCTGGTCGAGACGGATACCGTCGAAGCTGTGGACACCGAACTCATCGCGAACACAGACGACCAGGATGACCAGAATGATATCGCTCATCTTCTCCGGAGATGTCTGGAGCGGCAGTTCGAAGACCGCCTGATGTTCGGTCGTCATCAGGGTCGGCCTTTGTTGATGTTCCGACCTGAGGACATCTGCAAGCCCCTCGACTATTCCTACCGTTCGGCGACAAACCCGGCGAAAGCCCGGGTAGTTGCAGTGAAGATGCGCAAAGATGAAGAAGATCGAGTGGCATATGTCCGGCACCACGCCTTTCACCCCAAGTTCGAACGCATTGGCCAGCATTGGTTTCTGGTTGTCGAACCGACCTATTTCTTCACCCACGATGGTTTCCGGTGGCACCAAAGAGCCGAGGCGCTCCTGAGCGGAAAGAAGCGGTTGGAGAAAAACTCGGCAATATGGGGTCAGGTGCTCATGTGGCAGCACCTACTGTGCAAGGCTGATGAACGAGATATCGACGATCTCTTTCATGAACCAACACAGAGCGTACCTGAAACTCTGAGGTTTGAACCGGCTCCCGTCATTGAGTTGCCAGTTGCGACACCTGAGGCCGCTTGGTCGAGGAGTGGCGGTTCAGATGCTTTGGTGGACGAAAGCGACCAATGGGAGTTGCCGGTATGACGTTCAAAGCCACTGTATTCGATGAACCGGAATTGCAATTCGGCAGTGGGCAGAAGCACGTTGATCCAAGAGAAGGGCTCCGTCGCTTCGGTCCACTCCAACTCCATGCGGGTGAGGTTGTAACTGTCGGCGTGATCGGATCATCAGAAACCGCCGAAGGCTTCACGCAGTTCCTGTCCGAGTCACAGCGGGGCGTTGAAGCGGCATCAAACGCTTTGCCGAACCTCAACCCAGACTTCCCAGGATTGGGCAACGCGAACCCTTTCGGTTGCCGCTTCGTGGTGCCTGATACTGGACAGCGAGCCCTGAGCAAGCGGCAAATCAAGAAGATCGTCCAGGCCGGTTCCACTCTACAGGCTGTCAACTTGCTCCTGGATGCGGTGGCGGCTGAGGCTCGGGTTCTCCAGGAAAGCAGTGCCAAGCCTGACGTTGTGGTGTTCTCCATGCCAATCGATCTGATCGAGAAGGTTGTAATGGCCAGGTCGGAGACCGGGGAACCCGATGACGATGGCGGTCCGGACGTTCTGAATTTCAGAGACATGATGAAGGCCAAGATGATGGAGATGGGTGTGGCGACCCAGATCGTCTGGCCGGACGTTTTCGATCCGGACGCGAAGATTCCGCAAAAAATCAAACGTCAGAACGACCGGAAAATCCAGAGCCCTGCCGCGCGAACCTGGAACCTGCTGAATGGCTTGTTCTACAAGGCGGGCAAGGTCCCATGGCGGCTCTATGAACCCCGAGACTACACCACCAACTTTCTCGGGATCGGGTTTCACCGCAGCCTGGATGGTCAGCAGCTTTGGACATCGACGGCCCAGATGTTCGATGAGACCGGGCACGGCCTGATCCTACGTGGGGCGAGGGCACAGACCGAAACGAGAGGGCGTCGTCCATACCTGACCAGGGCTGACATGAAGGCATTGGTGCTGGATGCCCTTCGGTCATACAAGGAGCACCATAAAGCCCTTCCTACCCGGCTCGTCGTTCTGAAGACTTCTCACTTCCGTGACGAGGAGGCTGACGGTGTTGATGACGCCCTGGACGAACTCGATGTCAGCATGTGTGACATGGTTTGGGTCCAAGAAAGCTCCCCGATCTCGCTGCTCAGGAACGGTAGTTATCCAGTCCTTCGGGGCACCTTCGTCGAACTGGACGGAAAGGGCCTCCTCTACACCAGGGGCAGTGTTCCATACTATTCGACATATCCAGGGATGCGGGTTCCAAACCCGCTGCTTCTGTACCCCCACCAGCAAACTGACAGGAGCATCACACAGATCGCCGAGGAAATCCTGGCGCTAACAAAGGTAAATTGGAACTCCACCCAGTTCGACCAGAAACTACCGGCTCCGATCAGGGCATCTAGGGAGGTTGGACGTGTCCTGAAGTACGTTCCGGAAGGTGGTGTGGTGCAGTCGGATTTTCGGTACTACACCTAGATAGAGCCGCCGCGTTGAGATTGTTGATGGCGAGGCTGGCCCCTTCTCCATATGCCAGACTTATCCTCTGTGATAAATTGGACCCATAGTTTTCTTTGGCGATTGTATACTTGACAAACCCAAGGGCTAACCCCATATAACCCTTAACGAAACGAGGGTTATGAAATGTCCGTTCTGTCCGCCCCTTACATGCACGACGAAGCCGCCGCTTTTGCGCACGTTGAAGCCATGCTTTGGGCCGATGGTCCTATCTGCCCGCATTGTGGTGTTATCGACCGCGCCTACCGGCTTGAGGGTGTCCGCACCAAGCCGTCCAAGAAGAACCCGGAGGGAAAGGTGCGCCATGGCCTCTGGAAGTGCCGTGAGTGTCGCGGTCAGTTCACCGTGCGCAAGGGCACGATCTTTGAAGAAAGCCACCTGCCGCTGCACCTGTGGCTGCAAGCCATCCACCTGATGGTGTCCAGCAAGAAGGGCATCAGCAGCCACCAGCTACACCGCGTTCTGGGCATCACATACAAGTCTGCATGGTTCCTGACCCACCGCATCCGCGAGTGTATGCGTGACGGTGCGCTTGCCCCGTTTGGTTCTGGTGGCGGTACTGTAGAAGTGGATGAGACGTTTATCGGCAAGAAAGCCGAGAAGCCAAAAGGCGCTCGTGGCTTTGCGCACAAGAACGCCATGCTGACCCTTGTTGACCGCAACACCAAACAAGCCAAGTCCATTGTTGTGGACGATATTAAGAAGGATACGCTGGTGCCGATCCTGCGCGAGAATATCGCTAAGGAAGCCGTGATTTACACTGATGACGCCAAGCAATACACGCGCCTGTCCGATGATTTTGCAGATCACGACTTTACCACGCACAGCAAAGGCGAATACGTGAAGCGCGAGAAGCCGCAAGTTCATACCAACACGGTTGAAGGCTTCTACAGCATCTTCAAGCGTGGCATGAAGGGTGTGTATCAGCACTGCGGCAAGCAGCACTTGCACCGTTATGCGGCTGAGTTCGACTTTCGTTACAATAATCGGATCGCGAACGGTGTGGACGATGCGGAGCGGGGGCGGATCGCTTTGCGATCTGCGACCGGCAAGCGGTTGACCTACGCACAGCCTGTGGCGGGCAAGTGAGATTAACCCGCTGGCAATTCAAGGTAATTTAGGATTTGCCAGCGGAGTCAGTGTGTTGTAGAAGGGTGGTGCGGACGACCGGACTTGAACCGGCACGGGGCATGTGAGTTTAGCGGCTCGCCCCCGTGGCACCCAAAGCCACTGTGTCTACCATTTCCACCACGTCCGCGCAGGTGGCCCGCCCCTTACCGGGATAACCCTCGGCAGGAGCGGGTCGTGGGGTTACTCCCACTCAATATCTAAGGCGGCTTCATTGGACTTACCTCCATTGTTGTTGCTCTCAGAAGCGGAGGGCTGGCCCTCCAAAGCTTGGCTCTCCGCTTCAATTCTAATCTTGGCAGTGTCAGTTAAAAACCACTCGCCGTTGTTATCAATGTACAGGCCGTCCTTCTTCCCATTGCGAAGCTCGCTTCGCATCGATGCTGGTTTGACCATTTTTTCATGATCAGAGTCGGCATGTGAAAGAATGTCTGCTGCTGTCATGCCTGCTTTAGCGCAATACATTGCCCGCATCGCCAGTTGACGGGCGATGCCTTTGGGTGCGCGTTGCCTCCCCTCTGCGGGCTGTTGTTGCGGCGGAACCCGCGTGGTATCATGCTGTTGCGGCTTTGGCGCAGCACCGATCTGGGCGTCCTTTTGCCCCAGGAACTCAAGAAGTTCCCGTTTCGCATCAGCTTTGCCGCGCTCGTAAGCTGCGGCTTCCGCACGCTTCAGAACTGCGGCTATCTCATCTAGGTGGGTGCTGCTCATGAGTCGCCCTCGTGTTGTTATGGGGCGTTGTTATCACCGCGACGGCAGTCGTGCAAGGGGTTGAGCATGGAAACGAAACGCGAACAACTCGAACGCTTCAAAGAAGCCGCCCGTGAACTCGAGGCGGACGACGACGAAGAGCGGTTCAACGAGAAACTAAGACGGTTGGCGAAGCCTAACGCTAAACCTGACCCCAAAGGGCAGAAATGACCGTGCAGGCGGCTTGGATATCGTTCATCCGCCGCGTGTTTGAGCTGGGGGCCTGTCACGCTACTGCGTGATCTCTCAAAGCCATGGGTTTGTCAAATATACAATCGCCTTTTCTTTCCATCCTATTTTTTATCTTGCAAGATAGATTCGGCTTGATTATGGGGCCAGATCGCCTAATTTATCCTTCATGATAAGGAGGGCAAATGTCCGGACAAAGCGATACACTGCAATGGGCACAAAAGATCGGCGACAGACTTCGGAAACGGAGAAAGCTCCTCGGGCTCAGCCTGGAGGACCTCTCACGGCTGTCCGGTTCAACAGTCCCTACGCTCTCAAATATCGAACGTGGGAAGCGTGACGTAAAACTATCCACCTTGGTATCGTTAGCCACGGCACTCCGCATCGACCTATCGATTTTGTTCGTCAAGAATGAAATCAAGGACGCGCATCATGATCCTCAATCTGGGACCATCGGCTACGACTTGGATGACGACTGATGGCAATCCGTGAAGAGATCGAGGTCTACTACGAAAAGTTCGTTGTTGGTCGCATCGTCATCCACGATCAGGAGCAGATCGGTTTCACCTACGATCCGAGGTGGCTGGCAACCGACGGAAACTTCCAGCTATCCTTGACGCTCCCTCTGTGTTCAGGCGACTTCGACGATCAAGTCATTACCCCATGGCTTGCCAACCTGTTGCCGGAAGAACAGCAACTCATGGCCCTCTCAAGGGCTCTGGGGCTGTCCACGTCGGATGCCCTGGCCATACTTCGGGAGATCGGCGGTGACACCGCAGGCGCTATCTCAATCGGGGAGCCGAGCGAACGCTCCGAATGGACCTATGAGCCCCTACAGGCCCACTACGGGATTGATACCGACGGTGCAGCCCTGGACCGCCATTTCGACGATCTTGGGTGCCGTCCGTTCCTCGTCGGCGAAGATGGTGTCAGGTTGTCTCTTGCCGGTGGCCAGAAGAAGACGGCGCTAGCTGTCCTCGATGGCGACGGGAACCCCAAACTGGGCCTACCCGGGCCCACCGACAGACTGGCGATCCCCAAAAACGGCGCTCCATCAACGATCATCATAAAACCGGACAATCCGACGCTTCCTGGCATCGTCGAGAACGAAGCCTATTGCCTGAATTTGGCCAGTTTGATCGGAATAACCGCTGTTGACTGCACTATCGTTAAAGCAGGTGATAGGACTGGGTTGGCTGTGTCTAGGTATGACCGAAGAGCGCGATCTGATGGTACCGTAAGACGACTTCATCAAGAAGACTTTGCGCAGGCGAATGGCATCTACCCTGGTCAGAAATACGAACAGGGTACGGTGCCAGGACTCGATCTGAATACTCTGCTGAATACCGGAAATAGTCTGCCACCTACTGAAGCCCTGAAACTCCTAGATCAGGTAATCTTTAACATTCTGGTCGCCAACACCGACGCGCATGCCAAGAACTACTCGATGATCTTGAGCAACGGTCCGACGATGGCACCCCTCTACGATGTGTCGTCTGTTCTGCATTGGGATCATGTGAACCAATACCACGCGCAGAAGATCGCAGGTCGGAGACGTAAGCCCGTAGATACAGCCGGACGACATTGGGATCGGATCGCCGAAGAAGCTGGCCTCAATGCCCGTGGAGTCAGAATGCGAGTGCAGGAACTGGTCGATACCATGGTTGCTGCCCGGGTCGAAGCCATGCACCGGATCAAAAGCCAGGCTGGAGCAGAAGCTGGCATGGTCGATCACGTCGCAGGTTTGATCGAAAGCAACGCCTTGCGAATAGCTGGTCGATTGGAGGAGCGTCATTGACCCACCTCCAGCAAAAGCCGTTGTTCGGGTTGTTGCTGAACCCGCTTGGCAAGCACGCAAAAAGTTTGGAGTACCGTGAAGGCCGGTTGTATGTTTCTGCCCGGCGTTCTCGGACGATACATCTGAACGGCATTGCTGCGGCACCTAATGTTTCCGACCGACTATTTGGCAGCGATCTGACGATCCGCTGCGACGACGGTTACACTACATCTTTGAAGGGGGCTAACCGGCGAAGCGCCGTAGAGTTTGCCCAGACTGTTGAAACCGACTGGATCAACCACAACACGGAACGCTTCGAGGCCAACCGTTCGTCGATTGACGCAGTGCTCGAAATGATAGCGGAGCTTCATGCCCCTACGAAGTACCCATCAGCTTGCCTCATAAATCCCGTGGTTGAGCAGGCTCAGCACCTTAACGATAGCCTGTTGGGCAGGCTTCCGATGGCATCAATCGGAGAATATGCACAACGGCAGGTCAGGGAGGTACAAGGCTTCATCCAGAATGCAGTCTCAATGCGCAATCGAGCCATATCAGTATTCGAGCAGCAGCAACTGAGCACCTGGGAAGAGTTCTTCGACACCTTCGAAAGCAACCCGCTGACACCCGAACAGAGGATCGCAATCATCGTGGACGAAGACGCGACTCTGGTCCTGGCCGGGGCGGGGTCCGGTAAGACCAGTGTCATCACCGCGAAGGCCGGATACCTCATCAAATCCAAAACCAGGGCTTCAAACGAGATACTGCTCCTGGCATTCGCAAAGGACGCGGCGAAGGAAATGTCAGAGCGTATCGAAGAACGGTGCGGTGAACCACTGGAGGCCCGAACCTTTCACGCTCTGGCCTACGACATCATCGGGATCGTTGAAGACAGCAAGCCCGCTTTGGCCGAACATGCGACCGACGACAAAGCCTACCTCGCCCTAATCAAAGACATTCTAAGCGTGTTGGTACGTACTGCTGCCGAGGTTTCGAAGGCTATCATTGGATGGTTCTCTTACGCCCGCCTGGAAGCCAAGACCGAGTGGGATTTCAAGAAAAAGCACGACTACTACACCTATATTGAGAAGCTTGACCTACGCACCCTGCAAGGGGAACAGGTCAAAAGCTTCGAAGAGTTGATGATCGCCAACTGGCTGTTCGAAAACGGCGTCGAATATCAGTACGAGCCGAACTACGAACACAGGGTTTCTGAGGGCGGCTTCCGTGACTATTGTCCGGACTTTCGTCTCGTAAAGAGCGGGGTGTACATTGAGCATTTCGGCGTTCGCCGCCGCAAGACCAGCGATGGTAAGGAAGAATTGACCACGGCCCCGTTCGTGGATCGCGACGAATATCTCGAAGGTATGCAGTGGAAGCGTAGCGTCCACAAAGAACATGAAACTACGCTGATTGAGACCTACAGCTATGAACGCGAGGAAGGCCGACTTTTGGAGGCTCTGGCGGAGAAAGTCTCGGCTCACGAGGAAATCGCCCCCCGGTCACCTGAAACCTTGTTCGACCAAGTGGCCGAACTGGGACAGGTGGATAGCTTTGTCCAGTTGGTTGGTACATTCCTCCGGCATTACAAAAGCGGTGGCTACCGGGTGAGTGACTGTGAAATTAGAGCAGATAAGCTCAAACTCGGGAAACGGGCCAAAGCTTTCCTATCTATCTTCGAGCCGGTTTACCTAGAATATCAGGCGCGTCTGGATGGCAGGATCGACTTTGAAGACATGATCCTGAGGGCCTGTGAATACACAGAGAGCGGTCGGTATCGCAGCCCGTTCAAACACATACTGGTGGATGAGTTTCAGGATATCTCCCAGAGTCGTGGACGCCTGGTCAAAGCACTGAAGGGACAACATGCCGACGGGCGTGTCTTTGCCGTCGGCGACGACTGGCAGTCGATCTACCGGTTTGCTGGATCAGACATCAACCTGATGCGACGCTTCGGGGCGGAGTTTGGCGGCACGTTCGACGGTCAGACTGGCGTTCACCGAACAGTCGATCTTGGCCGCACGTTCCGGTCCGTCGATCAGATAGCGGAAGCCGCCAAGAGGTTTGTCCTGCAAAACCCGGCGCAGTTGCAGAAGACCGTGATCCCCGCTGGTGTCGCCCAGGCTCCGGCGCTGGGGGTCGTGCCAACTTTCCTTCATGATGCAGATGCCAAGCTGCGTGCCACGCTGAGAGCAATACCAGAGAAGAAAGACGGGGATAGAAAGCCCACGGTCCTGCTGCTTGGACGATATCGCCATTTGGTGCCGGACAACCTTTCCCGTATTCGACGCGAATTCCCCCATCTCGACATCTCCTTCAAGACTATCCATGCATCCAAGGGACTGGAAGCCGATCATGTCATCGTCCTGGGGCTGTTTCGAGGACGGACGGGCTTCCCGTCGGAGATCGTCGATGATCCGCTGCTCGGTCTGGTGTCGCCCGAGGCGGAACCGTTCGAGAATGCCGAGGAGCGGCGGGTAATGTACGTCGCTTTGACCAGGGCACGGCACACCGTGACTCTGATGGCATCCGCTTCCAAACAATCCGCGTTCATCACAGAGATGCTCGATGATCCGGAGTATGGAGTTGTGGGCAGTGCCGGGACGACGGAAAAGGTTCATACCTGCGGAGAATGCGGCGGCCATCTTCTTGGTTTCCCAACCAAGGACGGTGGGATGTGGTATCGGTGCGAACATGCAGACCTATGCGGCTTCTCGATTAACGCTTGTACGTCATGTGGGATCGGTTTGCCGGAACAACAGGGCCGCTCTGGTCCCATGAAATGTGCCAACTGCGGTGCCGAATACCAAGCCTGTCCGGCGTGTGATAATGGTTGGCTCGTTGAGCGCAAGAGCCGTTACGGTCGGTTCCTTGGATGTGTCAGCTTTCCAAGATGCAAAGGAAAAGGTAAGCTGACGTGAGCTAAGGATATCATGCATGAACTGATCCAGAGCGGTGGGACAGTTCCGTTACATAAAGTGTAACATCGCGGCAATTCAGACTGTCCCACTTTCACCTAAGCGCCTGACTTTACACACTAGGTATGGTCCGCCCCCGGAAACTCCAATCTGCCAACGGAGGCGGTCATGCTGAATTTCATCGTCAAGCGCCTTGGACAAAGCGCGATATTGATCCTTATCATGTCGGCGCTGGTTTTTGTCGGCATGTATGTGGTGTCTGATCCGGTTGCCGTGCTTGCGGGAGAGGACTTCACTGAAGAAGACCGCCGTGCTCTTGCGGCTGAACTGGGCGTGGACCGCCCACTTCCTAAGCACGCCACACCACCGTAAGCCATCGCCTTTGATGAAGACCATCCTGCTTATTGGACCGTGTTGACAAAAGGGGTTCACTCCGGGGCTTGAGTGTGATTCAAGCCGGTATCTGCCATGGAGACCAGCTTGGCACGAGACATAATGTCGGACGAGGAATAGGCGTTCTTTGAACGCTTCATCCTTGAGATTTGCTCCCCGAGCGGGCGCAAACCGACCAACCACCGACTTGTTCTTGATGGGGCTTTTTGGGGATTGCCCGCACCGGGGATCCGTGGCGAGACCTGGAGTTTCGCCCTGCCTGATGGATGTGACGGCCCGACTTGCGGATTTCAGTTCGGACCTTCTGGATACCAGTGTTCTGGAATAGGAAGCGGGGCGCTTCGCTGTGATTTTCGATCCGGGTCGGGACAATTGAGGCGTGTCACCTTCCTGAGCGACGGACGGGTCTCCCTGAGCCGGGCGGAGTTCTCTTTCGACGAGCCTGACTATTTCCGGTCCGGTGTTTGGTATCAGACGGCGGCACAGCGTACGACGGCGCAGAGCCAGTGGGCGCGCATGGTCAGTCTCTATTCCGGCGAGAGGCTCGCGCAGTCAGAGCAGCGCGCCGCGGAACAGCGGCAGAACAACGATCGTGCAATCCGAAACGCGACAGCGATCCTGACCGGTGTGGTGAGTGGATTGTCTGGTCAGCCGAGTGCGACGGGAACGACCGGTGGTGGCAGTTCTTTCCACTGTGAGCCAAATGGTCCTCGCGCCACGCTGGCGCCCGAGTGCCGCCCAAGCCGCTGCGAATCATTGCAAGCTTGTTCTGCTGCATCGGGCTCGATTCAATGATCGAGCAATCGAGCGCGACAATGGATGCACTCGAATAAGTCAAGTTAACGCCACGGGCGACCTAACACACCTGACGCAGCTAGAGCTGCAAGGATTTTCTCGATGTTGCCCTTACTACCCTTTGTCTTTGCGGTAGATTTTGCTGCAACATCCAGATCAAACAAACGCCGGAACAAACGTGAAAACGTCTCCCCAGGAAAAAAATACCCGAAAAGCGATGGCCGAGTCTACCACTTTGGTGTGTTCACACGTTGAAAGATCCTCCCATAAGGAGCAAGCGTGGGATGGGCAGTCTCGAAGGTTTGAAACATGCGGTAAGATGCTAAAGAGGCGCCCGTCCAATCTGCTGGACAAATGGAAGATGGTTCGGTCTCGACTAGTGCGCATCAAGTGTGATCGAAGGTCGGCTGCGTGGAAAGACACTGCCGTTCAATTTCTAAATATTGATGCCAACCATCGGAGTTTAGGCATCTGCAACGCTTCTTTATACAGCTTGCGCTCGCTCAAATCGCTTAATCAAGCCGCTCTCAACCCGTTGTTTTTCCGCAGAATGGGCGGAAAGTGTGAATTCGCTGCGGAAGCAATAGATTCAGCCGAGTAGGGCGAAAGCGGGCCTTCAGTGCGGGCAGCCGCGCAGCCGGTCGTCGATCTCTGGGTCGGGCAACCAACGGTCGTGATGAGCCAACCACAGTCATCCGTCCTGCGAGAACGCGGGAGCGGGCTTCCGTCACCGGCATTGGGATCCGTCGTCGGCAGTTGGTCGTTGGCGGGGGACCAGCCGCACGGGCAGTCCAGACGCCGTCTTACGGTCCAGTGAAGCCGCACCGCAGCGTAGGACCTGGAGGCAATGGCAACTCCGGGCCGAGAATGTGCCAAGAAATCGTTTTCGCGCTATGATTTTGCAACGGCGGGAAGGAATCTTCGGCACACGTGTCAGGGTTGCTACCAAGAACGACTTTTCGCTCGATAAGCAAAAGGACCCTTGTCCTACAATTCGGAACGGCTCCGCGAGTTACGACCTGGCAAGCGTGCCGGATTCTGGTAGTCTGTCTCTCGGGCTGGTAAGGGTGTCGGGGGATATACGCGATGTGGCCCTCTCAATGCCTCGTCTGCGGAAATCTCATGTGGCCTGGTCGCGGTGATCCAGTAGATCTACGCCAATGGCATATCCGCACGTTCTGTCGACGAACTCGTGAAAGGCATGGGTGCTGGCGGCATGCGTCGATCAATGGCGGAGCATTCATCGGGAAGAAGACCGTCAGATGGCAGTGTTCCGGCTCAGAATATCTCCCAAGGCCGATCTGCGAATGCGACCCGAGTTCGGCTTCCACGCACTCACGAGTCCTGTTGCGACAAGGTCAGGGCCGAGATCGACGAGGTCAGAGCCGACATGCTCACGCACGAGTTCGTTAAACGCATCATAGTCCTCGCCATCTGCCATATCCAGGATCGAAAGAACCTGACCCAATGCGCCCTTGAGAAGCGCCGGCGGGACCTTCAGCGTCGACTTCCAGTCTCGAGCCGCCTCCATCGGATCCGAGGCTACACGCATTGCCGAGATCAGCTTGATCGTCTCCGAAGGAACGCCACCGGTGGCGCGCAGGATCGCGTCTCGTAAAGTCCGGGTGTCGAGCTCGACTTTCTCGATGTGGTGGAGATGGACTCTCACCATCTCTGCACCCCAGGCCGCCAGGAACTGGCTTTGCTCGGGACGTCGCGTTGCGATGTCTCGCATGTTGGATTCGGCCGCATCCAGAAGCAGCACCGGGCGCACCTTCCCGCCAATCACCCGCGGCTGCCGCTCGAGCCACGAAATGGCCTCGTGCGCCTGCTTCTGCGTGTCCGGGCTGAAGACCAAGATCGCGTCATGGCCGTCGCCGGACTTGCGATCGACACTCGCCCGTAGTTCGCGCGTGTTCTTGACGAGATCAACCGCAATGCTCCGATCTCGGGCGCCCGGAAGACGACCCGCGAGCGCGATGCGCTTCAACGCCGGGCCGACCGTGGAAAGCCCGAGAACTTTGAGACCACAGACGATCTGGACCGGGACGCTCTCGGGAAGGACGATCCGCTCGATCTGGAGATCGGTGAGCGGGCAATAATGCCAGTCAGACTGATCGGACACATTCCCCGTGCTGTAGCGCCTCCGATGGATCGCACGATCATAGGCAACCGCCGGATCTTTTTCCTCGATCTCGCCCAGGGCATGGTAGATATCGTCTCCCGACCCCAGCATCGTGGCGACCTGGCGCGACCCCAGCAGGTAGCGATAGCGCTTGGTCCCGGAAATCGGCACGCGCCCCAGAACGCCGAGGTCGAACAGCTCCTCGAGCAGAGCCTCGAACGCGGCAAGCGACGGACTCTCGGAACTATTCGGCCAAAAGACGCTGGCTTCTTCGAGGAGATCTTCCGTGTCGAAGCCGGTAACCCTCGCCTTGTCTTCCTGCCCTTCGGCATTGAGGCGCCCCAGCGTGTAGGCGACCAACGCATAGCGCGGATCGAGACCGAGGGTGAGGTGGAACTTGTAGCGAATGCGGCTCTCGATATGTCCGAACCCGCGATGCGCAAACAGCGTATCGCTCGGGATCGGCCAGAGCGGACCGTCAACATCCCGCTTGTAGGACTTGCCTGTTCCCGAACCGTGCAGGGTCGAGAGCAGGCCTTTCATGTATTCCTGCACGAGAGACGGGTAGTAATTCGCCCAGGCAAGGATCTCCTCGACAGCCTCATGGCTCTCGAACCGGAAGCCTGCGGCGCGCATCGGCGTCACGACGAGGTCGTAGGCGGCGCGCTTGTCATCCTCGGTGCGGTTGAGCGGGCCGATACAAATGGGCTGGCCCAGATGTGCCAGGGGTGAGTTCGGCTGCCGATACATCCGCTGGACGTTGTGAAGACCCGCAAAGACGACCTTGAAGGCACGGCCGGTTTGCTCCATCAACTTCTTGATGCGGGCCAGTTCGGGATAGTCCTCCCTTGTGTCCGCATCCATGAAATTGTCGGCCTCGTCGAACATCGCGATGACGCGCCCGTGCGGCTTGTGCATCAGCCATGCTTCGATATCGCGCGAAACCTCGTCGGCCGTTCGGCTGCTCGGCTTCACGACCTCCGGCGAAAGCATCGACGCGAGATGGGTCCAGATCTCGGAGGTCTTCTCGGAGTTGCCGAGCCACCTGACCTCGCGATTGACCACGATTCGATCCTGTTCCGGGGCATGCTGGGTCCGCTCGATATGCCCGAGAAGCGCGGATTTCCCCAGTTGACGGCCGCCGTAGACGAGGCAGCCGTCCGCCGTCTTCGACATGATGAGGCGGATCTCCTCGCCTCGTCCGAAAAACATCTCGGGCGGCAGTTTGCCGGCATCCGTGGTGTATGGCTCGACACGGCCATAAGGCAGGCCGCACTCGAAGATCGTATGAGCGCGGGTTTGCCGGCGGGTCGCGGCGAAACCGATGAGCGCCTCGTCAACGAGAACGGCGGGAATGACTTTCGCGCGCAGGCGCTCGGCAAGCTCGTGGCGCTTCGCCGCGTCGAGCGTGCCCGCACACAGGAATATAGAAGGTGTGTCGGGCGACACGGCCTTCATGATGTTCTCCGACAGGACGTCGGGTCCAACCAGCAAGAAGTTCGTCCCGGCACTGGCCTGCGAGCCGAAGACAGGCGGCAGGAACCACTCGTCGGTCAGTGCCGTGCGGATCGATCCGGTGAGCCTGCCCTGCCAGACCCCGGTGCGCCCGAGCGGGCGAAAGTCGTGGATCTTCACGTTGTCGTAGCCGATATCCTCGAAGAGCGCGCGGATCTTTGGCACAGAGGGCTGCTTTTGCGCGAGCGAGGCTCCGATCGCACGGTAGAGGTGAATGAAGTCGAGGCCGGCCGCCCGGCGGTCCTCCTCGATATGGAGCGGTCCTTCAGCTGCGACGGCCTGCTCGAAGGCGGCATCCGTCGCAGGCCATCCGGGCGAGGCCGCAAAAGCGAGAAACTCCGGGGCGAAGTCGGAAATGATCCCTCCAAGTTCGGTCTCGAAGGTTGCCGCCGAGCGCCCGTCGCGCAGCTGGGCAATCCGATCTTCCGTGGCCTCGACGGTAACACCCTCGAGACCGGCGAGAAGCGCATCGGCTTCCTCGGCATTGCGCTCGTTGCGATACTGCGCGATCCGCTCGACCTGGTCTTCACGGATCTTGTCTTCGATCATGCTCGAGATGGCATCGAGATCGGCCGTGGCCGCCGGAATCTCGGCGAGGTCGTGAACCTCGGAGCGATTCTTGATCGCCGCAAGCCGGGCGAGGGCGATGTCGCACCAGCTGAGCCAGCGGGCGATCTCGTCCTGGTGCTTGTAATCCACCTTTGCGAGGGTCTTCAGCCCGCGGGAGCGCGCGGCGATTTCCGCCTCCCAGGTCTTCGCAAACGTGGCCATGTCTTGGGCGATCGCGTCCTGCGCGTCGATCCCAAACCGTGTCGCCAGCCTCGTAGCCGTCTCGAAGGAACCTTCCTTGCGCGCCTGGAGAAGGGCACCCTCGGGATCGGGAACCGCGTCCGAAAGGAGCATGTCCCGGAAGGCATCAAAGCGCAGATCAGGCACATCCAAAGAGCCCCGAACGCTGGAAGGCAGAAGATCCCGTTCCGCAGTCAGTGCTTCTTCCAGGGTGGCGAATGAGCCAACGTCCTCGCCGCGCAGAGCGCGCAAGGTCTCGTCAATCTGTGCGGCGATCCATCGCGACAACGCGGCCGTCAGGGCATCCGGGGCGCGGTCGGCCTCGGTCGACAGCCCGGCCTGGGCCTTCTCGAGGCGCGAGACCAGGTTCCCGATCGTCGCTCGCATGCGGGCTTCCGATTGCTGACCCTGGCTGGCCTCTCGCGCCGTGGCGCGCAGCCAGCCAGCGAGCAGGCCGAGCGGTTCATCGAATTGACGCTCGAGATACTCCACGCCCTTGGGATGGAGGCGGGCGTTTTGCCGGGGGGAATTTGCCGCAAACTCGACAGAGACGTTCTCGATCTCGGAGGCGGACGAGAGTGCCTCGATTGCGTCCTGAGCCAGCCTGGGAGCATCGCTCCTGTCGGCATCGATCGCGGCGCGCGCAGCGCCGATGGGGCCATCTTCCGAAGCGACGTGGTGCATCACCGCGGTGGCGAATGGCCAGCGCGAGGTCTTGTTGGAGACTGTGTCGGCCCATTGTCCCAGTTGGGTGGCAATCCGTTGCCTCTGCGGAACGCGCTTGGCGCCCGCCAGACGCGCCAACTCGTCGGCGTCCGGCGGGAAGTCGTAGTCCAGCTCGGAAATCGCCTCGACGGCCTGCTGAAGATGCTGGCCCAGGTTTCCGCGGCACAGGCGCGGCAGGCCACTCCAGAGACCGGATGCAGACTTCTCGAAGATCGACGGGCGCATGAGGGCGCCGACAAGGAGGACGGAGCCAAAGTCCGAAGACACAACACCCGCTGCCCTGCTGGCGAGGGATTGGAAACGCTGGGTGTCGGGACCGTAGTCGCGCTGCGGCGCCCGACTGCCGGCGGCGGCCTTCAGAACCGCCGCCTCGATGGGCCAGGGGCGGCCGTGCAACTCGAAGCTCTCGGCAGCATCTGCGGCCACGCCCAACAGATCGCGCTCGATGAGCGCGGCAAGGATGTCCGGTGAGACCGGTGGCGAACTGTCCACGGGCGGCTCGACATCTGCCGGAGACGAGGCGGGCTCGATGTCGATATCCGTTCCAGGCGCCTCGCCATGGTCAGTTCCGGGGACCTCATCCGCCTCAACATGGACGTCATCGTCAGATCCCTGGAGTTCATCAGGATCTTCAAGGGGATCGCTTCCACTTTCGTCGCCATCGGGCGTGACGCCCTCTTCGGCAACATCCTTACCGTCGTCCTCGGCGACAGGCCGGATCTCCGCCTGATCATCCGAAGCGTCTCCGACTGACGACGTGTCGGCGTCATCGCACGGATGGTCATCTTCATCGTCGGCCTCGTCATCGTCCTCGATGTCGTCATCGATCTCGTCGTCAGCAATGGCCCTGCTGGCTTCGGCGAAGGGATCGGTCGCCAACGCGTCATGCGCACTGGCCTCTTCGGTGGCGTCCATAGACACCTGGGCAAGAAAGCCGCGAATACCCTTGAGATCCACCGTAGGGTCATCAACGCCGTCCGACAACAGGCGCTCAAGATAGGCCAGGAACTCCGACTGCTCTTTGCGTGCGGCGCCAAGGGCTTCTTTCTCTTCCTTGGCCTTCGCCGCGAACTCGGCGAGGAGTGCGTAATCTTCGCTCTCACCTGCGGCCTGGATTTTCTCCTTTGTCTCCGCCGCGTTCTCTTCGAGCTCTGTGATCCTGATCTTCCGTGCGCGCAGGCTGCCTGCGAGACCCTCGTCGAGGGCTGTCGAGAAGGTCTCGATCGTCTGCGCATCAACCTGATCGGGTTTGTGTGCCAGACCGAGCTTGGAGATCTCATGCAGGACGACGTCTCGAAGTGGCGTTTTCAGACCGTCGGCCTGCTTGGCGCAAACGAAGGCAAGAGCCGCCAACTTGTAGAGATCCTCCGCAGCGGTCGACGTCGCGATCCCGTCCGACAAGGCCCTCAGGGTCGTGATGGCGTGAAGGTGGAGTTGATCCGAAACTGAGTCAGGGTAGCCCGCCGCCAGCGCAAGGATCAGAGCCGCGTGATCTTCCCAATCGTCGACGTCCTGAATCTCACCGAGTTCTTCGGCAATGATTTCCGCAGGACCTTCGAACAACAGGATTCTGCTCGCTTCGTCGTCCATGTGATCGATGTCGTCCTCCCGTCGCTTCTTGTGATAGAGCGCGATGGCATATTCACAGAATGCCGCAACGGCGATGTCGGCCTCCACCTCGGGCGACAGAAGCTCTCCGGTGCGCGAATGAAGGTGCGGATTGCATCGAAGGCACAGCTTCATCAACGGCATCTTGCTGAAGATCATGGGGACCTTGCGCCTCGACTTCGATCCAGCGGACATGCGCTTCGCAGCCACCCTTGCCTCTAGCATCGGCAGAACCCATGGGGCTCTCTCGCACCGCTCGAGAACCAACCGGTAAATCTCCTCCTGGTCACGATGATCGATTTCCAGGTTGAGGAGCGCCACGATGGAGCGCAAGTCTCGTGCCGTGAAATGGCCAGCTTGTGCGAAATAGGCAGGCGCCTCCGGGCAGATCTCGAGAAGAGGAAAACGGGAGATCTCGTCCGGCGGTGTCCAGTCCTCCGGCGTCCAGCCTGCCATCGCAATGCACGCCGAGTGGGGATCCGAAGCCTCCGCCTTCTGTTGGCGGGAGGTTGGGAAGAAAAGGTTCGTCATCTTGGATCGATCCCCTGGGCGGCTATCGTCATCGAGCAGTGTTGACATGTCTGTCTTTCCGTCTGTCTCACAGGTCCCATTCCGGGTCGATCTGCACGCCGGCATCGATCAGGATCGTCTCGATCCATGCCTGTGCGGGCCTGCGGTCAAAATCTGGCCAGTTACGCTGGTTCGAGTAGTCGTTGAGGCAGCGCGTGCAGCTGGTGATGCAATCTGGGTTCGGGCAGTTTAGGATATTTCGGGCCACGAGCAACAGGTCCCGCGCGAGATAACCCTCCTCGCTGGTCAAACGCTTTGCGTATCCCGCGCCGCCAGACACGGAGTCGTAGATCACGACAACGAGCAATCCGTCGAGCCTCTGCACCAGCGCCCGAAGATCCCGGGGATCGGTTTCGAGGAGCTCGGCCGCCCCGAGGCGCAGGGCCTCCTGGAGGGTTCGATCGAGCGAGATATCCGGGGGGATTGCATCTCCCGAGGGCGTGCGGGGAAGGCCCTCGAAGAGCAGTCCTCGAACATCCGTCTCGAAGACATGGGCAAGGTCGATCGGCCAGCTGGGATTGGAGGCATCAAACCGGCAGGGCTGTCCGCTACGAGGGTTCTGGTGAGGCTGAAGGAAGGTCTGCTGCTGCCACGCAAGATCCGGGCCATGACCATGAGCCGGGACGGCATGCTCGCAATTGTGGCACCAGGCAAAACCGCCGCCGTGCCGGCCCCGGTTGACCGTGATGATGCGACCGAGCTCGTGGTCGGGGCGGTTCGAGCCCGGCGCGTGGAACGTCCTTACGCCCGGCAGGTCGGTGGCCGCGTATCGCGATCGGGGAGCCTCCGTGAGAAGAAGTGCTTCATCGGACACAGTCGGGCGGATGCGCGTCGCGCCTGGATCGCGACCCTGTCCGTCGGCGACCGACGTCACGAACCCATGCGGACGAATGAAGGCTCTCGTTGCGGTCACTCTCTGGAAGGTGGCCCCGCATTGCTGGCATGACTCTTCCGGGTCCACGCCTTGTGGCGTTATCTGGGGAGATCGGCACGCGGTGCACACGCGGTAGCGCGCCCGCTCGATGAAGGCGTCGTCTCCGGTAAACTTCGATCGCTTCGAGATCCCGTCACTCACCCAGACCCGACCGCCGGCAACGATCTCGGCACTGGGTGCATACTCGGAAATTCCAATCGAGCCGTCGCGGTCAAGCTCGAGGACAGCCGTGTCCGAGGTTTGTCCGGCTGAGTTCAGAATCTCCAGCGAGACCGAGTGCACTGGGAAGGAGTATGTCGGGATGATCGCGCGGCGCGACAATTGATCGATCAGGAACTGGTTCATGTAGAGCCGTTGCTGCGTGCGCAGTGCTGCCAGCGACCGATCGAGCCTGATGAACCCCTGCGCGTCGGTCTTGTCGAGCATCTGGCGGCGCGCTTCGAGATCGTCGATCGCCTCCTGCATGAGACCGAACCGACCCCAGGCCATGTCCGCAAAGTGCATGATGCGCTCCCGCAGAGTTGTCGCGAGGTCCGCCTCATCGAGGGCAATCGAGACCAGGTCCGGAGGCAGTCGGGCTCCAAGCGCGGCAGCGTCGCGGAGGTGGTCTCCCGCGTGGTCGAGCCAATCGGCAAAATCCTGGTTGAACGCGGTCCGCTCCTCATCGGTCAGAGCATCTGCGAAGATGTCCCGCATCCTGGGCGATCCGGTTCGCGTGTATCCCGCAAGACGATGCTCGAGGAACCGGGCGAGCACCATCGAGATCTGATGTCGCTGAAAGAACCCGGCATTGTCGAGACTGAGGTAAGGGATGATGGGCTGGGCCGCGAGATACTCGGAGAATTTTTCGAAGACCGCGCGGTCATAGCGCCCCGACCGCGCCGTTGTCAGCACGACGGGGGCCACCTGCGCCCGGCGCCCAGCCCGTCCAGCCCTCTGCTGGTAATTGGCGATCGACGGCGGGACGTTCTTGCAGAGCACGGCCTCGAGATCCCCGAGATCGACGCCCATCTCCATGGTTGTCGTGCAGGAGAGAAGGTTGACTTCCCCGGCCTTGAATTCCTCTTCGATGTCGGACCGGATCTCTCCGGCAATCGCGGCCGTATGTTCGCGCGCGATGCCCATCTGTGGGCGTTCGCGGTAGCGGGCCACGTAGTGGTTGCGCCCGGCCAACTCACCCCGCTCTACCTGCGTGATTTCGTGCAAGGTGCCGGAACAGCGCATCGCCTGGCAGATGCCGGCGGTATTGAACTGTGTCCGGGCGCCGCAGGACAGGCACTGGTAAAGCGACACATCCGCGCCGGGCACGATGAAGAGTGAGCGGTCGAGCTTGAGGCCGCGCCCGACGCCGTGCTTGGCGGTCATCGATTTGGGGTGCTCGATCGCTTTCCAGAACTGGGTCAACACATCGCGCATCTGGTTGTCGTCGATCTCGGTGCCGCAGGCCAAGGCCATCCTGGACAGGAGGTCGGTGAGCCGGTTTGGGCGTCCGCTAGCCGGGATGAGGTTGAGCGGCAAGCTGGTGTGGGGATTGCGCTCGCGGCTGACGCACCGGTTCGGCTGGGCGGCAATGCGGGTCCAGATCGACTCGTCGGCCAGATCGATCATCCCCGACTCCTTCTGGGCGATCGCGCGGTGTTCGCGAATGAGCTTGAGCACGTGCCGAACGAAGGCCTCGGCGTGCGGCTGAAGCGGTTCCGGCATGGCCCGCCGAACCATTTCCACCGGGCGGTTGATCTGCTCGTAATCGACGCCGATCAGGCCAAAGCCCTCGAGGCTCAGTCGTCCCCGACCGAAGACCGTGATCTCCGCGGCAATGAGAGCCTTGAGGCGCAGCAACTCGTTGGATCCGGTTTCGAGTTCAGGAACCACGCCCGGTCGGTAGAGCCGCAGGCCGTCCGTCTGGAGTTCCCGGAGAATTGCGCCGACCAGGTTGTCGATATCCATACGCCCGCCGGCTTCGACGGCGCGCAGGATCGCGCTGCGGATCGCCTGTTCCCGCGAAGTGCGCTCGAAAAAGGGCGCGAAGAAGGCGGCGTCCTGCCGGTTATCCGAGAAGACCAGAAGGTTGCGTCCGCCCATGGGTGGGCTGGTGCCCAGATCCCTCGGCGGCATGGCCTCGAGCAACGACTGGGCGGCCACCGCCGCGATCGCTTCGTCGCCGGGTCGGACCGTGGTGACGGGCTCGTTGAAGCGCGCCGAACGGTGATTACACGCGGCGCAACGGCGCATGTAGCGACCGCCATCTTCCGGATCCACTTGCAGCGTCACGGCTTCAAGGGCCACGGCGCCCGCATCGTCGGGTTCCATCGGGTGGCCATTGGTTGGATCGATGTAGACGATCTGCCCCGGATCGACGTCGTCGACGTCCTCACCCTCTTCCTCGAGCGCCATTCCTCCCGGCACAAGCCGCAGCAGGTGCCTGTCACCGCCACCGGCAACGGGATCGAGATAGGCGCCATTGTCCCAGGCCTCGACATAGGGTTCGCCGCAATTCCGACAGACATAGAGCTCGTAGGCCGGCCGGTCCTCGTCGTCCCGTTCCGCGCCGATCACGACGGAACCGAGATTGTCGCCGGCACCCGACCTGAGGGTGATTCCGGTTCGATCGGGCGCGCGGGAGATCAGGTGATAGCGCGCCGGAAGCAGCGGGAATACGGCTGCGTCGGCACTGACGGCCAGCACACCAATCGAAATCAGTCCGACGAGGCCGGGCACCGCGTCGTCGCCGGCGTCGGGGAAAATCTCTCGGGCGAGAGTCTCGATCGCAATCGATCCACCCTCGAGCCGGCGGGCGATCTGGTGGATTTCCTCTAACCCGGCAAGGCGCTCGATCAAGGCATCCCCCACCGAGGGCCCGTCCTCGAGACGGAGCTCCGGAAGGTTCAGCATGTCGGCTTCGAGGTTCCAATCCTCGATCGTCATCGGGGTGTCATTCTGCACGGCGTCTCGCGCCGTCTCGGCAAGCTCATTGGCCTCGGCCCAGCGGCGTGGGGAAAGACCGCTTGGAGCGGCTGAGCGATCGAGGCTCGGGTGAACCTTGCGTTCCGATGTGATGACGGCGGGCTCCCCGCCGAACGGCTCTCCGAAGAGGCGCGACGCGAAATCTGCAAGCTCAGCCTTCCGCTTAGGATCGAGCGATGCCGACGTGCCCACGCAGCGCACCTGACCATCGGGAATGCCGAGATGGGCTTTCAGGCGTCTCAGGAGAAAGGAGACTTCGATCGCCTGTGCGCCGGCATAGGTGTGAATCTCGTCGAGCACGATCCAGCGAAGATCGGCGCTGCTCAACAGTTGCCGGTTTGTGGGCAGCAGGAGGATGTGCTCGAGCATGGCGTAGTTGGTGATGAGGATATGCGGTGGAGAATCCCGCATTTCGGATCGCGACAGGAGCCAGTTGTCCGGCACGTCCGCATCTTCGCCGAAGCTCTCGATGAAGCTGGGTGTCGAGCGGAGTCGCGTGATCTCTTCGGGTCGGGTCGCGCGCGACTTCACCTGTCCGGTGTAGCGCCCAAGCGTGATGCCAGGATCGCCCAGATCCCTGAATAGAAGGCGCGCGATCCGGCCCAGCTGATCATTGGCTAGCGCATTGAGAGGATAGACCAATACGGCGCGCACGCCCGGACGCTGGAGATCCCCCTGCGCAAGAATGTCATTGACCAGCGGAAAAAGGAAACTCTCGGTTTTCCCGGACCCGGTTCCCGTGGCAACCAGGTAGTTTTCCTGCCTGCGGATGGCAGCCTCCTGGTGCGTGTGCAAGGAGCGCGACCAGATCGACGGCGCGTTTGCCGCGAGCGTTTGCCACGCCGGATCGAGAACCCCCTCGCCATGAAGATCCCGGAGCGATTTTCCCTTTTCAAAATCCGGCAGGGTCTCGACAAACGGGCCCTTGACAAAGTCGAGGCGGCCGATGCCCTGGCGCAACTCTTCGGCCAGGCGCGGAGCCCTCACCTCGTTGATGGGCGATGACGTCGCCACGAAGCGCGCGAGAATAGCGTTCAGGTGTTCGCGAAACGAATTCGGGTCGAGGATCGTCATGACGGGGAGGGTCCGTTTCTTGTGGCATGCCCCCAGAGGGCACGAAAATAAGCGAATATCTCGACACCGGCGCGAAGCATCAGGGTGAGAGCCTGGCCGACCTCGTGGCGCGGGAGACCTGTTCGGAACACGATGGCATCGACGAGTTCGGAGGCGCGCTTATCCGCACAGCTCCGGGCATGTCGCTCTACCTGGGCCGCAATCCGGGCAGGGAGCGGATCTCCGCCGCCGTTGTCGTCAAACGAGCGAAGCTGCTCCAGGCCATCGACGCGCGCTCCGCAGATCAGCCTGACGGTGCTCGAAAGTGCGCCGCCGCCCACGAGATCATGCAGGTCGGTTTCCCTGAGTCGGTAGCGCAGGACCCGGAAGCCATGCTGAAGTTTGTCGGCCTGGAATTCGGGCGGGATGTTAGAGTCTGCGCCGATCCGGGTGAGCCAGTCAGAAAGGGGGGTATCACCGTCGAGACTGGGTGCCGGGTCGGGCGACACGGTCGAGACCATGCGGGCAAGGGGCTCAAGCCCAGCTTCGGCACTCAATCCACGGAAGGCGAGCGGTTGTGCCTCGAAGATCCAAGGCGCCGCCGCGACCAGATCATGACGCGCCGGCTGCCCACCCGGCCGCACGACGTTCAGGACGCCCTTCACGGATCCCAGCATGCGGGAGGCACCGATATGATCGATAGCGGCCTCGTAGAGCGGGGCAAGGGCCTCGCTCAGCTGCCCCCCAAGGCTTTCCGGCTCCAGCCGGGACAGGAAACGCGCAAGCGTTATGAGTTGACGGTGGTCTGGATGGATGAGTTCGCCGGGCAGACCCAGGGCGACCGTGGCATTGCGACTGTCGCGCAGCAGAGAATAGGATCCATCCGCGCCACGCAGGTAGAACGTGGCGCGCGCAGGTGCGGGAAGTTCCGCAAGCCGAAGTCGAATATCAATCCGGCGACTCGATGGATCCTGGACAGCCTGCACGCCATCAAGAGGCGGGATCTCCGGCGGGGAATAGTCAAAGACATGCTCTCCCTCGCGTGTCGGTCCTGCGATGGGCTCGATGCGCACACGCAGGCCGTGGCAGGCCAATGCCGGCGTGAAGCTCAGATGTAACCCACCCTCAAAAACCGAGACCGCCAAACCCGACGGGTCTGCCGTGCGGTGCAGCCGCGCGAGCAGGTCGACCCGTCCGTCGGCGCGCCGGAGCGCGATCCGGTCATCTCCATCCTCCACATCCTCAAGCTGAGCTGCCCCGATCTCGATGATCTGGCGCTGGAAGAAGGGGCGACGCGTCTCGCGCCCAAGAACTAGAAGGAATGCGTCGCGATCCGGCGACCGCAGCAGGAGTGTGTCATGTCGGTTCTCATGCCCGAAATGCATCGTAGAGCCACGCGGAACGAAGGCCTTGTCGCCGCTCGCGACGCGGTAATGCCAGAGTTTCTCGCCGCGTGCGGCCAATCGAAATTCGTGAACCCGGTCCGGACCCTTGAGGCCCAGGATGGGTGTTTCTTCGTCGGAATGCGGATCGACGGAAAGCAGGCCGTCGAGCACGCGTAAACCAGAGCTTCGTGCTGGGCTGAAGTTTCCCGGGACCGGAACATCGGCCAGGTCATCCTCGGGTGATGCCATTCCCGGCCAGATCCAGCCGCGCGTCGATAGCGCTGCGCGGGCGCCGAGATCGCCCGCGGCACCTGGGGTCAGGACCTCGAAGACAACCTCGCAAGGGTCGGACGTCCTATCGAGCCGGACCTCGGAGAAAGGCACTTGAACTTCCCCGGTCGAGGAGAGGGAAATGCTGTGGAATCTGACGTCGTCGCCAATGCGCGCACGAATGATCCGCGCAGGTCCGCCAATATCGGGATCCGCCTTGAGGCACAATGTGCCGTCGCAGGCATAGAGCGCGCGACTTCCGTCGCGCCCCAAGACAGAGCCATCGATCCAGATCGCATCCTCATGCGGCGTCTTCAGCGCAATATCCGGACGATCCGAGAAGGAGAGCGTCTCGGCGGCATTCACCCAAGCCACATAGAAGCCGGGATCCTTGGCCGGGATGGCATCGCCAAAAGACGTGCTTGAAAACGCTTGGGGTGAAAGAACGATGAGCCGTTCCGCGGCGACTTCGAGCTCTTCGTGCTCTCCCGTGAGGCGCGCAAGGAACGCGCCACTATCCGCGTCGAAGACCAGGGCTTCGTCAGGAGCTGGCGCGAAGGAGATCTTCTGCGTTACCGTGCCGGCGCTCCATGTGAGTTCGCGGGCCCACGGTGGCTCGATCCTGAGGCGATCTCCGCCGGCCAGGCGCGTCGGTATGGCGCCGAGGCGAAGCGATTGCGGCCTCTTGGAACGCTCAAACTCGAGACCGAGGCGGTCGCCGGCCCAGAAGAGGCGCGGCGGACCGACAAGGTCGGAGCGATTGCGCCCCATGGACGCGGCCGCATGGTCATAGGCTTCGAAAAGGTGTGTCTCGGTGTCCCCGATCGGAGCGATGCCCTGGCGCCAGGCCTCAAAACGCCGGGCCAGGTGGGCCGAATTGTCGAAGAGCGCCGTCGCGCGCAGCCTCGTGAGGTTGGGGCACCGCTCAATGACCGCGCGTCGCTGCCAGTGGCGCGCCGTCGCCGTGTCCTCGATCGCCGGCGGGCCGTGGTGGAGTGCGACACCAACGAAAGCTCGCGCGAGGTCACCGTGCTGTGCATGAGCTGGGCCAAGGGGTGCAAAAAACAGGCTTGTCGGGTCATTTCCGGAGACGGGAAGACCAAGATCACGCGCTGCGCGCCGGAAGCGCGTCTTCAAGTCGTCGCGTGCAGCAAGGTCGCCATAGTCCTCTCCGACGAACCGGCTGATATGCAGATAGACGTCCTTGGTGGCCTCGCCGTAGTTGAGCGCAAGAGGCCGCAATGCCGCCCAGACGGCGAGTGTCGGAGCGAGGTTGAAGAGACGCCAGAGGGGTAGTGCGCGTGCAATCTCCGCCGCCTCGTCGAGAACGCTCGACCCGGGCTGGATATCGACGATAAAGGGAGTTGATCCGGAACCGGTCCACACGGTGTGGAGTCTGTTTTCGATGTTCGGCAAGCGCTGCTCGGCTTGGGCGGCTTTGGTGTTGCTAAATCCCGTAGTCTTCATTTAGGCCTTTTCTTTGTGTCGACGGCCGGATGCACAATATGTTGGTCAAATCAGAGTCACCCAAAACCAATGGCCCTGAAAAATCAATCAAACGGCAGATCCGATCTGAATTTATCGTGCCCGATCTCGCAAGAAAAGGTGTCCGGTCGGGGTTTGTTAACGCGCCCGCGCCCAGATGGTGCTCCAGCGGACACCCTACGAAGATGTTTGACCCCGTTCCGGTAGTCGGCGAATCAAGCGACGCTCGTTGTAATTTTTTTGGCGCTTCATTTCAGTCCCGAGGTCGGAATTGGATTGGGCCTATGGTATCAAACGATATCGGCTTCGCACCAAGCCTATGCTCGACGATAGGCCGTCGCGGTGCCAGCACTCCTCCTTGGTCGCGACGAAGCGCGCAGCGGCCTCGCGATCCCACGCGAAAGTCAAGAACGGCATGTGCTCGGCGATGCGTGGGTTGGACGTGTGCGCGATCAGCACATCCAACGGGACGTCCGGCAAGCGCGCGAAGGTGATCTGGCGTGGCTTCCGTTGCGACATGCCGGCGCTTTCTTGGTGAACGGTATCAAGATGGTAGCACATGGCAGGAGCTCCGGATCAAATCGCCCGTCGCTCCAGCTTGGTCACGGGTGTCATACGAAGATATCGGCCGCAGCCCGATGAAGCGGTCGCAGCGAATGTCCGTTCTGACGGACTCACTGCGGCGCAATGTGCCCCGGTCGAAGGGCAGCTCAGGGCCGAGTCCTTGACCCAGCCAGAATAACTCAAGCTGTGCAGAGGCGTTGTCGCGCCTGAAATCGAGTTCGAGCTTAAGGGCATCCGTAGTGCAAACTGCACCAGGCCGGCTTGCAGGCTTGCTGCTTGCCCAATTGTTTCCAAATTCTTTTCGTAGGGATCAGGAGAGTTGGCTACGGAGCTCGAATGAATGGTTGAGGCAAAAGGGTACGTCGCCACGGACGGTGCATTCGTCGCGACTGAGCCGATAACTGCCTTGCCCGATGGCGAGATTGATCTGAACTCGTTCCGTCAGAGTGCTCTCACGTCGGCTGTGAAGGCCGCAAGAAACTCCTGCAGCCGCCTCTTCGGTATGCTCGATCAAACGCTTGATGCGCAGGATGCGCTTCCGAAATGGGCGCGCGAAAACATGAGCGCTCCGATGTTTCGTCGCATCGAGAACATCCTCATGCAGGCACGGGCGCATCGGGAAGCCAATGTAGGCGCGAATGTTGATGCGCTGATCGATTGTCTCGCGTCACCTGAAACCGCCGGCGCATTTCAATCGCTTTTGCCAGGCGTTTTGGGGTTCGCCCCTTTGAACTATGCAAATGGTTACGCCAGCTGGATGGAGCGGGAGCATCCCTGAGTCCTTCGGCTTCTGGAAAGCCTGCCACCGGCCCGGCTCGTCCCGGCGGTCAGCGGAGGATTGAGCGGCTACCTTCTCGATCCTTTTCGTCCCTTCTTCCACGAGCCCAGCCTTGTCGCCTTTCTCAACGGTCCCTACGGCGATCTTCGTCAACTTGAAGGAAGCACGCCGCTTGACCACAGCCGTATTGATCTTGGGATCAACATCAAGGACGTCATGATGGGCGGTACCAGTGAGGCGCGCAAGGCAACTCGCACGCTGAGGCGGAAGTTGGCAGAGTTGAAGAAGGAGACCCCACCAGCGGAGCCGATCGTGTCCGAGGTGCTCGGCGTCGAACTGAAGGCAGGCGAACTTGAAGAGTTCGGTGTGATGGGATCGCTTCTCGAGCGTTCGGCCCGCGAAGCCCGATCGCAGGTCCGGAAGCCTCCCCGCGGCGCCTTTGCGGCCTATTACCTCAGATGCGGCGGTAGCCGGAGCGGTCTGACGCGTTTGCCCACGGAGTTGCTGGCGCGGTATATTTCCGAACGTCTCGATATCATCGATCTGGCGTTCGGCTTGAACGACGAGCCGGTCGCCGATCATGGGTATCAGCCAAGATTTGCCGCCGAACTGTTGAGGCATCTGCCGAAAACGCCGAACCGATACAAAGACGCACTTTATCGTCTTGCTCTCGGCAAGAAGCGAAGCGGACGGATCGATGCCCAAAGACTTCTGAAAGGCGCGCAAGGGCTCCTGCCGCGTCTGGAGAAGTCGCTGAACGCAAAAGGCAAGGACGAACGTGTCCAGGCCGCCGCGTGTCTGGGCCGGTCAGGCAACAAGTCCGCCGGTAAAATGCTGGCGGCGCGCATCGCGAAGGAAAAGAACGTCGAAGTAAAAAACATCTGTATCGCCGCGCTTAGGGCACTTGGCGAGGAGGTCACGGGCTTCGGCCTCGACCGAGCCGCATTGGTGGAAGAAGCGCGGACCGGCCTCGGCAAACCTTTGCCAGAGCAACGTGCTTTCCTGGCCGATCTCGACCTTCCCGATCTTTTCTTCGATGATGGCTCCCCGGCGCCACTGGAACTTGCGCCATGGCTCGTCCGATATGCCGCCGACATGGGCCTGCCATCGCGCAATGAATTGCTGAACCTCCGCCTTATCCATCTCGACGAAAGCAGCCAGTTGGCCCTTGCACGAGTGGTGCTGGAGGGATGGGTGCGACATGACACGCTTATGTGGAAAGAGTTGACTTTCGAAAGACACCGGCCGCTCTTCGAGCCCGAGATGTATCAGCTCTACCTCAGCATTCACGAGATTGGAGCGCGCTGGTATCGCCATCGATACGTACCTGGCAAGCCGCCTAAAACTCCCACCGAACACGCAGCCGACATTTCGCCCGATGAGGTGAAGGAGTTCCTTCGCGGCAAGACAACCTGGGGCCGATATGTCAGTTCATCCTACGACGCGAAAGGCGCCCTAGCGTTGTGCTGTACCTTGCCTGCAAGTGATATTCGAAAGACGCTGCGCTTCTATCTCAAGGATCACAGCGGGCGCGGCCCGCAGATAAAAGCACTCATGTCACTGTTGGCTGACTGTCCCGGCAAAACGCCTATCAAAGAATTCACAAGGATAGCTAGTACCCAGAAGCAGAAGTCACTGAAGCAACATGCGATCGATCTGCTGGACGATCTTTCGCATCCTTATTCTCCAGCAGTCGAAGAGCAAGGCGCAGCGCCGTATGCAGACACGGACTAGTTGCACTTCGCAACAAATGACTCACGAACGCGTTTGACCAATGCGAACACAGCCGATGTTCCAGAAGTCATCTATCTACTAATCCGAGGGCTGCAGCGAATGTCAGCAATGCGGGCTGCGACTGCAGAATCCGGATGGCAAGTTGAGTGACCGGTATGGGCCGTCGTCGTGCCTGCTGTGCCAGGCGACAAGAGATGCTGCGCCGCCTTTCAGGTCGGCAGTGAGCCCAACCTGGTCAAAGCGAGTTCGTGCAACGAGCGAAAACCGCGCTCGGAGGTATACATCAGCGAAATTTCTCGCATCGCGAAGCAGCGTGGACACTGGCCATTCGTTCTGCGCAAGCCAAAACCTATAGCCATAGTCTTCATGGCGTGGGACAGAGCGATCGGTGACCTCATTTTTCTGCAATCAGAAAAGAGGCAGGCGAAAACAGGCAGACAACCCGAGTAGTACATGTTATGTTTGTCGCATATTTTGAGCGAGATATGGAGATTTCAGTATGTCATCGAACGAAGAAAACAAGGGTTGGATCGTAAAACGAAAATCAGATTCAGAGGTCGAACTCGTCCTTCCAGATGGTCTACATTTAACGTCCAACGACTTGACAATTGAGGATATTGTTGAGGCGATCGAGAAGCACAAAATTATTTCAAAAGGCAAGCCAACTGGTGGCCGTGCATCCGACGAAGTGACGATCCGATGCTGCAGCGGCAACACGGCCATTGCCGCACTATGACCATAGGGCTCGAAGGGCCCTACGAACTATCCAATCATACAATCGTTGTCGATGACGATGATGAGGTACTCGTAGTTGGGCTTTTAAAGCGGACCGCTGTTCGCATAAAAAAATCGGTATGGTCGCAAGTTAAGAATTTTGCGTTTGCACCAACAGATCGCGCGCATTCAGAGCTGATCCAACACCTGGTAGCAAGCCGCGTGTTGAAGGACAGCTCTTTTGATGAGACGGAGTTTGTTCGGCAACAGAGTGCCTTTGCACGTGCTGATCCAACTGTTTTTGGGATCATCATTGTTCCCACGCTTTCCTGTAATATGTCTTGCCACTACTGTTTCGAACAGAAGACGAACAGGCTAAATCGCGAAGCTGAAACCTTAGTCGATAAAATTGAACACTTTGTGGTTTCCAAACTCAGCAACACCGAGACTGAGGCTCTCAGCCTGCGATGGTTTGGCGGTGAACCGCTAATACGTCCAAAACTTGTAGAGGACGCCTCAACTGCGCTCAGACGATTGGCCCAGAGTATGGGAAAACGCTTCGCCGGAGATATCGTTACAAATGGTTACTTCTTGGATCGAAGCACGTCTGCACGGATAGCAAACGCTGGCATAACGAAGGCGCAGATCACTTTGGAGGGGGATCGTGACCATCATGACAGCATCCGAAGACACGGCAAGTCTGGATCGTTTGACAGAATTCTGGACAACATTACGACGGCGGAAAATCTGATCGACATCAGCGTTCGGGTGCATGTAACACCCGAAAGCAAGGACACAATCGGTAAGCTTTTCGAGCAATTGAAGGCCCGAGGTCTCGAAGCAATTATCAAGAGCATCTACTTCGCCCCATTGTTCAATTTTCGGCAAGATGATCCGAGCCGCCAGTTTCAGGACGGCAGCTCAGGTTTTTTGTCATCCCAAGAGTTTGCGGAAATTCAGCACAAACTATTGAAGGATGCTGTCGCCAATGGGTTTTCGACACCAGACCCGCTTGACGTCGACTATGGCGTTTGCAGTGCTGTTAGAGACAACACTGCAGTCATTCATTCAGACGGAAGCTTAGCGAAATGCTACTTGGATGCCGGCGATTTGTCAGAAAGCTTCGGAACAGTGTACGAAGGTATCACTCAGAAGCAAAATCTGCAGAAGTGGCGTGAAGCAGAATACGCGAACGATCCAGAGTGCGCGTCGTGCACATTCTCACCAGTGTGCTTGGGAGGTTGTAGCAAGCATAAGGCTTCGAACCCTGACAAACGTTTCATTTGTACGCCTCTAAAGTTCAATGCCAAAGAAGTCTTAACGACATACTATTGAGGTTTTTGAGAGACTTGTAGAATTTTAACTGGAGAAAATAGCGATGGCAAACTTATCTGAAATTGAAGAAGCGATTAACGCTTCAGAGGATTCCAAGAAGGCATTCCTAGCAGACCCGAAGGCTTTTCTCGCAAACTATGGCGTTGAGATTTCTGACGAGATGGCAGAGAAAATGTCTTCAGACTTGCGCGACGTAGAAGCACGTCAGGAGGCCTCGAAATCTGCGGGAGAAGTCGAGGCTGCAGGGGTTGGTATCGCAATCCGGATCGAATTCTGAGTTGATAGATGCGTGGCTCTAAACCGAAGATTCTTTTCGTCGTCCCCCCGTTTGCAGCAATAGACCGGCCTTCTTTGGGTCTACACATTTTGCAAGCCGTTCTGAAGCAACATGATGTGTACTCAAAAGTTGTTTACGCTAACATCGACTTTGCTAAACAGATTGGCGAGCTTGACTATGCCAACATTTGCTACGGAGATACTGGGACTCTATTCGGCGAGCAAGTATTCTCACGAAGCGCGTGGGGAGAAGATTTCCCCAGAAAATTGGCTCAACAGAGCCAACTTTCAGAGTTGTTTGAACCGCATTCTCCCACCACAGGCGCGAGGAAGGCGCGTCCAGGACGAGAGCTGCTGGAAGTCGCAGAGAGGTGGACGATTGCCTTTGCAGACAGGTTGCGTGAAGAGGGTTCTGATATCGTCGGCTTCAACCTGATGTTCGAACAAGTGAATGCCGCTTGCGCGATTGCCAAACGCCTAAAGAAGGGGTCTAGCCAAACTGAAATTTGGTTTGGGGGGGCACTTTGCGATGACGAGTTGGCACTGGGGCTTCGTTCCTTGCCTACGCCTATCGACCTAATCTTTTCGGGCGAGGCCGAGGCAGCTATCGCCCGGGTTATCAAGGGTGGACTTACGGAAGAGGAGGCTCGACAGCGCATCGTGAAGTGTCAGCCAAACTTTGACCTGAACAGCGTCCCGATGGTCGATTATAGCGACTACTTTGACTACTTGTCGAACTGCTTTCCGGAATCGGGAGTGCACAAGGAAAAACAGAGCTGGTTACCCTATGAAGGCTCACGTGGGTGCTGGTGGGGCCAGAAACATCATTGCACTTTCTGCGGCGTGAACGGTTCCGGAATGGGTTTTCGAGAAAAGCGCCGAGAAAAGTTCATTTCTGAGATCAAAGAACTAAAGAAATACCCTGCGAAAAAGATACTGATGGTCGACAACATTATGCCGCATACGTTCTTTAAGGGGGCGCTAAGTGATCTATGCGAATTGAACCATGGTTTCGAAATCTTTTACGAGCAAAAAGCCAATATCAATTTTCAGAAAATGGCTCAAATAGCAGGAGCGGGCATCAAAATAATTCAACCTGGCATTGAAGCGCTTTCTGATCACGCTCTAAAACTGATGAAGAAAGGCGTGAAGTCTGCGCAGAACGTGGCAACACTTCGGTATGCGCAAATGTTTGGGATCAAAGTTCAGTGGAATCTCTTGTATGCAATGCCGGAAGACCGACCTGAGGACTATACCAAACCCGCAGAATTGATACCCTTAATCGAGCACCTTTTCCCTCCGTCCGGGCTATCGCATTTGTCAATTGATAGGTTCAGCCCGTACTTCAACGAACCCGGCGAATACGGCATATCTAACGTCCGGCCCATGAAAGCGTACCAATCTGTATTTCCTGAAACCTCAGAGATCAGAGCACTTTCTTACCACTTTGAAGGTGACTACCAAACAGCGAGTCGCACTAGCCCGGAGGTTTACTTCATGCTTTCTGAGCGGGTCGAAGAGTGGAGGGAACAGTGGTTTGGAGAATCACAAGTGCCAACGCTTTCGATCATCAAGATGGGGGAGGATATCTTTGTCTTGGTGGACCGACGACGCATTGCAGAGAAGGAGATCAGGCTCATAGACCGTAAACAGGCAAGAGCGTGTCTTGTTGGCGTAGGTGATGAAAAGTCCCTGTCCTTTGCGAAAAGTTGCTCGGCAATCGCGGAAATTGAGGACACGTTGACGCCCTTGGCTACTTGCACACCGCAACTATTTCTGGAGTTTCGCGAGGAAAAGCTGGAAACTTCACAGGAACTCATCACCGTTTAGAACTTCATAGGCATCCCAGCCTTCGCATCGTAGCCTTCAGGCACTGCCTTCATTGATCCAAAGGCTGCTAGGTAGGGTCTCAGTTGTCCAACATGACTTAGGCGAAAGTACGGTCCTGGTGACCCAGCCCCCTGATCCGGGCCGCTCAGGTGTAGAATCCGTTCCTGTTTTGCT
>NZ_WVNW01000007.1 GCF_013179285.1 Roseobacter sp. HKCCD6576-2 | reverse complement strand
TGATCAATCGCAACAACTCTCACAAAAACAGCGCCTTACGCTCACCAGCCTGTGATAAATCGGAGGCCGTGTTGTGACCGCGATTCCGCGAGCCATCGCCCCGTGCAGCTCACGCGACTCACCTGTAGCGCGCTTCTGGCGGGATCTGTCGGTCGATCGGCGCGGACCGGGAGTATCAAACCCGCCAATCGACAGCATGAGACCGGAGCTTTGAGGGAGATCAATACGCACGTGCTGAAACGCGGTTAGCGTCGGGGGTCTGATATCATAAAGCCGAAGGCGAAGCCCGAGATGACTGATCCCCACCCCAATGTTGCATTGCTCTCCCGACTCGATCTGAGCGATCTCGCCGGCGCCGCCGATCTTTTTGCCGAAGGGTTTGTGTGGCACTTCTTCAATCCAATGCTGCCGGGGATCGAGGGCGATTATGTCGGCCTCAACGGTCTGCGCACTTTCTTTGAGCGCATCGGTGGCACCACAAACGGGACGTTCAAGATCAATCCAGTTTCGGCCACGCCCATCGGGGATGAACTGGTGGTTGTTCATGTGCAGGATTCAATGACCCTGGATGACGCGCCGGTGCTGATTGACGCCGTTGTGGTGTGGCGGTTCGTCAACGCCAAGATCGCCGAAGCCTGGGACATTCCGGCGGTTCACACCCTCGCCACACCCGCGACCGATGATACCAAAGAGACTGCATAAGCTCATACGTATATCACCATGCGTCCGGACCCGGTGCGACCGCTGCTGACGATCTTACGGGCCGTCATCCACGACGAGTTGCCGAACACGACAGCGTAAAAGACAACGCCCCCGGCCGGTTAGGCCGAGGGCGCTGCGGTTTCTAAATCATGTGTGGGATCAGGCGGGCATCAACCCGTCTTCTCGGGCCAGATCACGCATCCGTTTTTGCAGCTTCTCGAACGCCCGCACCTCGATCTGGCGAATGCGTTCGCGGCTGACATCATAAACACCGGAGAGGTCTTCCAGCGTCACAGGCTGATCCTTCAGGCGGCGTTGGGTCAGGATATCGCGCTCGCGCTCGTTCAGCACATCCATCGCCTGTTCCATCAGGGCCATCCGATGTTGAAACTCGTCGCGCTCGGCATAATCGCCAGCTTGATCGGCATCATCATCTTCAAGCCAGTCCTGCCACTGCGTCGCCCCTTCGCCATCGCTGCCGACAACGGCATTGAGCGAGGCATCGCCGCCCGACAGGCGCCGGTTCATCGAGATCACTTCGGTTTCGGTCACACCCAGATCATTGGCGATGCGGGCCACGTTTTCGGGACGCAGATCCCCCTCTTCCAAGGCGCCGATGCGGGCCTTGGCCTTGCGCAGGTTGAAGAAGAGTTTCTTCTGCGCCGAGGTTGTGCCGAGTTTCACCAGCGACCAGGACCGCAGGATATATTCCTGGATCGATGCACGGATCCACCACATGGCATAGGTGGCCAGGCGGAAGCCCTTTTCAGGGTCGAAACGTTTCACGGCCTGCATCAGGCCGACATTCGCCTCGGAAATCACTTCGGCCTGCGGCAAGCCATAGCCGCGATAGCCCATTGCGATTTTGGCCGCCAAGCGCAGGTGGCTCGTCACCATCTGATGCGCGGCATCGGTGTCTTCATGATCCACCCACCGTTTGGCGAGCATATATTCTTGTTCCGGCTCCAGCATCGGAAACTTACGGATTTCCTGCAGGTAGCGGTTCAGGCCCTGTTCCGGGGACGGGGCGGGAAGGTTTGCATAATTCGACATGTCACGGACCCCCTGTTCGGCGCGTCAATAATGTAAATTCGTTTAACTTAGTGTTAACGTGGGTATTCCTGGGCGGCACGTCAAGACCTGTGCTTGCCTCGGTTGAGATAAAAATAGACCCAGCGGAAGCGCACGGCAATCCGTGTTACAGGAAAATAACGTGCAATTGTGCACAAGTTACAGGGCTGAACCGCGCAGCGCCGCAAGCAAATCGGCCATGTCGCCTGGCAAATCCGCCTCGAACCGCATCCAGTCGCCGCTGACCGGGTGATCAAAGCCCAAACTGGCCGCATGCAGCGCTTGGCGTGGGAAGCCATTGAGCGCAGCGGCCAAGTCTTCTCCCACGGATTTGGCGCCGATCCGGCGCTTGCCGCCATAGGTCTGATCGCCAAGCAACCCATGGCCGACATGAGCCATATGCACGCGGATCTGATGCGTCCGCCCGGTTTCCAAGCGGCATTCCACCCGAGCCGCCACGCCGAAAGTCTCGGCCACCTGCACCCGGGTCACCGCATGGCGGCCACCGTGAAACAGCACCGCCTGACGCTGCCGGTCGGTCTTATGCCGCGCCAATTGCGTCGTGATTTTCAGAACCCCGCCCGGTTCGAAGCTCACGCCTTTGATGCCGCGCAGGCGCGGGTCCGCAGGATCTGGCACGCCGTGGCAGAGCGCTTGATAAAGCCGCTCGACACTATGGGCCGCAAACTGATCGGCCAGCCCGTGATGGGCGCGGTCCGATTTCGCCACAACCAGCAAGCCGCTCGTATCCTTGTCGATCCGATGCACGATACCGGGGCGTTTCTCCCCACCCACACCAGAGAGATTGCCGCCGAAATGATGCAAGAGCGCGTTGACCAGCGTTCCGCCCGGGGTGCCCGGCGCCGGATGCACCACCATGCCCGCCGGTTTGTTCACCACGATCAAATCGTCATCCTCATGGCGGATATCGAGCGGGATGTCCTCGGGCCGGGTCTCGATCTCGGCAGCCTCGATCAGCGTGATCTCCACCTGCGCCCCCTCGGCCACGCGGGCCTTGCCATCGGTCACCACATCGCCATTCACCCGCACCGCCCCCTCGGCAATCAGCCGTGATAGGCGCGAGCGGCTCAGGCTTGCCGCCTCTGGCACATCGCGGGCCAGTGCCTTATCAAGGCGGCTGCCTGGGTCCGGGCCGATCAGGACCGTGATGATCTGGACACTCGGCATATGAATGACACTCCGCAAGACGATGATCCGCCCCTGCCGGGGCACCTGAAATTGCTGCGCAATCTGGTGACCTTGCTGACGCTGGTGATGATCGGCGGCGTGATAACGGTGATCTGGGCCTTTGTCACCCGCTTCCCGGCGCCGAGCAGCCCTGCCCTGCCCGATCAGATTGTGTTGCCCGACGGCACGGCGGCAACGGCGTTGACTGTTGGAACAGGGTGGTACGCGGTGGTGACGGGCGACGACACGATCCTGATTTTCGATCAGGATAGCGGTGAACTGCGCCAGACGATTGAGATCGAGTGACCTAACCACGGGCCGGTGCAGATAAATAACGGCGCTCCAGGGATCTGAAGCGCCGTTTGATTTGGTTAGATATGCGCGCGCCCAGACTGCTCCAGGCGCTCAATATCTCGGTTACGCCAAGTCGAACCGGTCTGCGTTCATCACCTTGGTCCAGGCCGCCACGAAGTCGTTCACGAACTTCTCCCGGTTGTCGTCTTGTGCATAGACCTCGGCATAGGCGCGCAGGATCGAGTTGGAGCCAAAGACCAGATCGGCGCTGGTCGCGGTCCATTTGACCGCACCGGTCTTCCGATCCCGGATTTCGTAGGTGCCGCCCTCGACCGGATGCCAGCTATTGGCCATATCGGTCAGGTTGACGAAGAAATCCGTGGTCAGGCTGCCCACGCGATCGGTGAAGACACCATGTTCCGAGCCACCATAGTTGGTGCCCAGGACACGCATGCCGCCCAGGAGGACCGTCAGTTCCTGCGCCGTCAGGCCCAGAAGCTGCGCCCGGTCGAGCATCATCTCCTCGGCAGAGACCGCATAGGCCTCTTTCTGCCAGTTCCGGAAGCCATCGGCGAGCGGCTCCAGCACGTCGAACGAGTCGGCATCGGTCTGCGCATCCGTCGCGTCGCCGCGACCTGCTGCGAAGGGCACCGTTGCGTCAAAGCCAGCGGATTTGATCGACTGTTCCAGACCGACATTGCCCGCCAGAACGATGACATCCGCGACGGATGCACCGGTTTCGGCGGCAATCGGTTCCAGAATACCCAGAACCTTGGCCAGACGCTCAGGCTCGTTACCGGCCCAGTCTTTCTGCGGCGCCAGACGGATACGCGCGCCATTGGCCCCACCGCGCTTGTCCGAGCCGCGGAAGGTCCGCGCGCTGTCCCAGGCCGTGGCGATCATCTCGGCAGCCGACAGGCCGCTGGCCGCGATTTTGGCTTTGACAGCGTCGACGTCATAGCCGGTATTGCCAGCCGGGATCGGGTCCTGCCAGATCAGGTCTTCCGCCGGAACGTTCGGGCCATAATAGTTGGCCTTGGGCCCCATATCACGGTGGGTCAGCTTGAACCATGCGCGGGCAAAAGTGTCGGCGAAATACGCGGGATCGGCGCGGAACTTCTGGCAGATCTCGTTGTAGATCGGATCGACCTTCATCGCCATATCGGCATCGGTCATCAGGGGCATCGCCCGGCCGGACGGATCGGAGGGATTCAGCGGCTTTTCATCCTCGGGCATGTCAACGGCGGTCCACTGATGCGCACCAGCGGGGGATTTGGTCAGCTCCCACTCATACCCGAAGAGATAGTCAAAGAAGCCCATGTCCCACTTGGTCGGTTCTTTGGTCCAGGCGCCTTCGATGCCCGAGGTGAAGGCGTTTGCTGCTTTGCCCTGGTGACCGGGGTTGGCCCAGCCAAAGCCTTGGGCTTCGATGCCTGCGCCTTCCGGCTCGGCGCCGATCTGGTCATGGGCACCGCCGCCGCCATGGGCTTTGCCGACAGTGTGGCCGCCGCAGGTCAGGGCTGCGGTCTCTTCGTCGTTCATCGCCATCCGCGCGAAGGTTTCCCGCACATGCAAGGCTGTGCGTGCCGGATCGGGATTGCCGTTCACGCCTTCGGGGTTGACGTAGATGAGACCCATGTGAACCGCCGACAGCGGGTTTTCGAGGGTTTCCGCATCGTCGAGATCGCCGTAGCGGTTCTCACTCGGGGCGAGCCATTCATTCTCGGAGCCCCAGTATACGTCTGTTTCCGGCCCCCAGATATCTTCGCGGCCAAAGCCAAAGCCAAAGGTCTTCAGACCCATCTCTTCATAAGCCATCGTGCCCGACAGCAGGATCAGGTCCGCCCATGACAGCGCATTGCCGTATTTCTTTTTGACCGGCCACAGCAGGCGACGGGCTTTATCGAGGCTGGCGTTATCCGGCCACGAGTTCAGCGGCGCAAAGCGGATGTTCCCCGCCCCACCACCGCCACGACCGTCCTGGGTCCGGTAGGATCCGGCCGAATGCCATGCCAGGCGGATCATCAGACCGCCATAGTGTCCCCAGTCCGCCGGCCACCAGTCCTGGCTTTCGGTCAGCAACGCTTTGACGTCGTTCTTGACCGCGTCGAAATCCAGCGTTTGGACCGCTTCACGATGGTTGTAATCGGCATCCATCGGGTTGGTCCGCGCCCCGCCCTGATGCAGAATGTCGAGGTTCAGAGCATTTGGCCACCATTTGGTGACCGGTTTGTCCAACGACGTGTTGCCACCGTGAGCTACGGGGCAACCGCCGAGGCCGTGCACATTGTTTCCGTCCATGTCTTTCTCCACTTGGTAGATGCTCTGATGTTAAAAGTCCTGGCGGTCCATCAAAATCGCCCAAAACCCAACGCAGCCCTGAATGCCACTGCGCCAAGCTTGGGGAATCTCCTCGACCGTCGTTGAGGCGACTTTAGCAAGATGATATCATTTGTTTAAGTTGCATTTCCTGATCAGCGTAATAATCTGAAGTTATGGCAAACTTCACTCTGAAACAGCTGCGTTATTTCGAGGCCTTGGCGCTTCACGGCCATTTTGGCCGCGCCGCAGAGGCCTCTGCGATTTCGCAACCTGCCTTGTCGGTGCAAATCAAAGAACTTGAGCAATCTTTGGGTCTGGTCCTCTTCGAACGGGGGGCACGGCAGGTCCGGCTGACGCGTTTTGGCGAAGAGTTTGCGCTGCGCGTGCGCGACATCCTGCGCTCAGTGGATGAGTTGGGCGAGTTGGCCCGCGCCTCCCGAGATCAGATGTCGGGCCGCTTGCGCCTTGGCGTGATCCCGACCATCGCGCCCTATCTATTGCCAACAATCATCGGCAACCTGACCCACGCTTATCCCGGCCTCGATCTCCATGTCCGCGAGACCATGACGCCGAAACTGCTCCAGGAACTGGCCGAAGGGCGCTTGGACACGGCCATCGTTGCCCTTCCAGTCTCGGAGCCCGCCTTCGCGGAGGTCGCGCTCTTTACCGAGCACTTCGTTTTGGTGCGCCCCGATGTGGATGCAGGCAAACCGGTGCCGGATAAAGACACCCTGCGCGAGATGCGGCTCTTGTTGCTGGAAGAGGGGCATTGTTTTCGCGATCAAGCCTTGTCGTTCTGCAATCTCCAATCGGCGCTGCCGCGTGAGGGCCTGGATGGCAGTTCGCTCTCCACCCTGGTGCAGATGGTTGGCGCAGGTATCGGCGTGACCCTGATCCCGGAAATGGCGGTTCCTGTCGAGACTCGGTCCGCTTCAGTCTCCGTCGCGCAGTTTGAGGCGCCACAACCGTCACGCACCATTGGAATAATCTGGCGCAAGACGAACCCCTTGGCGGATCAGTTGCACCAAATCTCAGATGTGGTGCGCCAATCGGCTCAGGTCTTGCGCCAAGAACACCAAACCGAAAGAACAGCGGCGGAGTGACGACCACATACAAAGCGGCGTTTATGTCATGAAAAATGCGCGGTAGGAGAGAGTGGTACCGCCTCCCCGGCTTGAACGGGGGACCTCTGGATCCACAATCCAGCGCTCTAACCAACTGAGCTAAGGCGGCAAACCGATACTGTCTTCATCAGCCCCATCGAGGCGATGACTAGCGGCGTATAACAAACTCTCCGAGCGGGACGCAACGAGGAAAATGATGCCCGTCAGAGCATCGGGCACGGCTTGAACGATGTAACACGCTGCTGTGACGATCACCCCATTTGCGGTCTCGCCTTGTGAGCCATGTCGGGCTCTCCCGACGGCAACAATACTCACCATTCTGCAGGAGCGCTTGGGGTTTCGCCTCACTGTCCGGGGTGTCATACTCAAGCTCTGCAGCACCCGGTGGCGCACCCGCTCAACCATCGACGAGGCCCGATTAATGGACCAAGACTTTACGATCTCAGACTTTCAACCGCAGTTGAAATCACCTTTTTCCCTTGTTCTTGGCGAGGAGGAATTGGCGCTAGATTTGGTCGAGGTGACGCCAAAGGGCCAAGGTGCGCGGGATGGCGGCGCCTTTGCGCTTCTCTGGGAGGGACCCCTCGACCCGATCCTTGATCAGGGTGTCTATGCGATGAAATCAAAGGCTCTCGGACAGTTCGAGGTGTTTATTGTGCCAGTGGGACAGGTCGATGACGTCACGCAATATGAAGCTGTCTTCACCTGACCAGGGTCCACCATCATTCCACGGCCCGCCAAGACAGCAGATCATAGACTCCTTTGTCCTCGATCACCGCGAACCCAAGCCGAAGATATAACGTCATCGCCGGGTTGGTCTTTTCAACATGAATCCCCACGGCTTTCCCTGCGGCGGAGGCCTCTTCCATCACATCTTTCAGGATCGCGGTGCCCACACCTCCGCCCCTGGCTTCCGGCATCAACGCGATGTCGATGATGCGATGTTCATGCCTCCAGCGCTCAAGATAGAGCCGCCCAATCAGGGTCTCACCCTTTAGGACGACCAGCCGATCCGCATCCGGATAGTTGGCTTGGTAATGGCGGTGCTGGGCATCGAACTGCATGGCGATGAACGCCTGCTTTTCAGCCTCGCTCCACGGCGTCGCGGCCATCTCACCTTCGCGTGTCGAGCGGTAGAGCGCCTTTAGAAACGCCATATCCGCATCCGAGATCGGGCGATAGCAGATACCGAGCGCCGCCGCGTGACGCCCCGGCGGGCAACGGGCCGCTGCGAAAGGCCCAGAGGATGGGGATACTGCAGACACGGTTCAGGAGGGCGTCAAATCCTGGGTCACGCTGAAATCGATGAGCGGGCCGCCGAGATCGGTCCAGAAATAATACCATTCAGTGCTGTTCTTCGCGACCTGCTGCATAGACCAAAGCGTGCGCGTCTTCTTGTTGATCGAAAACAGGAGCAGCGTACCGTCAGCACTATAGTGCAACTGCAACCCGTCAGGGTCAGAAAAACTCGAGATGCGCTGCCAACTGGTCCATCGGGCATCAAGTGTGCTGACCTCTTGCACACCGTAGATTGTGTTTGTCTCTCCAGGCGGCGTGAAGTTGAGAACGGCCACATAGAATTGACCATCAGCATCGATCGACACCGCATGGGTGCTGACATTGTCCTGAATCTGGCCCGGTGCGCTCAGCGGCCCCCAAAGCGCGCCGCCGGGTTTTGTTTGGCGCGACCGGAGCAACCCATCATTTGTCGATGTGAAGACACTGACATACCCATCTGCGCCCAGGGCTGGGGTGATCGCGCTGGCCGCAGGGGCAGCTTCGCCGCCCGGCATGCACCAATCCGTCCAGGATTCCTTTTGAAATGGATCGTCGGATTTCTGCTGCGACACCCATGGCCGCCCATTGGTATCAACACCGGTCAGGACGATCCGCCCATCAGCATTGTTGGCGGCCTTCATCTTATGAAATGTGCCCACCAACGCCCCATTGATGTTGATCCAATCGCTCCAGGGCGTATCGGGCAGCGCGGTTTCCTGCACGGTGATCGTCATCGGCGTGTCGGACCCGGGCGGCGTCACTTCGATCGTCTTAGTTACAATCTTTGGCGGATTGCGGTATGTCCACCAAAGCGAAGTCTTGTTATCGGCAGTGCTGGCGCCAAAGACATTGTCCAGCCCATCAACGCCACGGATCAGTTGGAGCTCGGCAAAACTGGGGACACCTCTGGGCCGCCCCAGGTTCTCCGTCGGAAGCCACCGGTCCTTGCCATCGGCGTTTTGTGGTGCCTCCGTGACATAGTGCACTTCGAGAGCGGATTTCTCGACCGCTATAATGGCGACCCGGCCATCAAGCGTAGTGCCACTGGCGACAACCCCCATGAAGTCATCTGTGCCGATACGGGTCCAGCTCTTCTGGAACGGGCCGTTAAGAGTTGTCTGATTTGTGTAAACGAGCTCAGCATTCTCGTTCACGGCAGCGATGAAGAGTTGGAAGCGAGACGAGTCAGTGGCTGTATCCACCGGCCCCAAGGGGATTATCTCGTTGTTTTCGTCAATCCCTGCGGGGATCGGTTCGAGCGGTCTCATGGCGGCATTCCCTTCCCTACAGATCAGCTTCGTGACGGATACAGACCAACCAGTGCGATGATGAAATTTATCGCAAGGAATGGCTGCATGTTGTTGTGAGGTTGTGAACCACCGGCCGATGTGAGCGCCGCGTCAGCGAATAATACGGTACCGGGCATGGGGTCGGTCGGTACAAATGCATTCCCTGTCTGGGGCCCGGCGACAAAGTTCCCCGCCGGGTCCAGTGAGTTACCCTGAACGAACTGGTTGCGAGAGATCGCTTGCACACTATGTTTGTGGTTTGGCATCTGCGCTTCGGATAATGAAACCTGCTCGGAACCGCCGCGCTGGCCCAATCGGCGTGAGGTAAGCCCGGGTCCGCGGCCTGGATGCATCGCCGCACGCCCCTGCAAATTGGGGAGTGCGGTGGTTGACCGTCCGTCCCCGCCATAGGTCGTCCCGATTAAGGAAAACAGCGCGGCGTTCTGCGAAATGGGCAAAAGCTGTCCATTGCAGAAAGCCCATCCGCGCGGCGCAAAATTTCCCGCAAAAATTCGGATCTCGGCGACAAAAGGTTCTGACATGATCGCCTCCTAGGTTCTGCTGGGATAAATGCCGAAAAGGGCAATGATGTAGTTGATACACAGAAAGGGCTGCAGGTTCGTATGACTCCGGCTACCGCCAATATCCGTCATCGATTGCTGCGCCAGCGCCGCGGCGGGCGGCATCGTTTGCCCAACTTCGTAGTAAAGGTTGCCAGCCGTCACGCGCGCCAACACGTGTGCTGACACGCTACTGGCGTTCCCGATCGACGACGACGCGCGTAAATCATGGCGATGCGGAGGAAGCTGGTTAACCGTCAGCGTGACGTTTTCCGCCCCGGCCTTCGATCCAAGACGCCGCTGGCTGAGCCCTGGCCCCGAACCCGCATGGACCGGCACGCGTCCGCGCAGATCGGGCAAGCCGAATGTGGTACGGCCATCCCCGCCATAGATGGTTCCCAAAAGGGAAAACAGCGCATCGTTCTGGCTTACCGCCAAAAGTTGACCATCGCAAAACGCCCATCCGCGTGGAGCGAAATTGCCGGCGAACATGCGAATTTCCCCTACAAATGGTTCTGACATCTCGGCCTCCTAATTCCGCGACGGGAACAAGCCCCGAAGGGCAATGCAGAAATTGAGTGCCAAATAGGGCATCATATTATTATGCCCTTGGCCGCCCCCGACATTGGTGACCGAATTGGTATTCATCGTCACAAGCGTATCCGGTTCATGATAGGGGTTTCCGGTATTTGTCCCTAGCAAAGCATTCGGCGGGTCCGGGGTTGTGACATTAGCGGTCGCGCCGACGAAAAGATGATTATGTGACGGCATCTCGGCGCTTGAGATCGTGTGGGTTTCTTCACCGCTTTTCTGGCCAAGCCGATGATCTTCGCCGCCATTTGAACGTCCCACATGGATGGGCGTACGGCCTCGCATGTCCGGCAGCGCAAAACTCGTCCGCCCGTCACCGCCATAGGTTGTCCCTAAAAGGGAATACAAAGACTGGTTCTGATTAATGGGAAGGATCTGCCCATCGCAAAACGCCCATCCTCTTGGCGCGAAATTGAAGCCAACAATGCGGACCTCCGCCAAAAAAGGTTCTGACACCATCCCCTCCTGTATTATTTGCCGGTTTCTTATTGAAAGCTTGGAATTAACCAATTGACCTAAGGGAAAGGCTACGGGACGCACTCTCGACCCGCAAGAGATATCTGGTATGGCGGATTGGCTCTTATGGCGTGGAACATGTGCCAACCGTAAATGATCCAACTGATTCAATCGGATTCACGATTGTGCCCAGAGGCGAGCTGCTCTGGTTGCCATTGATCAGGATTTCGACCGGCTGCGAGTTCGCGGCAAAGTCTGGTGCGGCACTATCGGCCGCCGCCAAGCCCTGCACCTGGAACACATTGCCCGCATTGGTGTTGTTCAAGACGATGTCGAAATTTGAACCCGGCGCAGTCGCCAATGTATTCCCGGTTATGTTCAAGCACAGCGACTGACCACCGCTTCCGGTGTTTTCGACGCTGATGCTGGTGTTCACAATGTCGGCGCCGGTGACCGAGATATCATTGTTGGTAATGGTGAAGTCGATATCCCCGGTGCCGCCGCCCTGAGCATTCGCGATAATGCCGAACCCATCGACGATCATGATGGTGTTGTTGTCGATCAGAACCGTGTTGGATCCGCTCCCCTGATTGATCACCGAGATTCCGCCCACTGCTGTGCCGCCTGGGCTGCCAACAGCCGGTGTCAGCGAGGTGATCGTGTTACTCTGAATGGTCACTGTGATCTGAGCGTTGTCGAAGGAGGCAACGCCCACGCCACCGGCACCCAACCCGTCATCATTCGTCGTAATTGTATTCCCGACAACATCCACGATCAGTCGACCCGTCGTCGTCGCTCCGCCGGAGACGCCGTTGTTCTGCGTTCCGGATGCAACCCCGATGTCATTGGCAAGCCCCGCACCGCTTCCCCCGATTGTCGCTTGAAGGATACCGGCATTGGCATTGGTCGCGATCCCGGAAGAAGCGTTGTCGTCTAATGTCGACCCGGTAATCGTGAGTGCCAGATTGCCGGTTCCGCCAATGGTGTTTTCAACCAGAACCCCGTTCACCGCACTGCGTGCAATAACGCTGTCGATGATGATTAGGCTATCCGCATTTGCCGCGTTGCCCGGCGCGGTGGCCGAAGAGTTCCGAACAAAGATACCGTTGCCCGATGCGTCGGTGACAGTCACCCCAGTGAACACACTGTTAGCGCCTCCCGAAACCGTGCCAAGCAGGTTCTGGATGTTGATCCCATGCTCATTCACCGCATTGCCAGCATCATCGATGGTCACATTCGTCAGATCGAGATTGGTGACCGTGATGCCCTGAATACCGTGTGAACCGGTATCCCGGATGTTCAGATTGCTGATTGAGACATTCTGCGCATTGCTCAACAAAAGGCCGGCACCCGTCGTGTTCTGAATCGTGCCACCCGACCCGGCGGTGGACCCGATTCCTGTCACCGTGAAGGCGCCTGCGCCGGTATTGCTCAACACAATCCCATTTGCCGCGCCATTGGCCGATACCGATTGGAATGTCACGCCACTACCACCGATGGTGGTGTTCTCAATCCGTACCGTCGTGCCGGTTGTGGACGTCGCCGTGTTGCTCGTACCGGTCACATTCACAGTACCGCCGTTAAAGGCCCGGAACGCCGAGATACCGCCGGTGTTGAGCGTTACCCCACCAGTCAAGTTTATCGTGGCCCCGGCATTTTGATCGTTGTTATCCAAGAAGATACCGGTGCCGGAGTCGCTGATCGCGCCCGAGAAGGTGATCGTGTTGGCCGAGGTGCCGCCCGAGTTCGTAACTTGGACAGACCGGGTGTTGGCTGGATTCGTGATCGTCCCGCCATAGCTGAAATTGCTGCCAAGAGCGTCAAGATCGACGCCGATACCGCCGCCACTGATACCTGTGATAGCCCCTTCGGCGATGGTGATGTCTCCGCCAGCCACATTTGAGATTTGAATGCCGAAGGTGCTCAAATTGGAGGAGACGTTGCCCAAGGCAATCCCGCCCGCGCCGACAGTCACGCCCGTCATTTGCAGCGCGGCACCGCCCGAATTGGTTTGGACATCAATGCCGCCTGTTAGCGTCACAACGCCGCCGCCATTGATCACGACCCCCCGGCCGCTGTCATTTGTAATCTGGTTCACGGTGGTCGAGTCGAAGCTCACTGTCGCGCCGCCGGTGATCTCGACCGTCAGGATCCCATCGGTGTCAATGAGCGTCTCGGTGCCGACGAAGCGGATCGCATGAGCCGCGTTGTTGGTAATATCCAAGCCAGGCGCGTTGGTCGTGCGGATTTCGACATTGTTGTTAAATTGCGTCGTGCCGCCCGTGTTGCCCGAGAAGAACAGGCCACCCGCGTCATTGTCACCAGAATCTGAGTCGTTGAAAGGCCCCGAGAATGTATAGGTGCCGCCGGTATTGCCCGTCATATTCAGAAGGAAACCCGTCGCCCCGAACGATTCCACGACGTTTCCGGCAGAGAAGGTCATGTTGTTGCCGCTGAGGTCGAAGGCTTGCCGGGCGCCACTCACAATGATGGTGCCGCCGCCAATGCTCAGGGTACCGGTCGAGTTCGCCACACGCACCATAGAATTGCTGCTCAACACCGACACGACGCCGTTAATCGTGTCAAAAGACGCGTCAAGAGCCACGCCATCAATACTCAACGCCGACCCATTCCCAAAGCTGGTGATCGTTGCAGCCCCGGCGGTGGCCACATTGACCGCCAAGGATGTGCCGGCCCCCCGAACCGCGGAGAAGCCCGTACTATCGTTGACATCAATATCCAGGTCGCCGGTGAAACTCACGGTCGTGGCGTCGCCTGCCGCCTGGCTGATCGCAACGGCGCCACCGGTTGCACTTCTGTTGTCGATGGTCGTGTTGCCGAAGGTGAAGACGCCGGTGGAGTCCTGGATTTGCAGGCCGGTGCCACTCGACCCCGAGATGTTCAGCATGCCGATCAACAGCGCCGTATCGCCGGCGCCGCCGTCTGCGTCGAACTGATCGATGAAGACACCGCCATTTGTGCCGGCTCCTGTCGAGCTCACGCTGCTGAGCGTCACGCCGCCGGTCAGCGGATCGAGGAACAGCGCCGTGCCATTTGTCGTGTCGACGACACCCGCCCCGGTGTTCAGGTTGAACGTGGTGCCACCGCCCTTGGTATCGACCAGGAAGCCCGTCGAACCATTGTTGAACACGTTGAGCGTCGCGATGGAGACATCGCCGGTCGGATCGAAGAATCTGACGCCAGGGCCCTCCACCCGATCGCCCAGGGTTCCGATGGTCAGCGTGCCGAAGGCGACAGTCTGATTGCCAACGGTGCCCGTGTCGCTGTCGAAGGTCACGTCGTTGAACAGCACCCCGCCCGCGCTCGCATCGGTCACGGTATTGTTCGAGAAGGAGGTGATCGTCACCGAACCCGCACCGCTGCCATCCACGACGATGCCCTGGCCGGTCGCATCGGCGATGGTAACGTTGTCGAGGGAGACCTCGATCGCCTGGCCGCTGTCGATGACACGGAGAGCGTTGGTATTGGCGCCTAGCGACGCACCGATGGTGACATTCGATATGCTGGCATCGCTGCCCACGATGAGGAGACCTTCTCCACCAAAGCCATCAATGGTGTTGGTGCCGTTCAGCGTGAAGCTGCCGGCATTGGTGGAGGCGGCTAGGCCGGTGCCGCTACTACTGGTGCCAGCCTGATTGATATCCAGGCTGGTCATGGTGATGTCGGCACTGTTGCCGATCAGCCGAACCGCCTCCAACAAACTCGACGACGCACCGCCGGCCAGCACTGATTGCGTCGTGCTGTTACCGATATTGATCGTCCCGGCGGCATCCCTGACGAAAATCGCTTGCTCGCCAACGGCGGTGGACGCTCCAATTTGGACGCCGCCCGAACTGGCCCCGGTTCCGACATTGATCGTGCCGCCTGTGGTCGAGCGAACCTCAAGGCCCGTCGTGCCGGCCCCATCGATCACAAGACCGCCTGCACTGGTGCCGATACTGTAGGACGCGGAGCCACCGGAAATGAACACGCCGCGATCGCTCGGGGTGGTGATCGTTGCGGTCTCGATACTGAGCGTGCCACCTGTCAGAGAAATCAGGTTGATGCCGCGCCCTGCTGCATTGGTCGAGGTGATAGTGTCAAAGCCCAGACCCGCCGCGCCGATGGTGACGCTCCCCATAAAGAGGCCGCTGCCGGAGGTTGCGACGGCGGTATTGCCGGAACCGGTGACCGTTAGGGAACCGCCGGTATTGATGAAGAAGGCGGTGCCGGTGTTGGTTGTGACCGTGTTGTTACTTAGGATCACCGGCTGAGCGCTGGACAGGTCGACATCAATGCCGTTCCCGGCACCCGTATTTGCAACGGTCAGGCCGGACACGGCACCCGCCCCAGCAAACTGGATCGTTCCTGCCCCGTCTACAGAGGTCACGAGCAGATGCGCGCTGTCAACTTGAGCGACCGAGACCGAGACCGTCGATCCGCCGCTCACCACTGTCGGATTGAACTGGAAGCTTGCCGGTGCACCAGCCGCGGTGACGCCGAGTGTTGTCAGATCAATGGAACCGCCGCCTGTCAGCGAGACAATCACCTGCCCGTCATCCAGCACGAAGCCGGTCGCGCCCAAGGTGACGGTTTCGACATTGGTATCAAGATCGGTATCAACCAAGATCACGGCATCGATATTTGCCGCCGCACCGGCCGCGGTGAGCGTCCCGGCATTGGCCACCGAACTGCCGTCGCCCGTGCCTTGCGCCGTTTGCGACGCGAAGAAGACCGATGGGCCGCTCAATCCGCTGGTATTGCCGGTCAGCACGCCGACATCCAGGAAGTTGTAGCTGCCATTGGTCGGCAGCGTGCCTGCAATCGCAGTCGTGGCCGTGATCGACGAGCCCGCATCGGTGATCAACTCACCATCGCCGAAGACAAGGGTCGTGTTGGTTGTGGCCGAGAAGAGAACGCCCTCGTTCACCCCGGCAATGCGGGCGCTTTCGCCATTCACGTCTGTATCCCCAAGACGGATCGTGCCCGTTCCGGTCGTGCCCGACAGGTCCACGCCAATCGTGCCGGTGGCGCTGGTCGAGGTTAGATCGAAATCGGTCGCGGTGACATTGGCATTGAGGATGGCGCCATTGGCATCGATCCCAACCGTGTTGTCCGCCTGAAGTGCGATGTTGAGGTCGGCAAAGCTGACTGTGCCACTGATCGTACCGTTCAGGTCCACCCCGCTCGTGCCGGGGTTGGTGATGCTGGTCTGACCGAAGCTGACGGCGGCGCCCGTCGATGTCAGGCTGATGCCCGCGCCCGTTGAGCCGTTGATCGTCGTTGTTCCGGTCACTGCGAAACTGCCGCTGACGCCATTGAGGGAAACGCCGTTTGCGCCGCCCGCAGCATCAATCGAGGTGAAAGTTGTATTTGCCGTCACACCATCGAGGGATACGCCCGTGCCCGCGGTGGTCGTGACGCTGGCGGTAGTCCCGCTCAGATTGATCGTGCCACCGCCGCTGGCATTGAAGCCAGTGGCCGCGCCGGTGGTAAGGTCGATCCCACCAGAGAAGGTGATCGTCGCGCCGCCATTATTGGTCAGATCGATTGGCGTGTCCGTGTTGGTGACATTCGTGGCACTGACCAAGCCTTCGAAGCCAAACGTGCCACCTGTATTGCCACGCAACTCAACGGCGGATCCGTTACCCAACTGGGTGATCGGACCGCTGAATGTGACCGACCCGCCGGCCACATTGCTGATCTCGACAGCACTTGCTGTTGCTCCTGCGGCCCCGACGCCCTGGATTGTCGCGCCGATCACAATTGTCGCGCTGCCAGAGCTGATATCGACAAGCCGGTCTCTGCTCGTCGCTTGCCAGGTGCCACCCGTGACGTTGATCGTACCGGCTGCGTTCTGAATGGTGAACACATCGGGATTGGCATTGCTGGGCGCTGTCACAGTGATATCGAAATCCGTGAAACTGATCGTGCTGGACGCCGCCTGGTTTTGTATCAAGACGGGGAAGCCGGTACCTGGACCGTTATTGGTGTAAGATCCGCCGCCGATCGTGACGTCGCCCTGCGCGTCTCGGATATCGAGACCCCGGCCGACGGAGTCGACGATGGTGAGATTCGCGAAGCCAATATCGCCGGTGTTGTTGACCAGCGACGCCCCATCTAAGGCTGCGTTTTCCACATTGGTCGTGCCATTGAATGACGCATCGACCGAGCTGTTTAGGATCACGATACCCTGGGACGTGGGCGCACTCACATTCGTTGCACCGGACACCTGGAAGCTGCCGGCGGTACCGACCAACGCAATGCCACTGGTGCCCCCGGTCGAACTCACATCGGTGAAAGTAATTCCCGCCGTCATGCCGTTAAGGTTCACGGCCTGACCCGCCGTGCTGGTCACACTTGCCGTCGTGCCGGTAACACTGATCGTGCCGCCACCGGTGGCGGTGAAGCCCGTGCCACCGACCGTGTCGATATCCAGATCACCGGCAAAACTGATCGTCCCACCGGTGTTGCTTGTGACGTTGACGCCAAGCGCCGTGCTGGACGCGTTGACCGTCACATCGCCGTTGAAGGCTACCGTCCCCGCACTTTGACCGGTCACCGTAAGGCCGGTTGTCGCGCCAGTCGTCGAATTCAACGTCGAATTGGCGTCAAACGTGACATTGCCGGAGTTGTTGCTGAGAGATGCAACGCCGCCATTGCCGCTGATATCGACATTGTTGAAGGCGAGATCACCGCTTGAGTTCGATACACTCAGACCATTGGTGCCCGTCTCGACATTGGTCACCGCAATGTCGGCCAGCGTCAGTGTGGTCGTGATACCGCCGATGTCGACGGCAAAACCACCCAGCCCCGACCCATCGATGTCGAACCCGCCGACCATGCTGCCATCGGCCCCGACAAGGGTCAGCACGCTGTCTGCCAAGGCGACACTGTTGCTTGCCGTCACGGTGTTGCCGGTCAGGGTGCCGCCCACTGGGCCAAGATTGCCGGTGATATTGACAGGCTGGATCAGACCGAAGGAAATCGGTGTGTTGCCGCCGAAGCCGATGATATTCTGGCCAGCGTCCAGCGTGAAGCCGTCCGTCCCGCCGCCACTCATATCGATGGCGCCGCCCGCATCCCCGACAAAGACAAAGGTCTGATCCGTATCGGCCAGCGCTTCGGCATCGGCGACGCTGATCGTCACAACATCCGCGCTCAACCCGTTGGTGCCCGCCGTGATCGTGCCGCCTGCGGTGGAGACAAAGACCGGTGTTGTCGGAGCAACCGGGAAGTTCGCCACATCGCCCGACCCGATAACCACATCAACGAAGTTAAAGGTCGAAGATCCAAGCGTGCCGCCGCCCGCATCCACGGTAAAGGACCCCGCCAAACCGTTCACATCGATGCTGGAACCGGTGTCGGTTGCGCTTTCGCCATCACCAAAGGTGAACTGGACGGCGGCGGTGCTGTCGATGACAACGCCACGATGCAGATCGGTGATCGAGCTGGACGCGCCACCGGCGACCTGCTCGCCAAGTGCAACCGTCTGGTTGCCGGTCAAGCCCGTCAGGTTGACGCCAATCGAGTCACTCGACGTGGCGGGGCCAGAGATCGCCACCGATGTCGTCGTGAAGGCCCCGCTCAACGTCGCGCCTGAGAAATCGATCCCGGTCTGGGTGGTGCCCACGCCCACATCGGTGATCGTCACCGCGCCAAAGCTGATCGCGCCATTGGTGCCGGACACATCGATGCCAGCCGCGTTGGTATCAGTTCCCATGTCAATCGAGACAGGCCCACCAAAACTGACCGAGCCCGCATTGCCCGAGAGCGAAATACCGTTGCCCGGACGATCCGTGATCTGCACTGAGGTGCCCGTCTCAAAGCTCACCGCACCGGCATTGTTCACCAGATTGATGCCGCTTCCGGTGAGCGAAATCGCCGATCCGGTGAAATTGACAGCGCCGCCGGTGGAGTTCTGCACCAAGATGCCGCCTGGTGCCGCGCCGGTTTGGGTGATTGTGCCGGAGATCGTGGTTGTGCCACCCGTTGAATCGACAACAACCGCAGCGCCATCATCCCCGGATTTGATGATATCCGCCCCGATATCGACTGTGGCCGCACCACCTGTTACCCGCAGGGCATCGCCCGCCACCGGGGCGCCGCTGCCGTTGTCTTGGATGATCGTCCCATCCGTGATGGCGATCGAAGCGCCGGCAGTGTTATTGATAATGCTAACCGCATTGCCACCCGCGCTTACGCTGTCGAACTGCGTGAAGGTGAAGCTGCCGCCAGTGTTGGTGGCCACGGTCAGTGCCGAGGTCGTCATCGGGTCGCCAACCGTCCCGATATCGGCATCGCTGACGGTCACAGTGCCACCAGAATTGTCGGAGATGTCGATCCCGCTGCCGGTATCGGCAATGGCCCCAGTCACATTGACCGTACCACCGCTATTATCCGTGAAGCTAAATGACTGACCGACTGTGTTCGTAATCGTCGCGCCAAAATTGACATTGATATCGGAGTTGGTGATCGCCAATCCGGCCGTGGTCGTGCCGGTGATCGCGCCGCCGGTCACGTTGAACGTGCCGGTGGCCGTATCCAGCAACACGCCATGCGCGCCGCCACTGGCATTGACCGTATCCAGGGTCATGTTGAGTGTCACCGGGTCGATATCAACCGCGGTGCCGCCGGTCGTGTTGATCGTGCCGCCGGTGTTGCTCAGCGCGAAGCTGCCGAGTTTCCCCGCATCATCACGCACAAACAGACCCGCGCCGCCGGTATTGGTGATATTAAGCGTACCAAACGCAAGATCGCCCAGAACCTCATTCAGGTTCAGACCAACACCGGTCACCGGAGAACCTACTGAGCCAATTGTCAGGTTACCGCCACTTACCTGGCTGATCCCGTTGCCCGGATTACCGTCGGCATCGAAGGTCACGTTATCGAAGCTGACTCCGCCCGTGCCGGTCACCGTGTTATCGGCAAATCCGGTGACGACCAAATCGCCCGCATTGGTGCCCGAGACATCGATCGCAGGGCCAGCGCCCGTTGTGCTCGCGGTCGTATCGCTGACATTCAGCAGCAAGCCACCCGCTGTCGTGCTCGACGCCGTCAGCGCCGCGCCCGCGCCCCCGTTCAGGGTCGAATTGCTGATGGTCGCGGTCGCGCCGCTGCTCCCAACCAGGTTGATCCCGCCGCCATTGGCCTGCAGGTTGTCTATCGTCAAGTCTTCGGTAAAGCCGGTCGCACTCAACGCGGTTGGCCCGCTTGTGCTGATACCCGAAACGGTTACGCCACCAAAACTACCCACATCGACGCCCGCAATCGTCGGTCGCCCTCCTAAACCGCTGAGTGTCAAGACACTCGCAGCCGCATCACTCAATTGGACCGTCGCCGCGCCTGTATCGCCGCCGCCCACAAGCTGCTGCCGATCCGCGCCAAGCGTCAAAACCGATCCAATCGCCCCAGCCCCATCGACAACGATGAAGATATCACCTGCGCCCGCTTCGGCGTCAGCTTGTGCACCTGCAAATGTGCAGGCTGCAGCATCGGATGTGCAATCCCCGGCTCCCAGATCCGCCGCAGCCACAAAATATGCGTTCAGCCCCTCACCCGAACCCACATCGGTCAATTGCGTGGCGGTAACGTTATCCACCTCTTCCAAATCGGTGAAAATCCAATCGCGTCGCTGCGCGCCACGAGTGATTTCCCGGTTCAGATCGGTCAAGCTGCGGTCCGAGCCGCCCCGTCGACCTCGCTGCCCCAATGGAATGTCCAGACGCAGAAACGCAACAGTGTCGCCCCCCCGGCGGCTATCGTCACGATGCTCCGCGCCGATGCTGAAACGTCCACCGTCAATCCCGAAAGGATTGTCGAAATCGACCCCAAGCCCGATGGACCCACCCTCGAACCGGTCGCCATTCTCGCCGAAATTGTAATAGCCGCCGTTCAGTCGAAAAAGCGTGTCGTCCGATAGCGGGAATTTCAAGCTCGCGGCCAGATCGAGACCGGAATAGGAGCGCTCAACGCTGCTCCGAGTTCCGCTTTGGTTAACAATCTGGGTGCCTTGGACGATAACGCCGCTCAAGGCCTGATTGGTTAGGCTATTCGCGTCTTCGCCAGAGAGATAATAATTTGCAAAAAGATCGAACCGTTCAGTGATCAGTTCGGCACCGAGCGATCCTTGAACATAGGTTTCATCGTTCTGCGATTCCAAAACATCAACAAACGCATTGAGACCAACTATTGCTTCGCGGCCAAACACGCCATTGCGCAGTATCTGACGATAGCCAATACCGACCGATCCTTGCCGCGCCGAGCCGCTCCCGAACTGGCCGCGCAGATCAAAGAAAACCAGTGAGTTGTCATATTGAATCGCCGGGATAAAGAACCGCAAGCTGCCCGACTGCACACCGGAGGATGTGGTCTGAACGCCGCCAGACGCACGTGGCGCCCAACGCGACACCATAGCAAGCCCCCCGTTCACGCCGGACGTGGAGGGCTGCCCTTGCGACACAAGATAACGATCGACAACCGCCGTAGGCAGCGTCCGATCAAATCCTTGCCCAACGGCCTGACCATGGGCAGTCAAAAATACCGTGAGAGATAAGAGGCCCGACCGGAGAATAGTGGACGACCGGAAACAAGCCAAAGAGGCGATCCGACGACGCTTCATATTAACAAACAATCCGACGCATTATCGGAACCCTGAACTCCCAAAAGGACGGATCGCCTTCGCGGTATATATCCCGACCTTAAACACTTCCCCTACGTCACGATAAGACCACTGAAAGGCTAACTATGCAAATGCTAACTGAATAACTGAATTCGAGTATCTCAATAATATCTCTCATGTTCCCGACCGAGACACGCTCGCGGGTCTGACTGGGTCTGACGGGTTGACCCCCTCGCGCATTTGACTTCTGATCTCGAATTAATGGCCAGATGTCCCCGACGCCGGGCCCATATGCGGGGACAAATGCGCCAATGTTGCCTAGTTTGGAGAAGACGATGCAGATCATTCGAACCCGCGATTTCCTGTCCGCACTGGCGCTTCTGGCATCGGTTGCGACCACGCCAAGCGCACTGGCTCAGGCCACCGGCGGCGCCGATGCCGCGCCGCAAGCGGTTGCCGATAGCTCCGGCTGGGGTGTGCAATGCAACAATACCGGCGACAGGTTGCAATGTGCGGCGCTGATGAATGTTGTGTCGGCGGGCGATGGCCAGCGGATCTTGAGCGTGTCGCTTCAAGAATCCGAAGGGGACAACAACCCGACCTTGATCGTGCAACTGCCGCTAGGGCTGAACCTGCCGCGGGGCATCGATCTTAGTGTCGATGGCGGCACCGCTGAGACATATACGATCAATACCTGCCTTCAGACCGGGTGCTTTGTGGTCCAGGAGGCCGACCAATCGTTGATCGACCAGATGATCGCTGGCGAAACGCTCTCGGTCGTGATGGAGTCGAGCAGCGGTGACGAGACACAGCTTGACCTCTCGCTCACCGGGTTCTCCGTCGCGATAGACCGCCTGAACTAAGCCGCCGACTTCGCCAGGAATGGAAACCTGGTTCTGGCGACCCTCTTTCGTACTACGTGGCACCCTCCGGCGTCGGCGCGGCGCTGCACGCGACCTATCAGGAGAGTTCTAGAAAGCTGATACCCGCCAAGACAAGCGCCGCCAGAAACAGGGTCTCGGCAAAGATCAACACGATCGGCGCGGTCCCCACTTGCAGGACATTTTTGAGATCGGTCTTCATACCAACCGCGGCGATGGCTGTCAGCAGCGCCCAACTGGACAGCGCGGCGAGAAAGCCGCCGATAACCGGCGGGATCACTCCAAAGGAATTCAATGTCGCGAGCGCCAAAAAGCCGAGCACGAAGCCGGGAATGATCGGTGGGCGATGACCATCTGTCTCGGCTTCGCTTTGGCGCCAGACAAGCGCGATGATAACCACGACCGGGGCCAGGAAAGACACACGGATGAGCTTAACCAATGTCGAGGTCTCGCCGGCGGTATCCGAGATCGAGAACCCTGCACCGACCACTTGCGCCACATCGTGGACAGTGGCCCCAATAAACGCCCCTGCGGTGACATCGTCGAAGCCAAGGCAGTTGGTGAGGATGGGATAAACGATCATTGCAACGGTCGACAAAACCGTGACACCCAGAACGGTAAATAACAGATTTCGCTCGGACTTTTCGTCCTTTGGCAAAACGGCCGCAATCGCCATGGCGGCCGACGCGCCACAGATCGCCACAGCACCCGCTGTCAAAATTGCAAAGCGCGGCCCTTGGCCAATAAAGCGCGCCAGGACCACGCCGAAGATGATCGTCGCCACAGTGCCGAGAACCAAGAGGCCGATCATCCCCCAGCCAAGCGACATCAGCATCTCCACGCTGATCCGCGCGCCCAGGATCGCGACGCCAAACCGCAAGACGGTGCGGGCGCCAAACGCAATCCCAGGGGCAGCTTTGCCAGATTCACCCAGAAAATTCAGCGCAATGCCGAAAAGCAGCGCCATCAACATCGCTGGCGCGCCGTAATGCTCGGCCACAAACTGCGCCGCCAAGGCGACCAAGGCGGCCACCAAAATGCCCGGCCATAGCGGCTTAATGCGCTCCCCCAAATTCTGGAGGAACGCAGGCAGGTTGTTTCCTGGGATCATTTTGACGCTTTCTTAGACCCGTTGTTGCGGACGCATATCGCTGGCGGAAATCCCTGCCACCGTGACGGGTTTTTTCATCGCGTCGCGGCGGAACGGCTCCCCCAGCTCTTGGTTCAGCACCACCTCGATAAAGGTGGTGACGCCCTCTGTCATCTGCTCTTTGACGGCAGTGTTCAGAACCTCGGTCAATTGCTCCATCGACGTGGCTTGCACGCCTTTCAAGCCGCAGCCTTTGGCGATCTCGGCGTAGTTCACACCCTCGTTCAACTCGGTACCGACAAAATTGTCCTCGAACCAAAGCGTGGTGTTGCGTTTCTCGGCGCCCCACTGGTAATTGCGGAAGATGATCATGGTGATCGGCGGCCAATCGCCCCGGCCACAGGCGGTCATCTCGTTCATCGAAATCCCGAATGCCCCGTCGCCCGCAAAGCCGATCACTGGCACGTCCGGGCAGCCGATCTTCGCCCCGAGGATCGCCGGCAAACCATAGCCACAGGGGCCAAACAGCCCAGGGGCGAGGTATTTACGGCCTTTGTCGAAGCTCGGATACGCATTGCCGATGGCACAGTTGTTGCCGATATCGGACGAGATAATCGCGTCTTTCGGCATCGCCGACATGATCGCACGCCAGGCTTGGCGCGGGCTCATCCGATCCGGCTGACGGTTGCGGGCGCGCTCGTTCCAGGTGACGCCTTCGTCATTGTCCTCTTCGTGGTCGAGGGAGGAGAGTTCCTGCGCCCATCGGGATTTGGTCATGGCAATCAAGTCTTTGCGCTGTTTGCGGCCCTTGTCGCCCGCACCGGTGCCGAGTTTCTCCAGCAACTGCTCGGCCACGCGTTTGGCATCGCCTTGGATCGCCACATCGACCTTCTTGGTCAGGCCGATCCGGTCGGAGTTGATATCCACCTGGATGATCTTGGCCTCGGTCGGCCAGTAGTTGATGCCATAGCCCGGCAGCGTCGAGAAGGGGTTCAAACGGTTGCCGAGCGCCAGAACCACATCGGCCTTCTGGATCAACTCCATGGCCGCTTTCGAGCCGTTATAGCCAAGCGGGCCGACAGCCAGCGGATGGGAGCCAGGGAAGGCATCATTGTGCTGATAACCACAGGCCACGGGGGCATCAAGCGCTTCGGCCAACTTCACACTGGCGTCGATCGCATCCGACAGGATCACACCGGCCCCGTTCAGGATGACCGGGAACGCCGCGTCGCTGAGCAGTTTCGCCGCATTGGCCACGGCCTGTTCGCCGCCCTGCGGGCGTTCCAGACGGATGATCTGCGGCAGGTCGATATCGATCACTTGGGTCCAGTAATCGCGGGGGATGTTGATCTGCGCAGGCGCCGAGCCGCGCCAGGCCTTCTCGATCACCCGGTTCAGCACTTCGGCCATCCGCGAGGGGTCGCGCACCTCTTCCTGATAGCAGACCATATCCTCGAACAGCTTCATCTGTTCGATCTCTTGGAAACCGCCCTGCCCGATGGTCTTGTTGGCCGCTTGCGGCGTGACCAAGAGCATCGGCGTATGGTTCCAATAGGCCGTCTTCACCGGCGTCACGAAATTGGTGATGCCCGGCCCATTCTGCGCAATCGCCATCGACATTTTGCCCGAGGCGCGGGTGTAGCCATCAGCAATCATCCCGCCAGAGGTTTCATGGGCGCAGTCCCAGAACTTGATCCCCGCCGCCGGGAACAGATCAGAGATCGGCATCATCGCCGAGCCGATAATCCCAAAGGCATTGTCGATCCCTTGCATCTGCAAGACTTTCACAAATGCTTCTTCAGTGGTCATTTTCACTGGCGTATTCCTTCGCGTTTCGGGGTTAGGCGTGAACCGGACGGGCGGCACCCGCCCGGCGATCTTCAAGGATCAGATCGGAGGCTTTCTCGCCGATCATGATCGCAGGAGCGTTGGTGTTGCCCGAGACGATCTCGGGCATGATCGAGCAATCGGCGACGCGGAGACCATCAATCCCGTGGACCCTGAGCCGCGCATCGACGACCGCGTCATCGCCACTGCCCATCTTGCAGGTGCCCGTTGGGTGATAGATCGACACCGAGTTATTCCGTGCCCAATCAAGCGTGCCCGCATAATCGTCCATCTCAAGCGCAGCAGTGGGCCGGAACTCTTCAGCAATTTTGCTGTCGAGCGGCGCGTGCCGGGCGATTTTGCGCGCGATCTTGACGCCTTCAACGATGGTTCGGCAATCGGTCTCGGTCGCCAGATAGTTGGGGTGGATTTTCGGGTAGACGCCTGGATCATGCGAAGCCAAGCGGATCTCACCCCGGCTTTCGGGACGCAACTGACAAACCGACATGGTGAAGGCCGAAAATGGGTGCACACCCTCCCCCGGGCTATCCGCCGACCAGGGTTGGATATGGAACTGAATATCAGGCGTTTCCACATGGTCGCTGGTGCGCAAGAACCCAGTGGCGAGGCTTGCGGCCATCGTCATCGGGCCGGAGCGGAACATGGCGTATTTTAGGGCAATACGCGCTTGGTTGAACAGGCTCCGCACCTCATCGTTTAGCGTCGGCTCATTGCATTTGAAAACCAGACGCGCTTGCAGATGGTCCTGGAGGTTCTTGCCCACGCCCGTCCTGTCGCGCAGAACATCGATCCCGTGATCGCGCAACTGATCCGCCTCCCCGATGCCAGAACACATCAGGATTTGCGGCGAGCCAATGGCGCCAGAGGACAGGATGACCTCCGCATTGGCACGCACGATCTGTTCTGCGCCGGATTTGTCGCGATAGACCACACCCGTGGCACGGCCATCTTCGATCAGAACCCGTTGCGTCTGCGCATGGGTCAAGATGGTCAGGTTCTGGCGCCCCCGCGCCGGTTTGAGAAACGCAACCGCGCTTGAGCAGCGGCGGCCCTTCTCGGCGGTCAGTTGGAAATAGCCGACGCCTTCTTGGGACGCCCCGTTGTAATCGGGATTGAACGGATAGCCCGCCGTCTGCGCCGCCGCGACCCAAGCGTCGCAGATCGGCCGTTGCAGCCGCATATTGGAGACTGCAAGCGTCCCTTGATCACCATGGAACTCATCGGCGCCGCGCTCTTGCTTCTCCGAACGCTTGAAAAGCGGCAAAACATCGTCCCAGCCCCAGCCCGGATTGCCCATTTGCCGCCAGCGGTCGTAATCCTCCGGCTGCCCCCTGACATAGAGCAACCCGTTCAGCGACGACGATCCGCCGAGCACCTTGCCGCGCGGCCAATCAAGCTGCCGTCCGTTCAAACCAGGGTCCGGTTCGGTGCGGTAACACCAATCCACCGACGGGTTATGCATCGTCTTAAAATATCCGACCGGAATATGAATCCAAGGGTTCCAGTCACGCCCGCCCGCCTCAAGCAGCACCACTTTGATCGACGGATCGGCAGACAACCGATTCGCCAAAACACAGCCCGCAGAGCCCGCCCCGACAATCACATAATCTGCTGATATATCAGACATTTTTTGGGACTCCCTGCCTATCCTTTGCGCAGAAGAAAGATTTTCCTTGCCAGACCGAACATAAAATGAGCAATATTGAGACCGCAAGTATCATTTTTGCGCAATAGGGAGGAAGAGGACATGAAGGCTGCAAAAGTCCTTCAGCAGATCTCGCGTCGGGATCTGCTCAAACTGACAAGTACATATGGGATGTCATCCGTTGTGATGGGGGCCGCCACGTTCACTGGTGCCATCACGCTGCCGTCGCTCGCGCGGGCAGTGGAATCGACCTATGAACGCCGCTATTCGCGTGAGCCCGAACATCAGCTCACCCTCGGGGCCTCCGGCTTCAATGCGCGAAACCTGTTGATTGAGCGGGCCGGTGTTCTGGAATTCGCCCGCGACCTTGAGGAGCGGACCGACGGGGCGATCCGGATCGAGTTTATCGGCGATAACCAGATCTGCGGCCAGTTGAACTGCCTGGAGAAAACCCAACTTGGTGTGGTGGATATGTATGCCGCCTCGACCCAGAACTCCGCTGGTGCCGCGCCGTATCTGAACGTGCTGGATTATGCGTATATGTTCCGCTCGCGCGCGGATCAGTATCATTTCCTCTACAGCCCGGACTCGATGCGCCTCTTGCGCGATCCTCTGGAACAGCGCCATGGCGTGAAGTTCCTGTTCAGCCACGCAGAACTGCGCGGCATCCAGCTTGGTCAGTCTTTTGCCGACCGCCCAACGGTAACCTCGCTGGAAGAGCTCTTCGGCACGCGGAACCGGGTTACCGGCACGCAGCTTGGCCGGATCGCCATGCAGCTTCTGAACCTGAACCCGACACCGATTGCCTGGGAAGAGACCCTCGACGGTCTGCGCCAAGGCCTGATCGACGGGGCAGAGACTTGGGCCTCGGCCGTGGCGTACGCCAACATGTCGCCGGTGGTCAGCCAGTCGGTCGATCTGAAATTCTTCTGCGGCACCGAGCATACCGGCATGTCGGCGGAGAAATTCGACGCGATGTCGGGCGAACTGCAAGATGCAATCATGGAATCCGCCTATCTGGCGCAGGTCCATGTGCAGGCGGCCAACGAGGCCGCGCTGGTCAACACCGTCGGCTTCTCCGATCCGGTGCTGCCCGGCACGATCTTCGCCGAAAACGATGTGCGTCCGGCCTTCTTGCCCGACGATCAAATCCGGATGGCCGAAGAGATGTGCTCGCCCGAGTTCAACCCAGAACCCTGGGCACAGTGGCGTGAACGCCTCAACGGTTGGGCGGGTGGCATCGACACCTACCAGGAAATCTACGACATCGCGCGGCAGATCCCGGCAGATACCCGCGCCGAGAATGTCGAGCCGCGGCGCTGGTGGCGCACGGCCTGATCCTGGCCTAACATCGCAATATGGGAGGGCGGTCCGCGCCGCCCTCCTGACCAAGAAACGGCCTCCCGCACAAAATGAGGCGGCCGATCTAAGATTAAACGTGTCAAAAGGGAGGGGCCGCAGATGGCTGACTGGTTTGCCGGCGCAGGCGACATATTCTCAGCGTTTTTTGCCAATGATGCCTGGATGATCCGCCAAGCGCTGCGGACGCCCGCGGCTTGGCCCGTTGGGCTCTTGGCCACCTTGCTTGGTGGCCTGATCTTCTATCTGCTTTATCGCTTTATCCCTTGGGTCGAGCGCAAGCTGGAACCCACCATCATGGTGACCTCCTATCTGATGATCGGCGCGATCATCTTTGTCGAGGTGATCCGCCGCTTCACCATCGGCGAGCAGGCACCCTGGTCCACCACGATCCCGCCCTTTCTGTTCCTGATCATGACCTGGGTCGGCTGCAGCTATAACGTCAAACTGCGCACCCATCTGGCCTTTGCCGAATTCCGCTCAGCGATGCCGCGCGCCGGACAGTTCGCGGCGCTGACGATGGATGCCCTGCTCTGGATCGGCTTCTCCTGGGTCGTTCTGGTAACGTCATCCCGCCTGGTTGCGAACTCCGCGTCGAATTTCCAGATCATGCTGGGCACCGACAATATCCTGCAATGGTGGTTCCTAGTCTCGGTTCCACTCAGCTTCTTGATGCTGGTCGGTCGGGTGATCGAGAACTGGCTCATCGATCTCAAGAACTATCGAGAGGGCAACACCCTCATCGAGCAAGCCGTGATTGGAGCCGATTGATATGAGTGACGGAACCATCATCACATTGATCTCCATTGGGGTCACAATTCTCTTCATGCTGGGCACGCCGGTCTTTCTGGTGATTGGCTATTGGGTCATTGGCATGTCCTTCGTCCTTGGCCTGCCGCTCGACAATATCGGCGCGGCGCTGTCGGACGTGTTTACCGACGGCTTCGCGCTTCTCGCCATGCCGCTCTTCATCCTGACCGGTGATTTGATCAACCGCTCTGGCATCGCGCGACGGCTCTCGGATTTCGCCTATGCTTGCCTCGGTTGGATTCGGGGCGGGCTTGCCATGGCCGCGCTTGGCGCCTGCGGGCTCTTCGCGGCGATCTCGGGGTCAAACTCGGCCACCACGGCCACGATCGGCTCCATGTTGCATCCCGAAATGGTCAAAGGTGGCTATGACGAGCGCTTCTCGGCGGCGACCGCCGCGGCCGGCGGCACGGTCGGGATTATCATCCCGCCGTCGATCATCTTCATCGTCTATGGTTTCCTTCTGAACCTGCCAATCTCGGATCTCTTCGTGGCCGGGATCATCCCAGGGTCGCTGATGGTTCTGGCGATGATGCTTGCCTGCTTTATCATCTGCTTCATGAATGGCTGGGGCTATCTGATCCCGCTCAGCCCGCTGCGTGTTCTGAAAACCGGCGTCGGCGCATGGCTTGGCTTCTTCGCCATCGGCCTGGTGCTTTGGGGCATCTATACCGGCAAGTTCTCCCCGACCGAGGCGGCAGGCGTGACCGTTGGGTTCTGCGTGTTGGTGGGCTTCATCTGCTTGCCGCTGCACAAACTGATGGGCAGCACCGAGGCACGACCGGTTGAAAACCGCTCCACGGTCGAAATGCTGGTCGTCCAAGGCTTCAGCCCGCTTGAACTGCCCTCGATCACCATGCGCTCGTCGCAGATCACCGGCATCCTCGCACCGCTGATCGCCGTTTCGGTCGTGATGCAGCAGATCCTGTCGGTCCTCGGCGCGCAACAGATCATCGGCGATTTCGTGACGTCGATGGGCGGCTATTACGCGATCTTGTTCACCGCCATGGCGATTGTGTTTGTCTGCGGCATGGTGCTGGAAAGCTTGCCGGTGACGATCATCCTCGCCCCGATCCTGGCGCCCATCGCCCATTCCGTCGGCGTGGAGCCAGTGCAATTTGCGGTGATCTTCCTGGTCGGCGCGTCGATCGGCTTCATCACGCCACCTTACGGGCTCAACCTCTATGTCGCGTCTGGCGTTACAGGCGTGCCATATTTCCGATTGCTCCGTTACACTTGGCCTTATCTCGTCGCGCTGATTACCGTATGGATCATCGTGGCCCTGGTGCCATCGCTATCAACGGTGCTACTGCCGGGGATCTAAGACGAAGAGGCGAAAATGGACGGCGACAGCCCGCGCGACACGATACCGACCAATCTGAGGCTTCTGATGGTCTTGGAGGAGGTGGCGAAAGCCGGGGTTCCGGTAACGCCGACCGAGGTGAATGCCGCGCTGGAACTGCCCAAACCGACGATCCATCGCCTCTTCGCAACCCTTGAGGAAGAGGGATTCCTGCAACGCGATATGGACGGGCGGACCTATTCGCCCGGCCCAAGGGTCCGAACCCTGGCAGGCGGCATCCTCTCATCCCTGCGTATTCGGACGGCGCGGCAGGCTATCCTGAAACGGCTTAGCAAGGAGATCGGCGAAACCTGCAACATCGCGCTCCCAGACCGCGATGCGATGATCTATCTGGAGCGGGTCGAGACCGAATGGCCACTCCGCATTCAGTTGCCGCAAGGCACGCGCGTGCCGTTTCACTGCACCGCAAGCGGCAAGATGTATCTCAGCTCGCTGGCCAGCAACCACTTCCGGCGTTTCATCAATGCCAGCGACCTGACCCAACACACACCGAATTCCATCAGCGACTCCGCGACCCTGCGCCGAGAGATCAACCAAGTTCGGCAACAGGGATACGCGCTCGACCGTGAAGAGTTCATGACCGATATGATCGCGTTGGCGGTGCCCATTCTGGATACCAATGAGCGGCTGATGGCGACACTGTCGTTCCACGCCCCCCGGCAGCGGTTCGATATCGACAAAGCCCTGACCTATATCGACGCGCTTCGCGAAGCCTCGCAAGAGCTGTCGCTCCTGGTGAAAACACCGCTGGACGATAGCGGATCATAGTCCGGCCGGCGGCGATCACCTCCACTCAGGTGGCCATCGCGTTTTGGTCGGAACACCGCTTCTTGGGGACAGAAAAGACTTCAGCCCGCCAAGTCAATCGACCATTGCTGCTCCACCAGATCGACGCCAAACGACGTCACGGGCACCGCACTGTCGAGAGAGAACCCGTTTTTGCGGTAAAGCGCGCAGGCCGCTTCGTGGCTCTCATGGGTCCAGAGCACCATCCGCCGGTACCCTGTTGCGCGCGCATAGCTCATGCAGGTGTCCAGCAAGCGTTGGCCCAAGCCCAGCCCCCGCGCCTTGGGCAACAATAGGAACATCCGCAGCTTCGCCAGGCCCGGTTCCGGCCCTTTCACGCAGAAGATCGAACCCAACCGCGCCCCATCCTGCCAGGCGATCCATCCACGCTCGCACGCCGGGTCGCGATGCCGGATGAAATCGGCCAGGATCTCGGCGACCAGCGCCTCGAAACTGGCGTCAAACCCTTCATCACGCGCGTAAAGAACGCCATGCTGCTCAACCAACCAACCCGCATCGCCAATCGCCAAATCGCGCAGTTCCACCTCGGGCAAAGGCGCCGATTGCCTGGCTAGGCTCGCCTCGACCGCCTCCATCCGCGCCACCAGTTGGTCCAGTTCCGCCTCTGGCATGCCATCGACCCAGCTTTCGATCTGCGCCCGAGACAGCGCCGTCAGCTCCGCCGCCCGGATCAGGCCATCGCGGGTCAGCCCCAGGATGTGGGCCCGGCCGTCCTGCGGATGTCGCGTCTTTTCCACCAAGCCGGATTTGCTCAACCGGCTCAGCAACCGGCTCAGATACCCCTCATTCAGGCCGAGATGCTGCGACAGCGCACCGGCGGTCCAGCCGATCCCGTCTGCCAGCTCAAAAATGACGCGGGCTTCCGCCAAGCTGAGGCCCGCTTCCAAATACCCCTGGCGCAGGAGGCCCAAACGGCGTGTATGGGCCCGGTTAAAGGCTCGGATTCGGTCAATTTCATCCATCACGGCGCTCCATTAACTTGCTTAAGGCAAGTATTTGCCTCTTGCCCGGGATTCGACAAGGGGCTACCTGGAGCGCCGCACCCAAGCGCGGAGACCCGCTCATGAGCATCAATAAAGAAAGCGACCTGGCCGCGAATTTGCAGATCGGCCCAACCAGTTTGGGCATGGTCCGCATCTATGTGGAGGCCGAGGGGATCGATCTGCCATTGGATTTCGACCCGGAAGAGGCGCTCGAAATCGCCGACGAACTCCGTGCCGCCGCCGAAGCCGCCAGAAAGATGGCCAAATAGGCCAAGCACCGACTTGATCCCCGTCAAGGTGGAGAGAAAAGGCTGCGCCTAGGCTGCCGAGATGGATCTCGCGCTGACCTTTCTCACCCTGGGCGGTCTGTTTCTGGCCGGTCTTGCCGCCGATGAAATCGGTCGGCGCACCCGCCTGCCCCGCGTCACATTGCTTTTGGCGGTCGGGCTGATCGCTGGACGCTCCGGTTTCGACCTGATCCCGCGCGAATTCGAGGCGCTGTTCGAGTTTCTCTCCGTCACCGCATTGACCATGGTCGCTTTTGTCATGGGCAACGCCTTCACCGCCCAGAAAATGCTGCAAAACGGCCGGGTGATCCTTTGGGTCTCCGGCGCAATCGTCACGGCGACTCTCATTATCGTTGGCGGCGGGTTGATCTGGGCCGGGCTGGCACCGGCGACGGCGCTCATCCTGGCCTCCATCGCCACCGCAACGGCACCTGCCGCGACGCAAGACATCATCCACCAATCCGGCCAAACCGGCCCTTTCCCGGACACGCTCAAGGGTATCGTGGCCGTGGACGATGCTTGGGGGTTGATCGTCTTCAGCTTCATCCTTGTCTTCGCAGCACAATGGACCGGGCAGAGCAGCGATGGCATCCTTCTGGGGGCCGCGCGGGAGACCCTGGGCGCGCTGGCGCTCGGCGCAGCGCTTGGCCTGCCAGCCGCCTATCTAACCGGCCGTCTGAAACGCGGCGAACCACAACAGACCGAGGCGCTTGGCCTAGTGTGCCTGACCGCTGGTCTCGCGATCTGGTTCCATGTGTCCTTCTTGCTGGCCGGAATGGTGGCCGGTGCCATCGTTGCCAACCGCGCCCGGCATCATGAACGCGCCTTTCATGAGATCGAAAACCTGCAATGGCCCTTCATGCTGTTGTTTTTCATCTTGGCGGGCGCATCGCTGGAACTGGGCATGTTGGCCGAAATCGGCGCGCTTGGCGCGGCATATGTCGTATTGCGCATCGTGGCGCGCATCCTCGGCGGCTGGCTGGGGGCGAAACTGGGCGGCGCGGCGCGGGCGCAGCGGCCATGGTTCGGGGTCGCCCTTATGCCGCAAGCCGGCGTGGCGGTCGGCATGGCGCTGGTGGCCTCCGAGACATTCCCAGAGCTTGCCCCGGTGATCATGACCTTGACGGTCGGCACAACGGTGGTGTTCGAACTGCTTGGCCCGCCGCTGACCCTTTTGGCGCTAAACCGGGTTGAGCGCAGTAAGACCTCAGTCAGATAACCCCGTCCGGGTCGCGCATCCCCTGCAAGCGCAGCGCGGCGTGACGCGCAAATCTCTGCGTCAGCGCCTTGCGCCGCGCCCCCGCAAGCTTGGTCTCGGGCCCGAAGCGCAAAATCTCGGCATCATAGGCATCGGCAATGATCAACCCCGTGCCCTCGGGCAGCAAATCCGTCGGAAATGCCTCATCCACGGCCCAGAAATACCGATCCGCCCAATCGAGATAGCCTTCCCATTTCCCGTCCGAGGTGAAATCCGCGCGGGAGGATTTGCACTCCACCACCCAAAGCTCCCCCTTCGGCCCAAGCGCCATCACATCCACCCGCTTGCCGCGCTCCGGCGTGAATTCTTCCAGCACCGCAAAATCATGGGTTCTCAGGTGACGGCAGACGCCCCGCGCCAGAAGCTGACCAGGGCGAAGCGTTGGAGCGGTGTGATCGTCGGGCATGAGTCAAACATGAACAATACGTGAACAAAAATCAAGAAGGATAGCACTTGACATAATACCATTTGGTTTCATAATTGCGAAACCAAATGGTATTACTTTAAGAGCCCCGATGACTGTTACTCCACAACCCGCCTTCCGCGCCCTCGCCGATCCGACTCGGCGCGACATCCTCGCGCTTCTTAAAGCACAGGAGATGACCATCGGCGCGGTGGCCGAGCGCTTCGACATGACCCGCCCCGCGATCAAGAAGCACCTGAGCATTCTGGAAGCGGGCGATTTGATCACCATCACGCCCCGGGGGCGCGAGCGGATCAACGCCATCAATCCTGACGGCTTTCGCGCCGTACACAGCTGGCTCGAGATTTTCGATGCCTTCTGGGATGACCGGCTCGCGGCCCTCAAATCAGCTGTTGAAAAGGACCAACATCAATGAGCACCCATCAAATTGAGAAAACCTTGATCCTCGCCGCCCCGCCCGCCGATGTCTGGACCTTTCTGACGGACCCGGAGAAATTGGCGATCTGGTTCCACCGGCCCGAGGCGGCGCTTGATCAACCCGGCCCTTTCGCGATGGGCGGCAGCGATGGCGACCCGCTCTGTTGGGGCGAGGTGCAGGAGGCCGAGGCGCCAAACCGGCTCCGCTATAGCTTCACCGCCCGGCCAATGGACGGGTTGATGACCGATGTGACCTGGACACTGACGGCCATAGAAGCCGGCACAAGACTGCATTTGTTGCATGATGGCATCCCGCAGGGCGCGGCGTCCTTTGGGCTACTCACCGCCTTTGACAGCGGATGGGACGATCACTTGGTCCGATTCCGCAAAGCGATGTCATCGGACGCCTAGCCCCTTGCCCAAGCCCGCCCGTAGGCTTATCTGCCTCAGCAGGCGGGCACTGCTCTTCGCGTCATATGGGGCACGATTCCGGTGGCCTTACACATCTCCGAGGGAGCTGGCTCTGTGCGGATCCTGGTCCGTTTACCTGGCGCCCACCTGTATTAACAGGTCCTCGGGAATGAAAACCCCGACGGTTGTCGTGGTCCCGTCTACTTCAAACGCAAAACGCCAGCCCGATACGGCTGGCGTTTTGCGTTTGATCTTGTGGAAGCGGTCAGCGGCGCTCGTCCACCCGCACCGGGATCGCGACATGATCCAGAACCGGCAGGTCATCACGTTTGCCGCCGTCCTCATCATCGTTTTCTTCGCCCATCGACATGATTTTATAGCCGATTTGCACCGACCCGAAGGTGATCGTGCAAAACACCACCAGCATCAGAACCGCAATTGGCCCCTCACTTGTATGCGTCACCAGATGCCAGAGATTGGCGACATTGAACCAAAGCAGCATCCCCACAAAGGCCAAGGCCACCAGGAAACCATAAAACGCATGGCGCAGGATGAGACGGATGTGATCGGGCATAAGCAGGACTCGCGGTTCAACAGCAGCTACTGGTCAACATAGTGGCCCGCCTAACAAGGGCAAAGGAAATTCCTAAACCTGCGGTCATTGGGCACGTCTCCGCGATCTGTCGCAATTCTTTCACACGGCTCCGGCACATCAATATCGCCGCCCAGCCTATCGCCAAAGCGGATTCAATAGCTCAACCCTATGGGAGCAATATCATGAAACTTGGTTATCTCGGCGCCTCCGCCATCGCACTCTCTTTGGGCCTCAGCGCCCCTGCCGCCGCCCAGGAAACCGGCAATGTCATCTTCTTTCACCCTGATGGGTCGGGCGTGAACCACTGGCTCGCCGCGCGGATGCATACCGTCGGCCCCGATGGCGAACTGAACTGGGACCGTCTGCCGGGCCTCGGCGTCTATACCGGCCATATGGCCGATCGCGTCACCGGAACCTCCCACGGCGGGGCAACTGTGCATGCGTATGGTGTAAAGGTCATCGGGGACAGCTTCGGCCTGAACGGCACCGAAGAGATCACCGCCGCTTCTGGGCAACAGATGTCCATTGCCGAGGAAGCCCTGGCCGCTGGCCGCGCGGTCGCCCTCGTGCAAACCGGCCATATCGCCGAGCCGGGCACCGCCGCCTTCGTCGCCTCCAATGAGAGTCGCGGCAACACCCATGAGATCGCCGCCTCGGTGATTGAGTCGGGTGCTCAGGTGATCATGGCCGGCGGCGAGCGTTTCCTGCTGCCCGAAGGCACGGAAGGCCGTCACGGCATGGGTGAACGCACCGATGGCGTGAACCTGATCTCGCGCGCCGAAGAGCTTGGCTACACAGTGGTCTATGACCGTGACGAGCTGATGGCGCTGAACACCGAAACCACCGATATGGTGCTCGGCGTCTTCGCCCATAACCACACGTTCAACGACCAGGAATGGATCCGCAACGAGATCGATGGCGTGCCGACCTACTGGCCCGATGCGCCGACCATCGCGGAAATGAGCGACGTCGCCCTGGCGATCATCAGCCGCGATGAAGACGGGTTCTTTGCGGTGATCGAAGAGGAAGGCACCGACAATATCGCCAACAACATGAACGCCGCAGGCACGTTGGAAGCGCTGGCCCGCGCCGACGAAGCCACCGGCGTGATGCTCGACTTCCTCGACCAGAACCCCGACACACTTCTGGTGATGGCGGCGGATTCCGATGCGGGCGGCTTGCAGGTGGTTCATGCCGATGAACCCGGCATGCTTGATGCCTCAACCCGCGGCGGCGGCATCCTGCACGGCGTCGAAGGGCAGTTCGGCAATGCCTTCATCACACCCGCGGATGCCAATGGGGTTCAACACCCCTTCGGGATCGGTTGGGTCGGTTATAACGATGTGGCCGGCGGCATCCTGGTGCGCACCGCCGGGTTCAACTTTGACCTGGTGGAGCCGCTGATGGACAGCACAGATGTCTACACGCTGATGTACCGGACGCTGTTCCAAGTCCCGATCGACTGATCCGAAGCGCAAGACATCCAAGGGCCGCGCGGGACACCGGGCGGCCCTTTTCGCGCGTACTCAAACCCCTAACGCCGCACCACTTGCCTAAGCGCGAACGACACGAGCAGCACCGCATAGAGCCCCACAAACATCCAGATCAGACCAAGATAGAGCGCCGGCCCACCAACAGACTGCGTCACGAAGAGAATATGCACGAGGCAGAGCAGAACCGTGACAGCCGTGAACAGGACACAGGCAGAGGTCAAAGGATGATCGGGCAAGCCCCTGAGCCAAGCAATCACATGCCCGGGCCGGGTCCGGGGCAACGCTTTTGCCCGGGTGAGAGCCCGTTTGACATCCGCCTTCACGCCGTCGAAATCCCACAGCGCCAGCGCACCGAAGATGATGCCAAGCCGCAGCAACAGATGCACATAGGCGAAGGTCCCGGTTTTGGGTGTGTCATGGCCGGTCAGCATCATCACACTGGAGAACACAGTGAACAGCGCAAACCCCATGCTGAGGTCTACGAAGGTATCCTCATCGCCCACCAACCAGCGATAGGCGGCTTTGATACGTTTCCATGCTCCGGTCATCGGCAAGGCCTCGGCAACTGCAACGGTCCCATTCATATGGGGGCCCTTTTGCCCTGTGGAACGGCTGGACGCCCGGCGGGATGCTTTGTCGCGACCTCTGGCCCGTGGCCGCGATGCTCAGAACGCCTCGGGCTTCGCCTCGCGCGCCATATGATCCAGCACAGCGTTCACGAATTTCGGCTCGCGCCCTTCGGGGAAAAACGCCCGCGCGACGTCGACGAACTCAGTGATCACGACCTTGGGCGGGGCTGCGCCCTCGACCAATTCCGCCCCGGCGGCGCGGAACAGGGCCCGCAAGGTCGGGTCAATCCGGTCAATCGGCCATTTGGCCACCAGCGCCCGGTCGGTCATCTGGTCGATCTTGGCCTGCCAATCCACCGCGTCGTCCAACAGCTTGCGGAACAAATCCACGTCGCCCTCGGCCATCGCGTCGCCTTCGATCTCTTCGCCGAACCGGAAGGTCTCAAACTCTTTCCGCACCAGATCGGCGCTTTGGCCGGAATGCTCCATCTGAAACAGCGCTTGCACGGCATAAAGCCGCGCCGCGGATTTCATCTGGCGTTTTTCGTCTCGGCTTGGCCCAGTCGGGCGGGGGTCTGTCATGCGGTCGTGGGCCCTTTGCTGTCGCCCGCGATCTGAATGCTCTCACCGCGCGGCTTGAATCCGACGCCGCCTTTAGGCTTCCCATAGCCCCGCGTCAACGCGATGAGGTGCAGCGCCGCCGCCGCCGCGCCGCCGCCTTTGTTCATTTGCGCCGGATCGGCGCGCACAGCCGCCTGTTCGTGGCTTTCCACCGTCAGGATGCAATTGCCGATACAGGCCCCGGCCATCCCCAACATCGTCACGCCCCGGTTCGATTCCTCGCACACCGTGTCGTAATGCGTGGTCTCGCCCCGAATGACGCAGCCAAGCGCCACATAGCCATCGAAATTCGACTGCCGATGCGCGATGCCGATGGCGACCGGGATTTCCAGCGCGCCTGGCACCTCGACCACCTCATAATCTGCGCCAGCGGCCTCCAGCATCGCTTTCGCACCGGCCAATTGCCCGTCGGCGATGTCTTTGTAATAGGGCGCCATGACGATCAGCACTTTCACCGGCGCGTCAAATTCCGGCAGGGGCAATTCGTAATGCGACGGGCCTGCCATCATCCGATCTCCGAGATTTTGCGGGTGCCGATAATATTCAGCCCATAGGCTTCAAGCCCCACCACTTTCGGTTGCGGCGAGTTGGTCAGAAGCACCATATCCGACAGGCCAAGCGAGGAGAGGATCTGCGCCCCAAGCCCGTATTGCCGCAAAGTCTGTGGCGAGACCTCATGCTCCGCGGTCAGTTTCATATGCAGATCGCGCAACAGCACCAAAACGCCCCTGCCCTCCTCGGCAATCAGGGTCATGGCATCGCCAAACTCCCCGGCCCGCCCGGTGCCGCCCGTGCCGATCACATCCAGCATCGGGTCAAACGCATGCATTCGCACCAAGACCGGATCGGGTGTCGTGATGTCGCCTTTGATCAGCACGATATGTTCCGCGCCTTGCGTCTCGTCGGTATAAATCCGAAGCGTCCACTCGCCGCCGAACTCGCTTTCGATGGTCTGCTCCTGGCGCACCTTCACCAGATTGTCGTGACGGCGGCGATAGGCGATCAGATCGCTTATCGTGCCGATTTTCAGATTGTGCCGCTGCGCGAACGCGACCAGATCGGGCAACCGCGCCATCGAGCCGTCTTCATTCATGATCTCGCAGATCACGCCAGAGGGGTTCAGCCCCGCGAGCCGGGAGATATCCACCGCCGCCTCGGTATGCCCCGCACGCACCAGCACGCCGCCTTCGCGGGCGCGGAGCGGGAAGACATGGCCCGGCGTCGCGATATCGCTTGCGCCTTTGCCGGAATCGATCGCCACAGCCACGGTGCGAGCCCGGTCATGGGCCGAAATCCCGGTCGACACACCTTCGCGCGCCTCGATCGAAATCGTGAAAGCCGTCTCATGGCGGGACGAGTTGTAAGACGACATCAGCGGCAGGCCGAGCGCATCAATCCGCTCGCCGGGCAGCGACAAGCAAATCAACCCGCGCCCATGGGTCGCCATGAAATTAATCGCCTCCGGCGTCGCCATCTGCGCCGGGATCACCAGATCGCCTTCATTCTCCCGATCCTCGTGATCGACCAGAATGAACATCCGCCCATTGCGGGCATCTTCGATGATCTCTTCGACCGAAGATACCGCATCGGACCAATCCTGCTCTACAGGGCCGGGCTGTTCGAATGGGATTGGGTCAGACATGCAGGTTCCTCCAAGTTGAGGCTCAGATACCCCAGGGGCGGCCACCTTACCAGGGGCCGATCCGGCAAAACACCCGTCGGACACGACGTCATAACCTGGTTTGCGTCCCTAAGCGGCGGGCTGAAAGAACCGATCCGCGGTTAGGATGCCCGCCATCTGCCCGCCGCCGCACCATTCGCGCTCCACGCTTGTCGCGGCCACCAAGACCACGCCATCGGCGGGCAAGTTGCTCTCGCGAAGTGTCGCCTTGATCCGGTCCCGCATGGCCGCCCAGCTTTCGGTGAAACCGGGCGCCGGGGCCGTCATGTCAATCAGACCGGGATTGGCGGCCAGAACCGCCTGGGGATGCGACGGCCCATAGACCGCAACCACCCGCTCCGCCGCGCCATCCAGCCCGGCCAGTCGGCCTTGCAACCGTTCCGGCACCGCGATCCGCTGTGGCCGCAACTCCAAGGCGTTTCCTGAGAAGAGAAAGCCGACGATATCCCGCCCCGAGGTCGCCCGGATCGTGGCATAGGTTTTGTAGTCCAATCCCAAGCGTTTGGCCCGCGCCACCCGGATGCGCACGATCTGCAGCGGCAGGTTCGGCAGCAGCTCTCTCCGCGCCTTGCCCCAGGCATGTTTGCGAAACCCGAAACCCGGTTCCATCGATGGCCCGCCATTATGACCCAATCCGCTCATCGCGCGACCTCCTCGCTCGTCCATCCCACTGCCGCACGCGCCGCATCCAGCGCTTCGGCTTCCTCTGCAAACGGCCCATGCGGCGGGTCCAGACGCCGCCAGCCATGGGCGTCTTCCGGATCGCGGCGGCATTCCGACCAGAAAAACCCGGCCGCAGCCTGCAGAATATCGACACACCGCTGTTCGCTCCAATCATTGATGGAAAGTGTGACAACCGGTTTCACCCACCCCACTCCTGCAGCCGGGCGACATAGCGGGCCAACGTGTCGATCTCCAAATTAATCTGGCCGCCCACCGCCGCATCGCCCCAGGTTGTGACCTCTTTGGTATGCGGGATCACATTGATGCCAAACTCCGCGCCGTCCACCTCATTCACGGTCAGCGAGGTGCCGTTCAACGCCACCGAGCCTTTTGGCGCGATAAATTTCGCCAAGGCCTCCGGCGCGCGGAAGGTCAACCGGGTGCTGTCACCCTCATCCACCATCCCCACCAGTTCGGCCACACCATCCACATGGCCGCTGACGATATGGCCGCCCAACTCATCGCCAACCTTCAAGGACCGCTCCAAATTGATCCGCTGTCCCTCGGCCCAGGTGCCGATATTGGTTTTCGACACCGTCTCGGCAGAGATATCCACGTCGAACCAGCCTTCGCCAAGCGCCACCGCCGTCAGGCAAACCCCGTCGCAGCAGATCGAAGCGCCCAGATCGATCCCGGTCGTGTCATAGCTGGTGCCGATCCGCGCTCTGAGATCGCCACGATGCTCCAGCGCCTGAACGGTTCCGATATCGGTGATGATGCCCGTGAACATACGCGCCCTCCATTTCCCTTTTTCACCTAACGGGCGCGGGCATCGGCGGCAAGCCATGGCCGCCTTAATCCAGACCAAAACCCGCCCTCATCAGGCCAGACCGCTATGCAACTCTGTTTCAACACGATAAGCGGTATCAGAGCATTTGCTCGGGGAAAGTGACTGTTGCACAAGGTTTTTCTGTTCTTGCAAGGCCCACATGGGCCCTTCTTCCACCGGCTTGGCAGGATGCTGCGTGCCGCGGGGGCGGATGTCTGGCGCGTCGGCTTCAACCAAGGCGACAGCGCGTTCTGGCATCACCGGGAGAGCTATATCGCCTATACTGGCACGGTCGAGGACTGGCCCGATCATTTGCAAAGCCTGATCGCGGACAAAGGCGTGACCGATCTGGTGCTTTATGGCGATACCCGACCGATCCATTCCGAAGCCGTAACCATCGCCAAAGCGCGCGGCCTGACCGTGCATGTCTTCGAGGAAGGGTATCTCCGCCCCTATTGGATCACCTATGAACGCGGCGGCGCGAACGGGCATTCGCGGCTGATGAGCACCTCGGTAGCCCAAATGCGCAAAGCTCTGAAACGGCTTGATCTGGATTTGCCCGACACGCCTTCAAAATGGGGAGATATGCGGCAGCATATCTTCTATGGCGCGCTCTACCATTGGTTCGTGATGTTCTTGAATATGCGTTATCGGCATTTCCGTCCGCATCGCAACATCACCGTGGGCCGAGAGCTTTGGCTCTATCTGCGCCGGATCACATTTATGCCATTTCTCTGGTTCGATCGGGTGCAAGCCACCTGGCGGATCAAGACCGGCGGCTTTCCCTACCACCTGGCACTGTTGCAACTCGAACATGACGCAAGCTTCCGCGACCATGGGCCGTTTGACACGATGGCCGACTTCCTCGCTGTCCTGATCGAAGGCTTTGCCGAAGGTGCCCCAGCGCATCACCACCTGGTTTTCAAGGCCCATCCGCTTGAGGATGGCCGGGTGCCGATCCGGCAAGACATCCGCCGCCTTGCTGCCGAACATGGGGTGACCGACCGCGTGCACTATGTCCGTGGCGGCAAACTGGCCCGGCTCTTGAACGATGCTCGCAGCGCGGTGACGGTGAACTCCACCGCCGCGCAGCAGGCGCTTTGGCGCGGCCTCCCCCTGAAAGCTTTTGGCACGGCGGTTTATCTGAAGCCCGAGTTTGTCTCGACGCAGACGATGGAGGCGTTTTTCACCAATCCTAACCGCCCCGACAGTCGCGCCTATCGCGATTATCGGCACTATCTTCTGGAAACCTCACAGATCACCGGCAGCTTCTATTCATCGCGCGGGCGGCGACAGCTCCTCCGCCAAGTGGTCGATATGATGCTCTCACCGGAAGACCCCTACGATGCGCTCGACGCGGGCCGACCGGCCCCACGGCAACACCTGCAAGTCGTGAAATAAACCAAACACTAGCGCGGTTTGCGCAGATAAGCTAAAGTGACAAAAAAATAAACTGAGGCAGTTTCAGGCAATAAGGAGCCAAACCTGTGAAATCACTGGCTTCCCGAGGGGCGCGCTTGGTCGCGCTATCGCTCGTTGTATCCATAGTTGCGTCTTGTGGCTTGCCGCGATCCGGGCCGACACGGAATGAGATTTTTGCCGGATCGGTGCAGCGCGAAGGCGATGCCTTTGTTGTTGAGGTGAACCAACGCGTCATCGCCGCCACGGCGGTGGTCCCCGCGCTTGGCTTCAGCGAGGCGTTTCAGAACGCGGGCGCGGTGTCGACCGAGGTTATCCGGCCAGGCGATGTGTTAGATCTCACCATCTATGAAAACGTCGAAGACGGGCTTTTGGCCGGCGCCGGATCGAATGCCGCAACAATCAGCGAGGTGACGGTCGACAGTTCCGGATTTATCTTTGTCCCCTATGCGGGCCGTATCCGGGCCGCGGGCAATACGCCCAATCAACTGCGTGAAATCCTTACCCGCAATCTCGATGAACAAACCCCCGATCCACAAGTGCTCATCCGCCGCGCGGCGGGCGATGGGGCCACGGTCTCCGTCGCGGGCGGCGTCGGTGGCCAGGGCATCTATCCTATCGAACGCCCGACGCGCACGCTGACCGGTATGTTGTCTGCCGCCGGCGGCATCTCCGTCGAACCCGACATCGCGCAAATCACCGTTGTTCGGGGCGCCCATACCGGCACAATCTGGTTCGAAGACCTCTATTCAAACCCGCAATTCGATATCGCCATGCGAGGCGGCGATCGCATTTTGGTTGAGGAAGATGGCAGAAGCTTCACCTCGCTTGGCGCCACGGGGCAGCAAGCCCGCGTTCCCTTCGACAGCCAGACGATCTCGGCCATCGAGGCCATTGCAACCGTCGGCGGGCTGAACACCAGCCTCGCTGATCCGACCGGCGTGTTTGTGCTTCGTAATGAACCCGAAGAAATTGCCAGCCAAGTGCTTGGTCGGAGCGATCTGATCGGGGCACAGCGTATGATCTATGTGCTGGACCTGACCGCGCCGACCGGCATGTTCGAGGCCCGCGATTTCGTGATCCGCGATGGCGACACTGTCTATGTAACCGAAGCGCCGTTCACCCAATGGAGCAAAGCTCTGAACGCGCTGACTGGTACACTTGGCACGGCCAACTCGCTCAGCAGCCTCGGCGGCGACTGACAGGCCGATGGCCGGAGCGAGCAAAGAGCCCCCCGCCGGACGCACCCACCGGCGGGGGTTTCATTTCAACGCTGGCTTTTTGACCAACGCCCGGGTGCGCCGCATTCTGACGCTTGCAGGCTATGAGTTGAAACTCGGCAAACCCGGGCCGGAGGATGACGTGCTGGTTTGGGGCCATTCGCCTTATGCCCCGCGCGGCGAGAAGGCCGCCGCTGCCACAGGCGCGCATCTGGTCCGGGTCGAAGACGCCTTTCTCCGCTCCCTACATCCGGGGCGCAGCGGTGAGCCGCCGCTTGGCCTCACGATCGACCGGCGCGGCGCCTATTTCGACAGCACCCAGCCCTCGGATCTGGAACACCTGCTGGCCACGCATCCGCTGGATGACACGGCGCTGATGGACCGGGCGCGCGATGCAATGGCCCGGATGGCGGACGCGCATCTGACCAAATATGCCGCCGTCGATCCTAAGCTGGAGCCGCCAAAGCCGGGCTATGTTCTAGTGATCGACCAAACCAAGGGCGACGCCTCAATCCGGCTCGGCGGGGCCAATGCCGACACATTCCGCGAGATGCTTTATTGGGCGCAGGAGGATCACCCCGGCGCCCAGATCGTGATCAAGACCCACCCTGAGACTCAATCCGGCCATCGCGACGGGCATTTCGGTCAGAGCGATGGTGGCGAGACGGCCACCCTCTGCGACGCGGCGCTTTCGCCCTGGCGGCTGATGGAAGGTGCGCGCGCGGTCTATACGGTCTCCAGCCAGTTGGGGTTCGAGGCGATCCTTGCGGGCCACAAACCCGTGGTGTTCGGCCAACCCTTCTATGCCGGATGGGGGCTCAGCGACGACCGGATGCCGATCCCGCGTCGCCAGCGCGCGCTGACCCGGGCACAACTCGTCGCCGGGGCGCTGATCCTCTATCCGCACTGGTACGATCCTTATCACGACAGGCTGTGCCTGCTTGAGGATGTTCTGGGCGCATTGGAAGCCCAGGCCCGCGCTTGGCGTGCGGATCGCAAGGGCCATGTCGCGGTCGGCATGCGGGCCTGGAAACGCGGACATCTGCAGCAGTTCTATGGTGCCAGCGGGACCAAACTCAGCTTCGCGGACAGCCCTGATGCGGCAATTGCCGCCGAAAAGCCGGTCATGGTCTGGGCCGGGCGCGAAGACGCCGCGCTCCGCGACGCCTGCCGCGCCGCCAACCGCCCCTTGACCCGGATCGAAGACGGGTTTCTGCGCTCCCGCGGCTTGGGGGCCGATCTTGTGCCCCCGCTCAGCCTGGTCCGGGACGATCTCGGCATCTATTACGACCCGACCCGGGAAAGTCGCTTGGAACACCTGATCGCCGAGGCCGCAACCTGGCCCGCCAAACGCCTGGCGCGGGCCGACGCCCTGATCGCGCGGCTCTCCGCCTTGGGGCTCAGCAAATACAATCTCGGCCAGCCTCCCGCTCTGCCCGACCCCGAGGGACGGCCCGTGATCTTGGTGCCCGGGCAGGTCGAAGACGATGCCTCGATCCGGCTCGGCGCGGGCGAGGTCAGAACTAATCTTGACCTTCTGGAAACCGCCAAACGCCTGCACCCACCGGCGATGCTGATCTACAAACCCCATCCCGATGTCGAGGCAGGCTTGCGCCAAGGAACCGTCCCGGCGGAGGATTTGGCCCGGCTTGCTGACCACGTGGCGTATGACACAGACCCGGTGGCGCTGTTGACCCACGCGGATCGGGTCGTGACGATGACATCGCTTTTGGGGTTCGAGGCGCTCCTGCGCGGGGTTCCCGTCACCGTCTTGGGCACACCCTTTTATGCCGGTTGGGGCCTCACACATGATCTCGGCCCCGTGCCCGCCCGGCGGCAGGCCAAGCCGTCACTCGCCGCGCTGGCCCATGCCACGCTCATCGCCTATCCGCGCTATCTCGACCCGGTCACCGGCCTGCCCTGCCCAGTCGAAGTTGCGGTGGATCGGCTCGCTTCGGGCGAGGGTCTGGCGCGGAAACCAAGCCTCCGCGCTTTGGCAAAACTCCAAGGCTGGTTTGCCGGTCAAGCGTGGCTCTGGCGACGCGGGAGCCGTTAGGGCGCCACGCGGGTCCATTCATGAAGAATATCGGCGCCCACAGGCTGGCTGCGCCGCAAGGTGAAGCGCGGCGCTTCAGCAAGCGCTGCCACACCCATCGCGCCGATCGCCGGCTGCCCCTCCGCCCCCAAAACCATCCCGGCAGTGAACCCGACAAGATCATCGACCAAATCGGCCGCCAGCAGGGACGCCGCCAGCGCCCCGCCACCTTCACAGAACACCCGGGTCAAACCTTCGCGCCCAAGCGCTTGCATCACATCCGCCACGTCCAATTGCCCGCCGGGCCCGGCCTTACAGGGGATCATACCTGCCCCGCGCGCGGCCCAAGCCATCCTGTCCTGCGGGTCCGCCGCGTCCCCATAACACAGCCAGAGCGGCACCTCGGGCAGGCTATTCCACAACGCGCCATCGGTCGGAATATCCAGCCGTCGCGACAACACCACGCGCACCAGCTGATGCGCCATGCCCAACCCGCGCACGGTGAGGCTCGGGTCATCCGCCCGCGCCGTGCCCGCACCAATCAACACCGCATCATGGCGCGCCCGCATCCCATGCACATGTCGCCGCGCCTCGGGCCCGGTGATCCATTGGCTTTCGCCGCTGGCGGTGGCAATCCGTCCATCAAAAGACGTGGCAAGCTTTAGGGTCACCGCGGGTCGGCCTCGCATGACACGGCTGAGAAAGCCCTGATGTGCCTCTGCCGCCTGATCTTGCAAAACGCCGGTCGTAACAGCGATCCCGGCGTCTTGCAGCCGCGCAATCCCCTTCCCCGCCACGCGCGGATCGGGGTCTGCCATGGCAATCACCACCCGCGCGACCGACGCTGCAATCAAGGCTTCGACACAAGGCGGCGTGTGCCCCTGATGAGCGCACGGTTCCAAGCTGACATAGGCCGTTGCGCCATGGGCCGCATCGCCGGCTTGCGCCAAAGCCTCCGTCTCCGCATGCGGTCGGCCACCGGGTTGGGTCCAGCCGCGGCCCAGAACCCGGCCCGCTTTCACGATCACACAACCAACCGCCGGGTTCGGCCAAACCCGACCGTACCCCCGCGCACCCAAAGACAGCGCGAGCCGCATCCAGCGGGCATCCTCGCCCGTTGTCATCGCTTAGCTTTCGGTTGTGCTGGGCGGGCGCAGCTCCGCCACGAATTCCTCGAAATCATCAGCCGCCTGAAAATTCTTATAGACACTTGCAAAGCGGACATAGGCCACCGTGTCGATCCGGGCCAGGCTTTCCATGACGATCTCACCAATCGTGCCCGAGGGGATATCGGTCTCGCCCATGCTTTCCAACCGCCGCACAATGCCAGAGATCATCTGATCGATCCGCTCCGGCTCGACGGGACGTTTCTGCATCGAGATGCGGATCGACCGTTCCAGCTTGTCGCGGTCGAAATCCTCGCGCTTACCGTTTGACTTGATCACCACCAGATCGCGCAATTGAACACGCTCATAGGTGGTGAACCGCCCGCCACAGGCCGGGCAAAACCGCCGCCGCCGGATCGCCACATGATCCTCGGCCGGACGGCTATCTTTCACTTGAGTATCGACATTTCCGCAAAACGGGCAGCGCATCCACGTCCCCCTTTTCTGATCCCTTCGCACCCGAGTGACGAGCGCAACTCTGCCTGATAGGGTCTTCAGCCCTGTTATCCACAGGCACTATAGGAGCATGCATAGGGCTTGGGTAGAGGCGAATTGCCCCTACAGGATTTGGGGGGCGAAACTGCGGCACAAAACCCGCAACGGAGCGGCCTTGAGTGGTAAAATACCCCCCTTCAACAGCCAACAGGAGACAGATCATGAGCATCGCCCGCGTGACAGAGATTTCCGCGACATCCACCGACAGCTTCGAGGCCGCCGTGCGCGACGGCATCGCCCGCGCCAACACCACCTTGCGCAATGTGACCAGCGCCTGGGTCAAAGAGCAGCGCGTGTCGGTATCCGATGGCACCATCCAACACTATCAGGTCAATCTGATGGTGACCTTCGTCTTGGACGACTAAGCCTTCAGGAGCATCGCGGCCACATCGCGCCGATGCGGGCGGCGGCGATGCTCCACCACATAAATCCCCTGCCAGGTGCCCAAGGCCAACCGACCGCCCGAGATCGGGATTTGCAGCGAGACAGGCATCATCGCGGCCTTGATATGCGCTGGCATGTCGTCAGGGCCTTCATAGGTGTGGGTCAGATAGTGCATCGACGAGTCGTCAGACGGCGGCACCAGCCGGTCGAAATAGGCCGTCAAATCGGTCTGCACCTCAGGGTCGGCGTTCTCCTGGATCAACAGGCTGGCGGAGGTGTGCCGGATGAACAGCGTCAGCAGGCCCTCACCCTGCCCCGCCACCCAGGCCGCAACTTCGGTGGTAAACTCATAGAGTCCCGGGCCTTTGGTCTGGACTGTAAACGTGGTTTGCATGGCGCTATCTCATGTCATGCGCGCCCGCCTTGCAACCCATTGGAGCCTTATCATGACCCGCAAAACCCTTTTCATCACCGGTGCGTCCACTGGCATCGGGGCCACAACGGCCCGCGCCGCCGTTGCCTCTGACTGGAATGTCGGGCTGATGGCCCGCTCCACCGACAAAGTGGCCGCCTTGGCCGAAGAGCTTGGCGGTGCGGCCTTGGCCTTGCCGGGCGATGTCACCGACCTGGCGACTCAAGAGCAGGCGCTTCTGGCCCTGCAAGAGGCGTTTGGCTCTGTCGATGCGGCCTTTGCCAATGCCGGCATGGGGGCGAATGCACCTGGCACCGAGGCTGGCGATCCGGCGGAATGGGCCGACCTGGTTCAACTCAACATCATGGGGCTGCTCTATACCGCGAAAGCCGCGCTGCCCTATCTTCGTCAGAGCACGGGCCATATGGTCTTGACCGGCTCGATCGCCGGGCGGCGGCATGTCAAAGGCTCGATCTATGGTGCCACAAAATGGTTCGTGCACGGCTTTGCGGGCAATCTCGCCGAAGAAATGGCCGATTGGGGCGGACGCTGCACCGTGATCGCGCCTGGCATGGTGGACACACCGTTTTTCGACGCGCCAAAACCCGAGAAGCTACAGCCCGAAGACGTGGCCGAGGCGGTGATGCTGGCGCTGAACGCACACCCGCGCAACGCCGTGCGCGAGGTGGTGCTGATGCCAACGCAGTGACCTGCCGCAAGTTGCGGTGATCCCGTCTATGGGCGCCAATAATTGTTGGCCGCCGCGACGGTCTGAAAATTGGTTGCCACGACATGAGACGCCGCCGTCAAACTATCTGCGTTATTGGCGTAATCCGGCCGCATCCGTTGACGCGCGGCATCATCGGGCTGGGTCTTCTTGACCGCCATTCGCGAGAGCATGATCGCCAGATCATAGCCCTTCTCTGGGGTTTCGGTGAGCAAGCTTGGTAGCCAGGACATATCGGCCTCCCTGATATATATCGTGCACGACTTATATTGCGGAGGCTTGAATGACCCAAGGCGTCATGTCAAGAACTTATATCGCGTGCGATATAAAACTGATGGAGCCGAGTTTGAAACCCGACCGACTTCCAACTCATGCTGAGGATATGTTCTGCCATGCGGTTTATACCGCATCCCACGCGATCAACCGCGCATATGCACCGTATCTCAAGGCCCTTGGGTTGACCTACCCGCAATACATCACCCTGACCTTGCTGTGGGAGCGGGACGGGCAGAAGATCAACGAGTTGGCGCAGCAATTGCAGATGGAGACAAGCACGCTGACACCGCTTGTAAAACGGCTCGAAGCGCTCGGGCATGTGACCCGCAACCGTGGCAAAAAGGATGGCCGAGAGGTCTTTGTTCACCTGACGGCAAGAAGTGATGCCCTGCGGAAGCAAGCGCCCAACATCACTGCCTGCATGATCGACAAGACCGGCCTGACGCCAGACGAGTTGACCGACCTGCAAAAGCTCCTCGTCAAACTGCGCGACGGATTGCAAGACGCCAAACCGGCCGAGCGCGATCCGCCTTAAGGCCCGTCAGCCCCGCCGAGCTTATACGCCGTTAGGCCCTCGGCCCCTTTCGGGGTCAGCGCATAGACGCCGGTTTCAACCCGCTCAAACCAGCCATAATGATCGTCGCGCATGATCGTCGTCGCCCGCTCGACGCCCGTGGCGGCTTTCACAACCGCGCCCTTGCTCGGCCCCTCGCGGGCCAGATAGGCCGCGCAATTCAGCGCATCTTGCCGATAGGCGGTCACGATCCCGCCCCGTGTGCCGCCCGTGTTCGGGTCTCCAACCCGGCGGGCAAACTCGCGCAGCAACCGGGCCTTGCGCGGTTTCGAGATACGCGGCGCATAGGGGCCCGGGTCGCAATGCGCCTCGACAAACCCGTCTTTCAACCGCACCGTCAAAAGCCCCAGCCCCAAGCGCCGGGCCAGCTTAACATTCTCCGCCAAAGCCTTCTGAAACACCCGCCCGGTCTGCCGCGGCACCGCGAGATAAACCACGTCACTGACCGCCAAACGCGCCACGCCCTGATGAAACAGCGCCAGCGAAAACCGAGTCTTCAACTCGACGATCACAACACCTTCAGACCCGCGCTGCGCCACCACATCGGCACCCGCGACTTCGGCCTTGACCTCATAGCCCTGCGCTTCGAGATACGCCTTCACCGGCGGGTAGAGTTCGGTTTCCTTCACCATCGCCGCCAACCTATCGGCGCATCCGCCCCCTGTCAGGCCGCAAATCCAACGATTCCCGGCTTGACACCTTGCCCCCCTCGCCTTATCCCCCGCTCAGATTTCCGGGGCGCTGACAACGGTCACGCGCCCCCTTCCGTTTCTGAAACCCGAGGGTAGCCCCATGTCTCGCGTCTGCGAATTGACCGGCAAAGGTCCGATGACTGGCAACAATGTCAGCCATGCCAACAACAAAACCAAGCGCCGCTTCTTGCCGAACCTGAGCGAAGTGACGCTCGGCTCCGACACGCTGGATCGCCGTTTCAAGCTGCGCATCTCGAATGCCGCGCTGCGCACCGTCGACCATCGCGGTGGCCTCGACGCGTTCCTGGCGAAGGCGAAAGACAGCGAGCTGTCGCCCAAAGCGTTGAAAATCAAGAAAGAGATCGCCAAGGCCCAGGCCGACGCCTAATCGCCTTGATCTTGGTAAGATAGACGGCCCCGCATCCGCCGATGCGGGGCCGCTGTCATTTTGTCGCTTCCCATTTTCGCCCGGCTCGGCATAGACCTATGCCCATGCACCGGATGATCCGCTCCATAACTGCTCTCAGCCTCGCGCTGATCCTGTCGCTCACCAGCGTCAGCATGGCTTTGGCACGCGGCGATATGGCGGTGCATGGCACGATGATTCTCTGCCTCGGCGGTATGCAGGTCACGGTCGCCATCGGCCCCGATGGCCAGCCGATCCTGCACGAGCATGTCTGCCCGGATTGCACCATCGGCGCGCTGGCTCTCAGCACCGATCGTCCCGCCGCAGAACCAACCGGACTCTCGCGCCGCCTGGCGCAGACGCCACACGCGCTCTCGATCCATCCCTCTCCCGTGCACGGAGGTCAGGCCCGCGACCCGCCCGCGAATCTCGCCTGACACCCAACAACCCAGTTTTCAAAACTTGCACGTATGGAGGGACATCTCATGTCCATCAAACCGCTGGCGCTTGCCGCCGCCATCACCCTTGGCCTCACCTTGCCTGGCACTGTTCAGGCCCATATGATCGTTGAAGATGCCTATGCCCGCTCGGCCAGCGCCGTGGCGCAAACCGGCGCGGCCTTTATGGCGATCACCAACCATAGCGATATGGATGACCGCGTGATCTCCGCCACGTCCGACGCCGCTCAGCGGGTCGAGCTGCACACGCATATCGAAGACGGCAATGGCGTGATGCGCATGGTCGAGGTCGAAGATGGCTTTTCGATTGCCGCTGGGGAAACGCATATGCTCGCCCGTGGCGGCGATCACATCATGTTCCTGGGCCTGACAGCCCCGCTTGTGCATGGCGAAGAGGTCGAAGTCACGATCACCTTCGAACATGCCGATCCGGTGACGATGATGATCCCGATCGACCTGGAACGCCAGGATCATGGCAGCATGGATCATGGCACGATGAGCCACGGCACCGACGGCTGATCCGGTTGGAATTTCGGCCGCTGTGGCTCTGTCCCTGCCATTGTGAGAAGCGGTCGAATAGCGGCGTGCCATTATGGTCCATCTTCGATGGCGCGCCGCACCTACGAGGCCAGGGCTCAGCCCCGCAACACCGCCGCGACCCAGGCAGGCACCTCCGTGCTGGCCGCCCCGGCGAAGACCTGATCGAACAGGCCCGGCCTGCGGGTTGGTTCCAGATTAATCTCCACCGTTTCCGCGCCCGCGATCCGCGCTTCCTCGACCAGCCCGGCGGCGGGATAGACCTCGCCCGAGGTGCCAATCGACACAAACAGATCCGCCACGGACACCGCCTCGTAAATCGCCTCCATCTGATACGGCATCTCACCGAACCAGACGATGTCGGGCCGCGTCGCAGGTTTGGCGCAGGATGGGCAGGCACCCTCCGGCGCCATCGCACGCGGCGCCGGCCATCGGTGCCCACAAGCCGCACAAAGCGCGCCGGTCAGGGCACCATGCATATGGATCACCCGGTTTGATCCGGCGCGTTCATGCAGGTCGTCCACATTCTGAGTGACCAACAACACCTCGCCCGGCCAATCCCGCTCCAGCTGCGCCAGCGCCTCATGGGCGGCATTTGGCGCCGCATCCAGCGCATTGGCCCGCCTTGCGTTATAGAAATCATGCACCAGCGCCGGATTTCGGGCGAACCCTTCGGGCGTCGCGACCTCGGCCAAGTCATATTTCGTCCAAAGCCCGTCCTTGTCGCGAAACGTGCCAAGACCACTCTCGGCGGAGACCCCCGCGCCCGTCAGAATGACAATCCGTTCCATCTGCGCCCCTTTCATGGCAAACCTGCCCGAAAGGAGGGGCCGATGACCACCCGTATCTTATGTGTCTGCCTGGGAAATATCTGCCGGTCCCCGACGGGCCAAGCCGTCCTGGCCAGCACCCTGCCTGGGATCGAGATCGACAGCGCGGGGACCAGCAATTGGCATATCGGTGATCCGCCCTATGGCCCGATGATCGCGGCCGCTTTGAAACGCGGATACGACCTTTCGGATCAACGGGCACGGCAAATCGGCCCGGATGATTTCAACGCCTTCGATCTGATCCTAGCGATGGACCGCAAGAATCTGCGCGATCTCGACGCCATGCGCCCCGCCGGTTCACACGCGCAATTGGCCCTTTATCTGAGCCTTTCGCCGGACACGCCCGAGGACGTGCCCGACCCGTATTACACGCGGGATTTCAACGAGACCCTGGATCTGATCGAGATCGGCGCGAAAGCCTGGGCGGCTCAGCCGCACATCGCCTCAGCAGTATCACCGAAGGAGCGGTAGCGGGTCCAAAACGCCTCATCGCTGGCGCGGTCCGATGTCCGCATGTCCTGCGCCCGCTGCGGGTCCGAGAAGAACCGCGCCGCTTGGCGCTGATCCGACCGGTTGAGCGTCATATCCGCCACCGTACCAATACAGTTGCAAAGCTGCCGATTGGCGGCGCGGCGATCCGACTGATTACAGGCGCGTTCGATCACATTGGCGGAAACCGGGGGGGCGATGGGGGCGGTGGCCATCATCAGCGCCACGGCCACTAGGGCGAATTTCTTCATCTCGAAGCCTCATTCTTGCACGCAAATCGCGGGTCTGATGCCCGCCTCATTGCCCGCAAGAATGCCTCAAGACGGATGATTTTTCAACTGACAGGCACGTGACGCGCATCAAGCCGCCCGGGGCCTCTGCATCTTGCTGGCAACGGTCTCATCGGCCACACGATCTGGCCCCACACTGCGGTCTGCCGCGCGGATGAAAATTGCCTCCAGCGTCGCGTCCAGCGCTGTCAGCTTCTCGCTGACAAACCCCTCCCGGTCTTCGATCCGCAGAATCTCCGTCGCCACATTGATGATGCCCCCGGCATTGGCCACATAATCCGGCGCATACAGGATGCCGCGCTGATGCAGCGCCGCGCCATCCGCCTCGGTGGCCAGTTGGTTATTCGCGCCCCCCGCCACGGCCTGCACCCGGAGCGCCGGGATCGTTTCGGCATTCAGCACCCCGCCAATCGCGCAAGGCGCCAGAACATCGGCCTCAACCGCCAAAATCTCGTCAGGTGCCACCGTTGCCGCGCCAAAACTCTGCGCCGCCCAGGCGACACGCGCGGCATCGATATCGGCCACCGTCAGATCCGCCCCCGCCGCGCGGAGCAGCTTGCACAGATGCCAGCCAACATGGCCCAACCCTTGGACCGCCACATGACGGCCCGCCAAAACCGGGCTGCCAAAGCGATGTTTCGCGGTGATCCGGATCGCATTGAAAATACCCCGCGCGGTGATCGGCGAGGGGTCACCACTGGCAAAATCGCCATCCGGCAGCCCCGCCACATAAGGCGTCACCGCCGCCATCACAGCCATATCCGCCGGGCTCATCCCCATATCTTCCGCCGTCCAATAACGCCCGGAAACGCCATCGATTGCCCGTGCGAAAGCCCGCAGCTGCGCCGCCGTCTTCGTCTTCGGATCGCCGATGATCACCGCCTTGCCCCCGCCCAACGGCAGATCGGCGGCCGCATTTTTGAACGTCATCCCGCGCGACAGCCGCAACACATCCTCCAGCGCCGCCGCCTCACTGGGATAGTGCCGCATCCGCAGCCCGCCCGCCGCCGGCCCAAGCTCCGTCGAATGAATGGCGATAAACCCGATCAACCCGCTTTCGCGGTCTTCAACCCGGATCACCTCTTCATGGGTGGGCGCGGCAATAGCTGTGACGTTCATGGGGGACCTCCTCTTTGCCCCAAGCCTAGCGTGACCAGATTAGGGATAGTCGGTAAAGATAAGCTTTGCATGCGCCGGTTTTGGCGATTATCCCCAACAGATGACCATTCCTTGGAGATTTCCAGCCATGGACGCCATCGACAAACGAATTCTCACCACATTGCAAGAGGATGGCCGAATCCCGATCATCGACCTGGCCGAGCGTGTCGGCCTCACACCCACCCCCTGCGCCCGCCGGATCGCCCGGATGGAGGCCGAGGGCATCATCACCGGCTACACCGCCCGCGTGGATCAGACCAAATTGGGCTACCCACTAACCGTTTTTGTCTTTGTCGAACTGGACCGCCAAAGCCAGGACACGATCCGCGCTTTCGAGCGTGCTGTGGCTCGGTTTGACGAAGTCGTGGAGTGCCACCTGATGACCGGCACCCGCGATATCCTCCTGAAAGTCGTCGCCCCGGACCTCACGGCCTTCGATCAATTCCTCGAACACAGCCTGATGAACGTCCCCGGCATCCGCGCCACCCGGTCGAGCTTCTCGCTGAGGCAAATGGTGGCGAGGGAGGTCGTGCCGGTGGGTTAATGTAACCGGGCGTGGACGATATTTGCGGTGACATCCGCCTCGCCCAACGCCTTGAGCGCCTCCAACCGATGATACCCTTCGATCAACACATACCGCCCCTTGCCCTGCCGCACACGGATCGGCGTTGTCTGCCCGTTCTCCAGAATGTCATTGGCCAGTGCCTCGACCTTATCGGCCTCCAACGTCTTGGCCCGTTTGACGGGGACATAAACTTCAGCGATCGGGACGGAGATGGTCTTGGGCATGATTTCAGCCCTCTAGCGGAAACGAGTGACGATAGCATCGCGGAATGAGAGCCGAAAGACGGAACCCAGGTTTCCAGAGGCATGCCAGCGACAATCGCATCGGATTCCAAACCGACCTTCGGATTAACCACAACGCAAGCCGGGCGAATGGCCTGCCCGTGGGATGGCGCAGCACCGGTCTTGCGGGTCGATTTACGGCAGCCAAGCCCCTCCATCCTATGAAGAAAGCGGAGGTTGCAGAAGCGCCAGCCCGACCGAACGGGCAGGCGCTCGCCCGGCGCCTTCGGCTTGCTCCCGGGCGCTCCGCGCATCCAGCCAGCTCCGCCACTGTTCCGCATGGCCCACACAAAGACGCGTCAGCGGCATTGCGCATCAAGGGGCGAGAAACGGCAGCCAAGCCTGAGCAGCCTTCAACACGGATTCTGCCTTTGCAGGATTCAGAAAGAAGTAACCTCCACCAGCGGCTGGCACACCCCACTTGATCGTCGTATCGATCATCAGATCGGCCTTTCGTCCGCACCAAGCGATGATGAATCTTAGAGCGGCGGCGATTCGATCAATCAAGCCCGCGACGCGCTCGGTATCCGGCTCATCCGCGTCGACTTCTTCCTTAAGGCCCTTGATGCTTTCCCAAAGAACGATAACCTGTTCAACGGTCTCTCGATCATCGATTTCGATGGGTGGGTTGTTGCCGCCCATGCCAAGGCGCTTTTCCTTAATCAGGGCTTGATCGACCTCGAGCTCAGCAATTCGCTGCCGCAGGTCGAACTCTGCTTCAATCCGCGCGATCTCCTCAGCCACCGCCTCCGGCCCGGCCTCCCAGACCTTATCCGGGATCAGCGCAATCTGTTCCTGCAGATCCCAAGGCAACGGATCGCCCGCCATCGCGCGGTCATACCATTTCGCCCAAAAGGTCCAAGGACCGCCAATGGTTAGGGCACTATCGACCGATTGCGTTACCGGCGTAACGATGTTGCTCAATGGAGCGGGTAGGTCGATGCGAAACGCGGCCAGACGAAGAGAATCCATTTCGTTGGCGGCAACGCGGGCGACATCGGCAGCGACACAAGCGACGACGGCATCGGCGGGAAAAACCGTCGTTGCAGCGGCGTCCGCTGCAACGATTGCGAGATCATTAGTGAGTACTGCGCCAGCTGGAAAAGCCGCGACAGCGGCGGCGTCGGCAGCACGGAAGGCATCGGCAACAGCGCCGCTATCGACCGCACAAAGGGCGGCTCGGGCGGCAGCACGCGCGGCCGGACTCGCCGCTCGAGCAGAAAGGTGGATCGCCGAAGGTCCACGGATCGAGCCAGCGACTGGCCCGGAAAAAAACAAACCAATCGACGCCCCGCTAGCGGCGGCACAAGCTGTGAGTTTGACATCCCGACTAGATCGCGCCGCGATGACCCCAGATGTTAAGCCCGCCCGCAAGCTAGCTAGCGTCAAATGCGGCGCACCCTCAAACCCATCCACGCGCGTGGCGAACGGTAAAACCCGCATTGTTGCACGATAGGCAATCGCAACCGAAACCTCTTGCGGCTGCGTCTCCAAAAAGACCCGGAGCTCATTTTCGCTGGTAACCATCATATAAACCCTCGCAGCGGTGAAACTTAACGCCGACCGTTCCGCACACAAGCCACTTTCAGATGGATGTCGAGTTTTGGCCTGCTCGCGGCTCGAATGTGCCGTTCGATCCTCTTCTGGCTTTCGACCGAACCGTGGCCCGCCCCGCCTCTCGGCTACATCCCGTTGAAACACACACCCAAGGGCCGTCCATGACCAACCTCTCCCGCATCCGCAATTTCTCCATCGTCGCGCATATCGACCATGGCAAATCCACCCTGGCCGACCGGCTGATCCAGCTCACCGGGACGGTGGCCGCGCGGGGTCGCATAATGGCAAGATAACGGCTTTGCGGATTTGGCCGCCCAACTCCCGCCTTGCCCTTGTGCTCCACCTGATGCAGACTTCCACCCTGGGACGGCATGGCTGTTTCCGCTGCTCTGTTAGCAAACGGAACAATGCGGATTCATACTTTGGGAGGAGTATGTCATGACATCCAAGACCGCAGGGGCCACACCTCCGGACAACGTCACGCCGCAGCCGCGGGCCCTGCCCAAGGTCAACAAGATAACTGCACGCGATATCACCGCGTCGCTGAAGGCCGGGGTTTCCGACTTTCTGGCCCGTCCCGTCATGAGCGGCTTTTTCGGCCTATTCTACGCCATGTTCGGCATCCTGTTCATCTGGACCCTGATCTGGCTCGACATGATCTGGATGACCATTCCCGCCGTCGTTGCCTTTCCGCTGGTGGCCCCCTTCGCCGCCGCCGGGCTTTATGAGATGTCCCGCCGGTTGCAGAAGGCAGAGAGCTTCGGCTGGTCAGACATCCTCACCGTCATGGCCCGGCAACGCAAACGCGAGATGGGTTGGATGGCCTTTGTCACCCTGTTCGTCTTCTGGGTGTGGATGTACCAGGTTCGGCTTTGGCTGGCGATCATCCTGCAGGATGCCGCCTTCTCGGATCTTGACGGATTTTTGACCGCAGTCCTCTTCACGCCCCAGGGATGGACCTTCCTGGCCATCGGCACCGTCGCAGGCGCGTTCTTGTCCGCCGTTCTCTTCACGGTGACCGTCGTCGCCATGCCAATGCTGCTTGATCGGGAGGACATCGATTTCGTGTCCGCCATGCTCACCTCCATTCGTGTGGTTACGGAGAACCCAGTGGTCATGCTCACCTGGGCCGCAATCATTTCGGTCACCATGCTGGTGTCGCTGGGTCCAGCTTTCCTGGGCCTGATCGTCACCCTCCCGATCCTGGGCCATACCACCTGGCATCTCTATCAACGAGCTGTGACACCGGCGGAGGGGTGAGCGAAAGCACCCGAGGGCACGATTTGGGGCCGCCGAGTCCGTGTCCAGAAGGTCCACACGGGACAGGCGCGCGCCTTACTTTCGGCCCATTCTGGACCTTCGCTCTACCTTCACGATACTGTGATCGCAGCGCGCATACATGCCGTTCGCTGCGAATGCGAAATCCAGAGCTGACCGACCTCACAATCTGCAGGACGAAGCCGTCGCTTGGCTAACAGATGTCGATGTTTGCTCGCTGCTGATACTGAACATTCGAGACGAGCTGGACAGACGTGCGCACACGAAAGTCGCCTCCATCATCAAGCTCCTCGCGGGGGTCTGATCTCGGTCCAGATTAGGCGCAAGGGCTGCGAGATGCGCGAGACGTGCCTTCGTACCGACAGCGTCCATCGTTGGGCTCGGCCCGAACGGCGCCGGGCGGATCTGGGCTTGGCAGCTACATGGATGTCATCTCACGGCATCTGACAACCTCACCGACATTCATATGGCCGATATGTCCGCGATCGGGAAACCAACCCCGGCGAGCCACGGCCGCCACGCTCCCGACGTTCAGAGGTTGCTATCGGGCGTTCCAGATCACCTTGCCGAGTTCCGCCGTATCATAGCCGCCATAGGCCTGCGCCCTTCTCTCGAAATCCGTGGTCGCGCAGAACCTCAGCAGTTTTTGCATCGCCGTGTCGAACCAGGATTTGCGGTCCACAATCAGAGCGAATTGTTCCTCGATAACGGGCAAAAACTCCAGACCGTAGCTCTGCGCGACGGCCTTTAGCCCGAAAGTGACATCCGCATTGCCGCGCCGAACCGCCTCGACGGCCTCGTCCTCAGTGCGTGCCACGTCCGCAAGTTTCAAGCGGGACAGGTCCAACCCCTCTTTCTTCGCGATTTCGCGAAACAGGGTCTCCGTGCCGGATGTCGTCTGACGCGGAACGAAACGGCCGCCCGCAAGATCGGACAAACCGGCAGGAACAAATCCGTCCGCATGATAGACCAGCCCCCGCTGTCGCGCAGCGAACGTGACAAGCACCGCATTTTGATCTGCGGCCATCGCCGACACGGCCGGCACATTCCAACGATCTGATTTCGCATCATGAATGTGCAACCCCGCGGCAACCCCCTCGCCCCGCGTGAAGCGGTCGAGCCCGTCGAGCGACCCGTCATAGTAGCTTGCCAGGCCGCAGCGTGACTGGCGGATCGCCCAGTCGAGCAATGGATCGTGGCTGCCCAGGATAATCGGCGGGCGCGCCTCGGCACGGCGTTCCGGCGGCGCAACACCGCCGGATTTGGCCTGCTCAATCCAGGCCCGGATCTCGGCGGCGGGAAACAGCAGCTTGCCAGTTGCCCTGGAACACGGGACGCTACCGGACGAGGCCAGGTCGTATATCTTGCGCTCCTTCAGCCGAAGGAGATCGGCCAGTTCCTTGACTGTCAGGTATTCGTGATCCGGTAAGACAAAATCTTCCATGGCATCTTGGTCGGTTAGCGGGGCTGTATTCTATCCGCCTTCTCGACCAACTTATCAAGTATGCCGCACGGTTGGGAAGAACAGCTGCTGGTCATCAGGCAGGTCGGATGATCGATTTTCCGCCGACGGTGATCACCGCGCCGGGCCCGGCGAGAGCGCGGCGGAACCGGGCAAGACCCGCTGTCACCAGCCGCAACGGACATCCCTGAAACACTTGTGAGTGGAGTGCAGCGGTCTACGACACAGCGCGCGGACCATCTCGGCACACTGAAAAGACGGCGATGGTCATCATCACTGGCGCATGTTCCACACCCAAAAACCAGCGCCCCGAGCCAAAAAATGGAGGGAGAAGAGAATGCCGATGTTCCCTGTGGGAGCCCTCTCAGAGCGCTCATGCCGATTAGAGCTGCGTTGCGTCGTGGCAAGCGCTCGAAGGCGAGGTCGAAGGCTGAACTGTTCTTTTGCAAAGCCCTCTCGGTTCGCATTTTTTCCGGAGCTTTGTCAAAGCTACGACGCTCAAATGAGATTTCAAGGCTAGATTCAGGCCAAAATTCCGGCCAAAATCACAAAAAGAGCGTCGTTGGGCGAGAAGTGTATACGCAAATTGTTGCATAATTTACCGAGGGACTCGTGACAAATCTGAATGATCTGCGGACCAATGAACAAGCGGTCGATCTCTCGCCCGCGTCCGATGCGACCCTGCGTTTCATCGGGACAATCCTAACGCCGTGGCAATCCCGCGACGATTGTCCGCGTCAGGGCCGCCTTGACGGGCCAGAGTGTCGACTGGTGCTCAATCCGCTGTGGCGCGGCGCTCTGCGTGGTCTCGAAGACTATGAGATGATCGAGGTGCTCTATTGGCTGGACAAAGGCCGACGCGACCTGATCCTCCAAAGCCCGAAAAGCGATGGGCAAACCGTCGGAACCTTCGCCCTTCGCTCACCCGTGCGGCCCAATCCTATCGGCACCTCCATCGTCAAGCTCGAAAGGATCGACGGGGGCGATCTGTATGTGCGCGGCCTCGACTGTCTCGACGGGACGCCTCTGATTGACCTCAAGCCGGACCGCTGCGCGTTCACACCCAAAGCGCCTGCGAAATCGGGCGACACACAAAGCGAAGCATAATGATTAGTGCGGGATCAGCATGCGAGAGTCGCGCAATCCGGGAGCCACGCTCGCGCTTGCGGTTACACCCCTCATTGGCGGAAGAGGTTTCGCTTTTCGCGGCAGGCAGCCTGAAAGCCGCCCTGTCGGATATGGCGGCTGACTACAGCGCGACCCACGGAACAGCGGTTGCCATGACTTTTGGGCCGTCGGGTCTGATGCATGACCGTATCGAGGCCGGGGAAACCGCCCATGTCTTCGCCTCTGCGAACATGTACCATCCGAAGACGTTAGAAGGCGCGGGACGGGGCGGTCCTGTCACGGCGTTCGCACGCAATCATCTCTGCGGGTTGGCAAGACCGGAGGTGAGTGTGTCTTCCGAAGCGCTGCTTGAGGTGATGCTGTCAGGCAACGTGCGCGTGGGCATATCGATGCCGAAAGCTGATCCGTCCGGTGACTATGCCTTCGAGTTGTTCGACAAGTCGGGACATGCGGACACCCTCAAGCGAAAGGCGCTGCACCTCACCGGCGGCGCTGACAGCGCCGAACCCCCAGAAGGCCACAACGCGTACGCATGGGTGCTGGACAGCGGTCAGGCCGACATCTTCCTGACCTATCGCACCAACGCGGTGCTTGCGCAGAAGGAGAGCCCCGACCTGCAAATCGTGCCGGTGCCGGAGGCCTTGTCGGTCGGTGCGGATTACGGGCTGATCGTCCTTGATGGCGCGCCGGAAAGCGCTTGGACGCTCGCGCGGCACATCCGGTCACCGGCCGGTCAATCGGTCCTGGCCGAACACGGTTTCGACACAGCGGCCGCCTCGGAGGAGAACTGATATGCGATACTTGTTGTTACTTCTTGTCGTACTGGCTCTGCCCGCACAAGCGCGCACGATCACCGACAGTGCCGGGCGCGTTGTGGAGATCCCCGACGAGGTGAACACCGTCTTTGCCGCGGGCCCACCGGCGTCGATCCTTGTATACATCATGAAGCCTGAGGCACTCACCGGCTGGCCACGCGCCCTGCGGCCAGCGGAACGCGATTACATCGCAGCGCCCTATCGCGACATTCCCGAGACAGGGCGCATCACCGGGCGCGGCGGTGAAGCAAACCTTGAGCGTGTCCTGGAGATCCAACCCGATCTGATCATTGATTTCGGTTCTGTTCGCGACACCTATGTCGACCTTGCCAACCGTGTTCAGGAGCAGACCGACATTCCCTATATCCTGATCGATGGCCGGTTCGAGAATACACCCGCCGCGCTCCGGCTGCTTGGCGAAGCGCTTGGCGTGCCGGAGCGCGGCGAGGAACTGGCGGCAGATGTCGAAGCGACCTTCGCCCGGATCGACGCCATCCTTGAGAACGTCCCCGAGGAAGAGCGGCCCCGCGTTTATCTGGCGCGAGGACCGGAAGGGCTCGAAACGGGCATGAAGGGCTCGATCAATACCGAGATTATCGAACGTGCTGGCGGGCGGAACGTCGCAGACGATGGGGGCACGACACGCGGGCTTGTCCAGGCCTCGATGGAGCAGGTCATCGTGGCCAACCCCGATACCATTGTGACCTGGGATCCGAACTTCTACGGATCGGCGTTCGACGACCCGCTCTGGCAGGGCATCGACGCCGTGCGTGATGGTCGGGTCTATCTGTCCCCCACAGCGCCTTTCGGTTGGATCGACCGCCCGCCATCGCTCAACCGGATGATAGGGCTGATCTGGATGGCGGGCCTGCTCTATCCAGACCAATGGCAGGGGGATCTGCGCGAAGATACCCGCGCCTTCTATGAACTCTACTATCATGTCGATCTGACCGAAGAAGAACTAGAGAGGCTGCTCGAATGGGCCGAGGGACGACCGCCGATGTAACGCAGCGACGACGTCCGGTCCTGACGCTGACGAGTTGGCTGGCGCTGTGTTTGACGGCGCTGGTCTTCATGGCGGTGATGATCGGGCCCTTCGGCCTGACGCCCGGTCAGACGCTGATGGCGCTGCTGGGACGCGGCGATCCCCAAGCCGAAATCGTGGTCTGGAACATTCGCATGCCGCGTGTCGCCGCGGCGCTGCTGGTCGGCGCGGCGCTGGCCGCGGCTGGGGCGAGCTATCAGGCGCTGTTCCGAAACCCTCTTGTGTCTCCGGATATTCTGGGGGTTTCGGCGGGGGCCGGCCTTGGCGCGGTTGCCGGCATCTTTTTCTCAATGCCGGTCGCCGCGATCCAGGCTTCGGCCTTTGTCGGTGGCATGGTCGCCGTTGGGTTCGTGATGCTGGTGGCATCCATGGTCCGCAACACCGACCGGACGCTGACTCTGGTGCTGATCGGTGTGGTGATCGGCGCCCTGGCCGGTGCTGCGACCTCTCTGCTGAAGGTCATGGCCGATCCGTATGATCAGCTTCCCGCGATCACCTTCTGGCTGCTGGGCTCGCTCGCGGCGATCACCACCGAAGATATCCTGCCCGCGCTGCCCATGGTGCTGATCGGGCTTGTGCCGCTGGCGCTGCTGCGCTGGCGTATCAATGTCCTGAGCCTTGGCGATGAGGAGGCCCGCGCCCTCGGGATCGAGGTCGGGCGCACCCGCTTTCTGGTCATCGCGGCGGCCACGCTGATCACCGCGAGTGTCACCGCATTGGCCGGTGTCGTCGGCTGGGTCGGCCTTGTCATCCCGCATATCGCGCGGATGCTTGTGGGCCCTGGCTTCGGGCGGCTGCTGCCGGTCTCGATTCTGATCGGGGCGGGATACCTGCTGATCGTCGATACGCTTGCCCGCACCATGGCTCAGGTCGAAGTGCCGCTCGGCATTCTGACCGCCGTTATCGGTGCGCCGTTCTTCGTCTGGCTGCTGGCCTTTGGACGGCGGGGGTGGACCTGATGCTTGAGGCGCGGGATTTGGCGATCGGATACGGCAAGACCGAGATCGGCGCGGGCCTGACCCTCGCCGTGCACCCCGGAGATATTCTCTGCCTTCTGGGGCCGAACGGATGTGGCAAGACAACCTTGTTCTGCACGCTGCTTGGGCTTCTTCCCGCGCTGTCAGGGCAGGTTCTGCTTGGCGAGAAATCGATCACAGCACTGAGCCGTGCCGAGATTGCCCGGCGGGTTGCCTATGTGCCCCAGGCCCACGCACCGCCCTTTCCGTTCGACGCGCTTGAGGTGGTGCTGATGGGACGCACCTCGCGCCTCGGGATGTTCGAGCAGCCCGGACAACAGGACCGGGACATTGCCTTGAACGCGATGCAGCAACTCGGCATCGGGGATCTGGCGCACAGGGATTATTCGCGGCTGTCCGGCGGACAACGGCAGCTTGTGCTGATCGCACGTGCGCTGGCGCAAGAAGCGCCCCTGATCGTGATGGATGAGCCGACCGCCAGCCTCGATTTCGGCAATCAGGCTCAGGTGCTGGCGCAGATCAAGACGCTGGTCAGAGATGTCGCGGCGGCCGGGCGCAGCGTCATCCTGTCGACCCACGACCCCGACCAGGCGTTTGCCCTGGACGCCCGTGTCTTGCTCATGAAAGACGGGCGGACGCACGCGGAGGGTCGCGCAACCGATGTCCTGACAGGGCCCAATCTGAGCCAGGTCTACGATCTTAAGATCACTGTCGAAACCACCGGTTCAGGCCGCAAAGTCTGCCTGCCGTCGCTCGGCCGCCAGGCCGCGCCGATGACGACATCCGATGCCGTGGTAAATGTCTAGGCAGTCTTGCCCATCAGTAGCCTCAGATCGTCTGACCTAGGCCTTGGTGATCATCGCCGTCACCGACACCGATCCATATTTCGAAATGGACAATACCTTGTCGGTTGCTCAAGCAGGTTCGGTCAGCCTGTTCGGTGCAGACAGTTTCATCTCTCACGCCGGCCTTGGTTTGCGGTTGCGGCCGGACCTATGATCAGGCGTGGGAAATCCAGCATGTCCCTTATGATAAAGAGATGTGAGTGAAGGGTCAGCAGATTCCCAGCTGCCGCTTCGATCTTCGCGAAGCCAGTGGCGCGCTCGGCGATATCGGGACGCTGTTGCCGTTGATGATCGGCGCGATCGCGCTGATTGGCTGCCTGCGTCGAACGTGTTGCTGTGTTTCGGCCTGTCCTATATCGCCACGGGCCTGATCTATCGTCCGCCAATCCCGGTCCAGCCAATGAAGGCAATCGCCGCGATTGCGCTGGTGAGCGAGATCACACCCGGCGCCATCGTCCTGAGCGGCGTATTGATCGGCCTTGTTCCCCTGGCATTGGGTGCCAGCGGCCTTATCGACAAGCTTGCGCGTCTGGTGCCGCAGTCTGTCCTCTCCGGGCTGCAACTGGGGCTTGGGATGGCTCTGGGCTGGATTGCGCTCGGCCTGATGACAGACCATGTCGGTGTTGGTATCGTTTCACTAGGTGTCGCGGTCGCCGCTTTGCGCTTCGGGGCAGGCTTGCTGGTTCTCGCTCTGGTGCCGGATCCGTTGAGACAGATCGTGCTGATGTCGATACCGATGACCACATTGGGGGCGCTGCTGCTGATTGCTTCGGTGGAGTTGGCGGCCAGCCAACGGCTGATCGACGCACGACCATCCTGCAGACCCGTCATGGCCGTTACCGCACTGGGCACGGTCTTGGGGACACCATTGACAGGCTTGATCCTTGGCACGCTCGCGGAAATCGTGCGAAAGCGCATCTTGCGTCACGCGACGAACGCTTTTCGGTAGCCGGATGTCCGCTGCGCCAATCGCACGAGGCTGTTGGAACGACCCAGAAAGCCGCAATAGATCAAGAAGAAACCCAAAACGCGATCATCGCGACAGGGCAATAGGCCACGCGATCGAAGGGTGAACATGTGTTGCGCAGGGACTCGCCGGATTTGTTGAAATCAGGCACCAATCGCTGTCATCCATCACGGAACTAGCTCACCAAGCGTCTTGAACGGCGGCTTTGATCGACCTTTCATAAGTCGGTGCGGAAAGCAGTATCTGGGAGGTTTGGGCTCCATGCCAACCTCGGAGGCAACGCAGAATGTTTTGATAGAATGCTCTGGTCAACGTCGGGTTGTCGTTTTGGAAGGTCATGGCAGATCGGAGGATCAGTCATGGAAACACCAAACTTATCTGCAATACGTGCCCTACACCGCTCCGGGAACAAGGGCCGCATCGTTGGTCAGAAGCGACCAGTGAAACCAAAGCACGTCTGGTCAACTCGGGTGCGACTCGAATTGGTCAAGAACCATCGCAACTTTGCTCTTCTCAACATGGCAATCGACAGCAAGCTGTGCGGCTGTGAGCTGGTGAAGATGAAAGTGGCCGACGTGATGGTGTCGGGTCAGATCAAGGAACGCGTCTCTGGCCTGCGAAGCAAGATTCAGAAGCCAGTGCGCTGTGAGATAGACGCGATCACGAAATCCCTTTGATCCCTTTGCTTTCGGGTGCAGTTCAAGCAAGACCTCGCAAATTGGTCAATGACCAGCTTGGACGCAGCGCCCGCATTTGCGGCCAAAAACTCGATCACGCGACAGTTCATACTAAAAAAGCTGTGAGTGCCCGACTTGGGAAACGGCCGATATCAGTGCGCGGGAGGACATGCTGGAATAGTCCTTGGAGGCAGTCTGCTCCGCGGGAGCTCCGCCTTTCGGTTGCGGGCAAGTGGGCGAACAGACCCGGCCCGGCCCGATCGGTGCTTGCTTTACTCCGCAGGGTGGGGCGATAAAACTGGTCGCATGGCAAAACAGAAACAGGTCACGCTGACACAGCTGCGCTCTTTCGTTGCGGTGGCGCGCCAGGGGTCGTTCACGCGGGCGGCGGAAACGCTGGGCATGTCTCAGCCTTCGGTCACCGCTGCGATCCAGCAGTTGGAGCAAACGCTGGGGCTCACACTCTTCGATCGCTCGACCAAGACGCTGCGCCTTGCGGCGGCGAGCCGATCTTTCCTGCCGGCGATGGAACGCGTCCTGAACGATATGGACACCACACTGTCCGGCGTCCAGTCGATTGTCGAAGGGCAATCGGGCCATGTCGCGGTGGCCGTTTTGCCCTCGGTTGCAACGAGGATCCTGCCTGAAACGATCAAGGGGTACTCGAAGGCGTTTCCCGGTATTCGCCTGGCATTGCGCGATGATAACTCGTTCGGAATATGTGAAAAGGTCGCCAATGGCGAGGTCGATATCGGTGTCGCCGGGCGCACGGATCAAGTCATGGGGCTGGAGTTCGAACCGATCATACGCGACCCGTTTGGTGTTGCGATGCACCGATCCCATCCGATGGCATCCGAACAAGGGCCGGTCCGTTGGCAGGAGTTGGCGGCGTACCCGTTTATCTCATTCGCATCCGACACCGGCATCCGGCCGATCCTGGATTCCCTTGACCCGGTGCCCGAGAACATCTCGGTTCCCTGGGTCGAGGTGTCGAACATTGCCACGGTTCTGTCCCTGTTGAAGGCAAACCAGGGGATTTCGGCGCTGCCGCAAATGTCGGTCGACCCGCGGGATCGCGATATCGCCTTTCGCATTCTGATCGACCCGCCCAAATTTCGGGAACTGGGTCTAGTTACGCGCAAGGGGCGGTCCCTGCCTCCGGCGGCGCAAAAATTCGTGGACTACATGAAAGCCGCCCTACGGCCCTATTGGGAGCGCGGGCCGGGGTCCTAGAGCCGCCTCGGGCTATTCACTTATACAGAAAATCTATGAAGGGCTCAATTTTATCTGAACTTCGCATGAAACTCGTTGAGTTGTTGCGCAATTCGCCCGCTACTCTCCTGACCATCTCAAGGGAGGCGACAATGACAAGACACTTTGGCCGACGCGGCGTTTTGACCGCAGCCGTTGCACTGACGACGGCATGGATGCTTGGGCCGACCACTGCCCAGGCCGAAGATCCGGCTTTTCTCAACATTGGTGGCGGACCAAGCGGCGGCACGTTCAACGTTGTGGCCACGGGTCTTGGTGACCTGCTCCGCGAGGAATTCCCGGATAGCATCGTCGGGGTGCAGCCGGGTGGCTCTGGCCCCAATCTTCTCCGCGTTGGCGCGGGCGATGCCGATTTGGGCCTGACCTCGGCAAGCAATGCCTCCGACGCCTGGGCGGGTCGCGATCCGGCGACGCCAGAGGCCCCGATCCAAAACGTGCGCGGGCTGATGACCTTCTTTCCGAGCGCAATCCAGATTTGGGTGGACGCCGACTCCGACATCCAGTCGGTCGAGGATCTTGTCGGACGCCAGATCAGTGCGGGCCAGCCTGGTCAGACTTCCTGGAACGCCTTCAACAATCTGCTCGCGGTTTATGGGATGAGCATTGAAGACTTGGAGGTCGATGGCGGCCAGGTCCACCACCTGAGCTGGAGCGAGTCGCAAAGCGCGCTGCGCGACGGACAGCTCGATGCCGTGATGTGGGTGGCGCTCTATCCGCATTCCACAGTGCTGGCGACCGAAACGGCCCGCCCAATCCGGGTTCTGTCATTGGATGAAGACCGGGTGGAGGCGTATCTTGCTCAATATGGCAGCGGGTTTGAGCAGGTCACCCTGCCTGTGGGCCTCTACCAGGGGCAAGCTGAACCGGCCATTTCGGTTGGGACCAATACTTTCCTCTTTGCCACAGACGAGATGCCGGACGAGACGGCCTATCGGGTGACGTCTGCGATCTGGAACAACCTGGAACGGTTTCAGCAGACCCATGCTCTGCTGCAATTCATCGAAGCTGACACAGCCGGTCGCGGCATGTTGGTGCCGTTGCATCCTGGCGCTGCACGTTTCTACGCGGAACAGGGCATCCCCATAGACGATCCGCGCCTGAACTGACGGCGGGTCCGACGACACCAAGCCGCGCGTGTCCCCGCGCGCGGCTTTTCGGAGACGGCACGCCCGATCTCCGTTGCCACACCGCGATGCAAGCTCGGCTCGTCGCGCCCCCAGTTACAAGCGAAAGACAACGCCCTCATGCCGATCAATGTGGATAAAGCCATTGCCATTCTGGCTGTGTCGATGGGCGTGTTTCACCTCATCGTGGCGTCTCCTTTCACCCTGTTTCCCGATCTGGTGGTGCGGGGCACACATCTGCTCTTTGCGCTCATGATCGGGTTTCTGGTCTATCGCCTTTCGGGCGGCTGGCGGCGGAATGGCATTGACGCCGTGCTCATTGCCCTGTCGATCATCTGCGTCGGCTATATGATCATCTTCCACGCCTCGATTGTGGTCCGTCCGCCCTGGACGCAGCAGGCCAGCCCGATCGAGCTCTTTGTAGCCTTTGGCACCATCGCGGTTGTGCTGGAACTGACCCGGCGCTCGCTTGGCATGGCCATATCCGTGCTTTGCCTGATCTTCATCTTCTATGGGTTCATCGGCCCGCATCTGAGGCACGTGGATTTCCTGCGACCGCTGGCGCATAGCGGGCTCAGTATCAACGAGTTCGTCGACCAGATGTATTTCAGCTTCGAGGGCATTTTTGGCGTCGCTCTGGGCGTTTCGACAAACTTCATCTTCCTTTTTGTGGTCTTCGGCGCGTTGTTGCAGATCACCGGCGGCGGAGACTTCTTTGTCAACGTCACCAAGGCGGCGACTGGGGCGACCCGGGGCGGCCCCGCCAAGATGGCGGTCGTGGCAAGTGCTCTGATGGGCACGATGTCCGGCAGTTCTGTGGCCAATGTGGCAACGACCGGCGCTATCACGATCCCGATGATGAAGAAGATGGGCTATCCCAAGACCTTTGCCGGCGCTGTTGAGGCCGTCGCATCAACCGGGGGGCATGTATGAACTGCCTCCCCCTGCAAGTGGTTTTTGATGCACCTTTGACCCTGCTTCTATGTATTCGGTCTGTTTGTGGAGCATCGGTTTGCCCCTGACCAAGATGGGAAGTCGCGCGGCATGTGTCTCATTAGATCATCGGCTCTCGAAGGCCATGCCCCCCGCCAGACTTACACACCGCCGATCAGGTCGTTGGTCCATCTCCTATCACTCGCAGATTCCTATGTCTCCTTTGCCCCTTGCTTCAACTACGCCGCTTCCAACGCACTGGGCCTGTAACGTTCCCCCTTGGTCAACACAGCCCATGCGATCCGTGCCAACTTGTTGGCCATGGCAACACCGGCGACATTGGCGTGGGTGCGCTCCTTCAAGGCATCGACCCACTTTGCCAATGGGGTCGAGCGGTCGCGCACGAGGTGCAAAACGGTTCGAGCGCCATGGATAAACAGCTTTCGCAGGTAACTGTTGCCATGCTTGGAAATGCCGATCAGGCGCGCCTTTCCCCCGGTAGTGATCTGCCTTGGCACCAGACCAAGCCAGGCCGATAGATCTCGTGCTTTGTTAAAGCTGCTGCCATCGCCAATCGCTGCTACCAGAGCGGTGGCAATGGTCGGACCCACGCCGGGAATCTCCATCAAACGCCGCATATCCGCATCTTCGCGCGCATGGGCACGGATCTGCGCATCAAGGCCGGTAATGCGGTCGTTTACTGCGGCCAACTCAACGGCCATTTCAGACAACATGTGAACCATACCTGGCATTAAACACTGGTCATCATCATCCAACATCAGCTTCAACTCGCGCTGAAAGACATGGCGGCCAGTGCCGATGCGAATGCCCCGTTCCATCAGGAACCCACGGGCCTGGTTCACCAAACTTGTGCGGTTCTGAACGAGACGCTCCCGAGCGCGATGCAAGGCCTGAAGATCAAGCTGCTCAAGAGACTTCAGCGTCACGAATGACATGGTCGGGCGTGTTGCTGCTTCCGCGATCGCTTCAGCATCCCTGTCGTCGGTCTTGTGGACCTTTACATAGGGGCGGACGTAGAGCGGCGACATCAATCTTGGCTCATGTCCATGCTCAGCACAGAAATGGCCAACATGGTGGGCTCCGCCACAGGCCTCCATGGCCACAATGCACGGCGTCAATTCCGCCAGAAAATTCAAAAGCCGATGACGTTGAATGCGTTTGCGCAGCACCACCGTACCGTCACCATCCAGACCAGCCACGCTGCAAATCGTCTTCCCAAGATCAATGCCCAGAACCGCTATATCCATCAGAATGCTCCTCTCTCCGCTGTTTCCGCGACAATAGCCGCGGTCTTGGCGGGAAGGCAGTTCATCCCATTAG
>NZ_WVNW01000064.1 GCF_013179285.1 Roseobacter sp. HKCCD6576-2 | reverse complement strand
AGCAGCTTCTCTCGCGGGCGGTGATGGTCCTGGAGCCTCTGGTCCACAGCCTCCCGGTTCATCACCTTCTCCAAGACCCAGCCCACCACCTGATCCAATCACCGATCCAGGCCCCGACGTTCCCGGCCTTGACGATGCTGCTGACTTCCGAACCCGGGAATTCAACCGAAACTATGGCCTGCGTCTAATTGGAGCCGATGAGCGATACGCAAAGGGCGCACGAGGAAAAGACATAAAGATTGCAATCCTGGATACCGGTATCGATATCGATCATCCAGACTTCCTCGGGAAAATCGACACTGAATACAGCTATTCTTTTTCCAGAAACTCCCGCGATATTTCTGACTCTAATGGTCATGGCACGCACGTTGCCGGCATCGCTGCAGGCGGAAAAGACGGTCGAGGTACGCACGGCGTTGCCTTTGAATCTGAGCTTCTCATCCTCCAAGGAATTGGTCATTTATCTGCTTCCATTAACCGCTCAATCGACGCCGGTGCGCACGTCATAAACCACAGCTGGGCTTATACCAAATGGAACGGTAATGGGAACGTCGTCATACCAATCACTGATTTTACAAGTGGCTCCGATCTCGAGCGGAGCCTTGGACCCGCAACCATCGCCGCCTTGGATAGAGCCATAGAGAAGGACTTGATGAGCGTTTTTGCCGCAGGCAACGACTACGGCCTGCCCGAAGTCTCATACCTTGCAGGCATTCCACACTTGCTACCCGACTATGACGGTTACGTCATCGCCGCCGTCGCTGTCTATGAAGATGTAAATGGAAAAGCAGAAATTGCGGATTTCTCCAACCACTGTGGCGTTGCAATGCACTTTTGTCTCGCTGCGCCAGGCGCAGGCATCCTTAGCGCCAATAATGGCGGCGGGGTTCGTTACGATGGCGGAACGTCCATGGCCGCTCCACACATCGCTGGAGCATATGCCGTATTGAAGAGCCAGTGGCCTGACCTGACAGCCCCCGTAATCGCTGAGATTATGTTCAAGGCAGCCGATGATCTCGGAGACCCGGGTGTTGACCCGATCTACGGGCAGGGCCTCCTCAATCTGGAACGCGCCATGCGTCCTATCGGTGAAGTTGTTGTCTACCAGGGGACCACCACCGAGAGCGACGCCATGCCGCT
>NZ_WVNW01000063.1 GCF_013179285.1 Roseobacter sp. HKCCD6576-2 | reverse complement strand
AATACGAGCGAAAAACTCTAACTACAAACGGCGGGAAAATCGGGTTTCAGAGCAGTCACGTATCGTCGCGATTCTAATGATGTGCTACGCGCGGACATTACGAATGGTATCTGGCTATGCCGCAACTGCCACAAGATGGTCGACAACGACGAAAGGCGGCACTCGGAAGATCTGCTTTTACAATGGCGGGAGCAACACGAGAGATTTGTCTCCGAACGAGTTGGTAAACCAGGGGAAGACTTGCAACGCCGTTTGTTGGAGGAAGAACTTGCGCCCTTTCAGGACAAACCACCGTTTGTGCGTCGACTTTTGATCGATAAGCCGCCGGGTTGGGAGTGGCGGTTAACCGCAGAGTTGTTTCGACACTACAATACAGAGATTTTTGAGAACCTAGAGGACCTCAACAGCGGCCGTTATCTACGCCAACTCTCATTCCTTGATGAGGCTTCTGCTATTGTTTGGATAGATCAGAAGATCAGCGAAATGCAGGAGATATTCGGTCCCGTTGACGGCCTACTGAAACGCCTCACAAAGAGCTGGGGAGAACCGGGCGAACCCGCTGACGTACGCGCAATGAACCGGTCCGTTGTCTTGATCCGTGATTGGCTTGCGCATGTGTTACAGTTCGAAGAGTCCATAAGATTTACAAGGCTACCGGAAAACTTCCAAAGACTTCACGAGCTCTTGGAAGACGTTGTAGGCTCTCAGGCGCGGAAGCTGGAGGAGCTTCCCGCAGAGCTGGACCAGATGGTGGCCATGATTGACACAGATCACGGCGGCACATTGGAGAAGCCTTTGATTATCAAGAAGACGATAGAAGTGGTTCTACCAGACAGATGGCCGGAGAACTTCAATAGGGAGTACCAAAAAGTCACGGGAACATACCTTGGTCTCCAAGAGGCCGAAGCTAAGCGGATTGTCCGACCGTTCGCATGGCTCTATTTTTTGATCTTCTTTTTTGTGGCTTTTTTTGTCGTTTCATCGCTCCTCGGGAGCATGCCGTAGGCGCTTTGCGGACCGGAACCAATGGCAGCCTTTGCCTCCAGACAACTCTGGTTCGCACCCGCAGCGAATGACCGCTTCCCGCCGATTCTGTGGAAAAACAACGTGTTGCTGGTGCAGAGAGTTTTGCTCTGAACGAGA
>NZ_WVNW01000062.1 GCF_013179285.1 Roseobacter sp. HKCCD6576-2 | reverse complement strand
AAATCGTCGGGCTCGATGTCGGCAAGGACGAGACCGAGGACGGTCGCGGCTGGGTCGAAGTACTCAAAGAGGGGTTTATTGCGGGAGAGTGTGAAATCCTACGCTAAGCGAAAGCCGCCGTTCGTTCAGGGCGCGGCGGATCCAACGAAAGAGCCCATTGCGACGAATGCTGCGTAGACGATAAGTGGCTGCTTGCTGTAGTCGGGTGCTTACAGCGTGAAAGATGATATGTAGACCTGCCCACATGAGTTTGAACACGGCCAAATCATTAGCTCAGAAGATCACAAGTCATCTGGGCGGGAACAGCACAAGGTGCGATCTCGTATCAAACGGCATAAATAAGATCTTCGAGTATTCCGGGGACGCAGGCCAATTCTTTGTTCGAATGGTGCCTGAGACATACCGTAGCTTCTCTGATCTCGAAGACGAACTGTCGGTAATGCATAAACTCTCGGTTGTTGGGTTGCCCGTTTGCGGTGTTCCGCAGTTAAAGGTGCCGCTTGTTTTCGGGCCAATTAGTTCCGAGAGCGACAACTACAATGGGTTGATCACTTTGGCTGTGTCCGGTCGCCAACTCGGCCTCACAATTGCCGACAATGAAGCCTTGGCTAGATCATTGGCAAAGGTGCATTGCGTGGATCGTGCGTTGATTTTGGATTGCTCAAGAAAACCCGAAAACCCAAGTCACCAAGGGCTAGAGCGCTCTAGGTTTCGGAAAGTTGTTGCGCTCATTAGTGAGCTGATCGATGAATTTAGAAAAGATGTAAGAAGCCCCAGCGTTGGGCTTTGCCACGGTGATGCATGGCACGGAAATGCTATCTTCGACGGCGGCGAGGCCATTCTGATTGATTTTGAACACCACCATGTTGGCCCCACTTCGTTCGATGTGGCAACACAGATCTGGTGGCTAAAGGCGGTTGGCGGTGACCGTAGTAGAGATCTGGTCTGTGCCTTCCTCGAGGAGTACTCAAAGTGCTGTGGCAGCCGCATTTCAGATGCGGAGTTGCGGTTTCAAATTCTACGCAAGGAACTGCTGAACTTACACTATCTCGATTGGTTAGAGTTAGCGCCTGATCTAGAGGAAGAAACTATGGTTCGGGCGCATCGCACCCTCTAATGGGTGAAACAACCAAAACTATTGGACTGGTAACGGACATTCGGCTGGACACAGCGAATTTACCCTTCGTCCGCTCTTTTTCAACTAGTGCATGATGCAGCGAATTTCGGCAATGCCCATCACCGCCTCTTCGGCCACTTGTATTCGCCGGTGAGCAAGATGTGAGCCCAGCCGAGCGGGGACACGCGCTTGAAGAGTGGCTGCACTTCGGCAAGATCGACTTTGGCCCGGTGTTCC
>NZ_WVNW01000061.1 GCF_013179285.1 Roseobacter sp. HKCCD6576-2 | reverse complement strand
TTCGGGCGCTCAAGAGGTGGCTTCACGACCAAGATCCACCTCCTCGTCAACGCGCTTGGTCTGCCCATGAGGACAGAGATCACGCCGGGCCAGGTCCATTGCCACGCCGCTTCGACCCCTATGCTGTCGAAGCATTGGCTGGATGGGAAAGATATTGCGATCAGCCTTAGCGGTCGAACAAACGTTCATCCCACCAGATCGGGGTTTCTAAACCAGCCTTGATCGATTTGAAGTCGGCGTGCTGCGTGTTGAAAACGATATTGCTCTCCATGCGCGCAACGACAGAGGGCACAATCAGGATTGCAGAGCGCTTTTCTGAATACCATTGACGACCAAATCGTCTTGCCGCTTCACCATCTGGCGCCGACCATCCATCGATCAGATCACTATTCACGACTTCGTAGATCGTACCGGCCGGGATCGTGATCTCTATGAAATGCTGACCGGAGGGGATTTCACCTTGGTAGTGAACCAGCTTTTCTAGCATTGCAGTCGAATAATGCTCGGAGGCGTAGCTGACGGCGGCGCCAGCTTCGTGCCATCGGCCCGAACTCAGCCGGGCACCACCATCATCCCAGATGGGAAACTCTCCCATTGGATCACCAATTCGGTAGGCCGAAAGAGGGTTATCGAGCTTGCGATCATAGCTCATACAGCGAAGCCAGACTCCGCACGTCTAAGCAAATTGATCACCGCTTCGGCGCCTGCAGAATTCGATTGCGCCATTTCCATTGGGCTGCGGCCACCTAGCAAATTGTGTGGCCTGTTCAAAAACCGCGATATGGCCTCTTCATCGCCGTGATAAACGCGGCTAACGGCATCAACGACACGGCTGACTTCGTAAAGACGCTCACTCATTTCCCGAGACAGCGCCTTCTGACTTTTCTTCGCCCGTCGCAGAGTCGCTTCAGGAATGAGCGGGCCGACGACAGCAGAACGGCCAAGGGCTGCGCTCAACGCTTCAGCGGCTGAAACGGTTAGGCCTTTTGCAATACGATCTGCCAGGCTGATATCGTCTAGCGGGCCCTTGGTCTTCAAACCCAAAAGCACACCGATGCGACCGGATTCTGTGCCTGGCAACGTCTCTGGTGTCATATAGGCTTGTAGAGGGGCCATATTGGTCTCCATCGGACTTCGTCAACCGACGACAATATAGGCGCCAGGTGACGCTTTGTCAAGAAATCCAGAGGGTACCGCTTCTGGCGAACGCTATTTGCTCCGCCAATGTATGCAATGAACATCAATGGGTAGTCGAGCACATCTTTTTGGCGGTGTTGCGCTATGTCGCAATTCATGTTGTGCAAACCCCCACTTAGAAGGCGCAGAGCAGCTTAGGCCATGTTGACAAAAAGGGTCACGTCGCGCGCTGATTGTGCGTCAAGCTGGCCTCTGCGAAGGAGGCCAGCTTGACACGCGCCTTGATGTCGGCGGCGGTGCGGGGTTTCTAGAACATCACTTTGAGTCCTGCGCTTGCGCTGAGGGCGCTGGCATCCCCGGCGTT
>NZ_WVNW01000060.1 GCF_013179285.1 Roseobacter sp. HKCCD6576-2 | reverse complement strand
GATTCTGTGGAAAAACAACGTGTTGCTGGTGCAGAGAGTTTTGCTCTGAACGAGACGCGAGCACCTTTCTGATCAGGCCTTTCGCGTTTGCTGCGGTGCAGGAAAGATCTTGGCCAGTTTCCGGAGATTTTGGGCGGTGGCGGCGAGGAGGAATTCGTCATTTGCGCCGCATGGGCCACGTAGCCGAAGTCTTCCCAACCCGAGGATGCGCTTGAGATGTGCGAAGAGCATCTCCACCTTTTTTCGGAGCTTCGCGGAAATCTTGTACTGGGACGTTTTGGCGATGGCGCGCGCGAATTCCCGTGCATCTTCGTGTTCTTCACGGGTGATTTTGCGGCAGTCGGCCTTGGGGCAGCATTTGGGTTTAGATGGGCACGCCTGACAGATGTGTTTGAGAGCCTGATACTTGGCGACACCCTTGCCGGTTGGGCCGCGATTGGGGTCTGAGTAATTGCGGCGGAACTGCTTCAGTACCTCGCCTTCAGGGCAGATGTATTGGTTGTTCTCAGCATCCCACTCGAAGTCGGCGCGAGACCAGGTGCCATCAGTGCGACCGGCTTTGTCGATCACGGGGATATGCGGTGCGATCTTGCGGTCCACGAGCCAGCCAAGCATCGGTCCTGAACCGTAGGCTGTGTCGGCGATCAGCCGTTCGGGGTGCAGATCGAACTTGGCCTTCACCCGATCCAGCATGGTCTTGGTTGACCCTACTTCGGCCTGCCGGATCGACCGTGTCGCCTCGACATCAAGGATGACACCGTGATCCGTGTCGATGAGATAATTGTCAGAATAAGCAAAGAATGCAGGCCCTTTGCGCGCTGCGGTCCATTGACTGGCGGGATCAGAGAAGGATGTGAACTTTGGCTGCACAGAAGTTGCAGCGCCGAAGGCGGCCTCATCTAGCGTGTCGAGATACTCCTTCACGGCGCGTGGCGCAGCTTCGACATCAATCCGACCAGCGTCCCATTCGTCCTTGGAAGCAGAGAATTGTTTGTTCGCATCCGCTTCGATCAGGCTGGCATCAACCGCCATACGCTGGCCGCTGACCAACCCTTCTTCGATGCACCGAGCCACCGTCGTCTCGAACAAATGGCGCAGCAGTTCGCTCTCTCGAAAGCGCCCATGCCGGTTCTTTGAAAACGTCGAATGATCGGGAACGCGGTCGTTCAGATCGAGGCGGCAGAACCACCGGTACGCCAGGTTCAGATGCACCTCTTCGCACAACCGTCGCTCGGACCGGATGCCGAAGCAATAACCCACAAGCAGCATGCGGATCAGGAGCTCGGGATCGATCGAAGGGCGGCCGGTGTGACTGTAGAAGTCGGCGAGATGAGCGCGGATTGTGCCCAGATCAACAAAGCGATCAATCGAGCGCAGCAGGTGGTCTTGCGGGACGTGGTCATCAAGCGAGAACTCGTAGAACAAAGCCGCCTGAGCTTCTTGCCTTGGTCCCATCATCGCCAATCCCTCCAATTGAAAAAATTGAATCAGCGACTTACCTCCCGATCAAGCTCGAGTTTTTCAACGAAATA
>NZ_WVNW01000006.1 GCF_013179285.1 Roseobacter sp. HKCCD6576-2 | reverse complement strand
AAGAATTGAATCAGCGACTTACCTCCCGATCAAGCTCGAGTTTTTCAACGAAATACGCCCATGGTGTGGAAAAACTCAGTGTTGCATCGCGGCAAGTCGTTTGATTCACTTGATTTATCGAGATCGGGAGGATTGAGCGATGATGGGCACGCAAACAGCCGCAGCGCAGCTGTTTTATGAGTTTGATCTGGACGCTCAGCCGAGTGTCCTCGAGGTTCCCTAAAGAAGCTGGCTGCCAGCTCGGTCGTCCATCCAATCCTGATGCACTAACTTGCGCATTCAACGCCGCATCCGCCGGCCGTAAATCAGCAGGGCGAAGACAAAAACGGCTCCAAGCGATGTCGTCACAATGCCGACCGGCAGGTCCTGGGGGGCGAGCAAGACGCGGGCCAGAATGTCTGATGCTGTGAGCAACAGAGCTCCGCAAATCGCTGCGGCAGGTAGAAGCGCAAAGTGCAATGGGCCAACCAAACCGCGCGCCAAATGAGGGACCATCAGGCCAATAAAGCCGATCACGCCGGCGACGGAGACAAAAGCGGCTGTGGCCAGGGCGGAGACAAAGAAGACAAGCATACGCAGGCGTCCAACAGGAACCCCGAGGCTCAAGGCCGTTGTGTCCCCGGTAAGAAGCGCATCGAGCCGCCGGTTGTTGTAGAGCGCGAAGGCAAAGATGACGACGAGGCTGCCCAAAACGATGGGCAAACTGCTCCACCGCGCTAGACCAAGGCCTCCGAGCATCCAGAAGACGACGGAATGCACGGCGCGGCTGTCACCGAAGAAAATCAGGAAGTTGGTGATGGCTGAGAAGAGAAACGACACAGCCAGACCGGCCAGGATTAGCTTCTCGGGCGCGCTGTTGCGCAGAACCTGGACCAGCGTGAGCACAACAGCAGACGCAATAATGCCGCCGCTGAAGGCCGCAATGGGCAGCGTCCAGATCTCGAGGATGTCGCCGGTGACCGTGATCACAAAGACCGCACCTGCCGCGGCACCTGAGGACAGCCCAAAAAGGAACGGGTCCGCGAGGTCGTTGCGGGTGGTCGTCTGCAACAACACGCCAACAATGCCGAGGCCCGCCCCGATGATGGCCGCGAACAAGGCCCGTGGTAGGCGCAGATCAAGGATGATCCGGCTCATTGGTGTCGGGTCACTGTCGATCAAGCCGAGGCCCATTGCGATGGCGGTGCCAACCTCTGCCAACGGGATTGATGTGCTGCCCACGACAATGGACAACACAATGAGGGTGGCCAACGCGGCCACCCCCGTAACTGTTAAAACGCCGAAATGACGCACTTAGAAGAGATCCGGGTGCATCGCGCGTGCCATGGTCTCGATGGCATCGATATTGGCGGGTCCGGGTGTAAGCTCTTCATAGGCCAATCCGACCCAACGCTCGTTTTGGACGGCATCGGTGAATTGCATGACGGGATGCTCTTGCAAATAGGCAAAGGTGTCAGCTGCACTTTGGCCTTCGGCGTAGTCGAGCAAGACGAGGAATTCTGGGTTGGACACGGCCACGGCCTCCCAGGAAGATCGGCCCCAGCTTGTGTCCATGTCATGCGTGACGCTGGCGCCACCGGCAGCCGAAATCATCGCATCGACGATCGCAAAGCGGCCGGAGGTGAAGGGGGCATCGGCCGGACCATCAAGAAGGAAGACGCGCGGGCGCTCCACACCTTCGGTCAGAGCTTCAATGCCTGCCAGTTGTTCACGCCATTCGGCAATGAGGGTCTCGGCGCGATCTTCCACACCCATGATCTGACCAAGACGAAGCATGTCGCCGAAAAGAAGGTCCATGCTGGCCTCGGGGCGGTCATCATGAAGGTGGACGCAGCTTTCGGACAGGACAAGTGTTTGGATGCCGAAGGGGGCGAGCGTGTCAGGCGTTACCTCACCGCCGGGCTGCATTCCGTAATACCAGCCGGCAAAGAACATGTCAGGGTCCACTGACACAAGGTTTTCAACCGTTGGCATACGCTCGGCCAGTTCCGGAATATCACCGCGTTGTTCATCAAAGCTCTCGGTGGTTTTGTACCAGCCCGTGATGCCTGTCACGCCAACCATGCGGTCTTGCAGGCCAAGCGCAAAGGCCATTTCCGTCATGTTGATATCATGGACGACGATACGCTCTGGGGGCGCCTCGAAGGTGAGCGGTTCACCACAATTGTCGACGGTGACGCCCTGCGCAAACGCAGGCACAGCACTCAGGCTGAGCACCACGGCTGTGGATGCAAGGGTTTTCATGTCAGTTTCTCCTGTTGAGTGGGGGCTTCAAGTTCAGTTTTGCGGATATCGAGGGCGGCGATGACGCGGCCATCATGGGAAAATTCGAGGTATTCGACGCCGAACGTGTCCTGCACGTTTGCGGGCGTCAGGACGTCTGCCACAGGGCCGAAATGCGTCAGGCGCGCGGCTTTCATCAAAGCGACATGGGTTGCGAATTCGGGGATCATGACGAGGTCATGGACAATCATGACCACGGTCACACCAAGAGACGCAATCAGGGACAGCATCCGCCCTTTGGCATCGGGATCGAGGTGATTTGTCGGCTCGTCCAAAAAGAGGAGATGGGGCCTCTGCGCGAAGGCGCGAGCGATATGAGCGCGTTGGCGTTCGCCACCTGATAGATGCGCCATCGGGCTCTCCGCCAGGTCAGTCAGACGCGTAAAATTCAAAACTTGATCCAAATGGGCAGCGTGCTCGGGCTCGGAGCGATCGGACCAAATCGGCATTTGCCCCAAGGCCACATAATCGCGGAGCTTGAGGCGCCCGTCGGGATTTCCGTGTTGGCTCACCACGGCAATGCGTTTGGCCCGCTCCGCGGCAGACATGGAGCCGAAATCCTTGCCCTCCAAGATGACCTTGCCGGTTGCGAGAGGTTCCAGCCCGGACAGCAGGTTCAAGAGGGTGGATTTGCCTGCCCCGTTTGGCCCGGCAATGGCGAGGATACTGCCTTTGTCCAATGTGAAACTCACAGGATGCAGCAGCTGTTTGTTGGCTTGCGCGACGTATTCGACGCCGTCAACGGCCAGGACTGGTGACCCGCTCACCCTTCGCATCCCTTTGGCACGCTCAAGGCTACGGCTTTCAAAGGCGATACGTCCGATGATCCCAAGCTGGCCCTGGATCTTGCACGGAAGAGTTCTGGTACAAGATGCACCCAAGCAGTCGCCATTCAGCCTCCTCCCAGGACACCCCGTCCCGGTGTGATTAAGCAGCGATGGCAGGTCTCCTGACTTGCGGGTCGTGGCTTTTCCCACCTTCCCAGTCCGGTTTCGGACCAGTGGCAATTGGGCGTCGCTCACCGCTTACAGTTGCGGGGGCAGTTGTGGACTTGGCGCCAAGATCGACACCGCACCACATTCCCTCTTCGTCTCTAAGGCGAATGCCGTCGAGAACCATCGCCCACTTGCATGATCAATGGGTCGCCGTTTGTCAATTCGTCGTTTTCCACTTTTGCGCGACTGAGGGGCACTGCCGATAAACCATGAAGTAGTTGCTTGGGGTCTTAGTTATTCTGGGTCTCTTCGGGCACGGCTATGCCACCTCAACCTCACGTCTCGCTTGCCGACCTCTCAAGGGGGCCGACGATAGGTTGCGTCTGTCGCAGGTTTCCGCGGCTACAATCATGAGCGTGCGAGCCGGCACTGAACACGCGGCTTTGAGCCAGCGCGTCGCACGTCAAACCAAACGCGGAGTTTTGGCCTCCGCAAAGGGGTGTCCGACCCTCGGCGGGCCTAGTTTTGGAGAATGACCAGCGGTCTCCCGAATAAGCTGTCGCTATGTCGGGTAAAACAATGCGGAAAGGACATAGCCCTCGGGCAGTGGGATTGTCGGAGGCGTGTCAAACCCATGGGCGATGTGGTCAGGCAACAGGTGCGTGTGCGAGCCCGCCGGGGATGTGCCGCCGGGCGGAGGAATAACTGCGTCCACCTCGGCCCTTACGCAGGGCGCCTCAACCAAGCGGACCGGGCTTTCCGCCAAGACGGACATTCTGACTTTGCGGGGACATGTGGGCCACGGGGTCCCGACATGGGGCTCGATGCTTTGTGCCAAATCTTCGCTACAGGGGATTGTGAAGCGCGCCGCGCGGCGTCCGAGGCCCAAATCAAAACGCCGCCCGCCAACGTCTCTGCCAAGGAGGCTCTCGCTGTCTGAACCCAGATCCGTCAGTTCCCCTGGGGCCTGACCTTTCACGCGCCCCATCGGAACGGCCGAGGCGATCATTGGAGCTTGTTCTGGGCGCGCAATCTCGAAAGCGGCGAGGTAAGATGCAGCAACGAGGCGAAGTGCCGATCGGTCTGTCTTCAGGGTCAGAGCAGCGCCATTGCGGGATGCTTCGAATGCTTCGCCGTCCTCGCGGAACACCTCAGCGACCGCCCCATAAACGCCGACGACAAACGCACCTGCGGCATCTCCAAACAGCGTCTCAACTTCGTCTAGCAGCCCGTCACCTTGCCAATCGAGGGGCCTCACACCAAGGTCCATCGCCTTAGCACGGGCTGGCAACGCGGCCCAAACCGCATCCCGAAACGCGTCGCTGGCGCTGCCTCAATCCGCGATTTCGTCCACCGTGCGCCCACAGCCCGTGCAAAGCCCTCGGCCTTCATCGATGATGCACACGCTCACGCATGGACTTGCAGGAGGGCGACGCGCAGGGGCGTTCATCAGAACTCAACTCCCTTTTGTGCCTTCACACCCTCTTTGAACGGATGCTTAGAAAGCGCCATCTCCGTCACCAAGTCGGCTGCTTCGATAAGTTCTGGCTTTGCGTTCCGACCTGTCAAGCAGACATGGGTCATGGGAGGCTTTTCAGACAGCAAAAATGCGACCACCTCGTCGATGTCAAGATAATCGTAACGCAGGGCGATGTTGATCTCATCTAGCAGGACAAATTGGATCTCGGGATCGAGGATCTGCTCCTTCGCGATTCGCCATCCATTCTCGGCTGCCGTAATGTCCCGTTCGCGGTCTTGGGTTTCCCATGTAAACCCTTCGCCGGACACAAAGAAACGGCACTCCTCAGCGTGCCGTTCGCGCAAGAACGTTTTCTCGCCCGTGTCCCAATTGCCCTTGATGAACTGTACCACGGCACAGGGCATGCCGTGCGCAATACAGCGCATGATCATGCCAAACCCCGACGACGATTTCCCTTTGCCAGGGCCTGTATGGACGATGATCAGACCCTTTTCTTCGGTCTTCGTTTTCATCATTTCATCCCGCGCGGCCTTGATGCGCTTCATCTTTTCATTGTGGCGCTGGGTGACGTCATCCATGCGATGAGTTCCTTCAAACTTGACAAGGGGCGGCGGGTCTGAGCATCTGGTCAGGCTGGTGCCTGTGGTAACAGGTGAAAAGGGAATGCGCGAGATCCAAACATCTGGGTCGAACCGCAGCCGCCCCCGCGACCGTGACCGGAGAGGGCGCCCATGGCCACTGACCGCAGAATGCGGATCGGGAAGGCCGGGTGACCGAAAGGGACTTCCTCAAAGTTTGAGGATCCCTGTTATCCGCAAGCCGGGAGACCTGCCAGCGCGACGATGAAACCCGGGCGGGGTGCCCCGGAGTCGGACAGGCGGACCGAGACCGCCCTTCCGCTCTGCGCTTCGACCGAACTGGATGGAGAGCGCGCGATGCAAGCGTCCGAGCCGGTAGAGCTCTTGGTGTGCACCAAATGCCGTTTTGGCGAGGAGGTTGCCGAGGACGGCACGCGCCCCGGAACAGTATTGTACGAGCGCCTGGCGGCAGGGGGCTTGGACGGTGTCACGATCACGCCCGTCGAGTGTTTGCAGAACTGCGAGCAGGGCTGCAGCGTTGCGATGCGTGGACCAGGACGTTGGACCTACGTTTACGGCCGCTTTGATCCCGACACTGACGTTCCGATCCTACAGGAAGGCGCGCAGAGGTATGCGTTGACCAGTGATGGTCTCATCCCTTGGCGCGAGCGGCCTCTTCACTTGCGAAAGAACTGCATCGCGCGCATTCCACCGCTTACCCTACCTGTCCCTCGCCTTGGAGAGTTTTGACATGGCCAGCCTAGAAAAGACCCCTGTCACCGTTGTTACCGGCTTTCTTGGGTCGGGAAAAACGACCCTCATCTCGCAGCTCATGCAAAACCCGGGCGGCAAGCGTCTGGCTGTGGTGGTGAATGAATTTGGCGATGTCGGTGTTGACGGCGAAATTCTCAAAAGCTGTGCTATTCCAGATTGCCCAGCGGAAAACATCATGGAACTGGCCAATGGCTGCATTTGCTGCACCGTGGCGGATGATTTTATTCCGACGATTGAAGCTCTCATGGCACTTGAGCCCAAGCCCGATCATATCGTCATCGAAACCAGTGGTCTGGCACTGCCTAAGCCGCTCCTGAAAGCGTTTGACTGGCCGGATATCCGCTCAAAGATCACGGTCGATGGTGTCATCGCGCTCGCGGATGCCGAGGCCGTCGCCTCAGGTCGGTTTGCGTCCAATGTGGCTGCCGTGGATGCGCAGCGCCTTGCTGATGACAGTCTCGATCACGAAACGCCCCTTTCGGAGCTTTTTGAAGATCAGATCTCCTGCGCAGACATCATCCTGCTCACCAAGCCCGACCTCGCTGGCCCAGAGGGTGTGGCGAAGGCAAAGGCGACCGTGGATGCCAAAGCGCCTCGTCCCTTGCCGACGATTGAGGTGGCCGAAGGGGCCATTGATCCGTGGGTGATCTTGGGGCTTGAGGCTGCGGCCGAGGATGACATCGACGCCCGATCCAGCCATCACGAAGACCATCATCACCATGATGATCACCACCATCATCATCACCACGACCATGGCCATGATGCGTTCAACAGCATTGTGATGGATATCCCTGAGGTCGATGATCCAGCTGCCCTCGTGGCGCGCATCGAAACCCTTGCGTCCGAGCACAGCATTCTACGTGTTAAGGGCTATGCAGCCGTCACCGGCAAGCCCATGCGGTTGCTTGTGCAGGCCGTGGGCGCGCGGGTCAGGCACCAATATGACCGTCCGTGGTCTGCGGAAGAGGGGCGGCGCGGGCGCCTTGTTGTGATCGCCGAAAGCCACGATATCGACGCCACAGCGATCCAGGGTATTCTGGCTCCCAACGCGCAAGCAGCAGAGTAACGCGAGGCCCGCCCGCATGCACATCATCTTTCGCGAAAGCCATGGGCTGGAGGAAACCGAGACGCCAACCGATCTGGGGCAATCGCCCGCGGATCTGGTTGTTCTGTCCTTTTCCGACAGTGACCTCGGGGCGTTTGCGGCCGGTTGGCATCAAGGGGGCGGGCAGAGTGGAGGGTTGCCCACTTTGCGGCTGGCAAATATCGCCGCGCTCAAACACCCGCTTTCCGTCGATACCTACGTGGACCAGACGTTGGCCGGAGCGAAAGGCATCTTGATCCGCCTTATTGGTGGCGTGCCCTACTGGCCCTATGGGCTGCAGCAGATCGGGGCGTTGGCACGGGAGAACGGCATCGCGCTGGCCGTTTTGCCTGCGGATGGCCGCCCGGATCCGCGGCTTGACGCGGTCTCGACCGTGCCCGCCTCAACCCTCAAGCGCCTTGCCCATCTCTGCGTCATGGGTGGCGCGGTGGCAGCGCAAGCGGCCCTGGCGCAGATGGCAATCGCCGCGGGGCTCTATGCCGGGCCAGTGCGAGGTGCGAAAACCCTCCCGCAGGTTGGGGCCTGGACGCCAGAGGGTGGCGTGTCCTGCCCGGCACCGGCGAAATTTGACGACACCGCTCCTCTGGTGCTCGTCGTTTTCTATCGTTCGTACCTCGTGGCCGCCGATCTTGCGCCGGTTGAGGCTCTTTTTTCCGCCCTTCGCGCCCGAGGGTTCCGCGCGCTGGGCCTCTTCGCCCCCTCCCTCAAAGCCCCCGGTGCGCGGGAATGGTTGGAAGGGCAAATCCGCCATCTCACCCCGGTCGCAATTGTGAACGCCACATCCTTCTCTGGGCGTGGCGATGCAGGCCGTTCGCCGCTCGATGCTGCCGGCGTCCCGGTCTTCCAAGTGGCGCTCGCGACCTCAACTCAAGCCGCTTGGGCCGAGGCCGAACGCGGTTTGTCTCCGGCTGATCTCGCGATGCATGTGGTTCTGCCGGAGGTGGATGGCCGCCTCTTTGCTGGCGTTGCTTCCTTCAAAGAACCGGGCGCTCAGGACACCGATCTGCAATTCACCCGCTACGCTCACGCGCCTGAGGCGGATCGGATTGAAGCCATTGCCGATCGGGTTTCGGCTTGGCACCGGCTTTCGGTGACTGAACCGGCGGAAAAACGCGTTGCCCTTGTCCTTACGACCTATCCTGGTCGCGATTGGAACATGGCCCATGCCGTTGGCCTGGATGCCTTGGCCTCTGCTGAGGCGATCCTATCCGATCTGACGGAGGTGGGGCATGATATACCGGCCGGTCAGGCCTTGCATGAGGCCCTCGCAACAGACTGCGTAAATTGTTCCATGGCAGCGTATCGCGCAGCTCTTGCTGGTCTGCCGGTGTCTCTCCAAGATGAGCTGCACTCTGTTTGGGGTGATGCCGAAGCCGATCCCGACGCTACCCCAGACGGTTTTGCCTTCACCGCCATCCGGCGCGGCAAAGCGCTCATTGCACTGCAACCTGAACGAGGCACGCCCAAGACGCGGGATGATGACTATCATGATCTCTTGCGCGTCCCGCGGCACGCCTATGTCGCCTTCTATCTTTGGTTGCGCGATCAGGCCGATGCCCTGATCCATATCGGCGCCCATGGGACTTTGGAGTGGCTGCCGGGCAAGGCCGTGGCCCTTTCGGAGGCGTGTTGGCCCGAAGCGCTTATCCGCGATTTACCCGTCATCTACCCTTTTATTGTCAACGATCCGGGCGAGGCGGCCCAGGCGAAGCGGCGGATCGGGGCGGTTACGCTAGGTCACGTCCCGCCGCCGCTCAAAGCCTCAAAAACACCACAGAAACTGGCGCGACTTGAGGCGCTCCTCGATGAGTTCTCAAACGCGGATGGTCTCGACCCACGTCGCCGTGACCGGCTCATGGCGGATATTCGCGATGAAGCTCAAGCGCTCGGAGTGGAGGCGGACCTCGGGATCACGTCAACCTCCTGCGAGGCGGAGGCCGTCACACGCATCGACCGCTTTGTCTGCGATGTGAAAGAGAGCCAATTCGGCGACGGCTTGCACATCTGGGGACGCGCGGGCGAAAGCGGGGATGCTTTTGATACGGCGGCGTCCGCGCACGCGGAAAAAAGTGCGCTCAGAGATGCGCTGGCCGGGCGCCGGATCGAGCCCGGTCCATCGGGCTCTCCCTATCGAGGGCGTAAAGACGTTCTGCCAACCGGGCGCAATCTCTTCACCACGGATCCGCGCAGCGTGCCGACCCGAGCCGCATTTCGCCAAGGGGTCTTGCTTGCGGATGAATTGATCCGACGTCATCTCCAAGACGAAGGGGACTGGCCGCGTGGTTTGATTGTCGATCTTTGGGGCTCAGCGACCATGCGGACGGCAGGCGAAGAGTTTGCCATGGCACTGGCGCTTCTTGGTGCGCGCCCGGTTTGGGACGAAGGATCAGAACGGGTGTCTGGCATCGAGGTGGTGCCCATTGCTGAGTTGGACCGCCCCAGGATTGATGTGACGCTCCGGGTCTCGGGGCTGTTTCGCGACGTCTTTCCCACGTTATCGGCGCTCTTCCAGCAGGCCGTTCGGTCTTTGGCCGCGCGGGATGAGGCCGAGGATTGGAACCCATATGTCGGGCAAGAACAGCCGCGCGTCTACGGACCTGCGCCTGGTGACTTCGGGCTCGGCATGGGGCCGTCACTTGGTGACTACACCGAGGATGGTCGCCGTGCGGCAGGGGAGGCTTGGATCGCAGCGTCCAGCTGGGCGCTGGATGGAGAGCGGCAAAGCCGCGACGTCGGCGGGATAAAGGCCCGCGTGGCCCAGGCGGACGCCTTCGTCCATCTGCAGGATCTGCCTGAAACCGATCTGCTTTTGGCCGAGGATTATGCCAGCCATGAGGCAGGGTTTGCCGCGGCCCAAAAGGTCGCTGGCGGTGCAGCCAAGCTGTACCATTTTGATAACACCGATCCCTCAACTCCGCGCGCACGCGCACTCACAGAAGAAATTGCCCGCGTTGTCCAAGCCCGCGCTGCCAATGCAGATTGGATTGCAGGTATGCGCCGCCACGGCTTTCGAGGCGCGGCAGAGATCGCAGCAACCCTCGAAAACATGGCTGCCTTTGCGCATTTGGCGGGCGTTGTCGGGCCACATCTCTTTAACCAGTTTTGGGATGCGACGCTTGGCGACGACGGTGTGACAGCGTTCTTGCAGGACGCGAACCCGGACGCCCTTGCCGCCATGCGAGCACGGTTTACAGAGCTTCACGCAGCAGGCCTTTGGCAATCCAGGCGGAACTCCATCCTGTCCGAAATGAAAGCCGCGCCATTAGAGGTCGGCCGGTGAGCGCCCCCGCGATTAAGGGGTGGTGCCCTGGCGCGTATCGACCGATGGCCTCGGGCGATGGATTGGTGGTGCGGGTGCGGCCATACCTGGGGGTGCTGACACCGGATCAGGCGCGCGGCTTGGCGCAAGCGGCTGAGATCCACGGAAACGGCCTGATTGACCTTACGACCCGCGCCAATCTGCAACTGCGCGGTGTCACAGACGAGTCCCACGGTCCTTTGTTGAATGACCTTTGGCGTCTTGGCCTGCTGGATGGCGATCCAAATCTGGAGGCGCGGAGAAACCTCGTTCTTAATCCTTTTGGGGCAAGGCCGGACGACGCGCAGAGCCAAATCGCAGTCGCGCTTCAGGCGGGGCTTCGGGACGAGGCCTTTGCGCCGTTGCCATCCAAATTCGGCTTTGTGATCGATATTGAACCGGAGCGGCATCTCACCGGTATCAGCGGCGATATCCGCATCGAAGCTTGCAATGGAGACTTGATCCTTCGCGCCGACGGGCAACCGACAGGCATGCGCGCAGCAAGCGCCGCAGATGCCGCCGAGCGCGCGCTTGAACTTACCCGGTGGTTTATCTCCTCCGGCGGAGTTGGGGAGGACGGCCGAGGCAGGATAGTGCGCCATCTGGCGTCTGGTATCACCCTCCCGCCAGAGCTTGCCGGTGACAGCTACCCAAACGCAGCCGCCCCCGATCCTAAACCGGGCCCAAGGGCGGAAGGCCTGATTGTCGCGGCAGCGTTTGGCCAACTCACATCGCACGACTTCCAAACGCTCGCTGAGATCGACGTGTCCCTGCACATTACCCCGTGGCGGATGGTGTTTCTGCCAGGGCTGCACAGCGCAAAGGCCATCCATTCAGAGACACTCATTACAGATCCGCTGCACCCACTGCTCCGGGTCCAGGCGTGTACCGGCGCGCCGGGCTGCCCCCAGGCCAACGCCGAGACACGGGATCTGGCGCGCGTTTTGGTGCCCCACCTCCCAGACAACATGACCCTTCACGTATCCGGCTGCGCGAAGGGCTGTGCGCATCGTGGGGCTGCCGATGTGACGCTGGTTGCGCAGGCAAGTGGCTTCGACCTTGTCAGAGAGGGCGCGCCGTGGGATGACCCTATCCGCCGAGGGATCGCTCCTGGGCAGGTGGCGGACATCATCAGCGGATAACCATGCCTTACAGCTACGAGACAGATGGCGCGGCGATTTATGCCGAGAGCTTTGCGACGATCCGAGCCGAGGCTGACCTCGCACGGTTCAGCTCAGACGAAGAGCAGGTCGCGGTCCGCATGATCCACGCCGCGGGGATGGTTGGGCTTGAGGCACATGTACGGTTTTCGCCGGGCATGGCCGCCAACGCGCGGGCCGCTTTGCAAAACGGAGCCCCGATCCTTTGCGACGCGCGGATGGTTAGTGAAGGTGTCACACGAAAGCGCCTGCCGGCGGATAACCCCGTGCTCTGCACTCTCCACGACCCAGACGTTCCTGACCTGGCACAGCGTCTGGGCACCACACGATCCGCCGCCGCCTTAGAGCTTTGGCGTCCGCATCTGGACGGCAGCCTTGTGGCCATCGGCAACGCACCGACCGCGCTTTTTCACCTCCTGGAGATGCTAGAAGATCCCGATTGCCCGCGGCCCGCGGCCATCATCGGATGCCCGGTCGGCTTTGTTGGGGCTGCGGAATCAAAAGAGGCGCTTTGGGCGGCACAACCGGCACCATGTGTCATTGTAGAGGGCCGACTGGGTGGGAGTGCCATCACAGTCGCCGCCATCAACGCCATCGCGAGCCGCGCGGAATGACGCGCAGTCCCGGCACGATCTGGGGCGTAGGGCTCGGTCCTGGGGATCCCGACCTGATGAGCGTGCGCGCTGACCGCCTGGTGCGTGGCGCAAAACATGTGGCCTTTTTCCGCAAAGCTGGCCGCCCAGGACGCGCCCGATCTATCATTGAGGGTATGCTGCGGCAGGACGTCATCGAAATCCCGATGGAATACCCCGTCACAACCGAAATTCCGCTCGACGATCCAAGCTACAATGCCTGCCTTTCAGGCTTTTACGCCGAGATTGCCGCGCGCCTGAAGGGCCTCGCACAATCCGGCGAAGATGTTGTGGTTCTGTGCGAGGGGGATCCATTCTTCTACGGCTCCTTCATGCACCTCCATATCCGCTTAAAGGAGGAGGTCTCCGTGCGCGTCGTTCCGGCTATCACGGGCATGTCTGCTGCTTGGACGGCCACCGATGTTCCCATCACTTGGGGTGATGATGTTCTGACGGTCCTCTTAGGAACGATGCGAGAAGACGACCTGATCCGCCGCATGGAAGACGCGGATGCAATTGTCGTGATGAAGGTTGGGCGCAATTTGCCAAAGGTGCGGCACGCCCTGTCATCAGCAGGCAAGCTCGATCATGCTTGGCTTGTCGAGTGCGCCAGTATGACGGAAGAACGGGCTATTCCGCTCGCCGAAGCAGGCGATAAAGCGTCGCCGTACTTTTCGATCGTAATGGTTCATGGACAGGGTCGGCGCCCTTGACCGGATGGGTGGTGATAGCGGGGCTCGGCCCCGGAAGCGATACTTTGGTCACGCCGGAGGTGACGGCTGCGCTGGCCGACGCAACCGATGTGGTGGGCTATATTCCCTACGTAAGGCGCGTGCCGAAGCGCCAAGGCTTAATGCGCCATGAGACCGACAATCGCGAGGAGCTTGATCGCGCGCGTCATGCTTTGGAGATGGCGCTCGAGGGCCGCCGGGTGGTGGTCGTCAGTTCCGGCGATCCAGGTGTTTTTGCGATGGCAGCGGCGGTTTATGAGGCCGTAGAGGCCGGTCCGGCAGCGTGGCGAAGCGTCGATATCCGGGTGCTGCCAGGCATTACCGCGATGCTGGCCGCCGCAGCTAGGGCGGGCGCGCCGCTCGGTCATGACTTTTGCGCCATTAACCTCAGCAACAACCTCAAACCATGGTCATTGATCGAAAAACGGTTACGCCTCGCGGTTGAGGCGGATTTTGCAATCGCCCTTTACAACCCCCGCTCAAAAGCGCGCCCAAAAAGCATGAGTGAGGCCCTAAAACTGTTGCGAGAGATCTGCGAACCCTCACGTGTGTTGATCTTCGCCCGCGCCGTCGCGACACTGGAAGAGAAGCTGAGCGTCGTACGGTTGGAAGACACGTCACCAAACCAAGCCGATATGCGCACCGTTGTTCTCATTGGCTCGTCGGCCACACGGATCATTGAGCGCGTGGACGCAGCACCGATTGTCTACACCCCAAGGGCAGTGCCGGAATGAGCCAGCCAATCGAACACCGCTGGAACGTCGTGGACCTCGTGCCGTGGGGGTGGCAAAGGCCGGTCGATCATCAAGACCGAAACGCCCAGAGACCGTGCCGCAGCGATCTTGGCGTAAGCGCCAGTCCCGCCGGAGTTCTTCGAGACCACAAGCTCTATCCCGCGGCTTTGCATCAACCGTTGATCCGAGGCGGCATCGAAGGGTCCTCGATCCAAGATCACTTCGGCATCCGGAAACGGAAGCGGCTCGGCCGGTGGGTCGATGAGACGCAAGAGGTAGCTGTGCTGGGGATTGGGCGCAAAGTCAGCAAGATGCATGCGCCCCACCGCCAGCATGACCCGCTTGCTCGGCCTATTCAGCGCAGCAACAGCGCCTGCGATGTCCGGGACGTGCTCCCAATTGTCGCCTGTGACGGGCGTCCAAGCGGGGCGGGTGAGCGCTGTCAATGGAACGCTAGCCTCTGCACAGGCGACAACGGCATTTCGGCTCATCTGCACCGCAAACGGGTGCGTTGCGTCGATCACATGGGTAATTTGGTGCGCTTGAAGATATTGCACCAACCCCGCCACGCCCCCAAAACCCCCTACGCGTTGCGGCAAGGGCTGACGGAGGGGGCGCTCGACCCGTCCCGCAAAGGATACCGTGGCGTTCTGGTTTCGCTCTGCCACGGCGCGCGCGAGCGCCGTCGCTTCGGTGGTACCGCCGAGGATCAAAGGATTAAGCGCCATGGCTGAGGCTCCGTCGAAAAAGGCATGGCTCATCATCGTGGGCCTGGGCGAAGATGGCCTGGACGGGCTCCCCACTGCAAGTCGCGATGCACTCGTGCAAGCGGAGGTGGTGATGGGAGCCAAGCGCCATCTGGATTTGCTAACCGGTCTGCAGGCCGAAACCATCGAGTGGCCCGTTCCCTTCGCAGATGGACTGCCCATGCTTTACGGCCAGTGTGACAGAAAGGTCGTGGTGCTGGCCTCGGGCGATCCGTTCTGGTTTGGCGCAGGTTCTGTCATCGCCAAGGACTTGGACCCAGATGACTGGCAGGCGTTGCCGGGGCCTTCGACGTTTTCCCTTGCCGCAGCTCGGCTTGGCTGGTCGCTGGAAAAAACGCTTTGCCTTGGGCTCCATGCGGTGCCGATTTCGCGCCTTAAGCCGCATTTGGCCCCCGGTGTGCGGTGCATTCTGCTCCTGCGCGATGGCGATGCCGTCGCAAGCCTGGCGCGCTACGTCGCCCAAGAGGGGTTCGGTTCAAGCGATCTGATCATCCTAGAGGCACTTGGCGGCCCGCGCGAGCGTCTCACCAAGGCAAAGGCCGAGGCTCTGCCGGATACAAGCTTTGCGCATCCTGTTGCGGTGGCCGTTTCAGTCGCAGGGCCCGGAGGCACGATTTCGGCGACCCATGGCATCGACGACAGCTTTTTTGAGACCGATGGTCAGATCACCAAACGTCCAATTCGCGCCTTGGCGCTTTCGGCTCTTGCCCCCAAACCGTTTGAAACACTATGGGATATTGGCGGTGGCTCAGGGTCCATTGCGATTGAGTGGCTGCTTGCTCATCCCACCACCGAAGCTTTGAGTATTGAGCCTCGCCTCGACCGCGCAGCGCGTATTCGCGCAAATTCAGAGCGTTTGGGTGTTGATCGTTTGCGCGTTATCGAAGGCAGCGCACCGGAAGATCTGGATGGCATGCCGCCGCCGCATGCGGTCTTCATCGGCGGTGGCCTTTCAGAGGCTCTGCTCACAGACCTAACAACCCGGCTTTCGCCAGGAACGCGGCTTGTTGCCCATGCCGTGACATTGGAATCCGAGGCGCTGCTTTCCACGTGGTCCGAGCGTTTGGGCGGCAATTTGATGCGAATTGCGCTTTCTGATGCGGCAGCGCTCGGGATAAAACGCGGGTGGAAAGCGGCCTATCCGGTGGTGCAATGGCGGGTCGTGCTATGATCGTGGCCGGGTTTGGGTTTCGTTTGGCGGCAGCGCCAGAGAGCCTCCTTGATGCCTTCACGCGGTCTGGCGGTCCTGGTCGAGCCCTGGTCGCTGCGACTGCAGCGGATAAAGCGCAAACAGACGTCTTCCAAGCCTTCGCAACGTCTGCAAGTCTCGACACACACTCGATCAGTGTTGCCGCGCTTGTGGAGCAGCAAACCCTCACACAGTCGCGGGCGTCAGCCGCCGCACGTGGGACCGGGAGTGTTGCAGAAGCCGCGGCGCTAGCCGCGGCGGGGGCTGGGGCACGGCTCCTCGGGCCGAGGGCGATCTCAAGCGACGGTATGGCGACCTGTGCGCTTGCGGAAGGGAATGGAACATGACCGTGCATTTTATCGGCGCTGGTCCAGGTGCCCCGGATTTATTGACGCTCCGGGGGCGGGATCTGATCGCGCGCTGCCCGGTGTGCCTTTATGCCGGATCCTTGGTGCCGCAGGCTGTTCTCTCTCATTGCCCTGCAGACGCGCGCATCGTGAATACCGCGCCGCTTGATCTGGAGGCCATCATGGCCGAAATCTCGGCAGCAGAGGCGGCGGGTCTCGACGTCGCGCGGCTCCACTCGGGGGATCTGTCTGTTTGGTCTGCGATGGGCGAGCAAGTGCGCAGGCTCACTGAAATGGGCATTGCCTATACTGTGACCCCAGGGGTGCCCTCGTTCGCGGCTGGCGCGGCAGCACTTGGCGCCGAATTGACCCTCCCTGGGGTCGCGCAATCTGTCGTTTTGACCCGGACACCGGGTCGCGCTTCGTCGATGCCAGATGGCGAAACGCTCGCCGCCTTTGGCGCAACGGGTTCAACGCTTGCTATTCACCTTTCGATTCAGAACCTTTCGACGGTTATGGTGGATCTAACGCCCCACTACGGGCCTGAGTGCCCCGTTGCGATCATTTGGCGTGCCAGTTGGCCGGATGAGCGCATCATCCGCGGCACACTTGCCAACATCTGTAGTTTGTTGCCAGACGGCATTGAGCGCACGGCCTTAATCCTGGTGGGACCAGCTTTGGGGCAATCCGATTTCGCGGAGAGCCGACTTTACGCCGCGGATTACGACCGCCGCTATCGCCCACAAACGGCGGATAGCCCTTGGGCAGAATGGAGCGAAGATGATGATTGAGACTGCGTCTCCGCCTGGTCTGCTGGTGTCAGCACCTGCGTCAGGCACGGGCAAGACAACTGTCATGCTCGGCCTTCTCCGAGCGCTGTCCTACGATGGGCTGGCCGTACAACCCTTCAAGTCCGGGCCAGACTATATCGATCCCGCGTTTCACCGGGCGGCCACCGGGCGGGCCTCTTTCAATCTCGACACCTGGGCCATGGACAACCATTTGCGCGCCGCCATCGCGGCAAAGGCCACAGATGCTGATATCTGTGTGGCAGAGGGATCCATGGGTCTGTTTGACGGGGTCGCCACGCGCGGGCGCACTGGCTTTGGCTCCAGCGCCGAAACTGCGAAGATAATGGGTTGGCCTGTGGTGCTGGTTTTGGATGTGAGCGGGCAAGCACAGTCGGCTGCAGCAACCGCCCTTGGCTTCGCGCAATATGACCCGGAGCTTCCTATCGCAGGCGTGATTCTGAACCGCGTCGCCAGCCCGCGCCATGAACGGCTCACGAAACTCGGGATGGAGCGCGCGGGTTTGTCAGTTCTTGGGGCGTTGCCGCGACGCGGCGATCTCAGCTTGCCGGAGCGGCATTTGGGCCTGGTTCAAGCAGTGGAACATCCTGACCTTGAAGTCGCCATTGCTGGATATGCGGCCTTTCTGCGGGAGCATGTCGATCTGAGCGCCCTCCGCGCTGCTGCTCAAGGCCGGCCAGTTGGACAAGCCGGTCATCTCCCAAAGCCACCCGCACAACGCATCGCTCTGGCACAGGATGCGGCGTTTTCCTTTACCTACCCGCACCTGTTGGAGGGCTGGCGTGCCGGAGGCGCCGAGATCGTTCCTTTCTCTCCTCTGGCCGATGAAACACCCGACCCTAATGCCGATCTGGTTTGGCTTCCTGGAGGTTATCCTGAACTTCACGCAGGTAAGCTCGCGTCCGCCACGCAGTTTCTCGACGGGCTCCGCAAACACGCCGAGACCAAGCCGGTGCATGGGGAATGCGGGGGCTACATGGCGCTGGGTGAGGCTCTCATCGACAAAGAGGGGACACATCACAGGATGGCTGGCCTTCTCGGGCTCGTGACCTCCTACGAGAAGCGAAAGTTTCATCTTGGCTATCGTCGGGCAGTGTTGGAACAACCCATGCCAGGCCTGCCTGTGGGCACCGCGCTGCGCGGGCATGAGTTTCACTACTCCACCATTCTCGAACAACCGGATGCGCCGCTCGCAAAGGTTGCGGATGCGGATGGTAACCCCGTCCCCGAAAGCGGATCAAAGCGTGGTCCCGTGTCGGGCACTTTTTTCCACCTCATCGCTGGAGAGGACGCGTGACGGGGTTCGTCAGTTTCGTTGGCTCTGGTCCGGGTGATCCGGAGCTTTTGACCGTGAAGGCCGTCAATCGGTTGAAGCGGGCCGATGCGATCCTTTACGACGATTTGTCCGCTGGACCGATCCTGTCTCATGCCAAACCGGGCGCGGACTTGGTTGGGGTCGGCAAACGGGCCGGGCGCCCATCCCCCCGGCAGCATCACGTAAGCCGCCTTCTGGTCGACTATGCGAATACCGGCGGCCAGATTGTCCGCCTGAAATCCGGCGATGGCGGGCTTTTTGGCCGGTTGGAGGAGGAGCTGGTTGCCTTGCGCGAGGCCAGCATTCCCTTCGAAATCGTACCCGGCGTTGCCTCTCCGTTTGCGGCCGCTGCTGCGGCAGGCATGCCCCTAACACGGCGTTTGACCGCGCGACGGGTGCAGTTTGTGACAGGCCATGATTCCTCTGGGAAGTTGCCAGAAGACCTTGACCTTAATGCTCTCGCCGATCCGACCGCCTGTACCGTTATCTTTATGGGAAAACGCACATTCCCGGCTTTGGCCCAAGCGTTGATCGCAAATGGGCTGCCCGGCGACACACCTGCGATGCTGTCCGAAGCTGTGGGCACACCGGAGGCAGGCTCCATGCGGAGCACCGTGTCCCAATTGGCCGAGACGCTGGCGCAAAGGATTGGCGACAAACCAGCCCTAATCTTCTATGGTCCACTTGCCGACGGCGATTCCGATGATTGAGCTCTGGCTCATTGGCATCGGGACCGGCAACCCGGATCACGTCACGCGAGAAGCTCAAGCGGCGCTTCGCGACGCGTCCTTGGTTCTGGTTCCCCGCAAAGGGCCCGACAAGGCGGATCTCGCTGAGCTCCGCCACGCCATCCTAGCTGAAAGTGGCAGCACGGCCCACGTTGTTGAGTTCGACATGCCGGTTCGAGACGAGACGCTGCCTTATGCCGAGAGTGTCGACCGCTGGCACGACGACATTGCCCGCATCTGGTCTGAGAGCATTGTAGACGCCGATCCTAAGGGCCCTGTCGCGCTCCTTGTTTGGGGGGATCCGAGCCTTTACGACTCTACACTGCGCATCGCCGCGCGCTTGGCGCCCAAACCCTCACTCCGTGTGGTCCCTGGCGTCACGTCTCTGCAGGCTCTAACGGCGGCCCACGCCATTCCTTTCAACACGGTGAACGGTGCTGTGACGGTCACCACCGGTCGCCGCCTTCGCGACCACGGCTGGCCAGAGGGTGCTGAGACAATTGTTGTTATGCTAGATGGCGCTTGTAGTTTCCAAGATCTACCGCCGGAGGACCTGCAAATCTGGTGGGGCGGGTTCCTTGGTATGAAGGAACAGGTGCTTGAGTCGGGTCCATTGGCAGAGGCTGGCCCACGGATCGTCGCGGCCCGCGCACGAGCGCGGGCTCAGCATGGCTGGATTATGGATACCTACCTGTTGCGCAAGGTCTAGTCTGTCTTTGATGGGATGCGCCCAGCGGTCTCGCCGCGAGACGGTCGGTGCCAATGGTCGACAGTCTGCCGAGCACTGCTGAAGGGCTGCTCTCGGTCTTGAACTCTGCGCCGAAGGTAAAGAGTTCAATCGGGTCATAGAGACCAATCTCTGCCGGAGCGCTGACATCTGTCAAAGTCTTGGAACAAGAAGTGATCTCTTCGGTATGAACCGGTCCAACTTGCGTCAACTCCATTGACGAGACAGTCGTCTCAAATGCTGAGCGATGTTGTCTATCCTTCGTCCAAGGATCGAGAGGTCGTGACAGAGTGCGGCAACGGCCTGCGCATACTTTTGAACGTTATCATGTAACATTCATGTTGCGGAGAGCCTATAATTCAGTATGTTGCGCGATCAGAAACGCGCTTCGAGGCCTTTCAATTGAATGAGGATTGTCACCCACCGGCAGGTCTTTTTTCCTTTGACGATGGGCACGCAAAACCACTGATCAGCACCGACGCGTGACGAGTAGGTCGCGATAGGCATCAACACACACCAGAAACGATCTTTAACCTAAAGGTAATTCCAATGTCCCTTTTGTCCCGGCTGACTTGTGCCGCGCTCTTGGCCTTTGGCTCCCCCATGCCGCTCGCTGCGCAAGAAGGCAGCCTAAGCATCTCCGTTGGTTTTGGCCCAACCGCCGAAGTGCCGGATCCCCGCGCAAGCTACAATGGCTGGATGTCGAACCAGACCGGTGTAACCGAGACGCTGATGGGGATCGACTATGAGTTGAACCTCTACCCCCGGCTTGCCGAGAGCATCGCGCAATCCTCCCCCACAATCTGGCGTCTGACGCTCCGCGATGGGCTCGTGTTCCATGATGGCACACCTGTGACAGCGGAGGCTGTCGTAAGCGCGATTGCGCCGATTTCAGAAGAGGGGCACCCGGGCCATAATGCACGGATTGCAAACCTTCTTGATCTGGCCAGTATGGAGGTTGAGGGGGAACGTGTCGTTGTATTCGAAACCAATACCCCAAACGCGGCTTTTCCGTGGTCGTTGTCCGAACCTGGTATCGCGATCGTTGGTCCGGTTTCCGCCGCTTTCCCAATCAATGGAACTGGCCCCTATATCTTCCGCGAAGCAATCCCTGAGCAGCTTTATCGCGTTGAGGCAAATTCCAACTACCGACTGGGGATACCAGGTCTCGCGGAAATCCGGGTTGTGGTCGTTCCCGACCCGAGTGCGTCAGCATTGGCCTTTGAGGCGGGAGAGATCGACTTGGTGATCAATTATCCCGAAGCTGACTACGCCCGGATCGTGGAAACCGGGGCGCAAGGTTTTGCGGCCCCGACGGCACGGCTCTACTTCTACACGATCAATGCGCGTTCTGGTCCGATGGCGAACCCGCTCATCCGCCAAGCTGTATCGTTGGCAATTGATCGCCAAGGGGTGGTCGACGCTGTTTTGTCTGGTGTCGGCGGCGAGCCTGCCGGGACGGTTTTCCCCGCCGGAATGGGGTGGGCGACCGATGTCGAGCCTACCTATGACCCCGTGCGTGCAGAAGAGCTTCTGGCTGCAGCTGGAGCCGTCAAAGAAGGCGGTGTCTGGATGCTCGATGGCGCGCCACTTGAAATTGACATCGTGACCTATTCTTCCCGGGCCGCATTGCCGCCCACGGCCGAACTGACCCAAGCCTTTCTGCAAGCAATTGGTGTTGCCGCAAATGTGCGTGTCGGCGAATGGGGTGCCAGTGGCGACTTAATTGCTGAGGGTGAAGCAGATCTCTTCCTGCAGGCCTGGATTACCACGCCGCAAGGCGACCCGGGCGCCGTTTTGGAAACTCTGCTGTCTTCAGAAGGCGCCTCAAACCCTGGCGGCTACGCCAACACAGAGCTTGATCAGTTGCTTGCCGCGGGGCGCACCACCTTTGACCAAGCGGAGCGCGAGGGCATCTTCGACCGTGTTCAGGAGATCATTGCTGCAGAAGCCGTGCTAATCCCTGTCTTCCACGTGAGTCAGGTCAGTGTTTCGGTGCCTGGGTTGGAAGGTTATGCCGTTCACCCGACTGAGACATATTGGGTCACCCATGAGACGACGTTGACAGAATGACCCTCACAGTTTCTGACCTGAGTGCGGTGCGCTCAGGCCGGACCATTCTTCATCCGACATCAATCGACATAGAGCCAGGCGACCGAATTGGTTTGGTTGGGTCTTCTGGCTCTGGGAAGTCGACGCTTGGCCATGCTTTGGTGGATGATCTGCGGCAGCGCGGTCATGCGGTTGCGTTTGTGCCGCAAAATCCCGATGAAGCCTTGGATCCGCTTCGGAGCATGGCTTTCCACTGGCGTGAGGCGGAGAAGGCACAAGGGTTGGAGCTTGGCGCCGCCGACAAAGGCTCGATCTTTTCGGCATTGAAGATCGAGGGTGGAGATCTGCAGAAGCGTCCCTGGGGCTGGAGCCGGGGTATGCAGCAGCGTTTTGTCATTGCCATGGCATTGATCGGAAAGCCGGAGCTTGTTGTTCTTGATGAGCCGACTTCGGCACTTGATCCCATTGTCGCTGCGTCAAGCATGGATCTGCTCGAGCGCCATCTACAGGGACGACAGACTGCAATGGTGCTGATCACCCATGACCTTGGGCTTGCAGCACGACGGGTGTCCAAGTTGATGGTCATGCATGACGGTCAACTTGTGGAACGGGCTGCCACCGATGACCTTCTGCACAATCCAGCAACCGCGCCAGCCAAGGCTCTAGCGGCTCATCGAAATTGGATGGAACTGCCATGCTGAGGGTTGACAGAGTTTCGGTCAGGCGGGGAGCTAAGGTCACCTTGGAGGACGTTTCTCTGTCGCTAGCGCCGGGGAAGACACTGGCTGTGGTCGGCGAAAGCGGCGCTGGAAAATCGACGCTTATCGCGACGATCCTAGGCTTTCTAAAGCCCCAATCGGGTGACGTTACCTGGGCGAATGCGCCGGTTCGCGCTTGCCACCCTGCATTGGTAATGCAGGAGCCAAGGTCAGCCTTCAATCCGACGCTCACTTTGCGTCACTCTGTTCTAGAGCCGCTAGCGGTGAAGACGTACGATGCGGTACAAGCGCGTATCAACCGGCTCTGCGATGGTCTTGAGCTTGCCCCTGACATCCTTGACCGACGTCCGAGGCAGGTGTCCACCGGCCAAGCGCAAAGAGTTGGTATCCTTCGGGCTTTGATTGCGGCGTCACCGCTGGTGTTGTTTGACGAACCGCTCTCTGCCCTTGATGCGATCACGCAAAAGCACACCGCTCGGCTTATCGCTGATTTGCAGCGTGAAGAGGGTTTCGCGGCTTTGATCGTCACGCATGATCTGGGCTATGCCGTTGCCCACTCTGACGAAATCGCGGTTCTGAGGGCTGGTCGAATTGAAGAGGTGGCGACACCTGACGGTTTTGCGCGGGCGCCGGGATCGGATTACGGCCGGAAGTTGCGTGACGCGGCCATTTCACTCGGTGCTTTGGAGGTTTCGACGTGATTGCCGGAATTCTGGGCTTGCTCCTGCGAGCCGTCTTCGTTCTGGCTGGAACAGCCATCATCACATTCGGTCTCCTCTGGAATGCTCCGGGTGACCCCGCCCAAGTCATTGCTATGGCGCGGTTTGATGCCCTTCTGACAGAGGAGGTGATCAACCAAGTGCGGGAAGAGGCCGGTTTGACCCGAGGGTTCTGGACCGCATTCTGGGACTGGCTCGGGCCACTGCTTCGTTTCGACTTGGGGTATTCCGTGGTGAACGGGCGGGCGGTTGGGCCAGATCTCGTAGCAGCGATCGCACATTCCTTCCCGCTGGCGATTGCCGGGCTTGCCATTGGGCTCGTGGTATCGATTCCGCTGGCCGTGGTCGCAGCAAATAACCCGGGTGGGTGGATTGACCGTATAGCGGTGGCTGTTGCCTCGCTGGGGGCGGCGATCCCAGCCTATTGGCTTGGGCTTTTGTTGATCCTTTTGTTTGCCGTCCATTTGGCTTGGCTGCCGGCGATGGGGGCCCGCACACCTGCCCATGCAATCCTTCCAGCAATGACGTTGGGTCTGGGTGTGGCGGCGTCGCTGACGCGGATCATCCGATCCGGCATTCTCGAAGCGCGTGGTCAGCCATTTTTGCCAGCGCTCAAGCGCCGTGGCGTTTCAGCCCGCGCGATCGGACGAGATCACGTCGCTCCTCATGCCGCTGTACCAGTGATCACGGTCTTCGGATTGGAATTGGCCTTCCTTCTGGAAGGGGTCGTGATGGTCGAAGTGATTTTTGGTCGTCCCGGTCTTGGCACGTTTCTGGTCAACGCGATCGAAACGCGGGATTTCCCACAGGTTCAGGCAGTTGTTGTACTGACCGCGGTTCTTTTTGTGACCGTCAACCTCCTGATTGATGTGATCTACAGGCTGATCGACCCGAGGATAGGTGGACGCGATGCGTAGTTTGATAATCCTTGGTCTTGTTCTCCTATCCATTGCTGGTATTGGGCCGCTCTTTGCCCCTTACGACCCGACCGCAATCAACATTCCGGCACGGCTTTCAGCCCCAAGCGCTGAGTTCCCGCTCGGGACAGATGCTATTGGTCGAGACACCCTGTCGCGACTCCTGCATGGGGCCCAGTGGTCTCTGGGATTGGCGTTTATCGTTTCTGTGATTGGACTTGTTGTCGGTACGATCATCGGGCTTGCCGCAGCATTGGGTGGCAAGATCGCTGATTGGCTTGTCATGCGCACAACAGATACGTTCCTGGCCTTCCCGGATTTGGTCGCTGCAGTTGTCATTGCAGGGTTGATGGGAGCCGGGATATGGAGCCTGATCTTCGCGCTGAGCGTTACGGGATGGATGCGCTACGCGCGCGTTGCCCGGGGGATTGGATTGACCGTTCAAAACCGAGGCTATGTGGTTCAGGCGCAACTGGCCGGTCTATCGTCTCTGTCGATTGCGCGTTGGCACTATTTGCCCGCACTTTTGCCCTCTTTGACAGTGGTTTGGACTGGTATGTTTGCCCGCGCTATCCTCGGCATCTCTGCCCTTGGCTTTCTCGGGTTTGGGGTTCAGCCGCCGACACCGGAATGGGGCACGATGTTGCTCGATGCGCGCGTGCATATGAGGTCGACACCGTTGCAAATGATTTGGCCAGGCTTGGCTGTGGTGACCTGTGTCTTGGCGATCAATCTCGTTGGCGACGCCTTGCGGGATGCCTTGGCGGATCAGGCGGAGAATCATGAGTAGCAGTGATCTTCCATCCTTCGGGATCGGCTTACGCATTCTGTCGGGCCTTTTGGGGGCAGGCATGTTCGTCTGTGTCAAGGCGGTGAGTGAAGACGTCCCATTGGGCGAAATCGTCTTCTTTCGTTCCTTTTTCGCTCTTATCCCGTTGGTGCTGTTCTTATGGATCAGGGGAGAGTTTCCAAGCGGACTGGCGACGAAGCGGCCGGGCGCTCACTTTATCCGTTCGGCTTTTGGCGCTCTGGCGCTCTTCACGTCCTTCGCGGCGGTGGCGCGACTAAACTTGGCGGAAGCGATACTGGTGGCACAGCTTGCGCCAGTGCTGATGACCGTGGCAGCGGTCGTCATCTTGTCTGAACGTCTGACGATTTGGCGGGTTGGCGGGCTTGCCTTTGGCTTCCTTGGAGTTGTGGTTCTCGTTTGGCCAGAGCTGCAAGGCGGTGTGTCGGACCGCGCGCGATTGATTGGCTTTGCAATAGGCTTGTTATCCGCTGCCTTCACGGCGCTCGCCTTGATCATGGTACGCAACCTGAACAAGACAGAAAACCCTGGTGCGATTGCCCTGTATTTTGTTCTCGCATCTATGATCGGCGCTCTGCTTACCGTGCCTTGGGGGTGGGCCGTGCCGGAAGCCGAGACTATGTTGCTCCTCATCGCGGCTGGGCTGTTTGGGGGATTTGCCCATATCGCAATGACTTTGGCGTTCCGGTTTGCAGAAGCTTCACGATTGGCCCCGTTCGAATATGTCGCACTTCTTTGGCCACTCATTGCCGACTTGTTCATTTTCCGGCTGCCACTTTCAACTGCATTCATTTGGGCCGCCCCTCTGGTCTTAGGCGGCGCGTTGATCGCCGCTGCTGAAAGCAGAGGGAAAGAAAAGGCGTCCGCCTGAGGGCCGCTGCCGTGGAGCAAGTGCCCTCATAATCCTGCTGTGACGCCAGACAAACCCGACTTTCTCTGAAACCGTGTTGTCTTAGCTGGCGGTCTTTTGGGCCATTGACCACTTCACTTAGAAAGCATCAGGCCGTCCTGATGGTTCTCAAAGGCCGCTGAGTCGGCGAGATGAAATGGGAACACGGTGGGGTATAGCCGATAGGCACCAATTCCGTGACTGCCCCCGCAACTGTAAGCGGTGAGCGACCCCGAGAAAACCACTGGGCAACTTGGTTGGAGGTGCCACGGAAGGTTCGGGAAAGAGACGATCCGCGAGTCAGGAGACCTGTCATCTCGAGATTAACTGACCCAGTCGGGGTGTCCTGGAGGGAAACAAACATGTTCGACGCTGCAACTGCGCACTGACATCGCCGTATCTCAATGCCCTGCTGAAGCGGAGGCACCTATGTGCGATGCGAACGATCAAGACGGGCTTGCGATAAGCCAAGCACAACAAGGCTTCTGCCTCACCAACATGAGCATCACGTCCCTGGTTGGATGTGCCCTCGGCGCGTCTACTGCTTTGCGGGTTTGCATCCTGGCTGTGCTCTGAATGTCCAGTGTTTTTGAGATCCGCAATCTATCGCTTGGCTATCCGGGCTTGACGCTTTTCCGGGGCTTGTCGATGGATGTCGAGCGGGGTGCGACACTTGCCGTTTTGGGTGCGAACGGATTAGGCAAAAGCACCTTCGCAAAGATGTTCCTGGGCCTAATGGAGCCGCTGGCGGGCAAACTGATTTGGCCAAACGGCCTTCCGTCGGAGATTCGCTACCTCGCGCAGATGACTGAGTTCGACCCCCACTTCCCTTTACGGGTCCGCGATCTTGTGGCTATGGGCGCGTGGACACAATGACAGTCAGATACGCGCAGCCCTAGTCATAGCGGGTGTCTATCCAAGCATAGGATTTTGGAATTTCCCCAAGATGGCCCCTGGTTCTAGCATTGGGTGGAATTCGAACTGGTTGACCCTAAGTGCTTGATAAAAAAACCTCTGATATCTGCAATGAATTCAGCCTGCTCCTTGCGGGCCGTACGGGTCTATCGTTTCATCGGCTGCTTCATCCTGACAGTATGACATCCAGCCTCAGGTCGGCCATTGCTTTCGTTATCTCCCTCCTGGTGGCTCCGGTGTCGGCCCTTGCCGGGCAGCACAGTGCGAATGTCGGTGAGCTGATCCAATGTCCGGACTGGCGTCTCTATGCGCCGCCCTTGGTGCGGAACACTGAAGCACCCGAACAAACGCCGCAGGTGCTTGAAACCCCAACACCCCCGCCGCAGAGCGCCCCCAATACAACGGCTGACCAAACCTGCCGTCATGTGATCGCTGACGGTGAGACCCTGGCCCAGATTGCAGCCCGCCATCTGGGCGCTGCATCGCGCTGGCAAGAGATTGTGGCCGCCAATCCTGACCTTGATCCCGTGGGATTGGCGATCGGACGGTCCATCATGCTCCCCTGCCATCCCTCGTCCGGGGTGGGGCAGGGGGTCACTACACCCCAAGACCCCCAAGCGGTACGCCCCCGCAACGGTCTCTGGGCAACCCTCTTCGGGGGCCGATCCGGAGTGTTCTCTCCCACCGCTTCGGATCAGGTGGCGCCTGTGAGCGGGCCGGTGGTGGAAAGGCAGGGTGAACATCCTGCCCCCGCCATCGTGCCACGCCTGGGGTCTGGACCAGCCGCTCCGCCAGCGCCTCCTGCACCGATCTGGACGGCCGGCCAAGGCGAGTTTCTGGACGACATCCTGTTGCGGTGGGGCCAGGCGGCGGGTTGGACGGTCCTGATCGACACACACGACTCATGGCGCCTGCAGGTTCCGGTTCAGATCCAAGGCGAGTTCGAAGAAGCCGTCGCCGAGCTAATCCGCGGGCTTGGCCATGGCGGAGTACCGCCGCGGGTCCGCACCCACCCCAATAAAGTGCTGCGTCTCGGAGGGCCCCTATGAGACGTCTCGCAATGTCCGGTTCCGTTCTTCTGGCCATGGTGATCGGCCTCTCGGCCTGCAACATCGGGATCCGCGGCGATGCCGTGGAGGGCTTGGAGGAGGGCCGACAGCTGACGGCGGCCGAACGCAAGCGCATGCAGGCCGTGTTGCGCGGCGAGGTGCTGCAGGAGGACCGGCCTTTCTACGGATCGGCGGTCGAGGTCGATCGTGGCTCGGTGTCGGGTCATCCTTTGCCAGCGCGGGTGGAAAGTGCACGCGGGTTTGTCGTAGCTTTGCCCGGACAGACCGATATCCAGACCATTGCCACGACGATCACGGCCGCAACGGATATTCCCGTCAATATCCGCACACGCTATGTACTGGAAGACGGCAACATTGTGCGTGTGCCGATCGGCACACGCATGAACGCCCGGCATGAAGGCGCCTTGTCGAGCTTCCTCGATCGGCTGGCCGCTCGCATGGATGTCGGTTGGTCCTATGATGGCGAGATCATCACCATTGATCGCATGGTGCGGCGGACCTGGCGGATTGCCCTGCCGCTTGGGCGTACAGAAATCAGCGACACGCCCTCCAGCGGCAATAGTGGCGTGAGCGTGTCCACCACCCGCAGCCTCGATCCCTGGGCGGATCTGGAGCGGCGGCTGGCACCCCTCGCGCCGTCGCCCGCACGGGTCACACTGTCCCCGGAAGCGGGGCGGGTCGAAGTGTTCGGACCACCCTCAGTTCAAGCAGTCGTGGGGCAGGTGGTCGAGGACGTGGCAGCCACTGCGGCGATGCGGATCGGTCTGGAAGTCGCGGTCTACTTTGTCGACACCGATCGTGCAGATGAGTTTGGCGTGGGTGTCGATCTCTCGGGGAATGTCGGCAGCGTGACGACCACGCTGGCCGCGGCCGCTGCGGGCGAGGCATCCGGTGGGCTCGTGCTGTCGCGCGGGGCGTCCAATCTGGACTTCCGCGCTCTCGCAAGGGACCGATCCGTCGTCGACTACCGTCTTGCTAATTCGGTCGGGCAGTCGGGGGTTATGTCTCCGATCAGCCTGACGGAGGAGCGCAGCTTCGTGCGCAGCGTCACCACGGAAACCGATGACGACACCAATGAGACCACGCAGAGCTTCGAGATTGGCGAGCTGGAGACCGGTATCAGCATAGCGGCCCTGCCGCGGCTGGTGGGCCCGCGCCGCATTCAACTGGCGCTCACGATGACCCAACGCGCCTTCCGGGGATTCGATGAGGATGTTGAAGCCCGCAGCGGCATCCAGACCCCGACAGTCGATAATCGCAGCATGCGCAACCAGACGGTCCTCGCGCCCGGCGAAACCCTCGTCTTGTCGGGATACGAGCAGAATGTCGCGTCGGTGGGCGATAGCGGATTTGGTCCGCTGCGCCGCATGGGGATCGGCGGTGCACGTAATGCAGCGCAGCAGAAGATCCGCATGGTGGTGCTGGTGCGCCCAACGCTCATTCCATCGGGAGGGCGTGGGTGATGACCGAGTTCCCTCCCACCTTCGTGCCTGCTCTGCGGGACGTGACGCTGCCCGACGGATCGCGGCTTCTGGTCGGGCTCAATTGGGAACGGGAACCGCAATTCTCGCTGCCGGTCATCGGGCAACCGGGTATGGAACTGCGCCATGCCCGCCACCGCGCACAACTCCCAACCGACATGGAGGCGGAAGGTGCCCGGTCGCTGCTTATAGCCATGGCCAATGAACTCGCAAAGGCGCCGGCCATCGACGCGCTTGATGGCGTCTGGATGCTCCTGGCGGATGTGTCGGGCGCGGACGGCCCGGGCTACTGGCTGGCCATGGCCGAACTGATGCCCGGACCCAATGGCCTGACGCATCGGCCGCTGTTCGGTCCAGAGGACGTCTTCGCCGAGGTGGATGATCTCTGCCATGCGGTGAAGGGTATTGCTTCCACCATGCCTTTGGCCGGACTGGCCATGGCGCAGGGCAGGGCGGATCTCACCTCGAAACTGAGAGCGCGGATTAGGTCGATCATCGACGAGCTGGCGCTTGGCGACGACAACGCGATCCCGATCGAACGCGTCACGCTGCCGGATCCGGATCCACTCGATCCGGTCTTTGCGCCGCAACCGAGCGTTGGCGGGCGCGGGTTGGCCTTCGGGGGTCTGCTTGTTGGCAGCCTGGTTTTGGCCGCAACGTTGCTGCCGGTTCTGATCGTAGGGACACAGCGGCCGGAATCCGTGGTGGAAACCCCTATGGTGCGTGTCGCACCGGCCGCGGGAAGCTTCGCCACGCGCTGCACCGACACTTTGCAAGGCTGGTGGCCCCGTATCGTCGGGTGGCGCATCGAAACGGAGGGCTGTGCCCTGGACGGATTTGTGACGGACGGAACCGTGCCGCGATCCGATCTGAACGCCACGCGCCCCGAGGGCGGGCGCGATTTGCAGATGGTGGTGTGGAAGCGCTATGCTCCGTCCGGTCAGATCAATACCGTCCTGGCCAATCGCGCGGCCGAGCAGGTTCTGTCGGACTGGACCCATGGCGAACGCCGCCTCGGGGGCGACATCCTGTTGTGGCAGCTGCGGTCCGTCCCCCTCGCGCAGGTCGTCGAGCCGGAAAACCCCGTTGAAAGCAATCGACGCCTGGCCGCGCAAGTGGAAGCCCTCTGGGCGGATCAGCCCGGTTCGGTTCGACCCATTCCCGATGGCGTCTCGGTGAGAGCACCCGCCCGTGCGGACCGGATCTTCGCCCGCCTCGAAACGGTGCCGGAGCTAAGCCCGATCCGGCTGCAGAGCGATACTGGCATGGTCACCCTCGATCTGCGGACCGATTTTACCCGGCTCGTCCCCACCACTCTGTTTGACCCCAAAGGAGCCCGGCCATGATCGGCCATCGTCTCAGCAGGCTTCTCTTGACCACGGCCCTGACGGTCGTGCCCGTCTTCTCTTACGCGCAGGAAATCAACCCCGTTGCGGGTGGAGATCTCGGGATCGACTGCGACGTGCCGCGCCGGGCACCGGATGGCCGAATCATTCTGGATTGGCGCGGGGAGCGCGAGGCGCTCTGTGAAGCCGACCGCACGACGGCGCTCAACCATGCCGCACTCCTGGAAACCGTGCGCGACCGTGTGGCCCGGGCCCTCCACGAGCTGCCGCCACCGCTTCTGAACAGCTTTCTGGCCCATATGGACGCCGGGCTGCCGGTGGCCGAGTGGCGCCCGAACCAGGCCGATCTGCAATTCATCGCGGAGCTGGCGGAGACTTATCAACGCGGCACGTGGTTCAACCGGGCAGTCGATACCTGGCGAAACGGGGTTCTGGCGGACACCGGGGTGGTGCCGGAAGAGTGGGGGATTTCCGTTGCGGTCTGCGGTGTCCGGGACGCATTTGCCGGGGGGAGCTGGCAAGTGCTGACCTGGATGGACAATGCCACCCTTGGCGAACGCTGGACCCCCGAGATGGTGCAGCGCGCGGTGGCGGCCTGGCTCGATGATCGAGATGGCGAAACGGGCGCCGAACGGGCGCCTGTGGTGACAGCAGGGACCACGGATGCCCCTCTTCTGCGCCGAACTGATGGTCACGAATTAGCGCCGATGGACTGTATGGGGAATCTGTCCGGATCGCCCTGGGCGGATGCGATCCCTGAGCCTCACCTCACTATGGAGACCCGGGCCAGCGTTCGACCAAGCCGCAAGGTTCGCGTCCTGGCCTGCACCAACCTTGAAGAGGTCGGCTATACGCGGGAGGCGCGGCATCCCTGGCGGGGTGTCTTTGTTGATACGGCAGGCAATCCGGTCCCGCTGACACACGAGGGTGTGGCCAAGAATGACGGGTGGGTCGTGATCGAGAACACCTGCCGACCGCCGGAGGAACGTGATGTACTCGAGATCGCGGAATGCGAAGAGCCTTATACAATGGAGTGGACCGGAGAGCAGGTCTACGGGCGGACGCACTATTCGTTCCGGTTCCGGGAGCACCGCGCGCCGCTGACCGCCGCCCCGGAAGAACAGATCGAGGTGGTGCTTCTGCCGATCAACGGGGATGGCACCTGGACCCTTGCCGGACAACAACAGACGCCGCAGCCCAACCCGCCCTCCTTGTTTTGCGAACCCGGTGAGGCGCCAGACGGGATCGGGGGGATTGTCACGGAAACCACTTTCCCGGTGGACAGCTGTATGGTCACCCATAGCTCCAAATTCCCGGAGGGCACGCGGACCGGGCATCGGGTGCGGTACGACTTCCCGGACCATTGGAAGATATCCGATTACACCGTCGAATGGATCGAGGATCAGTGCTACATCCTGCTTCCCACCCCGCACGAGGAAACACGTGCCGTGAGGTGCCCGGCTGGACAGAACGGCCTGATCCGGGAAGGGCGCTCCTGGACCGTTTGGCACCGGCACTACGCGAACCCTGTCCTGCCTACGCGCAGGGATGAGCGCACCGTCATCCCAACCTTTGGGTTCGAGGCCAACCTGTGTTGGGTCGAAGAGCCCTGGACCGAGACCGAACGTAATTCAGGGTGCCGAATTCTGGAACGCGACATCACGTGGGGTCGCCGCAACTGGATTGATGAGACGATTGCTGACGAGCCGAAGTATCGCCGCATCAGCGAGAGCGCCTGGCGGGTCGTATCTGACAACTGCCGGCGAGGCGGCGGAGGCGACAACGGCGGTCGGGGCGGTGGTTTTGGCGTTGACACCGATGGGGACGGCCGTGCCGATGTCGAGTTGAACAACGAAACGCGGAACCGTGGCGATATCGTCAGCAGTGATCGCGACCTGCCAAGCCGAGAACGCGCGAATCGAGGCGGACGCGACAGAAGCGACCGTGGCGATAGAGGTGGGCGTGGCAACAGAGGTGGTCGTGGAGGTCGCGGTGGCGGCGGCTGGTGGTGATCAACCGCTCCAACCCGCTCTGAGGAGGATCCACATAATGCAGAGTTCTATTCTGAAGACCCTGGCCAGCATTGGCCTCATGACAACAACCGCGCCGGCCGTCGCCCAAGACCCTGTTCCCACCACCCTTGCCGAAGGGTGGGCGCAAGTTGAGGCCGCTTTGGCCGAAGACAGGCAGCTCAATTACCTGCTGCCGCCGGGCAACGTGCAAGCCAAGCACTTCCGAGCCCTCTTTGGCGACACCGTCATGATCTCACGGTTGGACCATCACCTGCCGGGTGAAGAGGGGCTCAAGATCATCTTCATCGGGGCGGACGGTCAGTATGTCTGGTGCAGCCTGGATGACGAAGGTCGGTTTACAGCACATCACGAATGGCGCGCCGAATTGCGGCGCCAGAGAACCGGGGAGCTTATCCCAAGCTTCAACCCAAACATTCACGCCGCTGACACTGACTTGCCCGGTCTCAGCCCGCTCTATGACGCGCAATCTGGTCGGATCATCTGGTATACGGGAGATCGGGCTGGCTGGTGGGATTGGAATATTGGCCACCTTCAGCAGCGCCTTCCGGCGGTGACCTGGACCCTGTGCCCGGATTTCCCGTCCGCGGCCTCCTTGGGTGTTGGCGTCAACAGCGCGCAGACCGCCACCACCTATCACGCCTTGGTTACTCAGAACCCCGGGCGCCGCATTCAACGCCCGGATCTGGTGACGCCAAACGCCATGGCAGCTTACGAATGAGGGACCGAACAGCCATAACGGCGGGGGAGGGCGGCGGCCTCGCCGTCAGCCTTCCCGAGGTTCTGAAACGGGTATCGTCAGGTCGCGAAGACGCGATCCAGACGCTTCGCGCGTGGATACGCCCGGTGCGCCATTGCCTTGCCTTGACCTTGGTACTGCCCGGTTTCTGGGTGCGGCCCGCCTTTGCAGATACCGCATGGGTGGACCGAGTGGAAGCGGAGCTGCAGGCGATCAGTGGCCAACCGTTTCAGGTTGATCTTCCGGAAGGTCATGCGTTTGGCGATGTGTTCGGCCCTTATGTCTATTATGCGCCCCTGTCCCTGCTCTGGGCGCTTGAGGCCGAGACACTCGAAGAGAGTGCCGGTGCCCGCGTCATACCCAGGGGCACGGTTTGGCGGGTCGGCACCGGAAGCGATGCCCGGATTGAGCTTCGCAAGGATCACGGGCCTGTCGAGGCGTTGCCGGTGGGATCCACACTTGAAGCCCTGCCGCAGCGGCATCATCTGGCCATTGCCTATGACCTGCTTCTGAGCCTTCCTTTGTCCCGTCCCGTTGGTGGTTTGCCCGTCGGAAGCCAATTCGACGTGACGGGCCAGGTGCGTTTGCCAACGGGTGTGACGGGTGCCGCGCGCTGGATATCACAAGGCGAAACCATCCTAATCGAGCATGCCGATGGCCGTGTGTATGTCGAGCTGGTCAGCAGTCTCTATAACGCCCCTTCTGAGCCGGGGGAGGCACCATGAGACCCGCCTCTGTCTTCCTCATTGTCGCAGTTACTGTCACCGCTACCGGGCCGGCGCTGTCGCAGTCCCGTGCCCTTGGCGCCAGTGATGCCCGGTCGATCGCCGAGACACTTGGCACCTGCCCGGCCGAGCTTTTGCGCGCCGCCTGGTTCGAGATCGATGCGCTGGAAGCAGCCGCCGTGGAAGAAGAGGTGCTGCGCTACTGCACGGCCCGCGCAGAAGCCATCTCCGAGTTCCTGCTGGCCTATGGTCAACTGGAAGAGGCCGTTGCGTCATATCTCTCGCCGGTTGCTCCGCCGCCGCCGGTCTTTCCCGACCCACCTGCCGCGCTTCCCGATCCGATGCCACCCGAGCTTGTGACCACCCCGCTTTCCGAGACCGTCGATCAACTGATCGAAGCAAACCCCCTGATCGAGGACATCGGCACGGCGGAGATCGTGGACAGCCCGCCCGAGATGCGGTGGCATGTGCTGTTCACGGCCCGCGCGGGCGATGGCGGATGGCGCGCCGGACTGCAGCGTTCGGATCGGATCCGCGTGGAACAGGAGACCGTGATCTCCGAGGAGGGTGGTACAACTGCGGTAGACGCGATCTTCGAATGGGTGCGGGACAGCAGCCCGCCCCTAATCGTCTCGGCCGGTGACCGCCTTCCAAACGGGTTCGAGGTGGTGCGGGTTGCTGCAGAGGTCGTACAGGTGCGGCCACAGGGCGGCGGATCCGGGGCCGACCTGCCATGGGTCGAGGCGGGGGATCCCTCCGCGCCCGGGCAAAGTCAATGGTCCTTCACGATGCCGGATGGGGCAGGGGAGGGCACACCATGAAGGGTCCCACCGATGCCCTGCAACAGCGCGGTCAGCGCGCGTGGCGCAGTCTCCTTGAGCGCCTGAGCCCGCCGAAACCGCGCCCGCCGGTCAACACGCAAGGGGCCCTGATCGTCGGCAGTGAGGCCTTTCGCCGGGTCTGCGCCATCACCGAGACCGGCTCGTATCTCTTCGTGCGCGACCGGGCGAACATCGCGATCACTGAAGAGCTTGAGGACCTGCGCAAGCGCTTCGATCTGCCGCCTGTAAAAGATCGGCGGGCGGCAACGGTGGCCGAGATCTCGCATATGAACGGGCTGGCCGCGCATAGCGACGGAGCGCCCCCAACACCGGGCGCGCGGCGGATCCTGCAGACCATCCGCGAGGCCGCGGCGCAGAAGGCCTCCGATTTCAAACTGATCATTCGCAGTGACCACGCGGTGCTGCGCCTCAAGCTTGGCGCTGCGGAATACACCCATGGCGAACAATGGCAGCTGAGCGAGGCGATGGAAGCCATCGCGTTTCTCTATGATCGGCGGGACTATGGGGATGGCGCTTCCGCGCAGCAGGCCGGTCAACACCAACCCTTCTCGATCGGGCAGGAGCGCCGCATCGATCTGCCCCAGTCGGTGGCGGCCATGCGGTTCCAGAAAGCCCCCCATGGCGACGGTCACGACTTCCTCGTGGGCCGGTTCATCTACACCACCGGGGACCGCCAGGCCGGGCGTATCGAGGATCTGGGCCTTGATGATGATGTGCTGGACGCATTGGCCGAAGAACGGGTGTCGGACAATGGCCTCGTGATCATCGGCGGATCCACCGGCGACGGCAAATCCACGACACTCGTGCGCCAGCTCGAACGGCTCTACCAGGAGCGGGACGGTCGCGTGTCGATCATGACAATTGAAGATCCGATCGAATACCCGATCGAGGGTGACGGGATCGTGCAAATGCCGGTCGAAGGTGGCTCGGTCGGTGAGGAGCGCAAGCAATCCTTCACCAGGGTGTTGAAGACCTTCGTGCGCTCGGCGCCGGATTTCGGCATGGTCTCGGAGATCCGCACGGCCGATGACTGCCGGGAGATCATGCAATTCGTGATTTCAGGCCACAAGGTCTTCACCACGATCCACAGCTTTTCGGCCAATGCCGTGCTCTTCCGGCTGATCTCGCTTGGCGTGGATCCGAAGGAGCTTGCCGAGCCCGGTGTGATCAACCTGATCCTGCGCCAGACGCTGGTGCCGATCCTGTGTCAGGATTGCGCCCGTCCGGCCATGGGGGCGGAGAGACGCATCATCGCGGACTGGACCGGGGATCCCACGGCCACCCCGAAGCTGCGCAACCGGGCAGGATGCCCAACCTGTCTGGCCGGCCGTGATGGCGAAACCGCGCGCACAGCCTGGGCGGGCCTGAGCCGGAAGCGCGCCACGGCCGAGTTCATCAAGCTCGATGACACCTATCGCGGCTTTGTGGAGGCGCGTGATGCGCGCGGCGCGAAGGAGCATTGGCTTCGCCCGGTCTCGGAGGGCGGCCTGGGCGGCATCACGGTGGAACAGCGCCTGCAGAAACTGGTGGCCCGGGGCGAGGTCGATTTCGAGGATATCACCAATCGGTCCCTTGCGGCCGAGACGGCGGATGACAGGCAAAGCGATAGCGAGGCTGGCGCCTCATCCGGTTCGAGGGAGGCCGCCGCATGATGGACGCTCTGACTAGTCTGAAGCTGCGGCTCATGGGAGGCCTCTCGCGCGGGTCGGGTGTGCAGACCCCAATTACGCAGTCCCCGATCCAACTGATGCTGCGCCGGACGGCCTTCGGGGCACGCCAACGCGCCGAGGTCTGGCAACTCCTCGCAGATGTCCTTGCCGGTTCGGGAGAGGATCTTGGCCGCATGATCGATGCGGTGGCACAAGGCTATGAGTTGCAGGGCCGCAAACTCGTTGCAGCCGCCTTGCGCGACATTCGCACGGGGCTCGGCGCCGGTCAGCTCTCGGATCGCTTGGTCCCCTATTGCGGCCCGACGGAACGCATCCTCTTTGACGGTCTGGGTATGCAGGATCCAGCGCCGCTCCTCGGGGCCGCTGCCCACCTTCTGCGAAGCCAGATGCGCATGCGCAAGGCCATCTGGGGCGCGGTGGCCCTGCCGCTGCTCCTGGCCTTCGGGTTCATTGGTCTTCTGCTCTTCTTCGGGCTCTCTCTTCTCCCCTCGTTGGCCAATGTGATCAGCTTTGATGCACTGCCGCCCTTCCAGGGCTGGATCGTGCGATCAACCATCGCCTTTGCTGCCAATCCGCTCGCACTGGCGATCTGGATCGGGGTCCTTGCCACCTGCCTGTCGGGCCTTGTCTACTTCTGGACCGGCCTGGGTCGCAGCACGGCGGATCGGGTGCCGCCGTTTTCGCTGGCCCGCCTGCAGGCGGGGTCAGGGTTCCTCTTTGCCCTCGTTGAATATGGCCGTGCCGGTCAGCCGATCACCACGCAGCTTATCAACCGCATGGCCGAGGCCGCGCCACCCTATGCCAGGTCCCGCATTCGCGCGCTGGCGCGGTGCTACACGGCCGCCGGCAACAACCTGGGCGAAGCCTCCCTGATGGCGGGGCAGGGCTTTCCGACGCTGGAGCTTGTTGCAGTGCTGCGCACGCTCTGGAACAAGCCCGGCGGCATCGACCGCATCGGCGATGTGCTGGATCGCTGGCTGGACCGGGCAGAGGAAACCGTCCGGTCGGCCATGGCCGTTCTGAACGTCACGCTGCTTGTCCTGATCTCGGCCGCGATGCTCGCGCTCATGTCGATCGCCCTGCCGATTGTCGATCAGATCAACCGGGGAGGGTTCTGAGCATGACCATGCGGACGACACTCTCACCTGACATTGGAGATACAAGAATGACAGACGCCGCTTTCAATACCCACCCGCGGGCCGGGACACGGATCCCGGCGGGCGGCGGACGCCCCTGGCCGCGGCGACGGCGTCGCGGTCTCGTCAATGTGCTGTTGACCGTCGCGATCGCCGCGGTGGTGATCAGCGGCATTGTCGCCACGGCCGTGGTCGTGAACAACAACGTCCGGGCGCAGCAGGCGCGGCTTCTGATCGGTGTGGCCGAGAACCGGATTCGGCAGATCTACGCGACGCTGCCGCAGTTCGATGCCGATATGAGTGGCGTGGTCGTGACAGGCATGCCGAGCAACGCGATCCAGTCGCAAGGCGGCACGGATGTGATCGTGACACCCTGGGGGGGCCTGATCGCCGCGGGCGGGGGCGCAACCCCCGGCACGGGTGTCGCCTCCGGCAACCGGTTTTGGATCGTGGTGGCAGACCTGCCGGAAGCGGCTTGCGAGTCGATCGCGCAGAGCTTCCTGAACAACAACACGGTGGTGGGTATCCAAGTGCTCGGGGATCCAACCGATACCTTCACCGCGATGACCACGGATGCGGCCATCCAGGCCTTCGATACACCCGCCGAGATCCAGGCCGGCTGTGACGGCGGCACCGATGATCGGGTCGGGATTGTCTATCGCAGCTGATGCCATGAGCCACGTCATGATGAACGCCAGATTACCTACGGCAGACACATTGCCCACCCCTGCGGGCCGGTCCTGGCCACGGCGCCACCGTCGCGGCCTTGCGAGCCTGGCCATGGTGCTTATGATTGCCGTGGTCGCGTCTGTCGCGCTCCTGGGTTGGCAGATCGATGAGGCGCGCAAGATACGCGCGGCCCAGGCAAATCTCATTGTGCAGACCGCATCGGTCTCCGGCTACGGATTACATCATTGGGTGCACGCGGTTAGCCGCACAGACGGGTTTGACACCCCGAACGGTGCCACGGCGCGCAGATTGGCGTCCGACGAAATCGCAGACTTGCAGGGCCATGGTGCCGTGACCACCTGGCACCGGCTCCCAAGCGCCTGGTCCGTCACGCCCCTGATCGCGGCCGTCAATGGCGACGGTTCAGATGGGGACGTGTTCGGGATCGTTGTGCTGCGCCCCGAGACGGAGGTGGACCAGGTTCTGCGCGATGAGGTCGCCAGCCGTATGGCCGCCTTGTCCCCGCTCAACGAAACGCTCATGGACACGGTGCAGAGCGTCGCGGATCTCAACATCGATCCGAACCGGGATCTGGTGGTCCCCGCCTGGGTGTTCTCACGGATCAATCCGACGGTCGTGCAACGCAGCCCGCATCCGAATGGGCTGGCTCTGCCCATGGCCACAGATTTGGATCTCGGCGGATACGATATTCAGAACACATCCCGCGTCGCGGCAGAGACAGCCGAACTGCCCTCTCTGCGGCCAGGTGATCGCAATGGCACGCCCGCGGATGCGCTGCATCTGGACGGCTCGCTGACCTTTCCCAACGCGGACGGATTAGAGACGGCTCTTCTGTCGGTGGACCACGAATTAACGCTGCGCAGCGGTCTCGAAGTCGGACCGGGCGGCATGGCGATGCAGGGGTCTCTGCTCACGAAAGGAACCGGGGCAGGACTGACCGCTGCGGCAAATGTCTCGGTGACGGCAAGGCTGTCCGTGACGCCCGCCCCCGGTGTACGCCCCTCGCTGCTGGCCTGTCGGCCCGATGCCTTGGGCGGCTGCGCGGGCGGGGATCTCGATCTGACAGCTGCCACAAATGTGCCGAGCTGGAGCTTGCTCACGGTCTTTGACACCGCGGCTTTCCAGGCGCTGGACGTCTCCTGCGCCCCGAACAGCGTGCACGCGGGCTGCCTCGTGGCTCGAAACGGCTTCGTTCAAGACATCCCCAGGGTCAACAACCTCCGGCCCGAAGTTCTGACTCTCGGGAGGACGTATGATCTGGGGAGGCCCCAATGAGCAACCTCGTGCTGAAGCGCATACCCCGTCGGGCGAGGCGTGGTCTGGGTCTCTTCGACACCTTGCTGGCCGTGGCAGTGCTGTCCTTCATGGTTCTGATCGGATCGCAACTGTCCTCCACCTGGGTGGAGCGCAAGGTCATGGCGGCCGAAGCTCGCGCGGTATCTGATCTCGCCCGGGCCGGCCGACTCTGGCTGGAAGGCGATATCACCAACCGCCAACCCGTTACAGGGGAGACCAGAGATGTGCTGTTCAGCACCCTGGAAGCGGCGGGCCTCTGGTCTCCAACACAACTGGACACAACGCCGTTTCGCCACCGTGAGATGGATCTCACGCTGATCGACACCGGGGCTGGTCAGATCATGGTGGCCGCCCGTGCATTCGAGCCGGACTATGACGCCTGTCAGACCGCAACCGGAACTGCCAGTACCATCCCCCGCACCCTTGTGGCCGAGGAGGACGGAGTGTCCGGCGTGGGTGTCGTGGCGGAGATCAATGGGGCGCTGACAATCATTGGCCCGGACGTGCTGGTCGATGTGGAAAACGCCTTTGCGGCCGATAGCGGGTTGCTCTGCGGTGATCTGGTGGCGCTAGCCCATGTCTATACCGGCGTCGCCTGTTCCGCCTATCTGCACCGCATCCCGGTGCCGGGCTGTCCGGATGCCAACCGCATGGCCACAAACCTTGATCTCGGGGGCCATGAACTCACCGGAGCAGGGATCCTGATGGTCGATGAAGTCAGCGTCGGGAGACTGACCGGCAATCCGACCATCCAGGGCGGACTGACCGTTCTTGGCGACATGTCCGTCAGCGGACGAGCGGAGATCGAGACGCTGGTGGCCCGTGGTGCCACGGACATTAGTGGCACCTTGAGCGTCGGTGGGGATGTCGATGTTGCTGGCGCATTTAATGCGGTGGGCAGTGTCAGCGCCGGAGACCTGGAGTTCGACGGGGATGTGATGGTGTCAGGCACGCTGCGGGCCCGCGAGATGGACGCCAATCAGGGCTCGTTCCGTGTGCTTGAGGCAGATGAGTTCACGGCCTCTCACGGCCGCTTCAGGAACCGCCTCGTCGTGATCGATCTCTTCGTGCAGAACCACAACAGCGGTGCCGACGCAGGCGGGAGGGCGGGGGGACAATGGTGATCCGTCTGATCGCATATCAAGTGCTGGTGCTCACCCTGTGTCTTGGGGCGGCCGCGCAGGCTCAGACCAACCCGCGAGATGCGGATGTGCGAAGCGCGCTCGCCATCGAGATCGACCGCCTGGAGCGGGATCTCGAAACCTTGCGCGAGCTGACTATCTGGCAGGGCGAGTTTCTTCGGGCCGCCCGCGTCGATCCCGAAAGCGCGTTGCGACAGCGCCGCCATATCGCAACCTGCACGACAACATTGCTCGCCCCCATCTGCGGGCAGCTGCCGGCCCTGTTCCAGCCGAACCCAAGCGGCACCGAACAAAGCCCCCCATCAAATGGGGCAGGTCGGCCAGGATCCGGGAGGGCTATCGAATGAGCGTCGCAGAACGTCAACGATGCTTGTCCGGATCCCGGCCATTCTCATCCCGGTCTCCGACGTCGCTTTCGTGGATGAGGCGGCGTTGTGAGGGGCGGGCCGTCGGACTAAATCTCCAGTCCTTCAAGCTGCGGCCCGCCCATTCAATCGCAAGATTGGGTTTAAGAAAGGAACCGGCATGGTAGGCGGGTTTACCGACATCGTCATGATATGCGCAGCACTCGTCACCGGGATGCTCATGATCTGCATTGCCTGGGATGACGCAACCCGGTTCGAGATCGACCCAGCCCTGATGCTGTGGATCAACGCGCTCGCGTTCTTTGTCATATGGGGTGTCGAGGACCCTCATGGCGCCGTTATCTCGCTCGCCGTGGGAGCGTTGGTGGGCGTAACCGCGATGGTGGTACGGCTGGTCCGTCCATCCGGCATCAGCTTGGGCGACATCGGTCTCTTTGCGCTGCTTGGTGTGATCGGCGGACCGCTCTTCACGCCGCTCCTGTTGGCCCTGTTCGTGTTCTTCGGGGCCTTGATCAGCGTGTCCTACAGCGTGGCGCGCGGCAAACGGGCCTTTCGCTCGACGTATCCGGCTGCGGTGCCCGCAATGGCGGCCGCGATCCCGGTGTTCATAGGCCGTGTCGGCGTTGGTCTTTGGCCTGAAAGCCGCTTCGCCATGATGTCCAAATTTAACATAATCTATATTCTCGGACATTTTTAATTACATTTTTTCAAATGGTTATATGAAACACCACCACCTGCAACGAAAGGATCACCATGATGGCCACCCACTACCCGATCTCGGTTCCCATCACCGGCAAGGATGGCACCACACGCTATCGTCGCGTTGGGGTCATGTTCGAAAACACGCAGCGCGAGAGCGGCGAGATCTTCTTCACCATCAAGCTGGACTTCCCGGTTGGGGCGACCGAGTTGCTGGCCTTCCCGCCAAAGCCCACCGATGGGGATCAGGTTTGACCCCGTTGCGAAACATAACTGGCAGCCTGGCTCTGACGGTGATGACCTGCCTCGCCTTGCCAGCAGCGGGTGATCAGGTCCTCCGCGGTCAAGCGAACGTCAAGGACGGCGACCGCCTGGTCCTCGGCTCTGTGGAGATCAGCCTCTATGGCATCGATGCAGCCGAAGCCCGTCAGTATTGCGATGATGCCACCGGCCGCGCCTATCCCTGTGGCCGCATCGCCGGGGAGCAACTCAAGGCCCGGATCGGAACCCAATCGATCAGCTGCGAAACCCGCGGGCGGGACCTTTACGGGCGATACCTGGCCGTGTGTCACGCGGGTGGGGTCAATCTCAACGCGTGGCTTGTGTCGGAAGGTCATGCCCTCGCCTATCGGCGGTTCTCGACAGACTTTGTGCCCCAGGAAGTGGCGGCCCGGAACGCCCGCCGTGGGCTATGGCAGGGCCGGTTTGTTGCGCCTTGGGACTGGCGGAGGGGCGTCAGGTGATCTCGGATCCCAAATCCGCGCCCAGGACGGCCGCGATTGTCAGCCCGTTCGCCGGGCGGCTGATTGGAGGCCTGCGCGCGCGTGCTCACGACAACGGCGATGTCAGCATCCTGTTCGGTGGCCTGGAGAAGCGGGGCAAGCCTCTTTCACCGCAGGAGCTCCAGCGAATCGAGGACAAGCGGGGGCAGACCAATGCGCACAGGTGATCTGTCAGAGCGTGATCATGGGCACCAGCGCGGTGAGGATCAAGGTCAGAATGATCAGGAGCGCGACCGCAACGCTCGTCCGGGCCAGGGACACCTCGCTTCTGCTTGGCGGGTCTTCATATCCGACGAAGGGCAGGTGCAGCGGCAAGGCGGTGTCCGGCAGAACATCAGGCATATGGCGGGGATACTTTGCCGCCTCGATGCGGGTGGCAAAGAAGAGCGGATCGAAATTGGTCAGGCGCCGCAACAGGCTGATCCCAGCCAGAGCCAGAAGGATGCCGGCGAAAAGCCCGCTCAGCGTCAGACCGAACACGACAACCGTCGCAAAGGCGCTGATGCCAATGGTGATGACAAAGGGCACACGCTCACAGCCGAGGACCAGCGGCGGCCGCATCAGGGCCTCGTCGAGGACGCCGTAAGGGATGGTCTGGCCAGAATCGTCGGTCATCTCGGGTCTGCTCCTCGTGTGCTGACGGCTCTCCGGATCGCATGCCGCGGTCCCGTTCCAGCAATGTCCCGCCAATCGGGCCCGCATTGCAAGGTTTCTCTGAAGGGAGGCCTGTGATGTCCGACCTGAACTGGTCAGACTATGCCTTGCTCGCCATCGCGGCCGCAATTGTCCTTGCTGTCATCGTGTCTCTGGATGATGTAAATCACTGGTTCACGGTGGTCGCGACCGATGCTCCGCAGGGCCAGACCGGATCAGCGGAGGCAGCGCCATGAATGGCGCAACCTCCCTGCCCCAGATCCTCGGTTCGCTCTCCGACGTTCTGTCCGAATCGGCTGTCGTGGAGATCAGCGCCAATCCCTGCGGCACGGTCTATGTGGAACGCTTCGGTGCAGATCCCGCGCGTTGGGGTCAGCTGGATCGGCACCGCGCTGAGCATTTCATCCGCTGGTGCGCCACCATGACCGGGACCGGAGTCACCACGGATGTGCCGATCTTTTCGGGCCGCATACCAGGCACGCCGCATCGCGTGGAAGCGCTTTTGCCCCCTGTTGTGGATGGGCCCTGCTTTTCGATCCGCCGGCACTCCGACCAGGTGTTCACGCTTGAGGAGTGCATTCCGGATCGCGAACCGCGCGACATGATTGAGGCCGCGATCGCCGACAAGGCGAACATACTGATCGCGGGGGCAACCGGATCGGGCAAGACCACGCTGCTCAATGGGTGCCTGCGTCATCTGGCGTCAACGCAACCCCAGACCCGGCTTATCACCATCGAAGACACAGCGGAGATCCGGTCGCCACTGGCCAACACGGTGGCACTAATGACCAGCGACACGATCAGCATGGACCGCCTGCTGGTCTCTGCTCTACGGCAGGCGCCTGATCGTATCGTCGTGGGCGAGGTGCGCGAAGGCAAGGTACTCATGACCCTCGTCAAGGCATGGAACACGGGCCATCCCGGCGGCTTCGTGACGCTGCATGCCAATTCTGCACCAGAGGTAATGCCGCGGCTGCAATTGCTGGCCAGCGAAGTGCTGACCACGGACCCCGTGCCGATCCTGCTACAGGCCACCGACATGATCGTCTTTCTCAAGCGTGGCCATGCACATCCCGAGCTGACCTCGATCCACATGGCGCAACGTCAACCCGGACATCCCCCAAAAATGGAGATTGCTTATGTCAAGTCGTGACGGCACGCGCTGCGTTCCCACATCCCCCCTCTTCACCGGGCTTCTGGTGGTTTTGATGACGTCACAACCCGCGTTGGCGGGGGACGACATCTTCGGCTTCGACAGCCCTCTGACCAACTTCGTGGACTTCATCACCGGACCGTTCGCCTACATGGTTGTGATCGTCGCGCTGGTGGTCTCGGTCGGAATCCTTGCTCTTGGCGGCGAGTTCAACGGCTTTGCGCGCCGCCTGCCGATCATCGTTGTGGCGGGCGGCATCGTGATCCTGGCGGACACGGTGCTCGGGAACCTCTTTGGCGGCAACAGGGGCGTCACCCTCCCCCCGGACGTTGTGACAGACCGCAGCCAAACAGTCGTTATGGCGCAGGACCCGATCACCGGGATTGCGCGACCCACCTCAGACCGCGAGGCGCACTGAATGATGCGACGTCGGTGGTCTTCACAACTCGCCTGCTCTGCCGGTCCTGTCCGCCGGATCCCTGCTGCCCTCTGTATCGGGATTGCGGTCGCAATGGGCTTGGACGCCGCGGCGCAGCCATCTGATGTGCCCGGGATCGGTACTGACTTGCTCAACGCCATACCCGGTGCAAGCGAGGAGCCTCAGATCACGCCACCCGCCATGCAGGCAGAGCCCCCCGCGCCGGGCTCCTCTGTAGAGACAGTTATACCCGCCCCGGACGTTCTGGCACCACCGGAACCGCTCGCACCTCCTGCGCCGCCCGCAACTACTCCTGTATCCAGCGACCCTCAGGACATGCTGGCGGAGCTGTGGCGGCTGGCCGTGGCCACAGGTCTGACCACCCTCGGCTACACTGAATGGCTCGCAGAGCTTGTGCAGGGCGGCACGCCCACCCCTGCCCCATTGGATCAGGCCGGGCGCACACGGGAAGCCTCCGCCGCATGGGGAGACCGCACCGGACCGGTTACACTCGGACAGGCTGGCCGGGTCGTCACCACTTTTGGCGAGTCGATCCCCACCGCGTTCTGCTCTCCTCTGACGGTCTGCTACATCGAACTCGAACCCGGCGAAGAGCTGACCGATACGCCCTCCTGGGGAGATGCGGTCCGCTGGCAAGTGGCCGCGAAAGTCCAGGGCAGCGGTCCGGAAACCATCGTTCTGGAGATCAAGCCAGCCGACGACGCCAGCAGCACCAATATCGTGATCCCAACCGATCGCCGCCTCTACACCATCACGCTCGTCAATGATCCGTCGATCCACACGCCGATCCTGTCTTTCCACTATCCGGACACGGAAGCACAACAAATCGCGGAGGCGATTGCCGCCCGTGCGGCCGAGGAACGCGAAGAGGCCCAAGCCGCGGCTGCCGCGGCCCGGGCGGCCGAAGACGCCCGGCAGGCCCGCCTGGCCGCACGGGGCGTTGAGACAAGCACAGGGGCGTTGGAAGCAGACCAGCTGAACTTCAGCTTCCGGATCGATGGGCGGGCCCCCTTCCGCCCGGTGCGCGTCTTCTCCGATGGGGAGCGAACCTATATCGATCTGCATCCCGACTACCGCGGCGAACTGCCCGCCATCGTGGGAGGTCCGGGCGAAAGCAATGCCGCCCTGAACACGCGTGTGACGCGGGGTGGCACACGCCTGGTGGCCGATCGGGTCATTCGTGACATCTGGTTGCAGGCCGGGCGCACCCGCATCCGCATCCGGGGAGGCCGCGACTGATGCGCAAGGCGGCCCTCCTCTCAACCCTGTTTCTGGTCATGGGATGCACCCCTGGGAACACGCTCTTCATGTCCGCGTCGAACTTCGGGGAAAACCGCTTCGTGTTTGGGGATGCGCGCCTGACGGACGCGCAGAACTGCGCCATCGGTTTTGACATGGCCCGCGAGATCCACAACCGGGTGTCGCTGCGCCAGACCGTCCTTCTCGCTCCGTCCCGGGCCAATGAGTGCGAACGCCATGCGCTGGACTATCTCCGTCAGGCTGGATTCCGGATCGATGAGATGGGCCTTGGCGGCGCCTCCTTCGACATCCGCATTGACCGGATCGATGCCGATACGGTCTCGGCCGTGGCCAGCATCGGCGAAAGCCTGCGGATCAGCCGATCCTACAGTCCGGTCCGTACCGGCGTTATCGCGGCATCAGCGGTCAGCGTGCAGGATCTCGCTCCTGACACCTATGCGAGCCGTCCTTGATGCCGGTGCGTCGCTTCATAGACATCCTCAATTGGGAGGTCCTGGTCGCGCCGGGTGTCATGCTTTGCAAGGATCGTAGCCTGCTGGCCGGATGGCAGGTCAGTGGCATCGACACGGAGAGCATGGAACCGAACGCTGTGGCCGGACGTCTGCGCCACCTTGGCTTTGCCCTGAGCGGGATGACAGACGGGGAAGCGCTGTGGGTGGTTTACAACCGTCGCCCCTGGCGCCCGGATCCGGACGACATCCCGCGCGAAACCGGCCAGGCCGCGCTCGATTTGCTGGCGCTGGAGGCGCATTTCCTCTTGGCCGATGGCGGTGATACCTGGGAGGATCGGCTCTTTGTCTTCCTCTCCCTGCAGCCCTCCGATGATGGGGATCTGTCAAAGGATCTCGCCCGCCTCGATCAGGAATGCACCCGCCTGGAAAGCCGGTTTAAATCTGCCTTGGTCTTTGACCGGCTTCGCCCGGCCCATGTGAGTGCCCCCTGTCCGTTTTGCGAAGCGCTCTCGGGCCTGCTTGCGCCGGGCAGCCCCGCGCCGAGGTTCGGACCCGATGATCTGCCGGTGGGCCTCGATCGTCTCCTTGGGGCCGATGTTCGGCAACCGTCTCGCGCCGGGGGTCTGCAGATCGACGGCCGCTCCGTGGCCATCCTGTCGCTGGAGGGCCTGCCAAATCGCTACGATCTCCTGCCCATGGAGCGGTTCCAGAGCCTTCCACTGCCCTTCACATGGGTCACGCGCTACCAGGCCCTGTCTAATCGCACGGCCCGCGCCGAGGTGCGCAGGCAGCAACGGTTCTGGACGCAGGCTGCGGCCGATTTCATGGCGAATATCGGCGGCCAGAGCCATGGCCGCCGCGATCGCTATGGCGATCAGATGGCCGGCAGCCTCGAAGGCGTGCTGGCGCGGCTGTCACGGGGAGAGGAAGGCCATGGTTGGTATTCATCTCAATTCATCCTGCATGCAACCCGTGCCGAAGGTGACGGGGGCCTGAACGACGCCATTTCTATCCTGGAAGCGGCGGCCGATGATGCCGCCTACCGGCTCCGCTATGAGACCGGGAACGCCTTGCCGGCCCTGTTGTCGGCCTTGCCCGGACATATCGACATCAACGAACGGCGGGTGCTGATGCGCGCGCAAGCCATGGCGGATCTGATGCCGGTGCGCGGCATCTGGCAAGGTAGCCCCGTCTGCCCCTCCCCTCGCCTGCCGCCAGAGACATGGGCCTTGTTGCCTGCGCGGGCGCGCACCGGAGAGCGGTTTCACCTCAATCTCCATCATGGGGATGTCGGTCATACGCTGATCTTCGGACCGACCGGGGCCGGTAAATCGGTCCTGCTTGGTCAGATCGTCTCGGGATGGCTGCGCTACCCGGATGCCCAGGTCATCTATTTCGACCGCCAGCGCTCGATCGCCCATGCCTGCAAGGCCATGGGGGGCGCCTTTCTCGAGCCAGGTATCGCCGGGCGCACCGGGATCGCACCCCTCGCCCATTTGCCGCGCCTCGGCGAGCAATGGGGTCTCGATTGGCTCACCGCTCTGGTGGAGATGGGCCTTGATGGCAAACCCTCCCCGGATCAGGCGGCGGAACTGAGGGCCGCCCTCTCGGGCCTGACCCGGGCGGCCAGTGATGCGGGCGCTCCGGCGGCCTCGCTGCAACGGATCTGGGAATTTGTGCAGGACAAAGCCCTGCGGCAGGTGCTCATGGCCTGGATCGAGGGGCCTTTGGCCGGCCTCTTCGATGAAGACGGGGCAAATATCGCCGCCACGCTTGGCCAGTCCCGGTTCACCGTGTTCGAGACCCATACGATGCTGGAAGCCAGCGAGGCCGTCCGGATCCTGTCACTCGACTATGTGTTTGCCGAGACGGAAGCGCGGTTTGACGGTCGACCGACGCTCATCGTGCTGGACGAAGCTTGGTCCTTCTTCGGCCATGATCTTTTTGTCCGTCGCCTGCGGTCCTGGCTGAAGGAAGGGCGCAAGAACAACATCGCCGTGGTCATGGCGACCCAATCCGTTGCTGATGCGGCCCGGGCCGAGATCACGGCCGATCTCCTGGAGAGTTGCCCGACACGTATCTTCCTGCCGAACCCGGAAGCCGAAACACGGGCCACGCGAACGCAATACAGTGATCTCGGCCTTGAGCCTGCGCAGATCGACATCGTGGCGCGCATTCAGCCCAAGTGCGACCTCTACCTCATGCAACCCCATGGCCGACGCATCATCAGTCTGCCGATGGGGCCTGCCGCCCTATCCATCCTTGGCCGAACCGGATCGGAGCACAGCGCCTCGGCGCTGGCGAGGGCGGCCACCCACCCTGAGTTCTGGACGGAGGATCTCTACCATGACACGGACGGCAATATCGATCTGCGCAGGGCGAGCGCGGCCGAGTAAAGAAGCGCAACACCCTCACGGTCGGGTGCTTTTCGCGCTGGCGCTTTCGACCTGCTTTCTGGCTCCCGATCTCATGGGATCCGGAGGCGCAGCCCATGCTGGCGCAGGTGGAACGGGTGTGGCGACCGAATGGACGCAAATACTGAACTACCTGGAACTTGCCTCGATCGCCAGGCTCGAAAGCCGGAGCCTCGCCACCGAAGTCGAAAGCCTCGCCACCGAGGCGCAGCAACTCCACACGCAGATCGACTCGTATCGGCTCATGCGCCGGAACATTGAGCAACTGCCCGAGCAGATGCTCGGAGACGTGCTCAGCCCCATCCTGCGGCTGCGCGAGATCGGGGATGAGGTTGGCGGTCTCGTGCAATCGGGGGTCCAGCTCGATGAGTTCCTGCGCTCGGATCTGATCACCGATCCGCATTTCGAACGCCGCGGGCTTGATCGGATCGATATCGCCACGAGCTATACGGACTGGAACAACCGCTGGAATGCCGCCCTGGAAACCAACCTGCGGCAATCCCAATTCTCCCTCGACGCCGTGGAGAATGAAGCCAACCTGATCGATGCGGTGCAATCGCGCTTCGGCAGCGAGGTCGGACAAATGCAGGTTCTGCAGGGCGCCAATCTCATGGCAGCGTCCATGGCACGCCAACTGAACGATCTGCGCACCCTGACAGCCACGCAAGCGGAACAGACCGCAATTGCCTGGAGCCGCGTTCTTGGGGATCTCGACCGGCAGGAGGCCGCGGAGCGCCTGCAGGAGCGGGAGGTGCATGAGACCCTCGAGTCTCTCCGCGACGCGGGCGGCGGCCGCTCCCTCAACGAGATCTTCGGGATCGGAAACTGAGATGCGGGCTCTTGCACACCCCCTGTTGATCCGGTTCGGGATTACCGCCACCGCGGTGGGTCTGCTTGTGGCCCTTGCCGATCCCGCATTCGCACAACCTTCCGGTGCGGGCGGCGCCCTCGACAATGCCATCGAGAACATGGCCAACACCCTTGACCGCATTGGCGACACACTTGGCCAGCGCGCGCAACAGATCCTGTTGGGGTTTTTGCTGATCGAGTTTGTCTGGCGCGGTGGCAAATGGGCAATCCAGGGCCAGGGCCTCGATGAGTTTGCACAGCCGATGGTCTATACGATCGGCATCGTCTCCCTCGTCTGGCTTTTCGCAACCATCGTTCCGGAAATCGTTGACTGGCTCGCCGCGACGGCCGTGGACATTGCTGGCAGCGTCGATGGAAGCTCCGTGATCACACCCTCCGATCTGGTCCGCGACGGGTTTTCGCGGGCAACCTCATGGCTCGGCGAGATGCGGTTCCGGCAACCGTCGACCTATTTCTATTTGATCGCGGCCGTCGTCGCGATCATCGTGCTCGCCATACAGGTCGCCATGGTCGTGGTGATCTATGCGGAACTCTACCTTGTTGGCCTTGCGGGCATCATCACGCTCGGCTTTGCCGGACTGTCAGAGACCCGGCAGATCGCCACCTCCTATGTCCTGATGCTGGTCGGCAAAGGCTTCCGCCTGATGGGTCTCCTGATCATCATCAATGCCACGCAGGAGATCACCCTGACCCTGGCGCGGGCCGATGGCACGGGGCCCGAGAGCGTCATGGCGGTTCTTCTCCTGCAGATCGTCAGTGTCATCCTGGTCCTGACCTTGCCCTCCACGCTTGAGCGCCTGATCGCCGGAGCGGCCGGTGGCTCCAGCGCGTCCGAGGCCATTGGCGCCAAGGTCGGAAGCACGGCAACAACCACCGCCACGACAGGTGTTGCGGCCACGGGCGGCGCTCTGGTCGGCGGGGCAGCCGGCGCGCTCGCGGCCAAGGGTTCCGGCGCGATGAGCATGGCCAGCTCGATGGCCCGAGGTGCCGGTCAAACCTCTCTTGATTGGGGAACCATCGCGAATCGCGGACAGATCGGGAGCGCGGTCATGGAGCGCATGCGATCCGGTCCAAGGGGGAACCAGGAATGAGTGATCAGGTTGATACCGTCCCCGTGCGCCCCGAGGAGCGGGCGCGACGGGCCTGGGAACGCCAGCACGGATCGCTGGCGCAGGAACGCGACAACTGGCGCCGCATCGCGTTTGGCAGTCTTGCCCTGGCAAGCGTCACGATCGCGTTCGGCATCTGGGCGGCGGTCCGCTCCGAATACGTGCCCTATATCGTGGCCGTCGATACCCTCGGGCGCCCACAACCGGTCTTGTCGCCTCGCCAGATCCGTGACTGGCCAGACCCGGTGATCCGATACACCTTGTCCTCCTTCGTGCGGGATTGGCGCTCTGTCTCCACCGACAGATCAGTGATGGAAGGCCGGCTGCGCAGCATCCAGTACTTCCTGGAACAGAACTCGGCCGCTGACCGCAAGATCATCGAATGGGCGCGGGATCCGGCAACCTCACCGTTTCGGACGGCGGAGACCTATTCCGTCGACATCGTCGTGGCCTCGGTGGTCCTGGTCGGGGGGCGCAGCTGGCTGGTCGAATGGACCGAGACACGGCGCGATCGTTCGTCAGGACAAAGTGAACCGATACAGCGCTATCAGGCCACCTTCGTGCTTGGACAACGCACGGTTCGTGATGATCGTCTTCTGCTGGAAAACCCGCTTGGCATGATCATCGAAGACTTCGATCTCGTGAGACTGTCATGAGTGCCCCGAACACAAACGGGCCGCTGACCGGCCGGAGCTTGGGCCCCACCCTCTTCCTTGTGGCCGCCGCCCTGGTTCTGGGTCTCCTCGGCGGTGTCACGCTCACACCGCTTCTGGGAGACCGACAGGTTGCGCCGGTCGATCTGGAACCGGGGGATCTGACGCGGCGCGTCGATGCGCTTGGCATCGACAACGCCCCTCTACCCGCGCCCGCGCCGGTCCCGGCCGCCTCGGCCACCCCGAACACCCCGCCGATCGACCCGGAGACGGAGCGCAGGTTGCAACTTGTGCGGGAGCAAGCCACGACGGAGCAAGCGAGATTGGGGGAGCGCGCCAGGTTGGCGGCAGACTCGCCCCTCACACCGGCTGTCGAGGAACCCGCGGCGCTGGTCGCACGCTCAGATCCCGCCCCGGCTCCGGCAGCACCCGAAGGAGGATCTGCGGCCGAGACAACCGGCACCATCCCACAACTCGCCGCCCCACCGGGGGACAGCGTGACCGGTTCCGATGCGACACAGGCACCCGCACCCACTCAACAACCGCAAAGCGGTCCGCCGACACATCTCCTGGCCCGGGGGGCGGTGATCCCGGCGGTGCTGATGTCACCGATAGACTCGGGCCTGCCCGGCCTCGTGCGCGCCACGGTCAATCGCGATGTCTATGACAGCCTCACCGGCGGGCATCTGTTGATCCCGCGCGGGGCAACACTGGTCGGGACCTACGGCAGCAATGCAGCTGCCGGCCAGCAACGTCTCTTCATAACCTGGACGGATCTCAGATTGGCTGACGGGACGCCCCTCGATGTGACGGGGTTTGGCGCCATTGGTGACGATGCGATGAGTGGGGTTCAGGGGCGGCGCTCAAGCGGGTTCTGGACTGCGCTTGGCGCCTCGGTGCTCTTCGATCTCGCCGGCAACGCGACCGAGATCATCACCGGATCGGATCCGCAACCCGATGGGGATCTGGCCTATCTGGCCCGCGCTGCCACCGGCAGCGCCACCTCCCGCGTGACCGATCAGCATCTTGGCGACCTCCTGGCGCGCGGGACGCGGTTTCGCGTTAATGCCGGTACATTGCTCAACGTCGCCGTGGAACGCGACATGCAACTGCCCGCACAGCCGAGGCGTGCGCGGTGATAGGAGCGGTCTCAGAACATCAGGTTGCGCGCCGGTTTCGGCAGCCTGCGCCCTTTAGAGCCTACAGCCCCAAGTCTTTTCTCAGAAGGGCATTGACACGTTCGCTGAGATTGAGACCCCGCGCCTTGGCCGCGGCGCGCAGTTCCGGGTCCAGCATCAGGTTCACGCGTTCGCGCTTCTCCCCAACCGGCAATGCCGGACGTCCAGGCCGGGCCCTTAAAAAAAAGGCCTCTCCCAACTCGGTGACTTCTCCATCCGCATCAATCAGAGGCTTTGGGGGTCCAGAATGTGTCATATCTCGCAATCTCTCTCTTGTTGGCTTTGCGCAGGCTGATCACCCTGAGCGCACTCTCACGTTGCGTCCACGCAACGACACACAGACGCGCATTTATCAGGCCGATCGTGACGAACCGAAGCTCGCCATAGGTCTTCCGAGCGTCCTGGGCAGTCAGTGCGGTCGTCCAGTCCAGATGCGCGACGTCGAGGAAATCCAAGCCACGCTCGTTCAGGGTGGCAACCCGCTTCGCCTCGTCGAACTCAATCCTCACAGATTCCATATAGACGCTCTTAAGAACCGGATCAATAAATATACACACGTAAAATTGAACCGCTGGCCCTGCATTAGCCTCTCCACCGTTTTGAAATCGATCAGCTTGGCGTTCCTCCTGTCGGTTTTTGCCGCCCTCTCGGCGCGGGCTTGCAATGAAGACACCCTGCTGCAGCTCATCGGCTCTCTGGAAGCGCCGGGCGGCTACGACACGGTCTATTATGGGGTCCGCACGCACCCCCCACGGCCCATCACAACGATGTCAGTAGGTGAGGTGTTGGACTGGCAACGCAGCACCGTGCGCGCAGGCTCCGTGTCATCGGCGGCTGGCCAGTACCAGATCATTCGGGGCACGCTTCAAGGTCTAGTCGATCAGGGCATCGTCTCGCGATCGGACACCTTCGATGCGGCCACCCAGGATCGTCTCGGACGGCATCTGCTTCGCGAGACCGGCTATCGCGACGGCGATGCGTCCCCTGAGACCGCCAATCGCATCGCGCGGGTCTGGGCCGCCCTGCCGCGTGTCAGCGGGCCCGGTGCAGGCGCATCGGTCTATGAGGGGTTCGCGGGCAATCATTCGCTCGTCAGCGCCGACACCTATATGGGTGTCCTCTCCTGCGACATCGCTGTTGCTGACGTTCAACAGGAGGCCGACACGATCCGGCGCGGGGTCCGCATCGGATTTGAATGGGATCGGTTGCTCGATCAGATGGTCGAAACCGCCATGACCCTGTTTATACCTGTCGCCGCGGCCGCCTCCGGCATGCTGCTCACGCTGTTCCTGGTCGATCTTGTTTTGCGCGGCGGCCAGTGGGCCATTGGATCACGCTCCCTGCCGGGTGGGTTTTCGAGTCTCGTGTTCCGCTTCGGTGTGGTGCTGCTGTGCATGATCGTTCTCATGGAGCCTCTGGCCCTTGTCGACATGATCGACGGCGTGGCGCGGTCCCTTGTGCAGTCGGACGGAGGATCGTTCGCCCTGTCGGATTTTGCGGCCGCCCGCATGGCGCTGGTCTACTCGCTCTTTGAAGGCCTCGCCTCCTATCCGTTCCTGATCCAGGCACAGGTTCAGGTCACCGCGCTGTTCATTCAACTCATGCTGGCCCTGCAGATTGCCGCCATCGTCTACTGGAGCTTTCGGCTGCTCCTGATCGGAGCCGCCGGCTTGCTCAGCATCGCGTTTGGGGGGCTCCGTGAGACCACCGGCATTTCCGGTCGATACCTCCGGTCCCTGGTGGCGTCTGGCTTCGCCATCATGGCTGTCCTGCTCGTCATTGGCGTCTTTATCGATCTCGCCTGGATGATGCGGGCCGAGCTGTTTCCGCCGGCCGCGGCCATGGGGATGGTCTTGCTCGATGTGGTGATGGTTGTCCTGCTCTGGATGTTGCCGCGCACCGCCATGCAGATCGTCACACAAGAATAAGAGGTCAAGATGCGATCAACGGGTCAGACATTTCGGGTGCGCATGAACGGGATCCACATTTTTGCAAGCGTGACAGCCCTTGCACTTTGTCTTGGCCTTGGTGGCGCACAGGCCACGCCTGGCGTCACGACGGATCTCCTGACCTTCATTCGGGCGCATGAAGCTCCACGCGGCTATGATGACTACGAGCGGCGCATTCCGATCCCGCCACCGCACCCATTGACGCAAATGACATTGGCCGAGGTGGTGGCCTGGCAGCAACACGTGCGCCGCGCAGGCGCGATCTCCACCGCCGCTGGCGGGTACCAGATCATCTATGGCACCCTGACCGGCCTGATCGAGCGACACAATCTCGATGTCTCCGCGCGCTTTGACCCGGCCATGCAGGATCGTCTGGCGCGGCTCCTGATTGCCGAATGCGGTGATCCCGGCCCCCCGGCGCAACACGTCCGGTTCGGAAACTGTCTGGCGGGCATCTGGGCCGCCCTGCCCCTTCTGACCGGGCCCAATCGTGGTCGATCGGTCTATCGCGGGACTGCAGGCAACCGCGCACTCACATCTCCTGAAGCTGTGCTGGCGGTGATTGCCGGAGGGCCTGTCGTGCTTCCACCGGTCCGCGCCGCGGTCGCGCAGGCGCCTGTGCCGGATTCCGAAGTGCTGGCCTTCGGCGCCATCCGTCTTAACCGCCAGGATGTCCGAGCGGCGATGCGCGGGGCGGCGCAAGCCAACAGCCTCACACCCTCCGTTCATGAATGGGGCTTTGATCCTTATGCCGTCGATTAACCTCAGAAAGCGCGGGAGGCCGTATCCCCCCCGGCGGTCTCGGTCGATTTCGGCCGACACGGTTCGGCCCGAACTCGCAAAGCGCGCTGAGGATCTGTTCGAGAAAGCTTTCGGCCCCCCGGAACGCCGCAGCGGGACAGTCTGGCGGGCCAAGGAGGACGCAGCCATTGCGATGACCATGAAGGGCAAGGAGCGGGGTCTGTGGTTCGACCATTCGGCGGATCAAGGTGGTGATCTCTTCGATCTCGTGGCCATTCTATTCTGTGGCCTGCACTCTGCGCGCCAGGACTTCCCAAAGGTCGTGGAGGCGGCCGCCCGCGTTGCATCGGTTGCGGATACGCCCGTTCCCCATAGTGGCGCCTACGATGCGAGCTCCAAGCGGGAGGCGGACCAGGAAGCCCGGAGGCAAGCCTATCGCAAGATGCTTGTGGCCGCGCTCCGCAGCGCGTCGCGCCCGATCGATACGACACCGGCAGAAACCTACCTCACCTCCCGTGGCATCACGGCATGGCCCGCTGAGGGCCTGTCTTTTGCACCCCCCGTGCCAAGGCTGTATGTCAGGCATCCCGAGCACGCCGCACTTGTGGTCTGGGGAACAGACGACGCCGGGCGCATTCAGGGCGGCCAGCGCATCCTGATCAATTCCGATGGAACGCGCGCCCGGTGCGAAGTCGCAAAGCCGTCCTTTGGCTCTCTTGCCGGATATCCGGCCCGCTTTCCGGCCCGTGTAGACAGCAATCGTCTGATCGCAGCTGAAGGGCCAGAAACGGCACTGTCCTTATGGCTCGCAACCGGGGTCGAAACCTGGGCCCTCTTTGGCGCGTCCTTCTTCAGTCGGGCCCCTCTCCCCACAGATCGGCCCATCGTCCTGGCCCCGGACCAGGATGCGCCGGACAGTAAGGCCGGCCGGGCCTTCTGGCGCTCCGTGGTCCACCATGCCAGGCGCGGCTGCGAACTCTGGATCGCGATGCCGCCTGAGCCATCGGGCAGCAAGAAGGACTTCAACGATACCCACCGCCGGGCGGGCCTGATGGCGGTGCAGGACGCTGTGGCCGCCGCATGGTTGGTGTCCAGATCGGGGCTGGCGGCATGACGGCAGGTACTTCTGATACCGCGCCCGGTTGGGCCATGCGGATACACGCGCCGGTGCTCTTCCTCTTCGCGCTCGTGACATGGGTGCCCGTGATCTTTTATCCGGATGTACCGCTCTGGATCCCCGGCGCGTCCCTTGTTGCTGCGATCATCCTTGGTACGCGAAACGCGCGGCAAGGGGCAGCCGCAGGCTATCTCTTTGGACCAGTGCTGGTCTGCGCCTGGGGCTTGATCGGGATCGGCTGGATGGCCGTTCCTGTCATGCTTGGAGCCGGTCTTCTGTTGATCCTGGGTGGAATCATGGCCGGGCGCGTCGGGATCACCGGCTTCGTGATCGCGCTGACCTTGATCCCGTTTTTCCCGGCCTCCCCCCTGCTCCCGCTCGCGGACAGCCTGCCCGGTGCAGGCCTGTTCGGGCTGGTGGGCGTATTGGCCCTCTTCGCGCTTCTGGAGCTGGCGCGGTACTGCGCGCACGTGCCGAACACTGCCGCCAGTTTGATGGCCTTGATCGGAATCTATGCACTCGTCCACCTTGCCAACACGGATCAATCCGTGCAGACCGGGGGCGCGGGCTGGAGCACGGTTGCGGAACCCATCACCGTGACCGAACGCGTGGGTTGGATCCTGATCCGCGACGCGCTCCCGCAAGGCGCGACGGCGGTGCTTGGGGAATCCGTTTTCGACGCCGAAGACCGCAGCGCCACCGCCTTCTGGTGCAGAGCGGCGCGCGACAAGGACCTGACACTCTTCCTTGGCGTCTCCGAACCCTATCGCGATACGCGTCGCGGCGCCGTCTGGCGCTTTGACCCGAAAGTCTGCAACGAGTTTGGGAGTCCTCGTCCGATCTATCGTGCCGTGATGGGCATTCCGACGGTCACGGGAACCTGGAGCCGGATGGAACCAGCCGTCTCGCCACCAGACACCAGCGATGACCCGTTTGATGGGCGGATCATGATCTGTTTGGAGGCCTTTCTACCTTGGATATGGCTGCCCCATCTGTTGGATCGCTCCTCACATGATGCGCCTTTTGTCGTGCTGTCAAACGACACGGCCTTTCATCCCCTCCCCGTTTGGCATCTCCGGCACAAGTCGGCGGGCGCCATGGTGGGTCTGATCGGAGCAGAGGTCGTCCATGCTGAAACCACACGAGGCTTTCTCCTGAAGGACACGTCCACCGCGGAGGGTGCCCCATGATCGACACGCGATCCAGCCTTCGTGCCTTCGCTAGGTTTCTCGCTTGGTTCAGCGCCGTGGCCCTCATCACCGCCATCGGGTTTCTGGCCCTGCGCCAGCTCTGGCTTGGTCAGGTCATCAACCGTGATCACTTCGATCCCTGGCTCATCGCCGTCTGCCTTCTGCCGGCCGCAGCGGCCCATGTGGCAGCCTATACGATGGACGAACGGGGACCACATATGTGGATCCTCTGGGTGCCGGGTCTTGTCCTCTACGCGGTTCGGCCGTGGCGGACGGAGGATGGCTGGCAGGCCCTCTGGGTGTTCGATGATGCGGTGGATTGGATCCGATCGCTCGTCTTCGATTACCACTACACCAGTGATTTCACCTTCAATGCGGCGACGGGCTTTCTGATCATGGTACTGGCCGCTTGCTTCGTGGCGGCCCGCTTCACGATGGCTGTGTTCAAATGGTTTGAACGCGCAGGCCGGGGCATGATCGGCGCCGATACCCGCGGCACCCGCGATCGGCCAGGATTGACCAAGGCGGAATGGGCCAGTCAGCGCGATGTGCGCAAACGCTTCCATCACCCCGGAGGTATTGTGATCGGCGAGCACACCGATCCCCTGCGGGACTCCCCCAATTTCGATCCCAATGTCGCGCGATCCTGGGGGCGACAAGGCAAGGGCCACCTGATCACCCTCGATCCCGCCGTGGGCAATGGCCATGTGATCGTGTTTGCGGCGTCAGGTGGCTACAAGACTGCCGGTCTCGTCATTCCGAACATCCTCAATTATGCAGGGCCGCTGGTCGTGTTTGATCCCAAGGGCGATCTCTATGCCCGCACGCGCCATGAGCGCGCGCGAATGGGATACAAATCGGTCCTGATCGATGCCGATAGCGGGTTCGATCCCTTCAAGATGATCGCCCCGCTCGCACCACTGGCCCCCTCCGTCTATCTGCGCATGGCCAAGACACTCATGCCGCTTGGGCAATGGCGCTCAGACAATAGCGAGTATTTCCACGAGATGGCTGTGAACCTCTTCGCGGCACTGACGGCACATTTTGTGGAGGAAAGAAGCCCAAATGTAGCGATGGAGATTTCCCGGTTTATCAACCGCAGCAGAGACACAGTCATCTCCGAAGCAATCGAATACGCCTCGAAGCACGATATGGCATTCGTCCGTGATGAGCTTCTTGGGATGGCTGCATTGGAAGAGCGGACCTGGCCCGGCGTCATCAAGGGTATGTCCAACAAGCTGGCGCTCTTTCGATTTCCCGATGTGGCCCAATTCGGCCACTCAACCAAGTCACCCGTAGAACACCTTTCAGCCCTCGATCCAGACACGGATATCTACATCAACCTTCCGGCGAGCGCGGCAATGGACTTCTCGTCTTTCCCGCGCCTGTTGCTCGGCGGCATGATGGTGGTCGCGGAACTCCTTGAGCAACCGGATCGACCACGGGCACGTCGCCTGTTTCTGATCGATGAAGCCCGGGTGCTGGAAGGCATGACCGAACTCCTGCACATCCGGGATGCGGGCCGCTCGATCGGCATGCACCTGATGCTGATCTACCAGAGCCTCGGCCAGCTCGAAAAAGCCTGGGGCGGACCGGCCGGGGCCGATGCCTGGCTCGACAGTTGTGAAGCCCGGATCATCAGCGCCTTGGGCAGCCGGCGCAACGCGTCCGATCTCTCCGAAATGCTCGGCCGCCACACGTTGCGTATCGTGACGGCCGATGCGTCCAGTTCACGCGATCTGTGGTCCCCCATGCGCGGCAGCACATCGGAATCCGAACGCGAACAGTTGCGCGAGGTGCCCCTCATGACCGCCGCAGAGATCGGACAGTTGCCGGCTCATGGACAGGTGATCATGACACGTCGGTCGGCGCCCATCCTGGCCAGCAAGGCGGTGTATTTCACCCGTCGCGATATGGCCGATCGGGTGCAAACACCGGAGGCCGTGGCAGACGAATTGGCAGCCGTGAAACGCCGGAGCAAAGTGCTGAAGAAGATCTCCATAGAGCAAGTGGAACCACAAGAGGCCGGCCGTCGCAGAACCGACCGACCGAACACCAAAGGCAGGGGCCAAGACACCGGAGCTCCGGGCGGAGATCCGCGGCAGGGAGACCCGGATGGCGCCCAGGCCTCAAAAGCCAGCGGCAACAAAACACTCCGCTTTGTCAGCACACGATCCAACCGTGAAGATCGCGAAACGGAAGCGGCTACCAAAGTTGCGCGAGCGACCGGGGCCGGTGGTCCTGAAGAGCGCGACCGCGAGAAGACCGGAAAAAGACCGAACGAACCCCCTGACGTTCAGGCGAAGAACAGAGTGCCGCAGTCGACCAAAGAGATCCAACAAGCCGATCTGTTCGATGCGGCCCAAAACAAGCCCGAGATCTCCGTTGCGAGTTGGTCAGACGCGGATGACCAGGAGCTCAGAGTGCATGTCGAGAATGCTGAAAGCACGGCCGCGATCGCAGCGCTCATGGGACGCCAACCGGAGGAGATCGATGAGCGATTGGCGATGCTTTTTGGTCCGAAACCCGGATCTCAGGACACAGATGGCAGCGCGGATGATCCGACCGATCCTGAACCACACCTGCCTCTATGAGCCGATCCAAGGAATGCAAGATGGACAGCCCAAGCGAAGATCGTAGGATCGACCAGCCAGGATCTCTTGTCCCCCGTCAACAGGAAGCGGCGGAGAGATCCACATGGATCCGGCCGGGCCTGCCCGCCGATACTCTGGTGTTTTCAGATCCACCCGCCGGGACGCGACGCGGATCGGTGCTCAACCGACTGATCAAGCGCCGACCGCCTGCCCACGCCGGCATCCCGGTGAACCTCGCCCCCTGGACCTGGAAGCTCCTGCCCCACCCCCAGGATCTGTCCTACCGATCCCCCCTCCTGAAACTCTTGGACAGGCTGGATTGGTATCTCAGCCATCCTGCAGATCGCTATCAGGTCTTTGCTGCAAAGCGGGCCCGGCGCCGGGAGAGCTCCATCGCCTGGGGGATGAGGCGCATCTCGACACGCCTGCGGGGCACGGCCCCTCTCGCCCCCGACTGGATGACCCCGGAACGCCAGACCCATGCTGACCTGATCAAACGCATCATGCCTATGGCTGCGGATCTGCCGCCCGGCGGCGACCGTTACGATCCTCTGCAAAACGGCATTCCTGCTTCAGAGGACCGTCCGCAGTTCCATTCCGGCGAAGAGCCCTCGGCCCTGTGGCTCCCGAAGGATCTTGGCCCCTATCCTGCGGATCATCCCAAGCGTCTGGTCTTCGAACATCGTACGGGCGTAAGTGGTGCCTGGCTCTTTCTTGCTGCGAACGTGATACGTGTCGGCAGCGAAGACTGGTTGCAGGGACTGAAGTCGACGGCTGAGATCCCCTGCGTCGCCGGGTTCTTCGACGCCTGGCCTGAGATCCCGATAGATAACCGTGCTGCCGATCCGGGAGGCCTCGGGCGATACATCCCGCTGTCCTATTGGCCCGCCGCTGTCTGGATCGACACCTTGCGCGGGCACCACCGCCTCTTTCGGCAACCGGTCAGCCCGATTGGGATCCCGCTTGGTCCGGCCATCAGTTGTCCCTGTCCCGATCACGTGACGCTGGAGCACACATGACCCGCGCCGCAGTCCTGCCCTCCTGTGCCATCGCGACCGTATTGGGTCTGGTCTGGGTTGCGGCCGGAATTGGTCTCCTGATCGGCAATGCCACAACATCGGTGCCGCGCGGGCTCTACGTTGCGTCAGCGCCTGAAACAGCCAGCTACGTCACATTCTGTCTCGGGGATCGCCATCGCAACGCCCCCTACTACGAGTGGTTCTGCTCCCGCGATCACCCGGACGGCATTGGCATCCTGAAGCGGGTACAGAGCCGCGCAGCGGACGGCATTGTTCTGGTCGCAGGCGATACCCACCGCGCCCTCGATAGCCGGATCCTGGGACCCATCCTACCGGGTGAAATTACCGGCTGGTGGCGGCCGCTTATTCAAATCAAGGGAACACGAGATGACCTCAGAGACGCGCAGGAAACGGCCCCAAAAGGACCCGAGGAACAAGCTCGCGGATACTGAGGCTGAGATCGAGCGGGTGAAGACACGCGAAGAACGCCGCTTGATCCGCGCTGCAGAGAAAGAAGGCTTCTTCCGATTGCGGTTCAAGACATCCGAGATCCACGAGATGGTTCGGATCGCAATAGACGCAAACCCAAACCGGGCATATTCAACCTTGTCCACTCTCGGAGCACGCCGGGGCCGTCTCGCCCGAAACCTCCGTGCTGACGATGCGCGTCGGAAGGCTATTTTGGGGGCATTCATCGTCGCCCAATGCCGTCACAAACCCGAGTTACACGCGTCCATTCAGGAAGAGGTTCGAGCCTTTCTATGGTGTCATCCAGACAAAGGCATCGCTACGGCCAATATCGCGCTCTTGGCACCGTTCTTCGAAGGTGCACAACAGAATGATATGGTAGACCTTCACCCCTCCGCGCCCGGCCCCAGGGAAACAGAACAGCGTCGAAAACTGCGCACCCGCCGACTGATCCTTTTGGGCGCCTGGGTGCTTGATCGGTATACGTTTGATCCATTGGTGCGGCGGGTTGCGGCTGAGCTCGACACGTTCCTGGAGCAAGATGTCAACGAAGACCGCAATCGCACGCTGTTGTCTGACGTTTTGCGCGCGACAAGATCGGCCAGCAGGGCTCCATCTTCGTTACCTGAAAGCTGACATCCATGATATGAACACGCAATAAAAACAGAGCGGGGGAACACTCGATGGATTCGATCACGGAGCTATGCCAGCAAGTTAAACAGAAATGAATAGCCGCGGGCATGACGCAGCTTGAGCCCCCCTAGAGCGCGTCGCGCGCCAACAATTGAGTATTCACCAGAGAATGCTAAAAATCTTGCAAATGAGTTGCAGTCGCGCCAAGGTCTGGCAGTGTGACAATAGGGCCTGATCACGAAGATGTGGATCAGTAGGCCACCAGATGCCGGGACTGAACCCCTTATGTGTCTCTTCTCTGCTATAGTCTTCCCCGTCGCCGGTCCCGGCCAGGTCCGGCGACGGGGTGGGATACAGCGCTGAACACCTTGTGGTCTGACCACGCTTTCTAGCAGGCTGATCCCACCTCTCTTCACCGTCTCGGACAGTTGATGGCGGCCCGTTTGTGGGGCCGCGAAGTATAAGAAAGAGAGAGTGACATGATATCAGCAAAACCCATAGTCGGCATAGATGTGTCGCGAGATTGGCTTGACGGGTTTTGTCTGCCCGAAGGAACCAGATTCCGGTTGGTAAATTCGGCGGAGGGGCGTGAGGAGTTGATCTCGATTATTCGGAAGCAACCTGCCCCGGTTGAGATCGGCTTCGAGGCAACCGGGGCAGGTGTGGGCTTTGTGGACAATGCTCGTGGCTGCGGACATCGATGCCAGACAGCTTCCTCCAACCCAGATCAAAGCCTTTGCAAAGTCGAAAGGTTCGCGCGCGAAGACGGACATGATTGATCGTTGCCCGGCAGTGCATCGCGAAGCGGTGTCACGAGAGGGACGGAACTCATTGCCCAATTCCTGCAGTTCCGACCAGAGGCAGGACGGCGGCTGCCGAACGAAAAACGACGCATTCTCAGAACTTTGACAACGCGTCGCGCGCAGATCGTCGATATGCCCAAACGGCTTGCCACCCAGGTCGCAGCACGTAGGAAGCAAGGCGTTGCGGCTGATGTCGAAGGTATGGACAATGATCTTAAAGCCCTGCTGGACAGCCAAGTCCGCGATATCGAAAGTCAGATAAAGGTCGCTATCGCTCAGGACGACAGGTCCGCAGAAAGAGCGAAGCTGCTCTTATCCGTTCCAGGAACCGGACCCGTTTCTGCGGTGCTCCTGATTGCGGAAATGCCCGAACTCGGCCGCATGACGGCTGGCGAGGCCGCCGCCATGACCGGCCTCGCACCGATGCCACATGACAGTGGTACCATGCGCGGCAAAAGAGCTATCGCGGGCGGGCGGCAGTCACTCCGGCAGGTGCTGTTTCAGGCTGCTCTTACAGCCGCCCGCCACAATCCAGCTCTGAAGCCTGTAGCCAAACGTCTGAAAGAACGTGGCAAGCCGCACAAGCTCGTCACTGTCGCTATCGCACGAAGGTTGATCACAATCGCAAGCGCGATCATCAAATCCGGCAAACCCTGGCAACTTCAACTCAGCGAAGAGACAAAGTTGCTAGGGTTGCGACGGCTCGAAGAGTTCCGAATACTGCTCTCGCAAGATGTTCTTTTGCACCTTACCCATCGTGTTTCGCGGCAGTTCATCAATCTGAATCAGCTTTCTGGGCTGCTTGAAGCGAGCGAGCGTCTTGGCCGTGGCTTCGGTGATGGCATCGAGATTCAGGCGTTCCTCCTGCGCGGGCACGATCAGGCCCAGCACCATTTCTCCAAAGTCAGCATGCGGTACACCGATGACCGCGCTCTCCAGGACGCCAGGTTGATCATCAAGGATCAACTCGATTTCCTTGGGGTAAATGTTGTAGCCACCCGAGATGATCAGGTCCTTGTTGCGCCCGACGATATGCACGTAGCCATCGGCATCGATCCGGCCCAGATCCCCGGTGATAAAGAACCTGTTCTCGCGGAGTTCGGCCGCGGTCTTTTCGGGCATCTGCCAGTATCCCTTGAACACGTTGGGCCCGCGCACCTCGATCTGGCCGATCTCACCTTGCGGCAGCGCTGCCTCGGTCGTCGGATCGCTGATCTTCAGTTCGACGCCGGGCAGGGGGAAACCTACAGTGCCAGCACGCCGCTCTCCCTCGTAGGGGTTTGAGGTGTTCATGTTGGTCTCGGTCATTCCATAGCGTTCTAGTATCCTGTGCCCTGTTGTAGCTTCGAATTCCTCATGGGTTTCAATCAGGAGTGGTGCGCTGCCCGAGATGAACAGGCGCATGTGTCCGACAAGATCGCGGGTCAGCCGAGGATCCGACAGAAGCCGAGTGTAGAATGTTGGAACGCCCATCATAGTCGTCGCCTCGGGCATGCTCGCAATCATTGTGTCGGTGTCGAACTTCGGCAGGAAAATCATGGAGCCGGCCGCGGCAAGCGTGACGTTTGTGGCCACGAAGAGTCCGTGTGTGTGAAAGATCGGCAACGCGTGCAGAAGCACATCGTCGGAAGTGAAACGCCAGAACTCCATCAGCGTCTCCGCGTTCGACAGCAGATTTCCCTGGGTCAGCATAGCGCCCTTGGACCGCCCCGTCGTGCCGGACGTATACAGCAAGGCCGTCAGATCATCCGTGTCTCGCGACACCGTGGGGAATGCGCCTTGCATACCTTTTGCTACCGATGGCAGGCTACCGGAGCTATCGGCGTTCAGCGTTTCTATCCGGGCAGACAGCCGGTCTGCAATGGGGGCAAGTGCTGCGCGGGCGGTCTTGTCACAAACAACCACGTGCGCGCCGCTGTTCTCGATGAAATAGGACAGTTCATCGACAGTGTAGGCAGTGTTGAGCGGAAGGAAGATCACTCCGGCTTGAACGCAGGCAGCGTAGAGCGCAAGCGCCTCCGGTGACTTGTGGACCTGTACGGCCAGACGATCACCCGGGCCGAGGCCTATTGCGACGAGCGCGTGGGCAAACCGCGCCGCGGTTTCGAGGAACGCCTGGTAGGATAACTCCGCGCCGTCCGCGAGCTTGAGGAAGGTCGCGCCGTTGCCTGCATGTGCGCCAAAAAGGCGGTCATACAAGGGGTTTGTCATTGAGTTGCTCCTACACGTTAGCCCGCCGGTCGGCCTCTTTTTCGACGGCTTTTTCTGCGACTGCTGCCAGCGCTCTGATTTCGGACGAGGCTGCGATTTCGTAGGAGGTGGCGAAGCGCTCGTGGTTCTGCGCCACACTGCCGAGATCGTAGAGGTAGTTGACCATCGCGCCGCCCGACTGCCGTAACCCCTTTTCGGAGACGTCGGCCTTGGCATGCACACGGTGCACCTCGGCGCCGTTGCCGAGGTGGAAGCGCGCTACGGGATCGAGCGGCAGGCCATCGGGCCGCTTGGCCGTTGTGAGATAACGCGCCGCAAATGCGCGCAAGCAATCATCGTCTTCACGGTCGGCGTCAGGGGCATGGGCTTCCATCCAGGCAGTAAGTCCCGGGATGGGTGACAAAGTCACGAAGGTCTTCAACCCCGCCAGCTCCGTCGAGAGATCGGCCGCGACCTGCTTGATCAAAGAATTACCGAAAGAGATGCTGGCCAGCCCTGCCTGGCAGTTCGAGATCGAATAGAACACGGCCGTATCGGCGTCCTGGGCGGCGAGCATATCGCGCTCGCCCGACAGGACGGCCTGCACGGACCCGGCGATCCCCGTTGTAAGGGCAACCTCGACAAAGATCAGCGGCTCGTCGGGCATTGCGGGATGAAAGAAGGTAAAGCAGCGCCGATCCACAGGCTCCACCCGGCGGCGCAAGTCCTCCCAGCTGTCGATAGCGTGGACGGCCTCGTAAGCGATGATCTTCTCGAGGATATGGGCTGGGCTTTCCCAGTTGATCGGGCGCAGCACGAGGAAACCGCGGTTGAACCAGCTTGAGAAAAGGTGACGGAAATCGAGGTCCAGCGCCTCCAATGACGCTTCGCCACGGCTCAACCGGAGCAGGTCGGCGCGCATGGCAACCAGTTCCTTTGTGGCGCCCGGTACCTGGTTGAGGCGGCGGATGAGTTCCTGCCGGGGCGGCTCGGCGGCGGTCGTGAAGGCGCGGTAGCTGGCCTTGGATTGCCCGGCTTCGTAGGCATCGAGCGCGGCGCGCACCTGAGCGGGCTCAATCGCCATCCCGGTCGCGAGATGTCGGAAGAAGCTGAGCTTCTCCTGGTCGTCCGAGGCGGCGAAGCGCTCCAGGATCACACGGGCCACATTCATGCCCGATATCTCGCCCGTAGCTCCAATCAGGTCGGCGGTCAGTGCCTCGAAGGGACGGTCGTCCCGCGTCACCCGGCCCCAGCGTGGGCGGCGCTCGAATACGGTGGATAGGAGGTCATTGAGAATTGTCATATCTGCGGTCCCATCACGGCGTCAGGTAACCAAGTGGCAATGCCCGGAAAGAAGCATAGGATGATGATCGCGATCACCATGCAGGCTACGTAAGGCAAGGAGCCCTTAAGGATCGTCTTCAGCTTGATCTCGGGTGCAATGCCATTGATCACATATAGGTTCAGACCCACCGGTGGCGAAATCAACCCGATCTCCATATTGATCGTCAGGATCACCGCGAACCATATCGGGTCGAACCCCGCCGTCGTGATGATCGGCAAAAGGATCGGGGCGGCCATCAGGATCACGGCCACGGGCGGCAGGAAGAAGCCGGCGATCAGCAGAAAGATGTTCACCGCGAACATCAGCACCCATGGGTTCACGTCGAGCGTGCCGATCCACTCGGCGATGGCCTGCGTAATGAAGAGCGAACTGAGCATGAAGCTGAACACACCCGCGGCACCGATGATGAACAGGATCATCACCGATTCCCTGGTGCTGTCGCGCAGCACGACCCAGAGTTCCTTGGGATTCCACAGTTTGTAGATGATCATCGCGATGATCAGGCACATCAGCGCGCCCACGGCCGCGGTCTCCGACGGCGTCGCGACGCCGCCATACATGGCATAGAGCACGCCCAGGATGATCAGGATGAAGGGCGCGACGCGCGGCAGGATCTCGAATTTCTGCTTCCAAGTATAGGCGACCTTGCTGAGCACCTGCATATTGCCCGACCGCGCAGTCGAGTACAGCGACCAGATCATGAAGAGACCCACCAGCATCAGTCCGGGGAACACGCCGGCGAGGAAGAGCCGCCCAATTGAGGTTTCGGTCGCGATCCCGTAGACGATCATGGTAACGGAGGGCGGGATCAAAATGCCGAGCGTGCCGCCCGCCGCGATGGAGCCCGATGCCACCTCGTCGGGATAGCCGCGATTGCGCATCTCGGGTATCCCCATCTTGCCGATGGCCGCGCAGGTCGCGGGGCTGGAGCCTGACATCGCCGAAAACAGCGCGCAGGCCCCAAGATTGGAAATCACCAGGCCGCCTGGAACGCGGGTGAGCCAGCGCTCCAGCGCTTCGTAGAGATCGGCCCCGGCGCGCGTAGAGGCTATCGCAGCCCCCATGATAATGAACATCGGGATCGACAGAAGTGCAAAATTGTTGAGCTTGCCCAACATGATCTCCGGCATCAACTCTAGGGACCGTAACCCGTCGAAGACAGTCAGAAAACCGGCCGAGACGATCAGCAACCCCGTGGCGACGGATACGCCCGAAAACAAGACAAGGATGGTGAAGAAGGCGACCAGCGTGCCGAGGACAAGAGGATCCATTATCCGTCCTCCAAGCCGAAGGGCATATCGACGCCGATGGCGACGGCGACCATGTCGGCGATAAGCTGCAGGATGAAGAGCGCGAAGCCGATGGGAAGCGCTAGATACGGAATCCAGAGCCGCACGCCCCAGACCGTGTCGGACCGCCAGTTCCGCTCCCACGCGATGTGCCAATACTCAAAGGAATAAAAAGCCATGATGCAAATGATTGCGCTGGCCGTCGTCATGGTCACGAAGAACAACACCTTGCGCAGGCGCATCGGCAGCGCGAGCGGGATCAGATCCACGTTCACATGGCCGCGCAAGTACTGCACATATGGCAATCCTAACATGGTTGCTGCGATGATCATGTAGACGACCGCTTCGGTCTGCCAGATCGTCGACTGGTTCAGTACAAAACGCACAAAGATCATCTGGCAGGTGATGATCACAGAGATCACGATCAGCGCGGCAGCGGTCCAGCCCGACAAGAGCGACAGAAATGCCACGCCTTTAAGAAACGGGTTGTCCCCGGAGCGCGCGACAGCGCCCGAACTCTGGCCAGCCATACCAGCCTCCTCGTGCCTTAGTGAAAGTCCTGTGGTCCGGGCCGCCGCAATGGGGCGGCCCGGAAGGGAAGGATTACTCGACGGCCAGCGCCAAATCCAGCAGTTCCTGGCCCTCGGGATAGTCCGCGACGAAGGCGGCGTAGGAGGTTTCATGTGCTAGCGCGCGCCAGGCCTCAAAATCCTCTGCAGTCATTTCCGCGATCTCAACGCCCGCGGCCTCGAAGACTTCGACGGATGCTGTATCCTCGGCCTTGGCTTGTTCCAGGTAGAACGTCTCGGCCTCGGCGGCGGCGGCCATCAGGGCCTCCTGCTGTTCCTCGGTCAGGTCGTCGAAGGTCGGCTTGTTCATCAGGAGCGGCTGATACATGAACCAAAGCGCCGTGTCGGCAGCGGGGGTGTAGCAGTCCACCTGCTCGTAGATGCGGAACGACACGAAGGACGAGGAGGACGTGTTGGCGGCATCCAGAACACCCGTTTGCATCGCGTTGTAGATCTCGGACGACGCCATTGAGGTGATCGAGGCGCCGGCACCAGCCAGCATCTGCTCGAACGCGCGGCCTGCGGCGCGGGTCTGAAGGCCGTCGATTTCAGCTGGTCCGGTGATGCAGCCATCGACACCGGCGAAACCGCCGGCCAGATAGCCGTGGACGAGGACCATCACGTCATCCTCGGCCATGATTTCCTCCATGCGGTCCATGAAGGGGCTGTCGACGAGACGCGCGGCATGGTCGTGGTTGCGCACGAGACCGGGCATGAGGGTAAGGTTGTAGGCGGGACGCTGTCCGCCAGCGTAGCTGAGCGGGAGCACGGTCATATCGAGCTGGCCACGGCTGAGCGGGTTGTACTGCTCGCGCGGGGCGAAGAGCGAGCGAGAGGGGTAGATGGTGATCTCGAGCCCGACATCGGCCTCAGCCACCCGGTCCGCAACGATCTGAGCGACCTGGTGGCGGATGTCCTGCGTAGACCACTGATGCGACAGGCGCAGTTCCTGCGCAGAGGCACTACCGGCCAGCAGGGCGAGGGCGGCGGCCTTTGAAATCAAGGTTTTGTTCATTGGTTTCCTCCCAAAACGAATCCCCGACTCCCCAATCGAGGTTGACAGCCTATCGCATGTTTTGTTTTGTGGAGCAACCGTCCTGTATACAAGATAGAGGATCTTGCGTTCTGAAATGTACATATCTAAATACAAACTATGGATGTACGCCGCGCTGACAAAATCGCCGAAGTGCTGGAACAGATGATTTTCGATGGCACATTAGCCGACGGGGATCGCCTCGACGAGGTGCAACTGGCCGACCGGTTCGAAGTTTCTCGCACACCGATCCGAGAGGCGTTGCAACGGCTTGCGCTTTCGGGGTTGGTCGAGGCAGTGCCGCGTAGGGGTGTCTTTGTGAGGCAGCCGGGCCCGGTCGAGCTTCTGGAAATGTTCGAGGTTATGGCAGAGCTTGAGGCCATTTGCGCGCGCCTCGCAGCCACGCGCATCACCGATGCAGCACTGGCCGAACTGCATGTAACCAACGATCGATGCAACGCGGCTGTCGAGGCGCGGGATGCGGATGGGTATTACGGGGAGAACGAGCGTTTTCACGCAATCCTCTACAGGCAGTCGGGCAACGGCTTCCTTGAACGGGAGTGCCTTGGCTTGCACAAGCGGCTACAGCCGTTTCGACGCATGCAGTTGCGGTTGCGCGGGCGGTTGCGTCAGTCCATGGGCGAACACAAAGAGATCGTTGCCGCTCTAGAGGCTGGTGATGGGGATGCTGCCGCATCGGCAATTCGGTCTCACGTTGCCGTACAAGGCGAAAAGTTTCATCACCTTATGGCATCCCTCAAGCCTGTAACGGAAGCCGCGTCTGGTCTTTAATGGCATTATCATCATCTACTGAAATACAAAACAGCTCGGTCAGATCATCGGCAAACGCAGACTTGCCGGAACCCAAGACCTGGGAGACCCGCTCTCACATGTCTCACCGCTCGGTTCGGCACACCGTCTGAATCGACCCCATTAGGCTCTTCCAAATAGCTTTTCGATGTCCGACAGTTTCAACTCAACATAGGTCGGTCGGCCGTGATTGCATTGACCTGAGTGCGGTGTGGCCTCCATCTGGCGGAGCAACGCATTCATTTCATCTGCAAGCATACGGCGCCCGGATCGAATTGATCCGTGGCAGGCCACACGGCTGAGAATTGCATCGATCCGAGTTTTTACGAGGTCGCTGCTCCCATCTGCAATCAACTCGTCAGCTACGTCACGCACAAGCGCCTCCGCATTGACCTCTCCGAGCAAGGCAGGGGTTTCCCGCACCGCAACGGAGGATCCTCCGAATTGCTCTATGACAAGCCCGAGTGCCTTCAGATCATCCGCAACTTCGAGTACACGGGCAGCCTCTGCATCTCCGAGTTCGATGATTTCCGGGATCAAAAGCGCCTGACTCGCAGTCCCGTTTTCAGCCGCCTGTGTCTTCAGTCGTTCGTAGACCAAGCGTTCGTGTGCCGCGTGCTGATCCACGATGACAATCCCATCGCGCGTCTGCGCGATGATGTAGTTCTCATGCACTTGGCAGCGGGCGGCTCCGAGAGGACGGTCTTCTGTCGTAGGACTCTCGTTTTGCTGATCATGCGCACCCGTCTCACAGTTCGGTTCGGTGGCGGCAAATTCCTCTGCGATCTGGCCGCTGACGGCATCGTTTAACTCGGGAAACTTCGGCGCTTGCGCGGCATGAGCGGCCCGCAAAGCGCCAGCGGACGGACGCTGCATCTGGTAGACGCGGGCTTGCTTTGTCGGCTCAGGCCTCATGGAACCTAGCGCTGCATTCGCCACAGTGGAGGAGGCTCTGTGCCCTGCCCCCGACAGCGCGGCCTTCAAGGCGGCAATGACAAGGCCCCGGACTTGGCCCGGATCGCGGAACCGCACTTCCGCCTTGGCTGGATGTACGTTCACATCAACCTTTTTCGGGTCGCAATCGATGAACAGGACCGCCGCTGGATGACGGTCCCTGCTGAGAAAGTCGGAATAGGCATTGCGGAGGGCTCCGATCAGAACCTTGTCGCGCACGGGACGACCATTGACGAAGAAATGCTGCATCACGGCCGCGCCTCGAGAAAAGGTAGGCAGGGCAGCATATCCGATCAGCCGCATACCCTCCCGTGTCGCATCGATGGGCAACGCGTTTTCCGTGAACTCTTTGCCAAGCACATGCTGAACTCGATGTTTGAGCGCCTCGAGAACGTCACCTGACTCCGCCTCGGCTCGAAATGTGACTCTGCCGTCGCCTTCACCACTGAAATCCTGCAGCGTGAAGCTGATACCGGGCTCCGCGATCGCAAGTCTCTTTGCGATCTCGGTTATGGCCTGCGTTTCAGCCCGGTCTGATCGGAGGAACTTCAACCGCGCGGGGGTCGCATAAAACAGATCGCGCAACTCGACCACCGTTCCACCACCAAGGGCTGCCGGTGCCACAGGCTCTGCGCAGCCGCCCGACACCGCCAGCACAGCCGCGTCGAACCCTTCCGCTCGGCTGGTCACGATCAACCGACCAACCGCGCTCAAGGATGGCAGGGCTTCCCCCCGGAACCCGAAGGTTGCAATATTTTCAAGGTTGCTCCCGTCGATCTTGGACGTTGCATGACGCGCAAGAGCGAGTGGCAGATCGTCCGGGGTCATGCCGCAGCCATCGTCCGTAACTCGTATGAGCGTTTTGCCACCATGCGCGATGTCGATGTTGATACGCCGTGCACCGGCATCGATGGCGTTCTCGACTAATTCTTTCACGGCGGCGGCTGGCCGTTCGACCACCTCCCCTGCTGCAATTCTGTTGATTGCAATGTCATCAAGCTGACGGATTTGCGGGCGCGTGATCTGTTCAACAGTTGCCGAGAGCGTCATCAGTGGTCCCCCATTGGTTGCTGGCCATCAGACTCGGATCCGATAACCGCGCGAGCATTTTGATTGTAGAACAATATGGGAACACATGCAACGCGCGTCGGTCTTTTGGTCGTGCTGTGATTCGGCTGGAGACGGAGATGGGGGAGCTTCAGCAGGCAGCCTATCTGTGTTTGCACTTGCGACGTGTTCCTCGAAAATCGCTGTGCTGTAAGGCATCATGATTGATGTCACGGACCGCGACAGGGCGGCCTCCTGCTTTTCGGGCTAGAACGCCGCCCATTTAGTCTGCAGCGTACACCGCCATCACCGAAGCGCGCTCACGTGCAGTGCTCCTGTATCCATTTGTGCGGCCGCCCCTCTAGAACACCACTTTCAGCCCTGCGCTTGCGCTGAGGGCGCTGGCATCCCCGGCGTTGCCGAGCCCGGTGGCATAGGAGGCCTCGCCGAACAGGTCCACGCGGTCAGTCCACGCATAGCGGCCCCCAAGGCCAACCCCAAGCGCCCAGGCCTCATTCTCGCTCGTCAGCGACGCGCCGGCCACCTCCACCGTGCTACCCGCGCCGAAATCATGGTACAGGTTCACGATCCCATAGAGGCCACTCGCCCCCTGATCCTGCGCCGCAAACTCAAGCCCAAGACGCAGCTGCTGGCTGGACGCGTCGCTCAGCGACACACGCTGCTCCCCCCGCGCCTCACTCGTGAAGTCACTGAACGTGACAGAGGACAGGCTCAGCTGTGCCTGCGGGATCACCGACAGTCGGGAGCCAAGGTCAAGCTGCTGGCCGGCCTCGATCGACAGCGCGAAGCCCGTCCCGCTGTTGCCCTCCGTCAAGCTCCCAAGGCTGTCAGAGCTCAGAT
>NZ_WVNW01000059.1 GCF_013179285.1 Roseobacter sp. HKCCD6576-2 | reverse complement strand
GCTGTCGAGGTTGCAGGACGAATAGCCGGCACCCGGGCTTCGGGCAGGGAAACCCACGAAGCGGAGGCATCCGGGTCCGGCGTATCCGTGACTGCGCGGCTGTCCCAGTCCGCGCAGCCAATGAGGTTCAGAGAAACGAAGCACACAAGAAACACCCTCGCCCATGAAGCGGATTGCTCATTCAACAGAGAGACAAAACGCATGGTATCGGAAATCAGAGCGCGCCTAGGCGACTGGTCTGCAGCTTCTTGCACACGCAATAGTCGAGCGATTGGAGACACCCTCATCCTAACCACCTCAACGATTGTCTTGGTCTTGCTCGTCGTCGCGGGCTTAGCGCCCGCTCTATTGATTTTCTTAGGAGAGTCTCCCGCCAGCCACGCAGTGACTGGGATAGTAGCTGGCGGGAGAAAAGCGGTGATCAGATGTTCAGGGTCCGACCGCCACTTAGGCCTCGCTGCTGATGATAGTCACCTCAGAGTCAATGAAGAAGGAGCCAGACGTCCCAGCGTATTCGTATTCAACGCGGCCGTCAGTGTCCGAGCTACCCGTTGCAGTCGCACCTTCGATCACAACCCTATCGTTGCCGTCCCCGTCGATGATCAACTCATAGTCCGCGTTGCCATCAGCCAGCGCTGCGAGAACCGCAGCGGTCATCGTGATCGTCTGAGCCGTGTCGTTGGTCATGTCCAGCGATGAGATATCCCAATCGGCAACGGTCTCTGCCGTCAAGTCCACCTGGCTATCGATGTTTCCGAAACTTACCACATCCACAGTGTCATTGGCATTATTGTCAAGCTCGGTGAATACTATCTGACCCTCGTCATCGAGCGTATAGGTCTCGCTGCGATCCTCCGTCCCGTCATTGTCGTCATCAAAATCAGCACCGACCCGATTGCCCTCGTCATCGAGCGTGTACGTTTCGCTGCGATCAACCGTCCCATCATTGTCGTCATCAAATGCGATCTCGGTGACATTGAGATCTTCATCTACCACAACGACAACGCTTTCATCGGTGGTGCCATCGCCGTCGAGGTCAATGTCGACGGTCGTCTTATCATCCTCGACCGTCACCGCGATACTGTCTGCCTGTTGCGGGACAAACTCATCGACGATATCGGCGATTTTATCGATGTCACCGGCCGTCAGGTCGTCGCGATCTTCCTCGGGAATAGCGTCGATGACTTCCTTGACGTAAGAGACGTTGTCCTCGGTCACATTCTCGGTGCCAGCGTCCTTGAAATCGTCAAGCTCTGCGTTCGCCGGATCATTTAAAATCCCATCGAGCGCCTGGTCTGCAGCATTGGACCCACCGCCGGACCCGTCGTCGCCAGAATTCGCGGCGATGATCGCAATTAACCCAAGCCCACCGATGATGAACGGAACGACTTCAGGGTTAATGATTTCAGGGTTAATAATCTGCCGTACGCCCTGGGACGACTTGGTCACCTCAAGAGGCGCAGCCTCAATCGCAGCAGCCAGATCAGTCGCGTCGACGCCAAACATCTCGGCCAGCTGGTTCAGCGAGCGCGGCTCGACACCGATCATCTGACCATCCGAGTTGAGCGTAACCTCGAAGATCTCACCCGTCTCGGGATCACGCATCAGCAGTTCGCG
>NZ_WVNW01000058.1 GCF_013179285.1 Roseobacter sp. HKCCD6576-2 | reverse complement strand
CTGACCGCGTGGACCTGTTCGGCGAGGCCTCCTATGCCACCGGGCTCGGCAACGCAGGGGATGCCAGCGCCCTCAGCGCAAGCGCAGGGCTGAAAGTGGTGTTCTAGACTCCCCACACCGCCTCCGACATCAGGACACGTGCCAAGCTGGCCTCCTTCGTAGAGGCCAGCTTGAAGCACAATCAGTGCGCAGTGCGAGGTCTTTTGTCAGCATGGCCTAGAGTCCCAGACCGCCTTGTAGCGTCCGGCGAAGCCCCGGCCAAGGTTGTGCTAGCCACCTGGCGGCTCTTGCCACAGCCGGTGCCATCGCCAATGAAGTACCCTTGGCGAAAGGTGTTTGCACCATCCACTTCGTCGGAGCGAACCCGCGCATCGACGCGCGGCAATAGTCGGATCGAACCGGGTGGCACTGGACACTGAAGGCTGGTTCATCAGCACAACACTCGGCGCGACTCCCTCGTCGATCAGATCAGCAATAAGCTCGGCATCGTCATCTGTGACCGTCTGATCACTTGCCGTCTGCGACAGCGCCCGCCGCTGTGGATCCAACTCGTTCAGCAGCAGCTTTGCCTCTGCGCCGCCGCCATGGTCGCTAGGGTTCCGGCGGCGGCCGAAGGCTCAAGAACGAAGTCATCCGACCGAATCTGCACCGCCCAGGACGTGGCAAAAGCCAAGTCAAGCGGGGTTGAGAATTGCTGAAGTTACAGCTGGCGTTCGGACCGGCGTGTTTCCATGGGCAGACGATCCATCAGTACAGACAGTTGCACAAGGATCCCTTGTGGTCTCCGGACATCAACCTGCACAACACGGCTGGCGGCGATCTACATCGGGTCGAAGGCCAAGCGCCAGGTCCACACCCCGCTGGCATCAGTCCACCCCGAGCGCGGGTCATCACGTTGCTCAAACAGCGGGTATCAAGAGTATGATTTAAATCTGAGATTTGAGGGGTTGCGATCAGCTCACCTGTCTTTTCAGAGGAAAGCATTGGATTTCGCCTTTTTCCGAGAATGAAAATCGGAAGAAAAAGATGTCTTCTCTTACGTCTTGGTTTTTTCGAGGTCGGCCTTCAGGCTCTCGGCACGATTGGAATTGATGTCACGTACTCGAACATTTCTCCGGATGCTATGGATCGTGAGGGTTTGACCAGGGTAAGCGGCCCTTATACGGCACAACGCGGCCTCTTCAGAGGGGCGTTTGACAATATGCTTTATTGTACCTGCGGGCGCCGCAGTGAATGTGATTTCAAAAAGGATCACTTCCATGCGCATTCCATACTCCTTTCAGGCGATCAGTTGGATGGGAAAGTAGAAGACTGTACGCTCAATTCCTGTTTCCCGGCTGAGCTCGAGACCCATTCAGCTTTTGCTTTTTTTCAATGTTGAGAAATTCCAAAATCCTATGCTTAGATAGGCATTCACTATGATTGGGTCTGCGCCGATCGGACTTTCACTTTATCAACACGAAAGTTTTGCCTCTTGGCCTGAAAGGCTATCAATGAAAACGCGGCTTTGGTCAGGTGCGCCTGAGTAGGATTGAGAACTTGCGCTGCGCTTCAAAACCTGTGACTGAGCGCAAACCCAATGTAGGGATTGGGGTCACCGCCTTGCGCGCGATATCCTGCGCTAAACAGCA
>NZ_WVNW01000057.1 GCF_013179285.1 Roseobacter sp. HKCCD6576-2 | reverse complement strand
TCAACCGAGACCACGTAGATCTCAAGTGGTCCGCCCGTGGCACCGGCGCTGCCCACGCTGGCAATCAACACCTCCATATCGCCTGACACATCGCCGGTGAAGTGAAGCATGTCGGTGTCCGTGCCATCCATACGCGCATCCAGCGCAAAAACATCCGATCCCGTGTCCGACCCGGTGTAATTACCCTCAACTCTGATCTCATCCCCCGTCGTCCCGTCCTGCACGCTCAAGGTCAAGTCACCCGCATTGGTCACTTTGTCACCTGCGATGGTCATGCCTCCATTCCCGCCAAACGCGTAGAACTCAGATCCGGCGTCGATTGAGAGATCCATATCCACTGTCGTGACCCCAGACAGGTTCAGGGTCGCGTCATTCAGCTTGACACTTTCCCAATTAAGGAAGTTATCAGTTGTGTTACTAATAGTCTGGCCATTCACAGTGAGCTGATCGTTATCGCCTATACCGCCGTCCAGAACCTGGGATCCGTCATAAAGGCTTGCGGCAAAAATCGTGACGGTATCGTCACCCTCTCCGCCATAAATGCCACCGGTGAAAGTGCCATCTGCTATGTCCACGATGTTGTCACCTGCCACAAGACGAATATCCCCGGTGAAACGGCCACCTTCCAGGGTCAAGGTATTGTCGCCATCCCCGCCATAAACATTACCGTCGATGCGTCCACCTGTCACAATCAGGGTATCGTCACCTGCATCAAGCTCAATATTGCCGTCGATGTTCCCTGCCGACCTGATAACCGCCGTACCGTCGTCGACGCCTGTTCTCGGCACGCCATCCCCCCCGGCAGCGGCAGTCTCCGTGCGTATTGCAATGCCACCCCCCCCGGCAATCACATTGGCACCGCTGACAATATCAATCGTCCCGGCTTTGCTGGATATCGTTCGGATCGCGGCAGCGCCGCCTTTCACAGTCCCGGCCACGTCTATGTCAAAGCCTTGTGCGCCTAACCTGACTCTACTGTTGGGGACATTAGCATCAGCCCTCACTTCATTCCCTGAAATGCGGATCCCATCTGAACCCGCTCCTTCAGCTGTGACCTTGGCAAACGTACCCAGCTTGACAATCGCCCGCGCCTGCGTCGCCGAGCCCGCTACCACCCGCGTGAAATCCGCGCGCCTTTGCGCTTGCGCTTCCACATAAATCCCGTGAGACCCGCCCCCCTTCGTGGTGATTGTGCCATTACCAACACTCATGTCCACGATAATGTCACCGCTACCAGAGTTGTGCGCCAAAATCCCATGGGAGTTGCCACCACCACCGGTAGCGGTACCATCAATAATCCGCACCTCCCCCGTCACGATCCTCCCCCCGGTCATTTCCACCGTCGCCACTCCTGTACTGTCCGGGTTGTCAACCTGCGCCTCAAGCCCGTAGGAGTATGAAGCATGCGTGGTGATAGAGCCGCCCTCCATTCGCGTCAGCGCTTTGCCTTTGCCGCCATTGGCCTGCGAATCGGCTCCAACGCTATTGCCACCGAAAAGGGTGATCTCCCCGGCTTTTACCAGGGCCGTCGCCACCCCCGTGGATTCAGGATCAGGATCGATGCTATCCGCCCGAAGCCCGTGCGCCGAGCCTCCATTCACGATGATGCGGCTTGTTTTGCCAACATCTTCACTTATTTCCGCAGTCGCATTGCCAACGCCAATGTGGCCCGCC
>NZ_WVNW01000056.1 GCF_013179285.1 Roseobacter sp. HKCCD6576-2 | reverse complement strand
GGGCAGGGCGGTGCCTTGCCTCGATTGTGTTCAAATCCCTCACAGGAGAGTTTCACAATGACAAGCCAGTCCTCAGACACCCAGCCCGCCCTTCACTCACACAACGTCTCAGTTCAGGGTGGTCGTTTGACCAAGTTCAAGGGCCGGGTGGCCAGCATCGCGCCAGGGCTTTCGGTCGTGGTGGTCGCGGCTGTGGTCTCCACCGCTGGCGTGGACCAGGCGGCGGCCCAGGCGGCCGATGCGTGCGGTGGTCCGACGAACGGCGTCGTTACATGTGCCGCTGGCCCCTACGCTGATGGCATCACCTATAATACTAGCGGACCGGATGATCTCTCTCTGATCCTGAACGAAGATGACGTCACGGTGCGCGGCTCTGGCGCGCGCGTGGTGGGGTCGACGTCGGGCGAGGGTAATATCTCCATGCAGCTGCAGAACGGCAAAGTCATCACGGATGCGTCATCTGGTTTCGTGGTCGGGCTTTTGGCGCAGATCAACAACACGGCGAGTACAGCCACTGCGACGGTGCGCATGACCGATGGGGAGATCAATACGACCGGTGCCAATCATCATGGGATTCTGGCAGACAACAAGGGCCTTGGCGATGCGATCGCGCTAATGGAGGGCGGCAAAATCACCACGAGTGGGGGAGATACTTACGGGCTTTGGGCGACGGTTGGTCACGCGCAGAGTACAGACAGCGCGACGGCAAGCGTGACCGGTGGGGAGATCAATGTAGGTGGTATATGGTCCCATGGGCTGTATGCGATCAACAGGGGACTTGGCGCTGCAACGGTGCAAATGGACGGCGGCAGCGTCACCACTAGTAGGTTGCATGCGCGTGCGCTCTATGCCGAAATCACCAACCAGAATAGTGAAGCTCGGGCTACGGCGAGCGCGACTGGTGATGCGAAGATCAAGACGGTGGATAGGAAGGCCTACGGGCTTCTGGCGAAGACTAATGGTCTTGGCGATACGCTTGCTGCAATAGATCGCAGCTCAATTACCACGCTCGGGAGAGAAGCTCACGGGCTTTGGGCGGAGATTACCAACACTGCGAGTACGGCCACATCAACCGCACACATGAACGAAAGCAATATCAATACGATCGCTGACGATACTTATGGGCTTTTGGCGTCGACCGAGGGTCGCTCCGGCGGGGCGCTTGCGCAAATGAGTGGCGGAAGAGTCACCACGCTTGGGGAAGACGCTCACGGGCTTCTGGCGTATGTCCACGAGGCGGGGAATGAAGCCACAGCGACGGTGCGTATGACCAAGGGGGATGTCGAGACGATCGGTGAGTATTCCCATGCGCTTTGGGCAGACAACAGGGGCCGTGGCAGTGCGACGGTGCAGCTGGAGGGCGGCACAGTCACCACGGCGGGGAAAGGTGCTTATGGGCTTTTGGCGGGAGCTTACGGCGGCGGGTCGGCTGTTGTCGACCTTGGCACGGACGCCACTGTCAGGGTTTACGGAGCGGATGCAGACGGGATCCGCGCTGAGGGTGCAACAGGCTTTGACGTGGACGTGGCCGGCCGTGTGACAGGTGGCGCTGGCAATGGCGCTGCGATCCGCACGATCTCCGGCGCTGGCGGAGAGATTGATATCGCTAGCGGCGCTATTGTGACGGCAGGAGGCTCTGGTATTGTGATCGTGGACTGGAATGGCGATGCGGTTGTCACCGTGAAAGGGCATATCGATGGGGAAGTTTTTCTTGGAGCGGGGGACGATAGCTTCACGCTTGAGGCCACAGCCAGTTTTGACTTTTCCCACGTTCTGGACGGCGGTTCGGGCGATAACGATCACCTGACG
>NZ_WVNW01000055.1 GCF_013179285.1 Roseobacter sp. HKCCD6576-2 | reverse complement strand
TTTGCTTGGACGGATTACTAGCACCTCAATGGCCTGATTTCAGGGGGCTGGGTCAACTCGCGCTGCTCATGGCGTGTTTTCGGCACAGGTCAGCAACTGACACGCCATTCTCAGCCTGCTTCAGAATGCTCATGATCTGCGCGTCGCTGTACTTTGATTTCTTCATCAGAATCTCCTCTTTCATCTTCGAGAAAATTCTACTTCCGCACACCCCTAAATTTCGGGGGAATTACCATGTCACCTACTCACCCGAACAAGTTTCCGGATGCTATGGATCGTGAGGGTTTGGCCAGGGTAAGCGGCCCTTATACGGCACAACGCGGCCTCTTCAGAGGGACGTTTGACAATATGCTTTACTATACCTGCGGACGCCGCAGTGAATGTGATTTCAAAAAAGACCGCTTCCATACGCATTCCATACTCCTTTCAGGCGATCAGTTGATTGGCACAGTAGAAGAATGCACGCTCAATTTCTGTTTCCCAGCTGAGCTCGAGACTCATTCAGCTTTTGCCTTTCTTCGGAAATAGCGATAGTCATGTTGATCATCGGGTGTTGACTGGAGAGAATTCTTACCGGCAGGGATGTTAATTGACACCATGACGACAGTTGCGACAAATGAGATAGTACTCGGGTCACTCTCTACACGACTAAACCATAGTTGAGGACTATTTAAGAATAACGTCTCAATGCTTCTCTATACAGCGACTTAGCTTTACGACTCGGGCATCGACATGGTCGGTTACTGATCGTAAGTGGAACGGTGTCATAGACACAGGAAGAGATGCAGATTGATGCCCGTAGATCCAAGTGACAAATCCGCAAAGTTAGCCGATGAACGGGCGAACCTTTGGGCTCTGTGGTATAGCTTTCAAGATGCCGAGGAGCAGGAGGAATGGGACGAACAAGCAGAGCGCAAAAGACTGGCCGAGCTGAACTCCAAGAAAGGGGTTAACAGTTGATCCGAAAACACAGTCCTTCGGTACTTTCCGGCATCGCTACCTGGACTGTTGCACGGGTGTGCTTGGGTCCACTGATCCGTACTCTTCCAGTCAATGACGCGTTGAAAGGGCTTCTGATCGTTATGTGTGTTGTTTTAGCGTCTGGCACCGCATACGAGAGTGTTCGACCTTTTGCGTATGACTAATCCGGTTCATGCTTCACCGAAAAGAAGCATGAATGACCATCTCAAAGAGAATCCTGGACGAACTGCTTTCAGATTTGGGAGTGGACACCACCGGTTGCTCTAGCGCGTCGAGGGTAAGGAACGCTATGCTCTCCGGTTTCCACAAAGGATCCTTGTCCTTCAGTTACCGACGCCACTGATAGATATGCTGCCGCATCACATCACGGCATCGGCCGTGATCGCGCCGCCAGCACCAACTTCCCGCAAGATCGATGCTTTCAAGTCGTCCGACCAAAGCCGCCGAGATTCGACCCCAACAATCACCTCATGTCGCAGACATCTGCTCTCGCCGCATGCGACGTCGTCAACCACACCAATAACGATGTGCACCGAAGCAGCTGATCCAAACAGAACGGTTACGATCTTTGACACTACCTAAACTATGAGCGTTCGCTAAAAAACACTCTTCTAGCAGCACACTACAATCCGGAAAACAGTGTTTACCTGTGTTCCGTAATCTGTCCGACCTCACAGCCTCGGGTTGGTCGGGCCAAGTAACGCGCGACCTCTTATCTGGCCCTGTATTGGTCAAATAACTCAATCCAGCGGCTCAAAACCTGTGACTGAGCGCAAATCCAATGTAGGGATTGGGGTCACCGCCTTGCGCGCGATATCCTGCGCTAAACAGCA
>NZ_WVNW01000054.1 GCF_013179285.1 Roseobacter sp. HKCCD6576-2 | reverse complement strand
TGCGGGTCGGCAATCATAAAGCTGCGCTCGATGGAAAGAGTGTTCTGGCGACGCAGGATATGGCGCCAGTTCGACGTGGTGATATTGGCGCTCTCGCGGAGACATGCATCGCACCGCTCGCGCGGCTCTGGCGATATCGGTCGCGGAACAGTCCAGAAATCCAGCGAGATCGGTTCATCCGGCGCTTCCGATGGCGATAAGAATGGCGCCTTAAGCACCTGTATTCTCTTCGCCAATCTCAGTAGCGCTGACCCACGCGCTCCATTGAACGGCCTATAAAAACCCAATGCCATCACGCCCTCGACGCCGACTTCTCGCGCCGGTCGGCGGGACGCGCATAAAGTCCAAGAATAGAAATGAAGATCACGATTTCCGTGCCAAGAAAGACGGCAGTGACGGCCCAAAACGATAGGCCGAAATACCAAGCCACAACTGCCGCCGCAGTCGCAGCCAGCCCTCCGAGAAACCCTGCGCCGATCCAGGGAGGGGGGCCGAAATCGTAATCTCTGTCTCTATCTATGAAAAAGCAGTTCCCATCCGATTGGCACCGATCCGCGTCAAGCGTGTAGGTCTCAACCCGGCTCTCCGCTTCGGTGCCGAACATCTCGGACAGCTCATTTGACGAACGCCAGTCAACACCAATCGTATGACCGACCGGATCAAGCATAAGTTCGAAGACTTCGCCGGTCTCCGGTTCTCGTGTCAGGATCGCACGCTCCTCGACATCGAAGAAGCCGTCTAGCACGACCTCTCGACCGCCAGCCATGGCCAAGACAAGGTCGGTGTCGTCGCGCCAAGTTCTAACCAGTTGATCAAGCTCAACAACCAACAGTGCCGCCGGCGCATGAAGTGGGACGGCCACATTCAGACGCGCATTGCCATTGTGAAAAGCTGCGGTACGAGACATCATTTTCCTTAGCTTCTGGTTGCAGATCGCTGTCTTCTTGCTCTGGGCCTTTGAAGACCAATTTGGGGGTCACAAAGAGCCCCTCCACCTGTCATGACCTGCTGCAGACTCCGATCTTCGAGACGGCGCTGCCAAAGAGCATTGTTTGTACGAGCTTCCGCGATGGCGGCCGCCATCCGGCCCCGCGCAACGGGCAGCCGAAGACTGGCATCGGCGATTGGCAACCGATCCACACCAAAATCATCTCGCCCGAAGCTCGACGAGAGGAGGATACTGGGTACGCGACAGACCTCCTCACGGAAGGCAATCAGATAATCGACAATCTCACCGAGCGATGCTTGCTTCTGCAGGAAATCCAAGTCGCGCACGAAAAGGGACCACGTCCCATCATCTGAATGCCGCAACAGAGATTTAGATGACGCATCAACGCCATTACAAAAATCGACGTCATATCCGCAATCCGAAAGGATCGTCGACAACCTGGTTGATGTCGCTGAAGATGGATCCGCGATGAACAAACACCGCCCCAATTGTGGCGCCGTACGACCTTGACCAACCCGCTGCCAAACCAAGAACTGATCTCGTTTCCTTGTCAAAAAATCCGTTACCGCCGACATGTCTGCACAAGACAAAGAAGGGCGCGAGACGGTGGCGCGATCCATAGAGTGCGCGCGCAGCGAAAAAACCAATTGCGCAAATAACCTAAGCCCAATGACCTCCGAAAAGTCTGGAAAAAGCCGGTCGACAAAGCCTCCAACCAAAGGTTCGTGCCGGGTAATCATCAACACGAATCCGCTAATGAAGAACGCTTCTCGAAAACAGCGTCAAGGTTCATAGCACCGTCGAGGGCGCTAAGATCTATGCACAGCAGCTTCCAACTTTCTCGAGCGTCAAGAATGATCGGCCTTGCACCTTGGAGGCTTTGAATACCTTCAATACTAAAGCCACGATCCGCGATTGAATCTCTTATGCCACGTGCGCGCCCTGTTTCGTCGGCAATACCACCAAAAACGTAACGGTTCACTGCTAAAATAGCTCTGCACCCGGCGAATAGCACCAAGCCAAGTCGCACTCGACCGGCAAATACACGAGACAATGCTGCCGGCAATAAAGGCAGAAGCCGCTCACTACTCGAGCAAGAGACAAGCGGGAAGCTCTCTTGCCAGCCTCTACCACCAGTCATTTTCGTCACATCTATTCAATGGCCTAGTGCACAAGCCTACCACCTGCGCCATCATGCTTTCTTCCATGACGCTGCTTGCCCCGTGTAGTTTTCATCGTCGAACACATCTCACAGCATCGCGCCAAAGCGCCAATTCTCTATTTCTATTCAACGATAGACACTAGCTATCCCCTCGGTGGCTAAATCTAGTTGGCGACTTCAAATTGAGCCGATTCTGTGGAAAAACAACGTGTTGCTGGTGCAGAGAGTTTTGCTCTGAACGAGA
>NZ_WVNW01000053.1 GCF_013179285.1 Roseobacter sp. HKCCD6576-2 | reverse complement strand
GGCCGTTTGACCAAGTTCAAGGGGCGGGTAGCAAGCATTGCACCGGGGCTTTCGGTGGTGACCACCGCTGTGGCGCTGTTTGCCGGCAGCGTGGACCAGGCGGCGGCCCAGGTGGCCCCGCCGGAGGCCGATGCGTGCGGTGGTTCGACTAGCGGCGTCGTTTCATGTGGCACTGGCATCTACGCTGAAGGCATCGCCTATACGGGCGACCTTAAAAGTCGTGGTTACGATGGTGGTCCGCAAGAAGATACACACACCCTGACCCTTGGCGATCCTGCAATTCCCGATTCTAGAATCACGGTGGCCGGCTTTGGGGTGACTGTGGACTATGGGGGTGACCATGATGTTTCTGTGCAAATGGACAGTGGGAACATCTTCGCCACGGACGATGAAAGGTATCATAATCACGGGGTTTTGGCGAGGACCTCAGGCGCTGGAAATGTGGACGCCCAAATGAATGGTGGGAATATAATGGCAAGAGTTGCCGGTTCTGCCGGGATTGCTGCGCGTATTGAAAACGGCTCAAGCGATAAGACGGCGACAGCGAGAATGACCGGAGGAACCATTACCGTTGCCGATGGAAATTCTGAGGGGGTTTCGGCGTTCACTGGCGGCGTTGCTGGCAATGTGACAGCGGAAATGAGCGGCAACAGCAAAATCGTCACGCAGAGAGGTGAACTGCAGAATCATCTCACTCCGGCCGGAGCGGTTGCGGCCTATGCCCATAGCCAAGCGTATACAGGCACGGTGGTGGCTAGAATAATCGACGAATCCGAGCACAGAAACCAAACAATAATTACTGCTGCTGGTACAGGCGTGCGTGCAGTCACCCGCGGTGAGGGTGGCAAGGCAACCGCGAGTATGGCGGGCGGAATAATCAACATCGATGGGGGGGATGCTTACGGGGTTGCGGCGGGTGTCGTCGATACGGCCCTGTATAATAGTGAGGCCGATGCGGAAGCGTTCATGACCGGAGGGAGGATCACAACGAACGGTACCAGGGCGGTTGGGGTTCGTGCGCATACCAGCAGATTTGGCGATGCGTTTGTGCAAATGGATGAAACGCACCACGCCAGCAGAATCACCACCCATGGATGGCAAGCTCACGGGCTTCAGGCGTTCTCCACCAGCACTCATGATGACTCCGAGGGGGCGGCGACGGCTGTCATGAAAGCCGGGACGATCCACATTAACGGTGACGAAGCCCGCGGCGCTTATGCGCAAGCCAATGGCGGCAAAGGTACGGCATTGGTGCAAATGAACAACGGCTCTATCAGGACGACAGGCTGGGATTCTCATGGGCTTTATGCGCGGATCGACAAAGAGGAAAATGATAAAGTGGTGAGGGTGGAAATGACCGGGGGGTCCATCGTGACGTATAATGCCCCCGGTAGGATCGGCGGATCCCATGGGATTTATGCGGACACCAGTGGTTCTGGCAACGTGGTCGTGGAGATGGTGGGCGGTACGGTCACCACGATTGGGAGAAATTCTCACGGGATTTGGGCGGAATCAGAAGCCCCTACCCAAAGCGTCGAGGTCGAGCCGAATGTCCGTGTCCGCTTTCTGAAGCCGGACGGGCAGTCGAGAGCGAAGACGTTTGTCACGCTGGGTGAGGATGCCGTTGTCACGGCGTCCGGAGAGGGTTCAGACGGGATTCGTGTTTCAGGGAATTTCGAGCGGTTGAGTCTCGACAGCGATGAGTTTGTTCAGTTGGGTGCAAACGGCTTTGACGTAGATGTGGACGGGACTGTGACGGGCGGAGCTGGCAGTGGTGCCGCGATCCGCACGATCTCCAGCGCCAGCGGGACAATTGACATCGCCAGCACCGCCACTGTGAAGGCGGGGGACTCTGGTATTGCGATACATACTGAGACTGCCAGATCTTCTGGTGACGTGTCAGAAGACGACGATGGCTCTGCGGTTATCAATGCGGCAGGGACCATCGAGGGTGATATTCTTCTCGATGCAGGTGACGATATCCTGAACCTGACAAGCGGAAGCATCACCGGTGATATTTATGGCGGAGACGGTGACAATATCCTGAACCTGACGGGCGGCAGCTTCACCGGTAACATTTATGCTGGCGCGGGCAACGATACCGTCACGATTTCCGCCGCAACCGAGTATGACGGGTCCTACATTCTGGACGGTGGAGCGGGCACGAATGACCGGCTGACCTTGCATGGCCAGACCATCCGCAACACAGCGGATAACTTTCGCAACTGGGAGCATGTCACGCTGAACGACACGACCCTGAACCTGGAAGGGATGGACAGACTGGATACGAATCTGTCCATCGACGCCGGGTCTGAGTTCCGCGCGTTTGGCCAGCAAAGTGACACCCCCACCGTCCTGACCATCGCAGGTGATGTGACCAATAATGACGGCTCTGTCGTCTTAAGCGTGCA
>NZ_WVNW01000052.1 GCF_013179285.1 Roseobacter sp. HKCCD6576-2 | reverse complement strand
GTTTTTCGAACCGTGAATCAGACCGCTGCACGGAAATCAATGGGTCCTGACCCTAACGCCCCTGACATTGAGGTGAGTCCGGTGGGTCGCTTGGGGGTCGATGTTGGGTCTGGCGCCGCAGATGATGTTACTGTGCAAATGGGCGGGGGCACAATCACCACCACGGCAGGGTTCGATAATCACGGGATCCGGGTGGATGGGGGGAATAGCGCCACTTCCACGGCGAAGGTGGCAGTGACCGGAGGGGCGATCGAGATTGATGGGGAAAACTCCGTCGGGCTTTACTCTGTCGTCAGTGGAAATGGCAATGCAATTGCGGAACTGGGTGGCAACTCTTCAAGTGCTGCGTCAATCGTCACGAAAGGGGAAAACTCTCACGGGATTGATGCGCTTGTCAACAATTCGGAGAGTACAGCCACGGCGACGGCACTGTTGAAAGAAGGAGGGAAGATCGAGACAAAAACGGCAAATTCCGAAGCGATGGTTGCAAGAACCAGCGGTAAGTCAGGCGAGGCACTCGCGCACATGAGTGGCGGCAAAATCACCACGCATGGGGAGGTGATAAAGGAGGGGACGCCACAGGAAAGGACTGGGTTCGCGCACGCGGTTTCGGCGATTCTCGACCAGGGCGCAAAGGAGGATAGTAAGGCCAATATGACGGCGTTAATGACCGGAGGTGAGATTGAGACGATGCGTAACAATTCATCCGGGGTTCGTGCGTATAACCGTGGCCTTGGCAATGCGCTTGCGCAAATGGAAGAAACGCCTCTCATCAGCAGCACAATCACCACGCATGAAAACCAATCTCACGGGCTTCAGGCGTTTGCCGTACCCGAGGACACATTCACCACCGCGGAGGGCAGAGCGACGGCTGCGGGGAGGGCTGAGGCTGTAATGGTAGACGGGACCATCGTCATTAACGGTGTCAATTCCCATGGGATGTATGCACAGGCCAATGGCGTCCTTGGCACAGCGCTGGTGAAAATGGAAGGCGGCAGGATCACCACGACTCACAGGAATGCTGCCGCGATTTATGCGCGGATTGATAACCAGAACCACAAAAACAACGCGGACAAGACAAACGGGGTGAAGGTGATAATGACCGGAGGGTCCATCCTGACGGAGAACCGCCACGGCAGCTCTTTCGGATCCCATGGGATCTATGCGGACACCACTGGCTCTGCCGATGTGACCGTGGACATGCGGGACGGTACAATCACCACGGTTGGGAGAAACTCTCACGGGATTTATGCGGAATTCGAAGGCGCGGGGGATGACGGGCAAGCGATTGTCAAGCTGGGCACGGAGGCCTGGGTCACGGCTTCCGGCGCGGGTTCAGATGGAATTCGTGCTCAAGGCAGGAGTGGCTTTGACGTATATGTGGCCGGTCGTGTGACGGGCGGCGCTGACGGATTGGGCGGAAATGCCAACGGTGCCGCCATCCGAACGATTTCCGCCGCTGACGGCGGTGGAACAATTCACATCACCGACACCGCCGCTGTGACGGCGGGGAGGTCTGGTCTTGCAATACAAGACTGGGATGGCAATACGGCTGTCACCCTGGAAGGAGCCGTGACCGGGGATATTCGTCTTAGGGGGGGCAACGATAGCGTCACGATTGCTGCCACTGCGAGCTATGACTTTTCCCACGCTCTGAACGGCGGTCGGGGCGATGATCATCTGATCTTGAGTGGCCGGACAATGACCTCAATGGAGAACGTCATCGACTGGGAGCATCTCACGCTGAAAGATGAGACGAAGTTGAGCCTGGATAAGGGTGCCACACTGGATATGGATCTCTCGATCGAGGCAGGGTCTGTATTCAGCGCGTCTGGCGGGGGCAGGGGCACCGGGGCGACGACTGCAGGTAAATTGGCCAACGTTCCTGGCGGAGGGATCACCATCACAGGTGATGTGACCAATAGTGGCACCTTGAGCGTGCAGGACGGGGTTGCAGGGGATGTGATCACTATAGACGGCAATTACACCGGCTCGGGAAGAGGCGTTTTTGCGCTGGATGCGGTTATGGGTGCTGATGGTGCGAACACCGACAGGCTTGTCATCACTGGCGACGCGTCGGGCGAGACGATGCTGTCGATCGCTGGCCTGGACAGCGTTGTTCCCACGGGCGCCCCGCTTGAGCTTAACCTGGTCACGGTTGGCGGAGCGTCTGATGACGCGACCTTCACCCTGATGAATGGCAACTATGTCACGTCAGACGGGGAGCATGGGATGATCTCAGGCGCTTACCTCTATAGGCTGGCTGAGGTTGAGGCGCAGGATGGCGGCCATTGGTGGGCGTTGAGCGCGCTTTCAAGCACCGGTGAGGTACACTATGGACCGTCAGCGCCGATCTATGACAGCTATGGCGCGTCGCTGCTGGCCTTCAATGCGCCCTCTGGGCTGCGCGGGCGGGGCAGCTCGCAAGACTTCCGGACCCTGGCCTGGGGCGGCGCA
>NZ_WVNW01000051.1 GCF_013179285.1 Roseobacter sp. HKCCD6576-2 | reverse complement strand
ATAAACATCGCCGATGATGCTTCCGCCTGTCACAATCAGGGTATCGTCACCGGCCTCAAGACGAATATCGCCGATGATGGTCCCTTCTGAAGTAATAGTCGCAGAGCCATCGTCGTCTTCTGTCACAGGACCATCCGCCCCGGCAGTCACCGTGTGTATCGCAATACCAGGGTCCCCCGCAATCACACGGGCACCGCTGTCGATCGTAATCGTCCCGGGGTCGCTCGACAGCGTTCGGATCGCGGCGGCGCCGCCTCCTGATCCGCCCGTCACAGACCCGGCCACCTCTATCTCAAAGCCTTTTGCACCTAACCAAAATTTTGTGAGGTCGGTGTTGGAAACAGTCACGTAATTCCCTGAAACGCGGATCCCGTCTGAACCCGATCCTAACGCCGTGACATTGGCATGCGCGCCCACCGTGACAAACGCCTCCGCTCTCGACCCCGAGGCCAAGCCCGCCTCAGTCCGCACGCCCACCGAGTTCGCCTGCGCTTCTGATTCCGCCCAAATCCCGTGAGACCCACTCCCACGCGTGATGACTGTGCCGCGCTGCATCTCCACGGTCACCCTGCCAGCGCCACTGGTGTCCGCCAAAATCCCATGGGATCCGGGACCCGCCCCCCCCAGGATATCCCCCTCGATCATTTCCACCTTCACCCCGTTTGTATTGTCGGAGTTGTTTGTATGGTCCGGGTTGTCAATCCGCGCATAAAGCCCGTAAGAGTTTGCACCACTCATGGTGATACGGCCCCCCTCCATTCTCACCAGCGCCATGCCAAGGCCGCCATTGGCTTGCGCAGAGGCTCCGCTGCTATTGGGACCATTAATGATGATCCTCCCAGCTCTCATTATCGCTGTCGCCGTCCCCTCGGATTGACTATAATCGCTACCGCTCTCCACCCGAAGCCCATGTGCCTGATTTCCATGCGTGGTGATCTGACTGGGGCCATCCGTTTCATCCATTTCCGCTAACGCATCGCCAACGCCTGGGGTCCTCGCCACAATCGCGGTTGAGTTTAAAAACGTCTCGATCGTCCCTCCGGTCATTTTCGCCGTCATATTGCTCTCAATAAGCCTCCTTTGGACCGCATCAGTTGGTGGGTTCCCCCCGTAAGCCGCCACAACCGCGTAAGCATCATTCCCTTCGGTGGTAATTTTTCCACCTCTCATGTGCGCGACTGCAAAGGTGGCTTCGCTTGTGGCACGGGTCGTTGCCCGAAGGCCGAGACCATCATGATTCTTCGTGTGAATTTCGCTATCTGCTTCACTCATTTCGGCCGTCACCGTGCCGACATAAAACGTTTCGTGAGCACCTGCGTAAACCGCGGCGGCCGCCCCTGCCGTCTGCTCGGTGATGATTAAGCCTCCACTCATTTCCGCAGTCACAACGCCACTACTGCCATGGGTGAACGCTGCAACCCCGTCGACATTGTGACCGGCAGCAATAGTAATCTTTCCTCCGGTCATAACCGCCCTGGCCTCGGCGCTGCTCGCGGTGTTGCCAATCCGCGCCCTAAGCCCAACAGAAGCGTTCCTATTTATGGTGATGTCATCGTCACTAAGACTGGTGAGGCCATCGTCGCTTGTGAGGCCATCCAGTTGGGCGTGCACACTGCCGCTGCCTGTGGTGAACGCCGAAACCCCGTGTCTGTTGGTAGTGACCTTCCCGTCCGTCATGTGCACCTTAACATTAGCCGTATCCGTCCCATTCACCTGCACGCCGGAGCCATTCACCGTGATACCAGAGCGGTCAAGTTCCAGAGTGAGGTCATTTGACGTGTTATAGGTGATACCATTAGTGTAGTTGTCAGCGTCACATGTGACTTTGCCGTTATTCGGAGTACCGCACGCATCGGCCGCCTGCTGGGCCGCCGCCTGGTCCACGCTGCCGGCAAACAGCACCGTAGCCGTCGCCACCACCGACAAACCCGGCGCAATGCTCGCCACCCGACCCTTGAACTTGGTCAAACGACCACCCCGAACCAATGTGTTGCGTGCACGAAGGGCTGGCTGGGTATCTGAGGACTGGTTTGTCATTTTTGAAACTCTCCTGTGAGGGACTCGAGCACAATCGAGGCAAGGCACCGCCCTGCCCGTCGAGTGGTCAGTGGGGTGGCAGAAATGCGGGCATAGGTATGGGGATCGGCCAGAGGCGGTGTTTGAGCCTCAAGCAGAAGCGAATTACCGTCAGGGATCGGCCACGTTGCTTTCGCGCCGTACATTGTGATCGCGGCAGAGGGCCAGGGTGTCACATCAGACCCCACACCACCGACAGCCACATCGCGTATCACGGGGGTTGGGGACGAGCGCGTTAAGCGGTCCCATCCGGAAACCGGGATCGGAGGGTCAGCTAGTCCACAAGCTGTGGCCGACCTTGGGCCGGGTGTCAGACTGTCAGAAGGAGAAGATCGGTGAGTTCTGCTGCCTACGCCACGCGCGGCATGAACCGATGAACCGATGAACCGATGAACCGATGAACCGATGAACCGATGAACCGATGA
>NZ_WVNW01000050.1 GCF_013179285.1 Roseobacter sp. HKCCD6576-2 | reverse complement strand
ACGCCACTGGGCTCGGCAACGCTGGCGATGCCAGCGCCCTCAGCGCAAGCGCAGGACTCAGAGTGGTGTTCTGAAATGGCGCTCTCGATCCCAATCCATCAAATGCCGGGACTGAACACCCAGGTGCGTGTTGACGGAATGAATACCTGTCAGGTGCAGGGCTCGTCATAATCCAGGTCTATTTTAATATAGAGTGAGAGTATTTCTCTTCGCGGGAAGCTGAATCTACCGTTCTTAATACCATGAGTTCGGTGGATCGTTGCTCAAGACTGATAGGCGAGCGCGGTCCGCTGGTGATCAGGTCTTTGTAGCGGAGTCGGCCCAACAGTTTCGCTGGAAGACCGGCGCCGAGACCCGGGGGGCATGCGTTCGTGGGCGGCCACTTTGTGGGACGGTCGGGGTCTTGAAGCGGCGGTAACGCGTCAATCATCCCCTTCTCTGTCCCATGGATTGATGATCTCCAGGTCGAAGTTTTGGAAGTCCCGGACATTCCGAGTGACCAGGATAAGTCTATGGTTGATAGCGATCGCTGCAATCTGCGCATCGGCAGCAGCCGGTGTGAGTCCCTTGCGGTCTCCATCGCCCATCAATCGTCCCCACGTCCGTGCGGCCTTGTCATCGAACGGCAAAATGCGCCCCTCGAATTGCTCTGATAGATCATTCTCAATCCAGCGTTCATAGGTGGTTCGGCGCGGTTCGTCCTTAATTCTGCGGGCACCGCACATCAGTTCGCCGATTGTCATCGAAGCCAGAAAGAGTTCAGCCGGGCTCCTTTCCTCTATCCAAGCCAATACTCTCCGCTCCGGTTTCGGTCGAACAGTCTCGCTGACAATGTTTGTATCGAGCAGAAACGCCATCAGGGAAGATCGACACTTCGCCCTTCCGAGCGATCACGTGTGACGTCGAATTGTTCCTGCACCAAGGGCGATGATCTAAGAAAGGCGACGAGTTCCGATCCACTCGTCGCTTTTCTCGTCGTGACAATTGGCCCCAAGGAATCCCGAATGAGGTCAGCGCGCTTGCCGCCGGACCGCAACGATTCCGCAATTGACTTCACTAGAGCTGCATCACGGTTCGGCACCGTAACTTCGACCCGCCGGGAGCCGCTTGCAGCGACTTTTTTTCGGTGGAGAGCAACGCGTGCGTTTCTCTTGTCTGATGAGTTGGTTTGAGGCATCGAAGGTTCTCCGGTAACGTTACCGGAGCATACTTGTTCACACGCAGTCTGTCAAGAACGCACCAAGAACAGCGTGATCGAACGACCACAGTTTCAAGGGTTTCGGTCCGTTTGGAGGTGATCCAGGCGGGTATGGCCACCCGCTGCGCTATTTGAGAGCTAAGCGCGTGGCCATAACCTAAAAACACCGCTTGTTCTCGACGTGCTACGGCATCCAGTTCACCAACCGCAAGCAGGAGCGGTTCGCCTTCGAACATATCCTCAGTCGTGTATGCCGAGCGAATGAAATCGACCAGCGCCTGACCAAGGTGAACCACCCCTGGACCAACGGGCAGATTGAGCGGATGAACCGGACGATCAAGGAAACGACGGTAAAACGGTATCACTACGATACCCATTCTCAGCTTGAAACGCACGTTACCGACTTCATTGCAGCCTACAATTGCGCACGCCGATTGAAGGCGCTGCAAGGCCTTACGCCTTACGAATACATCTACAAAATCTGGACAAGCGAACCCCAACGATTCAATGTCAATCCAACCCACCACATGCCGAGACTAAACAACTAGGCTGTGTTGACAAAAGGAAAGCCTGACGGCACAGGCCCCTCCATAACGGTTACCTATTCAAATATAGGATTGAGGTATTTCCGGATACAGCGAGCGGGTTCTAATGATGGGTCAAGATCACATTGATTGACCCCGAATGCTCGATGAAATAACCGGCAATATCCGAAATAGAGCCAGCCTGTTACTTGCGGGTCAATTAGCTGTGCCGTTTCATCGGTTCATGCCGCGCGTGGCGTAGGCAGCAGAGCTCACCGGCTCCTTCAGTCTGACACCTGGCCCCAGGCCGGCCACAGCTTGTGGATTAGCTGACCCTAATACGTCCGGCATACCCGGGATCAATCTGAGGCCCGCCAAAAGCGATCACACCTCTTCGGGCCAAGCCCGAGCGAATTCCATAAGATGCGCATACGTCATTTGGCAGTTCAAACTGCTCCTCTGAGGCAATGGAAGCCCACGAGTTGCTTTCGAGAATGAACTCGTTCCCATCACTCCATTTTACGCGACCAACACTTGCAGCAAGAACATCACCCAGTTGACAATCGTAACTCGCAGGCTCGATCCTTTCTTCATTAAACGGTTCAATCTTGAGATCGCCGTTCGCAGTTCTTTCTTTGATTTCTGCCCGACCGAGGATCGCCATCGCTGCTCCTGTTCTCTTTTTGTCTACGTGTAGCACGGTAACGGGCAGCTTGGGAATCTATAAAAGATGGCTAGGTCTAGTTGACAAAAGGGGTTCACACTGTGCGATAGGCATGATTCAAGCTGG
>NZ_WVNW01000005.1 GCF_013179285.1 Roseobacter sp. HKCCD6576-2 | reverse complement strand
ATGGCAAAGGAAAAGTTTGAGCGTAGTAAGCCGCATGTGAACATTGGCACGATTGGCCATGTTGACCATGGCAAGACGACGCTGACGGCAGCGATTACGAAGCAGTTTGGCGATTTCAAAGCCTATGACGAGATTGACGGTGCGCCGGAAGAGAAAGCGCGCGGGATCACGATCTCGACGGCGCATGTGGAATATGAGACGGACAACCGTCACTACGCCCATGTGGACTGCCCCGGCCACGCCGACTATGTGAAGAACATGATCACCGGTGCGGCGCAGATGGATGGCGCGATCCTGGTGGTGAACGCGGCTGACGGCCCGATGCCGCAGACCCGTGAGCACATCTTGCTCGGCCGCCAGGTGGGTATCCCCTACATGGTCGTGTTCATGAACAAAGTGGACCAGGTCGACGACGAAGAACTGCTGGAGCTGGTCGAGATGGAAATCCGCGAACTGCTCTCCTCCTACGAGTATCCGGGCGACGATATCCCGATCATCGCAGGGTCGGCCCTGGCCGCTCTGGAAGGTCGCGACGACGCCATCGGGTCGGAGAAGATCGCTGAGCTGATGGCGGCGGTTGACGAGTACATCCCGACGCCGGCGCGCGCCGTGGATCAGCCGTTCCTGATGCCGATCGAAGACGTGTTCTCGATCTCTGGCCGCGGCACGGTTGTGACCGGTCGGGTTGAGCGTGGCGTGATCAATGTGGGTGACGAGATCGAGATCGTGGGCATCCGCGACACCTCGAAAACCACCTGTACCGGCGTTGAAATGTTCCGCAAGCTGCTGGATCGCGGTGAAGCGGGCGACAACATCGGCGCGCTCTTGCGTGGTGTGGACCGTGACGGCGTTGAGCGTGGCCAGGTTCTGTGTAAGCCGGGTTCTGTGACCCCGCACACGAAGTTCGAAGCCGAGGCGTATATCCTGACCAAGGAAGAGGGTGGCCGTCACACGCCGTTCTTCGCGAACTACCGCCCGCAGTTCTACTTCCGGACCACGGATGTGACCGGCACGGTTGAGCTGCCCTCGGGCACCGAGATGGTGATGCCGGGCGACAACCTGAAGTTCAACGTTGAGCTGATCGCGCCGATCGCGATGGAAAACGGCCTCCGCTTCGCCATCCGCGAAGGCGGCCGCACCGTCGGCGCCGGCGTCGTCTCCAAAATCATCGAGTGACATAAAGGGCGACAACGCCTTTGGACCAAAAGGAAGGGGCCGCATCATGCGGCCCCTTCTGTGTTTTAGGTGCGATGCTTATTCGTTGACGAACACATCGATCGACCGACGCATCTCGCCAGCGCTGTCGCCATTGGCGAGCATCTGTTGCACAAGGCGCAGCTCTGCAATTGTCAGGTTTTCCAGGCCTTCCGTTTCGATACCCCGGCTCGACAGCTCTCCTTCCAGGGCCTCCATCAAGGCATCAATCTCGGCCTCCATGGCAAAGCTGGCTGGCGCAAGCCCCACGGACAGGGTTGCGGCCAGGGCAAGTGCGGTCAAAGTCGCTTTCATTATCAATCTCCTCAGATTGTCTTGGTTTCACAAGGCGCGGGGTTGTCGGCCCCGCACGCACAACATCGGGAGTTGGATCACCCCGGTAAAAACACCATTTTCCTCACGCTCCCTCGCGCAGGGTTTGGTTGCTTGGCAGTGGCTGTGAAGAGAGCGTGATCAAAGGCGATGGATCGGCGTCATTGCTTTGATAAAGAACCACAAATTCCTTCACATTTCGGCCACTCTGCGTGAGCAGTATGGGTCTTCAGCGCGGCCTCGGCCCCCGGTTGTGCAAAGGTTGCAACGCAACACCATTCCGTGTGTCAAAACGCTGTGATCGTCTTGGGGGCCGTTGCTCACCAGCGCGTCAAAAAACCCCTGGTCTGTGTTACAAGACCAGGGGCAAGGGGCAGTGAAACCAGAGCGGGCAGCGACTCAGTCTTGCGCTGATCGGTTAGGCGAGTTGGAAATCCAGGCTGGTGCCATTGATGCAATGCAACACCTGACCCTCGATCGCAACGATATGGCCCAGATGGCTGCCGCAGCGACGGCAATGCGCTTCGACAAAGGCTTGATCTGGATCGCCATTGCCCATGTCTGCGCTGGCTTCTTCCGTGACCTCCGCATCGGGCGGCTGCGGGCCAGAATCGATGCCGGTCAGCACGGCGTTGGGTCGCGAATGGTGAAAGAACACCCAGCCCATTGGCAAGATGACCTTCCAATCGCTGTCATAGAGCGTCAGGTCGCAACCGCGGCAGCAATAAGTCCCGGCGCGGGTCTCCTGCCAAAGCGGGCTGGAGCGCGGCACTTCCGTTTGGTTGAGCCGCATGACTTGAAACTCTTGCTCGCTCAACCGGCTCAGCCATTCTGAGAAGCTGCGAGTGACCTCGTATTGAAACTCTTCGGAGCCGCCGGCGGCAGGCTCCGAGGCGGCACTGGCTTGCCCGGCAAGCAAGCTGGCCGCCGATGTGGCAGTGGCCGCGGCCAGAAACCGGCGGCGGGGGAGGTTTGGTAAAGACATTCGGGTTCTCCTGGTGCTTGGGAGTCCAGGATAGGTCCGGGAGGTGATAACGGCCCAACCAACCCTGCGTGACGGGCCGTGATGGGCTGATCGCTTTTTGGTGAAACGGGCCCGCGGCGGGGGGGCTCAAAGCTGCGGTGTCGCGTGCCCCACGCGCGCGTCACACTCGGCGCTGACCGCGTTCATGAAATCCCCCAGCTCGACGGCCAGCGCGTCTGCCTCGGCCGCGTCCAACCGGCGCGGCACTGCGCGGTCCCAACGGCGCCACATCAACTCCACCCGGGTGAAGGGCAGGGGGAACATCAACCTATCCCAGGTGGGCCAGGTCCAATAGCGCCGGGCCGAGAATGTGAACACGAAAACAGGGATTTGCGTGGCCCGCGCCCATTGGATCGGCGTGACTTTGGCAACCCGGGGCGGGCCTTGCGGGCCGTCGGGCGAGATGCCGATGGAAATCCCATTCTGTAGGCCGCGCAGCACATCGCGGATCGCGCCTGCGCCCAGCATCCCGCGTTTCATCGGCATGGTTTCATAGCCAAATGCCCGGTGTATCCAGCCCACCAGCCGCCCGGCTCGGCCATCTGAAGTCAAGCTCCGGCAGGGCGCTTGGCTCAGGTCGAACATCCAGGGTGTCATCATCAAACGCTGATGCCAGCAGACGATCAAAACTGCGCCATCTGTCTCTAGGGCCTCGGCGACGGCCTCCCAACCATCGTCACGCCCGCGTGAGGTGGCCCGCACCAGCCGCATATATCCGCCGAACAGCGCCGCAACCGCTCGGTTCGAGCGCGGATGATCGGCGATGCGTTTGCGAAGGCTCATGAGCAGGCTGCGAGGTCCGTTGACGGGTCCAGGTGACATGGCCGGTCTCTCCGCGCGGGTCAATCCCATGCCGATCGGTCTCGGCACTGGCGGTGGCGCGTCCTGCCCGCTAGGGTCGGATCAAACGCGACATCTCAGGGACAGGGCAAACCCCATGGCAGAGCAAGCAGAGATCGGCCTCATCGGCCTTGGCACGATGGGCGGCAACCTGGCGTTGAACATCGCCGAGAATGGCCACCAGATCGCCGTTTTCAACCGGACCTATGCGCGGACTGAGGCGTTTCTGGCCGAGGCAGGCCCGCTGGCGGACCGCCTGACGCCTGCCGAGACGCTGGAAGGATTCGTTGCCGCGCTGCAATCGCCGCGCCGGATCATCCTACTGGTGCCAGCGGGCAAGCCGGTCGATGACCAGATCGCGGCGCTGAAACCGCTGCTCGACCCGGGCGATGTGATCATCGATGGCGGCAATTCCGACTGGCGTGACACCAATCGCCGCGCCGCTGACGCAGCCCCTTTGATCTATCTTGGCCTTGGCGTCTCTGGCGGGGCCGAGGGCGCGCGTCATGGCCCGTCGATGATGGCCGGCGGCACTGGCGAGGCCTATGCCATGGTCGCGCCGGTTCTTGAGGCCATCGCCGCCGATTTCCAGGGCGCGCCTTGCGTTGCGCATCTGGGACCGGGCGGGGCCGGGCATTACGTCAAGATGGTCCATAACGGCATCGAATATGCCGATATGCAGATGATCGCCGAGATTTACGGGCTGATGCGCGACGGGCTGGGTCTGACCGCGCCAGAGATGGCGCCGATCTTCAGCCGCTGGAACGAGGGCGTCTTGCGGTCTTACTTGATCGAGATCACCGCCGAGATTGCAGGGACACAGGACCCCGCGACCGGCCAATCGATGCTGGATGTGATCGCCGACCGCGCCGGGCAGAAAGGCACCGGACGCTGGACGGTGATGGATGCCCAAGATCGCGGTGCGCCGTTGCCCGCGGTGGAGGCGGCGGTGACAGCGCGGGTTCTGTCCTCGCGCGCTGAGGATCGCGGGGCGGGGGAGGCGCTTTATGGCGCCGGGCCGATGGCTCTGCCACGCGATGCACTGACCGAGGCGATGATGGAAGGCGCGCTGATCGCTGGCAAGATCATCGCTTATGCCCAAGGCTTTGAGCTGCTGGCGAAGGCCAGCGCCGAGGAGTCCTGGGATATGCCTCTGCCCCGGGTTGCTGAGATCTGGCGCGCGGGCTGCATCATCCGCTCAGCGATGCTCGACGATATGGCGGCGGCATTGGGCGAGGCGGCGGATCGCGCGCTGATCATGGCGCCGCATTTCGCGTCTCTGATGACGCAGCACCACACCGCTCTCCGCCAGACCGTCAGCTTGGCCGCCGCTCATAGCATCGCTGTGCCCGCGCTCTCTTCCGCGCTTGGCTATTTCGATACGATGCGCACCGCACGCGGTACCGCCAATATGCTTCAGGCGCAGCGGGATTTCTTTGGTCAACACGGGTTCGAGCGGCTCGACCGCCCGGGAGAGAGCGGGTTTCACGGCCCCTGGGTCGATTAACGGAACAATCCCTCGCGGCGGAACACGGCCTCAATTCGCTGCCGCGTTCGGGTCAGCGGGATACCAAACCGGTCGCTGTCATTGTCCAAGAGGAAATAAATCTGCGTGATCCCGAGGCAGGACAGGTCGCGGATATCCAAGCCTTCGCTGATCCGTGGCATCCGCATTTCTACGCTGCGCACGAGTTGCTCCGAGCAGGCGTCGGTCTGCGCCGAGGCCATGTTGGGCAGGGCGATTGGGGCCATAAGGGCGAGGGCGATTGCGCTGGCACGTAGCATGAGAACCTCCATTGGCGGCGGGTGTTGGTGATGTAGATGTGTGTATCCTCTTTCCTTCGGTCAATTCCTGCCTGCATCGCGAGGCAGATATGTTCGGGTTGCAGTCGCCCCGCGTCACTGCCAAGACCGGGCAAACTTACATTTAAAGAGATGCCGTTATGCCATTTCCCAGCCCCGATACACGCCATCCCGCCCGACTGCCTGATGGCACTGAGCTGCCAATAAATGTGTTTTTGAAAGCGGTCATCGACCACCCACGGATCGAGGTTGGTGACTACACCTATTACAGCGATTTCGATCCGCCTGCCGATGTCTCGGGTTGGGCCGCGCGCATTGCGCCTTACATCTTCCCAAGCTCATCCGAACGGTTGCGGATCGGTAAGTTTGGCCAATTCGCCCACGGTACGCGCTTTGTGACCGCCTCGGCCAATCATAAGATGGATGGCATCTCCACATATCCGTTCGCGATCTATGATCCGGAGCGGATTTTCAGTTATCCCTCCAGCCTGCCGCAGGGCCGCGATACGGTGGTCGGTCACGATGTTTGGATCGGCATGAACAGCCTCATCCTGCCGGGCGCGCGTATCGGCAATGGGGTGATCGTGAGTTCCGGCTCGGTCGTCTCGGGCACCATTCCCGACTACGCGATTGTCGGCGGCAACCGGGCGCAGGTGTTGCGGATGCGGTTCGCAGAGGCGGATATCGCTCGGCTCAATGCCATTGCCTGGTGGGATTGGCCGATCGACAAGATCATCGCGCATGAGGCCCTGATCACCGGCGGTGATATCGACGCGCTGGCCCGCGTCTGAGCGCCGCTTTGCCGCTTGCAATGCGCCCGCCTCAGGGCTAAACGATCCCTCGGCCTAGGGGTGTAGCTCAGTTGGTAGAGCACCGGATTCCAAATCCGACGGTCGGGAGTTCGAGTCTCTCCACCCCTGCCAAGGCCACTTCAAATCTCCCCTCTGACAGGTCTTGCTTGGTGCGCGGCGCGCACTGTCTTCGTGGCGTTCTTGCCGCCCCAGAAGCGTTAAGAAAGAGTTATTAAAACCGCTAATAGGGTCGCGTTTTCCGGCGATCTGCTATTTTTTGTAACCTATTCTTCTGTGCAGGGCCGCTTGCACGCGCGTCGTGGGCTGCGTATATGGCGCTCAGCACCCGTGAAGGATCGGACGTTTACCCATGGCTATGACCAACCCGTTTCAGTTTCTGCAGCAGACCCGCGCCGAGGTGGCCAAAGTCGTTTGGCCGGGCCGCCGCGAGGTGCTTCTGACGACGGTCATGGTGTTCATCATGGCGGTTTTGGCAGCGATCTTTTTCTTCTTCGTCGATTGGCTGATCCGCCAGGGGCTGGAACTGATCCTGACCTTTTTCGGCTAGGCGGTCTGGGCTGGCCTCGTTGGATTAGAAATCCCGGCGCGGCTCTTGATTTTCGGCCATCGGGGCGATAGGCACGCCCCACTTCCCTGATCATGGCGTGCGTCGATTCGTGATGCGCGCTGTTTTTTGTTCGGGGCGGAGGGTTCAACCCTCTGGAAAGATGAGATTTTTCCGGGCCGAAATGGTCGGGACAGGAGCGGTGAGACATATGGCAAAACGGTGGTATTCGGTCAGCGTGCTGTCGAACTTCGAAAAGCGCATTGCCGAGCAGATCAGAACTGCCGTGGCCGAAAAGGGCCTCGAGGAAGAAATCGAAGAGGTCTTGGTCCCCGAAGAGGACGTGATCGAAGTGCGCCGGGGCAAGAAGGTTACCGTGCCGCGCCGCTTCATGCCCGGCTATGTCCTGGTCCGTATGGAGCTAACCGACGCAGCCTATCACGCAATCAGCTCCATCCCCCGCGTGACCGGCTTTTTGGGCCCGCAAGGCCGCCCGATGCCGATGCGCGATGACGAGGTCAATTCGATTCTGAACCGCGTCGAAGAGGGCGAAGCCGCACCGCGCAACACGATCACCTTCGAAGTTGGTGAAAAGATCAAGGTCAATGACGGACCATTCGAAGACTTCGATGGCATGGTTGAGGAAGTGGACGACGAAAACCAGCGCCTCAAGGTGACGGTTTCGATCTTTGGTCGTGCGACGCCGGTGGAACTGGAATACACGCAGGTCTCGAAACAAGCTTAGTTCTGAAGAGAGTTGATTTGGTATATAGTGTGGTCTTCAAGCGTTCGTGCGAGTGGGTGTTTTCGTTCGCAGTTTTAGCATTTCTGAGTGCTTGTGTTGCACCTGAGCCGGTGCCGATTGTCGCGGCTCAGCAACCTGCGCCGACCGACTCAGCAACGCGCGTTATCCAATTTGAATCTGAGGATCGACGTGTTGCGGTTGCGGCCCGCTGTACCGTAGCCGGTGAGGACTTCAGCGCAAGCTTCACTACACCAGCTCAGATCGAAGTTCCTCTTAACGATGGAGACCGCGCAGCCATTGGCAGTGTTGTTTGCTCTTACGGCGGTAGAGAAGCAGCATGGACTGGAATTCCTGGCACTCAGACGAGAGCGATCAAGGCGGTCTTCAATTCTGAGGGTATGTTTGGCGATGCCGCGTTCCTTTTTGGACCGCGCCCCGGCCAAGTCCAGTATTTTGTCCGCAATGGCCAGTTCGTTACTGTATCGGGATCGCCTGCACCTTAAAGGATCCGGAGTCCTCGGCTTTCGACCACCTTGATCATTGCATCGCCAAGACAGGGATTGGAGGTCACCAACGTTAGTGCTTGAAATTTTTGAACCGTTCGCATAGTCGCCCTTCATTGTCGTAACCATGACGACGCTTGTGGGAGGCGAGTGGCACGCGTGCCGCGGACCAGACCACATCAACAAAGGCTTCCTGACGCGTCAGGCGGCTGTTGGAAAAAGGAGAGGCCAAGATGGCCAAGAAACTTGCTGGCACGATGAAGCTGCAGATTCCTGCAGGTCAAGCCAACCCCTCGCCGCCGGTGGGCCCCGCCCTCGGTCAGCGCGGGATCAATATCATGGAGTTCTGCAAGGCGTTTAACGCCAAGACCCAGGATATGGAGCCGGGCAGCCCCTGCCCGACGATCATCACCTATTACCAGGACAAATCCTTCGCGATGGAAATCAAGACGCCGCCTGCGTCTTATTACCTGAAGAAGGCCGCTGGCCTGAAACCTGTCGGCAAACGGAACCGCCCACGTGGCGCGGAGACCCCCGGCCGCGAGACCGTGGCAACCGTCACCGTCGCTCAGGTGCGTGAGATCGCCGAAGCGAAGATGAAAGACCTCAGCGCCAATGACGTTGAGGCCGCTATGAAGATCATCGTTGGCTCGGCCAACTCGATGGGTATCGAGGTGAAAGGTTAAGTCATGGCTAAAGTTGGAAAACGCGTCAAAGCGGCCCGTGAAGCCTTTGCTGGCAAAGAAAACCTCACCGTCGAAGAGGCGGTCGATCTGATCAAGGCAAACGCCTCGGCGAAATTCGACGAGAGCATTGAGATCGCGATGAACCTGGGCGTTGACCCGCGTCACGCCGACCAGATGGTCCGTGGCACGGTGAACCTGCCCAACGGCACCGGCAAATCGGTGCGCGTTGCTGTATTTGCTCGTGGCCCGAAGGCCGAAGAAGCAACCGCGGCGGGCGCCGATATTGTGGGCGCCGAAGACCTGATGGAAACCGTCCAAGGCGGCACCATCGAGTTTGATCGCTGCATCGCCACGCCGGATATGATGCCCATCGTGGGTCGTCTGGGTAAGGTGCTTGGGCCCCGCAACCTGATGCCGAACCCGAAGGTCGGCACTGTGACGATGGATGTCAAAGAAGCCGTGGAAGCGGCCAAGGGCGGCCAGGTTCAGTTCAAAGCCGAGAAAGCCGGTGTGGTTCATGCCGGTGTTGGAAAAGCCAGCTTCGATGCAGACAAGCTCGCCGCCAATATCCGCGCCTTTGTGGATGCGGTGAGCAAAGCGAAACCTGCCGGTGCCAAAGGCGCCTATATGCAGAAAGTGTCGCTCAGCTCCACCATGGGGCCCGGTGTCTCGGTGAACGTGGATAGCGCGACCGGCAACGCCTAAGGGCGTCGCCAGAACGGATTGGAAGGGCAGGTTCCGTGCGGGCCTGCCCTTTTTCTGTTGTGAGGTGATCTGCCGGTGATGCGACGCTGATTTAGCCGGGATCGCCAGTGTTGCCACAAAAACTGCCCAAAACCGTAGATTTCCTAGCCTCTGGGGCTTGGCAAATCGTTTCGCGCACACTACTCACGCCCTTGCACCAGAGCGCGTGATTCGTCCCGCGCTCTTTTGCGTTTCGTCCGAGACGGCGGGTTGGGGCCTGAGCGCCCTTGTAATTCCTACCTGAGGCGGGATCAGACCGATCAAGTTTAGGCTCTCTCCGTTTGAGCGCCTGGCGGTGGTGGTTCCCGTTGACCAAGGACCAAAACCGCCGGAGCGATCCGGTAGAAACGAGCCGGGGGGTGACCCCCAAATTGGAGTAAAACTGTGGATAGAGCCCAGAAAGAGAAAGTGGTCGAGGAACTCGGCCAAATCTTTGAAAGCTCTGGCGTCGTCGTGGTCTCGCACTACGAAGGCCTCACGGTTGCTGAAATGCAGGACCTGCGCGCGCAAATGCGTGATGCGGGTGGGTCCGTTCGCGTTGCCAAAAACAGGCTCGCCAAAATCGCCCTCGAAGGAACGCCTGCCGCTGGCATCGCCGACCTGATGACGGGGATGACCGTTCTTTCCTATTCCGAGGATCCTGTGGCTGCGGCCAAGGCCGCGGATGCCTATGCCAAGGAAAACGACAAGTTCGTGATCCTGGGCGGCGCGATGGGCGAGAACGTTCTGGACCAGGCTGGTGTCAAAGCCGTTGCGAAAATGCCGTCGCGTGAGGAGCTTATTGCTTCGATCGTGGGCTGCATTGGCGCACCTGCTTCGAACATTGCCGGGGCCATTGGCGCACCTGCTTCGAATATCGCGAGCATCCTTTCGACCATCGAAGAGAAGGCGGAAGCCGCGTAAAGCAATCTGGAGACCTGTCGTAGGGCTTGGCCCTTGCGATGTTGGAAAACACACCTACATACGGAAACCGTGAAAATGGCTGATCTGAAAAAACTGGCTGAAGAGATCGTGGGTCTGACCCTTCTCGAAGCACAAGAACTCAAAACCATTCTGAAAGACGAATACGGCATCGAGCCCGCCGCTGGCGGCGCAGTGATGGTTGCCGGTGCTGCAGGCGGCGACGCCGGTGGCGCAGCTGCTGAAGAGCAGACCGAATTTGATGTCATCCTGAAGGCCGCTGGCGCCTCCAAGATCAACGTCATCAAGGAGGTCCGCGCGATCACTGGCTTGGGTCTGAAAGAAGCCAAAGAGCTGGTCGAAGCCGGCGGCAAAGCCGTCAAAGAAGGCGTCGACAAAGCCGAAGCAGAAGAGATCAAAGGCAAGCTGGAAGCAGCTGGCGCAGAGGTCGAACTGAAGTAATCCGCGCCGGGCTGCGGCTCGGACGTGCAAGATTGGCTGGACCTGGGCGAAAACCTGGGTCCAGCCGAACCTGTCTTAGCGAGGGCCCGTGTCGGACACGGGCGGGTCTTCCCTAAGGTGGCGTTCAATGGATCGGGAGCTTGCCGGTGGGACGGCAGGCATGAATTGGTCCGAACCCGCTTGTTTCAGTGTGAGGCCATGTCGGTGCCCCGACGGCATGGCAGCGCGAGGAAACCAAAAAGGTGTTTGAGAGCATGGCTCAGACCTACGCAGGCCAAAAACGTATCCGCAAATTCTACGGCAAAATCCGCGAAGTGCTGGAGATGCCGAACCTCATCGAGGTCCAAAAGTCTTCTTACGATCTTTTTCTGAAATCCGGCGACATGCCCGACCCGCTGGACGGCGAAGGGATCAAAGGCGTGTTCCAATCGGTCTTCCCGATCAAGGATTTCAACGAAACCGCCGTGTTGGAGTTCGTGAAATACGAGCTGGAACACCCGAAATATGACGTCGAAGAGTGCCAGCAGCGCGACATGACCTATGCCGCGCCGCTCAAGGTTACGCTCCGTCTGATCGTGTTTGATATCGATGAAGATACCGGCGCGAAATCGGTCAAAGACATCAAAGAACAAGACGTGTTCATGGGGGACATGCCCCTCATGACGCCGAACGGGACGTTCATCGTGAACGGCACCGAACGGGTTATCGTCAGCCAGATGCACCGCTCGCCCGGCGTGTTCTTCGATCATGACAAAGGCAAGACCCATTCCTCGGGCAAATTGCTCTTTGCTTGCCGCATCATCCCCTATCGCGGCAGCTGGCTGGACTTCGAGTTCGACGCCAAGGATATCGTGTTCGCACGGATCGACCGTCGCCGGAAACTGCCGGTGACCACGCTGCTCTATGCGCTTGGTCTCGACCAGGAAGGCATCATGGATGCCTATTACGACACGGTCGATTTCAAGCTGAAGAAGAACAAAGGCTGGGTCACCAAGTTCTTCCCTGAGCGGGTGCGGGGCACGCGCCCGGCGACCGATCTGATCGACGCCAAAACCGGTGATGTGATTGCCGAGGCGGGCAAGAAAGTCACGCCGCGCGCGGTGAAACAGCTGATCGACGAGGGCAAAGTCACCGATCTGTTGGTGCCGTTTGACGCCATCGTGGGGCGCTTTGTGGCCAAGGACATCATCAACGAAGAAACCGGCGCGATTTATGTCGAAGCGGGTGACGAGTTGACCTGGGAACTCGACAAAGACGGCGAAGTCACCGGCGGCACGCTGAAAGAACTGCTGGATGCCGGCATCACCGACATTCCCGTTCTCGACATCGATAATGTCAATGTCGGCCCGTATATCCGCAACACCATGGCGGCAGATAAGAACCTGAACCGCGACACCGCGCTGATGGACATCTATCGCGTGATGCGCCCGGGCGAGCCGCCCACCGTTGAAGCGGCCTCGGGTCTGTTCGATCAGCTGTTCTTTGACAGCGAGCGCTATGACCTTTCCGCCGTGGGCCGGGTCAAAATGAACATGCGCCTCGCCTTGGATGCCGAAGATACGCAGCGGACGCTTCGCAAGGAAGACATCGTCGCCTGTATCAAGGCGCTGGTCGATCTGCGCGATGGGCGTGGCGATATCGACGATATCGACCATCTCGGCAACCGCCGGGTGCGCTCGGTTGGCGAATTGATGGAGAACCAGTATCGCGTTGGCCTTCTGCGGATGGAGCGCGCGATCAAAGAACGAATGTCGTCGGTTGAGATCGACACCGTGATGCCGCAGGACTTGATCAACGCGAAGCCTGCCGCCGCTGCTGTGCGTGAGTTCTTCGGCTCCTCGCAGCTGTCGCAGTTCATGGACCAGACCAACCCGCTCTCGGAAGTCACCCACAAACGTCGCCTGTCGGCGCTTGGCCCGGGTGGTCTGACGCGGGAGCGTGCGGGTTTTGAGGTGCGCGACGTGCACCCGACCCACTATGGCCGGATGTGCCCGATTGAAACGCCGGAAGGGCCGAACATCGGTCTGATCAACTCGCTGGCGACCTATGCTCGGGTGAACAAATACGGCTTCATCGAAACGCCCTATCGCAAGGTGGATAATGGCCAGGTGACCGATGAGGTCCACTATATGTCCGCCACCGAAGAGATGCGGCATACCGTGGCCCAGGCCAACGCGACGCTGACCGAAGATGGGCAGTTCATCAATGATCTGGTTTCGACCCGTCAGTCTGGGGAATACACGCTCGCACCGCGCGAGAATGTGGACCTGATCGACGTCAGCCCGAAGCAGTTGGTCTCTGTCGCGGCCTCGCTGATCCCGTTCCTTGAGAACGACGACGCGAACCGCGCTCTGATGGGCTCGAACATGCAACGTCAGGCGGTTCCGCTTTTGCAGGCGGATGCGCCTTTCGTGGGCACCGGCATCGAAAGCGTTGTGGCCAAGGACTCAGGCGCGGCGATCATGGCGCGCCGCGGGGGTGTTATCGACCAGGTCGATGCGCAGCGGATCGTTGTGCGCGCCACCGAGGATCTGGAACTGGGTGATGCGGGCGTCGATATCTATCGCCTGCGGAAATTCCAGCGCTCGAACCAGAACACCTGCATCAACCAGCGTCCGCTGGTGAAAGTGGGTGACAAGGTCTCGAAGAACGAGGTGATTGCCGACGGCCCGTCCACCGATATGGGGGAACTGGCGCTTGGCAAGAACGTCGTCGTCGCCTTCATGCCGTGGAATGGCTACAACTATGAGGACTCGATCCTGATCTCCGAACGCATCGTGCGCGATGACGTCTTCACCTCGATCCATATCGAGGAGTTTGAAGTCGCCGCTCGTGACACGAAGCTGGGGCCGGAAGAGATCACCCGCGACATCCCCAATGTCGGTGAGGAGGCGCTGCGCAACCTCGACGAGGCGGGCATCGTCTATATCGGCGCCGAAGTGGGGCCGGGCGATATCCTCGTGGGTAAGATCACGCCAAAGGGCGAAAGCCCGATGACGCCGGAGGAAAAACTGCTCCGCGCGATCTTTGGCGAGAAAGCCTCCGATGTGCGCGACACCTCGCTCCGCCTGCCGCCCGGCGATTTCGGGACCGTTGTGGAAGTGCGTGTCTTCAACCGCCATGGTGTGGAGAAAGACGAACGCGCCCTGCAGATCGAGCGCGAAGAGGTTGAGCGTCTGAGCCGCGACCGCGATGACGAGCTGCACATCCTGGAGCGCAACATCTACGCGCGTCTGAAAGGTATGATCCTCGGCAAGAAAGCCGTGAAAGGCCCGAAAGGCGTCAAGTCTGGCTCCGAGATCACCGAAGAGCTGCTGGAGACGCTCTCCAAAGGTCAGTGGTGGCAGCTTGCCCTGGGTGAGGAGAAAGACGCAGCTCATGTGGAAGCGCTGAACGAACAATTCGAAGCGCAGAAGCGTGCGTTGGATCACCGGTTCGAGGATAAGGTCGAGAAGGTCCGCCGTGGCGACGACCTGCCCCCGGGGGTGATGAAGATGGTCAAAGTCTTCATCGCGGTGAAGCGCAAGCTGCAGCCGGGTGACAAGATGGCCGGTCGGCACGGCAACAAAGGTGTGATCTCCAAGGTTGTGCCGATGGAAGACATGCCGTTCCTGGGCGACGGCACCCCGGTTGATTTCGTGCTGAACCCGCTTGGCGTTCCGTCGCGGATGAATGTGGGTCAGATCCTTGAGACCCATATGGGGTGGGCCGCACGCGGCATGGGTCTGAAAATCGACGAGGCTCTGGGTGAGTATCGCCGCTCCGGTGACATGACCCCGGTGCAGGATGCGATGAAGATCGCCTATGGTGAGGATGTCTACAACGAGGCCACGGCCGGGATGGAAGACAGTCAAATCCTTGAAGCGGCGTCGAACGTCACGCGCGGTGTTCCGATTGCGACCCCGGTGTTCGACGGTGCGAAGGAAGCGGATGTGAACGACGCGCTGGCACGGGCGGGCTTTGACAGCTCTGGCCAGTCGGACCTCTATGATGGCCGGACGGGCGAGCAATTCTCCCGACAGGTCACGGTGGGTGTGAAGTATCTGCTGAAACTGCACCATTTGGTCGATGACAAGATCCACGCACGTTCCACCGGGCCCTACAGCCTGGTCACGCAGCAGCCTCTGGGCGGCAAAGCGCAGTTCGGCGGCCAGCGGTTCGGGGAAATGGAGGTCTGGGCACTGGAAGCTTATGGCGCGGCCTACACCCTGCAGGAGATGCTGACCGTCAAGTCGGATGACGTGGCGGGCCGGACCAAAGTCTACGAGTCGATTGTCAAAGGCGAAGACAATTTCGAGGCGGGCGTTCCGGAAAGCTTCAACGTGCTTGTCAAAGAAGTGCGAGGCCTCGGCCTCAACATGGAACTCCTGGATGCGGAGGAAGAAGAGTGAGGGAAAACGGAGTTTTGCAAAACTCCGACCCGTTTTCTTGCAAGAAAACGGGCCCCCAGCCTTTCCCCTCCCGCCCGATATTTGAGGTATCAAGATGAACCAGGAACTGACCAACAACCCGTTCAACCCGCTCACCCCGCAAAAGGCCTTTGACGAGATCAAAGTCAGCCTAGCGAGCCCGGAGCGGATTCTCTCGTGGTCCTACGGCGAGATCAAGAAGCCCGAGACCATCAACTACCGGACCTTCAAGCCGGAGCGTGACGGCCTGTTCTGCGCCCGTATCTTCGGGCCGGTGAAAGACTACGAATGCCTTTGCGGCAAATATAAGCGGATGAAGTATCGCGGCGTTGTCTGCGAGAAATGCGGCGTGGAAGTCACGCTGCAGAAGGTCCGCCGTGAGCGCATGGGCCATATCGAACTGGCGGCCCCTGTCGCGCATATCTGGTTTCTGAAATCGCTGCCGTCGCGCATCGGTTTGATGCTGGACATGACGCTGCGCGACCTGGAGCGGATTCTCTATTTCGAGAACTATGTGGTGATCGAACCGGGCCTGACGGATCTGACCTATGGGCAGTTGATGTCCGAAGAAGAGTTCATGGATGCGCAAGACGCCTATGGCGCCGATGCGTTCCAGGCCAATATTGGCGCAGAAGCCATCCGTGAGATGTTGCAGAACATCGACCTGGAGGCCGAAGCTGCGCAATTGCGCGAAGACCTGAAAGAAGCCACCGGTGAGCTGAAGCCGAAGAAGATCATCAAACGGCTGAAAATCGTTGAGAACTTCCTGGATTCGGGTAACCGCCCGGAATGGATGATCTTGACTGTCGTGCCGGTCATCCCGCCAGAACTGCGCCCGTTGGTGCCGCTGGACGGTGGTCGGTTCGCGACTTCGGACCTGAACGATCTCTATCGCCGGGTGATCAACCGGAACAACCGTTTGAAGCGGCTGATCGAGCTGCGCGCGCCGGATATCATCATCCGGAACGAAAAGCGGATGTTGCAGGAATCCGTCGACGCTCTGTTCGACAACGGTCGTCGCGGCCGGGTGATTACGGGGGCCAATAAACGCCCGCTGAAATCGCTCAGCGATATGCTGAAAGGTAAGCAGGGCCGCTTCCGTCAGAACTTGCTCGGCAAGCGCGTGGACTTCTCGGGCCGCTCAGTCATCGTGACGGGGCCGGAACTGAAGCTGCACCAGTGTGGCTTGCCGAAGAAGATGGCGCTCGAACTGTTCAAGCCGTTCATCTACTCACGGCTTGAAGCCAAAGGTCTGTCTTCAACTGTCAAGCAGGCGAAGAAACTGGTCGAAAAAGAACGCCCCGAAGTGTGGGATATTCTCGATGAGGTGATCCGCGAACACCCCGTGCTTCTGAACCGCGCGCCGACGCTGCACCGTTTGGGCATCCAGGCTTTTGAGCCGGTGCTGATCGAAGGCAAGGCGATCCAGCTTCACCCGCTCGTCTGCTCGGCCTTCAACGCCGACTTCGACGGGGACCAGATGGCGGTTCACGTCCCGCTGAGCCTTGAGGCCCAGTTGGAAGCCCGTGTCTTGATGATGTCCACGAACAACGTTCTGTCGCCCGCCAACGGCGCGCCGATCATCGTGCCGTCGCAGGATATGATCCTGGGCCTCTACTATGTGACTCTCGAGCGCGAAGGCATGGTCGGCGAAGGCATGACCTTTGCCAATGTCGAGGAAGTCGAGCACGCGTTGAATGCCGGTGAAGTGCATCTGCACGCCAAAATCACCGCGCGGCTCAAGCAGATCGATGAGGAAGGCAACGAGGTCTATCAGCGCTTTGAAACAACCCCGGGCCGGATCCGTCTCGGCTCGCTCTTGCCGCTGAATGCCAAGGCGCCTTTTGAACTGGTGAACCGTCTTCTGCGGAAGAAAGAGGTGCAGCAGGTCATCGACACCGTCTATCGCTATTGCGGTCAGAAAGAGTCGGTCATCTTCTGCGACCAGATCATGACCTTGGGCTTCCGTGAAGCGTTCAAGGCGGGGATCTCCTTCGGCAAAGACGACATGTTGATCCCCGACACCAAATGGGAGTTGGTCGATGAGACCCGCGGCCAGGTGAAGGAGTTCGAACAGCAGTACATGGACGGCCTGATCACCCAGGGTGAGAAGTACAACAAGGTCATCGATGCCTGGTCGAAAGCCAACGACAAGGTCACCGACGCCATGATGGGCTCGATCTCGGCCAATCAGAAGGATGAGAACGGGGCCGAGATGGAACCGAACTCGGTCTATATGATGGCCCATTCCGGCGCGCGGGGCTCGGTCACCCAGATGAAGCAGTTGGGCGGCATGCGCGGCCTGATGGCCAAACCCTCGGGTGAGATCATCGAGACGCCGATCATCTCGAACTTCAAGGAAGGTCTGACCGTTCTTGAATACTTCAACTCGACCCACGGCGCCCGGAAGGGTCTGTCGGATACCGCGTTGAAGACGGCGAACTCGGGCTATCTGACCCGTCGTCTGGTGGATGTGGCCCAGGATTGCATCGTTCGGATGATCGATTGCGGTACGGAAAACACCATCACTGCGGAACCTGCGGTTAATGACGGGGAGGTTGTCTCCTCCCTGGCTGAGCGCATTCTGGGCCGGACCGCTGGTGAGGACGTGCTGGTGCCTGGCACCGATGAGGTGCTTCTGACCAAAGGTGAGTTGATCGACGAACGCAAAGCGGACGCGGTGGAACAAGCCGGTGTCGTGTCGATGAAAATCCGCTCGCCACTGACCTGTGAGGCTGAAGAGGGCGTGTGCGCGACCTGTTATGGCCGTGACTTGGCCCGCGGCACCCGCGTTAATGTGGGTGAAGCTGTCGGTATTATCGCCGCGCAGTCGATCGGGGAGCCTGGCACGCAGCTGACGATGCGGACCTTCCACATCGGTGGCGTTGCTCAAGGTGGTCAGCAGTCGTTCCAAGAGGCTGGCGCCGAGGGCAAGATCGAGTTCCGCAACACCAACCTGCTGGAAAATGCGGCGGGCGACATCATTGTCATGGGCCGGAACATGGTCATGGCGATCATGGATGAGCATGGCGCAGAACGGGCGAGCTTCAAGCTCGGCTATGGCACCAAGGTCCATGTGGCCGAAGGCGCTGACGTCAAACGCGGCGACCGTCTGTTCGAATGGGATCCGTATACCCTGCCGATCATCGCTGAGAAGGCCGGTACGGTACGGTTTGTCGATCTGGTCTCTGGCATTGCTGTCCGGGATGAGACCGATGATGCCACCGGCATGACCCAGAAGATCGTGATGGATTGGCGCGCGGCCCCGAAAGGCAACGAGCTCAAGCCAGAGATCATCGTGGTTGGTGCAGATGGCGAACCGGTCCGCAACGATGCGGGCAACCCGGTGACCTATCCAATGTCGGTGGATGCGATCCTCTCGGTCGAAGATGGCCAAACCATCGAGGCCGGCGACGTTGTCGCTCGTATCCCGCGCGAAGGCGCCAAGACCAAGGACATCACCGGGGGTCTGCCCCGCGTGGCGGAATTGTTCGAGGCGCGGCGTCCGAAAGATCACGCCATCATCGCTGAGAAAGATGGCTATGTGAAATTCGGCCGTGACTTCAAAAACAAGCGCCGGATCGCCGTTGTGCCCGCCGATGAGAGCCAAGAAACCGTGGAATACATGGTGCCGAAGGGCAAACACATCCCTGTTGCCGAGGGCGATTTCGTCCAGAAAGGCGACTACATCATGGATGGGAACCCGGCACCGCATGATATTCTGCGGATCATGGGGATCGAGGCCTTGGCCGATTACCTGATCGACGAGGTGCAGGACGTGTATCGTCTTCAAGGCGTGAAGATCAACGATAAGCATATCGAAGTGATCGTTCGCCAGATGTTGCAGAAATGGGAGATCCTGGATTCAGGGGAAACCACACTCCTGAAAGGCGAAAACGTCGATAAGGCGGAGTTTGACGAGGCCAATGAAAAGGCGCTGGCCGAAGGTCGTCGCCCGGCCCAAGGCGAGCCGATCCTTCTGGGGATCACCAAAGCGTCGCTTCAGACCCGGTCGTTCATCTCGGCGGCGTCGTTCCAGGAAACCACCCGTGTTCTGACCGAGGCGTCGGTGCAGGGCAAACGCGACAAGCTGGTGGGCCTGAAAGAGAACGTCATCGTGGGTCGCCTGATCCCGGCGGGTACTGGTGGTGCCACGCAGCGCGTTCGCCGGATCGCAACCGAGCGCGATGCGGTGGTGATCGAAGCGGCGCGGGCCGAGGCGGAAGCTGCCGCAGCCCTTGCCGCCCCGGAAGACACCGATGCAGGTGAGAGCGCGGCGGAGTAATCCCGAGCCTCAAGCCGGAGACGTCTGCCCCCGCCGAATGAGAGTTCGGCGGGGGTTTCTTTTTCCAAGGGGATTGCCATAGTCTGGCCGTCGGGGACGGTCGGAGGAGTAACGCGGTTCAGCAATTAGTCATTGGCGTTTGTCGGCTCTCCGATCTGATCCATGGTGGCGTCGCCGTCACAAGACAGATGCAGGGTGACGGCGCCGTTGATCCTTGGCGGAGTTCATTGGCCGAGATCTGAACCCCATGCTTCCGATCATGCACCGATTTGCACAAGCAAATGCTTCTAACAATGGCGAGGAAGAATGAGCCCTAATCTCAAAGGCGCGCTGTTCATGATGGGCAGCATGGCCGGGTTCACGCTTAACGATGCCTGCGTCAAACTTCTGGCCGCGGATTTGCCGCTGTTTCAGGTGGTTTTCTTGCGTGGGGTGACCACGACGGTGATGATGGCTGTGATGGTCTGGGCATTGGGCGGGCTGAATTTCCGCATCCCTCCAAGGGACCGCGGCCGCGTGTTCTGGCGGACGGTGACCGAGATTGCCGCCATGGTCGCGTTTCTAACGGCGCTGATCAATATGCCGATTGCCAATGTCACCGCGATCCTATCGGCGCTGCCGCTGACGGTCACGTTGGCGGCTTATGTCTTCCTGGGCGAACCGGTCGGGTGGCGGCGGCTTCTTGCGATCTTAATCGGGTTTGTCGGTGTGATGTTGATTGTGCAACCTGGCGGCGATGGTTTCACGATCTACGCGCTTGTTGCCTTGGGGGCGGTGGCGATGGTGACGGCTCGCGATCTGATTACCCGGCAGCTGAGCCCCGAGACGCCGTCCATGGGGGTGGCGGTGATTACGGCGGCTGTTGTCGGCGTATTTGGCGGGCTTGTTTCGTTGACGGAACCTTGGGGGGCGACCGATCTGCGAAGTATCGCGCTGATCTTTGCCGCTTCGACTGTGATCATCGCGGCCTATCTGTTTTCGATCATGGTCATGCGGGTTGGCGAGATTAGCTTTGTTTCGCCGTTCCGGTACACATCTCTGATCTGGGCTCTGATCCTTGGATGGCTGATTTTCGGCGAGTGGCCGGATCGATTGACGTTGATTGGCGGCGCGATTGTGGTCGCGACCGGGCTCTTTACCCTCTGGCGCGAGCAGGTCACGGCCCGCCGCGCGGAGCAGAATGGCTCGGGCAACGACGGAGGAAATGACGCCCGCCCGCTCTAGACGAGGACGTCCAAGGCCAGGCAAGAGAGACACCGCTTGCCACGCTCAATCAGACAGCAGTTCGGCCAAGATATCTCGACGGGTCGATATGCCCGCTGTGCCTTTAGTGCAAAGGCCAGAGCCAAGCTCGGGGCGCTGTTGACAGCCCATCCGATTCCCCCTATACCGCGCGCCACTTGGCAGGGGTGCGTCATGCGCCCAGATTGCCAGACATACAGATTTGAGTGGCCATGATCCGGGCGGTTTAAGTGCCCCGATCCTCTGGGAAACCCACCGCGGCGTCCTCCAGGTAGGAAAGGGACGCATGCGGTTTTGGTGTTTTCGTCATGTGACGTGGCGCCAATTGACATGAATGAGCAAGACGGGGAACCGAATGCCGACGATCCAACAGCTGATCCGCAAACCGCGGCAGCCCAAAATCAAACGCTCCAAGTCGCAGCACTTGGAAGCCTGCCCGCAGAAACGCGGCGTATGTACGCGCGTCTACACCACAACGCCGAAGAAGCCGAACTCGGCGATGCGGAAAGTGGCCAAGGTGCGTCTGACCAACGGCTATGAGGTCATCAGCTATATCCCCGGTGAAAGCCACAACCTTCAGGAACACTCTGTAGTTCTGATCCGCGGCGGTCGTGTGAAAGACCTTCCCGGTGTGCGTTATCACATCCTGCGCGGCGTTCTGGATACCCAAGGTGTCAAAGATCGTCGTCAGCGCCGCTCGAAATACGGCGCCAAGCGCCCCAAGTAAGAGGATCAGCCTATGTCCCGCCGTCACGCTGCCGAGAAGCGCGAAGTTCTGCCCGATGCCAAATTTGGCGACCGGGTTTTGACCAAATTCATGAACAACCTGATGATCGACGGCAAAAAATCCGTCGCCGAGCGCATTGTGTATAATGCCTTTGATCGGGTTGAAGAGAAGCTGAAGCGCGCGCCTGTGGAAGTGTTCCACGAAGCGCTCGACAACATCAAGCCCGCGCTGGAAGTTCGCTCCCGCCGGGTTGGTGGTGCCACCTATCAGGTGCCGGTCGAAGTGCGCCCTGAGCGTCGTGAGGCACTCGCGATCCGTTGGCTGATCTCGGCCAGCCGGTCGCGCAACGAAAACACAATGGAAGAGCGTTTGGCAGGTGAACTGATCGACGCTGTGAACTCGCGCGGTTCCGCTGTGAAGAAGCGTGAAGACACCCATAAAATGGCGGATGCCAACAAGGCATTCTCTCACTACCGCTGGTAATTTGTCGGGCTTCGCCCGGCGTCTGCAAATTTCTGTCTGAGGACTGAACCAAATGGCTCGCGACTATCCGCTCGACCGCTACCGTAACTTTGGGATCATGGCCCATATCGATGCAGGGAAAACCACCTGCTCGGAGCGGATCCTGTATTACACTGGCAAATCCCACAATATTGGTGAGGTGCATGACGGCGCCGCCACCATGGACTGGATGGAGCAGGAGCAGGAGCGCGGCATCACGATCACCTCGGCGGCCACGACCACCTTCTGGGAGCGGACCGAAGACGGGCAAACCGCAGATACCGAAAAGCATCGTCTGAACATCATCGACACCCCTGGCCACGTGGACTTCACCATCGAAGTTGAGCGCTCGCTGGCGGTTCTTGATGGCGCGGTTGCCGTGCTCGACGCCAATGCCGGTGTTGAGCCGCAGACCGAGACTGTGTGGCGCCAAGCTGACCGCTACAAGGTTCCGCGTATTGTCTTCGTCAACAAGATGGACAAGATCGGCGCCGACTTCTTCAACTGCGTGCACATGATCCAGGATCGTACAGGGGCCACACCGGCACCTATTCAGATCCCGATCGGCGCTGAGAACGAGTTGGAAGGTGTGGTCGACCTGATCACCATGGAAGAGTGGGTCTGGGCCGGCGAAGACCTGGGGGCGTCCTGGGAAAAACGGCCGATCCGCGACAGCCTGAAAGAGACCGCCGAGGAATGGCGCGGCAAGCTCATCGAGACCGCGGTCGAGATGGATGACGATGCCATGATGGCGTATCTCGAAGGTGAAGAGCCTGATGTGGACACGTTGCGTGCGTTGATCCGTAAGGGCACGCTCGAGATCAAATTCATCCCCGTTCTGGCCGGTTCCGCGTTCAAGAACAAAGGTGTTCAGCCGCTGTTGAACGCTGTGATCGATTACCTGCCCAGCCCGCTGGATGTGGTCGATTACATGGGCTTCAAACCCGGTGACGAAACGGAAACCCGCGACATCGCCCGCCGCGCCGATGACAACATGGCCTTCTCTGGCCTGGCGTTCAAAATCATGAACGACCCGTTTGTCGGCTCGCTGACCTTCACACGCCTCTATTCCGGTGTGCTGAAGAAAGGCGACACGATGCTCAACTCCACCAAGGGGAAGAAAGAGCGTGTCGGCCGGATGATGATGATGCACTCGATCAACCGCGAAGAGATCGAAGAAGCCTTTGCGGGCGACATCATCGCGCTGGCCGGTTTGAAAGACACCACCACGGGCGACACGCTTTGCGACGTCAACGATCCGGTGGTTCTGGAAACCATGACCTTCCCCGATCCGGTGATCGAGATCGCGGTGGAGCCGAAGACCAAAGCCGACCAAGAGAAAATGTCGCAAGGCTTGGCCCGTCTGGCCGCTGAAGACCCGTCCTTCCGCGTGGAGACCGATCTGGAATCCGGTCAGACCATCATGAAGGGCATGGGGGAATTGCACCTCGACATCTTGGTTGACCGCCTGAAGCGGGAATTCAAGGTCGAAGCCAATATCGGTGCGCCGCAGGTGGCCTATCGTGAGACCATCGGCCACGAGGTCGAGCATAGCTACACCCACAAGAAGCAGTCCGGTGGGTCGGGTCAGTTCGCCGAAGTGAAAATGATCATCTCGCCGACCGAGCCGGGCGAAGGGTATTCCTTCGAGTCCCGCATCGTCGGTGGTGCTGTTCCGAAGGAATACATTCCTGGCGTGGAAAAAGGCATCAAATCGGTCATGGATAGCGGCCCGCTGGCCGGTTTCCCGGTGATCGACTTCAAAGTCGCGCTGATCGACGGGAAATTCCACGATGTGGACTCCAGCGTTCTGGCCTTTGAAATTGCCGCCCGTATGGGCATGCGCGAAGGCATGAAGAAAGCTGGCGCGAAATTGCTCGAGCCGATCATGAAGGTCGAAGTGGTGACGCCCGAGGACTACACTGGTGGGATCATCGGCGATCTGACCTCGCGTCGGGGTCAGGTGACGGGCCAAGAGCCGCGCGGTAACGCCATTGCCATCAACGCGATGGTGCCGCTGGCCAATATGTTCGGCTACATCAACACGCTGCGTTCGATGTCTTCGGGCCGTGCGCAGTTCACCATGCAGTTCGATCATTACGATCCGGTCCCGCAGAACATCTCGGAAGAGATTCAGTCGCAATACGCATAACCGGGTGGCGGGGAGATCCCCGCTCTACCCACCACCCGAAAAGACAAGGAGGCCATCATGGCAAAGGAAAAGTTTGAGCGTAGTAAGCCGCATGTGAACATTGGCACGATTGGCCATGTTGACCATGGCAAGACGACGCTGACGGCAGCGATTACGAAGCAGTTTGGCGATTTCAAAGCCTATGACGAGATTGACGGTGCGCCGGAAGAGAAAGCGCGCGGGATCACGATCTCGACGGCGCATGTGGAATATGAGACGGACAACCGTCACTACGCCCATGTGGACTGCCCCGGCCACGCCGACTATGTGAAGAACATGATCACCGGTGCGGCGCAGATGGATGGCGCGATCCTGGTGGTGAACGCGGCTGACGGCCCGATGCCGCAGACCCGTGAGCACATCTTGCTCGGCCGCCAGGTGGGTATCCCCTACATGGTCGTGTTCATGAACAAAGTGGACCAGGTCGACGACGAAGAACTGCTGGAGCTGGTCGAGATGGAAATCCGCGAACTGCTCTCCTCCTACGAGTATCCGGGCGACGATATCCCGATCATCGCAGGGTCGGCCCTGGCCGCTCTGGAAGGTCGCGACGACGCCATCGGGTCGGAGAAGATCGCTGAGCTGATGGCGGCGGTTGACGAGTACATCCCGACGCCGGCGCGCGCCGTGGATCAGCCGTTCCTGATGCCGATCGAAGACGTGTTCTCGATCTCTGGCCGCGGCACGGTTGTGACCGGTCGGGTTGAGCGTGGCGTGATCAATGTGGGTGACGAGATCGAGATCGTGGGCATCCGCGACACCTCGAAAACCACCTGTACCGGCGTTGAAATGTTCCGCAAGCTGCTGGATCGCGGTGAAGCGGGCGACAACATCGGCGCGCTCTTGCGTGGTGTGGACCGTGACGGCGTTGAGCGTGGCCAGGTTCTGTGTAAGCCGGGTTCTGTGACCCCGCACACGAAGTTCGAAGCCGAGGCGTATATCCTGACCAAGGAAGAGGGTGGCCGTCACACGCCGTTCTTCGCGAACTACCGCCCGCAGTTCTACTTCCGGACCACGGATGTGACCGGCACGGTTGAGCTGCCCTCGGGCACCGAGATGGTGATGCCGGGCGACAACCTGAAGTTCAACGTTGAGCTGATCGCGCCGATCGCGATGGAAAACGGCCTCCGCTTCGCCATCCGCGAAGGCGGCCGCACCGTCGGCGCCGGCGTCGTCTCCAAAATCATCGAGTAAAAGACCCTAAGGGTTCGACGAGGGGTGGCCGTGGTGGCCACTCCTCCTATCAACTCCAATTGCCTCGAAAGGCTGATAACATGGCAGTCCAAAGCCAAAATATCCGCATCCGGCTGAAGGCCTTTGACTATCGCGTTCTGGATGCCAGCACGCAAGAGATCGTCAATACGGCCAAACGCACAGGTGCGCAGGTGCGCGGGCCGATCCCGCTGCCGAACAAGATTGAGAAGTTCACGGTCCTTCGTGGCCCGCATGTGGACAAGAAAAGCCGCGACCAGTGGGAGATTCGGACCCACAAGCGTCTTTTGGACATTGTTGACCCGACCCCGCAGACCGTGGACGCGCTGATGAAGCTCGACCTGGCCGCCGGTGTCGATGTCGAGATCAAAGTTTAAGGGGGTGACGGATATGTTGCGCTCTGGAGTGATCGCGAAAAAGGTGGGGATGACCCGCCTGTTCATGGAGGATGGCCGCCAGGTTCCGGTGACCGTTCTGCAACTGGATAAACTGCAGGTGGTGGCACAGCGGACGCCCGAGAAGGATGGCTATTCGGCCGTTCAGCTTGGCGCTGGCACGGCCAAGGCCAAACGCACAAGCGCCCCGATGCGCGGCCATTTTGCGGCCGCCAAGGTGGAGCCGAAGCGCAAGGTGGCTGAGTTCCGCGTGGCCGCAGAGAACTTGATCGGCGTGGGTGAAGAAATCACCGCCAATCACTACTTTGAAGGCCAGTTCGTGGATGTCTCTGGCACCTCGATCGGTAAAGGCTTCGCCGGCGCGATGAAGCGGCACAACTTCGGGGGTCTTCGGGCGTCTCACGGTGTGTCGATCTCTCACCGCTCGCATGGTTCGACCGGTCAGTGTCAGGACCCGGGCCGCGTGTTCAAAGGCAAGAAAATGGCCGGGCACATGGGAGCTGCCAAGGTGACGACGCAGAACCTGCAGGTTGTGCGCACCGATGCAGACCGTGGCCTGATCATGATCAAAGGCGCCGTTCCCGGCTCCAAAGGGGGCTGGGTGACGATCAAGGATGCGGTGAAAAAACCGTTCCCTGAGAATGCCATTCTGCCTGCCGCGCTGAAATCGGCTGCTGAGGAAGCTGAAAAAGCCGCAGAGGAAGCCGCTGCCGCCGCCGCTGCGGAAGCCGAAGCTGCCGCTGCTGCTGCCGCAGAAGCGGAACAGGCCGCGATGGAAGCAGCAGAAGCCGACACCGCAACCGAGGCACCTGCCGAGGACGCCGAGAAGAAGGACGGTGAGGAATGAAACTCGACGTGATCAAACTGGACGGCAAGAAAGCCGGTTCCGTCGATCTGGGCGAAGACATCTTCGGCCTGGAGCCGCGTGCCGACATTCTGCACCGTGTGGTCCGCTGGCAGCGCAACAACGCGCAGGCCGGCACCCATAAGGTCAAGACCCGGTCCGAGGTCAGCTATTCGACCAAGAAGATCTATCGCCAGAAAGGCACCGGCGGCGCCCGCCACGGTGCGCGCTCTGCGCCGATCTTCCGCGGCGGTGGTGTCTATAAGGGCCCGGTTGTCCGCAGCCACGGCCATGACCTGACCAAGAAGTTCCGCAAACTGGGCCTGAAGCACGCGCTTTCGGCAAAGATGGCGGAAGGCTCGCTGGTCGTGATCGACAACGCCGATTTGGACGCACCCAAGACCAGCGCGCTGGCCAAGCAGGTCAAAGACCTGGGCTGGAAACGCGCGCTGATCATCGACGGGGCCGAGGTGAATGAAAACTTCGCCATGGCCGCACGCAACATCGAAGGTCTCGATGTGCTGCCGTCGATGGGCGCAAATGTCTATGACATCCTCAAGCGTGACACGTTGGTGCTCACCAAAGCGGGTGTCGAAGCACTGGAGGCTCGCCTGAAATGAGCGCAGACGCATCCCATTACGACGTGATCCGCAAGCCGGTCATCACCGAGAAAGCCACCATGGCGTCCGAACAGAACGCCGTGGTCTTCGAAGTGGCGATCGACGCGAACAAACCGCAGATCAAAGAGGCGGTTGAAACCCTCTTTGGTGTGAAGGTCAAAGCGGTCAACACGACGATCACCAAAGGCAAATCCAAGCGGTTCCGGGGCCAACTCGGCCGCCGCAAGGACGTCAAGAAAGCCTATGTGACCCTCGAAGAGGGCAACACGATTGATGTGAGCACTGGTCTCTGATTTTCCGGATCAGGTGTGAAGATTGAAGCCCCGGCTGCGCGAGCGGTCGGGGTTTTTGCTGTAACCGCTGCGGTTGCTCGGCTCAGGTTTCGGTGTTCTATTCTTAATCGCTGCCAAACGCTGAAGGATCGCCACCATATGAATGAGGAACGTGAGGTTGAATTCAATCGGCCAGCGAAATTTCGGATAGTTGAGGAGTTGGGAGCGGGTGCATGTGGTGTGACCGTTCGCCTTAGAGATGACGGCATGGATGCTGAGTTCGTAGCAAAAAAGTATCAGCCGATCGTATCACGCCAAGAGAACAAGGAGTTATTCGATGACTTGCTTCTAAGGTTCCGCGACGAAGCAAGAACCCTCTTTCGGTTGAATCATCCTAATGTTGTTAGAGTCTTTAACTTCTTCGATTATGAGGAATATGGGACCTCGTATATCCTCATGGAGTATGTTTCCGGGATGAAGGTGCTGGATTTCATACAGTCGAATCCTGCAAGCGCAGAAAGGGTTTTTGAAGAAGTAGTGGACGGCTTCGCGCATTTGCAGCAGCGGGGAGTTTTGCACCGAGACATCCGGCCAGCCAACATACTAGTGACCGAAGAAGGTGCTCCCAAAATCATAGACTTTGGCTTTGGGAAGCGGGTGGAAGCAACGGTTGGTAAGCCTGATGAAAAGAGTATCTCACTCAATTGGTGGTGCGAAAAACCACCTGAGTTCGCGGACGGCATTTATGATTTTCAGACGGAAGTCTACTTTGTTGGCAAGCTGTTCCAATTGGCGGTAGAGGAATACGGATTAAGCGATTTCAAGTTCCGGGCACTATTGGGAAAGATGTGTGACCCTGACCGGGGAAGTCGTTGCAAGGATTTCTGGCATGTGAAGGGGCAAGTTACGACGGGAAGCTTTACAGGTCTCGCATTCTCTGAGGAGGAAATCGCGTCCTACAGAGACTTTTCTAACGGTCTGTCGGAAGTCGCAGCGTCAATACGGGCGGATGCCAAGTTTGAACGCGATGCAACTCGAATCCTTACCAAACTTGAGGAACTGCACAGGAAGACGATGCTCGAAGAGGTTTTGCCAGCACCGAACAAGCTCTTGCAAGTCTTCGTGCAAGGAGGCTTCAGCTATTTCACATCTGTCGACTTCGAGGTCCAAACGTTGGAGAGGTTTCTCGATTTATTCCGTGGGCTATCGGACGAGAAGCGAGGCGTAGTGATCGATAATCTACAGATGCGGCTCGAAGCCTGTGAAAGAACATATCCGGATATGGACGACGAGATCCCTTTTTAGCCTCTCTCTCTACTTGACCCCTCGCCCACCATCCCTTAACAGACCCCATCGGCAAGGCCCCGGATTCGTCCGGGGTTCTGCTTTTGGTCGAAAGACCTCCAAATTCAGGGACCTCCGGGGCCCTATATATCAAGAGACGGGATCAACCTCCCGCAAAGCAAACGGAAGACAGAAAGCATGGCACTCAAGTCGTATAAGCCGACGACGCCGGGCCAGCGTGGGCTGGTGCTGATCGACCGTTCGGAGCTTTGGAAAGGTCGTCCGGTCAAGTCCCTCACCGAGGGTTTGACCAAGAATGGCGGCCGGAACAATACCGGACGGATCACGATGCGTCGCAAGGGCGGTGGGGCGAAACGCCTTTATCGCATCGTCGATTTCAAGCGGAACAAGATGGATGTCGCGGCAACCGTCGAGCGGATCGAATATGACCCGAACCGGACCGCGTTTATCGCCCTGATCAAATATGAAGATGGCGAGCAGGCCTATATCCTGGCGCCGCAGCGTCTGGCGATTGGCGACAAGGTGATCGCGTCCGCCAAGGCCGATATCAAGCCGGGCAACGCGATGCCGTTCTCGGGCATGCCGATCGGCACGATCATCCACAATATCGAGATGAAGCCCGGCAAAGGCGGCCAGATCGCTCGCGCGGCAGGCACCTATGCCCAGTTTGTGGGTCGTGACGGTGGCTACGCGCAGATCCGGCTCTCCTCGGGCGAGCTGCGTCTGGTGCGTCAGGAATGCATGGCCACGGTTGGCGCGGTCTCGAACCCCGACAACTCGAACCAGAACCTCGGTAAAGCGGGCCGCAACCGTCATAAGGGCATCCGCCCCTCTGTGCGTGGTGTTGTGATGAACCCCGTCGATCACCCCCATGGTGGTGGTGAAGGCCGGACCTCTGGCGGTCGTCACCCTGTGTCGCCTTGGGGCAAGCCCACCAAAGGGGCCCGGACCCGGAACAAGAACAAAGCGTCGTCGAAGCTGATCATCCGCTCGCGTCACGCCAAGAAGAAGGGGCGCTAAAGCATGTCGCGTTCTGTTTGGAAGGGTCCTTTTGTCGACAGCTATGTCCTCAAGAAGGCCGAAGCCTCCCGCGAGAGCGGCCGCAAGGAGGTCATCAAGATCTGGTCGCGCCGCTCCACCATCCTGCCCCAGTTCGTGGGCCTCACCTTTGGTGTCTATAACGGTCGGAAGCATATCCCCGTGAACGTCACCGAAGAGATGATCGGTCAGAAGTTCGGGGAATACTCGCCCACGCGGACCTATTACGGTCACGCCGCCGACAAGAAGGCGAAACGCAAATGAGCAAGGATAAGAACCCCCGCCGCGTGGCGGAGAATGAAGCGATGGCAAAGTCCCGCATGCTGCGCACGAGCCCGCAGAAGCTGAACCTTGTGGCGCAGATGATCCGTGGCAAGAAGGTGGAGAAGGCTCTGGCCGATCTGACCTTCTCGAAAAAGCGGATCGCCGTGGATGTGAAGAAATGCCTTCAGTCCGCCATCGCCAATGCCGAAAACAACCATAACCTGGATGTGGATGAGTTGGTCGTTGCCGAAGCCTATGTCGGCAAGAACCTGACCCTGAAACGCGGACGTCCGCGGGCTCGGGGCCGGTTTGGCCGCATCATCAAGCCGTTCAGCGAGCTGACCATCACGGTCCGCCAGGTCGAGGAGCAAGCGTAATGGGTCATAAGGTCAATCCGATTGGCATGCGCCTGCAGGTGAACCGCACCTGGGACAGCCGCTGGTATGCCGATACCAAAGATTATGGTGATCTTCTGCTGGAAGACATCCGTATGCGCGAATTCATCAACGAAGAGTGCAAGCAGGCGGGCGTGTCCCGTGTGATCATTGAGCGTCCGCACCGCAAGTGCCGCGTCACGATCCACACAGCGCGCCCGGGTGTCATCATCGGTAAGAAAGGCGCGGATATCGAAACGCTGCGCCGGAAACTTGCCGCGATGACCGAGAGCGAGCTGCATTTGAACATCGTCGAGGTGCGCAAGCCCGAGCTGGACGCCGCGTTGGTGGCCGAAAGCATCGCGCAGCAGCTTGAGCGTCGGGTGTCGTTCCGGCGCGCGATGAAGCGCTCGGTTCAGAACGCGATGCGTATGGGCTCGCTCGGGATCCGGGTGAATGTCGCGGGCCGTCTTGGCGGCGCCGAGATCGCGCGGACCGAATGGTATCGTGAGGGCCGGGTGCCGCTGCACACGCTCCGCGCCGATATCGACTACGCGCACGCGGAAGCCAAAACCGCCTATGGTATCATCGGCATCAAAGTCTGGATCTTCAAAGGTGAGATCATGGAGCACGACCCGTCGGCTCGCGATCGTAAGCACCAGGAGCTCCAGGAAGGTGGTGGCCCGCGCCCCCGCCGCGACCGCTAAGGAGTAGATGAGATGCTGCAACCAAAGCGCACAAAGTTCCGCAAACAGTTCAAAGGCCGGATCAAGGGTGAAGCGAAGGGCGGGTCTGACCTGACCTTCGGCACCTATGGTTTGAAGGCGCTTCAGCCTGAGCGTGTCACCGCGCGACAGATCGAAGCCGCCCGTCGCGCCATGACCCGTCACATGAAACGTCAGGGCCGGGTCTGGATCCGGATCTTCCCCGACGTGCCGGTGACCTCCAAGCCCACCGAAGTGCGGATGGGTAAAGGTAAGGGGTCGGTCGATTACTGGGCCTGCAAAGTGAAGCCGGGTCGGATCATGTTCGAGATCGACGGTGTGTCGGAGCCCGTCGCCCGCGAAGCCCTGCGCCTCGCCGCGATGAAGCTGCCGGTGAAAACCCGTACAGTCGTTCGCGAAGACTGGTAAGCGATGGCTTTGCCGCAGCGTGAGGTGTGGGCGATTTTCGAAAAATCGTCCGGGCCTCACCCCGGTTAAGAATTTGGTAACCCTCGTCCCGGAACTGGGCGGGGGTTATCTCTTTTTTGTGGGCAATTTGGCTGTCTCAATGCGGCACTGTGCGAGATCATTCGCCCGTTTGAGTCGTCTCAGCGATCATCGAAATCATCTCGAACATCACCGCCGTTGCCGTCAGAGCCGTGATTTGGTTCGGGCTGTCTTTCGTCGGCATCATGCAGACAATGTCGCCGCCGATGATATTCATGCCGCGCACCGCGCGCAAAAGCGCCACCGCCTCGTCGATGTCGAAACCTCTTTCTCCGGGTTCCAGGTTTGACACCCCGGGGGCGATCGTCGGGTCGAGGCAATCTAGATCGAAGGTGATATAGACGGGCCGACCGGCCAGAACCTCTTTGATCTGCGCCACCACATCCGCCAGGCCACGGCTGCGGAACTCGGCCATGGTCACGACATTGTAGCCATAGTCATAAGACGGTTGCAGCCAGTCGAGCGTGCGCGGATGACCGCGAAGCCCGATTTGCATCGAGTGATGCGGGTCAACCTGACCCTGATCGGCCAGATAGGCGCCCCAATGCGCGGCCGACTTTTTCGCCCCCAGGAAATGATCCACCTTGGTGAAGACATCTGTATGCGCGTCGAGATGGAGGAAGCAAACCGGCTCACCGTCCGCGATCTGACCCTGGCCAAGGGCTTGGACAATGCCGCCGGTGATGGAGTGATCGCCACCCACGGAAACCGGGCGTGCGCCCGCGGCGTCGATCTCTTTGTAGAAGGCGGTGATGTCGGCGATGCAGGCCTCGTTATCGTTCGCGCGCGGCAGGGGCACATCGCCGACATCGACGATCTTTGCCGCCGCCCAGGGGTCGATCCCGAAGGCCCCATGCACCCGGCGCGACACGGCCGAGACGTTTCTGAGCGCGCGGGGGCCAAGGTGTTGATCGCGCTCGGTGGTGCCGTTGCCGGTGGAATGCGGCACGCCGACCAGCGCGATATCGGCCCCCTCCGCCGAGGCGTTTGGGCAGCGGAACATCGTCGGGATGCCCCACCAATAGAGATTGTCCATCATCGAGGTGAGATGTTGATCCGCCATGTCCGCGCCTTTCTGGTGCCTCGTATCAGAGCCCGAACGTTAGGGTTGCCGACCTTTTCGAGCAAGGCATTCGCGCCTCTCGCCAATTGGTGATGGCTCGGCTATTCAGGCGCCATGTCCCAGATCAAATCCCTCTTCGCGACCCGCCTCTATCACGCCCGCTTGTCCGAGTTGGGCAAGACCTCCATCGACCCAGATGAATTGGAGGCGTCTTGCCTGTCGATTGCCGAGGATGACGCGGCGGGGCAGGATTGGTGCGTCGAGAACGGCTATCCAGGCTATACGAGCTACGCCTCGCTCGCCGATCTGCCCTGGCGGTTTCCGATCTTCAAGGACCTGAAAAAGACGCTCGACAAACATGTAAAGGCCTTTGCCAAGGATCTGGAGTTTGACCTGGGGGAGAAGAAGCTGAAACTCGACTCGCTTTGGATCAACATCCTGCCCGAGGGCGGTATCCATACCAGCCACATCCACCCGCATTCGGTGATCAGCGGCACGACCTATGTCGCCGTACCCGAAGGTGCCAGCGCGATCAAATTCGAAGACCCGCGCTCAGCGATGATGATGGCCGCCCCGACGCGTGTGGCAGAGGCACGCGAGGAGTTGCGCAGTTTCATCTATGTGGCGCCCGCGGTGGGGGATGTGCTGCTCTGGGAAAGCTGGCTCCGGCATGAGGTGCCGATGAATATGGCGGAGGATGACCGGGTGAGTGTGAGTTTTAATTATGGGTGGGAGTGATATTAGTTTCGCAGAGTCAGATTTGCTCCGCAAAAATCCCACGATATCTGAATATGGTGAATCGATTGAACTCGCAGGCACTTTCGAAAATCAAATGTTATATCGCATGTGCGCGGAAAAACCCTCGCATACTGACAGTCGGATTATTGCTGGCAAACTGATTTCAATTGGGCGCATCTATGCAGCGTCGCCTGAACGAGGTGTCAGACCAAGTTGGTATGATGGCACTAGCTTTGTCGAACATCTTGGCCGCCAGCTCAAGAAGAGCAATTTGGACGAAAGACTGAGTTCTCTGGACGCTGCAGGCTTCTTTGAACTGGATCCAGAACAGCCTGTACGCGTTCACCGTTGGTTAGTTAAAGAACTGAGAGGCTGGTCGAGTTCATGGTTTGAAAGCACATCGGACTCCAACGCGCGAACCAGGCCACGGAAAGCCCGTGAGCACAGGTCTTTCGTCTCAAAGTACTTGCATTTTCATCGACCAAACGTGTTTCCGATCATGGATAGCTTCGCCACAAAAGGCCTGCGAGCCGCAGGCCACCGCGTGTCTGGACAAAACTACTGTACTTTCTGTCCGAAGATACGCCTGTTCGGGCTGGTGCAAGAGCGGCGTCTAATGACCTTGCGAGAGTTGGACATGTATCTTGTCGAGCAGGGCCGCCTCGCTTCTTGAATACCTCTTGCCAATTCAAGCACTGCGCCCTATACGCACCCTTCATTCACCACCTCCACCAGAATCACGGTGACCCTGAGCGGGGCCGTCTGGTGATGTTGAAAGGAAGATCAGGCGATGAACGCCCAAGAACTGCGTGACAAGACGCCGGATCAGCTTCGTGAGGAGCTCGTCCAGCTGAAGAAGGAGGCCTTCAACCTCCGCTTCCAGCAAGCCACTGGTGCGCTGGAAAACACCGCCCGTATGCGCGAGGTCCGTCGGGGCGCCGCGCGGGTGAAAACCATTCTGAATCAAAAAGCGGCAGACGCTGCCAAGTCGGAGGCCTGAGACTATGCCCAAACGCATTTTGACAGGCACCGTGACCAGCGACGCCAATGCACAGACCGTGACCGTCTCCGTGGAGCGCCGCTTCAAGCACCCGGTCATGCAGAAGACCATCCGGAAGTCCAAGAAGTATCGGGCGCATGATCCGGAGAACACGTTCAAGGTAGGCGACACCGTCCGTATTCAGGAATGTGCCCCTGTCTCGAAATCCAAACGCTGGGAGGTGCTTGCCTCCTAAGGGCAATCACACCCGGTTTGAGCGAAACCCTGGGGCGGAAGGTCCCCAAAGGTCGGGAGAAACCAAATGATCCAGATGCAGACCAATCTGGATGTTGCTGACAATAGCGGCGCGCGCCGTGTTCAGTGCATCAAGGTCTTGGGTGGGTCCAAGCGGAAATACGCAAGCGTCGGTGACGTGATCGTAGTCTCCGTGAAGGAAGCCATCCCACGTGGTCGCGTGAAGAAGGGCGATGTCCGCAAGGCCGTCGTCGTGCGCACCGCCAAAGAAGTCCGCCGCGAAGACGGCACTGCGATCCGCTTTGATCGGAACGCCGCCGTCATTCTCAACAACAACAACGAGCCGATCGGCACCCGGATTTTCGGGCCGGTTGTGCGCGAGTTGCGTGGCAAGAACTTCATGAAAATCATCTCGCTTGCGCCGGAGGTGCTCTGAAGATGGCTGCTAAACTGAAAAAGGGCGACAAGGTCGTCGTATTGGCCGGCAAGGACAAGGGCAAAGAGGGCGAGATTTCGTCTGTTGACCCGAAATCCAGCAAGGCCGTCGTGGATGGGATCAACATCGCCATCCGTCACACCAAGCAAAGCCAGGCCAGCCAGGGCGGTCGCATCCCTCAGGCGATGCCGATCCAGCTGAGCAACTTGGCGCTTCTGGACGCCAATGGCAAAGCGACCCGCGTCGGCTTCAAAATCGAAGACGGCAAAAAGGTGCGTTTCGCCAAGACCACGGGGGACGTGATCTGATGTTGGACACTGCAAACTATACCCCGCGTCTCAAGGCGCTGTATGCCGAGACCATCAAACCGGCGCTGATCGAAGAGTTCAGCTATGCCAACCCGATGATGGCGCCCCGTCTGGACAAGATCGTTCTGAACATTGGTGCTGGTGCAGAAGCCGTCCGTGACAGCAAGAAGGTCAAATCCGCTCAGGAAGACCTGACCGCTATCGCCGGTCAGCAGGCTGTCGTGACCAAGGCCAAGAAATCCATCGCGGGTTTCCGGGTGCGTGAAGAGATGCCGCTTGGCGCCAAAGTCACGCTGCGCGGCGACCGGATGTATGAATTCCTGGACCGCTTGATCACCATCGCCTTGCCGCGCGTCCGCGACTTCCGCGGCGTATCCGGCAAGTCGTTCGATGGCCGTGGCAACTATGCCATGGGTATGAAAGAGCACATCGTGTTCCCAGAGATCAACTTCGACAAGGTCGATGAGGTCTGGGGGATGGATATTGTCATTGCCACCACCGCGAACACCGACGCGGAAGCGAAGGCGCTGTTGAAAGCTTTCAACATGCCTTTCAACAGCTGAGCGCGGGAGAGAAGAGACCATGGCAAAAAAAGCAATGATCGAACGCGAATTGAAGCGTCAGAAGCTGGTGGCACAATATGCCACCAAGCGCGCGGCGCTGAAAGAAATCGCGAATGATGAAACCAAACCGATGGAAGAGCGTTTCAAGGCCCGCCTGAAACTGGCGAAACTGCCGCGCAACAGCTCTGCCACCCGGTTGCACAACCGTTGCCAGCTGACCGGACGCCCCAAGGCGTATTACCGCAAGCTGAAAATGTCGCGGATCAAGCTGCGTGATTTGGCCTCCAATGGTCAGATCCCCGGCATGGTCAAGTCGAGCTGGTAGGGGAGATATAGATTATGACTGATCCTATCGCAGACATGCTCACCCGGATCCGCAACTCTTCGATGCGCGGCAAATCCACGGTGATGACGCCCGCCTCCAAACTTCGGGCCTGGGTTCTGGATGTGTTGGCCGACGAAGGCTACATCCGCGGCTATGAAAAGGTAACCGGGGCCGATGGCCATCCGGCTATCGAGATTAGCCTGAAATACTACGAGGGTGAGCCCGTTATTCGCGAGTTGAAGCGGGTCTCCAAACCTGGTCGCCGCGTCTACATGGGTGTGGGTGACATTCCGCAGGTCCGTCAGGGTCTGGGTGTGTCGATTATCTCCACGTCCAAGGGCGTGATGTCGGATGCAAATGCACGCAATGCCAATGTCGGCGGCGAAGTGCTTTGCACCGTATTCTAAGGAGGGAACGATGTCTCGTATTGGCAAAAAGCCGGTTGATCTTCCCTCTGGCGTCGAAGCGTCGATCTCGGGTCAGACGATTGAAGTGAAAGGCCCGAAAGGCGCTCGCAGCTTCACCGCAACCGATGATGTGACCCTGGCCGTGGAAGATAACGCTGTGACGGTGACCCCGCGCGGCAAGTCGAAACGTGCCCGGCAGCAGTGGGGCATGAGCCGCACGATGGTGCAGAACCTGGTCACCGGCGTGACCGACGGGTTCAAGAAAGAGCTTGAGATCCAGGGCGTGGGCTATCGGGCGCAGATGCAGGGCAACACCTTGAAACTGTCGCTTGGCTTGTCCCATGAAGTGAACTTCGAAGTGCCGGCCGGTGTGACCGTGACGGCGCCGAAAGTCACCGAAGTGATCATCGAAGGCAATGATGAGCAACTCGTCGGCCAAGTCGCGGCCAACATCCGCGAGTGGCGGAAGCCAGAACCCTATAAGGGCAAAGGCATTCGCTATAAGGGCGAGTATATCTTCCGCAAGGAAGGCAAGAAGAAGTAAGGGCGCGAACAATGGCAAACAGCAAACGAGTTCTGTTCCAGAAACGCCGCCTGCGCGTTCGGAACAAATTGCGGAAAACGGCAGATGGGCGTCCGCGCCTGTCCGTGCACCGTTCCAACAAAAACATCAGCGTGCAGCTGATCGACGATGTGAACGGCGTGACGCTCGCCTCGGCTTCCTCGTTGGAGAAGGATCTGGGTGTCGTCGGCAAGAACAATGTCGAAGCGGCCACCAAGGTGGGTGAGGCGATTGCCGCGCGCGCCAAGAAAGCCGGTGTCGAAGACTGCTATTTCGACCGCGGCGGGTTCCTCTTCCACGGCAAAGTGAAGGCCCTGGCCGACGCTGCGCGTGAAGGTGGTCTGAAGTTCTAAGACCCGTTCAGGGTCCAAGCAAATGTAGGCGGCGTTCGCGCCGCCTCGATGATCGGGGGGCAATGTGCCCACTGCGATCGGAGATCAAGGCGCGGAGTGCGCCGCTAGGAAAGGATGCCGCTCATGGCAGAACGTGAAAACCGAGGGCGTGGCCGCGGCCGCAACCGCGAAGAGGAAACGCCGGAATTCGCCGACCGTCTGGTTGCGATCAACCGGGTGTCCAAAACCGTGAAAGGTGGTAAGCGCTTTGGCTTCGCCGCTTTGGTGGTTGTGGGCGATCAGCGGGGTCGTGTGGGCTTCGGCAAGGGCAAAGCCAAAGAGGTGCCCGAGGCGATCCGCAAGGCAACCGAGCAGGCCAAGCGTCAGTTGATCCGCGTGCCTCTGAAAGAGGGCCGGACGCTGCATCACGACATGTTGGGCCGTCATGGCGCGGGCAAAGTCGTCATGCGCACGGCACCGGAAGGAACCGGGATCATCGCCGGTGGTCCGATGCGGGCCGTGTTTGAGATGCTGGGCGTGAAAGACGTGGTCTCGAAATCGACCGGGTCACAGAACCCCTATAACATGATCCGCGCCACGCTGGACGGTCTCAAGAAAGAGTCTTCCCCGCGTCAGGTTGCGGCACGTCGCGGCAAAAAGGTCGCTGACATCCTGCCCAAGCGGGATGAAGCACCGGCAGCCGAGACTGCGGCTGAGGAGGCCTGAGACCCATGGCAAAAACCATTGTTGTGAAACAGATCGGTTCGCCGATCCGCCGCCCGGAAAAGCAGCGCCAGACGCTGATCGGCCTGGGCCTGAACAAAATGCACAAGACGCGCGAGCTTGAGGACACCCCCGCCGTGCGCGGCATGGTCCGCAAGATCCCGCATCTGGTGGAGATCATCGAAGAGCGCAGCTAAGAGCCGAGGTTTTCGAGGGAAGACGAGACGCTCCGGCGGCAACGCCGGGGCGTTTTCTTTTTGCGGGGTTTGGGGTGCCTGCTCGTTTCCAATGATTTTGTGATATACTTGTTTGACGCAACTAATGGAGGCGTCAATGTCCCTTACATCTGCCGAACTCGCGATGGTGCGGGACAGTCTGGGCCGCCTGCGCAAGGATTTCGAAGCGCACTCGACCTATTTCTATGATGCGCTGTTTCGCCGAGCTCCCGAGCTACGCAAGATGTTCCGTGACGACCTGACCGGGCAGGGGATGAAGTTCATGACCACGCTGGATGTGATCGTGCAGAAACTGGATGACGAAGAGCACCTCGCCAGTCGGTATCAGAGCCTTGGCCGGAGCCATGCGATCTTGGGCGTGCATGCGGGCGACTTCGCGCCGATGGAGGAGGCGCTGATCGACACGATGCGGAACGCATTGGGGGAGGGTTTCACGCCAGAGCTAGAGCAGGCCTGGCGCAAGGCTTATGCCGAGGTGAGCCGCAATATGATCCGGCGGGGAGGGATCGAGGCATGATGCGGTCGGATCGCGCAGCGTCCTGTCTTCGCTTGTCCACCCCACATACTCACTTGAAAACCTGATAACGCCCGTCTATACGCCGCCAGTGGTCTTTCGAAGACCCGACTCAAACATCAAGAAACGCCGCGTCTGTCCATCTCGCTTCGGGGGCAGTTCCGGCTAAGGAGAAGCGATATGAAATTGCATGAACTGCGCGACAATCCCGGCGCAACCAAGAAAGCCAAGCGCGTGGGCCGTGGCCCTGGCTCTGGCACCGGTAAGACTGCCGGTCGCGGGATCAAAGGTCAGAAATCCCGCTCGGGTGTGGCGATCAATGGCTATGAGGGTGGCCAAATGCCACTCTATCAGCGTTTGCCCAAGCGTGGCTTCAACAAGCCGAACCGGAAGAAATTCGCGGTGGTCAACCTGGGCCTGATCGAGAAATTCGTCGAAGCTGGCAAGCTGGACGCGAAGAAAGACATCACTGAGGACACGCTGCTCGAGGCTGGCATCATCCGTCGCAAGCTTGATGGTGTGCGGGTTCTGGCGAAGGGTGAGGTTACGTCCAAGCTGAAGCTGTCCGTGACTGGCGCGTCGAAAGCGGCCGTTGAAGCGGTTGAGAAAGCCGGTGGCAGCCTCACCGTGGCGGCGGCTCCTGCGGCGGAATAACCCTCTAAAGGGTTCGTGACCTTTTAGACGGTTGTGGGGGGCGGGCCCGCCCCTTACATCTAGCCCCAAGGTTTTTTCCGCGCCGCGCGATCGAACCCCGATCTCGCGGCGCAATGCATAAGAGAGACAGCATGGCATCTGCGGCAGAGCAAATGGCAGCGAACATGAGCTGGAGCGCGTTCGGCAAAGCGACCGAGTTGCGCCAGCGTATCTTGTTCGCGATTGGTCTTCTGATCATCTACCGGATCGGTACCTATATCCCTGTGCCGGGGATTGATGGTGTCGAGCTACAACGGTTCTTCGACGATGCGGCGGCGGGTTTGGGCGGCGTGCTCAACATGTTCACCGGCGGGGCGCTGTCTCGCATGGGCGTCTTCGCGCTCGGGATCATGCCCTATATCTCGGCCTCGATCATCGTGCAGCTGATGGCGGCGATGGTGCCGCAACTCGAAGCGTTGAAGAAAGAGGGCGAGTCCGGTCGCAAGAAGCTGAACCAATATACCCGGTATGGCACCGTGGTTTTGGCGACGTTTCAGGCTTACGGTATTGCCGTGTCGCTTGAATCCGGTGGCTTGGTGACGGACCCGGGTTGGTTCTTCCGCGCCGCTTGTGTGATTACGCTGGTTGGCGGCACGATGTTCCTGATGTGGCTGGGTGAGCAGATCACCGCGCGCGGCATCGGCAACGGCATCTCGCTGATCATCTTCGTTGGCATTATCGCCGAACTTCCCGCCGCTTTGGCGCAGTTCTTTGAGCAAGGCCGTCAGGGCGCATTGGCGACGCCGGTGATCCTTGGGGTGATCTTCATGCTCTTGGCGACGCTAACGTTCGTGGTGTTTATGGAGCGATCGCTTAGGAAGATTCATATCCAATATCCGCGTCGTCAGGTGGGAATGAAGGTCTATGACGGCGGCACCAGCCATTTGCCGGTCAAGGTCAACCCGGCCGGTGTGATCCCCGCGATCTTTGCGTCATCGCTCCTTTTGTTGCCGACGACGCTCTCGACCTTCTCGGGCACTGAGGCCTCTGGCCCGGTGATGGCCTGGATCCTGGCGAATTTCGGGCCGGGGCAGCCGCTCTATCTGCTGTTCTTTGCCTCGATGATCATCTTCTTCACGTATTTCTATACGCTGAACGTGTCGTTTAAGACCGATGACGTGGCCGATAACCTGAAGAACCAGAACGGGTTCATCCCCGGTATTCGGCCGGGCAAGAAGACCTCGGAGTATCTGGAATATGTGGTCAATCGTGTCCTGGTTCTGGGCTCTGGCTATTTGGCGCTGGTTTGTCTTCTGCCTGAGATCGTGCGGACTGAACTGGCAATTACGGCCTATTTCGGTGGCACCTCGATCCTGATTATCGTCTCGGTGGGGATGGACACGGTGCAACAAATCCAGTCTCATCTCTTGGCCCATCAATATGAGGGGCTGATTGAGAAATCGCAGCTACGCGGCAAGAAGGGCCGAGGCACTGCACGGAAGGGACCAGCACGTCGATGAACATCATACTTCTGGGGCCGCCAGGCGCCGGTAAGGGCACGCAAGCCCGCCGGCTGGTGGAAGAGCGCGGCATGGTGCAGTTGAGCACCGGAGACATGCTGCGCGAAGCGCGGACCTCAGGAACGGAGATGGGCCAGCGGGTCGCCGCGATCATGGATGCGGGCGAGTTGGTTACCGATGAGATCGTCATCGGGTTGATCGAGGAAAAGCTGCAAGGCGATATCGGCGGCGGGGTGATCTTCGATGGGTTCCCGCGCACGCTTGGTCAGGCCGATGCGCTGGCAGACTTGTTAGAGCGCAACGGCCAAAGCCTCGATCACGTGGTCGCCATGGAAGTGAATGACGACGCGTTGGTTCAGCGGATCACCGCACGTGCGACCTGCGGCAGTTGCGGCGAAGTCTATAACGACATCACCAAGCCGATCCCGGCTGATGGAAAGTGCTCGAACTGCGGCGCGTCTGACTTCAAACGCCGGGCCGATGACAATGAGGAAAGCCTCAAAACCCGGCTGATGGAGTATTACAAAAAGACCTCGCCGCTGATCGGATATTACCACGCCAAGGGGCAGCTTAGATGGGTGCCGGGCCTGGGCGAGATTGATGAGGTTGCGGCGTCGATCAAGGAAACACTTGACACCCCGTAAAACACTCTTGACGACTGCGCCAAATGATCTTAGGTGCAAGCCTTCCTTAGGGAATCGATAGGTATTCCTCGACGCTTCTATGTCGTAGATGCCTGACCAGATATGACAGGGCCCGCAGGACTGCATCCTCGGGCCTTATGTTGTGAAAAAAGGTTCTGGAACCACGGAACCGCAACGAAGAAGGAAACGATACGTGGCACGTATTGCCGGGGTGAACATCCCCACCGCCAAGCGCGTACCGATCGCGCTGACCTATATCACCGGAATTGGACATACCTCGGCCGCACAGATCTGCGAAGCCGTCGGCATTGACACGTCGCGCCGGGTCAATGAGCTGTCGGATGCCGAAGTTCTGCAAATCCGCGAACATATCGACGCAAACTTCACCGTTGAAGGTGACCTGCGCCGTGACACGCAGATGAACATCAAACGTTTGATGGACCTGGGCTGCTATCGCGGTCTGCGTCATCGTCGGAACCTGCCCGTGCGCGGTCAGCGCACCCATACCAACGCGCGCACCCGCAAAGGCCCCGCAAAGGCCATTGCCGGCAAGAAGAAGTAAGGGGGCAGATCAATGGCACGCGATAAGACACGGACTAAGCGTAAAGAGCGCAAAAACATCGCCGCAGGTGTGGCGCATGTGAACAGCTCGTTCAACAACACCAAAATCCTGATTTCGGATGTGCAGGGCAACGCGATTTCCTGGTCCTCCGCCGGAACCATGGGCTTCAAAGGCTCGCGGAAATCCACGCCTTATGCGGCGCAGATGGCCGCTGAAGATGCCGGCAAGAAAGCTCAGGAACATGGTGTGAAGACCCTAGAGGTCGAAGTTCAAGGCCCGGGTTCGGGCCGCGAGTCCGCGCTTCGGGCGCTGGCCGCCGTTGGCTTCTCGATCACGTCGATCCGCGATGTGACCCCGATGGCCCATAACGGCTGCCGCCCGCCGAAACGCCGCCGCGTTTAACGTATGATTTACTCGCGACGGGCTGCGGCATTCCGCGTGGCCCGTTGCTGTCATTTTTGATCCTCGAGCGTTCAGAGCCACGGATCCAGGCCCTGAGCAAGAATGGAGGCGACACCATGATCCATAAAAACTGGCAAGAACTTATTAAGCCGACCCAATTGGTTGTGAACCCGGGCAATGAACCCGCGCGTCAGGCGACCGTTGTGGCCGAGCCGTTGGAGCGGGGCTTTGGCCTGACGCTCGGCAACGCCCTGCGCCGCGTGCTGATGAGCTCGCTGCAGGGTGCTGCAATCACCTCGGTGCAAATCGACAATGTTTTGCACGAATTCTCGTCCATCGCCGGTGTGCGGGAAGACGTGACCGATGTGGTTCTGAACCTCAAAGGCGTGGCGATCCGGATGGAAACCGATGGGCCCAAGCGCGTGTCGATCACGGCGAAAGGTCCAAAGGTTGTTACTGCGGGTGACATTTCGGAATCCGCTGGCATCGAAGTGCTGAACAAAGAGCATGTGATCTGTCACTTGGATGATGGCGCCGATCTCTACATGGAGCTGACCATCAGCACCGGGAAAGGCTATGTCGCCGCCGACAAGAACCGCCCCGAGGATGCGCCGATTGGCCTGATCCCGATCGATGCGATCTATTCGCCGGTCAAGAAGGTCAGCTATGATGTGCAGCCGACCCGTGAGGGCCAAGTGCTGGATTATGACAAGCTGACGCTGAAGCTGGAAACTGACGGCTCGGTGACCCCGGATGATGCTGTGGCCTATGCCGCGCGGATCATTCAGGACCAGCTGTCGATCTTCGTGAACTTCGATGAGCCGGAAAGCGCCAGCCGTCAGGATGACGAGGACGATCTGGAGTTCAACCCGCTGCTTCTGAAGAAAGTGGACGAGTTGGAATTGTCGGTTCGTTCGGCCAACTGCCTGAAGAACGACAACATAGTCTATATCGGTGATCTGATCCAGAAGACCGAAGCCGAGATGCTCCGCACCCCCAACTTTGGCCGCAAATCCTTGAATGAGATCAAGGAAGTGCTTTCGGGCATGGGCCTGCATTTGGGCATGGATATCATTGACTGGCCGCCCGATAACATTGAGGACTTGGCCAAGAAATACGAAGACAACTTCTGAGGCGCGAGACGCGCTTTGGAGCTTTAAATGCCCGCATAGATGCGGGGACTAACTGGGCATGATGCCCCAAGGAGAGGGCCCCGCACGCATGGGGCCCCAGACAAAGCATAAAACGGAGTAAATGACATGCGTCACGCACGAGGCTACCGCCGCCTGAACCGCACCCATGAGCACCGCAAGGCGCTCTTTGCAAATATGGCTGGCTCGCTCATTGAACATGAGCAAATCAAGACGACTCTGCCGAAAGCCAAAGAGCTGCGGCCGATTGTTGAGAAGTTGATCACGCTTGGCAAACGCGGCGATTTGCACGCCCGCCGGCAAGCTGCGGCCCAACTCAAACAGGATGCTTATGTGGCAAAACTGTTCGAGGTTCTGGGCCCACGCTATGCAGAGCGCCAGGGAGGCTATGTCCGGGTTCTGAAGGCGGGGTTCCGCTATGGCGATATGGCGCCGATGGCGATCATCGAATTCGTTGATCGTGATGTGGATGCCAAAGGCGCAGGCGACCGTGCACGCGTTGAAGCCGAAGAAGCGGCGGACGATTAACCGCCGCATTTGAGACACAGTTTAAAAAAAATGAAACCCCGCTGAATGGCGGGGTTTTTTGTTTAAGAGGGCTTTAACGCGGCTTTCGGGGGCGTATCCCGATTGGCCACATCTTGGATAAGCCGTTCCAATTCGGCCTCCGCAACAGGCGTTTCACCCAAAAACTCAAGAAGGTCATTGCGCGCGGGCTGTGACAATCCCATCAAACGCGCAAAAAGATCTGGTTCGATCTTTTCCGACATACCGCTCACCTTTAGTCCAGAGGGCTCAGAGTTTATTGTTGACCCTGTTTCTGGCAACCTGTCTAAAAAGACATGTCTTTTTGTCGGTTCAATGTCTAAAACGCCTGCACTCGACCTGCTTTTGCATGAACTCTCTCTGGCGACGCCTGGGGGCTACGCTGTCGGTTTGCATATTCGGTACGTGTCGCCGCTGATCATGGTGAACACATATCCCGAAGAGTGGCAGGAGATTTATACGGCCAAGGTCTACGGGCTTCGAGATCCGACTTTGGCTTGGGGGCTCAGCCATACGGGCGTGCGCCGGTGGAGCGAGATCGGTTTGCCGGACCCGTTTGGAATTCTGAAAGAGTCGGCGGAGTATGGAATGCACTACGGGATGATCTGTTCGATCGGCCCGTTGTCTTCGCGGACGATCGCCGGGGCCACGCGCCCCGACCGCGAATACACACAGGAGGAAATGGAACACGTCCATAAGATCGTGCAGCGCATGCACGATCTGTCTGTGCCGCCGACAAAACTGTCGAATGCGCAGATCGAAGCTTTGAGATGTATCGCGGAAGGGGACCGCCATGCAGCTGCCGCCGCCAAACTTGGCATTTCTGAAAGTGCTTTCAAAGCACGTCTGACCTCTGCTCGTCAGAAGCTTATGGCCCGAACAACGGCCGAGGCTGTCCAGCGCGCAAAGGAATATGGCTTGATTTGAAAGACAGGATACATGGTGAGCCGCTGGCGTGATCCTCCGCGGGGAAAGTTTCTTAACCCGAGCCGAAGGAGGCAAATCTATGCAGTCTACCACCCTGTCTTTCGACAATATCCACAATCATGGTGACCTGTTCACCAATATGCTGCGCGCCCGGCACAACAAGTTCATCGAACACATGCACTGGGATCTGCCGAATGCCGATGGCATGGAGTTCGATCAATATGATACGCCGCAAAGCCGGTGGGTTTGTGTCCATGAGAACGGCAAAGTGCTTGCAGGTGTTCGTTTGACCCCGACGACGGCCCGGTGCGGCATTTATTCTTACATGGTGCGGGATGCGCAGCGCGGTTTGCTGGAGGAAATCCCTTCGAATCTGCTTGATGATCCGGCGCCGATTGCCGCGCATATCTGGGATGCAAACCGCCTTTTTGTCGCCGAAGGGGTCAGCACCGACATCCGTCGGGATGTTCAGATGTCTCTGATGGGGCATATGGTGCGGTCCGCGCGCGCATTGGGGGCGACGATGCTTTTGGGCCTTCTGCCGATTGGTATCCCGCGCCTTGGCCGCCGCCTTGGTATCTCGATGGAGCCGGGCGGCCCGATCATGAAGATCGGTGGTGTGGCACACCGCTGCTATTTCGTGTCGATGGCCTCGAAGATGCACTGAGATGGCTTGGTCACACTCCAAACACTCAAACCTGCGATGGGCGGGGTCTATGCACCTGCCCGCTGCCCCCTTAGATAGAGGGGATGGCAGATTTGTTTGACACCAGTGTTTCTGATCCCACTGTCCGAGCCGGGCCGCGCCCCCTGGCCGATCGGCTGCGACCGCGCAGCTTGGCCGAGGTGATTGGACAGGAGCATTTGCTGGGCCCGGAAGGCAGCCTCAAAGTGATGCTGGACAGCGGCGCGTTGTCGTCGCTGGTGTTTTGGGGGCCGCCCGGTGTGGGGAAGACGACCATTGCCCGGCTTTTGGCTGATGAGACCGATCTGCATTTTGTGCAGATCAGCGCGATTTTCACAGGTGTGCCAGATCTGCGCAAAGTCTTTGAGGCCGCCAAGCTGCGCCATGCCAATGGCAAAGGCACGCTTTTGTTCGTGGACGAAATCCATCGTTTCAATAAAGCGCAACAGGACGGGTTCCTGCCGCATATGGAAGATGGAACCATCCTTCTTGTGGGCGCTACGACGGAGAATCCGTCATTTGAGTTAAACGCGGCGCTTCTGTCCCGGGCCCAAGTTCTGGTTTTGAACCGGCTGGACGAGGCGGCTCTGGAAAAGATCTTGGCGCATGCCGAGCTTGAGATGCACCATCCGATGCCGCTCCGGCCAGAGGCGCGGATGGCGCTTCTTGAGATGGCGGATGGCGATGGGCGCGCGCTCCTCAATCTGGCGGAGCAGGTCGCGGCCTGGAAGGTGGATGGGCAGCTGACCGTCGATCAACTGGCCACCCGGCTGCAACGCCGCGCGGCGCAATACGATAAATCCGGTGATGCGCATTACAACCTGATCTCGGCTTTGCATAAATCCGTGCGGGGCTCGGACCCTGATGCCAGCCTTTATTGGTTGGCCCGGATGCTGGAAGGCGGAGAGGATCCCCGTTTTCTGGCCCGCCGGATCACCCGCATGGCGGTCGAAGACATCGGTCTCGCCGAGCCGCAAGCGCAGCGGGTCTGCCTAGATGCATGGGAAACCTATGAGCGGCTTGGGTCGCCCGAAGGGGAACTGGCGCTGGCGCAGGCCGTGCTCTACCTCGCCCTCGCGCCGAAATCGAATGCGACATATGTAGCGTATAAAGACGCGCGCCGCTCCGCCAAATCCACCGGATCAAAGCCGCCGCCGAAACACATCCTCAACGCGCCGACTAACTTGATGAAAGATCAGGGCTATGGCGCGGGATACGATTATGACCACGATGCGAAAGATGGGTTCTCTGGTCAGAACTACTTCCCGGACCAGATGGGCCGGGCGCAGTTTTACCAGCCCGTGCAGCGTGGATATGAGCGGGAGTTGGCCAAGCGCTTGGCCTATTTCAACAAGCTCCGCGCGGATCGTCAGCACAGTTGACAAGCTCGGCCCAAGCGCCGATGACCCGCCCCATGATGACAGCGGTTTTTCAAGTGGCCCTTGGCGGCGCGGCGGGGGCGGTTTTACGCTATCTGACCGGTATCGGCGTCGTCCGGCTCCTGGGGCATACGCCGTTTCCGTACGCGATCCTGAGTGTGAATATCCTGGGCTCGTTCCTGATGGGCGTTTTCGTCGTTGCGGCGGCCCATCGCGGGCTGACCCATTTGTCGCCCTTGGTGATGACCGGGCTTCTGGGCGGGTTTACGACCTTCTCGGCCTTCTCGCTTGAGGCGGTGACACTCTATGAGCGTGGCGAGGTGACGTCGGCGGTGATCTATGTCGTGGCATCGGTTTGTTTGTCGATTTTCGGGCTGGTTCTGGGCCTGTGGCTGGCGCGGGGGCTGTTTGCATGAGTGGTGTTCAAACGCTTGAGGTTGCGCCGGGGGACGGCGACCAGCGATTGGATCGTTGGTTTCGGCGACAGTTCCCGCAGATCAGCCAGGGCCGGATCGAAAAGATGTGTCGTAAAGGTGAGATCCGGGTCGATGGCGGCCGGGTGAAACCCGCAACGCGCGTCGAGGCCGGGCAGAAAGTGCGCATTCCGCCTCTCCCGGATCAGGCCGCGCCGCAGCCGGCGGTCTCGCGCAGCAAAATCTCCGACGCGGATGCCGAGATGATGCGAGCGGCGGTGCTCTATCGTGATGACCATCTTATTGCGCTGAACAAGCCACCGGGCCTGCCGAGCCAAGGCGGAAGCAAACAGACCCGCCATGTCGATTGGCTGGCGGAGGCGCTGCTTTTTGGGTTCGAGGACAAGCCGCGTCTGGTGCATCGGCTCGACAAGGACACCTCCGGCATTCTGCTTCTGGCCCGCACACGGCAGGCCGCCGCGGCGCTGACCAAAGCGTTCCGGGCGCGCGACACTCGTAAGATCTACTGGGCCGCTGTTGCGGGTGCGCCTTTGCCACGCATGGGCACAATCAAATTCGGGCTGGTGAAGGCACCGGGCCATGGCAAGGGCGGCGAGGGGGAGAAGATGCTCTGCCTGCACCCCGATGAGGTTGATCGGACGCCAGATGCCAAACGCGCGACAACCGATTACGCGGTTCTGAGCAATCTCGGCAGTCGGGCAGCTTGGGTGGCGCTGGTGCCGGTGACGGGACGCACGCATCAGCTTCGCGCGCATATGGCCGAGATTGGCCACCCGGTTATCGGCGACGGAAAATATGGCGGCTCAGGGCAAGAGAACCTTGGCGACGGCTGGGGCGCGCAATTGGGTGGTGAGATCAGCCGCAAACTGCATCTGCATGCCCGTTCGCTTGCGCTGACCCATCCGATCACCGGCGCACGGCTCAACCTGGTGGCGCCCCTGCCGGAGCATATGGCGCGGACCTGGGAGACGCTCGGGTGGTATGCAAATGACGTGCCCGCCGACCCGTTTGACGAGGATAGCTTTTGACCGACACTCCCTTGAAGCTGGTGATTTTCGACGTGGATGGCACCTTGGTCGACAGCCAGGCGCATATCCTGGCATCAATGAACTGGGCCTTTGCGGCATTAGATATGACGCCACCAAGCCGGGAGCAGACGCTCTCGATTGTTGGGTTGTCGCTGCCGCAAGCGATGGCGCGGCTGGTGCCGGAAGCTTCGGCGGAGCTCAATGCACAACTGGTCGAGGCCTATAAAAACAGCTTTGCCGATCTCAGGCAGCGCGGCGAGTCGGCGGCGGCCTCGCCGCTTTTCCCGGGTGCGATCGAGGCTTTGCAGGCGCTCGCCGCGCAGGACGAGATGTTTCTCGGGATCGCGACCGGAAAATCCCGGCGCGGGCTGGACCATCTGTTTGAGTTGCATGGATTCGGGCCGCTCTTCCATACGGTGCAGGTCGCTGATGATCATCCGTCCAAGCCGCACCCATCGATGGTGCTCACCTGTTTGGATGAGACCGGCGTGGCGCCGGAAAACACAGTCATTCTGGGCGACACGACCTATGATATCGAGATGGGTCGCGCGGGCGGGATCCAGGCCATTGGTGTCGATTGGGGGTATCACGAAACCGACGCGTTGACGGCGGCTGGGGCGGCGATGATCCTGTCGGATTTTGCGGCATTGCCCGAGGCGCTGGATCAAATCTGGGGGGTGGCATGAGCGAGTGGGCGGTGAAGCGATTCTGGACCAATGCCGAGGTGGCAGAGGTTGAAGGCGGGTTTTCCGTCACGCTGGATGGCCGGCCCGTTCGTACACCGTTCAAATCCGCGCTGGTGCTGCCGACCCGTGACATGGCCGAAGCGATGGCCGCCGAATGGGCCGCGCAGGAAGACCAAGTCGACCCGCTAAGCATGCCGGTCACCCGCTCCGCCAACTCCGCCATCGACAAGGTGGCCACGCAACATGGCGCTGTGGCCGACATGTTGGCGGCCTATGCCGAAACCGATCTGCTCTGTCATCGGGCGGAGAGCCCCGAGGAATTGGTCCGCCGTCAAGCCGACGGGTGGGACCCGATCCTGATCTGGGCGGCGGAGACCTTTGGCGCGCCTTTGGTTGTCACACAAGGTGTCTTGCCGGCCGACCAGCCGGAGGCAAGTCTCCAGGCCTATGGCGCGGCTGTGGCCAGTTTTGCGCCCTTCTCCCTGACCGCCTTGCATGACCTGGTCACGCTGTCTGGGTCTCTGGTTCTGGCACTGGCCGTTGCCGGTGGCCGGATTGCCCCCGAACAGGGCTGGTTGCTGTCGCGAATCGACGAGCTGTGGCAGATTGAACAGTGGGGCGATGACGATGAAGCGCGCGATTTTGCCGCCCAGAAACAGGAGGCTTTCCTCCACGCAGCCCGGTTCTTGGAGCTGTCAGGCGAGGCGTGATTGCTCTAATGGCATATAAGCCTTTGTGATGCATAGCATTTGAGCGCTTTCTGAAACCAAGCCGTCGGAAATGGCTTAACCCAACGGAAAGCGCAGCCCCAAGACTTGACCTATCGCAGCATATTTGCCCAATTAAGAGGCAGTGAGAGGGGTGAAAGCCTCTCATGATCTATGCCAAGGCACTCTTGGCTATCGGAAACTGTCCTTAAGGGCGGTCCATCAGGAAGAGGTAAACAATGAAAAAATCCGTACTTATCGGTACTATGGCCATCGCTGGTCTGGCCGCTGGGTTCGCTTCCGCACAGACGTTGGACGAAGTCCAAGCGCGCGGCAGCTTGAACTGTGGCGTGACCACCGGCCTCGTCGGCTTTGCCGCGCCGAATGCAAGCGGCGAATGGGAAGGCTTCGATGTCGGCGTTTGCCGCGCTGTGGCCGCCGCCGTCTTCGGCGATGCCACCGCTGTGAACTTCGTGCCCACCACTGGTCAGACCCGCTTTACCGCGCTGGCCTCTGGTGAGATCGACATGCTGGCCCGGAACACCACCTGGACCTTCAGCCGCGACGTTGACCTGCGCTTCGAATTCGTGGGCATCAACTACTATGACGGTCAGGGCTTCATGGTTCCCCGTGAACTGGGCGTGGCCTCGGCGATGGAACTGGATGGTGCAACCGTCTGCATCCAGACCGGCACCACGACCGAACTGAACCTGGCTGACTTCTTCAGCTCGAACGGCATGAGCTATGAGCCTGTGCCGATCGAAACCAACGCCGAAGCGCAGCAGCAGTATCTGGCTGGTGCCTGCGACGTCTACACTACGGACGCCTCGGGCCTGGCCGCAACGCGCGCCACGTTCGAAGATCCCTCCGCGCATGTGGTTTTGCCCGAGATCATCTCGAAAGAGCCGCTTGGTCCGCTTGTGCGCCATGGTGACCACGAGTGGGGCGATGTCGTCCGCTGGACGCTGAACGCTCTGATCGCAGCTGAAGAGCTGGGCATCACGTCGGCAAATGTCGGTGAACTGGCCGCTGGCACCGAAAACCCAGAGATCAACCGTCTCTTGGGGTCCGAAGGTGAACTGGGCGGTATGCTCGGCCTCGATGCGGCTTGGGCACAGAACGCCATTGCCGCGGTCGGCAACTACAGCGAGCTGTTCGAAGGCAACATCGGTGAGGCGACGCCAATTGGTCTCTCGCGCGGTCTAAACGCGCAGTGGACTGATGGTGGTCTGCTCTACGCACCGCCGTTCCGGTAACATCTTAAGCGAAGGGCGCGGTCACTCCGCGCCCTTCGTCTATCTAGAACAACGAATGACCAAACCGGGCAGACCAACAAAGGTGCTGTTACAGAGTTTGGCAATCCAACAGTTGCAGGGGTGCCCGATATGGCAACGATGACGGAACCACCCGCCGAGACTTTCCGACTAAGCCAGTTGATTTATGACACCCGCTACCGGTCGCTGACGATCCAGGTGGTGGCGTTCATTTTGATCATGGCCGGTTTGTTTTGGCTGGCGAGTAACACGGTCCAGAACCTTCAATCTCTGGGAAAGGACTTCAATTTCGGCTTCTTGGGACAGCGAGCCGGGTATGACATTAACCAACGGCTTGTCGAATACACCAATGACTCGACTCATGCGCGTGCGGCGTTGGTTGGTATTCTCAACACACTTCTTGTGGCCTTCGTGGGCTGTATCATTGCCACGATCGTCGGCGTGATCGCTGGCGTCTTGCGCTTGTCGAACAACTGGATCGTCGCGCGCCTGATGGCGGTCTATGTCGAAGGCTTCCGGAATATTCCGACGCTTTTGTGGATCTTGATCGTTTTCGCGATCATGACAGAGGCGACACCGCAGCCGCGCGATTTCCGTGGCGATGACCCGGAAGCGAGCATGATTTTGTTCGACACCGTCGCAATCACCAATCGCGGGATTTACACGCCCGCGCCGGTTTGGGGCGATGGGGCGCTGATGCTCGTTCTGGTCTTTGTCGCGTCTCTGGTGGGCATTTGGGCCTTCCGTCGCTATGCGCGGAAACGCCAGGAGCAGACAGGTGAGATCCTGCCGGTTTTCTGGACGTCGCTGGGCCTGTTCTTCATCCCGTCGATTTTGTTCTACTTCATCCTCGGTCGTCCAGTGACGCTGGAGTACCCCGAGCTGACCGGGTTCAACTTCTCGGGCGGGACGCATATGCGAAACTCGTTCATTGCGTTGACCTTGGCGCTGGCGCTCTACACCGGCGCGTTCATTGCAGAGAATGTCAGGTCTGGCATTCTGGCTGTCAGCAAAGGGCAGACTGAGGCGGCATTTGCCTTGGGGTTGCGTCCGAACCGGACGATGAACCTGGTGATCTTGCCGCAGGCGCTGCGGGTCATCATCCCGCCGCTGATCTCGCAATATCTGAACCTGACCAAGAACTCCTCCCTCGCAATCGCGGTGGGGTATATGGACGTTCGCTCGACACTGGGCGGGATCACGATCAACCAGACTGGGCGAGAATTGGAAGGGATGCTTCTTCTGGGGCTATTCTATCTGATCACCTCACTCATCATCTCCTCTCTGATGAACGTCTATAACTCTTCCATCAAATTGAAGGAGCGCTGAGATGAGCGATACACATGCCCATGACGCTTCTTTCGTGCGGGAAACCATGCTGCCAGAGGCGGCACCGCCCGCAACCCAAACCGGTGTGATCAAATGGGTTCGAGAGAACCTGTTTTCGTCCTGGTTGAACACCTTGCTGACGATCATCTCGCTCTACGTGATCTATTATGTTCTCAGCCATACGCTCGGCTGGATGCTCTATGGGATTTGGGATGCGGGATCGCTTTCCGAGTGCCGTGAGATCCGCGACGAAATCTATGGCGCGGATGCCAGTGTCGCCTGTTGGGCGGTTCTGGCGGATCGTTGGGATCAGTTGCTCTTCGGCTTCTACCCACAAGATCTCTATTGGCGGCCGGTATTGGCGCTTCTGGTGTTCTTTGTCGCCGTCGCTCCGATCCTGTTTGAGAATGTGCCGCGAAAGCTGTTTTACGTCACAGCAGTCGCGCCGTTTCTCTGCTTCTGGCTGATCTGGGGCGGCTCGATTTGGACACCGATTGCCGTGGCTATTGGCTTTGTGATTGGCGGCGTGATCATCCGATTTGGTGATGAGATCCTGGGGTCACTCGGTGCAACCATCGCCGGGCTTGTTGTGCCGATCCTTTATTGGCTGTTCTTGGCAGGCCCGGTCGCAGGCGGTCTTTCGGCCATCGCGCCGATTGAGATGCAGTATGTCGCCTCCGATGAAATCGGCGGCTTCATGTTGGCGATCATTATCGGTGTGACCAGCATCATCTTGTCCTTCCCGCTTGGCATCGTTCTCGCGCTCGGACGGCAATCGGACCTGTTCATTATCAACAAGAGCTGCGTGTTCTTCATTGAGGTGATCCGCAGTGTGCCGTTGATTGTGTGGCTCTTCACCGCGTCGCTGCTTCTGAACTACTTCCTGCCGCCTGGCACCAATTTTGACCTGCTTCTGCGGGTGATCATCATGGTGACCTTCTTCGCCTCGGCCTATATGGCCGAAGTGATCCGCGGCGGGCTCGCGGCATTGCCGCGAGGTCAGTATGAGGGCGCGGATAGTCTGGGCCTGAATTACTGGCAGTCGATGCAGCTGATCATCTTGCCTCAGGCGCTGAAGATCTCGATCCCAGGGATCGTGAACACCTTCATCGGCGTCTTCAAAGACACCACATTGGTGGTCTTTGTGGGCCTGAGTGATCCCATCGGGTTCTCCAACCTGATCCGTGCCACAACCGATTGGAACGGCATCTATTGGGAACTCTTCATCTTCATTGGGGCGTGTTTCTTCATCTGCTGTTTCGCGATGTCGAAATACTCGCAATTCCTGGAGCGCAAGCTCCGCACCGACCATCGTTAAGGAGACGTCTCAATGACTGACGCTCAAACTTCTTCCATCGCGGATCGGGAAATCGACCGTAGCCATATGACCGTCTCCGATGAGGTGGCCATTGAAATCCAAGGCATGAACAAGTGGTACGGCACGTTCCATGTGCTGCGCGACATCAACTTGACCGTGAACCAGGGCGAACGGATCGTGATTTGTGGGCCCTCGGGCTCGGGTAAATCCACCTTGATCCGCTGCATCAATGCCCTGGAAGAGCACCAACAGGGCTCGATCACGGTTGATGGCACGCTCCTGTCGAATGACCTGAAAAACATCGACAAGATCCGGTCCGAGGTTGGGATGTGCTTCCAGCATTTCAATCTCTTCCCGCATCTGACGATCCTGGAGAACTGCACGCTGGCCCCGATCTGGGTGCGGAAGACGCCCAAGAAAGAGGCCGAGGAAACAGCTATGTATTTCCTCAACAAGGTCAAAATCCCAGAACAAGCCGACAAGTACCCCGGTCAGCTTTCGGGGGGGCAGCAGCAGCGGGTGGCCATTGCGCGCTCGCTCTGCATGCGGCCGCGGATCATGCTCTTTGACGAGCCGACTTCGGCGCTTGACCCTGAGATGATCAAAGAGGTGCTGGACACGATGATCCAGCTTGCCGAGGAGGGCATGACCATGCTCTGCGTGACCCATGAGATGGGCTTTGCGCGGCAGGTCGCCAACCGAGTGATCTTCATGGACCAAGGGCAGATCGTGGAGCAGAACGAGCCGGAGGAGTTCTTCATGAACCCCAAATCCGAACGGACGCAGCTGTTCCTGAGCCAGATCCTCGGTCACTGATGTTACCGTTTGGTAAGGTGCAAGCCCCCCGGAACCGCTTCCGGGGGGCTTCGTTTTAGGCGGGTGTGTATGTCATCCGCAGAACATATTGCCCCGAGGCATCATCGAACCGTTCGGCTCCCTCGGTGAGGCCATAACGGGTATAGAACTGGCGTGCCTTCGTGTTTTCGCGAAACACGTCCAACTCCAACCCGCCTTTGCGTTGCACGGCCCGATCCATCAGAGCCTGGCCGATGCCATGGCCATGATGTTCGGGCCGTAAAAACAACCCGCCGACTTCATGGCCAATTAGGGCGACGAACCCAACCGGCGTGCCATCTTGCTCAGCCACCCAAATCTCGGCCATGTCCAACAACGTGTCCCGGATCAGGTTTTCGGCCTCACTCATGAACTCTGAGCTTAGAAATGGATGCGCAACCGCGCTTGTGTCACGCCAGATTGACATGACGGCCTGCTTATCGGCAGGCGAATAAGGTCTGATCATCTGTCAGATCTCCTTTGATGTGCCCCTCCCGGAGGAGCGGCAGTTACTTGAGTCTTGGAAAAGCACATCTTCAAAGCGGCCGATCCCACATTGCGGGCGGCGTTTGCGTTCTCAGATTGTGCAGGGGCGCAAGCTGCGACCGATCAAAGGCGGGACATCAAATCTCCGTTTCAGACGATGACCAGATTAGGGGACAGGCGCGCCGACCGCAATCAGCTTGGTTCCGGCTTCAAATCGCGGGGTACCGTAAAGGCGATGACCTCGCCCATACCCGGCTCGATCTGCGCCCAGTTTTCCACGTCGAACCGCAGGATCAGGCTGGCCCCCGTGGGGTAAAACCCGAATTTCGGATGGGTCGGCGGTTTGGCGCATAGCGCATAGGCGATACTGCCAATACCGGGGTTATGCCCGATGATCGCAAGAGGACTGGTGTCAGCTTGTTGGATTTTTGTGAGGATCGTCGCGGGATCGGCATGGTAAATCGCGTTGGAATAGGACGCCGTGACTGGATCGGGCAACTGGCTGGCAATCCCGCTCCAGGTCTCTTGTGTGCGCCGCGCGGTGGAGCAGATCACCTGCTCTGGGTTGATGCCCGTGTCGCGCAGCCATGCGCCGATCCGCGGGGCCGCGTGCCGCCCGCGATCATTCAAGGGCCGGTCATGGTCATCCAAGAGCGGATTGTCCCAGTCGGATTTCGCGTGGCGGATCAGAACAAGGGTCAGGCTCATGGGTGAAAACTCCGCATGTGAAAGGCCGATTGCGCGGGCAGGCGGCCATAGGATTGGCTCAGCGGGCAGGCGCGGCGGACGGCGCAGCCCTGCATCAGGCAATCTGCACCTGCCTCTGTGTCCAGATACCCATGACAGGCCGCTGTGTCATAGCCTTCCGGTGTCAGGGCGCTCACTGGACAGGCGGTCAGGCATGGTTTGCTGCAACTCTCACAGGGGCGTTCAATGGGCAGTCGCGGCAAGTCGATCCGCTCTTTCAGCGCGAGCGCGCCGCGATAGGAGACCATAAGCCCGGCCACATCATGCACCAGGATCGTCACAGGGCTGGGCCAGGCGCGACCTGTGCGCGCAGCCCATCGGATAAAGGGCGCAAAGGGTGGGCCACCAAACGGAAACTGCGCCTTTGCGCCCAGGTCGCACGCGAGACGCCCAATCACCCGGCGGGACCAGCGGTCCATCGGGTCAGGTTTTCCGTCTGTGAACTCTGGCTCAGTGGTGACATGGGCCCAAAAGCCCGGCTCCCGCGGGCCAAGCAGGACGAGCGTTTCTGTTCCTTTCGGTGCCGCATCCTCTGGCGTGGGGTGAAATGCCCCGAAGACATCAAGATGCAGGTCGTGAACCGCGCGGGTCAGGCTCTCGTAATCCATCTACACACCCTGTCGGGCCGGGCCACGACACGCAAGGTGTCAGGCGCGGATGATGCTGCCCGCGCCATGTTCGGTGAACAGCTCCAACAACACCGCGTTCGAAACCCGACCATCAACGATCACACAGGCGCGCACGCCGTTTCTGACGGCATGCAGAGCAGTTTCGGTTTTGGGGATCATGCCGCCCGCAATGGTGCCGTCCTTGGTCATCGCTTCGACATCCGAGACACTCAACTCGGTCACCACCTCGCCATCGGCGTTCTTCACACCCGCGACATCGGTCAGAAGCAACAGGCGATCCGCCTTCAGAGCCGCAGCAATCGCGCCCGCGGCTGTGTCGCCATTGACGTTGAAGGTCTCCCCATTCCGGCCAGCGCCAAGAGGGGCGACAACCGGGATCATGTTGTCTTTGAAAAGGTTCAGCAGCACGTCCGGCGTCATCTCTGCCGGTTCGCCGACAAAGCCCAGTTTCGGGTCAGCCGGATCACAGATCATCAAATTCGCATCTTTGCCGCTTAGCCCGACGGCCCGCCCGCCTTGGGCGTTGATCGCTTGCACGATGCGTTTATTGACGGTGCCCGAAAGCACCATTTCGACGACTTCAACGGTCGCCGTATCGCTCACTCGTTTGCCGTCGACAAACTCCGAGACAACACCAAGCTTGCTCAGCATCTCGTTGATCATCGGGCCGCCGCCATGAACGATCACCGGGTTCACCCCGACTTGTTGCAAAAGTACGATATCGCGGGCGAAACTGGCCATCGCAGTGTCATCGCCCATGGCGTGACCGCCGAATTTGATCACCACGGTCGCATCATCATAGCGCTGTAGGAAAGGCAGCGCTTCGGAAAGCGTGCGGGCGGTGGCAAGGTAATCGCGGCTCATGGTTTGTTTCTTCATCGCTTCGGCCTCATGGTCGCGTCTTGTTACGGCAAGGGGCCGAGGCTGCCAAGACCGGCTCAGTCGAGCGTCGCGATGATGCTGCGGAGCGTTTCGATCCCATCCCCCTTTTCCGAAGAGGTCAGAACCAGTTCGGGGAAGGCGGCGGGGTGTTTTGACAAGGCATTGCGCACCTGTGTCAGGATCTTCTCACGATCCTTGTCTTTCACCTTATCAGCTTTGGTCATCACCACTTGAAATGTCACCGCGGCCTTGTCGAGAAGCGTCATGATCTCTTCATCCACGGGTTTCACCCCATGGCGCGTGTCGATCAAGACAAATGCCCGGCGGAGGCTTGCCCGGCCCGCAAGATAGGCTTTGAGCAGGCGTTGCCATTTCTCGACAACCGCCACCGGCGCATTCGCAAAACCGTAGCCGGGCAGGTCCACGAGATAATGGCTCTCGGCGAGGGTGAAGAAATTGATTTCTTGCGTTCGACCGGGCGTGTTGGAGGCCCGGGCCAGAGCTTTTCGACCGGTCAACGCGTTGATGAGCGTTGATTTTCCAACATTTGAACGACCGGCAAAGCAGACCTCTATGCGATCGGCGGGCGGCATCCCATCCATCGCGACGACCCCTTTTAGGAAATCGCCGCCCGTCGCGAAGAGCTTCCGGCCCCGCTCCCGCGTGATCGCGTCAGGTGCTTCGGCCAATGGGAAGGGGAGGGCGCTCATGAGAGCACATCAACGGGCATATCTTCGGTGATCTCGCCACCCTTTGAAACCCGAGCATAGACGCCGAAATTCGTGTGTCCCCAACCGTTTTGCAGCGCGCCCAACGTATTTGCATCGCGCCGCCCGGTTTCTGGGTTCGCTTCTGTCGCGCGGCACCGCCCGATGGGCTCGACGACTTCCAATTCTGCATCGCCTATGCGGAGCGTTTTGCCGACGAGGTCGAACTCCTCCCAAGGTGCCAACCCGTCCAGCCAGAAGTTGCCGCGAAACCGGCGCGGGTCGAGCTGCATGCCGATTTTTTGCGACAGTGCCCGGAGCGACGACAGGTTGAGCACCGAGACAGATGCAAAGGGCGCATCGCTCATCCCTTGCTCTGGCGATTTGACCAGGGCCGCTGGCGCGGCGCGGTTCTCTGGATAGATCGGGCGGAGCCAGTCGAAAAGTGTCGCGGGGTCGCCCGCCGGGGTGACGGTCAGGTCTGGTTGGTCCGGGTGGCTGAGATGGATTACATCGCCGTCGACCCGCGCCGTGATCGCCATCAAGCCCGGCCCTTTCGCCCCACGTAGGAAGTTGCGGCAAGACCGCCAGCCATCAGATGCGTCGCCACCATCCTCCAGCACCGCCCAGGCTCGATCCAACGGCAGCGGGCGGTCCGGGCTCAAAGTAATCCGATCGAGCGCCTCGGCTCCGATCCCCTTGATCGGATGGCGCCAGATATGGGCGAGTGTGACGGTCATTTCTCGTCAGATTTCTTGCGCTGGAAGCCTGAGCGGATGTTGCCGAACACGTCCGGTTTGAAGCCTTGGCTCCGCATGATCGTGTATTGCTGCACAAAGGTGATCGTGTTGTTCGCAATCCAGTAGACCAATAGGCCGGATGCAAAACTGCCCAACATGAACATAAAGACCCAAGGCAGATAGGCGAAGATCATCGCCTGCGTCGGGTCTGTGGGTGCTGGGTTCAGCTTTTGCTGCAACCACATCGAAATGCCGAGCAAGAGCGGTAGGATACCGATGAAGAGCAACGCCATGATCGTGCCGGGTTCGGGTGCGGCCCAAGGCAGAAGCCCATAGAAGTTGTAGATCGATGACGGGTCGGGCATCGACAGGTCGGTGAGCCACCCGAAGAAGGGCGCGTGCCGAAGCTCTAGGGTGACGAAGATCACTTTGTAGAGCGAGAAGAAGATCGGGATTTGCAGCAGGATCGGCAGGCAGCCGGAGGCCGGATTGACCTTGTTCGTCTTGTAGAGCTCCATCATGCCCTGTTGGAGCTTCTGGCGGTCATCGCCTGCGCGTTCCTTCAGCTTCTCCATCTCAGGCTGAAGTTCTTTCATCTTCGCCATCGAGACATATGATTTGAACGCCAGCGGCAAGAGCAGCGCCTTGATAATCAGCGTCAGAGCGATGATCGCGACGCCCATATTGCCGATCAGTGCATTGAGATTATGCAGCAGCCAGAAGATTGGCTTGGTCAGGAAATAGAACCAGCCCCAGTCGATCGAGTCGAGGAAGCGCGCGATGCCGCCTTCGTTCTGGTAGTTGCGGATGGTCTCCCATTCCTTGGCGCCAGCAAAAAGCTGGGTACTGATCTCAGCGGTTTCACCGGGCGCGACGGTCATTGTCGGTAGGCGAGCTTCGGTCTGATAGATGTCGCTGGACTGGACATAGCGCGTGACCGAGGTGAACGGCTGCGCTTCACCAGGGATCAGCGTGGTCATCCAGTATTTATCGGTGAAGCCGATCCAGCCGTTTTCCGCGACATCGACCACTTCCGCCGGGGTGCCTTCACGCTGGATGAAGTCCAGATCGGGGAGGTCGTCATAGGCAAGTTCGTCTAATGTGCCGTCCGATTTGCGAACGACGCCTTCATGCAAGATGAAGAAGTTTTGCAAATCTGAGGGCAGCCCGTGGCGCGCAACGATGCCGTAGGGCGCCATGCGGGCGGAGGCATCGGTCGTGTTTTCAACCGATTGCGTGACCTGGAACATGAAATCTTCGTCGATCGCGATGCTACGGCGGAAGATCAGGCCATTGCCATTGTCCCAGACCAAGGTGACGGGTGTCTCTGGTGTGAGCGTCTCGCCACTTTCGATTTGCCATTCGGTGTTCGCGCCGGGCACATCTTCAAACGCCAAATCGCCTGCGGGGGCCCAGCCATAGAGGGCATAATACGCCTCGGACTCGCCAACGGGAGACAGGAGCGTGACGGTTGGGCTGTCCTCTTCAAGAGTCTCGAAGTAGTTATTCAGAGAAAGATCATCGATCCGTCCGCCGACGAGCGAGATGGACCCGGAAACCGCGGGTGTTTCGATCGTGATCCGCTCAGCCTCGGCGAGGATGGTGGCGCGCGTCTCCGCATCGGTCGCCAGTTGCGGTGCATCACCCGCATCTGCCACCGGCGGCGTCAGAGCCATTTCGGTACCGTTTTCATCCAGCACGGTCACCGCAGGTGTATCAGTGGTGTCTGTAACCGTCGGATCAGGCGGAGGGAACAGCAAGAACCAGACAAGAATGACCAGAAAGCTTAGCGCTGTCGCAAGGATCAGGTTTCTATTCTGATCATCCATCGTTGCAGACCATCCCTTGGTTGAAGTCACGGAGGTTCAACAGATTGGGGGTGGAAAGGTCAAGGGCTTTTCCCCCGTGACCAAAGGCGTCGTGCTCAGTTTTGCATCGGCGCGGCCCCCCGTTGCCATCACACCGATGACGCGTGGCGGCCCGGCCAATGCTGCATATCAGCCGATTGACGTCAGAAAACTGTTGACATCCGACGGGCTGCGATCATCCGGCTTGACGACGAATACATGTGGGGGCGCCAAGCTTCTGGTTGTAAGCGTGGACCCACGCAATCGTGTCTTCGAACGGCATCGGGCGCGCGATACCAAATCCTTGAACATAGCCACAGCCAAGCTGAGCCAGTGTGCTATGTTCGCCAGCTGTCTCAACCCCTTCGGCCAAGGTATCCAGGCCCAAATGCTCCGCGAGGGACAAGATGGCCGAGACCATGGCGTACTGTGTCGGGTCTTCGTCGAGCTTGGTGACAAATGAACGATCCATCTTGATCCGGTTCACATGGAAGCGCCGGATATTCGCGATGGAGGCTTGGCCCGTGCCAAAGTCGTCCAGGTCAAGATTAACCCCGTGCCGCGAAAGCAATTCGATGTTGCGGATGATGATGTCATCTTCCGATTGCGCGGCGACCGTTTCCAATATCTCGACCGTCAATCTATTCGGGCGGAGATCGAACCGATCAACTTCCCATTTGATCCAATCCGCAAAGAGTGGGTCGCGCAGTTCTTCCGTTGAGAAATTCACCGCGACCGTCGCGATGTCGAGTCTCGCCCTATCCCAGCTTTTGAGCGCCGAGAGTGCATTGTAGAGCATGACTTTGCCGAGTCTGCTCATCTGCCCGGCTTCCGCGACTGCCCCAAGGAACTCCCCTGGGGCCAAGACGCCATCTTCGGGGTGATGCCATCGCGCCAAGGCTTCGAAGCCGCTGATGAGGCCGGTGTCGGTGCAGATTTGCGGTTGATACCAAGCTTTGATCTCGCCGTTGGTGAGAGCGGCTTCGACCTGGTCGACCAGATCAGCCTGCCTTTTGCGTTCCTGACCAAGCTCTGGGCAAAAGCCGCGTATGGCCGATGCCCCATGGCCACGTGCATCACCCAAGGCCATCTCTGCAGCGCTTAACATAGAGTCGCCGGTGCGTGCAGGAGACATGTCGAGCGTGCAGTGGCCAAAAGAGGCCGAGACATGGGCGGTTGAGCCGCCAACTAAGATTGGCTTCTGAAGCACGTTCCGTAGCCTATGGATAAGAGGCAGAACGCTATCAACTTGGGCACTATGGCTTGGGTGCAATACGATGCCGAATTCGGTCTCTCCGATCCGCGCAATCACGCCGCCTTCGCCCAATGCCTCCCTCAGCCGAGTGGCCGCACAGCTTAGGATTTCATCTCCCAATTGGCGGTTCCACCGCTCGGCCACGGGACCCGATTTATCGATTCCGATTGCGATGGCAACGGTCGTATTGCCGGGGGCAAACGTCACAGTGCGATCAATCATTGCCGTTAGAGCGGGCCGCCTTGGAAAACCAGTTGGCCCATCTACTGATTGTTGCAAAAGCGGGTCTTTAGGCCCGTGCTCCGCTTGGCCGAAAGCCTGCAGAGCGAGTAGCGTGGGAAGTAGGAAAGCCGTGACAAGTAGGAGATCCCAGTTGCCAAACCAGACCGCCGCGAGTGCAAGTATCGGATAGAGCGCGAGGATTTCCACGCGAGACAGTCCCGCGCGAATGCCGTTGATCAAATCGGAACTGCGCAACAACCCAAGTCTCGGCATGGCGATCCCTTCGGAATTCCATCCGACGGCTGTGTCGGATCTCACCTTCCTCGCTAAGGCAAACTGCCTGACAGGCTCTTAACGCTGCGATCTCAGTCCCCCGGTTTTGGTTCAAATGCGAACGATCTTGAGAGCCCCGCAAAGTCAAAGAGTTCCGCGTCGAGCAGATGCGAGGGGCGCGCTGACATAAGGGCCGAGAACATCTTTTGCCGTCGCCCGGGCGCCTTCGCCTCCCATGTATCCAGCATTTGCTTGATCGCCTGACGTTGCAGGCCATCTTGGCTACCGCAAAGGTCGCAGGGGATAATCGGATACGCCATCGCCCGCGCGAAGGCGTCGCAATCGGCCTCAGCCACATGCGCGAGCGGGCGATAAACAAAAACGTCACCGTCATCATTCAGCAGCTTTGGCGGCATCGTGGCAAGTTTTCCGCCATGAAACAGGTTCAGAAAGAATGTCTCCAGAATGTCATCGCGGTGATGGCCCAAAACCACGGCAGAACACCCTTCCTCACGGGCGATGCGATAGAGGTTGCCGCGGCGCAGCCGTGAGCAAAGTGCGCAATAGGTGCGCCCTTGCGGGACCTTATCCATGACAATGGAATAGGTGTCTTGATATTCGACGCGATGCGGCACCCCCATCCGGCCGAGGAATTCCGGCAAGACGGTGGCCGGGAAACCCGGTTGGCCCTGATCGAGATTGCAGGCCAGCAACTCCACCGGCAGGAGACCGCGCCATTGCAACTCAACCAGCACCGCCAGAAGCGTGTAGCTGTCTTTGCCGCCGGACAGGCACACCAGCCAGCGGCTGCCGCGCTCAATCATGCCGTATCGCTCAATCGCTTCGCGGGTTTCGCGGACGAGCCGCTTGCGCAGCTTTTTGAATTCGGCGGTTTTGGGGGCGCCATGAAAGAGCGGATGGATGTCGTCGGCGGTGTCCAGCATTGCGGGCTTTCGGCAGTGGTTTTGGGTTCTTGCAACCATAGGTCATTCTGATAGCAGTTGAACCCATAGGGAGATTATTCAGCGATGCCATAGTTTATTTTGAGCCGCCGAGGGTTTGATCGCTCAAAGAGCAGGTTCCCCAATAGACCTGCCTCGCTAACGGGGCTTTTGGTGATCGTTCCAATGCAGGTGTCGGACCGACCGTTGTTGGCATCCCCGCTGATCAAATGGGCAATACGCGTGGGTTGCTGAACGGGGTTGGACCGGATCATGTGCTGAAACGCTGACTGGCTTGCGGCGCAAACTGCGGTCTCGGCGGGTCGTTCTATTTGGGCGGGTCCCTATCCGGGACGTTGTCGATACCTGACGAGCCCCAAGGGTGACAGCGACCGATCCGTCGGAGCGCCAGCCAGCTTCCCTTCAGGCCCCCGTGTTTTTCCAAAGCTTCCAGGGCATAGGCCGAGCAAGTCGGATGATAGCGACAGTTAAACCCAACCCATGGGCTGAAGATCAGCCGGTAGGCGCGCACAGGCAACGCGAACAGTTGGGCCAAAAGGGTCATCGATGCACTTTCTTTAAGGCCCGGGATAGGTCCGCTTTGAGCTGCGCAAAGGGCAGCTCAGCGGTGGCACCTGCCCGGCCAATCAGAACATAGTCCCAGCCCGGTTGCCCTTCCAGAGGCAGAACCGCGCGGGCAATCTCGCGCAGTCGCCGTTTGGCGCGATTGCGGGCGACGGCATTGCCAACTTTCTTGGAACAGGTGAACCCGACGCGGATCACTTCGGGCGTGACCTCTTCGGTGGCGGCGCGTTTGCGAGCTTGCAGCAGAAATCCTGGCGCTGGTGCACGGGCGGCCCGCGCGGCGCGCAGGAAATCGGGTCGCTTGGTCAGAGTCTCAAGCAAAAAAGCCCCCGTCGACGGGGCCGTCGGCGGAGGCGCGTTCGGTGTCATACCACCGGCCTTTCGAGGCAAATCAGGCGCTGAGCGACTTCCGGCCGCGGGCGCGGCGGGCGTTCAGAATCTTACGGCCTGCTTTGGTGGCCATGCGCGCGCGGAAACCGTGGCGCCGCTTGCGGACCAGGTTGGACGGCTGAAACGTACGTTTCGACATTGTTTTGCTCCGTAATCTGGCCGGACGGCATCCCGGATGGAGGCGTCAAACGGCGAGGGAATCCTTGAGAACCCGGGCAATACGGTCTTGGCGCGCCCGTGTCAACAAATGCCGAGGCGGAATCGACAGAACTGAAACATCACCGGGTCAGATATGTCAGAATGGTGGGAATTTCTGACATAAACCCCCGCTTTCTGTCACGTCCTATCAAGGCAGCGTGAGGGGCCTATGTCTGGCCCCCGAACGAGGGCATGTTCTGGGCAAATCACGCCATTCAGGTAGTTTCGAGATGTCCGACACCATGACAGACCCCAAATCCCGCGTTTCCCGGTTCCTGCCCCTAATCCTCATTGCGGCAGGGGCGGCGCTGGGCTGGTTCCTGCTGGGCGATCTCTTGTCGTTTGAGACGCTGCGCGACAATCGCGAGGCGCTATTGGCATTCCGCGACGCCAACTACGTCGCCATGGTGACGGCTTTCGTCGCGATCTATGTGCTGATCGTCGCCTTTTCCCTCCCCGGCGCGGCGATTGCGACCTTAACCGGTGGCTTTCTCTTTGGTCTCTTCCCGGGCGCGCTCTTTGTCATCATTGCCGCGACACTGGGTGCGACGGCAATCTTTCTGGCGGCAAAATGGGGGCTGGGTGATCGGCTTGCGGCGCGGATGGATGCGTCAAGCGGACTGACGAAACGCATCAAAGACGGGATCGCGGAAAACGAGCTGTCGATGCTGTTTCTGATCCGTCTCGTGCCGGTGGTGCCATTCTTCGTCGCCAATCTCCTGCCCGCATTGGTGGGGGTTCGGCTGAACCGCTATGTGTTCACCACCTTCTTCGGGATCATGCCCGGCTCTGTCGTTTATACCTGGGTTGGGGCGGGTTTGGGCGAGGTCTTCGCCATGGGTGAGACGCCGAACCTTTCCATTATCTTTGAACCGGCGATCCTTGGCCCGATTCTTGGCCTTTGCGCCTTGGCAGCTCTGCCGATCCTCCTGAAAGCTATTCGCGGCAAGAAAGGTCTCTGACATGACGCGCATCAAGACAGATATCTGCGTCATCGGCGCGGGGTCCGGAGGCCTGTCCGTTGCTGCGGGCGCGTCACAAATGGGGGCTAAAGTCGTGCTCCTGGAAGGCCATAAAATGGGTGGCGACTGCCTGAACTATGGCTGCGTGCCGTCAAAGGCGTTGCTGGCCGCCGGGCACAAAGCACATGAGACCTCCGTCGCGGCCTTCGGCGTGGCGGGTCACGCGCCAGACGCGGACTTCGCGGCGGCTAAAGACCATGTGCAGAGCGTGATCGAGACGATTGCCCCAGTCGACAGCCAGGAACGGTTCGAGGGGTTCGGCGTTCATGTGATCCGCGAGTTCGGCCGCTTTATCTCAGAGACCGAGGTGCAAGCCGGAGATCATATCATCGAAGCCCGCCGGTTCGTCATTGCCACCGGGTCGCGACCATTCGTGCCGCCGATCCCCGGCCTGGAGACCGTGCCGCATTTCACCAATGAGACGATTTTCGATCTGCGCGACCGCCCCGATCATTTGATCATTATCGGCGGCGGTCCGATTGGCATGGAAATGGCGCAAGCCCATCTGCGGCTTGGAAGCAAAGTGACTGTGCTGGAAGGCATGAAGGCGCTCGGCAAGGACGACCCCGAGGCGGCCGCGATTGTGCTGGAGAAACTCACAGCCGAAGGAATAGACATTGTCGAGGGGGCGCAAGTCTCAGAGGTCACCGGTCGTGATGGCGCGGTGACCGTGACAACCGAGGACGGTCGCAGCTTTGAGGGCTCCCATCTGCTGGTCGCCGTGGGGCGTCAGGTCAATGTTGACCAAATGGACCTCGAGGCGGGCAATGTCGATCACACCCGTCGGGGCGTGACCGTGGATGCCGGGCTCCGCTCGACCAGCAACAAACGCGTCTATGCCGTGGGCGATGCCGCAGGCGGGCTGCAATTCACGCATGTGGCGGGGTATCATGCCGGGGTGATCGTGCGATCAATGCTTTTCGGCCTGCCCGCAAAGGCCCGGACCGATCACATCCCGTGGGCCACCTATACTGACCCGGAGCTTGCCCAGGTCGGGCTGACGGAGGCGCAGGCGCGCGAGGCCCATGGCGACAAGCTGGAGGTCGCCCGTTTCCCTTATCATGAAAATGATCGCGCGATTGCCACCGGACAGACCACGGGTTTTGTGAAGGTCATGGTGGTCAAAGGCAAACCCATCGGTGCCACGATTGTCGGCGCTCAAGCCGGCGAACTCATTCAAATCTGGGCCTTGGCCATTGCCAACGGCTTGAAAATGAGCGCTGTTGCCGGAATGGTCGCGCCCTATCCGACGCTTGGGGAGATTAACAAACGCGCCGCGGGGGTCTATTTTTCCCCCAAGCTGTTTGAAAACGCCTGGGTCAAACGGGTGGTGCGGCTGGTCCAGCGGTTTTAGAGCCGCCAAGCTGAGGGAAGACGCGCGACGTGAATTCGCTTTCTGGCAGATTTTTGATCCTGACGGTGATCTTCGTGATGATTGCCGAGATCCTGATCTTTGTGCCGTCTGTCGCCCGGTTCCGCGAAGACTACCTCCTGAACCGGCTGGAACGGGCCCAGATCGCCTCCCTCGCGCTTCTGGCGACGGATGGAATGATCGACGACGAGTTGGAATATGAGCTTCTGGAGAATGCGGAGGTTCTGAACGTGGTCCTGCGGCGCGACGAGGTGCGGCAGTTGATCTTGGCCACGCAGAACATCCCACCCGTCTCCTACAGTTTCGACCTGCGCGATGCGCCCGCCTGGCAGCTGATCCGCGATGCGATGATGCGGCTGACGACACCAGAAAACCAGACGATCCGGGTGATTGGAGAGCCGGTGCGCGAGGCCGGTCTGCTGATCGAGGTGACAATGTATACCGCGCCGTTGCGTGCGGCGTTGATTGACTATGGGATTCGTATTCTTTGGCTCTCGGCCCTGATCTCTGTCGTCACGGCGGCGCTGCTGTTTTTGGCGGTGCGCCGTTTTCTGGTGACCCCGATCAAGCGCGTGGTCAGTCACATGATGTCTTATGCCGAAGCGCCCGAGGATGCGCGTCGGATTATCGAGCCTGAGGCTGGCGTGACTGAATTGCGTGATGCGGAAACGGCGCTGCAGTCGTTGCAGACCCAATTGACAGGCGCATTGCGACAGCGCGAGCGCCTGGCGCAATTGGGCGAAGCCGTCGCAAAGATCAGCCATGATCTTCGGAATATCCTGACGGTTGCGACGCTGATGGCCGACCGCCTTGAAACTATTGATGATCCGACCGTCAAGCGCACCACGCCAAAACTAGTGGCTTCGCTTGGCCGGGCGGTGAACCTTTGCGAGGGCACACTTGCCTTTGGGCGGGCAGAAGAGCCGCCCCCTGCGTTGGCACGAGTCGATCTGCATGATCTGATCGGTGATCTGGTAGAAAGTGAGCGCCTGATCGTCGGCGAAGACGCGGTGACCCTCACGACCGATATCCCGGCCGGGATCATGGCGCGTGCCGATCCCGAGCAGCTCTACAGGGTTTTGGGCAATCTGGTGCGGAACGCCCGTCAGGCGATTATCGCGACCGAGCAACCAGGAGAAATCAGCGTCAGCGCAGGAGAGAATGGCGATGGCTGGTGGGTCAAGGTCCGTGATACAGGGCCGGGTTTGCCCAAAAAAGCGCTCGATCATCTGTTCCAGCCGTTTCAGGGTGGTACGCGGAAGGGCGGCACAGGGCTCGGCCTAGCGATCGCAGCGGAGTTGATCCGTGGCCATGGCGGGCGTTTGGAACTGGATGAGACCGGCCCCGAGGGCACCGTCTTTTGTATCCACCTGCCCGGCAACATCGCAGCTTGATTTGGCCCTTGCGCTGACCGAGGAGGGGGGGTAAACCCCGCTCTCACGCGCTGGTAGCTCAGCTGGATAGAGTACTTGACTACGAATCAAGGGGTCGGGGGTTCGAATCCTCCCCAGCGCGCCACTATATCTGTTGTTGTGCGACACATAGTTCTTCCTATTGCGCCAAACTCTTTCCTATTGAGACGCTCTCCGTTGCTCATTCCTAAGCCCGCTTGTTGTGTTTGATCCCGTTTCCAAACCGGAAAATCGGGGGCGATTTGGAGGTCAGACGGCGAAGCCGCCTGCTCCTGCAAATCTGCCACGTGGCGAACGCGGAGGGGGGCGAGACAGGACAAATCGACAAGGGTGGTGCGGCCCGCAGGCGTGAGCCGAGGACACGGCCTTGTCTATTTTTCTTGTCCGAGGGGGGAGGCCGCGCCTCCACCCTGACGGCGAAGGGCGTTTGGCTTGTTCAAATCCCGTAAGCCTGCTGGTGGCGTTCCAAATTGCTTCAAGAGATTTTGTCGGGTTGGCGGCAAAGCAGACATTCGCTGCGACTGCGCAGTAAGCGCCCTTTCTAAGCAAGCCCGGCCTCTCCAAACTCGTTAAAAATGACGGCGATGCGCTCCTCGGATGTCTTGGCGAGGATGACATTCAACAGGGTTGTTTTGCCGGCACCGAGAAAGCCGGTCAGCACAGTTACCGGCGTGCGCCGATCCTTTACGTCGTCTTGCCTGAGATCAGAGGGGGCCATGGAAAGGGTCTCGCCCATTTATGTAATAACATATCATTTCTATGGAAAAGAAACCGGACTGTCCAGATAGGTTATTGCCAGGCTGAAGCTGATCAGCGCGATGATGGCTCCACTGGCGACATGCAGCCCGGCGGATATCTGCTGAAGCTGTTGTCCAGTCGCTTGAACATCCACCAACTTGCGCGCGGCCACGCCCGATCCCGCAACCATCAAGTTGAAAGCCGCGGTCCCTAGCCCCATCGCCAGAACGGCCACGCATCCGACCCAGAACACCTCCATGCCAAGCGCAATCACCAGCACGAACAAGGCACCGGTGCAGGGCCGCAACGCGATGGACGCGACAAGAGCCAGCGCCTCGCGCAGTGACCCAAGGCTCTGGAGTTCGGCAACGCTTGGCCCATGCGAATGACCGCACCCGCATTCCGATCCCGCATTGGTGTGATCATGGCCGTCCGGGTTGGCGACAGCCCGATGGTTCGGCCACCCCCGAACGCCCCGGATCACCAGAACAAGACCAAGAGCTGAAACAGCAAAGGCGCTGGCTGGCGCGAGCCACGCCTCGGTCAGTCCAACCAGATCCTGCGTTGCCCATCCCAAAGCAAACCCAATCCCTCCCACAAGGATAATGGCAAAGGCAGATTGGGCCAGGCTGGCGCTGAGGGTTAGGATGGCCATCCGTCGAAGGGTTGCCCCCGATGCAAGCGCCGCGCCGCCCAAGAGCACTTTGCCGTGCCCGGGCCCAACGGCATGCACGAACCCATACGCCGCCGTTGCGACGCAGAGCGTCCAGATGGCAAACGGGTCACCGCCATGGATGGCTCGCATGGCGCCAGCCATTGCGGTCTGAAAGCCGCGTTGTTCCTGGGCCGCCCAGATTTGGAGTTGGCTCCACGGCACGAGGTGCCACAGAGCGATGGCGGCACATAGCAGGAGGCCAAGCCACATAATCGCCCAAAGACCGCTCCGCCGACGCGGTCCGGTCATGGGAGGCGGAACGGTTGGAGCTGACGCTCCGGCCGATCCGGTTTTTGGTGTCACAGGCACTCCGCCAAGGTCGTTGCCATATTGCGGAGAAGCTGCGGGTAGAGATCCGATCCTGGTTCAAGCTCTGCGCCAAGCGGATCAATCACGCCGGTATTGGCGTCCGTTCCATCCAGAACAACCTCGACAATCCCAGGATTGAATTGCGGTTCGGCAAGAACGCAATCGATCCCCTCTTCCTGAATGCGACCCTGGATCTCGGCAATCCGAGCCGGGCTTGGGTCAGAGGCGTCGCTCAGCGAAATCGCACCTGAAGCGGGGAAATCGAAATCCATCTCAAAATACTGGTACGCGTCGTGGAAAACGATGAAGCTGCCGCCGCGAACCGGGTCGAGCGTGGCAGCGATCTCAGCCGAGAGCGCCTCCATATCTTCGCGCGCCGCTGCGGCGTTGGCAAAATAGGTGCCGGCATTGTCCGGATCAGCGGCGGACAATTGACCCGCGATCAGGTTCAGCCACGTGCTGGCGTTTTCCGGGGACAGCCAGGCATGAGGATCGTGTTCGCCATGGTCGTGGCCTTCATGCCCGTGGTCATGGCCGGCATGGTCGTCATGATCATGTTCCCCATGGTCGTGGTCGTCATGCGCGTGATCATGCGCGTCGTCATGGGCATGCTCATCATGAGCGTGTTCGTCATCATGGGCATGTTCTTCATGGTCATGATCATGCGCGTCCTCTGCGTGCGCGTCATGACCTCCATCACCATGGTCGTGGCTATGCGCCTCAAAAAGCGCGCCTTCGCGGAAATCAAGCAGGATCGTTCCTTCGGCGTCCAACAGAGTCGTGACGGCGGCATCCTCGGCCAGCGTCTCAACCGCATCGTCCATCCAAGGCGTCAAGTCCTCACCCAGCCAGAACACGAGGTCCGCCTCTTGCAAAGCCGCAGCCTCCGAGGGGCGCAGGCTGTATTCATGGGGCGAGGCACCCGGCTGCACAATCAGGTTCGGCGTTCCGACCCCGTCCATGACACGCGCCACCAGCGAATGGACCGGCGCGATATCAACCGCCACGTTCGGCACATCGGCCATCGCCGTGCCACCCATCAATGCGGCCGTGGCTGATAGGGAAAGAAGCTTTCTGGACATAAGAACCCTCATGTGATTTTATAACGTTGCGAGCCACATATCTGATATGGAATAACATGACAAGAGACGCGCAGACCCAAGACGCGGAAGACACGACCCCGCTCGGGTTCCAGCATCATGATCACGGCGCCTGCATGGCGGACGCCCTCGCATCGGCCGAGGCAAGATGCGCGGCTGAGGGGCTGCGCCTGACCCCGGTCCGGCGAAAGGTGTTGGAACTCTTGCTGCAAGAACACCGGGCGCTTGGGGCCTACGCGATCTTGGATCTTCTTCGCGAGGCCGGCTTTGGGTCGCAGCCCCCGGTTGCCTATCGTGCGCTCGATTTTCTAGTCGAGAACGGGTTTGTTCATAAGGTCGAGCGCCTCAACGCATTCGTTGCTTGCGCCCATCCGGGCCGATCGCACTCGCCTGCGTTCATGATCTGCCGCATGTGCGATGCGGTGGCCGAGGCTCAATCGGCGCCCGCGAAAGGCGCGCTTGGGGCCGCTGCGCGCGCTACGGGCTTTCAGATTGAGCGCACCGTCGTGGAGGCCGAAGGGGTTTGCCCGTCCTGTGCGGAAAAGGCCGACGCATGAGCCTCATAACTGTCGACAACCTCAGCGTCCGCTATGGCGCGAACACGGTGCTGCACGACGTGTCTTTGAGCGTCGAGCCGGGCGAGATCGTGACCATTGTCGGTCCGAATGGTTCGGGCAAGACCAGCATGCTGAAGGCCATCATCGGGGCCATCGAGCCCGCAGCGGGAGAGGTCAAGCTGCAGCAAGGCCTGCGGATCGGTTATGTGCCGCAGCGCCTGCATATCGATGCGACCCTTCCGATCACCGTCGAACGCTTCATGCGCCTGACCGGGCGCGTGACGCGTCAAGACTGCGCGTCAGCACTTGAGGCGGCAGGCGTGCCAGATCTTCTGAAGCGGCAGATGTCGCAAGTGTCGGGGGGGCAGTTCCAACGGGTGCTGCTGGCCCAGGCCTTGATCAATCGGCCCGACATCCTGCTGCTGGATGAGGCGACGCAGGGGCTCGACCAGCCCGGCTCAGCTGCGTTCTACCGACAGATCGAAGAGGTCCGCCGCGACACCGGCTGCGCAGTGCTGATGATCAGTCATGAGCTTCACGTCGTGATGAGCGCGTCGGACCGGGTGATCTGTCTGAACGGTCATGTATGTTGCGAGGGAACGCCCGCAATCGTGGCCTCCGCGCCGGAATACCGGGCCCTCTTTGGCACGGGCACGGGTGGTGCCCTGGCGCTCTACCGCCACGATCACGACCATGGTCACGATCACGACCATCCGCATAGCCACGAGGCCGCTGAATAATGTTCGACGATTTTATGACCCGTGCCACCCTCGCCGGGGTTGGTGTCGCTTTCGCGGCGGCGCCTCTTGGTTGTTTCGTGGTTTGGCGGCGTATGGCCTATTTCGGGGATGCCACGGCGCATGCGGCAATCTTGGGCGTTGCCCTATCGCTCGCGCTTCAGATGTCGATTTTTCTCGGCGCCGTTGTGGTTGCGCTCATCATGGCTCTGACGGTCACGCTCCTCGCCGGGCGCGGCTATGCAATGGACACATTGTTGGGGGTGCTCGCCCATTCTGCGCTTGCTTTCGGGCTGGTTGCGGTTTCGTTCCTCTCAGGCATCCGGATTGATCTGATGGCCTATCTGTTCGGTGATATCTTGGCTGTCTCGCGCAGCGATCTTCTCGTGATCTGGGGCGGCGCGGCTTTGGTCGTGGCTCTCATCGCTTGGCGGTGGTCCCCACTTCTGACATCGACGCTGAACGCAGAGCTGGCTTATGCCAGTGGCATAGACCCCAAGCGGGAGCAGTTGATCCTGACGCTCGCCCTGGCGATCACCGTCGCCGTCGCGATCAAGGTGGTTGGCGTGCTTCTGATCGCCGCCATGCTGATTATCCCCGCCGCCGCTGCGCGGTCTCTTGCCCGCACGCCGGAAGCGATGGCCCTGATCGCGGCGGCCATTGGCGGGATTTCGGCGGTTGCCGGTCTGCGCGCGGCCTATCTGTTCGACACGCCAGCAGGCCCCTCCATCGTCTGCGTGGCGGCGGTTTTGTTCGCGGGGTTGAGCGCGATAAGCTGGCGCAACCGGAGCGGGGCGTAGGCGGCGCAGTCACTCGCACGAAGCATATCGGCTCAATGCGGCGAGCAGCCGAGAAATCTGCTGCTCACATTCTGGTCGGTTCGCGCGCAGACGCGCCATTTCACGCCAGAAGTCCTGCAGGTTGGGGGTCGTCGAAAGTGTCGAATAGTCGAGAGGTGAGCAACAGACGGACCCTCTCGCTATCGTTATCCCAAGCAGATTCGAGAGATTGGGCCTGAGCTTTACTCATCGATGAAGCGAGCACCAGTGCTGCGATGCCCATACAGGGCGCATAGTTGGCGACTAAGCCTCAATACTTTATACCTTGTCAGCCGTCTCCAGCGAACAATGATCTTAGGGCATTGGGTCTGGCGTAGCGAAGTCATAAGGTCTATCTGTTCATCTGTGAGACCTGCAAGAAAACCATGCGAGCACATCATTGCACTTTTCAGACATGATGATACTGGTCTCATAGAAGGTGATGCCAGCCGACCAACCGACCTTTGTTAACCTTTACAAACGGTAGTTGCCCCGGGTCACATGCGAAATAACCGTCCTTAACCGCTCGGTTGGCTGCTCCCGGGACCTTGCGATTGGCAACTGATACGACTTCTTGGCAAACTCATAAGTCTCATTTGGGCTCGGGGTATTGCCGTGCGTTGCGTTAACGGCGGCCTTAGGCGAACTGACATTCAGTGTAAGTGTTTTGGGTCGCAAAGATAATCCACTTCGCCAAGCAAAACATCGCCACAAAAAACCATGCTTTGTACGCTGCCAAATGTAAGAGCTATGTGTCGCTCCACACCGTGTTCGGCAGCACATGGGTTTCGATTTGCGTCGAGACTTTGGTCCTTTGACGGACCAATGCTTGCCTTCCATCGGCCCTTTTTGCGCGGTTAACTGTGACGGTCTGGCCAACAAAGCAGATATGATTTGAGGCCCGGGTACCTCCGGCGACTATCTCGTCAAGTCATTCAACACCATCTTCGCGTGCAAGCAGTGCCGCTTGCGTCCGGTTTTTGACTTTCATTTTGGTCAGGATGTTTTTGACGTGTAACTTTACAGTCACCTCCTGCAATCCGAGTTCCCGGGCGATTTCCTTGTTCGATTTGCCTTCGCAGAGCTGCAGTAAGGTTTCCATTTCGCGAGGGGTCAGGCCGCGATAGTCGGCCTTGTTGCTCGTTTCGGCTTGCTCTTTCGCAAACTCAAAGGGGAAATACTGCTCGCCTGACAGCACAAAGCGGATCGCGTTGACCATTGACTCGGCCGAAAGGGATTTCGGAAAGAACCCTCGGGCCCCGAGGCTCATCGCTTCTTTCGCGACCTCCGGCGTTGCGACACCAGACATCAGCGCGATTTTGCTGATCGGGTATTGCGTGACCGCCGCTTCGAGACCGCTCAGCCCATCCATTCCCGGCATATTATAATCCAAAATGGCCAAGTCGATGGGCAACTCCCCGCCCAGGCTTGTCAGCGCATCCCGCAAAGTTGCGACCGTTATCACTTTAAAATCGGGTGATTGTGAAAGATACGCAGCAATCGTTTCGCGCACCAAATCATGGTCATCAGCGATTAAAATATTTGGCATTGGCCACCTGTATTGCCGAACCACCTGATCTTTTATGGAAGGTTTTTAAGGCAATGAACAGCATTACCTATACGAAGGTATAGGTCCCTATCCGCAATACCTGCCACCGCGCAACATTTGGCGTGTATGACCAGCCCATCGATTTGGAACTGAAAGGATCTCTCATGCTTGGCCGAACGTCGATGTTTGGAGCCGCGATGGCTGTGGCGCTGTTGGCTCAGTCGTCTACCGCAATGGCGCAGGATGCTTGGGTGCTGACGGTGACGGGCACTAATGGTGCCGAAACCAGCTTTGCTCTGTCTGATCTCGATGCCATGGAGCAGGCCGAGTTTACGACCTCAACAATTTGGACGGACGAGGATGTGGCTTTCAGCGGTGTGCCGCTGCGCGCAATCCTGTCCGCGGCAGAGATCGAAGGCACCTCGCTTTCGATGATTGCGCTGAATGATTATGCGGTCGAAATGCCGCTTGATGAGATTGGCGAGGAGTTCCCGATTGTCGCAACGCGGATGGATGGCGAGACGATGTCGGTCCGTGACAAGGGGCCGTTTTGGGTTGTGTACCCTTATGATGCCGATCCTGAATTCCAAACCGAAACGATCTATGCCCGCTCGATTTGGCAACTCAACCGGTTATCAGCCGTAGATTGATTGGTCTTTGCCAGCTAGTCTGAGGCTGACAGGCAAGGAGTGAAGCAGAGCATTATGTCCCCGAGGCGGCTTCTCATTCTGACTGCAATTGGCGGTCTTATGGTGCTTCTTGCGGTCATGGGGATAAATGTGCTGCGCGAGGTTCGCGCGCTGTCGACGGCGGATAATGATAATATCCAATGGACAATCCTTCAGGTCGATACAGAAATTGCCAATTTGCGCGCGACCCTTGCCGAAGAGGCGATCCGCACACCGCCAAACACAGATCGGGTCCGCCTCCGGACCGATATCGCGCTCAGCCGGATTGGTTTGGTTCGAACCGGTCGCGGCGCCGAATTGTTTGCCGGAAATGAGGAGGCTCAAGAGCTCCTCGCGGCACTCGACAGTTACGCCACAGATGTGGCCGCCGTGATCGACTCTGGCGCGCCGCTTGATGCGGAGGCGATTGCCGGCATGCGGGAGCGGACCAACGCGCTCCGCCCGGATGTCCGACGATTGGCGGTGCTGGGCCTGGCCTTGGGCGCGGAGGCGTCTGAACAGCGCCGGGCCGAGTTTGCGCGGCAGTTTGCGTGGACGGGAGAGATCGCGCTGGCCCTGGTTGCGATATTAACCGTGATGCTCATCATCTTTGATCGTCTCTTGGCCCGCGCGCGGCAGAGAGATGCGGATTTGGAGGCCACGACAGATCGGCTTGCCTCAACCGTTGCGGCCTCGTTGGACGGCATCGTGATTGCCAACGAAGCCGGCGAGATCGTCGATTTCAACGAAGCCGCCGAGGGAATCTTTGGATGGCAACGCGACGAGATGATTGGCCACAAACTCGAAGACAGGATCATTCCAAATCAATTTCGCGAGGCCCATCGAAATGGCATGTCGCGCTATCTCAAGTCACGGGACCCGCACGTTCTCAACGCAGGCCGGATTGAATTGTCGGCGCTTCGCAAAACCGGTGAGGAGTTTCCGGTCGAGCTCAGCATCACCTCCGCTCAACAAGGCGATGGAGAACTGTTCATCGCGTATCTGCGCGATATCAGTGAGCAGAAGATCAATGAACAGACCTTGATTGACGCGCGAGACAGGGCCGAGCGGACTGACCGCGCCAAGTCGCAATTCCTCGCAGTCATGAGCCATGAGATGCGCACGCCATTGAACGGCATCCTTGGTGTTTTGGACTTATTGCGTACGACAAAGCCAACGGATCGCCAGGAACGGTTTTTGCAGGTTGCCACCGCCTCTGGTGAGATTTTGCTGGAGCATATCAACGAGGCGCTCGACATCACGCGGATCGATAGCGGGGCGATGACGCTGACCCCGCAGGAATTCGAGCTTGAAGAAACGATTGGGCATGTGGTCGAAGTGCTCCGCCCTTTGGCCCAGGAAAAGACGCTCAATCTCGATCTGGAACTCGAACCAAACATGGCGATGGCGTATCTGGGAGATGGGGGGCGGATCGGGCAGATTGTGACCAATCTGATCGGAAACGGCATCAAGTTCACCGATCACGGCAGTGTAACGGTTCGCGTCTCCGGCATTCATGGGGCAGAGCAAACCGTTGCGAAGATCAGTGTTACAGATACGGGCCCCGGTATCGACGCTGAGCATCTGGAAGATATCTTCGAAGACTTTGTGGCCCTGTCCCATTCTCAAGGGCGACAGTCGCGCGGCGACGGTTTGGGCCTATCGATTTCACGAAAGATCGCCCGGTTGATGGGAGGCGATCTCAAAGTCGAGAGTGTGGTGGGCGAGGGGAGCTGCTTCACGCTGACCGTGCCGCTTGAGCGCATTGCGGCGACCGACGAGAGTGACGATCCATCTCTAGGCGCCGATGCTGATGCCGATGCTGCGCAACAGTCGCGGTCCATTCTGGTGATCGAGGATAACGCGATCAATCGCTCGGTGCTCAGGGAGATGCTCATTAATCTCGGCCATGAGGTGACCGAGGCCGTTAATGGCCTTGAAGGACTCAAATTGGCGGAGGCCACGGCGTTTGATCTGATCGTGATGGATATCAGCATGCCCGTGATGGACGGGATCGAGACGACGCGACGCATTCGCGCCGGAATCGGGCCAAACAAAGAGACGCATATCGTTGGTCTGACCGCGCATGGTCGCGAAGAATACCGCGCCAGGGCCGAAGCGGCGGGTATGAATGAGTTTTGCACCAAACCGATCCGCCTCTCCGTGCTTGGCGCGGTGCTGTTGGGGGTGGCTCAAACATCGCGCGAGATGTCGCCCGCGACGGGATTGATCGCAGAGGATGTCTTTGGCGAGTTGTTGGGCGCGCTTGGTCCAGAGAAGACCCGCGAAACCGTCGACAGATACTTTGCTGAGTTACGCGAGACGTTATCGAATTTGAAAGTGCAGTCGCCGACAGCCGATCAAGTCAAGATCTCGCAAATGCTGCACAAGCTCCGCGGTGCGACTGTGATGTTGGGTCTGGATGCGCTGGTCAAAGGGATTGACCGGGCCGAGACGGCCAATACCTCAGACGACGCCGCAGGTTACGACTCGGCTCTACTGAACTTGGATTCGATGCATGATGATGTAGAGGCACATCTGGCCACCGTTCTGAATCACGAAGAAACCTCCCACACATCTGGCTAGGCGCCCTATCCTTCGGGATAGGCTGGGTCTCCAATTCCCCGGAATCTATCCTTCCGTGACCCGGACGGGGGCGCTTGCACCCCATAAAACTAGGCTCATCAGCAACATAGCGCATCCGCGCAACGGATGATGAGGAACTAGAAACATGGAAAAGACAAAGAACATCATTGTAATCGGCGGCGACGGGTTTTGCGGCTGGCCGACAGCCCTGCACCTGTCCGAGCTTGGACATAACATCACAATCGTCGACAACCTGTCTCGGCGCGAAATCGACGAGAAAATGGGTGCCGATAGCCTGACCCCCATCGCATCGATGGAAGATCGCCTGGAGGCCTGGACCGAATGCACCGGGAAAACCATCGATTTCGAAAACATCGATGTCGCCCGCGACTTTGATCGTCTGACCGAGCTTCTGGCGTCGGTTCGGCCCGACACTGTGATCCACTTCGGAGAGCAGCGCGCCGCCCCTTATTCGATGAAAGGCATCGCGGAGAAGCGCTACACCGTCGACAACAATATCTCGGCGACCCACAACCTTCTGGCCGCTGTAACCGAACTGGGCATCGACCCGCATATCGTGCATCTCGGCACAATGGGCGTCTATGGTTATGACGGTGACGGTCTGGAAATCCCCGAAGGATACCTGCGCGTCTTTATCCCCGGTGAGAACAAGCAGATCTTCCAGCGTGATATCCTCTACCCGACCAACCCGGGCAGCGTCTATCACATGACCAAATCAATGGATCAGCTTCTGTTCCAATTCTATGCCAAGAATGACCTTTTGCGGATCACTGACCTGCATCAAGGCATCGTCTGGGGCACACAGACCGAAGAGACCAAGCGCGACGAGCGCCTGATCAACCGCTTCGACTATGACGGCGATTACGGCACCGTGCTGAACCGCTTCCTGATGCAGGCCGTGGTCGGTCATCCGCTGACAGTGCATGGCACCGGCGGTCAGACCCGCGCCTTTATCCACATCAAGGACACGGTGAAATGCATCGCGCTTGCCGTTGAAAACCCACCGCAGAAAACCGGCAAGGTCGCCATTCTGAACCAGATGACCGAGACCCACACTGTTCGGCACCTGGCGCAACTGATCGCACGCAATACTGGCGCTGAGGTCGCGATGGTCGATAACCCGCGCAATGAAGCGGCCGAGAACGACCTGCGGGTCTCCAACGAGACCTTCCTGGATCTCGGGCTGGAACCCACGACGCTCGCCTTCGGCCTGATGGAAGAAACGCAAGAGATCGCGGCCAAATACGCGGACCGCTGCATCATGGACATGATCCCCTGCGTCTCGACTTGGACCGACAACCAGCAACCTGGTGTCGTGCCCCCGAAAGCCGCCTAAACCTAACGGTTTTCGCCGGGTCCGCGTGGAGGTGGACCCGGCGAACCCTCGTTTAGGCGCGGTTCATGAGGATTGGCAAATGAGACTGATTGGCATCGGGCTTCTGGCATCCCTTCTCGCAGGTCTAGCCCTCCTGCTCTCGAATTCCGAAGCTGTGAGGCTTGGCCTCCGGCAGGCGAACGATCTGGTGTTTGGTCCGCAGATGCGGTTCGAAACCCCGGTCGCGCCCCAATCTACGCGCGGCGATGACACGGCTGTCGTGTACCGCACCGCGCCGACCGATCCACTTCTTCTTACAGGACTACCTGCCTATCAGGGCGCGACGTTTTATATGCCAATCGACGCGCGCCCGACTTCTGGATACCTCCAAATCGATGCTACATTTCAAGCGCTTACCGGAGTCGAGGGGGTGTTGCGCATCTCTATCGGCAATACCCGGCGGGCCGAGATGTTGCTGCGTCCAGGAGAGGCAGGACGCTCCATGCGCATTGATCTCACGTCAGATGAGATTGCGCAGGAGCGGCTGGTTGTCTCGTTCAGCTTGCGGGGAGAGGGACCACACCGCCCCTGCGGCATCGATACTGGCTTCGAAGCCATTGTCGAGATCGAGACAACCAGCGCTATTTTTCTGACCTTGGACCAGCCGCTTGAGACGGCGCGCGATCGGGCGGTTGTCGCCGGTCGCCAGGTTCAGGTCGTCTGGCCGTCTGAACGGGCAGGTGACACCCGGCAGACCGGCTTGATCGCCGCCGCTGGGCTGCGTCAATCCGGTGTCGCGGTGACATTTCGCGATGACGACGCGGCCGCGTTTACCGGCGAGGATCTTTTGGAGCTACAGCGGGCGACACGTGCCCGTCCGCGCCAAGACCGCAATGAGTTTGCCTGGACGCGTGCGGTCGAGCCGGACAGTGCGCTGTTCCAGTTGCGGCGGTTTCAGCGGATGCAGGAATGGCGTCTCACCTATGATATGTGGGATGCTGAGGATCAGACGCTGCCGGGCGTTTTGGCATTGGCCATGCGGCTCGGGCCACAGCCCTCGGGCGGGCAATGGCAGATCACCGTGGCATTGAATGGTCGCCTGGTTGCGCATGAGCTTCTTCCAGCAAGCGCAGATGCCTATCAGGCTGATATCGCGCTTCCCGCTGACATGCAGGAGCGGCAGAACGTCATAGAAATCATTGCCAGCTCCACCTATGACGCACCGGGTGAATGCAACGATGGCCCTGATCTTGTTGCCGAAATCACCGGCGAGACCCGCCTTCTGCCGGGGACATCCTCCTACACCGATGGCATTCTGGAGCTGCAGCAGATGCTGCAGGCCCGCGCGTCGGTCAGCTTGGATGTTCTGCCGGGCGTGAACTCTGCCGAGGCGACACTGGCGGCGTCGACACTGGCCGCCGTTCTGCCAGCTACACTTGACGTCACCGCAACCTCGTCCGACGCGGACATCACCGTTTTGCCGCGCGGGACGCCATTGGCGCCTTGGACCACGGGCGCGGACTCGGGGTCCTGGCTGGTGTTCTATTCCGAAGAGACCGGCCTAACCGCGATGCCCATCGTGGACTACCCATTTGAAGACGTGGCCCATGTCGCCTTTGTCATCACCCGGTCGGGAGATGCAGCATGAGCACCGAAAGCGCCGACGACAAACGCGATCAGATCAACTTCATCTCGGTCGATAGCGCCCCCAAACGGTTTGCTGGCTTCGTTTCGGTCTGGCGGGCTCCAGCAATGCTGTTGGCCTTCACATGCCTGGCGGTCGCGCTCCTGCTGTTCGTGAACTCGCCCGTGGGCAGCACGATTTTCCCGAACCGGGATCTGGTGTTTTCCCCGCATGAGGGGCGTCACGCCATCGCGATCCGAATCTTCTTGGTGTCTTTCTTCATCTCGTTTGCAGGGTTCAGTTCGGGGTCTGCGCGCGGGCGGGTGTTGTTCGCCCTCGATATGACAATGAGCTATCTGCTAATCTGCGCGATTATGGATTTGGCCAATGTGGTGCTCCACAAGTGGGCCGGGTTCGCGTTTTCCCTGCATTTCAGTGCGATTGTCTCCGGCCTGCTCGGCTTTGCAGTGTATTCCTTCAAGCTTCTGGAACGCGGCCATATGCCGGAACGCATTCGGGTCGAACATCGCCCCATTAGCCAGCGCCGCGCCGTTTGGCGTTTGGTTGTGACCATTGTGGTCGCGGCGGCGGTGTCGATCTATGTCGGCGGGCTGGATCTTTGGATTGTCGGTTGGATGCGGCAATGGACGCTTCTGGGCGGGATCGGCCCTGGTGTGTTCCTCTTTCTGCCAGTGCTCTTTGGGCAGCTTTACGCGATCGCGATTTGGGACGTGCTGACCGCCAAAACACCGGTGTTCCGCCCGCCGGTTTCGATCATCGTTCCGGCACATAACGAGCAATACATTATCAAGGATACGATCGAAGCTATGGACAAAGCCGCGGCGCATTACGGCGGTGAGGTTCATATCTTGATCATGAACAACAACTCCACCGACGAGACCGAAGAGATCGCAACCGCGACGCTGGCCGCTTGCACCGCGGCCAAGGGGCGGGTGATCAATGTGCCGAAACCTGGGAAGTCCAACGCTCTGAATGCCGGGCTTGATGCGACGGAGACGGAGTTTCTGGTCCGCGTGGATGCCGATACGCTTCTGGGTGAGGACAACCTAAGCCGCGCGATGCCCTATTTCACCAACCCGCAGGTGGGGGTTGTGGGGGGTGTGCCTGTGCCACCCGGCGGCGCGCTGTTCGATCGGGCGCGGCTCTTGGAAGTTCTGGTCAAACACGGATTCTATTCCGTCGCTATGGGCGCGGTGAACTGCGTGGTCGGTATTCCCGGCATGTTTGTGGTCTATCGGACGGAGCACCCACGCTATCTGGGCGGGTTCGTCGAGGGAATGAATGGCGAGGACACTGATATTTCGCTTCGGATCGGTGAGCTTGGCTATCACTCAGTCGTTGACCCGAAGATCCGTTATATCTCGGAGGTTCCGGCCTCCTATATGCATATGCGCGAGCAGCGGATGCGCTGGTTCCGTTCGGTCTATCATATCAGTTCGCGCTGCCGCGACCTGATCTATTCGCGTCACAAAACCCTGCGGGGAAAGGTGATCTTGCCTTACATGCTGATCAATTCGGGGCGTCGCGCGATGCTCGTTCCGTTGATCATCTATGGCGCGCTGGAATGCTTGTTGAGCTTCAACCCCGACAGCCCGATCATGTGGCAATCGGTTGTGGCCGTGACCACGGGGGCGCCCTCGATTGTGGCGGTGGTCTCCTCACTTCTGAATGGCGTTCCGCGTGGGATTATCGCTTTGCCGGAATACCTGATCTTCCGAGTGATGCGGTCCTATTTCACGCTTGAATCGATGCTCAGCATTCTGATCGATGTGAAAGCTGAGACCATGGAGCATGCGACGCTCAAAGACATCGTCGGCACTAAACCCATACGCGTGGCATGACCGGTTTGGGGTTAGATCAGCGCGGTAGACAATTCCGGAAAACGGCTCAGCAGGATCAGAACGATCAGCGTTGCCAAGAGGAAGGGCCAAAGGGCTTTGAAAATTGCCACTGGCTTCACACCGCTCATCGCGGAGGCAATATAAAGACCGATCCCGACCGGTGGCGTGAGCAAGCCTAAAATCAGGTTGATCGAGATCACCACGCCGAATTGATAGGGGCTGATATCGTAAGAGTTCATCGCGATGGGCAGCAGGATCGGCGTGATCAAGATCACCGCCGCGATACCGTCGATCAACATGCCGACGAAAAGCAGCGCCACATTCACGATCAGAAGAAACAGGAACGGGTTTGACGTGACCGTCGTGATCAGCGCTGCGAGTTGCTGCGGCAACGCCTCATAGACCACCACCCAACCAAAGACGTTGGCGGTGGCGATCATGAAGATCACAAGGGCGGAGTTGCGCGCGGTGCGGATGAAGACTTTGCCCAAGTCACGGAACCGCACCTCGCGATAGACGAACCGACCAAGGGCCAATGCGATGACCGAGGCGATTGCGGCCGATTCCGTTGGCGTAGCAAAGCCAAAGAGGATGCCGCCGATAATGGCGCCGGGGATAATCACAGCGGGCAGGGCTTGGCCAAGCGCGCTAAACGCCTCCGGACGGGTCAGCCACCGGCCAGACGGAAAGGGCGAGAACCAGCCGATCGTGGCGATGACCAAGGCGAAACTGCTGAACATCAAAATCCCAGGCAGAATACCAGCGAGGAACATGTCGCCCACCGGGATTTGCGCCAACACCGCAAAGATCACGAAAAGCATCGAGGGTGGGATCACGGGCGCGAGCAAACCACCCGCCGCCGTTGTGGCTGCTGCGAAACCTTTGTCGTAGCCCTCCCGTTCCATCGCCGGGACCATGGCCCGGGACATGATCGCGATCTGGCTGGCAGCAGAGCCGATGATTGCCGCCATGAACATATTGGCGACGAGGTTGATCCAGGCGAGGCCACCGCGGAATCCACCGACGAAAACGCGTGCCGCATTGATCAAGCGGCTGGTGATGCCGCCTTCATTCATCAACTCGCCGGTCAACATGAAAAGCGGGATGGCAAGCAGCCCGTAATTCTCAAGGCCCGAGAACATCTGCTGCGCGAAACTGTCGAACAGAACCGTATTGCCGCTTTCCAAAACATAGGCCACAGCGGCGAGGCCGAGGACGATGGCAATCGGGACCGCGCCGAAAAGCAGGATCGCAAAGACAAGCGCGGTCATGTGGCCTCCACCCGGTCTTCGGGCAGGGCGCCACCGCCCAAAAGGTTGTTCACGCTATGAAGCAACATGCCGAAAGAGAAGAGCCACATCACCATCCATACAAGGTATTTGGGATAGCCGATGGTTGTTGTGGGTTCGGAATAGATGAAGTTGAAGGTTGCCCCCTGGAACTGCAGGATGTCGAACCCTGCTTGGACCATCTGCAGCGGCAAATACCAGCGCCAGCAGAACCAAACCATCAATATGGCAAAGACCAAGACAACTGCATCTTTTACCTTGAGGATCACTTCGGCCACCGGGCGCGGGGCCAGATCCGTCACCAGAGTGACGGCAACCGATTGCCCATGATGCACGGCGGCGGAGGCCGCAAGAAACGTCATCCAGGCCATCGTATAAATCGCCGCCTCATCGACCCAATAGATCGCGTTGCCGATCGCGCGGGTGACGACATTGAGGAGGATCAGCCCGGTGATCGCGGCGGCCAAAATCGCGGCGACCGTGATCTCAACTTTGGCCCAGAAGGCAGAGATCTTTTGCAACATGGCGAAAGGGGTCCTGCTCAATCGAAACCCACCAGCGGGAGCGCCAGTGGGTTTGATATATGTTTGATCTGTTGAGAGCCTATTCCGCCGCCAACTCTGCCGCAACGTCGCGCATATCGCCCAGAACCGAAGAGCGTTCAGACCAAATTGCGTCCCAGGCTGCCGGCACATCGCCGAAGAACTCCGGGCCAACCTCGACATAGGTTTTACCCGTGCCCTCGATCTCGTCCAGCCATTGCGGGTCCATCTCGACATAGGTGTCGATCACCTGCGAGAGCTGTTCTTGCATCAACTCCTGGATCATCGCCTGATCGTCAGCCGAAAGCCCGGCCCAGACCCGGCCAGACACCAAGCCGACCATCGGGAACATCATATGGTTCGACACCACAATCGTGTCGGCATGTTCATAGTAACGCAAAGCCCAGATCAGTTCGGCATCCATGTCGATTGCATCGACCTGACCGTTGGCCAAGGCGTCATAGACGTCGGGCAGTGGCATTGGCGTCGGCGCCGCACCGACCTCGTTGTAGAAGTCGAGGATCGGGGTAAACGGCGTGATCCGCAGCTTCAGACCTTCCAGATCGGCCGAGGAGCTCACGTCGCCGCGGGTCACGATCTGCCGTAGGCCTGCCATGCCATAGCCGATGCCGACAACCCCGGCTTGCGCGGGAAGCTGGTCAAGCATTGAGGCCGCGAGGTCAGAGCGCAGGATTTCACCCGCATGGGCAATATCTTCGGCCAGGAAGGGCGCGTAGAAGGCGCCGAAATCGGGCACCCGGTTCGAGACTTCGGCGACGGTCAGAAACGCCATATCAAGCGCGCCCGACTGCAACTGCTGCAACATCTCGGCTTCATTGCCCAACTGACGCGCCGGGAAGACCTGCAGCGTGTGTTCGCCATCCGAAGCCTCGGCCAGCGCTTCGCCAAAGCGTTCCGCAGCTTGGGTCCAAACATGCGGTGGTGGGGTGATCAGGCCAAGGCGGAACTCCTCGGCTGTTGCATATGTCCCCATCAGAACCAGGGCGGTCGCAGCCCCCCCGATCAGCGTCCCGAAAGTCTTCGGCATCTGTGTACTCCCATTGTTGATAAGCGTGGCGCTTTGATGCGCCATCATTGGTTCTAAAGCGTGACCCATCCCTCGGGCGGTTCCTTGCCAGGGTGGATTTCGCCACAGCTTACGCAGGTCCGTAATTTATTTGAAGCATAAAATTTCTCGTAGACTGGCGGCAAGTCATCGACGATGGATTGAAGCTGCATTTCGGCCCGGTGGACCAAATTTTGGCAATTAAAACAATACCATTCGATGGCATCCAATTCTCCGGTTTGACGTTTCGGCTCGATCACGAGGCCGATGGAGCCTTCTTGCGGGCGCTGCGGCGAATGCCGGATATGCGGCGGCAAGAGGAAGATATCGCCCTCGCGAATCGGCACATCATAGAACTCGGTGCCGTCATAAAGCTTCAGCAGCATGTCGCCTTGAAGCTGATAGAAAAACTCCTCGACCGGGTCATCGTGATAGTCGGTCCGCTTGTTCGGACCGCCGACAATCGTGACCATCAAATCGGCATCTTCCCAGATCTGTTGATTGCCCACCGGCGGCTTCAACAGGTGCCGGTGTTCGTCAATCCAGTTTTGAAAGTTGAAGGCGCTCAACCGTCCCATGATATCTCCTCGCGCAAGCGGTGTTTGGGTCAGACTGCGCTTGCTCTGATATCCGCTCAATCCCTAGTTCTGAAACCAGCTATCGGGAAAATCTATACCTGTTAAGGTGTCAGATGGCGTTTGCCACCTGACGAAGCGCCGTTAAGAACCCGTCGGCGGCGGGCGAGAGATTGTCCTTCTCTCGAACGGTTACACCCACCGGCCCGGTCCCAAACGGGACCTTCCAAGAGAGTGCAGCCAAAAGGCCGAGCGCGACATCCTGCTCCGCCACATGGGCCGGCATGAAGCCGATCAACTCGTTGTTCTGAATAAGCGTCCGGTTGGTCAGGTAGGAGATGCTTTCGACCATCATCGGCGGCACATAGAGGTCTTGCCCGACGAAGAACTGATCGATTTGACGTCGCAGCGTGGTTTGGGCGGGTGGGAGAATCCACCCGAATGCTTCGAGATCCGAGAATGTCAGGTCGGCCCTCCGCGCCAGAGGATGGCCCGGGCCAACCACCGCCAGGATATGTTCTTCAAACAGCACGATCTGCTCAAGCTCTTGCCGATGACGTTGCGAGGGTAGACGCCCGACCACCATGTCTATCTCGCCATTGCGGAGGGCAGGCATCAGCATTTCATTGGTGCCCTCCACAACCCGCAAGGCCACGCCTGGGCGGGTCGTCAACATCGTCTCGATCGCCTTTGGCAAGAGATGTGAGGACGCGGCCAGAAGCGTGCCCACCACAATCCGCCCACTATTGCCCTCCGATAAGTCGTCGAGTTCTTCGGCGGCGTTTGCGATCTGCGCAAAGATCAACTTGCAGTGACGGATCAGCACCTCGCCCGCTGGCGTTGCGATCACGCCGCGATTGGTGCGGGTAAAAAGCTGCACGGCGAAATCCAACTCCAGGTCTTGGATCATTTTGGTCGCGGCGGGCTGCGAGACGTTCATCTCCCGCGCGGCGTTCTGGATATTGCCGTGACGCCCCACCGCAATCAGCAGGCGGAGTTGCCTGAGTTTCAGCCGGTTGGCGATGCGTTCCGCGATCCGTTGGGCCATCTCAGAACCCGATGCCGGCTTGGCTCTGCCGGACGGCGGCGACGGCGCTCATCGCGGCCAGCGCCGAGCTTTTCGGATTGTCTGGCAGGCTCCGCCCCGAGATTTCAAACCGAAACGTGCCAAATGCGCCCTCGGCTTCCAGAACGTGGATGTTTGCGGTGATGCCGGGGTCTGCGATCAGTTCGACCTTCGTGTCGTCAAATCCGATCCCGGCAAGCGCCACTGCCGCCGCGACATTGGCGTTTTTCGGATAGGTCAGCGCCGCATCGCGGGCCGTGCCGTCAAAATGGGTGGCGGGCGCAAGGCCCATTTCTGTGAGGTTCAAGATGTCCTCCGCCGGCGATCCAAGCCAACCCTTTGGCGGTTTGCGTCCTGTATAGCGTACCGCGCCGATCTCTCCGACCGATGCCGCACGGAGCGCATCGAGCGCGCCAATTGCGCCGCTCGCCAGATGCAACCGGCGTCCCCCTGCTTTGGCGGCGATTTGCAACTCGGTTGCCAGCGCCTCATCGGCTAAGGCGCCAAGAGACAGTGTGATCACAGAGAGTCCAGCCCTGAGCGCATCAGGGCCATGGGCGGCAAGCCCGCTATGCCCCGCGCAGTCGATCAGCAGTGTCACTTCAGAAGGCAACTCGGCGACCGACCCAACATATGCCGCGTCCGGCACGGTTTGCGCCCGGGTGCTGCCGGGGCGGGTGATGAAGGCGGCAGGTCCATCGCCGCTGCGTCCCAATTGGGCGGCCACATATCCTGCGATACTGCCATTCCCGATCACGGCGATTGTCATAGCATGGCTCCTCCTCCTTAGGCTCTTGTTGGCACAAGTATTCCTTTGCAGCAAATTCTTTAGCTATTCTTTCAGTGAATACCCAATTTCGGACTTACGATTTTACCCCGCGGGAGAAGCGGTGTTGGTATCACCGCGAATAGCGCGGAATGCCGAAAACCGATGTCGAAGACTTCAAATCGCTGGATTGGCGCCCGCATGACGCGGCGGGAAGACCCCGATCTGCTGCGTGGGCGAGCCCGGTTTACCGATGATATCCGGCTCGACGCCCCGCTTCACCTGACCTTCCTGCGCAGTCCGATGGCCTCTGGAACCTTGGTGGAGGTCGAGATTGAAGAGGCGCTGGCCTCCCCCGGCGTGCACGCGATCCATCTCGCGCAAGATATCGGGCGGACCTCCCCGCTGTCGGTCAACCGAGTCCTACCGTTGCCGGACCCACCGGCCTATCCGCTCTTGGCGCAATCCCGGGTCGAGGCCGTGGGTCAACCGATTGCGGCCGTTCTGGCCATCGGCTTGGCAGAGGCGCAGGACGCAGCCGACTTGATCTTTGCCGAGATTGAGGACGAAGACACTCCGCCACCGCGCCCACTGGCTCAGAAAAACTGGAAAACCGGGACTCTCGACCAGATCTTTGCCAAGGCCGCGCTTGTGGTGGAAGCGGAAATCCAACATCCGCGCCTCGCCCCATCGCCGATGGAACCGCGTGCGATTGCGGTCGCGTATGATCGTGCAACGGAGCGGGCGACGATCTGGCATTCGACCCAAACACCCCATCGTACGCGCTCGGAACTCGCGCAGATATTGGGGGTCGATGCCGATCGGTTGCATGTGATCGCGCCCAGTGTCGGCGGGGCGTTTGGTATGAAGGCCTCGCTCTATCCGGAGGAGGTTTTTGCCGTTTGGGCTGCGTTTCATCACCGCCATGCAGTGAAATGGACGGCGAGTCGCAGTGATGATTTCTTGTCTGCGACTCACGGGCGCGGCTTGACGACAAAGGGGCGTCTGGCGCTGTCAGAAGAAGGGAAGTTCCTGGCCCTGAGTGCCGAGACTGACGCGCCGCTTGGCCATTGGCTCCCCAATAGTGGGTTGATCCCGGCTTGGAATGCGGCCCGCATTCTGCCAGCCGGGTATGACATTCCAGAGCTTGATTTGGCGACAACGGCCCGCGCCGAAAATCGCCCGGCAATGGGAATCTATCGCGGGGCAGGGCGGCCGGAAGCCAATTGCCTGATCGAACGTTTGATCGACAAAGCGGCCCGCGTCAGTGGCATAGATCCGGTTGAGTTGCGGCGGCGCAATCTTCTTGGTCCCATGGATTTGCCGCACAAAACGCTCTGTGGCGACATACTCGATTCCGGTGATTACCCGGGCGCGCTGAACCGGTTGACCGAGCGCGCGGGCTACGCTGCCTTGTTGGAGGAGAGAGACCGACGGCGCGCGACGGGCGAGTTGGTTGGCGTTGGTGTTGCTTTTTACCTCGAACCCTCTGGCAGCGGGTGGGAAACCGCGCGTGTAACGCTTGAACCGGACGGGCACGTCGACGTGTTAAGCGGCAGTTCCTCTCAAGGGCACGGTCGAGAGACGGCCTTTGCGCAAATCGCTGCGGATGCGCTTGACCGAGATCCTGCCAAAGTCACCGTCACCTGTGGTAATACCGATCTTTGCCCCGCAGGGATCGGCGCCCTGGCGAGCCGCAGCACAGCCATCGGCGGCAGCGCCGTGCTCGCCGCCTGCCAGGAGATTGCCCGTCGGCAGGAACAAGGCGAACCCGCGCCGCATAGCGCCGAAATGCGCTATGAAAATGATGGTCAGGCCTGGGGATATGGCGCGTACCTCGTGATGGCGGCGATTGATCGCGAGACCGGGGTGATGACGCTGGAACAGGTGCATGCCATTGACGATGCGGGCACCATCCTGAACCCGCTTCTGGTGGAGGGCCAAGTCATGGGCGGCTTTGCGCAAGGTTTCGGTGAAGCGATGATGGAGGCCCTGCATTTCGATGCGGATGGGCAACTCTTGACCGGGTCCTTCATGGATTATGCCATGCCGCGCGCGACAGATGTGCCACCACTGAAGATCGACAAGACCGAAACACCGAGCCCGATGAATATCCTTGGCGCCAAAGGCGTGGGGGAGGCTGGCACAATCGGCGCGCCCGCTGCCATTCTCAACGCCGCCCATGATGCGCTTGCGCCGCTTGGTGTAACCGATCTGCAAATGCCCCTGATACCCAGCAAAATCTGGCAGGCGATCTGCGCCGCCGAAGAAGGAAATACCTGATGCACTACTCGAAGCTTGATGCGAAAGACTATGCCCGAGAGCACATGCGCGGCATCTGGGCCGCCGCGCTCAACCCGTTTCATGTCGATGGCTCCTTCAATGAAGAGGGGCTCCGCGCCAATATCCGCCATTGGATTGACGACTTGGGCATCGCGGGCTTGTTCATTGCCGGGAAGCAGGGTGAGTTCTTCTCCATGTCGCTTGAAGAACGCAAACGTAACTTCGAGATTGCGGTTGAAGAATGTGATGGCAAGGCGGGCACAATCATGTCTGCCTCGGATCAGAACTTCGATACGGTTGTCGAATTGGCCAAACAGGCGCAGGCCTGCGGCGCGGATTATGTGGTCGTCCACGCACCGGTCCTGCATTTCGTGACCGATCCCGATGATACGGTTTTCAATTACTACAAAACCCTGTGCGATCAGGTGGATATCGGCATCGCCATGTGGTCGCATCCCGATAGTGGCTATCTGATGAGCCCCGAACTTTGTGCCCGGGTGGCGGAATTGCCTAATATCGTGGCGATCAAATACTCGGTCCCGCGAGAGATGTATGTGCGGTTGACCCATATGGTGGGCGACAAGATTCACGTCTCCACGGCGTCAGAGGCCGAATGGCTCGACAATATCGAAGAGCTTGGGTGGCGGCTCTATCTCTGCTCCTCGCCGCCCTATCAGTTGCAGACGAAATCCGACCAACGGATGAACGACTATACCCGGTTGGCTTTTGAGGGCCGTTTTGCTGAGGCCCGCCAGGTGCGGGACAGCTTGGAACCGGTGCGCGAGGCGATCAAAGCCAGCAAGCCAGGCGGCAAACCCCAGGCCCATGGGAAGTATTGGCAGGAACTGCTTGGGCAGGTCGGTGGTCCGGTCCGCGCGCCGCTTCTGCAATTGACCGAGGAGGAGAAAGCCGCCACCCGCGCGGCGTTCGAGGGCTGTGGCCTCAAGCTGTGATCGGCCTCTATGTCGTTAAGGCTGTATCCAAGGCGCGTGAGAGCTTGCCGACCAGCTCATCGATCTGCGCGTCTTCGATGATGAAGGGCGGTGCCAGCAGGATGTGATCTCCGCTGCGGCCATCGACAGTACCACCAGCAGGGTAGCAAATCAGCCCTTCGGCCATCGCGGCGCTCTTTACCCGCGCGTGTAACTTGCGGGCCGGGTCAAAGGGTGTCTTCGTGGCCCGATCCTCGACCAATTCGATCCCGCGAAACAGCCCACGCCCACGGATGTCACCGACATGTGCGTGCTGGGCGAAAGCGTCGTGCAAAGCGGCGGCGAGAGTGTCGCCCTGAGCCTTCACGCGCGGCATCAAATCCCGCTCAATCATCGCGTTTACAACTGCATGACCCGCTGCGGCGGCGAGGGGGTGGCCATGATAGGTATGCCCGTGCTGGAAACTGCCCGATCCATCCGCGATGGCTTTGTAAATCGCGCCGGAACACAGCATCGCCCCAATCGGCGCATAGCCCGCGCCAAGCCCCTTGGCGATTGTCACGATGTCAGGGGAGATGCCTTCCTGCTCGCTGGCAAAGAGGCTCCCCGTCCGCCCCATGCCACACATCACCTCATCCAAGATCAGCAAGATGCCATACCGGTCGCAGATCTCGCGAATACGACTAAAATACCCGTCCACCGCAGGCACGGCACCTGCTGTTGCGCCGACAACCGGTTCGGCGATGAAGGCCATCACGGTCTCGGGGCCAAGCCGCTCGATCTCGGTTTCCAATTCATTTGCCGCCCGCTGACCATAGTCATGAAGGCTCTCGCCTTCGGCTCGGTGACGATATTCAAAGCACGGTGCGATATGGCTGGTTTCAACCAAAAGCGGCGCGTATTTCTCGCGCCGCCAGGCATTGCCGCCCGCCGCCAACGCGCCAAGCGTGTTGCCGTGATAGCTCTGCCGCCGAGCGATGACACGGTGGCGCTCTGGCTCCCCGATCTCCAGGAAATACTGCCGGGCGAGCTTGATGGCGGCCTCAACCGCCTCGGAGCCGCCGGAGAGGAGATAGACTTTCTCAATCCCATCGGGCGCCTGCGCGATCAGAAGGTCGGCCAATTTCTCGGCAGGATCGGAGGTGAAAAACCCGGTATGGGCAAACGCCACTTGATCCAACTGCGCATGGACAGCCGCCCGGACATCCGCGTCGGAATGGCCCAGGCATGAGACAGCCGCGCCACCGGAGCCGTCAAGATAGGCTTTGCCGGTGCTATCGTAGAGATAACAACCGTCGCCGCGCACCGCCTTCGGCAAAGGTGCCGAACCGCGACCAAAGATATGGCTCACAGGCCTTACTCCCCCCGGACGACAAAGACCGATTGTTTGGCGTGGCGCACCACCCGGGCCGCGTTCGGGCCAAGCAGATAATCGCTCAGACCCGGCGTGTGCGACCCCATCACAATGGCATCGACATTCAATCGATCCGCAGCCTCAATGATCAGGTCATAAACCCGGCCATGCAGCACATGAGGATGCACCTCAATGTCATCGGGGATGTGCGCGGAGACCCAGGCCGTGAGCTTTTCGCCAACCTCGTGCAGCGCCTTGTCTTCAAAGCCGGGCTCAAAATAGCTGCCGACGATCGACATGCCGAAATCGGGCACCACGGTTGTGACATGCAGGATGCAGCCATTGCCCTCGCAGAGTTTCAAGGCGGCGGGCAGGGCCTTTGCCCAACTGTTTTGTGCTGAAAGGTCGATGGGTAGGAGGATCGTTCTAAACATCTCTCGCACTCCTCAGAAGGCCGGTTTGGTTTGACGCCGCCGTTGCAGCAGGACCACCAGACCTAGAAGCAAAAGCGCCGGGAGATAGAAGACTTGCTCGGGCATCCGGTCCTGCGGCATCCGCACAGCGGCCAGTTGCACGGGTGTATCGGCGTAGAAGTCGAAATCAGCCAAGGTCTCGGCGGTGGCGGTCCCGAACATTGGCTCGTCCAAACGGACGACCTCGCCGTCGGGGATCAGGAGCAGCCCGGAATTCGCGATCCGCTCCGCAGCGCTTGCCCCCTCGGCGTTCAACACCAACGTGGTTTCGGTCATCTCGCCGGTGTTGAAATCAGGCCCTTGGATGAGCAAGCGCAGTTGTGCCCCCTCGGCCGCTTCGCCCACGGCCGTTTCAAATTGGGCTGGCGGCACCTCGCGGAACGGGTCTTGCACGATATCGAGCCAGATATTTGGCACGAAAAGCGTAAAGGCCACCAGCAACAGCGCCGCGCTTTCGTAGATGCGTGAGCGGGCCAGGAAATAGCCCTGGGTCGCCGCCGCAAACAGCAGCATGGCGAAGGTCGCGACGATGAAGACCGTGACCGCCTGGAATATCCCCTCCCATGTGCCAAGATCGACCCCATACAGGATCAGTGTCGGGTTGAAGATGAACAGGAACGGCAAGGCCACCGTGCGCAAACTATAGAAGAACGCCGTGAACCCAGTCTTGATCGGGTCGCCGCCTGAGACAGCAGCGGCAGCGAAACTGGCTAACCCCACAGGGGGCGTCACATCCGCCATAATCCCAAAATAGAACACAAAGAGGTGCGCCGCGATCAGCGGAACGATCAGCCCTTCTTGTGCGCCAAGTGACACCACGACCGAGGCCATGAGCGATGAAACCACGATGTAGTTCGCAGTTGTCGGTAGTCCCATCCCGAGGATGAGAGAGAAGACGCCGATCAAGATCAGCATCACGAACAGGATGCCGCCCGAAAGCTGCTCGACGAGACCCGCGAGTTCAGTCCCAATCGGGGTCCGCGTCACAGTGGCCACGATGATCCCGGCGGCGGCCGTGGCGACCCCGATACCGATCATATTGCGTGCGCCCGCGATCAACCCGTCTCGTAGATCAACAAAACCTTCCTTGAACTCATGGGCCATTTCCGCGCCCTTGCCACGAAAGAACGCTTTCAGAGGGCGCTGCGTGACGATGATCAGGATCATCAATGCGGTTGCGAAAAACGCCGACCGCGCCGGGCTCTGCCGTTCCACCATGAGGAACCAGACCAAAACCACGATTGGCAGCACATAATGCAGGCCAGTGGCATAGATCTCTTTGACAGTCGGAAGTTTGATTTCGGTTGCGTTGGGGTCGTCGATCTCCAGATCCGGCTTGCGCGCGGCAATGGCCACCAGCCAGACATAGATCGCCGCCAAAAGTGCCATCATGATCGGCCCGGTCAGGTCAGGGACCACGTCGCGCAGGGCGCCGACACCATAGATCAGTGCGGTGAACCCGGCACCTGCAACCGCAAAGCCAATGAAGAATTTCACAATCATCCCGACGAAGCTTTTCGCCTCGCCAAGCGCGGGCATGTCTTTCTTCAGCGCTTCGAGGTGCACGATGTAGACCAGCGCGATGTAAGAGATCACCGCCGGGATGAAGGCGTGTTTGATCACCTCGACGTAGGAAATCCCGATGAACTCCACCATCAGGAAGGCCGCGGCCCCCATGACGGGGGGCATGATCTGGCCGTTGACGGAGGAGGCGACCTCGACCGAACCGGCCTGCTCATTGGTGAAGCCCACTCGCTTCATCAATGGGATCGTGAAGGTCCCGGTTGTGACCACATTGGCGATGGAGGAGCCGGAGATCAGGCCGGTCATGGCGGAGCCAACGACGGCCGCCTTTGCCGGACCGCCACGCAAATGGCCCAGACCGGCGAAGGCCAGTTTGATGAAGTAGTTCCCGGCGCCCGCCTTATCGAGCAGCGAGCCGAAAAGCACGAAGAGGAACACAAACGCTGTCGAGACGCCAAGCGGGATGCCGAAGACGCCGCCTGTGTCTAGCCATTGCGCGTTGATCAGCGCGGTGAAGGAGAGGCCCTCATGTTCGATCAGTTCTGGGATCAACCAGCCCTGGCCCATATAGGCGTAAAGCAGGAAGATAGAGCCGACGATTGTCAGCGCGGGTCCAAGCGCCCTGCGGCTGGCCTCGAGCAGCAACAGCAATCCGACAGCGCCGATGACCACTTGGGTCTGCGTCGGCAAGCCGGACCGCGCGGTCAGAGCCAGTTCTTCCGAAAACCAGAAAATGTAGAAGGCGCAGGCGCCACCAATCGCCATCAAAATCCAGTCGAAGATCGGGACGTGATGGCGGGGCGATGATTTGAAGGCGGGATAAGCCAGAAACGCCAGAACGATGGCAAAGGTCAGGTGGATGGGCCGGGTCTGCGATGAGTTCATCACCGGCAGATATTCCGCAAACCAGAGCTGCGGTTGGGCGATCCAAAGCTGGAACAGCGACCATGCCAGCGCCAACCCGGCAATCAGCAGGGCGATATTTCGGTTGGATGGGTCGCGCGCGCCGCTATCGGTGCTGGCGACCAGATCCTGTAGTTCTTCATCGGTAAATTGGCGCCCCTCGCGCCCGTCCTGATCCGTCATCGGGCCACTCCCTATTGGTGCTGCCATCTTTGGGCCGCGTATTGGACCCGGGGCGCGTGCAGTAAGGCGCGCGCGCCCCGGATCAGTGTCATAGGCCTATCGGCCTGGGTCCGATCACTCGATCAGGCCAGCTTCGCGGAAATACCGCTCGGCACCTGGGTGCAGCGGCGCGGAAAGACCGTCATTGGCCATTTCCGCCGGGTCGAGATTGGCGAAAGCCGGGTGAAGGCTGCGGAATTGGTCGATGTTTTCGAACACCGCGCTGACCACTTCATAGACCACATCTTCGGAGACATCGGCCGAGGTGACGAAGGTTGCGCCGACCCCGAAGGTCATCGTGTCATTATCATTGCCGCGATACATGCCGCCCGGAATGGTCGCCGTGCGATAGAACGAGTTGTCAGCCACAAGCTGCGCGACCGCGTCGTTGTCGACCGTCACCAGAACCGAGTCACAGGCCGTGGTCGCCTCCTGGATCGAGCCGGACGGGTGGCCAACGGTGTAGATCATCGCATCGATGTTGTTGTCGCACAGCGCTTGGCTTTGCTCCGCCGCCTGCAATTCGGAGGCAACAGCGAAATCATCCATCGTCCAGCCCATGGCGGCCATCAGCACTTCCATTGTGCCGCGCTGACCCGAACCGGGGTTGCCAACATTGACGCGCATGCCTTGCAGATCTTCGAAAGTTTCGATGCCAGCATCTGCGCGAGCCACAACGGTGAAGGGCTCCGGGTGGACTGAGAAGACGGCCCGCAGACCTTCAAATGCGCCCGTTTCCTCAAACCGCGAGGTGCCGTTGAACGCATGGAACTGCCAATCGGACTGCGCCACACCAAACTCCAACTCGCCGCCACGGATGGCGTTGATGTTGAAGACGGACCCACCGGTCGACTCCACGCCGCAGCGGATGCCATGCTCGGCCCGGTTGCGGTTCACCAGACGGCAAATCGCGCCGCCAGTCGGGTAATACACCCCGGTGACGCCGCCGGTGCCGATGGCGACGAAGGTCTGATCCTGAGCCGTGGCTGCGCTTGCACCCAAGGCGGTTGTGGCCGCGACCAGCGCGCCAACCAAATGTTTGTTCATGAACTCTCTCCCTGTTGAGCTATCTGAAACACGGATGAGAGACGATGAAACAAATCGTTGAAAATAGTCAAGCACTTGGGTCATTTGTTTCATATGACGCCGCGCCTGACGCCGAAATATGAAACGCTCGATGATCTCAGCCAGGCGCTGGCGGAGTTGGTGCATGCGGCCTCCCCGGCGATTTCCGGGTTTGCCGCTTGGGCGCTGGAGCATCCGCAGGAAATGGCCTTTCACTCTGTCAGAGCCCTTGCAAACCGGGCCGGCGTGAATGTGAACACGGTCTATCGCCTGTCCCTGGCTCTTGGGTTTTCCGGCTTTGAACCCTGTCGCGAAGCCTTCCAGTCGGCGCTTAGACAGCAGCGCGGCTTGTATGGCTCTCGGGCGGCTAAACTCCGATCCGGCGCGGGGGCAGGGGTGGTTGAAAAGGTCCGCGCCTCCGCGCAGCACAATCTCGACACGCTGTTCTCGGCGCAGAATGTCGCGCGAATCGGCCAAGCCGCCGAGATGTTGGCAGGCGCGCGGCGCATCTATTGCGTCGGTGTCCGGAGTTGTTTTTCCTTGGCGCACTACATGTCGTATTCGGGGCGGATGGCCTTTCCGAATTTCGCACGCCCTTTGGCCGAGCCGGGCAGCATCGCCGATGTTCTGACCGAAACTGGCCCGGAGGATGTGATCGTCCTCATCACCTTTTCGCTCTACTCGGCCGAGGTTGTCCGCGCCCATGCTTCGGCCTTGTCGCGCTCGGCACGGATCATCGCGATCACGGATAGCTACACCTCTCCCATCGCGAGAGAGGCGGACATCGTGTTCTGCCTGCCAATGGACGGCCCGCAGCCTTTGCCGTCGCAAGGCGCGGGATTTGCCTTGGTCGAAGCGATCATTGCCCAGATGATCACCCAGAACGGATCTGCCGCAGGTCGCATCGCCGAGTTCGAGGATCGGTTGCTGGATTTTGGCAGCTATGTCCCGCCACCGTCGCGGAGCGATGAGGGATAAGGTATTCCAGCCCGTTCAGGGGCCCAGTGACCTTTGACTTGGCGCGTCGAATTGATTGCCTCTGGACGCGGGACTAGTCATGCGTTCTCAATCAGCATAGGGCTGGCCGCACGGCAAGCGCCCGTCTGTCTCGACGGTGAAGCTTGTCCAAGGGCACATTGGTTTCGCAAGCCGCGCGAGTTCTGAGCGAGCTCATGCGCTTTGGCCCCTGCTCAGCTTTGCGGCTTGTGCAATTTGGTGCCGTTTCCACTGACCATAAAACCCGTAGATCAGCGATGCCAAGCTGCCGATCAGCAGAACGGCGGTGATCGGGCGGGAGGCGAAGTCCCAGTAGTCGTAGTCGCTGATCACCAGGCCTTGGCGGAGGCTGCGCTCAGCGATGGGGCCAAGCACCAATCCGATCACAAAGGACGCGATAGGGTATTTGAGCTTCCGCAGCAGGAAACCAAAGGCCCCCATTGCGAGCATCACACCAACGTCGACGATGTTGGAGTTCAGCGCATAGACCCCGGTCATGCAGAGCACAACAATCGCGGGGCCGACCAACGCGTAGGGTGCTTTAAGCACCAGCGCGAAATAGCGCGCGGCGCGGATGCCGAAAATCAGCATCAGGATGTTGGCGACAAACATGCCGATGAACACTGTGTAGACGAGCTGCGTATTGGTCTCCATCAGCAACGGGCCGGGGATGATGCCATGGATCGTTAGCCCCCCAAGCATCACGGCGGTTGTGGCGCTGCCCGGGATTCCAAGGGCCAGAAGCGGGATCATGGAACCGCCAACAGCAGAGTTGTTGGCCGATTCCGGCGCGGCAATGCCTTCGGCCACTCCGGTGCCGAAATCCTGTGGCCGTTTGGACCACCGCACGGCTTCCGAATAGCTGATGAAGGCCGCCGTTGTCGCGCCGACGCCTGGCAGCGCGCCAATAAAGGCCCCAATCGACGAGGAGCGCAGGAGTGTGAACCGTGTCGCTAGGAACTCCTTCATGCTTGGCAGCTTGGTGGAGACGTCGGTGATGACATCAGCCGTAGATGTCCGTTCGCCGGCCCGTTGCAGAACTTCGGCCAACGCGAAGGTGCCGATAATGGCGGGTACGAAGCTGATGCCGGTCAGCAAAGAGAGATTGCCAAACGTATAGCGCTCGGTCCCGGTGATCGGATCAAGACCGACCGTTGCAATGCCAAGACCCAGAAGCCCCGCCACAAGCCCTTTCAAGACCGATCCACCGCCGATGGCCGAGATCGCTGTGATGCCAAGAACGGCCAGCGCGAAATACTCGGGCGGCCCGAAATTCAGCGCAAACTGCGCCATAGGTGGCGCCAGGAGCATCAACACGATGGTTCCGAAAATGCCGCCAATGGCCGAAGAGGCGAGCGCGATGCCAAGGGCCTTGCCCGCCTGCCCTTTCTTGGCCATCGGATAGCCGTCAAGCGCTGTACAGGCGGCTTCGGGACTGCCGGGTGTGTTGAACAGAATGGCTGAGATCGACCCACCGAATGTGGACCCCACATAGACCCCTGACAGCAAAAGCAGACCGGCGGTGGGATCGAAGACGAAGGTGAACGGGATCAGAAGGGCCACACCCACGATCCCGGTGAGACCAGGAACCGACCCAAAGGCGATGCCCCAGATCACCGAGAAGATGATCAGCAGAAAGGAGGATGGGTTGCCGAACAGATACGCAAGCGCTGAACCATATGCTTCCAACATGATGAGGGGTCCTTCCAGGGCTCAGTAGAACAGCACGTTCAGATCATAGAAAACTCCGGTTCCCCGGGGCAGCGGCAACTCAAGCGCCTGCGTGAAGAACAGGACCAGGACCACCGTGAAACAGGCCGCGAAGATCACCCGCGCCAAGTTGTTTTTGTAAGGAATGACAAAGCTCGCAAGGATGAGAAACGCGAAGGTGGCAAGGATGAAGCCCACGTGCTGAAACGCCACGAAATAGGTCAGGATCAATACGCCCATCGCGCCGACGCGCACCGTCGCAACCCGGAACTGAGGCGGGATCGTGAAGGCCCCGGCCATCTGCGCGCGGTCCTTGCGCAGGTTGAGCACGGTGCGGACTGCGATGATCCCGGTGATCAGCGCCATGGTTGCAAAGATGATCTTGGGCCAGAAATCAGCATCGGCTTGGGCAAAGCGGCGCGATTCAGGGAAGCCGTCCGCGACAAACCACAGGAAGATCGAAAGACCGAACAGAAGGCTGGCAAAGGCCAGATCAAGCAAACGATGGGCCATGGTTCCATTCCTCGGGATATTCTGGTGGCCCGTCGCGCAACCAGCCATTCCAGGCCGAGGGCGCGACGGGCGAAAGGATCAGTCGGTCAGACCAAGCGCGTCAAGCACGCGGGTGTAGACCTCGATCTCACTGTCGATGAACGCCTGGAACTCCTCCGGGCCAAGCAGTTCCGAGCGATATTGAAGCGCCGCTTGCTCCTGCACTTCCTGGTATGAATCGGACGCAACAGCCTCGGAAACCAGACCAAAGAGCGTGTCGACCTGGGCCGGATCCGCATCCGCTGGCATCGCGAAGGCCCGCCAGCGTCCAAGCGTCACGTCATAGCCGAGTTCAACGGCCGTCGGCACATCGGGCAGCACCGGCAGGCGCTCGTCGGAGAAGACGACCAGCGGACGCATGTCGCCGGAGTCGATCAGGCCACGGGCGGGGCCGTATTCCTCATGCATGGCATCGACCTGGCCGCCAAGCGTGTTCGACACCATCTCGGACGAGCCGAAAGGAACGGTTGTGACCTCAGCCCCGGTTTCGATGTTCCAAAGACCCATGACGGTGTCGTCGAACCCTGCGGCGTTGGTGATCCCAACGTTCAACTCACCTGGGTTTTCACGGGCATGCTCCATGAACTCTTGGATTGTTTGGAACGGGCTAGAGGCCGGGACCAGGATCATACCCTGATCATATTGCACTCGCGCCAGCGGCTGGAACGAGTCCATCTCGATCCGGCCCAGCACATGGGCGATGATCTGATCGGGGCTGATGGCCATCAGCGTGTAGCCATCAACGCGACGCTGCTGGAAGTTGGCATAGGCCGGCATGCCGCCCCCGCCTTGGATTGAAATCGGCACCATCGACTGGCCGGCGATCTCTTCGAAGGGCACGCCGACGGCGCGGATGAACCGGTCAGTGCCGCCGCCGGGGCCATAGGAATGGATGACCTCAATTGTGCGGGACGGATAGTCCTGCGCCATCGCGGCGGGCGCCGCTAGAACAGTACCGGCCACAAAGGCAGCAACGGTGGCGGTTTTCAGGGACAACATATTCTCTCCTCCAAGAAATCTGTCAGGGATGTGCGGCATGTGTTTGAGAGGGCGCCCCGGTGCCACACGAGATGGCGCGCCCCTTAGATCGTCACTCCGCGGCGAGGTTGCGTGGAAGGTCCTCCTCCAGGACCGCCATCGCCGCTGCCGCGCCGCCGCTCAAATGCGGGATACCTGCTTTCGACAGGCCCATTTCGATCCCCGATAACGTGCCCATGAGCATCGCATCGTTGAAATCGCCCAGATGCCCGATGCGGAAGACGCGGTCAGCCACTTTCGACAGGCCATTGCCAAGCGAGATGTCGAAGTTCTTCAAAACGGTTGCCCGGAACGCATCGGCGCTATGGCCCTCGGGCATCATCACCGCGGTCAGAACACCGCTTTCCTGCCCCTGCTGTCGGCAGAGCACCTCAAGACCCCAGGCCCGCACGGCGGCGCGGGTGGCACGACCGTGGCGGGCATGACGGGCAAAGACATTCTCCAGCCCCTCTTCATGCAGCATCGCGACCGCTTCGTTTAGGCCGTAAAGCATGTTGGTGGCGGGTGTGTAGGGGAAGTATCCGGTTGCGTTCGGGCCGGTCATGTCCTGCCAGTCCCAGTAGGACCGGCGCATCCCACCCGTGCGTGACAGCTCCATCGCCTTTGGACTGACGCAGTTGAACGAAATCCCCGGCGGCAGCATCAGACCCTTTTGCGAGCCCGAGACGCAGACATCCACGCCCCATTCATCGAACCGGAAATCGACCGAGGCCAGGCCCGAGATAGAGTCGACCATCAAAAGTGCCGGATGACCCACGGCATCCATCGCGCTGCGGACTTCGGCGACCGGCGACACCGACCCGGTGGACGTCTCGTTATGCACCACACAGACCGCCTTGATCTCGTGGGCTTTATCCTCGCGGAGCCGGGCCGCGATGGCTTCGGGATCTGCCCCGCCGCGCCAATCGCCCGCAATGAATTCCGGCGCCAGGCCAAGCCGTTCCGCCATCTTCATCCAGAGTGTCGAGAAATGGCCGGTCTCATACATCAGCACCCGATCGCCCTCAGAGAGTGTATTGATCAGTGCCGCTTCCCAAGCGCCGGTGCCGGACGCGGGATAGATAATGACCTGCCCAGCCTCAGTCCTGAAGATCGACTTCATGCCGTCGAGCGCAGCCTGCCCCACCGCCGCAAAATCCGGGCCGCGATGGTCGATCGTTTGCGCGCTGATCGCCCGCAAAATACGGTCAGGCACCGCACTTGGACCGGGAATTTGCAGAAAGTGCCGACCGGCATTTCTCGATGTCATTGATAATCCTCCACATTGATCCGGTTCAAACACAGTCACATGTATTGCCGAATGCATAATCTTGAATTATGAATACAATTTGAAAAGATGAGCTGTCAAGCCACCGTACTGGGGAGGAGAAAAACATGCCGCTAGATATGCTAAAGGGCCGGTTTTCAGGGGAAATCCTCGAAGATGCCTTTTCTAGAGGGCGTTATTCGACGGATGCCTCGATCTACCAGATCATGCCCTCGGCTGTGGCGATTCCCCGCTCCAAAGACGATGTTTCGGCCGCCCTCGCCGCCGCGCGCGCGGCTGGCCTGCCCGTGACCGGTCGCGGCGGCGGCACGTCCCAATGTGGTCAGACGGTCAATTCAGGGCTGATCCTCGACAACTCCAAGCATTTCAACCGCATTCTCGAGATTGACGTCGAGGGGCGTCGGGCCATCGTTGAACCAGGCGTTGTGCTGGACGATTTGAACCGCGCGCTAAAACCCCATGGCTTGTGGTTCCCCGTCGATGTCTCCACGGCCTCGCGGGCGACCATCGGCGGCATGGCGGCCAACAACTCCTGCGGCGGGCGATCTCTGCGTTATGGCACCATGCGCTCAAACGTTCGCGCCATTGATGCGATCCTGGCCGATGGCACCGAGGCGCGATTTGGTGAGGTACCGGGCGGTGCACTGTCGAACCATCCCGCGCAAGCGATTGTGGACGATGTGCTCCGGCTCGGCGCGGCCCATGGCGATCTGATCGATACGCGCTTTCCCAAATTGAACCGCCGGGTTGGTGGCTACAATCTTGACGCCCTGGTGCCAGGAGATGCGCCGATAAACCTCTCGCATCTTTTGGTCGGCTCCGAAGGAACGCTGGCCTATTTTACGGCCATTGAGTTGAAGCTCTGGCCGCTGGTGGGGGAACGTGTTCTGGCGGTTTGCCATTTTCCCAGCTTCTATCAAGCAATGGATGCAACCCAGCATCTGGTGGCGTTAAACCCGCTCTCCGTGGAGCTGGTCGACAACACGATGATCGGCCTGTCGCGGCAAATCCCGCTCTTCCGGCGCACGATCGAGGCCTTTGTTGAGGGTGATCCCGCCGCGCTGTTGCTTGTGGAGTTTGACGAAGGCTCGGCCGAAGCCAATGCCCGCAAACTGGCCGAGATCACCGAGCGGATGGGCGACCTTGGGTTCTCCTGGAGTGGCGAAGGCCGCAACTGGGGCGGTGTGAAGCCGATCACTGACCAACGCCTGCAAGGCCAGATTGCAGAGGTGCGCAAATCCGGCCTCAACATCATGATGTCGATGAAGCAGGACGGCAAACCCGTCTCCTTCGTCGAGGATTGCGCCGTCGAATTGACTGACCTGGCCGATTACACCGCACGGCTGACCGAGGTCTTTGAACGTCACGGGACCCAAGGCACCTGGTACGCGCATGCGTCTGTCGGGTGCTTACATGTGCGACCGGTCCTGAACCTCAAGCTGGAAGACGATGTGAAGAAAATGCGGTCCATCGCCGAAGAAGCCTTTGCGCTGATTGCCGAATACAAAGGGTCGCATTCGGGTGAGCATGGCGACGGGATCGTTCGCTCGGAGTTTCACGAACGCATGTACGGGACCGAGATCACCGATCTCTTCCGCGATGTGAAACAGCGGTTTGACCCGGATGGGGTGTTGAACCCGGGCAAGATCGTCGATCCGCCCAAAATGGATGACCGCAGCCTGTTCCGCTATAGCGCCGACTACACCGTCCCCGCCCTGAAGACAGCCTTCGACTGGTCCGCCTGGACCGGCGCCGGTGGTGGTTTCCAAGGCGCCGTCGAGATGTGCAACAACAATGGCGCTTGCCGTAAGCTGAAGGGCGGGGCCATGTGCCCCTCCTATCGTGTGACCCGGAACGAACGGGACGTCACGCGCGGTCGCGCCAACAGCCTGCGTCTAGCGATCTCGGGGCAGCTTGGGCCGGACGCCCTGACATCCGATGCGATGGCGGAAACGATGAAGCTTTGCGTGTCCTGCAAGGCCTGCAAACGCGAATGTCCGACCGGCGTTGATATGGCGCGGATGAAGACCGAAGTTTTGGCAGCGCGGGTGGAGAAGCACGGGCTGAGCCTGCATGACCGTTTGGTGGGCTACATGCCCCACTATGCCCCCTGGGCGGCGCGCGTGCCGTGGCTGATGAATCTGCGCAATCGCATACCGGGCCTGGCGAAACTGACCGAGGGGATAACCGGATTTGCAGCCGCCCGCGACTTACCGACCTGGTCGGCCAACCGGTTCCGCGACGCGGAGTTCGCCGATCCGAACCCCGATGTCATCCTCTTCGCGGACGCGTTCAACCGTTATTTCGAACCGGAAAACCTGCGCGCGGCGGGCCGGGTGCTACAAGCGGCGGGTCTAAAGGTGAAGGTCGCGACGCCGATTGATGGCGGTCGCCCTCTGGATTGCGGTCGGACGCTTCTGTCGGTCGGCCTTGTGGAAGAGGCCCGCATTGAGGCCGAGCGTTTGGTTGCCGCGCTTCTGCCCCATGCCGAGGCTGGTGTTCCTATTGTCGGGTTGGAACCGTCTTCGCTCCTCACCCTGCGCGACGAGATTCCGGCGCTGATCACAGACGGGCGGGCGGAGACAGTCGCCGCTCAGGCATTCCTGCTGGAGGAGTATCTGGTCAAGCATGAGGTTGACCTGCCACTGCGACCTTTGGGTCAGAAAATCCTGCTGCACGGGCATTGTCATCAGAAAGCGCACCAAGTGATGCCGGATGTGCAGGCGGCACTTGGCAAGATTCCCGAGGCCGAAGTGGAGGTGGTCGAGACCAGCTGTTGTGGCATGGCCGGGGCTTTCGGCTATGGTCGCGATACGATAAACGTATCGCTAAAGATGGCTGAGGCCGATCTGCTGCCGGCTGTACGACAAGCATCTGACGACACACTGATTGTCGCCGATGGCACGTCTTGCCGGCATCAGATCGCCGATGGAGCAAACCGCACGGCCATCCACGTCGCGCGCGTGCTTGAAATGGCTCTGGCAGAGGGAGGCCAATAGTATGAACCTGTCGACCCCGCTCGCTCGGCCGTCGCTTCATGAAGAGCTTGTGACCCGCTTGCGGCAAGCCATTGTCGAGGGCTCACTCGAACCTGGCGCAAAGGTGCCAGAGAGGGAGTTGTGCGAAAATCTCGGCGTGTCCCGCACCCCGTTGCGCGAAGCATTAAAAGTGCTGGCCAATGAGGGGCTGGTCATCCTCGAGTCGAACCGGGGCGCGCGGATTTCCAACGTGACGATGGAAGAGCTCGAAGCCGCCTTTCCGGTGATTGCGGTTCTGGAAGGTCTCGCAGGCGAGTTGGCCTGCGAACGGGCGAGTGATGACGAAATGGCCCAGATTGTGGCCCGCCATCGCGATATGTTCCGCCACTATGACGCTGGCGATAGGCCGGCCTATTTTCAGGCCAATCACGACATCCACGCCGCCCTCATGGCTGCGGCTCGCAATCCGGTCCTGGCGCAGCACTACGCGATGTTGTCCTCGCGGGTGGAGCGTGCCCGTCTCTTGGCTAATGTCTCGGACAGCCGCTGGGCCCAAGCCGTCGAAGAACATCGCGGCATAATGGAGGCGGTGGAAAACCGCGACGGACCACGCCTGAGCACCTTGTTAAAGGCCCATTTGAATAACAAGCTTGTTGCATTGAAGGCAGCGGTGACCTGAGTTCTTTCTGGGTCCGCAGGCGACGTGCTGGGCGCATTGCGAAGTTCATAGATGACTTTCCATAGACCACCTCAATCCACCCGACGGACTTATAGCTGGGTCAGAACATGATTTTTCATGCGCGTGTATTCAGGAACTCGCGACGGCCTGATTTCCGGTCAAACCTTTCGTAGCAACCGACGCGCAGGTTGCGCCTACGTGTCGGATGTCAATTGGTTGAGCCCGTGTATTGTGCAGGGTCTGGTGTGGCACAACCGCATTGAGTTGTATCGCTTGAGGAGCACATGACATGACAGTGTGGGCTGAGCGGACTGGCGCACTCGATATTGGCTGACCTCCTCGCATTGGATCAGCAAGAGCCGGGCCAGTTCGACCGGTTCAGGAAAGCAATGCTTCCGCGCCTATGCCGAAATCACTGCGATACGCGTCGATCGGCCATCGCCCCTGACTTCAATTTGCGCACGCGCGGCGGAAACGACGCCAAACCGCGCGAATGCCAAGCCAGAGGCCGAACAGCACCGCCAGGACCAGCGCACCAGCATAGGTCATAAGCGCCGGCGGAGTCAGAAGGGCCGGCAGGCGCTCAGCCCGCACGAGGCCGACCTGCAGCAGATCCCCTGTCGCGAGGGCTGTGGCCCCATCGAGAATGCCGCCGTTGACGCGAAACCGCTGCGGTGCGGAGGGGATCAGCGTTAACGGATCGGTAAGCCCGGACGTAAGGCGGGCCGACCCTGCGTCGGACTGCACTCTCAACGGCATTGCATAGGCGAAGAACCATAGATCGGGATCCACCAGATCGATCGCGAGATAATACCCGTCGATCCCCTCATCTATGGGAATGTCAGGCGGCGGTCCGGCTGCAAGGTCGGGTATAGCAAGCTCAAGTAACCTGCGCCCAGACACCGATGTCGGATGATTGTCGGCCACATTCGTCATTGCGATGACGGCGGTGCCGGAGTCCGGGTACAGCGCGAAATGGGCGGCCCCCCAGGTCGTCGTGCCATCCCACCAGACCTTGCGACCGGCCTCCCCCATCCGGACACCGAAGCCAAGCCCGAACCCTTCATCGAGATCGGGATGGGCACGCGCTTGCATGGTCATCATCTCATCAACCGCTGCCGCGCTCAGAATTCTGCGGCCTTCGAAGACACCATCGTTGAGGAACATGGTTGCCAGACGCGCGAGATCCCCCGGAGTCGTCAGCAGGCTTCCAGCGGCGGCAAGCGCCGTCAGATCAAGATGCGGTTCCGGTTCCAGCATGTCGCCAGCACGTGCATGACCGGCCGCAAGCGGGCCGTCATAGTCCTCCGCTCGGCCAAGAGAGGATTGTGTCATGCCGAGCGGCGTGAGCAACCGATCTTGCGCCAAGTCCTCAAAGGTCATCCCGGCGGAGGCTGCCGCAACCTCTCCGGCGAGAACGAACCCGACATTGGAATAAACCAGCCGGTCGCCCGGCGGATGCACGATGGTCCGCGATGCGGCGATATAGGCCTCCCGGCTCTCGACCGGCGGATAGGGTGGAAAGCCGTCCCAAGTCACCGGCAGGCCGGAACTGTGCGACAGAAGCTGGCGCAGTGTCACCTCGACCTCAGCCCCATCCGCATCCATGGGGCGCAAATCAGCCGGGATATGCTCAGCAATGGGTGCGTCGAGATCCAGTCGACCGGCATCGACTTCGGTCATCACAAGCGCGGCGGTGAGGATCTTGGTCACCGACCCCGCCGGGAAACCCGTATCAAGGCTCGCGTCGATGCCCATCGCGGGGTCAGCATGCCCGTCCACAACATGCGCCAATATCTGCCCATCGCGCAGAAGGATCGCGGAGAGGGCCGGCGCATCGGCGGCGTGACGCTCCTCACCGACGATGCCAGCTGCGGCCTCCTGAAGGGGTTGCGCATCGGCGGAGGATAGGGCGGCACCTATCAGGATGACGCAGGCCGTGGCACCGCCGAACAGGCCATTGTACGCGCCAGAGGCGAAAGAGCGGAGGGATTGAACGGGCATGAGGCCTCCTTTGTCGGGATCTATAGGAGTTACGTCGGAAAACCGACCGTACTGCATGGGTTAGCGGGGACGGCCCGTGACTGTGCTGGGCGCGCGCCGTTATCGGCGGCGATGGTGCAGCAAACCGTCAAACGGGTTCGGGGCCAGTCACATTGGTTGGTTCCTCCTTTGAGGTTTGACATTCTGTCCACTTCACGCACCGGGTGTTGCGGGCTGACGTCGGGAGCCGATGGTCAGTGCCAGTTGTTTCTCCAGTTCGAGCAGAACGAACAGCACGACGCCGATCCCGACGATGATCAGCCCATCCAAGACCGAGACGTTCTCGGTGCCGAACGCGATTTGCAGCGGTGGCAGATAGGTGACCGCGAGTTGCAGGATGGTCACCGCGATCACACAAAGCCAGACGACCCGTGTACCCCGCACGGCCTCCCAGGTCAGCGAGGTGCCATAGATGTTCCGGATGAAGAACAGGTGGAAGATTTTCAGCACCACCAACGTGTTCAGCGAGAGCGTCTGTGCCAAGGCGATGTCATAGCCCTGGTTCAGCGCATAGCTGAAGATCCCGAAGACGCCGGCCAGGAAAAGGCCCGAGACCAGCACGATATGCCAGACAAGCTCTGGGCCCAGGATCGGCGCATCGCGGGCGCGGGGTGGGCGGTGCATAGTGTTTTCTTCGGTTGGTTCGAAGGCCAGCGCGATGCCAAGCGTGATGGCGGTGACAAGGTTCACCCAGAGGATCTGCAGCGGGCTGATCGGCAGGGCGAGGCCGAGCAGGAGGGCCGCCACAATGGTCAGGGCCTCGCCTGCGGATGTGGGGAGAATCCAGCTGATTACCTTCTTGATATTGTCGAACACGGTCCGGCCTTCGCGCACTGCGGCCGCGATGGAGGCGAAGTTGTCGTCTGCCAGAACGATATCGGCGGCTTCCTTGGCGGCCTCCGACCCTTTGCGACCCATGGCAATGCCCACATCGGCCCGTTTCAGGGCCGGGGCGTCATTCACACCGTCCCCCGTCATCGCGACTGACAGGCCATGGGATTGCAACGCGCGCACCAGGCGCAGTTTGTGCTCAGGGCTGGTGCGCGCGAAGATGTCGACGTCAAGGACATGACTGGCAAGGTCTGCATCATCCATCTCGTCGATCTGCGCGCCGGTGATGACCGCCCCGCCATGGGCCAGCCCGATCTCCCGCCCGATGGCAGCGGCTGTGCCCGCATGATCGCCAGTGATCATCTTCACGGCGATCCCCGCGCCGCGGCATTCGGCGACGGCCTCGATGGCTTCGCTGCGGGGCGGGTCAATGATGCCAACGAGGCCGAGGAAGGTCAGCGTGCCGTCGATATCCTCGTTCCTGAGTTCAGCAGTGCCTGCGTCCATCCTTCGGCTGGCAAACGCCAGAACGCGGCGGCCTTGGCCTGCCAACTCCGTTTCGATGACAGCCCAGTGTTCGCGATTCAGAGGCGTGGTTGTGCCATCCACGCCATGTTCGGTTGTGCACATCGCAAGCACCTGCTCAGGTGCGCCCTTTACGAAGGCGACGACTGTATCGTCGGTGCCTTCCTCAAGGCTCGCCATGAAGCGGTGGCGCGAGTCAAAGGGAATGAGATCGCGCCGGGACCATGTTTCCCCGATCTCGTCCAACCCGTGGCAGGCTTTCGAAGCCAGGCTCAGCAATGCGCCTTCCATCGGGTCGCCGCTGACTGTCCAAACCCCATCGATTTCCTGCAATTCCGCATCGTTGCAAAGCGCTGCGGCTGTGGCCAACTCGTGCAGCGCGGCGTGTTCTCCGGGGCTCACCGGCTGGTCATTGTGGAACACCTGCCCATCTGGGTGGTAGCCGTCGCCATCGACCTCAAAGACCCGGCCCGCCGTTGCGACCGTGGTGACCACCATCTCGTTGCGGGTCAGGGTGCCGGTCTTGTCGGTGCAGATCACCGAGACCGATCCCACGGTTTCGATGGCGGGCAGGCGTCGCACAATCGCGTGCCGCCGGGCCATGGCCTGCACGCCGATTGCCAAAGTGATCGACAAGACGGCTGGCAGCCCCTCGGGGATGGCCGAGACCGCAAGCACCACCACAGCCATGAACAGCTCGAAGAACTCGTACCCGGCGACGAAATACCCGAAGACAAGCAAGACGCCCGCGACCGCCAGAATAAACAGCGTCAGCCAGCGCGAGAACGCGTTCATCTGTTCAACCAGCGGCGTGGTCAGTTCCTCGACATCTGACAGCATCCCGCTGATCCGCCCGATCTCGGTCCGGTGCGCGGTTGCCGTGACGACGCCACGCCCCTGACCCGCTGTGACCAGCGTGCCGCCGAACACCATGCCGCGCCGGTCTCCCAAAGAAGCTTCCGCCGCAACCGCATCGACACCTTTCTCGACGGCCACGGATTCGCCTGTGAGCATGGCCTCTTGCACCTGAAGCCCGTGGGTCTGAAACAGGCGCAGATCCGCGGGCGGTTTGTCGCCTGCCTCCAAAAGCACGACATCGCCGGGCACCACCTCGGCGCTATCGACAGAGATCCGTTGCCCGTCGCGCAGCACGGCGGCCTGCGGCGCAAGCATGTCATGGATCGCCTCCATCGCCTTTTCAGCGCGGCCCTCCTGCACGAACCCAATGATGGCCGTGGCAACGACGACGGCCAGGATGACGCCGGTGTCGATCGGGTGACCGAGCAGAAAGGTGACAATGGCGGCCCCGATCAGGACATAGATCAGCACATGGTTGAAATGCTGAAGAAACCGCAGAACAGCGCTCTTCCGTTTCCGCGCCGGCGGCTCATTGCGGCCAAACACGTCCAACCGGCGCTTGGCCTCTGCCCTTGGTAAACCCGCTTGCTGCGATCCAAGCGCCTCAAATGCCTGCGCGGCATCCACGGCATGGGCCAGTTCCAAGTTTGATATGTCTCGTATGGGCGAATCCTTCACCGCCAAACCCTTTCGGTTGCATCGACTCTCAGTGCAAGTGAACGCATCCCGGCTGGCCCGATACACGGGTTGGCGGTGGATCGCTGTCATTCCGGGTCAGTATATCGCTGCCCAAAGCGGCATCTCACCATGATTTACGTCAAGGCGCGCGGACCGTTTTGCATCGACAAGGGCACCATGCCTGACACAGCGCGCTCGACTCGAACACGTTCACGTGCGAACGGGCACAGCCGAGGCATGTTACAGCCCCATTTCTACCGGCGACGGCGCTGTCGGCGGTGTTGCCCGAATTCGATTATGGCGACCTTGGTCGACCGATCACTGTATCTCTGCCGCATGCCGGGCCATCAGCCAGTTAGGACTCGCCGAGCGTGCGCGGTTCCAGATGCGCTAGAGGGCTGTTGCCATCTCTAAATCGACAAGATCGTTGCGCTGCAAGAGCGCTGTGTCGCGCAGACTAAGGAACTTGGACGAGGGAGTGTATCGTAAGCCCTGATGCGGAAGCCACTAACTTGTGTGTGCCATATCCCAGGAGACGGTTCTGCCAGAACTCGCGATAGATCAGCTCTGAACAGGAAACCTCCAAAAATGGGAAACGGTGAAAATGGCAGCCGAGCTAAAGGCAAAGAACTGGGTATTTCCAGCGACCGAGTCGCAGCTCAGTTCGACGATAGCGAAAGAAGATCGTTGAATTGTCTTCGGAAGGTCGAGGCAAACCAACTGGTCATAAATGCCCTGAAGCGTGTGGCTGGGGTGGTAGGATTCGAACCTACGGTACACGGTACCAAAAACCGCTGCCTTACCGCTTGGCTACACCCCAACTGTGACGCGCTAGTTACGCCGCGACGGGCGGAGGATCAAGCCCCTGGTGTGCAAAAATTCACCAGATTTGCTGGACTATTCTTGCGGGGCCTCGCGCGCCAAAAGGTCGTCATCGCCCAATGCCTCCCGTTCGGCGTCGACGATCCGTTCCAGCGCCTCTGATTCCTCGGCGTGGACGTCCTGCACCTCCGCAGGTGTGGTGGGTGGTGCTGTGGTGTCCTTGGCGGATGTGTCCGACGGCGCTTGCCGGATCGTGGTGTCGCTGATCAAACGGTAGGTCGGTTCTGGCAGCATAATGCCGGCCTCTTCCAGGCGGGCCTTGGCAATCCGGATCGCCTCGCCCTTGGCCATGCCCAGACTGGTCTTGTGCTGCATCACCCAGCCCGCGCCGGTGATGGAGATGGTGCTGTCGCCCAATTCGTTGACCCAAACACCGGGGCCGGGGCTTTCCAAAAGGAAGGGCAGCTCTTTCAACGCATCCAGGATGATCCGCTGCGCCTCGGCAATATCGGCGTTGGGGTCGACCCCGAGGACGAAGGTGAAGCGGCGTTCGTCATTGCGGCTGTAGTTGATGATCCGAGCCCGGAACACGGTCGAGTTGGGGATGCGGATATGGTTGCCGTCGAGCGATAATAGAATCGTCGCACGCGAGGTCAGGCGGATCACATGGCCCATATCGCCCTCGATCTCGACCAAATCCTTGGGGCGGAACGGTTGACGGATCGACAAGAGGATCGAGGCGATGAAGTTCTCCACCATATCGCGCACGGCAAACCCGATGGCGAGACCGACGATCCCGGCGGCGCCCAAAATCGTGCCCAGAAGGGCGGTGGCGTTCAACAGATCCAGTGTTAGCACAACCGCCAAGACCGCGAAGAGCAGACGGATCACCTGCCGGTAGATATCCGCAATAAAGGCGTTTGGCGCGAGCCGATCCCAGGGGTTCTTCAGACGCGCCAAATAGAGGCCGAGAAGCAAGACCAAGATGCCCGCCGCGACGGCCACCAGGATCAAGGGCAGTTTGGCCAAGAACTGCTCGATCCGAGCTTGAATGCGCTCAATGGCGGGGTTTAAGCGTTCGACCACATCGGTGGTCTCGGTGACAGCGTTTTCAATCGCCACAACGCCTTCGACCCGACCCACGAGCCCATTCAGCGCTTCGATTTGTGCCGTCTCAAGGGCAGTCCCCCGCAATGTAACGATGCCATCGGCGACGGAGACACTGACATTTTCATAGCCCTCCAACTGCCGCAGAATATCGCGGATGCGCGTGGCAATCGCGGTGTCTTGCTGGATGTCGCTTTCGACGGAGATCGCGCCGTCGGGTTGCTGTGCGGTGTCTTGAGCCAGCGCGATGAAGGGCAGGACGACAGCGAGGTAGAGGATCAGAAAAAGACGCATTAGACAAACGGGCGTTGTTGAAATGTCCCGCTTGTCTAGGCCGATTTCCTGCGGCGGGGAAGTCAGATTGTCTGGTCGTAGTCCCCGACGGCAGGCTCGGTGCGGATCACCGCATCAATGTCTTCGAAGATCGCCCGCATCTGCGCCTCGCTTTCCGGGCTTTCGCAGACCACCACCAGATTGGGCGTGTTCGACGACGCGCGAACCAGCCCCCAACCGCCATTCTCCAGCATCACCCGCGCGCCGTTCACCGTGACGACATCGGCGATTTTGACGCCGCCCAAACTGCCGCCCTCGGCATGACGAGCAACGAGTTTGTCGACCAAACGCTCCAGCACCTCGTATTTCTCGGTATCCGCGCAATAGGGTGACATGGTTGGAGTCGCATAGGTCACCGGCAGGGCCCCGCGCAGATCGGCCATCGACATATCCGGGTTACGATCCATCAATTTGCAGATCTCAACCGCAACCCGCATACCACAATCGTATCCGCGCCCGATGGGGCCTGCGAGGAAGTAATGGCCGGATTTCTCAAAGCCCGCCAGCGCGCCCAGTTCATGGACTCGGCGTTTCATATGGCTGTGACCCGTCTTCCAGTAATCGGCCTTGGCACCGTGTTTTTTCAACTCCGGGTCTGAGGCAAAGAGACCAGTGGATTTCACATCCGCAACGAAAGTCGCGCCGGGGTGAATCTTCGCCAAATCGCGGGCCATGATCACGCCCATCTTATCAGCGAAAATCTCTTCGCCTTCGTTGTCGACCACACCGCAGCGATCCCCATCGCCATCAAAGCCAAGCGCGAAATCTGCGCCGGAGTCTTTGACCGAAGCGGCCATATCGTGGAGCATCTCCATCGCTTCGGGGTTCGGGTTGTAATGCGGGAAGCTGTAATCGAGCCGGTTATGGGAGGGCACAACCTCCACCCCAATCCGCTCAAACAACTCGGGCGCGAAGGCCGAGGCTGTGCCATTGCCGGTGGCACAGACGACACGCAGCTTGCGAGTCATTTTGAAATCACCCGCCAGATCGTCCAAATACGCCTCGCGCACGCCGTCGACAAATTCATAACCGCCGCCGGGCCGCGCCACGCCCTCGCCGCTTAGAACAATGTCGCGCAGACGACCCATCTCGTCGGGCCCGTGGGTCAACGGGCGTTGAAAGCCCATCTTTACGCCGGTCCAGCCGTTCGGATTATGGCTTGCCGTCACCATGGCCACGGCGGGCGTATCGAGGTGGAATTGTGCGAAATAGGCCATCGGGCTGACTGCCGGGCCAATGTCTTTCACATGAACCCCAGCCTGCATCAGGCCAAGGATCAGTGCGTTTTTGACCGAAAGCGAGTAGTCACGGTAGTCATTTGCAACCGCAATAACGGGTTCGATACCGGCCTCAAACATCTGCGTGCCAAGGCCCAGACCAAGCGCTGTGATGCCGGGCAGGTTGATCTCATCTGGAAACTTCCACCGTGCATCATATTCCCGGAACCCCGTCGGCGTAACCATGGCATCGCGCAGGAAGGCCCAACTGTTTTGGGTGACGGTCGGCAAGGGCTTGGTCATTCGGGTGGCTTTCGCTGGTTACAAACGGATCGGCTCTGCTTTTGCCAGACGATCGAAGCGCATCAAACTATCCAAAAGGTGAGGCATTTGGTGCAAATGGATCATATTCGGCCCGTCGCAGGGGGCATTGTCAGGGTCTTGATGTGTTTCCGTGAAGAGCGCACCGATCCCAAGCGCCACCGCAGAGCGTGCCAGGACTGGTGCAAATTCGCGTTGACCACCGGAGGAGCCGCCCAACCCGCCGGGCTGCGCCACGGCATGGGTCGCATCCATCACCACCGGATAGCCGGTCTTGGCCATTTCCGGTAGCGCCCGCATATCAACCACAAGCGTGTTATAGCCAAAAGACACGCCACGCTCCGTCAGAAGGATGCGCGTGTTGCCGGTGCTTTCGATCTTGGCCACCACATTGGGCATATCCCAGGGTGCCAGGAACTGCCCCTTTTTGACATTGACCGCGGCGCCGGTCTTGCCGGCCGCCAACAGCAACTCGGTCTGCCGGCAAAGAAAGGCCGGGATCTGAAGGACGTCGCACACCTCGGCCACCGGCGCGCAATGCGCGGGGCCATGCACATCCGTCAGAACGGGAACCCCAATCGTCTCTTTCACCGATTGTAGAACCTTTAAGCCCTCATCCATGCCAAGCGCGGGCTTGGCGTTGATCGAGGTGCGGTTGGCTTTGTCATAAGAACCTTTGAAGATGTATTGCGCCCCCGCCTTGTCACAGGCCTCTTTGAGGGTGCCCGCGATCATCTGCGCATGATCGGCGCTTTCCAATTGGCAGGGACCGGCAATCAGCGTCAGTGGACGGTCGTTGCCGGTGGTCAAAGACCCGATATCTACATGTTTCATGACTAGGCTGAGACCTGTTCGCGGAGGATGGAAACCGTCATCGATATCAGCAGGTAAATGCCAGAAAAGACCAGGAACGCAAGAAGCGTGTTCTCCAATGCGCGGGGATAGGCCGCTTCATCCGGCGCCACGGGGAAGACCCCGATCGACAGGTAAAGAGACTGCCGATTTGCCTCGAGCCGCGCGGTTTCCATTTGCTGCAAGGCTTGCGACAGCATCAACTGCCTAGTCTGCAAATCAGCTTCGGCGACCACCAATTCCGATGAAATCCGCGCCAGAGAGACCTCGCCCGTGCCGGTGGCAGTCAATCCGCCCCTAAGCTCATCGATCAACGCTTCGAGTCGGGCAATGTTGCGCTCGGCCACCTCAACTCGGGTCTGGTTCGGGCGCGTGTTGCTTTGCAGTTCCAAGAGACGTAGGCGCTCTTGCTGCAGCTCCAGTTCAAACGTGTTGATCTGCGAGAACACCGCGCTGACTTCGGCCTCTGCGCTCAACACGCCGCGTTGTTCTTGCAACTGAATCACCCGCTGCTGTGCGAGCACCATCCGCTCTTCGGCATCTTCGAAACTGCTTCTTGCATCGGACATTTGTGCCTCGCGGACGCGCTGGCTCATCTGATCCACTCGTTCTTCGGCATACTCGATCAGAGCGGCGGCAAAGGCCTGGCTGGTCTGGGCATCGCCCGCAATGACTTCCAGCCGGATCAATCCCTCCGTCGGATCATAGCCGATGCTCAGATTGCGCCGATATGTGTCAAACATGTCCTCGTCTGTCGCGTCGGGCGCGAGGCGGGTCAGTGGGTCCATCTGCTCCGAAGAGAAATGCGCCCGAAACCCATGTTCTTCATCAAGCCGGAGCATGGCTTCCCGGCTTTCGAGATAGCTTTGAACGGTGATGCTTTCCTGCACAGTGGCAAAGCTAGTGCCGCCGAGCATCCCGGCCAGACCGCCGCCAGCGGAGCCACCACCGCCTTCGGATTTCTGAATCACAAATTCGGAATGGGTCGAAAACAGCGGCGTGGCCACGGCAAAGAAGTAATAGCCCACCAAAAACGTTGGCAGCAGCACGAAGAACATCAGCCGCGTGGCCAAAAGCGCCAGGCGTTTGCGCCGCCGCGCCGCGATATCGCGTTGTACCCGCATAATCTCGGCGGCACGGGTGCCTTCGTCGAGCGGTGCCCCGACGGGGCCGGGGACGCTTGGTTGACGGACGGTCGCGGGCAGGTTGGTCGCCGCTTTGGCTGCTGCGGACCCTACGCCGCCGGTCTGTGCAGCGGCTGCGCCGTTGCCATTTTCGTCATTGACGATCAGCTCCAACAGGTTGTTTCGAGCAAAGGGGTCAATCCCTTGGCGGCGCAACAAGCGCACCGCGTCAAAATCCGATGCGGGCTGCAGGCCATGCTTTTGCGCCGTGCGACGGGCCATGCGTAATTGCCGACCGGTCAAACCTTCTTGTCGAATGGCCGCGAGCTCTTGCTCTAGCGGGATTTCACCGGCTGTTTCCGTACTCTCCGGCGTGTCGTCTTGCGCTGGTGCCTCTTGCCGGTCATGCGCCGCCGATCCCGGGAACGGGGCCTCGCCAAACCCATCGTCGACTTCGCCGAGCAACTCGGTCTCGGTCGACGGGGCTGGGGCGCTTTGCGACGAAGAAGCGCTGCGGCGGATGCGAAACTTTTTACCCTTGGGTTTCATAATCATAAAGCCTTTTTGCTTCTTCGAGCGTGTCGAAGGAATAGAGTTGCCCGTCTTTCAACACAGCCGCCCGACGGGCAAATTTTTCAAGTGTTTTGGCCTGATGCGAGACGATGACAACCGTCGATGACTTCAACCGATCCGCCAGAATGCTACCTGCACGACGGTTGAATTCGGGGTCGGTCGATTGCGGCATGCCCTCATCAATCAAGTAGATATCGAAGTCGAGCGCCAGCAGCAGCGCGAAGTTGAACCGGGCGCGCATACCCGACGAATAGGTGCCGATCGGCATGTCAAAGTATTCTTCCAAGCCACAGAGCCAGCGGCAGAAAGCTTCGATATAGTCGGGGTCCAGCCCGTAAAGCTGTGCGATATATCGGCTGTTCTCGGTCGCGGTCAGTTTGGTGATCACGCCGCCCATGAAGCCAAGCGGGAAAGAGATGCTGCTACCGCGAACAATCTCGCCCTCATCAGGCTTTTCCAGACCGGCCATCATGTTGATCACGGTCGATTTGCCGGTCCCGTTCGGGGCCAGAATGCCAAGCGAATACCCCAAATCGACCCGAAACGAGGCGCGATCAAGGATCACCTTGCGCTGTGTGCCGGTCCAAAAGGACTTTGAAACATTGATAAACTCGAGCAAATTTGCCCCACCGCTGCTGCATCTGCCGTCGCTGCGCGCCCATCTTTCCCGTCGGCTGCGCAGGCCTAACCATAGGGTTCCAATTGGGCGCCATTATGGCCGTGATCGTCCTTTGTTCCAAGCCCGGCGCGCGTATTGTGGCATCAACATGGCGCAATCTCGGTATATTACCGCGTTGCTGTGGCCAACGCACATCTCTTGTTTCAGGTTCCGCAACAATTTTCGGGGTGGTTATCGGGCAAAGAGCGATGATCGCGTGGCCGATGCAGGCCGGCGAATGGCTTGTGACGACGTTTCTGCGCCGGGGCATGTTCCGCCGCCGTTGGTGCACGCACAGGGATTGCCGATGCGCCTATACCAGACAAGAGATCAGGCGAATGCACCCCAAGCCATGCCGGCAAGGATTGCGCCTGCGATGGCCAGGCCGAGATAAGCCACGAAAACCCGCGGTTTGACGAGCGCCCAGACCGCGACGGCAGCGGGGATGCAGCTCACCCCCCCGGCGATGACAAAGGCCATCGCCGCACCCTGGCTCATACCTTGGGTCAGGAGCCCTTCAATCAGCGGCACAGCGGCGTAGCCGTTCAGATAAGCCGGGGCACCCACAAAGGCGGCAATCAAGATTGGGCCAAGCCCGTCGCCGCCAATCACGCCCGCGATCAACTCGGCGGGGACATAATGGATCAAAAGCGCCTGCAGCAGATAGGCCAAGGCCAACCATTTGCCGAGGAAGAGCAGATTTGACCAGACGGCCTCGCCAAAGACCGCGCGGCGCGAGGCCTCGGTCCAGAATGTCCAGTTCAGGGTGAGTTTTTTCGCACTACAACACCCGCCGGTGATGCCATTGGCTTTCAGCGGATCGTTAAAAATCGGCGATTTCGCGAGGGTCATCACCACGAACCCGCCCGCGATGCCAAGGGCCACTGCGGCGGCGGTCTTGGCGATGGCGAAGTCAAACCCGAGTCCGCCCGCGGTGATCGCGAACATCGCCGGGTCCATCAGCGGCGAGGCCAGCCAAAAGGCCATAACCGCCGAGAGAGGCGCGCCTGCCGCCAAAAGCGCCGCCACGAAGGGGATCACTTGGCAGGAGCAAAAAGGGGAAAGCCCGCCGACAAGCGCGCCAAAGACAATCATCCGAAGCTCGCGGCCCTGAAACGCGCCATCCAGCAGGCGCTCGGAGCCGGAGGCTTTCATCACGCCAATCGCCAGGACGGCAAAGAGCACATAGGGCAAGGTCTCGAAGAAATGCTCGCCGGTCTCCATCACTGTTGGGACGGTGTTGGGCCGGTCGAAGGCGTAGATCACGGCGATGATCGCTAGGCCGGTCAAAAGCACTTTGTCGATCCGGGCCCAGATGTCGCGGATCGGGGAGGGGTGTTGTGTCAGATCAGCCATGAGTGACGCCTTTGAGATGGCCGCCTTGGTCGGCGCAGCATTCGGAGAGAAGGAAATTGGAGAGGTCTTCGATCTGCTGGATGGCGACCGAGCAGAGTATACGCCGCCCATCGCGGCGCTGAGTCACGAGCCCTGCGCTGACCAACTGTTTCAGGTGGTGGGTCAGGACCGACCCCTCAACACCCACATCTGCGCCCAAAGCCCCCATCGGCAGGCCCTCCGGCCCCGCCCTGACCAGACGGCGCAGGATGGCCAAACGTTGTTCCGACCCGAGGGCGGCAAAAGCTGTCGCGGCCAGGGTGAGGGCGGGTGGGGAGAGAGGTGTTTGTTTCATGATTCTAGATTTATAGAAATATAGAAGCGATGTCGAGTCTTTCCTTTCGCGGGCCGTGCCCCTAGGTCTTGGCCATGTCCTTTCAGGCGCTCACATCCGATTTGGCGGGCTGCACAATCTGCGCCGAGCGGTTCGCGGCAACGGAGACCGGTCACGCGCCGCGCCCGGTGGTATGGTTCGCGCCCGGCGCACGAGTCTTGATTGCTGGCCAAGCACCGGGGATGAAAGTGCACCTATCGGGCAAGCCCTTCACTGACCCATCAGGGGACCGGTTGCGGGACTGGATGGGCGTCGGCGAGGATGTGTTTTATGACAAAAGCCGGGTGGCGATTGTACCGATGGGGTTTTGCTTTCCCGGCTACAACGCCAAAGGCAGTGACTTGCCGCCGCCAAAGATTTGTGCCGAAACATGGCGTGCGCGGGTGTTGGCGCATTTGCCAGATGTGTCTTTGACCCTCTTGGTTGGCGGGTATGCCCAAGGCTGGCACTTGGGCGGCAAGCGCGGCGTCACGGAGACGGTGGCCGGATGGCGCGACCATGCGCCCGACGTGATCCCCTTGCCGCACCCGTCCTGGCGCAATACCGGATGGATGAAGAAAAACCCCTGGTTCGAGGCGGAGCTTTTGCCGGTGCTGCGGGCCCGCGTGGCGGAGATATTGGCGATATGACGATGCTTGATGAGGCCCATGCGGCGATGGAGGCCGCGCCGGGCGATGATGCGTTGCGGCTGCGGTTCTATGATCGCTTGGCCAGTGCTGAACTGTTCTTGTTATTGGAGCGCGAGGCCGAAGGGGATCAGATCACGCCGCAGGTGTTTCCCGTCGAAGGGCAGGACTTTGTGTTGGTTTTTGATCTGGAAGAGCGGCTGACTGAGTTCGTCGGAGATACGGCGCCTTACGCGGCTTTGTCAGGGCGCGCCTTGGCGGGGATGTTGGTGGGGCAAGGGATCGGGTTGGGGGTCAATCTCGGGGTCGCGCCTTCGTCGATTCTGATTGAGGCCGACGCGGTCGATTGGTTGGCCGAAACGCTTTCCAACGCCCCGGGCGAGGCCGAAGAGCGGCCCGACGAGGTATTTGCACCGCGCGGATTGCCAGAGGCATTGATTACCGCCTTGGATGCCAAGCTGGCCAGCGCGGAAGGGATGGCCAAATTGGCCTATCTGGCAGGGGTGACCTATGAAAGCGGGCGGCGCGCGCATTTGTTGGGATTTGTGGGCGCGGCACCCGAGGCGGAGGCCGGGTTAGCCCAGGCCGTCGCGGAAGCACTGACCTTTTCAGGCATCGAAGCAGGCAGTTTGGATGTCGGGTTTTTCGCGGCCCATGATCCGATTTGCGCCTCGCTGGCGCGGCTTGGGCTGCGGTTTGACTTGCCGGAGCCGGTGGCGCTTCAGGTTCCGGGCGCGGCACCGGGGATGGATCCGGACGTGCCTCCCAAATTGCGCTGACGCGCGGGGCGGCGGGCCGCGTCAGGCCCTTTCGGGAGCCATCCTTGGCCCGCGTTGCCACGAGAGCGTTGCAACGTCCCGGCTTTTCGTCCTGTGCTGCATTTGGCCAGAGGTTGGAGCCTCCGGCGGGGATATTTTGAAAGCAGAGAAGGGGTTAGTAGCCCAGATCGCGATCGACAAGATGGAGGAAGGGCTCTCCGACCTCGCCGCGGCGGATGTTGTCGATGATCACGCGGGCGGCGCTGTCGGCGCGGGTCTCAGACGCGATATGGGGGGTAACTGTGACCTTGGGGTGGGCCCAAAACGGATGCTCTTTCGGCAGTGGCTCGATGCGGAATGTATCGAGGGTGGCATGGCTGATTTGGCCGCTATCGAGTGCGGCGAGCAGCGCGTCATCGTCGATGAGCGGGCCGCGGCCTGGGTTTAGGATGACGGCACCACGGGGCATCAAAGCGAGGGTTTCGGCGTTGAGTGTGTTTTCGGTCGCGGGCGTGTCGGGCAGCAGAAGGGTTACAATTTCTGCCGATTTCAGGATTTTTTGTAACCCATCGGGGCCGTGACCCGTTTCAACACCGGGGATGTTTTTCGGGCTGCGCGACCAGCCGGTGACGCGGAATTTGAGCCCGGCAAGCGCCGTCGCGCAGGCCGTGCCAAGCGCACCGAGGCCCAAAATCGCCACTGTACGATTGCGCGCCAAAGGCGGTACAATACCCGCGCGCCAGACCCCGTCTTGGCCATGGATATGGGCATCCATGCCGAGATGGTGGCGCAGGGTGTGGCCCACGACCCAATCTACCATGCCTTCGGTCAGCCCATAGTCGACCATCCGGGCCAGCGGCACGGTCAGAGTCTCATTGCCGACCACATCCTCGACCCCGGCCCAGAGGTTCAGAACAGCTTTCAGGCGGGTAAAGGGCGTGAAATCCTGCACATCACCGTTCGGCGCATAGATGATGTAATCGACCTCCGCCGGATTGGCCTCGGTCGTCAGGTTGGCGTGCGACAGATTGGCCTCGGCCAGGGCCTCGCGCAGATGCGGCTCATATTGGGTCCAGCGCTCGGGGCGCGCGGCGAAGAGAATATTGGGCATGGAGGTTTTGGCCTTAACGGGGACGGTGGATATGCGCTGATTGCACCAAACCGAAGGCCACCATCAAGACCAACATGGCCGAGCCGCCATAGCTGACCAGGGGCAGGGGCACGCCGACCACCGGCGCGAGGCCCATGACCATTGCCATGTTGATCGCGAAATAGAGGAAAAACGCCACCGCGATGCCGAGCGTGACGAGCGACGCGAAGCGATCTTTGGTCTGCAGGGCGGTCACGACGCAGAAAAGCAGGATCAGCAGATAAAGCGCCAGAAGCGAGGCCGCGCCGACGAAGCCGAACTCCTCGGCCAATGTGGTGAAGATGAAATCGGTGTGTTTCTCAGGCAGGAAGTTGAGCCGACTCTGCGTGCCTTCCATGAAGCCGCGCCCAGAGAACCCGCCGGAACCCAAGGCAATCTGACTCTGGGTGATGTGATAGCCCGCGCCGAGCGGATCGGTCGAGGGGTCTAGGAACGTGTCGATGCGGCGGTACTGGTAATCCTGCAAAAGCTGCCAGGGCGTGCCGCGGGAGGCGAAGACGGCGCTGACTGCCCCGACGCCTGCGGCGACAACGGCGGCGAAATAGGCCCAGTGGACGCCCGCGAGGAACATCACGGCCCCGCCGCCCATCAGCAGCAGGAGCGCCGTTCCAAGATCGGGCTGGCGCAGCGTGAGCATGGCTGGGACCACAATGATCAGGAGTGGGATCAGCACATAAAGCGGGCGCGACATTTTCCGGCTGTCGAGCCAATCGTAATAGGCCGCCAACAGCATCACCATAGTGATCTTGGTCAGTTCCGATGGTTGCAGCCGCATGAAACCCAGGTCGATCCAGCGCTGCGCCCCCATACCGACGGCACCGAAAAACTCCACGTACAGAAGCATCAGGATCGAGATGCCATATGCGACGCCCGACATGTTGCGCCAGAACCAGATTGGGGTCATGGCAACTATGAACATGGCCAGCAGGCCCAAGCCAAACCGCTGCATCTGTGGCTCGACCCAGGGGCTCATAGAGCCGCCGGCGACGGAGTAGAGCATCAGAAATCCGATGCAGGCCACAGCGGTGATCAAGAGCACCAGACCCCAATTCAGATAGAGCAATTTGCGCAGGCCGGAGGGCGTGGATTTGACCGTATATTCCAGAAAACTCATGCCTGACTGCTCCCGCCGCTGTCTTCGGGAGGTGTCGCGGGCCTCAGCGGCATTTGCTCATGCATGTCTTCGATGCGGCGGCGCTGTCCCGACGGGTAGAGTTCGGGTGGGGGCACGTCGCCATGTTGAGCGCGCAAGAGAAGATCCCGGCCAATCGGCGCCGCCACCGCTGAACCGCCACCGCCATGCTCAACGACCACAGAGATTGCATATCGAGGCTGCTCATAGGGCGCATAGCCGACGTAAAGCGCGTGGTCGCGGCGTTCCCAAGGCAGGTCTGCATTGCGGATCACACCGCGCGCCCGCTCGGCAGCGGTGATGTTGCGGACCTGGCTGGTGCCGGTTTTGCCCGCGATGGTATAAGCCGCGTCGACTGACCGGCTCGAATAGGCGGTGCCGCGCCCGGAATTGTTGACCTCGTACATGCCGCGGCGGACCAGAGCGAGATTTTCGGGGTTCAGGCCCAGATCCTCGGCGTCTGACGGTACGTTGTCCCGCCCATCTATGGATTTCACCAGGGTCGGCACGATATTGCGCCCTGTGGCAACCCGCGCCGTCATGACGGCGAGTTGCAGGGGTGAGGTCAAGACAAAGCCCTGCCCGATGGAGGCGTTGAGTGTGTCGCCGACCAGCCAATCTTCGCCGCGATTTTCGCGCTTCCACTGCATCGTCGGCGCGAGCCCGGTGACCACGCCCGAAAGCGGAATGTCATGACGGATTCCGCAGCCGAAGCGCCGCGCCATGGCGGAGATCGCCTCTATCCCAGTCCGTTGCGCCAGCTCGTAGTAGTAGACGTCGCAGGATTGCGAGAGGCTCTGGATGAGATTCATGTGGCCGTGGCCGCCGCCGCGCCAGCAATGAAAACGCCGGTTGCCCAATTCGGTGAAGCCGCCGCAAAACACGGTTTCGTCCGGCGTGATCACACCGGCCTCAAGCGCGGCCAGCGCGACGATCATTTTATAGGTGGAGCCGGGCGGATAAAGGCCCTGCGTCGCTTTGTTGGCCAGCGGGCGGTAAGGATCGGTGTTGAGTGCGTTCCAATTGGTCGTGGAGATGCCGCGCACAAACAGGTTGGGGTCGAACGTGGGGGCGGAGGCAAGCGCCAAGACTTCGCCGGTTTCAACCTCCATCACAACGGCGCCCGCGCTTTCGCCATGGAGCCGGGCCTCGACGTAGTTTTGTAAACCGGCATCGATGGTGAGTTGCAGATCCGAGCCTGGGTTAGCGGCATCTCGGTCAAGCTCGCGCATGACCCGGCCGCCTGCATTCACTTCCACCCATTTGCTGCCAGCCTGGCCGCGCAGATCGGCCTCCATCCGGGCTTCGACATTATAACGACCGACTTGGAAATCAGGGATTTGCAAGACAGGGTCCGTGTCGCCAGTTGTCTCGAGATACCAGTCGGAGACCGGGCCGACATAGCCAACCACGTGAGAGAAATCGGCACCGAGCGGATAGATGCGGCTCAGGCCAAACTCGGGGGTGACGCCGGGCAGGGCCGGGGCGTTGACCGCAACGGTTGACAGCTCTTCCCAGCTTAGCCGATCTGCGATGGTGACGGGTACATAAGGCGGGCGTTCAAGAATTTCTTGGTGAGCGCGCTCCAGACGGCCCTGGTCCAGATTGACCAATTCGGTGAGGCGCGCGAGGACCTCGTCCAGATCGTCCACATCCTCGCGGGTCATGACGATGCGATAGTTCTGCTCATTGCCCGCGAGAAGAGTCCCTCCGCGGTCAAAGATCAATCCGCGGGCAGGGGGCAGGAGGTGAATGTTGATCCGGTTTTCTTCGGCCAAAAGCCGGAAATCATCGGCCCGTTCCACCTGCAGATAGCGCATTCGTCCGGCCAGAACGGCCCCGGTGCCTGCCATCAGGCCACCGACCACCAGGCTGCGGCGGCCAACGAGGCGGGCGCTGTCATCGGTTTCTTTGGGCGAGCGTTTCATGCGGCTTTGGCGGCCTCGGGGTCAATCGGGCCTAGCTTACGCAAGCCAATGAGAAATTTCGAGACCGCGACAACGATCGGATAAATCGCGACGGTGACAATCCCGTGTGCCAGGGTCAGGCCGAGGGTGGTTTGATCGACCATCAGCACCCAAAGCGCCACGCGGTTGAGGATCAGCAGCCCAAAGACCGCCAATGCAAAGGCACCCCACTCGAAAAGGAATGGAAACGCGGTCATCGGTGCGCGACGGGTGCGGAGGTTTTCGCTAACCAGCAGCACCAGGGCCGTCCAGAGGCCTGGCGGACGGTGGAACAGGAAATCGGCCAGCAGGAAAACCACGATAATGGAGGCCATTGGGACAACGGCGGGCTGGCGCAAGATCCATGCCAGAGTGAGGGCCAGAAGGATGTCGGGCGCAGGCAGGCCAATGTTGCCCAGGCCAAGGGGCAAGAGTTTGTAGGTCATGACCACCAGGCTCAACGCGAGATAGATCAGCCGATAGGTCCAGATATGGCGCGTAACCGGGTCGATCATTGGCCCAACTCACCGGTTTCCAGAAGCGGCGCACTGATTGGTGCGGCATCTGTTTCGGTGTCAGGCAGCGGCCAAGGTGGGCCGATCAACCCGCCGGGATCGCTAAGCGTGGTGCCAGGGTGGCTCCGCATCACCCTAAGGAAGTTTAGCCGGGCATAATCGGCCGCAAGCCGTGCACGCACCCGCCCATCGGGGGTCATCACGACCTGACCGACCAAAAGACCGGCAGGGAAAAGACCACCATCACCCGAGGTCACCACCCGGTCGCCGGCGGAAATATCTTCGGGGTCTTCGATAAACTCCAGCGCGGGGGCGAGGGAGTTGTCGCCAAGCAAAAGCGCTTGCTGGCCCGAGGGCTGCACCGTGACCGGCACTCGGCTATTGCTATCGGTTAGAAGCAGAACCCGAGCCGTGCGTTCGCCGACGCCGGCGATCCGGCCAACAACGCCCAATCCGTCCATTGTGGCCCAGCCATCCAGAATGCCGTCGCGCGCCCCCACATTGAGCAAGACGGAGCGTCGGAAGGGCGAGCCGCTATCGGCCAAGACGATGCCGGTCACGAAAGTCAGTTCGGGGTCAAGTTGTACCCGGTTCAGATCGAGGAGCCGGGCGTTTTCCTGTTCCAGTTGCAAGGCTGCCTCGCGCCAAGCCCGCATCTGCTGCAACTCGCGGCGCAGTTCCTGGTTTTGCTCGTAGAGCCTTGTGTAGCTTTGGAAGTCATCCAGCATCCGCGCCATGCCGGTGACTGGCGCCATGGCCCATTCCATATTGGGCACCACCCGGTCGATGATCTCGGCGCGCATCCGTTCAACCCTGGGATTGTCGATCCGCCAGATCAAAACGAGGGACACCAGGCATAGGACAACGACCGTCAGCAGCAGGCGCCGGACGGGGCGGGCATAGGCTTGATCATTGCGATCCCGGGCCATTTTGATCCTTGCGATCCGGCGGTGTCAGGGGCCGGGTGGCGGACTAGCTGTCGTAATCTATCGCATGGCGGAGGAGTTTTTCATACTCCAACGCTTTCCCTGTACCGAGCGCCACACAGTTCAGGCTTTCATCGGCAACCGAGATCGCCAGACCGGTTTGCTCACGAAGCGCGAGATCAAGTTCGCCCAGAAGTGCTCCGCCGCCGGTCAACATCACGCCGCGGTCGACAATATCGGCGGCCAGATCGGGCGGCGTCGCTTCAAGCGCGCTCATGACGGCTTCGCAGATTTGTTGCACCGGTTCGGCCAAGGCCTCGGCAACTTGCGCCTGACTGATCTCGGTTTCCTTCGGCACCCCGTTCAACAGGTCGCGGCCCCGGATCTGCATCGAGGCGCCGCGGCCATCATCGGGCATCCGCGCCGTCCCAATGGAGGTCTTGATCCGCTCGGCGGTGGCCTCCCCGATCAACAGGTTTTGCTGCCGACGGAGATAGGAAATGATCGCGTCATCCATCCGGTCGCCCCCCACCCGGACCGAGCGCGCATAGACAATGTCGGCCAGCGACAAGACGGCCACCTCGGTCGTTCCGCCGCCGATATCGACCACCATATTGCCAGTCGGATCGGTGATGGGCATGCCTGCACCGATGGCCGCCGCAATGGGCTCAGCGATCAGCCCGGCCTTGCGCGCACCTGCCGAGAGCACCGATTGACGGATGGCGCGTTTTTCGACCGGCGTTGCGCCATGGGGCACGCAGACGATGATTTTCGGTTTGGTGAAGGTGGTGCGTTTATGGACCTTGCGGATGAAGTGCTTGATCATCTCTTCGGCCACGTCGAAATCGGCGATCACACCGTCGCGCATCGGTCGGATAGCTTGGATCGAACCGGGCGTCCGGCCCAGCATCAGCTTAGCGTCTTCACCGAAGGCCAGCGCCTTCTTCACACCGTCTTTGACTTGATAGGCCACCACGGAGGGCTCGTTCAGGATCACGCCTTTGCCTTTCACATAGACAAGCGTGTTTGCCGTGCCGAGGTCGATTGCCATATCGGCGGAGAAAAGGCTGCCAAGTCCGAAGGCCATATTTGGGGAAAATCCTGCTGTCACGTCCAAAAGAGGCGCGGGAAGACTCACCAGCGCCAAACCGGTCTGCATATAGGCACCCTGTTTCGCGTCCGTAAAGGGCGTTATCAGCGCAGATCAGCGCTATTTCGCTGTTCCGGGTGGGGCCAAATCGCACATTCAGAGGATTTGTGGCGGCGTTTGGCTGTGGGGGTCGGCCCCGCCCGGGGTTTGAGTCACATCAAGAGACGTCTTTATAAGACACTTCCGGCAGGTCATGGCCGGCGCCCTTCTCACGGCGGAGGATCAGGCGGTTGAGGGCATTGATATAGGCGCGTACACTGGCCACGACGGTGTCCGTATCGGCGGATTGACCCGTTGCGATCCGGCCTTCTTCCTCCATCCGGACGCTGACCGTGGCCTGGGCGTCGGTGCCCTCAGTCACGGCATGCACCTGATAAAGCTGCAGCGTTGCAGCATGGGGAAAGACCGCTTTGACCGCGTTAAAGGCCGCATCGACAGGGCCGTCCCCCGTCGCTTCGACCGATTTCTCGACGCCATCGACCGTCATGGTCATCGTTGCTTTTTGCGGCCCCTCCGTGCCGCACACTACGGTCATCGATTGCAGTTGCAGATGGTCATCCAGATCGGTGGCGGCACTGTCGGAAACCAGAGCGACCAGGTCGTCATCGAAAACCTCTTTCTTGCGGTCCGCCAATTCTTTGTAGCGGACGAAGAGATCGTTCAACTGGTTGTCGCCCAGATCATACCCCAGATCTTTCAGCTTCGAGCGCAGCGCCGCGCGGCCGGAATGCTTGCCCATGACGATATTGGTTTCGCTGAGGCCGACATCCTCGGGCCGCATGATCTCGAAGGTCTCGGCATTTTTCAGCATCCCGTCTTGGTGGATGCCCGATTCATGGGCAAAGGCGTTTTTGCCGACGATCGCTTTGTTAAACTGTACCGGGAAGCCGGAAACCGTGGCGACGCGGCGCGAGATGTTCATGATCTTGGTCGCATCGATGCCGGTGGTGAAGGGCATGATGTCGTGGCGGACCTTCATCGCCATCACGACCTCTTCCAACGCGGTATTGCCCGCGCGTTCGCCCAAGCCGTTGATGGTGCACTCAATTTGCCGCGCGCCGCCTTCAACGGCTGCCAGTGAATTGGCCGTCGCCATGCCCAGATCATTATGGCAATGGGTGGAGAAAATCACCTCATCCGCGCCAGGGACCTCGGCGATCAACCGACGGATCAACTCGGCGGATTCGTTCGGGGCGGTATAGCCAACCGTGTCGGGAATGTTGATGGTGGTCGCCCCGGCCTTGATCGCAATCTCGACCACGCGGGCGAGGTAATCCCACTCGGTCCGGGTCGCGTCCATCGGGCTCCACTGCACATTGTCGCAGAGGTTCCGCGCATGGGTCACGGTGTCGTGGATGCGTTGGGCCATCTCATCCTGGGTCAGGTTGGGGATCGCGCGGTGCAGTGGCGAGGTGCCGATGAAGGTGTGGATGCGGGGCTGCTTGGCATGGCGCACGGCCTCCCAACAGCGGTCGATATCCTTGTAATTCGCGCGAGACAGGCCGCAGATCACGCTGTTCTGGGCGTTCTTCGCGATCTCGGAGACGGCGGCGAAATCGCCCTCCGATGCGATTGGGAAACCGGCCTCAATGATGTCGACGCCCATATCGTCCAGGAGACTCGCGATCTCCAATTTCTCTTCGTGGCTCATGGTTGCGCCTGGGGATTGCTCGCCATCGCGCAGGGTGGTGTCGAAAATCACCACGCGGTTTTTGTCAGTGTTCATTGGTTTCATCTCATCAAATAGAAGGCTTGGGGGCAGGCGCGCGGTCTGCGTCGCCGGAATTGGGTTCGCCAGTCGGCTCGATTAGGAGGACTTTGGCCTCTTCCTCGGCGCGTGGCCGGTGTATCACGCCTTTGGGCACAACAACGATTTCGCCGGGGCCGAAGCGGATGGGGTCATGGTCTTCGAACTCCATCGTCACTTCGCCGTCGATGACGAGGAAGAAGTCGTCCGTCGTCGCGTGTTTGTGGAAGGGGAACTCCCCTTGAAACTTCACGATCAGAACGTCGTTATCATTATAGGTCGCCACCACATGGGGGTCCCAATGGGTGTCGAACATGGCCAGTTTTTCGGCAAGGTTCACTTTCTGCATGATGTCTCTTCTTAGATTGCCTGGGTCACTCGGCGCTATTCCTCCTCTGAGCGGTCGCGCCGAAAGGCACGCTCAGAGGCGGCTAAGAAGGAGAAGACCACGCAGGTCGAGCGCGCCCAAAGGGGCGGCGGTCGGAACGATATGGCTGCGCGATGTCATGGGTCGCAGTTTACGAACACGGGCGCAGATGAAAACCCCCTTTTTGGGTCAGCGCGGTTGACCCGTGGTTCGACCCGGCTAGCTGGCAAAGGATGACAGAACGCGCATTGATCATTGGCGCATCGGGCGGCATCGGTTCCGCGCTGACGGAAGCCCTGCGACTGCGGGGGGCTGAGGTGACGGGCCTCTCACGCTCCGGCGACGGGCTGGATGTGACCGACGAGGCCAACGTCGCGGCGCATCTCGGGGCGTTGGAAGGAACGTTTGACCGGATCGTTGTGGCGAGCGGCGCGTTAGAGATCGCGGGGGCAGAGCCGGAAAAGACCCTCAAGACGCTGTCACCCGAGGCGATGCTTGATCAGTTCCGGCTCAATGCCTTGGGCCCGGCTTTGGTGTTGAAACACGGGCTGGCGCTCCTGCCACGGGAGCGGCGCAGTGTTTTCGCCGTGCTCTCGGCGCGGGTTGGGTCAATCGGAGACAATCGATTGGGCGGTTGGATCAGCTACCGAACCGCAAAGGCCGCGTTGAACCAGGTGATACGGACCTCTGCCATCGAGATCGCGCGAACGCGGAAACCGGCGATCTGTGTGGCCTTGCATCCCGGCACGGTGCAGACGGCGTTCACAGAGAAATACCTGGGGCGCCATCCGTCTGTTCCCGCCTCCGAAGCGGCCGAAAACCTGCTGAACGTTATGGACGGGCTGACCCCGATCGATACCGGCGGTTTTTTTGATTGGACCGGGCAGGCGGTGCCGTGGTGAGGCTGGTTCTAGTCCTGGGGGATCAACTCAGCCTGGATCTGTCTGCACTACGCGAGGCCGATCAGACATCCGATGTCGTGATCATGGCAGAGGTGGCTGACGAGGCCAGTTACGTGCCCCATCACCCGAAAAAGATCGCGTTTCTCTTTGCGGCGATGCGGAAGTTTGCCGTGCGGTTGGCGCAAGACGGCTGGCGGGTGCGCTACACGCGCCTTGATGACCCGGACAACACCGGCTCAATTACTGGCGAACTACTTCGCCATGCCGCCGCGTTAGGGGCGATAGAGGTGTTGGCGACGGAGCCCGGCGAATGGCGTTTGATCTCGGCGTTAGAGGATAGCCCTTTGCCCGTGCATCTGTTCCCAGATGATCGGTTTCTTTCGTCGCACGCAGAGTTCGACGCCTGGGCCGAGGGCCGCAAAGCACTGCGAATGGAGCACTTTTATCGCCTTATGCGGCGCAAAACCGGGCTGTTGATGGAGGGAGACAAACCGGCGGGCGGGCAATGGAATTACGACCATGACAACCGCAAACCGGCGCCTGATAGCATCGACTTTGATGGCCCGATGCGATTTGCGCCCGATGAGGCCGTTGACGCCGTATTGGCGCTGGTCGAGGCGCGTTTCGGCGATAACTTCGGCACGCTGCGCCCGTTTTGGTTTGCCACCGATCAGGCCGAGGCGCGTCAGGCGCTTGACCATTTCATCACCCACGCCTTGCCGAAATTCGGCGATTATCAAGACGCCATGCTCAGCGGCAATCGGTTTCTCTATCATTCTGTGATCTCGATGTATCTGAATGCTGGGTTGCTGACCTGGCAGGAGATTTGCGGCGCGGCGGAGGCGGCCTGGCGGGCGGGGCAAGCGCCGATCAACGCCGTGGAGGGGTTCATCCGCCAGATCATCGGCTGGCGCGAATACATGCGCGGCATCTATTTCCGAGAAGGGCCAGATTATGTGACCCGAAACGCCCTAGGCCATGATCGGGCGCTGCCCGCGTTCTATTGGAGCGGAGAGACCGACATGCGTTGCGTCGCCGAAGCGGTCGAGCAAACGCGGGACGAGGCTTATGCCCATCATATCCAGCGCTTGATGGTGACGGGCAATTTCGCCCTATTGGCCGGTATTGATCCCTACCAGGTGCATGAATGGTATCTGGCTGTGTACGCGGATGCCTATGAATGGGTCGAGGCGCCGAACGTGATCGGGATGAGCCAGTTCGCGGATGGCGGCATTGTCGGGTCGAAGCTCTATGTTTCGGGCGGCAACTACATCAACAAGATGTCGGACTACTGCCGAGACTGCGCGTATTCGGTTGCCCAGCAGACCGGCGTCGGGGCCTGCCCGTTCAACCTCTTATATTGGGCGTTTCTGGACCGTCATCGTCGCCGATTTGAGACAAATCCGCGTATGGCGCAGATGTATCGGGTCTGGGATCGGATGGATGCGACACGGCGGGCGCATGTTTTGGAAGGTGCAGCGGAGGTGCTGGCACGATTGGACCGGGGGGATCGTGTCTAAGCCCACTTTGGCCCAAACGCCAAATCCTATACGATTGGTGGCAAGGGGGCGTGATGACGGCAAACAAAACCCAACCAACAGGCGAGTCTGTAACCGCCTTTCTGGAGGCTGTGGAACATCCGGTGCGCCGGGCCGATGGGTTGGCGCTGGATGCGCTGTTTCGCGAGGTAACAGGCTGGACGCCGGTTATGTGGGGGCCGACGATTGTGGGCTATGGACGCTATCACTATCGGTATGACACGGGCCGAGAGGGAGATTTCCTCGCCACCGGGTTTTCGCCACGGAAATCAAATCTCTCGCTCTACATCATGCCCGGCTATGCCGAACGCGATGCACTCTTGGCGCGGTTGGGCAAGCACAAAACCGGTCGGGCCTGTCTTTATGTCAACAAGCTTGCAGATATCGACATGGACGTCTTGGCCGAATTGATCGCCGATGGGCTTGAGGATTTGGGCCGCCGCTGGCCGGTCTCCCCAAGCTGACCCCCCGGTCGGGTTGCTGCTTAGCCCATAAGCTGCCCGGCTTCCGGAACCCAACGGAACCCGTCACCATCGGTCGCGACATAACCCAAGGCGGGGAAGGGCATATGATAGCCGATGGCCGGAAGGCGTTCGGCCGCAATCATGCTCAAAACACGTCGACGGCTGGCTGCGGCGGCCTCTTTATCCATATCAAACCGCACCTCCCAATCCGGGCGGGCCAGCGACCAGATCGGGTGATTGGCGAGATCCGCGAAGAGGACGAGGCCCTCGCCCTGGCTTTCGATCCGATAGACCATATGGCCCGGTGTATGACCGAACGCCGCCATCGCGGTCAGGCCAGAGGCGGCCTCTTGGCCGTCCTCCAAGAAGGTCATCTGATCGGCAAACGGGCGCACGTTTTGGTTGAACCCGTCATTGCCGGCGGCGGCCCAAGCGTCATATTCGACACGGCCCGTGGCATAACGGGCATTGGGGAAAGTCGGTGGGCCGTCCGACAGCATTCCGCCGATATGGTCGCCGTGCATATGGGTCAACACGACGAGGTCGATCTGATCCGGCGTATACCCCGCCGCCGCAAGCGCGCCGGTGGTGCCCGCCGCGTTCAACCCCGTGTCGAACAGCACCAGGTCGGCCCCGGTGTTGATCACGGTCGGTGTGAAGAAAAACTGTGCCTGATCAGGCGAGATGAAATTGGCGGCGCTGACCTCGGCAAACTCTTCGGCGCTGACATTCATCCCGAAGATCGATTGCAGGTCATTGGCCGGCGAGGTGCCGACCAGAAGCGTTGTGACTTCAAAACCGCCAAGGGTGAACCGGCGATGCATCGCAAAATCGGCCCCAAGCATAGGTGCATCTGCCTGCGCGGCAGGCGCAAGGGCGGCCAGCGGCAGGGCAGCCCCGGCGGTGAGGGTTTGGCGGCGGGTTAAGCGAGGCATGCGGCAGGCTCCAATCTGAGGGATGTCTTTGGAGAAAGGTAGCAGCGGAATCACCCCAGGCCAGCGCACAATGGTGTGAGCCGGGCGACGTCACTCCCACCAGCGGTCAATCTGGGCAATATCGGCATCGGACCAGCCGAAGTGATGCGCCAGTTCATGGACCAAGACGTGGGCAACAAGATCGCCCAGGGGGACGTCGCCGCGTTCGGCCCATTCCTCCAAGATCGGGCGGCGGAAAAGCCAGATCGTGTCAGGGCCAAAGGGTTGATCCATCACCGATTTCTCGGTCAGGGGGATGCCTTCATAAAGACCGGTCAACTCGAACGGGTTCTCCATTCCCATCTCGGCCAGCATCTTGTCGGGTGCGAAATCCTCGACCCGCAGAACGACGGCTTGTGCCGCCTCGGAATAGGGCGCCGGCAGGGTCGCGCGCGCCGCAAGCGCCAGCGCTTCGAATGCGTTAAGATCGGGCGGTGTCGATTTGGACCAGTCGGACATAGGCCCGATATGGACAAAAGCAGTCGCCTGTGAAAGAGGATCGGCCCTGAATTTGGAGGTTCCGATGACCATCACCCGTTTTGCGCCATCTCCCACTGGTTATTTGCATATCGGAAATCTGCGTGCTGCGCTGTTCAACTACCTAATCGCGCGGAAGGCGGGCGGGCAATTCATCCTGCGCTTGGATGATACCGACCCGGAACGTTCCACCCAGGCTTATGCCGATGCGATCCAGGAAGACCTGGAATGGCTCGGCCTGACCTGGGACCGGGTTGAACGGCAATCGGACCGGCTCGACCGTTACGCGGCAGCGGCGGATGCTCTGCGCGAGAAAGGGCGGTTTTACGAGGCGTTCGAGACGCCGGTGGAACTGGACCTGAAGCGCAAGAAGCAGCTCAATATGGGGCAGCCACCGGTCTATGACCGGGCGGCGCTGAAGCTGTCGGACGCTGAGAAGGCCGCGTTGAAGGCGGAGCGCGGGCAGGGGGTTTGGCGGTTCTTGCTCGACCACGAGCGGATCGAGTGGACCGATGGTATTCTGGGCGATCTGTCGATTGACGCGGCCAGTGTCAGTGATCCGGTCCTGATCCGTCAGGACGGGCAGGTGCTCTATACGCTTGCCTCCGTGGTTGATGATACCGAGATGGGGATCACCCATGTGGTCCGCGGCTCTGACCATGTGACCAACACGGCAACTCAGATTCAAATCATCGAAGCTTTGGGCGGCACCGTGCCGAGCTTCGCGCATCACTCGCTTCTGACCGGGCCGCAAGGGGAGGCGCTGTCGAAACGTCTCGGCACGCTGGCCTTGCGCGATTTGCGCGCGAATGGAGTCGAGCCGATGGCGCTCCTGTCACATATGGCGCGGATCGGCTCGTCGCAGCCGGTGGAACTGGCCGGCTCGCTCAATGAACTGGCAGACGGGTTCGATTTGGATCATTTCGGCGCGGCCCCGACGAAATTTGACGTCGAAGACCTTTACCCGCTGACCGGGCGCTATTTGCATGGTCAGCCCTTGTCTACGGTGGCCGAAGATGTCGCGGCCCTCGGCGTGCCTGCTGATCTGGCCGAGCCGTTTTGGACCGTCGCACGGGCCAACATCACGACGCGCGCCGATCTGGCGGGGTGGTGGGCGCTGTTCCGGGACGGGGCCACGCCTTTGGTGGACGCGGAAGACCACGATTTCGTGGTGCAAGCCTTCGAGATGCTGCCGGAGCCACCCTATTCGGAGACCACCTGGGCCGAGTGGACCAGCGCGGTGAAAGAGGCGACGGGACGCAAAGGCAAGGGATTGTTCATGCCCCTCCGCAAGGCGGTGACCGGTCTGGAACGGGGTCCCGAGATGGCCGATGTAATGCCGCTCTTGCAGAAAAAACCCAGTCTCTAAACGCAGAGCGGACTTCTCTGCTTCAAAAATATCCCCGCCGGAGGCATTAAAATCTCTGGCCCGCGCGCGTCATCCATGCCACGGCTAGGGCGAAGGGACGCGCGATGGCACAAGCACAGGCGAAATTCCTGAGCGGAAATCTGTTCCGGCATATCTCGGTGATGTCGCTCACTGCGACGATCGGGTTGATGGCGGTGTTCCTGGTCGATTTTGTTGACATGATTTTCATCTCGATGCTGGGCAAGGCGGAACTGGCCGCTGCCGTGGGATATGCAGGCGCAATTCTGTTCTTCACCACCTCCTTTGGGATCGGGATGGCCATTGCTGGTGGCGCTTTGGTGGCGCGGGCCTTGGGCGAAGGCGACGAGGCGCTGGCGCAGCGGCGGGCCACCAACACGTTGATCTTCGGTGTGGTGTTCGGCGCGATTTTTAGCGCCATCGTCTGGACGAACCTGGCCGGTCTGACGGCCCTGGTTGGCGCGAGCGGCGAGACGCAAGAGCTTGCTGTCGACTATTTGCAGATCATTATCCCATCGCTGCCCTTCCTCTTGGTCGGGATGGTTGGTGGTGCGATCCTGCGCGCCCATGGCGATGCCAGGCGGGCGATGATGGCGACGATCTGGGGCGGGCTGGTCAATGCGGTTTTGGACCCGATTTTGATCTTCGGCTTGGACTTGGAACTGACCGGGGCCGCACTGGCCTCGGTCGCCGCACGGCTGACCATTGCGGCCACGGCATTGATCCCGATCATGCGCTATTACGGAGGCTTTGGCCGCCCAAACCTGCCGGAGATGCGGCTTGATTTGAGTCCGGTTGTGACCTTGGCTTTTCCTGCGATCCTGACTCAACTCGCGACCCCGATTGGTCAAGCCTATGTCACCCGTTCCATGGCGAGCTATGGCGAGGAGGCAGTTGCCGGTATGGCGATCGTCGCGCGTCTGACACCAGTCGCCTTCGGGGTGATCTTCGCGCTGTCGGGAGCCATCGGGCCGATCATCGGGCAGAATTACGGGGCCAAGGATTATGACCGGGTGCGGCGCGCCTATCGCGATGGCATGGTGTTTACAGCGCTTGTGGTGATCTTGGTGACCGCCGTTCTGTTCGCGATACGTGGGCCGATTGCGGATTTGTTCCAAGCGTCTGGCATCACCCGCGATCTGGTGTTCCTGTTCTGCGGCCCGCTGGCGCTGGCCTTCTTCTTCAACGGGATGATCTTTGTCTCGAACGCGGCGTTCAACAATCTCGGCCATCCCTATTATTCAACCTGGATCAATTGGGGTCGCCACACATTGGGCACGGTCCCTCTGGTGATCCTTTTCGCGTCCTGGTTTGGCGCAGCGGGCGTCTTGATTGGCCAAGCGGTGGGCGGGCTGATCTTTGGGTTGATCTCGCTTTGGCTGGCGCTTCGGGTTATCGGCAAACAAGAGGCGGTGGCCGCGCCCGGGGTCTTTCAGCGTCAGGCGCGGCAGCTACAACTGTTTCACCACCGTCGATAGGCTCTCAAGCTGATTATCGACGAAGCGCCGTTCATCGGCCTCAAGCGGTTGTGCACGTGGGTAGATAGGGGCGGCGCGATCATTAAGGATCGACAGCTCCCAGCCGATGGTCGTGTGAAAAAACTGCGCGGCGCCGTTTGTGCCGAACTCCCGCAGATAGCCCTGAACCACCGTATCGAGATAGCTGAGCAGGATCGGGTGATCTTCCCCATCGGCTTCGTGGTGTGGCTCAACTTTGTAGATCTGCACCGCGACGCTGTCTTCATGGTTATGGCTGATCTCTGCCACCTGATGGCGGGCATAAGCCCGTTCGCGCGCATCGAGAGCGGCCCAATCCGCACCAGGCACCGCTGCGATCAGCCCGTCGATCTCGGCCCCCGGCATCTCGACCGCCGTTAGATACGCCACGCGCCTCAGCCGCGTGCCGCGCCAAGCACGCCCCCAGCCCGATACTCGCGCTTTGGTCGCGCGTGGATAGGCATGGGTGGCGCGATTAACCAGGCTGCCATAGCCAAAAAAGAAGGGGTCGGACATGGGCGGTAGTTTTGAGCCGGCATACGGCGGCATGCAAGCCCCTTGCCGGAATCAAAAATCTGGGTATTTTGGGCGCAGTTCAGGCAGGGAGAAGCTGGCGCATGCGCCGGTGCCGAAGGAGCAACCGCCCCGGTAAACTCTCAGGCAACAGGGACCTGTTTGAGCAATAGAACTCTGGAGAGAGGCGCGGGGACCGCGTCCGCCGAAGGGATAACGATCTCAGGCGAAAGGACAGAGGGGGCATCGAGACGCGCGCATGAGGCGCGGGTGATACGATGCCGGGCCGCGCCCCGGTGACCGGGGGAAACATGGCCGAGTTGAAGCGCCTGACATTACATGATCTGCACGCCGAATTGGGCGGCAAATTCGTGCCGTTTGCGGGCTATGATATGCCCGTGCAATACGCCGCCGGCGTGATGGCCGAGCATTTGTGGTGCCGCCAGAAGGCGGGGCTCTTCGATGTCAGCCATATGGGGCAGGTGCTCCTGCCGCTTGATCAGGACGCGGCGCTTGAAGCCTTGGTCCCGGTCGATGTGATTGACTTGGCGCCCGGACGGCAGCGGTATGGGCTGTTCACCAATGACGCAGGTGGGGTGCTTGACGATCTGATGATCGCCCGACGTGCGGAGGACCTGTTTCTGGTGATGAATGCCGCGTGTAAGGACGCCGATATCGCCCATCTCGCGGCGCATCTTTCGGGTGTGCAGCCGGTGGAGGGCCGGGCGCTCTTGGCGTTGCAAGGTCCCTTGGCTGAGGCGGCTTTGGCCCGCGTGCTGCCAGAGGCGGCCGAGATGCGGTTCATGGATGTGGCGCAGATGGGCTGGCAAGGTGCGGAGCTTTGGCTGTCACGGTCCGGCTATACGGGCGAGGACGGGTTTGAAATCTCGGTGCCGGAGGCCCAAGCTGACGCTTTCGCCCGGGCGTTACTGGAGATGGATGAGGTCGCGCCGATTGGTCTCGGCGCACGCGATAGCTTGCGATTGGAAGCCGGGCTGCCGCTTTATGGCCAAGACCTGAGCGCGGAGATTACGCCGATCGAGGCGCGGCTTGGCTGGGCGATCTCGAAAGTGCGCAGGGCGGATGGCGCGCGCGCAGGCGGGTTCCCCGGCGCGGACCGGATTTTGGCGGAGATGGCCGATGGCGCGCCGCGCAAGCGCGTCGGGCTGCGCCCAGAAGGTCGCGCGCCAATGCGGGCTGGCGTGCCGCTATTTGACAGCGCGGAAGGTGGCACAGAGATCGGGGTTATCACATCGGGCGGCTTTGGCCCGTCGGTGGGTGGCCCGATCGCAATGGGCTTGATCGACAGCGCCACCTCATCCGATGCTGTGATCTATGGCGAAGTGCGCGGCAAGCGCTTGCCCGCCATCCAAACCGCCACACCATTTTATAAGCAAAGCTACAAACGTTGAGCGAGGGAGACGACAGATGAAATACACAGAAGAGCATGAATGGCTGCGCGTCGACGGCGATGTCGTGGTTGTGGGCATCACGGAACATGCCGCGACGCAATTGGGCGATGTGGTGTTCGTGGAACTGCCCGAAGAGGGCACTGAGGTGGCCAAAGATGACGAGGTTGTCGTGATCGAGAGCGTGAAGGCCGCGTCTGACATCCTGGCCCCACTCGACGGCGAGATCGTTGAGGTGAATGGTCCGCTCGCGGACAATCCCGGCATGGTCAATGAAGACCCGACCGGCGATGCCTGGTTCTTCAAAATGAAGATCGCCGACATGAGCGCCATGGACGAGATGATGGATGAAGCCGCCTATAAGGATTTCATCGGAGACTGACGGATTTGTGCATCGCCGAACCTTCGTGAGGGCTCGGCGATCCTTGTGACCGTTCCGAACACTGGCCTTGCGCCGCAGACCTGGAGAGCCCGGATATGACCTGGACGCCCACCGATTACGACCCGACCGATTTCGGAAACCGCCGCCATATCGGCCCGTCGCCAACCGAGATGGCCGAGATGTTGCAAGCGGTGGGTGCGGGCAGCTTGGATGAGTTGATCGACCAAACCGTTCCGGCGGCGATCCGACAGGCCGATGCGCTGGATTGGCCCGCGCTTTCAGAAGCCGAGTTGATCGGCCATATGCGGGCGATTGCGGGCAAGAACAAGGTCATGACCAGCATGATCGGGCAGGGCTATTACAACACCCATACCCCGCCAGCGATCCAACGGAATGTGTTGGAAAACCCCGCCTGGTACACGGCCTATACGCCGTATCAGCCTGAGATCGCGCAAGGTCGGCTTGAGGCGCTGTTGAACTTCCAGACCATGGTCGCCGATCTGACTGGGTTGGAGGTGGCCAATGCGTCTCTGCTCGATGAATCCACGGCCTGCGCCGAGGCGATGGTGATGGCGCAGCGGGTGGCGAAGTCGAAGGCCGCGGCTTTCTTCGTGGACGAGAATTGCCATCCGCAGAATATCGCGGTGATCCAGACCCGGGCCGAGCCTCTGGGTATTGATGTGATTGTCGATGATCCGGCCAATCTGGACGCTACGGCGGTTTTTGGCGCGGTGTTCCAATATCCCGGTACCTATGGCGGGCTTTCGGACCCCTCGGCGCAGATCGCGGCGCTGCATGAGGCGAAGGCGATTGGCATTGTCTGCACTGATCTCTTGGCGCTCACTCTTATAAAAGAACCTGGTGCGATGGGCGCGGATATCGCCGTCGGGTCAGCGCAGCGTTTTGGCGTGCCGCTTGGCTATGGCGGGCCGCATGCGGCGTTTCTCGCCTGCCGCGAAGCTTATAAACGCGCGATCCCGGGGCGTTTGGTCGGTGTCTCCATTGATGCGCGTGGGGGCAAGGCTTACCGGCTGGCTCTGCAAACGCGGGAGCAGCATATCCGCCGCGAAAAGGCGACCTCGAATGTCTGCACGGCGCAAGCATTGCTGGCTGTCATGGCGTCCTTCTATGCGGTGTTCCATGGGCCGCAGGGTCTGAAAGCGATTGCGCAGCGGGTGCATCTGAACACCGTGCGTTTGGCGGCAAGTTTGCAGGCTGGCGGGTTTGCGCCCGAAGAAGAGGCGTTTTTCGATACCATTACGGTGCCCGTTGGTAAAAAGCAGAGCCGGATCATGGCCGCAGCTGTGGCGCGGGGGATCAACCTGCGCGATGTGGGCAATGACAAGATTGGCATTTCGGTTGATGAAACGACGACCGAAGAGCACCTGGCCGCCGTTTGCCGTGCCTTTGGTGTGCTTTTGGCGGGGCCGCAGACACTGCCGGCGATCCCCGATGACCTGCTGCGCGGGTCGGATTATCTGACCCACCCGATTTTCCATATGAACCGGGCGGAATCCGAGATGATGCGCTATATGCGCCGCCTCTCGGACCGGGATTTGGCGCTTGACCGGGCGATGATCCCGCTTGGATCCTGCACCATGAAGCTGAACGCGGCAGTCGAGATGATGCCGATCACCTGGCCGGAATTTGGCGCGATACACCCGTTTGCGCCCGCCGACCAGGCCGAAGGCTATGCAGAGATGCTAGAGGACCTCTCGGCCAAGCTCTGCGACATCACCGGCTATGACGCGATGTCGATGCAGCCCAATTCCGGCGCGCAGGGCGAATATGCCGGGCTTTTGACCATTGCCGCCTATCACCGGGCCAATGACGATGAGGATCGCGATATCTGCCTGATCCCGGTTTCGGCGCATGGCACCAACCCGGCCTCGGCGCAGATGGCGGGGATGAAGGTGGTCGTCGTTGCAGCCGCCGAGAATGGCGATATCGACCTGGATGATTTCCGCGCCAAGGCGGAGGCGGCGGGCGACAAGCTCGCGGCTTGCATGATCACCTATCCGTCGACCCATGGCGTGTTTGAAGAGACCGTGCGTGAGGTTTGCGAGATCACCCATGACTTTGGTGGGCAGGTCTATATGGACGGCGCCAATCTCAACGCCATGGTGGGGCTCTCGAAACCGGGCGATATCGGGTCGGACGTGAGCCATTTGAACCTGCACAAGACCTTCTGCATCCCCCATGGCGGTGGTGGGCCCGGCATGGGGCCGATCGGCGTCAAGGCGCATCTCGCGCCGCATCTGCCGGGGCATCCCGAAACCGGCGGGCTGGAAGGCCCGGTTAGCGCCGCGCCTTATGGTTCGGCGTCGATCCTGCCGATCTCCTATGCCTATTGCCTGTTGATGGGGGGCGAGGGGCTGACCCAAGCGACCAAGGTCGCAATCCTGAACGCGAACTATATCGCGGCGCGGTTGAAAGAGGGCTTTCCGGTGCTCTTCACCGGCAGCCAGGGGCGCGTCGCCCATGAGTGTATCCTCGATACACGACCGTTTGCGGAGGCGGGCGTGACTGTCGATGATATCGCCAAGCGCTTGATCGATAATGGTTTTCATGCGCCAACGATGAGCTGGCCCGTGGCGGGCACGTTGATGGTCGAGCCGACCGAGAGCGAAACCAAAGCCGAGATCGACCGGTTCTGCGATGCGATGATGTCCATTCGGGCAGAGATTGCCGAGGTCGAGGCGGGCACAATTGCGGCCGAGGACAGCCCGTTGCATCACGCGCCGCACACAGTGGAGGATTTGGTGGGTGAGTGGAACCGGGCCTATAGCCGCGAGCAGGGCTGCTTCCCGGCGGGGGCTTTCCGGGTCGACAAGTATTGGCCACCGGTCAATCGGGTCGACAATGTGCATGGCGACCGGCATCTGATCTGCACCTGTCCGCCACTGGAGGAGTATCTCGACGCGGCTGAGTAGGATGCGGTCCGTTTGAGTTCGTCGAGTCACAGGGGGCGGCGATCTATGGCTGTTTTGGCCTCAGATGCCGCCGCCTTTAGGCGTCTAGGCCCACCGGGACAGTTGGGTCGAGCTTCTGGAACCGTGAGCAGGCTGGGCTCCACCGAATGATGTATTCGGTCGGAGAGTCCTGTCTATCGAGTGACCTTCAAGATGGATGGGACAACCGCGGGCAATCGTCAGCAACGCGCATTGACCATGCGACGTTGCTTGATGAGGCAATCTGTGTTTCGCGCCGCAGGTCGACCGGTGCTCATGGCGGCTTCCGCACCAAAAACCGTGCGAGAGGGGGCTGATTTGATCAACGATACGGCGTTCAAAGTATGTCTAGCGACACTTTCACGCGATCCATCACGATCGAAGATGTGAACCGGTTCACATTGGATTCGTCAAAGAAATACTCTTGCGTGAACTCTTCGTATTCTTTGATGTTCTGAACGACGACGACCAGGATGAAATCCGCCTCGCCCGTGGTGTAATAGCATTGCTGCACCTGAGGCGCGCTGCGCATGCGCCGCTTGAAGGCGTCAAGCCGCACGCGGCTTTCGCGTTCCAGCATGACCTGAACGATGACCGTCATCTCGCGGCCCAGCTTCGCCGGTGACAGGACCGCGATTTCCTTTTCAATCAGCCCGGTCTCGCGCAGCCGTTTCAGGCGTTTCTGCACGGCCGGGGGTGACAGGCCAATCTCGAACCCGATCGCTTCTGCGGTCAGGCGCGCGTTGGATTGCACGAGGGTGAGAATCTCTAAGTCTTTGTCGTCCATGGTCACATAAAGATCATGTCTGGCTCTCATAACAACGTTTTTTATCGCCTTGCCGCGAAAATCGACGTCTTGCCTCGCGAAGCCTTCCTACGATCATCGGTGCGAGAAAAAGAAACTGCGCAAAAAGACTGGTGGTACGAGACCTGTTTGTCTGAGCGTTGGCGCCCCTCTCTCTGGCGCTTTGCTTTGCCGACAGGTGCCTTGTGCGGATGTGCTTTGCACGTTCCCCAAGCCACCTCAGGCACGGAGGTAACAATGCCAATGACACCAACCAAACTGTCCATCGCCGCGGGGCTTGTCGTTTTGGGGACAGCTGCGTCTGCGATTGCGGGCCCGCTGACCGACCGGATCGAAGCCGGAGAGCCGATCCGTATCGGCTTCTCGAATGTGCCGATCTGGGGTTACCCCGATGAGAACGGCGAGGCGAAAGGTTTCGTGAACGAAATCGCCATCGGCATTCTGGCCGAGATGGGCATCACGAATATCGAAACCAACGTGACCGATTGGGCGGGTCTGATCCCCGGCCTGCAGGCCGGGCGCTATGATCTGATCACGGGCGGGCTTTATATCCTCAACAGCCGCTGCGAAAACATCGCCTTTTCCGAGCCGATCGGATCGATGGGCGATGCGTTCATCGTCCCGGCGGGCAACCCGATGGGTCTCAACAACTACCAGGATGTGCTGGAACAAGGCGCGATGCTGGTGGCACCTGCGGGGTATAACACCATTGAGGCTGCGCGCCGCGAAGGCATCGGTGATGATCAATTGATGCAGGTGCCTGGGCCAAGCGAAGCGCTGGCCGCTGTGCGCGCCGGGCGGGCCGATGCCGCCGCTCTGACCTATTTCGAAGCCGATTATCTGGCCGAGCAATCCGGCGGCACGATCGACGTGACCAATCCGCAAGACCTGCCGGAATGGACGCTGAATTGGGTCGGTATTGGGTTCCGCTTCAACGACACCGATTTCATGGAACAGTTCAACGCTGCGCTGGCGGACTATGTCGGTACCGAAGAAATGCTGGCCTCGGTCGAGGAATACGGGTTCACCGCCTCGCATTTGCCGGGAGACCGGACGGCGGAATGGGTCTGCGCAAACCGCTGATCAAAACAGGCGGCGGCGGGCCAGCAGGCCACGCCGCTGCCTTACACGCGCGGACAGGTGGGGCCGATGTCGTTTACCGAATTTCTACTACAATACTGGCCTAGGCTTCTTTCTGGGACCGGCATCACCGTGGCCCAGTTCTTGCTCGCGGCTGTGCTCGGCATCGCCATTTCGCTGGTGATGGGGTTGATGAAGCTCTCTGAAAACCGGCTCATGCGCGGCACGGCGATCACCTATATTGAGTTCTTTCGCGGCACCTCGCTTCTGGTGCAGCTCTACTGGATCTTCTTTGTCCTGCCGCTCTTCGGGATCACGGTGGAGAAGTTCACCGCAGGCTATCTCGCCGTCAGCATGAATATCGGTGCATATGGCGCGGAGCTGGTGCGCGGCGGCATCCTGTCGGTGCCCAAGGGCCAATGGGAAGCTGCGCTGGCGCTTAACATGAGCCCCGCCCAACGGATGCGCCGGATCATCCTGCCGCAGGCGCTGGTCAATATGCTGCCGCCCTGGGGCAATCTGATGATCGAGCTGCTGAAAGGCACAGCCCTGGTCTCGCTGATCTCGGTCACGGACCTGATGTTTGAGGCGCGCCAGATCAACAACACGACCTTCCTGTCGGCGCAGATCTTCGGGACGGCCCTGATCATCTACTACATCCTGGCACGTTTCATGGTCACGCCCTTCATGCGCTGGCTGGAGCGCCACATGTCCCGCAAGATGGGGAGGAGTTGAGCGATGCTGGAATGGCGTTGGGAGTTTGTCTGGGAAATCCTACCCCGTCTGATCGAGGCCACCGGCAACACGCTGTTGGCCGCAGGCGGCGGCTACGCGATTGCCGTCGTTCTTGGCCTCGTGCTGGCGCTGGCACAGCGCACGCCTTACCGCGGGCTGACCTTCGTGGTGCGGGAATTTGTGGAGTTCATCCGCTCCACCCCGCTTCTGTTGCAGATCTTCTTCATTTTCTTTGTCGGGCCGCAATTCGGTATCCGGCTCAGCCCCTGGACCTCGGGCATGATCGCGATCGGGCTGCACTATGCCTGCTACCTGTCCGAGGTCTATCGCGGCGGCATCGACAGCGTCGCGCGCGGCCAGTGGGAGGCCGCGACCGCGCTCAACATGACCACGTTTCAGACCTATCGCCGGGTGATCATCCCGCAGGCGATCCCGCCCGCGATCTCAGGGCTCGGCAACTATCTGGTGGGCATCTTCAAAGACACGCCGATGTTATCGGTGATCGGGGTGACAGAGTTGATCCACACTGCCAATGCGATCGGGTCCGAGCATTATCGCTTTTTCGAGCCGTACACACTTGTCGGCCTGATCTTCCTAGCAATCTCACTGCCTGCGGCGGGCCTGATCCGGCTCTTCGAAGGCTATGTGCGCCGCAAAATGGGACTATAAGACAATGGAAACCCTTTCAGATTTCCCGCTTGAACTCACAGGCGACGCAACACCGATGGTCCGGTTTCGCAAAGTGCGCAAAGCTTATGGCGCGCTGACCGTGCTCGACGACCTCGATCTGGATGTGGCGGAGGGCGAAATGGTCTCGATCATCGGCCCGTCGGGGTCCGGCAAAACCACCGTGTTGCGCATGCTGATGACGCTGGAGCAGATCAATGGCGGTTGCATCTATGTCGATGGTCAGCCCCTGACGCATATGCCGAAAAACGGGAGACTTGTACCCGCCAGCGCGCGCCATCTGCGGGCCCGGCGCTGTGACATCGGCATGTGTTTTCAGCATTTCAACTTGTTCCCGCATATGACTGCGCTCGAAAACTGTATGGAAGGCCCGGTGCATGTGTTGGGCATGCCGAAGGCGGAGGCGCGCGACCGGTCCGAAGAGCTTCTGGAACTGGTGGGGATGATCGGCAAGAAAGATCAGCACCCCTCGCGCCTGTCGGGCGGACAGCAACAGCGGGTGGCCATCGCGCGCGCGCTGGCAATGCGGCCCAAGGTGATGCTGTTCGACGAGGTGACCTCGGCGCTTGACCCGGAGGTGATCGGTGAGGTCACCAACGTCATTCGCGGGCTGGTGTCGGAACACAAGCTGACCATGCTGATGGTGACTCACCAGATGGGGTTTGCGCGCGACATCTCGGACCGGGTCTGTTTCTTCTATGGCGGCAAGATCGAAGAGCAAGGCCCCCCGGCCGAGCTGTTCGGCAATCCGCAGAAAGAACGCACGCAGCAGTTTCTGAGCGCTGTGCGAGAAGCGGTCTAACGCCCCTCAAATGGATCGGGAGAAAGGTGCCATGTTTGCAGAGAGATTGACCAGGCTCCGCGCGCATCTCGTGGATGCGGGTATCGACGTGGCGCTGATTACCGATGACGACAACATCTATTACCTGACCGGCTACTACGACTATCTGCATATGGAGTTCGGCCGCCCGACAATCCTGGTGGTGCCCAAAGACGGCCCGACGCTGCTGATCACGCCAATGATTGACCTGACGCTGGCCGAGGCCACGGCAGAGGTCGATCGGATCGCGCCTTGGAATGACGGCGCTGGTGAGGAATGGCGGACGGAGTTGCCGTTGGCGTTGGCCGGGGCCGGGCGGGTTGCGGTCGAGTACGATCACATGCCGCCTTTGGTGCGCCGCTATCTCGATACATTGGTCGATGTTCGGCGCGTCACCAACGTAACACCGATCCTGGCCGAGATGCGCATGATCAAATCGCCGGAGGAACTGCAACTGGCCCGCCATGCCGGTGAGGTCGCCTCCGCGATGATGCAAGCCGGGCGAGACGCGATAGGCGACGGCGTGGCCGAATTCGAGGTGGCTTTGGCGACCTCGGCAGCCGGCGCGCACAAGGCTGCCGCCCTGCTGGAGGTCTTCTACGGTGACACCATCATGTCACCCATGACCCATTTCTTGCAGATCATGGCCTCTGGTCCCGAGATCACCAAAACGCATCACCGGGCCAGCACCCGGATCATGCGCCGGGGAGAGCCGGTGTTCCTGTGTTTCTGCGGCATGACCAATTTCCACCGTTTCAAGCTCGGCTTTGACCGCACATTCTGGATCGGCGAGATCGCGGACGATACGCAGGCCGCGGTCTATGAGGTGGCGCGCGCCAGTCAGCAAGCCGCACTGGATGCGCTCCGGCCCGGCGTGACCGCCGAGAGCGTGCATCAGGCCTATGCAGCGGTGATCCAGGGCGCGGGCTATGATTACCCGTTCCGATGTGGCCGCGCGACCGGGTTCAGTTTCCTGGAACACCCGCAGCTGGTGACCGGCGACACAACAATCCTGCAACCCGGCATGGTTCTGGCCGTGGACGGGTCGGTTGCGACCCCGGAGTTCCGCGCCCAGGTCGGCGACAGCTTCATTCTGACAGAAGATGGCTATGAGCCGCTCACACTGCACCCGAAATCGCTAGCAGAGGTGGTATTGTAACATGTTCAAATCCGGCGACACCGTCGCATCGAAACCCTGGACCGCAGAATTGAACGGCGGGCGCCACCATCGCGCGCAGCTTGGGTTCATCTTCATGTCCACCGATCTGGCGGGTGAACAGGACTTTTTCGACATGGTCCCCGAGGGGGTTGGCGTGCACATCACCCGGCTGAAGACCGAGGATTACACCACCAAAGAAACCCTCGCCCGACATATCGACGCCATGGCCGATGCCGCCGCGCGGTTGCAGCCCGATATGAAGCCTGAGGTAATCAGCTATAGCTGCACCAGTGGGTCGATCGTGAATGGGGAAGAAGCTGTGTTTGCTGAAATCCGCAAGGGCGCCCCCTGGGCAGAGCCGATGTGCCTGGTGACTGGGGTCGTGGATGCGTTGCGCGAGCTTGGCGCACAAAAGCTGGTCGTCGGCACGCCCTATCTGGACGAGATCAATACGGCAGAGGCGGAGTTTTTGGTCGAGAAAGGCTTTGAGATTTTGGACATTCAGGGCCTCAACCTGGAAACCGGGATCGAGTTTGGCTGCGTCACGCCCGCCTATTGGAAAGAGTTCGCGCTGACCATTGACCAGCCTGAGGCGGATGCGATCTTCCTCAGTTGCGGCGGCATTCGTGCGCTTGAAGTGGTCGAGGAAATCGAACAGATCGCGGGCAAACCGGTCATCACCAGCAATCAGGCGCAATTCTGGAGCTGTCTGCGGCGCGCGGGCATCGAAGATCAAATTGCTGGCTTTGGAGAGATTTTCGCGCGGCCCGGCACATCGCTGTTGCCGCGCCGCTGAAGTCAGTCAGATCACCGGCAAGTCACGCGGCGCGCGCCGGGTCAGAAGCTCGGCGCCATCGGCGCGAATGACGATGTTTTCCTCATGCACCATCATCAGCCCGTCGCCATAGCTGAGCGAGGGTTCAAGCGTCAGTACCATGCCCTCTTGCAGTACCGTCTTGTCAAATGCCGCATGGGAGGGTTGTTCGGTCAGTTGCATGCCAAGCCCATGGCCCAACCGCCCGATATCTCCGCCACTGGAATCCATCTCGCCGATCACCGTCGACATGGCCAGAAACAGATCGCGGCACGTGTTGCCGGGCTTTGCGGCCTCAAGCCCAGCTTCGGTGGTCCGCCAGAGCACGTCATAGGCCCGCAGAGCGGCCTCATCGGCCCGGCCAATCGCCCAGTTACGGTCGAAATCGCAGAAATACCCGTCCCAAGTGCAGCCAGTGTCCAGCATCAGGATGTCGCCGGGATGCAGCGGACGATTTGATGGCGGAGAGATCACATCGCCATAGCCGCCCTGATCAGCACCCCCGACCACATAGGGCGCGTCATCGGCCCCTTGCGCCAGGGCCTCCCGGCGGAAGGCACGGAAGACCTCCTCCAACGGCATACCTTCGGCCACAAATGCCGGCACATGTTCGAACGTGGCAGAGCCAATGGCGCAGATATGGGCCAGTTTCTCGATCTCGGCAGGGGATTTCACCATGCGAAGCCCCTGCACCAAGCCGGTTGCATCGGCGACCTGAAGCCCCGGCAGAGCGGACAGCAAGCGCTCCCAATCGCCCAAAGGCATCCGGAGATTGGTTTCATGGCCCTTCGGCACGCCAATCTGCGCCCTTTGCATGGCCAACGGGGCCAGCAGATCGGTGAGCAGGCTGATCCCGTCATCCGTGGGCGCAGGCGCGCTCCAGGTGCGGATATCGTCGAGCCAGCTTTGCCGCATCAGCGTCGCGCCGATCTCGGGGATAACCGCAATGGGTTTTCCGCCGGCGGGCACAAACAGAAACCAGGGTCGGGTCGGGCTTTGCCAGAACAGGGTCTGAAAACCGCTGAAATACCGAACCTCAGCCTCCGTGGTCAGCAGCAACCCCGCGAGCCCGGCTTCGGCCATCCGCATCTGCGCCCGCTCTACCCGGGCCGCATATTCGGCGTTAGGAAAGCCTCTTGCCGGAGCGTCAGGCCGCATCGCAGCCCTCCATGATCCGGTTGAAGATCGCCTGATCCGTCACGCCCTCGGACCCGATCAAAAGCACCCGGGCATGGCTGTTCAGGCCAAGCTGAGCCGCTAAATCTCTGTCGTTACAGGCGGTGATCAACGCCGCAAGGCCGGCCACAGCACTTTCGCCTGCCTCGATCGCCGGGTCGTCACCAAGCGGTTGCGCCAGCAGACGCATCGCCGGGCCAACCAATGACTCTGGGATCGTCAGGAAGTCGGACGCCTCTTCGGCCAGAATTGGCCACGCCAGTTCCGAGGGATCACCGCAGGACAGGCCGGCCATAAGGGTTTCTTCGGCCAGATCGACCTTGGTCGCCTCTCCGCGTCGGGCGCTTTCGATCAAACAGGGCGCCAATTCCGGCTCGACGATGATCACACGGGGTGAGTTATCGCCCCAATGCTGCTTGAAGCTGGCGATGATCCCTGCCGCCATGCCACCCACACCGCCCTGCAGGAACACATGGGTCGGCGCGCTGTCTATCGCCTCAAAAATCTCGTTGGTCATCACGCCATAGCCCGACATCACATCACGCGGCGGCACCGAATAGCCCGGCCAAGAGGTATCGGAGACCACGAACCAGCCATTGGCCTCCGCCTCTGCCTTGGTCAGCCGCACAGACTCGTCATAATCGCCCTCGATCCGGATCACCTCTGCCCCCAGGTTGCGCATGGCAATCGCCCGGCCCTCGCTGACTTCGGAATGGATGTAGATCCGGCAAGGCGCTCCGAACCGTTTACACCCCCAAGCCAATGATCGGCCATGATTGCCGTCGGTGGCCGAGACCAGCATGATCTGCGCGCACTCCTCGGCCAATTTGCCCTGCCGGATGTCGGCGAGGCTGACATCCCGCCCAAGGCGCCGGGCAATCTCGCGTTGCAACACGCGCTGCGCGGCATAGGCTCCGCCAAGCGCTTTGAAGCTGCCAAGGCCAAAGCGGGGTCCTTCGTCCTTATACAAGATTTCGCCCACGCCGATCCTTTCCGCCAGCGCCCGCAGCGCCCACAGAGGCGTCGGCGCATATCCATCCCATTGCGTGATCTCGGCGCGGGCTGTGGCGATACTCTCGGCGGGAATGACCCGAAGGGCAGCATCACCTTCGATGCGGTTGGCCGCCACATGTTGCATTTGCGCAGGGGGGAGAAGCTCAGTCATGTTTAGTCCTGTCTGACGGGGAGACGGTCGCGGATCAGTTCGGCCCAAAAGGCCGCCCCGATCGGCAAGAGCGCGTCATTGAAATCATAGGTATCCGCATGCAGCGGTTGCGCGTGTGGCCCTGTCTCGCCATTGCCGAGCAGCAGGAAACAGCCCGGAACAGCGGTGCAGAACTGCGCAAAATCCTCGGAAAAGCTCATCGGTGGACAGTCCGGGATAACGTCGAGTCCGGCGGCACTGCCCGCACGGATCACCGCCTCGGTCGGCGTGGGCGCATTGATTGTCTCCACGAACTCGGCGTTGAAGCTCATCGTGGCTTGCACGCCATGCGCCGCGGCGACACCATCAACAATCTGCCGCATAAAGCCTGCAACCGCCTCCCGATCCTCCGGTCGGCGGGCCCGTACATCGCCCTTCAGCGTCACATGGCCGGGCAACACATTGCGCTGCCCATCGCTTAGAAACTCCGTGACCGAAACGACCGCGCCCGCACCAGGAGAAAGCTTGCGCGAGATGATGGTTTGCAGCGCCAGCACAAGCTCAGCCCCTACGGTCATGACCTCTGCGCCGACATGTGGCATCGAGGCATGGCCGCCTTGACCGGTGAGCTCGATCCGAAACAGGCTTTCGCTGGCACAGATTTGCCCGACCCTTGTCGAAACCTGACCCAACGGCGCGCCCGGCAAGTTGTGGATCGCGTAGACCTCGTCTAGCGGCAGTTGCGCTAGCAATCCCTCGTCCAACATCGCCCGCGCGCCGCGGCCCTGTTCCTCATCCGGTTGGAAGATGAAAACAACTGTGCCGTCGAAATCGAGGCTCTCGCTCAGAAGCTCCGCCGCGCCTAAAAGCATTGCCATATGGCCGTCATGCCCGCAGGCATGCATCACGCCCGGAGTCGACGAGATATAATCATGGTCGCTTTGTTCCTGGATCGGAAGCGCATCCATATCGGCCCTGAGACCGATCGCGCGGTTGCCGCCCCCGGCGCGCAAAATGCCGATCACGCCAACACCTTCCTGCACCTCCAGTCCAAGAGCGCGCAGATGTGTTGCGATCTTGGCCTTCGTCTGCCGCTCTTCAAACCCTAGCTCAGGGTTGCGGTGGAAATCGTGGCGCAGCGCCGTCAGTTTTGTGAGAAGATCAGTCATACAAGTCCCAAGCTATCACAATCGAAGTATTGCGGTTTTGGGTTGCGCAAGACTGTCAAAGATACCCATTTTGGAGATTAAAACTATCTCCCTTGGTGGCGTTTCTTGATTGTTTTCGGAGCGGATCGCGTTGCGGGGCAGTAAATGTTGACTGTCCGTCGGCGCCACAACCTGGTCAGAGGTTGGGCGGCCACCATCGGATTGCCTCGGAATCTACCGGCCATAACAGCCAATAGTACGGACAGAGTGGATACAGGCATCGGAATCGGCTGCTGGTGCCACAATATGGGCGGTTGCGCTGTTGCCGCCCAATGATCCTGGACCGATTGGGCAGACGCACGTGTTCACGTCATCTGGCTGTTCGGTGGCGACTTGGTGCAGTCTGGCGGGTCTGTCCCAACATCACCTTATGTGGCCCGTGTGTATTCAGGTGAAATATTCCGGCCCAAAGTTCCGCAGGTACATACTCTCCCGCAGGCGCTCGAAACCGCGTTCGCGTAACTGTCGAATCCGTTCCCTTGAGACGCCGTATTGCGCACCGAGACACTCAAGCGTCGCGGGTGGGTCATGGAGTTGGGTCGCGACGACGATATCGCGTTCCCGGTCAGGCAAGCCGGATAAGGCATCGACAAGCGCCCGGCGTAGTGCCGTCGCTTCGAGCTTCCGCAGCGGCGCGGGATCCTCGAGACTGTCCGGATCAACCAGAAGGGCGATACGGTCTTCCCCATCATCGCCAAGGGCGGGTGCGTTCAGGGAATGATCGCGACCGCTGATTTGCGCACGCAACTCAGCAACCCGTTCGATATCTATGCCGAGCGCCTCGGCGAGCCGTTTGTCGGCCTCCGCGCGGCTAATCCGCGGCCCGGTTGCCATCTCTGCCTCAAGAGCCGCGATTTGCGCCGCTGCCTTGCGGGTCTGCGCGGAGTTGGGCCGCTTGACGATCGACTTGTTGGCGCGTGCATAGTCCTGAATCTCGGCACGTATCCACCAGATCGCATAGCTGGCAAAGCGATTTTCGCGATCGACATCGAACCGGTCGGCGGCCTTCATCAACCCGATATTCGCTTGCTGCATCAAATCCGGATCAGCCTCTCCAGACCCTCGCATGAAGCGTTTCGCAATCGACGCGGCCAAGGGGGCAAAGGCATGGATCAGCTTGTCGCGGGCGCGCCGGTCGCCACGGTCTTGCCAGGCGCGAACCAGATGACGTTCCTCCTCCGCGGAGAGCATGTCAGCACTGCGCTTGCGGCGCGCGTGGCGGCCGAAATTGGGGACAGGTTTGTTCATAGGCTCGGACTCATTTAGTATCGAAGCGAAACTAATCAGATCGGCCCGGTGTTGTCAAAGTGATTTCGATTCGATACCAGTTGACTATGATCAATGAACACCAGACGCCGGATCGAATCGCTGAATTGCTGGTCCATGTGGGCCGCGCTGCGCGCAGCGAGGATGGACGCTCGGAACTGACGGCGGCGCAGTGGACCTGCTTGCGGTTCTTCGCGCGGGCCAACAGCAACACGCGGACGCCCTCGAATTTCGCCAGTTTCCAGGCGACGACGCGAGGCACGGCCTCGCAGATAATCAAATCGCTGGAAAGCCGGGGCCTGATTGCCAGACGGCGGTCGGACCGGGATGGGCGGAGCGTATGCTTCGACTTGACAGAGGTCGGGCAAGGGATGCTGATGCAAGATCCGCTGCGCGATCTGATGGGTGTGATTGATGAGCTTGGCGCCAAAGAGCGCGACCGTTTCTTGGAAACACTGTCGCGACTGGCGACAACGCTTGCCAGCCTGAGGGAGGTTCCGTCTTTCGGCACCTGCGACGATTGCAGTCATTTCTCATCTGACGGAGGCACGGCTTATTGCGCCTGCATTTCGGCGGAACTTGCCACCGAGGAAATCGACAAGCTGTGCGCGAGTTATCGCGGACCAAGCCAGACATTGAAGACGGAAGGAGAACGGGATGACCGGGCCTGAGCAAACCGTGGGACCCCGCATGATTGCGATCAGCAGCGGCAAGGGCGGGGTCGGCAAATCGACGGTCACCGCCAATATCGCCGTCGCGATGGCCGAGGCAGGCCTGTCCGTTGGCGTGGTGGATGCCGATATCTATGGTCCGTCGATCCCAGGCATGCTGGGCATTCCGGGTACCAAGCCCGCCATGACGCCGCAGCAAATGGTGATCCCGGCCGAGGCGCATGGCGTGAAGGTCATCTCCATGGGGATGCTGACCGATGATGACAAGCCTGCGATCCTGCGCGGCCCGATGGTCACCAAATATCTGCAAATGTTCGTCAAGCAGGTCGATTGGGGCCAGCTTGATGTGCTCCTTTTGGACCTTCCGCCAGGCACCGGTGACATTCAACTGACGCTGGCGCAGGCGTTTCCGCTCGCGGGTGCCGTGGTGGTCAGCACGCCGCAAGATGTGAGCCTCAAAATCGCCCGACGCGGGTTGCGGATGATGGAACAGGTGAATGTGCCGATCCTGGGCGTGATCGAGAATATGAGCGGGTTTACCTGCCCGTCCTGCGGAACGGTCACGCATATTTTCCACCAAGGCGGCGGAGAAGCCATCGCGGAGGAATTGGGTGTGGCGTTTCTGGGCAAGGTTCCGCTTGATCCCAATGTCGTGGATTGCGGCGACGATGGCACCCCTCTGGTCAAGGCCGCTCCGGGCAGCCCGGCGGCCACGGCTTATCGTCAGGTCGCGGCGGCATTGGCACAAACCGACGATAGCGCAGGGGGCATTGCGACGCCCTTTGCCTGGTCGATCGCCGATGGCGCTGGCAAGCCGATGCCAGCCGCACCCGTCACCGGGGGGGCGCCGGACAAGCTGGCGGCATTGGACCATGACGATGGCGGCCTGACGCTGCGTTGGGCCGATGGATTTGAACAGCGCCTTGCCCAACGCGATCTACGCCTGGCCTGTACCTGTGCCCAATGTCGTGACGAGATGACGAGTGCGCGTCTGCTGGACCCCGACACGGTGCCGCTCGACACACGGATCACGCGGATTTGGAGCATCGGGAATTATGCGCTAGGCCTGTCTTTCACCGATGGGCACGACACTGGCATCTACACGTTCAAGGCGCTCCGCGCGTTGCAGGGGACGGAGCTTGAAGATGTCTGACCCGACAACGCGGCGGCGCATTCGGGCCCAAAGCTCGGCAAGCGATGAAAACGCCATGGGCTTTGTTCTGGATGCGCCTCTGCAATCCGGCAGCCCACTCCGCTTTGATGCGCCGGACGGCCCGCCGCTGGCGCGGGCGCTTTTCGCGATCCCTGGCGTGCGGCGGATCGAGGTGACGGGGGCAACGATCTGGGCAAAGAAGACCGAAGCCGCCGATTGGGACAAGCTGAAGCCTGCCATCGCCGCCGTCATCCGCCACGTGCTTGACGAGACTGAGACCCCGCTCCTCTGGGAAGACGCCCCGGACGACGCTGACCCAGATGCGGTGCTATTCCGAGAGGTTGAGGATTTGCTCGACCGTCAGGTCAATCCCGCCGTCGCCGCCCATGGTGGGCAAATCTCGGCGGATCGTGTTGAAAGCGGGACGGTTTATCTGCGCATGTCCGGCGGTTGCCAGGGCTGTGCAGCCTCGTCCGCCACGCTGCGCGAAGGCGTCGAACGGATGCTACGCGCCGCCCTGCCGCAGATCCGCGAGATCGTGGATGTGACGGATCATGCTGCGGGCAGCAATCCGTTCTATGCGCGCGACGATGGTCCGTCGCCGGTGCTGAACCGGCCCGTTCCGGAGGGTGTGATCGATTGGGACGATGGGCATATCATCGTTGACCCGGCGTATCTTGCGCCGAAGCTTGGCCTGACAGCAGATGCATTGCGCCTGGGTCTGCAGCTTGGCGATGTCACGGGCGTGACCGAACGCGGCGAAGGCGCGGATGCGGGCAAGACTCGAGTCATTATGCGCACGACCACCCGCGCTTGGGCCGCAGAGGTCTTGAGCGATGGAACGGCGCGAGAAATCCCGCCGCCGCGCGAAACCGATGCCGCCGTGAACCGGGAGCGTGAGCTTGCCGACCGGGTGCGGGCCTATCTTGTGGCGCGCGCTCCGAGCCAAGCGCCGGTCACCTATGGGGCGCTGGCGCGCGCGCTTGGGCTTTGGGCGCCGGGCTCCGTCCGCAAGATCACGCGTGCGCTTGAAACTACGATGCGGGAGGACGCGGCGGCAGATCAGCCTTTCATCGCTGCTCGCGCTGTCAGCCGCGGACAAGGCAGCTTGCCCGGCAAAGGCTTCTTTGAGTTGGCCCGCAGCCTGTCGCGAGGACCGCACAACGGCGAAAGCGATCAGGACTTCTATGACAGCGAATGCGACCGCCTCAATCAGGCGCTTGTCGATGCGGGTGACCAGATATCGAGCGCTGAGAGCCAAGTTCGGTAAAAGAGGTTTGGAACCTGGGTCGCGTCTCCGCTAAAGAACGACGGTCGCACCTTCCGACAAGCGGTCAACTGCCCGTTTGCCTGTTGCAAAACACGCCCCTGTGCGCCGAACGACAGAGGCGCTCATTGCGCAACTCAGGTCAGACGGTAGAAAGCTGCGCGAGATCAGCCGAATATCTTCAGTCAGCTCTCCACCGAGGTGTCGCGGGGTGTCTTGGAGATATCACCGCTGACCGAAGCGCGCGCGGAGGCTTTCAAGGGTATAGCTCTTGGCCACCGGCCCATGCTCTTCGGGGAAGAAATTCGGGTCTGAGGGCAGGCAATCCCGGCCACAGACTTGATGCATATTGCCGGTCTGACCATTCACAAACCAGAGCCGCCCGCCCGGGGTTGAGACCCAGCCATTGACGCCTTGTCGCATATCCCCCTCAACATCGACTGTGGAGGGGACCTCCCCATCATACCCCTCGCCCCAGGCCGCATGTGTGTGCCAGGAGGAGATCACCTCGACGCCCGGTGGGACCGGTAAGGAGGCGCAAGAGGCATTGGTGCCCCAACTGACCTTCGTGCTGTCGAGTTCCCCGGATGGGCGGCGCACCACATAGCCGCAGACCTCGCGATTAAACTCGATCGAGAGGGGGTTCATATTCATATAGAGCGCGGTGATAAATTCCGTCTCTTCGGCGCTTTGGGCCTGGGCAAAGGGGGCGGTCATCAATGTGACAACGCAAGCCAGGATCAATCGCATCGGGGAATCTCCAGTAGATAAGACAATACTTAAACGATAGCGGCTATGTCTGATTTTGCCAGTCATTTGCCCAGCCAGAGCTGCAACGGGCAAAGAAAAACGGGCGCAGCCATATGGCGCGCCCGTTCGAAACTCTCAACTTGCCAGAAACGGCAAAAACCTGTCGCTTATGCCAGGGCCAGGTTGGTCGCGCTTTCGCGGCCGTCACGGCCAGCTTCGACGTCGAAGGTCACTTTCTGACCATCGTTCAGACCGGTCAGACCGGCGCGCTCAACGGCCGAGATGTGCACGAACACGTCGCGCGAACCACCTTCGGGCTCGATGAAACCGAAGCCTTTAGTTGCGTTAAACCATTTTACGGTGCCATTGGCCATCCGCTTTTCTCCTTTAAAATCAACTGCCCGCGTGGTGCGGCAGCGACGGCGTCAGTCAGTAGCAGGTCGAGTCGTGCGCCTATGGTGGGGAAACAGCGGGTCGAATTGCGGTAACGGTCGCAGGGCGCATATGGGGCGCATTTGGTCACAAAGCAAGAAAATTCGCCCCGGCTTGGCGATCTCTTGCTGACCAAAACTCACCGCCGGACGATGGTCATGGCTGATAAGGCCAAGAGCGCGACCGCGCATGTGGCCACCGCGATCCAGCCGAAATACCAGAGCTGCCCGGCGGCCTCATCGCTGGCAAAGGAGGCCGCGAACCGGGCTTGTCCAGTCATCGTCAGCCAAAACGCCAGCCCGGTGGCCAACGCCAATCCAGGGATGGCGAAACGCGCCGGAAGTCGGCTCGCGAGTGCTGAAAGAAGCAAGCCCAAGACCAACCCGATCCAGGCGACCTGCGTGTCCCACCAGGGGTGCGCGCCCATGGCTCGGGTCAAGCCCAGATGAGCGGCAAGCGGCACCAACAGACCGGCGATGAATGCGGCGATGGCGGATCGGAGAAACGGGCGGGTCATAGGGCCGATCATATAGCCGCCCAATCGGTGAAGCGGAAGGGCGTGGGCGCCGGTCGCGGCGCAGTGGGCTGGCTTGGTGGCATTGGTTTGCGGCGGGTCATTGGATGGCTCCTTTCATGGATCAGACATGGGGCGGAACCGGCGCCGGGGCAGAGATGTTACGCCAATCTGGCGTCGATGTGAGCAATCGTGCACGTCTGTGCATGGCCGCAGGTCTGGCCTGCGGTTGGTTGCGCGTGCTGGGCCAGGTATGACCCGAAGCCGTGCCATAGGGTGGTGGCCCGAGATCGCTGCCGACCATCGGACTCTCGAGTATCGAGGGGTGCGGAGAAGTAAGTCGCTCCGCTGCGCCCGAGCTGACCAATGCCTACGCGTTGAGGTGCACCAAGTGGAATCACCTAAAAATGCAGTTGCGCAAGGTTGCCTGCAAAGAACAGTCGAGTTAGGAGGCCATATCTAGCCTCTGGACGAATGGACCAGATAGGCGGAAAGATTTACCTTCCAGTCGACTTCTTACCGCACAAATTTCTTGTACTTCACCCGTTTTGGTTCCAGCGCGTCCGGGCCTAGGCGACGTTTCTTGTCCTCTTCATAGGCGGAGAAATCGCCCTCGAACCATTCCACATGCGCCTCACCTTCGAAAGCTAGAATATGGGTGCAAATCCGGTCGAGGAAGAAGCGGTCGTGGGAGATGACCACGGCGCAACCGGCGAAATCGACCAAGGCGTCTTCAAGCGCGCGGAGGGTTTCGACATCGAGGTCGTTGGTCGGTTCGTCGAGAAGGAGCACATTTCCGCCCGAGCGCAGGAGCTTCGCCATATGCACGCGGTTGCGCTCGCCGCCTGAGAGCATCCCGACTTTCTTTTGCTGATCCCCGCCCTTGAAGTTGAAAGCCGAGCAATAGGCGCGGGAGTTCATTTGGGCGTCGCCCAATTCGATGATCTCGGCCCCGCCAGAGATCTCTTCCCAGACGGTTGCGTCACCTGACAGCGCATCGCGGGACTGATCGACATAAGCGAGATCCACTGTGTCGCCGTATTCGAGCGTGCCCGCATCGGGGGCTTCTTGACCGGTCAGCATGCGGAAGAGCGTTGATTTACCGGCACCGTTCGGGCCGATCACGCCGACGATCCCACCCGGGGGAAGCGCAAAGCTCAGGTCCTCGATCAGTTGTTTGTCACCGTAATGCTTGGCCAGCCCATCAACCTCAATGACTTTGCCGCCAAGACGCGGCCCATTCGGGATGATGATCTGCGCCCGGCTGAGTTTCTCGCGCTCGGATTGGCTGGCGAGGTCGTTATAGGCGTTGATCCGGGCCTTCTGTTTTGCCTGACGGGCCTTGGCACCCTGGCGGATCCATTCGAGTTCCCGCTCCAAGGTCTTCTGCCGCGATTTGTCTTCGCGGGCCTCTTGCGCCAGCCGTTTGGCCTTCTGCTCCAGCCAGGCGGAGTAATTGCCCTCGTAGGGAATGCCCCGCCCGCGGTCGAGTTCCAGAATCCAACCGGTGATGTCATCAAGGAAATAGCGGTCATGAGTGACGATCAGGATCGTGCCTTTGTAGTCGATCAGGTGCTGTTGCAGCCAAGCGATGGTCTCCGCGTCCAGGTGGTTGGTCGGTTCGTCGAGGAGTAGCATATCGGGCGCTTCGAGAAGCAGCTTGCAGAGCGCCACGCGGCGGCGTTCTCCGCCCGAGAGGTGCTCCGGCATCGCCTCATCGGGCGGGCAGCGCAGCGCCTCCATCGCGACATCGATCTGGCTGTCGAGATCCCAGAGATTGTTGCTGTCGATCTCATCTTGCAGTTGCGCCATCTCGTCGGCGGTCTCGTCGGAATAGTTCATCGCGAGTTCGTTGAACCGGTCGAGCTTGGCCTTTTTCTCGGCAACGCCGAGCATCACATTGTCGCGGACCGAAAGGGTTTCGTCGAGTTGCGGTTCCTGTGGCAGGTACCCGACTTTCGCGCCCTCGGCGGCCCAGGCCTCGCCCGAGAAGTCTTTATCCAGGCCGGCCATGATCTTCATAAGCGTGGATTTACCCGCGCCATTGACCCCGACAACGCCGATTTTCACACCGGGCAGAAAGCTCAACCGGATGTTTTCAAAGCATTTCTTGCCGCCTGGATAGGTCTTGGAGACACCGTCCATGTGATAGACATATTGATAGCTGGCCATGCAGGGATGCTCCGTCGGAAATCTGGGTTTTCCGTTACTTAATGGGGGCGCGGGCGATGGGCAATCATCGGATGCCGATTTTGCTCTGTGCGTTTGGGCAACGGTTTTCCGCCGATCTGAACCAGAGTCGAAGTTCGATGTTGCGACTCTACCATTGGCTGGCTAGGACAACCTCACTTGAACCCCTCTGAGAGGAAATCCAATGAACTGCTCCATCGCACAGGTACGAGGCCTTCACGGCCAGACCCCGTAGACGCGGCGCGACAGCAGTTCTGTTCGAAGGCCGCCCATGACGCGGCCTTTTTTCATGTCTTCCGTTCATGTGGCGGCTTTCCATCAATTAAATGGAGAGCACGAAATGACCCCTCAAACGATCAGATTCAGGCGGCGGAGCTTTGGCAGTTTGCTGCGCGCTCTGGGGAGCCTGTTTGGCCGTTCCAAGACTGCCAAAACAGATGTGTCTCGATCTGCCGATGTCCCCGATTACTTGCGGGCCGATGTCGGGTTGTTGCCACAGGCCCGGAGGGCGCGAACCACGGATCCGCCGCAGATCAACCCATATAAGTTGTTCTAACTCTGAAACGATGAGCGATTGGGGCCGAGCCGAGAGGGTCGGCCCCATTTTTGCGAGTTAAGGCCCGCAGAAGGTATTGCGCGTTGTGGCACTGGGTTTTCGACCGGGGCGGTTGTCGGCCACCTTCTGCGACGTTCTTGGTCGGCGGATGTGACTCCAAGGCTGGCAAAGAGACTGATTGGACGTCTCGCGATCGCGGTTCAGGCAACCAGCATTGGTTTTCATCTCTGCGGTTTACGCAGAGAATGGCCCGATTACCTTGACGCGACGATACGGCAGGTCGGTGTCATACGATTTGCTCAGATTCAGTGGCGCCGCAGCGCCGAACCGGGGAGGGGATGGATTGACAGCGCCCCACCGACAACCCATCAAAGCCGTCGTGTCCAAGGGGAACTCATGCGATATTCGTTGCCTCATGCTGTCGAGGGCCAGGCCATTGGCCTGTTCGGGGGGTCCTTCGATCCGCCACATGCGGGCCATGTGCATGTGAGCCGCGAGGCGTTGAAACGGTTCGGTTTGGACCGCGTTTGGTGGCTGGTTTCCCCTGGAAATCCCCTCAAAGCCGAAGGGCCGGCGCGTCTGGAACGCCGAATGGCGGCCGCGCGGAAACTGGTGCAGCATCCGCGGGTCGAGGTGACCGACGTCGAGGCGCAGCTTGGCACGCAGTACACTGCCGAGACGCTGGAGCGGCTGTTTGCGGCGTATCCAGGCGTGCGGTTTGTCTGGCTGATGGGGGCCGACAACCTCGCCAGTTTCCATCATTGGCAGCGGTGGGAGTGGATTATGCGCAATGTGCCTGTCGGTGTCATGGCGCGCCCGGGGCAGCGTATCTCGGCCAGGACGTCAAAGGCGGCCCAGGTGTTTCGCCGGTATAAACTGCCTGCCTCCGCCGCGCCTGGTCTGGCCTGGTCCGAACCGCCGGCCTGGTGTTTTCTCAACGTGCCGATGGTGGATGTGTCGTCGAGTGAGATCCGCGCGCGCGGTGATTGGGTGCGTTAACGCGCTTTGCCTGCAGGCAATGCCAAAGAGGCCAGGCCGGAGATCAACAGCAGAGCCAGCCCAGTGAGGGCGAGCATGTCTGGGAAATCATTGAAGATGAGCCAACCGAGGAACGTCGCTGCCACGAGTTGGGTGTAGACAAAGGGCGCCATCGCGGAGGCCGGTGCCAACCGAAGTGCGATGACCAGCAGCAGGTTGCCAAGCATGGAGCCAAGCGCCGAAACCGTTGTATAGGCCGCGACAGGCGCGCTGAACGCAGGTAGGGCCGTCAGGCCGAATGGGGCCAGAACCAGTGCGCCGATCATCAACTGAGAGAAAAGAAGCGCCCGGGCGCGCGCCGCGGTCGCCAGCCAGCGCGATGCTGTGAGGAAGGCCCCATAACAAAGCCCCGCCAAGACCGCGAAGCCAAGCCCTGGGGTCATGCCGAAGCCGGGTTTCACGACCAAAAGCACACCGATGAACCCGACCAAAAGCAAAGTGGTTCGACCGCGCGAGATCGGCTCGGCCAGAAGCCACGCGGACAGAAAATAGCTGATGATCGGGCCGACGAAGAATGCGCCGAAGACATTGGCGATCGGTTCAGTCTTAAGCGCGGTCAGGATTGAGGTGATCCCGGCCACGACCAGCAAAGCACGCAGCCAAATCCGCCAATCCAGAAACAGGCGCGGCGGGGTGAGATGCAGAACGAAGGGCGCGAGGATAACCGCGCCGAGCGCAAACCGGCTCCAGGCAACGAAAACCGGTTCGGCCCCGTAGGTCGTGGTTAGCAGTTTTCCGGCGCTGTCTCCCATCGGGATCAGGGCCATCGCGACCAACATCAGGGGAAGCGCGCGGAGCGTGTCGGATTTCATGATCCCCGCATATGGGGTTTTTGTGACCGCTGAAAGGGTTGAGCGGCGTCCCGGCCTGCGGTTTAGTTGCGACAGAGTTCCGAGGTATTTGATCAGATGATTTCACGGCGCATATTTGTAGGCGGCGCTTTGGCCGGATTAGCCCAACCCGCATGGGCAATGCCACCTGACACATCGCTTAGGCCGATGGTTCGGCCCACCGGGTTGGCGCGGCGCGCGATCCCATCCGCAGTAGAGCTGATCGCCGAGGCACGGTTGGGTGGGCGCGTGGGCTTCGCCGTGGCTGATGCGCGGACCGGTGAGATGTTGGAGGTGGTCCATCCACTGTTTGGCATGCCCCCGGCCAGCGTCGCCAAGGCGATCACCTGTGCCTATGGGTTGGACCGGCTTGGGCCGGGATATCGGTTCCGCACGCGATTGGTCGCGGATGGGCCGGTGCAAAACGGCCGTCTTGATGGCGACCTATGGCTTGTCGGTGGCGGTGACCCGTTGCTTGGCACCGACCAGTTGAGTGCGATGGCGCGCTCCTTACGTGAAAGTGGACTTCGCGAGGTGACCGGGCGGTTGATGCTTGCATCCAACGCATTGCCCTATATCCGCGCGATTGATCCGGAGCAGCCCGCGCATGTGGGATATAATCCGGCGATCTCCGGTCTGAATCTCAATTTCAACAGGGTGCATTTTGAATGGGCGCGGGATGGTGGCGAGTATAGTGTTCAGATGGATGCGCGCTCGGAGACGTTGCGCCCGCCCGTGGCGCGGATGCGGATGCGCGTCGCCGACCGCGATGTGCCTGTCTACACCTATGAAGAAACCGAGACCCGCGAGAATTGGACTGTCGCCCGGCGCGCGCTTGGCAATGGCGGCAGCCGTTGGTTGCCGGTTCGCCGTCCCCATCTTTACGCTGGCGAGGTGTTTCAGGTCTTGGCCCGGTCAAACGGGATTGTATTGGCCGGTCCGGGAGAAGGTGTTTCGCCACAAAACGGCTCGGTCCTTGCGGAACATGTGAGTGAGCCCTTGGAGGATATCCTGCGTGGGATGATGCGCTGGTCCACCAATATCACCGCCGAGGCGGTGGGCTTGAGCGCAAGTATCGCCGGGGGTGCCGCGCCCGGCTCCCTTGACGGATCAGCGGCCGAGATGAACACATGGATGAACCAGCGGCTTGGGTCGCGTCACACGGCCTTCATTGACCATTCGGGTCTGGGCGACGCGAGCCGCGTCCGACCGCAGGATATGACCCATGCCCTGGTGGAGGCGGGGGCCAATGGGATGGTCCGACGGCTGATGAAAGACATCCCGATGCGCGACGCCGAGGGCAATCTGATCGCCGATCATCCAGTGGAGGTTGTGGCCAAGACCGGGACGCTGAATTTCGTCAGCTCGCTGGCAGGCTATGCCAGAGCGCCCGGCGGACGGGATCTGGCCTTCTCAATCTTTTGCGCTGACCTCGACCGGAGACAGGCGCTCAACCCGGCGCAAATGGAGCGCCCAGAGGGTGGCCGCAGCTATACAAGACGGTCAAAGCGGCTCCAGCAGCGGCTGATTGAGAGATGGGCTGGAGTCTACGGGTAGAAAGAAGCGCTGGACCTGCTGGCAGGCCGCAACGGCGTCAGTAAGGTTTCTCAATCGATAGCGTTTTCTTGAGTTGAGCCCATGTTGCGGCCTCAAAACGTTCGGGCCAGTCGACGCCCCATTGCTTTGCAAGCATGCGCGCGCGGGGAAGATATGCCTTCGCATAAGCCAAATGGCCCGCGATCATCTGCTCCCGGGTCGCGACCGGCGGCGGTAATGCTGTCAAAACCTCCTTTTGCGCGTCGGTGATCAACCGGTTCAGGTGCAAGACACCCCCCCTATGAGGCGCGCCGGTTTCCGCAATCAGAAGGTCGACCAACTTATTACGCAGGTGGAAAACCCCAAGTACGCCGTTGATGTATTCTTCGCGCCCGGCAGCGAGATGCAGGAGACCTAGGATCCGAATAAACTCTTCAAACTGGTACCTGAGATATGCTGGGTTGGGTGCTGGCGCGACCGTTTTCGCGGGTAAGGTGTCGTATATCTCGTCGTGATCAAAGAGGGGTTTCAGTGCGTCTTGCTTATGCGCCCCCATCTGATCGGGTTTCAAGATCACGACATCTGTGCGGAGCCAATCCTCCGTGATTGCATTGATCAGCACCGGTCTGACATTTCGGTCCCACCACAAGACGATCTCGCCGGTCTTGCTGATGGCCTCTCGCCACAGGCTTGCGATCTCATCCGTGGCGCCTTCCGGCGTCACCAAGACAAAATCAATGTCGCTATACGCGTCATCGAACCCTGTGGCGTAACTGCCGCTGAGAAATAGAGCCCGAACACTCGGGTGGGTCCGCAGTGTCTCGGTTGTCGTTGCGATGACGTCGGCGTGGTTCATGGGGTGATCCTTCCCTCGCTGGCGTCACGCGCCATATGGGCTTAGCCGCAATTCAAAGCGTCATATGCCGCGCTCGGGCGCCGCGTTCGATCGCGGCGGCGTGCAGCCGGTCGATATCGAGTTGATAGCGGATTTCCATCAAGAATTGCAGTTCGGTTTGGCGCAGTTTTCCATCCGCAGCGGCCACATCACAGCCAAGCGCATAGGCCGTTTCGAACAGCTTTTCCGGCAGGGCATCCTTGATCAGACCGAAGAGCGCATCCAGCCCATCTTCCTCTTCGAACAGGTCAAATACGGTTTGCGAGACGCGTTTCATGCGGTCCGCATCATAGTCGGCGAAGACGGGCAAGTGATTGACGAGCTCTTCCATCGTCAGAAGCTCTGAGGTGCGGATATTCTCATCAGAGACCGAAACGGCCACCATCACGGCCACCAGCGCATCCTGTGCGGAAAGGGCGGTTTCTTCGGTCATCGGTGGTCTCCTGCTCGGGCACGTATCTTCGGTTGGAATTTATTGACCCTCGGGGCGCGGGGCAATAGGTGCAGGGGCGCGCGCGGCAAGGTGGCGCGCCCCAATGAATGGATGAGAGACGATGACCAATCTGCGCGACACCGCGATGACTTCCAAGGCCTGGCCCTTTGAAGAGGCGCGCCGTCTGGTCAAACGTTACGAAAAAGCGCCGCCCGAGAAGGGGTATGTGCTGTTCGAAACCGGTTATGGCCCGTCTGGCCTGCCGCATATCGGGACCTTTGGCGAGGTGGCGCGCACGACGATGGTGCGCCGCGCCTTCGAGGTGATCAGCGACATCCCAACCCGGTTGATCTGCTTCTCCGACGATATGGATGGTTTGCGCAAAATTCCCACCAATGTGCCGAACCAGGAGCAGATGGCCGAGGATTTGCATCTGCCGCTGACCAAAGTGCGCGACCCATTTGGCACCCATGACAGCTTCGGCGCCCATAACAACGCGCGTCTGAACGCGTTTTTGGACAGTTATGGCTTCGAGTACGAATTCATCTCCTCGACCGACTATTACCGTGATGGGCATTTCGACGAGATGCTGCTGACGGCATTGGAGCGGTTCGACAGAATTCTCGACATCATGCTGCCGACCCTGGGCGAGGAACGGCGCGCGACCTACTCGCCCTTCCTGCCGGTGAGCCCGAAAACGGGCCATGTGCTTCAAGTGCCGACGTTGGAACGCAATGTGGCCAAAGGCACGATTGTCTATGAAGAGCCGGATGGTGAACGGGTCGAAGTGCCGGTGACCGGCGGGCATGTGAAAATGCAGTGGAAGCCTGATTGGGCGATGCGGTGGGCCGCTTTGGGCGTCGATTATGAGATGTCGGGCAAAGACTTGATCGACTCCGTCACCCAAGCCACGAAAATCTGCCGCGCGCTTGGACGTCCTGCGCCAGAGACGCTGACCTATGAGTTGTTCAATGATGAGCAGGGGCAGAAGATTTCGAAGTCGAAAGGCAACGGTCTGTCGATGGAGGAGTGGCTGACCTATGCCGCGCCGGAAAGCCTGCAATACTTCATGTATCAGAAGCCGAAAAGCGCCAAGCGGCTCTATTTCGATGTGATCCCGAAAGCGGTCGATGAGTATCATCAGCAACTCCGCGCATACGGGACGCAGGATGCGGCGCAGCGGATGAACAACCCGGTGTTCCATATCCATGGGCATAATGTGCCAGCGTCGAATATGGTCGTGAGCTTCGCGATGCTGTTGAACCTCGCTTCGGTGGCCAGTGCCGAGGATAAAGAGGCGCTCTGGGGTTTCATCCGCCGTTATGCGCCCGATGCGACGCCCGAGAGCCACCCGGATCTGGATCAGTCCGCCGGATTTGCCGTGCGCTACTACAACGACTTCGTGAAGCCTCACAAAGTGTTCCGTGAGGCGGATGAGAAAGAGGCCGCCGCGATGCGTAATCTTGCGGATCGGCTGCGCGCTTATGACGGGCCAGTGGAAGATGAGGCGTTGCAAACCATCGTCTTTGCAGTCGGCAAAGAGCATGCGTTCGAGCCGCTCCGCGACTGGTTCAAGGCGCTTTACGAAGTGCTTTTGGGGGCGTCGCAGGGCCCGCGTTTTGGCGGGTTTGTGGCGCTTTATGGCGTAGCTGAGACCGTGCAACTGATCGAAGATGGGCTGGCAGGCAAGCTGGCCGCTTGAACCTCTCGCGTTGACGGGCGCTGTCTGGGCTCTACCGTTTTGTCGGACATGACGGCGGAGGACATGGGCCATGCGGCGCATATATTTGGCGATGATGATGATCTGTGCGGGCGCGGTGGCGGCCGCACAAGAGGTTCTGGCACCCAACCCGGCGATTGAACGCACGATCCAGAACCAGTTTGAGGCCTTCCTGGCCGATGACGTGGACGACGCGTGGACCTATGCCAGCCCAAACATCCAGCGCCTGTTTCAGACGCCCGAGCGATTTGGGCGGATGGTCGAAGAGGGCTATCCGATGGTCTGGCGACCTGGGCAGATCGACTATCTGGATTTGCAGACGCTTGGCGGGCTCATCGTGCAGCGGGTGCAGATCATTGATGGCCAAGGGGTAGCGCATGTGTTGGGGTATCAAATGATCGAAACCGAGGCCGGATGGCAGATCAACGGTGTCCGCCTTCTGCGCGCGTCCCAAGTTGGTGCCTGAAATCATCTCGGTATGACAATATGATCTGAGCTGCTGCGGGGTGGGGTAGGGTTCGTCAGTTAGATGTTGATAGTTGAGGCTCGGCTCAGCCAGTGACATGGCGCAAGATGACCAACTCATCCGCGGCCATCAACTGAGCCGGGGGTTGATCGATTCTGATCGCTGGGGGTTGTGTGACGGGACGGTCCGGCTATCTTCCGCGTCTTAAGAGAGCAGAGCCCCGGATCGGAGGTGTGTGATTTCCGATCTTCTACAAGAAAATGTCCAAGACTATCCACGACCACCCGCTTTAGAGGCGGTGACGCAGGTTTTAAGGGTGGTGCTTGGCGGGATGACCATTGCCGAAACCCGTGCCGGTTTTCGGGTGCTCGAAACCCATCACGCGCCGACTTACTATTTCCCGCCACAAGATGTCGCCGCTGGCGTTCTGACGGCCGCGCAGGGCACCAGCTATTGCGAATGGAAGGGGGCCGCGCGGTATTGGAGTGTATCGGCAGGCGGCGTGCGACGCCAACGTGCGGCATGGAGCTATGCCCGACCGAGCGAAGATTTTGCGCCATTGGCGGGGTATCTGGCGTTCTATGCCGAGCCGATGGAGGCCTGTTATGTGGGGCGGCATAAAGTGATGCCGCAGCCCAGTAGTTTTTACGGCGGTTGGGTCACCGAAAATCTGCGCGGGGAGATCAAAGGCGCACTGGGGACCGAGCACTGGTAACTGGTCATGGTCGGCGATAGGTGGCGCGTCTTTCCCAGCTAACCGGGTCCATCAGAACCCAAACGCCATCGGATACGGTGTACCCATAGGTGATGGAGGGTTCCCCCTGCATCTGAAATGTGACCTGCGCCCCATCCGTCACCAACTGGGCAAGCCGCTCTCGGGTCCAGAGTTGGGTGCCGCCGTTGCGCAGGGCCCAGATGCCCGTCAGCGCTGGGCTATCGTCACCAAGCCTGAGCTGGTACCGTCCATCGTTTGAGAATAGCCAGTCTTCGCGTGCATCGCGCGCCATCCAATGACCTTCGACACCTTTGCCACTCCCGCTTTGTCGGACATAGTCGGACCCGTCCCAGGTCATCACGGTGGCATCTTCGGAAAATGTGAGCGCTGCAGGGGGCGTAGCGACGTGATAGCTGCCATCTGGCAGGATCTCATAGGTGAAGGCTTCGCCGGGAACGATCCAAATGCCTGGTAGGTTGGGGTCAATCTCGTTCATCTATTCACCATGGCTTCGGCCGGGGGATAGGCCTAGCGGGCGAGATCAGCAGTGGTGAGGTGGAACGCTTTGCCGAAGCCGCCATTGAGAAAGCTACACGTGATTTGAAGTCGAACCAGTCGGAAATCTGTAAAATTGTAATAGACTTGTGCTTTTGGGTAATGCGCAAGGTAATGCGCGCGCAGGCCATCTTTGTCGGCACGCTCTGCCCGACACTGCAAGGTCAGCCGTGGGTAAGTCAAAGGATCGCCTTTCGCACCGGGTTCACCCAATAAGAGGGAGCAGGCTGGGTTCGCGGCCAAGGCGGCACTATGGCTTGAAAGGTCCGATATCAGGGTGAGCGGCGTGCCGTCCTTGTCGGGCACCACAGCGATCCGGCTCACCATCGGCGCGCCATTTTTGGGGTCTAACACACCCAAAGCCCCAAACCGCGCATCATCGATCAGCTTTCGCGCCAGCGCGCGGGCTTCATCATCGGTGTCCCGTATGACGGAGGTTTGACGTGTCATGATCTAGAGTTACCACGCAGGTGTGCTTGGCTCCAGCCCACCCTTGCGCGCCTTGGCTATGCACCCTAACCACGGGTTGGCAGCAAAGGGGCCTGACATGGACAGAGATCAACTCAATGTGGCGGTGCGCGATGCACTGGCTGAGCGTGCTGAACCCGTCAGCCGATTGGGCTATTTCTGTGCACCGTTTCGTCCGGCCCAAGGCCCACTCTCCGACAGGGTGATCAAGACCTATCGCGGCGGGCGAGACCCAGAGGTTCTGTCGCTTTTGGCCGAACGCCATGAGGCTTATGCCGCATGTCTCCGCGATGCGGGGGTGAATCTGCCCGAGACGCAGTTTCTGGTGCTCGAAGAGATCGGATTTCGCCGACCTGTGATCGTGCAACAGGCGCTGCCGCCGGAAACGATGCTGCGCGACATGTTACTCGCGGCCGATCTTGACCGCGCGATTGCCCTCCTCAATCAGGCCGCTATTAGCATCGCGGCATTCTGGCAGGCTGTGGCCGACCGACCGGCGCGGATCGGCTATCACCCCTCGATCCGTAATTTCGCCATGGGGGCCGACGGGCCGATCTTCTTTGATACCTTTCCGCCGCTCATTGGCTATAGCCGGGCGGAGATGGGCAAGCTGCTGCTCCGCTTCTCGGAATCTGCCCTGATCCGAGGGATCGGCCCGGTCTTGCCTGAGCGCATTCGGGCGATCCAAGATGAATGGTACTCACCCGCTGGCACGATTGTTGGCCTGATCGGCAGTGCCGTGCGGCTGCGCCCCCAAGATGAGGCGGCGCTGTTGGCGTGGGCGCGCGGCTTTGCCGAGACCCATCTGAGCGGGGCGATGAAAGACGAGGTTCTGGCCGAGCTCGACGCACCACCACGCTTGCCCGCGATTTGGACAACAACACGCCGGATATTGGGGCTTGAGGGCAAACCCAATGTCTGAGCCGCCGCGGATGAAGGTGGTGCTGGTGACGCCCGAGATTCCAGGCAATACCGGGACGATTGGGCGGACGTGCGTGGCTTTGGATTTGGAGTTGATCCTGATTAAGCCCTATGGCTTCGACATTTCCGCAAAGTCAGTGCGCCGGGCGGGTTTGGACTATTGGCAGCACGTGCGGTTGAGCGAATACGACAGTTGGTCAGATTTTCTAAGCGCGCGTATGCCGGATCGTGAGCAGCTGTTTTTCTTCGAAGATGATGGCGCGCAATCGGTCTATGCGCCGGATTATCCCTCCGATGCCTATCTTGTCTTCGGTCGCGAGACCAAGGGGTTGCAAGGGGAGATACTTGACGGGATGGCGGACCGTGTTTTCCATCTGCCGATGCGAAGCCCACATATCCGGTCGCTGAACCTGGCCAATGCGGCGACAGCCGTTGTTTATCAGGCGATGCGGTCGCATCTGCTCTGATCCGAGTCACGACATTGCTACAACATGACCTGACATCGGGCCCGGTGTTGCCTCGGTACGACCATATTTTCTTTCGAACGTCATATAAACCGACACCATACGAGGGGTGACGACTATGAGTAACAGGTTCAATGCGGATTTCTTGCGGAGCGAAAGTGGCGCTGTAACCGTCGACTGGGTCGTGTTGACCGCCGGCGCTGTTGGCCTTGCTATGGCGACTTTGGCGGTCGTCTCTGGCGGCGTTGAAGACCTCACAGGCGAAACTCAGCTTGCATTGGCGGAGATTGATCCTAGTGAACCGCTCTTTGGCAGTTTTGACGTTGGCGGCTGGGGTAACAACCCATTGTTAAATACCTCTGGCGTGACGGCTCAAGGATATGCAAACTGGACTGGCGGGTATTCAGACGATCAGTTAGTCGAGGTCTATAATGCATACCATGCCGGCGCTCACCCGACGATGCTCGACCCTGGCGACCGCGTTGACTCAATCGGGGCGCTTGAAGCAGAGATGAATGGGCGTGACATCGACATTCCCGCCGGGAACCCAAGTTATGATGATCTCTATGCGGGCTATACTGGCTAACTCCGGACGATTGATGGCATGACAGAAGGCCGCGCCCATGCGCGGCTTTTTTCTTTGCGCGGAGCTTGAGCCGGGCGCTACGATTGCGGCAGAAAGGACAGCCACATGCCATCCATTGCCAAGGGTGCGGCCCTACAAACCGTGATCACCACCTTTGAAACCACGCCCGGCAATTGCCGCGATTTGATTGAGGCACTGACCGAAGCTTATGACGTGTTCATCTCACACCAGCCTGGGTTCATTGCGGCTGGTCTGCATGTGAATGATGCCCAGACCCGCGTGGCGAATTACTCTCAGTGGCAGCGCCGCGAAGACTTTCAAGCGATGCTTCGAAGCGACGAGATGGTCCGCCGCAACCGCGAGATCACCCAGATGTGCCGGAGTTTCGAGCCGGTGATGTACGATGTTGAAGCGGTGTTTGACAGCTAGGGAGCCTGGACGTGGCCGAAATCGAGCAAGAGATACGAGCGCTCCGCGATGAAGTGGCGCTGCTGAATTCGCATCGTTTCATACGGCTGCATAACTCCGTGTTTCGGGTGCTGTTGTTCAATCTGGCGCGGGGCCTGGCGTTTGGGTTGGGCACGGTGCTGGGCGCATCGCTGCTGTTGTCGGTTCTGGTCTGGTCGCTCAGCCAGATCGAGTTTTTACCGATCATCGGTGAGTGGGCCGCCGAGATTGCGCGGCAGATGGAGGCGCAACGCTAGCTGCCGATAGGCTTTTGCTATCGCGGTTTGCCTGGCGACAACCCGCGCCTATGTCTCAGTCACACAGTCAAGGAGACATCTCAATGCAATGCCCCATCGACGGAACCCAACTGGTTATGGCCGACCGCCAAGGGGTGGAGATCGACTATTGCCCGCAATGCCGGGGTGTGTGGCTCGACCGGGGTGAATTGGACAAGATTATCGAGCGCTCGACCCCATCCGCGCCGCCTCAGCCGCAGCGTGGCGGGCGCGATGACTATGACCAAGGGCGGGATCGGTCGTCGAGCTATCACAAAAAGAAACGGCGCGGGTCGTTCCTGGACGATATCTTCGATTTCTGAGGTTTAGCGCCGCGTCGGGCAGATCACGACCTGCTGTTCCGTGCAGCTTGTGTCGGTGCAGCTGACGCTTTCGACCACCATGCCGCGGCGGAGACGTACTTCGCCGCCTGTGGGCACAATGCGGGTCACGCAGGTCAGCGTATTCCGGTTGCCCGTGCCAATGCTGAGCGTGACCGGCCCGTTTGAGACGCCGAGGCCAAAGCCGATAGATTGCGCGACGGCCGGGCCGGTGAAGGCCAATTGGCCGAGGGTGCAAAGAATGGAAATCATGCGGCGCATGAGCGGTCTCCCTGATCGATGGTTCAGGGATAGGTCGGGTCGTGCAAAGGTTTGGTTCAATAACTAGGCCGAGGGCACAATCACACAGGCCCGAAACACCGCCACTTCGGGTGCGGCGCCGTCCAGGCCGAAGCGTGCGCCGACAGGCGCGGTGAAGGCCGTGGCCGTTTCATTCTCGGCCAACCCGTTCAGAACATTCCCAAAGCCACGATCCGTCACGGTTAGCGCGCGGCGATCATCCGAGAGTTGGTGGTTTCCGGTGGTGATTGTGTTGGGGCTGGCACCCTCGAAGCGGATGCCAAAAACGGGGCCGTCTGGCCAAGGCTGCTCGAGCGTCAGAGTGATCGTGTATTCGGGCAAGACCGGATCATAGGTCAGGCGGATATCGAGTCCAGGTTCCGAATGGGTGAGCGTGCAGAGAGAACCCTCAACACCGGCCTGCCAAGCCTGCGCCGGGAGCGCGGTCAGCATCAGAAAGGCAAGGGCGCGCAAAAGGATCACCCTCCTGTCGACGCGATGGCTGTGATCTGCGTCATTTGCGGTGGGGTGGCGAAGGTGGGGCCGACGGTGGCGCGATAGGCGGCAAAGGACGGGCTGTCGAGGGAGGCCTGTTTCGTGGCGTCATCGGGGAATTCAAGAACGCCGATGAATTGCGTCGGCTCATCGGTTTTGAAGCAGGAATAGTGAAGGCCGGCGACGCCCTCGAAGGTAAGCCCGGCAACGAGTGCGCGCATAGCGTCGACCTGACGGGTGTGATCCTCGGCTGAGGCGAGCGTGTAGCGGACGAGGAGGGACATGGGCGGTGGCTCCTGTTGATCGGGCATATTGGAGCGGGAGAGGCGGCTTTGGTCAACGCGCAGAGGGTTGTGCGGATATGAAGGGCGCTTGTCTTGCCGCGCTTGGCGGCGCAGGGTCGGGCGATGACACGTGACGAATTCAACAGCTTCTGTGGCGGGATGACAGCGACCTCCCATGTGGTGCAATGGGGCAATGCGGATGTGTGGAAAGTGGGGCCGAAGGTCTTTGCCATCTGCGGCTGGAATGATGGCAAGGACGCCTTCACCTTCAAGGTGGGCGAGATTGCCTTCGAGGTGCTGGGCGGGGAGCCGGGCATCCGCCCCGCGCCTTATCTGGCATCACGAGGGATGACATGGCTGCAGGTCTATAAAGACGGCGCGATGAGTGACGCGATGCTGCGGGAGCATATCGAGGAGAGCTATCGTCTGGTGGTGGCCGGAATGACGAAGAAGATGCGGGAGGGTTTGGGGGGGAGCGCCGGGTCGACCGAAGGCCGGTGAAACGTCCAGCGGACGTTTCAAGGCGCGAACGGGCGGAGCCCCGGGGGATTGGCATTTGAACGCGCGTCGAGCAACAAGCCACCCCGACCGGAATCAAGCCGGAGGCGCCGGTCGAGCGCCTGCCCGTCCCGGCGGGCTGGCGCTTTGGAAATGTCTCGAACAGCTTTTCCGGAGCAATGACTTGGCTACCATAAATCAAGTCACTCAGGCGTTGCAGCGCCATCCTACGGGCAGGCGCTTGACCGGCTTGTGTGGTACCAGCCGGAAGATCACCGTTTTCAAGACACCTCTGCGCCAGGGTTCGGGAGCGCGCGTTCTGGATAGCGACGGCTCCAGGTCTCAATGAGAAAAACCGCTATGGCGGAGGCTGTGTTTACTGAGAGGCGAGCAATCCGGGCATCGACACGTGGTCGACCTTTCTCGCGACCATGAGCGTCTCCAGCATGCGTTCTCAATGCACCTATCCCTTCTATTGAATTCGACAGGCCTGCAAGAATTGCTCTAACGTCGGCAGCGACTTGAGTTTCAACGCTCGGTTTGTCCGGTGCCAACCCCAGCGGACCACGTACTGCTTTGTAGAGAGGTTTGACGGAAAGCTCTTTTGGAAGCGGCAGGTCTAACTCGACCAGGATTGATCGGCACACGCTCTCGATCAACGAGCAAGCTGCGGTAATCGCATCTTCAGGATCGTCATCGACGAAGTTTCTCGCTCTCTCGATTTCCAGTGCAACAGTGTCGAAGTTGAAGTTTGCTGCGAGAATTGTGGCAGCCGCAACGATTTCGCTGTCGTTCCTCTTTTCTATTGCTTCGACAAGTTCATGGAACGCCTGGTCGTCCTCTGCAAATGGCAGTAGAAATACCTCAAGCTCCTCCACTTCCATAAAACCGGACGCGATCAGATTATTTCGTCGTTGGGTTTCAATCTCACGTTGACGGTTCCTGTGAGACCACAACGCCCTGAGCAGTTTTCCAGCTTGTAGCGGAGTGGCTAAGTCCAAATAAGCACGGATCCTGTTCGCCTTTGAATTGCCCCTAGATGCGTACCGATCAGCGTAAATGTCTTCGTTGAACTGGTCCTCGAAGAACTCTGCTAATGTCTTGTTTGAAAAATCGAGCGCATATCCGTCAGCCATCTCGAACAGGTCGTCAATTGCCCTCAACTCCGCGTGCTTAAGCTTAACCAATGACCAGTCTACCTCCCCCTCCGCCTCACATTCCCACCCCGCTGCCCCGGTCGTCCCGCCGTAGACCGCCCCTCGGCCTTCGCGGCCCCTTCAACCGCCGCCTCCACCGCAGTCTGCCGCGCCAGCGGGTCGTCGGATACCACCAGGTCCACCGTTTCCAGCCGTTTGATCTCGTCCCTCAGCCGGGCAGCCTCTTCGAATTCCAGGTTCTCCGCCGCTTTCCGCATATCGGTGCGGAGGCCGTTCAGGACCGCCTCAAGGTTTGCGCCGTGGAGTGGTTTCTCCACCTTCGCAGTCACCCGGTTCATGTCCACATCGCCCTTGTAGAGCCCGGCCAGAATGTCCTCGACATTCTTCTTGACCGTCTCCGGCGTGATCCCGTGTTCCTCGTTATAGGCAATCTGTTTTGCGCGCCGCCGGTCGGTCTCACGCATGGCGCGCTCCATTGAGCCGGTGATCCGGTCGGCATACATGATCACCCGGCCTTCGGCGTTCCGCGCGGCGCGGCCGATGGTCTGCACCAGCGAGGTTTCCGAGCGCAGGAAGCCCTCCTTATCTGCATCCAGGATCGCCACCAACCCGCATTCCGGGATGTCCAGGCCCTCGCGCAGCAGGTTGATCCCGATCAGCACGTCGAAGGCGCCAAGCCGCAGGTCGCGCAGGATCTCGATCCGTTCCAGCGTGTCGATATCGGAATGCATATAGCGGACCTTGATGCCCTGCTCATGCATGTATTCGGTCAGATCCTCGGCCATGCGTTTGGTGAGCGTGGTCACCAGCGTGCGGAAGCCATCGGCGGTGACGCGGCGGACCTCGTCGAGGAGGTCATCGACCTGCATTTCCACCGGTCGGATTTCAACCTGTGGATCGAGCAGGCCTGTGGGGCGGATCACCTGTTCGGTGAAGACGCCGCCCGATTGCTCCAACTCCCAGGCTTGCGGGGTGGCGGAGACGAAGATCGACTGCGGTCGCATCGCATCCCATTCCTCGAACTTTAGCGGGCGGTTGTCCATGCAGGAGGGGAGGCGGAACCCGTGCTCCGCCAGGGTGAACTTGCGTCGGTAGTCGCCCCGATACATGCCGCCGATTTGTGGCACCGAGACGTGGGATTCGTCGGCGAAGACAATCGCGTTGTCGGGGATGTATTCGAAAAGCGTGGGGGGCGGCTCGCCGGGTATGCGGCCCGTCAGATAGCGCGAATAGTTCTCGATCCCGTTGCAGACGCCGGTGGCCTCCAACATCTCCAGGTCGAAATTTGTCCGCTGCTCCAGCCGCTGCGCCTCCAACAGCTTGCCTTCGCCGATGAGCTGGTCGAGCCGGACCTGCAGCTCCGCTTTGATGCCCTTGATCGCCTGCTGCATCGTGGGGCGTGGTGTCACGTAATGCGAGTTGGCGTAGACGCGCACTTTCTCGAACGTGTCGGTTTTCTCGCCCGTGAGCGGGTCGAACTCGGTGATGCTTTCCAGCTCTTCACCGAAGAAAGAGAGCTTCCAGGCGCGGTCGTCCAAGTGTGCGGGCCAGATTTCCAAGCTGTCGCCGCGGACGCGGAAGCTGCCGCGCTGGAACGCCTGATCGTTGCGGCGGTATTGCTGGGCGATCAGATCGGCCATGACCTTGCGTTGATCATACTCTTTCCCGGAAATCAGATCCTGGGTCATCGCGCCATAGGTCTCCACCGAGCCGATGCCGTAGATGCAGGAGACCGAGGCCACGATGATCACATCGTCGCGTTCGAGAAGCGCGCGTGTTGCCGAGTGGCGCATTCGGTCGATCTGTTCGTTGATCTGAGATTCTTTCTCGATATAGGTGTCCGACCGCGCCACATAGGCCTCGGGTTGGTAGTAGTCATAATAGCTGACGAAATACTCCACCGCGTTGTCGGGGAAGAACCCTTTGAACTCGCCGTAGAGTTGTGCGGCCAGCGTCTTGTTAGGGGCGAGGATGATCGCCGGGCGTTGGGTTTCTTCGATGACCTTGGCCATGGTGAAGGTCTTGCCGGTGCCGGTGGCGCCGAGGAGCACCTGATTCTGGTCGCCCTCGCGAATCCCGCCTGCCAATTCTTCAATCGCGGTGGGCTGGTCGCCCGCCGGGTCGAATTCTGTATGTAGAATGAACTGTTTGCCGCCTTCCAGTTTGGGCCGCGCGCGGACCTCATCGACCGAATGGTTCAAAACCGGCATTTGTTCTGGTGAATTGTTATGCATCGAAACCCCCTGCAGCCTCCTTAGAATGGTCTTATTTTGTTCTTGTTCAAGGCCTCAAGCTCGGGTGTGCCGAGAACCCCTGACATGCCTTGCCAAAAGGTTAAGATTTTTCCTCGTGTTTGAGTTAAATGCACACAACCTTAAGGCGAATTTTTCATTGCAATGAAACCAGCCGCCGCCTACCTTCAATGAGCAAGCAGCAGAAGCGGTTGCCAACCGGGTTCGACACCCACCCACCCCTCGCTCCCTCGAGCCGGGTTGGCAACCCACTTCCCTCCCCTCCCTATATACACGTCGGCGCGACAGGAATGCCCGTTGCATCAATGGCTCTGTTTGGAGATAAGACTGGCAAGTGATGAGGAGACCGCCCATGCGCGCGCGTATTTATCAGCCCGCCAAAACCGCCATGTCCTCGGGCACGGCCAAGACCCATCATTGGGTGTTGGAATTCGCGCCGGCTTCGCCGCGTGAGGTGGACCCGCTGATGGGATGGACCAGCTCTGACGACATGAACAGCCAAGTGCATCTGAGCTTCGAGACATTGGACGCGGCAAAGGATTATGCGGCCGAGAACGGGATTGATGCCATCGTCATGCAGCCGAAAAAGCGCAAACCCAATATCCGCGCCCGCGGCTATGGCGAAAACTTCGCCACGGATCGGCGCGGCGCCTGGACGCATTAAGCGCCCATTCCCAGCCTTTCGGTGCTATAGTCGGGCGGAAATCCATAATCCGGGGTGGCTGTGATCTGGCTGAACCCGGTGATTTGAGCAGGACCGACAACACGATGCGCGTTGCTTCTATCACGCCGATGAAAAATGAAGGCCCATTTATTCTAGAATGGGTCGCTTATCACCGGTTGATCGGTGTCACTGATATCTTGGTCTTCTCCAATGACTGCACCGATGGCTCGGACTTGCTTTTGGACCGGCTCGATGAGTTGGGTCTCGTGCGCCATTATGCCAACCCGTCGATGATTATGCAGATTGAGCGGCATCATCTGGCGGTGATCAAATATATCAACACGCTCAGCCGGTTGAAGCGGGTCGATTGGGTCGTGTCGCTGGATATGGATGAGTTCATCTGTGTGAATGCGGGCGACGGGCGGCTGGAAGATCTGTTCAATGCCTGCGATGGCGCCGATGTGATCAGTATCAATCAGTTGAATTTCGGCTGCGCAGGTCATCAAGAGTTCACCGAAGAGTTCCAGATGGACCGGTTTACCAAGTCGCAGAACTACACCGGCCATATGAACCCGCGAAATCCGCGGCGCGGCGTGAAGTCTTTTACGCGTGTGGGCGCGCCGGTGGATCGCATCACCAATCACTCCCCGCGGCCCATTGCCGATCGGGGGCACGAACTCAATTGGGTCAATGCCGCGGGGCAGCCGCTGCCGGACGAATTGAAGGTGCGGGAGATCAAATCTCTGGACGAGGGGCTGTTCTCCTATGACCTCGCGCAGTTGAACCATTACGCCCTGCGCTCAATGGACAGCTTCTTGACCCAAGTGGCGCGCGGCAATGCAAATCATGCGGATCGCTCGGCAGACCTGAGCTATTGGCGGCGCTACAATATCAATCAGCAAGATGAGACACGGATTCAGCGCTGGTCGGAGCCAGTCCGGGCAGCGATGGACGAGATGCTTCAAGATGACGAGTTGGCCGTGTTGAACGCGGCCTGTATTCAAGCCCACCGCGATCAGATCGTAAGCTTGCTTGATCAAGATGATTTCGCAACCCTCAGACGCCGCATCGGTCGCGCGCACAAGCGCGGATGGGAGCAATCCCTCGATGAGGCACAAGTCTAGACCTCGGCGGGCCAAGGCGCTAACTGATCCTCAGCGGTCCCCTAGCTCAACTGGATAGAGCAGCTGACTTCTAATCAGCAGGTTCGGGGTTCGAGTCCTCGGGGGATCGCCACAGTTTCTTAACGCCATTTCCGATCCGAATCACGAAAGTGTGAAAACACCGGTCTTCTCCCTCTTCCCGGCGGAGGCATGCTCATCAGCGGCGATTTTCCCGCCTGAACAGGGCGATAGGGGTTCAGTTTCCCGAAAACGGGGCGGCTTTTCAGTTCCGCGATGGACGCAATCGTCCTATAGTCAGTGAAAATTGCTGTGCACCACCTGGGAGGGATAGGATGATACGCTCGGAGCTGATTACCAAGCTTTCGGAAGAGAACCCACATCTCTATCAGCGCGATGTCGAGCGCATCGTGAACGCGATTTTCGAAGAGATTATCGAAGCCATGGCCAATGGCGACCGTGTCGAGTTGCGCGGCTTTGGCGCTTTCTCCGTGAAGAAGCGCGACGCCCGGGTCGGCCGGAACCCGCGCACAGGCGAAAGCGTCTCAGTTGAGGAAAAGCATGTGCCTTTCTTCAAGGCGGGCAAACTGCTACGGGATCGTCTCAACGGGCATGACAGCTGAAAGGCTCCCTTAGGTGATCCGCTATCTGAAATACGCGTTTTTGGCGCTTGTCGCGTTTGGGCTGGTGATCTTGGCGCTCGCCAATCGCGGCACGGTTATGTTGCAGCTTCTGCCGGAGAACCTGGCGCTCTGGACGGGCTGGTCCTTCACGATTGAGCTGCCGCTGTTCCTGGTGATTTTCGGCGGCGTGGTCCTCGGCTTGTTGATCGGCTTCGTCTGGGAATGGCTCCGTGAACATCGCCACCGGGCGGAGGCGAAGACCCATCGCCGCGACAAGCAGAAGCTTGAGCGCGAGGTGCAAACCCTCAAGGGTCGGGCCAATGAGGGCCAGGATGAGATCTTGGCGCTGCTTGAGGATACTGGCCCCGCGCGCTAAGGGCTGGGTCCATGGATGTTGCGATCAAATTTTGCGGCTTGAGAACCGAGGCTGACATCGCTGCTGCTGCGGCGGCGGGCGCGCGATATGTCGGCTTTGTGTTTTTCGCCAAATCACCGCGCGCGGTAACTTTCGATGAGGCACGCGCCCTTGCCCTCAAGGTGCCGGTCGGAATAGCGAAGGTCGCCCTCGTCGTGGATGCTTCGGATGCGGTTCTCGATGAGATTGTGGCCCAAGTCCCGCTGGATATGCTGCAATTACATGGGACAGAGACGCCGGATCGGGTTTCCGAGATCAAAGCGCGCTATGGTTTGCCGGTGATGAAAGCCATCGGTTTGGCCGAAGCGCGCGACTTGGAGGCCATCGACCGATATGCCGCCGTTGCGGATCAGGTGTTAATCGACGCCAAGGCCCCCAAAGGCGCCGAACTGCCAGGTGGCAATGGGCTGAGTTTTGATTGGCGGTTACTGACGGGACGCAAGTATTGGACCAAGCCCTGGATGCTGGCCGGTGGTCTGACGCCCGAGAACGTGGCCGAGGCTGTGCGTCTGACCGGGGCGCGGCAAGTGGATGTCTCCTCCGGCGTCGAACACGCGCCCGGAGAGAAAGACGCCGACAAAATCGCGCGGTTCGCCGCCGCCTTGTCCCAATGACTGTTCGTTTCCGCGTCGCGGGGCCAGAGGATGTTCCGGCGGTTCTGGCGCTGCTTCGCGAAGATCATCTTGGTGCGGAACGGGAAACCGCGCCCGATGCACTCTATCAGATGATGTTCAGCCGGATCGACCGAGAGGCCCATGTGCGGCTGGTTGTCGGGCAATTGGAAGGCGAGATTGTCGCCTGCTACCAACTGACCGCGCTCGATGGCCTCTCGCATAAAGCCATCCGCCGTGGTCAGATCGAGGATGTGCGCGTCGCCGAACGGCTGCGTGGGCAGGGGATCGGGCATCAGATGATGGCCGATGCCGAGGCACGGGCGCGCGATATGGGATGCGGTCTCTTGCAGCTTGTGGCGCATCACACGCGCGAGGACACACATCGATTCTATATGTCCAACGGCTTTACGCCCTACCATGTTGGCTTTAAACGCACCCTGTCCAACGCGGGAGATCAGGAATGAACGACCTCTTCAACAGCTTCATGACCGGCCCCGATGAAGACGGGCGCTTTGGCGATTTCGGTGGGCGGTTTGTCTCTGAAACGCTGATGCCGCTGATCTTGGAGTTGGAGAAGCAATACGAGTTCGCCAAGACGGATCAGAGCTTCTGGGACGAGATGCACGATCTCTGGACCCATTATGTCGGTCGCCCCTCGCCGCTCTATTTCGCGGAGCGCCTGACTGAGCATCTGGGTGGGGCAAAGATTTATCTCAAACGGGACGAGTTGAACCATACCGGCGCGCATAAGATCAATAATGTGCTAGGGCAGATCATCCTGGCCCGTCGCATGGGGAAGACCCGGATCATTGCCGAGACCGGCGCGGGGCAGCATGGCGTGGCCACGGCCACCGTCTGTGCCAAATTCGGGCTGAAATGCGTGGTGTATATGGGCGCCCATGATGTGGAGCGTCAGGCACCGAATGTGTTCCGGATGCGGTTGCTTGGGGCCGAAGTGATCCCAGTAACGAGCGGTCGGGGCACGCTGAAAGACGCGATGAACGATGCGCTGCGTGATTGGGTGACCAATGTGCGCGACACATTTTATTGCATCGGCACGGTGGCGGGCCCGCATCCCTATCCGGCGATGGTCCGCGATTTCCAGGCGATCATCGGCAAGGAAGCCAAGGAACAGATGATGGCCGCCGAGGGCCGTCTGCCGGATACAATCATCGCCGCCATCGGCGGCGGGTCAAACGCGATGGGCCTGTTCTTTCCGTTCCTTGATGACAAAGAGGTGCAGATCATCGGTGTTGAGGCCGGCGGTAAGGGCGTGAATGCCAAGATGGAGCATTGCGCGTCGCTGACCGGTGGGCGGCCCGGCGTGCTGCATGGCAACCGGACCTATCTGCTCCAAGATGATGATGGGCAAATCCTTGAGGGATACTCGATCTCGGCGGGCTTGGATTATCCGGGCATCGGGCCGGAGCATTCCTGGCTGCATGAGATTGGCCGCGCGCAATATGTCTCGATCACGGATGCGGAGGCGCTGGAGGCGTTCCAATTGTCCTGCGCGCAGGAAGGGATCATCCCGGCGCTTGAGCCGTCCCACGCGCTGGCCCATGTGATGAAAATCGCCCCGGACCTGCCGCGCGATCACCTGATCATCATGAATATGTGCGGTCGGGGGGACAAAGATATCTTCACCGTCGCGCGGGCCTTGGGCTTCGAGATGAACGGGCACTGAGCGCCGTCGTCGAGGACTACAACCTGTGCTGGACCTGAACGGCCTAAACCTTTGGTTTAGGGCGGTTCAGGCGAGGTGATGCTGATCCGCTGCCGCATCAACCTCGGTTTATTTCTGACGATTTTCACAGATGCTAGATTGGCTTTGGGTTTACGTGTCCGCGCCTAAACCTCGCGGAAATAGAGCCGCCTCAGTGTTTGGTCTTCTGTAGAGGCAAGGTCGCACATGGGTTGGGGCCGAACCAAATGAGGAGTTGTGAGATGAAACAGACACTGACAGCCGCAATGATCGCAATGCTTTTGAGTGGCACGGCCCATGGCGCCTTGGTGCAGAGCATCGAGACCGAAGAAGAGCACGCCAATACCTATGAAGAGATCGCCCAGAACTGGCTTCCGGAATGGCTGCGGGGCGACGGCAGTCGTGATGCGTCTGATGACGACTATGACGATTACGATGATGATTACGACGACGATGATGATGATGACGATGATGACGACGATGATGATGACGACGACGATGACTAAAACCCGCCAATGGGGTTAAGATGGCAGAGATCCTCTCCGGCGGCGTAGCGCAGGCCGGGGAGGATCATTTTTGATGAGGTCGACGAAGATGGTGACACGCAGAGACATGCTTGCCGCGGGATTTGCCGTGGTGTTGGGGGCTGGGTCGGCCACCGCGCAATCGACCGTCACAGACCAAGTCGTCGCGCAGCTTCGGGATCAGGGATACACTGTTCAGCGGATGAACCGAACCCTTTTGGGTCGCGTGCGGATCATCGCGCGGCGTGGTGATCAATCCCGCGAGGTCGTCTTTGATCCGCGCAACGGCCTGATCCTCCGCGACTACACAACCGGGTTGTTTGGGGCGTCGGACGATGACGATGATCAGTCCGGGTCACGTGGCGGACAGGCGGGCGGCGGTAATGGTGGCGGCGATGATGATGATGACGATGATGACGACGACGATGATGACGATGACGACGACGATGGTGACGACGACTGAGATGGTGATGTGGGACGTTTGGAGATGTTGAGGCGCCCGGTCGTTTTTGTCGTGATCCTTGTCGTGCAGTTGCTCTGCGCGGTTTTCTTTGTGTCGGAAATCATGATGTCCGTTTTGGGCCTGCCTTTCGCGCCCATCCCCTGGCAAGTTCATGAGTTGATTGAGATCGGGGCGGGCGTTGGACTGATCCTTGGCGTCGTTCTCGGGGCGTTGTTGTTGCGCTCCGCGCTGCGTCGGACGCGCGCGGCGGAGCGGGCGCTCCGCGCTGCCTCTGGTGCGTTTATGGACTTGGTTGAGGAGCGTTTTGACGAGTGGAAACTCACGCCCGCAGAGCGGGACGTGGCGCTTTTTGCCCTGAAGGGGATGAGCCTGTCGGAGATTGCCGCCCTACGCGCGACCTCCGAGGGCACGGTTAAGGCGCAAACCAACGCAATTTACCGTAAGGCGGGTGTCACGGGACGGCCGCAACTGCTCAGCGTCTTTGTTGATGATCTGATGGGCGACGGGGTCGTCGCGGCGGAGTAGGGGCCGCTTATGCGTCCTCGTTCAAGTCGTAGAGCTGCAAAACCGGCAGCGGCACAATCGCCAACGCACCACTATGGGTGGCCGCAAGATTGACCCGCGGCGCGACGCCTTCTTCATGGGCTTGCAGGAAGCGAGTGGCGCAAAGGCACCATTGATCGCCCGGCTTCAGCCCCGCGAAGCCATATTCCGGGCGCGGCGTGCTGAGGTCATTGCCGACATATTTCGAGAAGGCGAGGAACTCCGCCGTCATCACGGCGCAGACCGTGTGCGAGCCATGATCGGTCGGGCCGGTGTCGCAGCATCCATTGCGAAAGAAGCCTGTGACCGGATCTTTGGAACAGCTTTGCAGCGTGCCGCCCAAGACATTGACGGACGGCGCCATATCGAAACTCATAGTCGAAACTCCCCGAATTCGCACGTTCCGATAGAATAATCCTCTTATTATTGAATGCAATGGCTAAAGACGCCAATCGATCCACCGCCCATGGAAATCCACGCGGCCCAGGTCGATCTCTTCGCCGCCGGGCCATGTTTTCAAGGTCATTCCAGCGCCAGAGCTTTGAGCGTCGGCTTCCATTGCGAAATGCGCGATTGGGGCATCAAGGGTGGCGTTGCATCCAGCAGCTTCCATTGCCGCGGTGCAGGCCGCTTGGGTATCGGGCGGGAAATACTGCCAGGCGATGGTGTGATAAATGAAATGGGTTGTGCCGGGGCGTCGTGTCGCCAGGCGATCCGCCAGCCATCCCGCCGCATCGCCTTTGGCGGGGCGCGTCTGGGCCAGGTTCATCGCGGCGCGGGTCAGGCGGAGCCGGTCGGGTTGATCTGGCCAAAGATATGACAGCAAACGCAGCGCCTGATCAGGTGCGCTTGGGTCGAGCGGATTCAGATCGACGCCGGCCCGATCAATGACCTTGAGCGGGAGGTCCGGAGGCAAGGCACCCGTCCAGTCTGGTGTCAGGCGCACGGGCGCGTTTTCGGCACCTCGCAAGGCACCATCTGCCAGCAAGGCAAAATCGCTGAAGGCCAGGTTCAAGCCCGCGCTGGCACCCAGTTCCGAGATCGTGAGCGGTAGACCGAACATCTCCGTAACCTGCAGAGCTGCGGGGATCAGGGCGGCACTCCGGCGAACCTCATTGGTTTGCGGCGGTAGATCCAGCCAGGCCATCAATCTGGCCTCATGCGCCACAAAGGCGCGCGCGACCTCGGACCAGAGCACGTCATCACTGACCTCATGAGGGGGATAGACCGCAGCCAACGCCGGATCACTGCCATCCAGCACCAGCCCATGCAGGCTTCCCGCGATCCGCAACGGCACCGATTGCCCGGAAGAGGTGACATCGCCAGTCCAGGCAAGCAGCCGTTCAGCGACCGCGCTCTCAGCGGTCAGCCGCTCGGCCATGAGCGTCATCAGCCGCTCCATGAACGGAGAACCCAGTTTCGCGCAGGCTCTGGCTTGCGACTGGAAGGCGCTCCGTAACACTTCGCTCATTTGAATTTATCCATCAATCTTTGCAGGGGCGACCGATCATCAGGCGCCGCTTCAGCGGGTTTTGATTTTGGCGCCGACGCAGGTTTTGCTTCAGCTACCCGATTGGACGACCGGGGCGGGGCCACGCGCAGCGCCACGGCGTTCATAAACTTGCCGGAATCGCCGCCAGCCAACTCCGGCGCGCCGTCGCTGACACCCCGCAAAAGATCGCTCAGCCAATCCTGTTCCGCTTTGGCGAAATCGGACAAAACATGGCGTGAGACCAGGTCTTTCCGCCCAGGATGCCCGATGCCGATCCGCACCCGGGTGAACTCCGGCCCGATATGCCCGTCGATGGAACGCAGACCGTTATGGCCCGCCAACCCCCCGCCGGTTTTCACCCGGAGCTTCCCGGGGGCGAGGTCCAACTCATCGTAAAACACCGTCACATCGCCTGGTTCGAGCTTGAAAAACCGCATCGCCTCGCCGACGGATTGGCCAGAAAGGTTCATGAAGGTTTCTGGCTTGAGCAGCATGATCTTTTCGCGGCCCAACCGCCCTTCGGCGATCTGACCCTGAAATTTTGACCGCCACGGCCCAAATCCGTGATCCTCGGCGATCCGATCCACGGCCATATACCCGATATTATGGCGGTTTCCGGCGTATTTCGCGCCTGGATTTCCCAGCCCGACGAAAAGGCGCATGGGGTCTCTCCCTTGCTGATGGATGGGCCGGTGATGCCAGCCCGGGCCGGTTTTGCCAAGCTGGAATGCCGCGCCGCGTCATGGCAGTGTTGCGAGAACAGCCTTTGGAGAGCTTGATGCCTGACTTGCCCAAAACCATGCGCGCGCTCGTGTTGACCGCGCCCGGCGCGCCCCTGGAGTTGCAGGAGGTCCCGGTGCCGACGCCTGGCCCGGGCGAGGTTTTGGTGCAGATCGCGGCCTCGCCGATCAACCCGTCGGATTTGCATTTTCTAGAGGGAGAATATGGGCTGAACTGGCCCTATCCTCTGATCCCCGGGCTGGAGGGAAGCGGCGAGGTTGTGGCGGCGGGCCCTGGCTTGATGGGGCGCTATGTGATGGGCAAACCGGTGTCCTGCACGGCGGACAAACAGGGCTGTTGGGCCGAATATATGGTGACGCAAGCCGCGCTCTGCCTGCCATTGCCGCACGACCTGCCGCTTGGAACGGCGGCGATGGCGGTGGTGAACCCGCTGACGGCGGTGGCGTTCATCCAGATCGCGAAGGCTGGCGGGCACAAATCCCTGATCAGTACCGCGGCAGGCGGGGCGCTTGGCGCGATGACCCGCCGGATGGCGGCAGAGGCGGGTATCGAGGTAATTAATGTCGTGCGCGGCCCGGCGCAGGTGGCGCGGCTCAAGGCCGAGGGGGCGGCGCATATCTGCGATCTCTCCGCGCCGCCATTTCCGGCTGATTTGGTCACGCTTGGCCAGGCCAAGAAATGCCGTTTGGCGCTGGATGCGATCGGGGGAGAGATGACCGGGCAATTGGTCGAGGCGTTGGCGCCGAAGGGTGAGGTGTTGATTTATGGCGCTTTGGCCGGGGCGGCCTCGACCTTGAATCCGGGTACGATGATTTTTAAAGGCATCACGGTGCGTGGGTTTTGGGTGTCGAAATGGCTAGAGAAGCGCCCGCTGCCGCAAAAGATGATGATCATGCGCCGGATCGTGGCGGCGCTGAAATCCGGTGCAGCGCAAAGCCAGGTGGCCGAAATTCGTGATCTGGCCGACGCAGCGACCGCACCCGCTGACTACGCCGCCCGGATGAGCGCGGGCAAAATCCTGATTTCGACGGGTGCGCTTCCTCTTGGGGTCGAGGCCACGCCTATCACCTAGGCTCAGCCCCCTACGCTTCGCAGTATTCAGAAAACCTTCCGATCCTTTTCAGGTCTTTCCGACGGGTGACAGCTATCTCGGGCCTGCCGTCTTGGCCGGGACCTCTCCGGCTGGCGGCAATGTTGGACCAGGACAGAGGAAGGAAACCGACATGACCCTCGCGCTCGGCGCTACAGCGCCAGATTTCAAGGCCGAGACCACCCAAGGCACCATCCATTTCTATGAGTGGATGGGTGATAACTGGTGCGTTTTGTTTTCGCATCCAAAGGATTTCACACCCGTCTGCACCACAGAGATTGGCAGTATGGCGCGGCTGAAACCCGAATTTGACGCTCGGAATGTCAAGGTTATTGGCCTCAGCGTCGACTCGATCGCCGCCCATACACGTTGGATTGAGGATATCGTTGCGACCCAGGACATCGCCCCGAATTTTCCGTTGATCGGTGACCCGGAGCTCAAGCTCGCGAAGCTTTATGGCATGCTGCCCGAAGATGCGGTGGGTTCGTCGGATGACCGATCCGCTGCGGACAATGCCACCACACGCTCCGTCTTCGTGATCAGTCCGGACAAGAAGATCATGCTGACAGTGACATATCCGATGACGACGGGCCGAGATTTTCGGGAGTTGCTGCGCGCTATCGACAGTTTGCAACTGACTGCGCAGCACAAGGTGGCGACCCCGGCAAACTGGAAGCAGGGCGATGATGTCGTGATCGTTCCTTCGATGTCGGATGCCGATGCTCGGGCGCGGTTCCCGAAAGGGTGGGAGGCGCCGCGCCCCTATATGCGGATTGTCCCGCAGCCAAGATAACTTTTTGATAAATACACATTAATGGAGGAACGAATGAGTGTTTCTTTAACCCGCAGAGGGTTCGGAGGTGCTGCTATCGCCGCTGCCCTGCTGCCCCGGCTAGGGCTTGCCCAGACGATGGAATATGCCAACCCTGACCTGCTCATGGCGGCTCAAGACTTGGTCCCGCTCGCTTTGCCCGCGGCAGAAACCAGCACTCCGCTCTATCGCAGCCAGGGCATGTTACTGCTCGATATCCGCTCGGCGGAAGACTATGCGTCCGGGCATATCCCTGGTGCTCTGCATCTGGACCCAAATGCCGTAGTGGCCGAGCAGTCGCCGATTGAGGGCGCGCTGTTGCCCGTCCCCGATTTGGCCGAGATCTTGAGCCTCTTAGGGATCGACCCTGAGACCCGAGTGGTGATCTATGATGATCGTGGTGGGTTCCATGCGGCGCGAATGTTCTGGCTCCTGGAATATCTGGGGCATCAGAATGTGGCCCTGCTGAACGGCGGCTTGTCGGCCTATCAAGCTGCCGGTGGCCGTTTGGCGGAGCAGTCCACGCCATATGAGGCCAGCATATTTGTCCCCGCGCCGATGTCGCGCCGGGTTGCCACCGCAGATTATGTTCTGGGGCACCGTGGCGATGCAGAGACAGTGGTCATCGATGTGCGCCCGCCGGCGATGTACGAAGAAGGTCACATCCCTTGGGCGATCAACCTGCCTTGGGTCGGTAATCTGGACGAGGATGGGTTCTACAAGCCAGCCGAGGCGCTGACGGCGCATTTTGCCGAGCATGGTGTGACGGCTGACCGGAATGTGGTGATCCATTGCCAAGTCGGTCTCGCCTCATCGCACAGTTATGTCGCGCTGCGCCTTCTGGGGTTCCCCCGAGTCCGCGTCTATCACCGCTCTTGGGCTGAATGGGGCGTCGATGATGATCTGCCCCGGACAACAGGATCATAACGATTGTTCTATGCGGAGGCGGCTAAAGCCGCCTCCGTGCAATGCCATTTTTAGTCGGCCTTCGTTGGCATCAATCTCCCGGCGCACACGCCAGATAGGTCCGCTGGATACGCCGCGGGTTTTGCGTTGCCGTTCCTGTTAAGCTTGGTCGCTAGCGACATTGAGCCTTAGCTGCCTGTGTCATGACAGCCGTCTCAGCACTGCCGAGATAGACCTTTCCCTGCGTTTAATCTGAAACTGATCCGGCGAACTGCACTGCGTCGTTCGCGACATCCACAGTCATCGCGGATTAAGGGACGGCCATCTAGATTCTGGCCGCATGGATCTCGGTTGAAATGTCGGGAAATCCGATGGGTCGGAGCCATAGTTTGCTTGTCTTCCGACCGATGTTGCATCGAACCGCCGCATGCGAAGCGCAAAGCTTTGTTTTACAGTCAAGAAGACCATCGTTATCCAGTGTGCAGACAAAGACTCTTTTAAGGGCAGAGAATGAGCGACGGCGGCAACCTTCTTTTTCTCATCGCGCTGCTTCCCTTCATCGGGGCCCTCGTGCCGGGCCTGATGATCCGGGCTGGGCGCAATGCATGTGCGATCTTTACCGCAGTGCCGACAACTTTGGCACTCATCATGCTTTTAACCCTCGCGCCGGCGGTTATGCGCGGCGAGGTGATCCAGGCCGAGCTTGAATGGCTGCCGCAACTGGGGTTGTCGGCCTCTTTCTTCCTGGATGGGCTCGGGCTGCTGTTTGCCGGGATGATCCTGGGTGTGGGCCTTCTGATCACGCTTTACGCGCGGTTCTACCTGTCGGGCGAGGACCCGATGGGGCAGTTTTATACCTATCTATTGCTATTCCAGGGCGCGATGCTGGGCATCGTGATCTCGGATAATATCCTGCTTTTGCTGGTGTTCTGGGAGCTGACCTCGCTGTCGTCCTTCCTCTTGATCGGCTATTGGAAGCACTTGCCCGAAGGGCGGCAAGGCGCGCGGATGGCACTGGCCGTGACCGGCGCGGGCGGGCTGGCGATGATTGGCGGCATGCTGATCCTCGGCAATATCGTCGGCAGCTACAACCTGACCGATATCTTGCAAGCGGGGGACCAGATCCGCGCGTCGGAATGGTATCTGCCCGCGCTGATCCTGATCCTGCTGGGCGCCTTCACCAAATCCGCACAATTCCCATTCCACTTCTGGCTGCCCCACGCGATGGCCGCGCCGACGCCGGTCTCGGCCTATCTGCATTCGGCGACGATGGTGAAAGCGGGCGTGTTCCTGATGGCGCGCATGTGGCCGGTGCTGTCGGGAACGGATGCCTGGTTCTATATCGTCGCGACCACGGGCCTTGTGACCATGGTGCTGGGCGCGCTGATCGCGCTCTTCAAAGATGATCTCAAGGCGCTTCTGGCATTCTCGACGGTCAGTCATCTGGGCCTTTTGACCATGTTGCTCGGTTTCGGAACCCAAGCCGCGGCGGTGGCGGCGGTGTTCCACATCATCAACCACCTGACCTTCAAGGCCGCGCTCTTCATGACCGCCGGGATCGTCGATCACGAAACCCATACACGGGATATCAAACGGCTCGGCGGGCTCAGGCATCTGATGCCGATCACCTTCCTGATCGGGACGGTGGCGGCGCTGTCGATGGCCGGTCTCCCGCTCCTGAACGGGTTCTTGTCGAAGGAAATGATGCTGGAGGAGGCCTCGCATACCGACTGGCTCGGCAGCCATTACGCCGTGCCGATCGCAGCGACAATCGGCGCGCTTCTGTCGGTGGCGTATTCCTTCCGCTTCGTCGCGCATGTCTTCCTCGGGCCCAAGCGCGATGACTATCCGTCGACACCGCATGATCCGCCTTTCGGCATGTGGGCCGCGCCCGGGCTTCTGGTGGTCCTCGTCCTGGTGATCGGCATGGCGCCCTTCCTGGCCGAAGGGGTCGTGACGGCGGCGGCCAATGCGGTGACGGGCGCGGATTTGCACCCGCATCTGAAAATCTGGCACGGCGTGACGCCCGCGCTGTGGATGTCGATCATCGCCATTTTGGGCGGTGCAATGGTGCTCCTGCTGCATCGCCCCCTCGACCGGGCCTGGATCGCCGCGCCACGCCCCGAAGCGAAAGCAATCTTCGATCGGTTGGTCGCGGCGCTTGTCTCATTCACGCGTGGAATCACCGAGATCACCCATAACGGTGCCATCAGCCGCTACCTTGCCATCTTCACGGTGACCGCCGTCGCACTTGGCTGGATCGCCTATTCCGGCAGCGGCCTGTCGGCCCCCACGCGAGAGCTTTTGCCGGTTCCGGCGGTCATCGCTGTCGTCTGGCTGATGTTGATCGTGGCCACGGTCTCAGTTGTCGTAATGCATCACCGTCGGTTCCGCGCGCTGGTCTTGATCGGGGTCATAGGGTTGTCGATCTCGGCTGGCTTTGCCTATCTCTCGGCCCCCGATCTGGCGCTGACGCAGATTTCGGTTGAGACGGTGACGATCATGCTCTTGCTGCTGGCGCTACACTTCATGCCGAAGGAGACGCCGAAAGAGAGCCCGATGGGCCTCAAACTCCGCGATGCGTTCATCGCGCTGACTGCCGGTGGTGGGGTTGGGGCGCTGGCCTATGCCTTCCTCCTGCGCGATATCGACACGATCTCAAGCTACCACATCGACAACAGCTATGAGGGCGGTGGCGGCACCAATGTGGTCAATGTCATCCTGGTCGATTTCCGGGGCTATGACACCTATGGCGAGATCATCGTGTTGGGGATCGCGGGCCTTGTGATCTATGCCCTGATGCATGCGCTGCTCGATGGGCCCGCGGTGCGGCGGCTTAAGAACATGGATTATTCGCAGGACCGGTCCCGCGACCGGCACCCGCTGATGATGGTTGTGGTCACCCGTGTGTTGATGCCGATCGCGATTGTCGTGGGCATCTACATCTTCCTACGCGGCCACAACCAGCCGGGCGGCGGATTTGTGGCAGGCCTTGTGGTCGCCATCGCGCTTTTGATGCAATACATGGCCTCCGGTTTCGCCTGGACGCAGGAGCGTAAGCGGATCGAGTACCACACGATGATCGGCCTTGGCGTCGTTATCGCGGGCGCAACCGGGATCGGGTCCTGGCTGTCGGGCACGCCGTTCCTGACCAGCGCCTATACCTATGTGCATCTGCCGCCGATTGAGGAATTTGAACTGGCCACCGCCATGCTTTTCGATCTTGGCGTGTTCCTGACCGTTCTGGGCGCGGTCATGTTGATGCTCTACAGCCTTTCTCGAATCGCGCGCTTCGCGGGCGAAACGGTGAATGTGGAGCCCATGGATTACGACCCCGGCGATCAGGTCGCCGAGACCAAGGCGGAGACCTGAGATGGAGCTTATCGTTGCAAGCACGATTGCCGTTTTGACGGCGGGCGGGGTTTACCTCCTGCTGCGGCTCAGGACCTTCCCGGTGATCCTGGGCATCACGCTTTTGTCCTATGCGGTCAACGTCTTCCTGTTCGCAAGCGGGCGGTTGGCCATCGACATGTCACCGATCCTGTCGCGCTATGGCGAAGCCAGCTATACCGACCCGCTGCCCCAGGCGTTGGTTCTGACCGCCATCGTGATCTCTTTCGGGATGACGGCGGTGCTGGTGATGATCGGGCTGGCCGCGTATCTCGAGGCCGAGAGCGACCGGATTGACATCGCGCCCGAGGACGAGGCCGAGCCGGCGAAGGATGACCAAGCATGATGCACTGGATTATTCTACCGGTGGTTCTACCGGCCCTTCTTGCGCCGCTGATCGGCTTTGTCATGCGCCACGACATGACCTTGGCGCGTGCGGCCTCGCTCACCGGCACCGTTTTGCTTCTGGCGATTGCCATCGGGCTTACCGGCATGGCGGCCGACGGTACGACGCATATCTACCGGCTCGGCGACTGGCCCGCGCCCTTCGGGATCGTCCTGGTGCTCGACCGCCTGTCCGCCTTGATGGTTCTGTTGACGGCGGTGCTGGCGCTGATCGTTCTGATCCACGCGATCACAACAGGGTGGGATGCGCGCGGGCGGCATTTCCATGCCCTCTTCCAGTTTCAGCTTATGGGGATTTGCGGCGCGTTCCTGACTGGTGACATTTTCAACCTTTTCGTCTTTTTCGAGGTGCTGTTGATCGCGTCTTACGGCTTGATGATCCATTCCGGCGGGCGCGAGCGGATGCGCGCGGGCCTGCAATATGTGGTGATGAACCTCGCGGGCTCCACGCTCTTCCTCTTTGCGCTCGGCACGCTTTACGCCTCGACCGGCACGCTTAACATCGCCGATCTCGCTGCGCGCATCCCGGAGATTCCCGTAGAAGAGGCCGCTCTGGTGCGGGTGGCGGCGATCCTCCTGATGATCGTCTTCGCCGTGAAAGCCGCGCTCTTCCCGGTGCAGTTCTGGCTGCCCGCGACTTACGCAAACGCCCCTGCGCCGGTGGCCGCGCTGTTCGCAATCATGACCAAGGTCGGGGCCTATGCAATCCTGCGGGTCCACACCACCGCCTTCGGCCCAGGCAGCGGCGGAACCGAGGGGCTGGCGGGCACTTGGCTATTCCCCGCCGCGATCGTCACCATCGCAGTCGGGGCCTTCGGCGTGCTCGGCGCGCGGCGTCTGATGCCGCTCATCGCCTTTTCCGTGGTTGGCTCGATGGGCACGCTCCTTGTGGCAGTCGCCGCCTTCTCGCCCACCGCGACCTCCGCGGCGCTCTACTATATGGTACATTCCACCTTCGCCGCGGCGTGCCTGTTCCTGATCGCCGATTTGGTGGTCACGCAACGAGAGGCCGACACGCTGACGCCAATGCCCGCGACCGTGCAAAATGGCCTTTTCGCGGCGCTTTTCTTCGCCGCCGCGATTGGTATGGCGGGCATGCCACCGCTCAGCGGGTTCCTGGGCAAGCTTTTGGTGCTTGATGCCCTTCGCGCACCCGGCGCGATGCCTTGGGCCTGGTCGGCGATCCTGGTCGGCTCTCTCCTGACCATGGTTGGGTTCGCGCGGGCTGGCAGCGCGCTCTTCTGGAAATCCACCGCCACGCCCGTGCCGGAGCCGGACCCGGAGGCCATCACCGTGCACGACGCGCCGGAGCCTATCCGGGCCACTCCGATGCAACTGGCGCCGAGCATGCTGACCCTCGCGGTCCTGGCCCTGTTAGCCGCTTTCGCCGGACCCGTGTCGGCCTATCTCGAAGACACCTCAGCACAGCTTTTCGACCGCGAGGGCTATGTTGCGGCGGTTCTCAATCCAGGCGAGGAGGGCTGATCCATGCTGACCCGTCTTATCCCCCATCCACTCCTGAGCCTCACGTTGGTCTTGGTCTGGATTGGCCTCGTCAACACCTTCACGCTCGGCAATCTCATTCTGGGAAGTGCGATTGGCTTGATCGTTCCCATGGTCACCGCCGCCTACTGGCCGGACCGCCCGAAACTCGCCCGGCCATTGAAGATCGTCGAATACTGCCTGGTCGTGCTCTGGGATATCATCGTCGCCAATGTGCAGGTCGCGATGATCATCTTGTTCCGGCGCGAGCGGACAATCCATTCGAAATGGATCCCGGTCCCGCTGGAACTGACCTCTGCCGAAGCGATAACGGTCCTGGCGGGCACCATCACCATGACCCCTGGCACCGTCTCGGCGACCCTGTCCGCCGATGGCGGCTGCGTCCTTGTTCACTGCCTCCACACCGATGACCCGGACAGCGTCCGTGACGAGATCAAATCCCGCTATGAACGGCGATTGAAGGAGATTTTTCCATGATCGAATATGCTCTGTTTTTCGCCGCCGGATGCTACGGCGTGGCCCTGCTACTCGATCTCTGGCGCATTGCCGTGGGCCCCGACGCCGCCGATCGCATTCTTGCGCTCGACACCATGGTGATCAATGTGATCGCGCTTCTGGTGCTTTACGGCGTATGGCGTGGCACCGCGATCTATTTCGAAGCCGCAATGCTGATCGCCATGGTCGGGTTCGTCTCCACCGTCGCCTATTGCCGCTTTCTGTTGCGCGGCGACATTATTGAGTGAGGTCACTCATGAGCTTTATCGCAGAACTCCTTATTGCCCTCTCCCTCGTGGTCAGCGGCTTTTTTGGTTTCGTCGGGTCCTATGGCCTCGTGAAGCTGAAAGACACCGTGCAGCGTTTGCACGCGCCAACCAAGGCCACGACGCTTGGCGTCGGCGGCGTCTTGGCCGCCTCGTTGATCTTCTTCTACGCGGAAACCGGGCATATTTCGGTGCACGAACTCCTAATCTCGGTGTTCTTGTTCTTGACCGCGCCGATCACCGCGAACTTCATCGCCAAGGCCTATCTGGCGCGGAACCTGCGTAAAGATCAGTTGCCGGATAGCGCTAGCGAATATGGTTGGTCGGTTTATGATGATCCGCCGGATGGTGCTTCCGATAAGTGAAGTTTTCGCGACGGGTTCGACACATCGTTTCGTCTGCGGGTCGGCAGGCTCTGGTTAAAAGGCGGTTGTCTTCGCCGCTCACTGGGTCCCTTCAAAACTGGCTGCCCAGTGCAGCGATGCGTGCGGCGAATAAGAACGCAGCTGCGTCGACCATCGCTTGAGTCTAATCGCCTCAGCTTCAGTAATCTGTTTTGTGTGGGCTGTTTTCGGTGGTCCGGATGCGATCGGACCACTTTAGCTCAGTGCGCCCGCCATATTCAGAAGCTTGGATTCTGACAGTTCTGGTCTCGCGATGACCCGCTCGCGTGTAACCAGCCATGGTTATGGTGGCCATCCTTGCCCACACTGAACCAGGCACGGATTTCGGCCTTCTCGAAAGCTGTTGTCGTTTTATATCAGAATTTTAGCCGTAAATGGCGGAGACGAAGGGATTCGAACCCTCGAGACCCTTCCGGGCCTACTCCCTTAGCAGGGGAGCGCCTTCGACCACTCGGCCACGTCTCCGTCGACCCGTTTAGTGGGTCCAGGGGCGGGTCACAAGATCAAATACGAAGACGTTCTCCGCCTTGGGCAATTAGATTGATGGGTGGCGTCGGCTTAGGGCCCAATGCGATACAACCTAAGCGCTGATCTATCTGGCTGAATAGGGCTGGCAACACTACCTGCGCAACGTGCTGACCGATACTGATCAATTTGTGTGGCCCCGGCGCTAACTTACCTGACTAGATCCTGTGCGCACCGTCTAAGTGTTGAACAGGAAATGCAGCACGTCGCCGTCTTTGACGGTGTAGCCCTTGCCTTCCGCCCGCATTTTGCCGGCGTCTTTCGCCGGTTGTTCACCTCCGAGTGTTACGAAGTCCTCATACGCAATTGTCTCGGCGCGGATGAAGCCTTTCTCGAAATCGCCATGGATCACGCCCGCGGCTTTTGGTGCCGTGGTGCCCGCGGTGATGGTCCAGGCGCGGGCCTCTTTGGGGCCGACGGTGAAATAGGTCTCGAGGTCCAAAAGCGCGTAACCGGCGCGGATCAGCCGGTCGAGCCCGGCTTCCTCCAGTCCCATTTCGCTCAGGAACATCTCGGCCTCGTCGGCGTCGAGCTGGCTGATCTCCTCCTCGATCTGGGCGGAGATTACCACATGCGCCGCGCCTTGCTCGGCGGCCATTTCCGCCACGCGGGCCGATTGGGCATTGCCCTCAGCGGCGGCATCTTCCTCGACATTACAAACATAGAGGATCGGCTTGGTGGTCAGAAGTTGCAGCATCTCCCAGGCCTTGGCGTCTTCGGCATCAACCTCGACCATCCGTGCGGGTTTGCCGTCTTCCAGCATCGCCAAAGCGGCTTTCAGCAGGCGCTCCTGCTGAACCGCTTCCTTATCGCCCCCACGAACCTTCCGTACGATGTTCTGCATCCGCTTCTCGATGCTTTCCATATCGGCCAGCATCAACTCGGTCTCGATGGTCTCGGCATCGGCAATCGGGTCAATCCGACCATCCACATGGGTCACATCGCCATCTTCGAAACAGCGGAGCACATGGGCGATGGCATCGACTTCGCGAATATTGGCCAGAAACTGGTTGCCCAAGCCTTCGCCCTTCGACGCGCCTTTCACCAGACCGGCGATATCGACAAAGGTGATCCGAGTCGGAATGATCTGCTTCGAGCCTGCAATCGCGGCCAGCTGGTCGAGCCGCGTGTCCGGCACCGCCACATCGCCGACATTGGGCTCAATCGTGCAGAACGGGAAATTCGCCGCTTGCGCCGCCGCCGTCCGGGTCAGTGCATTAAACAGCGTGGATTTGCCCACATTCGGCAATCCAACAATGCCCATTTTAAAACCCATGACCGGCCCCGTGTTTTGCAAGTGAATATCGCCGCGCATCTAGTTTGGCAGGAGCCTGCCCGTCAAGCCGATCGCGATCTTGACTCGGGCCTTTCCCAAGGTAGTGTCGCGCGCGCAGGCCCCTTTGGGCTGCCCTCGCGTGGCTGAGGAGACGCCGTTTCGCGCAAACCGGGCGCCCGCCGGGTGCGCAGCAAGTCAGACCCATGTCGGTTATCGAGCAAACCAAACCCGGCCCCGTGCCGTCGGATGGTGGCACCCGTGCTGAGGTGATGCCGCTTATCCGGCTGTCGATGCCGCTGATGATCGCCTTCGCGGCGGCCACGCTGATTGGCGTGGTCGATACGGTCATGATTGCCCCATTGGGCACCGTGCCGCTGGCCGCCGCCGGGATCACCACCGCGTTTCTGATCATCATGATCTCGGCCCTTTGGGGTCTTGTGACCGTGATTGGGGTGGAGATTGCGCAGGCCCATGGCGCGGATGACGCCAAAGAAGTGTCCGCACATCTGCGCAACGGTCTGGCACTCTGTGCTATTGGCGCGGCCGGGGCTGGAGCGTTGATGCTCGTCGCGTTCCCGTTTCTGACCTGGCTCAACCAGCCGCCGGAAGTGTTGGCGATCCTCTTGCCCTATTGGATCAGCATGGCGATTTGGCTGGTGCCGATCCTAATGTTCTTCGCCTTCAAGACGCTTTTCGACACGGTTGGGCGGCCTTGGACCGGTGTTGCGATCTCCTATCTCGGCGTGGTGGTGAACGTTCCGCTGAACTACGGGCTGATCCATGAGGTTGGTATGGGGCTGGTGGGCGCGGGTATTGCCAGTGTGTTGTCCAGCCTCGCATCGCTTGTCGTTGCCTGGATGTTCTGGCGCCGCTCGCCAGATCTTGCGGCCTATCGTCAGGTGGTGCCAGTCACTTGGGCGCGGATCAAATCGCTTTACCGCGAGGGCCTGCCGATCTGTATCGGCTATGCGGGCGAGGGCGGGGCTTACGCCTTTCTCGGTATCATGCTCGGCTGGTTTGGCGCGGTTGAACTGGCCGCGAACCAGGTGGTGAATGCCATTGGCGGCGTGTTTTATGTGATCCCGCTTGGCATGGCGAGCGCGGTGTCGATCCGGATCGGCTTCGCCGTCGGCAGGTCGGAACGCGCCCGGTTGCGTCCGATCCTGAGCGCGGCGCTCTGGATCATCACTTTGTGGATGCTTGCCATCACAGCGCTCTATATCTTCGGGGGGCGCGCCATGTCCGAAGCGCTGACGGAGGATCAGGCCGTCGTGGACCTCGCCGTGGGCCTCTTCATTGTGGCGGCCCTGGTGCAGGTGGCCGATGGGATACAGTCTAGCACGCTTGGCGCGCTCAGGGGCATGTCGGATAACCGCGTGCCGACCGCGATGACGCTGATCAGCTATTGGCCGCTGGCGCTGCCCGCCGCCTATGTGATCGGCTTCCCGATGGGTTATGGCGCGATCGGGGTTTGGGCGGGCTATGGCACCGGTATCGGATTGGTGGCGGTCTTGCTCTCCGTCCGCTTCTGGCGACAAACCGCGCCGCGTTGATCGCAAATGTGCTAGAACAGCACCATTCGAAACGCGTGCGAAGAGGCCCATTATGACCCCGATTCCCTATCTGACCTTCCAGGGCACCTGCCGGGAGGCGATGACATTCTATGCCGACGTCTTTGGCGGCGAGATCGATATGATGATGAAACCGGGCGATGCGCCCGATTTCGAGGTGCCGCACGGTAAAGAAGACTGGGTCATGCATACCGGCCTGCAATTCGAGGGCGGCGGCGCGATTTTCGCCTCCGACGATATGTTCGGCGATGCAGAAGCGATGCAGGGCAGTTCGATCCATATGGCCTTTCCGACCGCCGAAGAGGGCCGCGTGGCCTTCGAGAAGCTGGCGGAGGGCGGTGAAGTTAGGATGCCTTATGGCGAGACCTTCTGGACACCCGGCTTTGGAACACTGCGGGATCGCTTCGGGATCAACTGGATGATCTCCACCAACGAACACATCTCCTGACCGCGCCGAATTTATCGCGATACCCGGACGGAAGGCGCCTGTTTCCCGGTGCCCATTGATTTCCTGCGCCACATGGCCCAAACCCGCGCGAGGACATCGCTGAGGGACGGCCCATGACCAGGATCGACGACACATTTGCGCGGCTCAATGCAGAGGGCAAGAAAGCCTTTGTGGCCTATGTGATGGCGGGCGATCCGAATTATGAGACATCGCTTGAGGTCGTGAAGGGCCTGCCAAGCGCAGGTGTGGATATCATCGAACTGGGCTTGCCTTTCACCGACCCGATGGCCGATGGACCGACGATCCAACTGGCCGGGCAACGCGCGCTGGAGGCCGGGCAGACGCTTGAAAAGACCCTGCAAATGGCGCGCGAACTGCGTAAAGAGGATGACAGGACGCCAATTGTGATGATGGGCTATTACAACCCGATCTATAATCGCGGTGTTGATCAGTTTCTGGCCGATGCAAAAGCGGCGGGGATTGATGGGCTTATCGTGGTCGATTTGCCGCCAGAAGAGGATGATGAGCTTTGCATCCCGGCGCAGAAGGCGGGGTTGAACTTCATCCGCCTGGCCACGCCGACCACCGATGATGCGCGCTTGCCCAAAGTCCTGCAAAACACCTCGGGCTTTGTTTATTACGTGTCGATCACCGGCATCACCGGCGCAGCCGACGCGCAAGCGGGCGATGTCGGCCCAGAGGTCGCTCGGATCAAGGCGCAGACCGATCTACCGGTGATTGTTGGCTTTGGGATCAAGACGCCTGAGGCGTCGGAGTCCATCGCCAGCGTAGCCGATGGTGCGGTTGTGGGCTCGGCAATTGTGTCTGAGATTGCGGCGGGAAAACCCGTGTCTGAGGTCCTTGATTTCGTCAAATCCCTCGCGGACGGCGCGCATCGGGCCTAGCGCAACGGGCGGTATCACTTCGCCGCATTGCCTAAAATCCAGCGCATTGGTAACCCTTCTTGACCAATACGTGCCGGAAGGGGAGCCGATGCCCGTTATTACCGAGATCGAAGACCTGCGCCGCCTGCATGAGCGCCGCACGCCGCGGATGTTCTACGATTATGCGGAATCCGGCAGTTGGACCGAGCAGACCTTCCGCGAGAACAGCTCCGATTTCGATCTGATCCGGCTGCGCCAGCGCATCGCGGTGGATATGGCGGGACGCTCTACCGCCAGCCAGATGATTGGTGAGGATGTCTCCATGCCGGTGGGTCTCGCACCAGTCGGACTGACGGGGATGCAATGCGCCGATGGTGAGATCAAAGCGGCCCGCGCGGCGGAGAAATTTGGCGTGCCGTTTTGCCTCTCCACCATGTCGATCTGTTCCATCGAAGACGTTGCGGCGCATACGTCGAAACCGTTCTGGTTCCAAGTTTACACGTTGAAAGACGACGAGTTCATGCAGCGCCTGTTTGATCGGGCGCGGGCGGCGAACTGTTCCGCCATTGTCATCACGGTCGATCTGCAGATCATGGGGCAGCGCCACAAGGATCTGAAAAATGGCCTCTCCGCCCCGCCAAAATTCACCGTCAAAAGCATGGCCAATCTGGCCACGAAAGTCCCTTGGGGTCTGGAAATGCTTGGCACCAAGCGCCGCTTTTTCGGCAATATCGTGGGCCACGCAAAGGGGGTGAGCGATCCATCCTCACTGGCCTCCTGGACGGCCGAAGCCTTCGACCCCTCGCTCGACTGGGAACGGATCAAACAGTTCCGCAAGATGTGGGGCGGCAAGGTGATCCTGAAAGGGATTTTGGATGTTGAGGACGCGATCAAGGCCGCAGAGGTCGGGGCCGATGCGATTGTTGTGTCGAACCATGGCGGGCGGCAATTGGATGGCGCGCTCAGTTCGATCAAGATGCTGGAGCCGATTGTGGAGGCCGTAGGTGACAAAGTCGAAATCCACCTCGATAGCGGTATCCGTTCAGGCCAAGACGTGTTGAAGGCGCTCGCGATGGGGGCCAAGGGCACTTATATCGGGCGGGCCTTTGTGAATGGTCTTGGGGCCATGGGGGAGGCGGGCGTGACCAAAGCGCTGGAGATCATCCATAAAGAACTGGACGTGACCATGGCGCTTTGCGGCGAGCGGGATGTGGCCAATCTGGGCAAACATGATCTGCTTGTGCCCAAGGATTTTCACGGCGATTGGGCGTGACGCGCCTGCCGTGAGCGCAGCAATAGCGCGAGGATCGGCGCGATCAAGGCCAGCCCGCCCACCACGGCAAACGCTACGCGGAGCCCATAGGCGTCGGACACTTGCCCCATCACGATCGGCGCCAACAGGAAGGCGGCGAAGCCCATCACATTGACCCAAGCGACGGCCGATGTGCGATGCGCGGGGGGCACCAGACGGCCCACAAGCGCCAAGGCCATCGGCCCCACAACTGAGACGCCAAGCCCAATGATGCCGAAGCCGATATAGGCCAGGAGCGGCCCGCCCGCGATGGCGGCCAGAAACGCGCCGGTGCAGGCCATGACGGCACCAAGCGTGATGATCGAGACATCGTCGAAGCGACCGGTGATGGCTTGACCTGAAAACCGCCCAAGCGCCATGGTCAGCCCCAGGATTGCTGGCCCGAAAGCGCCCTCCGCCGCGCGGCCGTCAAGGGTGCGCTCGATATGAAGCGCGGACCAGCTTTCCACCACGGCCTCGACAAAGAACGCCGTCAAAACGATCCCGCCGCACAGCAGCACAATCGCCCAGGGCAGACGCACCGCTCTCCGCTCGGCCTCGGAAACCTGTGTCACTTCGGTCCGCATGCCAAGGCTCAGAAGCGCCACCACCAGCGCCAGGGCAGTGAAAATCGCGGCGGCGGAAAACCCGGCCTCGCGGGCCAGGCCGGTTGCCATGGCGCTGAGCGCATAGGCGATGGAGAACATGCCATGATTGGCATTCATCAAAGAGCGATTGTGCCGCGCCTCCAGTTCCGAGACCCGCGCGTTGGAGACGATATCGAGAAGCCCCGACCCAAGGCCCAGACCGACCATTGCCAACAGAAATACGGTCGCCGTCCCCGCCAGGCCGGGCACCAAATAGGCGACCGCAACGACCAGCGTTGCCATTGGAAGTGAGAATGCGCCCATGCGGCGGTCGAATATCGGCGCCAGCCAGAGCGTTGCCAGAAGCCCGATCGGGCTGCCTAAAAGCAAAAGTCCGAAGAGCGCATCATCCGCCCCGATCTGTGCCTTTAGCACGGGCACCAAGGCGGCAAAGCTGCCCCATAACAACCCCATCGCCACGAACCCAAGCGCGGCGCGACGAGACAGGTGGAGGGCGGTCAGAACAGACATAAAATCGCGCATGACACGGGCCGCGAAACGGCACAAGCCGTCAAATGGAGAATCACCTTTTCAAATCTGGCGATCTGCCCTATACGCACGGCTTCTCGCGGCCCGACACCCTTGGAGGCAGCCGCAGTTTACATTGATGGAGAATAGCAATGGCTGGTGAGATTCCTGATCTCGAAGCCGAGGCACGGACGGGGACAGGCAAGGGGGCCGCTCGTCAAGCACGCCGTGAAGGCAAAGTGCCCGGTATCGTTTATGGTGGTGGCGTAGATCCGCTGCCAATCAACATCCCCTTTAACGTTCTGCTGAAGCGGCTGAAGCAAGGCCGGTTCCTCTCGACGCTCTTCAACATGAAGGTCGAGGGCCAGGACGATGTGCGCGTGATCTGCCGGAACGTGCAGCGCGATGTGGTCAAAGACCTGCCGACGCATGTGGATTTCATGCGCCTGCGCCGCAACACGCGGATCAACCTCTTCATTCCTGTTGAGTTCATCAACGAGGATGAGGCGCCCGGCCTGAAGCGCGGTGGCGTGTTGACCGTTGTGCGTCCCGAAGTGGAACTGATGGTCACTGCAGGCGATATCCCCGAGAAGCTGGTGGTCGATTTGGCCGGTCTGAACGTGGGCGACACGATCACGATCAGCGCGATCAGCTTGCCGGAAGGCACGCGGCCGATCATCGACCGTGATTTCGTGATTGCCAACCTGACGGCACCGTCCAGCTTGGTCTCCGCCGACAATGCCGATGAGGGCGAGGCCACCGAGGCCGAAGCCGGCGAAGAGGCGACCGAAGAGGCAAACGAAGAGGCGTAAGCCACACGCCCGAAAGACAATTGAGACGCCGCGCGAACCCTGCTTCGCGCGGCGTTTTTCTTTGACAGGCTGGCCGCACCTTGGCGAGATGGGCCGCGGAGAGGGAGGCGTCATGCAGCGACGGGTGTTTTTGGCAAGCGGTGTCGCGGCGGGTCTCCTCGGGCGGTATGCATTGGGGGATGAGGTTGTGCGGGCAAATGGGTTCTGGATGCCAGAAGAGGCCGAGCCGCATCAGCGCAGTTTCATGCAATGGCCGGTGAACCGCGAGGTACATCCCGATCGGGTTTTCCTTGAGATGCTGCAACAATCGATCGCGGATATCGCCAACGCGATCGCCGATTTTGAGCCGGTGGTGATGTTGATGGAGGCCCGGTTCGCGCCGCAGGCGCGCCGGATGCTGTCCGACGCCGTGGAGATTTGGGATATCCCAACCGATGATCTCTGGTGCCGCGATTCCGGGCCGGTGTTTCTACGCAATGCGGCGGGCGACCTCGCTGTGGCTCAGCTGAATTTCAACGGGTGGGGCGGGAAACAGACTCATGCGCATGATGGCGAGATCGCCGCGCGAGTCGCGGATCGGCTCGGTTTGCCGTTGATTGAGAGCGGTGTCGTGGGGGAAGCGGGCGGGCTGGAAAGCGACGGCGATGGCACTTTGATCGCGCATGAAAGCTCCTGGGTGATCGATAACCGGAACCCAGGGTTGAGCCGAGAGGAGATCGAGGCGCGGCTCTTATCGGTTCTGGGCGCGCGTAAAATGATCTGGGCACCTGGCGTCGTGGGGGCGGATATCACCGATTACCACATCGACTCGCTTGCGCGATTTTCCGAGCCGGGCAAGGTGGTGATCCAGATGCCGGAGGCCCCGCGGCGGGGGGACCCGTGGTCTCGTGCAGCATTTGAAACCTATGACATCCTCGCCGCTGCGACCGATGCAGAGGGGCGCCCGTTGGAGATGGTCGTGATCCCGGAGCCTTGGGATACGCGTGTGACCTCGGATGATTTTGTCGCCTCTTACGTGAACTATTATGTGTGCAACGGCGCGGTGATTGCGGCGCAGTTTGGCGATGCAGAAACCGACGCCGAAGCGGAGGCGACCCTCGCGCGGCTCTATCCTGGGCGCGAGATCGTTATGCTGGAGGTTGATCCGGTGGGCGAGGTGGGTGGCGGCATCCATTGCGCGACGCAACAGATGCCAGCGGTTTAAGCGGCGGTATCCAAAGCGGTCACCGTGCCCGGCCCGTAAAGCGCGCCGAACTCGGTGCTGAGAAAATCCGACAGCCCCACCTGTTCTTGGCCAACAAATCCGGCCCGAGGCAAGCGGCCTTGCCGCATCAGATCGACGACGGCGGTGACACCGGCGGCGGTGGTCACTTGAATGGCGCTCCAGGTCTTGCCAGCGATCTCTCGGGCGGTGGATTTGTTGATATAAGAGCGTTCGGTGAACACCCCGTCGCGGATGCCGGTTGCCGTGCAATAGACCAAGACCATGTCTTGTTTGGTCCGGGGCAGGGCGGTTTCGAAGACTTCTTTTAGAAGGTCGCGGCGGCGCGCGAGGCCCAGATCATCCAGAAGCAGCTTGATGATATCGCGATGGCCTGGGTAGCGGATCGTCCGATAGGACACCCGCCGCGCCTTGCCCGCAAGGCTTTCCGACAGGGTGCCGAGTCCGCCCGAGGTGTTGAAACACTCGTATTCAACACCATCATGGCCAATGATTTCCAGGTCTTCCAGCGGTGCAAGCTTGACCGGCTGCCCGTCAAGCAGGGCGTCACAAGGATTGAGATATTCGTTAATCAGCCCATCGGTGGACCAGGTGAGATTGTATTTCAGCGCGTTGGTTGGATAGAGCGGCAAGGCACCCACGCGGAGTGACAGCGTGTCGAGCTCATCGAATTGTGCGGCCAGATCGGCGCCCGCGATCCCAACAAAGCCGGGGGCCAAGCCACATTGCGGCATGAAGGCTGTGTTTGCGCCCTCGGCCAAGCCGCGCACGGCGTCGGTCGCGGCCACGTCTTCGGTCAGATCGAAGTAGTGCGCGCCTGCGGCTTTGGCGGCAGTCGCAATCGCAGGCGTCAGGAAGAACGGCGCCGCGCTGATCACCGCGTCGCAGCCGGTGAGCGCTTGCGTCAGGGCCGGGGCATCGGTGACATCGGCTTGCAGAACTTGAACGCCAGGCGTTCCGATTTGGGCCAGGCTCTCTGTGTCGTGATCAATGACCCGAATGTCATAGTGCGAGGAGGTTTTGAGGAGTGCCGTAATCATGCGCCCAATCTTGCCCGCACCCACAATGCCTACCGTCCAACGCGCCATTGAGCTCTCCTCGTCTTTGTCTGTTCGCTAACCCCAGTTCAGCGCGGAGCCTGTCGGGCGCGTAGAGGGCAAACTGACGAAAATCGAAGAGCGGGCCGACGATTTGTCGGGCGGTTTCACGATATGTCAGGCGATGGCTGCGGATTGTTGTAAAATCCGGGCCGCTGTCTCGCTATAGCGGCGGTCAAACTTCCGGCCGAAGACGACGAAGGTTTTGGTGCGCAGTACACCCGGAATTTCGACAAGTTCGTCAATCAAGAGGTCCAAATCCTCAATCCTGGGGGCCTCTGCAGTGAGGAAGAGATCGAACTCACCATTGATCGACAGGCAGATTTTGATCTCGGGGAAATGGGTGAGCCGGTCGAGGATTTTTCGCGTATCTTGTTGCCTGATCTCCAATAACATCAAGATTTGCACGGTTTCGTCACCAGGGTTCTGTCCCAGAACGACCGAATAGCCGGTGATTGTGCCATCGCGCTCCATTCGGGCGATCCGCTCATGAACCGTGGAACGCGCGACGCCGAGGCGCGCGGCAATCTCAGAGGTCGCGGCGCGGGCGTTGTGCTGAAGTTCCGTGATAATCCGGCGGTCGAGCGCGTCGCGCATGATGCATCCTTTGATAAGGCAATTTGCCGGATCATCGGCAGAATTGAACGCACCGTCAACTGATGCGGAGTGGGCAGCCTAGATTTTGCGCTTCATATGTTGGTCTTGCGTGCAGTTTGCCGGTCTTGGCGACAAACCGAAAATGGCCCGTTCCGATCTTATCGGAACAGGCCATCTCGAAGCAGGGGCGCCTTAGTCCTGCTGCGCGCCAATCGCCCAGGTGCGGACCCGTTTCGACAGCCAATCGATGGCGAAGATCAGGATCAACACGTTCAGCACCACGAAGGCCACTTGGTCATAGAGCGACGCCCGGAACCGCTCGATAATGATCATCCCGATTCCGCCAGCGCCGACGATGCCAAGGATCGTGGCGGAGCGAGTGTTGCTCTCCAGGAAATAGAGCGATTGCGAGATGAAGACCGGCAGAACCTGCGGCAGATACCCATAGCGGATCACCTGGATCGGCCCGGCACCGGTTGATTTCACGCCTTCAACTTGTTTGCGGTCGATATTCTCGATCGCCTCTGAATAGAGCTTGGACAGCGTCCCGAGGTCACTGACGAAAATCGCCAAGACGCCGGCTAGCGGGCCAAGCCCGACCGCGCGCACAAACACCAGACCCCAGACCAGTTGATCAATTCCGCGCAGGATATCGAGGAAGCGCCGCACCAATTGTCGCAAGGGGGCGAAGGTGACGATGTTGCGCGCGGCCAGAAAGCCCACGACAAGCGCGCCCAGGGTGCCCAGAAGCGTGCCGAGAAAGGCCATGGCGAGGGTTTCGGCGATGCCGCGATAGATATTCGCGTATTGCCAGGTTGCCATGTCTTCCCAAACCACGAAGGCGCGGAGTAGCGCCAAGACGCGGTCTGAGGTCTCGAAGAACCGGGCGATGTCGAAAAACCAGAGCGACCAGAGCACATAGGCGATGGCAACAACCCAAAGGCCCCACCGTTTGATCAGCTTGCCCGGCGTGTCGAACACGCCCGGATGGCTCTCCCGAATTGCGGCAATCTCGGCGTCGGAGACGGCAGAAACAGTGGCCAAAGTCATGCGAAATTCTCCCGGCCGATATAGCCCAAACGCAGGCGTTCGCTGAGCAGATCGATCAACGTCACCATCAGAACGACGAGGATCAGCACGGCCAAAACCCGGTCATCGGAATAGAAGCTGATGACGCGGTTGAGTTCCTGGCCGATGCCACCCGCCCCCACAAAGCCGATGATCGAAGAGGCACGGACATTCACCTCGAACCGTAGCAGCGCGTAGCTGACGAAATTCGGCGTGACTTGCGGGACGACGCCATAGGCCATCTTTTGCACCCAGGTGCCGCCGACCGCGGTGATGCCTTCCACGGGGCGCGCGGAGGCGTTTTCATTGACCTCAGCGAAGAGCTTGCCCAACGCGCCCGCCGAGTGAATCGCGATGGCGATGACCCCGGCCAGCGGGCCGATCCCGATCATGAAGACAAAGACCAGGGCCAAAAGAATCTCGGGGATGCCGCGGCAGATTTCCAGGAACCGGCGCGAGATCCAGTAGATCCAGCTATTCGGGGCGAGGTTCGCCGCCGCCGGGAAACTCAGCACGAAGGCCACTGCGGTTCCGATCAACGTGGCGGTGATCGCCATCAGGATCGTCTCCCAGATCAGCGTCACATAGGTCCAGAAATCCGTGTACCAATAGGTGATTGACCCTGCGACGGCGCGGCCATCTTCGGTGCGCCCTTCGAACAGCACCTCCCATTGCAGGTTGGGGATAATGGTGCCGAAATACTCGAAAATCCGCGGGATGCCATTGGCCAGCCGCTCAGGGTAGAATTGGCTGATATAGACTGACAATGCCAAACAGACCAAGAAAGCCGCCAGCATGATCAGGTTCATCGTGCGTTTGGAGGCCTTGAGTTCGGCCCGATGTTTTTCAAAGAGCCCAACGGCCCCGAGTGCGGTTTGATCGCTCATTGTCGCCCCCGTCAGACCAAGGCGTGCGCGGGTTCGGCCGGACGGCGGGCGGCGAGATTGGTGGATGTGGCCCCCTCGTTCAGCGCTTCGTCGGCTTCCGCGCCATAGATATCGCGGGCCATGCCGTGTGTGAGTTGCGCTGGCGTGCCGTCAAATACGACGCGGCCGGCCTGCATGCCGATGATCCGGTCGCAATAGTCGCGGGCGGTGTCGAGCGTGTGCAGGTTGCAGATCACGGTGATCCCGTCCTGCTGGTTGATCGTGCGGAGCGCATCCATCACGACTTTTGCGTTGAGCGGATCCAGCGAGGCGATCGGCTCGTCGGCCAGCAAAATCTTCGGTTCCTGCGCCAAGGCGCGGGCGATGGCGACGCGCTGCTGCTGCCCGCCGGAGAGGGTTTCGGCGCGTTGCAACGCGGTGTGGGCCATGGTCAGCCGGTCGAGCGCTTGAACCGCGAAGGCGCGCTCTTGTGGCGTGTAGACTTGGGCCAATGCGCGCCAACCGGGCAGATCGAAAAGCCGACCGGTCAGAACATTGGTCAACACATCAAGGCGACCGACCAAATTGAACTGCTGGAAAATCATGGCGCAGTCCGAACGCCATTGACGTAAGGCCCGGCCTTTCAACTGCGCAATATCCGTGTCGCCAAAGAGGATTTGCCCTTCCGAAGGGTCGGTGAGCCGGTTCAAGAGGCGCAGCAGGGTCGATTTCCCGGCGCCAGAGCGGCCAATGATGCCCACCATCTGGCCATCTGGGATGTCGAGCGTCACGTTATCAACGGCGGCGGTCTCGCCAAACCGACGGGTCAATTTCTCTAGTTTCAGCATGATTGGGTGCCCCCTGCTGTTGTGGTGGAAGGGCCCTGGCGGTTCCGGCTGTCCCGGTCGGAAATGGCGCGGGCTGACATACAAAAAAGAAGGGCCGGGCAAAGCGCCCGACCCCGGTATCTTTTAGGTCTGCTTAACGGTCGCCCTGAAGCTCACGGCGCATGTTGATGATCGGCTCATAGAACTCATGATTGATCGGCCAATAGCCCATGGATTCGCCATCGTTGATCGCGTCGAAGCAGTCCCGGTCGGAGACCTGAAGCTGCATCATCGCACCCATGACCAAGTCTTTGAGTTCTTGCGGCAGGTCGGAGCGGATCACGCGGGGGCCGTTGGTGATCAGGTTCGATTGCCAGATGATCTGAATCTCCGACATATCGAGCATGTCTTTGTCGACCATCGAGCGCAGGTTGCCGCGGCTATAACCTTCGGCAATGTCGCCAACGCCGGAAGTCCAGGTGACGCCCGCATCATATTGACCGTTCAGAACCGCAACCACGGCTTGTTCATGACCACCGCCAAAGCCGGTTTCGGAGAAAAACTCCTCGAAATTCAGGCCTTCCTCGGCGGCCAACTCGTAAGACGGCACCAGGTAGCCCGAGGTGGAGTTCGGATCGGCGAAGGCGAGGCTGTGGCCTTCCATATCGGCCAGGCTCTCGATGCCGCTATCGGCGCGCGCATACATCACCGAGTAATAGCCGAGCGAGCCGTCGATCTGCATGGTCGTGTAAAGCGGCTCAACCGCGTCGGGGTCTTGCAGCGAGATGCCAGCATAGCCCGAAGATCCCAAGCCTGCGAACTCAAGCTGACCGGCCAGAAGGCCTTGCATGACGCCCGCATAGTCAGAGGCGGGGAAGAGCTCGACCGGCACGCCGAGCCGCTCTTCGAGGTAAGCTTGCTGACACGCGTGCTCCCGCAGACGGTCGGCTTCGTTTTCGCCGCCAAGGATGCCAACGCGGAACACTGGAACTTCGTCGCGCCAATCGGCGTCTTGCGCGAGAGCTGCGGTGGAGGTGAGGGCCGTGGCGCCGATAATGGCGACGCTGAGTGTGGTTTTGAACATGATCTAGTCCCGTCCTGAACGCTTTTGATGTTCAGAGCCAGGGCTGTCCTCTGTTGAGCCCTGGTCCCCAAGATGCACGCCGTGGGGTAGGCTGGGACAGTGACGGTTAGGCGACGAAATTGTTAAACCTTCGTAACCGGCAATTCGACAACTCCGCGGAAACGGACGTAAACCGCTGAGGAGGCCAGAGATTCACGGGTAAGCTGGTTCGTGCGGGGCCTAGCCCGGATGGTATTTCTCAATAAAGGCGTCGATATCGAGCGCTCGGAAATCGGGCAAACCGGCGCGCAATTCATCATGGGTCCAATCCCACCAGGCGATGTCCATCAGCGCTTCGCCCTGTTTTTCGGTAAAACGGCGACGGATTTCGCGGGCCGGAACACCGCCGACAATCGTATAGGGCGGCACATCTTTAGTCACCACAGCGCCCGCGCCGATCACGGCGCCCGTACCTATGGTCACGCCAGCGGTCACCGTCACCCCGTGACCAAGCCAGACGTCATGGCCAAGCGTCACCCAATTCTCCTTACGCCACTCGAAGAACTCCGTGTCATCCTCGCCCAGATCGAAGGCGGCGGCGCGATAGATCGCGTGATGCTGACACACCCGCCATGTCGGGTGATTGCCCGGGTTGATCCGCGCACCATTGGCGATGGAACAGAACTTGCCAATCGTGGTCCAGATCACATGACCATCCTCGGTGATATAGGAGTAATCCCCCATCTCGCTGGCTTTCATTTGCGTCCGGCGCCCAACCTCGGTCCAACGGCCGAGGGAGACATCGGCGGCCACCTCGGCGTCGGGATGAATGCTTGGACGTTCGCTGAGCTGTTTCTGGGCCATGGCGGTCTCGCGGTCTGAGGGATGTTTGGCGCGACCCTAGGCGTGCCTATTGGGGTTCTGAAACCCCTCCGCTGCCGATGTCATGAAACTATCATCAGAGCTGCACCGGCCCGTTACACAAGCACGCTCAAGACAGGGCCAGAATGCGCGTGCCCGCGCTCAATCACCCCCGATAAGGATGCGCATGCGATGTTCGATGCCCCCGCAAACCGCCCGCTTTTGTTGAGCAATGCCACGCTGGTCACGCCCGATGGTCTCGTCGAAGGCGGGGTGATGATCGACGATGGAAAGATCGCCGAGATCGGCGCGACCGTCACGGGCGGGCAAGATCTGACCGGGCAAATCCTCATCCCGGGGATCGTCGATCTCCATACCGATCATGTCGAGGCGCATGTGCATCCCCGGACCTCCGTGCAATGGGCCTTTCTACCAGCGTTGATGGCGCATGATGCGGTGGTCATCTCTGGCGGCACCACAACCGTGTTCGACAGTCTGTCCGTCGGTGCCGCGATGCAGAAGCCGGAGCGCCGGGAAATCCTCGTTCCATTGATCGAAGCGATGGAAGAGGGACAGCGCGCGGGTATGTTCCGGGCGGAGCACATCTTGCATATGCGCTGCGAGATTTCCGACCCCGCCACCTTCGGTCTGGTCGATGCCACCATCGGACGCGAAATCGCGCAACTGATCTCGGTCATGGATCACACGCCCGGCGACCGGCAAAGCCCGGATATCGAGAAATGGTTCTGGCACATGATCCGCGATATGGAGGTCGGCGAAGACGAGGGCCGCGCGCGGATGAAGGAGCTCTTCGAACGCTCCACCCGCTTCGGCCCCGAAGTCCGCGCTCATGTGATCGCCGCCGCCAAGGCGGAGGGTGTGCCGTTGATGACCCATGATGACCGGACTTTGGCGCATGTGGATCAGGCCCAGGCCGAAGGCATCCGCATTTCCGAGTTTCCAACCACCATCGAGGCGGCGCGCCATGCGCGCGGCTTGGGCCAGGCGATTGTGGCCGGTGCGCCGAACTATCTGCGCGGTGGGTCGCAATCGGGCAATGTGGCGGTCAAAAAGCTTCTGGCCGAGGGGCTCGTTGACGTGCTGGCCTCCGACTACATCCCGCGTAGCCCGCTGGATGCGGCCTTTGCCATCGCGGCGGATCCGGACCTGCCCTACGATCTGTCGCAAACCATTGCCATGGTGAGCACCGCCCCCGCCGAGTTGACCGGCCTCACGGACCGTGGGCGGATCGCGGAGGGGTTGCGCGCCGATCTGGTGGCGGTGCGTGTCACGGATGGTCAGCCCGTCGTCACCGCCGCATGGCGCGCCGGGCGGCAGGTCTTTTGAGCGGAGCGACAGCGATGGACCCGCTTCAAATTGGCGCTGCCTTGATGGTGGCCGATCTGCCCCACTATCGCGATTGGTTGATCGACGGGCAGCGCGATCTTGAAATTCAGGACTTCTTTGCAACCGAGCTTCTGCTTGGCGATTGGCAATCGCGTGTGGATCAGGCGAAATCGCTGCTCGACGGGTTCGAGGGGCGGCTTGGCATCCATGGGCCGTTTATCGGCGTGCCAATCGACAATGACGATCCGGAGATCGCGCCGCTTATCACCAAACGGTTCCTGACCGGGCTGGAGATTTGTGCCGCGCTTGGTGCAACGCAGATGGTGGTGCATTCACCCTATACCACCTGGGATTACAATAATTTCAACAACAACCCACGGGTCGGCAACAGCCCCTCGGCGCGGGAGCGGAAGATCGCGCAGGTCCATGCTGTGATGCGCCCGGTGGTGGACCGGGCGGCGGCCCAGGGCGTGACCCTGGTCATAGAGAATATCGAGGATATCGCCCCCGGCGATCGGCTTGAGCTGGCCCAAAGCTTCGGCTCGGACGTCGTGAAGCTCTCAATTGATACCGGCCATGCGCACTACGCCCACGGGTCCACAGGGGCACCGCCCGTCGATTATTTCGTGAGCCAAGCGGGCGCGATGCTGGACCATGTGCATTTGCAGGATGCCGATGGCTATGCCGACCGGCATTGGGCGCCGGGGCAGGGTACGATCAACTGGCATCAGGTGTTCCGTGCTCTGGCCGCGCTTCCCGTTAAGCCGCATCTTGTGCTGGAGCTGCGCCAGGTGACCGATATCCCCGCCGCGATGGCCTATTTGGAAGGCGAAGGGCTTGCTTGCTAGATCAAGCCACGCGCGTGCCATTCGACCAGACACCGTGCAGAACAGGCACATCGCCGACCTGCGCAAAGCGGATCAAATCGGCGCGTTTGCCGGGCGCGATCATGCCGCGATCCATCAGCCCCGCCGCTTTGGCGGGGGCGGAGGTGACCGTCGCCATGGCGCGGGACATATCCCCCCAGAGCGTGCCCAGCTTCATCGCCGCATAAAGCAGCGCGGCGGGGACATAATCCGACGACAGAATGTCCAAGAGGCCTGCCTCAGCGAGGGTTTCAGCGGCCACATTGCCCGAATGCGAGCCGCCTCGGATCAGGTTCGGCGCCCCCATCATCACCGCGATTGCATTCTGGCGGCAGGCGCGGGCGGCCTCCATCGTGGTCGGGAACTCGGCCAAGCGGATGCCATGCGCCGCCGAGACGGCCACGTGATCAACGGTGGTGTCGTCATGGCTGGCCAAAACCGCGCCATAGCGTTGCGCGGCCTCCACCGCGGCGGCCTCATGCGGGGCGCGGACTCTTGCGCCCAATGCCGTCCGCTCAATGACATGGGCTTCAAACGCCTCTTGGCTGATCCCGTGTTTGCCCCGCATATAGGCTTCATATTGGGTGAGATCGGCGAACTGCCGTTGCCCCGGCGTGTGGTCCATCAAGCTGAGAATTCCAACCCGATCATCCGGGCCGAACCCATCCAACTCCTCGATCAAGCTGTGCGAGCAGATCTCAGCCCGCAGGTGCAGATGATGGCTGATCTTCAGCGCGCCCGCTGTGCGCATGGCGAGGATTTCATCGGCCATTTTCCGGGCATACCGCGTCCATCCGGTGCTGATACTCCCTTCCAGCGACCCGACACGGATCGCATCGAACACGGTTGTAATGCCGGTTGCCGCAAGCTCTGCATCATGGGCCACAATCGCCGCATTATGTGGCCAGTCGACACGGGGACGTGGGCGGAGATGCCGCTCAAGATTGTCTGTGTGCAGTTCAATCAGCCCGGGCGCGACGATATCGCCGCCGCAATCGACTGCGCCCTTAGGCACGGCACTGCCCGCGACCACATCTGTGATTTCACCATTCTCGAACCGCAGATGACCGGTCAGGGTCTCTTCGGGCAGAACCAGGGTGGCATTGGCAAGGATCACCGCATCTGGCATGGCGATAGTCTCCGATCAAGTAGGCAAGGGGCAAAACGATGACCGCATTCACCCGTTACGCGATTTATGTATTGCCGCAAGGGGCGCTTTACGATGCGGGGGCGGCCTGGTTGGGTTGGGATGCCGTTTCGGGGCAAGAGGTGGCGCAGCCGATGTTGGACGATTTGCCCAGGCCGGTTGCAGAGTTGACAGCGACGCCCCGCAAATACGGCTTTCACGGCACGATCAAGCCGCCGTTCCGTTTGGCGGAGGGAACCACGCGGGCGGCTCTGGAAGACGCGGCGGCGGCTTTGCTTGCCAGCCTCGCCCCAGTTGAGCTTCCCGGTCTGACCGTGCGGCGCTTGGGCGGGTTTGTGGCGCTGGTGCCCGACGGCCCCGCGCCGGACCTGGCTGCGCTCGCAGGCGCGGTCGTGAAAGGTTTGGACCGCTTCCGTGCGCCGCCGACCGAGGCCGAACTGGCGCGCCGTCGCACATCCGGCCTCAACGCCCGGCAGGAGGCGATGCTGGCCGCCTGGGGCTATCCTTACGTGTTGGAGGAGTTCCGCTTCCACCTGACGCTCAGCGGTCGCTTGCCCGAGGTGGAGGCCGATGCCTTGGCCGCGCGTCTGTCGGATCATCTCGCGCCGGTTCTGGAACGGCCCTACGTGATCGACACTCTGGCCTTGATGGGCGAGGCGGAGGATGGACGGTTTCATCTCATCCACCGCTACACCTTGGCCGGGTAAAGCGCGGCAAGTGCCGTGGCGACGCTGTCGGCGAGTGCGCCGCTATTGTTGATCTGTGTCACGCGAACGCCCTGCGGCATTGGTGGTGCGGTCCGGGCCAGCCGGGCAGCAACATCCGCTGGCGTCTCTCGTCCGCGATCCGCCAAACGCTGCGCCAGAACTTCTGGCGATGCGGTGATCGACAACACATGCACCTCGGCAAACACGCTGGCCGCCGTGCCCAACATGCTGCGGGACAGGTTCGCCAAGGCGTCTTGGCCCGCGCTCAGGCGCGAGGCGACGCCAGATGGGATACCATATGACAGACCATGCGCCTCCCAATGCAGCGCGAAATCGCCGTTGGCGACGCGGGTCTGAAACATCTCTCGGCTGACCGGCTCATAATCTTCGCCGCCGGCTTCGGCGGCGCGGGTGATCACCCGGCGCACCCGATAGAGATCAGGCCGGGCTGCACAAAGCGCCTCCATCACGCTGTCTTTGCCAACGCCCGAGGGGCCAACGACCGCGATGAACCGTCCTTGTGTCATGCGGCCTGCCTTGGGGTGAAGGCGCTGACATCAATCTCCCGATCGGCAATCCGGGCGCGGGCCGGTGCATCATGGAAGATGCCGACAATCGCCGCGCCGCGGGCCTTCGCCTCCTCGATCAGGCTCAGCACCACCGCGCGGTTTTCCGGGTCCAAGCTGGCAGTCGGCTCGTCCAGAAGAAGCGCCGGATAGCCATGGGCAAAGCCGCGCGCGATGTTCACCCGCTGTTGCTCCCCGCCCGAGAAGGTGGTGGGCGAAAGCGACCAGAGCCGTTCGGGGATGTTCAGCCGCGCCAACAAATCCCGGGCACGGTCAAAGGCATCGTGCTCGTCCATGCCAATGGCCAGGCAAGGTTCGGCCACAACCTCCAGCGTTGGCACCCGGGGGACGACGCGGAGGAACTGGCTGACATAGCCAAGCGTCTCACGCCGGAGTGTCAGGATATCGCGCGGCTCGGCTTGCGTCAGGTTAACGCCGCCAATCACCACCCGGCCCGCTTGCGCCAGGTAATTGCCATAGAGGATGCGCATCACGGTGGATTTGCCCGCCCCCGACGCCCCGGTCAGCGCGACGCATTCGCCGGGCGCGACCACAAAGCCAGCGCCCTCCAAAACGGGGATCACCGCGCTGCCCTGATTGTGCAGCGTGAAGCTTTTGCCCAAATCCTGAACCTCGATCATCGTGCCGTCTCCTCAAACCTGCAGAACCGAGCTGACCAGCAGCTGCGTGTAGCCATGTTGTGGATCGTCCAACACCTGATCGGTCAGCCCGGTTTCCACAACATGCCCGTCTTTCATCACCATCAGCCGGTCCGCCAGAAGCCGGACCACCGCCAGGTCATGGGTCACCACAATCGCGCTCAACCCCATGCGGCGGACGAGACCGCGAAGCAGGTCCAAGAGCCGCGCCTGGACGCTCACATCCAAGCCGCCGGTGGGCTCATCCATAAACACCAACCGGGGCCCGCTCACCAGATTGCGGGCGATTTGCAGCCGCTGTTGCATCCCGCCGGAGAAATCGGCGGGGCGGTCATCAATCCGGTCGATGCTGATCTCGACCCGGGTCAGCCAGTCCTCCGCCGTCTCCCGGATCTCGCCGTAATGCCGCGCGCCGACAGCCATCAACCGTTCGCCCACATTTCCGCCCGCGCTGATCCGCATCCGGAGGCCGTCACGCGGGTTTTGATGCACGAAGGCCCAATCCGTCCGGCCCAGCATCCGCCGTTCCGGCTCAGACATCTGAACCGTATCGCGCGGCCCCTCGGCGCGAGTGTCGAAGAGGACTGCGCCCGCGTCGGGGTCCAAATGCCCGGCCAAGCAGTTCAGCAGGGTCGACTTGCCCGAGCCGCTCTCGCCGACAATCCCCATCACCTCGCCGGGATAGAGCTTGAACGACACATCGGCGCACCCGATCCGCCCGCTATAGGTTTTGCTGAGGTTTTGAACCTCAAGAAGGGGTGTCATGGATGGGCCTCCTGAAATTGCGTGATGCGGGTGCGAAGCGCGTCGGGGGCTTCGATATGCAGAATGTGCCCGCCGGGCATGATCTCGAATGTTGCGTTTGGGAGCTGTTCAGCCATCAATTGCGCGCCGACATGGGTCTGCCGGTTGTTTTTGCCAACAATGACAAGCGCGGGCGCGGTGACGTCGGCCAGGCGCGGGCGGCCATCATACGCGAACGCGGCGGTCAGCGCATCTTCCATTCTGTCGCGGGACATTGCCGCGATCTGCGGCTTGATATGGGCCGCTGCTTCGGGTGGTTGGCCCAAGCCCGAAAGGCGTGCGACGCCGCCGGGACCGAGCCGCCGGAACAGCCACAGCGCAATCTGGGCGGTGATCCGCGCGCTGCGGCTGATATGCACGGTCGGCACCGCCTCGATGGTCACCAGCGACCGGATACGCTCTTTCAGCCGCGCGGCCAGTTCCAGCGCCACCATGCCACCTAGGGAGTGGCCCACCAGATGCATCTGATCCGGCAGTTGCGGCATCAACGCGTCGGCGAAGCTTTCCACAGTTGGCGATGCTGCGCGGGGCGCGCTGCCATGGCCGGGCAGGTCGGGTGCCATCCCCCCGAACCCGGCCCATGTCGCCCCGGACAGGCCTGAGCCGTGTAGCCAGACGACATTCATTCAGCGCCCCCAATCGCGTTCGAAAACGCGGTTGGTGTCAGCACCATGTCCTCGATGCCAAGCACGAAATCGCCATGTTGGGCGCTGGTTTCGGCTTTGATGTCTTTCCAGTCCTGATCCGCCATGAAGGCGGCCCATGCGGCGGTCATTTCCGCCTCATCTGCCCAGGTCAGCAGATACACGAAGTTTAGCACGTCTTCGGTCTCGCTGGTCCACATCGCCTGAATACGGAACCCATAGGTTCCCATGATCCGCGCGGCATGGTCGCGGAACCGATCCAGAAACGGGTCACGATTGGCTTTAGGGACTTGGTAGATGCGGAGTTGGTTGATCATGCGGACGCTCCTGAGGTTTGTCGATCCGCACAGTAATCTGTGTCGGAACAGACAAACATTCGACCCCCTGTGTCATCAACGATCACTTCGTCGAGATAGCTCTCTTCCGACCCGCACAGGGCGCAGGGATGATCGGCCTTGGAGGGGTCAAACGGATAGTCCTCGAAATCGAGGCTGACGACCTTGGTATAAGGCGGCACCGCGTAAATCCGCTGCTCCCGGCCCGCGCCGAAAAGCTGCAAGGCCGCGCTTTCCAGTTTCGGATTGTCGAATTTCGGGATTGGCGATGGGTCCATCACATACCGATCCTCAACCGTCACCGGATAGGCATAAGCCGTCGCAATCGAGCTGTGACGCGCGATATCTTCATAAAGCTTCACATGCATCAGCCCGTATTCCTGAAGCGCATGCATTTTGCGCGTCTCCGTCTCGCGCGGCTCCAAAAACCGGAGTGGTTCGGGGATCGGCACTTGATAGACCAGGATTTGATCCTCGGTGAGCAGCGTTTCCGGAATCCGGTGCCGCGTTTGGATCACCGTCGCCTCGGCGGTCTTTTCGGTCACGTCCACATCGGCGGTCTTCTCAAAGAACTTCCGAATGGAGACGGCGTTTGTCGTGTCATCCGCGCCTTGGTCGATCACCTTGAACCGATCCTCCGGCGTCAAACACGCCGCCGAAACCTGCACCCCGCCTGTGCCCCAGCCATAAGGCATCGGCATCTCGCGGCTGGCAAACGGCACCTGATAGCCCGGGATCGCGACCCCCTTTAGGATCGCGCGGCGGATCATCCGCTTGGTTTGCTCATCGAGATAGGCGAAATTGTAGTGGGTCTGCTCGGTCATTCCGCGGCCTCCTGATGACTGGCTTGAGCCTCGGCGCGCAGTTTCCGGATCAGTTCCAGTTCCGATTGGAAATCCACGTAATGCGGCAGTTTGATATGCTCCAAGAAACCCGTGGCCTGCACATTGTCAGAATGTGAGAGTACGAATTCCTCGTCCTGCGCCGGGGCGCCCACATTGTCTTCGCCCAGTTCTTCCCACCGCATTGCCCGATCGACGAGCGCCATGGAGATGGCTTTGCGTTCGGAATGGCCGAAGACCAGGCCGTAGCCCCGGGTGAATTGCGGTGGTTCGGTTTTCGACCCGGTAAACTGGTTCACGGTTTCGCATTCGGTAACCGTGATCTCGCCCAGATCAATCGCAAACCCAAGCTCGGGGATCTCCATCTCAACCGGCAATTGACCGACGCGCAGTTCGCCCACAAACGGGTGGTTCCGGCCATAGCCGCGCTGCGTCGAATAGGCCATTGAGAGCACGAACCCTTCATCGCCGCGGCTGAGCGCTTGCAGCTTCAGCGGTCGGTCGGCGGGGAAGTCGAGCGGTTCCCGGGTTAGGTCGCGTGGGGTGTCTGCGCCCTCTCGCTCCGGCTGGATCAGGTCTTCGCGGGCCAAGAACTCGGTCACATGTGGCGTCGGCTCAGCGCGCGGGGTGGCTTGCGGCGTCTCGGCCAGGTCGCCTTCGGCGGCCAAGGCGAAATCGATCAATCGGTGCGTGTAGTCGAAAGTCGGTCCCAGAACCTGCCCGCCTGGGACGTCCTTGAAGGTTGCACTCACCCGCCGGTCGCAGGTCATTGCGCCGGTGTCGATTGGCTCGGACGCGCCAAACCGGGGGAGGGTGGTGCGATAAGCGCGGATCAGGAACACCGCCTCAATCATATCGCCGCGCGCTTGTTTGATCGCCAGAGCCGCCAAATCGGGGTCATAAAGCGAGCCCTCGGCCATGACCCGGTTCACCGCCAGCCGCAATTGCTCGCGGATTTGCGCCACCGACAGCTCTGCCACATCCAGGTCGCCGCGCCGCTCTTCGGCCAGCCAGGCATGGGCGTTGTCAATTGCCCGCTCGCCGCCTTTCACTGCCACATACATTAGTCGACCTCCGTCACGAAAGTTGATCGGGGCAGGGCGGCCAACTGCTCGCCCGCGCAGAACACGCAATCAAACCCAAGCGGGAACTGGGCCCGATTTGCCTGAAACGCCGCGATTTCGGGCAAGTTTAGTGCTGCTTCCACCTCAATCCCCGGCCCCGTCAATCGCGTGCCAGTGGCGGCAAGCCTATCTTGTTCCACGATCAACGTCGTCGACCGGTCCGGATATTCCGGCGTGCCGATCCGATAGGCCGAGAGCGGGGCGAGCGCCTCCCACGTGCCAAGTGCGAAATCGGCGCGGTTGGCGGGAACGAAAGGCGCGCCGGTATGGAAAGTCACCCAAGAGCGTATCGCGTCGGTGTCATGGCTCGGGGCCAGATAAAGCCCTGTCTCCGGATCGCAGAGCGTCAGGAGCATCGCGCCTGCCGCTGGCGAGATCGGCGCGGGCGGGGTGGCGCTGGCGACGGTTTCAATCCGCCCGGGCCGCGCCATCGCCTGCAAAACGGCACGAAACGCGTGGGAGGCGTCGAAGGCCGGGTTGGCAAAGCCGCCGGTCATCACATCGCGCATCAATCTTCCCCCCGAACCATGGTGAAAAACTCGACTTTGGTCGCCGCGGCCCGGGCGGCGCGCGCATGACCCTTGATCCTCGCCTCGTCGCGGAGCGGCGCGAGGATGGCCGCGTCTAACGCGGCGGCGTCGCCTGCTTCGGCCAAGGCATCAACCAGCGCGGCGGTTTTTGCCGCGCGTTTGTCGCGCCCCTGCACATAGCCATGACCAACAGCGCCCGAGCCAAGGCGGACCGAACAGCGTGTGACGGTCATCTCGCCCAGGTTAAAGGGTGCGCCGACTGCCCCGGCGCGGCCACGCACCATAACGGTGCCAATCTCCGGCGGGCGCAGCATTTCATGCTCAGGGGCCGCGCCATAGGCCTCCCACAGTGCGGCCAGTCGAGCCGCCGGGGCCTGGGCCAAGGTGGACAGCCGGTCGCGCCGGGCTTGTTGATCAGGGATCTCAGACATCTTGCGGAGTTGTCCATTTTAATATACAACTATACAAATCCCTTACGCGGATCGCTCGAGTCGGGCAACCCGTGATCGCGTGAAACTTTAATGACAGGGGGCCGTCATGGGCCGCGCCGCAGTTTGGACCTCGATCCGCGACAGCCTTTCGGCAGAGATCGCCAGCGGGCATTACGCGCCGGGTGATCGGCTGCCGACCGAGGCGGAACTGGCCGCCCGGTTTGGGGTCAACCGCCATACGGTCCGCCGCGCCTTGGCCGATCTGGCGGCGGCCGGAACGGTGTTTCCACGGCGCGGCGCGGGTGTGTTCGTCACCCACCAACCGACAGACTATCCGATCGGGAAGCGGGTGCGGTTTCATCAGAACCTGATCGCGGCGGGGCGGGAACCGGGGCGACAGAGTCTTCATCGCGCCACCCGCGCCGCCGATGCACGCGAGGCGGACGCGCTCGCCATCGCCCCCGGCGATCCGGTGCATGTCTCCGAGGGGGTTTCCTTTGCCGATGGGCAACCGATTGCTTTGTCACGGGCCGTTTTCCCCGCCGCGCTGTTCCCCAATCTCCTGACCAATCTTGCCGCGACCGGGTCCGTGACCGCAGCGTTCAAGGCCGAAGGCTTGATGGACTACACCCGCGCCTGGACCCGGCTGACGGCAATCGCGGCCTCACCCACGCAGGCCGGGCATCTGCGTGTGCCGCCGGGCGCGCCAATCCTGCGGTCGGTGGGTGTGAACGTCGACCCCGATGGGCGCCCGGTCGAATATGGACGGACCTGGTTTGCCGGGGATCGCATTACGCTGACCCTGGCCGATCACGAGGTCTGAGCTCGCTGGCCCATTGGCAGTTCCGGGAGCGCGGGGTAACACCGACGCACGAACAAGGAACGCTGGCCGCCATTGATGACCGTGCCCAACCCTTCTCCCTCCGGCCCTTGGCCGATGATCCAACGCCTTGGGGTGAGTGGCCTCTTGGTGCGCTTCGGCGATCAGTTCTGCGAGGCTGCCAATCGGGCGGCTTTAGCCTTTCGCGCGGCGGTCGAGGCCGGACCTCTGACCGGTATCATCGAAACCGCGCCCTCTCTGGTGTCGGTCTTTCTGCGGGTGGACCCGCTGACCGCCGATCTCGAAGTGTTAGAAGCTGAGTTGTATGATCTCTTGGCGCGCGCAGATTGGTATGCCGCGCCTCTGCCCCCGGGTCGCCGACTTATCCGCATTCCGACGGCATATGGCGCAGATATGGCCCCGGATCTCGTGGAAACGGCCGAGGCTGCAGGTCTTTCTGAGGTCGAGGCGGTCGCCCAGTTTTCCACCACCCGGCTGCGTGTGCTGAGCCTGGGGTTCGGTCCGGGGCAACCATATCTCGGGGAATTGCCTGAGCATTGGAACCTGCCGCGCAGAACAGAGTTGGCCCCGCATGTGCCCGCGGGCGCATTGGTCTTGGCGATCCGGCAATGTGTGCTGTTTTCCCGCCCGTCACCGACCGGTTGGCGGCATATGGGGCAAACTGCGTTTCTGAACTTTCGGCCCGAGAGTGCCGAACCGTTTGCGCTGAAACCCGGTGATGAGTTGCAATTCCCGACAGCCGATCCAGACCATGTGGCCCATATGATCGCCGATCCCGATTGTGTGGATGGCGGGGCAGAGATAGAGGCGCTCCCATGACCGCGCCCGCGCTGATCGTTCACCAAGTTGGTCCTGGTGTGACGGTTCAGGATTTGGGCCGCCCCGGCCATTTGGCTTACGGCCTGTCGCAAGGCGGCGCGCTTGACCGTTTGGCGCTCTATGAAGGGGCGGCGCTGCTTGGTCAGTCACCAGATTGCGCGGCCTTGGAGATGATCGGGATGGGCGGCGCGTTCGAGGTAACGCAACCGCTCCGCATCGCCCTGACCGGGGCACCGATGCAGGCGAGTTTGGATGGCAGCCCGTTGATCTGGAATGCGAGCCATCAGTTGCCCGCCGGGTCCAGGTTACGGATTGGCGGGGTGACATCGGGCAGCGTCGGCTATCTACATTTGGGTGGTGGGATTGAGACACCGCCCCTCTTGGGTGCGCGCGCCACGCAGCTTAATGCCGGACTCGGTGCGTTGCTGACCCCCGGTGTGCGCTTGCCTGTCGGGCCAGATAAGGGCGGCCCAATCGGGCTGGGGCTGGATGTGGCGGATCGGGTCTCCGGCGGGGTGCTGCGTATCCTGCCCTCCGTTCAAACCGCGCTCTTTGACGCCGAGACCCGCGAACGTCTTGAGCAGAGTCAGTTCACGCGCGACCCGAGATCGAACCGGATGGCACTGCGGTTAATCCTCGATGGGCAAGGTTTTGCGTTGGACGGTGGGTTGAGCGTCGTGTCTGAGGTCATCGTGCCAGGTGATATTCAGATCACGGGCGATGGGGTGCCGGTGATCTTGATGGCCGAATGCCAGACGATGGGGGGCTATCCCCGGATCGCAACCGTTTTGCCCACCGACCTGCCGCGCGCGGCGCAATTGCCTGTTGGTGCGACGCTTCGTTTGCAGTTTATCACACCGGAGGAGGGCGTCGCGGCGCTGAAGGCCGAACAGACGGCGCTGGCCGATCTGCCCCGGAAAGTCCGGCCCTTGATCCGGGACCCGCGCGACATCCCCGATCTTCTGAGCTATCACCTGAGCGATGGCGCGATCACGGGTCGCGAAGAGGAGACCGATAGATGAGCCTCAGTGTCGATCTGAATGCCGATATGGGCGAAAGCTTTGGCCCATGGGTCATGGGCCGGGATCAAGAGCTGTTGGGGGTTATCACCTCCGCCAATATCGCCTGCGGGGCCCATGCGGGTGACCCCGATGTTATGGCCGAGACGATGGCTTTGGCGCTCCAAAACGGGGTTGGCATCGGTGCGCATCCCGGCTTCGCCGATCTGCAAGGCTTTGGGCGCAGGCGCATGCATCTGCCGCATAAAACGCTCGCCAATCTGGTGCGGTACCAACTGGGCGCGGCCCAAGCCATTGCGCGGGCGACCGGTGGTGAGGTGCGGCATTTGAAGCTGCACGGTGCGCTGGCCAATATGTGTTCAGAGGACGCGGCGCTGGCGCGGGCATGTTATGAAGGCGCGCTCTCGGTCGCTCCCGATATCATCATCATGGTTCTGGCGGCCACCGCGCAAGAAGAGGCCGCCCGCGATCTGGGCTGCGCCTGGGCGGGCGAGATTTTTGCCGATCGGGCTTATAATGACGACGCGACCTTGGTGGACCGATCTTTGCCCGGTGCGGTGATCCATGATGCGACGTTTGCCGGGCCGCGGATCGTGGAAATGGTCAAAGCGGGCGCGATCATCACCCAATCGGGTCGCCATATCCCGACCGCCATCGATACCGTGTGTTTACATGGCGACACCCCCGAGGCGGTGGAGATTGCTCGCGCCGTGCGGGCCGCGTTGGAGGCTGAGGGCATTGCGCTTGCGCCCTTTGCCGGGCGCAGAGGGTAATTTGCCAGGGCCGACTGGTCGCCGGGCAGAGGCCCTGCTAGGTCTCAGGGCAACACATGCATTTTTCGGAGGGATCACATGGCAAAGCTGGCGTTTCTGGGTCTGGGGGTCATGGGCTACCCAATGGCGGGGCATCTGCAAGCCGCGGGCCATGCGGTCACGGTATATAATCGGACGACTGCCAAGGCGGAGGCTTGGGCCGCCGCGCATGGCGGAGGTTTTGCGGCGACCCCGCGTGACGCGGTGGCTGGTGCCGATTTCGTCATGTCCTGCGTTGGCAATGATGATGATTTGCGCGCCGTTGTGTTGGGGGAAGACGGCGCGTTGGCGGGCATGAGCTCTGGCGCGATCTATGTGGATCACACCACGGTTTCCGCAACAGTGACCCGCGAATTGGCGGCTGAAGCGGGAGCACAAGGTATCGGTTGGGTCGATGCGCCGGTCTCCGGCGGGCAAGCCGGGGCGGAGAACGGGCAGTTGGCGATCATGTGCGGCGGCGATGAAGCGCATTTTGCCGCCGCAGAGCCAGTGATGGATGCCTATGCCAAAGCCATCGTGCATTTCGGCGACGTTGGGGCCGGACAATTGACCAAGATGATCAATCAGGTCTGCATTGCCGGGGCGATTCAGAGCATCTCAGAGGGCTTGTTTTTTGCGATGCAGGCGGGCCTTGATGCGAAGAAAGTGGCGGAGTTGGTGAGCCAGGGCGCGGGCGGGTCCTGGCAACTGGCCAACCGGGCCGGGACCATGGTGGACAACGCATTCGACCATGGTTTTGCCGTGGATTGGATGCGGAAAGACCTTGGGATCGCATTGGCGCAGGGCAAAGAGATGGGCGTGAGCCTGCCGGTCACTGCGATGGTGGATCAGTTCTATGCTGAGGTGCAGCAGCTTGGCGGCGGCCGGTGGGACACGTCGAGCCTGATCCAGCGGTTCCGCAAAATGAACGGGATGGATATCTAACCAAGCGGCGCCGCTGGCGCGGCACTGGGTTTGACTTTTGGTCGGCGGCGACGCGACGTGTCATACTTGATGCGGCGTATGCCGTTGGCGTTGGATGCCTCCGGCGGGGATATTTGTGAAGCAGAGAAGTGATCATCCCGATCTTGCGGCGTTCCTGACGGAGATCAGCGGGTTTGACGCGGTGATCGATGTGCGCAGTCCGGCGGAGTTTGCCGAAGATCATCTGCCCGGTGCAGTGAATATGCCGGTTTTGAGCGACGCGGAGCGGGCGCGGGTCGGGACGATTTACACGCAAGAAAGCCCGTTTGTCGCGCGGAAGATCGGCGCGGCGTTGGTCGCGCGCAATGCGGCTGCGCATATCGAAACCTCGTTGATGGAGATGGGCGGCGGTTGGCGACCTTTGGTTTATTGTTGGCGTGGTGGGCAGCGGTCTGGGTCTTTCGCAACGATTTTGCAGCAGATCGGGTGGCGCGTTGCCGTGCTGGACGGGGGGTATCGGGCCTATCGGCGGCAGGTTGTGGCGGCATTATATGATCGGCCTCTGCCGCATCGGGTGATCCGTCTGGACGGCAATACGGGCAGCGCGAAGACGGCGATATTGACCGAGTTGGGCGCGCGTGGGGCTCAAATCTTGGATTTGGAAGGCCTGGCGGCGCATCGCGGTTCAATCCTTGGAGAAACCGGAGCGCCTCAGCCTGCGCAGAAAGGCTTTGAGAGTGCTTTGGCACAGGCCTTGCATGGGTTGGACCCAAGCAAAGTGACGATTATCGAAGCGGAATCGAGCCGGATCGGCAATTTGCGGGTGCCGCCAGCGCTTTGGGCGGTCATGTGCGATGCGCCGCGTTTGGTCCTCGCCGCGCCAGTTGCGGCGCGCGCGGCCTATCTGGCCGAGAGTTATGCGGATTGGGGGATGGATGTGGCGCGCCTTGAAGCACGGCTCGATCATCTGCGTGGTTTGGTCGGGCATGAAGAGGTGGATCAGTGGATCGCTCTGGCACGAGCGGGGAGCCTCCGCGCGCTATCGGAGGCATTGATCGTACGGCATTACGACCCAGCTTATGCCAGGGCACGCAAGGCGGATCGCGGCGCGGTTTTGGACCGGTTTGAGGCGGCGGATTTGAAGGCCGTAGCGCGCAAGCGATTGACCGATCAGATCGTGGCTTGGTTGGCGTCTAACGCAGGGTGATCTCTGGCGCGCCAGTTCGAAACTGGCCGATGATGGCAGCGTCATGGCCGAGTGTTCTAATCTGGGCGACGGCATGCTCCGCTTGATCGGATGGCAGTGCGGCGAGAAACCCGCCTGAGGTCTGCGGATCAAATATCAGGGCGCGGCGCGGGCCGGTGCCACCGGTGGTCTGCCCGGCCAGCGCGGCCTCGTTTTCGTCATGTAGGCTGGCGCGGAGACCGCCAGTAATCAGCGCCTCGGCCCCGGGAAGAACCGGCAGATCGGCGAGGGTGATGTCTGCCGCGAGGTGTGAGGCTTGGCACATGCCGATCAGATGCCCGGCGAGGCCAAAGCCGGTCACATCCGTCATCGCATGGGCGACCGGCGCGAGGAGGGCTGCCGCATCGCCTTGCGGCTGGCTCATCTGCGTCCAAGCACCCGCCACTATCGTTCCATCTGCGACTTGTGCCATCTCTGCGGCCAGGATCACGCCGGTGCCGAGGCCGCGGGTGAGGATCAGCGCGTCACCAGCCTGCGCGCCCGCGAGGGTGATTGCTCGGGTGTCGGGCAGGCCAGTCAGTGTGAATCCGAGGCTCAGCTCCGCCCCCTGTGCGGAATGCCCGCCGACGATCTCGGCCCCTTCGGCGGCAAAGATGGCGCTGGCCTCGGCCATGATCTCGGCCAGCCAGGCGGCCTGCATTTTGGGCGCCATGATTGGCAGGGTTACGCTCGCCAAGACGGCTTGCGGTCGCGCGCCCATGGCCCAGATATCGCCCATTGCATGGACCGCAGCGACACGGGCCAGAAGGCCTGGATCGGCGCTGAACCCTCTAAGATGGTCTGTGGTCAAAACCACCGGGGCTCCGCCCATGCTGAGCACGGCGGCGTCATCGCCCGGGTGGCTCAATACATCGTCGCGTAGACCCCTTGGCACCTTGGAGAGCGTGGTTTGCAACGCCTGACGTCCCAGCTTTGCGCCACAAGCCCCGCAGATCGGTTGGCCCTGCATCATGTCGATCACGCCATCGGTTGCGCCTTCTGGCAGCGCTGGCGGGCGCATCTTCGGTAATACCTTGAATTTCTGCATAAAGGCCCGATCAATTCGGTCTTTCCAACGCCACATCAGCGCGCCAGAGAGCGCAACGCCGCGTTTTTCTGCCAGCGCTGCACGTCGGCCCAGAGAGATCAATTTCAGATAATCGGCCTGGGGGCGGAAGGCGCGCGGGCGTCCGCCCGTCAGGTCGGCGCGCAGGTTGTGGGCGAGGATTGGCGCGGCGCGGACCGCAAAGACGCCGGCTTTGGGACGCGGTGCAAAGCTCAGATGGGCGCAATCACCCACCGCATAGATCGATGGGTCGCTGACCGATCTGAGCTGATCATTGACCACCAGATACCCACGCTCGGTCTCCAGCCCCAAATTCGCCACCCAGTCATGCGGCCGCGCGCCGCCTGCGCCAATGGTGAGATCGCTGGCAATAATCTGGCTATCATCCAGCATCAGAGATTTGGCGCGGACCTCTGCCACGCCGGCCCCCTGGCGCAATGTGATCCCGGCATCCGCAAGCGTCTGGATCAGTCGTGCGCGGCTTTTCGGCGGCACGGCGGTGAGCGCCTCGGCCTGTTCAACGACTGTGACACTCGGGGTGCGCCCGAGCCTCTCCAGCCGATGCTGCGCCGCCATCGCCAGTTCCACACCCGCGACACCGCCGCCGATGACAGCCACGGAGGGTGCGGCGGGTGCGGCGTCGCAAAACCGGGCCCAGATCTCGGCAAACTGGTCGAGCGGTTTGGCCGGGATCGCATGTTCGTAAAACCCGGACAATTTCGGCATCGCCGAGGTCACGCCCACATCAATCGAGAGGAGGTCATAGGCGATGGGCGCGGCGCGCCCCGCGATGGTTATGGTTTTGGCGGATCGATCCAAACCGGTCGCGGCCCCGATGATCAACCGGGCACCCGCAAACCGGGCCAGTTTGACCAGGTCGATCTGCAGATCATCCTGGCTGTAATGCCCCGCGACATGCCCGGGCAACATGCCGGAATAGGGCGCCGTGGGGCCGGGATTGATCAAGGTTAGCCGCGCGCCGGGCACCGGTTTCATCCCCCAGGCCCGCAAGACAAGCGCATGGGTATGCCCGCCGCCCACCAGCACCAGTTCCTTGACCAAGGGCACAGCCGGGATCATGGCGCGTTGGCCTCAAACGGGTCGTCTGGATACCCAACGCCGGTCATATAAAGCCCATAAGGCGGTGCCACCGGGCCGCAGGCTTGGCGATCGGCGGCGTCAAGCGCGGCTTTTGCGTCTTCAGGGGTCCATGTGCCCGCGCCGACCCGCTCCAATGTGCCCACAAGCGAGCGCACCTGATTGTGCAGGAAGGATCGCGCGCGCAGGCGAAACTGAAACTCTCGGCCGCGGGGTGTCTCTAGCGTCGTGATTTCAATCGCGTCGAGGGTTTTGACCGGGCTGGCGGCCTGGCACTCCGTCGAGCGGAAGGTGGTGAAATCATGTCGCCCGATCAGGTGCTGGGCGGCCTCTTGCATCGGCTCTAGCGACAAAGACGCCTTCACCAGCCAGGCTTGACCCGCGTCCGAGACAAGCGGCGCGCGGCGGTTGATCACTCGATAGAGATAGCGCCGTTCGCGTGCAGAAAACCGGGCATGCCACTCATCGTCGACCTTGGCGCAGGCCAAAACCGCCACCGGGGCGGGCCGCAAATGGTAATTGAGCGCCTCAGACAGGCGAAACGGTGTCCAATCCTGCGCCATGTCGCAATGGGCGACCTGACCCCAGGCATGCACGCCCGCATCGGTCCGCCCGGCGGCCGCGATTGTCGGCACATCAGCCTCCAATTTGGCCAGCGCGTCTTCCAGAGCGCCTTGTACGCTTGGGCGGTCGGCTTGACGTTGCCAACCGGCAAACGGCGCGCCGTTATATTCGAGTTTGAGGGCGTATCGAGGCATGGGCGCGGGCTACCGTAAACCGGGCGGTTGCGCAATCAACCCTGTAAACCCTGCCTCACGATGACTATTCTTTGATCCAGAGGCAGGCGAAAGGCACGTGGACGGTGGTGATCGGAAGAGTAGCGGATGCGGTTGGCCGCGGGATCGAGGATGTGACCTCTTCCGTGGCCGAGACCTTTCTCGACCCGGTGATCCGCCTGGGCGTGACGGGGGTGAGCCGGGCGGGCAAGACCGTGTTCATCACGTCTTTGGTGGCCAATCTGCTTGATCGTGCGCGGATGCCCGGGCTGGAAGCCGCCCAGTCGGGCCGCATTCAGGCGGCGTTTTTGCAGCCGCAGCCGGATGACACCGTCCCGCGGTTCGATTTTGAAACCCATCTCGCGGCCCTGACAGGTCCCGCGCCGTTTTGGCCCGAGAGCACGCGACAAGTCTCGGAATTGCGCCTGTCGCTCCGGGTGCAGCCGAAGGGGCTTCTTTCGGGATTGTCGGGGCCCAAGACGGTGCATCTGGATATCGTCGATTACCCGGGCGAATGGCTGTTGGATCTTGGGTTGCTGGACCAAACCTATGTCGAATGGGCCGCTGCGGCCTTAGAACAAGCCAAGATCCGCCCCGGTGGCGCGGCTTATCTGGCGCAGTTGAATGACCTCGACCCAACGGCGACGCTGAAAGAGCCAGAGGCGCAAGCCTTGGCGCGCGCATACACGGCCTATCTAACGACGGCGCGCGAGGCGGGGTTTTCCGATTGCACCCCGGGCCGGTTCCTTCTGCCGGGTGAGTTGGAAGGCAGCCCGGCCTTGACCTTCGCGCCGTTGCCGGAAAGCGCCACGCCGCGCGGCTCTCTCGCTCGCGAGTTTGCCCGCCGGTTCGAAGCCTATAAAGCACAGGTCGTCAAACCCTTCTTCCGCAATCATTTTTCCCGGATTGACCGGCAGATCGTCTTGGTCGATGCGCTTGGCGCAATCCATTCCGGCCCGCAAGCTGTGGAAGACCTCCGCCAAACGATGGCGGGCATCTTGAGCGCCTTCCGCCCGGGGCGGAACAGCTTTCTGACTGCGATCATGGGGCGTCGGACGGATAGAATCCTCTTTGCCGCGACCAAGGCCGATCATCTGCATCACACGCAACACCCGAAGCTGACCGCGATTATGGAGGCCTTGGTGCGCGACGCGCGCGACCGGGCCGATTTTGCCGGGGCCAAGACCCGGGCGATGGCGATTGCCGCGCTGCGCGCGACGGTAGAGGAAACACGAACCCATAACGGCGAAACGCTCGATCTGGTGCGGGGCAGCTTGCTGGATGGTGGCAAGCAGGCGGCGTTTCACCCCGGAGACCTGCCCGAGGATCCCAATGCGTTGATGGTGCCGGCACGCCAAGGCGCGGAGGTCTGGCTTGACGCGGATTTTGATGTAATGCGCTTTGCGCCGGCGCTGTTGTCGCTGAAACCGGGGGACGGGCCGCCGCATATTCGGCTCGACAGTGCAGCGGAGTTTTTGCTCGGGGATAAACTCAGATGACGGGCATGCGGCACATCGCAGAGGGGGGCCAGCCCCCCAACCTACGGTCTCCCCCCGGGATATTTGGAAAGCAGAGAAGCAGGACCCAGCCATGACCGACCGCAAAGGCCCCGTGCTGATCGAACTGGACGAGGCGCCAGAGGTGGGGCCGGGCGCGGCGCCGCCCGTGCCCGATGCGCTGCCGGTCGCGGATGGTCAGGCGATGCAGACCATGGCCGCTTTGGCCACCCGCCGCCCGTCGCGGTTGGGGCGGTTTTTGTGGGCAGCGACATTGGCGCTTCTGGGATTTGTGCTCTCGATCACGGCGTGGAATTTCGTCACTGGGCTTTTGGCGGCCAATCCAGTCTTGGGATGGGTGGCAACCGGGTTGGTGGGGTTGGTGCTGTTGGCGTTGATCCTGATCGCGTTGAAGGAAGCGGCGGCGTTTTCGCGGCTTGGTCGGCTCGACAATCTCAGGCGTGAGGCAGAGGCGGCGCTGAGCGCCGGGGATTTGGGGGCGGCGCGCAACGTGGTCAATCGGCTTTCGGCGCTCTACCGAGGCCGGGCCGAACTGCGCTTGGGCCGCGAGGCTTTGGACCGTCGGATCGGCGATGTTTTCGACGCCGAAAGCCTGTTGGCCTTGAGCGAAGCCGAACTGCTTGTGCCGCTCGACCAAGCCGCTCGGCGCGAGGTGGAGGCCGCCGCCCGGCAGGTGGCGATGGTCACTGCTCTGGTGCCGATTGCCTTGGCCGATGTGATCACGGCGCTGACCGCCAATCTGCGGATGATCCGGCGGATCGCGGAGATTTATGGCGGGCGCTCGGGCACGCTTGGCGCTTGGCGGCTGACCCGGGCGGTTCTGACCCATTTGGTGGCCACGGGCGCTGTCGCCATCGGCGATGATTTAATTGGCTCGATGGCGGGCGGATCCGTCCTGTCGAAGGTGTCGCGCCGGTTTGGGGAGGGATTTGTGAACGGTGCGTTGACGGCGCGCGTCGGTGTGGCCGCGATGGAGGTTTGCCGCCCGCTGCCTTTTGGTGACAATCGTCGCCCAAGCGTTACATCCCTCGTGAAACGTGCCCTGACCGGGCTTTTCGGCCAGAAGGAGGACTAAATGGAATCGCTTGCCGCCGATCTTCGCACGATGGTGCGCACGCCGCTGCATGAGGACCATGTGCGTGCGATGCGCCGCGTCGGCACCGATAGGGTGCTGAAAACCGGGGATTATCTGTTCCGCCCTGGCGATGTGCTTGAGACGTTTTGCTATCTTATCGAAGGGGAGTTGGAAGCGGTCGATGCGCGCACTGGCGAACGCTATGGCACGTCGACGCTTGGCCCGACGCAGTTCTTTGGCGACATTGCCTTTTTGTCGGGTGGCAAAACCATGATGGGCTCCCGGGCGGTGCAGGATTGCCGTGTCTTATGTGTCGAGCGCGAGGTGATGCTGGACCTGATGGCGCGCATCCCAGAGATGTCCGATATCATCATCACGGTTCTGGCGGCCCGTCGCCGGGCCCTGCTTGAAAGCGGGCAGGCGAGTCTCACGTTGATCGGGGCGGAGGCGGACCGAAACATCCGCCAGATCGCCAGTTTCGCGGGGCGCAATCGTATCCCTGTGCGCTCGCTGACGTTGGATGAGCATGAGGCGGAGGCCTTGGCCCATCAATGCGCCATCGGCAAAGCACAGCCCGCGGTGATTTTCGGAAAATCCGAGGTGTTGGAGAACCCAACCCCGGCCCGGCTGGCGCGGCGGATCGGATTGGACCTCTCTTTTGATCCGGACGAGGTGCATGACGTCTTGATCGTCGGCGGCGGTCCGGCGGGTGTTGCGGCCGCCGTTTATGCCGGGTCAGAGGGTATGAATGCGCTGGTTTTGGAAGACATGGCCATCGGCGGGCAAGCCGGCACCTCCAGCCGGATCGAAAACTATATGGGGTTTCCAACCGGCATTTCGGGGGCCGATCTCTGCTGGCGTGGCGAGGTGCAGGCGATGAAATTCGGCACGCGCTTTGCCGTACCGCGCCGGGCGGCGGGTCTTTCCGTGCGTTCTGACGGCGCTTTCTGTGTCGCATTGGAGGATGGGTCGGAAACCTGCGCCCGCGCTCTGGTTGTCGCGACGGGGGTACAATATCGCCGTTTGCCGATCGACGGTTTGGAGCGGTTCGAAAATGGGGGAATCTATTACGCCGCAACCGATGTCGAGGCGCGTTATTGCCGCGATACCGAGGTTGTGGTGATCGGCGGCGGCAACTCCGCCGGGCAAGCCGCGATGTTCCTCAGCCGCACGGCGCGGCATGTGCATGTGCTGGTGCGCGGGCCGTCGCTCGCGGCCTCAATGTCGGACTATCTGCTCAGCCGATTGGAAGCCGACCCCGCAATCACCATCCACTATCGGACCGAGATGACCGCCTGCCATGGCGAGGAGGAGTTGGAAGCGGTCACCATCCGCGACAAATCTGAAGGCCGCGATTGGCAGATCAATACCCGCGCCGTTTTCATTATGGTGGGGGCCGCGCCCAACACCGCCTGGCTCTCCGGCCATGTGGATTTGGACGAGAAGGGCTTTGTCAAAACGGGTGCGGCAGTCGGCGCCGCCTCGGCCTATACCACATCTCACCCAGGGATCTTCGCGGTGGGCGATGTGCGCGCCGGGTCCGTGAAACGGGTGGCCTCAGCCGTCGGCGAAGGGTCCGTCGTGATCAGCCGGGTCTGGGACCATCTTTCTGAGAACGGGTGAGGTGCCATGCTGCGCTCGCTTGGGTTGCGAAGTGACCTTTCGGTCTTAGCGGGTGTAAGCGAGGTCGAAACTTATCCGGATCGGATCGTTCTGCGCACCCCGTCTGAGCCATCGTTTTGGTATGGTAATATGGTGATCTTCCGCGAGGACCACGTTGAGCCGAAGGTGCAGATTGCCCAATTTCAACGCGATTTCCCCGATGCTGAGCATGTGACACTGGCCTGGGATGCGCCGGGAATGGAGCGCGGCGCGGGCCATGCGGCGCTTGTCAAAATGGGGTTTGACCTGGACGAAGCCGATGTCCTGACCCTGACCGGGCCTCTCATTGCGAGCGAAGCGCCAGAAGGGATCACGATCCGCCCGATTGCCACCGATGCGGATTGGGAGCAGGTGATCGCGCTCCAAATCGAGACGGGGGTCGAGCAGGGCTATGATCGTGCGGCACATACGCCTTATGTCCGGGCGCGGTGCGCCACGCGCCGCCGCCAGATCGCCGGGGGCGGTGCCTGTTGGCTCGGCGCGTTTGACGGGGACCTGCTGGTGGGTGATCTGGGCGTCTTTCTCGGCGAAGGCACGGCGCGCTATCAAAATGTGGAGACCCGGCCCAGTCATCGTCGGCGGGGCATCTGTGCGGCGTTGGTGACCGCAGGCGCGGGGTGGGCCGCGGCGTGCGATCCAGACGCAATCCCGGTGATTGTGGCGGATCGAGATGGCGCGCCGGGCCGAATCTATCGCCGCTGCGGCTTTAGCTTGGCCGAGACGCTGATATCGGCTGTCAAAGGCAGCTATTGACGGCTGACATCACTGGCGGAACATGTCACCTCTAGCGCATGACCGCTGACCGTCCTCTTCTTGGCATCCTGCTAATGCTCGGGTTTTGCATGCTGATTCCCTTGGCCGATGCGCTGGCCAAGATTCTCGGCGATCATTTCCCGTTGCTGCAGTTGATTGTTGTCCGGTTTGTGGCCCAAGGGTTCCTGCTTTTGCCGCTGGCGCTGGCGGCGGGCGCGATCCTGTTTCCGTCGCGGCGGATCACTCGGCTGATGTTTCTGCGGACGATTTTGCAGATCACCGGGCTTGCGCTGATGTTCACGGCGCTCCGTTATCTGCCGCTGGCCGATGCTATCGCGATTGCGTTTGTGATGCCGTTCATCATGCTTTTGTTGGGCAAATACGTCCTGGGTGAGGAGGTCGGCCCGCGCCGCTTGGCGGCCTGCGCGGTTGGCTTTGTCGGCACCCTGATGGTGGTGCAGCCGAGCTTTGCCGAGGTTGGCGCGCCCGCCCTTTTGCCGCTTGGCGTGGCGCTTGTTTTTGCGCTTTTCATGCTGGTCACGCGCCAGATCGCCAAAGAGGTGGATCCGATGGCGTTGCAGGCGGTTGCGGGGCTGATGGGGCTGCCGATCTTGTTGCCGCTGTTTCTCTTCGCGCCGGGGCCGGGCAGCCCGCCTGCGATTGGGTGGATCATGCCGCAGGGGGTCGACATTTGGCTGCTTGTCGCGCTTGGGACCATTGGCGCGGCGGGGCATCTGTTGATGACCTGGAGCCTGCGTTTTGCGCCGTCGGCGACCCTGGCGCCGATGCAGTATCTGGAGATCCCGATGGCCACGCTGGTCGGCTGGCTGATCTTCCGCGATCTGCCGAACGGCTTGGCGGCGGCCGGTATCCTCCTAACCTTGGCGGCGGGACTCTACATCGTGATGCGCGAGCGGGCGGTGATGCGCGCTGCGGCAGAAACCGGCTAGGCGGCGATGCGCAACTGGGACGCCAGCCACGCCGCGCGATAAGCCTCCCCCTCAAACCGGCAGAGCACGGGTGCAGCGGTCGGACCATAGGCGGCGGGCCTGCGGATCAGGTCGGGAAAGAGGCTGATCAGCTCGGCCAAAGGTGCCTCGTCCAAGGCAGAGATCGCCATATTGGCCGGGAAGAAGCTTTCGCTAAGGCACCCCTCCGCCTCCACCACCCGGTGCCGGTCAAACATCAAATGGGTGTAGCTAATCTGCCCACCGCTGCGCCGGGTGATCCCCGGAAGACCAACCAGATGTTTCGCAGCCAATAACGCGCTATCGCAGCCGAAGAGCAACTCAACTTCACTACCGCAGAGATACATTCGATGCTCAGGCGACACACACAACTCTCGTGTGTTTCCAAGCGCGCCTTCGGCGATCACCACCGGCGCAAACGCGCCTTGCGCCGGGACGGTGGTTCGCCCGATCCATGACACCGCGCAAGATGGATCGTCCAATGTCCAGAGCCGGTCGCCGATCCGCACATCTTCAACCGCCACCAACCCGTCTGAGCCGCGCATCAACGTGCCGGGTCCGAAACACGGGATAAAATCGCGATAGCGCGAGGTGCCGTCATTGTTGCCGCCGGTTTTCACATAGCTTGTGCCGTCGACTAGCGCGGTATCTGTCGCAAAGCCCCAGACATCCGAGGTGACACCGCCTTGGGAGAACACATAGACGGTGATGGTTGGGCCGGTTTCATTGCCGAACTCATCCAACGCGCGCAGAAAGATCTGTGATTCCGATTCGACTTCGGTGCCGTCGGCCACAATGCCACCGCCATCGATGATGACGTGATCGGCTTCGTCATCATCGTTGAACCGATTTCGACCGCCGCCCGTGTCATCGAGCGTGACCTCTGTTCCGAAGCCTTTGCTATACTCGAAGATCGTGCCGTTCGGCGTATCAGAGTTGTTGATAATTGAACTGCCAGGGGTGAGCGATGGCGATGCATTGGAGACGGTTAATCCAATGCTATCAAACGCGAAGAACGTTCTAGCGACCACAGCGCATCCAACTCAGTAAAAAGTCCATAAGCCTATATGATCGGAGAGGCAGGCCAGGAGATGAACACCTTGCGGCAATTCTAGGGCATCGTGTTCAATTACGGCCAAACTCCGCCGGTGAAATCGGGGCAAGCCCCATGATTTCGGCAGGATGTCGCCATGAGCCGGTGCGCGAACGGGTTATGCTGGGCCCGGATCAGAGATTATCGGAAGAACTCGCAACCGCGAATCGGTCGCGGGAAGTCGCGCCGATCAAGGTGCGGTGCAGGTGCGGCCAATGCAATCGACGCTGCACCGCATAACGGCATCTGACGTTTCTGCCGCATTTGCGTGTCTTTACCCCGCCTGACACCAAGCTTATAAACCGCCCCATGACGTATCGCAGCCTGCGGATCATCATTCGAATTACAACCCCGGCTCTCTAAGAACTGAGACGCCGGGACAAGGTGTTTGAGCCATCGCACCGCCCTGATATTTCAAGAGACATCCGAGACGAAGGACGCCGATCATGTGCGCCGAAACGACCGATCAAAACCTCGACTACAAATCCACGCTGAACCTGCCCCGAACCGAGTTTCCGATGCGCGCAGGCCTGCCCAAGCGCGAGCCTATGTGGCTGGAGAAATGGGAGAAAATCGGGATCTATGACCGCCTGCGCGAAAAACAGGGCCGCAAACCCTTCACGGTGCATGACGGCCCGCCCTATGCCAATGGCAATCTCCATATCGGTCACGCGCTGAACAAGATCCTGAAAGACATGGTCGTCCGCAGCCAGCAGATGATGGGCCATGATGCGCGCTACATCCCCGGATGGGACTGTCACGGCCTGCCGATCGAATGGAAGATCGAAGAGAAATACCGCCAGAAGGGCCAGGACAAAGACAGCGTGCCAGTCAATGAATTCCGTCAGGAATGCCGCGACTTTGCCCAAGGTTGGGTCGACATCCAGCGCGAGGAGTTCAAGCGCCTTGGCGTCACCGGCAAATGGGAAAACCCCTATCTGACGATGGATTTCCACGCCGAGCGGGTGATTGCCGAGGAATTCCAGAAGTTCCTGATGAATGGCACGCTTTATCAAGGCTCCAAGCCCGTGATGTGGTCGCCGGTCGAGAAAACCGCCCTAGCCGAGGCCGAGGTGGAGTATCACGACCACCAAAGCCACACGATCTGGGTCACCTTCCCGGTTTTGAGCGACACCCGCACCGATCCGCTGGTGATGGGGGAAGGCGTGACCACCGGGCGGGTGGAGCCGCTTGGCGATCTGGATGGCGCGCATGTGGTGATCTGGACCACCACGCCCTGGACCATGCCGCAGAACCGGGCGATCTGTTTCGGCCCAGACATCTCTTATGGGCTTTATGAGGTGACGGGGCGGCCTGAGGAATGCTGGGCCCAAATCGGGCGGCGGTACCTGGTGGCCGACACCTTGGCCGAAAGCATCTTCACTCAGGCCCGTCTGGACGACAGCATGTATCGCCGGTTGCGCGATGTGACGGCGGATGAGCTTGGCGCGCTGGCCTGTGCGCACCCGCTGCGCGGGGCCGAGGGCGGCGATGGCGAGTGGGATTTCGATGTCCCGCTGCTCCCTGGTGATCATGTGACTGACGAGGCGGGAACCGGGTTCGTGCATACCGCGCCCAGCCATGGCGATGACGACTATCAGATCGGTGTCAAATACGGGCTGCCGATGACCTATAACGTGTTGGAAGACGGCTCTTTCCGGCCCGATCTGCCGTTTTTCGGCGGCACGCTGATCCTCAAGCCGAATGGCAAAGAGGGGAACGCCAACACAACCGTGATCGACAAACTGGTCGAGGTCGGGGCGCTCTTGGCGCGCGGCCGCATGAAACACAGCTACCCGCATAGCTGGCGGTCGAAAGCCCCGCTGATCTTCCGCAACACGCCGCAATGGTTCGCTGCGATCGACCGCGAAGTTGGGGATGGTCAAGACACCTATGGCAAGACGATCCGTGAACGGGCACTAACCTCCATCGATCAACTGGTGGAATGGACGCCGCAAACCGGGCGGAACCGGCTCTATTCGATGATCGAAGCGCGGCCCGATTGGGTGCTCTCGCGGCAGCGCGCTTGGGGCGTGCCGCTTACCTGTTTCGTCAAGAAAGGCGCCAAACCGACGGATGCCGACTTCCTCCTGCGCGACGAGGCGGTGAATGCCCGCATCCTCGCCGCATTCGAAGAAGAAGGCGCGGATGCCTGGTATCAGGACGGGGCGAAAGAGCGGTTCCTGGGCAATGACCACAATGCCAAGGATTACGATCAAGTCTTTGATATCCTTGATGTCTGGTTCGATTCCGGCTCCACGCATGCCTTCGTTCTGCGGGACCGTGAGGACGGCTCCGAGGATGGCATCGCCGATGTCTATCTCGAAGGCACCGACCAGCATCGCGGCTGGTTCCATTCCTCAATGCTGCAAGCCTGCGGCACCAAGGGCCGCGCGCCGTACCGCGCGGTGGTGACCCACGCCTTCACGCTCGATGAGAAGGGCATGAAAATGTCCAAGAGCTTGGGCAACACCATCGTGCCTGAGCAGGTTGTGAAGCAATACGGCGCTGACATCCTCCGCCTTTGGGTCGCGCAGACCGATTATGTGCATGACCATCGGATCGGGCCGGAAATCCTGAAAGGCGTCGCCGACAGCTATCGTCGCTTGCGCAACACGATGCGCTTCATGTTAGGCAGCCTCGCCGATTTCACCGAGGCCGACCGGGTGGAGCCCACCGAGATGCCCGAGTTGGAACGGTGGGTGCTGCATCGCTTGGCCGAACTCGATCATCAGGTGCGCACGGGCTATGCGAACTATGACTTCCAGGGTGTGTTCCAGGCGGTTTTCACCTTTGCGACCACGGACTTGTCGGCCTTCTATTTCGACATCCGCAAAGACGCGCTCTATTGCGATGGCGACACGGCGCGGCGGCGCGCGGCGCGCACGGTGCTCGATATCCTGTTCCACCGGCTAACCAGCTGGCTCGCGCCGGTTCTGGTCTTCACGATGGAGGAGGTCTGGCTGGAGCGGTTCCCGGGTGAGGACAGCTCGATCCACTTGATGGATTTCCCGGACACGCCGGGCGAATGGCGCGATGAGCCGCTGGCGCAGAAATGGGCCAAGATTCGCACGGCCCGCCGGGTCGTGACGGCGGCTTTGGAGATCCAGCGTCAGGATAAGGTGATCGGCGCCTCGCTTGAGGCCGCGCCCGTGGTCCATGCCCGTGATCCGGAGATGCTGGAGGTTCTGAAATCCGTGGCGTTTGACGACATCACGATCACCTCTGCTCTGACCCTGACCGGCGACCCGATCCCGGCAGAGGCGTTCCGCCTGCCAGAAACCGAGGGCGTCGGCGTGGTGTTCGAACCCGCCGAGGGCGAGAAATGCCAGCGCTGCTGGAAAATCCTCCCGGATGTGGGGCGGCATGCGCATCCGGGCGTCTGCGGACGATGCAATGAGGCGCTAAGCTGATCCAAACATGTGTCGCGGGCTGAGCGGCTCGCGGCACGCCATGGCGACTTGGTGCCTTTGGCTGTTCAACTCGCGGCTTGCCGGATCAAGGCCACCAGCGCCGGTGTCGGCAAGGATTGGCCGGGGAGCAGTTTCACATGCCGCCCGGTCTTGTTGGCGCCTTTGAGCAATTCGTCCGGGTCATCCAACTCGGCACCATGCACAAAGCCAAGATGCGCGTGGGCTTTGCCGCCATAGAGGTAGATGACGGGCTCACCCGCCGCGTTGAACCAAACGGGCGCACCCCATTTCATGTCGGAAGCGGCCCCTGGGAGCGTATCTTCGAGAAGCGACTGCAACGCCTCCAATAGCTCCCTGACCGGTTTGGGTCGGACGGCGATATATTCGGGAATGGTGGGCGGTGCTTTGGCCATGACCCAAGTGTGCCACAAGGTTCCATTGTCGGTATTGCTTTGGATCAATCTCGCGCGTTTGGCGCCGGAGCGATTGTGCATCAGAGAACACGGACCTGTGGCTTGGGTTGCCCGCCCCGGCGGTCTAGATTGATGGCAACGCATCTGCCGTTCGGCAAGAAAAGGACCAACCGACATGACTGACAGCTACACCCCGCCCGCCGTTTGGACTTGGGAGCAGGGCAACGGCGGCGAATTCGCCTCGATCAACCGGCCCATCGCCGGGCCGACCCATGATAAAGACCTGCCTGTGGGTATACATCCGTTGCAGCTCTACTCCCTGGCGACGCCCAATGGGGTGAAGGTCACGGTTCTTCTTGAGGAGCTGTTGGCGGCGGGCCATGCAGATGCCGAATATGATGCTTGGCTGATCAACATCTCCGAAGGCGATCAGTTCGGCAGCGGCTTTGTCGATGTGAACCCCAATTCGAAAATCCCCGCGCTGATGGATCGCTCCACCACGCCGCCGACGCGGATTTTCGAATCCGGTGCGATCCTGCTCTACCTGGCCGAGAAACATGGGGCCTTCGTGACCGAGGCCAAGGACCGGCCCGAGATGCTGTCCTGGCTCTTCTGGCAGATGGGCTCCGCGCCCTATCTGGGCGGCGGGTTTGGCCATTTCTACGCCTATGCGCCCGAGAAATGGCAATACCCGATCGACCGCTTTGCCATGGAAACCAAGCGCCAACTCGATGTGCTGAACCGGCATTTGGCCGATAGTGAGTGGATGGCTGGCGGGGTCTATACGATTGCCGATATGGCGATCTGGGCCTGGTATGGGCAGTTGGTTCTGGGCCGCCTCTATAGCGCGGCGGAGTTCCTGGATGTGGCGAGCTACACCCATGTGATGGACTGGGCCAAACGGATCGACGCACGGCCCGCGGTGCAGCGTGGCCGGATGGTGAACCGCGCCTTCGGGGAGCCGGAGATGCAACTTCACGAGCGCCACGATGCCAGCGATTTCGAGACCAAGACCCAAGACAAACTGGATGCAGCGGAGTAGCCGATGGCGGAACAGGCAAGCGTCGAAACCCCCGTCGGTTGGTTAACCCTGACCGAGGAAGACGGCGCGATCACGGCTGTCAATTGGCGGGCGGGGGCGGGGGCAGCGGAAACGCCCGTCCTACGCCAGGCCGTGGCCGAGATTGACGCCTATTTCGCCGGGGACCTGACCGAGTTTGCCGTGCCGCTGGCCCCCAAAGGGTCTGCCTTTCAAATCGCGGTTTGTGATGCGATTTCGGCCATTCCCTTTGGCTATACACGAACATATGGCGAGATCGCGAAAGATCTCGGGCAATCTGCGCAATCCGTTGGCCAAGCCTGCGGCGGCAATCCGATCCCGATCCTCATTCCATGCCACCGGGTGATGGGGTCCAAGGGCCTGACCGGGTTTTCCGGCGCAGGCGGGGTGGAGACAAAGGTGGCGCTGCTCCGCCATGAAGGGGGGGCCTCCCTGCTGATCTAAGAGACGTTCGTTGCTGAGAGGGAACCGGAATTTTCAAGAATTTCGGCCCGGAAAATACCTATTTTCCGACGCCCTCACCCCTTGATGCCGGACCAGGTGACCTGTGCCTCTCCGGCCGTCATCGGCCCGCCCGCGCGATCAAACCGCAGATAGGCCAGCGCTTTGTTGCCCGATTGCGTGTGAAGCACCCCAACGGCACGTCCATCTTCGGCCAATATCTCCGTACCAACCGGTGCCGCCCCATCGATCTCAACCTGGGCCAGACCTTTGCGCAACTCCGTCTTATGCTTCATTCGCGCGGTCACCTCTTGGCCCACATAGCAGCCCTTCCGATGATCCACGCCCGCGAGCCGATCAAACCCCATTTCCAGGACGAAACTCTCCTCGGGGCGCAGCTCTATCCCGGTTTCCGGGATCACATGCGCCACCCGGATCGCCTCCCAATCGATTTCCGGCGTCCCACCGTCGATCCCATAGCCCCGCCAGCCAAGCGCCGGATCGCGCGGGTCGGCCCAAGCACCGTCCGGCACCGCGCCCATGCCGCGCACGACGCCCAGACCGCTGTCCTCAATCGTCACATCGGCGCGCAGCTTGTACATCATCAAGCGCTGCGCCAGCTTCGGGGCGATCTCCGCCTTCACATCCAGGAGGATGTGATCGCCCTGATCCAGCAAGAAGAAATCGGCCAGATACTTCCCTTGAGGGCTCAAGAGCGCGGTGTAGACCAAACCGCCGCCGACCGGTTTCACATCATGGGTCACCAACCCGTGCAGGAAATGCGCCCGATCCGCGCCACCGATCTTCAGCACCATTCGATCTGTCGCAATTTCGCCTGGCATATCACCGCTCCTGATATCTCAAATCACACCTAATCATGACCGGGTCCCTGCCAAGACCTGTCCAGCCAATTGACCGCACGCACGCGCCGATTTACCCCTGATTTATACGCGAAAGAAAGACCCCATCATGAGCCTTGCCAACGGTCGCCACTACCTCGCCATCCCCGGCCCCTCGGTTATGCCTGACCGGGTGCTGCAAGCCATGCACCGCCCCGCGCCGAATATCTACACCGGCGAGTTGGTCGACATGGTGGCCACCATCGTCCCCGATCTGAAAGCCGTCGCGCGGACGGAACATAACGTCGCGATGTATATCTGCAATGGCCATGGAGCCTGGGAAGCGGCGTTGACCAACACGCTCAGCCGCGGTGACAAGATTCTGATCCTGGGCACCGGGCGGTTCTGTCTGGGATGGGGCGAGATGGCGACGGCGCTTGGAGTCGAGGCGCAAGTGATCGATTTCGGTCAGACCGCGGATATCGATATGGCGCGCGTCGCCGATGCGCTGGCTGCGGATAAAGCCCATGAGATCAAGGCTGTGTTGGCGGTTCAGGTGGACACCTCCACCTCGGTCAAGAACGACATCTTGGCCCTGCGCCAGACGCTTGATGCAGCGGACCACCCGGCGCTGCTGTTTTCCGACAACATCGCCTGTCTCGGCTGTGACGCGTTTGAAATGGATGCCTGGGGTGTCGATCTGATGGTCACCGGCAGCCAGAAGGGCTTAATGACCCCACCGGGCATGGGCTTTGTCTATCATGGTCCGAAGGCCGAGGCCGCGCGCGGTCGTGCCGATTTGGTGACGCCCTACTGGGATTGGCGACCGCGCACCGATCCAGACATCTTCTATAAGTATTTCTGTGGAACAGCCCCGACGCATCACCTCTATGGGCTGCGTGTGGCGCTGGATATGATCCTGAAAGAAGAGGGGCTGGAGCAGGTTTGGGATCGTCATGCAACCCTCGCCCGGGCGATCTGGACTGCCTTCGAAACCTGGGGGCAAAGCGGCGCGATGCGGTTGAACATCGCTGAGGCTGAGAAGCGCAGCAACGCAGTCACCACCGTCAATATGGGTGGCGGCAACGGTGCACGGCTGCGCGATTGGATGATTGCCGAGGCGGGCGTGACCCTAGGCGTGCCGCTTGGCATGGACGACGCACCAGAGGACTATTTCCGCATCGGCCATATGGGCCATGTGAATGCGCAGATGGTTCTGGGCGTGTTGGGCAGCCTGCAAGCAGGGATGAGTGCGCTGCAAATCGCGCATGACCCCAACGGGTTGAGCGCGGCTGCCGAGGTGATTTCAGGCGCGGACTAAGCCGAGCGTGCTTCGGTCAGTGCCTCTGGCAGCGCGGCCTCGAACAGCGCCAAATCGGCCTCTTTACCGCAAGACACGCGAATGCAGCGGTCTTGCGGCGGGGTAAACGGCATCCGCACGAAAATCCCACGTTTGATCAGCGAGGCCAGCACAGCCCGCGCAAAATCACCATCTCCGCCGCAATCGATCGTCACGAAATTGGTTGCCGAGGGCAGCGGTATCAGCCCATTTGTGCGTGCGATTTGGCCAATCCGGTCGCGGGCTTTGGCGATCTCGGCGATGGTTGTGGCAAGGTACTCTTGGTCGGCCAAGGCCGCCAATCCGGCGGCTTGCGCCAGCCGCCCCATGCCAAAATGATTGCGGATTTTGTTGAAGGCCGTGATCAAATCCACATGGGCAACCGCATAGCCAATCCGCAAGCCCGCCAGCCCGTAAGCCTTTGAAAAGGTGCGAAAACGAATGACGCGCTGATCGTCTATATCCAAAGCCGGGGCCGTGCTCGCCGGTGCTGTGTCCACATAGGCTTCGTCCAGCGCCAGCAGGCATCCGTCGGGCACCGCGTCGATCATCGCCTGCACCGTCGCGGCACCATGCCAGCTCCCCATCGGATTGTCCGGGTTCGCCAGATAGATCAGCTTGGCGCGCGCATCCCGGGCGCGGGTGATTAGTGCGTCGGGGTTTTCGTGATCGCCCTGATAGGGCACCTGATGCAGCGCGCCGCCAAAACCGGTCACGTGATAGTTGAATGTCGGATAGGCCCCGACGGAGGTCACCACGGCATCCCCTGGCGCGATCAGCAGTCGGCAGAGATAGCCCAGGAGCCCGTCAATCCCTTCCCCCACAACGATGTTTTCCGGCCTGACGCTATGATGGGCGGCCAGCGCTTGGCGCAACTCATGCGCTTCCGGATCGCCATACATCCAGGCCTCATGCGCGGCCTCGGCAATCGCGGCTTTCACCTTGGGGGAGGGGCCAAAGACGCTCTCATTTGCGCCCAACCGGGCCGCAAATTCTGCGCCACGGGCGCGTTCCTGGGTCTCGGGGCCGACAAAGGGCACGGAGGCGGGCAGGCTTTCGACAAGTTGGGTATAACGGGGTCCGGTCATGGCCGGAGAGAAGCCCGAAATCGAGGCAAAGCGCAAGTCGGGAGTGATGCCGAATAGGTTACGAAAATTCTGCGCCTTGGCGATTTTCGTAACCTATTTGATGCGCCGCAGCGGCGACCTGACCTAGCCGATCTCTTCGAGTCGGGCGAGAGCGTCGCGGATTTTGCCCTCTTCCTCCTCGCGGGCGGCGAGATTGTTGCGGGTTTCCTCCACCACGGCAGCAGGCGCACTTTCGGCGAATTTCGGGTTGTTGAGCCGTCCGCGCAACCCGCCCAACTCCTTGGCCAGTTTGCCCAGAACCTTCTCCAGCCGGGCCTTCTCCTCATCCACGTCGATGATATCGGCGATCGGCAGACCGAAGACACCGCCCTCAACCGCCACGGTCACGGCGCCCTTCGGCAGATCGTCAACGACAGTCAGGCTATCGACCCGCGCGATCCGCTGAATGATCGCGGCGTTCCGATCCCAGGCGGCCTGGCCGCGCGCGTCCAACTCAGCCTGCAAGAGCGGCACTTTCAGGCCTGCCGGTACATGCATCTGCATCCGGACGGAGCGGATTTCGTCAATCATGGCAATGACCCAGGAGATTTCCCGGTCGGCCTCTTCGTCGATCAGTTCCGCGCCATAGCTCGGCCAATCCGCATGGATCAGCATTTTGGGGCGCTCGGCGATCTGGCCCCAAAGCTCCTCGGTGACAAAGGGCATCACCGGGTGGAGCAGGATCAGGCATTGGTCGATCACCCAGGCCATGGTGGCGCGGGTTTCGGAGATCACGGCCTCGTCGCCGGAGGCAAAGAGCGGCTTGGCGAATTCCAGATACCAGTCGCAGACCCGGCCCCAGGTGATGGCGTAGAGCCCGTTCGCCGCGTCATTGAAGCGATAAGCGGTGAGCGCCTCGTCATGCGCCACGCGGGCGCGCGCGATCTCCCCCACGATCCATTTGTTCACCGTTTGGGTCACGCTGGCCGGGTCGAATCCGTCCAACGGTTTGCAGTCGTTCATCTCCGCGAACCGCGCGGCGTTCCAGAGCTTGGTGCCGAAATTCCGATACCCCGCCACGCGGTCATCGGAGAGTTTCACGTCGCGCCCCATCGCGGCCATGGACGCCATGGTGAAGCGCAGCGCGTCGGCGCCATATGTGTCGATCAGTTCCAGCGGGTCGAGCACGTTGCCGATGCTCTTCGACATCTTCCGACCCTTCTCGTCCCGGACAAGGGCGTGAACATAGACATCTTTGAACGGGACTTCATCGACCACGGCAAGCTGCATCATCATCATCCGGGCGACCCAGAAGAAGATAATGTCGAAGCCCGAGATTAGGACAGAGGTCGGGAAATAGCGTTCGAGCTCGGGGGTTTGCTCGGGCCAGCCAAGCGTGCCAATGGGCCAGAGGCCCGACGAGAACCAGGTGTCGAGCACGTCGGGGTCGCGGTAGAGGGGTATGTAACCCTCATACATGTCATCTTCTGACCTATCGAAGGTCGCTGCACGCTCATCCGTATAGACTTTGAACTCGCAGCCAAAATCATCCCCGTAATAGGCCTTTGCTAGCGCGATCGCAGAGGCCTCGTCAGGTGCACAAAACGGCTGCAAATGGGTGCCCCGATCACGCTTCCCTTTGTTCGTCGGTACCCAAGCGATACCGCCATCATCGGTTTTCTTGGGGCCATACCAAACCGGAATCTGGTGCCCCCACCAAAGCTGGCGTGAGATGGTCCAGGGTTGGATATTCTCCAGCCAGTTGAAATAGACCTTCCGGTGCTGCTCGGGCATGATGTTGGTGCGCCCGTCGCGAACCGCCTCCAAGGCGGGTTCCACGATCTTGGCGGTGTCCACAAACCATTGATCGGTCAGGAATGGTTCCACCGAGACCTTGGATCGGTCGCCATGGGGGACCATGTGCCGGTCCGCGTCGATCCCGTCGAGCCAGCCATACTCCTCGGCCCAGGTGACAATCGCATCGCGGGCCTCATAGCGGTCGGCGCCGTCGAGCCGTTCGATGGCGGCGGCGATCAAATCGTCCGGGCAGCCTTCGGCGAACTCCGTATTGCCGCGCAGCGCCATCGCGGCCTTGGTGTCCATCACGTTGATCACGCGAAGGCCGGTGCGTTGGCCCACATCCCAGTCGTTGAAATCATGGGCCGGGGTGATTTTCACTGCACCGGTGCCCTTCTCCGGGTCGGCGTAGCTGTCAGCCACGATGGGCACGCGCCGCCCGGTGATCGGCAGGATCACGTGTTTGCCGATCAGATGCGCATAGCGCCGGTCATCGGGATGCACCGCAACGCCGGTATCGCCCAGCATGGTCTCGGGCCGGGTCGTGGCGACGGTCAGGTAATCGCGGGTCTCGGTGTCGGTGACATTGCCGTCCGCGTCGAATTCCACCGGGTGTTCATAGCTCTCGCCATCCTCCAGTGGATAGCGCAGGCGCCACATATACCCGTCTTTCTCGATCTGCTCGACCTCCAGATCGGAAATCGCCGTTTCGAAATGCGGGTCCCAGTTCACCAGCCGTTTGCCGCGATAGATGTAGCCCCTGTTATACATCTCCACGAAGACTTTGATGACGGCATCGTGGAAATTGCCCTCCTCGCCCTCGGGCGAGTTCGGCGCACCGGACATGGTGAAGGCGTTGCGGGACCAATCGCAGGAGGCGCCGAGGCGTTTGAGCTGGTTGATGATGGTATCGCCGCTTTCGGTCTTCCACTCCCAGACCTTTTTCAGGAAATCCTCCCGGCCCAGATCACGGCGGGTGGCGTTGCCTTCGGCGGCCAGTTTGCGCTCAACGACCATCTGCGTGGCGATGCCTGCGTGATCCTGCCCCGGCTGCCAGAGCGTGTCGAAGCCGCGCATCCGGTGCCAGCGGGTGAGGATGTCCTGCAGCGTGTTGTTGAAGGCGTGGCCCACATGCAGCGAGCCGGTCACATTCGGCGGCGGGATCATGATGCAGAAGGTCTCGTCGCGCGACGCGTTTGCGCCCGCTTTGAAAGCGCCTGAGGCTTCCCATTCCGCGTAGATCCGGGCCTCGGCCTCGGCTGCGTTAAAGGTCTTTTCCATCGCCTTATACCCTTGGGGTTTTGTCTGTCTGGGATCATCTAGCGAAGCGGGCGGGAAAGGCCAAGCCTCGATCCGGTCCAGGGGGCCTGGACACTGGCGTTTGGGCCGTTAATCTCAGTCTGAAAGCAGTTTGCTGCGAGGACATACCCCATGACGAAATTCGGAACCAGCCAGCCGGTCACCCGGTTGGAGGACACCCGCCTGCTGACCGGGCATGGTCGGTATATCGATGATATCGCGCCGGAGGGGGCGCTTTTTGGCTATGTGCTGCGAAGCCCTGTGGCGCATGGGGAGATCACCGAGTTGGACTTGGACGATGCGCGGGAAGCGCCGGGGGTGCATCTGGTGCTGAGTGCGGCCGATTTGGCGGCGGCGGGGCTGGCCAATGCGATGAAGTTTTCGACGGTGAAGAACCGCGATGGGTCGGATGGCGCGGCCCCCGCGCGGCCGATCTTGGCCGAGGGGCGGGTGCGGTTTGTCGGCGAGCCGGTGGCCTTTGTGGTCGCCGAGAGCTTGGCCAAAGCGAAAGATGCCGCCGAGATGATCGGCTTCGATTTCGACGAGTTGGAGCCGCATATGGCGGTGCAGCCGGGCGGGGCGGAGCTGCACCCCGAGGCGCCGGAGAATCTGGCCTATGATTGGGGTCTGGGCGATGAAGAGGCGACCGAAGCCGCTTTGGCCGCCTCGGCGCATCGGGTGCGGTTTGAGATTGAGGACAACCGGATCATTGTGAACTCGCTGGAGCCGCGGGGGTGTTACGCCGAGCTTGAGGGCGACCGGCTGCATCTGGCGGTGAACGGGCAGGGCGTTTGGGGCACCAAGGCCGCCTTGGCCAAATGGTTCGGGCTGGACGCGGAAGATGTGCGCGTGACCACACCAGATGTGGGCGGCGGGTTTGGTATGAAGGGGATGGATTACCCCGAGTATTTCCTGGTGGCGCATGCAACGCGCGCGCTTGGCCGACCGGTTCGCTGGATGTCGGAACGGACCGAGGCGATGCTGAGCGATAATGCGGGCCGCGATCTGGTCTGTATCGCGGAGCTTGGCTTTGACGCCGACTATCGGATGACCGCCTATCGCATGTCGTCGCTCTCGAATATGGGGGCCTATAACTCGCAATTCGGTCAGCCGATTCAGAGCCAGTTGTTCAGCCGCGTACTGACCGGCGTTTATGATGTGCAGGCGATTTATATGAACAATCGCGGCATTTATACCAACACGACACAGGTCGATGCCTATCGCGGGGCCGGGCGGCCCGAGGCGATCTACACGCTCGAACGGGCGATGGATTATGCGGCCCGCGAGTTGGGTGTCGATCCGCTGGAGCTGCGCCGCCGGAGTTTCATCGCGCCGGAGCAGATGCCCTATAAGACCGCCGTGGGCGAGCTTTATGATGTGGGCGCGTTTGACCAGCTTTTGACCCGGGCCGAGGCGGAGGGTGATCTGGCCGGATTTGCGGCGCGGAAGGCGGCCTCAGAAGGTCAAGGCAAGCTGCGCGGCTTGGGCGTGTGTTATTATATCGAGAGCATTCTGGGCGACCCAAGCGAGACCGCGAAGATCGAGCTGACCGAGACCGGAGCGAAGGTTTATGTGGGCACGCAATCGAACGGGCAGGGGCATGAGACGGTCTATGCCCAGTTTGTGCATGACCAGACTGGCCTGCCGATTGCGGATATCGAGGTCGTCCAAGGTGATAGCGATCAAATCGCCAATGGCGGGGGGACCGGCGGCAGTCGCTCGGTCACAACCCAGGGCACCGCGCTCAGGGCCACTGGAGATGCGCTGATCTCTGGCCTGGTGCCGTTTGTCGAAGGCATGATGGAGGCCGAAGATGTCAGCTTCGATGCTGAAGAGGGCGTGTTCCGTGCACCGGGCTCGAACACGGTCGTGACGCTTCTGGAAGCGGCGGAGGCGGCGCGGGCCGAGGGGCAGGCAGCGCTTTGCGTGGCTGAAGAGACCACAAAACTGCCGGGCCGGTCCTTCCCCAATGGCTGCCATATCGCGGAGGTCGAGATTGATCGCGATACCGGCGTGACCGAGGTTGTCCGTTACACCGTGGTCGATGATTTCGGCAATCTGATGAACCCGATGCTGGCAGAGGGGCAGGTCCATGGCGGCGTTGCGCAAGGCATTGGTCAGGCCATCACCGAACATGTGGTTTATGACGACGATGGTCAGCTTCTGACCGCGACCTTCATGGATTACGGGATGCCGCGGGCCGACGATATGCCGTTTGTCGCCTTCCATACCGAGCCTGTGCCGTCGACGGCCAACGCGCTTGGGATGAAGGGTTGCGGCGAGGCGGGAACCGTGGGGGCCTTGGCGGCCGTGGCCAATGGAGTGCAAGACGCACTTTGGCCGCTTGGTATTCGGCGGGTGGATATGCCGTTTACGCCGGCGCGGGTTTGGGCGCTGTTGCAAGAGGGAGAAGGGGGCATTGCTGCGGAATAACCGGCTCTGGACCCGTCTGAAAGGGTTTCGCAGCGCGCCGCCGCGCCTACCGGTTGTGCGCCCGGCCTATTCTCATGTGGTTCTGCTTGATGGGACCATGTCGAGCCTCTTGCGTGGGCAAGAAACCAATATCGGGCTGACCTATCGGTTGTTGTCGGAACTTGGCCCGTCAGAGCCCGTCACGCTCTACTATGAGCCGGGGATTCAGTGGCGCGGCTACCGGCGCGCAGTCGAGGTGCTGGCCGGGGTTGGGATCGATCGGCAGATCAAGCGCGCCTATTTGTTCTTGGCGCGGAACTATCAGCCGGGAGATCGGATCTTCCTGATGGGGTTTTCGCGCGGTGCCTATGCGGTGCGCTCGCTGGCCGGGTTGATCGACAAGATGGGATTGCTGCGCGCGGCCCAGGTTGAGGAAGAGACCTTGGCGCGGGTTTATGAGCATTACCGGTCTGATCCAGACGGTCCGCGCGCGGCGGCGTTGAAGGCCGCGCTTTGTCATCCGAAGGTCGAGATCGCCTTTATGGGTGTCTATGACACGGTGCGCGCCTTGGGCCTACGCTGGCCGGTGGTGTGGCGATTCATGGGGAAGCCGCATCCCTATCACAGTGACGGTTTAGGGGCCTCGACCAAAGAGGCCCGGCATGCGCTGGCGATGGACGAAACCCGCGATGTCTATGCCCCGGTTTTGTGGAGCGTCGATGCGGCACGGGCCGGGCAAGTGCAGCAGGTTTGGTTTCGGGGGGCGCATGGCGATATTGGCGGGCAACTGGGCGGCTTGCGCGCGGCGCGACCCTTGTCGAACATCCCACTGGTCTGGATGTTGGGCGAGGCGGCGGTCTCTGGTCTGCCGCTGCCGCAACATTGGCGCACGCGCTATCTGACCGATGTCACGGCGCCGTCGGTTGGCACGATGTCGGGGTGGAGCAAAGCGTTTTGGTCGCGCCATCGACGGGTGATTGGGCGCGATCCGTCCGAACGGATACATCCCTCGGCAGAGGCGGCCGCGGCAGAACGGGGTGTGGTCTTGCGGGGTGGCGGCCCACGTCACGCCCCCGGGTGAACCGGGAACCCTCCGCGGGCCGCGTTGCCACGGGCAAGGGTCGGCCCAGGTGAGATGCGGCTAGGGTCGGCGCTTGGCGCGCAGCGTTGGGTCGGATTGGCGTGGATCTTCAGGCCAAGGGTGTTTGGGATAGCGCGCGCGCATATCCTTGCGCACATCCGCGTAGGAGCCCGACCAGAACCCCGGCAAATCGGTGGTGATTTGGATCGGGCGGTTGGCCGGAGAAAGCAGCGTGATTTTAAGCGGCAGTTTATCGGGGCCGATCCGGGGATGTGTCGTGGTGCCGAAGACCTCTTGCAGGCGAAGCGCGATTTCGGGCGTGTCGGTGCCGTAGTCAATCGGGACCTGCCGATTGAGCGGCGTCTTCCAAGTGGCCGGAGCGAGGGTATCCAGCCGTTGCTGGGTCTCCCATCCGAGAGAGGCCGCCAGCGCCTCGACAAGGTTCAGGCGTTTGAGATCAGCGGCAGAGGCGATGCCCTCGAGATAGGGCGCGGCCCAATCTTCCAACCCATCCAGGAGGGCGGCATCGGACATATCGGCCAGGCCCGCGAACCGGATGCGGGCGCGGAGCAGGGTGGCGGGTTTGGTCCAGTTGAGCGCGTCGAGGCCGAGATCGCGAATGCCGTTGACCATCGCGGCGCGGATGGCCTCGGGCGGGGCATCCGGCCATCCACGATCATCCAGAATGATTGCGCCCAGACACTCTTGTTTCCGCGCCAGAACCCGCCGGTCACGACGCGACCAGGTGCACCTCTCATGCCAAGTGATCTGATCCGCGAAGAGGGCGCGGATTTGGCTTTCGGCAATTGGGATCGCTTGGCGGATGCGGGCTTCGCGGGGGTTGCCATCAAGATCGGTCACGACAAGAAGCCGTTGCCCGGCAAGCGCGTCTCCTTCAGGCAAAGCAGCCCCTTTGCCACCCGACAGGAGATAGCGCGGCGCATCCCCTTTGCGCCGGAGGGCGATGCGGTCGGGATAGGCAAGGGCTGCCTGTTCGGCGGCGTCATGCGCCGGGCCGGATTCGAAGCGGGCGAGGCGTTTCGCCTCTGTCTTGATCCGCGCGATTGCGGCGCGGTCGGCCGCTGCCGGAGCTTGGCCGGTCAGGGCGCGGAGACGCAAGGCGAGGTCGCTGCCTTGGCCCCGGAGCGGATCGCGGTCGGCCAAGAGCGCGGCGAGCAGAGCACTGCCCTTGCCGCCGAGGCTGACCATATGTGCCAGGCGGGGATGTAGCGGTAGTTTGGCAAGCTGGCGACCATGGTTGATGATCCGAGCGGTGTCATCGAGCGCCCCGATGGATTTGAGCAATGCGCGGGCCTCTGCAAGCGCGCCTTCGGGGGGAGGTGTGAGAAATGCCAAACCTTCATCGCCGCCCCATTGCGCGAGATCGAGGGCGAGGCCGGCGAGATCGGTCGCCTCGATCTCCGTGGGTGGAAAGGCGGGGAGCGCACCCTCGGCCCCTTTGGTCCAGTTGCGATAGCAGACCCCGGGCGCGATCCGACCGGCGCGGCCCCGGCGCTGATCAGCCTCGGCGCGGCTCACGGGCTCGGTCACCAGGCGCGACATGCCAGAGCTTGGGTCAAACCGGGCGCGGCGGGCACGGCCGCCATCGATCACCACACGGACGTCTTCGATGGTCAGCGAGGTCTCGGCGATCGCGGTGGCCAGAACGAGTTTTCGCCCCTCTTTCGCAGGTCGGATGGCGGCGCGTTGGTCGCCGAGTTTCATTGCGCCATAGAGGCTGTGGACATGGATATCGGGCGGAAGTTGGCCTGCCAACAAGCTGGCGGTGCGGCGGATTTCGCCTTCGCCAGGCAGGAACACGAGAAGGCCACCCTCAGTCTCTTGGACAGCTCGCAGAATGAGGTCGGCCATCGTGGTCTCGAACCGGTCGGTCTTGGCCGGCGGGCGGTCGCGCCAGATGGTCTCGACCGGGAAGGCCTGACCTTGAGATGAGATCAAAGGGGCATTGTCGAGCATGGCGGCCACGGGCCCGGCATCAAGCGTGGCGGACATGACCAAAATTTGCAGATCGTCGCGCAGGGCCCCCCGGACCTCCCAAGCCAGCGCCAAGCCTAGATCGGCGTTGAGGGAGCGTTCGTGGAATTCGTCGAAGATCACCGCGCCGATGCCAGGGAGCTCCGGATTGTCTTGTAGCATCCGGGTGAGGATGCCTTCGGTCACCACCTCGATCTGGGTTTCTTTGCTGACCGCACTGTCGCCGCGCATCCGGTAGCCGACCGTCTGACCCGGGGCCTCGCCCAAGGTTTCGGCCATACGTTCGGCGGCAGCGCGGGCGGCCAAGCGACGGGGTTCCAGCAAAACAATGCGGCCCTTGGTGATCTCGGCCTCGCGCATCGCTAGCGGCACCCGCGTGGTCTTGCCTGCGCCGGGCGGAGCCTGCAGCACCGCGCGACCCTTGGTGGCCAGGGCGTGCATCAGCTCTGGCAGAATGTCCTCAATGGGAAGTGGCATCGGCCTATGGTCGTCTGATGATCCGCACCGGCCCATAAAGGGACTGTGCCGCGGCCGAGGTCAACCGAAAGACGCCCGGCGTGGTTTCGGTCGCGGGCGGGCGAGACGGGAGCGCGCGGACAGAGAAACTGCTCCGCTCCTGCGCCTAGCGCGGAACAACAAAGGAGATCAGCACCAGACGGCTCGCCAGATAAGGGCGCATGACAAACCGGTCATCAAATTCGCTGTCGCATGCCATGGCACTGGACAGTACGCGCGGGATGCGGGCAAGTAACGGGACGCGCCCAAATTGCGGCGCGCGGGCAGGATACTGGGGAAAGACGACCCATACATGACGGAACAACAGGCCGCTCAGACAGATTTGGCAACGCGGATTTTGGCGGGTGAGCGCCGGGCTCTGGCGCGCGCGGTGACTTTGGTGGAAAGCACGCGGGCCGATCATCGCGCCGAAGCGGCGGCCTTGCTGGAGGTTTTGCGCGGTCATGGGCGGCAAGCCCTGCGCATTGGACTCTCCGGGACGCCGGGCGTGGGGAAATCGACCTTTATCGAAGCGTTTGGGATGATGTTGGTGAGCCAGGGACTCCGCGTGGCCGTTTTGGCGGTCGATCCGTCCTCAACACGCTCTGGCGGCTCGATTCTGGGCGACAAAACACGGATGGAGCGGCTCAGCCGCGAGCCAGGCGCGTTTATCCGCCCGTCGCCCTCCTTGTCCCATCTCGGCGGCGTCTCGCGGCGGACCCGCGAGGCGGTGGCGCTCTGCGAGGCGGCGGGGTTCGATGTGGTGCTGATCGAAACCGTGGGGGTCGGGCAATCCGAGACCATGGTTGCCGAGATGTGCGATCTCTTCGTCTTGCTTCTCGCGCCTGCGGGCGGCGACGAGTTGCAAGGGGTCAAGCGCGGCATCATGGAGATTGCCGACCTGATCTTGGTCAACAAGGCTGATGGCGAGTTGAAAGCGGCGGCGACGCGAACCTGCGCGGACTATGCCGGTGCGTTGCGGCTGATGCGTAAACGAGCGGAGGATCCTGAAGGGTTTCCCAAGGCGCTTCCCGTTTCGGCGTGGGAGGATGACGGGTTGGACGCAGCCTGGGACGAGATGCAGACCTTGGCAGCATGGCGCCGAGCGGAGGGCCATTGGGAAAAACGCCGAGCGGCACAAGCGGCGCATTGGTTTGAAGAAGAGGTGCGGAGCGGTCTTCTGGCACGGCTGAGCCGCGACGCTGACGTGAAGCGCGCGATGGCTGAGATGGCCGCACGGGTGGCCGCGGGTGAACTGAGCCCGGATGCAGCAGCCGAAGAGATGTTGGGCCGACTGAAGAACTAGCCTGGTATTTTGTTCGAAAGCGGGTGCTTGCTAAGGAAGCATTAACCAAATTGATTGAATTCTCGGAGCGTCGGCGGATCGGTTTCTAGGGACCGGTTATCACCGCAGGTTATGTCGCGCTAAGAGGAATATCGATGACGGATCTGACGTCTGATTTGGAGGGGCAGGTCCCCGGGTTTTCCGAAGAAGCGATGCGGGGCCTGGATGATTTGGAGGCGCGTATTCCGCCCGCAGATGCCGTGTTGACACCGGCCTTTACCCGCAGCTTCCGCCAGACGGACCGGCTCTCGCCTGATGCGGCGGCGGGCGGCGGCCTGGTCACCGGCAAAGATGGCACGAAGCGCCCGCATTATTGGGGCCATCGTGCGCGGCTTCGGGAGCGTTTTTTGTCAGGCGGGCATAAGCCGATGCCCGACTATGAAATCCTGGAACTGCTGCTTTTCAACGCGATCCCGAGGATGGACCTGAAACCGCTGGCCAAAAGACTCCTGGCGGCATTTGGTGATTTGAACGGGGTGGTCGCAGCGTCTGAACACCGGCTGTTGCAGGTCGAAGGTGCGACGGCAAAGGTCTATCTACAACTGCGCATTGTCGAGGCGTTTGCCCATCGAATGGCGTTGGCCAAAGTCATGCATCGCGAGGTGGTCTCGTCCTGGGACGATTTGATCACCTATTGCCGCACGGCGATGGCGCATCGCGAAACAGAACAGTTCCGGGTGCTATTTCTAGACCGCAAAAACGTGCTGATCGCTGATGAGGAGCAGGCGAAAGGCACGGTTGATCACGTGCCAGTCTATCCCCGCGAAGTGGCGAAACGGGCGCTGGAGCTGAACGCGTCCTCAATCATTCTGGTGCATAATCATCCGTCGGGCGACCCGACGCCGAGCCCGCAAGACATCGATGTAACCCGCCGGATCGTGGAGGCCTGTGACACGATCGGCGTGGCGGTGCATGATCACGTGATCATCGGCAAGGAGGCCGAGGTGTCGTTTCGGGCGGAGGGGCTGTTTTAGCGTTTTAGGCACGCTTCGCCGGCGGTCGCGCGCGCGGCGACGCTACCCGAAAATCCCGTCGCCCTGCTCGTCGATCACCTGTTTCGCTTTGCGGATGGAGAAGGCCTCCGCCTCCTCGGCGCTCTGGATCGTATCGGCGCGCAGCAGATGATGCACCTTCACCTCGCCGTCGATCTCCTTCTCGATCCGCGCGGCGAGGCGATAGCCACCTGGCCCTGATTGTGGCTCCGGGAAGATGCGGAAGTCTTTATAGACTTCGGGGTCCTCTTGAGGCTTGGCCCCGCCGCCGAAGAGTTTCGATAAGAGCGACATCGCACTACCCCGTCTGGTTCATCTGGTCGATGTAATACCTAACGCAATCCTGCACCCGGCGGAACCTGTCGCCGCCCAGATGCGTGCCGCCGAACCAGCGGCTGACGATGACAACGTGGTTCTGGAGGTCCTCGCGCTTCAGCATCCGCAAGATGACCATGCCCGCGCCGGCCTCTCCGTCATCGTTCTTGATCGGGCCGTCGGAGGTGAGGAGCGCCCAGGTGTTATGGGTGGCTTTAGCGAATTTCTTATTGCGCTTGAGGGCTTTGACGGTCGCGAGTGCGTCGGCTTTCGAGGCCGCCGGTGCGCCTGAAACCGCGTATTTGGAGCCGCGGTCGGTGAGGATGTTGTCAAAAGTGGTGAGGGTCATTGAACCGGGATAGCGTGGTTCGCCATCACCGGAAAGAGCGGAGCCGGGCCCGGGCCTGCCCGTGGGTTGGCGCAAACACGGTGGATCGGGGCGGTTAATAGAAGCCAAGCCATTGCTCGGGCTAAACGGAGCGTCCCGCCGCCAAAGCGCCAGCCCGCCGGGACGGGCAGGCGCTCGCCCGGCGGCCTTGATGCCGGGCTGGCCAGAGTGGCTGACGGTCAGGCGCGCAGATTGAAGATCATAAGATACACTGTGAGTGATCGGTGGGTTCACAGATTTCTCCCAGGTCTACTCTCAATCATGCTACCATCCCAAATTATAAAACATGGGAGAATTGGCATGCCCTTTATGTTTGAAGAGAGCGATGACCCTAATCTGCAATTGTCGTCATTTCTCGATCAACTGAGTGGTTTTCTGCAAACCCTCTTGTTTGATGACGCGCCCTATGGCTACCGGATACTATTCATTGACGACATGCGCGACCGACTGAGATTGGCCTATGAAACTGAAACTCTGCCACATTTCGATAGAGTGCGAGCGGCCGTTCAAGATACGCCACCAGAAGTTTTTGCACGCGTCGGTCTGACAGGGAATAGTCTCCAAGCAAAACTTGCTGCGCTGTTCAGTTTGGGGCGTCGTTTTCGCGACGGAATAGTCGATGCGCTCCGCTACCTATTGGCTCAGATCAACTCACTACTAGGTTCGATTTCTGCTGCCACTGGTGGCATCGCAGACCTGATCTCGGAGTTCAAAGATATGGTCGAGAATTGCATTGACTATGTCGAACAAGGCTAGGGTCAGAAGAGGTGTACGAACGGTGCTCTTTCTCACTGATCCAAGAAAGACCTTAACTTCCGACTACGGCTCGGATGCTTCAGCTTCCGTAGCGCCTTCGCCTCAATCTGCCGAATCCGCTCCCGAGTCACGCTGAACTGTTGGCCGACCTCTTCAAGCGTATGGTCGGTGTTCATCCCGATCCCAAACCGCATCCGCAGGACACGCTCTTCACGTGGGGTCAAAGATGCCAAAACCCGAGTCGTGGTTTCTTTCAGGTTCTCCTGGATCGCGGAATCGAGCGGTAGGACGGCGTTCTTATCCTCGATGAAATCGCCGAGCTGCGAATCCTCTTCGTCGCCAATCGGCGTCTCCAGCGAGATCGGCTCCTTGGCGATTTTCATCACCTTGCGCACCTTCTCCAGCGGCATCTGGAGCTTCTCGGCCAGTTCTTCCGGCGTCGGCTCGCGGCCAATCTCGTGCAGCATTTGGCGCCCGGTGCGGACCAGTTTGTTGATCGTTTCGATCATATGCACCGGAATCCGGATCGTCCGGGCCTGATCCGCGATGGAGCGGGTGATCGCTTGGCGGATCCACCAGGTCGCATAGGTGGAGAATTTGTAGCCGCGGCGATATTCGAACTTATCGACTGCCTTCATCAGGCCGATATTCCCTTCCTGGATCAGGTCAAGGAATTGCAGGCCGCGGTTGGTGTATTTCTTGGCGATTGAGATCACGAGACGCAGGTTCGCCTCGACCATCTCTTTCTTAGCCTGGCGCGCTTCTTTCTCCCCCTTCTGGACCTGGTTCACGATCCGGCGGAATTCGTTGATGTCGAGGCCGACATAGGTACCGACTTGCGCCATATCGGCACGCAGCTCTTCAACCTTGGGCCGGGAGCGCTCCATCAATGCTTGCCAACCCCGACCGGTATTCTCGGCCATCCGGTCGACCCAAGTCGGGTCCAGCTCATAGCCGCGATAAGCTTCGATGAATTCGCGACGGTTGATCCGAGCTTGGTCGGCCAGTTTCACCATGCCGCTATCGATCGACATGATCCGGCGGTTGATGCCGTAAAGCTGGTCGATCAGCGCTTCGATCCGGTTGTTGTGGAGATGCAGCTCGTTGACCAACTCCACGATTTCCGAGCGTAGCTTTTGATAAGCTTTCTCTTCCTTAGCGGAGAAGCTGGAATCTTCATTCAAGGTCGCAGAGATCCGCAAATCCTGCATCTCGGAGAGTTTGACATAGTCGCGCGCGATCAGGTCGAGGGTTTCCAAGACACGCGGTTTCAGCGCGGCTTCCATCGCCGCCAGGCTCATATTCGCCTGTTCGTCCTCATCATCCTCGTCATCGTCCTGGGTGATCGGGTTGCCGTCGGCATCAAGCTCTTGCTTGGCCTCGCCTTCGGGCTTGGCCGACGCGGCATTGTCGTTGGAGACGGGGGCAGCAACGACCGGTTCGTCGCCGTCTTCGTCCTCGCCCATTTGCCGGCCGAATGTGGCGTCGAGATCGATCACGTCGCGCAGAAGAATATCTTCGTCGAGAAGTTCGTCGCGCCAGATGGTGATCGCCTGGAAGGTCAGCGGGCTTTCGCAGAGCCCCGCGATCATCGTGTTGCGCCCGGCCTCGATGCGTTTGGCGATGGCGATCTCGCCCTCGCGGGAGAGCAGTTCCACCGAGCCCATTTCGCGCAGATACATGCGCACCGGGTCATCGGTCCGGTCGAGTTTCTCGGTTTCGGTCGCGGCGACGGCCACTTCGCGGGAGGTCGAGGCCTCGACCACTTCGGTCGCCGGCTTGGCTTCGGTGTCCTCTTCCACCTCGTCATCTTCGATGATGTTGATGCCCATTTCGGAAAGCATCGACATCACGTCTTCGATCTGCTCGGAGCTGACCTGCTCGGGCGGCAGAACGGTGTTCAACTGATCGTAGGTGATATAGCCCCTGGTTCGCGCTTCCGCGATCATCTTTTTGACGGCGGTTTGGCTCATATCGAGGCTGATCTCGGCCTCGTCCCCGTCTTGTTTGCGATCGTCGGTGTCTTTGGCCATGCGCGATAATCCTTTCGCTACGGGGTGATTCGCACCCACGCCGTAAACTCATGTCTTAGCGCGAATCACTGATTCGCACACCCGGGTTAGCCCTTTTTCTTCTCCCATGCGCGTCCATCAATCAAGCTGCGCAGGTGCGCGGACAAGGCCGCCCGGTCTTCGCCTTGATCCGCCGTCTCTGGCGGTGTGGGGTGATCGGCGCGATGTCGGGTCTGGACGGCGTGGTTCAAGCGCCAGGACAGGTGGGTATCTTCTTCGGTCGTTTCTAAGTCTTCCAACGCCTCGGACAGTTCATAGGCGATGCCCCGACGGGCGGCGAGTTTGGCAAATTCTTCCGCCAAGCAGAGCGCCGCTTTGTCGGGGTCGCCATCCGCACGCAAGAAGGGTGCGATGCGCACATGGCCGAGCGCGCGCAGGTTTTCAAGGGTTTGTCGCAAATTTGCATCATCTAACTCGGCCAAAAGCACCACTGCATCCCGTGCTGTGCTGTGAAGCAGGTGCGCGGCGAGGCGGGCTTGATCGGGATGGCTTGGCGCGAGCCGGTCGAGATCGGGTTCGAATTGATCGATCAGGCTGGGGTATTGGCAAAGCGTTGCGAGGATCAATGCGGCCCGCAGATCGGCATCCGAGAGTGACCCCGCAGCCAGCGCCGAGGCCCGGGTGCTGGCCGCAGGCGCGGCCTCAGCTTTTGGTTTGAAGCCGCCCCGGTTGGCCGGTTTGCGATTGCCTTTAAAAAGCTGCCAGCGCAGATCATTGATCGCCTCGCCATAGTGCCGCTTTAGCGACGGGTCTTGGATCTTGCTGATCGCTTGGCGCAGCGTTTTGTCGAGGGCAGCGCGACGCTCGGGGCTGTCGAAGCTTTTGCCGTCGGTCTCGCGGCGCCAGAGCAGTTGCACCATCGGCTGCGCGCCCTCGATCAAATCGCGCATCGCTTGCGGGCCTTTGGCGCGGAGCAGATCGTCAGGGTCTTGCCCCTCGGGCATCAGCGCAAACCGTAGCGATTTGCCGGCCTCTAGCATCGGCATCGCCAAGTCGATCAGGCGCATCGCGGCGCGCAAACCTGCCGTATCGCCATCCAGTGCGATCACCGGTTCGTCGGCCATGCGCCAAAGCAGCCGAAGCTGATCCTCGGTGATCGCGGTGCCAAGCGGCGCAACGGTTGCTTCAAAACCCGCCCGGACCAAGGCGATCACATCCATATAGCCTTCGGCCACAATCAGCGGTTGGCCTTTGCCAGCAGCCTCCCGCGCGGGCCCATGATTGTAGAGTGCGCGGCCCTTGTCGAAGAGATCTGTCTCGCGGCTATTGAGATATTTCGCTTGCGCGTCGGCGGCCATTGCCCGCCCGCCAAACCCGATGCAGCGCCCGCGCGCATCACGGATCGGAAAGATGATCCGGTCGCGGAACGCATCATAAGGCGCGCGGCCATCGTCGGGCTGACGCGCGATATCGGCGGCAACCACCTTCTCCGCCCCGATTCCTTTGTCGGTCATCGCCTGGAAGGCAGCGTTTTGAGCGCCGGGCGCATAGCCGATCTCGAATTGGTCGAGCGCGGCCTCATCCAAGCCTCGCCGCGCCAAGTAATCGCGCGCGTCGCCGCCCGCCGCGGTCTTCAACTGCAGGCGGAACCAACCAAGAGCGGCTTCGGTCACCTGGGCCAGTTCTGTCCGGTGGTCGGCCTTCTCTTGAGCGCGTGGGTCGCGTTCGGGCATCGGCATGCCAGCCTCGCGGGCGAGGATCTCCACAGCCTCCATAAACCCCACATTCTCGGTCTCGCGGACAAAGCCGATTGCGTCGCCTTTCGCGTGGCAGCCGAAGCAGTAATAGAACCCCTTGCGGTCATCGACGTGGAAGCTGGCGGTCTTCTCCTGATGGAACGGGCAAGGCGCCCACATGTCTCCCTTGGCCTGGTTCGACTTACGGGTGTCCCAGATGACCTTGCGCCCCACGACCTGGCTCAGGGACGTACGCGTGCGAAGCTCATCGAGGAAACCGGGGGGCAGACTCATGCGCCTTAGTATTGGGTCGAGGCAAGACGAAGTCCAGAACACCCAGCGAAATGCTCGAAACGTGCCAAATCATTCAGTTTTTCAGCATAGAATGGCCTCAATTGGCTTCTAAAGCCGGTGTTAACCATAAATCCTCTGGTGAGGTTTTGGGATGTGATGCCGTTAAGGCCAATAAGGTTGTGAGGATGAGCCGGATTAACTGGGAACCAATGACGAGAGCGTTTCTGTCGAGTGAGAGCGGGGCGGTTGTCACAGATTGGGTCGTTTTGACTGCGGCCACCATGGCGCTATCGCTTGGTGTGTTTGCCGTTGTGTCGCCGGGTCTGGAGGATTTGTCCGCTGAAACCGCCGAGGTGCTCTCGGATTCGGATGTGGTGTTTGAGTCGCAGTATTTCGGTCAATCCGTCATGGATATGGCGCTGGCGATGGAGGTCGACAATCGCAATGACGCATGGAAAGAGCGGCGCGTGGATCGCGTGCAATCGCTGTCTGATCAGCGATTGGCCAATCAGCTGAACAACTGGAACAGCCGGACGCCAGAAAACAGCAATCACTCCCAAGAACGGATCGATTTTGAAGTTCGGATTCGTGAACTCGAAACCGAACGGCGCGGCACTTAGTGCTCAAGTTCGGCGCGGGCGGCCACGGCTTTCATCGCCAGTGCCAACTCATGAACGGCTGTCGCTGCCATGGAGCGGAACACCAGGATCGTGAAGCTTTGCGCGCCGCTGCGGGCGATAAGCGCCGACATATGGCCAAGAAGGCTCCGCGCCGCATGGCCGCGTTTGAAGACACTGGGGTTTAGATCCAGCGGTGTTAGACGCGCCAAAACGGCCTCAACCTCTGCGCCTTGGATGTTGAGGATGGCCCAAGCATCGGTTTGATCGACCAAGGCGGCATGGGTGGCGAGGCTTGGATTCGGAGCCGTGCCGATCAGAAAGGCCTGATCCATCCCGCTCCAATAGGCTTTGACCTCGCCGCTGCCAGTTGCGCGGTTGGGGCCGGGGAAGGTCATGCCATGGGCGGCTTTCAGAGCGGTCGAGAGCGGTTTCACTTGACCCGCGAAAGGCATCACGGCGGTAATCGCGGCGGGGCTGTCTTCGCTCAGTGTGAGGCCGCCGATCTCAAGCGGCAGCAAACCGTCGGCGGGGCTTTTGGCAATAAGATTAGCCACGAACGCGCCCTCCCTCGGGGTCAAAGAACACGGGGTCGCACACCTCGCAGAGGGTTTCGATCCCTCTGAGATGGTCCACATGGTTCACGGTCTCACCATGCCGTGCGCGACCATTTTTTAGGAAGGCCTGGCCCAAATAGGTGCCAAGCGTCGGCGAGAAACAGACCGAGGTGACATAGCCTTGATCGTTCACGCGGATTGCCTCGGCCCCTTCGTCAAAGAGATGCGCGCCGGCGGTCAGTTGCTTCACCGCACCGATGGGTTTCAGGCCGACCAATTGTTCCCGCTCCGGGCCAAGCAGCCCCTCGCGGGCCGCAGCGGTTTTGCCGATGCAGTCTTTCTTGGCGGAGATCATCCGCCCCATGCCGATATCGAACGCGGTCACGCGGCCATGGATTTCGGCATGGGTGATGAAGCCCTTTTCGATCCTGAGCACGTTCAGCGCTTCCATTCCGTAAGCCCCGCCGCCCATGGTTTCAGCGCGGGCGACTAGATCGCGGAACAATGCATCGCCATAACGCGCGGGCACCGCGACTTCATAGGCGTGCTCGCCCGAGAAGGAGATGCGGAACAGGCGGCCATCGACCCCATGCACTTTCACCGGGCCGCAGGCCATGAAAGGCCAGCTTTCGCCATCGATGGGATCGTCTAGCACCGTGTTCAAGAGATCGCGGGCCATTGGCCCGGCCACGGCGAATTGCGCCCATTGTTCGGTGACTGAGACGAAGCGCACATCCAGGTCGGGGCGCAGCGCCTGGCTGACGAACTCCAGATGCGTCATGACCTGCCCGGCAGCGGCGGTGGTGGTCGTCATCACATAATGCGTGTCGGAGAGGCGAGCCGTGGTGCCATCATCCATCACCATTCCGTCTTCGCGCAGCATCAGCCCATAACGCACGCGGCCTGGTTTCAGGGTCGAAAAGGTATTCGTGTAGACGAAATCGAGGAAAGCGCCCGCATCCGGCCCCTGAACATCAATCTTACCAAGCGTCGAGACATCACAAATGCCGACCGTTTCGCGGACCATATTGACCTCGCGGTCGCAGCTTTGCCGCCAGGTCGTCTCGCCTTGGGCGGGGAAATAGCTGGGCCGGTACCAGAGACCGGCTTCGATCATCGGCGCGCCGCGCTGGATCGTGGCCGCATGGGACGTGGTGAAGCGCTCAGGCGCGAAGCCCTTGCCCTTTGCGCCCGCGCCCATTGCCGCGATTGAGACGGGGATATAGGGCGGGCGATAGGTGGTCGTGCCGGTTTCCGGAATGCCGCGTCCGGTCGCATCGGCAAGAATGGCGAGGGCGGAGATATTGGAGTTCTTGCCCTGGTCTGGCGCCATGCCTTGCGTCGTATAGCGCTTCATATGCTCGACGGAGCGGAAGTTCTCCTGCGCCGCGAGTTTCACATCTTTGGTCGTCACATCATTGGCGAAGTCGAGCCAGGCGCGGCCATTGCCCGGCACCGACCAAAGCATATCGGAGGCCCCGGCCTCGGCCTGCGCGCTTGGGGCCGTGATGTCAGGGGCGGTTGCCCCAAGCGCGGTGAGCGCTTGGCTGGCGGCATCGATTCCCGCTTGCAGACAGGCGGCGGTGGCGTACCGGCCCGCGCAAGCCCCCGCCGGAATCAGCCCGGGGATCGCATTCTCCGCCGGAACAAAGCCGCTGATGGCATCGTCCCAAACCGGGCGCGCGTTCATGTGGCAGGTCAGGTGCACGGTTGGGTTCCAGCCGCCAGAGATAGCAAGGCAGTCGGTCGCGATGGTTTCTTCGCCGCCAGCATGGCGGACGGTGATCTCGCGCAGAGCTTGGCGGCCTTTGGTCGAGATGACCTGCCCGCCGGTGATCACGCGGTAATCGCCTTTCGCCTGGACCTCGGCGCGGCTGTCGATAACGGCGGCCACATCGATCCCGGCCTGGGTCAAGTCTCGGGCGGTGCGGTGGGCGTCGTCATTGGTGGCAAAGAGCGTCACCTTTTCACCGGGCGCGACACCATAACGGTTCAGATATGTCCGCACGGCGCTAGCCATCATGATGCCGGGCCGGTCGTTCATCGGAAAGGCGATTGGGCGTTCTAGGGCACCGGCGGCGAGCACCGCCTGTTTCGCCTGGATCCGCCAGAAGCATTCCAGCGGCAGATCGGGGGTGGCTGGCACGTGGCTGCCGACCCGCTCGAGCGCACCGTATGTTCCGCCGTCATAGGCGCCAGTCACGGTTGTCCGCGTCATGATCCGCACCCGGCCTGAGGCGCGCAACTCGGCCAGTGTATTCTCCAGCCAGATCGCAGCCGGCAATCCGTCGATCTGTTCGTCTTCTGACAGGAGCCGCCCGCCGACAACAGCGCTTTCCTCCGCCAGGATCACATCCGCGCCACCCTTGGCCGCTGTCAGCGCCGCCATCAATCCGGTGGGCCCCGCCCCGATCACCAGTAGGTCGCAAAACGCAAAGGCTTTCTCATAACGCCCGCTATCCGGCTCCCCCGAGAGCGCGCCGAGACCGGCAGCGCGGCGGATGATCGGCTCATAGAGCTTTTCCCAGAAGGCCCGCGGCCACATGAAGGTCTTGTAGTAAAAACCAGCGCTTAGGAAGGGGGAGAGCAGGTCGTTGACCGAGAGAAGATCGCGGTTGAGCGGGCCGATCCGGTTTTGGCTCCGCGCCTCCAACCCGTCGAAAATCTCTTGCATCGTGGCCCGAACATTCGGCGTCTTGGCCGCGCCCGCGCCGATTTCCATCAGCGCATTGGGCTCCTCTGATCCGGCGGTGAGCACCCCACGCGGGCGGTGATACTTGAACGACCGGCCCATCAGGGTCACGCCATTGGCCAGCAGCGCTGAGGCCAGCGTGTCACCCTGGAAGCCAGAATAGCTCCGTCCGTCGAAGCGGAACGAGACCGGACGTGCCCGATCGATCAGGCCTTTGCCATCAATCCGCATTTGCGCCTCCGGTCACGTCACGGGCCAACTCCACCTTCAGCACCTCATGGGTCACCGTGTTCCGCGTCACCTTCAGCCAGGCGGCGCAGCCTGCGCCGTGATGCCAAAGCTCACCGGTCACACCAGCCGGGTTTTCTCGCAGATGCAGGTAGGTGTCCCAAGCGTCCTCACCGGCCTCGGGGGCGGGGCGGGCGAGATAGGTTTCGTGACCTTTGATGCTGAACTCGCGACTGTCGCGATCCCCGCAGAGGGGGCATGTGATACGCATTCTCGTCCCCTAATGTAGATTATGTTGAGAGCCGGTGCCCTCTTCATCCAAGAGCGCCCCGCGGCGGAACCGATCCAGCCGGAAACGCGCGGCGGGCTCGTGATGCCGGTCGGTGGCGATCAGATGGGCGAAGGAGAAGCCGGAGCCCGGCACCGCCTTGAACCCGCCATAACACCAGCCGCAATCGATATAGAGCCCGTCGATATGGGTCTTGTCGATGATCGGAGATCCATCCGGTGTCATATCCATAATCCCGCCCCAACTCCGCAGCATCTTGGCTTTGCCGATCATCGGCATCAGCGTCATACCCGCCTCCAGCACATGTTCGGCCATCGGCAGGTTCCCCCGCGCGGCATAGGAGCTGTAGAAATCCAGATCGCCGCCAAAGACCAAGCCGCCTTTGTCGGACTGGCTGATATAAAAATGGCCCATGCCATAGGTGACCACATTGTCGATACAGGGTTTCAGGCCCTCGGTGACAAAGGCTTGCAGGATATGGCTTTCGATCGGCAGGCGCATGCCCGCCATGGCCGCGACTTGCCCCGAGCGCCCGGCGACGACAATCCCGACCTTCTTGGCCTTGATCGCGCCGCGTGTCGTCTGCACGCCTGTGACACGTCCGTCTTCGATATCGATCCCGGTCACTTCGCATTGCTGGATCAGATCGACGCCCCGTTGATCTGATCCTCTGGCATAGCCCCAAGCCACGGCGTCATGGCGCGCGGTGCCCCCACGCGGGTGGTAGAGCCCGCCATAGATCGGGAAGCGTGTCTGGTCATAGTCGAGATAGGGCAGCATCCGGCGGCAGTCCGCCTGGCTCAGCAGGATCGCGTCATCGCCCTGGTTGATCATCGCATTGCCGCGCCGGACGAAGGCATCGCGCTGGCCGTCGGAATGGAAAAGGTTGATGATCCCGCGCTGGCTGTGCATCGCGTTATAGTTCAGTTCCTGCTCCATACCTTCCCAGAGTTTCAGGGAATGGGAATAAAACTCGGAGTTGCCCGGCAGGAAGTAGTTGGCGCGCACGATGGTGGTGTTGCGCCCGACATTGCCGCCGCCGAGATAGCCCTTTTCCAGAACGGCAATGTTGCGAAGCCCGTGCTCTTTGGCGAGGTAGAAGGCGGTTGCAAGCCCATGACCGCCGCCGCCGATGATCACGATGTCATAGGCGGGTTTGGGATCGGGGTCGCGCCAGACGGGTTTCCACCCGCGATTGCCTTTCAGGCCCTGGGCCAGAACCTGCAAGCCCGAATAGCGCATCACCGTCTCCCATCTACCGACTGACACTCAATCGGGTCTTGAGAGACTATTCAAGGGGTCCGTCAGAAAGGAAAGCGCAGCGGCGACATTGGGTGGCCAAGTCGCGACTTAGGCGCCATCTGGTCCTGGGTCCTCCGCACCATCCTCGTCGTCTCGCTCTCCTTCATAGAGCTCACAGTTATAGCCGCAGTAACTCGGTTCTATCCCATAATCGATATCGAGGAGCGGTACATAGCGCGGTCGCGTGAGGGTGAAGTTGGTGAACTCGAGATTACTCAGCCCTACATTGAATGCTGGTCGGTAGGGCAGAGTGGTTTCCACGAGCAGAACTGCGTCGCCAGGTGCCATAATGGGTAGGCGGTCTTCAATCGCGGGCAAATCGGCGTCGAACAGCCTTGCCTGACCGTCTGTGGCATAAGATCGATCCACACGATAGTGGCCGGTGTGTGTCCGGAGAATCTGTGTCACGCGCAGCGAAGTACCCTCGATATCATAGGAGATGTTCTGAAAGACATCGGCGAGGCCCTCAATATCGCTCGCATAGACCGTATCTTGTTGACGCGATAGCACGTCGGCGACCGCGTAGGTGGCTTTGACCGAAGTATTATAAGTTCGGAACGCGTCAAAGAATACGAAGCTACCAACGAAAAGCCACGCCATAATCGGCGTAATAATGACTGCTTCGAATGCCACAACGGCACGGGTATCGTGAATGAATCTCAGGACCAGCTGTTTCAAATCAACCTCCTTACTCCGGCTCGTTCACAAAGACGGTGCTTGAAACCATATGAAGACCACCGGTGTCATCGCGTGTCAGATTGAGGCCAAAGCCAGAGATCGGGAGGATGCGGTCAACAACAACGCAGACTCGAACCAGCATGAGATTATCCAAACTGTCATTTACCCGACCTGCGAAGGCTCTGTTTTCATCAGGCCGGATCATATCGTTTCGGTTGATGCAGAGTGCATCTCCCGGCGGCATGATGTAGTTCGTCTGATCGACATCGCGCAAATCCAGTTCTAGAATGCTTAGGCAGTCCGGAATGACCAAGGTGTTGGCACAGATGTTCTCGCGGATCGCGGTTGCAAACTCCACCGGGTCATCGGGGCGGGCCACCAGATCGAGGCGCAAAAGCCGGATGGTGCTGTCCATCGCGCGTTCCAACATCACCTGTCGAGTCAGAATCATGCCAGTTTCAAAAACCGCGATGAACAGGGTGATTATGATCGGGAACACGATGACAAATTCCATCGTCGCCGTGGCCTGTTCTGACCGCGCGAAACGCCAGATATGATGCGTGAGCCCCGACATCGAGCTTATTGCACCAACCGGAGCCGGTTGATCGTGGTGGCGATCGAGGCGAACGCGTCTGCAATCTCCAACCCATTCACATCAAAGTAATGCGAGGGCGAGGTGGCGCAGTACTCCATGACTTCTGCACCGTCTGCCGGTGCTTCAAAAGCAACCGTAAAGACAATGATGTCTTGGGCGCGGGCTGCATCGCAGATCGCCCTTAGATTAGCATCGGCGATGCCTTGGTCGGCATATTGCCTATAGGTGTTGTACCGTAAATCTCGGTAGTAGCTCCAATCGCCTCCCCCGCGTCTTGCCCCCTCGAAATAGAACTCACCAGCCATCATCCGGGCCGACCAGCGCGACCAGAAATACTGCCATGGAACGCGGTCGGACTCGTTGCCGCGATAGGGCTGGATGGAATAGGTGCCGCTAGCACTATCAGGGCGACTACGACCGTCATTGGTCCAATTGCGTTCGCCCCGGTCCGGAATCCAGTATAACTCGGTGCTGGGCATGTACATAGACCAGCGGTCATGGTCCTCGTGATAAAACACGTTCGACAAACCATCACGGCGCGGGCCGGTGATATCGTATTGCCGCGTATTCTCTCCATCGGTCATCAAGACGACGATCTTCATTGTATCTTCGTCTGTCGGAACCCCGTCAACTGGGTAATCCATAGGACGATCGTCAAAATCTTGATGGATTAAGCCTTGTGCGACAAGCTGTTGCGCGGCTGGCTGGGCTGCGGGGTCGAGAAGGCCAACGCCCCAATTCATACCCAGATCAATCGCGGTCCAGCCGCCAGCACTAAAGCTGTTGATATGGGCGTGTAGATCGCTGACGCTGTTCGACCAGGGCAAGATCGCGGCGAAATCATTGGTCTGGCAATGAGGGCGCCGGAACGAGCGATAGGACATGTTTGGCGCATTAGAGTCGAAGTTCGCGAGATCGAAATGCGCCAGCCGTTGAACCGGCTGCGAGGGGTCGATCGCGGTTGTTTCAAAATCGGCCCCTGAGAACCGGGTACAGCTTGAGCGGCTATGCTCGTCAGACAGCGTAAATACGCTTTCTATCGTCGAGCCCGCATTGACCCGACCGTTATAGGGCACAATGGAGACCGAGACGAGCATCTCGTCTTCGACATAATCATTGGCCTCCATCACCGTTGTGACAAAGTCGCGTGCAGCGGTTTGCATATTGGTCAGTTTGTTGTTGTGCCGCATTGAGCCGGAGATGTCCAAAACCATGGAAATCTCAACGTTATCAATTTGCTCTTCGGCTATGCCAAACCCCGGCGAGGTCAGCGCACGGACGCCGAACATGTGCATGAAAACGGAGTTGATGTCCATTTCGGCATCAGCCGAAACCGTCCGAGAATTCAGGTCGTCTTCGACTGCCACCGTCAAACGATAGTCCTCTAGGCCCGAGATTTCGAAGTAATCGCGCACAACGGTTTCTGGGTCCAAGGTATTGCTCATCGATGCCGCCGCAAGAACGGCTCGGTCCAGCGTATACTGAAGCTGCACGCGCTGCGTTTCGTAGCGCATTACGTCGATGGCGATGCCGCCAATTCCGATCATCAGCACAAACATCATCACACTAAAGATTGTGATGGTGCCGTCCTCGTTGCGGGCGAATCCCGAAATGCTCGCGCGGTTGCGCAGGTTTTGCAGGGTCTGTTTGGTCCGAGCAGTCATGACCAGGCTCTCCACATCAATGGGTTGGAAATCACGCGGAAACGCAATCTCCGAGGCCGGGTCTGCTCCTTAACCAAGGCAGAAATGGGGCAAAGCGAGGGAGGAAACGGGGTGTTTTCATTAAGGAAACAAACGATTAACGCCCCTTTCGGCGAATCCAGACGAGGTTTTGCGGCTCGGTTTTGGGGATGTCGACTTGCTTTGCGGTGGCGCCTGTGGTCGGGTCGCTTTAAGGCCTGCACCGTGACAGGCCGCCCTGTCATGTGCCGAGGGAGGGAGATGCCATGACGACCGAACCGAGTTTCCGCCAGTCCGTGGATTTGATGTTCAACCGCGCCGTTGCGCTGATGGATTTGCCACCGGGGTTGGAGGAAAAGATCCGCGTCTGCAACTCCACCTATGTGGTCCGGTTCGGCGTCCGTCTGCGTGGCGAGATTCAGACCTTCACCGGTTACCGCTCGGTGCATTCGGAGCATATGGAGCCGGTCAAGGGCGGTATCCGTTATGCGCCGAACGTCCATCAGGATGAGGTCGAGGCGCTGGCCTCGCTGATGACCTTCAAATGCGCTTTGGTTGAGGCGCCGTTTGGCGGATCGAAGGGGGGCCTGTGCATCGACCCGCGCCATTACGAAGAACACGAAATGGAGCAGATCACGCGGCGCTTCGCCTACGAGTTGATCAAACGTGACCTAATCAACCCGTCGCAGAACGTGCCAGCGCCAGACATGGGGACAGGCGAGAAAGAAATGGCCATTATGGCCGACCAATACGCCCGGATGAACACCACGGATATCAACGCCAAGGCCTGCGTCACCGGCAAGCCGCCGCATGCGGGCGGCATCCAGGGACGCGTCGAGGCCACCGGGCGCGGCGTACAATATGCCTTAAAAGAGTTCTTTCGCCATCCAGAGGATGTGGCCGCCGCCGGGCTAGAGGGCAAACTTGATGGGAAGCGGATCATCGTTCAAGGCCTTGGCAACGTCGGCTATCACGCGGCGCTGTTTCTTTCGAAGGAGGATGGCGCGAAAATCACCCATGTGATCGAGCGCGACGGAGCGCTGACTGATCCCAAAGGGCTAGATATCGCGCTTGTCCGGGATTGGATCGCCCATCATGGCGGCGTACGGGGTTGTCCACACGGCACTTATATCGAAGAGGGCATCAAGGTGCTGGAGGAGGATTGCGATATCCTGATCCCCGCCGCCCTTGAAGGTGTCATCAACATGAATAACGCCGAACGGATCAAAGCCCGGTTGATCATCGAGGCTGCGAACGGGCCGATTACGGCCGGGGCGGATGAGATTTTGCGCCATAAGGGCGTGGTGATCATCCCTGATCTTTATGCCAATGCGGGCGGTGTGACGGTCTCCTATTTCGAATGGGTCAAAAACCTCAGCCATATCCGGTTTGGGCGGATGCAGCGGCGCCAGGAAGAGGCTCGCCACGAGTTGATCGTGAATGAGTTGGAGCGCCTGTCGAAAGATACGGATCTTGGCTGGACGTTGAGCCCGCATTTCAAAGAGCAGTATCTGCGCGGAGCCGATGAGCTGGAACTCGTGCGCTCGGGCCTCGATGACACGATGCGGACGGCCTATCAGTCGATGCGCGAGGTTTGGCACAGCCGCAATGATGTGACCGACCTGCGCACGGCAGGCTTCCTGGTCTCGATCGGTCGTGTGGCCGCGAGCTATAAGGCGAAAGGTCTCTAAATCAGCGCGGTCGAGAATGCTCAGCTGTCTTGGTCGCGTTGCACGAGCAGCACGCGGATCAGATCGGCCACGGATTTCGACTGCGCCCGAGAGGTGACGCCACCGACCAGGATTGTGCGTTTGTAGCGCCACCAAAGGCCGGGTTTGTAGACGCCGCTGTCCGGCTCTTTCAGGCGAATTATGAAGCCGCTTGCCGGTTTGAAGGCGAAAAACCCGCGATCGACCGATGCGATATTATCGATCCGCGCCAGTACAGTGCCGTCAGCCTCGCGCAATTCCGCGCGTGTCAACTCCAGAGTGATGCTGCTGGCTTCCCACAGCTTCCACGAGAGGTAGAGCATGGCGGCACCAAGCACGATCAGAAAGACCAGCCAGCCGAGATCGGCGGGCGGGGTCGCCGCCGCGATGTAAAGCAACATCATCCCTAGCAGCCCCAAAATGCCCGTCGCGACATAGCGTCGAGCGGTTTTCGGTTCGATGGCTGCGATGACCTCGTCGTCCATAGCGTCTCTCCGTTGCGTCGCGCTGCCATAGCGGGTTCCATCAGGATTGGCGAGGGGAGGGGCGGCTTTGCCCATTGGCACCGGCCCATATCCCCGCTCCGTTTCCCCCGTGCATCGCTGCACAGACCCCGTTCAGGGACTTGGAATTGTCGCATGACCGCTCCGCGATATATCTGCCGCAAGCTTTGAAAAGAGGAGAGGACCGATGTCTATCCGACCTGTCACAGAAACCCGCCGCGCCATGCCGACCATGGAGGGCGCCGGCGTTCATTTGCACCGCGCGTTCGGGTTCCAGGATCCGACCGAGTTGGACCCGTTCCTGCTGTTCGATGATTTCCGCAATGAGCGGCCCGAGGATTACCTGAAAGGTTTCCCATGGCACCCGCATCGCGGGATCGAGACAATCACCTATGTGTTGGCCGGATCGGTCGAACATGGCGATAGCTTGGGCAATACCGGCAAGCTCGGCGCGGGCGATGTTCAGTGGATGACCGCAGGGTCGGGCATCATGCACCAGGAAATGCCGCTCGGGAACGCCAAGGGGCAGATGCATGGGTTCCAGTTGTGGGGCAATCTACCCTCCAGCCTGAAAATGACCGCGCCGCGCTATCAAGATGTGCAGGGCAGTGAGATCCCAGAGGTGACCGATGATGACGGCACGGTTGTGCGCGTGATCGTCGGTGAATTCTGGGGCAAAACCGGCCCGGTGGACGGGATCGCCGCCGATCCGCAATATCTGGATGTTTCAGTTCCGGCGGGCGTGAAGAAAACCTTCAAGATCGACACCTATCGCCGGGCTTTTGCCTATGTCTTTGAAGGCGCGGCGGCGTTTGCCGATGCCAGCCAACCAACCGGTGTGCTGCTTGAGAAAGAGGTGATGGGCCAGGAGGTGAACATCCGCGATCTCTCTGGTGATCGGACGTTGATCCGCTTTGGCACCGGCGATGAGGTGACGGTTCAGGCCGGGCCAGACGGCGTGCGGTTTCTCTTGATCTCAGGCGCACCAATTGACGAGCCCGTCGCCTGGCATGGGCCGATCGTGATGAACACCCAAGCCGAATTGCAGCAAGCGATGCGCGATTTGCAGAACGGGACGTTTATTCAGCCCGCGCATTGAGCCGTTGGCGTGGGGTCAGACGATCCCGCGCCAAACCAACACTGCGATAAACACAGCCAAGACGACGGCAATCCGAAAACCGATCTCCGCGCCAAGGATCGCCCGCGTTTGCGCTTGGCGCTTGCCCGGCTCAATGCTCCGCAATTGGGCTTTGAATGTCGCCAAAGCGTGTTCCGCCGGGGCCGGGTCAACCTTTTGCGCCAGTTTTGGATGCTCAAGCCGGCGCTCCAGTTCGAGCAGGTAATCTGCAGCTTGGCGCGCGGGCGCTGGCAAAAGGCGTCCGGCGCGGCGCACCGCTTTGGCAAAGCTGCGCGCGCGAATGCCGAGCCGCTCCGCGATCAGCGCCCGGCCTTCTTCCATCATGTCATGCAACCGATCCGGTGTCATCTGGCCCCCAATTGACGGGGCGCACCATAGAGCCGGATTCGCGACGCTCAACCCCTCTGGTTGATCTGAGCGGCGGTCGTTAGAAGGGGCTATGCTTGCGATTTCTCATTTCGGCGATCCCAGTGATCTGCCCCCGATCCTCATTGCGCATGGGCTTTTTGGCTCGGCCCGAAACTGGAATGTGATTGCCAAACGGATGTCGGAAACGCGGCAGGTGATCAGCGTGGATATGCGCAATCATGGCCAGAGCCCTTGGGAGAATGGTCATGAATATGCCGACTTGGCTGCGGATCTGGCCGAGGTGATTGGCACGCTCGGCGGCCAGGCCGATATTGTCGGGCATTCCATGGGGGGCAAGGCGTCGATGGCCTTGGCGCTTCTGCATCCCGAACAGGTTCGGCGCCTCGTCGTTGCGGATATTGCGCCGGTCCCCTATGGCCATACGCAGGTGCAGTTGATCCACGCGATGCGGGCGCTTGATCTCTCGAAGGTCGAGACCCGGCGGGACGCGGATGAGGCTTTGCAAGCGACGGTGCCCGAGGACGGCGTGCGGGCGTTTTTGCTGCAGTCTTTGGACGTCAAAGGTCGGGCCTGGCGTCTAAACCTCGATGTGTTGGAGACGTTTATGCCGAAAATCATCGGCTGGCCCGAGATTGCCGGGCAGTTCGATGGGCCGACATTATTCCTGTCCGGTGCGGCTTCGGATTACGTGCGGCCCGAGCATCGTGACCCGATCCGCGCCCTCTTTCCGGCGGCACGGTTCGCAAAGATACCCGGCGCGGGGCATTGGCTTCACGCCGACAAGCCTCGGGAGTTTGAGGCCACGGTTGCTGCGTATCTGAACGCGTAACCGTCGACCTGAAATTCGATTGCCTACTGGGCTCGAATCTTCTTCGCGGCGATCCAGGACACGGGCGCGGCGATGACAGCGCCGATTGCGGCGGCAGCGACGATCGGTTGCCAGCCATCCATCTGCATCGCCAGAACGGCGACCACACCAGCACCGGCCAACGCTGTGCTGGCCATGGTAAACAACAAGAAAAACAAGCGCATATGTGTCGTCCATCTCCTTAGGGCGCGGTTCCTTCATTCGGAAGTATCGGCGCGGTCAATCAATGTCTTTGACTTGGATCAGATGGGCACGTGTCCTCGCGTGATAAAATGTAACAGATTTGTAACGGTTGCGCCTGGGAGGGGCTAAGCCAATGATTACACTTGACGATATCGAAGACATGACTTGCCTGAGTCGCGCGGAAATCGCGGCGGTTGCGGAACATGAAGGGCTGCCCGATCTCAATGCGTCGGCACTAGCGGAGCGGATGATGGGGCTGCATCACGGGCCGCAAAGGGTGCAGGAGATGATTTGCGATGACATCCGTCAGGCATTGCATGCGGATGATCTGTCTCACGCGCGGGAGCTGTTTGTGGTGCTGAAACACTTCATCGCAGAGCACCCAGACGCCGCGCGCGGTGTGTCACAGCGCTGAGATAGATCCGGTATAGTTGATCAAAACATCCGATTTATCTTCGGCAACCGGGTTCTGTGCGCCACGCGCGACGACCTCAATATCTAGATACAACAGGCCTATCATGAGGATTCCCCACACTAGGTCGCCATATATGGTTGATCTGCGGCAACGGCCCGTGTATGGGGTGGGTACAGGTGCATAGACGCGGTACGCATTACTGACGCGGACGGGGCCTGACTGTTCATGGCAGTCAGGTCCCGTTTCGTTTCCAGGGTGCGGAAAAAGATGAAGGCGTCAGGTGCTCAGACGCGGTCCTCGCATTGGGCCGAAACCCTTTCCTGACGCCTTCGATGAACCATTCCCCCCAGGAGGGCGTTTGGCCCAGTTGCATTGGATCTTGCGATCCGCCGCTGGTCTGGTTCCAGCCCGAAAGCCGTTCCCATGACCCGCCGCGCCCGTTGCCCGAAAGCCCGGTCTCACGGCACCACATCCACACCCGAGGGTCCGTCTGTGGCTGTTGCGGTCCTGACCCGAAAGACTATCCCACAACCCCATCGGTTTCCGCCCGAAAGCATTCCCCTCTGGATGCGCCTACAACCCTCGAAAGGCCTGTAATCGCGCGCTTTTTGCCCGAGTAACACTGGCTCCTCCACCGCCTTGTCCGAAGACCTCTTGGTGATCTCGCCCGCGTCCCCGATCCGGCACGTTTCGGTCCAAGCTCATGTCCTGACCCGATCCGCTCCGGCTCCTCGAAGGGGCCGTCTGCGCCCCGCTTGGGGTTGCCCCGTTGCGGTAACAAAACATTCACAAACCAAACCGAGATCGCGCAAGTGTGAAGCAGTGCAGCATGGAAATTTCTTGGGGATGAAATGGTGGGTAAGTCTGGGGGTGCGCTGGGGGCGGGGCGGAAAAACGGTTTGCGGCGGCAGGGTTGGGCGGGGCCGGGACGGGGTGTGGATGTGACCCGCAGTTTCTGCGGGTGCGAAGGCGATTTTTGCCGGAATCGGCGGATATGGAACCGATACAGAAACGGTCTGGATGTCATACATACGCGCGCGGGAATCGCCCTTCGGCGGTCGATTGGCCCGTTTCACGCCCCAATCACGATGGAGAGACCTAACGAGGACGTGCGTTCCCGGCGCGCCGCCTGGCCCCTAGCCTTGGTAGAAACAGACGGCGGATGGCCATGAGAGTCGCGTTCTGGACCGCAATGGGGATCACGACGCTGGTGATGATAGCGGGCGGCGTGGCGAAACTGACCGGGCATCCGGTGGCGCATGGCGTGTTTGCCGATCTCGGCACGCCGGGCTGGTTGGTCTATGCGGTTGGGGTCTGCGAGTTGGCGGGGGCGGCGGGGCTGTGGCTGCGCCAGACCTCGGTCTGGGCGGCGCTGGGGATTGCGGGGATCATGCTGGGCGCGATCTATTACCACCTGTCCTTTCCACCGCTGCCCGCGGGTCTGCCCGCGCTGGTGGTGCTGCTCTCGGCGATTTTCATTGTGAACCGGGGTGGGGTAAGGCGCGGGTCCGGCAAAGCCGGATGAAAGCGCCAGTGGCGCTTTCAAGCGCCGAACGGGCGGAGTTCCGGGGTGTGCGTTTGGTGTCGCGCCAGTCGAAATCGGGCCGAACGGGTTTCACATAACGCAGAGGGCAGGGCCCGGACCGAGGGGAGGGCGAGAAGCGCCCGCCCCGTGGGGGCGGTTCGGGCGCTGCCCGGTGAGACCGGAAGGTGCCCTACAGCCATTCATTAGGATTTGTTCCGGTTAGACAACTCTTGCTCGAGACGAAGACGCTGAGCCGTTCCAAGCTCGAATGGCAATGTCAGAGACAGCAAGAAACCACTAGTTGCCAAGAAGGCCAAGACCGAGAATAGGGCGTCTAATTTTTCGAAGTTGTTATTCTTCACAATCGAGCAAACGACGAGGAGAAAGATAGTCAAAAGATGAATCACAAAGATCACGTTTAGTCGTTGCAGTTTCTTCTGTACTTCTTTCAGGCTTTCCCAAGCCACTCGGCGCGAACCAGGCAATAGCATCCCTGGGTCACCAACAATCGCTACAACTGCAAAAAGAGTTGCGGCAAGAATTGAAAAGGCGAGACCAATGAACTGTAGAGCGGCGTCTGATCCTTTGAGCCATGGTCCGGCATGCCAAGCCGCGACTACGGAAAGGACCAAGGTGCCAGCAACATAAAACACTCGAAGCCACGATATGTTCTTTGCTGGGGTCAATTCTACCTCTAGTCAATGAGATGGAGATTCAATAGCTCGTTGAGTTGTTCCTGAAGTCGTTGAAAGGTTTGCACAGCATCGATAGTTGTTTTGTTTCCATCTACTGAGAACGGTCGAGAGACCGTCAGTTTGTCTTTTGTGATGCGAAGCCCACTTTTTGTGACTATCGAAAAACCGTCTTCATAGTCTTCTCGTTCGGCGTAGAGTTCGTCACTCATCTCGATGAGGATGTTTTTGACATCTGCTCTGAAACCCGATTTTCCCGCCGTTTGTAGTTAGAGTTTTTCGCTCGTATT
>NZ_WVNW01000049.1 GCF_013179285.1 Roseobacter sp. HKCCD6576-2 | reverse complement strand
TCTCGTTCAGAGCAAAACTCTCTGCACCAGCAACACGTTGTTTTTCCACAGAATCTGCGGTAAGCGGTCCTTCGCTGCGGTTGCGCGACAATCAAAATAGATCTGAGAAAGCCGACCTTAGAACAGTCGATAGTCACTTTGGCGCTACCGTACCAACTTACACGGAATGCCCGCGGATTGTTGGGTGTTGCCGTTTTCGCATCGCTCAAAAAACTAGGCTAAAGGTGTATCCTCCATCCACAACCAACCGAGGACTACTTTTAGTTGCGGACGACAGGATCTTGCGGCACTCTGGGTTGACAGAAACGTCGCTTTTTTGAGCTTCTAATAACTACCCGAAAGATTCGGACGTGTTTATCAAACGTGTTGTTGAGTTAAAGAACGCTGGAGTGTGGAAAGACTTTTCATCAGCCAGCAATCTTGAACTCGCACACTGGTCTATGGGTTCAATGGTTCCGGAAAGACCACCCTTTCAAGAGTGCTATCTTCAATTCAGCGAGAACACCTAGAAGAGCGCTTACCTGAGGAAACGACTTTCAGAATTGAAGCGTCAGACGGTACAGCTGTTTCACAGGACCCGATTTCTAACCCATTTGGGACCAGCCTTTTGGTTTTCAACACGGATTTTGTGTCCAGAAATTTTGAGTGGGATGCCAGCAGCACGAAGGGGATTGCCTATCTAAGTGAGAAGAAGGTCGGTGCTCGAAAAGAGTTTGAAGAGATCACTCCGAAACTTTCGACCGCGAGGCAAACAACCAAAGCTAAAGAGGAAGCGAAAAAGAAGGCCGATAAAGCCCTATCTGATTTCAAGACTAGAGTAGCGCGCAGCATCCGAGAAGTGGCGTCATCGAGCACCTACACGCAGTCCTACGATGCTCGGAAAATCCAGGGACACTACTCAAAGGCATCCTTCGGAACGGAGAAAAAGTTGTCCGAAGATGACCTCAAGAAACATCAAGGGGTTCTTGGTCAGCGAGAACCACTGCCAACCCTTCTTTTTTCTCCGAACCTGCCAGAAGGTCTGGCTGATTGGTTCAAGTTAGGTCAATCGCTTCTTGCTCAGAGTATTTCCGGCATTGCGCTAAGAGAATTCGAAGCTCATTCGGATGCTCTTCGTTGGGTCGAGGAAGGACTTCACTATCATGACGCCCACAGCGTAACGGACTGCCTGCTTTGCGGTAATCCGTTCTCAAAAGACCGTCGTAGCCAACTACGTGCTTTGTTCGATGAATCGTGGACTGAGGTAGTGACAGCCCTAGAAGACGCAGTGAATCGTGGTCAGGAACATCAATCAGCCCTACGGGAACTCTATCGTTCCATCCCGAAGGAGACTGAAATCACCACAGAGGAGCGCGAAGCTTTTGCCAGGGACAAAGCGTCTATGGAGGCTGCCATCAAGCAACTCGGTGTGTGTGTCGGCGAGCTTCTAGAAGGCCTAGAAGCAAGGGGCGCAAATCCTACTAAAGAAGTGGTGGTCGGGGGTGAACTGGCAGGCTTTGACCTCGAAAAATGGCTTGCAGAATATGCGATTATCGAAGTCGCCTCGGCGGCGACCGTGAAGAAGCACAACGATGCTTTTGCGAGCTTCGCGGCTTTGCAGAAAGGAGCTTTCACCAAGATCGAAGCTCACGTCCTGGCAACCAACCAAAGCGAGTGGAACCGCATTCAGAAGGACGTGCAAAATGCTGAGACTGAGTTGGTAACAGCACGAACAGACGAAAAGGGTCTTTCCGACCGCCAGCTAGAACTTCGCAACGACCTACAAGACCACGGTGTAGGCGCGGACAAAATGAACGAACTCATTTGGGCCTATCTGGGCCATAAGGAGCTTCGTCTTGTTGCAGAGGATGGCGGATACAAAATTCTGCGACCAAGCGGAAAACCAGCAACGGAGCTGAGCGAGGGGGAGCGCACAGCGGTTTCATTTTGCTATTTCCTGACCCAGCTGGCGGCTGAAGGCCGAAAGCTTGAAGACCTCGTTCTGGTTATCGACGACCCGATTTCGAGCCTTGATACGGCAGCTCGGACTTATGCCTATAGCTTAATGACCCGCACGACCAAGAAGTGTGCACAAGTCATTGTTCTCACCCACAATACGAGCTTCATGAACATGGTGAAGCGTGAGTTTCAAAACCTCCAAAAACGGAACGAAGCCAAAAAAGTAACTTCGCTCTTGTCGCTCGATTGTCGGAGCTCTGGAGATGGAGACGAGCGCGTCACGTCGCTTGTGCCGATGCACGAGCTGCTGGTGAACTATGACAGCGAATACCACTACCTATTCAGCTTGGTTCAGGACGCGGCACAAAAGAAGACGACTGACTATGTGTTCTTGCTTCCGAACGCGACCCGTAAGCTCCTCGAGATGTTTGCGACCTTCTGTTCCCCAGGGCAAGCAAACTTTGCAGGCGCACTTGGAGACCACCACGAGTTAGTGAAAGACAAGCTCGATGTGCGGGCGCTGGAGCGCCTCGTTCAAATCGAATCCCACGGCACTATAGACGGACTCGGAACCCTGCCAGACCTTACCCTCGAGGAAGTGACCCAGCCCCCTGAAATCAGGCCATTGAGGTGCTAGTAATCCGTCCAAGCAAA
>NZ_WVNW01000048.1 GCF_013179285.1 Roseobacter sp. HKCCD6576-2 | reverse complement strand
CGCGAACTGCTGATGCGTGATCCCGAGACGGGTGAGATCTTCGAGGTTACGCTCAGCTCGGACGGGCAGATGATCGGTGTCGAGCCGCGCTCGCTGAACCAGTTGGCCGAGATGTTTGACGTCGACGCGGTTGATCTGGCTGCTGCGATCGAGGCTGCGCCTCTTGAGGTGACCAAGTCGTCCCAGGGCGCACAACAGATAGCCCCCGAAGCCGTTCCGTTCATCATCGGCGGGATCGGGCTTATTGCGATCGCCGCGAGTTCGGGCGGCGGTGGGTCCGGTGGTGGGTCCAATGCTGCCGATCAGGCGCTTGATGAGATTGTAAATGATCCGGCGAACGCCGAGCTTGACGATTTCGTGGACGCTGGCGCCGAGAATGTGACCGAGGACAACGTCTCTGACGTCAAGGAAGTCATCGACGCTATTCCCGAGGAAGATCGCGAAGACTTGACGGCCGGTGACATCGATAAAATCGCCGATATCGTCGATGAGTTTGTCCCGCCAGCGGCCGAAGACATCACCGTGACGGTTGGAGACGATCAGACGACCATTGAGATTGACCTCGACGGCGATGGAACGGCTGACGAGCGCGTCGTGATTGAGGTGGATGAGGACCTGAATGTCACCGAAGTCGGGTTTGACCTCGATGGCGACGGGACGGTTGATCGCAGTGAGAGCTACACGCTGGATGACGAGGGCAATCGGACGGGCGCCGATATCGATCTCAACAATGATGGTGTGGTTGACCAGGCCGAGACCTACACGCTGGATGACGATGGCAATGTGATCGGCGCGGATATCGATCTCAACAATGATGGGACCGTGGATCGCAGCGAGACCTATACGCTGGATGCCAATGGCAATGTGATCCGGACTGATTTCGATCTCGACAACGATGGTGTGGTAGATCGGATCGACAGATTTACGCTTGATGCCAATGGCAATCAGATCCGGACCGAGTTTGATTTTGATGCCGATGGGGTAGTCGATCGGATCGACAGATTTACGCTTGATGCCAATGGCAATCAGATCCGGTCCGAGTCCGACAACGATGCTAACGGAACGGTCGATCGGATTGTAACTCGGACCTTCGACGACAAAGGTCAAGCGATTCGCGCAGAGATTGATAATGATGCCGATGGCACGGTGGATCGGATCGAGACGCGGACCTACAACGACAAAGGTCAAGCGTTTCGCGTAGAGATTGACAGTGACGCCGATGGCACGGCTGATCAGATCAACATCAATAGTTTCGACGATAAAGGTCGAGCGTTTTTTACGGAGGTAGACACTGATGGCGATGGCACGGTGGATCGGGCCGTGACGCGCATCTTCGACGATTTAAGTCGACCATTTCTCGCTGAGTTCGACAATAACATCGATGGAACGGTGAATGTCGTGGGTTTTGGAAACTTTGATAGTGAGATCAACCTCACGCCGGCTTTCGTTGCGGATTGGGACATTTCCTCGCTGAACATGACCAATAGCTCGGCCCAGACGCTCACGATGACCAACTCTGTCCTCGCGGCGCTGGCCGATGGAGACGCGTCCTATGAGCTGACCATCGATGGGGATACCAGCGACACGGTTGTGATCGATGCGGGCATCACCGCGACCGGCAACACCGATGGGCAAGGCCGCGTTGAATACGAGGGGTCGGTCGGCAGCTTCTTCGTTGACCCCGACGTAACCGTCAGCGTGGCATAGCGGTGATCCGGTCCTGATAGACGGGATCGCTGCTATCTTCTCCCGCCAGTTTCCCCCCCGGCCACTGGCGGGAGATTTTCTCCCAAAAACACAGCAGGCACAAAGCCTGCGATCACGACGAGCAGGTTAGAACAATCATTGAGGTGGCCAGGATGACGGTCGAGACAACCGCTTGGCTTTTGTGCGAGCGCCAGGCGGTGACCGGTTGGTGCGGACGCGCTCCGATCTCGGATAGCGCGCGCTTTTCTGCCCCGCTGATTGCGCGGCGCGGATCATGGATGAGAACGCTTCTGGTGTGTTTTGTGTCGTTGAATCTAATTGGCTGCGCGGACTGGGACAGCCGCGCAGTCACGGATACGCCGGACCCGGATGCCTCCGCTTCGTGGGTTTCCCTGCCCGAAGCCCGGGTGCCGGCTATTCGTCCTGCAACCTCGACAGCCGAGTTGGCATTGGCCGCATTGGCAACCAGCGACCGCCAGTCGCCCACAATTGGCCTTGTGGCGCAACGCGTGGCCGAGCGCGAGGCGATTGGTCGGGGTCGGTGGCCGCAGATTTCACCCGTTGCCGAGATTGATGACGAAGGCAATCGTAATCTTGGCGCAAACGCGTCGCTCACGGTCCTCGATTTCGGCCGCACCAGATCCCTTCGCGCGCGGGCCGACGCGGAGGTTTCGCTTGCGCGCATCGATCTCTGGGAAGAACGCACTGACAACGTTTTGGGGGCTCTGGTAGAAGTAATACGTGCGGTTGAGGCCCAGTCGCTCGGGGTGGCGACGAACGCGTCGCTGGAAGAAATCACCACATTGCGTGACCTTGCGATGGCGCGGCTTGGCGCTGGCGTGTCCGACGAGGCGGAGAGTATCCTGTTCGATTTGAGGCTGGCGGAGCTGCGCAACGAGGCGCAAGCCGATGCCTCTCTCCTGCGTCTCGCGCTTGGTCAAGTGTCTGCAGCCACCGACTTAACAGTCGAT
>NZ_WVNW01000047.1 GCF_013179285.1 Roseobacter sp. HKCCD6576-2 | reverse complement strand
CCACCGGGCTCGGCAACGCCGGGGATGCCAGCGCCCTCAGCGCAAGCGCAGGGCTCAAGGTGATGTTCTGAAATGGCGCTCTCGATCCAATCCATCAAATACCGGGACTGAACATCCTGGTGCGTGTTGAGGGAGTGAGGGCCTGTCAGGTGCAAGGCTCGTCATAATCCAGGTCTATTTAAATATAGAGTGTGAGTATTTCTCTTCGCGGGAAACCGGATCTAGTGTCTCCGAGGTGCACCAAATCGGTGGATCGTTGTCCAAGACTGATCCGCTACGCATTCAGCCCTTCCCTTTCCGCCGATGGAGGGGAGGGCTTTTTCATAAAAGGTGAGGCTTGGAGCTTGGGATGGAAAAGAGACTTTGTTTTGGACGGTTGCCTTTGCATCTGACGTGTATTGGCCTTTGATATGGACAATCTGAATGCGCACGCATTCCATAGATGGACACCTACCTGAGTTTGCGATGCAAAAAGCGCCAATAATATCTACAATAAAGTCAGTCTTTTGCTTGCGGCTTGAGTTGAGCGGTCGTACCATCGGCGCATCGGCGCATCGGCGCATCGGCGCATCGGCGCATCGGCGCATCGGCGCATCGGCAGGAGCACTTACGGGTTCCTTCATTCTCACAGTCTGACATCTGGCGCCAGGCCGATCATCTCTCATCGGTTAGTAGACGGTCCGATCCCGGTTTCCGGATGGGATGGTCTGACGCGATGGGAGCTGAACTCTGTGACGCGCGATGTGACCGTCAGCGGTGCTTTGGGCCCGTTAGAATCGATGTCCCGCGGTAACCCAAGCGATTACACTCCAACGGGCAAGGTGGAGGAACTCTCATGCGCGGTTTTAAGAAGCTAGTTCTGACCACGACGGCGATTGCAACCTTGGCCACCGCCGTCTCCGCAAACATCTACACAGGTCAACTCACCTCCTATTCAGATCAACAGGTCTTGACCTACCTCGTCCGCGAACATGCGCGAGATCCATCAACCTTCGAGGATGCACATGAATACATCCTCCTGAACCGACCAGCGATTATGGAGGACTACCTCCGTCGAACCTTGGATCGGGCGCCAGACACCAGAAGCACTCCCTCTTCGGAGCCAAGCGTCGGGGAAACCTCCGGAATTGGTTCGGTGTTCGTTCTTGGCGTCGTCGGAATCGCGGCAGCAGCTTCTCTCGCGGGCGGTGATGGTCCTGGAGCCTCTGGTCCACAGCCTCCCAGCCCATCACCTTCTCCAAACCCCAATCCCACACCTATCAATCCCAGCCCATCACCGCCTCCAGATCCAATCACCGACCCAGACTCCGACCTGAACGATCCCGCCTACTACCAAACCCCGGAATTCGAGGAAAACTATGGCCTCGCTCTGATTGGAGCCCATGAGCGATACGCAAAGGGCGGACAAGGGCAAGGCGTAAAGATTTCGATCCTGGACACTGGTATCGATTTCAACCATCCAGACTTTAGAGATAAAATTGATCCAGAGTTTCGCGATAAAATTGATTTTGACAGCAGCCACTCCTATTTCAGCGATCCCGACGATATTTATGATACCGACGGTCACGGCACGCACGTCGCTGGCATTGCTGCGGGCTGGAGAGACGGTGTAGGCACGCACGGCGTTGCCTTTCAATCTGAGCTTGTCATCTTCAAAGGAATTTCAGGCATCGGCACCGGATCCTCGACCCTTAACGTTACAGAGATATGGATTGATGCCATCAACCGCTCAATCGACGCCGGTGTGCACGTCATGAACAACAGCTGGGGTTACATCTATGAAAACGGAGACGGCGTTCCAATCACTGCTTTTAATGATCTAGCCGAGCTCGACAGGGCGTTCGACTTTTCTTTTGGAGACGGAGCCTTGGAAGACTTGATTGCAGCCCTGGATGCAGCCAAAGCCGCTAACCTTATTTCAGTGATTTCCGCAGGCAACGACGGTTTGGCCAATGTCGGATTGAATGCAGGCCTTCCAGTCTTGCTGCCCGACGACTATCCCGACGACTATGAAGATTACTTCATCGCCGTTGTCGCTGTCTATGAAGATGTAAATGAACGAGTAAAAATAGCAGGCTTCTCCAACCGTTGTGGGGTCGCACGGAACTTCTGTCTCGCTGCGCCAGGCGTGGGTATCGTTAGCGCCAATAATGGCGGGGGCCTCGCCATCGGAAGCGGAACATCCCAGGCAGCCCCACATGTCGCTGGAGGATACGCTCTGTTAAAGAGCCAGTGGCCAGAAACGCCGGCCACCGAAATCGTTGATATTATGTTCGCTACAGCCGATGATCTCGGAGACCCGGGCGTGGACCCGATCTACGGGCAGGGCCTCCTCAATCTGGAACGCGCCATGCGTCCTGTCGGTGAAGTTGTTGTCTACCAGGGGACCACCACCGAGAGCGACGCCATGCCGCTCGCCGAAACGGGCATCGTCGCCAGCGGCGCTCTGGCGCCAGCCCTCAACCAAGCCCTGGCAGGACAGGTCTTGATGGTTGCAGATGCGTATACGCGTGGATTTGAGTTCGCCGCCAGTGCCCTGGTCTCCGAAACTGCAGCGCCCGACCCCCGTCCCACGTTCGTGAGCGAAGTACAGGCCAGCGACACCCTGACACTCATGCGTTCAGATCACGGCGCAGGCATCCGCGTTGATGGGGATGTGTCCTCCTATGAGATAAGCCTCGGAGCTAT
>NZ_WVNW01000046.1 GCF_013179285.1 Roseobacter sp. HKCCD6576-2 | reverse complement strand
GGTTCATCGGTTCATCGGTTCATCGGTTCATCGGTTCATCGGTTCATCGGTTCATGCCGCGCGTGGTGTAGGCAGCAGAACTCACCGGCTCCTTCATCCTGACAGTCTAACATCCGGCCCCAAGCCGACCACAGCTTGTGAACTAGCTAATCCTCCGATCCCGTGTTCGGGATCGATATGGTCGACGCGTGCGTGCTCGCCCCCTGTGACGCGCGATATCACCGTAATCGGGGTCGGGTTGGATGTCCTCACGCCCGATCTAAATACCTCACTTTTCCCCTGGATCAGAACGGACGGCGCGGACGGACCGCGGCCGATCCCTGACGGTAATTCGCTTCTGTTTGAGGCTCAAACAACGCCTCCGGCCGATGCCGCTGCCAAGTCCTGCATTTCTGCCACCCCACTGACCGCCTGACGGGGCAGGGCGGTGCCTTGCCTCGATTGTGCTCAAGTCCCTCACAGGAGAGTTTCAAAAATGACAAACCAGTCCTCAGACACCCAGCCCGCCCTTCAATCACACAACGTCTTGGTTCAGGGCGGTCGTTTAACCAAGTTCAAGGGGCGGGTGGCAAGCATTGCGCCAGGTTTGTTGGTTGTGGCAACTGCTGCGGCGCTTATCATCGGAGGAGCGGACCAGGCTGATGCTCAGGCGGCCCCCGCTTGCGGCCAAATAATAAACGGCGTCGTCAGAGTGTGCCCTGACGCCAGCATTCCCTCTCCGGGTATCACTCCCCACCATGGCATCGAATACAATGCCGGACCAGATGGGCTCACTCTGATGCTTGATGCCCCAGACAACGCAGACAATTACGCACCCATCACGGTGGAAGCTTGGGGTGTCTCTGGGGCGGCAGTGCGTGGGGCGGATAATACTTCAGGCGATATCGCTGTGCTACTGCACCACGGGAGCGTTACCACTGATGCTGTGGATGAGTTTAACTACAATAACCACGGGCTTGAGGCGTATACCGAGGGCACTGGCAATGCGACCGCGCAAATGAATGGCGGGGATGTCACCACGCATACTGTCCTTAGTTACGGGCTTCGGGCGGAGATTAAAAACGCGGGGAGTAACGCCACGGCGAAGGCGGAAATGACCGAAGGGCGTATCAATATTTTCGAAGGATCAAGCTCCGGGCTTTCGGCAGGAACCGGGTCCGTAGGTGGCGCGGCGATCGTTGAAATAAGTGGCGGCACAATCACCACGCATGGTGGAGGGGCTCATGGGATTGCTGCGTCGGTCAACAAAAACACGGGGAGTGCAGCCAGTGCAACGGCGCGCATGACCGGAGGGCTGATCAGGTTGTACAGGGAAAACTCCCATGGGGTTTTGGTAGAGAGCAATGGGGGGGTGGTTGAGGGCGAGGTACGCGCCGAGGCGCTCGCTGAAATGAGTGGCGGCACAATCATCTCGCGAGGGGTAAGAGATTCCCATGGGGTTCGAGCGCGCCTCTATGACAATACGGCGAATAGCAAAGCTACGGCGACAGCGCGCGTGACCAGAGGGTTGATTAGTACGACAGGTTACCGATCCGCTGGGATTTCTGCGGCTGCAGATGCATCCTGTGATTGTGACGCAATCGCGGAGATGAATGCCATCAACGGCAGCAGCACAATCACCACGGAAGGGGAGCAGGCGCATGGGATACGGGCGGTGTCCAACAACTCGGAGAGTGCATCCGAGGCGAGTGCAAAGGCTGTCATGAGAAACGGGAGTATCAATATTAACGGTCAATGGGCTCATGGGATTTCTGTGCAAGCCAATGGTGGCCTGGGGAGCGCGCTGGCGGAAATGCGTGGTGGCACAATCACCACGACTCACGGGGGCGCGTCCGCGATTTATGTGCGGATTCACAACGAGGATCACACAAACAACTCGGACAACACAAACGGGGCGACAGCGCGCATGACCGGAGGGACGATCCTGACGACGAACAGGGTCAACGCATTCGTGGGTTCCCACGGGCTTCATGCGGACACCACTGGCTCAGCCGATGTGGTCGTGGAGATGAAGGGCGGCAGTATCACCACGCTAGGGAGGAATTCTCACGGGCTTTGGGCGGAAGCAGAGGCGGATGCGATGGTGAATGGTGTGCGGTTTGTTCCGGGCTCAACGCCGCAAGCCAAGACGATTGTCAAGCTGGATGCGGGTGCCGTTGTCACGGCTTCAGGGGCGGGTTCAAACGGAATTCGCGTTTCAGGGAATTACGTGACTATGGATCACAACTCCAACAGCCCAAAATTTTGGTTGGGTGTAAAAGAGTTTGACGTGGACGTGGCTGGGATTGTGACGGGCGGAGCTGACGGATTTAACGCTGATGACGACGGTGCCGCGATCCGCACGATCTCCGACGCTGGCGGCGGGGGAACGATTGATATCGCCAGCACCGGCAGGGTGATGGCGGGGAGGTCTGGCCTTGCGATAGTGGATGGGGCTGGCGCTTCGGTCATCACCTCGGCAGGGCGCATCACCGGTGATATTCGTCTTGGGGCCGGTGACGATACCCTGATTGTGACAGGCGGAAGCATCATCGGCGATGTTTATGGCGGTGAGGGCGACAATACCCTGACCTTGGAAGATGGCCTTCTCGCCGGGAATATTCGTCTTGGCGCGGGTGACGATAGCTTCACTATTGCTTCAGCAGCCAATTTTGACTTTTCCCACGTTCTGGACGGCGGTTCGGGCGATAACGATCACCTGACG
>NZ_WVNW01000045.1 GCF_013179285.1 Roseobacter sp. HKCCD6576-2 | reverse complement strand
AATACGAGCGAAAAACTCTAACTACAAACGGCGGGAAAATCGGGTTTCAGAGCAGTTTTTTTCCGTTGATATGGTTGCGGTCAAGGCCTGCTGAGCGGAGCCCTTGCGGAGCTCAAGCGAGGCAGGCCGGGTGGCACGGTTGAGATTGGCGTAGACAGCCGGAGCCAGCCCGCCAAGTGATGTGTGTGGTCTCTGGGTGTTGTAGTCGATCCTCCAGTTTTCGATTGTCTTTCGGGCTTCGGCGAGATTGCCGAAGATGTGTTCGTTGAGGCATTCGGTCTTAAGTAGCAAATGCACCAAGTTGCCCTCTAGATGGTTGCGGCGATCTCGAGTGGAATGATGGCATGCCAGAGCCATTGATTGTCCAAACACTGACGGAGAAGCGGGCCGAGATCCTAGGTCAGATCAAAGCGTATGAGGCGCAGATCGCGCACGCGAAGCACGACCTTGCCCATGTGAACGCGACGATCGAGCTCTTCGCAGCACCGGAGCGGCAGCGCGCCAGGTACATCGTGAGCCACGGCTTCTTCAAGAAGGGTGAGATCGCGGATATCTGCATCCGCCACCTCGGGGTGGACGCAGAACTGACAACGCGGGAGCTGGCCGAGCGTGTCATGTCGGAGCGTGATCTGGATGTCTCGGATACTGCGCTCCGGAACTCGGTGGTCTTCAAGGTTGTCCAGGCGCTGCGTCACGCCAAGCGGCGGAAGCTCGTCCGGATGATCGAAAAGCGGAAGGGAATGTGCGTCTGGGGCGCGGGCGACATGATCACGCTGCGCGTCGTTGCCAGTACCCCTTCCACGAGCGACTGACCGGAGACGCGAGCGCGCCGCCGATCAGACGATCCGCCAGCCAACCGTTGCTCTCCTCGCGATGATCCTCGAGCCAGGCTGCGTGTGCCGCATAGGCATCAAGGTACCGCCCTTCGACCTTCAGGTGCTGGCCCCCAATCATCCGCCTGAGCCGCGAGAAGAAGCTCTCGGCGAGGTTCGTGTGAACTTCGGAAACGCTATAACCCTCTGAATGGTTTACCCTTTGCATGTCGAAGTCCTGCTCCAGCAGATCCCAATGCGTCACCTCGTCGGCCGAGACCATAGCGCCAGCAGCAATCCTCTTCCGCGCAAACTCGACACCTTGTGCCTCACGAAGAAACGTTCGCGTTAGTGTCCGGCCACCCCGCTGGCGCAGCACGACGACGACCCGCCGTTTCCCGCTCCGATTGGCGAGGCGTCGGCGATCAACACGATCTTCGCGCAGGTTGGCGGGACGGACATGGCCGCCGAAGGCAGCACCATCCACTTCAACCTCACCGTCGAGGTGCAAGCCCCTCGTCTCTGCGATCATCGCTTCCCGCAGCTTGTGCATGAGCACAAACGCCGTCTTGTGCTGTACATCCAGGTCGCGCGAAAGTTGGACAGCGGAGAGCCCCTTTGATGCGTTCACAAAAAGACAGATCGCACCCAGCAGATCCACGAAAGAGAGCTTCCGGGACGCAAAGATCGTGCCGGAGGTAACGCTGAACTGGCGGTGGCACGCGGCACACTTGAACCGGCGCCTGGTGGTCAGATCATAGATATCTAGGCAGCCGCACGTCGGACAGACCGGTGCACCATCGGTCTCCGGCCAGCGCAGCCGACGGAAACGAGCGTAAGCCGTGTCTTCGCCTTCCGAAAAGATTGCCTTCAGAGACAGGGTCCGCGCCGCTGCCGACAACAGAAAATGCTGCGCCATGTGAACTTCTCCAAGAAAGAATGTTCACATATTGTTCTCACTCATGCGTTCAGTCAATCAGTTGGTGCATTTGCTACCTAAGACCGGAGGCATTCGTCGCGGAGCCGACCATTAAATGACTCCACAAAGGCATTCTGCATCGGTTTTCCAGGCGCAATGTAATGCCAGCCAACACCGGTTTCTTGGCACCAACGCAGCACGGCATGCGATGTCATTTCCGTTCCATTGTCAGAGACGATCATGTCCGGCTGGCCGCGCCTGCGGATCAACTCATCCAGTTCACGGGTCATGCGGGCACCAGATAGGGAACGATCCACGACGGTTGCCAGCGCCTCGCGCGTACAATCATCCACGACGCACAGCACGCGGAACCGCTGGCCATCTGCAAACGCGTCAGACACAAAGTCCAGGGACCAGCGCTGATTGGCGCGATCCGGCACCAGGATTGGCCTACGCGTCCCCAAAGCCCGCTTGCGCGACCGTCTGCGACGGACTGTCAGCCCTTCTTCGCGATACAGCCGGAACAGCTTCTTGTGGTTCACCTCAAAGCCTTCCCTAGCCAGTAAGATGCCCAGACGGCGATACCCGAACCGGCGACGCTCATTTGCCAATTCACGCAGCCGCTTGCGCAGGGCATCATCGCCTTGGTCCTGCTTTTTGTACTGAAAGACAGACCTGTGAAGATCAGCCAGTTCACACGCCCGACGCTCAGACAAGCCGTGCCGCTCCATCACATCCGACACGGCCCGTCTTTTGACATCGGGCGTCAGTAGTTTTTTGTCGCGAGGTCTTTCAGTGCGGCATTGTCCAACATGGCATCTGCAAGCATGCGCTTAAGACGATTGTTCTCGTCTTCGAGCGCCCGCAGTTTCTTTGCGTCCGATACGTTCATCCCGCCGAACTTGGCTTTGTACTTATAAAACGTGGCATCGCTGATCCCATACTTCCGGCACAGATCCTGCGCCTTCACGCCAGCCTCGTATTCCTTGATCATCCCAATGATCTGTTCATCTGAAAATCTGCGTTTCATAGTCCATCCTTTGCTTGGACGGATTACTAGCACCTCAATGGCCTGATTTCAGGGGGCTGGGTCA
>NZ_WVNW01000044.1 GCF_013179285.1 Roseobacter sp. HKCCD6576-2 | reverse complement strand
TCATCGGTTCATCGGTTCATCGGTTCATCGGTTCATCGGTTCATCGGTTCATCGGTTCATGCCGCGCGGGGCGTAGGCAGCAGAACTCACCGGTCTTCTCCTCCTGACAGTCTGACACCCGGCCTCGAGCCGGGTATTGCTCATGGGCTAACTGGTGCTCGTGAGTTAAGTGGCCTTCTGATCCCTGTATCTGGATTGGACGGCCAAACGCGACCGTCTCCGATCTCGGTTTCCGGATGGGATGGTCTGAACGGGGGCGTCCTCGGCTGCAGTGACGCGCGATGTGGCCGTTACCGGTGCGAGATCAACTGCAACGACCTCGTACGTCTTACCCCGATCAGAACGGACGGTGCGGACGGACCGCGGCCGATCCCTGACGGTGGCTCGCTTCTTGTTGGGCTTGGAGCAACGCCTCCGGCCGATACCCATACCTATGCCCGCATTTCTGCCACCCCACTGACCGCCTGACGGGCAGGGCGGTGCCTTGCCTCGATTGTGTTCAAATCCCTCACAGGAGAGTTTCAAAAATGACAAACCAGTCCTCAGATACCCAGCCCGCCCTTCGCTCGCTCAACGTCTCTGTTCGGGGTGGTCGTTTGACCAAGTTCAAGGGCCGGGTGGCCAGCATCGCGCCGGGGCTTTCGGTCGTGGCGACGGCTGCAGTGCTATTCAGCGGCAGCGCAGCACAGGCCGCGTGTACGGCAACAGATGGCGTGGCCACATGTCCCGCTGTCACCTACGATTCTGGCATTGTCTATACTCATGCAGATGCGGTTCACACTCTGACACTGCCAGACCATCCTGATTTCACTGTGCGCGGCGATGGGGTGGAAATGACTTATGGAGGTGACGAGAATGTTTCTGTGAGCATGCGGAACGGGACCGTCAACGCCACGAACAATCGTGTTGGGAATCACGGGGTTTCGGCGAGCACCACAGGAACTGGAAATGTGGAGGCCCGACTGAATGGTGACGGGGACATCACTGTAAATGGTGATGGTTCTTCTGGGCTTCGGGCACGGATTGGAAACGACGAGAGCACAGCCGAGGCGACAGCGGTCATGGCCGCCGGAGAGATTACTGTTGGCGGTACGTTTTCCGAGGGGGTTTCGGCGGTCACCATGACTAGGCAGGGTAGTGAGACAGTGAGCGGTGGTGATGTGACTGCGAGGATGGAGGGCGGAACGATCATCACGAAAGGAGATCAGGTGGGGGCCGCGATTCATGCCTATGCCCACGAAACCACGTATGTGGGCACGCTGACGGCGTTAATGACCGGAGCGGATAGCGAAATCATAACAGAAAACACTAATGCTGACGAACAGAGTGGCGGTGTAGGCGTGAGGGCGTCGACCCGTTCTAGCAGCGAACACACCTCTGTAATTGCGCAGATGGAGGGCGGAACAATCACCACGAATGGGTCGCGCTCTCACGCGGTTACGGCGGAGTCCGAGCAGAGCGCCCGGGATAGTCAGGCCAACATGACGGCGAGAATGACCGGAGGGACGATCACGACGCTGCGTCACAATTCATCTGGGGTTCGGGCGTTTACCCATGGCTATGGCGATGCGACGGCAGAAATGATCGATGGCACGATCACCACGCATGCAAACCAATCTCACGGGCTTCAGGCGTTCTCTATCTTCAATGCCAATCGGAACACCGCGGACAGTGCGACGGTTGCGGGGAATGTGACGGCCATAATGGGTGGCGGGACGATCACCACTCACGATAACTTTGCCCATGGAGCTCATGTGTTAGCCGGTAGTACCGGCCAAGCCAAAGCGCTGATAGAAATGCACGATGGCGGCATCACCACGAATGCCGAGGGCGCTCATGGGCTTTATGCGCGCATTGACAGCCCGGACAATGACGAAGAGGTGAGGGTCGAAATGACCGGAGGGTCTATCGTGACGCAGAACGCCTCCGGCAGCTTTACCGGATCCCATGGGATTTTGGCGGACACCAATGGCTCTGCGGACGTGGTCGTGGACATGGGTGAGGGTGATGGCGCAGTCACCACGATTGGGCGAAACTCTCACGGCATTTGGGCGGTAGCGGAGGGCGTTGGCGCTGTGCAGAGTGATGCGCAAGCGCGGGCAAAGACGAGTGTCAACTTAGGTCGGGATGCCGCTGTCACGGCTTTAGGAGAGGGGTCAGACGGGATCCGCGTTTCAGGTCTTTGGGTGGAGCCCGGAAACATCGCCAATCGGGTTTTACTGGGTGTAAAAGAGTTTGACATAGACGTAGCCGGGTTTGTGATGGGCGGCGCTGACGCACGTAACCCGTCTGTTGCGGGTCGGCTCGACGGCGCCGCGATCCGAACGGTCTCCGATGCCGACGGCGGCGGGACGATCGATATCGCCAGCACCGGCCGGGTGGTGGCGGGGAGGTCTGGCCTTGCGATAGTGGATGGGAATGGCGCTGCGGTCATCAATTCGGCGGGGACCATCGATGGGGATATTCGTCTTGGGGCGGGCAACGATACCTTGAACCTGACGGGCGGCAGCTTCACCGGGCATCTCGATGCCGGTGCAGGCGATGATACCGTCACGATTTCTTCCGCAGCCAGTTTTGACTTTCCCCACGTTCTGGACGGTGGTGCGGGCGATAACGATCAGCTAATCTTGAGTGGCCGGACAATGACCTCAATGGAGAACGTCATCAACTGGGAGCATCTCACGCTGAACGACACGACCCTCAGCCTGGATCGGGTTGGTAGGCTGGAGACGGGTCTGTCCATCGACGCCGGGTCTGAGTTCCGCGCGTTTGGCCAGCAAAGTGACACCCCCACCGTCCTGACCATCGCAGGTGATGTGACCAATAATGACGGCTCTGTCGTCTTAAGCGTGCA
>NZ_WVNW01000043.1 GCF_013179285.1 Roseobacter sp. HKCCD6576-2 | reverse complement strand
AAGAATTGAATCAGCGACTTACCTCCCGATCAAGCTCGAGTTTTTCAACGAAATACGCCCTTTGCCGCGCCCCTTCGCGGCTTGAAAGCTCCGCTGGAGCTTTCATCCAGCATTCGCCGGCCCCACCGCGCATCCCCCTTCCCTCCACCCCGGCTCTCGGCTACATCCCCTTGAAACACACACCCAAGGGCCGTCCATGACCGACCTCTCCCGCATCCGCAATTTCTCCATCGTGGCGCATATCGACCACGGCAAATCCACCCTGGCCGACCGGTTGATCCAACTCACCGGCACCGTGGCCGCGCGGGATATGCAGGAGCAGCTCCTCGACAGCATGGATATCGAGCGCGAGCGGGGCATCACCATCAAGGCCAACACCGTCCGCATCGAATACCCCGCCCAGGATGGCGAAACCTATATCCTCAACCTCATCGACACGCCGGGCCATGTGGATTTCGCCTATGAGGTCTCCCGCTCGATGCAGGCCGTCGAAGGCTCGCTCCTGGTCGTGGACGCCTCCCAAGGCGTCGAGGCGCAGACGCTGGCCAATGTCTACCAGGCCATCGACGCCGACCACGAAATCGTGCCGGTCCTCAACAAAGTCGACCTGCCCGCAGCCGAGCCCGACCGGGTTCGCGCGCAAATCGAGGACGTCATCGGCATCGAAGCCCATGACGCCGTCGAGATCTCCGCCAAAACCGGCCTGGGCATCCCCAACGTGCTGGAGGCCATCGTCACCCGCCTCCCCTCCCCCAACGGTGACCGCGACGCCCCGCTCAAAGCCATGCTGGTCGACAGCTATTACGACCCCTATCTCGGCGTCGTCGTCCTGATCCGCGTCATCGACGGGGTGATCAAGAAAGGCGACCGGATCAAGATGATGGGCACCGGCGGCACCTACCCAGTTGACCGGCTCGGCGTGTTCCGCCCGAAAATGGAAGACATTGCCGAACTGGGCCCGGGCGAAATCGGCTTCCTCACCGCGTCGATCAAACAGGTCCGCGACACCCGCGTGGGCGACACCATCACCCATGAGCGCAAAGGCGCGGAAACCGCACTCCCCGGCTTCAAACCCTCGCAACCCGTTGTCTTCTGCGGCCTCTTCCCGGTCGACAGCGCGCAATTCGAAGACCTCCGCGACGCGATCGAGAAACTGGCGCTGAACGACGCCTCCTTCTCCCACGAGATGGAAACCTCCGCAGCCCTTGGCTTCGGCTTCCGCTGCGGCTTCCTCGGCCTCCTGCACCTCGAAGTCATCCGCGACCGGCTCGAACGCGAATACGATATCGACCTGATCACCACCGCGCCCTCGGTGATCTACCATATCTACATGCGCGACGGCACCATGCGGGAGCTGCACAACCCCGCCGACATGCCCGACCTGACCCATGTCGACCACCTCGAAGAACCCCGGATCAAAGCCACCATCCTGGTCCCCGATGAATACCTCGGCGATGTCCTGAAACTCTGCCAAGACCGCCGCGGCATCCAGATGGACCTCACCTATGCCGGCACCCGCGCGATGGTGGTCTATGACCTGCCGCTGAACGAGGTCGTGTTCGACTTCTACGACCGGCTGAAATCCGTCACCAAAGGCTATGCCAGCTTCGACTACCAGATGATCGGCTACCGCGAGGACGCGCTGGTCAAAATGCAGGTGCTGGTGAATGACGAACCGGTCGACGCGCTGTCGATGATGGTCCACCGCGACCGCGCCGAAATGCGCGGCCGGGCCATGTGCGAAAAGCTCAAAGACCTGATCCCGCGCCACATGTTCAAGATCCCGATCCAGGCGGCCATCGGCGGCAAAGTCATCGCTCGTGAGACGCTCTCCGCCCTGCGGAAAGACGTGACCGCGAAATGCTACGGCGGCGATGCGACGCGGAAACGGAAGCTGCTCGACAAGCAGAAAGCCGGGAAGAAGAAGATGCGCCAGTTTGGGAAAGTCGAAATTCCCCAAAGCGCGTTTATTAGCGCGCTGAAAATGGACAACTGAAGCTGTTCATCTTGAGCCCGTTGAAGGCAGATTGGGGTGGTGGAGGCGACTTTTGCCTGCAAAAGTCTGACTGATGCCAGGGTGGAGTGGCGCTGGTACATGTTAGATTGAAGATGGACTGTTAGTTTCGTTTGTTGCAGTTTGCTGAGAGTATCCCCTTTTGCAAACAGCGTAGCGGAAATCGAGATGAGAAAAACTGGCCATTATCGTCGAGCTTTCTGGTTCGAAGAGCATAACGAAGGGGCGAGCCTAACCGAAAAGGTGGCGACAGCACTAGATGAATGGGACGGCGAAGCAACCTTTTCCCTTTCCGATGAGCTTGAGTGCATAATTGCGCGTCGCATTGACAGAAATGGCCGTATCTTCCTGAGTCTAATTGCAGTACAGGAGGGTGCTACTGCCGCCGTAATTCCAGCGCTAGAGCGCGCCGCCCAATTAGACGCTGAAGAAGCGAACGCACCGGATGGCATGGAGTTCGTGCAAGCGCAGGTCCTGTGCTTGCTTGACGGAGATCATCTCATGTGGACCACGCACAATTCAGCCGTTCGCGAGTCCTCTGTGGCAAGATACCTTTCCGCGCTTTTGTTGGCTTTTCATCCGGACGATGACCCAGCAAGATTTCACTTAAGAGCTGAACTGGACACTGAGCAGCTACGGCGCGCCTTACAAGATGGCGTCAAAGAGATTGACTTGGGTGTTGGAGCATTCAGGTCTACACTGGAAGAGATGCTTGGCTTTGATGGGGAACAGGGTGGTGTACTTTCACATTTCGCTTCCTTTTTCACAGCGGACAGAACAGCGGAAGAGATGGACGCTGCCGCAAAAGTGGATATGAAGGTAGCGTTGAGACCCGGACGCGACTGGAACAATGAGGATGTGCTCCGCTACCCAACCTTCTGCCGCCGAGGGCAAGAGTTTTTCGTCTTTTCTCA
>NZ_WVNW01000042.1 GCF_013179285.1 Roseobacter sp. HKCCD6576-2 | reverse complement strand
GCTGCTCCGTGCCCATCTGGATCCACAGCGGCGCGCCCGTGTCCTGGCCGGCCGCATCAGCACCTGCGCCGCCCCAGGCCAGGGTCCGGAAGTCCTGCGAGCTGCCCCGCCCGCGCAGCGCAGAGGGCGCATTGAAGGCCAGCAGCGACGCGCCATAGCTGTCATGGATCGGCGCTGACGGTCCATAGTGTACCTCACCGGTGCTTGAAAGCGCGCTCAACGCCCAACCGTCGGCCGTCTCGGCCAGCCTGTAGAGATATGCCCCCGCAATCACCGCATGCTCCCCGTCTGACGTGACATAGTTGCCATCCATAAGGCGGAACGTCCCGTTGGACGCTCCGCCAACTGACACCACGTCGATCTCCAGCTCTGTGACCTCAGCACCCGCGCTGTCCAGGCCCGCAAGCGATAGCCCAATCTCGCCAGACGTATCGCCGGTGATCACAAGCCTGTCGGTGGCAAAACCGGCGCCCTCCAAAACCGTATCCAGGACAAACGCGCTCTTCCCCGATCCGGTGTTGGTGTAATCCCCGTCAATGGTGATCACATCCCCCGTCTTCCCGTCCTGAACGCTCAAGGTCACGGCGCCCGCATTGATCACATCCCCTCTGATGGTCATCCCCTCACCAGACGCGCTGGCCACGTGACCTGCACTGGGAGCCCCGGTGGGGGCGCCCCGGCCCCCGCCCGTCACGCGGAACTCAGACCCCGCCTCGATGGACAGGCCCGCCTCCAGTGTGCCAACCCCTTCCAGGCTCAGCTCCGTCTCCGCCAGCGTCAGATGCTCCCAGTTGCGGAGGTTCTCCATAGTGGTCAGGGTCTGGCCATGCAGCGTCAGCCGATCATCGCCCGCGCCGCCGTCCAGAATCTTGGAACTGTCATACACGGTGGTGGCGGAAATCGTGACGGTATCATCGCCGTCACCGACATAAAGATTCCCGGTGAAACTGCCACCTGCCAGGGTCAGGATGTCGTTGCCCGCCCCAAGACGAATATCCCCTTCGATGGTCCCTGCCGAGGTGATGACCGCAGCGCCAGACCCGTCGACCTGTATCGCATAGCCAGACAATCCCGCCGTCACCTTGCCCGTGCTGGCGATATCAATTGTCCCACTGGCGTCGGATGGCGGCGGCGAGCCGAGGAGGAAGAACGCTCGGATCGCTGCGCCGTTGCCAGCGCCGCCTGTCACCTCCCCGGCAACATCCACGTCAAAGCCTGTTGCACCCCCAGCGCGGATCCCGTCTGCATCCGCTCCGTAAACCCTGACAGTGGCGTCCGTGCCAAGGATGGCCTTTGCCTGACCACCACGCGACAACGCAAACAGGCCGTAGGCATCCTCTCCGAGCGTGGTGACTGTCCCTCCCTCCATCTGAGCAAGCGCAGCCCCAGTGCCAAAGGTGCTCGCATCAAGCCCATAGGCCTCGCCCCCTCCTGTATTGATATCCCCTTTGGTCATACGCGCCGTCACCGTGGCGGAGCTATCACTGTTGAAGATCCACGCCTCAAGCCCGCGCGCCGATGCGCCACTCGTGGTGATGGTACCGCCATCCATCTGAGCAAGCGCAGCCCCGGTACCCAAGGTGAGCGCATGGAGCCCATCGGCCCCGCGCCCTCCTGTACTGATATCCCCTTTGGTCAGACGCGCCGTCACCGTGGCTGTACTCTCACCAGCCCTGGTCTCCGCATAGAGCCCGCGCGCCGATGCACCACTCGTGGTGATGGCGCCGCCATCCATCTGAGCAAGCGCAGCCCCATCGCCAGCGGTTTGCGCAAAAAGTCCATGAGCCCCGAGACCGAATACCCCTGGGGCTGCCTCTGTCCCGCCTGTCGTCGTGATCTCCCCTTTGATCAGACGCGCCGTCGCCGTGGCTGTGCTCTCCTCGTTCTCGATCTCCGCAAAAAGCGCATGAGTATTTGCCCCATGCGTGGTAACCGCGTCGCCGTCCATTTCCGCCGTCGCAGCGCCAAGACCGCTGTTGCTCACCAAAACTCCATAGTGATGGAGGCCAACCGTATTGACCTCCCCTCCTTTGCCCACTTGCGCCGTCACGGAGGCTGTACTCTCCTCGTTCTTGATCTGCGCAAAAAGACCGGGCGCGAACGCAGCTGACCCATCCGTGATGACTTTGCCGTTCTGCAAGTGCATAGAAATATCACCCTCGCCTGACGTCGACCCCACCACCCGCGCCCCAGAGCCGCGCACCGTGATGTCATCTTCGTTAAGGATCAGAGTGAGCCCATCAGAATTGTTATAGGTGATGCCATCAGCATAGGGGTTCGTGCCAGGGTCAGTGGGAGCGTCACATGTGGCGGTGTCTTGACCGGGTGCGTCTGGCCCGCACGCATTGAGTGCTTGAGCCGCCGCTTGGTCCGCGCCACCCGCAAGCGTCACCGCAGCAGTTGCCACGACCGAAAGCCCAGGCGCAATGCCCGCTACCCGGCCCTTGATCTTGGTCAAGCGGCCACCTCGAACAGAGACGTTAAGCGGGCGAAGGGCGGGCTGGGTGTCTGAGGACTGGCTTCTCATTGTGAAACTCTCCTGTGAGGGACTTGAGCACAATCGGGGCAAGGCCCTGCCCGTCAGGCGGTCAGTGGGGTGGCAGAAATGCAGGACTTGGCAGCGGCATCGGCCAGAGGCGTTGTGTGAGCCTCAACCGGAAGCGACCCACAGTTGGCGGTCGGCCACGTTGCTTTCGCGCCGTCCGTTCTGATCGCCGTAAAAAGTTTAAGGGAGTTGCAACTGATCTCGCACCGGTAACCGCCATCATGGCGGCCGGGGACAACCGCGTAAAGCCATCCAATCCAGAAGCCCTGATCAGATCGCCAATTGATCCACGCGCGATGGCCGACTTGCGGCCGGGTGTTAGGCTGTCAGAATGATGTAACCGGTCAGCGCTGCGGTGTGCGCCAAGGCGCAGTGGCGGCCCGATGAACCGATGAACCGATGAACCGATGAACCGATGAACCGATGAACCGATGA
>NZ_WVNW01000041.1 GCF_013179285.1 Roseobacter sp. HKCCD6576-2 | reverse complement strand
CCGACGGTATCACTGTCTATCGAACCCTCCTTCAAGCGGAGCGCGATCTGATTTCGACCCGCGCCGAGATTCTGCGTCTACAGATGCGTCGAGCCGCCCTTGAAGGGGCGCTGGTTGCCTGGGGTGATGCTCAATGACCGACGCCCCGTTTTCTACGGCCTCTATGAAGCTCGGACAAGCGCTTGGTGCACAGGCCGCTTTGGTTGGCGCAACAGTCGATCCGCGGAGCTTGGCCGAAGCCGGAAACAACGTGCATGAGTTGCGCTGGCTCCTGCAGCGCAATGATCTCGTTCTTGCGCCCTTACGCACGTCTCGGCGCATAGATCGCCCGCTGCCGCTCTGTCTGCGTCTGAAGGACGAGACATGGGTGGTGGTGATCGCCTCCGATGGTGAGACAGTGACACTCTCCGATCCAGATCTTCCGGGCGAGGGGCGCGTGCTTCCGTTGCGCAGCCTGCAGGCCGTCGCAACGCGCGATGCGCTCGCTTTGCGCAAATCTCTTGATCGGGTTGCGCTTGAGCAAGACGTTATTGGCGCCCGACGTCATTGGTTCTGGTCACGAGCCTTTTCCAAGGAAACGCCTCTGGGCAGTGTTTTCGCGGCCTCCCTGGTCGCAAATATTCTCGCGGTTGTGACTTCGCTCTTTGCGCTTCAGGTCTATGACCGGGTCATCCCGAACCGCTCGGAAGAGACACTCTGGGTGCTCTTGATCGGGGTTTTTGTTGCCGTCGTTCTCGAAGCCGTCATGCGAGTAGCCCGCGCGCGGGTCATGGATCGGGCCGGCCGCCGACTTGACGTGGAAGCTTCTGCCGATTTGCTGCGCCGCCTCTTTGCCTTGAAGATGGGCCCGTCAACACCAAGGGCCAGTCGTCTGTCACAGCTCATGCGAGAGTTTGGTGCTGTGCGGGAGTTTGTAACCGAAGCAGCTGTGGGCGCCCTCGCGGATGTTCCGTTCTCTTTGCTCTTTCTCCTCCTTGTCTACTGGATCGCAGGCCCGGTTGTGATTGTCCCTGCGGTCGGCATAGTCTTGATGACGATCCCGCCGTTTCTGTTTAAGCGGCGCATGTTGCGTATAGCGGCCTCCTCGCTTGGGGCACAAACCTCAGCAGGGCGCCTCATCAACGAAGTCTCTTATGGGTTGGAAACGGTCAAACTGACCCGGGCAGAGGCGTTTTTTGCAGATCAATGGAAAGACATCAGCGCATTGATCGCAGACTCGTCCTTTCGGCAACGCGCCCTATCCGTCGGTCTCACGCAATGGGCGACAAGTGTCCAGCAGGCAGCATACGCGCTGACCATTGCTGCCTCGGTCTATCAAGTATTCGAAGGCGCGATGACCGTTGGGGCGATCATCGCCACCTCAATCCTCGTCTCTCGCGCCATGTCTCCGATGGCGCGCTTAAGCACCGTCCTGATGCGGTGGCACCAGGTGAGCACAGCCCTTGACGGGTTGGAGGTCATTGCGGATGGACCCTCAGACGTTGCGCCAGACGCGCCGCTGATCAAACGTGGTGCCCAACCGGGCGAGCTATCAATGGAGCGCGTCACCTATAGTTTTTCCGAGGGGGCCGCGCCTGCCCTTGATGTGGCCCGACTACATATTCAGCGGGGCGAGCGTATCGCGCTTCTGGGACCCAACGGGTCCGGTAAGTCGACGCTTCTGCGGCTGTTATCTGGGGTTTACTCCCCCAATACGGGACGTGTCTCGATTGATGGCACCGATATTCACCAGATCGATCCCAACACATATCGCCGGGCTGTCGCCTACTTGTCTCAAGACACAGTCCTTTTCCGCGGCACGTTGCGGGACAACCTTACATTAGGCCGGCAGAACCTGTCCGACGACGATCTCATGTCCGCCATCGAAAAGGCAGGTCTCGGAACAGTCGTGCGCTCGGACCCTCGCGGCTTCAATATGGTGCTCCAAGATGGCGGCACCGGCCTATCGGTCGGTCAGCGTCAGTCGGTCGGGCTAGCCCGCGTTTTCCTGTTGCGTCCCGGCACTATGCTGCTTGATGAACCGACGGCCAGCCTTGACACGAGCCTCGAAGCTCACGTCATCGAGCAACTCCGCACCTGGAACGCACAGGGCACACTTGTCGTAGCGACTCATCGCACACCAATTCTGTCCCTGGTCGACCGGATCATCATCATGGGCAAAGGCCGTATCGTTGCTGACGGGCCAAGAGATGAGATTCTCGAGAAGCTTTCCGCCGCGCAACGGCGCGTGGACGCCACCAGCAGGCCAGATCACGCATCGGCTGAAACACGCGACGACGTCAAGCAAAACGCCAACCCTGCACCAGTTGCGGAGGGTGGATGAATGGCCGTCTTCGATCCCCTGCAAGAAGAACGAAAAGCGGCCGGTCGAGACAGGACGATTATCTGGCTCTGCGTGCTCACACTATGCGCCGTGGTCGGCTGGAGCAGTGTCGCAGAACTGGCTCGTGTGGTCCGCGCCGAAGGACAAGTCGTCACCGCAACCCGGACACAGATTGTCCAGAACCTTGAGGGCGGCATTCTCATCGCGATCGAGGTGGAGGAGGGGGACCGTGTCGCCGCCGGTCAGCAACTGATGCGGCTCGATCCGACCCGCTTTGAGGCCGGTGTGGCAGAGCTCGAGCAGCAGATCACTGCTCTTGAAATCCGCCGGATCCGTCTTGAGGCCGAGGCAAATGAAGATGATATTCTACAAGTCCCCGCCGAGCTCTCCGCACGTCGGCCTGACCTGTCGCGCAGCGAAGAACTCGTCTTTGAGACACGTACTGAGTTACAGGCATCGACAGTCTCACAACTGGAACAGAGCATCAGTCTGCGTGAGCAAGAGGTGAGCTTGCTCCGACCGCTGGTCGCGACCAGAGCAGTCCCTGAGCTACAGATGCTCAACGCGGAACTCGCGCTGGTTGAGCTTGAGACCGAACTGGCGGGGTTTATTGCCGAGCAGCGTCGCGCCGTGGCCGCAGAACTGTCCGAGGTGATCGCCGAGATTGATGTTCTGACCTCAACCTTGGCGGGGCGCCAGGATCAGCTTGCGCGCACTATCGTCGAGGCGCCATCCGCTGGCACCGTCAACCAGCTCTTCTTCTCAACTCTGGGAGCCGTGGTCGGACCTGGAGAACCGATCCTGGAGATCGTCCCGGACGAGGATCAACTGTTGATCGAGGTGCGCGTTGAGCCCCAAGATATTGGCTTTGTCACACACGCTATGCGGGCGACGCTCAAAGTTACTGCCTATGACTTTACAGTGCATGGTACCCTGGGCGGCGAGGTGTTTCGGATCGGCGCCGATACCGTCCCACACCCAACTGACCAGCGTTTACCCGCCGCCTTCATCGTGACCATTCGAATTGATGATGCCGATAAAGATCGCTGGATCGGATCCGGTCGTGAACTGCGCAACGGCATGGTGGTTGAAGCTGAACTACAAGCCAGCACCACCCGTGTGCTTGATTTTGTTTTGCGCCCTGTCCTACGAGCGCGCGAGGCGCTTGCTGAGCTATGA
>NZ_WVNW01000040.1 GCF_013179285.1 Roseobacter sp. HKCCD6576-2 | reverse complement strand
AGGGCCCCGGTCGCCGCGGCGCGCCCTACACCTATGTGACGACGGAGCAGTTCCTGGTTGCCTTCGATCTGGAGAGCCTGCAGGATCTGCCGGATCGACAGCAGCTTGCGGATGCGAGACTGGCTGCCGGATGACAACTGAGCGGCAAAGTCACACGGTCTATCGCTCAAATCTGGACCATTCATGAGTTATAGAACTGCATCCTATAGCTCATGATCACGGAGCGGGCCCCTGCGCAGAGACGCTTTCTGCAACTGCCATTGGTACCTGACTTACGCATCGTCAAGCAATGTGGCTCCCAATTGCCGGAGCCTTGACTCCCAATTGACAGGTGCCGGATTCCCAATTACCGAAGGTCACGCTTTCAATTTGTTGGCCCCACAAGATCATGTTCAAAAGACTTCTCGATCCCCGATTGCGTGAAGCGCTGTCAGACACTCCAGTTGTGCTGGTCGTTGGACCGAGGCGCGCAGGTAAAACAACGCTTGTGCAAAATGTGGGTGGTGACGATAGGACCTACATCACATTAGACGACCAGACGGTACTCGAAGCCGCTATGGCCGATCCCGCCGGGTTTGTACGAGGTCTGGATACTGCGACGATTGACGAGGTCCAAAGGGTTCCTGAGCTCCTTCTGGCCATCAAAAAATCTATTGACGAGGACTACCGCCCCGGACGTTTTTTGCTGACAGGGTCCGCAAATGTTTTGACGCTGCCGAAGGTCGCGGACAGTCTCGCGGGGCGCATGGAGACCTTGAACATGCTTCCACTTGCCCGTTCAGAGATTGAAGGCGGCGCGGCAAATTTCTTGGATCAGCTCTTCGAGGGAAAGTTTCGATACACCAAGAATCTTGCGCTTGGCGATGACCTCTTGCAGATCATTCTGCAAGGTGGCTTTCCGGAAGCTCTGTCGCGTGGGAACGAGCAACGCAGGCAGGACTGGGTACGCTCATACTTAATATCGGTGCTCACCCGAGACCTCAGGGACATCGCGGACGTTGAGAAGCTGACGGAGCTCCCAAAGTTTGTTCGGTTTCTCGCGGAGTATTCCGGTCAGTTGGTCAACTATTCTCGGTTCGGCTCGAGCATCAATGTGAGCCACAAGACAAGCCAGCGCTATGTCGGTTTGCTTGAGCAAGTGTTTTTGGTGTTCACGTTGCAGCCCTGGTACACCAACGCGATCAAACGGATTACGAAGACAGCCAAGCTGCATTTTCTGGATACGGCTGTTCTTGCCACGACGCGCGGTCTGACATTTGAACGGGTGCGGAAGAACCGTGATTTAGTTGGCGCGCTGCTCGAGAGTTTTGTGTTCTCGGAAGTCATGAAGCTTATGACGGGGACGGACATGCGCCTGACACCATACCATTATCGCGATCAGGAGATGCGGGAGGTGGATATCGTTCTTGAGAGGGACGACGGGACGATCGCCGGACTTGAGATCAAGGCATCTGCAACGGTACGCACATCAGATTTTGGCGGCTTGAAGACCCTCGCCGACGTCTGCGGAGATCGCTTTGCATTTGGAGCAGTTCTGTACGATGGCGCAGACGTGGTTCCGTTTGGAGAACGCGTTGCGGCGGTCCCGATCTCTAATCTCTGGACAACGTCGCCGGCCTAGGCTTCCGCCCTGCCGCGGGACAGCAAAAAACACCAAGGGCGGATTCTGTTGAAGAACTCGACTTAATTGATCGGGCGATTGTCGCTCGAGTGTCCGCGCGAGTGGTGTGTGCCGGATTCTGATCTAGTCGCCTCCCAAATCGGCTGATCTGATGCCTCAGATCATGCCGTGATCTCCGATCGGACGGTCTTGGGCCTGAGCTTGGCGAGCTTTCTGAGGTTCTGTGCGATTGCTGCGAGAAGGAACTCATCCTTTGCGCCACACGAGCCGCGTAATCGCAGCCCGGTCAGGTTTAGAATACGCTTCAGAGTAAGCGGTGCGCCGGTCACACGGCTTCAGCGTAGTTCCCGGGCAGCAACTCGTTGATGTGCGTTTGTTTGTGCCCCTCGGCGAATGGCGGTCAGGACACCAGACAGATAGCTGTGGGGTTCGATCCCGTTAAGCTTGCAGGTCTCGATCGACGAGGCGATGACGGCCCAGTTTTGTGCGCCGGTATCATGTCCTGCGAAGAGCGCATTCTTGCGGTTCAGGGAGATGGGACGGATGGCGCGCTCGACGGGGGTGTTGTCAAGCTCGATGCGGCCATTACTGAGGAACAGGTACAACCCGTGCCAGTATTTGGCGATGTATTTCAGGGCCTCGCCAGTTGGTGACTTAACCGAGACGCGGGCGCGGCTTTGGGCGAGCCAAAGCTCGAAGGCATCGATGATGGGTTTTGAGTGGTCCTGCCGTGCAGCGCGGCGTTGGTCTGCAGGTAGGCCGCGCAGATCTTTTTCGATGCGATAGAGCGCCTGGATTTGGGCCAGGCCTTCTCGCGCGATTGGTGCCCCGCCGGACTGGGTGACGGCATGCAGTTTGCGGCTGGCATGCGCCCAGCAGTAGGCCAGCGTTACATCCTGCGCCGGGCGTTTGAGCAGGCGGTTAACCAAGGGATCAAACCGGACTCAGACTCAAGGAAGCAAGGGCTTATATGGGTCAATATGACCCTATTTATAACTCCTTCTTGACTTGTTTTGTTCAATCATTGGTTACATATTGACCCTATGGTGAAGTTGATTCCGTTCCCAGACCCCATGCCAGTGCACAGGTTTGAGACCATTGTTCGGGAGCGGGCGAAGTTCTCACACATGGTGGTCCAGACGGACCATCTAAAGCAGCGAATGGATGAGCGGGACGTGTCGTTCCGGCAAGTTCTGAACGTCCTACGTAAGGGCAACATAAATGGGATACCGACATGGAACCCAGCCAAAGCGAGTTACGAGGGTAAAATGAAATACCACGGGACCGGACGGGAGGTCAGCGTGCACTGCGCAATCCGCGAAAGCAATCTCTACGTCTTCGCAGTCACCGTTTACTAAGGAGGCTTGCCTATGAATGATCAGTCTCGCTATCACTACACAGAGTGCGGCCTAGACAACGTCTGGCTCGTAAATGGCGTTGAGCGCCACGACACCCCTTATGGCGCTGGCGTTTCGATTGTCGACGTTGACGGACTACACGCTGCTATCGGCCTGCGTATTGCTGATCGTGCCGATCAGATGGCCGGGGCAGAATTCCGGTTTCTGAGGCACGAGCTGGACCTCTCGCAGCGCACGCTTGGCAACTTACTTGGCGTTGATGGGCAATCCATCAAACGATGGGAACGCAAGTCGAATACCAGCTTGGATGGTCCGGGTCCTCGCCTGTTGGCTGCGCTGTATCGAGAATCCACAACTGGCGATCCAGACTTGTCTCGTAGTCTTGAGATGCTGGCTGATCTTGATGCCGAACGGCATAGGCAGATTACGCTAGCCAGAACCGCAACCGATGAATGGACTGTCTGCGCAGCATAAGCCATCTGCGGCGCAGGCAAACGCTATAAGCCAGTTCACACGGAGCAGCCCTCAATGAGATTATACGAATATAGCGTCCAGAATATGCGACTGCTCGATAGCAATGATCCGAAGACAAACCTGGTCCAAGTCAAGCTAGACTTCGAGCCGCCGGTTACCATCGATGTGATTGGCCACACCATAGAGGTAACGCTCCGCTTCCCCGCCGACGCCGAGTTATCTCTTGCGAACCTGCGAAAGATGGCTCGCAAAGAACTGCCAGAGGTACTTCGGGATGCGGCTGACATTTCCTACAAATGTCTTCCGGAAGATGGATCTGAGCTTCGTTCTGACGAAGGACTCTCATAGACATTCCGATGAGGCATGATCTCGCTCCGGCCAAGAGCAACAACTAGTCACAAGAAACGTCACCTATTAAACACTAGCGCTTCGGAACTGTCCGTGCTGCGCGAAAGAGCGCGGCTCGTTTTCGCCGTTTGCCCAAGTCTTCCCGAACCGCACGACGCCGGAACTCCGGAGGCTTCAGGCGGAGTTGGGTGCACGCCATTCGTTCCGGGAAGCGGCTCGGATATTGGAGACTTTCCTACCTCGTGCAATGCCATACAACACCACCGTGCGTAATCGTCTAGGCAAGATCGCGGAAGACATCACTGAGGTGGAACCTCCGGAGAACGAGGCCATCGGTCAGCATCCTGTGACCTGTTCATCGACGGAGCCCACATGCGGTGCAGACGGGAGTATCAGAGGCGTCACCTTGATGTTGTGGTTGGGAAAATCGAGGCTGGCGACATGTGTCGTCGCTTCGGTATTGCGCCAGAAGTGTCTTCCCTTGCTCAAGCTTAAGCCTTAACTCGCTATGACACTGGTCGGTCAGACGGAGACGGCGAAGCTCTTCCGTCCGCTTCTCTCCCGTTTCAGAAGTCGTTTCCACAATAATCCGAACGTCCATGTCAGCCTCCAGTAATCAAAACCCCTGTAGCTTACCCCAACACCCCCAGCTTTTGCCCACTCCTGTCGGCACCAACCTCATTATAGTCGGTTCCTATCCAAGTATAGGATTTGGGAATTTCCTGAAGGCAGCAAGCTGGTTCTATTGTTCAGTATGGAACGATTTGATTGGCCAGCGAGTGCTTGGCTAAAAACCGCCAATTTCCACAATAGATTCAGCCTGTTACTTGCGGGCTGGGTGGGTCTGGCGTATCATCGGTTCATCGGTTCATCGGTTCATCGGTTCATCGGTTCATCGGTTCATCGG
>NZ_WVNW01000004.1 GCF_013179285.1 Roseobacter sp. HKCCD6576-2 | reverse complement strand
TGATCAATCGCAACAACTCTCACAAAAACAGCGCCTTACGCTCACCAGCCTGTGAGAAACGTGACAGAAATCTAAGGATTGCAGGCCGATCTGACGCAAAAGCGGGAAACCGCGATTCGAATGTTTGAGTTAGATCGCGTTAGCGGGCGATTTCGACAAACCCGCGCTCGGCCCGGCCAGCGGCATCAATCACCGTCAATTCGACAAAGCCGGGTGTCTTTGCACCCAGGTCGACCTGTCTATCAAACACGCCCGTTGCGACAGGTCGTCCATTCCAGAGCCAGGTGAAGGGCGGTGTTCCCCGATCGACGCGCGCCAAGAGCGGCAGGTCGGGCGAGGCCGCCAGAACCGCGCCATCGGGCGGAAACGCGATCTCTGGCGCGTCGGTATCCCCACGGCCTCCGCCTTGCGGCTGGAACCGGCGAAGCGGCAGGGGCAGTTCCGCGTGCGAGATGGTGAGCGCCCCCACAGGCGGCGGCGCGAGCGGCACCAGATCAGGGCCAAGCCGCGCGAACGCTTCAAAGAGCAGCGGCGCGGCGACCTCCGCCCCGAAAGCGCCCGGCACCGACGCGCCATCGGCGCGGCCAAGCCAGACGCCCACCACATGCCGCCCATCAAATCCAAACGCCCAAGCATCGCGGTGCCCATAGCTTGTGCCGGTCTTATAGGCGAGCCGATTGCGCGGCGCGTTCGCCGGCGGCGCAACGCCCGAGAGGATATCGCCCAGATACCACGCGGCCGTTTCCGAGAGCACACGGGTGCGGGCCCCGGCATTCTCTTCGGTGCGGACGCGCAAAGGCATCGCCTCCCCACCCCGCGCGATCATCGCATAAAGCTGCATCAGATCTTCCATCCGCGTGCCAAGGCCGCCCAGGCCAATCGCCAAGCCAGGCGCACCGTCCGGAAGCTCCGCCTGCATCCCGGCGCGGTCCATACGGGTCAGCATCTCGGCCGGACCCATCTCATCCAGCAGGCTCACAACAGGAATGTTCAGCGAGGCTTGCAGAGCGCGGCGGACACTCAGCTCGCCACGAAAGACATTGTCGAAATTCTGCGGCGCATAGCGGCCGAACCGGACAGGCCGGTCCTCGATCATGCTTTCAGGATGGATCAGCCCGGCCTCAAAGCCCAGCCCGTAGATCAATGGCTTCAAAGTGGAGCCCGGCGAGCGCAGAGCTTGCGTCATATCGACAAAACCCTGCCGCGCATCATCAGCAAAATCCGCCGCCCCGACGGAGGCGCGCAGCGTGCCGGTTTGGTGATCCAACACCATGATCGCGGCGGTGAGCCGTGCGTCGCGCCCCGCCATAGCTTGGCCAGCCAAGACTTCCATCTGCGCTTGCAGCCCTGCATCAAGTGTCAGGGTATGGCGCATGGCAGTGGGTCGCTCTGCAATCATCCGATCCGCCAGATGCGGCGCCAGCGCTGGGAAGTCGCGGCGTTCGGTTGGGATGGGGGCACGGCGGGCCCAGGCAATCTCGCTCTCGCTCAGGCCACCGAACCGGATTGCCCGGTCCAAAACCCGGTCGCGCGCCATACGCGCGGCCTCGGGGAAGCGATCCGGGCGGCGGCTATTGGGTGCTTGCGGGATGGCCACCAGCAAGGCCGATTGTGCGGCGGTCAGGCGGCGCGGTTCGGTGCCGAACCAGGTCAGGCTCGCGGCGCGGATGCCTTCCACATTGCCGCCATAGGGCGCCAGATGCAGATAGAGCGTGAGGATTTCGTCTTTGTTCAGCACCCGTTCCAGCGCAAGCGCCACTCGGATTTGCCGGAGCTTGCCCTCCCAGGCCCCTGTGCCGCTATCCTCCAACAGCCGCGCGACTTGCATTGTCAGGGTTGAGCCGCCCGACACGATGCGCCCGTTCCGCAGCGCCTGCCACCCGGCGCGGGCAAAGGCCCGGAGGTCAATGCCGGGATGGGTCCAGAACCGGCGATCCTCATAGGTCACCAGCATCTCGATGAAGCTCGGATCGACCTCCGCCAAGCTGACCGGCAACCGCCAGCGCCCATCTTCCACCGTATAGGCGCGGAGAAGCGTGCCTTCCTGATCGACCACCTCCACCCCGGTCGCCAGAACCAAGGGCGGCAGGTCGGTTGCTTCAATCCAAGCATTCAGCCGCGCCAACCCCACGCCTCCGATCAAGAGGAGCAGGGTCAGCGCGATCAGAGGGCCGCGAAACCGCATTCGTTACTCCGTCACCACCAAGCGACCCGAGGCGGTCTGCGCCCGATATTGCGGGCGATACATATCCTCGACACTCGCGGCGGGATGGTGGAAGCCGCCCGGCGTGACGGCGCGGACGATATAGCCCAGGCGGAAACTCCGATCCGTGCGCCAATCGACGGCGGCCAGGAATCGATCTTGCCGGAACTCGGTATGGGTCGCGACGTCATCCAGGTTAAACCCGTCCAGTGCCCGGATATCGCCGCCGCGCAGGAGGTTCGGGTTATCGATCTCGAACCCGGCGGGCAGCGGGTCATTGACCATCAACCGCGCCTCCCGCCCGTCAAACGGGGTCACCGTTAGCAAGGCCACCAGCCGTGTGCCCACCGGAACGTTGGCGGGATCGGCGGGTTGCCCCTCGAGCGTTACATAGCTCCGCGTGATGCGATAGCCGTTGCCGAAGGCCTCGGTCGCACCTTCGGGCACCCCAAAGCGGGTGAAGGTCAGGTCGCGTCGCTCGGCCCCCGCATTGGTGATGGTGCGTGTGGTTGTGTCCCCCGCCCGCAGCACTTCAACCAATGGCCCGGTGACCGGCTGCCCGTCGATCTGCAAGTCCGAGATCGGATCGGCATCGATCAACGCATGGGCGGCAAGAAGGCTCCATGCCGCTTCTTGGGTTGAGACGGTGCGTCCCACCGGAGTGAGCACGCGCGCTAGATCGGGGATTGGCAGCGCATCGGAACCCGAGCCGACCGCAAGCGACAAGAGCCCCGCCGCATCGCGCCGATTGGTGCCGTAATCGCTTCGCCAAATCGCGGCCTCTTGCTGCGGCAGCTCGGCTTGTAGCATGGCGTAACCGGCGCGGAACATCGCATCGGCGCGTGGCTGATCCCCATACATCGCCAGCGCTGCGCCCAATTGGCCAAGCGCCACGGGCGAGCCGAACGCGCCCGCTTTGACATCCGCATAGTAGCGCAGATCACCCATCGAGGCCGTGCCTTCACGCGCCAAGACCATCAAGGCATAGGCCAAATCCTCGCCGCCGTCCTCGAAATCGGGATAGAAGGAGACTTCGTTGCGCAGATTGTCGATCGCCCGGCTGAAGGCCAGATCCGGCACTTGATATCCCTGCGCCCGCGCGCGGGACAGGAAATCGCTGACATAGGCATCCAGCCAGAGATCGCCGGAATAAGCGCCCCAGAGACCGAAGCCGCCATTCTGCGCCTGGTTCACCAAGATCTCATCAATCGCCTGGTTGATCCGCCGATCCAGATCATCCGCCGTGGTCAGCTCCATCGCTTCGGCCACCGAAGAGAGATAGAGCAGCGGCATCGCGCGCGAGGTCACCTGCTCGGTGCAGCCGTAGGGATAGCGGTCCAGCATCTGCAAGAGACCCGGCGCATCGAACCGCGCCAGCGGCCCGGCGGAGATCGTCGCCCGACCCGAACCCGCGCGAAACCCGGTGAAAGCCGTGGCGTCCAAGGTGAAGGTCTCGCCGGGGTTCAAGGCCACAAAGCTGGTCTCGGCCACTTCGGGGTCATTCACCTGCACCGGCAGAGCCAGCGGTTTGGTCAGCACGCTGCCGTCGGGTAGGGTCAGCGCGACGGTGATCTCCTGCAATCCGGTCGCGTTGCCAGCCACGATCGGTACTGGCAGGCGGACCGTCTCGCCTTCGCCCAAGCTCACGCCAAACGGCATCAATCCGACATTAACCCCCGGCGTGGAGGTGAGGCTCAGCCGCATATCGCCGGTTGGCCCTGTGGCATGGGTGATCTCCAGAAGCATCCGCGCCGTGTCTCCAGGCGCCATAAACCGTGGCAAGCTGGCGGTGACCACAACCGGATCACGGACCAACACATCGGCCTCGGCCTGGCCCACGCCGGTTTCCGACCAGGCCAGCGCCATCACCCGCACGGTGCCATTAAAGGATGGAATATCGAATCTAGCCCGCGCCAGCCCATCCGCGCCGACAGTGAGTGGCCCGGAATGGAAGGCCACAAGCGCCTCGGTCGGGGGAGGTGCCTGCATTCGCATGCCCGCCTGCGCGTCGCCGCCAGAGCGCACCCGCCCCTCGGCCCCGGTGCGGCTGTCGATCAAACGCCCGTACACATCGCGGAGCGCCATGCCGAGGCGGCGCTGGCCGAAATAATGCGCCTGTGGATTGGGGCTATCGAAACTTGTGAGGTTCAGGATACCCAGATCGACTGCTGCGATAGAGGCGTAGATCGTGTCGCCCGGCGCGGCGGTCTCCACACGTAGCGCCACGTCCAACGGACCGCGCGGCATCGCTTCCGTTGGCACATCGAGTGCCACCTCCAGCGCCCGGTCGCCCGGGTCCACCGTCGCATGAGCCAGACCCAAGGTGCGGGCCGGCGTCTGCGCGGTGATCTCCGCCACAGGCCGGAGCAGTGTTGCGCTGACATAGGCGCCGCTGCCCCATTCCTCGGTCACTGGCAGGGCGATCTCGGTCGGCGTGTCGCCAAGCTCCACGATCTGCATGTCAATCAACCGGTTCGACATGACCCGGATCAGCGCCGTGCCGCCCTGGCGCGGCACAATCCGCAATTGCGCGGTGTCGCCGGGCTGGTAGCGCTCCGCATCAAGCGAAACCTCCAGCACATCTGGCGTGCCGCCCGCATCGGCGGGCGCATACCAACCGGCGCTGAACCCCGTCGAACTGATCGTATAGGCACCAGAGGCGTTTTCGACGCGCAGCTCATATTCGCCCCAATCGACCGCTTGCGTGATCCGCACCGGGTCACCCCCGAGCGCGGCGTTGCCACTGGCAATCCGGCTTCGTGTCGTCACCGGCTCCCAATTCCAGGCCCCGCCCTGCGAATACCACTGATAGCGGCGTTCGACCCGGTTCAGCGTCCAGTCCACCGGCAGCGCGCCATCGGCATTGACCGCAATCAGATCAAACTGCGCTTCGCCGCCTTCCGGCAAGGTGCCGTCAAACAGGGGACGGATGCCGATCAATGCGCCTTGCGGCTCCAGGCTGCGGGTGATCTGCCGCTCCACCGGGCGGCCTGAGCCTTCGGAGACCCGCACCGTCAGGGTCAGATCGCGCGGATGCGGCGGGCCCTCGACCTCGGGAAGGTCGAGCGTCAGTAAAGCGCTGCCATCGGCATTGGTGACTTGCCGACTGCTCAGCCCTGAGAAACGTGGCTCTGGCGGCTGGTCATAACGGCCAAAGCGATAGCCGGGCCACTCCTCAAGCGTTGAGCGCGCGCGCAGCACCAGCTCGCCTTCCACTGGTAAATCGCCAGCAGGCGCGCCAAAGAGATAGTCGGCTTGCAGCCCCAATTCCGGCACGTCACCTGCCCGGATCGGCCCGTCGGGCAGATCCAGCACCACGTCGATCCGCTCCGGCAGGAAATCCTCCACCAGCAGCGTTGCGGTTGCCAAGGCGGGCGCGTCCGGATCTGCATGAACCGCCAAACGCCAGGTGCCACGCGGGACATTGTTGCCAAGCGGCAATGCGAACACATAGCCGCCCGCCCCGGTCTCATCGATCAGACTGCGGGTGTACTCGACGCCATCCGCCCGGGTCAGGATCGCGGTGAGCGGCAGGCCAGTGATGGCTTGCGCTTGCCCATCGCGGGCCAGTGCCGTCGCGTGGATGGTCTCGCCCGCGCGATAGGCCCCCCGGTCGGTGGTCAGGAACAGGTCGATCGCGCCGGCCGCCTCGCGCCCTTCGACGCCGCGATCGGAGAGGTCGAACTCCGCCTCACGGAGCGACAGAAAGGCATAGTCGTCACTGCCATCGGTCACGGTCACCATGGCCGGCGCCGCCCCGGTGCGGCCAAGCGCCAGCCCGGCGTCGAAAAGGGCATAGCCATCGGCATCGGTGACGGCTTCGCCCAAGACCCGGTTCGATTCCGAGATCAGGCTGACCGTCAGACCGGCGCGGGCGGCTGCATCGCTCAGGCCGCGCACCACCACATGGACGCCATCGGTGCCGCTCATCGCGGACAGGCCCAGATCGCTGACCAAGAACCATTGCGTCGCCGCCGTGGTGTCGCGCGCCGGCAGGTTCGCGGCGCGCGCCTCCAAAGCGTAGAGCCCTGGCCCGAGATCGTTCAGCACATCGCCCATCGGCAACCGGGTCGTCACGTCGCGGTTCAACTCTTGCATCACCTCGCCGCTGCCGTTCCAGACCTCTTCGGCCAGTTCGGTGGTGAAACGGTCGATCTCCCATTCGTTCAGGGGGCGCCCGAAATAATCCTCCTGAAGCGAGCGGACCAAGTTGCGATCTGACACGCGGAACAGACGTAATGTCACTTCATCGGTGTTCACCGCGACAACCGGGATCGCGGCGGCTTCACTGCGGGGCAGGATATAGGCCCGGCCGGGGAATCGCACCGAAGGCGTCCGATCCTGCACATATTGCCGGATCGAAACCGGCGCTTGCAGCACCTCACCCGAGGCAGCGGGCAATCCTGCGCGGAGCATCAGTTCGTACCGTTGGCCATGAGTCACGCCCGTGACGCAAAACTGCCGCTCTTCGGCATCAACGCTGAGGCCAGAGACGGCGGATTGTAGGAAATCGCCATATGACACGCCGCCAAGCGCCAAATCTTCCGAGAAGATGGCGCAAATCCGAGGCTGCGCGGCTTCATTGTCGACCTGCGTTTCGACGACGCGGAAGCCATAAAGCCCGATCGCGCGATCCAGCGCTTGCGCCAGATCCTCCAGCTGTCCTTGCGCCAAGGCCAGACGGAGCGCCGGGATCATGTCGCGTCCACGTCCGCGCCGTTCCAGGGTCTCGGCCAGTGTGTCCAATACGTCCGCAAGAACCGGACCATTCGGCGCGCGGAGCGCCGCATTCACTGCGGCGTTGAGCGCGCCGCTCTCCAGTTGAAATCGCGATTGGCCCTGCTCTTGGCTCAACGCCAGTTGATGGCGCGCATATTCGGCCCAAAGCGCTGGGTCATCGCTCCGTGTGATGGCGGCACCGGTGAATTGCATCGCGCTTTGGATGTTGCCTTGCGCCGCTGCGTTGCGAGCTGCATCGACCAGCTGTTGCGCCGTCCAACTGCCCGCGTAGTGCCGTGTGGCCAAAGTGTTGGCCTGGCCGCGTGCTGCGAGCAGATCGCCCTGACGCAAGAACGACAGCGCCGCGACCCGGCTGTCCAGCCGTGCCAAGACGCCCGCATCGGTGGCGTAAACCTGCGCAGACAGCGCACCTTCATAAGGCTCTTGCGCCAAGACGCCGGATTTTGGGAAGCAGGCATTGGAGCGTTGATTGAAAGTAAAGGCCCCGCAGTTTGGATCGGCCAAACAGGCCGCGTTGCAGGCTTCGAATGTAGTGTCGAATAGCGGTCTCAAATCGCCGCCTGGGAAATCGATATCCCGGGTGATTGCGATGTATCGCTCCGGCACGGCCTCTTGCGCGAAAACCGGCGCGGAGAGAAGAATGCTGATAAGAAGAGCAAAAAACGGGCGCATGACAGCCTCCCAAAGGTCAATAAAAATCCCCTCTATCGTGCCATTCGGCCCGGTTTCTGTCCACGATTCCTCTGGCGCGATACTGCGTCAATCTTGAGCACCCAAAAGAGGTCGCGCGACGACGGGTTTGCTTGAAAGACCACCTCGACCAAAGGTCGTCGCGCCGCAAGCAACTGCTCAAAGTGTCCAATCAGCCAGCCCTGCAGCCAACCGATACTGTCCTGTCTCGATCTCGCGCCGGTTGCGGATCGGGCCATAGCGATACTGATGCGCCACCGGGTGATCTGCCTCCAACACACCCGCCCCGACCAGAAGTTGCGTGATCACCGCTTCGGCGCCGCGAGTCGTGCCGTCTTCGATTTTCACCGCGATGCCCAGCTTTTGCTCTGGCAGGATCGCGATAAACACCGCCTCGGCCCCGGTCTTGACCGAGGCGCGGCCCTCCATCGCGCGCATCAGATTGGTGCAGGCCCGGCCTTCGCCTGCGACCAGATGCGGATACGCCGCCATCGCTCGGGTCAGCCGATGCTGAGCCTGATCTCGGGTATCTCCATCGCCCGTCGCGGCGGCGAAACCGGCCATCGCACGCGCCAAACCCGTCACCGTGCAGGCGAAATTCGGGGCCGAACAGCCATCGATCCCATAGCCGGGGCTCGTTTCACCTGTCGTCTCTTCAAAAGCGGCCTTCACCGCGATCTGCACAGGGTGGTCCAAATCGACATATTCAGGACCTGCCCCCAGGTGTTTGCTGAGCGTCAGAAAGCCGGAATGTTTGCCCGAGCAGTTGTTGTGCTTCTGTCCCGGCTCTTCAAACGCCCGGATGAGCCCATAGCGCGCGTCTCTGTCATTGGGCATTTGTGGGCCACAGCGAAATGCATCTTCCGGCAGGCCCAGATCGTCCAGCCAGGCCTCAACCATCTCCGTATGGACATGTGCGCCTTGATGCGAGGCGCAGGCCAGCGCCAGTTGGGCATCGCTCAACCCGAAAGCCTCCGCCGCGCCGCTTTCGATCAAAGGCAGCGCTTGAATCATCTTGCAGGACGAGCGCGGTAGGATCACCGCATCCGGGTCGCCCCAGGCCGCGACCACATCCCCGCCCGCGTCCCAAATCACTGCATGGCCGCGATGCAAGCTCTCGCAAAACGGCCCGCGCCAGACCTCGACCAATGGCTCCGCATTCGGCATTCTTCCGCTCCTCTTCACATCCCGGCGAATTTCTGCCACCGGGGCTTTCCCCACGCTTGAAAATCAGGTTAATCTGCGCCAGCAGAAAGTGAAATCACCGTTCCATCTCTCAGAGGCAAAAACCCGCAGGATCGGAGCAGAGGCAGAATAGGGCTGGAGGCAGGAAGTAAGATGAAACACTGGGTGTTGGGTGCGTTTGCCGCAACGGCGCTAGGCCTGGCCGCCATCGGGGCCTGGGCGCAGGATACATCGACAAATCGGGTCAATGCCGAGACCGATTGGAGCGTTTTCGTTGAAGACGACCCGACGCAGTGCTGGGTCGTGTCGACGCCAAGCGAAACCGTCAACACACGTGATGGCCGGGTTGTCGCCGTCCGGCGCGGTGAGATTCTGATGTTTGTCAGCTATTGGCCCGCCGAAGAGAAACGTGGCGAGGTGTCGTTTACCGGTGGCTATCCTTTTGCCGAAGGCTCCACCGTTAGCATGCAGATCGGCAGCTCAACCTTTGAGCTTTTCACCGATGGCGAAATGGCTTGGGCCGCATCCGAGCAGGATGATCAGCGGATCGTGACCGCGATGAAGCGCGGCGCCGAGGCGGTGCTGACGGCGCGGTCGTCCCGTGGCACGCAAACGCAGGACACATTCTCGCTTTTGGGCTTCACCGCCGCGGTCGAGGATGCCGAGGCGCGCTGCGGAGGCTGACGCAGAAGGGTTTGCTTTGCGGCGCGCGGGCCTATATGTGACCGCGACACTCCGAGGAAACCGCCCATGACCGCCAGCGCCCCTGTCACGCAGGATGTTCTGACCATTCCGCGTAAATTGCCCGACGGGCCCATCAATCTGGTGGGCCTGACACGTCCGCAATTGCGCGACACGTTGATTGCCCATGGCGCGCCGGAGAAACAGGCGCGGATGCGCGTGGGCCAGATCTGGCAGTGGATCTACCAAAAGGGCATTCGCGACTTCGATGCGATGACCAATCTCAGCAAAGCCTATCGGGCCGAGTTGGCGGAGCGTTTTGTCATCGCTCTGCCTGAAGTCGTCAGCCGTCAGGTTTCCGCCGATGGCACCCGGAAATATCTGGTGCGGATCGCTGGCGGCCATGAGGTCGAGGTTGTCTATATCCCCGAGGAAGATCGCGGGACACTCTGCATTTCCAGCCAGGTCGGTTGCACGCTGACTTGTTCGTTCTGCCACACCGGCACGCAGAAACTGGTGCGCAATCTGACCGCTGGTGAGATCATTGGTCAGGTGATGCTGGCCCGCGACGACCTGGATGAATGGCCGGAGCCCGGTGAAGGGTCCGATGCGAAACCGCGCCTTCTGTCGAACATTGTGCTGATGGGGATGGGTGAGCCGCTCTATAACTTCGAAGGTGTTCGCGATGCGATGAAAATTGCGATGGATCCGGAAGGTATCTCGCTCAGCCGCCGCCGGATCACACTCTCGACCTCCGGCGTTGTGCCAGAGATTGCGCGGACCGCCGAAGAGATCGGCTGTATGCTCGCCGTCAGTTTCCATGCAACCACCGACGAGGTGCGCGACAAGCTGGTGCCGATCAACAAGAAATGGCCGATTGCCGAGTTGCTGGACGCATTGCGGGCCTATCCGAAAGCGTCGAACAGCGAGCGGATTACCTTTGAATATGTCATGTTGAAAGACGTGAATGACAGCGATGAAGACGCCCGCCGTTTGGTCAAGCTGATCCAGGGCATTCCGGCGAAGATCAACCTGATCCCATTCAATGAATGGCCTGGCGCGCCCTATGAGCGCTCCGATTGGCAGCGAATCGAGAAGTTTGCCGATATCGTCTACAAAGCTGGCTATGCCAGTCCGATCCGAACCCCGCGTGGCGAAGACATCATGGCCGCCTGCGGCCAATTGAAATCCGCCACCGAGCGGGCGCGGAAGTCCCGCGCGCAGATTGCGGCGGAAACCGGCCTACCCGGCTAAATCATAGCATAACGGAATAGAAAAAGGCGGCCCAAACGGACCGCCTTTTTACCTAGCACTAACGCTGTGACCGATTAGTCGGCGACAGCAGCAGCGATCAGCAGAAGCGCCAAGATCGGAACGATGATGCCACCAGCAGAGGTCGAAGTGTCCTCAACGATAACAACAGGTTCCAGAACCGGTTCGGCCATGCCGCCTGCGAAAGCGGAGGTGGCGGCAACCGAAATTACGGCGGCGAGAGCGAGTTTCTTCATAGTATCCTCCAAGATACGCCCCTTATGGCGCGGAATTGCGCAGCTATAGGGCACCCAAGACTGTACCTCGTGATCCGGTTTAACCAGCAATGACAGTCGATTGCAATGCTGCGGAAATGCCCGAAACTTCACGAGAGGCGATTTGTCGTCAAATAAGCAACACTTGCGTGCCGCGATTGGTCATGGCGAACAACTCAGCGATATGTTCGTTGTAAAGCCCGATGCAGCCATTCGACGACCGGCGCCCTATTTTGCGCGTATCATGGGTCCCGTGGATCCGATAATAGGTCCAACTGAGATAAAGCGCGTGGGTGCCAAGCGGATTGTCGGGGCCAGGTGGCACATAGTCGGGCCATTCTGGATTGCGTTCCTGCATCGCCGGAGTTGGCCGCCAATCGGGGCCTTCAACCATACGCACGACTTCGGTGCGGCCCCGCCGGGTCAGGTCTTCGGACAGCGGCACAGAGGTCGGGTAAAGCCGATAGGTGCTTTGGTCCTCGCTCCAATAATGCAAGGCGCGTGAGGTGATATCGACCAAGATCGCGCCGTTCCGCGTGTCGCTGAAATAGGGCCGCCAGTCGAGCGTTCGGAAACTCGAGATATTGTGGCGGACGCTTTGTGAGATATCGAGTTCAATCTCGACGGTCTCATTCGCCGATTGTGCCAGGGCAGGCGCCGCCAGACCGGCAGCAGCGGTGCTCAAGAACAGACGGCGGGACAGTTGCGTTGGCTTGTGCATAAACAATCTCCTTCGGGAGGGCACGCCCGATTTCAATGCGCAAATTATGGCGCGGGCGCCGTATCCGCAAATCAAACAATGCTGTGAGCGCGCGAAAATCTGCCAGTTGTGTTTGATTGAGCGCAGGCGGCCCTGTAAGTCTCGGGGTCAAGAAACGGGCTTTGAGACAGGTTTTTGGGTGATGAACAGACGGTTTATGCTTCTCTCAACCGGCGCTTTGGCGCTTTCGGCCTGCGTGTCGAACACATCGCCGCGTTTGGGGCCTGATGGGCGTCCGCTGCCGACAATCTATCGAATCAACCCCAATGATGAGGCGCGTATTCAGTTTCGCGTGCTCGACAGTATCAACTCGTTGCGCTCGGCGGCGGGCGCGCCGCCTTTGCAACTCAATGCCGAGTTGAACGCCTCGGCCGCCACGCATTCGCGGGATATGTCGGTGCAAAACCGGCCATGGCATTTCGGCTCCGACGGCTCGTCGCCGATCGACCGGGCCCGGCGCGTGGGGTATCTCGGCACGGTTCTCGGCGAAAACATTTCGGAGACCTATGAGTCCGAGTTGGAAACCGTCGCCGCCTGGATGCAGCAGCCCGACACGCGCGATGTAATCACCGACCCCACCGCGCGCGACCTGGGTTTTGCGTTCTTTCAGGAGGAGAACGGCAAAATCTGGTGGACCATGGTGACCGGCGATGGGGCCAGCACCGCGCAGAATGTGCCAACACCGATAGCGCAGGCAGCCGCCTTCTAAAACACCGGCTCCTCAGGGAAAGATGTCGATGATGGTGCCGTTATTCACCATCGCGTAAATCTGCCGTATCTCGGCGTTGGTCACCGCGATGCAGCCCCAGGTCCAATCATCCTCACCGCGAAACAGGCGCGGCGTGCCGTGAATGAAGATATCTCCACCGGGCGATTCACCCAATTCTGCCGCCCGGGCGCGGTCTTCGGCATTGGGATAACTGATGCCGATCGACAGATAGAAGTCGCTATTGGGATTGCGCCGGTCGATGTAATATCGCCCCTCGGGCGTTCGCCCATCGCCTTCCACCTCTTTGTGGCCCGTCGGCGCGAACCCAAGCTCAAACTCATAGCTTTCCAGCACCGTTTCATGGTGGAGAAGATACATCTGGCGGCTGCTTTTGTGGACCTCGATCCGGGTCACTTCCGGCCCGTTATAGTCGATAATGCGCGAACAGGCTGCCGTGCCCAGAAGCAGCACGCTCATCAGCACAAAACTCAGAATCCGCATGTGTTGGGTCCGATCCACTGCTCTTGTTGTTGGGCGCATTGATACAGCAACCGCGCTTGCCAAGGAATCGTTAATCGGTGGCCTCCGCCGCCAGGAGCGCCTGAAGCCCAACGCGATAGTTTGGATAGCGCAGGGTCACGCCGAGGTCCTCTTTGATCCGTTTGTTCGATACCCGCTTGCTTTCGGCATAAAAACTGCGGGCCATTGGCGACATCTCGGCCTGATCAATCGGGATCGCTGGCGGTGTCGGCAGGCCCAACAGTTCCGCCGCATAAGCGATCACATCTTCGGGAGGGGCGGCCTCATCATCGCAAAGATTGTAGATCGCGCCTGGATTGGGCCGTGTCATCGAAGCCCAAAGCACCTGCGCGATATCGTCGACATGGATGCGGCTGAACACTTGCCCCGGTTTGATGATCCGCCGCGCCGTCCCGCGCCGAACTTTGGCGAACGGTCCCCGGCCCGGGCCATAAATCCCCGCCAACCGAAAGATATGCAGCGGGGCGCCGGTCTCGGCGGCTAGGTTCTGCCAAGCGGCCTCAGCCGCGACGCGGGCCTTCCCCCGCTCGGTTGAGGGGGTTAGCGGCGTGGCTTCGTCGACCCACCCGCCTTGGTGGTCGCCATAAACGCCGGTGGTCGAGAGATAGCCGATCCAAGCCTTATCACCAGCGACCGCCGAAATCTCGTCCCGCAAAGCTGCCAAAACTGGGTCGCCCTCCGGTCCCGGCCCGGCGGAGATCAGAATATGCGTCGCCCGCGCCAGGTCATCTCGCAGGTCGTCGCCGGGGAATAGGCGGGCGGTAAGGCCATCCGTGCGGAGCGCGTCTGCTTTCTCCGCCTGTCTCGTGGTGCCGATCACCTCCCAGTCCGATGGCAAAAGCCGTGCCAAAGCCTGCGCCGAATAACCATGGCCGAAACTCAACAAAATCATCGCAATTGCTCCACCGCCCATCGGGCCGCATCCGCAACGGCCTCATCTGGGTCATCAATCAGGCTCTGCGCTGCGGATTCGAGCCGTTTTTCGCCGCTATTCCCGATCGCATACAGCACATTGCGGACAAACCGGTCGCGCCCGATCCGCTTGATCGGAGAGCCCGAAAACAGCGCTCGAAATGCGGCGTCATCCAGCCCCACAAGATCCTCCAGAGGCGGAGATTGCAATTCTGGTCGCCCGGCATAGCGCATCTCTCGCGCCTCCACCGCGAACTTGTTCCATGGACAGGCCGCCAGGCAGTCATCGCAGCCATAAATCCGGTTGCCCATCTTGGCCCGCAGTTCCAGATCCACCGGCCCTTTATGCTCGATGGTCAGATAAGAGATGCAGCGCCGCGCATCGAGTTGGAACGGCGCGGGAAATGCTTTGGTCGGGCATATATCCAGACAGGCCGTGCAGGAGCCGCAATGCTCGCCCTCCGGCGTGTCAGGTTCAAACGCCACCGTGGTGAAAATCGCGCCGAGGAAGAACCAGTTTCCCAAATCCCGGCTCAGCAGATTGGTATGCTTACCCTGCCAACCCAGCCCGGCCGCTTCGGCCAGCGGTTTTTCCATCACGGGCGCGGTATCGACAAAGACTTTGATCGCCTCTCCGGGCCGCTGTTCCAAGAGCCAGCGGCCGACCCGTTTCAAACGCTTCTTCACCAGGTCATGATAGTCTCTGTTCTGGGCATAAACACTGATTGTGGCCCGATCTCGCTGCTCAATCGCGGCCAGCGGATCGACCTCTGGCGTATACATCTCGGCGAGCATGATGACGGAACGCGCCTCGGGCCAAAGCGCTGCCGGGTCGCCGCGCCATCCCATACGCTCCTCCATCCAGCCCATCTGCCCATGACGCCCCTCGGCCACATAATCCGCCAACCGCTCAGGGGCCAAAGGAATGGCATCGGGGCGGCAAATCCCAAGTTTTGCAAAGCCAGCCGCGCGGGCCTCGGCCTCGAGTGCCGCGCGCAGATCGCTCAAAAGTCCAGATTGGCGTAGTGGGGCGGCTGGATGAAACCAGACACCTGATCGGCCAGGATCGACCGGAACGCAGGCCGCGATTTGATCTTCGCATACCAGTCTTTGACGATCTCGGACCGGTTCCAATCCACGTCCGAAATGTAATCGAGACAACTCAGATGCGCCGCGGCGGTGAAATCCGCGAGGCTCATCCGATCACCCGCAAGCCAACGGCGATGATCAAGCAGCCAGTTCATGTAGTCGAGATGGAATTTGATCTGCTGCGCCCCGGTTTTCACCGCTTTGCCGTCAGGATAGCCGCCCCGCATGATCTTCTTATTGACCCGCTCATAGACCAGATTGGCCGTCACCTCGCGATGGAACTTGTCGTCAAACCACCCGCAGAGCCGCCGCACCTCGGCGCGGCCCTTGGCCTCGCTCGGCATCAAGGGCGGCGTCGGCACGGTCTCTTCGATGTATTCGCAAATCGCCTGACTGTCCGACAGCATCAGCCCATCAATCTTTAGAACCGGCACTTTTCCGGCGGGGTTCCGGCGCAGAAACTCGGTCGACGGCTCCCAATACCGCTCATCAACCAGTTCCACCTCGATCTTCTTTTCGGCCAAGACCAGGCGAACTTTGCGGCAAAAGGGCGAGAGGGCAAAATGATATAGGCGCGTCATGCTCGGCTCTTCATTCTTGTTCGACCCCTTCTTTGCCTCGCCCAAGCGGCAATTTCAATTCGCAAAGCACGCATCCCGACCATCGGCGCGGATCGTTGCCGCACCATCCAGGATGCTCGCGGCCCGGCGGCGGGTCGCATTGCTTGGGTCTGATGCGGAGCGTGTTTGCGGGCTTGGCAAGATCGCGGCGAGCCGCGCGGCTTGGGTCGGTGTCAGATCTGCGGCAGTAACGCCGAAGTAATGCAGCGCCGCAGCTTCGGCCCCAAACACCCCCTCGTCAAACTCGGCAACGTTCAGGTAAACCTCCAACACCCGGCGCTTGGGCCAGATCAGTTCCATCACCGGGGTGATCGTCGCCTCAAGCGCCTTTCTCAGCCAGGATCGCCCGTGCCAGAGAAAGGTGTTTTTCACCGTTTGCTGGCTGATTGTCGAGGCGCCCCGCGATCCGCCATCGGCAATCGCATCGCGGATCGCGTTCATGTCGAACCCCCAATGCAGACAGAAATTCGCATCTTCTGCAGCCACCACGGCGCGCTGCAAATGCGGCGAGATTTCTTCTATCGGCACCCAATCGCGCTCGATCCCGTTCAGCCGCCAGCCCTCCGAGATCATATAGGGCGTCCGCGGTACCGGCACGACAGCATAGAGCGCAACCCAGACCACGCCCAAGGCGACGAACAGGAGAATCGCCCGCGTGACCCATCGCACGACACGCTGCACAACGCCGCGAAACCACGAGGTCTCGCGTGTCAGGGCTTTGCGCACCGGATCGCGTTTCCGCTTTCGGGATGTTGCTCGTTTTGCCATCTCGCCCGTCATTTGGGTCTTCTTTGGATCAGAAATACCCCCGTTGGCGGCAAAACCAAAGCCCTCCATGTGATGGACCGCAGGGCTTTATCGGCAAGTGATGCCGATTTGATCGCCTAGCGCTTCAAATCCACGCCTGGATTGCGCGCGCTGGACGGGCTCGCGGAATGCGTGACGTCTGCGCCCAGAATATCGACCCAGGTGTGTTTCCGATGCTCATAGACGGAGAACAGCGGCGCCGGAAATGTGGGGTCAGCGAAATTCCCCACGGGAATCGCCGTGACCCCTGGCCAGCCCTCGATCACATAGGCGAGCGTCGATCCGCAGTCGGGGCAGAACCGATAGGTGGCCCGGTGCCCGCTATCGGCGATCCGGGACCAGGTTTTCGACCTGCCATCGATCTGAACGCGCGCATCTGGCCAGCGGGCTTGGGTCGCAAAGGCGCTGCCACTGCGTTTCTGGCAGGCCAGGCAATGGCACACGGAGATACGCACCGGCTCGCCCGTGCATGTCGCCGTCAGTTGGCCGCAGCGGCAGGTGGCGGTTCGTGTCGTCATGATATCCCCTCCTCTGAAGGGGCAGCTTATCAAGACTGGGCCGTTCTCAAAGCCCCCGGACGCCGTCCAACACCATATCGGTGACCAGATCGCCATAAGCGGCGCGGCTGATCCCCTTGCCGGGCCGGTGCCACATGTAGAACCAGTTCAGCATGCCAAAAACGGTCATGGTCACGGCGCGCGGCTCTTTGCGGACGCCAATTGCGGCCAACGCGTCGCCCATCCGCTGCACAAGACGACGTTGAAGGTCGACCAAGGGGGCTTTCAACTCGGCTGGCAAGGTCTCCAAAGCATCGACTTGCAGTTTGTGCTCGGCATCCGCGTCGCGGTAGTTGGCGAGGATCGCGTGGATCAACGCGCGCAGATGGGCCTCCGGCGCATCACCCTCTGGCACCGCCTCCACCGCATCGACCAAAGCGCCGAGATGCCCTTCCAGAATGTCGAAGAGCAGCGCCTCCTTGCTGTCATAGTAGTGATAGATCAGCGCTTTAGAGACGCCACAGGCCGCCGCCACCGACGCCATCGAAGCGCGATCATAGCCGTGTTCCGCAAAGTGCGTCGCGGCCCCCTTGCGCAAGGCGGCGCGTTTCTCGGCATGATCTCGGGCCAATCCGCGCGGCATCGGTTCAGCCCTTCGGCCGGTTGTCGATGATCCGCACGGCCTTGCCCTGGCTCCGCGCGACGCCGCCCGAGCCATGCGCCGTGATCCCAACCGTCACGCCGACCCGCTCCTTGATCCGCCGCTTCAGATTTGCCGCCGCTGCGTCCAGCGTCTCCGAACCCATCGGCCCGTCTGCCGCCTCGACATGCACGGTCATCTCATCCATCCGCCCCTCGCGGCTCAACTCGATCTGGAAATGCGGCGCAAGTCCCGCGACCTCCATCAACTGCTCTTCGATCTGGGTCGGGAAGATATTCACCCCGCGCAGGATGATCATATCGTCTGACCGTCCGGTGATCTTCTCCATCCGCCGCATGCTCCGCGCCGTCCCGGGCAAAAGCCGGGTCAGATCGCGCGTCCGATATCGAATGATCGGGAAGGCCTCTTTGGTGAGCGAGGTAAAGACCAGCTCCCCCGGTTCGCCATCGGCAACCGGTTGTCCGGTCTCGGGGTTCACCACTTCGGGATAGAAATGATCCTCCCAGATATGCAGCCCGTCTTTGGTCTCCACGCATTCATTGGCGACACCCGGCCCCATCACCTCGGACAGGCCATAGATATCAACCGCATGCATGTCGAACGCTTGCTCAATCTCTTCCCGCATCGCGTTGGTCCAAGGTTCCGCGCCGAAAATCCCGACCTTCAGGGGGCTTTTGCGTGGGTCCAGCCCCTGCTCTCGATACGCATCGAGAATCGACAGCGCATAGGACGGCGTGACCATGATCGTCGAAGCGCCGAAATCCTCGATCAACCGAACCTGGCGCGGTGTCATCCCACCGGAAACCGGTACAACCGTGCAGCCCAACTTCTCCGCCCCGTAATGCGCGCCAAGCCCGCCGGTGAAAAGCCCATAGCCATAAGAGATATGCACCACATCGCCCGGCCGCGTGCCGCTGGCCCGCATCGACCGCGCGACGCAGGTGGCCCATGTGTCGATGTCTTTCGCGGTATAGCCCACGACCGTCGGCTGCCCCGTTGTGCCCGAAGACGCATGCACCCGAGCGACCTTATCCCGCGGCACGGCAAACATCCCAAACGGGTAATTGTCGCGTAGATCTTGCTTCACCGTGAAGGGGAATTTCGCTAGATCCGCGAGCGATTTCAGGTCATCGGGATGCACGCCCGCCTTGTCAAAACTGTCTCTATAAAAGGGCACATTGGCATAGGCATGGGCGAGGGACCATTTCATCCGCTCCAATTGCAGGGCGGAGATTTCGTCTCGGCTGGCAATCTCGATCGGGTCCAGGTCCTCGCGCTTCGGCGTCAGGTCCAACATCACTTCTCCTCCTCGAAATGCGTGCCTTGAAGGCTGCGGGATGCGCCCCGGAACAGCGCCACGCGCCGCCCGTCGCCACCTGTGACAACCACGTCGGTGATCCCACTTCGTCCTTGTTTAGACACTTCGCGCGCTTCCGCCGTCAGCCGTTCGCCTGGTTGCCCCGGGCTCAGATAGCTGATCGAATTGTGCTGGGCGACGGCGTGTTGATTGTGGCTGTTGCAGGCAAAAGCAAAGGCGCTGTCGGCCAGGCTGAAAATCACCCCGCCATGGCAGATTTGATGCCCGTTCAGATGCTCCGGCCGGATCTCGCAAGACATCCGCGCATAGCCCGGCCCGACCTCTTCCAGTCGCATGCCGACCCATTTCGATGCGGCATCGCCGGCCCACATCGCCTCGGCGCTTCGCCGCGCGCGTTCTTCTGGTGTCATTCCCGTCCTCCCTCGGAAAGCAGCTTGACGCAAACCCGACCAATCGGTCAAGACTGTTTGGCAAGGGAGGATGAATTGATGCTAGAGCTTCAAAGCTTCGCCGCCGGCCAGTGGGTCGCGCCGGATGCCAATGCCCGGAAAATGTATAGCGCCGTGACGGGCGAGGTCATCGCCCGCGGCGGTGCCGCGCTGGATACCCAAGCGATGATCGACCATGCCGTTCATATGGGTGGCCCAGCGCTCCGCGCGATGGATTTCCACCAGCGAGCCAAGATGCTGAAAGCGCTCGCGCAGTACATTGATGGCCGGAAAGAAGAACTTTACGCGCTGAACCCGCTTTCCGGCGCCACCCGCGCCGATGGCTGGATCGACATCGATGGCGGCATTGGCACGATGTTCGTGTTCGCCTCAAAAGGCCGCCGGGAGATGCCGGAGGGCCATATCTATATCGATGGCGACGTCGAGCAGCTCTCCCGCAACGGCACCTTCCTGGGGCAGCATGTCGCCGTCCCTTTGCGCGGCGTTGCCGTCCATATCAACGCGTTCAACTTCCCGGTTTGGGGGATGCTGGAAAAGCTCGCGCCCGCGCTTCTGGCCGGGGTGCCTTGCATCGTCAAACCGGCCACCGCGACCTGTTATCTGACCGAGGCATGCGTGCGGATCATGCTTGACTCGGGCCTGCTGCCAGAGGGCGCGGTGCAGTTGATCATCGGCGGCACAGGCGATCTTCTGGACCGTCTTGGCCCGCAGGATGTGGTGAGCTTCACCGGTTCTGCCGACACCGCGCTGATGCTGCGGTCCAACCCGCATCTGTTGAAACATGGTACGCGCTTCATCGCTGAGCAGGACAGTCTGAACGCGTCGGTTCTGGGCCCGGATGTCACCCCGGATGCGCCGGAGTTCGATCTTTTCATCAAAGAAGCCGCTCGGGAGATCACGACGAAAGCGGGGCAGAAATGTACCGCGATCCGCCGGATCATTGTGCCGGAGGCGCAACTTGATGCAGTCGGTGAGGCGCTGGCCGCAAAGCTTGCCAAAACCCGGATCGGCGACCCGGCGCTTGAGACAACCCGGATGGGCGCGCTCGCCGGAGCCGATCAGAAGCAAGATGTGATCACAAAACTCCAACACATCGCCAGTGAGACGGAGGTGCTCTATGGCGACAGCGATATGATCGAAGTGGATGGGGCCGACGCGACCGTCGGCGCGTTTCTGAATCCGACCCTACTCCGCTGTTTAGAGCCTGATTCTGCACGTCATGTGCATGAAACCGAAGCCTTTGGGCCGGTCTCCACGCTCATGCCCTATCGCGATCTCGCTCATGCCGCCGATCTGGCAAATCGCGGCGGCGGCAGCCTTGTGGCCTCTGTGATCACACATGACCCCGCCGTTGCACGAAGCATGGTGGCGGAGGCCGGGGCTTGGCATGGTCGCATCTATATCAATGACCGCGACAGTATGGGCGAGAGCACCGGCCACGGCTCGCCCTTGCCGCATATGACCCATGGCGGCCCGGGCCGGGCCGGCGGTGGCGAAGAGATGGGCGGGATCCGCGGCGTGCTCCATTATATGCAGCGGGTGGCGGTTCAGGGTTCGCCTCGGATGTTGACCGCGGTCACCGGCCAATGGGTCAATGGCGCGGAAGAAATTGCGCCCAAAACCCATCCGTTCCAGCTCACCTTTGACGAGATCGAGATCGGCCATACGATCAAGACCGCGCCGCGTGAGGTGACGCTCGAAGATATCGAGCATTTCGCCCATTTCACCGGCGATACGTTTTACGCCCATATGGATGAAGAGGCGGCTCAGGCGAACCCGTTCTTCCCGGGCCGCGTTGCCCATGGCTATCTTCTGCTAAGCTTCGCCGCTGGGCTGTTTGTGCAGCCTGATCCCGGGCCGGTGCTCGCCAATACGGGTCTGAATGCCCTCAGTTTCCAAAAACCTGTCAGCCCCGGTGATCATCTCTGGGTGCGCCTCACCGCCAAGCGCAAAACCCGGCGCACCGATGACTATGGCGAGGTGCGCTGGAATGTGACGCTCTACAACCAGGATGATGAGCAGACCGGTGAATATGAGCTTTTGACGATGGTGGCCTATTCCCGCTAAACCCGCGGGATGACGGATTTATTGCAACCCCTTCTCGACGATTATTTGCATGACCAGGGCCGATTGCGGGTCTGGTCACTGATCGTGACCATTTTGGGCGATACGGTTGAGAACCGGCAAAAGACGATCTCAACCACCCGGCTGAGCCTGATTTTGGATCGGCTTGGTGTTGGGCAGGCGGCGCAGAAAACGGCGCTGTCGCGGTTGGTCAAAGATGGCTGGGCCGAGCGGAGCAAAGAAGGCCGAAACACCTTTTACGGCTTTACGGAAAAGGGCCGAGAGGCCTTTGTGCCCGCCTCGCGGCTGGTTTATGCGCCGCCGCGCGATGAGGAACCGGTCCATTGGTTGATGGCGGTCTCGGATGCGCCGCGGGGCCTGGCCGTTGCGCCGGGTGTCGGGCTCTGGCCGGTTGATTTTGCACCGGTTGAGAAAGGCGCATCCGTGGCCGGTTGGATCGAATCGATGCCCGACAGTTTGCAGGCGATCTCACCCGATCATCAGGCCGAAGCGGACCAACTCACCGCTCTTTTGCGCTATTTGGACGTCACGTTTTCTCCCGATTGCGAGCTCGATGCCCTGGCCGCGCGGATGGTTTTAATTCACCGCTGGCGACGGTATGTTTTGCGCTATCCGGAAGTGCCGCAGAAACTGGCACCGGAGGGGTGGGCGGGCCTGAAATTGCGGGAGAATATCGGGCGGGCTTATTGGGCCCTGACCGGGGCGGCGGAAGAGTGGTTGCAGGCCCCGGGCGACGGGTTTCGCGCCCTGGCGATGCCCGACCGAGGCTACTGGGAGCGGTTCGGTTACCAAAAATAGGTTACAAAAAATCGTTGATTCGCGATTTTTTGTAACCTATTTCTCTCTCAGACCCGCATCTGGGAGGAGATCGGCCATGTATTCCCAAGGATTGATTGGCGCTGACAGCAGCACCGAAGAGACACCCGAATTTCTGGCGGGATTCCAGGCCCGCATCGATGCCGAGGAGAAGATCGAGCCGAATGACGCGATGCCCGAGGGCTATCGCCGGACTCTGGTCCGCCAGATCGGACAGCACGCGCATTCCGAGATTGTGGGGATGCTGCCCGAGGGCAATTGGATCACCCGCGCGCCCTCTTTGAAACGCAAAGCCGCGCTTCTGGCGAAGGTGCAGGATGAGGGCGGGCATGGGCTTTATCTCTACGCCGCCGCCGAGACCTTGGGTGTTTCCCGCGAGGAGATGACCGAGGAGTTGCATTCGGGCAAAGCCAAATATTCCAGTATTTTCAACTACCCGACGCTGTCCTGGGCCGATATTGGCACGATTGGTTGGCTGGTGGATGGTGCCGCGATCATGAACCAGATCCCGCTCTGCCGGTGCTCCTTTGGACCTTATGCCCGGGCGATGATCCGGGTCTGCAAGGAAGAGAGTTTCCACCAACGCCAAGGCTATGAAATCGTCATGACGCTCGCCAATGGCACGCCCGCGCAGCGCGACATGGCGCAGGATGCGTTGAACCGGTGGTGGTGGCCGAGCCTGATGATGTTTGGGCCGCATGATGCCGATAGCGAACATTCGGATCAGTCGATGGCTTGGAAAATCAAGCGGTTCTCCAATGATGAGCTGCGGCAGAAATTTATCGACGCGACCGTGCCGCAGGCCGAGTTCTTGGGCCTGACCGTTCCGGATAAAGACCTGAAATGGAACGAGGAAAAGGGCGGATACGATCACGGAGAGATCGACTGGTCCGAGTTCTGGCAGGTCGTGAAAGGCGGCGGCGCGATGAATGTGGACCGGATCAGGGATCGGAAAGCGGCTTGGGATGATGGCGCCTGGGTGCGCGAAGCCGCGCTGGCCCATGCGGAGAAGCGCGCGGCGCGAAAGCAAGCGGCAGAGTGAGCCGGAAGGCTGGGGGGCTGTCTGCCCCCCAGACCCCCCGAGGATATTTGAGAAGCAGAGAAGGAGCGGATCATGGCTGAGGCGACGCCTTTGTGGGAAGTGTTTATCCGGCCCCGGAACGGGTTGAGCCATAAGCATTGTGGCTCGCTACATGCGGCGGATGAGGTCATGGCGCTGAACGCCGCCCGTGATGTCTATACCCGGCGCGGCGAAGGCGTCAGCATTTGGGTCGTTCCGAGCGCGGCGGTTTTTGCCAGCGACCCGGATCAGGCGGCGGAGAATTTTGAGCCGACGGCGGATAAGATTTATCGCCATCCGACCTTCTATGAGATCCCCGAAGATGTGGGGCATATGTGATGGCCTTGCTCAACGCGGTTTTGGAGCTGGCCGACGATCATCTGATCCTGGGGCACCGGATTTCCGAATGGTGCGGCCATGCGCCAATGTTGGAAGAGGATCTCGCGCTGCCGAATATGGCGCTGGATCTGATCGGGACGGCGCGGGTGCTTTATGACTATGCCGCGAAGCTAGAGGGCAAAGGTCGGTCCGAAGACGATATGGCGATGCTGCGCGTGGAGCGGGAGTATCGCAACTGCCTGTTGGTCGAGCGGCCGAACGGGGATTTTGCGCAGACCATGCTGCGGCAACTCTATTTCGCCGCCTTTATGGAGCCGTTTTGGAAGGCGGCCTTGACCTCGCCCGATGAGGTGATCCGTGGGGTCGCGGGCAAGGCGGTGAAGGAGATGGCGTATCACATTCGCCATGCGGGGGAGTGGGTGATCCGGCTAGGCGATGGCACCGAGGAAAGTGCCGCGAAGATGCAGGCGGCTGTCGTCGAGCTGCATCGGTTCACCGGAGAACTTTTCGAGAGCAGCGCGGCGGCGGTATCTTGCGAGGCCGATGGGATCTTGCCGGTTCGCGCCGAGATGCGCGGCGAATGGGACCGGGTGATCGGGATGGTGTTTGGCGAGGCGTTGTTGGAGCTGCCCGATGTGCCCTATCCGCAAGCGGGCGGTCGCGACGGCATTCATGGCGAAGGTTTGGGCCATCTTCTGGCCGAGATGCAGTATCTTCAGCGCGCGCATCCGGGGGCGGAATGGTAGCGGTTCTGGACCAGAAACGCGCTTGGGACGCGGCAGCATCGGTGCCGGATCCGGAGGTGCCCTGCGTCAATGTCGAAGAGCTTGGCATTTTGCGTAGCGTCGATCTGGTCGATGGGGTTGCGGTGGCCAAGGTGACGCCGACTTATTCCGGGTGCCCCGCGACGATGGCGATTGAGATGGCGATTGAAGTCGCGCTTCGCGAGGCCGGGTTTGATGTGCGGATCGAGCGGGTGTTGTCGCCACCCTGGACAACAGATTGGATCACCGAAGCTGGCCGCGAGAAGCTGCGCGCCTATGGGATTGCGCCGCCGGTGGAGGCGTCGGGCTCCGTGCGCGCGCTCTTTGGGGAAGTGACGGTGGCCTGCCCGCGTTGCGGCTCGGAGCAGACCGAGAAGATCAGCGAATTCGGGTCGACGGCCTGCAAGGCGCAGTATCGCTGTTTGAGCTGCGCCGAGCCGTTTGACTATTTCAAATGCATTTGAGGGGGAGCCCATGTTTCATGACCTGACCGTGGCGGAGGTGCGTGCGGAAACCGATGAGGCGGTGGCGATCTCTTTCGAGTTGCCCGAGGCGCTGGCCGAGACCTTTGCCTATCAGCCTGGGCAATATCTGACGCTGCGCGCCGAGGTGAACGGCGCGGATATGCGGCGGAACTACTCGATTGCCTCCCTCCCTGGGGAACCGCTGACCGTTGGGGTGAAACGTGTCGAGGACGGCGCGTTTTCGACCTTCGCGCAAGGGCTGAAGCCCGGCGATGTGGTGCAGGTGATGCCGCCGGAGGGGCGGTTTATCTGCGACAAGCAGGAGCGGGTTGTATTGATCGCGGCGGGCTCGGGGATCACGCCGATGGTCTCGATTGCGGGCGACGCGCTGGCGCGTGGCGCCGATGTAACGCTGATCTATGGCAATCGGCGGAGCGAGACCATCATGTTCCGCGAGACGCTGGAGGCGTTGAAAGATCGCTATCTGGGACAGTTTACGCTGATCCATGTGCTGAGCCGGGAGCCGCAGGATGTGGCGCTTCTGTCGGGCCGGGTGGATGCGGAGAAGGTGACGCGGCTGGTGCAGGCGGGCGCGGTGGATTTGGCGCATGCGGATGGGGTGTTCCTTTGCGGGCCGGGCGAGATGATTGACGCGGTGGAGGGGGCGTTAACGGCGCTTGGCATCGATCGCGACCTCATTCATCACGAGCGGTTTTTCATGGCGGGAGAGGCGCCCCGAATGCCGAAATCGGCCGAGGCGGAGGCCGCAGCGGCGGAGGGCGTTGAGGTGGAAGTCGTCTTGGATGGGGCGCGGCGGGTGTTCACCTATGGCCCCGAGGATGAGACGGTGATCGCGGCGGCGGAGCGCGCGGGTTTGGAACTGCCCTATTCTTGTCGGGGCGGCATGTGTTGCACCTGCCGCTGCAAGGTGGAGGAAGGCAGCGCCGAGATGGCGGTGAACTACTCGTTGGAGCCTTGGGAGTTGGAGGCGGGGTTCACGCTGGCCTGTCAATCGCGACCGACCAGCAAGAAGCTGCGTTTGGATTTTGACGCGGCCTGATCGGGCGTTGAAAACTGGCTGTTCCTGACGCGATTTTGCGTTATGGAGCGGCCATGAAACTTAAAAATCTTGAACTCGAAGCCACGGCGTTGATGTCTGAAGTGATCTTTGGGCATGGCTTTGCGCATTATGGCTATTTCCCCGATGGTGTGCCGGAGGTTCTCTCCGCCGAGGCGATGGGCCGGGCGCAGCAGGCTTATTTTGAGAAGCTGGTTGAGGTGATCCCCGAGGGGGTGTCGCGTGTTCTTGATGTGGGTTCCGGCACGGGGGCGAACGCCAAGGCGCTGATCGCGCGGGGCTTTGAGGTCACTTGTGTCTCTCCCTCGGTACAGATGAACGAAATGGCGCGGGCGAAGCTGCCGGACGGCACGGGGGTTTACGACGCGCTGTTTGAAGAGTTTGAGAGCGACGCGCGGTTCGATATCTGCCTCTTCGCAGAGAGCTTTCACTATATCGATCTGGAGAAAGCGCTGGCTCAGGTTGATCGTTACGCCACACGGGGCATGGTGATGTTCGACTATTTCCGCCGGCCTGGATTTGCGCATGGCGATGGCACGCGCGGCACGCATCAGGCGTTTCTGGACGCGGTGGCGGCGCAGGGCGCGTTTCGGATTGTCAGCGATGAGGACATGACCGATGCGATCACCCCGACCTTTGTGATCCATGAGAGCATTAAGAACGATAAGGTGGCACCCTTCGTGACGCGGTTCCGGGCGGAGATTGCGCGGGAATATCCGTGGCGCGCCTGGCTGATGGAAAAGATGCTAGGCCGGGTTCTGGACAAGCTGAACCGGCGCACCGGGCGGGCGGAGAAGTTTGCCCGCGAGCATGAATATCGGCTGGTCGTCTTGGAGCGCGTGGCAAGTTAGGCGCTCCAATCGGACTGCAGGCGTGAGGCCGCCGAGTTGGATGCCTCCGGCGGGGATATTTGAGAAGCAGAGAAGACCGGGGTCACGCTTTGAGCGGCTGGCCATCTTCCTTGGTGAACTCCGGCGGCGGTTTCTGGTCCAAGAGCTCCAGCACCGCCTCGGAGGGGCGGCAGAGGCGGGTGCCGTTTTTGCAGGCCACGATCGGACGGTTGACCAGGATCGGGTGCGCGACCATGGCCTCCAGAAGCGCGACGTCACTCACCGCCGGATTGGTGAGGCCGAGCTCTTCTGCCGGGGATTTGCTGACCCGGAGCGCGTCGCGCGGGGTGAGATCGGCGGCGGCGAAAAGCGCCTGGAGTTGCGGTTGGGTCCAACCGGTTTTCAGATACTCGATCACGACCGGATCGTAGCCTGCGGCGCGGATTGCCGCCAAGACATTGCGAGATGTGCCGCAATCGGGGTTGTGATGGATCACGATCTGCATCGGATCAGTGGGCATAATCGGGCTCTTCGGCGTCGAGGACGGCGCGGATCTCGGCCAGGAAGGCGGCTTCGGAGTCGGTTGCGCCCTCCATCTGTTCGGCGGCTTTCGAGGCCACCTCATCTGATAGCTCGCGCAAGGGCCGCCCGGTGTGCAGCGCGAGGATGTAGTTCCGCGCCGCGCGTTCGAAATAGTAGAGCCGGGTGAACGCTTCGGCCACGGTTTCCCCGATGATCAGCACACCGTGATTGCCCATGATCATCGTGCGGATCGACGGGTCTTGGAACAGCCGGGCGCAGCGGGCGCCTTCTTCTTCTAGCGCGAGGCCGCCATAGTCTTCATCGACCACTTGGCGATTGTAGAACATCGCAGAGTTCTGATCGATCGCGGGCAGGCGGCTATCGGCGAGGCTGGCCAGAACCGTCGCATAGGTGGAATGCACATGCATCGCGCAGCGGGCATGGGGCACGTGCCGGTGTAGGCTCGCATGCAGGCCCCAGGCGGTTTGATCCGGCGCATCGGTGCCCTTGGCGCTGTCGGGGTTGTTGGCGTCGATCACCCAGAGATCCGACGCTTGCATTCGGCTGAAATGCCGTTTGGGGTTGATCAGGAACTCGGTCCCGTCTTCGTTCACGGCGAGCGAGAAGTGATTGGCGATGGCCTCATGCATGTCTTCGCGCGCAATCCAGCGGAAGGCGGCGGCGAGGTCTTGGCGGGCGGTGGCGTGATCCATCTCTGTCTCCCCAAAGGTACAATTATGGCGGAGCCTAGGGTTGCGTCAGATGAATGGGAAGGGGTGTGTCATGGCCGTATCCCCGTTTCCGAGATGGACAAAGCTATCGGGCTTGATGGAAATTTTGGGTGCTGAGCGCATTTTTTCACCCGCGCCATCAACGATCCCCCGTAATACCCGGGTCTCTCCGCATTGACGCCGCATTTCACCATAATGATAGGTGACGTAAGAGCATATTGCAGATGGGTGACTAGATGGACCGTTTAACGGAAATGGAAGCGTTTGCCACAGTTGTAGACCAAGGTGGGTTTACAGATGCGGCGCGGAAGCTGGGGATTTCGAAATCCGCAGTCTCTAAGCACGTTTCCAGCCTCGAAACCCGTCTTGGCGCCCGGTTGTTGAATCGGACCACCCGTCGCGTCAGCCCAACCGAGATCGGTCTTGCGTATTATGACCGTGCCCGCCGTGTGCTCAACGATGCGGGGGAGGCCGATGCCCTCGTCACCTCGATGCAATCCGCGCCATCGGGGTTGTTACGGGTGTCGGTGGCGACTGATTTCGGCGTCAACCATCTCTCGCCCGTTCTTGGGGAGTTCCTGCACTCCTATCCGGATATCACGGTCAATATGATCCTGAACAACCGCTATGTGGAGCTGATCTCGGAAGGGTTCGATATGGCGATTCGCGTGGGTGATCTGGAAGACAGTTCGCTGCGCGCCCGGAAATTGACCGAAACCCATAAACGTATGATCGCCGCCCCAAGCTATTTCGAGGAACATGGCCGCCCCGAGAAGATCGACGATCTGAACGATCACAAGCTCTTGCATTACTCCAATCAGGCCAGTGGCAATGTTTGGAGGATTACGGCGCCATCCGGCGAAAGGCGCCAAGTCCGCACCGCCGGGTCCCTGACCGTGAATGATGGGCAGTCCTTGCTCAACGCCGCGATCGGCGGGTTGGGCATCGCATATCTGCCAAGCTTTCTCTATGCCGATGCCATGCGCGAGGGGTTGCTGGTGGATGCAATCCCGGAGCTTCCGGTCGATTTGCTGGGTATCTATGCCGTCTATCCGCCGGGTCGATATACGCAGCCGAAGGTACGGGCCTTCATCGATTTCCTTGTGGACCAGTTCCGGGAGAAAGGTCCCGAAGACTGGTGAGTTTCATGCCGTCGTCCCGCGCGTGTGTATTGTGGGGCATTTCTGGGGTCCGGGTGGTATCTGCCAGCCGGGCCCTTTTTAATCGGTACTTGTGAGGACCACCTCAACGCGGCGGTTCAACTCGCGGCCGTCATCCGTACTGTTGGGGGCGCGCGGCGAGAGGTAGCCGACACCTTCCGCCCGCAATTGGTCGCCTGAGACATCGAAGTTGGCGATCAAGAAATCACGGACAGCCCCCGCCCGAGAGCGACTAAGCGCGATGTTGTTTTCCAAGGCCCCTTCGGCATCGGTGTGACCGACAAGAACGACTTGGCGATCCGGATTGGTGTTGAGATACGCGGCTAGCGTGACCAGCGAGGCATAGTCATCGCCCGACAGTGCCGAGGCACCGGTTTGAAACTGAAGGTCATCAAGGGTGACCATGCCCGTCGCTTCCAACGTGGCAATCAGGTCGGTGCTGTCAAAGACGGTCTGGATGTCGCCCGGCGCGCGGGTGGACTGGGTCACATCGGGCAAGGTTTCGCCTGGCGGGCCGGCATGGACCAAGTGGATGAAGGCATTGCCGCCGCCACGCGAGATCAGGAGGGCGAGTCTATCGGGACTGTCATCCATCGTGCGGTCGGCGAAGAGATAGGCGAAATCGCCCAGGTTCACATGCATCGCCGGTTCGGGCACCACGTCGATGCCAAAGCGGAAATCGAACCCGCCGCAATCGCGATCGGCGCAGGAAAACTGGACGTCATAGCCATCGGTTACCAGTTGCGCGCGAAGCTGCGCCATCAACTGTGCGCTGGTCCCGCTATAGGGGGAGATTTGCCAGACCAAGCGTGTCACGCTGCCTTCTGCGCTAAGCCGATCAAACCTTGCTGCTGACCACGGCCCGATGGGCATTTCATAGCGGCCCATCGCCTCAGTCTCTTCGAAGGTCAGTTGCGCCGCCGCGGGCAGGCGCAAATCCAACGCTTGAACGGGCGAGGCGATGGCGCAGGCCAGAAGGATATGCGCCAGGCGTCTCACCGATATTGCCCGTGATATTCAGCGTTGGGGCGCATATCGATGGCCGAGGCCATGCGGTTGGACATGTTGAAGAAGGAAGCTGTCGCCGCGATGTCCCAGATGTCGCGATCGGAGAAGCCGACATCGCGGAGCGCTTGCCGGTCCGGCTCCTCGATCTTGGCGCTGTTCTCGGTCATCATCACGGCGAAATCCAACATGGCCCTTTGACGTGGGTCGAGTTTGGCGACGCGATAGTTCATCACCAGGGCTTCGCCCAAGGCGGGATCGCCGGAGAGCTGCCGCACGGCGGCGCCATGGGCAGTCAGGCAATAGAAGCATTTATTCACCGCCGAGACCGCGACCGCGATCATCTCACGTTCCAGCTTGCTGAGCCCACTTTGGCCCAGCATCAGGTCATTATACATCGCCGTGAACGCGTTTAGCTTTTCGACATCGAAGGCATAGGCCGCGAGCACATTGGGGATCATTCCCAGTTTCTCTTGGCAGATATCGAAGTATTTCTGCGTGTCCTCCGGGAGCGGGTCGAGGGGCGGCAGGTCTAGCGCGGTGGCGTTGGGGTCCGGTTTGCTCATTGGGCCTCTGGCTTGATGCGATAATGGTAGTGTCCCACAGGCTTGAAGCCGAGGGAAGTGTAGAGCGCGTTGGCCGGCAGGTTTGCGCGCGTCACCATGAGCGTAAGATGGCTGGCACCTTGCGCTTTGGCCCAGATCGCCATCGCGCGCATCATGTAGCGGCCCAGGCCTTTCTGGCGATGCTCGCCCAGGGTTTCGAGCGCATGAAGCATGGCGATCTTGCCATCCATCGCGACAAAGCCGGTGCCGGCGGGGTGGTCATCGATCCGTCCGAAGATTGTGGTTTTGGCGCCTGTGACGCGGTGCATGATGGCGAGGCGTTCAGGGCCGATGCCACCGGCGGCCCAGATCTCCGTTTGCGCGGCCAGAGGCGGCCAGACCTCGAAACAGGTGATCGGTGGCAGGGGCGTTGTATCAAGCGCGTCGATCGGCGCGGCGTAGAGGATGACGGGGTCTTTGATTTGGTAAGAAAGCGTCGCCAACAGGCGGTCTAGAGCCGTTTCGCCATCTCGGATCATGAAGAGGGGGGCGTGTCCCAGATCGCGCATCGCGGTCTCGGCTTGCGCGACGTCTGCTGGGTCTGCCGCGCTTCCCGTGAGAGTTGCCGCCGAAACGCGACTGCCACCGCCTTGGCCGTCGCGGATCGTCCAAGGCCCATGCTGCATCACCTTCGCCGCAGGCCAGGTGCGTTCAACGACGGGATAGAGATCAGACGCAGTAGGGAGGGTCATTGCGCCTCTGGGAAAAGCGTGACGAGCTTGCCGATCACCGCATCGACCGCCGCGCCATCGGTGCTGCGCACGACGATGTTCGCGCCATAGACGCCGTCTTTGAGATAGGGGTAGGAGCCGATCTCGACCTTGGGATGAGCCGTCGCCAGATCGCCCAAGGGGCCGGCAATATCACCTTCGCCGCGTGGAATACGCAGGGTTTGCGATAGAAGCGGCGCGCCGCCGGTCAGCGTCGGCAGGATCGAGGCGACCATGGTTTGGAACACGGTCGGGACGCCAGCCATCACATGGACATTGTGCAGCGTGAAGCCAGGCGCGGCCGAGACCGGGTTCTCAATCAGCGAGGCGCCATCGGGAATGCGCGCCATGCGCAGGCGCGCCTCGTTTAGTTCCGAGCCTTGGCGGTCATAATGCGCCTGAAGAATCGCGCGGGCATCGTCGCGGATGCTGACCGGCACGGCAAATGCGTCTGCGATGGCCTCGGCGGTGATATCATCATGGGTCGGGCCGATGCCGCCGGAGGTGAAGACCGTGTCATGGCTCGCGCTCAGCGCTTGCACCGCGCCGACAATCGCCTCTGCGTCGTCCGAAACCACGCGGACCTCAGCCAGGCGGATGCCGTGTTTGGTCAACTCACCCGCGAGGTAGTGCATATTTGCATCCCGGGTCCGGCCCGAGAGGATCTCGTCGCCGATCACCAACATGGCGGCGGTGGGGTTGGGCATGGTCGTTGGCTCCTTGCCAGTGCTTTGGCTCGGGTATAGGGGCAGCGCCATGCGCTTTCAAACCCCACTGGTCCCGGCGACCCTCCTCAAGCGATACAAACGCTTTCTCGCGGACATCCGATTGGAAGATGGGCGGGAGGTCACAGCGCATTGCCCGAACCCAGGTTCGATGATGGGTTTGAAAGAGCCGGGGCTGCGGATTTGGGTGGAGCCGAATGAGGACCCGCGCAAGAAGCTGAAATATGGCTGGCGATTGGCGGAACAGCCGGGTGGGCATTGGGTCGGAATCGACACGAGTCTGCCGAATAAGGTCGTTTCTGAGGCTTTGGCGGCAGGGGCGATTGCAGAACTGGCGCGCTATCCGCAGATCGCGCCGGAGGTCAAATACGGACAGAACAGCCGGGTGGATTTCTTGCTCTCCGGTGGTGGCCTGCCTGAGGCTTACGTCGAGGTGAAGAATGTCACCTTGCGGAGAGACGGGGATTGGGCCGAGTTTCCCGATAGCGTGACGGCGCGGGGTGCCAAGCATTTGGATGAATTGTCGCAGATGGTCCGCGACGGGAAACGGGCGGTGATGCTCTATCTGTTGCAGCGGACCGATTGCAGGCGGCTGAAAATGGCCGCCGATCTTGACCCGGGTTATGCGGCCGCATTTGACGCGGCGCGGGCGGCAGGGGTGGAGATGATCTGCTACGGCACGGATATTGGTCCCGAAGGTGTTGAGATTGATCAGTCGATCCCGGTCGACACAAGACCACAGATCTGACCCGCCATCTCTGGAAAATCCCCGCTTCATGACATAAGTTCCGCGAAAGACAACACCGGAGCACTGGTTTTGGACGATTTCCGCGGCCGTTTGACGAAAGACGGCATTCGCATTCATGGACCCGAAGACTTCGCTGGCATGCATAAGGCTGGTGGATTGGCGGCGCGCATCTTGGACGAGATCGCGCCGATGGTGGTGCCGGGTGTGACCACGGGCGCGTTGGATGCGCGGATCACCGAGATGGTGGACGAGGCCGGTGCGACCTCGGCCACGATTGGCTATCGCGGCTATCAGCATGCGAGCTGTATCAGTGTGAACCACGTGGTGTGTCACGGGATTCCAGGTTCGAAGGTTTTGAAAGACGGCGATATTCTGAATATCGATGTCACGGTCGTGGTTGATGGTTGGTTTGGCGACACAAGCCGGATGTTTGTGGCAGGTAAGCTCAACCGCCGGGCCGAGCGGTTGATCCAAGTCACTCATGATGCGTTGTTCAAGGGCATTGAGGCGGTGAAGCCGGGCAACACCTTTGGCGATATCGGGCACGCGATTCAGGCCTATGCCGAGGGGCATCGGATGTCGATCGTGCGGGATTTCTGCGGACACGGGCTGGGGCAGGTGTTTCATGCGCCGCCGAATGTGCTGCATTATGGGCGGGCTCGCACCGGGCCGGTTCTGGAAGAGGGCATGTTCTTCACAATTGAGCCGATGGTGAATTTGGGGCGGCCCGAGACCAAGGTTCTGGCCGATGATTGGACGGCCGTGACCCGCGACAAATCCTTGAGTGCGCAGTTTGAGCATTCGATTGGCGTGACCGCGACCGGGTGTGAGATTTTCACCTTGTCGCCCGGCAATTTGTTTCACCCGACCTACGCGGTTTGACCCGTCTGTTCATGTTGTGGGTTGAGGAGCGAGGGGCCAGCCCCTCGTACTCCCCGTGATATTTTTGAAGCAGAGAAGGGGCGGGCTATTCTAGCCAGACTTCGACACGGCGATTGACGGCGCGGCCCCAATCGGTGTCGTCGCAGGCCATGGGCATGGCTTCGCCAAAGGCATCGACGCGGAGTTGCAGTCGGTTGAGATCAGCGGCGGAGGCGGCCTCGATAATCGCGGTGCGGACGGTCTCAGCCCGGCCTCGCGAGAGGCGAAGATTGGTGGCGGCGTTGCCATCGCCATCGGAGAAGCCGACGAAAACCAGGGTTTGGCCGTCGAATTCGCCCTGCTCGATGGCGCGGGCCAGGCGGGAGACGGAGCTACGCGACTGCGGATCCAAGTCTGTGGTACCGGGGGCGAAGCGGAAGGTGGGGGAGAGGCGCTGGCTGCTGGCCACACGGGCGGCGAGGCGTTGCAGATCGTCGAGTGTGATTTCCGCGCCCGCCGCTTGAATGGCATTGGCCAGGCGGGCGCCTTGGGCGGCTGCGGGGCTGCGGCGCAAGGATTGGTTCACGAAGCCGGCACGGCGGATCACCCGCTCGGCGGTTTGGCTTTCGAAGAAGGCAAGGAACTCGCGGACCAGTTGCGGCAGGCGGCGTGCAGGCGTGTAGACAAAGAGCGGCGCGGTGAGCGGGTAGTCTTCGGCCTTGAGGCTTTCATGGGTTGCGGTCTGATTGAAGCCGCAGGGCCCGCCGAGCGCCAGAGCGCGGGCGTTGTCGATAGAGGCGAAAGAGGTCACGCCAATCGCGTAGGGGTCGCGGGCGACCGCACCGGCCAGATCGCCAGGGTCGGAGTGACGGATGATGCCGGGGCCGAGAGTGACGTTTTCGGGCAGAAGGACGCGGTTGATGAAGTCTTGCGCGAGACCGGAGCTGTCTTCCATCAAATGGAGGGCGATGGGGGCGTCGCCGCCGCCGAGATCGGCCCAGTTGGTGATCTCGCCTGCGAAGACCTGGGCAAGATCGGGGATGGTAATCTCACGGAGCGCGTTTTGCGGTGCCGTCACGGCGACCAACCCATCGATGGCCAGCACACGCGCGCGTTGTGACAGGGTGATATCGCCTTGATCGGCGATCCGGGCGGCCTGGCGTTCGGCCTCAGAAGGTTGGCGGAGCGCGAGGGCCAGATCGGCATCGCGGTTCAAAAGTGCGTCGAACCCTGTATCGGTGGTGCCGGGGAGAAGCGTGAAGCGCGCCGCGACGCTGTTGTCAGAGATACGCGTGAGGGTAAAGACCGAGCGACCCTCGGGCTGTAGGGCACGGGAGACGCTCATGCCCCGGTCACGGGCAAAAGCCTCAATGAGTGCGGGCATCAGCGTGTCCGCCATCACGCGGGCGCCCGCAAATCGCGCTTCGGCGATGAAGCTTTCCAGATCGGGGCAACCGGGACCGAGGCAGGAGACGCCTTGGGCATTGACGGTCAAAGGACCATAGATCGTGTCGACCCTGTAGAACTCCCCATCAAAGCCGATGAGTGTGCCGTCTAGTTCAATACTGCCGTCGAGCGAGCGCAGGGTCACGTCCTGCGCAATGGCAGGGGACAGGGGCAAGATAGCAAAAAGGGCGGCTGTGATGGCCGCCCTCAGCATGGATCGCATGGGTACCTGCGCCGGGTTAGGTCAATTCGAGGCGACTCTCAGGTCCTGCAGCAGATTTTGCAACACCAGATAGTCGCCCATCGCGTCGCAGGCGGGAAGTGTGAAGGTCAATTCCGTCACCGCGACCGCCCCGTCGAGATCGGTTTGCAGCGTGCGGGCCATGGTGTCTTGGCCGCAATTGCGGGTGTTGATTGGGGCCTCAATCGAGAGGCGCACAGCGCCCTGACGGGTCAGCGTGTCGCGCGGGAAGGTGTAGACTTGCGCCATCAACGGGGCGTCGACGGCATCATTGCCGAGCTGGGTGACGAACCCGCCCTCGCCGGCTTGAGCGCGCGCGGGCGTGCCGGCGTTTTCCTGCCAGATATGGCCGGTCTCGCCATAATCGGCCCCAAACTCCATGGCGTGCAGCTCAAGATCGCGGGTGTCTTCCCAGGCGACGGCGACGCGGTCGAACTCCGCCAGGTCGGGGACAACTGCAAGCGCCGTTTCGCTGCTGCCCTCCACACGGATCGTGAAGAATGCGGGCGTTTCGAACGCCGGAATATCGGCGGCGAGAAGGCCCATCGCATCGGTTTGCTCGGTCAGTGTGAGGCCGGAATGCTCGATCACCACGCGCGCATTGGGTTGGCAGGGATTCATGATGTCCAGCGCGACCATCGCGGCGGGCGCGGCCGTGGCGCTGACCGAGAGGCCGCAGGGCAGGCCGAACTGGCTGACCTCGTTGTCGTCCGGCGCGGCCATGTTCAGATCGGGCGTCGCGGCCATCCGATCCGACAGATTGCCGGGCTGCGCGAGGTCCGGCTGAGTCAGCGTGAAATCGGGTGTTTCTGGTAGGTCCTGCGCATCCGTCGGCGCGGGATCTGTCACCGCGGCGGGGATCGTCTCTGATGCCTCGGTAATGGGTGCGGGCAGGGTCGGCGCGGGGGCCAGTGCGGCAGCGGTGATCGGTGGTTCTGCCTGATCTTGGTCAGGCTCTGCCGTCTCAGTGACTGCGTTGGTAACGGCGTCGGGGGTCGATGGCGGCGTGCTGCCACCATTGCCAAATCCGGGAATGAGCCCGGCATTCACGGCGAATATACCGCCGGAGACGGTCATCAGGCCCACGGCGACCAGGCGAACAATTTGACGTTTCGGCATCTCAGACTCCGTCCCTCTTGCTGCGGCGGAGACTGTTCACGGAATAGGGCGAATTTGGGGTCGCATTGGCGGAATTTCGTGAAAATCCCGCCGCTCACCTGTTATTGCGCTCGATTGTTGCGAAATTCTCAACAACGCCGAGGCAGATTGTGGCGAAAATGGGGCCTTTGGGGCGCCCACCCGTCAGGTGAGCCGCCCGTGGCAGTGTTTGAATTTCTTGCCAGACCCGCAGGGGCAGGGATCGTTCCGGCCCGGGTTACCCCAGGTGCTTGGGTCATCTTCGACAAAACCATTGGCCGCTGGCGCTGCCTCGCTGGCCCCGGCTGCGGCCTCGGTCGCTTGGGTTGCGGCCTGTTGTTGCGCCTGCTGCTGCGCTTGGAGCTGTTTGATCAGCTGTTCTTGCTGCTCCGGCGTCAGCGGTTGGATCTTGGCCAAGCGCTCAGTGACATCGGCGCGCAAGCTGTCGAGCATGCCTTCGAACAGCTGGAAGCTCTCGGTCTTGTATTCGTTCAGCGGGTCGCGCTGTGCATAGCCGCGGAACCCAACGACCGAGCGCAGATGTTCCAGTGTCAGCAAATGTTCGCGCCATTTGCCGTCGATCGTCTGCAACAGCACCTGCTTTTCGATATTACGCATTTGTTCTGGGCCGAATTGCACGGCCTTGCTGGCCATGTATTCATCAGCCGAGCGTTCGAGGCGTTCGCGGATGTCTTCATCGTCAACGCCTTCTTCATCGGCCCATTCGGCAACGGGCGCATCAACGCCCAGCTTTGCGCGAACCTCTTCTTGCAAGCCTTCCGTATCCCATTGATCGGCATAGGATTTTGGCGGCATATGGATATGAACCAGGTCGTCGATCACCTGATGACGCATGTCGCGGGTGACCTCGCCGATCTCTTCGGCCCCCATGATTTCCATGCGTTGGCCGAAGATCGCCTTCCGCTGGTCATTCATTACATCATCGAATTTGAGGAGCTGTTTGCGGATGTCGAAGTTGCGGCCTTCGACCTTCGCTTGCGCCTTCTCGAGCGATTTGTTGACCCAAGGGTGCACGATGGCCTCGCCCTCTTTCATGCCGAGGGTCGAGAGCATTTTGTCGAGCCGGTCGGAGCCGAAGATCCGCATCAGATCGTCTTCGAGGCTCAGGAAGAAGGAGGAGCGACCGGGGTCGCCCTGACGGCCGGAGCGACCACGGAGCTGGTTGTCGATCCGGCGGCTCTCATGGCGCTCGGTGGCCAGAACATAGAGCCCGCCTGCGGCTTTCACCGCCTCTTCATCTGCCTCATGTTCGGCCTCGATCTTGGCGCGGACCTCATCGGGGTTCGCCTCGGGATCGGCGGCGATGGCCTCCATCACTTTGAACTCGACATTGCCGCCCAGTTTGATGTCGGTGCCGCGCCCGGCCATGTTGGTGGCGATGGTGATCGCGCCGAGCTTGCCCGCGTCGGCGACGATCTGCGCCTCTTGTTCATGCTGCCGCGCGTTCAGGATGTTATGCGGCAGCTTGGCTTGGGTCAGAAGCTGACCCAACATCTCGGATTTCTCGATTGAGGTGGTGCCGACGAGAACCGGCTGCCCCTTCTCATGCGCCTCGCGGATTTGCTCGACGATGGCGGCGTATTTCTCCTCGCCGGTGCGGTAAACCTGGTCGTCTTCGTCAAGTCGCGCGATTGGGCGGTTGGTGGGGATCTCCACCACGCCAAGCCCATAGATCGAGGCGAATTCTTCGGCCTCGGTGGCGGCGGTCCCGGTCATGCCGGCGAGTTTGCCGTAAAGGCGGAAATAGTTCTGGAAGGTCACCGAAGCCATGGTGATGTTTTCAGGCTGAATATTGGCGCCCTCTTTGGCCTCGATCGCCTGGTGCAGGCCATCGGAGAGGCGGCGGCCCGGCATCATCCGACCCGTGAACTCATCGACAAGCACAACCTCGCCATTCCGGACGATGTAGTCTTTGTCCTTCTGGAAGGCTTTATGCGCACGGAGCGCGTTGGTGACATGGTGCACGATGGTCGTGCTTTCCGGGTCGTAGAGGCTCTGCCCCTCAGGCAAAATCTCTTCGGCATGCAGGCGTTCTTCGAGGAAGTCATTGCCTTCATCGGTGAAGGTGACGCCCCGGGTTTTTTCGTCGAACGTGTAGTGATCTTCTTCGATGCCAGGGATCAGCTTGTCGATCGTGACATAAAGCTCTGATCGGTCCTCGGACGGACCGGAAATGATCAGGGGTGTCCGCGCCTCATCGATCAGGATCGAGTCGACCTCATCGACAATCGCGAAGTTATGACCGCGTTGCGCCATATCGGCGAGTGAGGCCCGCATATTGTCGCGCAGATAGTCGAACCCAAGCTCGTTATTGGTCGCATAGGTGATATCGGCGGCATAGGCCGCGCGCTTCTCTTCATCGGGCTGACGCGGATAGACCACACCGGTGGACAAACCCAAAGCGGTATAGACCTTGCCCATCCAATCGGCGTCCCGCTTGGCCAGGTAGTCATTTACGGTGACGATATGCACGCCCTTGCCGGTCAGTGCGTTGAGATAGGCCGGGAAGGTCGCGACAAGGGTTTTGCCCTCGCCTGTCTTCATCTCGGCGATATTGCCTTGGTGCAGAAAAAGCCCGCCAATCAACTGTGTATCAAAGGCGCGCAGGCCGAGGGCGCGGCGTGCGGCCTCCCGGCAGTTGGCGAAAGCTTCTGGCAGCAGATCATCCAGCGCCTCGCCGTTCTGGGCGCGATTCCGCAGTTCGGCGGTTTTGGCAACGATGTCTGTATCGGAGAGTTTTTCGAACTCGAGCTCCAGCGCGTTGATCTTTTCGATCACCGGCCGCACGGATTTCACTTTGCGGTCATTTGGCGTTCCAAAAACCTTTTTCGCGATCGTTCCAAGCCCGAGCATACGTTTAAACGCCTTTTTCTTTCGGGGTGGCCCCGTGTCGACGGCGTTCCCCGGATCATCAATTCGTGTGTTGCACGCGGCTTGTTTGGTCTACCGCTGCAGTCTATCAACGGCGGCAAGACCGGCACGGCCCCGGTGCAAAACCCGTCAGGGACATAAGGGGCCGCCGGATATGTGTCAACGCGGCCCAAAGATCATTGGGCCTTCGTAACAAAGGATTTCTTGGATGAAACGATTTCTTGCGGGTGCGGCGCTTGCCGCGCTGATGGCGGTTCCCGCCCAGGCTCAAGACGCAGACACGGTTTTGGCGACGGTGAACGGGGCCGATATCACCCTGGGTCACTTGATCGCGATGCAGGCGCTTTTGCCCGAGCAGTATCAACAATTGCCCGATCAAGTCTTGTTCGATGGGATGCTGGAACAGCTGGTGCAGCAAGAGGTTGTGGCCGGTGCCGCACGCCAGATGGTCACGCCGCGGATGGAGCTTGGCCTGGAAAACGAAGAGCGCGCGTTCATGGCTGCGGCGATGATGGAGATGATCGCGATGGCCGAGATCAGCGAGGAGGATCTCCAGACTGAGTATGATCGCGTCTATGGCTCTGCCGAACCGGCGCGGGAATTCGACGCCTCGCATATCTTGGTTGAAACGGAAGAGGCCGCTGCGGCGCTGGTCGAGGAGCTGGCGGGCGGTGCGGATTTCGCCGAACTGGCGCAGCAGCACTCCACCGGCCCGTCAGGTCCGAATGGTGGGCAATTGGGCTGGTTCACCGCGGGCATGATGGTGCCAAGCTTCGAAGAAGCGGTGTTCGAGCTGGAGGTTGGCGAAGTCTCGGCCCCGGTTGAGACCCAGTTTGGCTGGCATGTGATCATCCTCAATGACAGCCGGTTGCAGGATGCCCCCGAGCTTGACGATGTGCGTGCCGAATTGATCAACGGCCTGCGCAACGCACGGGTCGAGACACGGATGGAGGAACTGGTCTCTGAGGCTGAGGTTGAGCGGCCTGAGATTGAGATCGATCCGGCGCTGATCCGTGACATGGGTCTGCTGGAAAACTAAGCCGCCCAAGATGAGTGATGCAGAAAACACCGGGCCAGCGGTCTCACCGCTTGCCCCGAAGGCCGGATTTCCGAAGATGCCGGAGATCGGCGGCGTCCGCTTTGCCGCGACCTCTGCTGGGGTCAAATATCGCAACCGCGATGATGTGATGCTGGCAGAGATCGCGCCGGGCGCGTCTGTGGTCGGTGTTTTCACGCGCTCGGCAACCCGCGCGGCACCGGTTCTCGATTGCGAGGCGAAGCTGGCGGGTTTGGCCCCAAGCGGTGCGGGTTTTGCGATTTTGGTCAATTCCGGCAATGCCAATGCCTTCACGGGCGGCGCAGGCGAGAGCACGGTTCAAGCCGTTTGCGCCGAGGTGGCGCAGGTCATGGGCGTGCCCGAGGGGCATGTGTTCACGGCCTCCACCGGGGTGATTGGCGAACCCTTGCCGCCGGAAAAGATTACGGGCGTTGTCGCGGGGTTGAAAGAAGCGCTTGCGCCCGGCGGTGCTGAAGCTGCCGCGCGGGCGATCATGACGACTGACACTTTCGCCAAAGGCGCGGCAGCAACGGTCGAGATTGATGGCACGATGGTGAGCATTGCCGGTTTCGCCAAAGGCTCCGGCATGATTGCGCCGGATATGGCGACGATGTTGAGCTATGTCTTCACCGATGCGGCGATTGATCAGCCGGTGTTGCAGGCGATGCTGTCGGATCAAACGAAACGGACCTTCAACGCCATCACCGTCGATAGTGACACCTCGACCTCCGATACGGTGATGGTGGTGGCCACGGGGGCTGCGGACCATGCGCCCATCACGTCTTTGGAGACCCCCACGGCCCGCGCCTTCGGCGCGGCATTGGAAGCGGTGATGAAAGACCTCGCCTTGCAAATTGTCCGCGATGGTGAGGGTGCTACGAAACTGGTCGAGGTTCGGGCCACCGGCGCAGCCAACGCCGCCGATGCCGAGAAGGTCGCACGCGCCATTGCCAACTCGCCGCTCGTAAAGACTGCGATTGCCGGAGAGGACCCGAATTGGGGCCGTGTCGTGATGGCGGTTGGCAAATCCGGCGCGGTGGCGGATCGCGACCTGCTTAGCATCCGGTTCGGCGATATCCTGGTGGCGGAGCGGGGCTGGGTGGCGCCGAGTTATCGCGAAGAGGCTGGCGCCAGCTATATGAAAGGCAACGAGCTGTTGATTGCGGTTCATTTGGGCCTGGGCGATGGCGCCGCGACGGTTTGGACCTGTGACCTGACCCATGGCTATATCACCATCAACGCGGATTATCGGTCGTGAAGACGGTTTTGGTTTCCGCCGTGGCTCTGATCGACCCTGACGGTCGCGTGCTTTTGGCGCAGCGCCCCGAGGGCAAATCGATGGCGGGGCTTTGGGAGTTCCCGGGTGGCAAGGTGGAACCGGGCGAGACGCCTGAGGTTGCGCTCATTCGGGAGCTGCATGAGGAACTGGGGATCGACACATGGGCCTCGTGCCTCGCGCCGCTGACCTTCGCCAGCCACAGCTATGACAGTTTCCATTTATTGATGCCGCTTTTCGCCTGCCGGAAATGGGAGGGGATCCCGGCGGCGCGCGAAAACCAAGTGTTGAAATGGGTCCGGCCGAAGGACCTACGAGACTACCCGATGCCAGCGGCGGACATCCCCCTCATCCCGATTTTGCGGGATTGGTTGTAGGATTTTCGGCAGGGTCCCCAATGGGTTGACTGCATGTCATAAATTTTATGCGTTTTCGTGGCAATAAGCGTCTAACATGTGGCCAGCAACAGCCAATCGGGGGATAAGACTGTGCTGAAAACCATCACATTGGGCACCTGCGTATCTGTTCAAGGCGTGTTTGTTCGCGCGCTTCAGAACGGCAAAATCGTCGTCCGCGTGGGTGACCGGATCTTCACCGGGCACCCGGTCAGCGCCGAAGCGGCCTGATCCGCTCTAGTCGATCCAGCCTTTCAGATTGTCCTCGACCACGGCGGAAAGCGCTTTGATATGGGCGTCGTCATCGTTGAGGCAGGGGATATAGGTGAATTGCTCGCCACCGGCTTCCTCGAAACTCTCTTTGATCTCTTCGTTGATCTCTTCCAGCGTTTCGATGCAGTCGGCTGAGAAAGCCGGGGCGACCACGGCGATCTTCTTCTTGCCCTGCTCGGCGAGGCGCGCGACCTCTTCCACCGTGTAGGGTTGCAGCCATTCCTCGGGGCCGAATTGCGACTGGAAGGTGGTGGTGATCTCCGTATCGGCCCAGCCCAAACGCTCTTTCAAGAGCCGCGTCGTTTTCTGACATTGGCAGTGATAGGGGTCCCCCTCCATCAGATAGCGGATCGGCACGCCGTGATAGGAACAGACCAGAATATCGGGCCGGTCTTCCAGCGCGCCATAGGCTTTCTCCACCGATTGCGCTAAGGCTTCGATGTAAAGCGGATGTTCAAAGTAGGGCTCGACCGTGCGCGCGATAGGCTGCCATTTCACATCCATCAAGGACCGGAAGAATTGATCGCAGGCTGTGGCGGAAGTGGCCCCGGCATAATGTGGGTAGAGGGGGAAGAAGAGGATCTTCTGGCACCCCTGGGCGATCATGGCGTCGACCTTGGATTTGGTTGAGGGATTGCCGTAGCGCATGCAGAAATCGACCACGACCTGATCGCCATAACGCGCCTCAAGCGCGGCCTTCATCTTGGCCGTTTGGTCCTTGGTGATCGTCATCAGCGGGCTTTCGCCCTTGTCGTGATTCCAGATGGATTTATAGGCCGCGCCCGAGCTGAACGGGCGTTTGGTCAGGATGATGAGCTGCAAAAGCGGCTGCCATTTCCACCACGGATAGTCGATGACGCGTTTGTCGGAGAGGAACTCGTTCAGATAGCGCCGCATCGGCCAATAGCTGTAGTCATCCGGCGTTCCGAGATTGGCCAACAGCACGCCGGTTTTGCCGAAGGAGACCTTGGGGTGGTCGGCGGCGGCATGGGGGGGCACTTCGTTCATCATCATCTGGTGTTCGTCTTTCACTCTTGATCTCGGGTCTGAACCGGCATGGCCGTTTCGTCGAATTCGGTGGTTTTCAGGGCATCGGCCAGGCGGGATGTCGCACTGCCCGGGCGGAGCGGTTTTTGCTGGCTGTCATGCGGGGACCAGCCGGTCAGAAAGGCCAGTTCAAAGGTCGCGCGGATGCGCCCGTTTTCGGCGGGAAAGCTCTCGGCGTAAATCTCTGCCGCGCGGGTGAAGAGGCGGCGGGGCGTTGGGCGACGGTGCCGCGTCGCCAGAGCGTTGGTCTCCCCCATGACGCGGAGATCGGCCATCAGCGATGGCAGATCGGCATAACTGACATCGCGGCGCGTGCTGTCGGCCACGGGCAAGGCGAACCCGGCGCGCTGCAACAACCCGCCAAGGTCGCGTAGCTCCCCCATCGGCGCGATGCGGGGCGAGAGGCCGCCGAGTGTCTCGATCTCGGCCTGCCCAATGGCGGCGCGCAGTTCGGCCAATGTGTCCCCCGCAAAGAAGACGGCGAGGAACAATCCATCGGGCTTGAGCGCGCGGCGGCATTGGACGATCTGGCCCACCGGATCATTGGCCCAATGCAGGCCCATGGCGTGGATCACCAGATCATGAGCGCCCGGCGCAATATCGAGCGTCTCTTTATCCGCGACCAGTGTCGCGCCTGGCAGGAAATCGGCCCAGATTTCTCGGAACGGCGTCACGATCGCGGGTGTCGTAAACGATCTGTTAACGTCGATGAGTCTTTCCTGAAGCTCGAACTTGGCCTCGTCATGCAGGAAGCCCGCTTGATCCAGCCGGGCGCGGGCGCGGCGGCGGGCAAGGGTGGCTCTGTCCACCAAGGCGGCTGGCGTAGGGTGTGACACGTGAGGTTCCGTTCGCTGACCCGCTGCAACTTAGGGGCGTGATATGAGATTGCAAACCGCGATACATGCGGTGTTTCCGCCCGAATGCCTCTGCTGTGGCGCGCGGGTCGAAAGCGATTATGCAATTTGCGGGGCGTGCTGGGGCGATACGCCGTTTATCCACGGCACGGCTTGCGATCAATGCGGTGTGCCGCTGCCCGGGGCCGAGGAGGAGACGGTGCTGCGCTGCGACGAATGTTTGCAGGTGGCGCGGCCCTGGTCGCGGGGACGGGCGGTGTTCGTCTATGGCGGAAATGCGCGGCGGCTGGTTCTGGGCCTGAAACATGGTGATCGGGCCGACGTGGCGAAAGCGGCGGGGCCGTGGATGGCGGCACGCGCCGCACCGCTTCTGACAGAGCAGAGCCTCATCGTGCCGATCCCGTTGCACCGCTGGCGGCTCTTGAAGCGGCGCTACAACCAATCAGCGCTCTTGGCTCATGCGTTGGGACGGGCCGCGAACGTGGAGGTTCTACCTGACGCTTTGATCCGGCCCTCCGCGACGCAGAGCCAAGACGGGCTCGGCTATGAGAAGCGGTTTGAAAACCTTGAGAGCGCGATCCGACCGCACCCGAAACATGGCGCGGTTTTGGCGGGACGCGATGTGCTGTTGATCGACGATGTGATGACCTCGGGCGCGACATTTTCCGCGGCGACCGATGCAGCTTTTGTTGCGGGCGCAAAAAACGTCTGCGTGATAGCCCTAGCGCGCGCCGCCAAGGACGCCTAAATCACCCTGATTGCGGGATTGATTGGACAGAAGATCATGCCAACTGTTGAAATTTATACGTCGCCGCTTTGCGGCTATTGCCACGCCGCCAAGCGGATGTTGACTGACAAGGGTGTCAGCTTTGCCGAGTACAACGTGTCGGGTGATGCGGCAAAGCGCCAAGAGATGCTGAGCCGCGCCAATGGCCGCCACACGGTGCCGCAGATCTTCATCGGGGAGACCCATGTCGGCGGCTATGATGAGATGGCCGCCCTTGAACGGGACGGCAAGCTCGACCCCCTGCTCGCCGCGTGACGCGACGCTGAGACCCCTTGCCGAGCGGCAGGGGTTTATGTGTTATGCGCGCTATGAGTTCGACCGAAGACCCCCTTGCCATTGCGCTTTTTAGTGAAATGTTCATGGCCGATCAGCTGGCGCGCAACCGGCTGTCGAAGGCGTTGCCGAAAGGCATGGAGCTGAGTCATTTCTCGGTGTTGAACCATTTGGCGCGGAGCGGTGAGGAAAAGACACCGGCGCAATTGGCCCGCGTGTTCCACGTCACTCGCGGCGCGATGACCAACACATTGGGCAAGCTGGAATGGGCCGGCCATGTGCATATTCGCCCCGATTGGGATGATGCGCGGCGGAAATTCGTCTCGATTAGCCCCTCCGGCAAACGAGCGAGAGACGCGGCGCTTGAGGTGATTGCGCCGATCTTATCGGAAACGGTGACAGAGATTGGCGCCGACCGAGTGCGGTCGGCCCTCCCGGTGATCCGCGAGATGCGGCTGCGTCTGGAAGACGAGGGCTGATGGAACGGCTTTGGCTCTAGAGGCTTGCTTCGAGGAATGGCGATCTTAACCCATCGAGTACCGACTTGATGACGGCTTTGTTTTGTGGGCCTAGGATTGGTATCTCCCAGTGATGGCGAGATGTCTCCGCTGCACAAAGCTTGCGACGCAGCGGCGCGCGTCGCAACGTCAGCTAAACTCTTCTGCGATACCATCCTTCGAGATTCGGATGGCTAGTTCGCCTGAGAAGATGGATAGGGTTATACAACAACGATCACACCAGAGCCGTCTTCAATCTCTCCAACGGACTCGTGCTGAACGGTATGTCATTCCATCATTTCGTCGTGCAGGTTTTCCCGGTGATAAGCCGGTTGGCCAGATCCCAGAACGCTGGCGGCACCTGTGCATTTTTGATCGCAGTGACGTTGCTTTTCAACCGGCTCGGGTGACCGTTGCCAAGAAGAAGGCTGGCAACCTGTTTACGTCGGATCGGGAAGGTGAGTGCTGCCTCGGGCAATGTTATGTCGAAAGCCTTACAAAGTACCTCAAGTGCACTGACCTTGACCAATACTTCTTCCGGTGCTGGCCCGTAGTCCCAGTGGGCCCCCTCCACCGCACCGGTGGCGAGAATGCCGGAGTTGAAGACACCACCGATCACCAAACGCGTGCCTGAACGGTCGCACATCTCTAAGAGGTGCGCTTCAGCGGAACGATCCAACAATGTATAGCGGCCAGCAAGCAGGATTAGATCTATCTCGACCTGCGCAAGAATTGTCTCGCAGATCTCGACTTCGTTCACACCGATTCCAATGGCTTGTACGGTACCTGAGGCTTTCAACTCCGCTAGCGCGCGAAATCCGCCATTGACGAGTTGCGCCATGTAGATGTCATTGCGTCTACCATGGGTCCGTTCCCCAATGTCATGGACGTAGAGGATATCGATCCGGTTCAATCCAAGCCGCTGCAGACTGTCTTCATAGGACCGCATGATCCCGTCATAGGAGTAATCGTAGTTCTGATCGAAGGGCAGCGGGTTCACGAAGCCGTTCAGCGCCGCGTGCCTTACTGCGGACGGCGATAACAATCGCCCGACTTTGGTGGACGTGATGATTTCCTCATCCGGTTTGTCTCGTAAGAAATCGCCGAGGAGTCTTTCGGCCTTGCCTTGCCCGTAATGCGGGGCGGTGTCGAAATACCGGATGCCAAGGTCCCATGCGGTCTCAAGCGTTTGAAGCGCTGTGTCGCGCGCCACCTCTTTGTAGAGCCCCGCGACCGCCGCCGTGCCGAGGCCGATTTGCGGCAACTCCAATGCCATCTTGGTCACCCGATCCGTAAGCCACTTTCGGCATCAAAAAGATGCACATGGGCGTCATCGAAGGACAGACCAAGCTGGTCACCTGACGAAAGGTTCGCGTGACCACGCAGGGCGGCTAGCGCGTCGGTCTCGCCCAGATGCGCCGATATCAACGTTTCCGCCCCGGTGGGCTCAACCACCGCCACGCGGATGTGGATGCGGGGGGCTGAGACGTCTTGCAAAAGATGCTCGGGACGGATGCCAAACAGGATGTCCCGACCCGGTGCCACGGCTTGGGGCAAAGAGACGGCCTGACCATCTTCCAACCGCGCCGTGCCGCCAGCCTCTGTCTTTGCCGGAAACAGGTTCATCGAAGGGGAACCGATGAAAGATGCCACGAAACTGTTCTGCGGCTGGTTATACAGCTCGAGCGGGGAGCCGATCTGCGAGACATGGCCGCCATCAAGCACAATGATCTTGTCGGCCATGGTCATGGCTTCGATCTGATCGTGGGTCACATAGACAACTGTTGTTTTCAGCTTCTGATGTAGCTCTTTGATCTCGGTTCGCATCTTAACGCGCAGCTTTGCGTCGAGATTGGAAAGCGGCTCGTCAAAAAGGAACACCGATGGGGCCCGTACAATCGCACGCCCCATCGCTACACGCTGTCGCTGACCACCGGACAGGTGGCGCGGATAACGGTCGAGAAGGTGAGCAAGTCCTAGAATTTCAGCCGCCGCTTCGACCTTCGCCCGGGACTCGGCCTTGTCGGCCCGTGCCAAGCGCAGCGAAAACCCCATGTTTTCGGCGACGGTCATATGCGGATAAAGGGCGTAATTCTGGAACACCATGGCGATATCGCGCTCTTTCGGAAGCGCGTTGTTTACCACACTGTCGCCGATCACGATCTCGCCGCCGGTTACCGATTCCAACCCGGCCAGCATGCGCAGCAGGGTTGATTTTCCGCACCCTGACGGGCCGACCAGAACCGCGAACTCTCCCGGTTCAATGTCGATATCGACCCCGTGGATAACAGGCATGGCGCCGTAGGATTTGCGGACGTCGTGCAGCGCAATTGGTTTCATCTCAAATGCCTTCCATGGCCCGTTGCATCGCCACGCTTAGGTGGTCGGACAGTTTCGATTGCGCGGCCTCGGCATCGCCCCGGGCGCAGGCTTCCAAAATCGCGATATGTTCTTCGAGCGCGCCAAAGACCCGTTTCGCGCTCAGTCGAATATTAGTGCGGATCAGGCGTAGGCGGACGGCATTGATCTGATAGGTTTCTTCCACCAATTCGTTGTTGATCGCGCCGACAAGCTCATCGTGGAAGCGCCAATCCACATCCACCGCCTGACTCAAAACCTCGGCGGAGGCTTCCTTCTGTGCGCGCTGTAACACGTCATTGGTATCCCTCAGGGTCGCCTCGGCCTTATCCTGATGGAACTCGCAGTAATCTGGGATAGCCGCGAGTTCGAGGATAGACCGGAGCTGAAACGCCTCGCGGATGAAGCGCAGGGTTACATCGGCCACCTGAATGCCGCGCTGAGGGTGCACTTTCAGAAGCGAGTCGTGCTCCAGCCTTTGGATCGCTTCTCGCGCGCTGCCAAGCGAGACACCGGCCAGCTCTGCAAGCTCGCGTTGGGTCACAAACTGACCAGGTTTCAAATCCCCGGCAAAGAGCCGGTCGCGGAAACTTTCATAGGCTGAGATGCGAGACATGATTTTGCGGTCCGGTCACTTCTGTCTTGGGTTAGGTGCGACGAGTTTATTCATTTCTCATAGATCTACTAGTTCGCAGTCAGTGATAACGGGTAAATGAATCACTTGTCAATTACTGATTAATCAATTATCCAGTCAGTGATCGACATCAAGGCTGACTGTGAATGCAACCGATTATCATTGATAGAATCCAAGTGTTTGCAGTGTCTGTGACACCCCCTCGCGGACCTGAATCGTCACTGGGCTCCATGCCGGTGCGCAATGGGTTGCTGGTGAAGCTGACGACGCTTGATGGCGTCGAGGGGTGGGGTGAGGCGTGGTGCAACTTTCCGCCCCGGGGCAATCTTTCCCGGTTGTTCCTGATCGAAGATGTCATCGCGCCGATGTTGTTGGGTCGGAAGATCGACCGTTTCGATCAATGTCGACCGGTTTTGGAGCGCGATCTTGGTCGAATGGCCCGCCATACTGGCGAGCCTGGCCCGTTTGCCCATTGCTTTGCCGCCATCGACACGGCCCTGGCCGACATCGCGGCGCGAGCCCAGAGTCGGCCTTTGGCCTCTTTTCTCGCCGACGCTCCTAAGGCCGAAATTTCCGTTTATGCCAGCACCCCGGATGTGTCGCGACTTGAAGCCTCGATTGGAGAGGTGTTGGCCGATGGGCATGTCGCGACCAAGCTGAAGATCGGCTTTGACCGTGCAACCGATATGAGCCTGCTGCGGCGCTTTCGCGACCTTGCGGGAGGGCAGTTGGCGGTGATGGCGGATGCGAACCAGAACTGGTGTCTGAGTGAGGCAAAGGAAGCGGTGGCAGCGCTGGCCGAGTTTGACCTTGGCTTCATCGAAGAGCCGATCGCCGCAGATGCGCCGCAGGATCACTGGGCTGAACTGACCGCCGTCAGCCCGATCCCGATCGCGGCCGGCGAGAACATTACATCGGCGCTGGCCTTTCGAGACTACACCCATTTGGGCGGGTTGACGGTGCTACAGCCCGATGTTGCGAAATGGGGCGGCGTCAGTGGCACCTATGCGGTGGGGAGTGAGATTCATGCCGCAGGGCGCACCTGTGCCATGCACTACATGGGCACCGCCATTGGTCTTGCGGCCAGTGCCCATGTCTTGGCGGCGGTCGGCGGTACGGGACCGCTCGAACTAGATGCCAACCCCAACCCGCTTCGCACCGAGCTCGGGGAGATCGACCTGGGCGTCACCAATGGAAAAATGCAGCTGCCCGGAGGCGAGGGGATTGGCTTTGTGCCCGACCCCGAGGCCCTGAAGAGGTTCAAAGTTGCTCAGGCAGATGTGCACTGACGATAGCGCTGTTCATCAAAGGGAGGATATCATGCGCAAGTTTCTAACTCTTACATCCGCGGCTGGGGCCTTACTGGCCGCAAGCGCGGCCTTTGCGGATGTCGAGCTGACATTCCGGTTTAACGATGGTGAGCGCGAGGAAATGCGCGCCGCCTTGGACGCGTTCGAGGCCGACAACCCGGGGATCACAGTCGAGCTTCAAACCATTGCCTGGGGCGATTCTCGCGAACAGTTCCTGCGCGAGGGTGCGGTGGGGCAGGGCCCCGATGTGGTTCATATCGCTTTTGTTTGGACCCAGGAAATGGCCGAGGCGGGCATCGTGATGCCTATCGACGAGTTGACCCAGTATGGCGAGTTCGCCAATGGGTTCGACGATTTCATCGCCACCGACCTGACGATGTATGACGGTCGCGCCTGGGGCGTGCCCTGGTCTGCCGATACATGGGCCATGGTGTACCGCACCGACGTCCTGGCCGAGGCTGGGATCGAGGCGATGCCTGAAACCTGGGATGAGCTTCTGGCCGCCAGCCGGACCGTCGCGGCAGAGACTGGCAAGACTGGCTTTGCCTTCCCGGCTGCCGATCAGGTCTGGTTCCCGTTCAACTATTATCTGTGGTCCAACGGCCTGACACTTGTCGAAGAGGATGGCGCGGGTGGATATCAGCCCGGCGTCAGCGTCGAGGAACTCGCTGCTGCGCTCGACTATTTCGGCACCTATATCAACGAAGAGCTTGTGCCGCGTTCGGTTCTGGCCATTGAGGTGCCACATGACCCGGCGCTCTTACAAGCGCTCTTGGATGGCTCGCAGGCAATGGCGGTGATGCCGACAAACACCTATCGTCAGCTTCTTTCGGCCTTTGAGGAGGCCAATCCGGGCGCTGAGGTGCCTTTTGCCTCCGGTACGATGATGGGTGGCAGCGAAGGGCCGCAGACTCATCTGGGTGGGCGCACTTTGGTGGTGAACTCCAACACCGATCACCCGGCCGAGGCGTGGCAATTGCTGCAGTATCTGACCGAGGCGGGCCTGTTCGAGACCTATTACACCAACCAGTTCCCGGCGCAGCGCACGTTGCTGTCGCAGATCGAGTATCGCAGCGAAGAGCTGGGCTTTGCCGATCAGCTCGCCAACCATACCCGCACTTGGGGTGCCTATGCCGAAAGCGGCGCGGGCGTCGGGCAGCTTTGGAACCTGACCGCGCGGTCTGTTGGCTCGGCCTTGTCGGGTCAGGTCACCTCGACCGAAGCGGCGGAGCAGTTGCTGGTAGAGATCGAGCGTGTGCTCGATAATTGACCCATGATAGAGGGCCGGTCCGTGCTGATCGGCCCTCATTCATCGCAGACAGGAGCCCTCGATGGCACTCTCCCCAACCGCCCGTGACCGGATCAATGCCTTCTGGATGCTGTTTCCAACCTTCCTGATCCTCGTCGGGTTCTACCTCTATCCCACGCTGTATAATCTGGAGTTGAGCTTCACCGACATCACGCTGCTGCAGTTGCGGCAGGGGGGCGAAAATGTCGGGCTTGCGAACTATACCGAGTTTTTGACCAGCCCGAGCTTCTTTGACATCGCCTTCAACACGGTGGTCTGGCTGACCGCAATCAGCGTGTCGCTGAAGCTGCTTCTGGGGCTGTTGTTTGCGTTGCTGCTGAACTCGCGTTTTGTAGCGGGGCTGAAACTGACCACGGTCACCCGGCTGATGCTGCTGGTGCCATGGGCGACGCCGCCGGTGGTCGCTGTGATCGCCTGGCGCTGGCTGTTTGATCCGACCCATGGCGCGATCAATCAAGCGCTGCTCTGGACCGGTCTGATCGACGATCCGGTGGCGTTTCTCGCCGAGCTGACAACCGTTTGGCCTTCCATCGTGACAATCATTGTCTGGAACACCACGCCCTTGATCGCTGTCTCTCTGTTGGCTGCTCTGCAAACGATCCCAGAAGAATTGGACGAGGCCGCGGCGATTGACGGTGCCACAACGTGGCAGCAATTCCGCTTTGTCACGCTGCCTTACCTGATGCCGACGATCTCCGTCTTAGGGCTGATGTCGGTGATCTGGACGTTCAATAATTTTGTCTATGTCTGGCTCGCCACGGGCGCGGGACCCGGTACCTATACCAATGTGCTCGCGACCGAGATTTACCTGCGTGCCTTTGTAGATCTCAGGATCGGGTACAGCTCCGCCATCGGGATTGTCATGGCGGTGGTCATGGCTCTGTTCGGCGCGCTCTATTTCCGCTTCTTCGGGTTGAGCGACATGCAGGACAAGGTGGGTTGAGGAAATGGCAATGCGCGAACGTCTGGCAAGAACCATTGAAAATGGTGGCATGTTTCTGGCCGTCACCCTCTTCATGGTGTTTCTCCTGGCCCCCGCAGCCTTCGTCTTCCGGGGCTCGATCCAGAATATCTCGGTGTCACTGGTCTCAAGCGACGGGGGCTTCACTCTCGATAACTACCTGTCGATCCTGTCGGATGGGTATTTCGTCTATGTCTTCAATTCGCTCTATATCTGCGCGGCGGCGACAGTGCTCGCCTGCACGATCTCGCTGTTTGCCGCATACGGGCTGTCGCGGTTCCGCTTCCCGGGGCGGGGCTTCGTCTTTGGCGCGATTATGGGGGGGCAGTTCTTTCCCTGGATCATCCTGGTTAATCCGATCTTTATCTTTTTCGCCCGCAGCGGCCTGATCAACAGCCATATCGGCTTGATCCTATGTTACGCGGCCTTTGTCACGCCGTTCACCATCTACCTGCTGGTGGGTTATCTAACGACGATCCCCAAGGCGCTCGATGAAGCGGCGATTGTCGATGGGGCGAACCGGTTTCAGGTGATCCGCCTGGTGATCTTGCCGATCATGTGGCCCGGTCTGGTTGCGGCGGCCACCTTCGGCTTCCTGCAAAGCTGGTCGGAATACCTGTTGGCGCTGGCTCTGATCACCGAGGATGGGCTGAAAACCATTCCTCTGGGCCTTTACCAGTATTTCGGCGATGTGCAGGTCGATTGGGGGGCAGTTATGGCGGGCTCCGTGGTCGCGACAGTGCCAACGCTGCTCTTGTTCCTGCCTTTGCAGAAGAAGCTGGTCTCGGGCCTAACGCAGGGGGCAACCAAATGACCCGACATCTGATGGCCACGCGAATCCTGCCGAGTCATGTGCAGGAGTATCTGGCGATGCACCGCGCCCCTGATCCTGCGGTCGGGCCTGCGCTTCTGGCCCATGGGCATGCGGACTATCGGCTGCACTTGCTTGGGGGTTATGCAATCGCCAGCTTCGACTATCTGGGCAGTGATCTGGATGCCGACCGCGCACGGTTGCGGGCCTTGCCGGAGCTTGCCGACTGGATGGCCTGCACCAAAGCCTGTCAGGCACCACTGTCAGAAGCGCCAAACGCGCCGGTCTGGTCTCCATTGCAGCAGATCTATCCCCTTCAAGGGGAGCGCTGATGGTGATCGACACTCATGTCCATCTCTGGAGGCTCGATCGCGGGGATTATGACTGGCTGACGCCTGCGCGACCGCGCATCCACCGCGACTTCCTCCCTGGTGATATATGGGCGGCGCAAGAGGATCTGCCAATTTCTGGCATCATAGCGGTTCAGGCGGCGCCGACATGGGCCGAGACGGACTGGCTTTTAGAGCAGGCGGCGGCGCATCCCTGGATCGTTGGCGTGACCGGATGGGCCGACCTGACGGCACCGGATGCGCGCGATGTGATCACAGAGATGGCGCGCAATCCCCGGCTCAAGGGCCTACGCCCGATGGAAGCGGTCGCAGCAGGATCAGAATGGCTGAGCACCGAGGCTTACGCTGACGGGTTGGCCGCGCTGGCCAAAACCGATCTAGTGTTGGAAGCGTTGGCCTTGCCGCATCATCTTCGCGGCCTCGCCACTGTCGCCGAATGCCAAATTGATCTGCCGATCATCATAAACCACGCAGCGAAACCGACGCCAGCGACGGTTGAGGCGTGGCGCCAAGACTTGGCCGCATTCGCCGATCTGCCCAATGTCATATGCAAAATGTCGGGTTTCACAGCGCAGAGCCGGGACGACGCGTTTCATCAACATGTCTGGGATATGGTTTATGGCGTCTTCGGCTCGAACCGCATGATGTGGGGCAGCGACTTTCCGGTCTTGCAGGAAACCTCGACCTATCAGGCATGGTTTGATCTGTCTGAGAGGCTGGCAATCGGGATGTCACAGGACGAGCGGGACCAGGTCTTCCGAGGCACCGCCGCGCGTTGTTACGGTTTGAACGAGGAACAGACAACATGAAACGATTAGATGGCAAGACCTGCCTGGTGACGGCAGCGGGGCAGGGCATTGGGCGGGCCAGCGCCCTGGCAATGGCAGCGGAGGGGGCGCAGGTACTGGCCACCGATATCAATGCCGGGGCGTTGGAGAGTTTGGCCGCAGATGGGATCGAGACCGCGGTTTTCGATGTCTGCGACCCCGACGCCATTGCGGGGTTCCGCGATCTAATCGCCGCGCCCTCGGTTCTTTTCAACTGTGCCGGCTTCGTTGACAACGGCACGATCCTGGATTGTGATGAGGCTGCCTGGGCACGCTCGGTCGAACTCAATGTGACGGCGATGTACCGGATGATCCGCGCCTTCCTGCCCGGCATGATCGCGGCGGGCGGCGGATCGATCATCAACATGTCTTCGGTCGCCTCTTCGGTCATCGCGGCGCCAAACCGCTTTGTCTATGGCACCACTAAAGCCGCCGTGATCGGTATGACCAAAGCCGTGGCGGCGGACCATATCGGGCAAGGCATCCGCTGCAATGCGATCTGCCCAGGCACGGTGGACAGTCCGTCATTGCATGACCGGTTGCGCGCTACCGGCAATTACGAAGCTGCCCATGCCGATTTTGTTGCCCGGCAGCCCATTGGCCGGATCGGCACGCCCGAAGAAATTGCGGCGCTCACAGTCTATCTGGCCTCCGACGAGAGCGCATATACGACCGGAGTTGCCCATGTCATCGATGGTGGCTGGTCCAACGTTTAAGGAGATACCATGAAACTGCTACGTGTTGGCCCAGCGGGCCAAGAAAAACCGGCCTTGCTGGATGCGTCGGGCATGCCGCGAGATCTTTCGGCCCATATCGACGATGTGTCGGGGGATGCGCTGAGCGACGAGAGCCTTGCCCGGCTGCGTCAGCTTGACCCCGAAAGTCTGCCCGCCCTGCCGAGCGATGCCCGTATCGGGCCCTGCGTGGGGCACGTGGGCAAGTTCATTTGCATCGGCCTGAACTACGCCGATCATGCGGCGGAGGCAGGTATGGCATTGCCTGAAGAGCCGGTGATCTTCTTCAAAGCGACGTCGGCCATTGTCGGCCCAAACGATGATGTCGAAATCCCCCGCGGGTCGGTCAAAACCGATTGGGAGGTCGAACTGGGCGTTGTGATAGGCAAGCCCGCCAAATACATCTCCGAAGCCGAGGCGCTGGATCATGTCGCGGGCTATTGTGTGGTTAATGACCTGAGCGAGCGGGATTTTCAGCTGCATCGCTCCGGCCAATGGGTAAAGGGAAAATCCGCCGACACGTTCGGCCCGATCGGCCCCTGGTTGGTGACCCGCGATGAGGTGACCGATCCGCAGGACCTGCCGATGTATCTCGAGGTGAATGGTACGCGCTTTCAGGATGGGTCGACCCGCACCATGCACTTCGGCGTGGCGACCGTTGTGTCTCACCTGTCGCAGTTCATGAGCCTGCAGCCAGGCGATGTGATCTCGACCGGCACGCCACCGGGTGTGGGCATGGGGCAAAAGCCTGAGCAATACCTCCAGACCGGCGACAGCATGGTGTTGGGCATCAGAGGCCTGGGCGTACAGCGTCAAAGGGTTGTTGCGGGCTGATCATCCCCACCCTAGTGGTTCAATTTGATTGTTAGAGCATGGCCAGCCCTTGATCCATCGAGATGATGGTTTCCAGGGCTGGCGGACACTATCCTCGAGTGCGGTTTAGCCTGACGGCATTGTAGTGTTTCCTTTGTCCATAGATCAGGATTTACGACTCGTGCAGGCTGTAAAAGGTTCCACCGTTGAGAAACTCTTCTGGGAGCCGGACATTGAAGCTCTGGCAATGCTCATTCTCCGAGGGGCTACCGGCGCGATGACGCCTAGGTTTTGATCCATGCTTAGTCAGGCAACGAACTTAGACCCTCTGTCAGACCGAAGGAATGAAGGCCGGCTCGCAAGATGAACAAGTCTTTCAAGGTATCGATCACACTGCCTGACGTCAGCTTGCGATTCACCGGGACAGCCAGGCAACCCATGCTATATGCATCTATGACGTTGAGCATACGGAGCACCTTACCATCGTCGGTTCCGCAATCTAGGAAGCCATAGCACCAGACGCGGTCGCGATATTCTGGGCGTGGCCGGTCACATGATCTGTTATGTGGCCAAAGCCGCCCTTTCTTAGTCGTTTCATTGGCAGTTTGACCACGTCTCTCTGCCATGGGCGTGCGATGCTTGTCATTTGCTTACCATCCGGCATTTCTTAACAAGGCTGCAAACCGACGATAACCGTAGCGTCGGTATGCCGAGCCAGTTCGATCATGTCGGCAACCAATTGCTCTTCGTCGTGACATCCAATGGGTACCGGCAGTTCACAGATGTCGGCACGATAACCGGCCGAACAGAGGTCCTAAGAGACGTTCCGACCTTCGAATGGTATTCTGGGATTTCCGTCCGAGATTGTCGAACCGCCTATCAAGATGGTCCTTTTGGGTTCATCCTTGCGACGGCCTCGCCCAGTAAATCGGCTCTCAAGCCGGCTTCGTGCTGGCCGTCACATAGTTCACGCTCAGATCGCGGTCGGAGAGGCTCCAGGTCCAGGCGATTGGGTTGAAGACGAAGCCTTTGCGGTCCACGGGCGTGAGGCCTGCGTTCGCGATGAGACCAAAAAGCTCATCGGGCGTGATGAATTTCTGCCACTCATGGGTGCCTTTCGGCAGCCAGCGCATCACATATTCCGCGCCGACAATCGCCATCGCGAAACTTTTGGGGTTTCGGTTGATGGTGGAGCAGATCATCAGCCCGCCGGGTTTCAGGAGCTGCTGGCAGGCGGTCAGATAACCCTGCGGGTCGGCGACATGTTCGACCACTTCCATGTTGAGAACCACGTGGAACTGCTCTCCAGCTTCGGCCAGGGCCTCTGCAGTCGTATGGCGGTAGTCGATGTCGAGGCCGGATTGTTCTGCGTGGACCTGCGCGACGGGAATGTTGCGCTCGGCGGCATCGGCGCCGACCACCTCGGCGCCGAGTCGCGCCATGGGTTCCGACAACAGCCCGCCGCCGCAGCCGATATCGAGAATCCGCAAACCGGCGAAGGGCATGTCGGTCTTTAGGTCACGCCCAAATTCGGCGGCGATCTGCGTCGTGATATAGTCCAGCCGCGTCGGGTTCAGCATATGCAGCGGTTTGAACTTGCCATGGGGGTCCCACCACTCCGCCGCCATTGCCTCAAATTTAGCAATCTCGCCAGCATCGACAGTTTGCGTCGCGGTGCTCATGGACTTCCCTTTCCGATCTTGGCACTGTGTCGGCCATGTCAGACCTTTTACAGAGGTCTATATAGGACGGCGATGGACAAATTCTCTGGCCAAAAGCGCGCAGCCGCGCATCTGTTTCCGCCGATCGACCCTTATGATCAGCGGATGCTCGACGTGGGCGACGGGCATCAGATCTATGTCGAACAATGCGGCAACCCTAAAGGGGCGCCGGTTGTGGTGCTGCATGGCGGGCCGGGTGGCGGATGTAGCCCGGCGATGCGGCGTTATTTTGACCCTGAGGATTGGCGCATCATCCTGTTTGATCAACGGGGCTGTGGCCGGTCGCGGCCCCATGCGGCGATCAATGCCAACACGACCTGGGATCTCGTCGACGATATCGAGCGCATTCAAGAAACCCTTGGGATCGACCGTTGGGCGGTGTTTGGTGGGTCTTGGGGGGCGACACTCGCGTTGATTTACGCCGAAACCCATCCGCAATCAGTGGCCTATTTGGCGCTGCGTGGGGTGTTTCTGTCCACCGAGCGGGAGCTAAAATGGTTCTATGGTGGCGGTGCCGGGCAGTTTTGGCCCGAGCAGTGGGCGAAGTTTCGGAACATGATCCCGGAGGAAGAGCGCGGCGACCTGATCGCGGCCTATAACCGGCGGCTCTTTTCCGGCGATTTGATGGTCGAGACACGGTTTGCCCGGGCCTGGGCCAGTTGGGAAAACGCGCTGGCCTCGATGGATAGCGATGGCGGCGGTGGCGAAAGCCCGGCGGATTATGCGCGGGCCTTTGCGCGGCTGGAGAATCACTACTTCATAAACCGGTGTTTCTTGCAGGAAGACGGGCAGATTCTCCGTGATCTCTACCGCATCGCCCATATCCCCGGCACTATTGTGCAGGGGCGCTATGACATGATCTGCCCGCCACTCTCGGCGCAGATGCTGGCCAATGGGTGGCACAATGGCCGGTTGCAGATGATCAAAGCCGCCGGTCATGCCCTGTCAGAACCGGGGATCAGCCATGAGTTGGTCCGGGTGATGAAAGCCGTCGGACAGCGGCGTCGGAAATTCGGGCTTTAGCCGTGTTTCTGCGCCGATCTGCGGGTCTCGCCGTCTAGGCCGCAAATCACTTTCATCAGTTTATGTTCCTGCGGTTGGCGTCACGATCTTGTGCACAGTGGTGCGCTTAGCGGGGGTGGACCGGCCAAAGATCACCGAAGCTCAAACCAGCCCGAACTCCGTCAAAACCGCCTCATAGATCGGCTGTTTGAACGGGACGATCACATTGAGCAAATCCTGGCCGGTCATCCAGCGCCACTGCGAGAATTCGACATCTTTATAGGTGAGGTTGATCACCTCGTCGCCTGCGTCGAGCCGCATCAGATACCACATCTGTTTCTGGCCGCGGTATTTGCCGCCCCATCGTTTGGGGACAACCTCAGGCGGCAGATCATAAGGCAGCCAATCGGCGGTCTGTCCCAGAAGTGTCACATGATTGGCTGCCACGCCGGTTTCCTCAAGAAGCTCGCGAAACGCGGCCGCTTTTGGCGTTTCGCCTTTATCGACCCCGCCTTGCGGCATCTGCCAGGCGGGCGTCTCCATATCGGCGCGTTGACCGGCAAAAACCAATCCGTCGGCGTTGATCAACACAACGCCGACGCAAGGCCGGTAGGGCAGCGCCGCGATCTCGCCCGGCGTCATCGGCGGCTTACTGGCTGCCAGGGGCGAGCGCGTTCAGGCCGGTCAGGATGTCGATGGCATAGGCCAGTTGATAATCCTGATTTCGCAACTCGGCGGTGGCTTCGGCCACGGCCTGCTCCTCTTCCAACTGACGAATCTCATCCTCGGTCAGGGTCGAGTTTTGTAGCGAGCCGCGCAGGCTGGCTTCTGTCCGCAGCGGTTGATCTTCGTCGGACACCTCCACCGGCTCCCGCTGCTCAACCAAGATGTCGGGGGCGACGCCAAGTGCTTGGATCGAGCGACCGGACGGCGTGTAGTAGAGCGACGTCGTCAAACGCATCGCGCCCTCGCCCTGGAGCGGCATGACGGTCTGAACCGAGCCCTTGCCGAAGCTGTTGGTGCCGACGACGACCGCACGGCGGTGATCTTGCAGGGCACCCGCGACGATCTCAGAGGCTGAGGCCGAGCCACCATTGATCAGAACGACAACGGGACGGCCTTCGATCAGATCGCCAGGTGTGGCGTTGAAGCGCTCGCCATCGCCCGGCTCCCGCCCGCGAGTCGAGACGATTTCGCCCTGCTCCAAGAAGGCGTCAGAGACGCGGATCGCCTGGGTCAGGAGGCCACCAGGATTGTTGCGCAGGTCCAGCACGACACCGTCGAGATTTTCCAAGCCCCCCACTTCGGTCACCAGTTCTTCTAGCCCTTCTTGCAGATTTGGATAGGTCTGATCGTTGAACGTTGAGACGCGTAGGATCGCCGTGTTGCCTTCAAGCCTTGTGCGCACGGCGGTCAGGCGGATGCGGTCGCGGACAATCGTGATGTCAAAAGGCTCGTCAACCTCTTCGCGCACGACCGTAATCACGATCTCCGAGCCAACTGGCCCGCGCATCAGATCCACGGATTGTTCCAGGGTCAGGCCCAGAAGCGCCTCACCATCCACATGGGTGATGAAATCACCGGCCTCGACGCCAGCCTCCATCGCGGGTGTGTCATCCATCGGTGTGATGACGCGGACGAAACCCTCTTCCTGGGTCACTTCGATACCCAAGCCGCCAAATTCGCCTCGGGTCTGCACCTGCATCGTGTCGTAGTCGCGGGGGGGGAGATAGCTGGAATGCGGATCGAGCGAGGTCAGCATACCGTTGATCGCCGCTTCGATCAGCGCGGCCTCATCTACCTCTTCCACGTAGTTGCCGCGGATCCGCTCGAAGATATCGCCGAACAGGTCAAGCTGCTCATAGACCGACGCGTTATTGGCGTTTTCCTGGGCAATCAGCGGGCCGGCGATTTGCGTTGTCAGCAGGATACCCGCTGCCGTTCCACCAAGGGCCGCCATGACAAATCTTTTCATAGAAACCTATTCCTCATCTCTTATTCAGTGATGAACCACTCGGTCGGGTCCACGGGCACGTTTGCTTCTCTTAGCTCTATATAAAGCGTTTCTGATAGGTCTCCGCCACCACCTTGCGCATTTGTGACAATCACGTTGTCGCTGGTTTCGGGCGCGCCACCCATCAAGCCGATCGGGGCTGTGGGCGACAAGACTTCACCGGCACGGACAAAAACATCGGCCAAACCCGCTAAAACCAACAAATAATCGCCATCGGGTTCAAGAATCACGACCGTGCCGTAGTCGAGCAGCGGCCCGGCATAGCGCACGGTTGCGGGCCAAGGCGTGGTGACCATCGCTTGGGCTTGAGTCGCCAAAACCAGGCCGGGGCGGGTGATTCCGGCGGCATCTTCGTCGTTGAAGCCTCGCAAGACCCGGCCCAGAACCGGCAGCGGAAGTGTCCCTCGGGCATCGGTGAAGTCGGGGAGATCAAAGCCGCTGAGGTCGGTCTCAGCAGGCTGAGCGCGCAGGCTTTCGGCAAAACTGTCGAGCGAATCGACGCTTTCCATCAATTGCAGCATGGCGTCGGTGTTCAGCTCGAACCGATCAGGCAGAACACGACGGTCGGCAATGGCTTGCGACAGCTGCGACCGGGCGTCTTGTGCGCCGATCAACCCGCCGCTCAACTGCTCAAGCGCGCTGTCTTGCAGCGCCCGCAGGAGCGCGATTTCCTCAAGCTGCGCTTGTAGCCGGGCGGCTTCTCTGGCGATGGCGGGGCTGACATCAGACAAGATCATGCCAGACCGGGCGGTGCCGACCGGGCCGGAAGGGTGCAGCATCAACAGCGGCGCAGGCGCACGTTCCATGGTTTGCAGCACCCCCAAGAGTCGGGCCAGACGGTCCCGTTCCGCCTCGAACACCACGAGAATGGTTTGCTCTCGTTGCGCGGCGCGGCGGATGCCTTCGCGGAGCGCCAGGAGTCCCTCTTCATAGGCCCGCACGGTTTCGGTGAGCGCTTCTACCCGGTCGCGGGCGCCATCGGCCTCCACAAGCGAGGTGGCGGCGGCATCCAGCATCTGCGCGGCGCGTTGCGCGGTCAGCGCCGGGTCGGATTGCGATAGGGTCAGGCTCGGCCAAGCGAGGCCGAGGATCAGGGCAAACCGGGCGGCCCAGGCACTCATGCGATCAGGCTTTTCCCGGTCATCTCGGACGGCTGCTCCAGCCCCATCAGCTCCAGAAGGGTCGGCGCGAGATCGGCCAAACGCCCCTGGCGCAGTGTGGCGCCCTCCGGCCCGCCGACGAGAATCACTAGCACCGGGCTCAAGGTGTGTGCGGTGTGCGGCCCACCCGTTTGCGGGTCGATCATCACTTCGCAATTGCCGTGATCGGCGGTGACGATCATCGCGCCGCCGGCCTTTTCCAACGCCACCAAGGCACGACCAAGCCCTGTATCAACAGCCTCGCAAGCTTTCATCGCGGCCTGCAAATCGCCGGTATGGCCCACCATATCGGGGTTGGCATAGTTGACGACGATCAGGTCATATCCCGCCTCAATCGCCTCGACGAATTTGTCGCTAACCTCAGGTGCAGACATTTCGGGCTGCAAGTCATAGGTCGCGACTTTGGGCGATTTCGGCATGTAACGATCTTCCCCCTCTTCCGGGGCTTCTTTGCCGCCGTTCAGGAAGAAAGTCACATGCGGGTATTTCTCGGTTTCTGCCAGGCGGAACTGCCGCAGCCCGTGTTTTGCGACCCATTCGCCGAGCGTGTTGGTCAGCTTCTGTTTCGGATAGGCGGTGGTCATATAAGCGGTGTGCTCGGTCGAATAATCGACCATGCCAAGGAACGCCGCGAGCTTGGGTCGAGGGCCGGTCGTAAACTCCGCGAACCCCGGTTCGCCGATCGCGCGGAGAATCTCCCGCGCCCGGTCGGCACGGAAATTGAGACAGAAGACGCCATCGCCGTCTTTGACGCCCTGATAGCCGCCCAGGACGGTGGGCAGAATGAACTCATCGGTTTCGCCCCGGGCATAGGCGTCTGCAATCGCATCGACCGGGGTGTCCGCCGTCATCGCGCCTTGGCCTTTGATTATGGCGTCATAGGCCTGCTCGACCCGATCCCACCGATTATCACGGTCCATCGCGTAATAGCGCCCGATGATCGTGCCAATGGGCGCCGTCACGGGAAGCATGTTGACCAGGGTTTCGATGAATGTGTCAGCGGAACTTGGCGGCACGTCGCGCCCATCGGTAATCGCATGGATCATCAGCGGGACACCCGCCTCGGTCACGGCCTTGGCCGCCGCGAGGATATGGGTCAGATGCCCGTGCACCCCACCATCGGAGACCACGCCCATCAAATGCGCGGTGCCGCCGGAGGTCTTCAGATCGTTGATGAAGGCCAGAAGCGCGGCGTTCTCAAAGAAACTGCCGTCTTCGATGGCCAGATCGATCATGCCGAGATCCATCGCCACAATCCGACCCGCGCCGATATTCGTATGCCCAACCTCGGAATTGCCCATCTGCCCGGTGGGCAGGCCGACATCGGGACCATGAGTGACCAAGGTCGCGTTCGGGCAGGTCGCCATCAGCCGGTCGAAATGCGGCGTTGCGGCCAGATGCGGGGCATTGGCCTCTGGTGAGGGGTTCAGGCCCCAGCCATCGAGAATACAAAGGACAACGGGTTTTGGACTGCTCATATCCGTGGTTCTACGCAAGGCCCCAGGCCGGGGCAAGGATCAGACCCGATGATATGGGCTTCCGGCGAGAATTGAGGCGGCGCGGTAGAGTTGTTCGGCGAGCATGACGCGGGCGAGCATATGCGGCCAGACCATCGGGCCGAAGGAGATGGCCTTGTCGGCTTGGTCGCGGAAGCTCGGCGTGAGGCCATCCGCGCCGCCGATTACAAAGGCCAAATCGCCGCGGCCCTGATCTCGCAGCCCAGACAATTGTGTGGCAAGATCGGGGGAGCTGAGCATGCGTCCGCGTTCATCAAGCGCCCATATCGCGGCGCCCTCTGGGATGGCTTTCTGCAGCAACGCAGCCTCGGCAACTTGGCCACCGCCCTTCTTGTCCTCCACTTCAACGACGCGTGCGGGGCCAAGGCCGAGCGCCCGCCCGGTCCGATCAAACCGTGTCAGATAATCGTCAATCAAATCGCGTTCCGGACCGGCCCGAAGCCGGCCCACGACGCAAAGATGTACCCGCATGTGCCGCGCTTATTGCGGTGCGGTTGTGCCGTCAGCGGGCATCCACATCTTTTCAAGCTGATAGAACTCCCGCACTTCGGGGCGGAAGACATGGACGATGATGTCGCCCGCATCGATCAGCACCCAATCGCCGGCGTCCTTGCCCTCCATCTTGCACCGCCGCCCGGTGACGGTTTTCAACCGATCCACCAGTTTTTCGGAGATGGCCGAGACTTGCCGTGTCGAGCGCCCGGTGGCGATCACCATGTAATCGGCCATGGACGACTTGCCGCGCAGGTCGATCTGCACAACGTCTTCGGCTTTGTCATCGTCGAGAGAGGCAAGAATACGCTGAAGAAGCTCTTCGCTTGTCAGGTCTTGCAGAGGCGCCTTGGGCGCCGCAGGTGCGGCTCTGTTAGATGCCGCAAGGGTTGGTCCAGTCAGGACTCTGTCCTCCATATTGCGCGCCGTCAAAGGCCCCGGCGCCGAGCCTGTGTCCAAGATAACATCGGCCTAGGGCGATCTCAACGGTTCCGCAAAAATTGAGCGGGTCACGGTGGCGCAAAGGGCACGAGCGCCGTCTGGTGGACGTGCCGCGACCCGCTCAAGGAGAGAGAGTGGGGCTCTCTCTCAGCCGGCCTGGGGGCAGACCGGCATCTCGTCCAGATCGTGATCCAAGATCCTGCGAAGACGCATATCGTCGATCACCGGCAGGAAGGGGCCTTCGGTATCTGCGCGCAACTGGACGGACACCCGGGCCTGGCGGTCTGGCCCGTCGCCGACCTGGCACGGATCGATCACGAAATTGAATGTCCCATCGACGTCAATCTCTTGCGCCATCCAGCCCAAGATCATCCCCTGTTGCTCGGAGAGGCGGGCCTGATCTCCACGTGACAGGACATAGAGGTCGCCGTTTTCCGAGGGAATCAGAACATATTGCTCGCGCGAGACCGCCTCAGTTGCGGTGTTGACCGCAGAGAGCGTCATAACGGCCCCATCTTCGGGCAAGGCAACGCCATCAGGCAGCGTCACGAGGGCCGCGATACCGCGCGGGTCGGCTGTGAGCGGGTCCGTTGTGTCGGGGCGCGCCAGGGTGGTGCTTAATAAGATGGATAAGGCCGCGATGGCGGCAATGGAGAGATGTTTTGGATGCATTGAATTTTCCTCTTACAAGAATCATTATTTACTGTATTACAGTAAGTAAATCTCGAAAGGAAAGAAGAAATGACGAAACGAGAATTGGGCCGCATCATCAAAGTGGCGCGGCTCCTTCATCTGGCCACCAGCTTTGGCTTACTCATGCTTCCGGTGATTCTGATCGTCGCCTTTGCCATCGGCGAGATGGGCATCGACGATGTTCGCGACACCTATTCCGACTATATTCTGCCAGACGTGATCAGCACCGGTCTCTATCTCACCATTCTGGCCATCGAAATGGTCTCGGTTGTTATTGTGGCGTATATCCTTTGGCACATGCGCACCTTGTTCGGGTTCTATAAATCCGGCGAAACGCTAAGCGCCCGCTGTGCCGATCAGATCTTGCGGATCGGTCAAGGCCTGCTGGCCGTGGGCATCATCGGCTTCTTGTCGAACACCGTCATTGTGCTGCTCTTGACGATGGCGAATGAGGTCGGGACGCGCACACTTGCCTTCACCTTCACCGATGGCGATATCGGGTTCTTCTTGGCAGGCGGATTGATCGTTGTCATCGGGTGGGTGATGCGCGAGGCGGTACAGGTTGCCGAAGAGAATCGGGGGTTTGTCTGATGGAGATCATCGTCCGGCTAGATGTGATGATGGCGCTTCGGAAGATGAAGGGCCGCGATCTGGCGGCGGAGATCGGCATCACCGAGCAGAATCTGAGCTTGCTGAAAAGTGGCAAGGTCAAAGGCATCCGCTTTGAGACCTTGGCCAAGATTTGCGAGGTCTTGGAGTGTCAGCCGGGCGACCTGCTTGAGGCCGCCCCGCTAAGCGATTGAGAGGCCCTTAGGCGGGGACGGTCGGGCTCGCGAGAGTGGTGAAATGTTTCCGGCCCAACTGCCAGACCAACAAGATCATCCCCAATTGCAATGCGATGGCGATGCCCGAGATGGCCCAATAGGCGACACCAAATTGGGCGACAAGACCAGCGGCGACCAGGCCCTTGTTGAGCCAGAAATGGGTCAGAACCGAAAGGGCGACGCCAGGGCAGACCAGCGCGTAAGACCCGGCCGACGCTGCTGTGCCCGAGAGGAACTGCGCTGCATAGCCGACGCGCGAGAGCACCATCACGCCGAAGAGTGCAAAGAGCACCTCGACCGATAAGAGCCGGGTCAACATCATCAGGGTTTCGCCGGCACCGCCATGAACATCGAAATGCACATGCAGCCCGTGATTAATCCGCAACATCGCGATGCCGATCACGGTCATCAGCGGGATCACCACCATGAGCGTCGGTGCCGCTTCAGTATTCACCCCATTCTCCATCATCGAGCGGAGGCCAAGAACGCCTGCAACAAGCGCGATTAGGACCGCCGCGATCATGAAGAAGCTGGAGGCGATGATGCTGACGCCTGCGACGGTGGCATTGCCGGACATGGCCGAGGGGGCCGCCAGGCCGACGGCAACCATGGACAGCGCGAAGGCGGGCAGCATCTGCGCGAAGGAGTTATTCGCCTCGCAGCTAAACCCGCCCTGGGCCAGACGTGCGCCAATGAAGCCGCCTAACATCCGGAGCGCGAGGACACCGATCGCCAAGAATGCAATCAGAGCCAACGGGAACAGATATTCCACAACGTTCCAGAGGCCGGGCACGAAGGTCAGGCCCAAGATGAAGCCGACATTGACGGTCATTGCCAAGGCAAGCGGCATGGCGAGGATCTGACTTCCCGCATTGGAGGCAGCGAAGGCCGCGTAGCCCTCGGACTGCCGGAAATCTGCGAATTGCCGTAAGTTCCAGATCAGGAGTTTGACATTGAAGAAGGCGAAAATCGCGATCCCCGCCATTGCGCCAAGCACCATGGCTTGTTGCAGGAGCGTGCCTTGGGTCATCAGTGCAAGGTTGTTTTCGAAGATTGGCACCGGCTGATCTGGATGCGGCACCCAGAACATCAGCCACATGAAAAAGGTCACCGTCAGACCGCCCGCGCCGAGCGAGGCGAGGAAGTAGAGCGGCGAATAGCGTGTGGACGCGAGAGTCATGATTGACACTCCTTATATTTGACACTGCAAAGTATATGAGTAAACCGGCCTTGGATACAACAGACACGCTGTCGCAGCCTATTTGACGATCCGATCCCGAAGACACAGCCAGGATATGGTGCGATCACCGACCAGCTTGATCAGGGGCGAAGCAACTGAGGAAGCTGGGCGTGACTGCGGTTACCTTGCGGCCTAAGCAGCGCGGAAACCGTCAGATGACCAGCCGGTCTAGCCCAACGCTAAAGCGGCTTCTCCATGAAAACGGAGCTTGGGTTTTCAGGGTAGTCGCCGAAGGGGCCGCGCCTGATATAGCCGTGTCGGGTGTAGAAGCCGATCGCGGCGGGGCTGAGTTGTCCGGTCTCCAACCGCATGAGGTGGACACCCTCGGCGCGCGCGGCATCTTCGATGGTTTCGATCAACGCTGCGGCGACGCCCGTGCCGCGCGCTTCCGGCTCGGCGAAGAGACGCTTGAGTTCCGCATACCCGTCGTAAACCGCGTAGCCGCAACACCCAAGTGGACGGCCTTTGACCCGCGCGACAAAGAACCGGACCTCCTCATCGACAAGTTGCTGCGGCGAAAAGGCGAAGCGGTCCTCCGGCGGATAGAGCGCCGATTGCTCCGCCTCGCTGCCTTCGATCAAGCGCAGCGCATCGGGAGAGAGGGGGTCTGTGCGGGTCACGGTTACCATGTGTTGAGCTTGCCCTGACCGGGCCTGCACCGCAATATGCCGTGAATTCGCCCATATTTTGTGGATAACCGGCGGAATATCCCCAGATACGGGGGTTCCCCGTTGACTTGACCGCAATTGCGGCCAGACAATCCCCGACCAACGGAATCACATGCGGGATGGCGGCGTGCGCTTTTCCAAGATCAGGCTGAATGGCTTCAAAAGCTTTGTGGACCCGACCGATCTCTTGATCGGGGACGGGTTGACCGGCGTGGTCGGCCCCAATGGCTGCGGCAAGTCGAATCTGTTGGAAGCGCTGAGATGGGTGATGGGCGAGAACCGTCCGACCGCGATGCGTGGCGGCGGGATGGAAGATGTGATCTTCGCCGGGGCCGCAACACGGCCCGCCCGGAACTTCGCCGAAGTGTCGATCATTATCGACAATTCCGAGCGGCTGGCACCGGCTAATTTCAATGGCGATGATCAGCTTGAGATCGTTCGCCGGATCACCCGCGATGCCGGAAGTGCCTATAAGACAAATGGCAAGGATGTGCGGGCGCGCGATGTGCAGATGCTGTTTGCCGATGCATCCACTGGGGCGCATTCGCCTGCGCTCGTGCGGCAGGGGCAAATCTCGGAACTGATCAACGCCAAGCCAAAATCGCGCCGTCGAATCTTGGAAGAGGCGGCGGGGATTTCGGGGCTCTATCAGCGGCGGCATGAGGCGGAGCTAAAGCTGAAAGGGGCGGAAACCAATCTGGCCCGGATCGATGATGTGTTGGAGCAGCTTGCGACCCAGCTTGCGGCCCTAGCCCGGCAAGCGAAACAGGCGGCACGCTATCGCGAGATCGGGACGGAGTTGCGACAGGCGGAGGGGCTGTTGCTCTATCTGCGTTGGCGCGAAGCGGATCAAGCGCGCCTGACGGCGCAGATCGCGTTGCAAGAGGCGGTGACAGCGGCGGCCGGTGCCGAAACGGCGGCGCGTCAGGCCGGAAAGGCCCGCGAAGAGGCAGACGAAGCTCTGCCACCCAAGCGTGAAGAAGAGGCGATTGCGGCGGCTCTGCTGCAACGGGTGACGGTCGAGCGGGCGGCGCTGGAAGACGAAGACGCCCGGGCCGCCAAAACGATTGAGACTCTGACCGCGCGGATCGAACAACTCAGCCACGATATCGGTCGCGAGCAGAGCCTGAACGCGGATGCCGGCGAGACAATCGCGCGATTGGAGACGGAGCAGGCGGAGCTTGTTGCGGCGGGCGCAGGGCATGAGGACGCGCTGGCCGCAGCCTCGACTGAAGCCACGGACGCGGCGCGCATTCTGGCCGAACGCGAGACAGCGCTGAGCCAATTGACCGAAGATGCGGCACGTCTGGCCGCGCGGCACCAATCGGCGCAGCGTCTGGTCGAAGATGCGACCCGGGCGGAGGCCCGGAATGCCGCCGAGGCGGAAAAGGCCAAAGGCGCGGCGGCTGAGGCCGAAGATCGGTTGACGATACTGACCCGCGATCATGAAGCGGCGGAAACGGCGCTGAGCGCTGCGACTGATCTTGCGGCGCGGGCCGATGAGACGCTGACAGAGACCGAAGCCGCTCGGGCCCTGGCGCAGACGGCGGAGGGGGAGGCTCGTGCGACGCGGACCGAGGCCGAGGGGCAATTGGGCACATTGGATGCCGAGGTGCGCGCACTGACCAAATTGTTGGATCGGGAGCGCGGCAGCGGCGATCAGGTGTTGGATCAAGTCCAGGTGGCACCAGGGTTCGAAGCGGCCGTTGGCGCCGCGTTGGCCGACGATCTGAAGGCGCCCGTTGCCACCGAAGCCGGGGCCAGTGGTTGGACCGCGCTGCCCTCCTATGACACTGAGCAGGCGTTGCCGGAGGGGGTTTCGCCGTTGAGCGGCTATGCCGATACGCCCGATGCGCTGAGCCGCCGGTTTGCGCAAGTCGGTGTCGTCTCGGTCGAGGATGGTCCGCGCTTGCAGGCGGCCCTTTTGCCTGGGCAGAGATTGGTCAGCCGAGAGGGAGACCTGTGGCGGTGGGACGGGTTCGCTTTGCCCGCGTCGGAGGGGTCTTCGACGGCGGCGCGGCGGCTGAGCCAAGTGAACCAGCTCAATGACCTGTCTGCGGAGCTGGAACGCGCGACGACCGCAGCAGACCGGGCACGCGCGACCCATGAGAGCAATGCGGCGCGTCTAGCCGATCTGACCGAGGCGGACAAAGCCGCACGGGACGCACGCCGGGCGGCAGACGCGCAAGTGGCCGAGGCCAGCCGCGCCTTCAGCCGGGCCGAGGCGGAGCGCAATATCCTGGCCGGCAAGCTGGAGACGCTCCGCGGTGCCGCGCGACGGCATGAGGACGAAGCGGCCAGCGCCCGGCGCGATTTGGTCGAAGCGGAGGCCGCGCAGGCGGACCTGGATGATTTGGACGGCGTGCGCGCCCAAGTCACCGACACAAAGACGACGGTTGAAGCGGCGCGGCTGACGATGCTGGCCAAACGCACCGGGTTTGACGAGTTGAAACGCGATGGCGAGGCTCGCGACAAGCGGATCGGGCAGATCGCGGGCGAGATGGACACCTGGGGCAAACGTCTGGCCAATGCCGAGACGCGGATCGGCGAGTTGGAGCATCGCAAGTCGAGTTCTGAAGCCGAGCTTGAGAATGCCCAGGCTTTGCCGGCGGAGATTGGGACACGGCGCGAAGCGATGGCCGCAACGATTGCCGAGGCCGAGACACGGAGAGCGGCAGCTGCGGATGCTCTATCGGTGGCGGAAGGGGCCTTGCGGTCGGCGGTGGCGGCGGAGCGTGATGCGGAGCGCGCGGCGTCGGATGCGCGCGAAGCCCGCGCCCGGGCCGAAGCGCGCCGCGATGCAGCGGGTGAGGCCGTGGACCAGGCCGCCGAGCGGATCATGGAGGAGATGGAGGTCACGCCCGCCGCGCTGTTGGAGAGCCTGGACGCAGACCCGGAAAAGATGCCGGGCGCAGAGCGGATCGAGAGCGATGTCGTGCGTCTGCGGCGGCAGCGCGATGCGCTTGGCGCAGTGAATCTGCGCGCAGAAGAGGACGCGGAGGCCGTGCGCGAGGAGCATGACACGCTAGAGGCCGAGAAGCTGGACCTGGAAGAGGCGATCAAGAAGCTGCGTGCCGGGATCGCTGCGCTAAACCGCGAAGGGCGGGAGCGGCTTTTGACCGCTTTCGAAGAGGTGAACCGGAATTTTGGTGTGCTTTTCACCCATCTTTTCGGGGGCGGCGAAGCCAAGCTGGTGCTGGTCGAAAGCGACGACCCGCTGGAAGCCGGGTTGGAGATTCTCTGTCAGCCGCCAGGCAAGAAGCTTTCGACTCTGTCGCTCTTATCAGGCGGCGAGCAGACACTGACGGCGTTGGCTTTGATCTTTGCGGTGTTCTTGGCCAATCCCGCGCCGATCTGCGTGCTGGACGAGGTGGACGCGCCGCTTGACGACGCCAATGTCACGCGGTTCTGCGATTTGCTCGATGAAATGTGCCGCCGGACCGACACTCGTTTCCTGATCATCACCCACCACGCGGTGACGATGGCGCGAATGGATCGGCTCTTTGGGGTGACGATGGCCGAACAGGGCGTGAGCCAATTGGTCAGCGTTGATCTGAAGAAGGCGGAGCAAATGGTGGCTTAGAAGCTGCCAAACAAGCTCCCCAGGACAAGTACGGAAATCAACGCGACGAGTGGGATTGCCACGGCAACCATGAAGATGTCGCCATAGCTTTCCCGATGCGTCAGCCGCCCGATCGACAGGAGCGTGATGACCGCGCCGTTATGCGGAAGCGCGTCGAGCCCGCCGGTGGAAAGTGCGATCACCCGATGCATGAGGGGTGTGGCGATCCCTGCCTCAGCCCCTTGCGCCAGATATTGCGTGCCGAGTGTGTCGAGCGCGATGCTCATCCCGCCTGAGGCAGAGCCGGTCACGCCAGCGAGGATCGACGCGGAGACGGCCATCGAGACAAGCGCGCCACCGGGCAGCGCCGAGACACTGTCACGGATGACCTCAAAGGCCGGCAAGCCCGCGATCACCGCGCCAAACCCGACCAGTGCGGCGGTGTTGAAAATCGGCAGAAGGGCGGCCTCCGCGCCTTTGCTGAGCGATTGGCTCGGCTCTGTGAGTGTTTTGCGGAAGAGCGCCAGGGCCAGCAGGATGCTCAAGATCAGCGCCGCGATGATCGACCAGATACCGATCACGCTGGCGGCGTTGGTTCCGCCCCATCGCGGGTCGGCCAGATAGCTGGTGTCGAGCGCGGGCAAGATCAGAGTGCTGAAGAGGAGGTTCAGGCCGAGAACGGCGGCGATGGGCAGGAAGGCCGGCCAAAACCGCAGCGGTTTGCGGATCGGTGCGGGCGCGCTGTTATCCTCGCTGCTGGTGAGATGCAGAAAGCCCTCGCCTTGAGCCCGGAGGCGGCCTGCGCGCGTTGTGAGCCAGAGGAGACCGAGACCGGCCATGATCAGCGCCGCGATCACCCCAAGCCCAGGGGCCGCGAAGGCGGTTGTGCCGAAATAGGGCATCGGGATCGCGTTTTGGATCGCGGGGGTGCCCGGCAACGCGGTCATGGTGAAGGTGAAGGCCCCGAGCGCGATGGCGGCGGGGATCAGACGCCGGGGCAAATCGGCGCTGCGGAAGAGCGCCATAGCCAGCGGGTAGACCGCGAAAGCGACCACAAAGAGTGAGACACCGCCATAGGTCAGGATCGCGCAAGAGAGGACGACCGCCGGGATGGCCTGGTCGGTGCCAAGCGCGCGGACGATGCCATCGGCGATCCGGCGGGCAGCGCCGCTATCTTCCATGATCCGGCCAAAGACAGCGCCCAGGAGGAAGAGCAGGAAATAGGCGGTGATGAAACCGCCTGTCGCGGGCATGAAAACCTGTGTGAGGCTCGCCAGAAGCGGCTCGCGCGCCATGGCCGAGGCCAAAAGCGCCATGACCGGTGCGAGGATCAAGACCGAGACGCCGCGCCAAGCAAGCCAGATCAGAAGGCCAAGCGGGATCAAGATCGTCGTGAGGGTCAGCATGGCGGCTCCGGCGGCGGCGATACCGCCAATGTGGGGGATGTCATGCGATGTGAAACCCGTCGAAATGCCGCAGCGCGGCGAAGCGGTCGCGGAAACGTGTCACCGGGTGAGCGCAAAGGTCCGCTAGGCTGATGCAAATGGAGGGTCTGATGCGTCTTGCTTTGATCTTATGTGTGATGGCCGCGCCGGTGACGGCGCAGGATTGGTTCTTGCGCGACGACGATACCCGGATTGGGTTGGAGGCGCTCGACGAGCGTCTGCGGGGCCAGGTTCTGACCTTCTTCGATGATGGCCAATCGCGGTTTTTCGAGGATGATCGCTACACCTACACCTATCCGAATGGCGGTGGCGTGGCGTATGGCTATTACGCGGTGAATGAAGATGGCACGGTCTGCATCGAGTTCATCAACGGGTTTTCGCGCTGCGATCTGTTTGTGGAGAACGCTGGCCGTCTGATCCTGGTGACGGAAGACGGCCAGCGGTTTCCGATCCGCCCGAATTAGAGCGCGCGGAGGAGATCCAGCGTTGGCCAGGCATCGGCGGGCAGGCCAAGGCGTTGCTGTTCAGCCTGCACTGCCGCGCGGGTCATCCGGCCCAAGATCCCATCGACCCCTCCGACATCATGACCGCGCGCGACGAGGCGCTCTTGCAGTTGCCGCATCTGATCGGGGTTGAGCCCGCCGGTTGCACCACCTGCATTATAAACCGGCGCGCCTTCCAGCCGCGTGGCGAAATAGGCGGCGGTGGTGACATAGACGAAGCTTTGGTTCCATTCGAAGAACACGTTGAAATTCGGGTAGGCGAGGAAGGCGGGGCCGTTGCGCCCTTGCGGCAGCAGGACCGAGGCTTGCAGATTGCCACCAGGTAAGCTGCCTGAGCGGGCGCGCACGCCCGCCGCTTCCCATTGCGAGACGCGCTGCGTGGTGTCGAGGCCGGTTTGCGACCAATCCAAATTGCTGGGCACGGTGACCTCGATCAGCCAGGGTTCATTGGCGCGCCAGCCAAGCCCACGCAACATATTGGCCCCGGAAAGCAACGCGTCGGCGGGCGAGGTTTTCAGCGTCACATGGCCATCACCATCGCCATCGACCCCCCGGGTCAGAATGTCTTCGGGCAGCATCTGCACCATGCCGATTTCGCCCGCCCAGGCCCCCGTGGTGCGGGCCGGGTCGAAATCGCCGTTCTCGAACAGCTCCAGCGCGGCGAAGATCTGTGGCCGGAAAAGCTGCGGGCGGCGGCAGTCATGCGAGAGCGTCACCAATGCGTTCAGCGTATTGAAATCGCCCTGGACCGCGCCGTAATCGGTCTCGAGCGCCCAGAAGGCCAGAAGCACGCCGCGCGAGACGCCGTATTGCCGCTCCGCGATGTCGAAAACACTGTCATAGCGTTGGTTGTTGCGGGCACCGTTTTGGATGCGGTTCTGGCTGATCACCCGTTGCGAGAATTCGGTAAAGGGCAGTTGAAAGACGCCCTGGCGACGGTCGGCATTGATCACCGATTGATCGAAGCGGGCGGAGCGGAAGAACGCGTCCACATTGGTTTGGGAATGACCGCGTTGCAGGGCCTCAGACCGGAGTCCATCGACAAAACTCCCAAAATCTCCGCCGCATTGTTGCGCCAGAGCGGGCGTGGCTGTGAGAGTGAAAGCAAAAAGAGAGGCGGTCAAAAATCGCATGGGATAATCCTGTTTTTTAATTTCCAACAAAGTAGCAAGGACGGCGCGGTTCGGGAACACTCAGAAGAGCGCGAGAGCGAAAATCAGCGCGACCATAAGCGCCCAGGTTCGCCAAAGTGCGGCGGCGGTGGCGTCGATATCGGCGGGGCCGAGGCTGCGGCGGCCGGTAGGGTTCACGAAGGGGAAGTCTTGGCGTTCTCCGTGATAGCTGCGGGGGCCGGAGAGGGCGATATTGAGAACGCCCGCCATCGCGGCTTCGGGCCAGCCAGCATTGGGGGAGCGATGCAGATGGGCCTCGCGCCGCGCAATGGTCCAGGCCCGCGGCGCGCCGTGGGCGAGCGCAATGAGCAATGCGGTCAGGCGGGCGGGGACCCAGTTGAGGATATCGTCGAGGATCGCAGCGGCCTTGCCGAACTCTTCATGGCGGGGGGTGCGGTGGCCGATCATGCTGTCGGCGGTGTTGACGGTCTTGTAGATCAGAATGCCGGGCAGGCCGAGGGCCAGAAACCAAAACGCCGGGGCCACGACCCCATCGGACAGGTTTTCGGCCGCACTTTCGATGGCAGCGCGGGCGATCTCGGACTCTGACATCTCAGCGGTGTCGCGGCCGACGATCATTGCGACGGAACTGCGGCCTGAGGATAGACCATAGCGGAGGGCATCGGCGACCGCTTGGACATGTTGGACCAAGCTGCGCTGCGCCAAGAGGATTGCAGCGCCAAGCGCCGACCAAAGCCAGCCGAGCGGCAGGGCGGATATGATCAGGCCGAGTGTGCCGGTTGCTGTCGCGAGCATGGTGATCGTCAGCAGGCCCTTGAGTTGCCGATTGGGTCCCGCGTTGAAACGCGCATCGCACCACGCCACGGCACGGCCCATGAGGACAGCCGGGTGGGGCCAGCGGGACCAGAGCCAGCGGGGTTCGCCGAGCAGCGCGTCAAGGAGGAGGGCGAGGGTCAGGGTCATGGACGGCGGGTGTCGCTCGGCTGCGCCATCGCCCCACCCGCCGTCCCGAGGGCGGTTTCGACGCGCGGCCAGTGGGTTGGGTTTGGCAGTCCGAGGCGGAGCCAAGTTTTGGAATAGGGGAAGATGCGGGACCAGATTTGGTGTTGCGCAAGGTGGGTTTGCCAAACTGCTGCGTCGTTGGTTTTGTAGAGGCGGAAAAGCGGGGTTCCGCCAATGAGCTTGGCGCCAGCTTGGGTCATGAGCTGGTCCAAACGGGCGGCGTCCTTGTTGAGGCGGTTTCGTGTGGCGTCGGCCCATGCCGTGTCGCCCAAGGCTTGGGTGCCCACCGTCAGGGCAGGGCCGGAGACGGGCCAGGGGCCGAGCATATCCGAGAGCTTTTGGAGTGTTTCGGGGCGCGCGATCGCGAAACCAAGACGGAGACCGGCGAGGCCCCAAAACTTGCCAAAGCTCTTTAGGATTACTGTTTCGGGTTCGGCGGCGCGGCGGATGAAGGAGTGCTCGGGCATCACATCGCAGAAGCTCTCGTCGATCACTGAGAGATCGTGACCAGAAAGTTCGGCTTCGGTCCAGATCTTGCCATCAGGATTGTTGGGGTGGACGATGACCTGCGCCCTGCCTGCCGCCCCAATATGCCACCCGGCAGCGCGAAAGGCGGCTTCATGCTCGTTATAGGTTGGACCCGGGATCGTGACGGTGCCAGGAGGTGCGAGATATGGCAGGCGGGCGATCAGCGCCGAGGCACCTGGCGCGGCCAGAACACCGACACCTTCAGGCACGCCCCAGAACCTGCGCGCCGCCGCCACGAGCGCGGCTGTTGCGCCTGCGTCGGGCAAGGCCGTCCATGCGTCGGCGGGAACATCGTCAACCGGATAGGGCACCGGGTTGATCCCGGTGGACAGGTCGATCCAGTCCGCCCGGGTGCCGCCATAGCGGGATATGGCAGCATCAAGGCCGCCGCCATGGTCGCGCGGTGGGGTTCTGTCCGTCATGCCCCGAGGGTTGGCCTATTTTCAGGCGGCCTGCAACGCCTCTCGCCCATGTGGCTCCATCCAATCGATCACCGGGTTGATCGGGATGATCCGGTGCGGATTGATGCTTTCGTGGCTGTAATGATAGTGCCGGACGATATGGTCGAAATGGATCGTGTCCGCGACGCCGGGCCATTGGTAAAGCTCGCGCGTATAGGCCCAGATGTTTGGATAATCGATGATCCGCCGCCGGTTGCATTTGAAATGCAGATGATAGACCAGATCGAACCGGACGAGCGTTGTGAAGAGCCGCCAATCGGCCTCGGTGATCTGCGCGCCGGTGAGGTAGCGGTTTTTCGATAGGAGGCCCTCGACCCAATCGAGCCCATCGAACAGCGTCGTGACGGCTTTGTCATAGGCGGATTGGCTGGTGGCGAAACCAGATTTGTAGACGCCATTGTTGATGTCGGAATAGATGCGGGCGTTGATCTCGTCGATCGTGCCCCGCAGCGGGTCCGGATAGAAATCTTGGGTATCGCCGGTGATGTCGTTGAAGGCGCTGTTGAACATCCGAATGATTTCGGAGCTTTCATTGGAGACGATCTGATCCGTCTCGGTGTCCCAGAGGACGGGTACTGTCACACGTGTGGTCACATTGGGATCGGCGCGTTGGTAGATCTCCCGCATGAAGGCGGAGCCGAAGAGTGCATCTCCGGTCGCGCCATCGAAATCCTGCGCGAAGGTCCAGCCTTCGGAGAGCATATCGGGATGTACGACAGAAACATCGATATGCGGTTCCAGCCCCTTCAGACTGCGGAAAATCAACGTGCGATTGGCCCAGGGGCAGGCATGGGAAACGTAGAGATGATAGCGTCCGCTCTCGGCCTTGAACCCGGCCTTGCCGCTTGGCCCGGCGCTTCCATCTGCGGTGACCCAATTGCGGAATGACGCCTCTTGCCGTTTGAAGGCGCCACCGGAGGATTTGGTGTCATACCATGTGTCCTGCCACTGACCGTCGACCAACAAACCCATCCCGATCTCCTTTCTGTTTGCGTGACAATGGAGGTAGCGCGCGGGGTTTGTGCAGGAAACAGAGACAGACGCAGAGGGATATCCGCATCGGCGCACAACTCAACTGTGGCGCTCACGCGACGATCACGCACATGTCTAGAGGAAACTGTTGACCTGCCAAGAGGTTACGGCATGTTAACCTTGCTAGGGATAAGGTGCTGCCATGACCGATTTTCTGCCGAAAGAAGTGCTCGACGGTTTGAACGCCGCGCGCAAACGCGACCTGAAACGGCGCAGCCATCGCCGTGTGCATGTGGGCGAAGACGTCTATCCGATTCTCGAATATGCCGAGGAAGGCTTTGCGGTAGATGCAGAGAACGCGCCTCGCCTGCGCGGATTGGTGGATATCTATGACGGACCCCGGCATCTCTATCAGGCCTTGATCGTCGCCTCGGCCAAAGAGGGTGACTTGATGCGCTACGAGTATAAGCGCAACACGCCGGCCGCCGATCACGCGCCAGTAGATTTTGAGCAGCCTGTGACAAAGGTGGCGGGTTTGCTGACCCGCTGATGCGATTCGGAAATCTTGACTTCTCAGGGGGATTCCACGCGATTTTTTGGCGTGGATGACCGTTCTGCCGAGAGATTCTCCATCAGAGATGCCATCACGCCTGCGAATCTGCAAAGCAATCCCCATGCCTTCCGCGTAGCTTTCTGCAACATTTGCCCCGCAGGAGACCTATTCGATGATTCAGACCCCCTATCTGCTTTTTCTCGGCGACGCGCCGGATCAACTGGCCGCGAAGGTTGCGCAAGGGATACGCGATTGGCGGCCCGGCAACTGCGTCGGGCAGATCAGGATGGAGGGGTGTAAGGCCGATGTGGGCTTGCCGGATATGACCCTGACCGAAGCAAAAGCCGCGGGTGCCAAGACGCTTGTGATCGGGGTGGCGAACCGGGGCGGCGTGATCTCTGCGGCGTGGAAAAAGGTGCTGGTGATGGCGCTGGAGGAAGGGTTCGATCTGGCCTCCGGCTTGCACAACCTGCTGCGCGATGAGCCTGATCTGGCGGCTGTAGCCGAGGCCACGGGCCAGGCGCTGCATGATGTGCGGGTGCCGGAGGTCGAGTTCCCAATCGCGAATGGTGTTAAGCGGAGCGGCAAGCGCTGTCTCGCCGTGGGCACCGATTGCTCGGTTGGGAAGATGTATACGGGTCTCGCAATGGATGCGGAGATGAAGGCGCGTGGGCTGAAATCGAACTTCCGCCCGACCGGCCAGACCGGGATTTTGATCACTGGTAACGGCATTCCGCTTGATGCGGTTGTGGCTGATTTCATGGCGGGGTCAGTGGAATGGTTGACGCCCGACAATGACGAGGACCATTGGGACCATATCGAGGGGCAAGGCAGCCTTTTCCATGTCTCCTATTCCGGCGTGACCATGGCGCTGATCCATGGCGGTCAACCGGATGCGCTGATCCTCAGTCATGAGCCGACCCGTGCGCATATGCGCGGGCTTCCCACCTATGATTTGCCGAGTCTTGAGGCTCTGCGCGACACCGCCCTGCCGCTCGCGCGGATCGCAAACCGGGCCTGCGAGGTGGTTGGCATCTCGATCAACACGGCGGCGATGGGCGAAGATGAAGCGATGGCCTATCTGGCCGAGGTGGAGAAACGCATGGGCCTGCCGACGGTGGATCCGTTCCGGCAAGGCGCTGGCCGGTTGGTCGACGCGCTGGCCGCCCTGTGATCTCGGTCACGCCAGAGAGCTTTCGCCTGGCGGAGGTGTTTACCATCGCCCGTGGGTCACGGACTGAGGCGAAGGTGCTGACCATTCGGGTGATCCGCGATGGTGTCGTAGGTCTTGGCGAATGCGTGCCTTATGCCCGCTATGATGAGACGCTCGAAAGTGTGACGGCGGAGATCGAAAGCTTGCCACCGGATATCTCGCGCCAGGATTTGCAGGACGCCCTGCCGCCCGGCGCGGCGCGGAATGCGGTGGATTGTGCGCTTTGGGATTGGCAGGCGAAACAGACCGGTGTGCCGGTCTGGCAATTGGCCGGGCTGCCGCGCCCGAAGCCCGAAATTACGGCCTTCACCTTGTCGCTTGACACCCCGGAGAATATGCGAGCCGCCGCCGCAAAACACGCGTCTCGCCCGCTTCTGAAGATCAAGCTGGGCACGCCGGAAGACATGCCACGCTTGGAAGCCGTGCGCGAGGGTGCGCCAAAATCGCGGATCATCGTCGATGCCAATGAGGGTTGGAGCGCTGAGGTTTACACCGATCTTGCCCCGCATCTTTTGCGTCTTGGGGTTGAGATGGTGGAACAGCCGCTGCCAGCGGGTGCGGATGATCTCTTGGTCGAGATTGAGCGCCCCTTGCCGGTTTGCGCCGATGAAAGCTGCCATGATCGGGCCAGCTTGCCCGGGCTGAACGGCAAATACGATATGGTGAACATCAAGCTTGATAAGACCGGCGGGCTGACTGAGGCGCTTGCCTTGCGCGCGGCGGCCTTGGCAGAAGGCTACGATGTCATGGTCGGCTGCATGGTCGGATCGTCGCTTGCGATGGCACCCGCTGTGTTGCTGGCTCAGGGCGTGGCCATCACTGATCTTGACGGGCCGCTGCTTCTGGCCGAAGACCGGGACACCCCGTTGAAGTTTGACGCCTCCGGCGTCCACCCTGCCCTACCCGATCTTTGGGGCTGAAAGGATCAGACCGATGACTCGCATCGTTTATGTGAATGGCGATTATCTGCCGGAAACCGAGGCCAAAATCTCGATCTTCGACCGCGGCTTCTTGTTTGCCGATGGGGTTTATGAGGTGACCTCGGTCCTGGATGGCAAGCTGATTGATTTCGCAGGCCATGCTACGCGGCTCGAGCGGTCGCTCAATGAGCTTGAGATGCAGACGCCGGTGACGATGGACGCGCTTCTGGAGATTCACCGCGAATTGGTCGCGCGGAACGAGATCACCGACGGGCTTGTCTATCTGCAGATCACTCGCGGTGCAGCGGCGGATCGGGACTTTGCGTATCCGGCCGAGGATACCCCTCCGACTATTGTGCTGTTCACCCAGAACAAACCCGGCCTTGCGGAAAGCCCGGCGGCGAAGACGGGGATTAAGGTGATCTCGATCGAAGACCAACGGTGGGGGCGCCGCGATATCAAAACCGTGCAACTGCTCTACCCGTCGATGGGCAAAATGATGGCCAAGGCGGCGGGGGCGGATGACGCCTGGATGGTTGAGGATGGCGCAGTGACCGAGGGCACCTCCAACAATGCATATATCGTCAAGGGCAACACCATCATTACCCGGCATCTGGGCAATGAGATTTTGCATGGGATCACACGCGCAGCGGTTTTGCGCTTTGCGCGAGAAGCGCAGATGAAGGTCGAGGAGCGCGCCTTTACCATGGATGAGGCGAAAGCCGCGGACGAAGCCTTTGTGACCTCGGCATCGACTTTCGTTATGCCGGTTGTTGAGATCGACGGGCAAGCTGTTGGCGCCGGCGTGCCAGGGAATGTGGCCTCCCGGCTCCGCGAGATTTATCTCGACGAAAGCCGGAAAGCCGCGATCTGACCTGTCTTATGGAACGGTCGTGATCATCAAGTTTGCGTTGATTGTGTCGGCGGTTGTCAGCCCTGTCAGGCGCGCGACAACGACGCTCACACCGTCCGGCGTGTTCAGCAATACCTCCAACTCGCCAGCTCCATCCTGATAGCTGAGATTTGAGGGGCCCATCGCATTGATTGAGCTTGGCAAGACCGCGTCGATGATGAGCTCGTCTCCCAGGGTCTCATAGTCGGTGATCGTGACATCACTAGTGCCATCGACATGCGCGACGCGGAAATCATCCTCACCTGCGCCGCCAGTCAGCACATCGCCATTGTCGGCAACGAGGGTGTCATCGCCTTCACCGCCACTCAGCGAGTCTGAGGTCGTGGTCAAGCTACCGGCATCGTCCCGTGCGTCCAGGATATCATTGCCGTCGCCACCGAAGAGTGTGTCATTCCCAAAGAAATCGAAGACCAAATCATCCCCTTCACCACCTCGCAGCAGATCATTGCCGAATCCACCATCTAATGTGTCATTGCCGATGCCGCCATTGAGACTGTCGTCGCCGGTACCCGCAAATAGGTCATCATTACCGTCGCCGCCGCTGAGTATGTCATTCCCGGAAGAACCGAACAGGAGGTCGTCGCCGTCATTCCCCGAAAGAGAATCGTTGCCCTCTTCCCCAAAGAGACCGTCGTTCCCGGCACCGCCAACCAACGTATCCGCGCCGAGATCTCCGGCCAGTTGGTCGTCACCCAGCCCGCCGCGGATGCTGTCATTGCCGAGCTCGCCATTCAGGTAGTCGTCACCCTCGCCGCCAAACAACGCATCATTGCCAAAGGCGCCATCAATGGTGTCGTTTCCATCCCCTCCATGGAGTGAATCTGCTTCGCCCGAGCCGGTGATAATGTCGTCACCTTCGAGCCCAAAAACTGTGTTCTGATCCAAGGTGGCTTGCAAAAGATCGTCCTCGGGCGTGCCAAGAACGGTCCCGTCTGCGACGGGCGGTTCCTCGACGGTCGGGTCTTCCGCACCGTCATTCGACGAATCATCGTCATCATTTATCAGTGCGGTAAGTGCGACCCCTCCCAGAAGGAGAGCAAGAATTGAAACTCCACCAAGCATTTTTAAGCCCCCAAGGTGTTAATACTCCAAGCCAATATGAGGGAGCTCTATGCTATTGAAAACTGGACAAATTGATCGGATTTCTCCTATTAATCAACTGTTTCGAGGACAATAATATCGCACGGCGTGGACCGTCCAAGAACTCGAAACGATCGCAGCGTCTTTTTTCAATTCTCTTTCAAAAGAGACGAATCATACGCGACCAATTCGACCGTATTGCCTTCAGGATCTTCTGTGAAAATCCCGCGCCAGCCGATCCACTCAAAATGCTCGACCCGATAGGGCAGGCCTTGCTCTTCATACCAGGCCATGACGGCCTCCTGCTCAGCATAGGGCAGGCTGAGCGCGATATGGTGGAGAGAAGAACGCGCGCCGGTTTCTGGTGCCGCGGGACCTGCAGGGTGGAGGCCCGGGCGTGCATTATAGGCTTTGTCGAATAGGGCGAGCACTGAGGTGTGGCCGCCAAACCCTTCGGCGATGCGGAAAAACACGATGCCAGATGTGGCATTGCCCGTCATGCGTTCAAGCCCGAGCGTCTCTTCGTAAAACGCGACCATCGGGCCCAAGTCGTTGCAGCGAATGGCGATCTCGCCAAGCGCGCGGATTTTGAAGTTCCGGCTCATCTAAGACGGTCCAAAATCCGGAGCGACGCGTAGCCATCCGGTGTCTGGCCGATGGAGGCTTGATAACGGCGCACCGCATCGATGGTTTCTGGGCCGACAATCCCATCGATCCCATTGGTCGAGAAACCGGCCCGGGTCAGGCGACGTTGAAGTTCTTCGCGCTCGTCTCGCGTCAGGGCGCGATCTCCGCGCGGCCAGGTTCCGCGGAAGCTGGCGCCGCCGATGATCCGGTCCGACAGGTGGCCAACGGCGATCACATAGGCATCGGCAGGGTTGTAGCGTTCGATCACGTGGAAATTGTCGAAAATCACCAAAACCACGCCTTGCGACCCGGCGGGCAAGAGGATCGAAGATCGGCCATGGTTGGGGATACGGCTGCCGTCGGGGAGGCGAACCCCCATGGAGTTCCAATGGCTTACATTTCGTTTGATGCGTTCGCCGGTTTGCGCATAGTCGAAACCGGTCGGCAGCGTCACTTCCATGCCCCAAGGCTGACCATAGGTCCAACCAAAACTCCGCAGATAGTTGGCGGTGGAGGCCAGCGCATCGGCGGGATTGTCAGACCAGATATCGCGGCGACCATCGCCGGTGATGTCGACGGCGTGTTGCAGATAGCTGTTGGGCATAAACTGGGTATGGCCCATCGCACCGGCCCAAGAGCCGGTCATCTGGTCCGGTTGTACGTCGCCGGATTGCAGAATGCGGAGCGCGTCGAGCAGTTGCGCTTCGAAGAAATCCTGCCGCCTGCCCTCATAGGCCAGCGTGGCCATCGCTTCTATGATGTTGATATCACCGCGAATATTGCCATAGGCGCTCTCCAACCCCCAGATCGCGGCGACCACTTCGGCCTCGACGCGATAGGTCTGCTCCACCTGCTGTAAGACACGTTGATGGGTGCTGACGGCGCTGCGGCCATTGCGAACCCGCGTATCTGAGACAGCGGTGTCGAGATAGTCCCACAGCGTGCGGTTGAATTCGGATTGGTTGCGGTCCCGGTTGATGACGGTTTCGTTCAACTGCACACCGCGAAAGGCGCGGTCGAGGGTATTTTGCGAGATGCCTGCCGCGCGGGCTCGGGTCTGAAACCTTTGAATCCATTGGCGAAAACTGGCGTCGTTTGCGCTCGATTGGGTCAGTGACACGGTCTGGGCCGGAGGTGTGACGCCGCGCGCAATCGGGCGGAGTGAACTGCGGATTGCCAGGTCGGTTTGCTGGGTCGAGACAGTGACCGATGGCACTGGGCGCGGTAGAGGTCGAAGCGATGCATCCGGTGGCAAGGCTAGGGAAGCCGTTGAAAATAAGCCGAAAAATATGCCGAAACCGGCCAGAACGCCCCGCATGGTTTTACCTGTTTTATCGCTGCTCTGCTCAGATCGGACTATAGCGTGAATAGAGCGACGTAAGAAGCAGAATGCGGATGATGGGCGAGGTGTTGCCGGGCGCGATAGGTTACAAAAAATCCAGAATTCTCGAAAAACCCAACTGTATCAGGCGTTTTCGTAACAATTCGTTAACCTTTTCAGCGCCGCTTGCGCAGAGCCTTCTTTTTGCCCTTTGCGGCTTTGGCCCGGGCCTGCCCAGCCTTCCGTCTCGGCGCTTTGCCGCGCCGGGTGCGGGTGGCGCTGTGGCGGATGGTTTCGCCATCGATGGAGACCAGTTCCAGCGTCAGACCGCCGGTCACCGGCACCGCTTCTGCGAGTTTCACCGTGACCTCCTGCCCGATCCCGATGACCAGGCCGGTATCGGCGCCCATCAACGTCTGCGCCTCGGCATCATGGTGGAAGTATTCCCGGCCCAACGCTCGCATTGGCAAGAGACCATCTGCGCCGGTTTCGTCGAGCTTCACGAAAGCCCCAAACCGGGCGATGCCGGAAATCCGTCCGGTGAACCCGGCCCCGACGCGGTCCGACAGATAGGCGGCGAGATAGCGGTCGGTTGTGTCGCGCTCGGCCATCATCGAGCGGCGCTCGGTGTCGGAGATGTGTTTCGCGGTTGCGTCTAGATGCTCGATCTCTTCGGGGGAGAGCCCGTCACGCCCCCAACCATGTGAGGAGACCAATGCGCGATGGACGATCAAATCGGCATAGCGCCGGATCGGAGAAGTGAAATGGGCATAGGCCTTTAGCGCCAGGCCGAAATGGCCGAAATTCTCCGGGTTGTAATAGGCCTGCTGCATAGAGCGCAGGGTGGAGATGCTGATCAGCTCGCTGAAATCGGTGTCATGGGCGGCGTTCAGAAGCGTGTTCAGATGCCGGGTCTGCAGCACCTGACCCTTGGCGAGGTTGAAGCCGCTGGCCTGGGCCGTCTCACGCAAGGATTCCAGCTTTTGCGGGTCCGGCTCCTCATGCACCCGGAACAGGAGCGGGGTGCGCTTGGCGATCAGCGTCTCGGCGGCGGCGACATTGGCCAGCACCATAAATTCTTCGATCAATTTGTGAGCGTCGAGCCTGTCTCTAAAGGCGACGGAGGTCACTGTGCCGTCCTCGGCCAGGGCGATCCGGCGCTCCGGCAGGTCCAACTCCAAAGGCTGGCGCGCGGCGCGGGCGCGTTTCAGCGCGGCATAGGCGGCGTAGAGCGGCGCGATCACCGGGTCGAGCAGCGGTTGGCATTTGTCGTTGGGGGTGCCGTCTTGCGCCTCTTGCACCTCTTGGTAATTCAGCGAGGCGGCGGAACGCATGAGGCCCCGATGAAAGCTATGGTCGCGCTTGTTACCTTCGGCGTCGATTACCATGCGGACGGCAAGGCAGGCCCGCGGCACGCCTTCATGCAGTGAACAGAGATCACCGGAAAGCCGGTCGGGCAGCATAGGCACGACGCGGTCGGGGAAATAACTGGAATTGCCGCGTTTCTTCGCCTCGCGATCAAGCGCCGTTCCAGGGCGGACGTAATGCGCCACATCGGCAATCGCGACCCAGATCACATACCCGCCCTTGTTTTTCGGGTCGTCATCGGCATGCGCATAGCAGGCGTCGTCATGATCGCGGGCATCGGCCGGGTCGATCGTGACCAAGGGCATATCGCGCAGGTCATCGCGCCCCGACAGGCCGGCGGGTTTGGCCGCATCGGCCTCTGCGATCACCGCATCGGGGAAGCTGTCGGGGATGCCATGTTCATGGATCGCGATGAGCGAGACGGATTTCGGTGCGCCGGGGTCACCCAAACGGTCGGTGACGCGCGCGCGGGGCAGGCCCATCCGATGTTTCGGCCCGGCCTGTTCCGCCTCGACCAGCTCACCATCTTTGGCGCCATGAGTGGCGTCGGAGGCGACGGACCATTCCTTGTCATTGCCCTTAGCGATGGGCAGGATGCGTCCACCCTCGGCGGTTTTGCGAAAGACGCCGAGAATTTTGCGCGGGTTGGTGCCGATCCGGCGGATCAGACGGGCGACATATTGGTGATCTTCGCCCGTCACCTCTTGCAGGCGGGCGAGGATTCGGTCACCGCCGCCAAGCGCAGGATCGGTGGCGCGGGCGGAGAAGAGGATACGTGGCTCTGGCCCCTCGCCGTGCCATTCGAGCGGTTTGGCGAAGAGATCGCCCAGATCATCGGGTGGCAGCACCTGCAACACCGAGACAGGTGGTAACTTGTCAGGGTCGCGATAAGTTTTGCGGCGCTTTTCGAGGTGCCCCTCCTCCTCCAACTCCCGGAGCAGCTTTTTCAAGTCGATCCGCGCCGCGCCTTTGATGTGGAAGGCTTTGGCGATGTCGCGTTTGGAGGTCTGACTGGGGTGGTCAGCGATCCAGGCGAGGATGTCGGCTTTGGAGGGGATACGGCTCATGATCAGGAGGTAGCACGCGCAACCGGGCGCGTCATGCGCGAAGTCAGTCGTAGGCGGGATGTTCGAAGGGCAGTCTGTGTGGTTTCAGGCGAAGTAATCGGTCAGCACCCGGGCATAGACGCGTTTGAGATCGTGGATGTCCTGAATCCAGGCGCGTTCATCAACCTGGTGCATCCGGTGCCCGACCAGGCCGAATTCAACAACCGGGCAGTGCGATTTGACGAACCGGGCATCCGAGGTGCCGCCGGTTGTGGAGAGGGTGGGTGTTTGGCCGGTCTCTACGGTGACGGCATGCGCCACAAGGTCCGAAAGGGGGCCCGGCGGGGTCAGGAACGGTTCGCCGGAGATCTTGACCTCCATGGTGATGGTGGTGCCGGTTTCGGCAGCGACTTTGTTTGCCTCAGATTGGAGCCAATCGGTGAGCGAGGCGCCGGAATGGGTATCGTTGAAGCGCAGATTCGCGGTCATCCGGGTTTGCGCCGGGATCACATTGGAGGCGGTGTTGCCGGTGTCGATTGTGGTCACCGCGCAGGTGGACGGGTCGAAATGATCGGTGCCCTCGTCGAGCGTATGGGTCGAAAGGCGATGGGCAAGGAGCGCGACGGCGGGCATCGGGTTCAGCGCGCGGTCGAGATAGGCGGAATGGCCCTGTTTGCCGGTGACCGTGAAAAACGCGGTCATCGACCCTCGACGGCCGATTTTGATCATGTCTCCGATGGTTTCCAGGCTGGTGGGCTCGCCGACGATGCAAGCCGCCATCGCCTCGCCCTCTTCGGCCATCCAGTCGAGAATGGCGATGGTGCCATCGGTCGAGGTGCCTTCTTCATCGCCGGTGATTGCCAGGATGATTGCGCCGTCAGGGGGCGTATCTCGCACGAAATCAATCGCGGCGGCGACAAAGGCCGCGACGCCGGATTTCATATCGGTCGCGCCCCGGCCATAGAGCCAGCCATCGGCCTCTTCCGCGCCAAAGGGTGGATGGGTCCAAGCGGCCTCATCGCCGACGGGGACCACATCGGTATGACCGTTGAAACCGAGGGTCTTGGCGTGTCCCTTCCCGCCCCATCGGGCGAAGAGGTTGGGAATACTGTTCCGATCCACGCGAATGCTGATAAATCCTGCATCGGCCAGGGCGTCCTGCAGCAGATGCAGCGCGCCGCCTTCTTCGGGCGTGACCGAGGGGCAGCGGATCAGGTCAGCGGTCAAGCGCTGGGGGTCAATGGCGTCGGTCATGGCGGGGTCCTTGGGGGCGATTGTCGGCAAATCTAGCGATAACGGCGCGGCAAGATCGGCACAAGCGGCGGCCTTTCACACTGGGTTGCAATGCTTTGCCCCATTTTTGCCCAGATTTTGTCTCAAATAGAAAAAACGGCTGAGGCAGGCTGGCGGCAACGACCGCATTTGTATCGAGTTTTCCCAACCTACGCAGGAGATGCGAGGTTTTTTGGGATGAGTCTGCCAAGCCTGGAAGAGGCATGGGCAGACCAATATGGCGACAGCAGACGAGCTGACGATTCGCACAAATGCATCCGCAATGCAGATGGCGGAGGCGATTTTTGGCGGCAATATCACGATTGTGGATGCGGATTACGATGGGGATCGCAATTCCTCGGGGATCTGGAGCAATGGCGACAGTATCTCTGGCGGGTTGACCCCGTCGGATAGCGGCTTGGTTCTGTCGACCGGTCGCGTCCGCGATATCACGCGCGATGGTGGGGGTGACCCGAATACGCGCACCAACACCTCGACCAACACACGCGGTGACAACAACCGATCCGATTTCAACTCGGTGGCCGGAGGTAGGACCTACGACGCGTCGGTGATGGAGGTCGATTTCATCCCCGACACGGATATCTTGTCGATGCAGTTCACGTTCGCGTCGGAAGAGTATCCGGAGTTTACTGGATCGCTCTACAACGATGTGGTGGCGGTCTGGATCAATGGCCAATTGGTGACCTCGCCGATTTTCGAGGTCACGCAGATCAACTCGGTCAACCAGACGGAAAACGAGACACTGTTCGTCGACAACACTGGCGATGATTACAACACCGAGATGGACGGGTTCACTGTCACCCTACGGTTGTTGATCCCGGTGAATGAGGGCGAGGTGAACACGATCAAGTTTGGTATCGCCGATGTGGGCGATAGCAACTACGACTCAGCTTTGCTCATCGCGGGCAACAGTATCCAGGGCGAATATATCGCGGGCGATGACGCGCAGACGGTCTTTGAGACGCAGACCGCCATCGTCGATGTCTTGGCGAATGATGGAGACGGGGTTGGCGTGGCAATCGTTACGCATATCAACGGCCAAGAAGTGCTTCCAGGGGAGAGCGTTGACCTCAGTTCGGGCCATGTGATCACATTGCAGCCCGATGGCACACTGGCGGTTGCGCCGCCTGCCGATCTGGTTGGGTTGACCGACCCGGATGTGGTGAATTTCAGCTACACATCAGAAAACGCCGATGGGATTTCGGATACGGCCTTCGTCACGATCACGACGATTCCCTGTTTTGTGCGCGGGACCAAGATTTTGACCGATCGCGGAGACGTCTTGGTCGAAGATCTGCGTGTTGGCGACATGGTGGTGACGCGCGATCATGGCGTACAGCCCATTCGCTGGATCGGCAGCCGAGAGGTGGCCGCCGAGGGCCGCTTTGCGCCGGTTGTGATCGAGGCTGGCACCTTTGGTCGGCATGGCACCTTGCGCCTATCGCCTCAGCATCGGGTGATGATGACACATCACATGGCCGAGCTTCTGTTTGGCGAAGATGAGGTTTTGGTGGCGGCGAAGGATCTGGTCAATGACTGCAGTGTGCGGATCGAAGAAGGCGGCAACGTGGAGTATTTCCACCTGCTTTTTGATGCGCATGAGGTCATTTGGTCGAATGGGCTGCTGACTGAGAGCTTCTTGCCGGGGCCGCAGACCCTCCCGGGGCTTGATGATGGTATCCGATCTGAGCTTTTGGCGCTGTTTCCCGAAATCGACCCGGAGACAGGTTTGGGCTATGGGGCCTCCGCTCTGCCCAGCCTCCGTGGATATGAGGCACGGGCGCTGTTTGCATGAGCCCTGAAATTGCCGCAGTTCCGGTCAAATCCACCCACAATCCCATGCGAGATTGGTGGCAAGAAGAAGATGTTTGAGGTGGGTAAGATGAGTTGGATCGCCATTTGGGATGCGCCCGGGCAGATCAGAGGCCAGAAGGTCTCTGCGTCACGGCCCAGCTTGCCAGATCATCCACGCCATCCGATCACTTTGATCATCGAAGGTCGCTTGACCCGAGGAGGTGCCCGGCCTGTGCGGCTCTGGGCCGGACATGGCGATGCGACCGAACAGTTTGGGCTTTATCGGATGCCTGACGGAGCGATCCGCATCTACCATCGGGATCTTGAGATATCGACGGAGCCGGGCATGTTGGAGCCGGGGGAGACCTTCCTGCTGCACTATCATGCTGATGCCGACGGGCGCGAAGCGCTGGTCGATATTCAGAACCCCGATCGCGGGTTGCGATTGTTGCTGCGCCCGCATGTGAGCGCGCGTCCGCTCTTGGCCGATTTCATGCCGCAGACCGAACGGTATCTGGAGGCGCTGACCCTGGCGGCCGTCGCCACGCATGCGGTTCCTGTTGGCCCACTGCCCTGTTTCGAAAGCGGCACACCGATCAACACACCCGCCGGGCCTGTTCGGGTTGAGGATTTGCGCCCGGGGATGATCGTCAACACGTTGAACCGTGGCCCGCAAACCGTCCGGTGGGCCGGACAGCGCGAAGTCCTCTGTCAGGGATCTATGGCGCCGGTTTTGTTGCGCGCGCCCTATTTCGGCCTGACGCAGGATTGCCGAGTGTCACCGCAGCATCGGATTTTGATGGACGGCACCGATGTGGAATACCTGTTTGGCGAGGAACGTGTGTTCATTCGTGCCGGCGATTTGGTCAATGGCGTCTCCGCCAAGCGGGACTACACGCAGCCGACGCGTGTGTTCCATCATTTCCTTCTTGATAATCATGACTGTGTAAGTGTTGGGCGGTGCCGATTGGAGACGCTTCTTCTTGGCGATATGTTGAGTGCCAATGGCCGCAGCACCGGTCAACTGGCCGCAGCAGATGCGAGCCCGGATTACCCAACTCTAGACCGCGCTGCGGCGCAGAGTCTTTTGTCACTCATCGCGCAGCACAGACGTGTCGCGGCTTAAGCGTCGTTCTGCTTGCACCGGCATGACCCGGTTTGCACGGTTATGATGAAGAAAAGTGGTGCCGCTGATAGGACTCGAACCTACGACCCCATCATTACGAATGACGTGCTCTACCAGCTGAGCTACAGCGGCATCCAGGCGTTCTGTTAGCAAGCTTGTTCGGCAATGGGTAGCCCTAATTTCGGGCCGGCACGTCCGCGGTCTCGGTCCCGTTGGTCGGCTCGATATCGACGATGTCAGTGTCTGGCGCGTCCTGGTCAGTTGGGCCATCTTGGCTGATATCTTCGCTTGTCACCTCGGTGTCGCTGCTTTGGTTTTCCAACGCGCCAACGATCAGGGGGAGCATCTGTGTTGGACCCGAGAGGGCCGCCTCGCTTTGCGGCGCTTCTTCCCAGCTCAACGTATCGAACCGATCGCAATGGCCGCAGATGGGTTGCCAGTCACCATGCACATGGCCGCAGGCGGAGCAGGTCCATTGAGGTCCGCGCGAGGCGGTGACGGCTTTAGCCAGCCAAGCGCGGACCAGTTGATCCTCACCACCTTCGCCGCGCTCAATCGCGGCCATAATGGTCAGCGAGCGGGCACTTGGCTGGCTCTCTGCCAGATCGCCCAATGCTGCGCGGGCTTTCGGGAAATCCTCAGCCGCGATTTGTAATTCGGCCTCCAAGAGGCGCGTTTCCGCATGGCCCGGATGACGGGCCAGCAAGACCCGGAATCGTTTCAACCGCTCCGATGAGGTCTCCTCAGGCTCAATTGCGGCAAAGGCCGCTGCGAGGTCGGGATGTGGCGCGGCGTCCCAGGCTTTGCGGATGATCCGGGTCGCGAAGCGGGGTTTGCCTTCGTCAATCGCCATCCGGGCTGCCATGACTGCGGCGGGCACCAGATCGGGTGATTTACCGTTGGCATCGGAGGCGTCGCGTCGGGCCTCCTCGATCTTGCCATCGGCCAGCGCCTCACGGGCATGGGCCAAGGCCAGAACGGCATCGCGGCGTTTGTGCACGTCACGTGGCAGATTGCCGGCGCGCAGCTTGGCGGTCAGGGTTGCGCGCGCCCCGCGCCAATCTTCGGCCTGCGCTTGCAGTTGCAGCAGCGTGTCTTGCACTTCCTCATGCTGAGGCCGCAGCGCCAGCGCCTTCTCAGCCAGTTTCAAAGCCGTATCGGTATCGCCAGCGTCGAGCTTCTGCTTCATCAAGCCGCGTACGCCAACGAACCGGGTGCGATCGTCTTGCACAAGCTCTTTCAAGGTATCCGTGGCCAGGGCCCTGTCGCCCACCATTTCGGCGCCCTGTGCGACGATCAGATTGGTAATCTCTGGCCGGTGGAGATACCCCTCCGCCCTCTGCGCTTTGCGGATTGCCAGACGGCCTTCACCGGCTGCCAACGCCAGCATGCCATCGGCCAGCGCCTGATAGCCTTTTTGCTCTCCACGACGGTTGAAATAACGCGAAATCGCGGTTTCGTCGCCGTTGAAGAACCGCAACGTCGCGACCAGAAATCCAGCAATGCGCAGAACAAGCCACACGGCGAGCAGCAAGATCAGCGCCGCGAAAACAGCCGTCAGCGGGGTCAGCGCATATTCCCGGCCAGCAACTGTGATCAGGACCAGATCGCCCAGTTCCAGCAGATATCCCGCGCCAAGCGTCAGGCTGGCCACGATAACCACGAACACGATGATTTTGAGCAGGGACCATAACATCGCCGCAGCTCCTCAATTCGTGCCGTCAAGCGCGGCGGAGAACGCATCAAGCGCCTCGGTTGCGGCAAGACGGGTCTGGGCCTCGGTAATCCAGATGGCCATCTGGTCGCGCGCGGGTTCGGGCAGCGCCTCCAACTCGCCAAGGGCGCTTGTCAGGTCGCCCGCTGCAACGGCTGCCTCGGCGCGCGAGAGGATCGCATCGGGGTCATGGCCCTCCCTCGGTTCCAAGGAACGTCCGCCCACTTGACCACGAACAAAGGCGCCGAGGCGGCCCATTGTGTCGTCCCCTGCGGTCTCTCTAAGGGCGACGGGAAGGGCCGCCCGGGCCACAGCGGGAAAGCCTGCTTGCAGCTCTTCCAAGGTCGGAACGCCGGTTTCCGCCGCGGCGGCGAGGCCATCTGGTACGTCGACCCCGGCATTTGCGGCCACATCGTTCAGCGCGTCGGCAAAGGGGTTCCCCGCCGCGACAGAGATTCTGAGCTGGCTCAGGGCCGCTTGAGCGGTGGCAGTGCCGACGCGCGATTGCGCGCGTTCTTCGGCGGCGGCGATCCGGGCTTCGGCATCCGCAGCGGCAGCGGCGATTTGCTCCGCCAGCGCGGCATTGGCGGTCTGCTGTTCCTGGAGGTTGGCCTGCAACTCGGCCATTGCCGCAGCCATAGCGGCCTCATCAGCTGTACCCTCGCCAGACAAGATCGGGCGCGCTTCCAATGCGGCGATTTGGGTCGCCATTTCTTGCATCGTCGCGTTTAGATCAGCGATTTGCGTTTCTAGCGGCGAGAAATCGACCTCGGGGATCTCTGGCAAACCCGCGATCTGGGCTTCGATCCCGCTGGCCCGGGTGTCGAGCGCGGCGAGTTGAGTGCCTTGCCCGTCAACCGCATCGCTCAGCGCCACCAGCGCGGTGTCATCGCTCGGCACGGGCAGGTAGCCAAGATAGGCCGCGCCATAGCCGATTCCCGCCGCGACCACGCCGCCAAAGACAAGCGGGAGGAATCCCGGCCCGCGCCGTTCGATCACCGTCTGGGGCGCGGGCGTAGGGTCCGCCGCCGGTTCGGGTGTCGGCCCTGACTCGGCGCTATCGTCGGTGGATGCCTCCGTGGCCTCGGGGGGCTCTTCGGTCGGCGCAGCTTCGACTTGTCCCGGTTCGTCTGCGGTGGCGCTGTCTTCGGCGGCCGCCTGCTCCGTCTCGGTGGTTACATCGTCGGCGGCACCGGCGTCTTTTTGATCCTCATCCGTCTGATCGCTACCGCCCGAGCGGTTTGAGGTCTTCCTTGCCACCACGCCATTCCTTCAATTGCAAAGCACGTGTCTAATTGTCGAGCCCGACAGAGCACCCGAGTCAGCTTAGCCAAGGGTCGCATGCCCCTCAAGGCGCCGCTAGGGGGAAATATGTCTCGATATTGCCGCAGCCAATGCCTCGGCATCGGGTGTTGCGGCAGGGTCGGCAAAGGCTTGCAAATGGCTTGGCAAGGCCGCGCGGATGGCGGGGCTGAGACAGGGCAAGACCAGCCTATCGACCGGCGTCTCACCAAGTGCTTGGGCAAAGAGCTCGGCGCTGCGGGGTGAGAAAAGCGGCGCGATGATGGGGCGCGGGCTTGTGATCGCTGCGATGAACGCCGGGGGGGTCGGGCAGGGCGTCTGCGCATAGACCGCCAGCCCTCTTGCAGCGAGGCCGCCCTGTTGCAGCGCGCTTGTCAGATCGCCGCGCAGATGCTGCCCGTGCAGATGCAAGATTTCGCCCTTTGGAGCGGTCGCCAAGATCAGTGCCGCCAAATCATCCACTGTGCCTGCGGCCGATTTTGCGGCGAGTCCGATGTCTTGGGCGACCTCGGCTGTCCGATCTCCAACGCAGAACGCCAGCATGTCGCGCCGGGCGGACAGGGTCGCAAAGCGCTCCACAGCGTGGCCCGAGGTGAATGCCAAGGCACCGACACCGGCCAAGTTCAGCGTCGCCTTAAGCGGTACGATCTCTTGCAAGGGGGCGATCACCACCTCGATCTGGCCGTCAAACCGGGCGGCAAACCGTTCGGCGACCTGGGTCGGGCGCGTCAGAAGCAACAAGGGGGCGGCATTGTCAGGCATGGACCCGAGTGTTACCTGCGATCTCACGCCCTAGCAACGAAGCCGATCATGACGACGCCTCTCATCCTTCTTGGCCTGGAAAGCAGCTGCGACGATACGGCCGCAGCCGTGCTGCGCGACGATGGTACGCCGCGCGTGATGGCCTCGGTGGTTTGGGGGCAGGCCGATCTGCATGCGGATTTTGGCGGTGTGGTGCCCGAGATCGCGGCGCGCGCCCATGCGGAGCGGCTCGATCATCTGGTGGAGCAAGCTCTGGCGGAGGCGGGCGTTACATTGAGCGAGATTGACGCCATCGCCGTCACTGCCGGGCCAGGGCTGATTGGCGGGGTGCTGTCGGGGGTGATGGCGGCCAAGGGGCTGGCCTTTGGTCTTGGGAAGCCGTTGATCGGGGTCAATCACTTGGCGGGTCATGCGCTGACCCCACGGCTGACCGATGGATTGGCGTATCCATATCTGATGCTGCTGGTCTCGGGCGGACATTGCCAGTTCTTGCGCGTCGACGGGCCGGAGAATTTCTCAAGGCTTGGCGGGACGATTGACGACGCGCCGGGCGAGGCATTCGACAAGATCGCTCGCATTCTTGGCCTGTCGCAACCTGGCGGCCCGGCGGTGGAGGCCGAGGCGAAGGCCGGCGATACAAAGCGGTTCGCCCTGCCGCGCCCCCTGTTGGACCGGCCCGGGTGCGACCTTTCTTTTTCCGGTCTGAAGACCGCGGTGTTGCGCACCCGCGATGCTCTTGTGGCGGAGGCAGGCGGCCTAACGGTGCAAGATCGGGCGGATATCTGTGCCGGGTTTCAGGCCGCCGTGCGCGATGTCTTGGCCGAGAAGTCGCGTCGGGCTTTGGCGGGGCAAACCGGTCTCACCGGTTTTGCCGTGGCCGGAGGTGTTGCCGCAAACCAGACCTTGCGCGCCGCGCTTGAGGCGGTTGCCGCTGAGGCCAATCTGCCCTTCATCGCGCCACCGCTGGCGCTTTGCACCGACAATGCGGCGATGATTGCCTATGCAGGGTTGGAGGCCTATCGCGCAGGCCGCCGCGATGGCATGGACCTTGCCGCGCGCCCACGCTGGCCGCTCGACACAAGCCGCCCGGCACTTCTCGGCTCAGGTAAAAAAGGCGCAAAAGCATGACTGTACCGGTTGATATCGCGGGCGCAGGGGCCTTTGGCACAGCTTTGGCGATCACGTTGGGCCGGGCCGGCCATCCGGTGACACTTTGGGCTCGGCAAGGGGCGGCCGCGATTGAAACGGCGCGCGAAAACGCGGCGCGCTTGCCGGGACACAGCTTGCCAGAGACGGTTCGTGTGACCGGGGCTTTGGAAGATCTCACCGCCGAGATCCTGATCATCGCGATCCCAACGCAGAAGCTTGATGACTTTCTCGCGGGCGACACCGCGAGAGTCCGGACTCTCGTCTCCTGCGCCAAAGGCATTCATCGCGCGACGGGGCTTGGCCCGACGGCATTGATCGCACAGGCGCGGCCCGAGGCGCAGGTTGCGCAGCTGACTGGCCCAAGCTTCGCTCAAGATTTGGCCAGCGGGCTCCCGACCGCGCTGACCTTGGCTTGTGCCGACGATTCCACCGGCGCTGCGCTGCAAGCGGCGCTGTCCACCCCGGCGCTCCGCCTGTATCGCAGCACCGATGTGATTGGGGCCGAACTTGGCGGGGCGCTGAAAAACGTGATCGCGATTGCGGCTGGCGCGGTGATCGGCGCGGGTTTGGGTGAAAGCGCGCGCGCGGCGTTGATGGCGCGGGGCTTTGCCGAGATGCGCCGGGTGGCCAGTGCGGCGGGGGCGGAGGATGCAACGCTGTCTGGGCTTTCCGGCCTTGGCGATCTGGTTTTGACCTGTACGTCGGAGAAATCCCGCAACATGCGCTTTGGCATGGCCCTGGCGCGGGGCGAGAGGTTTGACGCAAAGATCACGGTCGAAGGTCTGGCGACGGCGCAGGAACTGGCCGCCCGGCCCGATCTCGACACACCGATTGCCGAGGCGGTCGCAGCCCTTGCCAGCGGGGCCGCAACGCTGGAAGCTGTCATCGAGACGTTGCTGACCCGCCCTTTGAAACCGGAGTAACCCCGATGCGCTATTGGCTGTTCAAATCCGAAACCTCCACCTGGTCCTGGGATCAACAAGTGGCGAAAGGCGATGTAGGCGAAGAATGGGATGGGGTCCGCAACTACCAAGCGCGCAATTTCATGCGTGAGATGAAGATGGGGGATCGCGGCTTTTTCTATCACTCGCAGAAGGACAAAGAGATCGTCGGCGTGGTTGAGGTGATCGCTGAGGCGCATCCCGACAGCACGACAGATGACGAACGTTGGGAATGCGTGGACATCAAGGCGGTGACCGCTGTGCCGAACCCGGTGACATTGGAGCAGATCAAAGCCGATCCGCGCCTGGCCGATATGGTTCTGGTGAAAAACTCGCGGCTTTCGGTTCAACCGGTCAGCGCAGATGAATGGGCCGTGATCTGCGAGATGGGGGGCGTTCCGTCCTGATCTGAGCCGTGCTTATTGCAGCGCTTGAGCCAGACCGCGCAAGATCCATCTCTGCGCGATCAGCATCACCACAACCGGCGGCAGCATTGCCAAAACACCGAGGGCCATGCCGGTGCTTGAGCCGGTTCCCGCGCGCTGAATGCCGCGCACAATTGTATAATACTCTTCAGCGGTCGTGTTGATCATCAACGGCCAAAGGTACTGGTTCCAGCCGAGCACGAAGAGCATCGCAAAGAGCGCGGCGATCATCGGCAGGGAAAGCGGGATCAAGATATCAACCAGGAATCGGATCGGGCCCGCACCGTCCAGCTGTGCGGCCTCAAAGAGTTCGCCGGGAATCTGACGCAAAAACTGGCGGAATACGAGGGTACCAAGCCCCGTCGCCACAATTGGGAGGATCATCCCACTGTAGGAGTTCAAAAGACCCAGATCATCCGTCACCAGGAATGTCGGCAGGATGCGTGTTTCAATCGGGAAGAACATCGGCAGAAGGATCAGCCCAAAGAGAAACGTGGCCCCGCGCAGTCGGAAGCAGACAAGCGCGAAGGCGGCCAGTAGCGAAAGCCCGGTTTTCAAGATCGCGATGCCACCCGCGACGATGACCGAATTGATCAACATGCCAGTCCCGTCGACGCCATTCCCAAACAGGTCTTCGGTAAAGAGCACTTGGTTATACGGTCCGAACACAGCGGCCCAGGAGCCGCGCTCCAGCATGCCGGTCCCAAGGATCGCGCTCATATCCAAGGACGCCAGCACCAAAAGCGCCACCGGCCCCATCATGAAGGCGCAGCCTAGGATTAGGATCAGATGGTCGGCCAGAGGGCGGGTTCGCATGAAAGAGGTCGCGATCAGATTTGGCAGGTCTCGGATGTCGGGCGGGTTCATCTGACCGTTCCCACATCTGGGCCGTTCATCTGAAGTCTGGTCAATGTCGGAGAATAGGGACGCTAAGACAACCGCAAAAGAATGGAGGGCCCCGACCCCCCGGGACCCTCCAACACCCACGCGCTTACCTCGCTCCGCACGTGTTCAATTTGAGGGCCCGCCATACTGGCTGGGCGTCAAGGCATAGATAGCGGATTCCAATGTCGGACCCAAAGGATTTGCCTTGAGAATTTGAGCTAAATGATCTGCGAACCAAGATATGCAAAAGGCCCGCGGCACGGGCGGGCCTTCTGGCATTTCTGCCGATTTGTCAGGCTTAAGCGTAAACGCTCTCTTTGCCGAAATGTTTGGTCAGCATGTAATAGACCACCGCGCGGTATTTGTTGCGCTCGGACTTGCCATAGGTTTCGATCACGCTGTTGATCGCCTCCATCAAAGCCGGGCTATCGGCGAGGCCGAGTTTCTTGATCAGAAAATTGTTCTTTACGGTCTCCAGCTCGCTTGCTTGCGTGCCAGCGACGGTCGATGCATCAGCGTCATAAATCGCCGGACCGCAGCCGATCGTCACTTTCGTCAAAAGATCCATATCCGGCGTCATGCCGCATTTGTTGCGCAGATCGTCCGCATAGACGGCGATCAAATCGTCTCTCTTGCCCATCACATACTCCCTGTTGTTGTGGTTGGGGGTTCCCCCTTTTGGCGGGCGGAGAGTGGCGCGAAGTGCTAAAAAAAGAAAGGGGAAATGGCGAACGCACACATCAGCCCTGCGCGAATCCGCCTTCGGATATGGCGCGGAATGCGCCCTATTGTGCGTCGCATGGGGAGAAGACGATGCATTGGTGTGGCAATCCGCTCTGTCACACCTGAGCTGCGCCAAGCCAGTATGGCGCGGGATTATACGATGTTGGCGTGGTGGCGGGATGCAGAGAAAAGCCGGATCAATATGCTGCCCCATCGACATTGTTAGACCCTGCCTCGTTGGGTCTGTATGATGAGGTGCTGGCGGCCCAAGCGACGATTTTGTCCGCAGGCCCCGCGCAAGATATCGGGTTTTATGCCGTCGGAGACAGCAAATGAGCAAAACAGTCAGCTTCACCCAGATGAAAGATGGCACGGCTGAGGATTACGCGCTGCTGGAAGAGTTGGAGAAACCCTACTTGGCGCTAACGGCTGATCGTGTGCTGGATGAGCTTCGTCGCCAGGGGGAGGTGTCGCTCGAAGGCTACAAGATCACCCGGCTGGATCACGGGCTGCAAGCCGCGACCCGAGCCGAACGCGACGGGGCCGATCTCGATTGGATCGTCGGCGCGCTTCTGCATGACATTGGCGACGGGCTGGCGCCCCAGAACCATGACCGGTTTTCGGCGGAAGTGATCCGGCCTTTCGTTCGGTGGGACGTGGCCTGGGTCGTCGAGCATCACGGGATTTTCCAGATGCTCTATTACGCGCATCATTATGGCTGGGATCGGAATGCCCGGGAGCGGTTCAAAGACCATCCCTGTTTCGAGAGCTGCGCGACGTTCTGCGAGCGTTGGGATCAGTCGAGTTTCGATCCGGGTTATGAGCCGATGCCACTTGCGCATTTCGAGCCGTTGGTGCGCGAGGTCTTTGCGCGGAAAGCCTATGATCCGGATGTGATCTGCGAGGGGTATGTTTCGGCTCTGACCGCTTAGCGACAGGCTCCCCAGCCCGTTGATTGAAAATGGAAATGGTCGGCGTGAAGCCGATTGAACTCCGGCCCGAGCACGGTCACGAACCAGCGACAGGCTCCATCCCGCAAGGCGCGGAAAAACTGCGCCTCTGTGCTCTCTCCTTGCCAATTTTCGAGCAGATCGAGCCGCTGCCCATTTGCCAAAACCACCCCACGAATGTCTATCGCCTCGGCGGTAGCATGGCTGCTCATCCGCCGACCATCGCCCGATGGGGTTCGAATACGGCGGCAATTATAGCTCGACTGATGGCGCAGCGCAGTGACTTCTTGCCCAAGCGTTCCTTCTGCCGCGCGGAGTGTGTGCCGCTCCCACATCGCCAGTCGGAGCGCGACGGCGCAGGTGGTCTCCAGCGGCTCAAGCGCCACCGATCCAACGGATGACACACGCAGCCGAGGGTCGATATAACACTGGTCACTGTCGTGGAGCGGGTCGAGATGCTGAAACTCAGCATGTCCTTCGAGCGCCGCGATACATGTCTCAGAGGTTGCCAGCGCCGCGCGGAGTTTCACCGGCGTGAGCCATGATGGCGGCGCTGAGACATCCAAAGGCGTAATCGGATTCCAGGCATCCGGCAGAGGGCTGCGCGGATCGGTCATCAACCACAGACCGCCCGCGCCAAGCAAGGTCAGCCAGAGCAAAGACACCAAGACCCGTCCGATCCGCCGCATTGGTTCCTTTCTCCGAGAGTCTATCGGGAGTTTTGCCAAAACTGGGCATTACGATGCGCGGTATATCACGCGGTTTGGCGAAAGGCTTTGCCGCAAACCGGATCGTGGCTTCATATCTGCTCCGAACAAGCCAAGCTGCGAGGCAGCACCAGACTCCTCAGGGTTTCGGGATCATGCCGCGGCCTGGGTGACGCGCGTTTCGTTGCTCATCTGTCGTCAGAAAACGGGACCACACGCGAGTATCGATGTGATGTCCGCCGATGGTGTCCGAGTGATTAGATGGGCTCAACACGGTCATGTGCAAATAAGGCCGGCTCGAGGGCCAGCCTTACTTGTTCTCTGTCAGCAATCAGTAGCGGTAATGCTCGGGTTTAAACGGCCCTTCTTGAGCGACACCGATATAGTCGGCCTGTTCTTTGGCAAGCTCGGTCAGTTTCACGCCGATCTTTTTCAGATGCAGACGCGCGACTTTCTCGTCGAGCACCTTCGGCAGAACATAGACCTCGTTTTGATACTCCTCGCCCTTGGTGAAGAGCTCGATCTGCGCCAGAACTTGGTTGGTGAAGCTCGCCGACATCACGAAGGACGGGTGGCCGGTGGCATTGCCGAGGTTCAACAGACGGCCCTCGGAGAGCAGGATCAGACGGTTGCCCGAGGGCATCTCGATCATGTCCACTTGCTCTTTGATGTTGGTCCATTTGTGATTCTTCAGCGCCGCGACCTGAATCTCGTTGTCGAAATGGCCGATATTGCCGACGATCGCCATGTCCTTCATCTCGCGCATATGCTCGATACGGATGACGTCTTTGTTGCCAGTGGTGGTGATGAAGATATCCGCATTTGGCAGTTCATCTTCTAGAACGACGACTTCGAACCCGTCCATCGCGGCTTGCAGCGCGCAGATTGGGTCGACTTCCGTCACTTTCACCCGAGCGCCCGCGCCGCGCAGCGATGCTGCGGAGCCTTTGCCCACATCGCCATAGCCGCACACGACCGCAACCTTGCCGGCCATCATCGTATCGGTGGCGCGGCGGATGCCGTCGACGAGCGATTCCTTGCAGCCGTATTTATTGTCGAATTTCGATTTGGTGACGCTGTCATTTACGTTGATCGCTGGGAAGGGCAGGTGGCCTTTTTCCATCATCTGATAGAGGCGATGCACGCCGGTCGTGGTCTCTTCGGTCACGCCTTGGATCATGTGACGCTGCTTCACGAACCAGCCCGGGCTTTCCTTGATCCGCTTGCGGATTTGGTCGAACAGCGCGACCTCTTCGTCGCTGGTGGGGACGGCGATGAGGTCTTCCTCACCTTCTTCAACGCGGGCGCCCATCAAGATGTACAGCGTCGCGTCGCCGCCATCGTCGAGGATCATGTTGCAGCCGCCCTCTTCGAAATGGAAGATTTTGTCGGCGTAATCCCAGTATTCTTCCAGCGTCTCGCCTTTGATCGCGAAGACCGGAACGCCAGCGGCGGCAATTGCGGCGGCGGCATGATCTTGCGTGGAGAAGATGTTGCATGATGCCCACCGGACATCGGCACCAAGGGCCACCAGCGTTTCGATCAGAACTGCGGTCTGAATCGTCATATGCAGCGAGCCTGCGATCCGCGCGCCTTTGAGCGGTTTGCTGTCGCCATATTCCTCGCGGAGCGCCATCAGGCCTGGCATTTCGGTTTCTGCAATATCTAGCTCTTTGCGGCCATACTCGGCCAGGGCAATATCTTTGACGATATAGTCGGTCACGTCCTCGCCTCCTTCGGGCATATCAGCTTTGCCGCGCACATAGCAGGCGGCCCGGGGCGCGGCAATGCCGAGACTGGGGTGGAAAACCCTCCGCTTTGATCCGTGTCAAACAGCTGACAACTAGAACCTGTAATCTGCGTCTAAGCGCAACTTATAGGAGAACGCCTGTGTCCCTGCCCAAAACGATGAAAGCCGCTGTGGTCCCTGCCCTTGGTCAACCGTTGGAAATCCGCGAACTGCCGGTGCCAGAGGTTGGACCCGGCCAAGTGTTGATGCGGGTGCATGCCTCTGGTGTTTGCCATACCGATTTGCATGCGGCCGAAGGGGATTGGCCGGTGAAGCCGACCGCGCCCTTTGTGCCGGGGCATGAGGGTGTGGGCGAGGTGGCTGCTGTCGGGGCAGGCGTTACCCATCTGAAGGAAGGCGATCGCATCGGGGCGCCATGGCTGCATACCGCTTGCGGGCGCTGTGAACACTGCGTAGGCGGTTGGGAAACGCTGTGCGAGAGCCAGCAGATGACCGGCTATTCTGTCGATGGCGGGTATGCTGAGTTTGTCCGGGCGGATGCGAATTATGTCGGTCTCATCCCGTCTGGCCTGGAGTTCGGCCCGGCTGCGCCCGTGCTCTGCGCCGGGGTCACGGTTTACAAGGGCTTAAAGGAGTTGGAGGTGAAGCCGGGCGATTGGGTGGCAATCTCAGGTATTGGCGGGCTTGGTCATATGGCGGTGCAATATGCCAAGGCGATGGGGCTGCATGTGGTGGCCGTCGATATTGCCGAGGATAAGCTGAAACTGGCGCGCGATTTGGGGGCCGATCTGACCTTCAACGCGGTGGATGATGACCCGGTGGGCGAGTTGCAAAGCCAGATGGGGGGCGTCCGTGGTGTGCTCGTCACCGCTGTCTCAAATAGCGCCTTCAGCCAGGCTGTTGGCATGCTGCGTCGGGGTGGGTTCATGTCTCTGGTCGGTCTCCCGCCAGGCGATTTCCCGCTGCCAATCTTTGAGATCGTCCTGAAACGGATCACTGTGCGCGGCTCAATCGTCGGGACGCGGAACGATCTGCGCGAGTCACTGGAGTTTGCTGCCGAAGGAAAAGTCGCGTCGCATTTCGCTTGGGACAAGTTGGAGAATATCAACGCGATCTTTGATCGGATGCGCGCGGGTCACATCGACGGGCGGATCGTGCTCAAGATTTGATCCCGGCAACCAATGCCTCTGCCGTGGCCTGAAGCTCTGGCAGAGGCACGCCGCCGCGCACCATGACGCGAATCCCGAAATAGCCTGACGTGAGGCGACGGGCGTCGGCCTCCGTTTTTGCTTCCGCATTCGGCGTCAGGCTCAGCGCTTGGGCAAACAACTCCTTGGTCGCTGCGATTCCTGCCGCCGTATATGCCTGCACCTCCGGATCATCCGGGGCGTGCTCAATCGCCGTGTTGCACAAGAAACACCCGCGCCTGTCGCCATGGTGAACCGGGGCGAGGATGGCGTCGAAGAGGGCGCTGATCCGGGCCTGCGGGGTGTCCTGCGACTGCAGTATCTCTGAAATCACCGCCATTTCCCGATCTCCGTAGAGGCCGAGCGCCGCTGCGAACATCGCGTCTTTGTTGCCGAATTCTCTATAGAGCGACTGTTTCTTCAATCCGGTCACCCGCTCCAGATCCTGGAGCGAGGTGGCGTGATATCCGCCCGCCCAGAACTGCGACAGTATCTGATCCAGGGCTTCTTTTGGGTCAAAGGCGCGGGGGCGGGCCATTGCGGTCTCCTCACGGTCACAGGTATGTTACCGATTGGTCCGTAATTATTGTTAACCGAACGGTCCGTAACTTTTATCCCAGGCCGCAGCGGTTGGCAACTCCGCCGAGGCAGCCACCCAGAACACCAACGAAATATGTCAAAAGGAACCACACCATGACCACACTCATCGCAACAGGCGCCCGGGCCGATTTGGGCGCACAGATCACCGACCTCGCCGGCAAAGCGATTTTTGCGGGGCTGATCCTCGTCTTTCTCTGGTTCGGGGGTATGAAATTCACCGCATATGAGGCCGCCGCCATCCGCGGACTGGCCGAAAACTCGCCGTTTCTGGGCTGGACCTATGCCGCCTGGTCAGAAACTGCTGTCTCAGGTCTGATCGGCACTGTGGAACTGATCATCGCCGCGTTGCTTGCCGCACGGTTCTTCGCGCCGAAACTGGCCGTGATCGGGGCACTCGGGGCGATCGCCACATTCGTGCTGACGCTCAGCTTCTTCGTCTCGACGCCCGGCGTGTTTCTGCCAGAGCATGGCCGCTTGGCGATCTCGGTCGTGCCGGGGCAGTTCCTGCTCAAAGATGTTGTATTGCTGGCGGCGTCGGTCTTTGCCCTAGGCAATGCCCTGAGTGCCTCGGCTGACTGATCGTACAGACTGCCGCATACAAAAAGGGCCGCGTCACGGAACGCGGCCCTTTCTGAACATAAGAACCTAACAAATCGGCTTACTTACCTTTGCCGCCCTTTTCGTCCCCTTTGCCACCACCCGGGGTGGTGCCGGGGCCTTTGCCGTCTTTTCCGCCGTCTTTGGACATTGAAATTCTCCCTAAAATTGCACGTTGAAGGAAAAGCGTAAGCGCAAAACCCGTTACATGCCTAGAAAATTCTTCCGTTCAGTCGCCCGTTGTTCTTTGCGCTTCTGCCGCCTATCCCTATCGGGAACAGCAACCGCCGGACCAAACAATGCCGAAACAGCCTCCCCGTGCCTGGCAGCGCATGTTGTCGGGTCGCAGGTTAGACCTGCTGGACCCAACACCCGTCGATATCGAGATTGAGGACATCGCCCATGGCCTTGCGTTTGTCGCGCGCTGGAACGGGCAAACGGCAGGGGACTATCCGTATTCGGTCGCAGAGCACTCCCTTCTTGTCGAAGAAATCTTTCGTCGCATTGCGTCTGATGCGCCGGTGAAATGGTGTCTGGCGGCCCTGCTCCATGATGCCCCGGAATATGTGATCGGTGACATGATCTCGCCCGTGAAAGCGGCAGTTGGGCCTGGCTATGGCGCGCTGGATGAACGTCTGAGTGCGGCGATCCATTTGCGGTTTGGCCTCCCGGCGGCAATACCGAAAACCGTGAAGGCGAAAATCAAGCGGGCCGACAGAATCTCGGCTTGGCTGGAGGCGACGCAATTGGCTGGCTTTGCGGAGGCGGAGGCCGATAAGTTCTTTGGCCGACCGAAGCAAGATGTGATCGACGGGCTGACACTACGCCTGCGCCCGCCTGCCGAAGTACGGGCGGAGTTTACCACCCGCCATGCGGCGCTTTTGGCCGGGCTATGACCCAGGAGATTCACATTCGTGCCGCACATGCACTTGATGCGCGGGGCATGGCGGACTTGCTCAATCAGATCATCGCAATTGGCGGCACAACTGCCCATACCGAGCCGGTGATGAGCCAAGACCTCGCGGAATGGATGGCGCGAGACGCCAGCCAAAGTGCGTGGCACGTGGCCGAAGGAGAGACCGGGCGCATCTTGGGGTTTCAATGGATTGAGCCGGCTGATTACCTGCCGCAAGACGCCGCCGAAATCGCGACATTTGTAACGCCGAAAAGCCATGGATTGGGTATCGGATCGCGGCTGTTTCAGGCGACCGAGATCGCGGCGCGCGATCTGGGATATGGTTGGATCAATGCCAATATCCGGGCCGATAATGAGAGTGGGTTGACCTATTATCAAAGCCGAGGCTTCGAAGACTACAACACGATCATTGGCATTCGGCTAAAAGATGGCAGCGTGGTGGACAAGCGCCTAAAACGCTATGATCTGCGCTGATCCCCAACGCTGCCAAGTGTAAGCAAGATTACAGGATACCTGTATCTCGCAGCCACCGCCGGAGGAGACGCCGGTTGTGACCCTTCACCGGAAACCGCGGCGCGGGCGTGGTTTCCATACGAGACCAATAACTTGGAGCGTCCCAAATTTTATTGGCGTTTCTTCGGTTCGAGGGGGCGCGGAACATTGGATATCTCCTGTTCTGTGATCTGCTCTCAACCTAGTCGCTCTTGACCCCGGCACGCGAGTCAGCAATATCTACAATGTGTAAGCTGAGGTAACAGTTTGGATTGGCGCGACATCCCTTCGCTCTCGGCGCTCCGCGCGTTTGAGGCGGCAGCTCGGTTGGAAAGTTATTCAGCCGCGGCGCAGAGCCTGAACGTTACCCATGCGGCGATCGCGCAGCATGTGCGCGCGCTTGAGACCCATTTCGACCAGTCGCTCATGGACCGGGAAGGCCGCCGGATGGTGCCGACGCATGCCGGTCGCCGTTTGGCCAATGACTTGGCGAATGGCTTTGCCGAGATTGCAGCAGGGGTCAGGACCCTGACGGAAGCACGGGGTGATGGCCCGATTTCGCTGACCACGACGCAGACATTTGCTGAGAACTGGCTCATGCCACGTCTATCGGGGTTTTGGTCAGGCTGCCCGGATATTCCACTGACGATCCATCCTGACGATCGGCTGCAGGATCTGCGCCGGGCCGGGCATCATCTGAGCATCCGCTATGGGCGTGGCGTGTGGCCGGGCGTCGAGGCGCGATTTCTAACCTCGGCGAACACGGCGGTCGTCGCGCATCCTGCCCTGGCCGCGCAATTGCCCGAAGATTATGCCGCGACGGCGCCAGGCGCGGCGCAGATGTTGACCACGCTGCCCTGGGTGATCGACGAGGGGTATGGAGAGTTCTCGTCATGGTTGTCCGCGCAGGGATTGAACCAAGACGATCTGACGGGCACGCGGCTGGCGGGCAATACCCTGGTGCTGGCGGCCTGTCGCGCGGGCGCAGGGGTCAGCATGCAACCCCATGCGGTGATTGAGCGGGACGTGGAAGAGGGGCGGTTGGTGCTGCTTTTGGAGCAATGCGATGCCGAGCTCGGCTATTATCTTATTCGCTCGCCTGGTCCGGTCCCGGCACGGGTGAAGGTGTTCACTGATTGGCTGATCACCTGCGCGGCGGAGTGCTAGCGGAAGAAGCAGGTCAGGCCCGACCAGAGAAAAGCGACTTGATCCCCGCTGTCATCCAGCAAGCCAAAAACCCCGGCAGTTTGAAACTCGGTACCGAGCGATGTTTCGGTGAAGACGGCGGCGGGGATATCTGACCGAAGCGTGCCGATAGCGAGACCGGTGTTTGTAACGAGGGGTCCGCCGGCGTCGGTGGCGACCCATCCCCGGAAATCACCGTCTTGGAAGTTGAGCACCAGCCCATCCGCCCACTGTGCGGCGGTCACCGGCCCAGCGCCGCAGTTCCCTTGAGTCGCGACCTCTATCAACGCGCCCCCCTGTAACCGGTCGACGGTCTCAATCACGCCCGCCTGCGCCCGACCAAAATCGATGCGCAGATCGGTGCCCGCGGGCTGGATACCGCCTGCGTCCAAGGTAAAGGGGATAGGTGCGAGTGAGGTCGGCTCAACCGGTGGTTCGGCCGATACGCAACCCGTCAGAAGGAGTGCAACCACAAGCGCGCGACGCATCAGCGTGGGGAGCGTTTCGCCAAGATACGTTGGAGTGTCCGCCGGTGCATATTCAGTCGCCGCGCCGTCTCGGAAACGTTGCGGTCACAGAGTTCATAGACCCGCTGGATATGCTCCCACCGGACCCTGTCAGCCGACATTGGGTTTTCCGGCGGCGGCGGCATTTCTTCCTCGGCGGCCAGAAGCGCGGCGGTGATGTCATTGGCGTCTGCGGGTTTTGAGAGATAGTCCGTTGCCCCGATTTTAACTGCGGCAACGGCGGTCGCAATCGCGCCATAGCCTGTTAGGACTACAATCCGGCTATCGGGGCGTTTTTCGCGTAAGGTCTCGACCACGTCGAGGCCGTTGCCATCTTCCAGGCGCAGATCGATTACGGCATAGGCGGGCGGGCGGGCAGTGGCAATTGCGGTGCCTGCAGCAACTGAGCCAGCGGCCTCCACCTCGAAACCACGTTTCTCCATGGCGCGCTGCAGTCGTCGCAGAAACGGCTCGTCGTCATCCACGAGAAGCAGGGATTTATCTGGCCCGATATCACGTAGCGTCCGTTCCTGGAACATGCGCCATCCTCCGGTTCTGCAACAATTCAGCCTTCTTAGACTTAGTTACAGGGAGAGGTCAATTTTGACCGTTGCGATATGGCCGTGGAGTTTCCCCGGTTCCAAGCGAGGTAATGGTTCAGGAACAACCAAATCTGGGAGATACCGACTTATGGCCTGTACGCCCTCGCACCTATGCGATCTGAAGCATCGCGCTGAACAGGGTCTCGATCCCGGTTTTCTCGTCAAGGACGCGTGTCAGATGTCGTTGTGTCACGGCCACTAAGAGGCGATCGTTTTGCAGGTTCATATTCTTGGATTTCCCTCCCATATCCGATCTCGAAACGCTTATTGTGGCGGCCAAATCCATGGGACAAACCGACCCAATCCTGACATGTCAAACGACGGCCGATATGGCGATTAAAGGGGACCGATAAGATGAGTGGCGTGTCGCGCGAAATCAGAATACGGCCCTATGAAAAGGCCGACTGGCCAAGGCTCTGCGAGATCCATGATGCCGCCCGGCTTGACGAATTACGGCTTAGCGTCGGTGAGGACGCGTTCCTAAGCTTGGAAGACACTTATGAGAATGAAGGGTTGTTTGATGACAAGCTGTCTGTCGCCGAGATGGAGGGGGTCGTTCGAGGGTTTGTTGCGTTTGGCGAAGATGAGCTGACTTGGCTGTATGTTGAACCGTCATTTTATCGGCGCGGTCTTGGGCGGGCCTTGGTTCAGCATGCTGCGGCCAATGCGCCGGGCGAGATGCAAATCGATCTTTTAGAGGGCAATGCCCCCGCCCTCAAACTCTATGAATCCGAGGGGTTCGCGGTAGATAAGCGGGTTGAGGGACAGCTCATAGGAAATGAAGGTTTTGCGGCACGCGGTCTGACGTTGAAACGCAAAGTAGGCGGCACCTCAGAAGGCTGACAGAGTAGGAGTAGACTCTGTCAGACCACTTGCAGGCATTGATGATCGGTCGCCGAAGCGGCTCTATGAAGCCGCCTCGACAAAACACGCGACTTGATCCGCCATTTGCGCCGGTGACAGTTCCCGGCGGAAGAACTCCACGAACCCATGTTCTGGGAACACCAGATAGGTGAAGGTGGAGTGGTCGACCAAATAGAATTCATCGTCGGTATCGTGAATCCGGTAGTATGTCCGATAAGCTTGGCTGGCGGCATGGGTTTGCTCCGGGCTGCCGGTTAGACCCACCATGTCGGGGTGGATATTGGCGGCAAAGGCTTCGACCACCTCGGGCGTGTCTCGGCCCGGATCGACGGAGATGAAGACCGGCGTCACCGATTGGCCGCGTTCGGCCAAGATATCCACGGCCTCGGCATTGCGCACGGTGTCGAGTGGGCAGACATCGGGGCAGAAGGTGTAGCCAAAATAGAGCAAGGCCGGTTCGGTGATCACGTCCGTATCCGTCACGGTTTCACCAGCGGCATTGACCAGTTCGAACGGCCCGCCGATCGAGCCCGCACCGCCCGCAATCTGTGTGGTACGGCATTGACCAAACGGGTCGGCATCGGCGGTTTGGCGCCCTTGACCCATATAGATCGTGACCGCGATGGCGGTCAGCATTGCAACAATCAGCGCGACAGCGCTTATCGCATAGACTCGCGTCATTCTAACCTCCCAGTTAATCGCGTCCCGTTGATCACTTAGTTCCGACCGACTATCAATTCACGACCCTGTACCTGTGACAGAAAGCCCCTCCCGCCGATGGCCTCTCTCCCCGATCCGTCCATAAATCTTCTGACCCGCGATGCGCGGAGCGATTGGGTGCGGCTAAGAACGCTCTTGGTCCTGCGCTGGTTGGCGATTTTGGGGCAGACCGTGACGGTTGTGATTGTCAGCCTCTATCTCGGGCTCAGGGTCGAGTTGGGGCTGTGTTTCCTGGCGATTGGGGCGAGCGTGATCTCCAACCTGATCGCAATGACGATTTTCCCAGAGAATCAGAGGCTTAGTGACCGAGACGCGATGCTGACGCTGCTCTTCGATTTGACGCAGTTGTCGTTTCTGTTGTTCCTGACGGGCGGGCTGCACAACCCGTTCGCGCTGCTGATCTTGGCACCGGTGACCATCTCGGCTACGGCGCTGACCCTGCGCTCAACCCTGTTTCTGGGCGGGGTCGCAATCGTGATGATTTCGCTTTTGGCCTATTTTTACATCCCGCTTCGCTCGGCTGAGGGAGTCATATTAGAGCTACCAGCCCTGTTTGTGCTCGGGTTCTGGTTGGCGATCGTGATCGGGATCATCTTTTTGTCGGCCTATGCCCGCCGGGTGACGCGCGAGACCCACTCGATGAGCCAGGCTTTGTTGGCAACACAGATGGCGTTGGCGCGTGAACAGAAACTGACCGATCTGGGCGGCGTGGTTGCGGCGGCAGCCCATGAGTTGGGCACACCTTTGGCGACGATCAAACTGGTTTCGACCGAATTGGCCGAAGAACTGTCGGATCGCCCGGAATTGCGTGAGGATGCCATATTGATCCGTGATCAGGCGGATCGGTGTCGCGACATCCTGCGGTCCATGGGCCAGGTCGGGAAAGACGATCTACATATGCGCAGTGCGCCCCTCGGGGCGGTGGTCCGCGAAGCGGCAGAACCCCACGAAGATCGCGGCATTGCGATACACTACGACTTCGAGGCAGGGGCCGATGCGCCAAGCGGGCAGCCGATCATCCGACGCAAGCCCGAGATTATTCATGGCCTGCGCAACTTGGTGCAAAACGCGGTTGATTTCGCGGATGGTCAGGTTTGGATCGAAGGTCAGTGGGGTGACGGTCTCATCAGTTTGAAGATGACCGATGATGGCGATGGATTTCCCTCCGATCTCTTGGGCCGCTTGGGGGATCCGTTTTTGCGCCGCCGGTCGCGGCCAGCAATCGATCCCCGACCTGGATATGAAGGTATGGGCCTTGGCTTGTTTATCGCAAAGACGCTGCTTGAGCGGTCTGGCGCGACTGTCGAGTTCCTAAATGCCTCCGATCCGTTCTTGTCGGTTGAAGACAAAGGCGAGAAGCGCGGCGCCATAGTTCGCGTGACCTGGCCGCATGAGGCGATTGGTCTGCTGGCGGACGAAGCCAGCGCACCGCTTGGCGAGAACCAGCCAATTTCTGTTTAACGGATCATTAAGGCTTCTGCCGTTTGGTGGTCCGTGGCACGGCTCTCCGCAAAAGGTTAAAGATGTATTTTTTCGAACCCTATATGGTTGTGATGCTGATCGGTGTTGGCATCTTGGCGGCGTCTTTGGCGCTGATTCTCAACCAGTGGGTGTTTCGCGGTCGCACCCGGCGTAGTCCTCATATGGTCTTGGGCGCACTTGATACGCCGCGAAGCTACGTTTTCCACGATGGCTATCTGGTGTCAGAACATGATGAGGACGAATACTTCATCGCCGATCCGTCCGACCGGGCGCGGGCCTGGGCGGGTCTGGTCGAGGGCCTGAAGCCGCTTAACCCGGATATTGCGACCTCGATGCGGGCGCTGGCGGACCGTCGGGAGGGGTTCCTGCTGATCGCTCAAGTCGGCAGTGATGCGCTTTCCGTTTCCGGGCGAGCCCAGGGCGAAGTTGTGACCGTTACGGTATCCAGCGTCGAAGAAAGCAGGGCTCGCCATGCGATACACAAGGACAGCCTAGACGGGTTCCACGACGAAATGCAGGGCTTGCGCGCGGCGGTGGATTTTTTGCCAGTGCCGATGTGGCGCGAACGCAGCGATGGGCAGATCACCTGGGCCAATGGCGCCTATTATCGACTGCTCGAGCGGGCCAATGACATCGATGGCCCGCTGGTGTGGCCGATCCGTAGGTTGTTTGCCGAGCAGTTGGACCCCTTGCCAGACCCTGGCGCGTTTCGCCGTTGTCAGTTGATCATGCATGACCAGGAGGAGCCAAGTTGGTTTGACGTCTCGATGACAGATCAGGGCGAGAACACGCTCTTCGCCGCACGGCCTATTGATCAGCTGGTCGCGGCTGAGACGAATCTGCGGAACTTCGTTCAGACACTTTCCAAAACCTTTGCTCATCTGCCGATTGGTCTGGCGATCTTCAATAAGAAGCGCGAGTTGGTCTTGTTTAACCCGGCGCTTTTGACGCTTTCGACCCTCGATCCAGAATGGCTGTCATCGCGGCCAAGCCTGTTTTCGTTCCTTGATCAACTGCGTGAACGGCAACGCATGCCCGAGCCCAAGGACTACAAAGCGTGGCGGGCAAGTTTGTCGGAACTGGAGCAGGCGGCGCAGGACGGCAGCTATCAAGAGTTATGGACGTTGCCGACGGGGCAAACCTATCGGGTCATCGGCAAGCCGCACCCCGATGGTGCGGTTGCGTTCATGTTCGAAGATATCAGTTCTGAAGTATCTCTGACGCGGCAGTTTCGGTCCGATCTGGAGCTCTACCAATGGGTCTTGGACGAAAGTGATGGCGCGCTTGCGGTGTTCTCCAAGGACGGTCGATTGATCCTCAGCAATGCTGCTTATGCCGAGCTTTGGGGCGTAGATCCGCGCGAGATGCTCAGCACTATGAGCTTGGTCGAGGCAACCCGGACTTGGCAGAGGCTGGCAAACCCGTCGCCGGTCTGGGGCGACATACGTGCCTTCGCGGGACAGGAGGCTGAACGGGCCGCCTGGTCTGACGATGTGACATTGGCGGATGGGCGGATGCTCGAATGCCGCGTTGCACCCTTGAAAGGTGGCTCGATGGTTGTGACCTTTCAGCCGGTCTCTAGGGCGACGGAGTTGGTTGATGTCACACAACGGACCTTGGCTGTCGCCGACTAGGCCAAAGGCTTTTTCAGCAGAGGTAAGTGTTGCGGGCGGCGAGGCCATGGCTAAACTCTGTCGTCATGTCCGAGCTTCCCCTCCGTTCGATGGATTGTCCGCCTGCGCTGCTACAGCGGGTCAGTTCCAGCCCCGCTGCAACCGCTGCGCTTGCGGCGCGTATGGCGCCGGAACTGGAGGCAGGTGACACGGTCCTCCTGAGCGGTGACCTGGGCAGCGGCAAGACCCATTTTGCACGCGCACTTATTCAGGCACGTTTGTCGGCATTCGACGCCGTCGAAGATGTGCCATCCCCAAGTTTCACGCTGGTTCAGACCTATCATGCGGGCGATCTGGAGATCTGGCATTGCGATCTATATCGGCTCAGCGGGCCGGACGAGGTGCTTGAACTGGGCTTAGATGACGCTTTGAGCGAGGCGGTGTGCTTAATCGAATGGCCCGAGCGATTGAATGGCCTCCGGCCTCGAGACGCAGTGTGGTTGACCTTCTCAGCGGACCCGGATGCCGCTGAAGCTCGGCGTATCACCTTGCATGCAGCGGAAATGACACCGTTGGCTGAGCAGCTGATGTGCCATTTGGAGGCCCTATGACTCCATCGCTGAACGCGTTTCTGGCACGGGAGGGTTGGGCCCAAGCGACGCGGACGCCTCTGGCAGGTGATGCGTCGGCCCGGCGATATCTCCGGTTGCACGATAGAGCGCGCGACAGGCGCGCGGTCGTGATGTTGGCCCCGCCAGAAGATCGCACCAGCTTCGAGGCGTTCGGGGCGATCGCGCGATATCTGACCGATCAAGGCCTTTCCGCACCAGAGATTTGGGCCGCAGATCCCGAGTCCGGGCTGATGCTGATCGAAGATTTGGGCGACGACCTCATGGCCCGAAAAGTGGCCGAAAACCCGAGCACAGCGACCGCGCTTTATACCGCGGCGTGTGATCTGACGACGCATTTGGCCGGGCTCACACCTCCCCCGGCTTTGGTGACGCTCACGCCGCATCGCATGGTGGAGATGATCGATATCACCTTCGAGAGCCTGGAACCCGTTGATGATACAGAAACCTTGCGCGACCGATTGGCGGCGGCACTTTTGTCTGCTTTCGGGGCCTATTTGACCGGCTACGAAACACTGATTTTGCGGGATTATCACGCGGAGAACCTGATATGGCTGCCCGATCGCGCTGGATTGGCTCGTGTCGGGCTGTTGGATTTCCAAGACGCGGTTTTCGGCCCTGTGGGCTATGATCTGATCTCGCTTTTGGATGATGCCCGCCGGGATGTGCCAGAGGCGCTGAAGCGGCAGTTGATCCAGAGGCAGGCGACAGATTTGGAGCTTGAGCCAGACCGGTTCATGCTCACCTGCGCCATCCTCTCGGTACAGCGGAACTTGCGGATATTGGGCGTCTTTTCCAGGCTGGCCAGAACCGAGGGGAAGACCATGTATCTGCGCCATATCCCGCGCGTGGCAGGGCATATTCGGCGGGCCGTCGATCATCCAGAGCTGGCGGATCTCCGCGCGCCGGTTATTCAGCTTCTGGACCATTGGGCGGCGCCTGCATGACCCCGAAAGCTTGCATGATCCTGGCCGCCGGGTTCGGCACCCGGATGGGTGCGCTGACGGCGGAGCGGCCAAAGCCGTTGATCGAAGTCGCCGGGCGCCGCTTGATCGACCATGCGTTGGATCTCGCCCGCTCGGCTGGCGCAGGGCCGATCGTGGTGAATGGGCATTACCAGGCCGAACAGATCGCGGCGCATTTGGCGGATCTTCCAGATGTTCAGTTTCTTCACGAGACCCCGGATATTCTGGACTCCGGTGGCGGTGTTCGGAACGCGTTGCCGGTTTTGGGAGAAAACCCGTTTTGGACACTGAATTCCGACGCGGTTTGGCGAGGGAGCAACCCACTTGGCCTCTTGGCGGAGGCTTGGACACCGCGCAAGATGGGCGGTTTGATGTTGCTGGTCCCCCCTGAGCGAGCGGTTGGTCGTCAAGGTGGGGGTGATTTTCGTCTGCTGGAGAGTGGCCAATTGACACCGGATAAGACGGGCCAGGTCTGGACTGGTGCGCAGATACTCGACCCGGCAGTGTTTCAAGATACGCCTGAAGGTCCGTTCTCGATGTGGGTGATTTGGCGCAATCTGATGGCGGACCGGCGGCTCTACGGCCTAGTCTATCCAGGGTTTTGGGCCGATGTTGGGCATCCGACCGGAATCGTGCTGGCTGAAGAAATGTTAGGCCAAACCGATGATGTTTGAGCCGAGCGCGGGGCCGCGGGTTTTTGCGACCCCGTTGGGAGTCGATTTCACATCGGCCTTGATCGAGGGGGTGGAAGCCCGGCTCGAAAGGCAGCCACCAGAGGCGCTCGCGCGGGTTGAGATTTATGTCAACACGGCCCGGATGCAGCGTCGCCTGACCGCCCAATTTGCTGAGCGTCAGGCGAGTTTTTTGCCACGCATTCGCCCAGTGACCGATCTCGCCGCGCGTCCCGACATGGCCGGTTTGCCGCCCGCGATGTCCCCCCTGCGCCTGAGGCTGCAATTGAGCCAGCTGATCGCCAAATTGCTGGACCAGCGCCCTGATCTGGCCCCCCGTGCCGCGCTTTATCCACTGGCGGATAGCCTCGCCGATTTGATGGGGGAGATGCAGGAGGAACGGGTGACACCCGAGGCCGTGCAGCGCCTGGACGTGGCCGAGCACGCGCAACATTGGCAGCGCAGCCAGGCGTTTTTGTCAATCGTGGCACCGTTTTTCGCGGGCGAAGACAGCCTGACGGTCGAAGCCCGTCATTCCGCCCTGGTCGACCGGCTGGCAAAAGCGTGGCAAAGCGTACCACCGACACATCCGATCATCGTTGCAGGCTCTACAGGGTCGCGCGGGGCGACTGCGCGCTTCATGCGGGCCGTTGCCGCACTTCCGCAAGGGGCAGTGGTGCTGCCAGGGTTGGACGGTGACATGCCGGAGGAGGTTTGGGCCGGATTGCTACATGGTCGTGCTGTTGGCTTGGGGGGCGAAGATCACCCGCAGTTCCGGCTTGGGAAGTTTGCCGAACGCCTCGGATTGGCGCCCAAAGCGATCCCCGAATGGAGTGGAACCCCGCGCGCTCATCCGCGCCGGAACCGCTTGATCTCTCTGGCGTTGCGGCCAGCGCCTGTCACCGATCAATGGCGTGAGGAGGGGCCGAAACTGGGGAATCTGTCCCCCGCTGTCGCCGATATGAGTTTGATCGAGGCGCCGACGCCGCAAGCCGAAGCCGCCGCCATTGCGCTTCGGTTGCGGAAGGCGGCGGAAACAGGGCAGCGCGCGGCGTTGATCAGCCCCGATCGTACGCTGACCCGGCAGGTGACGGCGGCTCTGGATCGGTGGGGTATCCTGCCCGATGACAGTGCCGGGCAACCTTTGTCTTTGACCGCGGCGGGACGGCTCTTGCGCCATGTCGTAGAGCTGTTGAGTGCGCGCCCGACCGCAGAGGCGCTGTTGGTGCTGCTGAAACATCCGCTGACGCATTCGGCGCGCGAAGATCGCGGCGCGCATCTGCTGCGGTCGCGGGATTTGGAATTGCAAATCTTAAGAGGCGGTGGCCCCTATCCGGAACCTGGCGATCTTCTGGATTGGGCGGCCAAACGGGAAACGGATTCCGGCGCGGTCGCATGGGCCAGTTGGGTCTCCGACCTCCTGCTCTCTTCGCGGGAGGCGGAGTCGGTTTCGCTCGCGGATCATGTCGCGCGGCATCTGACATTGGCTGAGGCCCTGGCTGCGGGGCCCGGTGCGGATGGCGCGGGGAACCTTTGGGCGCGGGAAGATGGGCAGGCGGTTCAGCGTCTGATGCAAGCTGTGGTGGCAGATGCGGATGCGGGGGGGATGTTGAGCCCGTCCGAGTATCGCGATCTGATCGGCGCGGTTCTGGACGATGCAGAGGCGCGCAACCCGGTCCGCCCCCATGCGCGGATCATGATTTGGGGGGCGTTGGAGGCGCGGGTTCAGGGCGCTGATCTGTTGATTTTAGCGGGGTTGAACGAAGGTGTTTGGCCAGCCGCGCCCGGGGCCGACCCATGGCTGAACCGGGCGATGCGGGCCGAGGCCGGGCTGCGCCTGCCGGATCGGCAGATCGGCCTCTCGGCTCATGATTTTCAGCAAGCGGTGGCAGCCCGCGAGGTTTGGCTCAGCCGGGCGAAACGAGATGCGGAAACCGAAACGGTGCCATCGCGTTGGGTGAACCGATTGGTGAACCTGATGGAGGGGACCGGGCCCGAGGCGCGCGCGGCCCTGGCGGAAATGCGGGCGCGGGGCCAGGATTGGCTGGCCATGGCTGAGGCATTGGGCGCACCCGAAACGCCGGTGCCGCCCGCGCCACGGCCATCGCCGAGGCCGCCGGTAACGGCCAGGCCAAACCGCCTCTCAGTGACCCAAATCGAGAAACTGGTGCGCGATCCTTATGCAATCTACGCGCAGAAGGTTCTGCGGTTGAGGCCACTGGACCCACTGAGGCAAGCGCCCGACGCACGGCTGCGCGGTACGGCGCTGCATGCGATGCTGCGCAGTTTCGTGGAGATCACACGCGATGGGTTGCCAGCGGATGCGGAGGCGCTTTTCACGCGGCTTGCCGAAGCGGCGCTTCGCCAAGAGGTGCCCTGGCCCGTGGCGCGACGCCTTTGGCAAGCGCGTCTGACGCGGGCTGCACCGTGGTTCGTCGCGAGTGAGCGGGCGCGGCGTGCGTTTGCAACGCCGCATCGATTGGAGTTCTCGGCAGAGCTTCTTATAAAAGATAAGTCGTTTACGCTAACCGGGACAGCGGACCGATTGGATCTGACGCCCGAGGGCGCGCTCGCGATTTATGACTATAAGACCGGGGCTGTTCCGTCTGCCGATCAGGAACGGTTCTTCAACAAACAGCTTTGGCTTGAGGCGATGATGGCGCGCGGCGGTGCCTTCGGAGAGGTCACGGATGTGGCCCGGATCGCCTATATTGGGCTTGGCAACGGCGGAACCGTGTTGAGCCATGATGCGACGCCAGACGAGATCGATCAGATCGCTGCGGAGTTCGAGACGCTTCTGGCACATTATGCAGACGCGGCGAATGGCTACACATCGCGCCGCGCGATGGCCGAACTGCGCTATGCAGGCGACTACGATCATCTGGCCCGATACGGGGAGTGGGATGAGACAACCGCGCCAACAGCAGAGGAGGTGGGGGCATGACCCTCAACGACGCCTCGCGCGCGCAGGTGATCGCCGCCGATCCGGGGCAATCCACTTGGCTCTCGGCCAATGCGGGCAGTGGCAAGACTCGTGTGCTGACCGACCGAGTAGCGCGACTTCTTTTAGAAGAAGTGCCGCCGGAGCGGATCCTCTGCCTGACCTATACCAAAGCCGCCGCGTCGGAGATGCAGAACAGGCTGTTCCGCCGATTGGGCGAGTGGGCCATGAAACCAGATGGTGCGTTGGCGACCGCCCTTGCGACCTTGGGTTTGGAGGCCGAGCGGATTACGCCCGAGCTTCTATCCCGCGCGCGGACGCTTTTTGCGCGTGCGATTGAGACGCCTGGTGGGCTGAAGATCCAGACGATCCATTCGTTCTGCGGCGGGGTGCTGCGGCGCTTTCCGTTGGAGGCAGGAGTTTCGCCGGGCTTCACGGAAATGGATGAGCGGGCGCAGCTTCTTTTGGCGAATGATGTGCTTGATATGTTGGCCGATGGGGAGGACGTTCCGTCTATCGATGGAGTCGCCGCGTATCTCTCGGGCGATGACATGGCCGGGCTTGTCCGCGCGCTTCTGGCTCATCGCGATGAGGTGGAACCGCAACGTGAGCGGGAGGCGATTTTCGATTGGTTTGGGATCAATCCCGATCTGAGTGACGCGGATATTTTGAGCCAAGCCTTTCTCGGCGGCGAGCAAGTCCTGTGCGACCGCCTCGTACCGCTCCTAGACCCTGAGAGCCGTAATTTGGGCAAGAGCCACCGCATCTTGTCTGGGTTCAACTGGGCGTCTCCTGGGTTGGAGGATTTGGCGCAGATTGAAGAGGTCTTCCTGAGCGGACCGACCACGAAGACGCCGGATGCGGCCAAGATCGGCACATTTGGTAATGCCGCAATTCGCACGGCGATGGGGGCGGATCTGGCGCCGCTGGAGGCGTTCATGTTGCGGCTCGAGGCGGCGCGACCGTTACGTCGGGCGTTGCAAACGGCGCGCAAGACCGACGCCCTGCACCGCTTCGCGGCGGCGTTTCTGCCCGCCTATGACACGGCGAAACAGGCGCGGGGCTGGCTCGATTTCGATGATCTGATCCGGCATACGCGGTCGCTTTTGATGGCGCCGGGTGTGGCGCAATGGGTTCTGTTCCGCCTGGATGGTGGGATCGACCATATCCTCGTGGATGAGGCGCAGGATACGGCGCCCGCGCAATGGCAGATCATCGCAAAACTGGCCGAAGAGTTCGCGAGTGGCGAGGGTGCACGGGCCGAAACGTCGCGGACGATCTTTGTGGTCGGGGACAAGAAGCAGTCGATCTATTCGTTCCAAGGGGCGGACCCGTCTGGATTTGATCGGATGCGCGATCATTTTGCCGAGAGATTGGCGCAGATTGAGGCGCCGTTTCAATCGCGGGAGTTGATCTATTCTTTCCGGTCTGCGGAACCGATCCTGGCTCTGGTCGATCATGTGGCAGGTGGGTTGGGAGCGGCCGGTGTGGGTCCGGATGTCACCCATACGGCGTTCAAATCGGCATTGCCTGGGCGGGTGGATGTCTGGCCGCACATCCCGAAATCCGAAAAACTTGAGCCATCGAACTGGGAGAACCCCGTCGATCTTCTAGAAGAAGACCATCACCATGTACGGCTTGCTCGACGTGTCGCCACCGCGATCAAGGAGATGCTGGATGGCAAGGTGACTATCGAGGTGGAGGAGGCAGGGCGGCCCACGCGTCGGGCAGTGCGCGCGGGGGATATCCTGATCCTGGTGCAGCGGCGCTCGGACCTGTTTCACGAGATGATCGCTGCGATCAAAGGGGCCGGCCTGCCGATCGCGGGGGCGGACCGGATGCGTGTTGCGGCGGAGCTGGCCGTCAAAGATCTCGTGGCGTTGATGGCATTTTTGGCGACACCGGAGGATGATCTGTCGCTGGCGGCGGTGTTGCGATCGCCGATCTTGGGCTGGTCGGAAGCGGAGCTTTTCGACTTGGCCCATGGACGGGAGGGGTTTTTGTGGCGGGCCTTGCAAAGCCGCGCCGCTGAGTTCGCCGAAACGGTGGCTATGCTGGAAGATCTCCGCGATCACACAGATTTTCTGCGCCCTTACGATTTGTTGGAACGGGTTCTGATCCGCCATGACGCCCGGCGCAGGCTTTTGGCACGCTTGGGGCAGGAGGCAGAGGACGGCATCGACGCGATGTTGGGTCAGGCGCTGGCCTATGAGCGGATGGAAGTGCCGAGTCTGACCGGGTTTGTCGGCTGGTTGCAGGCCGATGACGTCACCATCAAGCGCGATCCCGGAAGTGCGGGCAATCAGATCCGGGTGATGTCAATCCATGGGGCGAAAGGGCTGGAAGCGCCGATTGTAATCTTGCCCGATTGTGCGCAGCGCCGCGCCGGGAACCGGGGTGTGACCCTGCTGGAACCCGCGGGCGGGCCATTGGTCTGGCCGATGCCGAAAGCGGATGCGCCGACGCTCCTACGCCCTGCGTTCGAGGCGGCCACAGCAGCAGAGGCGGAGGAGCGGAACCGGCTGCTTTATGTGGCGATGACCCGAGCGGAGAGTTGGTTGATCGTTGCGGCAGCGGGCACCTTGGGGCGGAATGCGGACCAGAGTTGGTATGGGATGATTCGCGAAAGCGCTGAGGCATTGGGGGCTGAACCCTGCGCGATGTTTGGTGAGACGGGTTTACGATTGGAAAGCGGAGATTGGTCGGCTCCGGGGGAGTTCGCGCCGATGGTTCAAGCCGAAGTGCCAGCTGTACCGGCTTGGGCTTTGATGCCCGCAGTAGATGATGGAAGGATGGTTCCCGCCCGCAGCCCATCTGATCTGGGCGGGGCGAAGGCGCTGGCCTCTGATGCAGGTGGGCTTGAGGAAGAGGCCGCCCTGCGGCGAGGGCGGCTGATCCATCTGCTGCTGGAACACCTGCCAGGCGTGCCGGAGCCGGGATGGATAGCCGCGGCACCGGGGATTTTGGCGCTGGAGGACGAAGTCGCCGAGGTCGAGGCGACAGCATTGCTGGAGGAAGCGGTGCGGGTCCTGACCGATCCGAGCTTGTCGGATGTGTTTGCGCCGGAGGCGTTGGCGGAGGTGCCTTTGACGGCTTGGAGCGAGACACTCTCCGCGCAGGTGCTCGGCGTGATCGACCGGCTGATCATCACAGACGACCGGGTGCTGGCGGTCGATTTCAAATCCAATGCGTCGGTGCCAGTCGGCGCAGATGAGGTTCCGGAAGGATTGCTGCGCCAGATGGGGGCCTATGCCGAGATGTTGGCGCTCTTGTACCCGGCCCGCAGAATCGAGACGGCGATTTTGTGGACCCGGACAGCGACCTTGATGCCTTTGCCTCACGCTTCTGTCATGGCAGCGTTGCAAAGGGCGGCCACTGCTTGACCTCAGGCGGACGCGTCCATACCTTCAGCGTCCAAGCACAATTTCCGCGCCTTTGAGGAGAGCGACCTATGAGCACCGTTCCCGTCACCGATGACACGTTTGACGCCGAAGTTCGGCAATCTCCGATCCCCGTTGTGGTGGATTTCTGGGCCGAATGGTGCGGCCCTTGCAAACAGATTGGCCCGGCTCTGGAGGAGCTTTCCGTCGACTACGGTGGCAGGGTCAAGATCGTGAAGGTGAATGTGGATCAAAATCCCAGCTCGCCGATGGAGTTGGGTGTGCGCGGCATTCCGGCGCTGTTCATGTTCAAAGACGGTGAAGTTGTGTCGAACAAAGTCGGCGCGGCTCCGAAAGCGGCGCTTCAGAAATGGATTGAAGAGTCGATCTGAGACAGGCTGCGATCCTATTTCGATATGGGTGTCTGGGGCGCAACTATGCGCCCCTTTCGTTTTCAGCCGGTCAGTAGCGGTTTGAAAGCGCGACCTCAGTGCCATCGGCTAAGACAATCGTTGTGGCATAGATCTCGATCGGCCCGTCGTCATCCACCACGCCGATCACGGTGACTCTGTCGCCCACGGCGGCTGGGATGGGGTTTGGCCCAACATAGACTGGCACCGCGCCAGTCGCGTCCCGCAGCAAGAACTCATCGTCATCTGTGATCCGGTCGACCGTGCCGAGCAGCGTAACTGCTTGCCCAGGTGCGAGGTTTGCGATGGGATCGACCATAGCCGTCACAGAATCGGCTCTGGCGGATTGGCCCGTGGCGAATGGCGCTGCCGCAAATAGGGTGACGACTGCCGCGACAACAATCAGACGTCGCACTCCATATAGCATTTTAGTCGAGCGCGATGAGCAAGAGAACAATAGCGCCCCCAATAGCCGCAAGATACGCCCAACGCGGCAGGCTGGTGGTGATTTCGGTCGTCAACCAGGCTTGCCATGTTTGGTCAGGTTTCGGGTCGGGCTTCGGCGTATTTGACATGTGATGCCTCCGATTTGGGACCTGAACGAGATATGGGCCCGTTGATGCGACCTTCAAATGGGTCTGTGCCGGTGCAGCGATAGAATGTACCAATGCCTGTTGCGAAGAAAAAGGGCGCCCAAAGGCGCCCTCCTCTTTGCGTTATCCGGCGAGATCACGTGTTGACGAAATCCGGGTAGGCTTCCATGCCAAGCTCGGAGACGTCCAGGCCGTTGATCTCGTCTTCCTCGCTTGGGCGCAGGCCAATTGTCGCCTTCAGTGCATAGAAGACAATGAACGAGGTGATGAAGACGAAGGCGATGATCGCCACGATCCCCATGATCTGTGCGCCAAGGGTCGCCTCCCCATGGTAGCCGCCGGTTAGGACCACGGCGAGCGTGCCCCAGATGCCGGCGAAGAAGTGCACCGGGATGGCACCGACCACGTCATCGATTTTGATCTTATCGAGCAGCGGGACAGTGAAGACCACGATCAGACCGCCGATCGCCCCAATGATCAGCGAGAGGAAGAGCGACGGGGCCAGCGGCTCGGCAGTGATCGACACCAGACCGGCCAGCGCGCCGTTCAAGACCATCGTCAGGTCGGCTTTGCCATAGATGAGCTGGGTCAGGATCAGAGCCGCGACGGCACCGGCAGCAGCTGCCATATTGGTGTTGGCGAAGATCCGAGACACATCGGCTACATCGCCCACGGTGCCCATGGCCAGTTGCGAGCCGCCATTGAAGCCGAACCAACCCAGCCACAGGATGAAGGTACCAAGCGTCGCGAGCGCCAGGTTGGAGCCCGGCATCGGATTCACTTTTCCGTCCTTGCCATACTTGCCGATCCGTGGTCCCAGCACGATGGCCCCGGCCAAAGCCGCAGCGCCGCCTGCGGCATGCACCAGCGTCGAGCCAGCGAAATCGGAGAAGCCCGCTTCGGCCAACCAGCCGCCGCCCCACTGCCAGGAGGCTTCGATCGGGTAGATGAAGCCGGTCAGCACAACCACGAAGATCAGGAAGGGCCAGAGCTTGATGCGCTCAGCCAGCGTGCCCGAGACGATCGAGGCCGTGGTGGCGCAGAACATCAACTGGAAGAAGAAGTCCGAGCCAACCGAGGCATAGTCAAGCGAGGTATCCGCCGGGGCAACGCCCACGGGTTCGAGCGAAGTGATCGCGAAGAACGGGCCGAGCCAGCCTTCGATCACCCAATCGGCGGGATACATGATGCCGAAACCGACGAGCCAATACATGATCGCCGCGATGGAAAAGAGGGAGATGTTCTTGGTCAACTGCATGGTGACGTTCTTTGAGCGCACCAAACCGGCCTCGAGCATCGCAAAGCCCGCGGCCATCCAGAAGACGAGGAAGCCCCCGACCAAAAACAGCAGCGTGGTCAGAATGTAAGACGTGTGGGCCGCGGCTTCTACGCCGGCCTCTTGCGCCAGGCCCACCGACGGCAGCGCGGCGGCGGTTGCCACGGCGGCCAGTGGGAAAAGATACTTGGTTTTCATGAGTGTCATGTCCTTTTGTCGAAAGGGCCGCGCGTCAAAGCGCGTCGTCATTGGTCTCGCCGGTCCGCACGCGCACGGCGGAGTTCACGTCGAGGACGAAGATTTTGCCGTCGCCGATCTTGTCGGTTTTGGCGGTGGTCTGGATGGTTTCGACCACCTGATCGGCCATTGAGGCCGCGACGACGATTTCCAGCTTCACTTTCGGCACGAAATTCACGGCATATTCGGCGCCGCGATAGATCTCTGTGTGGCCGGATTGCGAGCCGAAGCCCTTAATCTCGGTCACCATCATGCCGCGCACACCGATGGCGGTCAGGGCTTCGCGGACCTCCTCCAGCTTGAACGGCTTGATTGCTGCGATGATGAGTTTCACGTTGATACCCTTCCGGTTGTTGTCTGTCCCCCAGAGGAACTCACGGGGGTTAAGACAGGCCGGGGCGGGCTTTAGGGCAACGGCACGGTAAGGGGTTTTCACAACTTCAGGTTGTATACCGAAATTTTCGGCGCGATTTCTGGCATGTGCCTATTTTTTGTGCGGAAGCTGGATGCGGCAGTGCAGCATATGCGGGGAAGAAAAGCGAGGATGTGCCCTCCACAAACGAGTCGTTATTGCGTATCTTGGCGCAAAAGAAGGCAGGAACATCATGAGCCGATCAGGAAGTGGAGGTCGTCCGCCCCGCAAAAGCCAACGTGGGCTTGTGGCAGACCGCCGGACACAGAGCACAACCAAACGCACAAGAACGCAATCATCGGCGAAACCCAAACGCAATGCCCGCCGCCAGACACGGTCGCGCGCCCGCAGGCCCGGGATTTTGGGTTGGTTCGGGGCGCTGTTCCGGTTTGTGTTGCGCCTGATCTTCGGCATTGTTTGGCGTGTTACTGCTGTGGTCGCCCTGATCATTCTGGGCGCGTCGGCCTACTATTATACACTTCTGCCCGATGTGGGTGAGGTGGTCGATGCCCGCGCGCGGGGCTCGGTGACGATGCTGGATCGCGACGGCAATGTCTTTGCCTGGCGCGGTGAGCAATTTGGCGGGATGATCGACCCCGATACAGTGAGCCCGCATCTGACCAATGCCGTGGTCGCCACCGAAGACCGGCGTTTCTATCGCCATTTGGGCGTCAGCCCACGTGGCATCGCGAGCGCCATTCGGATCAATATGCGCGAGGGTCGCGGGCCGCTTGAAGGCCATGGCGGATCGACGATCACGCAACAGGTGGCCAAGCTCATGTGTCTCGGCGTGGCCTATGACCCGTCGGAATGGGAGAGTGAGGCGGAGTACGAGACCGACTGTCGCCGCACGACACTCTGGCGCAAGATCACTGAAGTGCCCTTCGCGCTGGCGATGGAGTTCCGCTACACCAAGGATGAAATCCTGGCGATCTATTTCAACCGGGCCTATCTGGGCGCCGGTGCGCGGGGCTTCGAAGCGGCATCACAGCGCTATTTCGGTCATTCCAGCGCTGATCTGGCACCGCAGGAAGCCGCGATGCTGGCCGGGCTGCTGGTGGCGCCGTCCTATTATGCGCCGACCCGCAATCTGGAGCGGGCGCAGCGCCGGGCCAATCTGGTCATGAACCTGATGGAAGAGCAGGGATATCTGACCTCTGCCGAGGCGGATCAGGCGCGCGCCAACCCGGCCACACTATCAGCTGCGGCGCGGCAGGAAACCGGCGGGTTCTTCGCCGATTGGATCATGGGGGCCGGGCCGGGCTTCCTGACCAATGACACAACCGAAGATGTGATCATCCGCACCACCTTCGATCCGGCAATGCAAGATGCCGCGGAGGCGGCACTGGTCGACGTCTTCGAAAACCAGGTGCGAGAGGGCTCCACCGCGCAGGCCGCGATTGTGGTGATGTCGGCCGATGGCGCGGTACGTGCCATGGTTGGTGGCCGCGAAACCCAGGTTGCCGGACAGTTCAACCGCGCGGTGCAAGCGATGCGGCAGACCGGCAGTTCGTTCAAACCGTTTGTCTATGCGGCGGCGCTGGATCTGGGCTGGCGGTTTGATGATCTGATTTATGACGGACCGTTGACGATTGACGTGCCCGGATCGGGCCCTTGGAGCCCGGAAAACTACTCCCGTGAGTTTTATGGTGAGGTGACCTTGACCGACGCATTGCGCGCCTCGTTGAACACGGCGGCGGTGCGTTTGTCTGAGACTGTCGGGCGTGAGGCAACGGTTGCCGTTGCCGAGGGGTTCGGCATTGAGAGCGATCTGGCGCTTGGCCCAGCCATTGCTTTGGGCGCGTCGGAGGCCAGCCTGATCGAAATGACCGGAGCCTATGCCGGGATTTTGAACGGCGGGTCCGCCGTGGCGCCCTATGGGCTGACCGAACTCAGGTTCCTTGGCGACGACACGCCGCTCATTGGACAAGAGGGCGGTATTCAGGAGCGGGTGATCTCGGAAGGGGCCGCGCGGCAGCTCACCTATATGATGGCGCAGGCTGTGGCCAGCGGTACGGGGCAGCGGGCGCAACTGCCTGGTCGGCCCGTGGCGGGAAAAACCGGCACGACCAATTCGGCCCGAGATGCGTGGTTTATCGGTTTTACCGCCGATTATGTGGCCGGTGTCTGGATGGGGTATGATGACAACACGCCGCTATCCGGTGTGACTGGCGGCGGCTTGCCGGCTGAGCTTTGGCGGCAGACGATGGAGCGCATCCACACCGATATTCCACCGCGCCCCTTGCCCATGATCGACCCGGTGGCCGAAGCCCGCCCCGCGCCACAGCCGCAGGCGCAACAGCAAGCGCCTCGTACGCAAGGCCGTCAGCCGGATTTGGCCGAGCAGATTTTGATGGAGGTCCTGGGCGGGATCTTGGGGCAGAACAACTAGGCCTGCCCCATGAACCCTGGTCTTTAGCCGACGGTGCGCAGATGGGCGATGAGCGCATCCAGATCGCCGCCGCGCCGGTCGAGCATGCCGCCAACCTCGGCACGTTCTGTGGTCATCAAGTTCACGCCCTCGATGATCAGGTTGAAGAACCGGTCCTGGCCCGAGCGGTCCGAAACCAGCCAGCGCAGCTCGAACGGGCTTTCATTGCGGAGTCGTACTGTCGAGATGATCTCGAAATAACGGTTCACCTGGCGGCCATCGGTCACCACAACTTGCCCGCCGATGAACTCACGAAAGCGGCGGCCATATTTGCGCGCGATATATCCTTGGAAGGCTTCGGTGAAGGCCCGCATCTGGGCCCGTGATGCGCTTCGAGCGGGCGGCCCCAAGACCGACTGAGCGATGATCGGCACATCGGCATACCGGGCCAGAATCCGCTCAAACTCGCGGAGCATGGCAGCTTCAGACTGGCCGGAATTGATCACCTGGAATATCTCGGCGACGAGACGGTCGACAAGCGCGCGCGCCTCCACCGTATTGAGTGCGAGTGCCATATGCGGCGCGGTGATAGCGGCCAATCCGGCGCTGAAACCGGCGACACCAAATTGGCGCCGACTCATCTTCATGCCCGCGTTATTGGCCGTTTGGTTCGAAAAAGAGATCGTCATAAGGGTCCTCGTAAGGGTCGAAATACTCCGGCTCGGCATCGCCTCTCAGCTCAAATCGCCGGTTCTGCAAATAGAGCAGCCGGGCCTGGGCATAGCTGTCTTCGCTTTCATATAGGATGCTATCAATGGTTCCGCCAAAGCGATGCCGGTCACCAAAGCGTGACGTCACGTTGATGCCACGCACCGTATTGGCCGCGTCAGGCTCCAACCCTCTGAGCGGGTTGAGGGCAATATCGACCACCCGACCGACCGTGTCGCGCGAGGTCGACGGTCCAAAGATGGGTAACTCGACATAAGAGCCTTCCGGTACGCCCCAAACATGGAGTGTTTCGCCGAAATCGGTCTCGCGCTCGTCGAGGCCCATGGCGCTGGCGGGGTCGAAAATCCCCAAAATGCCGATCGTTGAATTGATCACAAAGCGCGAGGTGTTGTGGATCGCGTCAGCGAGGCGAAGCTGCAAAACATCGTTCACCACATAACTGGGGTGACTCAGATTCGAGGACATCCGTCCGATCCCGACCAAAACCGGGTCTGGGACTGCTGTGCCGAGCGATGAAGCGGCTGGCCGGACCAGAGCCCGGTCGACATCGCGGTTAAACTCGTGCACCGCGCGGTTTTGTGCCTCATACGGATCATCAATCGTGGCGCCTGACGGCAAGGTAGCGGGGCCACAGGCCGACAGGGTTGCAAGAAGAAGGAGGGCGGGCCAGACAGGGGCGCGCAGTTCGGAAAAGAGCGGCAATTGACGACCTATATAGGTTTCATGTACCCAACACGATCTCGTGCCGGTAGGGTTTGAAAAAGGTTTTGATCCTGCGATCGGCGATATTGAGCGTTTTAGAGGATGTGCGTGACCATAGAGTCAAGTCTATGGACTGCGAAGAGCGACGAAGCGACACGTAATCGGAGTATTATATGGCTGCCGCGAAATCCTTGCCCGGGCAAACTGACATAGATGAACTGGCGCAACAGCGGCGGGCCAATTCCGGTCTGTTGTGGTCGATTCTCTTGTTCAGCATGTTCACCAACCTGTTGATGCTGACCGGGCCGCTTTACATGCTTCAGGTCTATGATCGCGTGCTTGGGAGCCGATCGGAAGAGACATTGCTCGCCTTGTCGCTTCTGGTGACTTTTCTGTTCGTGATGATGGGCGTGTTGGATTACGTGCGCGGTCGGGTCGCGGCGCGGGTTGGTGCCCGGCTGCAGGATGGTCTCGACTCCCGAGTGTTTGGCGCGGCTTTGACCCGTGCGCGCCGCGAGGGCGGGCCGCAAACCGGGTTGCAAGATCTAGAGGCGGTGCAACGCCTGCTCTCGACGCCCGCGTTTTTGGCGATCTTCGATATCCCTTGGACGCCGATCTTCCTGGCTGCGATCTTCATTTTCCATCCATGGCTTGGTTGGCTCGCGCTGGCGGGCGGCGCGCTCTTGATTGTGATCACCTTGATCAACCAAGCGACAACGCGCGCGCCGCTCAAAGCATCTGGGCAAGCGACGATGCGTGCCGACCGGATGGCTGGTCAATTACAGTCCGAGGCGGAACTGATCCGCAGTTTGGGGATGCAAGGTGCCGCGTTCCGCCGGTGGCGGGGGCAGCGGGAGACCGCGCTTGGTGAGTCGATCCGGTCGAGTGATCGGGTTGGCGGGTTCACAACGCTGACCAAGACGCTGCGGCTGTTCCTGCAATCCGCGATGTTGGGCTTGGGGGCGTATCTGGTGTTGCAGGCCGAGTTGACTGCGGGCGCGATGATCGCGGGATCGATCCTGCTTGGCCGGGCCCTCGCACCAATCGAATTGGCCATCGGCCAATGGGCCATGATCCAGCGCGCCCGGGAAGGCTGGGCCAATCTGCGCACGCTGTTGGCTGACACACCACCCGAACCGCAGCGTTTGCCGCTGCCGCGGCCAGAGGCGCGGCTCGATGTGCATCAGTTGGCGGTTGTGCCACCGGGGGAGAGCCAAGCAACACTCCGGATGGTGAGTTTCCGGGTCGAGCCAGGCCAAGCGGTCGGTGTCATCGGCCAATCGGGCGCCGGAAAATCGACCTTGGCCAAGGCGCTAACCGGGGTCTGGAGCCCGGCGGCAGGGCAAATCCGCCTCGATGGTGCCACGTTGGACCAATATGATCCGGATGTTCTTGGCTCCTTGGTCGGGTATCTGCCCCAAACGGTGACGCTCTTCGACGGAACGATTGCCGAAAACATTGCGCGGCTGTCGGCGAACCCTGATCCTGACGCTGTTGTGGCCGCCGCACGGAAAGCGGCAGCGCATGACCTCATTTTGAATCAGCCCAAAGGCTATGACACCCAGGTGACAGCGGTCGGCTCACGTCTCTCCGGTGGACAGATTCAGCGGATTGGACTTGCGCGGGCGCTTCATGGTGACCCGGTGCTCCTCGTTTTGGACGAGCCGAACTCAAATCTCGACAACGACGGGAGTGAAGCGTTGAACCAAGCCATTCGCGAGATGAAATCCGATGGTCGGTCGGTTTTGATCATGGCGCATCGCCCGGCGGCGATCCGCGAATGCGACATGTTGTTGGTGTTGGATGGCGGGATGCCGAAGGCCTTCGGGCCGCGAGATGAGGTGTTGAAGAAAACGGTGCAGAACCACGCACAAATCGCTGCGGGCGGCACCGCCGGAGGAGTGAGCTGATGGCAGAGACGTCGCACCCCGCTTGGTCCGTTCGCGCCCCGATGATTTTGGGCCTTCTGTCGCTTGTGGTCTTGGTCGGCGGGTTTGGCACATGGGCGGTGACGTCGAATATCGCTGGCGCGATCATCGCGTCAGGGCAGATTGAGGTGGATCAGAACCGCCAAGCCATTCAACATCCCGAAGGCGGGGTGGTCGCTGAATTGGCGGTTGATGAAGGTCAACAGGTCGAAGAGGGTGAGATCCTACTACGCCTCGACGCCTCCGATATCGCGTCGAGCTATGCGGTGGTGCGTGGTCAGTTGAACGAGGTGCGGGCCCGCCGCGCCCGCCTTGAGGCGGAGCGGGACGGCCTATCGGAGCTGCAGTTCGGCACCGACCTGCAGCAGACAGCCCTCAACGATCCGGAACTGGCCGATATTCTGAGCGGACAGTTGAACCTTTTCGCGGCACGGCGCGATACGCTGGACCGCGAGATTGATCAATTGACCCGCCGCACAGAGCAGATCGCCAGCCAAATTGACGGCATGATCGCGCAGCGAACTGCACTGGAGCGGCAGCAGGGCCTCGTGGGCGAGGAACTGATCGCGCAACAAGACCTTCTGGAGCGCGGGCTGGCACAGGCCGCTCGCGTGCTGACTTTGCAGCGGGAGGAAGCCAATCTGCTCGGCAGTCTCGGCGAGATCGATGCGAGCGCTGCTCAGGCGGAGGGGCGTATCACAGAGATCGAGTTGTCGATTCTCCAGTTGGAAACACAGCGCCGCGAAGAGGCGATTGCCGAGTTGCGCGAGGTGCGCGTGCAAGAAGAAGAGCTTGCCGAACGGGCCCGCGCCTTGGCCCGGCAGCTTGATCAGATGGATTTGCGCGCGCCGGTGGCGGGTATCGTTTACGGAATGACGGTCTTTGGACCGCGCTCGGTTGTGCGTCCCGCGGACCCCGTGCTGTTTCTGGTGCCTCAGGACCGTCCATTGGTGATTTCTGCCCGGGTTGAGGCAATCCACGTGGATCAAGTCTTTGTCGGTCAAGAGGTGCTCTTGCGCTTCCCGGCCTTCGATATGCAGACCACGCCAGATCTCTATGGGTTGGTCACCCGTGTCTCGGCCGATGCCTTTGTGGATGAAGCCACAGGCGCGAGTTTCTACGAGACACAGATTGTGCTGGATGACGGTCAAATCGAGCTTCTCGGCGATGTCACGCTCTTGCCCGGCATGCCCGTGGAGGCGTTTATCCGCACGGATGATCGCACCCCGATCGCCTATTTGTTGCGCCCATTGACTGACTATTTCAACCGCGCCTTCCGCGAAAGCTGATCGGGGTCTTTCCACTGCCTCCACAGGTCGGTAGCGTGCGCGCGAATATGTCCTACAGGAGAGAGTCGATGAGCAATGGGTTCGAAGCAAAACTGGCGGAACTGGGTGTGACCTTGCCCGACGCCCCTGAACCTGCGGCCAATTATGTGCCGTTTGTGGTCGTCGGTGATCTCGCCTTTGTATCGGGTCAGATTTCGATGAATGAAGATGGGTTGATCACTGGGAAAGTTGGGGTAGACCTCACCACCGAAGAGGGCGCGGCAGCGGCGAAAACCTGTGCGATCAGCCTCTTGGCGCAGGCCAAAGCCGCCTGCGGTGGAGATTTGGAGCGCTTGGTGCGGGTTGTGAAACTGACCGGCTTCGTCAATTCCGGCCCAGATTACACTGAGCAGCCAAAAGTGGTGAACGGTGCCTCTGATTTCCTCGTCGAAGCCCTCGGTGATGCGGGTCGGCACAGCCGCTCGGCGGTGAGCGCTGGCGCCTTGCCGCTTGGCGTGGCGGTGGAGATCGAAGGGATCTTTCAGATCAAGCCATGAGCCTGCCTGCTGTCTTCCTTGGGCCGCCGCTGGCCCATCGGGCGCTGCATGATGCGGCCCAAGGTGTGCCGGAAAACAGCGCCGAGGCCGTGCGCCGCGCGGTCGCGCGGGGGTATGGCATCGAGATTGATGTCCAGCCCTCCGCCGACGGCGTGGCGATGGTGTTTCATGATGAGACACTAGATCGACTTACCGAAACAACAGGGCCAATTCGGGACCGGACGGTAGCTGAGTTGGCCGATCTCCGCTTGGTTGGCAGCGATGCGGGCGCACCGACGCTCACCGAAGTTTTGGGCATCGTCGCAGGCCGCGTGCCGCTTTTGGTTGAGATCAAGGACCAGTCGGGCGGCGTCGGAGCATCCGATGATGACACGTTGGAACGGGCGGTCGTCTCGGCCCTTGCCGGATATGACGGGCCGGTGGCTTTGATGTCCTTCAATCCTTATATGGTTGCGCGTGTGGCCGAGCTTGCGCCGGACCTGCCGCGCGGTCTGGTCACGTCTGGCTATCGGTCGGAGGATTGGCCGGGGATGCCGCCGGAAGTCGCGACGCATCTTCGTGAGATTCGCGATTTCGACCGAGTCGGTGCACAGTTCATCAGCCATGATCGAACTGATCTGCACAGCCCACATGTGGCGGCTCTAAAGGCACGGGATGTTCCGGTTCTGTGTTGGACGATCCGCTCCGCCGAGGCGGAGGCTCAAGCGCGTAAGATTGCCGACAACGTGACATTCGAAGGCTATCTGCCGCCGCTTGACGCGGTGTGATCCGGCCCCACTTGTTGAGCGTGCATCCCCAAAGGTGGCCTCATGCGCGATGACGTGCAAATCGAAGTAACCGCATTGGACAGCCTGCGCGGGGTCGACCCCGGCGCGTGGGATGCGTGCGCTTGCCCGGAAGCCGCCGATGGCGGCGCGCCATTTGACCCGTTCACGACCTATCGGTTTCTCTCCGCTTTGGAAGAGAGTGGATCGGTGGGGCCAGGCTCAGGTTGGCAGCCGCGGTATTTGCTTGTCCGCGCCGGTGACGAGGTGATCGCCGTCGCGCCGCTCTACGCCAAGGGGCATAGCCAGGGCGAGTATATCTTCGATCACAATTGGGCCCATGCGTATGAGCGGGCAGGCGGGCAGTATTACCCAAAGCTACAGCTTGCGGTGCCGTTCACGCCGGCGACCGGGCGGCGGTTTTTGACCAAGCCGGGATGGGAGGGGATCGGACGGTCGGCCTTGCTGCAAGCGGCGGTGCAAATCGCGGCAGAAAATCAGTTGAGTTCCGTCCACATCACTTTCTGCACCGACGAAGAGGCCGCTGCCGGGGCAGAGATGGGGCTCTTGCATCGCGTCAGCCAGCAATTCCATTGGACCAATCCGGGCTATGCGGATTTTGACGGGTTCCTGGCCGGGCTCAGCTCCCGCAAGCGGAAAAACATCCGCAAAGAGCGCGAGACAGCACAAGGATTTGGCGGCGAGATTGTCTCGCTGAGCGGCGATCAGCTTCAGCCGGAGCATTGGGATGCGTTTTGGGAGTTTTATCAGGACACCGGGGCCCGGAAATGGGGGCAACCCTATCTGAGCCGGGCGTTTTTCGACATCGCGCAAGAAACACTGCGCGATGATATGTTGTTGGTCCTGGCGATGCGAGACGGTGTGCCGGTCGCCGGGGCGCTGAATTTCATCGGGCGGGACGTACTCTATGGCCGCTATTGGGGCTGTGTCGAACACCATGCCTGCCTGCATTTTGAACTGTGCTACTATCAGGCGATCGAGGCGGCGATTGCCCGTGGGTTGAGCCGGGTCGAGGCCGGTGCTCAAGGGCAACATAAACTCGCGCGGGGCTATATGCCGGTGACGACTCATTCATTGCATTGGGTCGCAGATGAGGGGTTTAGGCGCGCGATCGAAGCCTATTTGGACGCGGAACGCGCGGCGGTAGATGAAGAGATAGAGGTGCTGACGGCGTATGGCCCATTCAAAACGGCCCATGTGGAGGAACAGGAATGATCAAACCGGAGAAGTTGAGCCAGGAGCAGCGTGAGACCGCCTTGCCAGAGTTGACCGGCCATGGCTGGCAGATGGTCGAGGGGCGGGACGCGATTTCGAAACGCTTCGAGTTTGCCGATTTCAACGAGGCGTTTGGCTGGATGACCCGCGTGGCGATGATCGCGGAACATATGAACCATCATCCGGAATGGTCGAATGTCTATAAAACCGTCGACGTGACGCTGAGGACCCATGATGTGGGCGGCTTGAGCGCGCTGGACATCGCCATGGCGACGAAGATGGATCGGTTGGCGGGCTAGCGGAGCCGGAAAACACACGTTTTCCTTCAAGGAAAACGGGACGTGCAACACCACCGGTGCTGCCCGCCCCAAATCGTCTTAGATTTCAGCCAGCATGGCTTCGCCGCCGGATGCCTCGCACACGCCGGGGTTTTCTTCGGCATGCAGCACTTTGACGACACCGTCTTCGACATACATCGCATAGCGCTTCGAGCGTTTGCTGAAGCCCACGGGCGGCGCGTCAAAATCCATGCCGATCGCAGTGGTCAACTCGCTGGCGGAATCGCCTAGGAGGGTGAGCCCCGCGCTGGTCGCACCGGTGCTTTCGCCCCAAGCTTCCATCACAAACGGATCATTGACCGACACGCAGATGATCTCCTCGACGCCTTTGGCGTCGAACTGATCTTTGGTGCGGATGAAGCTGGGCACATGGGCCATGGTGCAGGTGCCGGTGAAGGCACCAGGAAGGCCAAAGAGGATCACTTTGCGCCCGGCCAGCTTGTCGGAGAGCGACACGGCCTCTGGCCCGTTTTCCCCAATCCGAAGCAGGTTTGCCTCTGGTAGTTTGTCGCCAACGGAAATTGTCATGTCGCGGTCTCCCTCGCTTGTACTGTTCGCTCCCCCGCATATAGGGTGCGGCAGGTTTTGTGCCAGATGTAAAACGGGGAAACGGGCATGTCGCATATCGTCGTTGTCGGGGCCGGGCAGGCCGGCGCCGCCTTGGCGGCGAAGCTGCGGAGCGAAGGGTTTGGCGGGCAGATTACGCTTATTGGTGAGGAGCATGTGCCGCCCTATCAACGCCCGCCGCTCTCCAAGGCGTATCTGATGGGAGAGATGGCGCTCGAACGGCTCTATCTCAGGCCTGAGAGCTACTATGCCGAGAACGGGATTGATCTGCATCTCGACGAAACGGTGAACGCGATTGACCGGGCCGATAAGGTTGTGATCGCGGGCGGGCATCAGAGCAAATACGATCAACTCGCGCTGACGACCGGGTCGGTGCCACGGCGGCTGCCGGGGTCGATTGGCGGCGAGCTCAGGGGTGTTCATGTGGTGCGCACGCTGGCCGATGTCGATGCGATGGCGCCCGAGGCTTTGGAGGGCCGGCGGGTGCTGATCGTCGGCGGCGGCTATATCGGGCTTGAGGCAGCGGCGGTTTGCGCAAAACGGGGCATGCAGGTCACGCTGATCGAGATGGCGGACCGGATTTTGCAGCGGGTCGCCTGCCCGGAGACGTCGGCGTATTTCGGGGATCTGCACCGGAGCCGTGGCGTCGATATTCGCGAGGGTATCGGGTTGGCGCGGCTGACTGGCGAGAGCCATGTCACCGGTGCCGCTCTCTCCGATGGCGCAGAGTTGCCCTTCGACATGGTCATCGTCGGGATCGGGATCAGCCCGGCGACCAGCCTGGCCGAAGCGGCAGGGTTGGAGATCGACAACGGGATCAAAGTGGATGCTCTGGGTCAGACCTCGGACCCGTCCATTTGGTCTGCAGGCGATTGCGCCTCGTTCCCATTTCGGGGCAATCGCATCCGCCTCGAAAGTGTCCAGAACGCGATTGATCAGGCGGAACTCGTGGCGCGCAACATGATGGGCGCGGGGGAGGCGTATGATCCGCATCCCTGGTTCTGGTCAGATCAGTATGACGTGAAGCTGCAAATCGCAGGGCTGAACACCGGCTATGATCGGGTTGTTGTGCGGGGCGCAGCGCCCTCGGTGTCGCATTGGTATTACGCGGGTGAGAGATTGCTCGCCGTGGACGCGATGAATGACCCCCGCGCCTACATGGTTGGTAAGCGTTTGCTGGAGGCGGGAAAATCGCCAGCGGCGGACGTGATCGCGGATACCGAGACCGATCTGAAAACCCTGCTCCGCGCATGAGGATCATCGCGGGGGCGCATCGCGGGAAACGGCTGGCCTCGGTTGGCAAAGGGGATGCAGGCGCGCATCTCAGGCCGACCTCGGACCGGGTGCGGGAGAGCCTGTTCAACTTGCTGCTGAATGGCGGCTATGGTGACCCGATCACAGATGCGCGGGTTTTGGACCTGTTCGCAGGTACGGGAGCCTTAGGGTTAGAGGCATTGTCGCGCGGAGCCTCGCATGTGACATTCGTCGATGACGGCACGAAAGCGCGGGCGTTGCTCCGAGAAAATATCGGGCTCTGCGCGGCCCAGGGCGTGACAAAGGTGTTTCGCCGCGATGCCACCCGGCTTGGGGAGGCGCAGGGCAAGCCTTTCGATTTGGTCTTTCTCGACCCGCCCTATGGAAAGGGCCTGGGCGAGAAGGCGCTGGCCTCTGCGCAAAGCGGCGGTTGGTTGGCACCGGACGCGCTGATCATCTGGGAAGAAAACACCCCCCCGGTTCTGCCGGAAGGGTGTGACTTGCTTGATCAGCGGCGCTACGGCGATACGCTGATCACTTTGGCACGGGCTATTGGCTAAGCCCGGTTGATCCGCTGTCCATTTCGGCCTCCATCAGCCGCCGGACATCAGCGACCAAGGCGGCTCCATCGAGGCCTTTCCCATCGGCCTCTTCGATCCAGGCGGCTGTGACGGTCTCACCCAAAGCACTGATCTGTGCGGTCACGTCTTCCGACATCTCGGCGATCTCGTTGCCTGCCGCCGCCATCGCGTCGCGTCCGCGCAGATCACCTTCGTCATGCGCACGACCTGCCCAAGCCGACGCCATCAGTCCGGAATTGGCGTCGATCACCGCGCGCAGATCGTCTGGCAGCCCCTCATAGACTTCCCGGTTCATCGCCCAGATGAAATAGAGGTTATACATCGAGCGGTCACCGGCGACATCGGTATGGCTGCTGGTCAACTCGTCGAGCCGGAGGGAGGGGGCCATCTCCCAGGTGATCACGCCGCCATCAACCACGCCGCGTGACAGCGCTTCGGGGAAAGCGGGCACAGGCATACCGACAGGCGTCGCGCCAAGCTGTTCCAAGAGAAGCGTTGCGGGACGTGAGGGGCCGCGCAGCGAGATGCCATTGAAGTCGTCAACTTCGTCAATCGCATCCCCGCTCAGATGCACGATGCCGGGCCCGTGCATATGGGCGGCGATCACATGCACATCGGCAAAGTCATCCATCAGATGCTCTTGCGTGAAATGCCAGGCCGCACGGCTCGCCGCCTCGGCGTTTTTTGGCGTCATGAAGGGCAGTTCCAACGCTTCGGCTTCGGGGAAACGCCCAGGTTGATAGCCCGGGATCACCCACCCGCCGTCGATTGCGCCGTCGCGGATCAGGTCATATTGGCTCTGCGCCGAGCCACCGAGCTGCATAAACGGGTAAAGCTCGACCTGGATGCGGCCCTCGGATTGTTCCTCAATCGCTTCAGCCCAAGGCTGCATAAACCCGACGGGATTGGCCGAGAGCGGCGAGACGAAATGCTGAAACCTGAGGGTTACCTCTTGGGCTGACAGCGCTGAGGCTGCGGTAAGGGTGGTGGCGGCAAGTGCTAGGGACTTAACGAACGACATGTCGCGCCCTCCTTTTGATAGAGTCCTGACGCGCCGATTGCTTTCACAGCGGCTCGAGATAGGTAAGCTCTATCAATGATATTGCAACTCATTCGCAAGAGCGAATGGTCGCACCCGCGCCTTGTGAACCCCAACGCAATATGGGACAGTCTGAAAAAATCGAGCGTTTCACATAACCTAACAGGCCCCAGCACTGCCATGCAGGACCCCGAGAGACTTCTGTCTTCCGTCTTCGGCTTTGAAAGCTTCCGCCCCGGGCAGGAAGAGATCGTGAAGGCCGTCGCAGCCGGGCGAAACACCCTGGCCATCATGCCGACCGGCGGCGGGAAATCCCTTTGTTTCCAGCTCCCCGCGCTCATGCAAGATGGCGTGACCGTGGTCATCTCGCCGTTGATTGCCCTGATGCGAGATCAGGTGCGAGCTTTGCGGGCGGTTGGTGTTGAGGCGGGCGCGCTGACCTCTGGCAACACGCCGGATGAAACCGATGCCGTATGGGATGGGTTGGAAGCGGGCACGCTGAAGCTGCTTTATATCGCGCCAGAGCGGCTGGCGGCATCGGGCACCGAGCGGATGCTGAAACGCGTCGGCGTTGCGATGATCGCGGTGGACGAGGCGCATTGTGTCAGCCAATGGGGCCATGATTTTCGCCCCGATTATCTGCGCATCGGCGCTTTGCGGAAATTGCTCAATGTTCCGCTGGCGGCTTTCACCGCGACGGCGGATGCCGAGACACGCGCCGAGATCGTCGAGCGGTTGTTTGATGGTACTGTGCCGGACACCTTCCTGCGCGGTTTTGACAGGCCCAATCTCGCGCTGGCCTTTGAGGTCAAGAACAACCCGCGCCGTCAAATCCTCAGCTTCGCCGCGGCCCGGAAAGGACAATCTGGGATCGTCTATTGCGGTACCCGCGCGAAGACCGAGACGCTTGCCAAAGCGCTCCGCGAGGAAGGGCATGCAGCTTGCCATTATCATGCCGGGATGGAGGCCGAGGACCGCCGCATCGTCGAGACGCGATTTTCGCGCGAAGACGGGTTGATCGTGGTCGCCACAATCGCTTTCGGCATGGGCGTGGATAAGCCAGACATTCGGTGGGTCGCCCATGCGGATTTGCCGAAATCCATCGAAGGCTACTATCAGGAAATCGGTCGCGCGGGGCGCGATGGGGCACCGGCCGATACGCTCACGCTGTTTGGCCCGGATGATATCCGGTTTCGTCGTCAACAGATCGATGAGGGTCTCGCGCCTTCGGAACGGAAATCGGCGGATCATGGGCGGTTGAACGCGCTTTTGGGGCTGGCCGAGGCGCTCGGGTGTCGCCGTCAGGTCTTGCTCGGGTATTTTGGCGAAGATGCGGACCCTTGTGGCAATTGCGATCTCTGTGCGACGCCGCCGGACACCTTCGATGGCACGCAACCGGTGCGCAAAGCGCTGTCTGCGATTCTGCGCACTGGCGAGCATTTCGGTGCAGGCCATCTGATCGACATTCTGATGGGCCATGAGACAGATAAGATCCGTCAACGCGGGCACGATGAACTGCCCACATTCGGCGTCGGGACCGAGTTTGACAAACGCGGCTGGCAGGCGGTTTTTCGGCAGATGGCGGCGCATGATTTGGTGCGGCCCGACCCGGAGCGGTTTGGCGCGCTGCGGATGACGCAAGCCGCGCGCCCGATTTTGAAAGACGAAGCGTCGATCACGCTGCGAAAAGACAGTATCGCCAAAGCGCCGCGCCGCCCTGCCGTCAAGACGCTGGTGAGCGAAGAAGATGCGCCGCTGCTCTCGGCGCTGAAGGCCAAACGCCGCGCCTTGGCAGAGGAGGCGCGCGTGCCGGCCTATGTGGTGTTCACCGACCGCACCTTGATCGAGATGGCCGAGACCCGACCGCAGACGCTGGACGACATGGCCCGGATCAGCGGTGTGGGCGCGAAGAAGCTGGAGAGTTTTGGCGCGGCCTTTCTGGCCGTCATAACCGGCGAGACACCCGCACCAGCGCATCCGGCGCGGCGGAAATTGGCGGGTCGGGAGGCCGGTGCGCTCTATGACCAGCTTTTGGCCGTGCAGACGGATCTCACCCGCGGACCGGAGGGGGCCGATAAGCCGATGAGCTGTTCCTCATCACAATTGGCAAAGGTGGCGGAGGTCAGGCCAGACGACCTCAGTGCGCTCACACGCCTTTTGGGCGACCGTCATGCGGAGCGATTTGGCGCGGCCTTTCTGGAGGTGTTGCGAGAGGCGAGCTAGACGCCCAGAACGAAGGCACTGGCGAAGAAGACCGTGCCCAGAAGAGGTTGATCAATCGCCAAATAGAGAACGAAACTTGGCTCAAGGAACCAAGGAGAATAGTCGGTCACCATGACGCCCTCGCGGTAGACAAAACTTGGGTGACTTTGACACATCTCCCCCTAGATTTCACCATGGCTCTGATAAATAGGACACGCTTATGCTCACTGTGATTTCTCCCGCCAAACGCCTGGATTGGAATGCGCGCGATGTCGAGGTGACGACACCGGTGTTCCAATCCGATGCCGATCATTTGGCAAGCGTGGCGCGCGAGTTGAGCGTGCCGGACCTGCGCAAGCTCATGGCGATTTCCGAAGATCTGGGCAGGCTGAACCATGAGCGGTTTCAACGTTTCGCTGAGGAGAAAGACGACACGCGTCCTGCGGCACTCGCTTTCGCGGGTGATACCTATGCCGGGCTTGAGGCGGGGAGCCTGGATGCGGAAGATTTGCGTTTCGCGCAAGATCGGCTGCGCATTCTTTCGGGTCTTTATGGCTTGCTTCGCCCGCTGGATGCGATCCAGGCCTATCGTTTGGAGATGGGTAGCCGGTTGAAGACCGAAAAAGGGCCGTCGCTTTATGCCTATTGGGGGGATCGTTTGGCGCAGGCTTTAAACGACGAAGCGGAGATGTTGGGTGCGGACACGCTGATCAACTGCGCCTCGGTCGAGTATTTTTCTGCCGTGGACCCGAAAGCGCTGAAACTGCCCGTGATCACGCCAAACTTCCTTGAAGATCGCCCTGGTGGCCCGAAAATCGTCAGTTTCTTTGCGAAAAAGGCGCGGGGCGCGATGGCGCGGTTCATCATCGAAAACCGGCTCACCACGCCCAATCATCTGAGCGATTTCAGCCTCGGTGGCTATCGCTATGCGGCCGATCTTAGCACACCGGAGAAACCGGCCTTTCTGCGCGCCGAGGCTGTTGCCGCCTGATGGCGTTAATGGTCGGGATGCGACTTGGCAAAAGCCTCTTTCTGCTCTGGCGTGGCGTCGGTTTGATAGGCCGCCTTCCACTCGGCATAAGGCATGCCATAGACCACTTCGCGCGCGGCCTCTTTGTCGATCTCAAGACCCTTTTCGGCGGCGGCTTCGCCATACCAGCGGCTCAAACAATTTCGGCAGAAGCCTGAGAGGTTCATCAGGTCGATATTCTGCACATCCTTGCGTTCATCGAGATGTTGCAGAAGGCGGCGGAAGGTGGCGGCCTCTAATTCGATCCGGGTTTGGTCATCCATCATGCATCCTCCATTTGATCTCATACCTGTGCAATGCGCAGTGCGGCGTCAAGAAGCGGGGCCAGGCGACGGCCCCAAGCTGCTTGATCGACCTCTGTTTCAATCAGGTCGTTGCGCACTTCGATCAACACATGCGGCCGGTGCGGGCCCACGCCATGGCGATCCATGCTGTCGCCCGGCAAATGCCCGGAATAAGGTTCATTATCGCCGACGCAGAGGTCTGGCTCGGCGTTCAACCGTGCCACCAAAGGTAACGCCAAGCGCGTGTCACCCGCATAAAGCACGCCCACGTGCCAGGGGCGCGGCGGGCGACCGACAAATTGTTTGGTGAAGGAGTGCACCGCCAAGACGACCGGGTCCGGGCGGGCTTGGATAAGCCGGTCGAGTGCGGTGTGATAAGGCCGGTGGAGGCGGTTTAGCCGACGTTCGACCTCAGCCGTATCGGCGTGGCGATTGGCCGGGATGATTGTGCCGTCATAGATTTTCATCAAGAGCGTGGGATCATCCTCGCCCCGGTTCGGGTCGATCACAAGGCGCGAAAAATCCGACGCGATCATCGGTGCGTCCAAGGCCTCCGCCAAGACCCGCGCCACCCCAAGCGCCCCAACATCATAGGCGATATGGCGGTTCATATCCGCTTCTGGCAGCCCCAAATCGCCCCCATTCACCTCGGGTGGAATGCGATTTGACGCATGATCGCAGGTGATCACCCACCGGCCTGGTCGGGCCTCCCCCTCGATGTGAAATGGCGCGGTCATCTCGCTATCAGTCTTGCTTGTTGAGCTATCTGTCTGCGTTGGCCGTGCGGTGTGGCGGCTCTGTCGCAGAATGCCGACCCTGATGTGGTTTCGTCCGAGGGTCAACCCGCCCGTGATCGCGAGAGAGTGATGTGGCTCTGATTGCCTAACCCATCGCATTGGTTTGCGCGGCTGCCCATCTGCCCCATACAGTGATGGGAGGGTCATGAATGCGGCAGATGGATGGGTCTACAACGGAATTCAACGTCCTTGCTTCGGCAGAGGGTGCGCTGCGGTTCGGATCAAAGCCACCGCTCTCAGGCAGGGCGAAATGAATGCCCGGATCGGCTTTGGCGGCGGCTGTCACTGGTGTACCGAAGCGGTGTTTCAAGCTCTGCGCGGTGTCGCGGATGTTCGGCAGGGGTTCATTGCGTCACTGGCACCGGATGACGGGTTTTCCGAAGCCGTTATCGTCACGTTTGACACCGCTGCTCTTTCTCTTGAGACGCTGATATCGGCTCATTTGATCACCCATGCCAGTGAGGCCGATCACAAAATGCGGGGAAAATACCGCAGCGCGATCTACACATTCGACCCAGATCAGTCGGCGCAGGCCGAAGCGATCTTGGCGCGCCTCGCCGCAGGCACAGGCGCGGCATTTGTCACCCGTGTGCTGCCCCATCGCGACTTCAAAGAATCCGACACGCGGTTCCACAATTATTACCAACGCGATCCGACGCGCCCATTCTGCCAGACCTATATCGACCCAAAGCTTGCCAAGCTCCGTCGCGTGATGGCGGCGGCGATGAAAGAACAATCGTGATCAGTCTTTCGATGCTTCTCCTTCTCATTATGACGGCCTTGCTGGCTATTCCTTGTTGAGCAAGACGATCAGGAGGGATGCGGCACATCCTTTGGTGAAACGCATTTGACATCGGTGCATCGCTCAAAGCACCGGCGGCTTGCCGGAGCGTTTTTCAGGTCCAGGCAGTGCCTGTTTCATAACAAATCGATAAGCTCGTCTCTCCGAGGTATCGGGGATATCGCGCCATATCCGCTCACTGTTTGGGCCGCCACGAGTGCGGCGCGCCGGGCGGCTACTTCCGCGCTGCCGGTTTCGAGGAAATAGGCGAGGAACGCGCCCGCAAAACTGTCACCCGCCCCCGTAGAATCGACCGGTGACGAGGAGCCGGGCGCGATGCAGATAGGGCCGCCACCTTCCTCCAAGATCGCACCAGAGGCGCCGCGTTTCAGGAGGACGATCTTTGCCCCCTGCGCCTGGAAATACGCGATTAATGCCTCCGGATCTTGCAGCCCCGTCAAAAGCTCGGCTTCGTCATCGCTGGGCATGACAATATCGGCAAGCGGCAAGAAGGCGTCGATTGCCGCGCGGGCGTCATCGAGAGACCAGAGGTTCAATCGAAGGTTTGTGTCATAAGAAACAAGCGTGTCATGTGCGCGGGCAATCTCGGCAGCGCGGGTTACGGCGGCGCGCATGCTCGGGCTGATCGCCTGGCTCAGCGCGGTGACATGTAAGATCTTCGCCTCGGCTATCGCAGCTTCGGGAAGATCATCAGGTCCATAAAGGCTCGCGGCTGACCCGCGGCGGGCGTACCAAAACTCCCGCCCGGAGGCGTGTGGCCGCACGAAGTAGACACCCGTTGGCGCGTCTGGCCGGGTGATTACATGGCGGTCATCAATCCCTTCATCCGCCCATAGCTTGCGCAGGCCCCGGCCAAACGGATCATCGCCGACCGCACTCAAATACCCGACAGACGCGCCTTGGCGCGCAGCGGCGACGAGCGCATTCGATGTGTCACCCCCAAACCCCTGCCGGTAAAGCGGTGACGCATCTTCGTCGGAGGGTTGCGCAACAAATTCGGCAAGGGGTTCGCCGAGCGCAAGAATGTCTACAGGCACCTAAGTCTCCTCCGGCTTTGTGTTTTGCCTTTGGGGCCGAACACATTACGTTAAGCTGTTGAATGACGTCACTGTCAGTCCGGCCCGACGTCTCGATAACAACACGGATCGTGGCTGTCAGCCAGATGCCCATCGGTGGCATAATACGGCGTCGAACTGGCGACTGCACTGAAGCGGCGCGCCAAACCATCTAGGCCATCTTCGCCCTTATGTGATGATGGTTGAAGCGCTCGACCAGTTCCTGCCGCGCGAGTTGCTCAATTGTCGCTGGTCTTTGGCACCGGCCCCAAAGAGTCACGCAAGCGCAACTCCACATTCAGCTCGCGCGATTCGATTTGCCGTCCAGTCTGTACCGCATCAATCAGTGCCCGCGCTGCGTGCCGACCCATTTCGCGATGCGGGACATGAACAGTCGTCAGCTTCGGATAAGCGACCTGCGCCAGTTCAATGTCATCGAAGCCGACAATCGAAACGTCGCCCGGCACGTCAAACCCCATTTCGCGTGCCTGGCCAAGCGCGCCCACGGCCAAAACATCGTTGCCGCAAAACACCACAGTCGGTTGGGCCGGTGCCCTCATCAGCGTTTCAAAGGCGATGGCACCGGTTTCAATGCCATATTGCGTTTCGATCACGGCGAGATCGCTCTCATTCAAACCGGCCTCGCGGAGTGCTTCGCAGATGCCCTCCAACCGCGCTGCGGCCCGGTCATTTGAACTGACATCGGCGGAAATCAACGCCAGTCTCCTATGGCCGAGCCGCAAGACCTCCCGGGCCATCTCTCGCATGGCCAATCGGTTGTCAAAGCCGATTGACGGGCGCGATTGAGTGCGGTCGAACGCCCAAGTGACGAGCGCTGGAATGTTCTGGGCCTCCAACAGCTTATAGACAGCCGGGTCCCGCTCATGCCCGATCAGCAGTAGGGCGTCGGCCCCCCGTGCCACCAAAGATCTGATCTGCTGTTCCTCTAGATCGGGCCTGTAGGAAGAACTTGCCACCAAGAGAGTATAGCCATGGGCGTCAAGCTCCTCCTGGAAGGCCTGAATGCCGCGCGCAAAGATCGCGTTCTCCATCGTCGGGATAATCGCGCCAATCGTGTTGGTCCGCTGTGAGGCCATGGCGCGCGCCCCGAAATTGGGCGTGTAGCCAAGCTCCTCGATTGCCGCCATGACTTTTTCGCGCGTTTTTTCCGACACCTGCTTGGGAAAATTCAGGCAGCGCGAAACGGTCGCTGTCGAAAATCCCGACTGTTTGGCGACATCGTGAAGGGTTGGCGATGGTCGGCTGTCTTTCATCTGTCTTCCGGTGTGTTCGTGGCTCCTCGACTACACGAAAAAAAATCCCGCGCCTATCATCGTTGCTTGAACCATCGAATGTAAAGGCTTGCATTTGATGCATGTAAAGGCTTACATCATCACATTGGAATCGTATGTCGGGAGGGGCAGACGAACGATGGCACTCATTGGATCGGTGATTTTGCTCGCTGTTTTCGTTCTGAACGTTGCATTGGGTGCGACGTCCAACAGCGCGTTTCTAGGCGATGTAGGCGAGATGCTTCTGCTGTTGTCTGCCTCAATTCTCTTCGTCATCGCGATTCTGAAAAAAGAAGCCGACGCAAAGAAATAGGCGGCACCACAACGTCCAGGGAGGACACAACATTGGATAATGATACTCAGGAGTTGAAGTCGGCAGAGCGCCGAAACTTCCTTAAGCTCGCGGGAAGCGGCAGCTTTACCGCCGCCATGGTTGCGGGGGCCGCCGGGACGTTGTGGTCAAGCGAAGCGGCCGCCCAAACGCAGCAGGAAGAAAACGCGCGCGAAGCCGCCGCAGATCACATCATGACGCTGGCGACGGCCTATGTTCTTGGCGCCTCGCGCAGCTATCCGATCATGCAGCTGGATTTGAAAGAGAACATTCAGAACATGACCAACGGCAAGGTCTATGTGCGTCTGGCCCCGGGCGGTCAGCTTGGCGCGGGCGGTGCATTGGCGCAAGCGGTGCAGTCGGGCACAATCCAGTGCGCGCAGCACTCGTTGTCGAACTTCGCGCCCTTTGCGTCGGTTGTCGATCTGATCAATCTGCCCTATTTCTGCGGCTCCAATCAGCGTTTCACCAATCTGACCTCGTCGGAAGCCTGGAAGCAGGAGGTCGACCCGCGGATTGCCGACTCCGGCTTTAAAGCGCTGTTCTATATCGTGATCGACCCGCGGGTTGTGGCCGTGCGCCAGGGCGGCAATGCGATCATCACGCCTGCTGACATGTCGGGTGTGAAGTTCCGCGTGCCGGGCTCGGCGATGTTGCAGCAGTATTACCGCATGGTTGGAGCCAACCCGACGCCAGTGGCCTGGGGCGAGACGCCCTCGGCGATCCGGCAGGGCGTGGCCGACGCGCTCGACCCCTCGGTCGGCGCGCTGCATGTCTTTGGCTTCGGCGAAATCCTTAGCCATGTGACCTTCACCCAGGCCGTGCCGGACAGTCAGGTCTATTCGGTCAATCTGGAGTGGTTCAATTCGCTGCCGATGGACGTGCAGGAAGGCATTGAGTTCGCAGGCGAGATCACCCAGGCGCAGAACCTGGCCAAAGTGCCCGCCGCGCGTGGCTATGCGATGTCTGAACTGACCGCGAACGGGGTCGAGTTCCATTCGCTCAGCGATGATCAACTTGCGGAGTGGCAGGCTGCTGGTGGCTATCAACTCAGCGATTGGGATGAGTTCAAGACCGATCTTGCGGGATCCATGGACACCTTCGCGCGTCTTGAAGAAGCCGCTGGCACGATGGGTCGCTACTACGTCCACGACGCCTAAGCGTACTCACACCGGCGCTGTCTTTTGGCGGCGCCGGACACCGCCAGCCATGCGGACAGCGTGCAACCCCAGTGACATCGCCGGGCACCCGTGGGGAGGGATATCATGTCGAAATTCTACCAAAACCTGGATCGGAACGCGGAGCGTTGGTTGCTGCTTGTGTTCTATGTGATGTTGGTCGGAACGATGTTCATCGAAGTCGTCCGGCGCGAGGTGTTTTCCTATTCCTCGATCTGGGGCGAAGAGATCGTCCGCTATTCCTTCATCTATCTCGCCTGGATCGGGGCCGCCTCGGCAGTGAAAGAGCGGGGCCATATCCGGATCGACGTGATCATGAATTACGTCCCGCAGACCCCCAAAGCGCTGCTCTATATCTTTGGCGATATCGTGATGTTCGTAGTCGCGATCATCGCGCTCTATTGGTCTTGGGAGGCGGTCCATGTCTCCTGGACCTTCGGTTCGGTCACGCATGGGTTGCGGATCAGCCAGGTGTTTTTCCTGTTTGCCGTCCCGTTTGGCTTCGCCCTGGTTCTGTTCCGGCTGATCCAGTCCTTCCTTCGTGATGTTTCCGACCTTCGTAACGGGCGCCCCGTTTACGAAGGCGACAAGCTCTTCGACTGAGGGGGCCAGATCATGCTTTGGCAACAACTCCAGAACCAGACAGTCGTGCTTGGGTGGGATTTCTACATTCCGATCATCGCGTTCGTAATCCTCGTGGCACTTGCGGTGCCGGTCTGGGCCGCCATCGGTTCAGCCGCGATCTTGATGCTGATGCTGTCGGGCGCCTTGCCTCTTTCGCTTGTGGGCGAGAGCCTGTTTCACGGCATTGACCACTTCGCCCTGACCGCCGTGCCCTTGTTCATCTTGACCGGCGACGTGCTGGTTCGAACCGGTCTCAGCAAGAAATTCCTCGACGTGGCCGAAGCGATCACCTGTTGGGCCAAAGGCGGCTTTGGCTCGGCCACGGTGCTGGTCTGCGGCATGTTCGCCGCGATCTCGGGCTCCGATGCGGCGGGGGCGGCCGCCGTTGGCCGGATGACCATCGACCGGCTGGTCGAAAGTGGCTATCCGCGCCCCTATGCCTGCGCCCTGGTCGCGGCGGGGGCCTGTACCGGCATCCTGATCCCGCCCTCGATCGCCTATATCATCATCGGCCTGGTTCTGGGTGTGAATGTCTCGATCCTGTTCCTGGCCGCCGTCATTCCCGGCCTTCTGGTGCTTGTCGCGATCTTGATCACCAACACGATCGTTAATCGCCGCCACGCTTATGAAGGTGGCGGGCTGATGACCGTCGGCGAATGGGGTGCGAACCTGTGGAAGACGATCCGCTCCGGCTGGTACGCGTTTCTTGTACCCGGCATCATCTTTTACGGCATCTTCTCTGGCCGTTTGACGCCGACCGAGGCGGGGGCGGTCGCCGTTGTTGTCACCATCATCATCGGCTTCATCATCGGCACACTGAAGCTCTCGGATTTCCCCGCGATGCTGGTTAGCTCGGCCAAGGTGAATGGGGTGATCCTGCCGATCATCGCGTTTTCCCTGCCGCTGGCCCAGGCGCTGGCGATCTTGGGCGTGCCGCAAGGCTTCGTCGCGGCGGCCACATCGGTGAGCGAAGATCCGAGGGTCCTGATCCTGATGATGATCTTGATCTTGATCGCCGCAGGCTGCGTGATGGAAACCACACCCAATATCGTGATCCTCGCGCCGATCTTGTTCCCGCTGGCTCAGAACATCGGCATGAACGAAATCCAGTTCTGCGTGATGATGATCACGGCGCTTGGGGTGGGCTTCATCACACCGCCGCTTGGGCTGAACCTCTTCGTTGTGTCCGGGATAACCGGCGAATCCATCCTCAAAATCGCGGCGCGGGCTGTTCCGTTCGTCTTCTTCATGCTGATCGTGACACTGATGATCGCTTATATCCCAGCCATCTCCACCTCCCTCCTTCCAGAGATCTACCGATAGGACCGCCTAAAGATGACACGAGAGTACCTCAAGAAAGCGCCACTCACCTCGAAATCGGATGCCTCGGATGTGCATGCAACGGTGCGTGACATCCTTGCCGATATCGAAGCCGGCGGAGATGAGAAGGCGCGCGAGTATGCGGCGAAGTTCGACAAATATGACGGCAATATCATCCTGACACCGGCGGAGATTGAGGCCGCCAGCGCGTTGGTCCCCGATAAGCTCAAGGCCGATATCCAGTTCGCTCATGACAATGTGCGCCGCTTTGCGGAGGCGCAAAAGGCGACGGTTAGTGATTTGGAGTTGGAGGTGGTGCCAGGCCTGATCGCAGGGCAGAAGGCGATCCCGGTGAATGCGGCGGGCTGTTACGTGCCCGGTGGGCGCTACAGCCATATCGCGAGCGCGATCATGACAGTGACGACCGCGAAGGTTGCCGGGTGTAAGCACATCATGGCGACATCTCCACCGCGTCCGGGCGTCGGCGTGGCCCCGGCCATCGTCTATGCCGCCCATATCTGTGGCGCAGACACGATCATGGCCTTGGGCGGCGTTCAAGGCGTCGCGGCGATGACCTACGGGCTGTTCGGATTGCCAGAAGCCAACATCCTCGTGGGCCCTGGCAACCAGTTCGTGGCCGAGGCCAAGCGCATTCTCTTTGGGCGCGTCGGCATCGACATGATCGCCGGACCGACCGATAGCCTAATCCTCGCTGATCGTACGGCCGATCCGCATATCGTGGCCACCGATTTGGTGAGCCAGGCCGAGCATGGCTATAACTCGCCGGTGTGGCTGGTGACCGATGACCGGGCCTTGGCCGAAGACGTGATGGCCCGGATTCCGGCTCTGATCGACGATCTGCCTGAGGTGAACCGCGAAAACGCGACTGCTGCTTGGCGCGATTATGCCGAGGTGATCCTCTGCGCCGATCGCGAAGATATGGCCGCCTGTTCCGACGCATACGCACCCGAACATCTGACCGTGCAGGCGGAAGATCTGGAGTGGTGGAAGAACCGGCTGAGCTGCTATGGCTCGCTGTTTTTGGGCGAGGAAACAACCGTGGCCTATGGCGATAAGGCCAGCGGCACGAACCATGTGCTGCCCACATCGGGGGCGGCGTCTTATACCGGCGGCCTATCGGTCCATAAATATATGAAGATCGTCACCTGGCAGCAGGCGACTCGTGAAGGCGCCAAAGACGTGGCTGAGGCGACGGCGCGCATCTCGCGTTTGGAGGGGATGGAAGGCCATGCACGGGCCGCCGACGCGCGCCTGGCCAAGTACTTCCCGGACGAGCAGTTTGATCTCACTGCCGATGGCTGACCCACGCGGCATGTTTGATCTGGCAGGCCGGGTGGCCTGTGTCACCGGGGCCAGCTCTGGCCTCGGACGTCGCTCCGCGATGGCCCTGGCCGCTGCAGGGGCGCGCGTGGTTGGTGTCGCGCGGCGCGCGGACGCCTTGCGTGCCTTGGCCGAGGAAACCGGCGCCAATGCGGCCGTCGTGGCGGCAGATCTATCCCAGAGGGACAGCCTCTCACAGATTGCGCAACAGGTTGCTGAGCCGTTTGGCGCCCCCGATATCGTGGTCCATGCCGCAGGCATCAACACACGCGAACCGGCGGATGATGTGTCGCCAGAGGGGTGGGATGTCACCATGGCGCTTAACCTTGCCGCCCCCTTCTTCCTGACCCAAGCGCTTGTGCCCGCGATGAAGGCCAAAGGGTGGGGCAGAATTGTCAATTTCGCCTCGCTACAAACCACGCGCGCTTTCCCGGGCGGCATTGCCTATGGCACGTCGAAAGCCGGGATCGGTCAATTGACCCGGGCCATGGCCGAGGCCTGGTCGGGCAATGGGATCAACGCAAACGCCATCGGGCCGGGCTTTTTTCCGACGGAACTGACCGGACCAGTCTTCGTCGATGAGGAGCGCGCGGCGCGCAATGCGGCGCAAACCTGTATCGGGCGCAATGGCACGCTTGAGGATATCGACGGACCGCTCCTGTTCCTCTGCTCGGAGGCATCGGCCTATGTGACGGGTCATGTTCTGATGGTTGACGGAGGGTACACCGCAAAATGAAAGCGCTGGTCTATGACGGCCCCGAGACGCTTGCGTTTCGCGATGTGCCAGACGCGGTGGCGGGGCAGGGCGAACAGCTGATCAAGATCCTATCGGTCGGGATCTGCGGCTCCGACATGCATGCCTTCTTGGGCCATGACGAGCGCCGCCCCGCGCCGCTTATCTTAGGCCATGAGGCTGCGGGCATTGTGGTCGGCGGGGCGCGAGATGGCGAACGGGTGACGTTGAACCCTCTCGTAACCTGCGGCACTTGCGCGGCCTGCACCAGCGGTCATGATAATCTCTGCGCCGCGCGCTCGATCATCTCGATGCCGCCCCGGGAAGGCGCTTTTGCGCAATATGTCGCCATGCGTGATGAGAATCTGGTGACTGTGCCCGACCATGTGACGCTCGATATGGCCGCGCTTGCCGAACCCATTGCCTGTGGCTGGCACGCGGTGCGGCTCGCGAAACATGCGTTGGCGGGCGTGGCAGAGACCGCGCTGGTGATTGGTGGCGGCGCGATCGGATTGGGCGCGGCCCTGTCTCTGACGGCGCAAGGCGTGCCAGAAGTGACGATTTTGGAGCCGAATGAGGCGCGGCGCGAGGTCCTGACCGGCCTCGGGAACCAAACGGCCTTGGCACCCGATAAGCTGTCCAGCGGCGCCCAGTTCGATCTTGTTGTCGATGGGGTAGGGTATGCCGCCACCCGGGCGACCGCTTCGGCCCATGCCCGGCCCGGCGGCGTGATCGCCCATATTGGCCTCGGTGAGGCGACAGGCGGCCTCGATATTCGTCGCATGACGTTGCAAGAGATCACCTTTTTCGGCACCTATACCTACACGGCGCAGGATTTCCGCAAGACGGCGGCGGCCATCTTCGACGGACGCCTAGGGTCGCTGCACTGGACCGAGGCCCGGCCGCTGGCTGATGGCGCATCGGCCTTCGCTGATATACGCGCCGGGCGCTCCGCCGCGCCGAAGATTGTTCTGAACCCTCATGCGTGAAGACGCATATTCCTTGGAAGGACCCCGCCATGTATGACCATATCATCGTTCCGATGGCGCTCGACCACGGGTTTGGCAAAACCGCCCTGGCCCTGGCGAACAAGCTCTTGAATGAGAACGGCAAAATCACCGCGCTCCATGTCTACGAAGCCCCGCAAGGCTCGGTCAGCGCCTATCTGGACGAAGAGGTTGTGCGCCAAGCCTTTGCTGCCACCAAAGCGAAGCTGAGCGAGCGGGTTGCCGGGCAAGCGAATGTGACACCCGTCGTCGAGAAGGGGCATAGCGGCCGCACCATCATCGATTACGCGACGGCTCAAGGGGCCGATTGCATTGTGATGGGGTCTCACAAACCTGGTCTAATCGACTATCTGCTCGGCTCGACCGCTGCGCGGGTTGTCCGTCACGCCCCATGTGCGGTGCATGTCCTGCGCGACGCCGAATAGCCCCGCCGGAAACGTAACATACCATCATCCGCAACCGGCAACCGGTTGCCAAATACAGGAGCCCTTCAGCCCGTGAGTATCTCAAAGAAGATTGTTGATGATTTCGTCGCCAATGACGTGTCCTTCATCACAACCGTGCCCTGCAAACAACTGGCCGGTGTGATTGATGAGGTCGACACCCGGCCCGAGATTTACCACATCCCGTCCAACAAAGAGGATGAGGGCATGGGTCTCTGCGCCGGGGCCTATATGGGTGGCAAGCGCCCCGCCATCATCATGCAGAACACTGCCATTGGTGTGACGATCAACACGCTTGTGACGCTGACCCAATACTACCGGATGCCCTTGCCGATGCTGATCAGCTATCGCGGCGAATTGCGCGAACCGGTGGCATGTCAGGTGGAAATGGCCGTGCATACGAAGGCACTGCTGAACCAACTGCATATCCCGACCTATCATTTCCACACGGAAAGCGATGCTGACGAGCTCGACACGATTCTGAAATACACCTTCATGTGCAACAAACCTGTGGCGATCCTGACGGATGCGTCTTTCTGGGGAGGCTATGGCGACCAATGATCCGCTCCGAAATCCTGCGAGAGATCGCCCCGATCCTGCGTGACCAGCTTGTCGTCTGTAACATCGGCATCCCGTCGCAAGAACTGCACGCTATCGATGACCAACCGACGAATTTCTACATGCTGGGAACGATGGGGCTTGCGTCTTCGATTGGGCTTGGCCTGGCCCTGGCGCAGCCCAAGCCGGTCATCGTGATCGATGGCGACGGCTCGATCCTGACGAATATGGGCACCTTGCCGACCATCGCGAACAATGTGGCCGACAATTTCATCCTGATGATCATCGACAACGGCTCCTATGGCTCGACTGGCGATCAGCCGACCTACACGGGCAAGAAAACCTCGCTCAGCAAAGTGGCGGAGGCCTGCGGTTGTGAGAATGTGATCGAGTGCCAGGACAAAGACACCGGCGCGGTACTGCAAAAAGCCCTTGAGAGCGGAGAGATGCATATCATCGTGGTCAAATGTGACAGCGGCAACGCCAAGATGCCGGTGATCACGATGGACCCCGTCGTCATCCGCGACCGCTTCATGAATGCTGTCGCGAGCTAGAATGCCACCGAGCATTCACTCTAGTGAAGACGCACGCCGTCTTGCGCGGCGGCGTCTGCCTTGGATGGTGTTCGATTACATTGATGGCGCGGCTGGTCGGGAGACCGGAGCCGCGCGCAACCGGGCCGCTTTTGACGCGCTGACCCTTCGGCCTCGGATTCTGCGGGATGTCAGCGCGCGGGATATCTCGGTCTCGGTTTTCGGTAAAAAGACCAATGCCCCGTTTGGAATCAGCCCGATGGGACTATGCGATCTGTCCGGGCCAGGTGCGGATCTCATGCTGGCCCGTCTGGCCGCCCGTGAGAAGGTTCCACTTGGAGTGTCCACGGTTGCGTCAACCGCGATGGAGCCGCTGATCGAGGCGGCCGAGGGCAACGCGTGGTTCCAGCTTTATTTCACGGGCGACGGGACGGGCACATTCAAACTCGTCGAGCGGGCTAAGGCCGCTGGTTATGAAACGATCATCCTAACGGTAGACGTCCCCGAAGTCGGTCGCCGTCCGCGCGAGTTGCAGCACGGGTTCACTATGCCGTTCCGGATCGGTCCGAAACAGTTCATCGATTTCGCTTTACACCCGCGATGGTCGCTGTCGACGCTGGTCAAAGGGCGGCCAGAGATGGCTAATTTCCAGATGCCTGGCTACGCCTTCGACCGAACCGCCAGCCGCGCGCGGGCGGATTGGGGCGCGTTGGCAAAACTGCGCGACATGTGGCCGGGCCGTCTGGTCGTGAAAGGCGTGTTGGATACCGAAGACGCAGTCCTTCTGCAGCAAGCGGGCGTCGATGCCATACAGGTCTCAAGCCATGGGGCCCGGCAGCTTGAAAGTGCACCTGCGCCGATCGATGTTCTCTCCGAGATCAGGTCCGCCGTTGGCAAAGAGATGCCGCTGTTCTTCGACACGGGCCTGCGATCCGGGGAAGATGTGGTGAAAGCCTACGCCAGCGGCGCGATGTTCACCTTTCTCGGGCGCGTCCTTCAATTCGCCATCGCAGCCGGCGGTGAAGAGGGGCTGCACCGGCTATGGGAGGTTCTTTGTGATGAGACGAGCATCACCCTTGCGCAAATTGGCGCGACCTCGTTGCGGCCAGATCAACTGGCGGACAGCATGGTCAACGATGCGGCGATTTGAAGCGCGTCTCAAACCAGCGACCAAACGCGCCGCCATGCGTTTCAACGAAGACCACCCGGATCACTTTGAGCCAGGCGAAAAATGCGTCGAAACGGTTCAGCAGGAGCACCCATATTCAGCACCTCAGCCCTGCCGCGGAGCCAGTGCGTGCCGGCGGCGCGCTGCTCGGGCCGCGCAGAGCCTCGTATGTCTAAATCAAAACCATGGTGATGGCGGATGAGATCATGACCGTTCCGATTACCACCTATATCGCGCCAGCATTCGCACCGCTATAATTCGCCCAAGCAGCAACCGCATTAGACGCCGCCGGGGACGAAAGATGACCTCGACCCCATCGCCAGGTCCGACTCCGTTCTAAAGGTCGACTGCGCGACCTGGTTGAGCCAACCGCTTCAGATAGGCGGAGTTCACATAGTGACGGCATCGAAGCGAGATCAGAAACAGGCCCACGCAGCCGAAGACCTTAGCCCCAGGCAGCGACAGCCAATCAAAAAGGAATGTCGCCGACCCGATCGCCTGGGCGGTAGATTTCGTGAAGCGCTGCCCTGCCTCTGAGCAATGAGCTTAGGCAGCAGTGCCCCTCATCAAAGGCCATACCTTAGAGAGAGCTTTGATCCCGGTGCCAGACAACATCCCTATTTCATGCATCGCGCGAATGACCGAAAACATGACCCGAATGGTCAATTGTCGTCACAAATCGGCTGAAGTGGTGAGCCCTGCAGGATTCGAACCTGCGACCCACTGATTAAAAGTCAGTTGCTCTACCAACTGAGCTAAGGGCCCACTCGAGGACGTCTCAGTATAAATGCCTGCCGGAGGCGTCAAGCGGAAATCGGACCCGTGGGGATTTCATTGTGGTCAATGAGGCGCTATATGCCCGTCCCATGTCTGACACGGCTGCCCCTTCCGGCCTGCCCTTCATGAAAATGCATGGGCTCGGCAATGATTTCGTGGTGATCGACGCGCGGGTGGCCGTGGCGGAGATCACTGCGCCTTTGGCGCGTGCGCTGGCGGATCGGCATCGCGGGGTTGGGTTTGATCAACTGGCCGTCATCTCGCCCGATGACGAGGCCGATCTGGCGTTGAGGTTTTTCAACGCAGATGGCTCCCCGTCTGCGGCTTGCGGTAATGCCACCCGCTGTATCGCGCGCTATGAAATGGATGTTTCCGGCAAAACCGAGATGACACTGAAGACAGAGCGCGGCCTCCTGGAGGCCCGCGATATGGGCGCCGGGCTGACATCAGTGAATATGGGCCAGCCGCAGATGGATTGGCCCGACATACCTCTGGCCGAGGCGATGGAAACGGATCATCTGCCGATCGACGGCGATCCTGTCGCCACAGGCATGGGCAACCCACATTGCACGTTTTTTGTCGACGACGCTGAGGCAGTGGATTTGGCAGTCCGCGGAGCGGAGACGGAGCATCACCCGTTGTTCCCCGAACGGACCAATGTCCAGTTCTGCCACGTGATTGGGCCGGACCATCTGCGGATGCGGGTTTGGGAGCGGGGCACGGGCATCACGCTGGCATCGGGCTCGTCGTCCTGCGCTGTGGCTGTGGCCGCCGCGCGGCGGGGATTGACCGGGCGCAAGGTGCGGTTGACGCTGGATGGCGGCGAGATTGAGGTCGAGTGGCGCGAGGATGGGGTCAGGATGACCGGGCCGAGCGCGCATGTGTTCTCGGGCGTTCTGACCGATACTTTCTTAAGGAACCTCACCTAATGGACCGCCGCGTACCCGTTTTCCATACGCTCGGTTGTCGGCTGAACGCCTATGAAACCGAAGCAATGAAAGAGCTCTCGGCCAGTGCAGGGCTGGGCGACACGGTGGTCGTCAACACCTGCGCCGTGACCGCCGAGGCCGTGCGGAAGGCGCGGCAAGAAATTCGCAAGCTCCGCCGTGAGAACCCGGACGCGACGTTGGTCGTGACCGGCTGCGCGGCGCAGACCGAGCCCGAGACCTTTGCCCAGATGGGTGAGGTCGATCGGGTCATCGGCAATGCCGAGAAGATGCAGCCGGAGACCTGGCGCAATCTGGCCGGCGCGAACTTCATTGGCGCGACCGAGAAGGTGCAGGTTGATGACATCATGTCCGTCACCGAAACGGCCGGTCATCTGATCGATGGCTTCGGCACGCGGAGCCGCGCTTATGTGCAAGTGCAAAACGGTTGCGACCACCGCTGCACCTTCTGCATCATTCCCTATGGTCGGGGCAACTCGCGCTCCGTCCCCGCCGGTGTGGTGGTTGATCAGATCAAACGCCTGGTGGATCGCGGCTATAATGAGGTCGTGCTGACAGGGGTCGATTTGACCTCTTGGGGTGCCGATCTGCCGTCCGAGCCGAAGCTGGGCGATCTGGTGATGCGAATCTTGAAACTCGTGCCGGATTTGCCGCGCCTGCGGATTTCGTCAATCGATTCTATCGAGGTGGATGAGAACCTGATGCTGGCGATCGCAACCGAGCCACGTCTGATGCCGCATCTGCATCTGAGCCTGCAGCATGGCGATAACCTGATCCTGAAGCGGATGAAGCGCCGTCATCTGCGCGATGATGCCATAGCGTTCTGCGAAGAGGCACGGCGGCTCCGGCCGGATATGACTTATGGCGCGGATATCATCGCCGGGTTCCCGACCGAGACCGAGGCGCATTTTGAAAACTCGCTGCGCCTGGTCGAGGAGTGCGATCTGACATGGCTGCACGTCTTCCCCTACTCCCCGCGCCAGGGCACGCCTGCCGCGCGGATGCCGCAGGTTCATGGCGCCGCGATCAAGGAGCGTGCCGCCAAACTGCGTGCTCTGGGTCAGGTGCAAGTTCAAGCGCATTTGCAGGCGCAGATCGGCAAGACCCATCAGATTTTGATGGAATCGCCCCGCATGGGTCGCACGGCGCAATTCACCGAGGTGGGGTTTGCCAGCAATCAGCCCGAGAGCCAGATCGTGACCGCTGAGATCACCGGCGTGGCGGGCACGCAGTTGACGGCTTAGGCGCATGACCCGCGCGATCCTCTATTCCTTCCGCCGCTGCCCTTATGCGATCCGCGCCCGCCTGGCGATTGCGAGCGCCGGGGTCGAGGTGACGCTGCGCGAGATTCTGCTGCGGGATAAGCCGGAGGCGTTTCTTGCCGTATCGCCTTCGGCCACCGTGCCGTGTTTGGCAACGGTTGGGGGCGAGAGCATCGACGAAAGCTATGATGTGATGCGATGGGCGCTCGGCCAGAATGATCCTGAGGGGCTTCTGGACATGGTTAATATGGGCGAAGGGCTGATTGCCGAGGCGGATGGACCGTTCAAAGCTGCGCTTGATCACACGAAATACGCCAGCCGGCACCCGGAATTGGATGCCGAGGTGGAGCGCGCCAGGGCAATGACCTTCATTGCTAAGCTGGATGCGCAGATCGCCGGGCGAGATTGGCTGTTTGGGGCCGCGCCAAAACTGGCGGATTTCGCAATCCTGCCCTTCGTCCGGCAATTTGCGATGATCGATAAGGCGCGGTTCGACGCGGAAGCGGGGGAAAGCGTTGTCGGTTGGTTGGATCGGTTCCTGGTCTCTGATCGACTGGCCGCCGTGATGACAAAATACCCGCCATGGGCTCCTGGCGATGCGGAGACACGGTTTCCTTAGAGTCGTATCTCTTGTCAATCCTATGCCGATGGGCATGGTCACAGGACGCTAACCGGAGACCAGCCAGATGCATCCAAATCCAGCTTTTCGCGGCGAACCCCGAGACCGCAATTTGGCCTTTGCCCGCGAGCGCGGCTTCGGCGTGTTGTCGATCAATGCCGACCCCGCGCCGCTGATTTCGCATGTGCCGTTCGTGATCGATGCGGTGGGCACGCAAGCGGAGTTGCATCTGGTCCGGTCGAACCCGATTGCCCGCGCGGTGACCGCGTCGACCCCGGCGGTGATCGCTGTGACGGGCCCCGATGGTTATGTATCCCCCGATTGGTATGGCGATCCGGCGCAGGTACCGACCTGGAACTATGTGGCGGTGCATCTGCGAGGACAGATTTGCCCCGCGCCGCCAGAAACGCTGAGGGCCCATTTGGACCGGCTTTCAGAGAGTTTCGAGACGCGACTTGCGCCGAAACTGCCCTGGACGGCGGAGAAGATGCCCACCGATGCCCTTGACCGGATTATGCGGATGATCTTGCCATTTCGCTTTGAGGTCGCCGAGATCACTGGGACCTGGAAGCTGAACCAGAACAAAACCGGCGAGATGCGCGAAGCAGCGGCGTCACATATGAATATGTCGCCCATCGGTCAGGAGACCACACTGTTATCCGCCCTGATGCTGGCAATCAGCGACCCGGAATAGACAGGCCGGATGCAGCTTCCTATCTCTAAGAGCAGATCAGCGTGGGAGGACGCGATGCCGATCCAACTTGCCCCGGTTGCCGGGATAGCGCTTCGATATGGCGCGGTGGCGCTTTTGGTCTATACCGCAACTCGTTATGCATTGCCCGGACGCCGCGACCAACGGGTGGAAGATGCGATGGATGAGACACCAGAGGGCTTGACCCTCCGGCGCGACCCCGAACAGATGAACGCGAGTGCCCGTTGGCGGCGCGTCTACCGGATTGGTCGGCGTGGGCCGGGGGTAGAAATCGATGCAACGGGCTTCGCCCGGATCAAAGTGAGACGTTTGAAATGATGCAGCTTGTGGGTTCGCCGCCCTCTCCTTTCGTGCGGAAATGCCGTGTGGTTTTGGCCGAGACCGGTCAGGATGATGTGGAGATCATCGATGTGAGCACCACGCCGGTGAACACCGCGCCCGAAGCCGCGGCGGCCAATCCGCTTGGCAAGATCCCGGCGCTTCTGCGCGATGGTGGCCCTGCGCTTTATGACAGCCGAGTCATCACCCGGTTTCTGGATCATCGGGCGCAAGCTGGCCTCTACCCAGAAGAGCGGCTTTGGGATGTGCTGACGCTGGAGGCAACGGCGGATGGGATCATGGAGGCAGCCGTGCTCATGGTCTATGAGAAGCGCGTGCGGCCCGAAGAATTCTGGTACGAGCCCTGGCTCGACGCGCAATGGGGCAAGGTTAATGGGGCATTGGACGCCTTGGAGAGCCGTTGGATGAGCCATCTCCACGGGCCGCTTAATATGGGACAGCTCGCGGTTGGATGCGCGCTCAGCTATCTCGATTTCCGCCATGGCGACAAGGATTGGCGCGCCGGGCGGGATAGCCTTGCGGCGTGGTGTGGCAAAATCTCAAAACGCCCCTCGATGCAGTCGACGATGCCGCCCGCGGCATGAGAATCTTCCGGGTCGCGGATGCCGATGGGATGGTCGGGTGCCATTTGGTGCGCCAGACCGTGTTCATGGGAGAGCAGGGCGTGACTGCGGCCGAGGAATGGGACGGCCTGGACGACCAATGCCTGCATTTCCTGGCCGAAGATGAGGCCGGCCCGGCGGGAACCGCGCGGGTCTTGCCGCTGGCCGATGGCGTGGCGAAGATACAGCGCGTGGCGGTGCTCTCGTCGCATCGCGGGACGGGTCTGGGCATGCAACTGATGCAAGCGGTACTGGAGGACCTGACAGCGGAGGGGTTCAAAACCGCCGCGTTAGACGGGCAGACCTATGCGATTCCGTTTTATGAGCGTCTCGGCTTCGCCGCCGAAGGGCCGGAGTTCGAGGATGCGGGGATCATGCACCGCTATATGACACGCCCGCTTTAGTCTTTGAGTAGATCACTATGGTCGGCGCGAAGCGCGGCCTTTTGTACCTTGCCCATCGTGTTGCGCGGCAAAGCGTCGAGGAAAAGTACCTCTTTGGGCCGTTTGAACTTCGCCAGTTGATCGGCAATGCCTGCTAGGATGCTGTCTCTCGATACGGCCCCTGAGCCGTCCGGCACGACAAGGGCGATGACAGCCTCGCCAAAATCCGGATGCGGCACACCGATCACCGCGCTTTCCAACACACCGGGAAGATCGTCAATCAAGCTCTCGACCTCTTTCGGATAGACGTTGAAGCCGCCTGAGATGATCAAATCCTTGGCGCGCCCGACAATGGTGACATACCCGTCGGCATCGACCCGCCCAAGATCGCCTGTAATGAACCACCCATCGGGGCGCAGCTCTTCGGCGGTTTTTTCCGGCATCTGCCAATAGCCCGAGAAGACATTGGGGCCACGCACCTCGATCACACCGATCTCGCCCGGCGCAACCTCAACCCCATCCTCACCCATAATCCGCAACGTCACATCTGGCAGCGGAAAACCCACGGTTCCCGGGCGCCGCTCCCCCTCATAAGGGTTGGAGGTGTTCATATTGGTCTCCGTCATCCCATAGCGTTCGAGGATGCGGTGACCGGTGCGCGCTTCCCAGTCGCGATGGGTTTCTGCCAAAAGCGGCGCGGATCCGGAGATGAACAGGCGCATATTGGCCGTCCGGTCAGGTGTCAGGCGCGGATCAGCGAGGAGGCGCGTGTAGAATGTCGGCACGCCCATCATCGCGGTCGCCTGCGGCATGGCCTCCAAGATCGCATCCGCATCGAATCCGGGCAGAAAGACCAGCGATGCACCGGAGAGCAGCGCGACATTGGTCGCCACGAAAAGCCCATGAGTGTGATAGATCGGCAGCGCGTGGATCAGCACATCCGCCTCGGTAAAGCGCCAGAGATCTGTCAGGGTCTGGCTGTTCGACAGAAGCGCGTGATGGCTGAGCATCGCGCCTTTGGAACGGCCCGTGGTGCCCGAGGTGTACAGAATCGCGGCTAGATCGTCGGGACGGCGTGGAATGGACTGCTCTAAGGGGATTGCCCGTGACTGCGCGTCGGCCAGTGTGCCCTCGCCCTTACCATCAAGGGTGAGAACGGTCTGGGTGCCAGCGGCTTCAGCGACGGAGATCAGACCTGCCTGCTCCGCCGGGTCGCAGACGAATACGCGGGGCGTGGCATTGCCAAGAAAATAGGAGACCTCGGCCGCGGTATAGGCCGTGTTGAGCGGTAGAAAGACGCCACCCGCCATGACCGTGCCAAGATAAAGCTCAAGCGAAGCAAGGCTTTTGCCAACTTGAACAGCGACCCGATCCCCGGGCAGAATGCCTTGATCAATCAAGGCGGTCGCCATTTTTCGCGCCCCAAGCGCAAGCGCTGCGCGGTCATAGACCGTGCCATCCGCCGCCGTCGCAAACGGTGTCTTGGGCGCGGTTTCGGCGCCGGCCAAGAGCGCATCAACAAGACAATTCGCCATCACATTCCCCCTTTCGGATCGTATTTCGCGGGAAATCGCGCAGTTTTCCCTGCGACACTTCGGCCTGACTGCGGGCGATTGTCCACTGGACGCCTACCCTTCCATTTCATAAACACGCCCGAGATCGGCTGCGGGGGGATTCCGCGGCCTTGAGGGATTTTACGGTTCAGAGATCCTGAACCAATGATGAGGGAGACGTGCTCGGTGTCACACGCAGAAGATCATCCCAGCTCGCGCCGCGACTTTCTGTACTACGCAACAGGGGGTATGGGTGCTGTCACGGTTGGTGCCGCTGTTTGGCCACTGATCAACCAGATGAACCCGTCAGCCGATGTGCAAGCCGCATCGACACTTCGCGTGGATGTCGGCGATTTGCCGGTCGGCTCGCAGCTGACGGTTTTGTTCCTGGGTAAGCCGATTTTCGTGCGCCACCGGAGCCAAGAAGAGATCGACGAGGCTCGTGCGGTCGAGATTTCCGACCTGATGGACCCCATCGCGCGGAACGCGAACTCCGCCGAAGAGTTGGACGCCGCCGATGAGAACCGGGCCCTGGCGCCCTTCGGCGACGGCGAGAACACGGGCGAGTGGCTGGTGATGTGGGGCGTTTGCACCCATCTGGGCTGCGTTCCGCTTGGTGATGGCGCTGGCGATTTCGGCGGGTGGTTCTGCCCCTGCCACGGCTCTCACTATGATACCTCGGGCCGCATTCGTCGTGGACCCGCGCCGGAGAACCTTCCGGTCCCCACCGCGTCCTTCGTGGACGAAACCACAATCCTATTGGGTTAAGGAGGAACGCGCGCATGTCTGGAATTCCCCACGACCATTACGAACCGAAATCGAACGGCGAAAAGTGGCTGCATAAGCGGCTGCCGATTGTCTCGTTGATGTATGACACATTGATGATCCCGACCCCCAAGAACCTCAATTGGATGTGGATTTGGGGCATCGTTCTGGTGTTCTGCTTGGTGATGCAGATCATCACCGGCATAATCCTGGTGATGCATTACACACCGCATGTGGACCTGGCCTTTGCCTCGGTCGAGCACATCATGCGCAACGTGAACGGCGGATGGGCACTGCGCTATATCCACCAAAACGGCGCATCGCTGTTCTTCATCGCGGTTTATCTGCACATTTTCCGGGGTCTCTACTACGGGTCGTACAAGGCCCCGCGTGAGATCACCTGGATCGTCGGCATGCTGATCTATCTGATGATGATGGGCACCGCGTTCATGGGTTACGTTCTGCCTTGGGGTCAGATGTCCTTCTGGGGTGCGACCGTGATCACCGGCCTCTTCGGCGCGATCCCCTTCGTGGGCGATGCGATCCAGACATGGCTGCTTGGCGGGCCATCGGTCGACAACGCCACGCTGAACCGCTTCCTGTCGCTGCACTATCTGCTGCCCTTCGTGATCTTGGGTCTGGTGATCGTGCATGTCTGGGCGTTCCATACCACGGGCAACAACAACCCGACCGGTGTTGAAGTACGTCGGACCTCGCGGAAAGAGGCGGATGCGGATACGCTGCCCTTCTGGCCCTATTTCGTGATGAAGGACCTCTTCGCCCTGGCGGCGATCCTGGTCGCGTTCTTCGCGGTTGTGGGCTTTATGCCGAACTATCTAGGCCACCCCGATAACTATATCGAGGCCAACCCGCTGGCCACGCCGGCGCATATCGTGCCCGAATGGTACTTCTTGCCGTTCTACGCGATCCTGCGCGCCTTCGATGGTGAGGTTTGGGTCGTGATTGCGACAAGCTGGATCACCGGCGGCATCATCGACGCGAAGTTCTTCGGCGTCTTGGCGATGTTTGGTGCGATCCTGGTCATGGCCCTGGTGCCGTGGCTGGACACCTCTTCGGTCCGCTCGGGTCGCTACCGGCCCATGTTCAAATGGTGGTTCTGGGTCTTCATCGTCAACTTCTTCGTGTTGATGTGGGTGGGCGCGCGACCGGCGGAAGGGATCTACCCCTATATCGCGCTGATCGGCTCTGCTGTCTGGTTCGCGTATTTCTTGGTCGTCTTGCCAATCCTCGGCGTGATCGAGAAACCGCTGCCTCAGCCCGAGACCATCGAAGACGACTTCAACGCCCATTACGGCCCCGAGGCAGGCAAAGGCGGCGCGTCCGCTCCTGTTTCGAACCCGGCTGAGTGAAGAAAGGACAATACTGACATGTTCAGGAACCTTGCTCTAAGCACCCTGACCGCGCTGGCCCTTTCGACTGGAGGGGCGATGGCGGCCGGCGGAGACGGTCATGTGACCGATTACAGCTTCTCTTTCGAGGGGCCGTTCGGAACCTATGACCAGAACCAGCTGCAACGCGGGCTGCAGGTCTATACCGAGGTCTGCGCCGCCTGCCACGGGCTGCAATATGTGCCGATCCGCACCCTGTCGGATGAAAACGGCCTTGGCATGCCTGAGGACCAAGTGCGGGCCTATGCCGAATTCTTCGAGGTGTTCGACCCCGATTTGGATGATTGGCGCGCGGCCACACCGAACGACAATTTCCCGGGCTCGAACCTGGACACGGCACCTGATTTGAGCCTGATGGCCAAAGCTCGCGCCGGGTTCCATGGGCCCTATGGGTTGGGCTTGAACCAGCTCTTCCGGGGGATCGGTGGTGCGGAATACATCACGTCGCTCCTGCTCTATTACACCGGTGAAGAGGTTGAGCAGGCCGGGACGATTTTCTACGAAAACGAGACATTCTCTGGCGGCTTGATCTCGATGGCGCCGCCGCTCTGGGAAGGGGCTGTTGAGTATAACGATGGCACCGTTGCGACCGAAGAGCAGATGGCTCTGGATGTCGCCGCCTTCCTGATGTGGACCGCCGAACCGCAGATGATGGCGCGCAAGAATATGGGCTTCACCGCGATCATTATTCTCAGCTTCCTGACAGTGCTGTTGTACCTGACCAACAAGCGTATCTGGGCGCCGGTCAAGGCACGCGCCAAATCTGGGACGCCTGCGGAATAACGCATCACCGAAATCAATCTGGAAAACGCGCCCTCCGGGGCGCGTTTTTCGTTAGAGCCAGGGTGTCAGGGTGGCTGGCGGATCAGTGAGCAGTGTCTTGATCGGGCCCTGAGTTGTAATCCGGCCATCTTCCAAGAGACACAAGTCGGTGCAGAGGGCCGCGGCCTCGCGTAGGTCATGGGTGACCAAAACGAGGGTCAGGCCCGACTCGTCGCAAAGCTGCGTCACCAGATCCAGCATCTCACGCCGCAGCCCAGGGTCGAGGGCTGAAAACGGCTCATCCATCAGCGCGAGAGGCGTATCGCGCACCAGCATCCGCGCAAGCGCCACGCGCGATTGCTGCCCACCAGAGAGGGAGGCAGGCATCCGGGCACCCATGCCGCCCATCCCTGTCTGAATAAGGCTCTTCTCCACACGCGCGTGCTCGGCGTCCGTCAGCCGCAGATTGCTCCGGACCCCCAAAGCCACGTTGTCAAAAACGCTCAGATGCGGGAACAAATTGCCGTCTTGGAAGAGGATGCTGAGCGGGCGCTCTGCGACCCTGGCCCGGCTGCGATCCACCCCGTCGATGATGACTTGGCCGCTATCGGGCAGAAAAAACCCGGCGATGACGTTCAAAAGGGTCGATTTCCCGCCACCGGATGCGCCGATGACCGCGAGCCGCTGCCCGGCAGCAAGGGTGAGATCGGCGGAAAGGGTGAAGTCACCCGCCTGAACGGTGAGATATTTAAGCTCCAACACGGCGACGGCCTCCACGATCACAGATCCAGAACAGCCCGAGGCTCAGAAACAGCAACAGAAGAGCCGCGCCTTGGGCATCATCGGTGCGGTACGAGCCCATCAGGCGATACATCTCCAGCGGCAAGGTGCCCTGCGCGGGAGAGGAAAAGAGGGCGATGACACCCAGATCGCCCATCGAAAGCGCAGCGGCCAAGCCCGCGCCAAACCCAAGGGGCGCGCGGAGGCGGGGCAGAATCGCATGCCGAAGCCGGTGCATCCCTTGCAGGCCTAGAGCGTCCGCGAGTCGCCCTTGCGTGGCTTCTGCCTCTGCGAAAGCCGGAGTCAGCGCGCGGAGGAGGAACGGCAGGCTCATCAGGGCGTTGACCAACCCCGTGACAGGCAGCGCCAGAGCGACCGGGTTCGCAATGGGTTGCAAGATCAGGAACAGACCCGTGCCGAGCACAAGTGGTGAAATGGCGATGCTAAGCGTGCCGACCAACTCAAGCCCAGTTTGGTGTCTGCGGGCCATCACAGCCGCCATCGGCAGAGCCACGAGCAAAGCCAGCATGGCCGAGCTAACGGCCAGCAGGATTGAGCGAAGCGCGGCTTGCCAGACGGATGGTGGCAGGGACCAAATCGCCGGCAAACCTTTGGCCACAAGCGCGGCCATCGGCAGGATCAAGAACAAAGCGGCGATGGTCAGAAAGGCGGCATCAGTGACCCTGGCGCGTTCGGCAAAGGCCTCCCACTGCATCGCGGGTCGATCAAGCCCACTGCCCAAAACACGGGGCACGGCGAAGCGGAAGGCCAGGATGGCTGCGCTGGCGCAGATCAGGACCTGGACGGCTCCGAGCATCGCGGCGCGACTGAGATCAAAGTCGAAGCGAAAGGCTTGGTAGATCGCGAGCTCCACCGTCGTGGCACGCGGACCACCGCCAAGGGTGAGCGCCACCGCGAAACTGGTGGTGCAGATCAGGAAGATCACCAGAAAGGCCCCCGGGGCGGTGGCGCGCAACATCGGCATCTCGAAATGGCGCCAGATATCGCGCGGTGTGAAGCCGAGCGACGCCGCCAAGCGGACCCGTTCCGACGGGATGGCTTGCCAGCCTTGTAGGAACAGCCGTGTTGCCAGGGGCAAGTTGAAGAAGACATGGGCCAGAACCACACCGTGGAGGCCGTAGATTTCCAGAGGTGGCAGGCCGAAGGCGCCAAGCGCTTGGCTGATCCAGCCGTTTCGGCCAAAGACTGCGAGCAGGCCGAACACCGCGACAATCACCGGGAGGAGAAATGGCGCACCCATGAGCGTGATCAAGACGCGGCGGCCCAGGAAGCGGCGGCGCGCGAGGGCGCGGGCCACGGGGATCGCGAGCGCGACGCTGAGGACCGCTGAGAGAAGCGCTTGCAGGATTGTGAAGCGGATCGCGGCCCAATCGGAACTGTTAAGGGCCGAGGCGGCCTCTGCCCGCAGCGCGACGGCGACAAGTGGCGCCAAAAGGGCCAGGGCCACCAATGTGGCGATCCCGGCCCCTAGGCTTTGCAGGCCAGTTACTGGCTGAGCGCGTTCAGCCATATGTCCAGGGCCGATGCGCGGAGGGCGGCGGCCTCTTCTGGGGCCAGAAGCAGGGCCTGGTTGGGTCTGATCAAAGTGTCGAACCCATCGGGCAAGGCCTCGGGTGCGAGTGCCGCAGGATACATCCAATTGGTGGTGGGGATGACATTTTGGAATTCTTCAGTGAGCATAAAGGCCAGGAATTGCCGTGCCAACTCGGGCTGATCACTATTGGCGAGCATGCCAGCCACTTCGATCTGCATGTAATGCCCTTCATCGAACGCGGCGGCAGCCTTACTTGGGTCTTCCTCCGCGATAAGGTGATAGGCGGGCGAGGTGGTATAAGAGAGGACCATATCGGCCTCTCCTTCCAAGAACAGGTCATAGGCCGCCGACCAGCCGGGGGTGACGGTGACAATGTTATCAGCCAAACCTTCCCAGATCGTACCTGCCTCATCACCGTGGGCAGCGGTGACCCACATCAGCAGGCCCAGACCCGGGGTTGAGGATCGAGGGTCTTGGATGACGATTCTTGCGTCGCTCTCCGCCAATGCGGCAAAGCTGGTCGGGACATCGGCCATGTCGGTGTTGTGGACGAAAGCGAAATAGCCCCAATCGAAGGGCAGGAACGTCTCGTCGTCCCAGGCGATGGGCAACGTCAGTGCGGGATCGGCGATACCGTGCGGCGCGAAAAGGCCGGTCTCGGTCGCCGCATGGGTCAGATTGGTATCGAGGCCCAAAACAATATCGGCATCGGAATTTGCACCCTCAAGCCGGATGCGGGCCAAAAGCGCCGCGCCATCACCCGCGCCGGTGAACTGTAGGTCACATTCGCAGGTTTCTTCAAAGGCCGCCTCGATCTGCGGGCCAGGCCCCCAATCGGCAACAAAGCTGTCATAGGTATAAATCGACAAAACGGGTGTGTCTGCCGCAGCCGATGCTGCGATCAGGGAAAACGCCGTTGCCATGATGGTGTGTCTCATCTCACGCCTCCATTGCGACGGGCGAAGTGAGGCTGAGACCGTTGGTCTTTTACCTTCCCTCCGCCGGTCTTAACCGGGTCAGGTTCTACGGGTCCGCATCATGCATCTCAGGTCCAATGGACCACCCCGAGGTAGCGCTAGGCCTATCTGGTGAGCCGACAGGCTGCAAGGTAAATTATGGGCTATTGGGAAATAGTTTAGCATTAAACAAAATGAGCGTTCGCGGCCTGCTTCGTGACAAGCCTTGGCAATCGCGTAGGATCGGGCTAACCCGCCCGGACCATAGAAAGGCTGCGGTCCATGTCATTTAATACATTCGGCCATCTCTTCCGCGTCACCACCTGGGGTGAAAGCCACGGTCCCGCGCTTGGCGCGACGGTGGATGGCTGCCCGCCAGGCGTGCCGATTGACGCCGCCGGGTTGCAGCACTGGCTCGACCGGCGGAAACCCGGCCAGAACAAATACACCACGCAGCGGCGCGAGGCCGATGAGGTGGAAATCCTCTCTGGCGTCTATGAAGGGAAAACCACCGGCACGCCGATCCAGTTGATGATCCGCAATACCGATCAGCGCTCGAAAGACTATGGTGATATCGCCGAGAAGTTCCGGCCCGGGCATGCGGATATCACCTACTGGCAGAAATACGGGATCCGCGACCCCCGCGGCGGTGGCCGGTCTTCGGCACGGGAGACTGCGGCGCGTGTGGCGGCGGGCGGCGTGGCGCGGGCGGCGTTGGATGCCTTGATGCCCGGCGTCAAAATCACCGGCTATATGGTGCAGATGGGACCGCATCAGATTGATCGGTCGCGGGTTGACCTGGCGGAGATCGAGAAGAACCCGTTTTGGACGCCCGACGCGATGGCCGCTGAAGAATGGGCCGGATATCTCGACGGGCTTCGTAAATCGGGCGATAGCGTGGGCGCTGTGATCGAAGTTGTCGCCTCGGGCCTCCCTGCAGGGTTGGGCGCGCCGATCTATGGCAAGCTTGATACCGATCTTGCCGCCGCTTGCATGTCGATCAACGCTGTCAAAGGCGTCGAGATTGGCGACGGGATGGCGGCCGCGGCCCTTACCGGGAGCGAGAATGCAGATGAGATCAGCATGGGCGACAATGGTCCGGTCTATAGCTCCAATCATGCAGGCGGTATTCTAGGTGGAATTTCCACCGGTCAGGATGTGATCGTTCGTTTCGCGGTGAAGCCGACATCGAGCATTTTGACGCCCAGAAAGACCATCACCAAATCGGGCGAGGCGGCGGAGATTGTGACAAAAGGACGGCACGACCCATGTGTCGGAATCAGAGCTGTTCCGGTGGGTGAAGCGATGGTGGCCTGCGTGGTTTTGGACCATTTGTTGCTTCATCGTGGACAGGTCGGCACAACGGTCGGACCCATCGGCTGATCCAAAACCGACGCCTGCGTGATCTGGACGGTCCTCATTTCAAGTCAACAATTCCACTGAAAAACAAAGTATTGTAGCGAAATCAGGCGATCCGATTCTGGTGCCCATTTAGGGGCGACTTGAGGTTCGGCCTGATCAAAAATGCATCATTCCCTGTCTGAATCGGAACAGTTCGCGTGCGAATGGCGGACGGTTTCCAATTCGGAGACAGTGCTTCGAAAGCTTCACCAAGCTGCCTTTTTTCTGCCATAATTCGACGAAAAACGTCGAAATTGGGGAAATTTAAAGGATGTCTTATGTCGTTTTTCAGCGGCCTTGCTTGGCGCATTCGGTCCGTTTCGGTTGACTGGTCTTTGACCATCGCCGCACTGATCGCTTTGGGTTTGGCTTCGGGGGCCTTCATCAAATCTGGGTTTGGTGAGACCGGTCCAGCCATGGGATTACGCTTGGAAGGCGTCTCAATTCTCACCGAGGCAGATCGCTTGATCTCATCGGAGGATTTTGCGCGTGGCGCCCCGGGGTGGATCGGCGGCGCGACCGATGAGAGCGCTGTTGGGTTCGGTGGGATACTTGGTCGCTTTGGCGGCACCGGTGGCGAAGAAGCCGTGTCCCGAACCTATGAAATCGATCCTGCGCGGTCGCATGTGGTGATCAGCTTTGATCTTCATGCGATAGATGACTGGGCGTTGGAGGAGATCGTCGTCTTCATCAATGGCACGCCTGTCACACGACGCAGTTTTTCGACCCGTCCAGATTTGATGGCGGATCAAATGCTGCATGTGGAAGAGCTTGCGCACGTCGACGTCGAGATGACAGTGGACCAGACCTCAAGCCGCCACCGCGGCTTCGTCAATGGCGGACCCGCGACCGAAGATCAAACGGTTCACGTGCGGATCACGGCAGAAACCCCGGGCGAGACTCTCAGGATCGGCTTCGGGTCTACCCTCGCGGGCGGGATCGAAACCGCCAGTTGGGCTGTCGATAATGTTCAAATTATCTCGACGGACGCCCCGCGTTAGGTCAGCGCCAAATCCAGCAAAGCCTGAATATCGGCGGTACGGGTGCCCGCGACGATCCGGCCAAGTTCTTCATCCCCGCGCAACAGGATGAGTGTTGACCGGCGAGGCACGGCAAGGCGTTGGGTAATTTCCGCGCCGCTATACTGATCCCAATCGACCCGGATGAATGTGATCGCATCTTCATAGGCAGGGTTGTCACCGCGCAATTGACCAATCACCCGTTCCTGCGCGCGGCAGGTGGTGCACCAATGGGCCGCGAAGTCCAACAGCACTGTCTCTCCGGCAGCGAGGCGTTCCTGAGCGAGACCAGGTGTGTAATTTAAGGTGGTGGCGTGGCCCAGGTTGGGGAACATCACCGCAGATGCGGCACCCATGATCAACAATTCTCGACGGTTCATAATTGTTCTCCTTCACAAAGCGACCGATAGGTCTTGCAGCCAAATCGGTAGAATATCCAAAAGCCAAGCCTCAGCTATGTAATGCCAGCGCATGAGGATCGCGACACCGACAAAGAGGAAGGCCGCGCCGAGAACGGGTTTGGCGCTGGTCGCAATACGGCGCATCAGCGCTTGGCGTCTTTGCAGGACCGAGCGGGCGCCATAGCCAAGCGCCACGATCACAGCCCCGATCCCGAAAGCAAAGGCCAGCATGATGGCGCCGGCGCGAAGGAGGCTCTCGCCCTGGCTGGCCATAGAGATCGCCCCACCAAGGGTCGGCCCAACGCAAGGCGACCACACTGCGCCCAGTAACATGCCGCCCAGAAACTGACCTTGCCAGCCTTGGCGGTCAATCTGATCCATCCCGGTATCGGCGCGGGCGGAAAACCCGGCGGTGGCGGTTGCGAACCTTTCGGAAAAGCGTGGGACCAGCATGACGAGGCCAAAGAGGATCATCATCACAGCACCAACCTGTGCCACAGTCTCGACCGTCAACCCGATCAGATGACCAGCGGCCGTGACGGCCATACCAAGCCCGACAAAGGTCAGCCCCATACCCGCAGCCAAAGCCAAAGGTCCCCAACGGCTGGCTTGCAGCGCGCTGGCCAGGACGATGGGCAAAACCGGCAAAACGCAAGGATTGATCAGCGTCAGCAGGCCTGCGCCGAAGGCGAAGACAAACTCCATAAACCTGATCTGCGACAGGTGGTGGCTAAAGTCACCCAACCTTTGCGTGAGGCCGTGTTACGATCGCTGACGGGCCAGTTGCACGGCTAGGATGCCGCCCGCGATGATCACCACGCCGATCACATCGGCCAAGGTCAACCGCTCGCTGAGCAAAAGTGCGGCGATGGCGACGCCGAAAAACGGGTTGAGAAAGTGGAAGGTCGCCGCGCGGGTCGGACCGATGCGGCCCACCAGGATGAACCAAATCCAGGTGGCCAAAAGGCCCGGCACGAAGCTGGTGTAAAGGAACGCTGCGACCAACTGCCAGGACCAGGTCACGTCCCAAGGCTCTAGGGCAACCGCGAAGGGCAAGAGGGCCAGGCCGCCAACCAGGGTTTGCAGGGCCACGATCATCAACAGATTCTTGCCGTCCGACGAGGCGCTGCGCACCGCCAGTGTTGCGATCGTGAGTGCCGCCGCGCCGATCAAGCAAAGGGCGATGCCAAGGCCATCGGCACCAACCGTCAGCCGGTCCCCCATAATCAATGCCACGCCGCCGAACCCAGCCCCAAGGCCCAAAACGCCCATAATCGGCAGGCGTTCGCGGAAAACGATCCAATTGGCGGCGGCCACCATAAGCGGCATGGTCGAGGCGATAATCGCGGCGAGCGAGGCCTCGATCCACTGCATGGCAACGAAATTCAGCCCCAAATAGATGGCATTCTGGCAGACGCCAAAGATGAGCACGGCGCGCCACTGCCCGCGTGTAATCCGCCAGTTTTGTCCGAGCCAAAACGCAATAGCGACGCCGACCGCACCGGAAAGCGCGTAGCGCAGCACGAGCGCGGTCAGGGGCGGGGCCGCCTCGACGATGATCCGCGCCGATGTGAAAGCCGAGGACCAAATGATGGCAAAGCTCAGCCCAAGCAGGATCGCGCGTATGTCCATCTTATGATCTGTCTCGTGAAAAGGGCCGCCTGATGTGGCGACCCTTTCCGATTTGCGCCGGAGATGCAACGCGTCCCGAGATCAGAGGAGTTGGGTCGACACACCCCCATCGGCCAAGATGGGGGCGCCTGTAATGAATGAAGCGTCATCGGAGAGCAGAAAAGCGGCCGTCGCGGCGATTTCCTTCGGTTCGGCCAGACGTCTGAGGGGGTGCAGTCTTGCGACGACGGCATGACCGTCCGGGTCATCGCCCGCCATCGGCGTGCGCGTGCCACCTGGAAGAAGGGCGTTGATGCGGATGCCCTCGGGCCCGTGTTCCATGGCGAGCGTCTTGACCAACCCGATCAATCCGGCCTTCGAGGCGGCATAAGCGGCCATTCCCGGCATTCCGCCATTGCTGACCCCAACGAAAGAAGAGGTGAAAAGAATCGCGCCGCCCTGCGATTGCAAGGCCGGGATCTGGGCCCTGGCCGCGAAAAACGCGCTCGTCAGATTGGTGTTGAGAACAGTGTGCCAAGTGGCCGTCGCCATCTTGGCAACCGGACCCATCTCGCCCATCAGGCCCGCGTTGTTAAATGCGCCATGGAGTCCGCCAAATTTAGATTGAGCCAAGCTTACGAGGGCTTGAGCGTAGCTTTCATCGGTCACATCGCCGGCCAGCGGAACGGCTTTGCCGCCGTTTTTGCAAATCTCATCGGCGATCTCTGACAGTTCTGGCGCGCGCCGCGCACCCAGGACGAGTCGCGCACCCTGACGAGCGAAGAGATGCGCGGCGGCTTTGCCGATCCCGCTGCTGGCACCAGTGATGAGGATGGTTTTGTTTTCGAGTTGCATGAAAGCCTCCTGAAGGATGAATGATCAGGGGGCTATGGCAGCGCGCTTTGGGTGGCTCGACCCGGTTCTTGCGAGACTCACATGCACAGTGGCACTAGGCGCAAGAAACGGAACATCGGGACATGAAAAAGGGCCGCCTCATCGGCGACCCTCTTTGGTCTTTGCAAACGTGGGCGATTAGCCGTTCACGCTGTCCTTCAGAGCCTTGGCAATGGTCACCTTGACCACTTTGTCGGCGTCTTTGTGGATCTGCTCGCCGGTGGCGGGGTTGCGCACCATACGTGCGGGCCGCTCGCGACAATAGACTTTGCCCACACCGGGGATGGTGGCGGCACCGCCATTGGACACCTCTTTGGTGATCACATTGGCAATCGCGTCCAGCGCCGCGCCTGCGGCTTTCTTGTCGCTGCCCATCTCATCGGCCAGTGCGGCAACCAGTTGGGTCTTGGTCATGGGTTTCTGTGCCATGGTCTTATTCTCCTATACTGCCCGAACCCTAGGGCTCGTTGCGGCAAAACTACCCGAATATTGTAGGAACACACAACGCTTAGTGTGCCGAATTCTGCAATTTCAGCCCGAAAAACGGGCTTTTTTGCCGATTCAGAGGAAGGCAGTCTCTTCAAATGACCGCAATTTGCGGGAATGCAAACGTTCCAGAGGCATCTCGCGGAGCTTCTCCATCGCCCGGATTCCGATCAAAAGATGCCGTGAAACTTGGGTTTTGTAGAAGGCGCTGGCCATCCCGGGCAGCTTCAACTCGCCATGAAGCGGCTTGTCCGAAACGCAAAGCAGCGTGCCGTAGGGCACACGGAATCGGAACCCATTGGCGGCAATCGTGGCGCTTTCCATATCAAGCGCGATGGCGCGCGATTGGCTCAAGCGTTGCACCGGGCCGCTATGGTCGCGCAGCTCCCAATTGCGATTGTCGATGGTGGCAACCGTGCCGGTCCGCATGATGCGCTTCAGGTCATAGCCCTCCACATCACTCACATCCGCCACCGCGTCTTCAAGCGCGATTTGGACCTCGGCCAGCGCCGGAATCGGCACCCAAACCGGCAAGTCGTCATCAAGCACGTGATCTTCGCGCAGATAGGCATGAGCCAGGACGAAATCGCCCAGACTCTGCGAGTTTCTCAGCCCCGCGCAATGGCCGACCATCAGCCAGACATGCGGGCGCAGAACCGCGATATGATCGGTCGCGGTTTTGGCGTTCGACGGACCAACCCCGATATTAACCAAAGTGATGCCGCCGCCGCCCTCTCGTTTCAGGTGATAGGTTGGCATTTGCGGCAGTTTCAGTGGCGTGTTGAGCGGCTGCTCCGGGTCGGTGATCACATCATTTCCGGGGCCAACCAGGGCCGTGTAGCCGCTTTCGGGGTCGCGGAGCGCGGCGCGGCCGAAGGCGACGAACTCTTCGACATAGAACTGGTAGTTGGTGAAGAGCACATGGTTCTGAAAATGCTCGGGCGCGGTGGCCGTGTAATGCGCCAGACGCGCCAGGGAGTAGTCGATCCGCTGTGCCGTAAAGGGCGCCAACGCGCCGGAGCCATCTTCGTTGTGATAGCCAAACCCGTTGACGATCTCATCATTTGTGGTGCCGAGATCGGGCACGTCGAACACGTCGCGCAACGGAAATGCCAATGCGCCATCTTGCGGCACTTGCATTTCGGCATCGCCCAGAACCGCAAAATGCACGGGGATCGGCGTGGTCGACGGGCCGATTGTCACCGGCACCTGGTGGTTTTCGAGCAACAAAGCGATCTGCTGCGTGAGGTAGTTTTCGAACAGATCGGGGCGTGTGACCGTCGTGGCGTAGGTCCCGGGTTCCGACACGTGGCCAAAGGACAGGCGGCTGTCGATCTGGCCAAAACTGGTCGTTGTGATCCGGATCTCGGGGTAGAAGGCGCGGAAGCGTTTGTCGGGCATCTCGCCCAGGATCACTTCGGCGAAATGCTTGCTGAGAAATCCGGTTGCGCCCTCATAGAGCTCTTGCAGATAGGCAACGGCCTCGGCTGCGTCGGTGAAGCTTTTCGCGCCCGCATCGGCGGGCGTATCCACCGGAAGATGCAGTGTCGGGGCGGTCATAGGCTATCCTTTTCAAATAATTCGGTGAGCTCGAACCGGGTGACATCCACCAGGCCGAGATCGGAAATACGCAGTTCCGGGATCACAGGGAGCGCCAGCAGCGAATGCTGCATATAGGCATTGTTGAGCGTACAGCCACAGGCGGCCATCGCCTCGACCATGTTTTGCGCTTTATCGGCCACACGGGACGCAAGGTCATCACTCATCAGACCTGCGATGGGCAGTTCCACAAGCGCCAGTTCTTCGCCATCTTTGAAGACGCTGACCCCGCCGCCGATCTCGGCCAGCCGCATCACAGCCTTCGCCATGTTCTCCCGGTCTGTGCCGACGACAATCATATGGTGGCTGTCATGGGCGACGGTCGATGCAATCGCCATCTGACCCTTGTAATCGAAGCCGGAAACGAAGCCATTGACGACGCCGCCGGTGCCTTTGTGCCGCTCAACCAGGGCAATCTGGCAGACCGGGCCTTGGCCTTCGACGATCCCGTCACGCACCGGCAAATCAGCGGTGAGCGCCTGCGTCGGGGCTTGGTTTTCGACCACACCAATGACCTTGGCTTTCACCTGATTGGCCCCGTCGGGTGCGGCAATCTCGAAGTCCGCCGCCGTGATCTCTTTGCCAAGATGGACCGAGGCGCGGGTGTCGGCGGGCCAGTCCAGATGCGGACAATCGACGAGGCAGGCACCGTCTTCCGCGACCTTCTGACCACGGGCGTAGACGGTCTCAATCGGCAGGCTGCGCAGATCGGAGGTCACGATCATATCGGCCCGCCGCCCTGGCGCGATGGAGCCCAATTCGCGCTCAAGCCCGAAATGGGTCGCCGTGTTGATCGTGGCCATTTGCAGCGCGATCAACGGGTCACAGCCACATTCGATTGCATGGCGCAAGATCCGGTTCATATGGCCCTCGTTGACCAACGTGCCGGAATGGCAATCATCGGTGCAGAGAATGAAATTGCGTGGGTCGAGCCCACGTTCTGTCACCGCAGTGATCTGTTTTTCGACGTCATACCAGGCGGAGCCGAGCCGCAGCATCGCCCGCATCCCTTGGCGCGCGCGCGCAATCGCGTCGTCTTCGGCCACGCCTTCGTGGTCATCCGCCGGGCCACCGGCCGCATAGGCGTGGAAATCGGGCCCGAGATCGGGGGAGGCATAGTGCCCGCCGATCACCTTGCCGGCCCGCGCGGTCGCCGCCATTTCGGCCAGCAACATGTCGTCGCCCGCAACCACGCCTGGGAAGTTCATCATCTCGCCCAACCCGATGATGCCGGGCCAGGTCATCGCCTCGGCCACATCTTCGGGGCCGATCTCGAAACCGGTGGTCTCCAAGCCAGGTGCAGAGGGGGCGCAGGACGGCATTTGCGTACAGATATTCACCGGCTGCAGCATCGCTTCGTCATGCATCAGCTTCACACCGCGCAAGCCAAACACATTCGCGATTTCATGCGGGTCGGTGAACATGGTTGTGGTGCCATGCGGGATGACGGCGCGGGCGAACTCCGCCGGTGTCAACATGCCCGACTCGATATGCATATGCCCGTCACAGAGACCGGGGATTAGATATTGCCCTTGGAGATCAACGACCTGCGTGTCGGGTCCGATGGTGTGTTCCGCATCAGGGCCGACATAAGCGAAGCGGCCACAGGCCACGGCCACATCCCAGCCATCGAGCACTTCGCGGCTTTGCACATTCACTAGGCGGGCGTTTTTCAACACCAAATCTGCGGGTTTTCGGCCAGCGGCGACGGCGATCAGATCAGCGGCGCAGTCGGCCCAAGTCTTCAGCATTTCCATGGCGCAGTTTCCCACCCTAACTGGCGGGCTTCAAGCGACATTTCCATGACGGTGGCTCAGATGGTCAGCGCCTCGGCACGCATCCGCTCGTAATGCGGTAAGGCGGCAACCAGAAGCGGCTTATGGGCCTCCGCCGTCACCGGCAATGGCCCTTCGGCCCCGGCAAACCCGGTGCTGTCATGAACCGCCGCATACCAGTGTTTCGCCCAAACCCCGTCACTCGGATGACCGCCCTTGGGCCAGTGCAGCATGGCGCCGGTAAAGGGCAGCCCAATGGTCTCACAGAGCGCTTCCAGAACCGCGCGGGGGGCCTTTCGGATTTCATCGCTGTCGATGATCACGCCGCCAAGCTTTTGATAAAGCGCGGTTTGTTGCCGAAAGCCGATATCGTCGAGCGTCACTGTCTCGCGCTTGGCCGCATAGCTCGCGATCACCCGGGAGGGATGGCGGATCAGGTGAATGTTGACGCAATCATCCGCCCAATCGAGCGGGAAGCTAGGCAGCATATGGTGCGGCATATGCTTCATATAGAAATGCGCTTTGCCGTCAGGGATCACCCCCGCGCAGCGCGCCGCGACCTTGGCTGGATCGGCCTCATGGGCGGCGATGATTTCGGCGGCCAAAGGGTGAGCGGAACCGCTTTCGCGGAGATAGGCGGCGTAAAAGGGCTCATCCCAAACCGCGCAATCGCCGCGTGCGGCGAAGGCATACATCATGGCTGTCGAAAGGTTGCGGGGGCCAGACCACATAGCGATTTTCATGATATGGACTCCGTATGGAACCGGTATGGAAATGATACATACGCAGACCGGCGTGCCGCCTGCTTCTCTGCTTCACAAATATCCTGGGGGGAGGCCGCAGGCCGGGGGGCAAAGCCCCCTTCGTCATCCAACCACATCACGCGCCACCAGGTCTTTGTAGAGTCCGCGAATCCGCTTGGTCATCTCCCCCATCTGACCATCACCGATCCTCCGGCCATCGATCTCGCCCACGGGGGTCTGCGCGCCAAACGTGCCGGTCAAAAAAGCTTCTTCGGCGCCATAGGTCTCGACCAGCGAGAAGTTCTTCTCAAATACCGGAATGCCATCGGCGCGGCAGACATCTATCACCTTCTGCCGCGTGATGCCGTTCATGCAATAATCACCAGTGGAAGTCCAAACCTCGCCTTTCCGCACAATGAAGAAGTTGCACGCATTGGTGGTGTTCACAAAGCCATGGACATCGAGCATCAGCGCCTCATCCGCCCCGGCTTTCTCCGCCGCGATACAGGCGAGGATGCAGTTCAGCTTGGAATGCGAGTTCAGCTTCGGGTCCTGCGTCATCGGCATCCCGCGCAGATGCGGCACGGTGGCCAGCCGGATCGGGCGCGGCAAGGACGGGCGCGAATGCTCCATGATGATCACAACCGTCGGGCCCGTTACCGAGAGGGCCGGATGCTGAAACGGGCGCTGCTTGACGCCGCGCGTCACCATCAGCCGGGCATGCGCATCCGTTTCCATCCCGTTCGCGGCGCGGGTGTCTTCCAACGCGGCCGCGAGCGCGACGGCATCCATGCCGATATCCATATCGATGGCTTTCGCGGCTTCGAACAACCGGTCGAGATGCTCGTCCAGGAAAGCCCAGGTTCCGTCATAGAGCCGCAAGCCCTCCCAAACCCCATCGCCGAGCATGAAGCCGCTGTCATAGACGCTGACCAAGGCTTCGGCCCGCGGTTTCAACGCCCCATTCACCCAAATCAGGATGGCGTCATTGCGCGCATCTTCTTCCGCCTGATGGGTCGTCACTGCATCATCCATGGGCCTCACCTCCTGTTCACCGCCGCGTGACCTCACACCCATGTGCGTTGTATTTCAATGCCCTTGCATCACAAAAATGGATCACGTGCAGAAGGAGACCGATCCCATGTCCCGACTTCCGATCCGCCACACGATGAAAACCGTGCTGTTGCGCTTTGCAATCTTGGCTGGCGTCGCGCTGCAACATGGCAAAGCCCATGCCCGCGACATTCAGACCACCGTTGTTGCAGGCGGCTGTTTCTGGTGCGTGGAATCGGATTTTGAGAGCGTGCCGGGCGTGATCGAGGTCGTCTCGGGATTCGCAGGCGGCACGGTGGCCAATCCGACCTATCGGCAGGTGGTGCGTGGCGGCACTGGGCATCTGGAGGTGGTCGAGATTACCTATGATGCTGATCGGCTGCCATATGACCAGCTTTTGCACATGTTCCTCCGCTCGGTCGACCCGCTGGATGCGGGGGGGCAGTTCTGCGACCGGGGGCATAGCTATACCACGGGTATTTTTGTCGAAAATGCGCAGGAACGCGCCATTGCCGAAGCGGCGATTGCGCAAGCGAGCGCGGATTTGGGGCGGGCTGTGGTGACGCCGGTCCTGGATGCGGCGCCGTTTTACGCTGCCGAGGCGTATCACCAGGATTATTATCGCAGCGAGGATCTGATCGTGACGCGGTTCGGCCCGCGCCGGAAATCAGTGGCCTATCAGCTTTATCGGCAGTCTTGCGGTCGCGATGCGCGGGTGCAGGAAGTTTGGGGCAGCGCCGCCGCCTTCACCCATTAGAGAAACAGCGCCACATTGTTCCGCAAGATGATCTCAAGCGCATAAAGCCCGAGGATCACGATCAGCGGCGCCAGATCAAGCCCACCCATTTGCGGCAACATGCGCCGGATCGGGGCATAGACAGGCTCCAGCAACCGGTTCAGCCCGTCCCAGATTTGCGCAACGATCGGTTGGCGCATGTTCAGCACGCCGAAATTGATCAGCCAGCTCATGATGATGTGGATGATGACGATGAAGAACGCCACGTCGATCAGCAGCATCAGGATTTGAAAGAGCGAGGTCATGGGGCGTGGCCTTTTTGCCTATGATTTCAGCTAGGGCACAGACCTAAGCGCGAAGCTTGGCCACTGCAAGCCATGTGACGCGACGCCTCGCTTGACGCTGACACGCGTCCGGGCCATCTGCGCCGTCATGACACCGATCCTCCGCACCGCCGCCGAATTGTTACGCGCTCGCCGCGCCGCGCCATTGCCTTTGTTGGGTCTGCATAAGACGCCGATGCGCTGCTGGCCCGGGGATATCGACCTGTTTCTGGAACTGAACAACGGGCGCACCTTGTCGCTTTTCGACATTGGCCGGTTCGGGTTGGCCGCCCGGATGGGATTGATCCGGGTGTTGCGCGAAAAGCGCTGGGGATTGGTCGTCGCCGGGGCGTCGGTTCGGTATCGGGCCCGTATCCGACCGTTTCAGAAGTTTGAGATTCGGAGCCGGGCGCTCGCCTGGGACAAACGGTTTATCTATATCGAGCAGTCGATGTGGCGGGGTGAGACCTGCTGCAACCATATCCTGCTGCGCACGGCAGTGACCGAGCATGGCAGTATTGTACCGACAGATCAGGTGTTGGACGCGCTGGGTGAGACCGCCTCGTCGCCCGATATGCCCGATTGGGCGCAAGCCTGGATAGACGCCGATGCGACGCGGCCTTGGCCGCCAAAGATGTAGGCGCGCCCGCCATTTTCATTGCCAAATCGCCCCAGGCGACCGATGCTGCGCGCAATTTTGGCCAAGGGGACGTGTATGGCGGAAACCGTACTGCGCAAGCGGATTTGGGGCTGGTGGGCGTTTGATTGGGCCAGTCAGCCCTATAACACGTTGCTGCTGACCTTCATTTTCGGGCCTTATATCAATGATTTGTTGGGGGATGGCACCCAGGCGCAGACCGCCTGGGGCTATGGCATTGGGGCGGCTGGCATTCTGATCGCGCTGCTCGCGCCGATCCTGGGCGCGATTGCTGATCGGGCCGGGCATAAGATGCCGTTTATCTGGCTGTTTTCCGGGATGTATGTGCTGGGCTCGGCGGGGCTGTGGCTGGCGGCGCCGGATGATTTCAATCTGGTCTTCACTCTCTGCTTTTTCGCCATCGGCCTAATTGGGATGGAATTTGCGACGATTTTCACCAATTCGCTGATGCCCTCACTGGGGCCGCGCCAGGATCTTGGGCGGATCTCGGGCACCGGTTGGGCGATTGGGTATCTGGGCGGGTTCCTCGCCTTGGTAATTATGTTGTTGCTCTTGGCGGAGAATGCCGAGACGGGCAAAACCCTGATCGGGATTGATCCGATCTTCGGGCTTGATGCAGCGGCCCGTGAGGGCACCCGCGCTGTCGGTCCGTTGACCGCGATCTGGTTTGCGGTCTTCATGATCCCGTTCTTTCTTTGGGTGCGGGAGCCGCGGATGCCAGACGCCGTGCCAATGGGTCACGCGGTGCGCACGGCCTTGCCGGAACTGATGCGGCATCTGAAAGCGCTGCCGCAGGAGCGGAGCCTCTTCGCCTATCTCGGCTCGTCGATGTTCTATCGCGACGGGTTGAACGGGATGTATGTTTTTGGCGGCATCTATGCGGCGGGCGTTTTGGGCTGGTCGGTTGTCGATGTGGGGATTTTTGGCATCCTGGCGGTACTCACAGGCGCGCTTTTTGCCTGGCTCGGCGGCAAGGCCGATAGCCGGTTTGGGCCGAAGCCGGTGATCACGGTAAATGTACTGGTTCTGACGCTGGTCGGGATCGGGATCGTGTTCATCTCGCGCGAGAGCGTGTTTGGCATCCCGACCGGACCCGAGTCGGCATTGCCCGATATCGCGTTCTATATCTTTGGCGCGATGATCGGGGCTGCCGGTGGCGCGTTGCAATCGGCCAGCCGGACGATGCTGGTCCGCCAGGCGCATTCGGATCGGATCACCGAGGGCTTTGGCCTTTATGCGCTGGCGGGCAAGGCGACGTCCTTCATCGCGCCCCTGTTGATCGGGGTGACGACGCAGATAACCGGCAGCCAGCAAATGGGGATCACGCCGCTCATTGGCCTATTCCTGATCGGGCTCATTCTGCTACTCTGGGTCAATCCGAATGGCCGCGAGGAGTCCCGTGCATGACCCTGACCCGTTCAACCCTGGCCGCGCTTGGCCTTGTATTCTTGGCCGCGTGCAACAGTGCCGCGCCGGATCGGGCCGCGAGTGGGCCGGCTTTGCCACCCTTGGATGTCACCCAATCCCGGCAAGAAGCGCGGCAGCTTTTCGGTGCGGAGGATCAGGGCTCGACCGGAACACCTGAGGCCTATGGCGGCTATGCGCGCGGCTGCGTCGCGGGGGCGGAGCAGTTGGCCGAGACCGGCCCGACATGGCAGGCGATGCGGCTTTCCCGGAACCGGAATTGGGCGCTGCCGGTCACGTTGGATTATGTGCGCGATCTGAGCCGTGAGGTGGCGCGCACGACCTCTTGGAACGGGATCTATGTGGGCGATATGAGCCAGCCGAGGGGGGGGCCCATGCTGACCGGGCACCGGAGCCATCAATCCGGGCTGGATATCGACATCTGGATGCGACCTGCGACCAACCTGAACCTCAGTGTGACCGAGCGCGAAAATCTGTCTTCGATCTCCATGCGGCGGGCCAATGGCGCCTATGTCAACGACGCTTGGACTGCGGATCATTGGCGCGTGATGCGCGCCGCCGCGTCGGACCCGCGTGTCGCGCGGATTTTCGTATTCCCGGGGGCCAAGGTGTGGATGTGTGATAACGAGACCGGCGACCGGAGTTATCTGCGCAATATCCGGCCTTGGTGGGGGCATCACTATCATTTCCACGTGCGGCTGTCCTGCCCGGCGGGCATGGCGGGTTGCGAAGATCAGGCCGCACCACCGCCTGGCGATGGCTGCGCCGAGGCGCGCGAATGGGTGCAAAATATCCTGAACCCGCCGCCGCCTGACCCGAACGCCCCGCCACCTCAGCCACGCCGAGAACTGACCCTGGGCGATTTGCCCCGGCAATGCGCCGCGCTTCTGTCGCCCTGATCCGTTTCATCTTCCTCTGTCTCGCGCTGGTTGGGTCTCCGGCCAGCGCCGAGAGGCTGAGCGCCCTGACCTGGCGGGATGACGCGCCGGAGTTGGGCGGCTTGTCAGGATTGGAAATCTCGGAGGATGGCAGCCAGCTTTGGGTGCTTTCGGATCGTGGGTTTTTGATCACGGCGGATGTTCTGCGCCTCGGTGGCGCGATCTCGCGGCTCCAGATTACGGATGTCGTGCCGCTGCTGGATACGCAAGGTCAGCGCGCGGGGAGACGGGCGGCGCGCGACAGCGAGGGGTTGGTCCGCACGGCCGATGGCCGGATCTTCATCTCTTATGAAGGTCATCACCGTATTTCGGAACATGGTGCTGATGGTGTTGAGCTTGACCAGTTCCCTGCGCCGCCAGAGACATCACGGCTTGCGGACAATGGCTCTTTCGAAGGGCTTGCCCAGGGACCAGACGGGACCTTCTACACCTTGACGGAAGATGGGGAGGATGGACCCGCGCCGCTTTATCGCTTGCGGGCGGAGGGATGGGACTTGTCTTTGCAGTTCCCGCGCAGCGACGATTTTGCGCCGGTCGGTCTGGATATGGATGATCGCGGGCGGCTCTACGTCTTGGAACGCCGGTTTAATGGTCTGAGCGGCTTCACAACCCGGCTCAGGCGGTTCGAAATTGGCGAGGCAGGTATGGAGGCGGCGCAGACTCTGCTGGAGTTTGGCACCAGCGCCCGGGTGAATTTCGAGGGGCTGGGTCTATGGCGGGATGCGGCGGGCGGATTGGTCGCGACCCTGGTCTCCGATGACAATTTCCGGGCACTGTTTCGCACCCAGATTGAAGAATACCGTCTGGCAGAGGACTAAGTTTAGCGCCCTGGGATTTCACCCCGTTTGCCGGTGAGACGCCAGCCGTCGATCACCGCCATCGCCTCTTCGGCGGTTTCGACAAAGCGGAACAGGTCGAGATCATCGCGGGCGATGGTGCCCGCCTCTGCGAGCGCGTCCCAATTCACCACCTCGCGCCAGAAGCTCTCGCCAAAGAGGATCACCGGCACCTGTTCCATCCGTCCGGTTTGGATCAGGGTCAGGCTTTCGAACAGCTCATCCAGCGTGCCGAAGCCGCCGGGGAAGACCGCGACCGCCTTGGCACGGATCAGGAAATGCATCTTGCGAATGCCGAAATAGTGGAAATTGAAGCATAACTCGGGGGTGATATAGGCGTTGGGCACCTGCTCATGCGGCAGCACGATGTTGAGCCCGATGGAGCAGCCGCCAGCCTCGGATGCGCCGCGATTGCCAGCCTCCATCACGCCGGGGCCGCCGCCGGTGACGACCACATCATGGGTGCAGCCGGTCGCGACCGAGCGTTCGGTCACTAGACGTGCGAATTTCTGCGCCTCTTCGTAATATCGGCTCATGTCTTGCAGCGCGGCGGAGCGGGCGGCTTGCCCTGGCGCGGGGATACGTGCGCCGCCGAACATCACCACAGTGGATTCGATGCCGCGTTCATCCATCTCGAGTTGCGGCTTCAGAAGCTCCAATTGCAGGCGCACGGGGCGCAACTCGTCGCGGCAGAGAAAATCCGGGTCGGCGAAGGCGAGGCGATAGGCGGGGGAGCGGGCCTGTGGGCTGTCGGCCACGATCTGGCTCGACTCGATGTCTTGATGGGCGTCGCGAAATGGCCCTTGGCGCTGGTCGTCTTTCATCTGGGTTCAATGTCCTTTTGGCGCAATCTTTTGATCAACCCTAGCGACCTGTGGCGGGCGGTGCCAATGGAATGCCTGTGATCGGATTGCGAAACCGGCGCGCCTTGCCTATAGGCGAGGGCCAATACGGACCCTCGGAGGACGCCCATGTCGAACGCTCAACTTGAAACCGCCATCGAGGCCGCTTGGGAAAGCCGCGATCAGATCACGCCCGCGACCACAGGCGAGACCCGCGAGGCGATTGAAGATACGCTGAATGCGCTGGATGGCGGCGGCTTGCGTGTGGCGGAGCGGCAGGCGGATGGCTCTTGGCATGTGAACCAATGGGCCAAAAAAGCCGTGCTGTTGGGCTTCCGCCTGAAAGACATGGAGATGCAGGGCGGTTCGGCCCAAGGCGGCGCGTGGTGGGATAAGGTCGACAGCAAGTGGAAAGACTGGGGCGAGAACCAGTGGCAGGCCGCGGGGTTCCGCGCGGTGCCGAATTGCGTGGTTCGGAAATCCGCCTTTATCGCGCCCGGTGTGGTGCTGATGCCGTCTTTTGTGAACCTGGGCGCTTATGTCGACGAGGGCACGATGGTTGATACCTGGGCCACGGTTGGGTCCTGCGCACAGATCGGTAAGAATGTGCATCTTTCCGGCGGCGTTGGCATTGGCGGCGTGTTGGAGCCGATGCAGGCGGGGCCGACAATTATCGAAGACAATTGCTTTATCGGCGCGCGCTCTGAGGTGGTCGAGGGCTGCATCGTCCGCGAGGGTTCGGTTTTGGGCATGGGCGTGTTCATCGGCCAATCGACCAAGATTGTGGACCGGGAGACTGGCGAGGTCATGTATGGCGAAGTGCCATCCGGCTCGGTCGTGGTCGCAGGCTCGATGCCGTCGAAGAACGGCGTGAACCTCTATTGCGCGGTGATCGTGAAACGGGTGGATGAGAAGACCCGCGCGAAGACCTCGATCAACGAGTTGTTGCGCGACTGACGGGAGGGGTCCCGCGGCCCAAACCTTGGGACAAAGTTGAGGCCGCCAGAGGTGGCGGCCTTCATCATTTCAGAGCTTGCGGCATTGGTCGTGCCTGGTCGCATGCTGCGCAGCGCGACCGGATTTCGCGCGCAGGGATCAGAACGCGAAGCGGAGACCGAGTTGCACGCCGACCGACGCGCTGTCGTCGATAATCGGGCTGTCCGTGATCGCATCTTGTAGAAATTCAGCCCGCACCGCGCCGAAGAGCGAAGTGCTGTCAGACAGTGGGAAAGCCGCCGAGGCCCCGATATAGGGCACGACCGTCGAACCCGGCGCATAAGCGGGCCGACCGGCCTGGGCTTCTCCGGGCAGGACGCCATACATGTATTCGGACAACTCTTCGCTCCGCCAGGTTGCGCCCGCGAAGACTTGCATCGGCAGACGGCCCGCGATGAGGCTTTGCGTGATCTGCAGATCCGCTTCTTGGCCGTCATGCTCTCCCGTCACTTCTTGCAGCAATGTGGCGCGAACCTCCGTTTCGGGCGCCAATGACCAAGTGTAGCGCAGGCCGATATCGGCGGTAATATCGCGATCGATCCCCTGAAGGGCGCTCGAGTCGGGATCGGACAAGGCGGTGAAGCGCGGCGTAAGGACCGCCTCCAACTGTCCGTTGGGCTGGTTCAACACGGTCACGAAAACGCCGTTGGTGCCGACAGAAAACCCATTTCCCTGGTAAGAGAGAAATGGCACCGCCCCCAACTCATCATCTTCGCCGACATAGGGCGAGCTTGAGATGCCAGCGGCCAAACCCGCGCTAAACCCCTGCGGCCCGTCTTGCGCATGGGCGGCTACAGCTACGAAGGTAAAAACAGCGGCCGTCGCGACGCGATACACCAAAGCGGACAAAGCAATCTCCAATCAAGTCTGTAATACGAGAGTTAAATTTCGAGATAGCCCTAACGCATGGAGACTCAAGAGAGAATCCGTCTTTCGGCCAATTTGGGAGGCATAGGCGACCTATTGCCGACGGATCAGGCGATAGCCGTCTTTGTCCTGATCGACATATCCAATTCCGGGCCAATTCCAATGATATCCGACCATGGCATGGCCCTTCCGCGTTGCGAGGTCGAGCAGCCTGCGGCGTGATCGGATCGCGGTGTCTGGATCCATGTCGAATCCGAAGGCCCAATCGGGTTTCGCGAAGCTGACAATGTCATGCACCAGGGCATCGCCGGTGACGATCAGGCCGTCGCCGTCGTTGAGCAAGATCGAGATATGCCCCGGCGTGTGGCCCGGCGTTTCAAGCACCGTGATGCCCGGCGCGATCTCGTCCCCGTCCCGAACGGTTTGCAACCGGTCGCCGATGGCGCGCAGCACGGATTGTGCGCCATCGACAGCGGGGCGGGCGATCGGCGACAGACGGTCTGCAAGGTCGGGCGCGCCCCAAAAGTCGCGCTCCGTGCGACCGACACTGTAGATCGCATTGGGAAAGACGAGCCCGCCCGCCGGATCGAGCGTGCCCCAGGCATGATCGGGATGCAGGTGGGTGAGCACCACTTTCGTGATGGCGTTTGGATCGATCTGCAAAAGCTGCATGTGCTTGCGCAACCGCCCCGTGCCGCTTTGCCAGCCGGCGCCCGCACCTGTATCGATCAAGATGAGGTCGTCACCGGCCCGGATCAGCGTGTGGCTCATCTCGCCCGCCGCAAGCTCCGGCGCGGTGCGCAACCCGCACAGCGTTGCAAGGGCATCCTGCGGCGCGGCGGGGGCGAGGGCGCGAAAGGGAAGGGACATCGACCCATCGCTCAGCAAGCTCACCGTGCAATTGCCGAACTGTGCCTGGTGGAGGTCTGGCCCCCGGATCGGGTCTGGCGGCGGTAGGGTGGGGAGCGAGGCTGCCGCGCGGGCGATGCTGAATTTTTCTTGTTCAGCCATGGTGCTGGCGTCTCCGAGCGGATCGTTTGAGCAGAGCCTAGCCGATCACAGAGCCTATGTCAGAGCCTTCTTCGGTTGCCGCTGAGACGCCGCGTGATAAGCTTTTGAGCGACAGCTTGAGGAGGTTCTGAGTATGCAAGGATTGGGATGGATTTCGGCCATCATCGTTGGCGGATTGGCCGGATGGGTGGCCAGTTCGATCATGAAGGCCAGGACCGGTCTTTTGATGAATGTAATTTTGGGAATCGTCGGTGCGATTCTGGCGAACTTCCTGCTGGGGCTGGTTGGAATCACCGCTTCGGCGACATTGATCAGCCAGGGAATTGTCGGGTTGATCGGCGCATGCATCTTGATCTGGGCGGCGCGGGCCATTCGGCGCCGCTGACGCTGTGCCAAAATAATGCGACGGAGTCTTCGATTTGCCGCGTGTGACGTTGCGACACCGGCAAAGAGAGGATTGAAGCGATGATACGGGCAGTCTTGTTGATCTTGGCGATCAGCTTGGGGATTTTTGCTCAAAAGGCCGATGCCTCTGAGACCCAAATGCAAGGCGCGCGGGGTGGAGATCAGCTTTGCACCTGGTCCGAACAGCGGCCCACCCTGATCTCGCCGCTGCGCTGAGGGCGCAGGTCTTATGCGAGCGACAGGCCAAAACCCGTCTCTGCCCGGCGGTCGGTTTTCTGCCCCGGTATCCGGCTTGACTTGTTTCGCCCCTCGGCGCACCACGCGGGCCATGAGCGATGAAAAGAAACCAAAGCGCCGCCAGCAAGTCTTTACCCTGCTTGTGGAGGTCGGTCGGAAAGAGGGCGACGGATTGCCCGAAAACGCGACAGGGGCGGCGTTGCTTTGCTACGCCTCCGGCGTTGATGAGGCCGAGGCGGTGCGTGAAACCGTGGCGATCCTGAAACAGGCGGAATTGGCGCCGCTGGATGTGACCGGCTATGGCACGCCCGAGGAACGGGCTGCCCAAGGGCATGAGATCGAGGCGGAGGAACGTGAGCTGATGGCGCGCGCCTTGGCGGAGAACGCCGTGATTGTCGCGCAGATGACGCCGTTTTTTAGCGAGGATGGATCCTAAGCGGCTGTCTGGACGGTCTTTTCCGATGGGCGCGATGGATTCTTCCAAGCCGCCGGATTGCTGCATGACCGTTTTGAGGAGCATCCCCAAATTGCCTTGGGTTTCGGTCGTTCGACCTAGCTTTGGATCGTCACGCCAGCATCCTGCATGCCATCAATCGCTGCGGCCAAAGAGCCGTCTAGGTCAATCGCCCGACACAAGTCTTGTCGGACTGTCACGCCAAACCCCAATTTCGCGGCGTCGACGGCGGAGTAATTGACGCAAAAATCTGTCGCCAGACCGACCAATGTGAGCTGTGTGAGGCCGAGGGACCGGAGAGCCCCATCGAGCCCAGTTGCCGTTTGGTGGTCATTTTCGAAGAAGGCCGAGTAGCTGTCGATTTCCTGTCGGAAGCCCTTTCGGATGATGAGTTGCGCCGGGGTCGTGCGAAGATCGGGATGGAACGCGGCGCCTGTTGAGGATTGGATGCAATGATCCGGCCATAGGACTTGTGGACCATAGGGGAAGTCGACGACAGAATAGGGCTCTTGGCCATCATGTTCGCTGGCGAAGCTGGAGTGACCGGCGGGGTGCCAATCTTGCGTTAGGATCACGGCCTGGAACTCATCCATCAGGGTGTTGATCCCGGGGACGATCTCATCTCCGCCAGGGACGGCCAGTGCGCCGCCGGGACAGAAGTCATTCTGGACGTCGATAACGATCAGGGCATGGGTTGCATCGCGCATATGGGCCTCCGCTTTGCTTGCGTGCGGCCAGCCTACCCGTTGAACCGGAGGACACAACGGCGTATCTGCCCCGCATGTTTACGGTTGCTGCACTCTATCATTTCACGAAAGTCGACGACCCGGCGGCGTTTCGTGGCCCCATGCTTGCGCTTTGCGAGGCTGGCGGGGTCAAAGGCTCCCTGCTTCTGGCGCATGAGGGGATCAACGGCACGATTGCGGGGCCTCGGGAGGGGATCGACGCGGTGTTGGCGCATATCCGCGGCTTGCCGGGCTTCGACCGGTTGGAGTGGAAGGAGAGCCACGCGGCCGAGATGCCCTTTGGGCGGCTCAAGGTGCGTCTGAAGCGCGAGATCGTGACGATGGGCCAGCCGGATGTGGACCCAACCTGCGCGGTGGGCCGCTATGTAGAGCCGGCCGATTGGAACGCGCTGATCAGTGCGCCGGATGTGGCGGTGATCGATACGCGGAACGATTACGAAATCGCCATCGGGACCTTCGAGGGTGCGGTCGACCCCGGCACGGAGACCTTCCGCGATTTCCCGGCTTGGTGGGCCAAGAATGCGGATCGGTTCCATAACAAAAGGATCGCGATGTTCTGCACCGGGGGAATCCGCTGCGAGAAATCAACGGGATATCTGATGTCTCAAGGGATTGATGAGGTCTATCACCTGAAAGGCGGCATTCTGAAATATCTCGAAGAGGTTCCCGAGTCAGAGAGCATGTGGCGCGGCGAATGCTTTGTGTTCGACGAGCGGGTTTCGGTTGGGCATGGATTGGTCGAAGGGCCGCATGTTCTATGCCGCGCGTGTCGGCGGGCATTGGAGCCGTCGGACTTGCGTCGTGAGGAATATGAAGAAGGGGTGTCGTGCCACCAGTGTTTGACTGAGCATAGTGAAGCAGATCGGGCCCGGTTCCGGGAGCGGCAGAAGCAGATTGCGCTGGCTAAGAAACGTGGGGAACGTCATCTGGGGCGTGTCGACCCATGACTATCATCCATTCAAGACGCTGAGGCGACCCTTAGGTCTGTCTCCGGCGGCTTTGGAGACTCGTCGGCGGCTTCGATATCGGGGCGGGCCACAGCCGGTAACTCGAAGAAGAAAGTCGTTCCAACGCCTTCTTCACTCGTGAAATCTATCTTCCCACCATGTCCCGCGATAATCGCGCTGGAAACGCTCATACCCAAACCGGATCCCTCATAGCTTCGTTCGTCTGATGAGTCGATTTGGCTGAATTGCTCGAAGATGAGTTCAGATTTGTCAGCCGGAATGCCGATGCCGTCGTCTGAGATAGAAAGACGAACGATCCCATCTACCTGCTCGAAACGGAGGCGGACGGACCCGTCTTTGTGGGAGAATTTGACAGCATTTGAAAGGATATTGGTCACGACCTGTTCGAGTCGTTCAGGGTCTGCATTGACCCAATATTCTTGATCGCCGGCGGGTTGCTCGATCTGCACGCCAAGACCTTCGGCATAAGAGGTCATGCGATCAACGACGCCGGTCGTGAGACTTTTAAGCTCAAGGTCCTGAAAATCATACGTGAGGCGACCGGCTTCAGACTCTTGGAACGTGAGAATTCCTTCGATCAGTTCCGACAGGCGCGCACTGTTGCGGTTGGCAATCGTCAGCAGAGGTGCTGCCTTTTCAGGGAGATCCCCGGCAACGCCCGATTCCAGCAGTTGCAATGATCCCTTGATGGAAGTCAGCGGCGTGCGCAGCTCGTGGCTGATCGTGGAGATAAACTCCGTCTTTGCTTTGTATGCGGCTTTAGATTTCTCGTGCTCTTTCTCGATCTGTCGGACATGCCGCAGATTGGTGACATACCCGACCAGAAAGCTTCTGGCGCATTCGATCACGAAGGACAGCACAAAAAGCACCGTAAAGAACTGTAGCCACAGTTCCGACCGGAGCGGTGCGCCGGAAACAATCAGGTCATAGATGGGGATGAAGAGAATCGCTGCCATATAGATCGACAGGCGCAACGCGAGAACGGGTAAGAACTGGTTGTTATTGATAGCCGCGAAGACAGACGCCGAAAAAAGCAGGAAGAGCGGCATGAAATGCGAGACTTGCCCCTGCTGGAGCGCAACAGATATGCAGAATAAAGAGATCACCGACGCACTGACGACGGTTCCGAGATAGATGTACCGCAGGTGGCTTTTTATCGCTTTGTCATTCCATATCTGCGGCCTGCGTATCAGGAAAAAGACCCGCAAATCAAAGAGTTCACTGAGCCAGATCGCGGCATAGAAGATTAGCGCGGTCGTGGTGTCATAATAATAGGCAGCAAGGGCAATACCGGATCCAAAGATCACAACCCTTTGCATAAACAGGCGTTGCCCCACTCGCGCATAGTCGCGCATCCGACTGCGGAGAGATTGGGTGTCCGTCGGACCTAGGAAGGTGTTGGTTAAGTCTTTTAACGCATTCTGCAAGAGACAGACTTTCGTCACTACTCGATTGTTTCCAATTATACAGGAAACATGCCCAATTTATGGGTTTGTTGCGATAGATGAGGAATTGCCGTGATCAAGCTATGGCATCAATATGTCATATCTTTGTTCGGCGGCACACTAAAAACTACAAAAACCCGAGATGCGAGGCATCTCAGGCGGTCTTGATTGCAACGACGGCTCTTACCAGCAACGTGGAAATGCCGCCGTCACAGACTTAATCCAAATGGGTACGACGCTGACGCCCGTCAAGCCGGGCTGTTCCTAAAAATCCAAATTCTCGACGCTCAGCGCATTTTGCTGAATAAACTCCCGGCGGGGTTCCACCACATCTCCCATAAGTTTGGTGAAGATGTCATCCGCGTCGGCCAGGTCATCGATTTTGACCTGGAGGAGTGTGCGGGCCTCATGGTCCAAGGTGGTCTCCCAAAGCTGGTCGGGGTTCATCTCTCCCAATCCCTTGTAGCGCTGCAGCGTGAGCCCCTTTGCACCTTCTTCCAGAATCGCGTCAAGCAACTCGCTTGGCCCGTGGATGAGCACGTCACGGTCTTTGCGAGACAGATGCGAGGGATCACGATAGACCTCTCGGCTATCGACCGAGACGGATGACAGCTTGCGGGCTTCCCCGGATCGCAGAACGGCACCATCAAGGGTGCGGATTTCTTCGACACCGCGCAAGACGCGGCTAAGCCGGATGCCGTGGTCTTGGGTGATCCGGCCTTGCCAGCCGCGCTCATACTCAACGGCCACCAGATCAAGCCGTTGCGCCACATCATCGGCGACGCGTTGCAGGTCGGCGTCAGCGCGGCCCGGATCAAAGGCGCCCGCGATCGCGGCCTGTTCCAGGATATGGCGCGGATAATGGGTCGGGAAAGCATCTAGGATGCGTTTGAAATTGCGCGCAGCATCGACCACGCGGGCCAAGTCCGCGCCGGCGATTTCCTCGTTGGATTGGAGCCGCAGAACCGCCCCTTCGATGCCCTGTTGAATCAAGTAATCATCCAGCGCGCCTTGGTCTTTCAGGTAAACCTCGGATTTGCCGCGCGCGACTTTGTAAAGCGGCGGCTGGGCAATATAGAGATACCCGCCCTCGATGATCTCTGGCATTTGCCGGAAGAAGAAGGTGAGCAGCAGGGTGCGGATATGCGCGCCGTCGACATCGGCGTCGGTCATGATGATGATCTTGTGGTAGCGCAGCTTTTCGATATCGAACTCGTCGCGCCCGATGCCGGTGCCAAGCGCGGTGATCAATGTGCCGATCTCTTGGCTCGACAGCATCCGGTCAAACCGCGCCCGCTCCACATTGAGGATTTTACCCCGAAGCGGCAGTACGGCCTGATTGTGCCGCGAGCGGCCCTGTTTGGCGGAGCCGCCGGCGCTATCGCCCTCGACCAGAAAGAGCTCGGATTTGGCCGGATCCTTTTCCTGACAATCGGCAAGTTTGCCCGGCAAGCTGGCCACATCCATCGCGGTTTTGCGGCGCGTCAGCTCGCGAGCTTTGCGCGCTGCTTCTCGGGCCAATGCGGCCTCAATGATCTTGCTGACGATGGTTTTGGCTTCGTTCGGATGCTCTTCGAACCATTCCTGAAGCTTCTCATTCATCAAGCTTTCGACCGCCGGGCGGACCTCGGACGAAACCAGCTTGTCTTTGGTTTGGCTGGAGAATTTCGGGTCGGGCACCTTGACGGAGAGCACGCAGGTGAGGCCTTCGCGAGCGTCATCCCCGGTGAAATTCACTTTCTCCTTCTTCGCGATCCCGGAGGAGTTCGCATAGAGATTGATCGTCCGGGTCAGCGCGCCACGGAACCCTGCCAAATGGGTGCCGCCATCGCGCTGCGGGATGTTGTTGGTAAAGGGCAGAACCGTCTCGTGGTAGCTGTCATTCCACCACATCGCGACCTCGATCCCGATGCCATCGCGCTCACCGGTGATGAAGATCGGCTCTTCCATGGCGGAGGTCTTGGACCGGTCGAGATAGCGGACGAATTCGCGGACGCCACCTTCATAAAACAGCTCGGATTTCAGCGCTTCGGCAGGGCGTTCATCTTCCAAGATGATCCGGACACCGGAGTTGAGGAAGGCCAATTCACGCAGGCGGTTTTCGAGTGTCTTGAAGCTGTAATCGAGGTTGGAGAAGGTGGCGGTCGAGGCCATAAACCGGACTTCGGTTCCGGTGCGATCCCCTGCATCACCCACCACTTCGAGGTGTTTGACCGTATCGCCATGTTCGAACCGGGCAATATGCTCTTTGCCATCGCGCCAGATGCGCAGTTCCAGCCAATCGGAAAGCGCATTCACCACCGAGACGCCCACGCCATGCAGGCCGCCCGAGACTTTGTAGGAGTTCTGGTCAAACTTCCCGCCGGCGTGAAGCTGGGTCATGATGACCTCAGCGGCGGAGACGCCTTCTTCCTCGTGAATCCCCACGGGAATGCCGCGCCCGTTGTCATGCACAGACACACTGGAATCGGCATGAATTTTGACGGTGACGGCATCTGCGTGGCCTGCCAAGGCCTCGTCGATCCCGTTATCGACGACCTCATAGACCATATGGTGCAGACCCGAGCCGTCATCGGTATCACCGATATACATGCCGGGGCGTTTGCGGACTGCTTCTAAGCCTTTGAGAACTTTGATGGAATCTGCGCCATAATCTTCAGGCGCGGGGGCATTTTCGGCCATGCGGACCTCTGTTGTTCTTATGCCAGATTTATAGGGTTTTTCGGGGGGGATGTCACGGGTGTGACACCATATTTAGGGGGTCGCGATGGCGATTACCACAGCGACAAGGATCAGCAGAAGGCCCGCAACCTGGTTGGTCCGCTTCAAGGCATGCGGCGAGGCGATCAACAGCCGCGCCCGATCCACAAAAGCCGCGAAGCCGAAATTGCCGATCAAAGGCACGATCATCGAAATGACAGCGATCAGCAGTATGTCGGTCGCGGTTATCTCGGTCAGATCGAAGAAGCCGGGCAACATCCCCATATAGAATAGGATCGCTTTCGGGTTGGCGAGGATCGCCGCCAGGCCCGCAACAAACCCAGCCCACTGACCCGGGCGATTTAGGCGCGTGTCGGCATCGATGCGTTTGTCGGCGTGGCGAAGCAGCATCAGACCCATGCCCGCAAAGACCAGCACGGCAAGCCAGCGTAGCGCGTCCATCACCCACTCATAGGTGCCGACGATCCACGCCAGGCCCAAGATCGCCAGAAGCGACCACACGACATCGCCAATCGCGACGCCGAGCATCAGCGGAACGGCCCCGCGGATGCCATGACCCAGTGTCCGGGCGGTGAGCGCCAACCAGACCGGACCGGGTGTCAGGAAGAGGACGAAGAGCGCCCCGGCATAAAGCGAGATTTGGGCCGCCGTGAGTGTCATGGTGTGACCTCGGCGACGGTTGAGCGGCCTCCGGTTTCCGTAACGGAGAAATGCTGGGCGCGGTCGCCAAGCTCGGCAAAGAGCTCTGGGCCCGTCCCGGTCATCCAAGCTTGTGTTTCAAGCGCGCAGATCTCGTCGAACAGGGCCGCCCGGCGCGCGGTGTCGAGATGGGCCGCGACCTCATCCAGTAGGACAAGCGGAGCGGTGCCGGTATCGGCTTTCAGTGCGCGGGCATTGGCGAGGATGAGAGAGATCAGAAGGGCCTTTTGTTCGCCGGTCGAGCATTGCTGCGCCGGGGCGTGTTTTGCGACATAGACGGCTGCGATATCGCTCCGATGCGGCCCGATCAGCGTGCGGCCCGCCGCAAGATCACGCGACCGATTGGCGGCGAAGCTTGCGGCAAAATCGGCGGGGACGTGCAGCGCTTCTCCGCCCTCGGCCTCAATTAAGGTCAGATCAGCGGTAGGGAACGCAGTCTCTGCCCCGTCTTGCGCCTCGGCGATCCGGGCGAGCGCCGCATGGCGGTTTTGGGTGATTTTGGCGGCGGCATCTGCCATCTGCGTTTCGATGGCGTCATACCAATGCGCATCCCGAACCATGTCTTTCAGGAGCCTGTTCCGCTCCCGCATCGCTTTGTCATAGGCCAAGACGGCCTCGGCATGGTTCGGCGTGAAACTCATCGTCATCCGGTCAAAAAACCGGCGCCGACCCTCCGCGCCTTCAACCCAGAGCCGGTCTTGCGATGGTACCAGCCAGACCATGCGCAGAATGCGGGCCAGCGCGGTTTGCGGCGCGGGTTTGCCGTCGATGCGCAGGCTGCGACTCTGTCCCGGCTCGGCCCCGGTCTCAAGCTCATGAGACAGATCCCCGGCGATCTCGGCCTTGATCTTCCAGCCGAGTGCTTCGGGTTTGCGGGCGATGTCATCGGCGCTGGCGCGTCGGAGGCCCCGGCCCGGAGAGAGAAGCGACACCGCCTCTAAGATGTTTGTCTTCCCCGCACCGTTAGGACCAAAAAAAGCGACCGGGCGGCCATCAAGCGCGAGATCGGCGCGCTGATGCGAGCGGAAATGCGACAAGATGAGATGGTCTAGAAAGGCCTTCATGCGAGCATCCGGTTTGCGCGGGCGACCGTTTTCTTGGAAGAAAACGGTGCGGAAAACATCTGTTTTCCGCCTCGGAATTTTTGAAAATTCCGGGTCCCTGTCACACGCGCATCGGCATGACGACATAGACAGCGGACGTGTCGCCACCCTCTTGCATCAGGGTCGGATCACCGGCCGAGTTGAACAAGAACACGGCGTTTTCCCGATCTACCTGGCTGGCGATCTCCAGCAGGTATTTGGCGTTGAACCCGATCTCCAATCGCTCATCACCATAGGCCACGGCCAGTTCTTCCTCGGCATTGCCGCTATCGGGTGCATTCACGGACAGCACCAGACGATCTTCATCCAACTGCAGTTTCACCGCCCGCGAGCGCTCCGACGACACAGTGGCAACTCGATCCACGGCTTTGGCGAAATCGCTCGCATCCACTTCTAGCTTGCGGGTGTTTCCGGTCGGGATGACGCGGGAGTAGTCCGGGAACGTGCCGTCGATCACCTTTGAGGTCAGGGTAATCTCGGGCGTCGCAAAGCGAATCTTCGTCTCCGAAACCGAGACGGCGATCTCCGCCTCGTCATCTTCCAGAAGCTTGCGCAACTCACCCACGGTTTTGCGCGGCACGATCACACCGGGCATCGTCTCCGCCCCGCCAGGGAGCGTCGCGTCGACCCGCGCCAGGCGGTGCCCATCGGTTGCGACGGCGCGGAGGACCTTGCCATCTTCGGCATCGGCGACATGGAAATAGACACCGTTCAGGTAATACCGGGTTTCTTCGGTGGAGATTGCGAATTTCGACTTGTCAAACAGCCGACGCAGAACGGGCGCTTTGGCTGAGAAATTGGCCGAATACTCCGAAGACGTCATCACCGGGAAGTCTTCTTTGGGCAAGGTCGCCAAAGAGAAATTTGAGCGGCCAGCCTCAACGGCCAAACGGCCCGAGGCGCCATCATCGGAGAGCTGGACCAATGCGCCATCCGGCAGTTTCCGAACGATCTCATGCAGGGTGACGGCGTTGACCGTTGTGGCGCCTGCACGCTCCACTTGCGCGGCGACTTTGTCGACCACTTCGATATCCAGATCGGTTGCCCGGAACGAGACCTCGGCCCCGTCCGCCTCGATCAGCACATTGGCGAGGATCGGAATGGTATTCCGACGCTCCACAACAGATTGCGCTTGGCTCACCGCGCTCAGCAATGTGGCGCGTTCGATCGAGATTTTCATGCCCAGGCTCCGACAGATAGCGGGGCGGAGAGCGTAGCCGCTCCGCCCGGAGGCTCAAGTGTTTTGTTGAAGTGTCGCGGATCGGGCCGCCGCGTCAATGGCTTTCGGCCCGATTTCTCACGATATGAGGCAGTTAAGCCTCCAGCATCCGACGCAGAAGCTCTGCATCCTCGGCGATCTGGCTATCGACGGCCATGAGCTCTTCAATTTTGCGAACGCCGTGCAGGATCGTGGTGTGATCGCGACGGCCCAGTTTCCGGCCGATCTCGGGCAGCGAGCGGGTCGTCAGCGTCTTGCAAAGATACATCGCCATCTGCCGGGGGCGCGCATTGTTCCGGGCCCGGCTGGGGCCGAGCAGGTCGGCTTGCCGGATATGGTAATGCTCGCAGACTTTCTTGATGATCTCATCCATCGTCACCTTGCGGTCGGTGGCACGCAGGATGTCTGACAAACATTCCTGGGTCAGATCCATGGTGATCTCGGAACCAATCAGATCGGCAAAGGCAAAGAGCCGGGTCAGCGCGCCTTCAAGCACGCGGACATTGGTCGAGATGCGATGGGCGACAAACTCCAACACGCCGGGCGCGATCTGCAGGTTCGGATAGCGCTCGCGATAGGCCTCGGCCTTGGTTTGCAAGATGCCCAAGCGCAGCTCGTAGTCGGTTGGATGCAAATCGACCACCAAGCCGCAGGCCAGGCGCGAGGCGATCCGGTTGTCGAGATCTTCCATGTCGACGGGCGCGCGGTCACCGGAGATGACGATTTGCTTGCCCATTTCGATCAAAGCATTGAAAGTATGGAAGAATTCTTCCTGGGTCGAGTTCTTGCCGGAGATGAATTGGACATCATCCACCATCAGCACATCGACCGAGCGGAACATTTCCTTGAAGCCCATGGTGTCCTTCTCGCGCAGCGCGCGGACGAAGCGATACATGAACTGTTCGGCGGAGAGGTAGAGAATGCGCAGCTGCGGCTGCCGGGTGCGCAACTCCCAAGCGATGGCATGCATCAGGTGGGTCTTCCCGAGGCCGACCCCGCCATAGAGAAAGAGCGGGTTGAACGAGACCGGGCCGCCTTCGGCCACGCGGCGCGCGGCGGCATGGGCCAGCTCATTGGGCTTGCCCACAACGAAGGCATCGAAGGTGAAGTTCGGGTTGAGCGAGGCGTTTGGCAGTCCGTTGTTTTCGGTTGGCGCCGCGCCATTGAGCGCGTGTCCATTGGGAGCTTTCTCAGACGGGTCTGCATTTGGGGCGGTGTTGGCGTTACCAGCGGCGGCGCCGGCGGCGGGGTCCACATCGAATTCTATCCGATCGGCCCCAATGCCGGCGGAGATCAAATGGCGAAGGATCACATCGCCAAAATTCTGTGAGACCCAAGAGCCGATGAACTTTGCTGGCACGAGAAATCGCACGGTGCCGTCTTCAAAACTGTCAAAAATAATCGGTTCTATCCAAGCTGAAAAATTATTCTTCCCAATGGACTTCATCAATTCGCTGCGGACATGTCCCCAAGTCTCATTCGTCATTTTGTACCCGTCGTTCTTTTTATCTCGGATCGCTGCCAAGCCAATCCTCAGGCCTCCCAAACGGTCAGCCACGGTTATGAGTTCACGTGTGACAAGATCGACCTGGGTGCCCAACGGCGGCATTGATGTAAAACACATCATGCCCAGCCACCGGAGAGGCGAAGGACGCGGCCGACCCGAAAAGGCGCCAGCCAAGCGCCACAGCGTTGCTATCTGACCCACCCTTGGTTTGCCCAAGGTTAGCGCCAAAACAGCACCACTTAGACGCGGTGCGGGTATTGAGACATTTCTGGCCGCGCCACCGGGAAAGCATCATCGCTTCCCATGTCGCACGGCGACATATCAGACCAACCGACAAGTGCCCGTTCGGTTGTTGTCTTCATGTCGATGGTGGTGACCCCGTCGGTGAGTTTAACGCTCACCCATGTATCATTTGGCCGTAGCTTTTTGATACACGAACCGCGGTCCGTGCCCATCCGTTCTGTCCCCCCAGACAATCTGAATCACTGGGGTAAGCTAGCGGGACTCACGCGCGTCTCGCAACATCTCTTCGTTCTTGACTCTGTCCATTCCAGCAATCGAATCTCGGTGGGGGAATTTAGCCCTTTGATCCGGCGTCATATTTTTGAAACAAAAAAAAGCGCCCCAGTTGGAGCGCCTTTAAAATAAGGAAGTATTGAGACCGCCGCTTAGGCACCCAGGGCTTTCACACGGGCAGAAAGGCGCGACATTTTTCGAGCAACGGTGTTCTTGTGCAACACCCCTTTGGTGACGCCGCGCATCAGTTCGGGCTGAGCTTCGCGCAGCGCCGATTGGGCTGCCGCTTGGTCACCGGAGGCGATGGCCTCTTCGACTTTGCGGAGATAGGTGCGGATGCGCGAACGGCGGGCTTTGTTGATGGCGAAGCGACGCTCGTTCTGGCGGGCGCGTTTCTTGGCTTGAGGCGAATTTGCCATGTCGGTTTCCCTTCGGATGGGTCTGTTCAAATGTCGAGCGCATTGCGAGACCGCGCCCCGGGTTTTGCGAACCGGGCAAATCTGGCCAAAGCGGGCCTCACGCGCATGTATCGGCGCCGTTTAAGGGATTCGGGCCGGGAAGGAAAGCCCCTTTGGCGCGGCGGTCCTGTATCCTAACGCGGAGCCGATTTCCTCTAGGGCTCCCGATGGCGGTCGCTCATTTGTCGCGGAACTGCGCCTCGCGTTTTTCGAGGAACGCGGCCATGCCTTCTTTCTGGTCTTCGGTGGCAAAGAGCGCATGGAACAGGCGGCGTTCAAAGAGCAACCCTTCGCGGAGCGTCGTCTCATAGCTGCGGTTCACCGCTTCTTTCACCGCCATCGCCGTCAATGCGGATTTCTCGGCGATTTTCGCCGCCGCGCCCATCGCCTCTTCCATCAGTTTCTTGGCCGGCACGACGCGCGAGACGAGGCCGGATCGCTCGGCTTCCTCGGCTGTCATGAAGCGCCCGGTCAGATGCATATCCATCGATTTCGATTTGCCGACGAACCGGGTCAGGCGCTGCGTCCCGCCAATCCCGGCAACCACGCCGAGATTGATCTCTGGCTGACCGAATTTCGCCGTATCCGCCGCGATGATGAAGTCGCACATCATCGCCAACTCGCAGCCGCCGCCAAGTGCATAGCCCGCCACGGCGGCGATGATCGGTTTGCGGCATTTCAGGAGTTGCTCAACATCTTCGCCGAAGAGATCGCTGGTGAAGGCTTCGACAAATGTCTTCTCCGACATCTCTTTGATATCGGCCCCTGCGGCAAAGGCCTTGTCGGACCCGGTCAGCACGACCACCCGCACCTTATCATTCTGTTCTGCCGCTTTCAGAGCCTTCGACAATTCGCCCAGCACTTGGCTGTTCAGCGCATTCATTGCGTCGGGGCGGTTTAGTTTGATCAGTGCGATATGGTCTTCGATCTCGACGATCAGGGTCTCGTAAGCCATGTGGGGGCGGGCCCTCGATTGTTGAACTTCAGGCCGTAGGGTTAGCAGCCTGACCCGGGGGTTCAAGCTATCTTTGGCATGACGCGCAGTAAAAGCTGGATCGGCCCGATTGCACAATTCGGCGGATTTCCCCCTGACATCCGGGGGTTGGGCAAGGTGCGCCTTCGCGGTCATAGACCCGAAAACTATGTTGAAAATAGCCCAACTCTCCGTCGGCTTGCCGGTAATCGCGCAGCGAAGAGCCTCCTGCCTCAATCGCCTCGGAAATCACATCGCGGATCACCGGCACCAGCTTGGCGATGCGGTGCCGCGAGAGATTCCCGGCCAGGCGTTTGGGGGAGATCCCGGCTCGGTGTAGCGCTTCGCAGACATAGATATTGCCAAGCCCCGCGATGATCCGCTGATCCAGAAGCGCTGTCTTCATCGGGGTTCTGCGTCCGGCCAGGCGGTCCGCGAGATAGCTTTCATTAAACGCATTGCTCAACGGCTCCGGCCCAAGATTGGCAATCAGCCAATGATCGTCCACATGCGCCGTCGGGGTCAGATCCATCGCGCCGAACCGCCGGGCATCGTTGAATGTGACCCGCGCGCCGGTCGCCATATCGATCACCACGTGGTCGTGTTTCTCCGGGGCCGGATGCACGTGGTGGAACTGCCCCGGCATATCGCGGCCAGCCACGCCGGAGATCAGCATCCGCCCTGACATACCCAGATGGATGATCAGTGTCTCTGCGGTATCAAGATCGGCCAGGATATATTTCGACCGTCGTCGAAGCGCCGTTACCGTCGCGCCGGTCAGCCGGGCGCCCATGTTCTCTGGCAAGGGCCAGCGTAGATCGGGCCGCCGCGCCTCTGCCTTGGCGATCCGGACGCCCTCCATGACGGGGGCCAACCCGCGACGCACTGTCTCGACCTCTGGAAGTTCTGGCAAAGCGGGCTTTCCTTGTCATAGCAGGGCGGTGTATCCGCGTGGGCGCGGCCTTCTCTTTGAAGGACACCAAGACCAGGAGGGCAAGAGCCCATGAGCGAGAAAGACACCCGCACCACCCATTTCGGTTTTCAAACTGTGGGCGAAAAGGACAAGGCGGGCATGGTCCACGGTGTCTTCACCAATGTCGCCTCGCGCTATGATGTGATGAATGATGTCATGTCGGTTGGCATCCACCGGGTCTGGAAAGACGCGATGATGGATTGGCTGGCTCCGCGCGATGGCCAAGCCTTGCTGGATGTGGCCGGCGGCACGGGCGATATCGCGTTTCGGTTTCTGAAACGGGCGCCTGGAGCCGGGGCAACCGTGCTCGATATGACGGAATCAATGCTGGTCGAGGGGCAGAAACGTGCCGAGGCGGCGCATCTGGCCGAAAAACTGAGCTGGGTTGTCGGCGATGCGATGGCGCTCCCCTTCGAGGCCAACACCTTCGACGTTTACACGATCAGTTTTGGCATTCGGAATGTCACGCGCATTCCCGATGCGTTGTCCGAGGCGTTCCGAGTGCTGAAACCCGGCGGGCGGCTGATGGTGTTGGAGTTCAGCCAACTGCCGAATGACGGGCTACAGAAGCTCTATGATCTCTACTCTTTCAACGTGATCCCGCGCATGGGGCAAGCGATCGCCAATGATCGGGATAGTTATCAATATCTGGTCGAATCGATCCGCAAATTTCCGGAACAAGAGGTGTTTGCCGAGATGATTCGCACCGCCGGGTTTGAGCAGGTGAAATACCGCAATCTCAGCATGGGCATCGCCGCGCTGCATTCGGGGTGGAAGCTCTAGGTGCGCGGTCCTCACAATATTTGGCGGGTGATCCGCACGGGCGCGACGTTCGAAAGAACGGGCGCGATGCGCGTGGCACTGGAAGCGATGGATGCGCCGCGCAGTTTGCGGATCGCGGCGCGGATCTTGGGCTGGCCATTCAAATGGCTGGGGCTGAAAGGCGATATCAACCTGCCGCCGGTGACCCGCGCGCTTACCGCGCTGGGGCCGGCCTATATCAAATTTGGTCAGATCCTGTCGACACGGCCCGATGTGGTGGGTGGCGATCTGGCGACGCAACTTCGCGTGTTGCAAGACAAGCTGCCGCCCTTTCCGACCGAGCGCGCCAAACGGGTCGTCGCCTCCGAGTTGGAAATGCCGGTTGAGGTGCTGTTTTCGGAGTTTTCCGACCCTGTTGCGGCGGCTTCGATCGCCCAGGTGCATCGGGCGCGATTGGCCGAAACGGGGCACGAGGTAGCTGTCAAAGTGCTTCGCCCGAATATCGAGCGGGCGTTTCGCAAGGATATCGATGCGTTTTACTTGATTGCATGGTTGGTCGAGACTCTCTCGCCCGCCTCTCGGCGCTTGCGACCCAACGATGTGGTCGCTCATTTCGAAGGCGTCGTGCTGCGCGAGCTGGACCTGCGGATCGAGGCAGCGGCGGCCGGCGAATTTGCCGCCAATACGGCCAAGGACGAAGGGTTTCATGTGCCGTCGGTCGAATGGTTCTTGTGTTCGCGACAGGTGATGACGTTGGGTTGGGCCAATGGCATCCCTTACGGTGAAGCCGAAGAGGTGATCGCGGCCGGGCATGACAACAAGGCCATTGCAGCGCGCACCTTGCAGATGTTCTTGACCCATGCCCTGCGGGACGGGTTTTTCCATGCGGATATGCATCAGGGGAACCTGAAAGTCGGGCCGACCGGTGAGATCGTCGCGCTCGATTTTGGGATTATGGGGCGGTTGGATGAGTACACCCGCCGGGTCTATGCCGAAATCTTGATGGGATTCATCCGCAAGGATTATCGGCGCGTTGCGGAGGTGCATTTCGAGGCCGGCTATGTCCCTGCCGACCGGGATATTGACGAGTTTGCCCAAGCCTTGCGTTCCGTTGGGGAGCCGATTTTCGGCATGGATGCCAGCCGGATTTCGATGGCGCGATTGCTCGCGTATTTGTTTGATGTCACCGAACAATTCGGGATGGAGACCCGCACCGAGTTGATCTTGTTGCAGCGCACGATGGTGGTGGTCGAAGGCGTGGCGCGGTCGCTGGATCCGAATATCAATATCTGGGATGTCGCCCGGCCCGTCGTCGAGGATTACATCACCCGGAACATCGGACCGAAAGCACTGCTCACCGATTTGTTCCGCACGGCACGCGTTCTCTCCCGTTTTGGCCCGCGTCTGCCGCAACTGGCCGAAGCGGCCTTGATGGCGCAAAGCAATCCGAAACCTGAACCCGAGCCGTCACGTTGGCGCGACCGTGTTCTCTATGTGCTTTTCGGGCTGGCTATTGGTATCGGGCTGGCGATTCTGGCAACACAACTCTGACCTGATCACGGGTTGCGGATACCTTGGACCAAATCGGCGCGAATGCTGACGCCACCCGGCATATTGAGCCAGGTCTCGCCGTCGCGGATCAACGCCTCTTCAACCCGGGCATAGACCTGAGCCGGGCGTTCTTCGAGCAATGTCTCTCCGTCATAAGCCTCGGCGGTGAAGCTATAGACACCCTCAGGGAAAGGCTGACCATCGGCGTCGACACCTGCCCAGGCAAAGGGTTCTTCACTAACGGTAAGGTTAATCCGCTGCATCTCTTCGCCCGCTTCATTGCGAACCACGAGTTCCATCCGGTCGGCCAGATTGTGGGGAGGGGCGGCCATCGTGATCGGGGTGCCGGCAAAGGCCGCAGGCATCTCGGCGCGCGCATCCATCCCGACCCAACCGGCGAGTTGCCCCATGCTCATCAGGTTCATCCCTGACTGCAGCCCGCTCAGCAGTTCATTGGTGCGCACTTGTTGTTCGACGCCCGAAAAGGTCGCGAGTTGCGTGGCGAAATCGGTCGATTCCATCGGATTTAACGGATCCTGGTTCTCCATCTGCGTGGTCAGCATGGTCAAAAAGGTCTGGAAATCCGCCGACACGATGGAATCGTCCGCTGTCGCGTCGTTTCGGTTGGCCGACGAGGTCTGGGCGCGTTGTTGAGTCGATTGAATGGCGTCCATATAGGAGGCTCCTCTTTAGAGTCTCAGATCCAGGGCACCGTTATGCTGGCGCGTTTGTTGTTGGATCGAGGATGTTGGATCGGTGACGGTGCTCGGATCGTCCGTTGCTACTGTTTGGTGGCTAGATTGCGGCAGGTTAGGATTTTCTTCACCACCAGAGAAACTGAACGCGGTGCCGCCCAGCCCGGCGCGGCTGAACTCTTGCGAAAGGAGATCCATATGACGGCGCATGAGGTCGAGCGTTTCAGGGCGATCTGCGGTGATCGAGAGGGTGAGAGCCCCTTCCACAAGACTGAACACCATACGGACCCGGCCCAGTTCTGGCGGATCAAGGGCGATCTCCGTCGGCTGATCGCGAAGCGCCGAATTTGACTGGGCCTGCATCGCGGCAGCCATCTGCGCGGCCGCGTTCTGAGCCATCGCGGGCGTTGCGGCAGGTAGACCGATCACCTGTGCTTTGGCGGACGCCGCGCCTGTGCCAAGTTGCGGCGGGAGGTCAGAGTCTGCGAAGGCTTTGTCTCCCATCAAGGGGTCGAGTTGTCCGGCAGGTGTCGCCAATCCTTCGTTTGAGACTGTGCCCCAAGAGGAACGGTTTGCCGGAAGGTGATGCCCGGTCTGCCCGGCATTGATCGTGGCGGAATGTGGACTGAAAGCTGTCTGCGTTATGTCCATGGTCTGGCGTGATGTGGGCGACGTTCCCTCGCGATATGTTTGCGACGATGATGCCGCCTGCACTGTCGGAGGCCCTGTTGGTGACGTGGAAGCCTGGGCACCTTGTGTCGCTATCGACACCGATTTCGGGGTCACCGCAAGCGACGGCTCGGCTTTCTGAGAGGGCGAATTTTTGCACGCCATCCCGTCGCCAGCAACCTTTTGCGCCCCGCCCCCGGGCGGTGATGCCGTCTTGCCGGGAGTACCAACGAGATGGTTCATCGTGCCTGGGGTGCTGGCTTTCGAGGCGGCGGCGCCATTGGCGACGGGCTGCGCGGTGCTATCGGACCGTGTCGCGGGCGAGTTGGGCATTTCGACCGGCGGTTTCGTGGTCGATGTGGTGTTCCGTTTGGGATCACTTGGTGCTGCTGTGTCGTCTGCCGAATTGGATTTGGCGAGAGGCAGTGTTTGATTGGCTGCGGCCTGTTGTCCGGCTGAGTCGCCTGAGCCTCCCGCGATGGCGCCATGTTTTGTAGAAGCCGCCTTCGCGCCGGGCAGTGTCAGCGCGCTTTGAGCCTCGACCGCTTTCGACTGACCGGCCCCCCCAACGAGGCTCATGCCGACCGCCTCCTCGTTTTGCAGAGACTCCACATCGTTGGAGAGTGTCGCGCCGTCGGTTGCCACCGGCTCATTTTGCCCCGCTTGTTCCTGGGGCGAGGTTTCAGCGATATCTCCCTGTTCGCTCGAACGGCTGCGCTCCACGAGGGTCGCGCGCGATTCGTGCTGGTTTGAGGTCGGCTTTTGCGTCGACTCCAAGACGCGCAAGAACGCCTCCCCATTGGGGTTTGGACTGTTTGATGTCTCTGGGCCGGTCGCGCGCGTTTGGGCAGCGGGGCCAGCGGATATCTGCGAAGGATGCATGTTCTATGCGGTCCTATTTGGGTCATGTTGTGAGGATCATCGCGGTTCGGCCTTACCAATTCTTTACTCGGATCGGTCATCATGGTCCGGAAATACATCGAATTGATTGCATCCCCATGAGCACACCCACCGTCCAGATCCCTTCCAGCCGCGTCGTCACGTTGTCGCCGTCTCTCCCATCCGAGCAGGAGGAGCAACTGCGCCAAGCTGCCCAAGATCTGGAGGCGAGCTTCTTGTCGGAAATGCTGAAACAAGCCCGGTTTGGAGAAACGCGTGGGGCGTTCGGAGGCGGGGCCGGAGAAGAGCAGTTTTCTTCTTTTTTGCGTATGGAACATGCCCGTCATATGGCGGCTGCCGGAGGGGTCGGATTGGCCGAAAACCTCTTTCGATCGCTGGTTGCGCGCGCGCATGAGAATGGAGGAGGCCAATGAGTGTCGCGGATCATGTGAAGTCGGTGACCAAACACCTCGGACGTCAGGCTGATGACCTTCGTCGTGGTGATCTGGCGCATTTGGTTAAAATGGCTCCGGTCCTCACGCGTGCGATGGACACGCTGAGCCGCGCACCGGTCGAGAGCGGCGATGAAGAGCATTTGTTGAACCTTCGGCAAACGGCTGAACACAATACGCAGCTCATCGCGGCGGCGCTTCGTGGGATCAAGGCCGCGCGGGCCGTTTTGGAGCAAGCATCACCGGCCAGTTTCACAGGCTATGATGCACTTGGCCGCTCTTCCGAGATCGGGGCGACGCGCCCGCGCGTAGAGCGGCGCAGTTGAGATCGAACTCTTCGGCGTTTGCCTAAAATGCACAAGAAACAGTGCGATATATTAGGAGCTTATTAGCGCTTTGCCCGAATGGTTGTCCTGCACCAACCGGTGGCGTGATCTGGTCAATGACTGGATCGCATACGTCAGAAAGACGTTCCGCATTGCCCGCGAGGGCATTCGACAACCCCGGCGCAAAACATGCGCCATGAACGCAAAAGGAAGGGCAAGATATGTCCAGTATTCTGACGAACAACAGTGCAATGGTTGCACTGCAAACGCTCAAAGCGGTTAACACAAATCTGCAAACGGTGCAGGGCGAGATCTCCACGGGTAAATCGGTCGCTTCGGCCAAAGACAACGCTGCGGTCTGGGCGATTTCCAAGGTGATGGAATCCGATGTGAAGGGGTTCCAAGCGATTTCGGACAGCTTGGGCTTGGGTGAATCCTCTGTGGCTTTGGCGCGGAACGCCGCCGAAAGTGTTACGGATCTGCTGATCGAGATTAAGGGTAAGATCGTTGACTCGCAGGAGGAAAACGTCGACCGCAACAAGATTCAAGACGACATTGATGCCCTGCGCGACCAGATCAACTCGGTCGTTGGTGCGGCACAGTTTAACGGCTTGAACCTGGTCTCCGGTACGGAGGATGTGAAGATTCTCTCATCGCTCGATCGCTCCGGTAGCAATACGGTCAACGCATCGAACATTACGATCAACCGACAGGATTTGGGCACAGCTGCTGGGACAAATGGCGTTGGAACCGGGGGTACAGATTTGTCCGGTCAAATCCTGGATGCCGCCAGCGGTTCAGCTTATGGCGGCGGCACTCTGTCCGCCGCTGGCAACACGGCCGTGATCGAGTTCGCTCAGACAAACGGCTGGGACGCTGGCGATGCGACGACCATCAACGTTGCCGGTTTGAGCGTTACCTACACGTCGGCAGCCGCAGACCAGACTGAGACGCAAGCGCGAGATGCGCTTTTGACCAGTTTGCAAGCGCTGGATCTTGAGGATGTCACCTTCGCGTCGGGCGGTACAGACCAGATCGTTATTACGTCGACACGGTCCTTTGACAGCCTTGATATCGGCGTCAGCGACTCTGTCGTAGGTGGCGACGGTAACTCCTATATCCAATCGATCAACGCGGTTGCAACCGGGAACACCACCACAGATACGGGCACGGTGGAGCAACGTGCAGAGGAGATCTTTTTTTCGACCTCTGCTGTCGTTGCGGAAGGAAATAGCTACCAAGCTTCGGTTGGGGGGGCAGCTTATTTCTATACCGCTGGCAAAGGTGAGACCTTTGAAGATGTTGCACGCGGCTTGAAAACCGCAATCGACAGCGCTGGTTTGACCGGTGTGTCGACACAGGTGGCGATCGATCCGGCCACGGGGCAGGCCAGTTTGAAAATCGACAATAGTGGCGCAGACTTGGTACTCGCCACTGCGGGTATGGACGGCGGCACTGCATCGGGTGGCCTTTTCGGTCTCGGCGCGATTGACGTGACCACCACCGAAGCCGCCAACGCCGCTCTGGATAACATCGAAACGATGATCCAGACGTCGATCGATGCGGCGGCGGCCTTCGGTTCGACTCAAGGACGGATCGAAACTCAGTCGAACTTTGTGGGTCAGTTGATTGACTCCTTGAAGTCCGGGATCGGCACGCTGGTCGATGCGGATATGGAGGAAGCTTCGGCGCGATTGCAGGCTCTTCAGGTGCAGCAGCAGTTGGCGACGCAGTCGCTCTCGATTGCAAACCAGGCCCCACAGAGCATCTTGTCTCTCTTCCGGTAAGACAAACCCCGCCGGGGCCCGTGATGGGCCTCGGCAATCATTGATCTAATGACACTGTCGCCTCCGGAAAGGATTTCCTCGTGAACACATCTCATTTGGCCCATTCAGCATACGGTCAAACAACATCTCCGGTGCGCACTGATCGTGGGATGGAACATGCGATCTTTGAACAGATTAACGCGCGACTGACCCAAGCGTCCAAACCGGGGAGCTCGGTCAAAGAAAAAATCTCGGCGATCCATGACAACCGCCGATTATGGACCCTGTTGGCGTCCGATGTCGCCAGCGAAGACAATCTGTTGCCGCAAGCGCTGAGAGCGCAGATTTTCTTTTTATGTGAGTTCACATTGGCGCACAGCCGCAAGATTCTGAATGATGGCGTTTCGATTGCCCCTCTCATCGAAGTTAACACAGCGGTCATGCGGGGGTTGCGTGGCGAGGCCGGGTCGGCATGAGCGGTCTTGTCTTGAAACTTAGCCCGAAGGAGCGCGTGTTGATCAATGGCGCAGTGATCGAGAATGGTGATCGGCGGTCACGGTTGAGCATCGTAACTCCCAACGCGCATATATTGCGGCTTCGGGATGCCATTCATCCTGACGAGGTCAATACACCGGTTCGGCGGGTCTGTTACATCGCGCAGCTCGTGTTGTCAGGTGATACGGATTTTGAAGTCGCGAAGCTGCAGATCCTCAGAGGTATGGAGCAGTTGAGCCAAGTCTTCACCGATCCCGACAGCCGGGCACAGTTGGCGATGGCGACAGATCATCTGGTCAACGGTCAGACATATCAGGCTTTGAAGTCCCTTCGTAGCTTGTTGCCACGGGAAGACCGCTATCTTGCGGCAAACAAGGCATGACTTACCAACCGGTCATTCCGTCGTCCGGTTATTCTGGCTGGACGTTTCTGAACCGTACGATGGCGGAGCAGTCGGCGGCATTCTCCCAATCCCCGGCGCTTGAGCGAGATATGGAATATTTTCGCGAAAAAATTGGCCAGGTCAAAACTGCCGATGAGCTTGTGAAAGACTACCGGTTGCTGCGTGTCGCGCTTGGGGCCTTTGGGCTACAAGAAGACATTCAGAACAAGGCTTTCATAAAACGTGTTCTCGAAGATGGCGTTGTGGCTGAAGGCGCGTTGGCGAACCGGCTAACTGACAAACGGTATCGGGCGTTTTCTGAAGCCTTTGGATTTGGCACAACCTTGCCACCGAAGACTGGATATCCGGGATTTGCCAATAAGATATTGTCTGGGTTCGAACGCCAAGAGTTCGAGATCGCAGTCGGGGATCAAGACGCAGATATGCGGTTGGCCTTAACCGCTGCCCGGGAACTGCCCGAAATTGCGGCGCGCGGCCTATCGAACGACGCGGCCTGGCTGACCGTTTTGGGCAACCCGCCGCTACGGCGAGTCTTCGAAACCGCCTTTAGCCTGCCGGCAAGCATTGGCGGCATCAGTTTGGACCAACAGCTTACAACATTTCGCGATCGCGCAGATCAGGTCTTGGGTAGCGCCGATCTGTCGCAATTCAGCGACCCAATCGTGACCGAAAACCTCGTTCAGACTTTTCTGAGCCGTGCGTTGATCGCGAATATTGGCGGGGTGAGTACGTCGGCCTCGATCGCGTTGACTCTGCTTCAAGGCGCCGGCTGAAATCGTTGAGCCCTCACGCCTCTTCGGCCAAAAATGTCACTCTGTTCGGCAGTCGCAGGGTATGTTTGAGATGGCTCGCTTTCCGGTTGTTACATCGGCTGGGAAGGACCCGATGCGTAGTCGGTGTCCTTAAGTGATGGTTTCTGGCTCAAGCAGTTTTTGCAGAGATGCGAAAGCTGTGACCGCGCCGCCAGGGCTTTCGGAGGCTAAGAAAGCATCCAGAGCTGGCCAAAGACGAACTGCCGTGTCGGTTACTGGATCATTCCCCTCGGCATAGAGCCCGGCTTGCAGCATCAGCTCGGTCTTATCATAGGCGCCCAAATACCGCCGGACCAATGCAATGAGGCGGTTCTCTTCTTCACTTGCGGCTGCGGGCAAGGACCGCGAGACTGATCGCAAGAGGTTGACCGCCGGATAGCGGCCACGTTCAGCGATCTTACGGTCCAGCACCACATGGCCATCCAAAACGCCTCGCATGACGTCAGCGACCGGTTCCTCCATGTCTGACCCAGCTACGAGGACCGACAGGATCGCCGTGATATCGCCCTGGCCGTGCGCGCCGGGGCCCGCGCGCTCACAAAGAGACATGACCTGCTGCGCCATGGAGGGCGGGAAGCCGCGCAGGCTGGCAGGTTCGCCTGTCGCGGCCGCGACTTCGCGCTGTGCCTCCGCGAACCGTGTGATGGAGTCGGCGAGCATTAAGACATGGGCGCCTTGGTCACGGAAGTATTCCGCAACCGTCATCATCGTCTGCGCTGCGCGCGCCCGCGTAAGTGCCGATCGATCCGATGTTGCCGCCACAACGACCGAACGGGCCAAGCCATCGGGGCCGAGCGTGTCTTCCAAAAAATCTCGCACCTCTCGACCCCGTTCACCAATCAACCCAATGACAACAACATCGGCCGTGACCCCCCGGGCCAGACGCGACAAAAGCTGGGATTTCCCCACGCCGGAACCCGCGAAGAGGCCAATGCGCTGCCCCTGCACAATTGGCAAAACTGTATCGAAAGCCGCGAGGCCAGTGTCGAGCCGTCGGCCCAATCCACGTCGCTCCGTTGGTGGCGGTGGCGCGGCATAAAGCGGGCGTGGTTTCGGGCCGGGAAACAAGGGTCGCCCGTCGATTGGTGCCCCATTTGGATCGACAACGCGGCCGATCCAGTGTTTGCCGGGCGCAATTAGCCGTGGACCCAAGTGGGTCGCCCGCGCGCCCAACCGCAAACCGGCCGCGCTCCCCTCAGCCATGACAAGGCATCCCGCCGGCTCAACTTTGACGACCTCCCCCTGCAGGCCGTCCTCCAATGTCACGACATCACCCAAGGCCGCGACCCGATTCAAACCGATCACCCGAAGGGCATTTGCCGAAACTTCGACGACCTGCCCGACGGAAAACGAGGGGCGGATTTGTTGGATGCGTGCGACCAGGGGGTCAAAAACGTCCTGCGGCATAAGATCTCCTGTCCAGGTGTGGCTGCACTTACCGTTTCTAAAGGAATCACAGTTAAGCCTTGGTGCATGTCCTCGAGGGAGAAACCCCGATGCTCGACAATATCGAGATCTTTGGCCTGGCTCAGGCCCGCGCGCGTCACGCAGCTGCCCGTCAAGCGGTGACGGCCACCAATGTGGCCAATGCCGATACGCCTGGTTATCGCGCGCAAGATATCGCCGCTTTCGAAAGGGTTTTCACCCGCGGCAGCGGCTCGGCGGCGGAGGCCGCTCGCGCCATGCAATTCACCACATTTGATGCCCGTGGCGCCGCGTCTCCCAATGGAAATACCGTATCATTGGAGGCCGAGATGCTGCGCTCTGTCGAAGCTCAGCGCGCCCATAGCCGTGCGCTTACTGTCTATCAATCTGCCCTGACCGTCCTTCGGACGTCTTTGGGTCGTTAGGAGTGATCGGAGAAACCGATGACCGACTTTAGCACTGCCCTCTCTGTCGCTGCCAGCGGTATGCGTAGCCAAACCCATCGCATCCAGCACCTGTCTGAGAATATCGCCAATGCGGACACGCCCGGCTATCGCCGCAAACTGACCAGTTTCGAGGTGGATCGTGGGGCGAGCACGCCTGGTGTCGTTGCGCCGGGTCCGGTGCGGCTGGATCAAACCGCTCTGCCGCAAGTCTATGACCCAAGCCACCCGATGGCAGATCAGAGCGGTCACTATGAAGGATCCAATGTGGATCTGGTGATCGAGTTGGCCGACTCCCGCGAGGCGCAGCGCAGCTATGAGGCCAACCTCAGAATCTTCGACCAAGTTCGACAAATGTCGTCATCACTCAGCGACCTCTTGCGACGCTAAGATAAAGGAATCTTGAGATGGATATTCGCAGTGCACTCGCGGCAAATGGCTATGGCTTGGCGCAAGAGGTGACTCGCCCGGCGCCTGGTCGAGCTCCGGTGCAAAATGATCCAGGCGAAGCGTTTTCCGAAGCGATCCGCAACTTCACGGAAACGGTGCGGAACGGGGAACAGACTGCTCAGGCCGCGCTGACCACTGGGGCCGACCCGCATTCATTGGTCACCGCGCTCGCGCAGACCGAACTGGCCGTGCAAACCGCAGTGACTGTACGCGACCGCGTCGTCGAGGCGTATCAGGAGATATTGAGGATGCCGGTCTGATGGAGGACGTGGTCTTCTATGACACGTTACGCCAAGGTCTGTGGATCTCCGTCGTCATCTCGACGCCGATCCTCTTTGTTGCCCTGATGGCAGGCATCATTGTGGGTTTGTTTCAAGCGTTGACCTCGATCCAGGAACTGACCCTGACCTTCGTGCCTAAACTGGGGGCCATTGTGGCGGTCTTCTGGATCTCAATGGGGTTTATGACCGAAAGCCTCACCTCTTACTTCTCGGATCGCTTGATCCCACTAATCGAGGCGATGTAATGGACAATGCAGTCTACGCCACACTGACCCGCCAGTCGGGGTTACTGCGTGAAATGCAGACAGTGGCAAACAATATCGCGAACATCTCGACGACAGGCTTTCGCGGCGAAGGCGTGATTTTCGCGGAGCATGTGGCCGCGCTTGGTGCGGACCATGATAGCTTGTCCATGGCCGCCGCGGTTGGGCGGCACATCCGGATGGAGCAAGGAGCCCTTGCCCAGACCGGCGGCAGCTTGGACTTCGCGATAGAAGGTGATGGTTTCTTCTTGCTTCAGACCGCCGATGGTGAAGCGCTGACCAGGGCGGGGCATTTTATGCCGAATGCCGAAGGGGAATTGGTGAATGCCGATGGCCAATTCCTGCTGGACGCTGGGGGTGCGCCGATTTTTATCCCGCCGGATGCACGGAGCATTGAATTGGCCAGCGATGGAACGCTCAGTGCTGATGGACGACCGTTAACGGTTCTTGGTCTCTGGCAGCCGATTGATCCAAATGATCTTCGTCATCAGAATGGCGTCCAATTTGTGGCCGAAGGAGGGGCCGAACCTGCCCCGCCCGCCACGCTCCTGCAGGGGTTTCTGGAGGAGAGCAACGTCAACCCGATCGCGCAGATGACCCGCATGATTGAGGTCCAGCGCTCTTACGAGTTGGGCCAGAGTTTTCTCGACAAGGAAGACGAGCGGATGCGTGCCTTCCTGCGCACCGTTGGCGCACGGACATAAGCCAAGATAAGGAGCTGCTGAGATGAGAGCCCTAAACATCGCCGCAACCGGCATGAGCGCACAGCAAATGCGGGTGGAGGTGATCTCCAACAATCTCGCAAATATGAGCACCACGGGCTACAACGCTCGGCGTGCTGAATTCTCCGACCTGCATTACCAACAGATGACCCGCGCTGGCAGCATCAATGCCGCAGATGGGACCATCGTGCCGTCTGGTGTGCAGCTCGGATTGGGGGTGCGCGTCGCCGCTGTGTCGGTCAATCTCGCGCAAGGCAGCTTGTCAGAAACCGGCGGTGACCTCGACGTCGCGATTGAGGGGGCCGGATATCTTGAGGTCACTCTGCCCTCCGGCCTGCCTGCCTATACCCGCGATGGCGGCTTGCAGCGCACCGGCGATGGATTGATCGTCAATGCAGAAGGATACCCGGTCGCGCCTGGCATCACGATCCCAGACGATGCGCGTAGCCTCTCGATCAATGGCGACGGCGAGATCTATGCTTATTTCTCTGATCGGGTCGAACCTGAGTTCCTTGGTCAACTGAGTTTATCGGGCTTTTCCAATGAGCGCGGCTTGGAGGCGATTGGGTCCAACCTTTTCGTGGAAACGGCCGCGTCTGGTCCCGCGATTGTTGGGCAGCCTGGGCAGGACGGGTTGGGAACTCTGCGCCAAGGATATCTAGAGGATAGTTCAGTCGACGCCGTGCGCGAGATCACCGACCTGATCGAAGCGCAGCGCGGATATGAGTTGAACGCCAAAGTGATCACTGCCGCCGATCAGATGCTCAGCGCTACAACGCAAATGCGCTAAAATGATCCGCTTCCTCCTGATCTTGGCTCTCCTCAGTTTGACCGGGCAGGCATGGTCCGAAACCCTGGTCGCCACCGGAACGATCCGCAGCCAGTCGGTGATTGGACCGTCCGATGTGGTGCTGATCGAAGGGCATGTCCCCGGCGCGCTCAGCGATCCGGCGATGGCCATCGGAATGGAGGCGCGGGTAAATCTCTATCCCGGCCGCCCGGTCCGTGCCGCAGATTTGCGGGCACCCGCGGTCGTTGACCGAAATGAAATCATTACGCTGCAATATCATCGAAATGGCCTGCTGATTGTGACCGAAGGCCGAGCGCTTGAACGCGCGGGCGTGGGGGATCGGTTGCGGGTCATAAATTTGGCATCCCGCAATACCGTGACTGGCACGGTTTTATCATCGGGATTGGTCGGGGTCGGAGTGCTGCAATGAAGACGTTAAATATGTCGAAGCCAACTTTCCGTCTTGGTTTCATGGGTGTCTTAGCTGTGGTCCTGGTCGTGTCGGGGTGCAGCAGGCTGCAAAATGTGGGGCAAGCGCCGGAACTCAGTTCGCCTATAAGCGGGAACGAGATCATGGCGATGACGTCTGCGCCGTTTCCCAGGGATGTAGTGTCGGTCGATTTGCGTGATTCTGCGTCTTTGTGGAATGCAGGTCGGCAGTCTCTTTTGGGCGACCGTCGGGCAGAAAATCGCGGCGATATTGTCACCGTTGTCATTGAGATCGATGAAAGCGCCGAGATATCCAACAGCACGGCACGTTCCCGGAGCGGGTCCGAGCGGCTTTCACTCCCTTCCCTTTTCGGGATTCCGCAGCGGATCGACGAGGCACTGCCGGACGGCGCCAACATGGCCGAGGCCGTCGATACCACGTCGTCCAGCAGTTCCGCTGGTGATGGTTCCGTACGCCGGAATGAGGAGCTCACTTTGCGTATCGCAGCGACTGTCACGGGGGTACTTCAAAACGGCGTTCTGCGGATCGAAGGGTCACAAGAAGTCAGAGTGAATTTCGAGATCCGCGAGCTTCTGATTTCCGGCTTCGTGCGGCCAGAAGATATCTCACGGCAAAACGAGATCACCTATGACAAGATCGCGGCGGCGCGCATTTCTTACGGCGGACGGGGGCAAATCACGGATGTGCAACAGCCCCGCTATGGTCAGCAGATCGCAGATATTCTTCTTCCGTTCTGAGATACATCGATGATCCGCATTTTGCTTCCCATTATCTTAATGCTGCTCGGTCTGGGCGGCGGGATCGCTGCCGGTGTGGTGATGGCCGACAGAGGCAATCCCGCAGTAGGAGCGCAAAACCTTGCCCAAGAGTCCATCCCGCCGGATGATCAGTTGGAGTCGCGAGATGGTCGCTCTGCGTCAACCTCTGGCCTCGAGTATGTCCGGCTCAACAATCAGTTCATGATCCCAGTCGTGCGCCATGGCGCGGTCCGTTCGATGGTTGTCCTGTCGCTAACAATTGAAGTGCTGCAGGGGCAAAGCGATGTCGTTTTTCAGAGGGAGCCGCGGTTGCGAGATGCGCTTCTGAGGGTCATGTTCGCGCATGCGAATTCAGGCGGGTTTGATGGCAGCTTCACGTCGTCAAACGCGATGATGCCTCTGCGTGAAGGTCTTCGAGAGGCGGCTGCCGAGGTACTTGGCGATTTGGTCGTGGATGTGCTGATCATTGATATCGGGCGTCAAGACGCCTGATCGTGCAACTGGTCCAATGCCTGTCGGCGCCCCTCGGCCTTTTGTGCAAGCGTCAGCTTCTCAAGTCGTACGGCTTGCCAGGCCGCAAGCTGCTGTAACAGTTGCATACGGCGGCGATGATGCAGGGCTTGTAGGCCTGCGATCACGGCCCCGTCTTGCACAGTAGCAGGTCGAGATAGCATTTGTGCTTGTGCGTCGGCCATCGCTGCCAGTTCGGCTTCGATGATCTGGCACGCCTTCGTTGCCTCGGCCAGTTCTTGGCACGCGCGATCCGCCAACAGGCTCGCTATGCGCGAGAGTTTGACAAGCCTCTGATCTATCTTGCTCATCTGGCGATCGCCGTTTTGGCTTTCTGTCGAATGGTGTCAGCAAAGCGGATGGCGGCGGCGACGGCCTTGAAATGATCGGGCTCAATAGCTGCGCCGATCTCGATGGTGGCGTGGAGCACGCGCGCGGTCGGTGGGTCGTGAAAAATCGGTATGCCATGCTCGGAGGCTCGTTCGCGAATACGCGCGGCGATTTCGTCGACGCCTTTCGCGATACAAATCGGGACGGTGCCCCGCCCACGTTCCCATTTGAGCGCTACGGCATAGTGGGTCGGGTTCACGATCACCACGTCGGCCGTTGGTACATCTTGCAACATCTGGTTCATTGCCAGATCGACACCGCGTTGGCGGCGTTGTTGTTTCATATGAGGGTCGCCCTCGCTTTGCTTGGTTTCATCCATCACCTCCTGCCAGCTCATCCGGTTTTTGCGCTGATGCTCGGCCCATTGCCACAGGTAGTCGACGCCTCCGACACATAATGAGATGAGGAAAACAAAGGCCAAAAACTCGATAATGAGTTGTCCGAGTGCCACCAAGACTTGGCCATCCGAGGCATAGATGGAGGTCAAAATCTTGTCAGATCGGGCCCAGAGAAAAACCGCCAAGAGGACAGAGTAGATAAACAGTTTCGCGCTCGATTTCGCGAATTCAAAGAGTCCATTGGCGCCAAATTTGTTTTTTGCGTTGGATATGAGTGAGATACGCGACAGCTTCAGTTCGAGCTTGGATGGCGAGAAGAGTATGGCGCGTTGTGCGAAAAGTGAGGCGATCAGGAGACCGGTCGGCACTGCGATCATCGTCAATAAGACCGTCATGGTAATGGAGATCATTCCGCCAGACAGACTCGCGCCGCCCGGCGACAGTATCTGCGCGGCAAGGGTGTCTGCTTGGCCGAAGGTAACTTTTGTCAGGTTGCCCAGATCGCTGCCAATTGTCTGCCCAAAGAGGGCCGCACCCAAAAGCATACCGCCATAGATCACCGCTGTGTTGAGATCTGCGGAGCGCACGATCTCTCCCTTTCGGCGCGCCTCTTCCAGTTTCTTCGGCGTCGGGTCATATGGCTTGTCGCCAGGGGGCTGGTCGTCGTTCATTACGGCACAGAAAATGGATCAGAAAGCGCTGCTTCAAAGGCCGCGAACCATAAGGGGAGAATGAACGGCGCGGTGATCAGCAGGAGGAAAAGGCCACCAAACGTGATCGCGGGGGCACCCACAAAAGCCACCATCAGCTGTGGCATGGCTTTGTTGATGACGCCAAGGGCCACATTGTAGAGCAGAGAGGCGATCAGAAACGGCGCAGCGAGCGAAAATGCCAGCGAAAATGTCGCGGCGACCCGTGCAACGCCCCAAGCTGCGGTGTCACCGGCCAAGGGGAAAACACCTGCTGGCAAGATGCTATAAGATTGCAAGAACGTTTCAACTAAGTGGACATGTAGCCCCGACATCACCGCCAGCGTGAGCCCGGCCAACATGAGGAGATTGCTCATTGCCGGCTGCGCTTCTGGCAAAGCTCCACCCATGATTTGCGAAAGCGAGGTGGCTTGAGCCGCGATGACACCCGCGATCTGCAGGCCATGAACCACCAGCCGCAGCGCAATTCCGATTAAGAGGCCGGAGGTGGCTTCGGTGAAGTAAAATCGGGTAGGGGGCATCTCGCCAGGAGTCAAACCCAGCATATCGGCACTAAGAGCTGGCGCGATGATCATGGTAAAGGCCAATGCTGCACCGAGTCGGACGCGGACTGGGATAAATGCTTCGCCGAAGGCAGGAAGGGCAAGGAATGCCGCGCCGACCCTGAGGAAGACAGCAGCCACCAAAGCCAGCCACGTTTGCAATGTGGGAAACAGATCTGCCAGGGCCGCGATCATGGCGCGGCCAGCCCCATCAAAGCTGGCTTTCCATCAAGACCGATCTCTTCGAATGACAGCACGGGATTGGTGATGCCACGCGCCGTAAGAACGGTTCGAACAAATCGCCGTCTGAGGGCCGACGTAACCACGGCGGCATAGGTTCCATTCTCACTCGCACTGGTGACCTTGTCGCCAATGCTTTTGGCGAGGTTGTTAAAAGTCTCCGGTGGCAACGCGATCTCTGGCAGCCCTGCTTCGCCCGGCATCTGGTGTTGTTGGAACACATCCTCCCACTGACCTGCCAGTTGGATTAGTGGGAGGCTGCCATCGGGACGACGCAACTCGGCAATCAGCTGGAAACCGAGGCGTTGGCGGACATGTTCACAGATTAGATCAGGTTGTGGCGTTGCGGGGCGGATTTCGGCGATCGCTTCTAGGATGAGCGGCAGATTGCGGATTGAGACTTGTTCGGCCAGTAGCAGCCGCAGAACAGCATGCAGAAGATCCAACGGAACTTTGTCCGGGATCAACTCTTCCAGCAGACGCCGGTTTTCTTCTGCACGTGCAGGATCGCTTAAGGTTACGAAAGCATCGAGCTGTCGCTGGAGGGCTTTGAAACTTAAGAGGCGTGAGAGGTTGCGCTTGAGAACTTCCAGCAGGTGCGTGGCCAAGACCTCAGATGGTGCCACTGTAGTGAGGCCCAAGAGCGCTACTTGCTCCCGATCAGCGGTTGAGACCCAACGGGCCGGCGCGCCGTAGACCGGTTCGTCGACATCCTGGCCGGGAGGCAGGGTTGCGTCACCATCGCCTTTCAGAACGAGGATGCCGTTTGTGTCCAGCCAGTCAGTCGCGTGTTCGACGCCTTGTATACGAATCGCATAGGTGCCCGGCGATAGGTCGGCTCGATCCGTCAGGCGCATTTCAGGTAAGATCACGCCGAAGTTGCGCGCCACGTGATCGCGCATATTGCGGATACGCGCATCTAGCCCCGTCGCAGGATCAAGCGCGAGGCTAACCAGATCGGGTGCAAATTCGACATGGATTTCATCAAGGTCGAGTACATCTCCGATCTTCTCTTCTGCCGGAGCCTCTGTTGCTTTGTCGCCTTGGGATGGTTCGGCCCGAGAGGCGCGCCGCATTGCCGAGAATTTCAATGCCGCTGCGGTCCCGAGGGCCGCGGCGCCGATCAGAAACGGCAGGAAAGGTAGCCCCGGGACCAGGGCGAACACCGCCATCAAGACCGCCACAGTGGCAAGCGCAGATGGGTGTTTGCCCAGTTGGCCAACCAAAGCGCTATCGGTTGCGCCCGTTGCGCCGCCGCGGGCCAAAAGCAATGCCGATGCGATGGCAATAATCACAGCTGGAATTTGAGAAACCAGCCCGTCGCCAACCGTCAGGATTGAATACGTTTCAAATGCCTGCCCAAGCGGCATGTCGTGGATCACGGTGCCGATGATCAGGCCCATAACCAGATTGAGAAGGGTAATCAGTAGGCCCGCAATCGCGTCACCTTTGACGAATTTGGAGGCGCCATCAAGAGATCCAAAGAAAGTTGTTTCAGCCTGCTCGCGTTCGCGGCGCTCTTTGGCCTCTGTGTGATCGATGGCGCCGGCTGACATGTCCGCATCAATCGCGAGCTGCTTACCCGGCATGCCATCCAAGGCGAAACGCGCGCCGACCTCAGCCATCCTGGCGGCACCCTTATTGATGACGATGAAATTCACGATCAACAAAACGCCAAAGATCACCAGGCCCATGACGACGCTTCCGCCCATCACGAACATCGCAAAGCCTTCGATCACGCCGCCCGCTGCGGATGTGCCGGTATGGCCTTCGCCAATGATCAACTTCGTCGATGACACATTGAGCGACAGGCGCAGCATCAAAGAGGCCAAGAGGATCGTCGGAAACGAGGAAAAGTCGAGCGGACGCTCGACGAAAAGGGTGACTGTGAAGATCAAGATCGCCAGCCCGAAAGACGCGGCGAGCCCGATGTCCAAAATCCAGGATGGGACGGGCAAGATCATCATCACGATGACCGCCATAAGGGCCAGCGCGAGCAGGATTGTCGGCTGAAAAATGGTCCGCAATGTTGCCATTACATGGCCTCCAGAAGCACACCGGCGTGCTGCACAGTCTGGGGCATGAGCGACCCAAGACCGGTCGGCGGCAGGTTGTTTGAGCGCAGAAGTGGGAAGGTGTTTTCCCGGACAGATTCGTTCAGTCTTCGAGAGGGGGACACGTCGCTCCGCGCGTCTTGACCTGAGGCTAAGGCGGCGTAGTGGCGCCGATAGGTTGTTAGATAGCGCCTGGCATGACGGTCCGTGCGCGAATGATATGCCCCTGCAGCGGCTTCCCAACTGCCAAACTCACCGTGGAGTTCAGCCAAGAACTGCGCCGCATACCTTGCATTAGTCAGCGGGTCGAGCATCATCTGGATCGAGGCGAACTGTGCGCCATGCCAGCGATAATTGATCTGGAAACAACCGACATCAAAGTTGCGCGCGCCGTCTGCGTGACGCGCAAGGATATAGGTTTGGGCCTCTTCACGGCTTTCAAACCAGATGCCTTGGCCTTCCATATTGACGGTCCAAGGCCATGGAGAAACCTGTCCGTTTCGTGTGCGCCCTGTCTCTGTTCGTGAGATCGCCATCAACACTGTGATCGGGACCGCTGTTTCAACCGCGGACTGTCGAGCGGCTAAATCGCATTGGTCGGAGCCGCCGATTGTGGCGGTTGACGCATTCGACGTGTGAGATAAGAAAATCAAAACCTGAACGGCCATCACCACAACAACTGGCAAAGGGCATCTGCGGTTTCCCCACGAAGGAATGAGGCGCATTCTGAGGGCTCGCAATTCTTGCAAGGCGGTCGATGGAGACCAGATTAGGCTGAACAGTTTACCAATCCGTTAGTCAGCCGAGGAAAGCGTGGGCGGCGTGGTCAACGCGGCCTCTACCAGCGCACGGATAGCGGCGCTGTCGGCCACGGTTTCTTGGATCGCGCGTAGATCATTTGGGTCGGCGCTCGTCGAAGGCGAATCTTCTATAGCCACGATCTGCTCTGCAAACACGGCGTGTGGGCCGGTCGATGTCTGCGCCAGGGATTGCCAATCGCCGCGCTGCCAAAGGGATAGAACTTCGCCTTGTTCTGGATCAGAGTTGTCGGGCGCGTCGACCACCCATGCTTCGATCGGTTGACCTCTAGGTGCAATCCGGAAGGCCAGCTCCGGCAATCCGTCTCGGAGAAATCGTCCGGCAATCTCGCGGCGCAGTTGCATTGTATTGGCGAGGCGGCGCCAACGATCAGCGCGCGCCGCCGCCAAAATCATCAGTGACGCATCGTCGTTGCGCCGGAGAAAGCTGGCAAATAGGTCCGTTAAGACACTCTGCTCAAGGGGGGTGTCGTTTGTTTGATCAAGGAGGTCCAACGCCCGGCCCAACCTATCCGCCCTGGCGTTGGCGAAGACCATCTCGTGCCACAACCCGCCTTGCTCCGGCAGGTCAGAGGCTTCGCGCAAAAGAGCGTCTGCGGCGATGAGCTGTTCGATCGGAACAACACGGTTTTCATCTCGGTGCACACGGAGATAGTGGAGCATGGCGTCGGGTATCGAGCTGCTTTCGCGGTGCATCACCTCTTCAAGACTGGCGATTGCGTGATCGGGAGCGGCGGGCTGATCCAGATCCATATCCAACAAGATCTGCCGACTTTCTGTTAGTCGACCACCACGCGCAACTGCGTTGCGCACGTCTTGTGCCGTGTCGATTTCGCCGTCTTCTTGCAAGCGGCGTGCCAGTTCGGGGCCAAGAATGTCCCGGAGTTCGGGTGGCAAACGCGTGAACGCCTGAAAGACGGGTCCAAGAGTTTCCGTGCTTAGCTGTGTAGTGTTCGGATCATCTAAATAGCGCCACAACAACTCCATTCCGTTGCAGGCTGCCATCGTTTCGATTGGCGAAAAGGCTGACCCAGGCTCCTCATTCAGGTACCGGGCAATTGCCAACTCCGTTTCCGGTGCTGATGGCAGTTGGTGCAACCAAAACATCGCTTCGGCACCAAAGCCATAATAGATGTAAAAACGCGCCAAATCGATGACAGCGTCTGGGATGAGTTGATCGCGATCATCATAGATCTGTGCGCGGAGCCAGCCGATCTCTTGCTCAAATCCCAGACCGTTAGACCAGGTCGAAATCGCCAACTCGGTTTCTGGATCGCAAGACAGCGGAGGTTGGGCAGATATAGCTGCGCCCAGTCCTTGCCGGATTGTGTCAAATGCGGTTTCAGCCCTTAGCGCGATACCAGGCGTTGCCGGGCCGGGGTCGGTGGTGCCGATCGCCGGAGGCATGAACTCCTCTTCGAGATTTGATGCGTTTGCCCGGTCCGAGGCAGCCTGCTCAACTGTCGTCGATTGAAGCGGATCTCCGGCTGACAAGGGTTGTCCAGGCGCTGCTTCGAGAAGGCCGGTGGCGAGGGCGCGGGCCATTTGCTCAGCGAGGTGATCTGCGGCGTTATTGAGCGCTGCACCATCTATCTCCGGCGGGTTTGTTGCGGCAGGTGGCGGCAACTCTTCGGTACTCAAGCTCAACTGTGGCCTGTCAAAGGGGCTCGGAAGACCGACCGGCTCGGCGGCCCTCCGCGGAATTGGGCGCTGATCCTCGATGGTCGGACGGAAGATTGGTCGCATTGCTCGGGGTGTTGACCTTGTATTGACGGTGTCGCGGTCCGCGATATCGATGACGAGAAATCGGTCTCGGAAGCGAAACAGACGAACCTCGCAATCACAGGCGAGGCTTAGCTCAAGCCCATCCGATTGACCGATATCGACCAGACGGTTCCGAGGGATGCGCGTAAAGACGTCGCTTAGGTCATAGTTTTGAATCGGCGGGGTAAAGGTCAACTTGTGACGTCGATCTTGTTGCTCGTGCACCCAGCTTCGCTCTGCACCTATTGGAACAACCAAGCGAGTAAACTCGTCATGTTCACCGGAGCGGATCACGACCGCTTGACCCATCGCATGATTTGGCAACACCCAAAGCAGCGCAATGATCAGCGCAAAACGAGTCATGCCGCCGCCGGTTGTTTTAGAGATTTTAGCGATTTTTCAAGATCGTTGAACGCTGGCCGGATGTGGGTTGGCGTGTTCTGGCGCCCCACCTCGATGCAGATATTGGTGGCATGGTTGAACAGATTGGCGACCAAGACTTCCCGTATCAGAGCATAGAAATGATGATCTTCTTCAACAACTGTCTTAAGCCGCGTCGCAAACGGCCCCACAAATCCATAGGATAAGAATACCCCAAGAAAGGTCCCGACCAGGGCGCCACCGATCATTCCGCCGAGGATTTGCGGCGGCTGATCAATCGAGCTCATCGTTTTGATCACGCCCAATACCGCAGCGACGATGCCCAGTGCAGGAAGCGCATCAGCCACGGTTTGCATCGCATGCGCTGGATGCATTGCGTGTTGCAGTCTGTTCTCGAGCCGCTTCTCCAATACTTCTTCGACCTGGTGCGGGTCGTCATAGTTCATGGACGCGGATCGCAGCGTATCGCAGATCAAATCGGTTGCTTCTTGATCTGCCAGAATGCGCGGATAGCGACCAAAAATCTCCGACGCATCGGGAGCTTCGATATGTTCCTCTAGAGCGACCGTGTTCTGACGGCCGAGACGGATCAATTCGAAAAGGAGGCACAAAAGCTCCCGATAATCATCAGATCGCCAATGCGGCCCCCTGAAGACTTTAGAGATATCTTTCAGGGTGTGTTTCGCGCCGGAGCCATTGTTGGCGATGATGAAGGCGCCAACGGCCGCTCCACCAATCATCGTCAACTCATAGGGGAGCGACTGCAATATGACGGAGATTTTGCCACCCGCCGCCATATAGCCACCGAACACGGTCACAAACACGATGAGAATACCGATCAAACCAATCATGCAGTGCGCCTCATGTGATAGGGTTTTCTCCGTTTTCGGGGAGAAGGTTTAATTTTCCGTGGGCACCGGCTCCGAAAAACGAGGTGCAGTGGCGTTTCGCGTCGCAAGGAGAACGGAGATCGAATAAGCGGTCTCAGGCGGTAACTCGGCCAGTATTGCGGCACCTGCCTCAGGGCGCATTCGCGACAGAAAGCCCGCAGCGAAGCTGACGTCCATTTGCTCGAAGAGCGGGGCAGCGCTTTCGGGATCCATGGTCTCATACAACTGCGTAAGCTGCTGCAGATCTGTTTCTGCCGCGCTGTCCGACATGGCAAGAAGTGCCTGCAATCGTGCTTCGGTCTCTTCCAGGGCCGCCAGCCGATCCTCGATGAGGGCGCGTGCCGCGATGACGGCCTGCTCACGCCCGTCAAGCTCTGCCTCGCGCGCGTCGAGAAATTCAGCCCTTTCCCGGATCATGGCTAACGCCTCCTCGACGGGGGCCGTCATCGGGCAGTTCATCTCGGCATCTACGATGGCAATCGGCGAGGCACCTGAATCCAGTGTCGACGCCCATGCCACTTCCAGCGTGCCAAGACGCAGAACACCTGACAACCCGAATGCGCCGCAGAGTAAGAGCAGCAGGCTTCGCCGCCGCCAACGCTTCTCGCCTCTCGTTTTTCGAACGCTCATTGCTGAGCTTCCGCTATTTCTGCGTCAGCATGGCAAAGAGTCGGGTGTTCTTGAGTGTCTTGCTCCGTCAGCTGCGGGGCCGGCGTGCTAAAGAGCGGTGTTGGAATTGCCGCCGACTGAGAAGAGTCTTGGGTCTCGTCATCTGCCAGATCTAGATCATCTATCTTGGTTGTGATTGTGTCATCGCCGCGCAACGCGGGTCCTGGTGCCAGGACCGGATCGGCGAGGTCATGACAGGCGGCGATCATCGTCTCCAGATTATCGGCGATGCCGCGAGCCTGATGCGTCAAACTCTCCATGCGAGCCGCGGCAATATCGGAGTCGGACTTAGTGGCCTCAAGGACTCTGTTCATGTCGTCGACTTGCGCCGATAGAACAGCGATCGCACCGCCGAGACCCTTATCAATACTGTTTAGATTGCTCACGCGTCGGGAGAGCACAAAACAATAAACCGCCGCGCCGAGCGCAGCCGCCACCATCAACATATCCGCCAAAAAAGTCAGAGCCATATCCATCAGTTCACCACAAATTGCGTTATCAGAAGATCACGGACGCGGCCCTCGCCGGTGACGATTTGCACGCGGCGCAGCATCTGGGCCCGTAATCGAAGCAAGCTGGTCGGCTCGCTCAGTTCGTCGATCTCCACGACGCGGAGATAACTGTTCAGCACGTCAAGAACCCGTGGCGACAGGGTCATAACCTCATCGGCATAGGCCGGATCCACCTCAAGCTGTGCCGTGACGATCAGATGCTGACCGGATGATTCTGAACCTAAAGAAACGATGAGCGTCTCCAATGGAACGAACGTGACCGGCACATATTCCGCGGGCCGCATGGCCGGCTGATCGTCTTCCTCAGCTTGGGTGAACATTGCGGCCAGCGGTCCATTGGTCACGGCCCAATACCCGCCACCGCCGGCGGCGGCGGCCAAAATCAGCCCAATCAGAAACGGCATCAGCAGGCCACGTTTCTTTCGGGCCAAGGTTGAATCTGGGTCAGCTAACACGGCCATTCTGTCCGTCTCCTACAGATTTGATCTCCGTTTGTTCTAGCTCGCCTGCACTAACCGAATGTTAATCGCCGCAAGCCTATTACCCAGATCGAACGGGCCAGAATGGCGCAATGATGAGGTGACAGGTGCAACAGCTCAGTCTTTATTGGATGGCGCTGGAAACCCGGAGGAAGGCGCTTCTTCTCGGTGGGGTGGCGGCTCTGATTGTCACCCTTATTATCCTGTCGCGTTTGGCCACCGCGCCCAGCTACGTCTTGTTGTATTCGGGTCTAGAGCCGACGGCCGCGGGTGAGGTGATCGCCGCTTTGGAGGCGCGCGGTGTGCCCCATTCGGTGCGGGGTGACGCGATTTTCGTTGATCAGGCGCACCGCGATGAATTGCGCATGAGCTTGGCAGGTGAAGGTCTCCCCGCGAATGGAGCCGCCGGCTACGAACTGCTCGATTCGCTTTCAGGCTTCGGGACGACCTCGCAAATGTTTGATGCCGCCTATTGGCGGGCGAAGGAAGGTGAACTGGCCCGGACCATTCTTGCCAGCCCTCGAATTCGCGCCGCCCGCGTGCACCTGGCCAATCCTGGCAATGATCCGTTTCAAGACCGTGTGGACGTGACCGCTTCTGTGGCCATACGCCCGGCCGCCGTTGGGATCGGCTCCGGTCATGCGGAAGCCTTGCGCTATCTTGTTGCGTCTTCTGTTCCCGGCTTGTTGCCCGAGAACGTTACTGTGATTGATGCCGATAGCGGACAGCTCCTTGGTGGGGATCGCCTGGACATGCCCGGCGCCGATTCTGCGGGACGCGCTGAGGATTTGCGTCGAAATATCGGGCGCTTGCTGACGGCGCGGGTTGGTCAAGGCAACGCTGTCGTTGAGGTTAGTGTCGATCTGAACACAGCACATGAGACTTTGGTCGAACGGCGGATCGACCCCGAAAGTCGCATCATCATCGCCACGGACACCGAGGAGCGATCAAACACCGCACAAGATCGCGCGTCTGGAGCCGTGACGGTGGCCTCTAATCTGCCGGATGGGGATGCTGCTGAAGGTGAAGGAGACACGTCATCAAGTCAGAACAGCGAGAGCCGCGAGCGAGTCACTTTTGACGTCTCGGAGATGCAGCGCGAGGTTGAAACCGGCCCGGGCGGTATACGCCGGATCAGCGTTGCCGTGTTGGTCAATGGTGTGCCTCGGATCAATGAGGACGGCCTTGAAGTCATTGAGCCGCGCGGTGAACAAGAAATTGCGGCGCTTGAGCAATTGGTCCGATCGGCCATTGGGTTCGATGCAGAGCGCGGTGACCAGGTGACAATTCAATCTATGGTGTTTGAGGAGGAAGCAGCCTCCGGGGTCGGAGAGGTCAGCACCTCCAACCTTTGGACCGGATTGGATCTCGCGCGCCTTTTATATCTGGGTCTCTTGGCTGCGGTCGCTTTAGCGATTGCATTTGGTGTGGTGCGCCCGATCTTACGCGGACAGTCCGTTGCTGCGCTGGCCCGGTCGGAAACTAACAACGCTTTGCCCGATGTCGCGCCCGCTTATGCTCTCACATCATCGGCCGACGACGCAGCCCCATCTGCGCGATCCGAGCAAGCGCCTCCACAGTCGGCGACGTTGCGGTCGCAAGATGGCGAGCTTCTCCCCGACAGAATGGACCCGGCGCTGCCCGCTCCGACCGAGCCCCTGGTCGATCCGGTAGATCGCCTGAGGAAACTCATTGATGAGCGCCAAGACGAGACCGTCGAGATTTTGCGCGGTTGGATGGAAGAAGATGAGGAGCCAGCCTAATGGAACGCGCGCTAAGGCTTGAAGAATTCGGAACGCCCTCCTCCAAGGGTTTGTCTGAGGTGAAGGTAGAACTGCCGGATGCGGATTTGGAGGCGTTGAAGCTTGACGCGTTCAAAGAAGGGTATCGTAACGGGTGGGATGATTGCATCACCGCCGAAAAACAGAACAGATCCCGGATCGGTGAAGACTTGAGCCAGACGCTCAAGAATCTGACCCTCACGTATGACGACGCAAGAGCTCAAGTCCTGACTGCGTTTCAGCCCCTTTTCAACGGGATAGTTGAGCAAATGTTGCCAGCTATTGTTGCCGAAGCATTGGTGCCAACAGTCCGTGCGGAACTGGACGAAATCCTTGGTGATTTGCCTGATGGATCTTGCGAGTTGATTGCCGCCCCGTCGATCTGCCCCACATTGGAGACGTTTGTCGCCAATAGCGTCTCAGTTGATCTGACCGTCCTGCCCGACGCCTCCTATTCCGAGGGCCATGTGACGCTCCGATTCGGCACCGAACTGCGAGAGATCAACTTGGATGCTGCCAGCGCTCGTATTGCTGAGGCGATCCGCGACTTCTCCGACACAGCCACCGATCAGACTGATATCTAAGATAAGGATAGCCCAATGACCGAAACGAGTGCCGAAATTCGCAATGGGGCGCTCCGCAATGTCCCTGTTGATCTCCGCGTCTGCGTTGGTCGAGCGCGTCCGACGATCTCGGAGCTTTTGAACATGGAACGTGACGCGATCTTACCATTGGATAGTCGCATCGAGGATGAGGTGGAGGTCATCGTCGGTGATCGATTGGTGGCGACCGGCGAGTTGGTCGAACTCGAAGGCGATCAGGCGGGGCAACTCGCGATTCGTGTCACCAAGGTCGTGGATCCAGGCTATGCCGATTAAACAGCTCGTTGCTGGCCTTGTCGTAGTGGGGTCTATCGCCGCTTTCGCAGGTGGCGCCAGCGCTCAAGAAATCTCCCTCGATTTCGGAGACGGTGACTCTTTGACCGCCCGTGCTGTTCAGATTATCGCGCTGATTACAGTGCTCAGCTTAGCCCCCGGGCTTGCGATCATGATAACGTGCTTCCCTTTTGTCGTCACTGTCCTATCGATCTTGCGGCAAGCCATCGGCCTACAGCAATCACCGCCCAATATGCTGATCGTCAGCCTCGCGCTCTTCCTGACCTACTTTGTGATGGCGCCGGTTTTTCAAGAAGCCTACGCAGAAGGTATTGCCCCACTGATCGATGGGATGATTGCCCCGGAACAGGCCATCCCGTTGGCCTATGCGCCGTTTCGCCTTTTCATGGAGGCCCGTGTCGACCCGGATACCTTGCAAGGGATGATGGCGCTCCGAGAATTGCCGGTCGATACGACCCCCGACCCATCCATCCTGATCCCATCCTTCATGCTCAGCGAGGTCGAGCGCGCCTTTCAGATCGGCTTCCTCATCTTTCTTCCATTTCTCATTATAGATTTGGTCGTGGCAGCCATCTTGATGTCGATGGGGATGATGATGGTGCCGCCAGCGATTGTCTCGTTGCCCTTCAAATTGGCGTTCTTCGTCGTCGCTGATGGTTGGGTCCTCATCACGGGTGCGCTCGTGCGAAGCTATTTCTAACCAAGGAGGCTTTGATGCCGAAACTCCCTGATCCAAGTCTTGCGACGCGGTCGAGCATGGTAAAGGCCGAGAAGGCCCGCGCGCTGCTGTCACTGCTCGGACGTGATCGGTTTGAAGCACTGAGGCAAAGCGGCTTCGGTGCGCCCGAAATGGAGGCCGACGACGTCAAGAGCGCTGAGGCGCCGGATGACACTCTGGCGTGGCAAAGGAATCGGTTGATTCAGAGGCTTCGTGAACGTGGGTTGCTGGGTGGCGAACCAAGCCTGGCCGAGCCGTTGTCCACTACTGCCACGAAGATTGATCCATTAGCTACTCTGGAAACAAAAAACATCACAAAGGCGGTTAATGAGATTCGGTCACCTATGGGGGCTGAAAGCCTGGTCGCGCGGCTCGCGGCCAATCTAAACCGTTCTACCATTGCGAGCGAACATCCGGCTGTCATTGCGCATTTGCTCAAGTCTCAAAATACGGCTTTGCGTGCACAGATTCTAAGAGACTTACCGGGACCACATGCGCGCGCTGTGATGCGCTATATCGGGCTGCTTTAGCTGCCCGCCTCAACGTCCCCAGATGGGTGCCACTAAATGCGATGCTCAAGCAAACAGCAAGCCTGTGCAGATTAGCACGGCTTAATGTTTCTACGCTTGTTGGTCTTGCGTTATCTCACGATGAATTCTGCGTGAAGCGCACCTGCAGCTTGAATGCTGTTGAGGATGTCGATCATATCGCGGGGCGAAACACCAAGGGCGTTAAGGCCGGCGACTACCTCAGACAGGGATGTGCCTCCGCTGACCTCCGCGAGGCCTGTGCCAGGTTCCTCAACAAGGTCGATATTTGTGCGCGGAACAACAACAGTTTCCCCTTCCGCAAAGGGGTTTGGCTGCACCGCGATCGGACGTTCCTCTATTCGGAGGGTGAGATTACCTTGCGCCACAGCAACGCGCGAAATGCGCACATCCTCGCCCATCACGATCGTGCCGGAGCGTTGGTCGACGACAACCCGAGCCCGTGTTTCTGGTTCGACGAAAAGGTTTTCTACGCGGCTTATCATATGGGCTGGCGATTGTGCCCGCGTCGCCGCGACATTGAGTGACACCGTGCCCGCATCCAACATCACGGCCACATTGCGCCCGAAATCGGCATTGATCGCTCGTTCGATCCGCGCGGCGGTTGTAAAGTCGGGGGTCCGGAGCGCCATCCGAATGTCTTGCAGTGCCCCGAATTCGAAGTCGATTTCTCGTTCGACCCGAGCGCCTGCGGGCACCTGACCCGAGGTTGGGACACCTTGGACGACGCGACTGGCCTCGCCCTCGATTGATGCCCCACCAGAAATCACGGTCCCTTGCGCGACGGCATAAATCTCACCATCTGCGGCAGTGAGGGGAGTCATAACCAGCGTCCCACCAAGCAGACTATCGGCATCGCCGATCGCGGAGACAGTGATGTCGATCTGGCTGCCGGCGCGGGAGAACGGCGGCAGGACGGCGGTGACAAAGACGGCCGCTACATTTTGCGGTCGGAATTGTTCTCCGGTTACATTGACACCCAAGCGTTCGAGAATGTTGGCCATGATCTCTTCGGTAAATGGTGCGTTGCGAATGCCGTCTCCGGTGCCGTTGAGGCCGACCACCAAGCCATACCCGACCAGATCATTGCCACGCACGCCGTCAAACTCGACCAGGTCACGAATCCGAATGGGGGAGGCTGCGGCCTGAACCGCCAGGACCAGGACGAGGATCGCGGAGAGAACCGCGCGCATCATCTCAGAAACTCCGTTAGATTGAGGCGTGCTGTCCTTGCAGTCAGAACCAGAAGGCTCTCTAGTTGCATTTGGATTTCTTCCAATTCGGTTGCGGTGGTAGGGCGATCAACACCGACCATCCGGTTGTGCTCTATGGAGAGTGTTGTTTCGGTCGCAGCGCTGCGCACCCGTGCGATTTCAATTCTCTCTTCCGCGGTCCCAATCCGCGCGCGGGTCTCAGAGATTCCAGATTGGCTTGTCATCATCCTAGTCCCCGCTTCTTCCAGAAGGGCGCGGCGATCTGCATCTCCCCCTGGCCCGACATTGTTGCCAATCAGACCGTTCAAAGCGAAGCCGATAAGCGCTTCGCGGATCTCAGTGGATGCTGCCGAGATGTCCAGATTGATGACATCTCCGGGCGCGACAGTGAAGCTTGAGGCAGGCCCGGTTCCACCTTGATAGGCTATGGTTTCAAAACCACCCCCGGGGGCAAGAAACCAATCCTCCACGATCATGATGACGTCTTGGGCGTTGGTTGCGGCGTTGACCAAGGGTTCCAAGGCCGCAAGCATTTCCTTGCCGGTGATTAGGGCGGATTGATTTGGGGCATCGCCACTAAACAGATTGCGGCCTGAAATGCGGCTGTTCAGTGCACTAACGGCGAGGTCGAATTTGGATGCGCCATCTGCGGCAACACTGTCGATCTTGGATTGCGCACCGGTGTTTGCTGCGGTCAGCAAAGTCGGCCCGGTTTCGGTGAGTTGCTTTTGGATCGTTTCAAGTGCGGATTGCATCGCACCGGTGTGAAGGGCCGCTTCACTCGCAGCGGACTGATAGACGCGGGCAAGTTGCAATCCGCTCTCCACGTTTGCGAGATTTGCGAGATTGCCGCCAAGTGCAGCGCCTAGATCGGCCTTCTTGCCGCTACTCAACTCATGAGTGAGGCGCAGCATCTCGTTTTTGATTTCTGTGGTTCGATGGCGGAGGTGAAAGGTCTGGGCCATATCGCCGATGGATGTCAGAGTCATGATTTAAATCCTCATCAATTGGTCGAGCATCTCTTCGACGGTTTGAATTAGTTTGGCATTGGCCGCATAGGCCTGCTCAATCACCAAGAGTTCTTGCATCTCGCGATCAGTATCGACGCCGGTCTGGAGTTCGGCCTCGCGAAGTGATGTGTATTGGGTCGCTGCAAAACCTTCATCAAGCTCGGCAGACTGCCGCGCCAAAGCGGCGAGAGAGACCATATCAGCAGCGAGTGTGCCCATGCTCCGACCGGCGCCGGAAAAGCCGCCGGATTGAGTAGGCGTAACCGCTCTCAATGCATCTAACATATCGTCCAAAAGTGCGGTGTTCCCGGCGATCCCTTCGGTCGCGGCGGCAAGCCCATCACGCAAGCGCCATTCTGCACCGCCTTGATCAGGATCAACCGAGGCGTTGACTGCCAATCGCCCTGCCAAACCGACCTCGTTTGCCGCATCCACTAGGCTACCGCCATCGGTGAAGAGCCCTGGATCGCCCGCGGTGATTGTCGGATCGAGCCCAGGTGCATCAAACCGTGCGGCCAGATCGCGGGCCACGGCGTCCAATTGGGACTGGACAGTGATCGCTTTGTCATCTCGCAGGGCGAATTGGGCAGCGAGTCTGCCGCCTTGAAGCGCAGGGAACGGGCCGTCAAAATCCAGCAAACGACCGTTCATGCGAAGGCCGGAAAGCCCTGCATTGGCTAGAGTCAAGTCAGGGGCCATAACGGCTGCTCGATCAAATTCAAAGACTGCAGGACGACTATCGAGAAGGGCCAAGCCGTCGGCGCTATAAAGGGCAACCTGGCCGATGTTGTCTCGCAGCTCACGTAGAGGAATGAGGGGTGCGATCCCATCGATCAATGCCTGTTGCTGGTCCAGTAAAGCGGCATTGCCGCGTCCGCTACCCTGGTTGTTACGGATTTGGATGTTGATTTCATGGATTTGCGAAAGCGTCTCGTTCAAGAACATGATATCGCTGGCGATACCTTGGTCGGCTTGTGACCGAGCGGTTTGAACTGTGTCAGAAAGCGTGTTGAGTTTGCTAACTAGGCGCGCGGCGGTGTCGACCACCGCCGTAAGCCGCGTTTGGCTTTCGGGGCGGTTTGCCGCCGAAATCAGACTCCCCTCAAACGCCGTAAATAGAGTGGTGAGACTCGACGGGGAATCTGGTGTGCCGATCGCGGTCTCGATGCGCCGCGTGAAATTGGCCAGCACTGTATTTTGGCCGAGCGATGCGTCAGACTCCCGCCTAGCACCGATCAAAAGGGGGTTCACCTGGCGGTCCACCCCCACAATTCTGACGCCGCTGCCTTGATTGCCTGTCACCTGAGCCGCGGTCGCTAGCCTCCGGACGCCATATCCCTCTGTGGACGCATTGGCGACGTTGGACGAAACGATTTGGGCCGCACGACTGGTCGCGGTCAAACCCGACAGGGCATTTGACAGGGCGTTAGAGATGCTCATGATTTGGCCTCCGGATCAAGTTGATCAGCGCTTGATATTGGTCGTCTCTTGCAGCATCTCATCCACGGTTTGGATGACTTTGGCGTTGGATGAATAGGCCCGCTGAGTTTGGATCAACTGCGTGAGTTCACCGGCAACATCAGTGGCGGACTCTTCTCGGGTAAATCCAACAACATCGCCCGTTGGGCCCTCACCTGCATTCCAAAGGAAGAAAGGTCCGCTGGCGGAAGAGACCTGATAGGTTTGGTTGCTGCGTGAGACCAGCCCATTCGGATTGGGAACATCTACGACAGGAACCTGATAGATGACCCGTGTGAAACCGCTGTCGTAGATTGCATTCACATTGCCATTGAGGTCGACTTCGACCGTGGTCAAGTTGCCGACCGGCGAGCCATTTTTGACGACCGGGGCGCGTGCAAATGTATCGGATAGCTGTGTCAGACCGTCCGGATCACCAAGGCGGCCGATCGAGATTTCTAACGGCCCACCGGCAACGTTTACCGTGATGCTTCCGGTTGCCGGATCGTACGCGCCACCCGCGGCCGCCGCGACCAAGGCCACGGCATCCAGGTTACCGCCGTTGCCGCGCGCACTGTCAAACGTCAGCGTATATTCGCCAATCGGTGTTGCCCCGGTGGCGGAGTCGCGGATTTCCATTGTCCATTCATGTGAGGAGCCGCTGGCGGGCACCGTCGGTGTGAAAGTGATATCGAGACTCTGCGATTTCCCAAGATTGTCGAAATACTCCGCCGACATCGTCAGGACGTCGCCGGTCGCCCCGGCTTCCGTCGATGCGGCGGGCAGGTTTGCGCTCAATTCCATGCGCGTTGTCGGGTCGCCAGAGAATTGATTATTGTTAACTCGAATGGGCTCCAAACCATCAAAGGAATCCCGAGGGAAGTTGCCGACCGTGCCGTCGGATGCTGCCGGCCATCCCATCAAGACCAAACCGGTATCGGTCCGCAAGACGCCGTCCGCGTCCGGGCGGAACGATCCTGTTGTTGCCAACATGACGGGCATATTACCATTCTGGTTGTCCAATGATGTGATGGAAGTAACCGGCAACATGCCGCGCCCGCCGACGGCCAAATCGGTCGGATTGTCCGTCGTGATTAAATTGCCGCGTTGCTCAATCAAGCGGCCCACGGTGACCCGGACACCCCCGGCCGAATAGCTGCCTTGACCCTGGTTCACCACCATCGAATTGAAATCCGCGACCGCGCGTCTGTAGCCGTACGTGCCGGCATTGGAGATATTGTCAGAGATTGTGGCCAGGCGTGTGGCATTCACATTCAGGCCAGCGACGCCAGCGTTCAGCGATGAAGAAATTGTCATTTATAATGCGCCCTTCTGCTGCATTCATTGATCTTGAAACAGTTTTGGCAGGGGCGGTTTAAAGACAGGCTAACAGATAAAATCTGAGCTAGTTTCTCGACCGTCAGAGCCGATTGCGCAGCAAGATGATCTCGATCCGGTCGTTGCGGACCGCCATGGGATCGCGCGCCATCGGCTGCCGATCAGCGTGGCCTGTGACCCGATCTATTCTTGTGGTCGATAGCCCAGCGGCTTCCAGCAAGCCGCGCACCGTTTGCGCTTGCGTGATCGAACTGGTCCAACGACTTTCTCGGGCCACAATGATGGGTTCGGATCGGACATGCCCGTCAATTGCGACGTGATTGCTCACCGTATTGAAAAGGCTCACGATCACATCAGACAAATTGATCAACCAATCGGCTGGCGCGGCGGTTTGTTCATCAAAGAGCGGTGCGCCGGGGCGCGCATAAATCTCGACGATCAGGCCGACATCCGTCAATCGCGTCTGGACATGGCGCGAGGTCAACTCGGAAACCAAACTGTCGCCGCCTTGCCCCATCAGCGCGTCTTCGATCTCGGCAAGGGCCGCGTCGTCTTCGTCACGGTGGCTGACGCCAAGCAGGCCCATGCTTTGGCGGCCCTCGGTTGGGCGCAAATCTGTCGCGCCGGTGCCGTTTTGCGCCTCGGTCCGTTCAGAGAACACACTGTCGCCGCCGAAAGCGCCGTCCCCCCCGCCCGAAACGCGGGCGATTGGGACACTCGGGCTGAAGTAATCCGCAAGACCTCTGCGCTGCTGCTCCGTCGTTGCATTGAGGAGCCACATGAGCAGGAAGAACGCCATCATCGCGGTTACGAAATCCGCATAAGCCACTTTCCAAGCGCCGCCGTAGTGACCATTTTTGACGATCACTCGCTTGCGCTTGATGATGGGGCGGATGTTGTTTTGACCGGACATGGCGGCCTCGTTCTGTCGCATTGGCAGACCGATAGCGGAGAAATCTGAAAACCTGCTTAATGAGACCACCTTTGGATGTTCCCCTTTCGCCGGAGAAGCCTACTTAGATATGGCGCATTGGTTGCATCCAACTGCGAGGCCGGATTGGATGGGCGAAACGTAAGCTGCGTCGCAGCGAGAGGTCCAACTGAATGATAATCCACCCTGTTATCCTCTGCGGCGGCGCCGGTACGCGGCTTTGGCCAGTGTCACGCCGATCTTATCCAAAACAATTCGCCTCGCTCATCGCCGATGAAAGCTTGTTTCAGGCCGCAGCCCGTCGGGTTTCGGGGCCGGGATACGCGGCGCCGATTATTGTTACAGCCGAGCCATTCCGTTTCATTGCGGTTGAGCATCTGGCGTCGATCCAAGTCGCGCCCGCCGGGCTTTTACTGGAGCCTGTTCCACGAAATACAGCGCCCGCTATTCTGGCAGCGGCTTTCTGGCAGGCCGCGCGTGATCCATCGGCCCTGATGCTGGTCGTGCCATCGGATCATGCCATTCCCGACTCCAAAGCGTTTCAAGCAGCGGTCAACGCCGCACAAGAGGCGGCTTCTCAAGGGCGAATCATCACCTTTGGCATCCCCGCGACCCGCCCCGAGACCGGCTATGGCTATCTTGAGTTGGACCGGGCAGCCGATCTCGCGTCAGGCCAGCCGCACCCGCTTCTGCGTTTTGTGGAGAAGCCCAAGGTGTCGAAGGCGACGCAGATGATCGCCGAAGGAAGCTATCTGTGGAATGCCGGTATTTTCCTGGCCCGGGCTGAGACACTGATTGCGGCCTATCAAGAGCACGCGCCTGAGTTGGTTGGCGGCGTTAACGCCGCGCTTGCAACGGCGGAAACTGATCTCGGCTTTACCCGGCTCGGCGCCGATGAGTGGGAGCGGTTGCCGGATATCTCCGTCGACTATGCTGTGATGGAGAAGATGCCCAATTTGGGTGTGATGCTCTTGGACATTGGTTGGTCTGATCTCGGCGGTTGGGACGCCGTTTGGGCCGAAGCCGGGCCAGACGAGAATGGCAATGTCTGCTCCCAAAATGCCACTGCGATTGACTGTAACGATACGCTGCTTCGCGCCGACAGCGAAGGTCTTGAGGTGGTTGGCATCGGCCTAGACGATATCATTGCCGTCGCGATGTCAGATGCTGTCTTGATTGGACGGAAATCTGCGGCACAAGACGTGCGGCACGCGGTGAGCGCTCTAAAGGCGCGAGGAGCGGTGCAAGCCGAGCAATTTCCCCGCGAACATCGTCCGTGGGGCTGGTTCGAAAACCTGATAACCGGACCACGTTTTCGCGTGAAACGCATTGTCGTACATCCCGGCGGATCACTCAGCCTGCAATCACACCACCACCGCGCCGAGCACTGGGTTGTGGTGGAGGGCACCGCGAAGGTCAGTTTAGATGGCGAGACGCGATTGATCTCAGAGAACCAGTCGATCTACGTGCCCGTTGGCGCGAAACATCGGCTTGAGAATCCTGGGAAACTGCCAATGGTTCTCATCGAAGTGCAAACCGGCGGCTATCTCGGCGAAGACGACATCATTCGCTATGATGACCTCTATGCTCGGGACTGATTGGGGCCGCTTTTCCCTGAGATGCAAGGTCTTTCCCAAACCTGTCCGCCCTACGGATAGTGGCGCGTTAAGGTCTTCTTGGGCGATTGTATTGTGGCAACGTCTTTTGGGGTAAAACACCTGAAATGACTCACGCCACAAAAGGGAAATACTGGAATACTTGGTCGGAGTGAGAGGATTCGAACCTCCGACCCCTGCCTCCCGAAGACAGTGCTCTACCAGGCTGAGCTACACTCCGACCGTGCTCGGCGGGATAGCGGGGGATCGGAGGCTTTGCAAGAGGGGGATGTGTGGGTCTGGGGGATGAACAGGTTACAGAAAACGCAGGTTGGGCGGATTTTTGTAACCTATCTTTCTTCCGTTGGATGATCGGGTGCCTGTGGGCCGCGTTGACCTTTGGGCAGGAAGTTGGCCACTCGAGGGGCGGTTGGCGTTCCGGCGCGCGAGCGGGTGCGCAGGACAGGTGTTGTCCGCGATGTGTCGCCGCGGCCCTCGCGAAGCACGATGTAGATCCCCGACGCCACGATGATCGCGGTTCCGATCAAGGTGGGTTGGTCGATCCCTTCGTCGAAGAACAAAAAGCCAAAGAGGCTGGCCCAGATGATCTGCGAATACTGCATCGGGGCGACGATCACCGCTTGGCCGGTCTTATAGGCGATGATCAAACACGCGGTCGCGGTCAGCGCCATGGCGGAGATCACAGCCGAGGCGCCGATATCGACGAGCGGCATCGGTTGATAGACAAAGGGCAGTGCCGCGCCCATCAACACGAAATTCGCCATCATCGGGTAGAGGATCAGAACGACGGAGCGCTCGTCACGACCAATCTTCCGCACGATGATCGAGGCGAAGGCACTGCCAAAGGCTGCGGCAAGTGCGGCGACATGGCCAAGTTCCAGCGTCGCGGTCGTCGGTTGCAGAACGACCAACACGCCGCCCAGTCCAACGATGACCGCCAAGCCCCGCCGCCAACCAACGCTTTCGCCCAGCATCGGAATGGCCAAGAGCGTGATCAACAAAGGCGCGGCGAAGAGGATCGCATAGACCTGGGTGAGCGGGAGGGTGGAGAACGCATAGAAGGCGCAGACACCCGTGATCACCGCCGCGACCGTGCGGGCGGCGGTCCACCAGGGGTGGACTGGGCGCAGATTGCCGGGGCGTGCGTCGCGCATCAGTAGGAAGGTGACAATCGGGAAGCCGAAGAGAACGCTGAAAAACACGATCTGGAACGGCGAATAGCTGCCGCCGAGATATTTAATCACCACGTCGTGGCTGGCAAATATCCCGAAGGCAAGCAGCGCGAAAAGCGCGCCGCGCAGATTGGCGTTCTGCTCTGACATACTAGGCTTACCGATACTCTATCGGGGCCATATCTCAAGGCCGGAGCCGGAATGCGGCCCGAAATCGGCCGATCTTCAGACCGAAGCGCTCAGTTTCGCGACAATTGCGTCACCCATTTCCGAGGTGCTGACCGGTGTCGCGCCGTCTTCGCCCAGAAGATCGGCGGTGCGGAGCCCATCGGCCAAGACATCCTCGACCGCTTTCTCCAGCCGGTCCGCCTCATCCCCCTGATCGAAGGAATAGCGCAGCGCCATGGCGAAGCTGAGAATACAGGCGATCGGATTGGCTTTGCCCTGGCCGGTGATGTCAGGGGCGGAGCCATGGACCGGCTCATAAAGCGCCTTCGGGCGGCCATTCTCCATCGGGGCGCCAAGCGACGCGGAGGGCAACATGCCAAGACTGCCGGTCAGCATCGCGGCGCAATCGGACAGGATATCGCCGAACAGGTTGTCGGTCAGGATCACGTCAAACTGTTTGGGGGCACGGACAAGCTGCATCGCGCCATTGTCGGCATACATGTGGCTGAGCTCCACATCCGCATAATCCTTGTCATGGATCTCTTGCACCACCTCGCGCCAGAGGATGCCGCTCTCCATCACATTGGCCTTCTCCATCGAGCAGACCTTGCCGGAGCGTTTGCGGGCCAGCTCAAAAGCGGCGCGCGCCACACGATCGATCTCGCTTTCGGTGTAGCGCTGCGTATTGATCCCGACGCGTTCATTGCCTTCGGTATGGATGCCGCGCGGCTCGCCGAAATAGACACCCGAGGTCAGTTCGCGCACGATCATGATGTCGAGCCCGGCCACCACGTCTTTCTTCAGGCTGCTGAAATCGGCCAAGGCGTCGAAACACTGCGCGGGGCGGAGATTTGCAAAAAGGTCCATCTCTTTGCGGAGGCGCAACAAGCCGCGTTCGGGCTTCACGCTGAAATCAAGCACATCGTATTTCGGGCCACCGACGGCGCCGAGCAAAACCGCGTCGACCTCTTGGGCTTTGGCCATCGTGTCGCCATGCAGCGGCGTGCCATGGGCGTCATAGGCGGCGCCGCCGACCAGATCTTCGGACACATCGAAGTGCAGCCCCCGCGCTGACCCCATCCAGTCGATGATTTTGCGCACCTCGGCCATCACTTCGGGGCCAATGCCGTCGCCGGGCAGGATCAGGAGGGAGGGGTTGGTCATGGTCAGGGCGTCCTTCGGAAAATCACTGCCCCTGCGGTAACGGCTGCGCCCGGGAGGGTCAAGAAACCATGGGTGACAGGTGCTGCAGAACGCGGGTGATGCTGGGTGTCTGGGTCTTGTCCAAGCCGTTGTCGGAGAAACCCGGTGATCTAATCGTCGATCTCTCCCGCGTGTCCGGTTTATGAAACTGCCACGAAAACACCCGAATGGTGTATGTGGAGCAGGTTCATGGTACTGGGGAAGTCAGATGACCCAAACAGCGCTTATCCTTGGAGCAACCGGTCGGTTTGGCCGCAACGCCAGCGCCGCGTTTCGCGAGGCCGGGTGGGACCTGCGCCTTTATGACCGCACGAAGGGCGACCTTCTGAACGCGGCAAGCGGTGCGGATGTGATCGTCAATGGTTGGAACCCGCCATACAGCAAATGGGCCGCGCTCTTGCCGGGGTTGACGCGGCAGGTGATCGAAGCGGCGAAGGCAAGTGGCGCGACCGTCATGCAGCCCGCGAATGTCTATGTATATGGCTTTCGCGACGCGATGCCCCGTGTCGTTGGGCCGGAGGTGCCGCAGCGGGCAACGAACGGGCTTGGGCGGCTGCGGATCGAGATGGAGCAGAGCTATCGCGATGCGGATGTGCAAGTGATCTTGCTCAGAGGCGGAGATTTCCTCGACAATCAGGCCTCGGCCGGTTGGTTCGACCGGATCATCGCCAAGGACGCCGCGACGGGGAAGCTCAGCTATCCCGGGGCGCTGGATCAGCCGCATTCTTGGGCGTTCCTGCCCGATATGACCGCTGCCTTGCCGCCCTTGGCCGAGATGCGGGCGGATTTGGGCCAGTTCACGGATTTGGCCTTTGGTGGGTATACGCTGACGGGTGAGGAGTTGGCGACGGCTTGCGGAGCTGCTGTTGGGCGGGAGGTCACCGTGTCTCGTATGTCATGGCTGCCGCTCCAGATCGCGCGCCCGTCTTGGGCCGAGGCGCGGTACCTCCTGGAGATGCGCTATCTTTGGGACCAGCCGCATGAACTGGATGGAACCGCGCTTGCGACATTGCTGCCTGACCTGCCGCAAACGCCCGTGGAGGACGCGATACGAGCGGCGTTAGAACTCTAGATCGACCCAGATCAATCGATGATCCGATGCAGCCGCGACCGCCGATCTTGGGGGCGTCGCCGTCTCGGAGTCTGGCCAGAGGATACCACTATCTGTGACGTTGAGCGTGGCTGCGGGAAGGATGTAATCGACCCTGAGATTGCCGGGCGTTGGTTCGTCCCAATCGGTGGTGACCAGACGGCCATCCGGCGCTCGCGGGGCCGGGTCTTGTAGGGCCGGGTGGTCCAAGAGAGTTTGCACGACCTCGCGATGCCCTTCACCACGGTCCGGGTCCACATTCAGCGTGCCCATCAAAGCAAAGTTTTCAGCGGTGAAGGCCGGACCATTGGGCGACCACCCATCCAGATAAAGTTGCCAGAACCGCAATTCGTCAGCGTTGCGCCAGCCATTCCGGTCTTCCGGCCCGTCGAACACCGGCGGCGATGCATGGAAAGCGAGGATATGGAAAGTCGCTCCGGTTGTTCGGCGCAGCGGGATATCCCAGGCAGCCACGGTGGCAAGGCGAAGAACCTGCGCCGCGTCGGGGCTCAACACCCGGGGCGCGGCGCTTTCGGGCAGGTCGGCCCAGAGGAAATCTGTGAAATCTCGGATTTGGTCGGTCTCGATCGGCAAACGTGAGAGCAGTGCCATGCCGCCTTGGCCATTGAACCGGCCATAGCCTTGGGCGTCGCGTGGTTCACCCAAGCGGCCATTTCCATCCACGTCGACGCCGGTGGGCCGCCCCGTATTGGGGCGGCGCGAGAACAGATGAGGGTAAGAGATCTCGCGCGCAGCGAGTGCGTTGGTGAGTGCGGCGAGGGCGTGCCCCTCGGCATCATAATCGATGCCCAGAATGAGAAGGATATCGGCGTTGGCTGCCACGATGACATCCAGCGTGGCCGCGATATCAGGGTCAGGGTCTTCATCCACCAGGTCGGCTAGTAGCAAACCCGGCCCGTCGTGGGACAGCGCGCTGTGAAATACGACAAGGCGCAGCGTCTCTGCAACGAGAGAACTTGGCCAAAGGATTGCAAAAAACAGAAAAGCTAGGCTGCAGCGTAGCCGTCGTTTGGATCGAGTTTGGCGACCAGACGTTTGCGTCGACTGTTGATCATGTCGGCCACCCGGCCCATGGCCATGCCGCGCATAAACATCGTGACGGGCAGGAACATCCATGCGGTGATCGTCCAGACCAGGGTTTGCGGCGAGTCGAGGATCGACATCTCCAGTTGCGCAGCACCGACCGATGCGAGCACCGGGAGGATGTATGGCAAAGCGAAGCCTAATATTATGTTAACGCGGGCATCCCGGAGGAGCCGCGTAACGATATCGCCGCCCGTTGTCGGATCGAATGTCGGCAAGTTGATCCAGACGTTGAAGGCCGAACGTCGGTTCGGCCATTGTTGCAACCTGACCAGGATCGCAAAGATCGACAACGTCAGGAGCCCGATCAGGGCCGAGAGGCCAGCCATAATTTCTATCTCCGCCGCAGTCCGAGGGTCTACATCTGGCGGCAGTTGCCCCATCAGCACTCGCAGTGGGCTAAATGGAAAATCGAGCGCCTCGGCGATGATGAAGCCGGTTGCATTGATCACCAGCGACAGAGTCGACACATCGCCCGCCGAGACCACAACGCTGAGCGCGAAAAGGGCGATGAAAACAGAGACCATGCGCACGCGATTGTACGGCTGAGCATCGCGAAATTCGATCAAGCCCGGATAAGTGGAGGCGTATTCGGAAAAGGTGAAAACAGCGGCGAAGAGGCCGATCAACGTGACGATTTGTGTCGTCTCCTCGCTTGTCCCTGGTATAAGCAGGGATGGCGTGGAAATGACGACCAACACCAGGATCGCCCTGACCACAGCGCCAACAAGCTGTGAAATCACTGCCTTCAACACTCAACCCTCAACCTGGACGGGACCTATTCTTGCGCCCCTTTTTCCACGTTTTTGCCCCAATCTGCCGTTGGGATGCCTCGATTGCCACAATCTTGCCCACATTCACATCCTGAGGCAACCCTCTGATTCCAGTCATGGAATCGAAACGGCTGTTTTCACGTAACAGGTGTCGCCCGATTGCATCACCTGCATTCAGGGCTAGCAGGGCCGTATTATCCGACCGCAAGATGTAGTGGCTTCGGGGTCAGACCCAGGGGCGCTCGGCGCTCGCTTTGGCTTCGAAACTGGCGATGGAGGCGGATTTTTCCATCGTCAGGCCGATATCATCCAGCCCGTTCAGAAGGCAGTGTTTCTTGAACGCATCCACTTCGAAGCTGATAACTTCGCCTTCGGATGTGGTGATGGTCTGGCTCTCCAGATCGACGCTCATCCGGGCATTGGCGCCCTTCTCCGCGTCTTTCATTAGCAGATCGACCTGCTCCTGCGGCAATGCGATTGGCAAGATGCCGTTCTTGAAGCAGTTGTTGAAGAAGATGTCCGCGAAGCTCGGCGCAATAACGCAGCGGATGCCGAAATCCTTGATCGCCCAAGGCGCATGTTCCCGCGACGAGCCGCAGCCGAAATTGTCGCCGGCCACCAGAATTTCGGCCTCGCGATAGGCGGGCTGGTTCAGCACGAAATCGGGGATTTCCTTGCCATCGTCGTCATAACGCATCTCGTCAAAGAGGTTCACGCCGAGGCCGGAGCGCTTGATGGTTTTCAGAAACTGCTTCGGGATGATCATGTCAGTATCGACATTGATCATCGGCATGGGGGCCGCGATGCCCGTCAGCGTTGTGAACTTATCCATCTGGCGTCTCCTTTAGTCCGCAGAGCAGATACCGCGCCCCGGCGTTGGGGGCAAGCGGGACTCACGGTACAGAGAAGGTGAGCGAGGCCCATCGGGAGAGCCAAACCGGATCGGAGGGGGTGGGCGCATCGAGCGGCTCCAACACGACCGCATCGGCGAGGTACTCGTGCCCGGCAGTGACGGGTAGAACCGCGATGCCGGCTTCATCGGTGTGATGAAGGGTGATCTCAACCGTTCCATCCGGAGCGCGGTCGAAGAGTTCCACCTGCGCATTCACCCGGGGTGCACCATCAAGGAGCACTTGAACCGGCAGGCCCGCGCTCACGTCATCAGTATAGGGGTTGGCCAGCGCCACAATCTCGGTCGCCAGGCCCACCTGCCGATCTTGGCCAGCCCCATCGCCAATTGCGACCAGGCTCTTGGCATAGCGGATATAGCTCTCGCGGAATCCTTCACGGGGTAAGCCGCGCGCATCGTGCCGGGCTTCGACATCGCCGAAATCTTTGTGGGCCGCAAATCTGAGGAAGCTGTCCCACTCATCATATGTCAGACGATTGGCGGTGGTCTCATGCACGATGATCGCCAAGCCGTCGTTAAACCCACCCATGTCGAGCGCCGGGTTGTCACCCAAACGCCCCTCTACATTGGTCAGTATGTCGCCCTGCATCACGTCAAATCGGGTGAAGTTGCGGGGCAAATAGGAGATCGTGACGCCCGAGAACTCCTGGCCGACGCGGAGATAGGCGGTGATGTTATCGTCGGGTGCGATCTGAAAACCTTCGGGTTCAATCCAAAATTCATGCGCTTGGGTCTTGCTCACGCCGAGCGTCAGCGCGAGGGTGAGCGCAAGAAGGAGATGCCGCATGATCCAGGTCCTTTTACCGTGGGCTTATAGCTTGGGGCGTTCGTTGATCCTGTCAATGGCGCTGCTTTTGGCCGGGATTGCGGCGAGCGCACATGAGATTCGCCCCACCATCGCGGACGTGGAGGTGGATGCGCGCGAGGTGCGGATGAGCCTGCGCTTGACGCTGGAGCCGCTGATCGCCGGGATCAACCTGGAGGGGTTGGAGGACACCAATGCCGCGCCCGAGGCCGCGATTTATGATCAATTGCGGGCGCAGGACTCGGCAACGCTAGAGGCGGCGTTCCGCGCGGCCTGGGAGCGGATTTCTGGGGGCATTGTGATTGATGTGGGCGGGACCCGCATGTCGCCCGAGATCGTCGGCATGACTGTCCCTGACGTGGGCGATGTTGAGCTGCCACGGGATTCGGTGCTGATCCTCCGCGCCGATTTGCCCGAGGGGTCGGCCCCGGTCCAGATCGGATGGGATGCCGGTTATGGCACCTTGGTTTTGCGCCAGGTCGGTGGCGGCGAAGAGGCCTATGAGGGCTTTTTGACCGGTGGTGCCCTGTCGGAGCCTTTGCCACGGGCGGAGATCCTGACCGAGGGCGCGGGGTCCGTCTTCGTGCGTTATGTCGTTGCGGGGTTTGAACACATCATTCCGCTTGGAATCGATCATATCCTGTTCGTTCTGGGCCTGTTTTTCTTTTCGCTAAAGCTGCGCCCGCTGCTGTTTCAGGTCACGGCCTTCACCGTGGCGCATACAATCACCCTGGCGCTGGCCAGTCTTGAGATCATTAGCCTTCCGGCCAGCATCGTGGAGCCGTTGATCGCGGCCTCGATTGTCTATGTCGGTGTGGAGAATGTGTTGGGCTGGGGCAATGTCCGGGCACGAACGGCTTTGGTTTTTGCCTTTGGTCTGCTGCACGGGCTTGGCTTTGCCAGCGTCTTGGGCGATTTCGGCATCGCCAGCGAGCGGTTTGGCTGGGCCCTGGTCGGGTTCAATATCGGGGTCGAGGTTGGACAGCTTGCAGTGATCGCGGGTGCGTTTCTGGCGGTTGGGCTTTGGTTCGGGAAACGGGATTTCTATCGGCCCTGGATCGCGGTGCCCGCCTCGTTGGCGATCGCCCTTGTCGGCGCGTGGTGGACGATTGAACGGGTGTTCCTCTAACCTCTCGACGCCATCCGCAGATAGAAGGCCCACACGATCAGCCCGCCGCCATTCAGCAGCAACTCGACACCAACCAGCAGGCCCAAAAGGCTCATCGTCGCTACGCCGAAATTGGCAAAGATATAACCCGCCAAGAGCACCGCAAGCGCGCCTGAGATCAGCATCGGCCAGAAGAACGACGTCTCGCGCATACGGTAGGCGAAGACCAACCGTGCGACGCCCGCCGCCGCCAAGAGAAGCGCCACGAGCAAGGTCAGCGAAATCATCCCCTCAAGCGGGTGCAAGAGCAGAGATATCCCGACAAAGAGACCCAACAGCCCCACGAGAACCGCGAAGAGCTTGTTGGCGCGTTTCTGTTCCCGAAACCCGGCGGCGATCTGAAACACACCAGAGATCAGGAAAAGCGAACCGGTCAGCAGGGTCACCGCGACAGACGCCGCAAAGGCGTTGCCGAGTGCGATAACGCCGAACAGGACGGAGATGATCCCAAGGATCAGCCAGATAAGCCAGGGTTTCATGACGGGCTCGCAAAATGACAGGTGGATGGTGGGCACAGAGTACAGGAGCCAAGCCCGGGTCGGCAAGCCACGCCTTCCAAAGGCCGGTCAACAGGCGTAGAGGCGAGATATGTTGAGTTTCCTTCTTCAGAACCGGCGTTGGCTGAGCGTCGGCGTGTTGCTCGCCTTCGGCTCTTCCTTTGGGCAAACGTGGTTCATCTCGCTCTTTGCCGGGGAGATTCGCGCTGAATATGGGTTGAGCGATGGCGATTGGGGCCTGCTCTATACGCTGGCGACACTCTGCTCGGCGGCCTTGCTGCTCGGTCGTGGATCATGGGCTGACACCGTGCCGTTCTCTCGCCTTGCGCCTCTTGTCGCGGCGGTTTTCGCGATGGCGGCCTTGGCGATGGCCTTTGGGCAATCGGTCTGGGTGCTCGGCGTCGCGGTGTTTCTGCTGCGATTCTGCGGACAGGGTATGTTCAGCCATATTGGCGCCACCGCCATGGGACGTTGGTTCGTTGCGACGCGCGGTCGTGCGGTGGCGATCAAAGGGCTGGGCTATCCGCTTGGGGAGATGATCTTGCCGTTCCTCTTCGTCGCACTGATTGGCTGGATCGGCTGGCGCGAGACTTGGGGGGTCACAGCCGCCGTCATCGCGCTGATCATTTTGCCGCTTTTGGTCTGGCTGTTGGCGCAGGACCGTGTGCCCACCGGCCAGGCGGAGGTGACAGGCAGCCCTGGACTTGGCGGACGCCATTGGGTGCGCTCGGACGCCCTCCGACATTGGCTCTTCCCCGCGCTTTTGCCACTCATGCTAACCCCAGGGTTCATCGGAACGGTCGTGTTCTTCCATCAAGTCCATGTGGCGGAGGTTAAAGGTTGGCGCTTGGCCGAGATGGCGGTGGCCTATCCGGCTTATGCGAGCGTGACCGTGGCCGCAGCTTTGGCCGCCGGATGGGCGGCGGACCGGTTCGGGCCGGAACGCTTGTTGCCGCTTCTACTGATCCCTATGGGCCTGTCCATGTTCCTGATCGGCCCGGCAGAGACTCCGCTGCATTGGGTGCTGGTCCTGTCGATCTTGGCGGTGTCGCAAGGCATGGTCGGCACGTTTTGGGGAGCGTTTTTGCCCGCCATCTATGGCACGAACCATCTCGGCGCGATCCGATCCATGGTGATTGCCATCATGGTCCTCTCGACGGCGATTGGGCCGGGGATCACCGGCGCGCTGATCGATTGGGGCGTGCCGTTTCCTGATCAAGGTTTGGCGATGGGGATCTGGTGCCTCGTGCTGGCCGTGGCGATGGGTATCGTCGCCCATCGCCTCAGATCAGTTTCGTAGCCGATTTCTTGCAAGAAATCGGGCCGGAATTTTCCAAAATTCCGGGTCCTACATCATCTCGCGGACATCGGTGAGCCGTCCGGTGACCGCCGCCGCCGCCGCCATCGCAGGCGACATCAGATGGGTGCGCCCGCCGCGGCCCTGGCGCCCCTCGAAGTTCCGGTTCGAGGTTGCCGCGCAACGTTCGCCGGGTGCGAGTTGGTCGGGATTCATCGCTAGGCACATGGAGCACCCTGCCAAGCGCCATTCAAATCCGGCCTCTTTGAAGATATCGGCAAGACCCTCTTCTTCCGCTTGCGCCCGCACCAGGCCAGAACCGGGGACCACCATCGCGCGGAGCCCGTCCTTGATCTTTTTGCCTTTCAGGATCGCGGCTGCGGCGCGCAAGTCTTCGATCCGGCCATTGGTGCAAGAGCCGATAAAGACGGTGTCGATTTCGATTTCTGACAGCGGTGTGCCAGGGGTCAGGCCCATGTAGTCAAGCGAGCGTTCCGCCGCGCCAACTTTGCCGCCTTCGAAACTCTCTGGTGCAGGCACAGCCGCCGTAATTGGCAACACATCCTCGGGCGAGGTGCCCCAGGTGACTACGGGAGCGATATCTTCGCCACGGATGGTCACGACCTTGTCCCAATGGGCGTCATCGTCAGAATAGAGTGTCTTCCACCAGGCGAGCGCGGCCTCCCATTGCGCGCCTTTCGGGGCATGCGGGCGGCCCATGACATACTCGAATGTCGTCTCATCCGGCGCGATCAGACCCGCGCGGGCACCGCCTTCAATCGCCATATTGCAGACGGTCATGCGGCCTTCCATCGACAGATCGCGAATGGCTTCGCCGCAGTATTCGATCACATAGCCGGTGCCACCGGCGGTGCCGGTCTCACCAATCACCGACAGCGTGATGTCTTTGGCGGTCACACCGGGGCGCAGCTTGCCGGTGATCTCAACCTTCATGTTCTTGGACTTCTTCTGGATCAGCGTCTGCGTGGCCAGCACATGCTCCACCTCGGATGTGCCGATACCATGCGCCAGCGCACCAAACGCGCCGTGCGTCGCCGTGTGACTGTCACCGCAGACCACCGTCATGCCAGGCAGGGTCCAGCCTTGCTCGGGGCCAACGATATGCACGATGCCCTGCCGGATATCGGACACCGGGTAGTAGTGGATGCCGAACTCCTTGGCGTTTTTGTCCAGCGCGGCCACCTGAATGCGGCTGTCTTCGGTCATGTTCTCGGGATTGTCCCGACCAGGTGTGGTCGGCACGTTATGGTCCGGCACCGCAATGGTTTTGTCCGGCGCGTGGACGCCCCGGCCCGCCATGCGCAACCCTTCGAAGGCTTGCGGGCTGGTCACTTCATGGACCAGGTGGCGATCGATATAAAGCAGGCAGGTGCCGTCGTCGGCTTCATGGGCCAGATGGGCATCCCAGATTTTATCATAGAGTGTTTTGGCGGAGGTCATATCTGCGGTCCTCGGCTGAGGGAAATCGGAAAAAAGGCGTCGTCTCGGGATCAGGCGCGTATTAGTCGCGCCCGTATCGAGCCGCGCTGGCCAAAGAAGCGCCATGGCAGGCGCGCGCGGTCATCCATGTCGAAAACCCGTGTCATATGAGGGCAGATACACTCGGGCGCGGGCGCTCGCAAGGGTTGCGCCTTGCCCGATTGGGTCAAGGCGATAGACTATGCCCCAACCCTGACGAAAGGACCGGGATGGAGCCTGAGGCCGAGAGCAGCCCGAATGGCGGCGCGGAGACAGCGCCGGAGTTGGGTGTGGACGAGACCCTGGATCAGGCTTTGGATTTGGGTCAGGATCTGATCGCGCAAGGCAGTGTGTTTCTCGAAAGCCTGCTGAGGCCTTGGAATTTCTACCAAATCTGCATCGCCGTAGGTCTGCTTTTGACCGCCATTTTGCTCCGCCATTTGCTTGGCCCACGGATTCGCGCCTGGATGGCCTCGCGCGAGGGCTGGCCGAAATGGCGGATGCGGGTGCTGGTGGTGATCCATCGCCGCTTGATGCCGATCTTCTTTGTGATCCTGATCTGGATCGCGGTGTGGATCATGCGCGAGATGACGTGGCCAAGCCGGAGCTATCTACTTGGGATCATTGCGGAACTGGCGACGGCATGGCTTTTCGTTGTGTTTGTCACCCGGCTGATCCGCTCGCCAGTGATGCGCAGCCTGGTGCGCTATGGCGCCTGGATCTACGTCACTTTGGCGATCCTCAACCTGCAAAGCGAGGCGGCGGCGCTTCTGGATGGGATCGGGTTCAATCTGGGCGATATGCGCCTGTCGCTGCTGATTGTGGTGCAGGGTGTCGTGATCCTTGCGGCGTTGATTACCGGCGCGCGGTTTATCTCCGGCACCACGGCGGCGCGGGTCCAGGCCAATGAAGATATCTCACCCTCGATGCGAGTCCTGGTCGTCAAGGCGGTGCAGGTTCTGCTCTATGGCGCGGCGTTTTTCATCGGCTTGCGGGCGGTTGGCGTCGATCTGACCGGGCTGGCCTTTTTGTCAGGCGCCATTGGTGTCGGCCTCGGGTTCGGCTTGCAAAAAGTCGTGTCGAACCTGGTCTCGGGCGTGATCATCCTGCTCGACAAGTCGATCAAACCCGGCGACGTGATCTCCCTGGGCGAGACCTTCGGGTGGATCAACACGCTTGGTGCCCGCTATGCCAGCGTTGTCACACGGGACGGCAAGGAATACCTGATCCCGAACGAAGACCTTATCACCAACCAGGTGGTGAACTGGTCCCACTCCAACGAATTTGTCCGGCTCGATATCTATTTTGGCACCGCGTATCACGACGATCCGCACATGGTGCGCAAGATCGCAATTGAGGCGGCGCAGGGCGTGGACCGGGTGCTGAGTTTCCGCCCGCCGGTTTGCCATATCGTGGGGTTCGGCGACTCGAGTGTCGATTACATCCTGCGATTTTGGATCACCGACCCGACCGGCGGGCTGACCAATATCCGCGGAAATGTCTATCTGGCGCTTTGGGACGCGTTCCAGGAGCATGGCATTTCGATCCCCTTCCCGCAGCGGGAGGTGAAGGTTTTGGAAGGGTCGACGCTTGAGACAGGCCGGACCGACTAGGCGTTGCCAAGCCGGCTGTGCGCGATATGTCTGACGGACTGGAAATTTTCAAATGAGGCAAGGATGGCATCGGGCAAGTTGCTGGGGATCTGCGGGTCGCTGCGGGCAGGATCATTTAATCGCAAATTGATGCACGAGGCGGCGCGGGTGTTTGAGCCAGCGGAGTTCGTCGAGGGTGATTTGCGGTTGCCGCTTTATGATGGCGATTTGGAGGACGCCGAAGGCATTCCGGCCGTCGTGCAGACCTTGGCCGATCAGATCGCAGCCGCGGATGCGGTGGTGATCGCGGGGCCGGAATACAACAAGGCGTTGTCAGGCGTGTTGAAGAATGCCCTGGACTGGGTGAGCCGGACGAAAGGTGGCCCCTGGCGCGAGAAGCCGGTGGCAATTCTGTCAGCCACGGCGGGGCGTGCAGGCGGCGAGCGGACGCAATCGAGCCTGGTTCTGGCGATGCGGCCATTTCGACCACGGCTGATATCGGGGCCTGAGGTTCTGGTTGGCGAGGCCAGCGGGCAGTTTGATGCGGATGGTCGTCTGACGAATGACCGGAATCTCGCTTCGCTCAACGAGTTAATGTCGGAATTGCGTGTTGCGGCCGGGTTGGAGAGCCCCTGAGCGTCGGGGTCAGTGGTCCCCACGGGAGCCTCCGGCGGGGATATTTTTGAAGCAGAGAAGCAAGGGCGATTAGCTTTTGCGCAGGCTTGCCTCGGGGCGAAAGCTCTCGGGGATACGATCATGGTTGTCGAGGATCAGTTCGGCCATGATCTCGCCGATGATCGGGGCCATGCCGAAGCCGATTTTGAACCCGCCATTGGCAATGAACTGGCCCGGTTTGGTTGGGTGATGCCCCAACATCGGGGCGCGAGACCGGGCGCGGGGGCGCAGGCCGGCCCACTGGGTGAGGATTTTGGCCTCCGCCAGCGGCGGGCAGAGGGTGCGGGCTTTGGCGATGAGCGCGTCAAGCTGCGCGTCGGTGCTTCCCGGATCGGTATAGTCGCGTTCGGAAGTTGAGCCGATGGCCGTGGTCCCGTCGGTATGCGGGATGATGTGCAAGCTGTCGGCGAAGAGTTGCGGCATCTCAGGCGCGGAGAAATCGAGCAGCGCGGCCTGGCCTTTGACCCCATTGCCCACAGTGGTGCCAAGGGCGTCAGACAGCTCCACTAGACCCGCGACACCAGTTGCCCAGACCTGTTTTCCTACGGCGGCGCCGTCCGTGGTGATCTCGACCCCGATCGCCGTCAGCGCTTTGGCGAGGGCAGCGGTGCACCGGCGGGGATGTGCGCGGGCGCTGAGCGTATCATGGATCAAGAAGCCGGTCGGCGAGGTGGCGTAGGGCGCATAGGTGTCTTGCGGGACGATCTGCCAAGTGAATCTGCCCTGCCAGAGCGGCTTGGCACTTTCCACGCGCGCCTCCGCAAGGGCCAGCGCCGCCTCATCAAGGATCGGCTGCAACCGGCCAAGACGGGCATAGCCAGGGTCTTCGCCAGAGAGTTCGGCAACCTCGGCCCACATCGTTTCGGCCATCACCAGGCTGTCGAATTGCATTTGTTTCTTATCGTTCCAGTTTTCCGGCACATGCGGGGCCAAGGCGCCGACCAGCCCGTTGCTGGCCCACTGCCCCACCCCGTTGGGATCGATGACGCGGACGGTCGCCCCACGGCACGCGCAGGCCCAGGCCACCGAGAGCCCGAAAACCCCTGCCCCATGCACCGTCACATCTGTCATTGCCAATCCTTCGCCGCTTGCCCAAAGTCACCCGCGATTTCCAAGGGTTTAGGGCAGGCCATGGCGGAGCGCCAGAGAGAGCAGGTGGACTGGCGAGACGGCGACGTGCCGGTCTCGACGCTGTTTGACGACCCGTATTATTCGCTGGAGAATGGCCTCGCCGAAACGCGGCATGTGTTTTTGGCGGGCAATGACCTGCCCGCGCGGTTCGTGCCAGGGTTTCGGATCGCCGAATTGGGTTTTGGAACAGGGTTGAGTTTTCTGACGGCGCTGGCCGCGTTTCGCGCCGCCGGTGTGAGTGGCAAGCTGCATTTCACCAGCTTCGAAGCGTTTCCGATGCCGATGGTCGAGATGTCGAAGGCGCTGGCGCAGTTTCCGGACCTGCCGGGCGATGTGCTTCTCAGTGATCAAACGGCCTGCGTGCCACTGAAGTTGGCCGGCGCCGATTATGAGCTTCAGGTGATCCAGGGCGACGCGCGTCAAACTTTACCAGCTTGGGACGGGCAAGCCGATGCTTGGTTTCTGGATGGGTTTTCACCTGCCAAAAATCCGGAGCTTTGGGAGGCCGCCCTGATGGCTGAGGTCGCCCGGCATACGGCCCCTGGCGGGACCTTCGCGACCTACACGGCGGCGGGTGATGTGCGCCGCGCGTTGGACGCGGCGGGCTTCGATGTGACCCGCGTCCCTGGGTTTGGCCGCAAGCGGCATATGTCGGTGGGGCGGCTCAGATGACGGTGCAGAACACGCGGCTCGGGATCTGGCTGATGGTCGCCACGACCTTCGTCTTCGCCATCCAGGACGGGATCAGCCGGCATCTGGCAGGGGAATACAATGTGCTGATGGTGGTGATGATCCGCTATTGGTTTTTCGCGGCTTTTGTGATCGCCATCGCGGCCCGTCAGGCTGGCGGTGTGCGGGCAGCGGCGGCGACCAATCAGCCGGTGCTGCAGGCGTTTCGGGGCATGCTTCTGTCGCTGGAAATCTGCGTGATGGTGGGGGCCTTTGTGCTGCTTGGCCTGGTAGAGAGCCACGCGGTTTTTGCCTGCTACCCGCTATTGATAGCGGCTTTGTCAGGACCGATTCTGGGGGAGAAGGTCGGCTGGCGCAGATGGGCGGCTATCGCGGTCGGCTTTGTCGGGGTCTTGATCATTTTGCAGCCCGGTGTGCGCGTGTTCGAGATTGAGGCGCTGGTGCCGCTCGCGGCGGCGCTCATGTTCGCGCTTTACGGGCTTTTGACCCGATATGCGGCACGCAAGGATGACGCGGCGACGAGTTTCTTCTGGACCGGGACTGTTGGTGCAGTGGTGATGACGGTCATCGGGGTTTGGTTCTGGGAACCGATGAGCGGGCCGGATTGGGTCTGGATGGCTGCGCTCTGTGTTACCGGCGTCGCGGGCCATTGGCTGCTCATCAAGGTCTATGAGGTGGCGGAGGCGAGCGCTGTGCAACCCTTTGCCTATCTGCAACTGGTCTTCGCCTCAGCCTTGGGCCTGTTGGTGTTTGGCGAGACGCTGCGAACGAATGTGGTCATCGGCGGCGGGCTGGTCGTGGCGGCCGGGCTTTTCACCCTTTGGCGGGCGCGGGCTAAGGCATCGTAAGACGGTCGGTCAGCGTCGGCGGGGCCAGCTCACCGGTCAGTTGTGCCTCATAGATCGCCAGGCTCTCGGTCACCCGCATGATGTAGTTCCGGGTCTCGTTGAACGGGATCGCCTCGATCCAGTCGATCACATCCACCGATGGGTCGCGCGGGTCACCAAACCGCTCGACCCAAGCGCGGGCGCGGCTTGGACCCGCATTGTAGGCGGCGGCGAGAAGCACCGGGTTGGTCCCAAACTCTTCGGTCAGATAGGCCAGATATCCGGCGCCCAGAACCGCGTTATATGCCGGGTCGCTCAAGAGGCGCGCCTCACTGAACTCCAGCCCCAGGCGGTTGGCTTGCCCCCGTCCGGTGCCCGGCATGACCTGCATCAGGCCAATCGCCCCGGCAGAACTGATCACGCCCGGGTCGAACTCGGATTCGCGGCGGGCAATCGAGAGGTTGAGGCTCGGCGGGGCCGCCAAATCGGCCTCGGCCAGTTCGGTCACCGGGTAATAGGCGCGCATGATCTCATGGCCTTGCTGTGCGGCCCGTTTGGCAATCATCAGCGCGATATGCGGGTTACCCAGGTCGAAGGCGAGATCGCCAAGCTGCCCGGCCTCTTCGCGTGAGAGGCTCTCGGTCAGATGTGTCATGAAGCGTTCGGCCAGATCAATCTCCCCACCCTCGTAAAGAACCAGAGCGGCGCGCAGCACAGAGGAGCCCATGAAGCCGGCATTGCGCCAATTGCCATAGGTTTCATCAGCCAAAAACGCCGGGTCGGTTGGCAGATTGCCCCGTTCGGCGGCAAGCTGACCGTAGAAGCTTGACTGATACGCTGCGCCAAGGGCGTAGGCTTCAGCAGCAGCCTCCGCATTGCCCGCCGCTTCATGCGCTCGGCCCAACCAATAACCTGCGCGCCCAACACTGATCGGGCTGAACACCACCTCGCGGAAATTGCTGAAATGGGTCACGGCTTGGTCGGCATTACCAAGACGAAGCGCGGCATATCCGGCGATCCATTCCAGATCGGCGTAACGAAGATAATCGGCGCTCGGGTCGATGAAATGCGACGCGGCAATCTGATAGGCGCGGTCGAAATCGCCCTCTCGGGCGACATCGCGGGCCAAGGTGGCGCGGCGGTTGCCCCATTCTGTGGGGCGGCCGAGCGTCTCGACTGACGTGCTCCTGGCCAGAAGCAAATCTGCGGCCCGATCCCAAAGATCGGCGCGCATCCGCCAGAGGAACCGTTCGAAGGCCAGGCCGGGGTCGGATTGCAAAGCCTCCGGCACCGCCTCGATCAAACTATCCACTCCGGTGCGGCGCTCGCGCAGTGCGATCCGAGCCTCCGAAAGCGCGCGCCAGCCCGCAGGGACCATATTCTCCATCTGCTGCGCCCGGTCCTCTTCCCCCTCCCAAAGCAGGTTGTCGAGCCGGGCGATATGATGGTCGGCCAAGATCGAACCGTATTCCGACAGGATCGTGTCGAACTGTGCCGTGGTCAGAGTCATCGTTGTCCAGGCGCGGATGATTTCGGCATGGGCGGCATCTCTCTCGCCGGTTGCGATCAGCGCTTCGGCCAGGCGCAAGCTGCCGGTGCCGGTTTCGGGTGGTTGCGGCCCGAAATAGGCGATGACCGTGGCGGGGTTAGCGCTCTGCGGGATGTTCCGCTCGCCGCGCGCCCGCAGAAGCGGCAGGCCTGGCCAATCCGCATTGCGGTCCAAGAAATCAACATATTCCTCAAACCGGCCTTGGCGCGCCCGAAGCCGGGCCCAGGTGACCACATCGCGGCCCGCTTCGTCATCAATCTGCCGCGTCGCCTCGGCGGCCAGATCAAAATCTTGTGCGCCGATGGCGGCCAAGGCCACACCGATTGCGTCGGGATTCGCGGCCACAGGCAAAGGCATCAGGGCGGCGAAAACGGCAAGAAGATAGGCGCGCATGTGGGGCTCCGGCATGGGTGTCCCTCTTAGGATAAGAGGGCCGCGCCCGCTTGCAACACACGAACTTGGCAATTCCCGCATCTGGGGATAGTGTCCGCGCGATTTCGCCGATCCCGGCTTTACCCACTGATAAGGAAGCGTGTGATGTTTAAAGGCTCAATGCCCGCATTGGTCACGCCGTTTGCGAACGGCGCAGTGGATTTTGACGCGCTGAAGAAACTGGTGGAGTGGCAAATTGCGGAAGGCAGCACCGGGTTGGTGCCTGTGGGGACGACCGGCGAAAGCCCGACTCTGTCCCATGACGAGCATGAGCAGGTGATCGCCGCCGTGGTGGAAACGGCGGCTGGCCGGGTGCCGGTGATCGCCGGTGCGGGGTCGAACAACACCGTCGAGGCGATCCGCTTTGTGGAACATGCAAAAGCCGTTGGCGCGGCGGCCGCTCTGGTGGTGACCCCCTATTACAACAAGCCGACGCAGCGCGGGTTGATCGCGCATTTTGCGGCCCTGAATGAGGTCGGTATCCCGATCATCATCTACAACATTCCGCCGCGCTCGGTGATCGACATGGCGCCGGCGACAATGGGCGAACTGGCCAAGCTGCCCAATATCGTCGGTGTGAAAGACGCAACCGCGGATCTCTCCCGCGTGCCGCAGCAGCGGATCACCTGCGGCACGGAGTTCATCCAGCTTTCGGGCGAAGACGCAACAGCGGTTGGGTTCAACGCGCAAGGCGGGCATGGCTGTATCAGCGTCACCGCCAATGTCGCGCCGAAGCTTTGCGCTGAGATGCAGGCGGCGACGCTGGCCGGCGACTATGCCAAGGCGCTGGACTATCAGGACCGTCTGATGCCGCTGCATGAGGCGATTTTCATGGAGCCCGGTTTGGCGGGGGCCAAATATGGCCTTTCGGTGCTCGGGCGTTGCTCTGACGAGGTGCGTTTGCCGCTGACCGGCGTCGAAGACAGCACCAAAGCCGCGATTGAAAGCGGTATGCGGCATGCCGGATTGATCAACTGAGATGAGCGGCGCGCGCCCAGGCGAGGTCGCGCTTGGCTTCGATCCGGGGGACCGGGTCGACGCGGGGCTGACCTTTATCGGGCGTATTCGCTCGCCATGGTCCAAAGGCAATGCGCCGAAGAACATCCGCCAAGCACGGGAGACCGGAGAAGCGGCGCGGATCGAGCTTGATCCGGCCTATGCGCCTGCTTTGACCGGGCTGAAAGTCGGGCAAGCGGTGCAATTGCTCTATTGGGTCGACCGCGGGGAACGCGACCTGATCGTGCAGACACCGGCCCATGCCGATGGTCCGCGCGGCACCTTTGCGCTCCGCTCCCCCGTCCGGCCAAACCCGATTGCGCTGGCCACGGTGCTGATCACCGGGATCGACGGCGCTGTGGTCGAAATCGACGCGATTGATGCGTTTGACGGCACGCCACTGCTCGATATCAAGCCCTGGATCGAAACCGTCGATGTCGCGCCGGGCTGGCACCTGGAGACGTAAGCGCCTATATCCCGCCCCCATGGCTAAGAAACCCGACAACCCAAATTACAAGGTGATCGCCGAGAACCGGCGGGCGCGGTATGATTATGCCATCGAGGATGATCTTGAGGTTGGGATCATCCTGGAAGGCTCCGAGGTCAAATCGCTGCGCGCCGGTGGCTCAAACATTGCCGAGAGCTATGCTGCGGTGGAGAATGGCGAGCTGTGGTTGGTGAACAGCTATATCGCGCCCTATCTGCAGGCCAAGACCTTTGCCCATGAAGAGCGGCGGCGGCGGAAACTCCTGGTCAGCCGCAAGGAGCTGTCGAAGCTGTGGAACGCGACGCAGCGCGAGGGGATGACCCTTGTCCCGCTGGTGATGTATTTCAACCACCGGGGGCTGGTGAAGCTGAAAATCGGCATCGCAAAGGGCAAGAAAAACCACGACAAACGCGCGACGGAAGCCAAACGTGATTGGCAGCGTCAGAAAGCACGGCTGCTCCGCGAGGGATAAGCCTGCGGCTGCGCGCCCCTTGCCAGCGTCAAGCCTTATGCGTAGGGCTATTCGGCAGATCGAAGACAGTCCAGAAAGGCCGAGATATGTCCGCCGATGATCCGAAAACCCTGGTCTCCACCGACTGGTTGGCGGCGCATCTAACCGACCCCGACCTTAGGGTGATCGACGCGTCCTATTACCTATCCGGGATGGGCCGCGATGCGCGGGCGGAGTATGAGGCCAGCCATATCCCCGGCGCGCGGTTTTTCGATATTGATGAAATCAGCGATCACCGCAGCGAGCTGCCGCATATGGCGCCGCCGGTCGAAAAATTCATCAGCCGGATGCGCGCCATGGGCGTGGGTGATGGCCATCAGGTCGTGGCCTATGACGGCGCCGGGCTGTTCTCGGCCGCGCGGATATGGTGGCTGTTCCGGCTGATGGGCAAGACCGACATCGCGGTTCTGGATGGCGGCTTCCCAAAATGGCAGGCCGAAGGGCGACCGGTGGAAGATATGCCGCCAGTGCTGCGCGACCGGCATATTACCGTGCAGCGGCAGGCGCATCTGGTGAAAGATGTGACGCAAGTGGCCTCGGCCTCGAAGCTCGGGGATTGGCAGATTGTCGATGCCCGCTCTCCAAGCCGCTTCAAGGGCGAAGAGCCTGAGGCCCGGCCCGGTTTGCGCGCGGGGCGTATTCCCGGCTCAATGAATGTGCATTACGCGAGCCTGCTCAATGCCGACGGTACGATGAAAGCGGGCGACGCTTTGCGTGCGGCGTTTGAAAGCGCGGGTGTGGATTTGGACAAACGAGTGATCACCACCTGCGGATCGGGCGTGACCGCAGCGATTTTGATGCTGGCACTAGACCGGCTCGGCCATCGCGATGTGGCGCTTTACGACGGCTCCTGGGCGGAATGGGGTCAGTTCGAGCAGTTGAAAGTGGCGACCGGATGAGTTTGATCAAAGCGGGCACGGAGCTGCCCTATCGGATCACCTATCTTGAGATGTTGGACGGCCCGAATGATCCGGCCCCGCTGCTGCCCGAAGGCGTGCGGCTGGACCATGCGGTCCGTCCGCCCGCATGGTTTTTCCTGGCGCTTTATGACGCTGTGGGCCGCGCTTATGAGTGGCAGGACAAGCATCGTGAAGACCCAGAGGTGGTACGCGCCTTTGTGCAGGACCCGGCGGTCGAGCTTTGGGTGGCCAGCGCTCAGGGATGGCCGCAAGGCTTTTTCCAACTTGATTTCCGCCAAGCTGGCACCTGCGATCTTGCCTATTTCGGGATGGTGCCCGAGGCGGTTGGCCAAGGTTTGGGTGGCAAATTGCTGCGCACGGCGCTTGCGAAAGGCTGGGCGGGCGAGGGCGTTCGGCGGATGACGGTCAACACCTGCACGCTTGACCACCCACGGGCCCTGGACCTTTATCAGAGGGTCGGGTTCCGTCCGATCCGCACCGAAGACAAAACCTGCATTCTGACTCGCGACCGTGATCCGTCGCTTTTTCCTGCCTGAAGGCCACACCATGTTTGAGACACTGACCCCGCCCGAGACCGATCAAATTCTGCGCATCATGACGCTTTATGCCGCCGATGAGCGCCCGCAAAAGGTCGATCTGGGCGTTGGCGTGTATCGCACCGCGGATGGGCGGACACCGGTTATGGCCGCGGTCAAGCAGGCCGAAGAGCGGATTTGGCAAAGCCAGGAAACAAAGAGTTATCTGGGCCTGGCGGGTGATCCAGGGTTTCATGCGGTGATGCGCGACTTGATCCTGGACGATGCGGTGCCGGCATCGCGGGTGGCTGCTCTGGCCACGCCGGGCGGCACCGGGGCCGTGCGGCAGATTCTCGAGTTGACCCGCAACCTCACGCCGGATGCGACCGTCTGGATCAGCGACCCATCCTGGCCCAATCACCGCTCAATCGCCGGGTATCTTGGCCTGAACCTGCGGCTTTATCGCTATTATGACCCTGAAACCGGCGGGTTGGATCGCGACGGGATGATGGGGGATTTGGCCGAGGCGAAAACGGGCGATGTGGTGCTGCTGCATGGTTGTTGTCACAACCCGTCAGGTGTTGAGCTGTCGTTGCAAGATTGGCGGGATGTGGGCGCGCTGCTGCAACGCACGGGTGCGATACCGTTTGTCGACATCGCTTATCAGGGTTTTGGTGAAGGTCTTGAGGAGGACGCGGCGGGCACGCGGATCTTGGCGGGTATGCTGCCGGAAGTGTTGATCGCCGCCAGCTGCTCAAAGAATTTCGGGCTTTATCGTGACCGCGTCGGGATCGCCTTTGCGATCACGGCGGATGACAAAACCCAAGCCAAAGCACAGGCGACGTTGGCGTTCCTCAACCGACAGAATTATTCCTTCCCGCCGGATCACGGCGCGCGGGTGGTGGAGACGATCCTCACCGATCCGGCCCTTACCGAGACCTGGCGAACGGAGCTCAGAGAGATGCGCGAGGGGATGAGTGCCACGCGGCAATCGATCGCCGAGGCTTTGCGGGCCGAGACGGGCTCGGACCGGTTCGGCTTTCTGGCCAGCAATCGCGGCATGTTCTCGCTGATCGGCGCCACGCCCGAGCAGGTGGAAGCCCTGCGCGACGACCATGCGATTTATGTGGTGGGCGACGGGCGGATGAACATTGCTGGCCTGACACCCGACAGCATCCCTTATGTGGCACGCGCGGTGGCAAAGGTGATGGGCTAAAGACCCTTGTCAGACGGGCGGAAGGGGCGTATTGCGCGCCATCGCCCGATTATGGGCCAAGTCTCCGACCACCTTGTCAAAACGGAAAACAACATGAACCGCACGTATTTGCCTGGCATTTTGGCCATGGCGTCGATTGTCGTCGCCTCCAACATCCTCGTCCAATTCCTTTTCGGCCAATGGCTGACCTGGGGGGCGTTTACCTATCCGCTGGCCTTCCTGGTCACCGATGTCATGAACCGCGTCTATGGCGTGGCCGCCGCCCGGCGCGTTGTTTTCGTTGGGTTTTTGGTCGGCGTTGCTTGCTCGCTGATTGGAACGCAGATCATGGGCGAGTTCGGCCCGCTGGTCACGCTCCGCATCGCGATGGGCTCCGGTCTGGCCTTCCTGACGGCGCAGCTTTTGGACGTCGCCATCTTTGACCGGATGCGCGACGGCGTTTGGTGGAAAGCGCCGGTTTTCTCAACGATCATTGGGTCTTCGGTGGATACGGCGCTCTTCTTCACCATCGCCTTCTCGGCCAGTCTGACCTTCCTTGAGCCGGGCAATGACGTGTCCTGGGCCGGAGAGATGTTGCCGATGCTTGGAGCCGGGCCGGTGGCGCCGCTTTGGGTCTCGCTGGCCTTCGCGGATTGGCTGGTGAAACTGTCGCTGGCGATCCTGGCGCTGATTCCGTTCCGCATCCTCACCCGCCGATTATTGGCACATGTCGCATAATTTCTTTTGACAAACACAAAATCTGTGGCAGGCTCACCTCAACAGCAACCAAATGAAAGGAGGTGATCCAGTGTCTAGAGAGGTATTGGAGAATGGCGTCGGGACAGCTTGGGAGGATCGCCGCTAGGCAACCCTAGGGGGCGAACCCCATCCCAGGTGGACCAGCGGTCCTGACCGCGCCCACCTCCTGATTTCTCGAAAAGGGTCGTGCCATTGGTGCGGCCCTTTTTGGTGCCGAAATTGCCGTATGGATTTGGTATGGATCCCGTATGGAAATGATACAGACGCGAATGAGGGCGGCCTATGCTGCGCATCACCGACCAGATCAGCCTTGAAGACTGGGAACTGACCGAGAGCTTTACCCGCGCCTCGGGCCCGGGTGGGCAGAATGTGAACAAGGTCTCGACGGCGGTTGAACTGCGGTTTGAAGCGGAGCGCTCGCCCAACCTGCCCGACGCAGTGAAGCGGCGGCTGCGGCGGCTGGCCGGATCGCGCTGGACCAAAGACGGGGCGGTGGTGATCTTCGTGCAAGAAACCCGGCACCAAGCGCGGAACCGGGAGATCGCGCGAGAGCGGTTGGCGGAGCTGGTGCGCCGGGCGACGGTGGTGCCGAAACGGCGGCGGCCGACCAAACCGACCCGTGGCTCGGTCGAACGGCGGCTGAAGGCGAAAAAGGCGCGCGGCGACGTGAAAGCGTTGCGAGGAAGAACCGAGACGGAGTGAGTGACGGCAAGTCTCGGCGCAGCGACGACTCGCCGTCTTCTTTCTGCGCCACTCCCCCTTACGTTGTGGAAAACATCGCAGGAGGCCTCTCATGAAAATCGGAATCGTTGGCGCAGGTATGGTCGGATCGGCAGCGGCCTTCGCCATGGTGATGCGGGGGATCGGCTCGCGGATCGTGTTGGTCGATCTCGACGAGAAACGCGCGCAGGCGGAGGCGGAGGACATCGCCCATGCGGTGCCCTTTGCGCATCCAGTGATGGTTGAGGCGGGCGGTTACGAGGATTTGGCGGGCGCGGCGGTGGTCATTCTGGCGGCGGGTGTGAGCCAGAAACCGGGGGAGACGCGGATTCAGCTTCTGTCCCGCAACGCGGCAGTGTTTGAGGCCGTGGTGGGCCAGGTGATGGCGGTGGCGCCCGAGGCGATCCTCTTGGTGGCGTCGAACCCGGTGGACATCATGGGGCAGATCACGCAGCGGATTTCGGGGCTGGCCCCGGGCCGCGTGATTGGCTCTGGCACGATCTTGGATACCGCCCGGTTCCGTTGGCTCTTGGGGCGACATCTGGGGATCGCGCCGCGCTCGGTCCATGCCTATGTCCTTGGCGAACATGGGGATTCGGAGGTGTTGGCCTGGTCGAATGCGCGGGTCGGCTCCGTCGAGCTGACCTCCTTCGCGGCGCAGGTGGGCGCGGCGCTGACGGCGGATGTGCGGGCGCGGATCGACACCGGCGTGCGCCGCGCGGCCTATACGATCATCGAGGGCAAAGGCGCGACCTGGTACGGGATTGGCGCAGGCCTGGCGCGGATCGTGAACGCCGTGATCGCCGATGAACAGGCGGTCTTGTCGGTCAGCTGCGTGTCGGATGTGCTGGGTGTGGAACAGGTCGCCTGCTCCCTACCGCGGGTCGTGGGGCGGGATGGCGTGGTGGCGGAGCTGATGCCGGATTTGTCGCCGGAAGAGACAGAGGGGCTGCGGGCGAGTGCGGCGATGCTGAAGGGGTGGGTGGAGGAGGTGGGGTAGGTTGGGTGCACGGCCCCGTGCAAGGGCTGCACACAACCTGTGCATACGCGGGGGTGCGAGTCGGACGAAGGAACGTCAAACGGCACGACGCATCGCTTGGATGGCACCTGATAGGGAATGAAGAAGATGGGCCAAGTTAGCCAGAACAGTTCCTTGACGGTTGTGGTAGTCGGATCTCACCACACAATATCTAGCAGTCATGTAATGCTGGAAAGTACAACTTAAGCAGTCAAGTTGTACTCTAGGCCACCAAGAGTATAACTTGACGTAGAACGTTGTACTTGAGGAACGACATGGACACGTCACTATTCGGCTCAAAAAGCACGGGACACCTTGTTGACACACCAAATAACGTAAAAGCGTTTGTTCCGAACGCCTTACCGCCAGAGTTGGACCTAGCCAGCCTCATAGTACCACTTCAGAACGCACGCGACGCCATAGCAGAACTAAGAGGTGCAAGCCGTCGGCTAGGAAACCCATACATCCTAGTAAGACCATTGCAACGGCGCGAAGCCCTCACATCATCGGCGATGGAAGGTACTTTCACAACGGACGACGATCTACTTATAGCAGACGCAGGCATGGACGAAGCAAGCGACCAAGCTTCGATCGAAGTAAGAAACTATCTAAGAGCCCTCAGTGAATCATTGAGAATGCTGCAAGAAGATGGTCTACCCATTTGCCACAAGGTCATAAGGACCGCACATGACATTCTGCTATCAGGTGTTGGAAGTCATCGCGGAGCCAACCGAAACCGCGGATCTTACAAAACTGAGCAAAACGCTATCGGAGGAGTCCGAAGGGGTATTGAACATGCACGTTTCGTCCCGCCTCCGCCGACTGAGACGGAAAAATGCATGGATCAGTTGGAGGCCTACATTAACAGGCCAAATCGCGATGAAACGCCACCCCTCATAGATATGGCACTCGCCCACTACCAACTTGAAGCGATTCACCCATTCTCGGATGGCAACGGGAGAGTCGGGAGAATGCTGATATCGTTGATGGCTGTCGAAAGAGGATTGTTTGAAACCCCTCTCCTGTATGTCAGTCCGGAGTTGGAAGGGCGAAAGGACGAGTACATTGATCTGATGCTGGCTGTATCTACCAATGGTGCGTGGAACGATTGGATTTCTTTCTTTCTCGACATTGTGGAAGATAGCGCACGTAGTTCCATCCAAGTCGTAGACCGCCTAATTTCTCTGCAAGCTTCCTATCGAGAAAGAGTTACTCTCGCCACAAAGGCGGCCAACGCCGTCGCATTGGTGGACATGCTCTTCGATTCTCCAATTGTCCGTGTTCGGGACGTTCAGGATGCATTTGGGGTGACTTATAGGGCTGCTAGAAACACAATTGACAAGCTAATAGAGCAAGGTGTTCTCGTCGAAGTTAGCCGATTACACCCAACCGTTTTCATTGCGCCCGAAATTATGAAAGTCGCCGATCGAGAGTGATGCTTGCCTAAACCACCACCTCCACCCGTTCCTGCTCCCCCACCCCAAACACCCGCTTATATCGTGCGATCTCGGCCTCCGGGCCCATCGCCTTCTCCGGGTTATCCGACAGTTTCACGGTCGCTCGACCATTCGCCGCGACCGCCTTACAGACCAGCGAAAACGGCGCCAGGGCGTCGTCGGGGACGAGGCCTCGGAAGTCGTTGGTCAGGAGGGTGCCCCAACCGAAGCTGACCCGGACGCGGCCGGCGAATTGGGCGTGGAGCTCCTCGATTTTGCCGACATCCAGCCCGTCGGAGAAGATCACCAGCTTCTCGCGCGGGTCTTCGCCGCGGGCCTTCCACCAGGCGATCGCGGTTTCGGCGCCTTTGGCCGGATCGCCGCTGTCGATGCGCATGCCGGTCCACTTGGTGAGCCAATCGGGCGCGTGTGCCAGGAAGCCGCGGGTGCCGAAGGTGTCGGGCAGGATGATGCGCAGGTTGCCGTCATGTTCGTCGTGCCAGTCGGAGAGCACGTCATAGGGCGCGGCCGCCAGCGCGGCGTCGGTCTCGGCCAGCGCGGCATAGACCATGGGCAGTTCATGGGCGTTGGTGCCGATGGCCTCGAGATCGCGGTTTTTGGCGATCAGGCAGTTGGACGTGCCGGCGAAGGCGTCACCGAGACCCTCTTGCATCGCCTGCACGCACCAGTCTTGCCAGAGGAAGGAGTGGCGGCGTCTTGTGCCGAAATCGGCGACGCGGAGGCCATCGATGGCTTTCAGGCGCGCGACCTTTTCCCAGAGTTTGGTCATGGCGCGGGCATAGAGGACCTGCAACTCAAACTTACCCATGTCGCGCAGGACGGCGCGGGAGCGGAGTTCCATCAGCACGGCGAGCGCGGGGATTTCCCAGAGCATCACCTCGGGCCAAGTGCCCTCAAACGTCAGCTCATATTGGTCGCCGACGCGCTCCAGGTGGTAAGGGGGAAGTTGCAGCGCCTCGAACCAATCCATGAATTCGGGCGTGAACATCTGCCGTTTGCCGTAGAAGGTGTTGCCCCGCATCCAGGTGCTTTCGCCACGGCGGAGGCGCAGGGTGCGGATATGGTCAAGCTGTTCGCGCAACTCGCCCTCGTCGATCAGGCGGGCGAGCGGGATGCGTTTGGTGCGGTTGATCAGCGAGAAGGTGACCTGCGTGTCGGGGCGGTTGCGGAACACCGACTGGCACATCAGGAGCTTGTAGAAATCCGTGTCGATCAGCGAACGGACGATCGGGTCGATCTTCCATTTGTGATTGTAGACGCGGGTGGCGATGTCGACCATGGGCCTGTCCTCCTGCGTGTGAGTTAGAGCGCAAGGGGCGGGCGGTGTCGAGGTAGGAAACCTTGGCCCATTTCCGCGGAGATGTGGCGGCGTCTGGGGTGGTGATCACGAAACAATTCGGTCATGTGGGTCTGATAGGGCTATGGTGTGAGTTCGACGAACGGATCTGCGACCGGACCCAATGGCCACAGAGGCCGGACCTTGGCTGGACGCTCAGTTGTCCTGGCCCGGGTTTTCGGCCATAGCTGACCAAACGCCGATGTGAGCGCTACCATCCGACCGGAAAAAGGGACTTTGCTATTTCATGAGACGCCTGCGCAACGTGAAAATTGTCGCCACCTTGGGCCCTGCGTCCAACGACTACGAAATGATCCGAGCGCTGTTTGAGGCGGGGGCGGATGTGTTTCGCCTCAATATGAGCCATGGCGATCATGACGAGATCCGCAAACGACATGAGATCATTCGGCAGATCGAACAGGAGTTGGACAGCCCGATTGCCATCCTGGCCGATTTGCAGGGGCCAAAGCTGCGCTGTGGTGTGTTTGCGAATGATCATGGCTTTGACATGGAGGATGGCGCGGCGTTTCGGTTCGATCTGGACGAAACGCCGGGCGACACGACGCGGGTGCAGCTTCCGCATCCGGAGATTTTCGCGGCCTTGGCGCCCGGCGCGCATCTCTTGGTCAATGACGGCAAGGTGAAGCTGAGGGTCGAGACCTGCGGGGCGGATTTTGCGGAGTGCGTGGTTGTGGCGGGCGGGCCGATCTCCAACCGAAAGGGTGTGAATGTGCCCGATGTGGTGCTGCCGCTGGCGGCCTTGTCAGATAAAGACCGGCGCGATTTGGAGTTTGTCTGCGAATTGGGCGTGGATTGGCTGGCGCTGAGCTTTGTGCAGCGCAAAGAGGATGTGGAGGAAGCACGCGATCTGGCCAAGGGCCGCGCGGCGATCTTATCGAAGATCGAGAAGCCGGCGGCGGAGAAGGCGTTCGACGAGATCCTGGTGGCCTCGGATGGGATTATGGTGGCGCGCGGAGATTTGGGCGTGGAATTGCCGGTGCAGAATGTGCCGCCGATTCAGAAACGTCTGGTGCGGAAGTGCCGCGCGGCGGCCAAGCCGGTGATCGTGGCGACGCAGATGTTGGAAAGCATGATCGAAAGCCCGGTGCCGACCCGCGCCGAGGTCTCGGATGTAGCGACCGCGATCTATGAAGGTGCGGATGCTGTGATGTTGAGCGCCGAATCTGCGGCAGGCGGCTATCCGATCGAAGCCGTGAATACGATGAACAACGTCGCTATCGAGGTCGAGGCCGACCCGACCTATCACGAGATCATGCGCGCCTCGCGCCATGTGAAACGTTCGTCGGTGGCCGATGGCATCGTGGCCTCGGCGCGGGAGATCGCGGAGACCACGGATATCAAAGCGATTTGTTGCTTCACCCAATCAGGTAATACCGCGAGTTTGGTGGCGCGCGAGCGGCCCTCGGTGCCGATTTTGGCGCTGACCCCGCTGACCCATGTGGCGCGGCGGCTCTGTCTGACATGGGGCACCAATTGCTTCATCACGGCCGGTGAAGTGAGCCGGTTCAAACTGGCCGTGGTCTCCGCGGCGCGGGCCGCGCGCGAGGGGGGATTTGCCTCAGAAGAGGAGCAAATCGTTGTTACCGCCGGTGTGCCCTTTAATGTTCAGGGCACAACGAATATCATCAGGGTCGCGCCTGTGGCCGAGAGGCTGATTTACGCAACCGAGCCGGATTGACGCCCATTTGACAGTTCCTCACGATATTCTGCTTGTGATCGCCACATTGGTTACGGGATTGGCGCTTGCGTCGATTTTCTCGGCTTGGGCGGACAAGATATGGCCGGTGCGTTCGATCATCAGCTTGGTGATCGCCTTGGGCCTCTTCGCATTTGTGCATCTGCAGACGGCCGAGGGGCTGACGCTGGTCTCTGTGCCGGATGCCTTTGTCTCGGTTGCGGCGCGTATCCTGAACTGACCCCTTGCGCGGGCGCGCAATCGGCGCTACATCGCGCTTTCTTATCGGTGCGGCCGGCCAATTGGCATGCCGAGTCGCGCCTGAACCGACCCGAATAGGAGACGGAAATGCCGAAGATGAAGACGAAGTCGAGCGCCAAGAAGCGCTTCAAGATGACGGCCTCTGGTAAGGTGAAGGCTGCTCAGGCGGGCAAACGCCACATGATGATCAAGCGGACGAACAAGTTCATCCGTAATGCGCGGGGGACGACGACCTTGTCCGCTCCCGACGCGAAGATCGTCAAATCCTACATGCCCTACGCGCGCTAAGGAGGCCTGAGATATGTCCCGCACCAAAGGTGGAACCGTCACCCATCGCCGTCACAAGAAGATCGTGGATCAGGCCAAAGGCTATTATGGCCGCCGGTCGACGAACTTCAAAACCGCGACCCAGGCCGTCGACAAGGCCAACCAATACGCGACCCGCGACCGGAAGAACCGCAAGCGGCAGTTCCGCGCGCTGTGGATTCAGCGGATCAACGCCGCTGTGCGTGCCCATGACGAGGCGCTGACCTATTCGCGCTTCATCAACGGCCTGTCGCTGGCCGGGATCGAAGTGGACCGTAAGGTTCTGGCCGATCTGGCCGTGCATGAACCCGAGGCGTTTGGGGCCATTGTGGCCCAGGCCAAGGCCGCGCTCTAACCTGCGCGTTCGCCTTAACAGAGCTTTGGGCCCCGTCGCCGGTTGATCCGGCAGCGGGGCCTTTTCATTTTCGGGCCTTGGTGCCCGGCTTGCAATCGAAGGGTGCTGTGATAGCTGACACCCGAACGGATATGGAGACCTGAGATGGACGGGTTGGACACGCTGCGTGGCGGTTGGCTTGAGCGCATTGCGGGGGCGGCGGATGAGGCGGCCCTTGAAGAGATGCGGGTGGCCGCGCTGGGCAAGAAGGGCGAGATCAGCCTGAAGATGCGCGAATTGGGTAAGATGACACCCGAGGAGCGGCAAGTGGCTGGCCCGGCGCTGAACGCGCTGAAAGACGAGGTGAACAGCGCCTTGGCTGCGAAAAAGGCGGCGCTGGGCGATGCGGCTTTGGACGAGCGGCTGAAAGGCGAGTGGCTCGATGTGACCTTGCCGTCGCGGCACCGGCGGCAGGGCACGATCCATCCGGTCAGCCAGGTCACCGAAGAGGTCACCGCGATTTTCGCCGATATGGGCTTCGCCGTGGCCGAGGGGCCGCAGATCGAGACCGATTGGTACAACTTCGACGCGTTGAACATCCCCGGCCACCACCCCGCGCGGGCCGAGATGGACACGTTCTACACCCATCGCCGCGAGGGCGATAATCGCCCCCCGCATGTGCTGCGCACCCATACCTCGCCGGTGCAAATCCGGCATATGGAGGCCCATGGCGCGCCTTGCCGGGTGATCTGCCCGGGCCGGGTCTATCGCGCCGATTACGACCAGACCCATACGCCGATGTTCCATCAGGTCGAAGGCTTGGCGATTGACCGCGATATCTCCATGGCGAACCTGAAATGGGTGCTGGAGGAGTTCTTCTCCGCCTATTTCGGCACCAAGGTCACGACCCGGTTCCGCGCTTCGCATTTCCCCTTCACCGAACCCTCGGCGGAAGTGGATATCCAATGCTCCTGGGAAGGTGGCACGGTGAAGGTCGGCGAGGGCGACGACTGGCTGGAAGTGCTCGGCTCCGGCATGGTGCATCCCAACGTGATGCGCGCGGGCGGGATCGACCCAGAGGAATGGCAAGGCTTTGCCTTTGGCATGGGCATCGATCGGATCGCGATGCTGAAATACGGGATACCGGATCTGCGGGCGTTTTTTGATAGCGATCTGCGCTGGCTGCGGCACTATGGGTTTGCGGCGCTGGAGGTGCCTGCGGTTCATAGTGGGGTGTGATGCTTATCTGGCGTAGTTTTCGAGGTATGTTTCGCGGCTATGTTGCGACAAAAGCCGAAAGGGACACCTTTCGACTGCTCGCGAGTTTTTCGGACACGCGTTACCAGCCCATCGAACGCGACTATGCGCTTAAGACTATGAATGAAACGGAATCGCAGGCAGGAACGCTACTTTCCCATATCTCGATAATGATTGCGGTTACCGGAGTCATTTGGGCATTTAACTCTCAGGGCCTGCTTAGAACGGTCCTCGCGATTGAGCTTGTAGGATACTTGATACTCGCCTTACTTTGCATTCGCTGTCAGCTACGAATTGGTCGGCGCGCCGCGCTAGATATCGACGCGATAGATCATAGCAAAGTGCCGGGGCAGGGCGTTGATCGATCAAGGGAGCTGGTTTTTGCACTTTTCGATGAAGCACTTTTTAGAGATCGTTTGCTTAGGTTCTGTATCCCGGTTCTGTACGTTTTGACCGTCGTGTTAATCGGAACGTTGATAGCCGCACTTCTGGTCGGATGACTGGTTTTAGATCGGAACTCAAATTGCCATTCAGCCTTTCGCAAGCGTCGTGACAGCACTGCCCCAATAGCGCTGAAAGCGCCGGGCGAGCGCCTGCCCGTTCCGGCGGGCTGGCGCTTTTGCGGGGTTGATGCTCCTATTTGTCGAGGATGTACTTGGCGGGCATAAAGCGCTCCGGACCGACGTAGCAGCGCCATCCCACGGGCAGGCGCGCGCCCGGCTTGCGCTCAAATCAGTGCCCGGGAAGTCCCGACGTTTTCGATAGCAGCCTCGTCAGTGGCAGTGTACGCGCCCGACGCTGTTATCCATGTGACAACACTGCCCTGGCGGAGAGCTGCGCCGACAGCCGCCGCCATGTTCCATGATGCTGATGCCATTGCTGATCTCGATCATTGCCGCCGAGTGGACAGGTGCCGCTCCACCCGCAAAGAGGCTGGAGACTGCAAAGGCGAATGCAAAACCTAATCGTGTCATGGGATCCTCGTTACCGTTAACCAATCATTAATCATCTTCAGGACGCGCATCAGTAATACAACCGCCTATTGGGCTATCCTCTTGCAGTCTGCACGTTTTCCTATTCATTTTTCAACCAAGCTCCTCGACTCCCGATTGGATGACCGCCGCTTCAACGCCGTCAGATGCTCGTTACCCAACTGGCGTTGTGCCCCAAATCTAGAATACTTGCGTCGATCCGCGTCTCCTCTACCTTCTCCCTCGACCCGCAGGAGAGATATGCCATGGTCCATCCATTGTCGCCGCCTTTGCCCCCTATCGTCTCCACAAGGGATGTAGCCGCAAAGGATCGCCGCGCATGAAATCCGCCCTCTCGCTCCAACACATGGTTCAGATCATGGACCGCACCTTGATGCCCGACGCGTCGCATCTGGTGCTGACGCCGGTCTGTCTCGATATCGAGGCGGATGTCGGCACGATGGATATGGATCAGGAGGAAGCGCGGCAGATCATGGCGGAGATCGACGCGAAATCCTCCGCGCTTTTGGCCGTGCTTGCGATTATCCTCGCCACATCGGCCTTTATCTTCTCGCTCGATCAGCGATGGCTGACCCTGCTCTTGATGTTCGGGCAGATCGTCAGCATTTCGATCTCGATCCTCTTCCTGCTCCGCTGCTTGATCTATGAGCCATCGCCGCGCCTGCGCCATGTGTTCGAGATGAGCCAGGTGGCCGCCGATTTCCATCTGCAGATCGAGGCGATCAAACAGGTGCGCTATTTCAACCGGGTGATCGTGCTGACCGTGATCACCTGCGTCTTGTTTTTCGTCATGTCGATGATCGTTGGGATTGATGCGATGATGTGAGCCTTTCGCGGCTCCGGCGCGCGGGTTTTCATCCCTTCACACATAGGCTATCGCTCTGCCGAGAAGTGAGATGAGAGCGGACCTATGAAATTCACCCTGTCCTGGCTGAAAGACCATCTGGAGACCGAGGCCACCGTTGACGAGATCGCAGAAACCCTGACCGATCTGGGTCTCGAGGTCGAAGGCGTGGAGGATCGCGCCGCGCGGCTCAAGGATTTCACCATCGGCAAGGTGGTGAGTGCGGAGAAGCACCCGGATGCGGACCGGCTGCGGGTCTGTCAGGTCGAGACGGATGAGGGTGTGAAGCAGATCATCTGCGGTGCGCCGAACGCACGGGAAGGGATCACCGTCGTGGTCGCGAAGCCGGGTGTTTATGTGCCGGGGATCGATACGACGATTGGCGTGGGCAAGATCCGCGGGATCGAGAGCTTCGGCATGATGGCTTCCGAACGCGAAATGGAACTGTCCGAAGAGCATGACGGCATCATTGAATTGCCAAGTGGTGAGGTCGGCGCGCGGTTCATCGATTGGCTGGCCGAGCATGACCCGGCCAAGGTCGATCCGGTGATCGAGATCGCGATCACGCCAAACCGGCAGGATGCTCTGGGCGTGCGTGGGATTGCGCGGGATTTGGCGGCGCGCGGTTTGGGTGTGCTGAAGCCGCAAGAGATCGCGCCGGTGCCGGGCGTCTTCGACAGCCCCATTGGTGTGACGATTGAGGACGATACGCTGCCGGGCTGTCCGCATTTCACCGGGCGGGTGATCCGGGGTGTCAAAAACGGGCCGTCGCCGGAGTGGCTGCAAGATCGGCTGCGCGCGATTGGGTTGCGGCCGATTTCGGCGCTGGTCGATATCACCAATTTCTACACTTACGATCTGAACCGGCCCTTGCATGTGTTCGATGCCGATAAGGTGGCGGGCGATCTGAGGGTGTCTCGCGCGTCGGGTGGTGAGACGATCATGGCGCTGGATGACAAGGAATACAGCTTCCTTGAGGGGCAGATGGTCATTGGCGATGACAAGGGCCCGGAAAGCATTGCCGGTGTGATGGGCGGGGCCGAAACCGGCTGCACCGAAGAGACGGTGAACGTCTTTGTCGAAAGCGCCTTTTGGGATGAGATTGAGATTGCCCATACGGGGCGGGCGCTGAAGATCAATTCCGACGCCCGCTATCGCTTTGAGCGTGGTGTGGACCCGGAGTTCACGTTGCCGGGGTTGGAAGCGGCGACGCAGATGGTGCTGGACCTCTGCGGCGGGGAGCCGTCGCATGTGGTGGAGGCCGGTGCGCCGTTGCAGACTGCGCGGAGCTATCATCTGAACACCGCGCGGGTGATCAGCCTGGTTGGGATGGAAATCCCGAAGGAGGATCAAATCCGCTATTTGACCGCGCTTGGCTTCTCGGCCACGGGCAAAGGTGATGTGCTGGAGGTTTGGGTGCCAAGCTGGCGGCGGGACATTCAGGGCGAGGCCGATCTTGTGGAAGAAGTGGCGCGGATGGCGTCGCTGACCAAGCTGGAGCCGCAGCCGATGCGGCGGCCAAAGCCGGGTGTGCCGAAGCCTGTGCTGACGCCGATGCAGCGGCGCGAGGGTACGGCACGGCGGACCATAGCCGCGCTCGGCTACAATGAATGCGTGACCTATAGCTTCATCGATCGGGCGAGTGCTGAGCTTTTCGGCGGTGGCGATGATGCGACGATGCTGGAGAACCCGATTTCGTCGGAGATGAGCCATATGCGGCCCGCGCTTCTGCCCGGCTTGCTGCAGGCGGCGGCGCGGAACCAAGCGCGCGGGATGATGGACCTCGCTCTCTTCGAAGTTGGCGCGGCGTTTCATGGCGGCGAACCGGGGGAACAGAACCTGCAGGCAACGGGCCTTCTGATCGGTCAGACCGGTCCGCGTGATCCGCATGGTGCACGGCGGTCGGTCGATCTTTACGATGTGAAGGCCGATGCAGAGGCGGTGCTGTCGGCGATTGGCGCGCCCGCCAAGGTGCAGATTTTGCGCGGCGCGCGGGAGTGGTGGCACCCCGGGCGGCATGGGATGATCTGCCTCGGGCCGAAGAAGGTCTTGGGCGTGTTTGGCGAATTGCACCCGAAAATCCTGGCCGCGATGGATGTGAAGGGCCCGGCGATGGCCTTCACGCTCTGGCCCGGCGAAGTGCCGATGCCGCGCGCGTCGGGGGCCAGCCGGGGCGCATTGGCGATCAGCGATCTGCAAGCCGTGGAGCGCGATTTCGCCTTTGTGGTGGATGCGGATATGGAGGCGCTGAACCTGGTCAATGCGGCCGCGGGTGCCGACAAAGCCTTGATCGAAGAGGTGCGGGTGTTCGACGAGTTCATCGGCGGATCCTTGGGCGAGGGGCGAAAGTCCATCGCGCTCACCGTGCGGATGCAACCGCGTGACAAGACCCTGACCGAGGATGAGATCGAAGCCGTGGGCGCGAAGATCGTCGAGAAGGTCACCAAAGCCACGGGTGGGGTGCTGCGAGGCTAGAGCATGGCCTGGACCATCCGGGCCGCGACGGCTGCCGATGTCGACGCATTGACGGTGGCGGTTGCGGCAGCTTATGCGCCCGCTCTCGCGCGGGGCGTTGCGTTGCCGCCAGTGATCGAGGGGCTTGCGGAGGATATCCGCGACCATCTGGTCTTAGTGGCGGCTCAGGAGGGGGATGTGGTCGGCGGCGCGGTTCTCGTGATCGCGGGGGATCATGCCAAGCTGGCCAATCTGGCGGTAGACCCGCGTTTTGGTGGGCAGGGCCTGGGCCGAGCCTTGATCGACGCAGGAGAGGCGGCTGCGCGAGAGCTGGGTTTGGCCGAGATGCGGCTCGTCACGCATCGCTTGATGCCGGAAAATGTCACGCTTTATGAGCGGTTTGGATACGGCGTCACAGAGCGCGATGGCGACAAGATCTATATGATGAAGAGACTCAGGTAAAAGAAAGGGCGGGATATGGCGTTGAAAGTTTATCTGTCGGGGGAAATTCACACCGATTGGCGGGAGCAGATCGTGGCAGGGGCCGAAGGGCTGGATGTCACGTTTAGCGGCCCGGTCACCGATCATGCGGCCAGCGATGATTGCGGCGTTGCGATCCTGGGCGCGGAGCCGAACAAGTTCTGGCACGACCACAAGGGCGCGAAGGTGAATGCGATCCGCACGCGGATGGGGATTGAGCAAGCCGATGTGGTCGTGGTGCGGTTTGGCGAGCAATATAAGCAGTGGAACGCGGCATTTGATGCGGGTATGGCCGCCGCCCTCGGCAAATCGCTGATTGTGCTGAGCCGACCGGAGCACCAGCATCCGTTGAAAGAGGTGCATGGTGCGGCGCTGGCCGTGACCGAAGAGCCGCGTCAGGTGGTCGAGATTTTGCGCTATGTCCTAACGGGCGCACTGCCGGGGTAACGCGACGTTTCGCTTTGCTCAGGTGCTGAGGGGCGTAGCGTGGGGCATATGGAATTTGACTATGTGATCGTGGGCGGCGGTTCGGCGGGATGTGTGCTGGCCGCGCGCCTGTCGGAGGACCCGAACACGTCGGTTTGCCTGGTTGAGGCCGGGGGCGGCGGGCGAGATATCTTTATCCGTGCGCCTGCGCTTGTGGCGACGATGGTATCGGGCCGCCCGAAGATCAACAATTGGGCGTTTCAGACCGAACCGCAGCCAGAATTGAACGGGCGGCGTGGGTTTCAACCGCGCGGCAAAACGCTTGGCGGCTCATCGGCGATCAATGCAATGCTTTATGTCCGGGGGCATAAGGCGGATTATGACGAATGGGCGGCGTTGGGCTGCGATGGCTGGGATTGGGCCAGTGTGTTGCCCTATTTCCGTCGCTCAGAGCGGTTTGCGGGCGGGGCCGATGCGCTTCATGGCGACGCCGGGCCGCTACAGGTCGGGCCGCAGAGCGCGCCGCGCAAAATCTCCCACGCTTTCTTAGAGGCTTGCGAGAGCCTCCAAATTCGCAAGACCGACGATTTCAATGGCGATCGGCAGGAGGGGGCCGGGTTCTACCATGTGACGCAGTTTCAGGACGGGCCGCAGAAGGGCGAGCGCTGTTCAGCGGCGGCGGCCTATCTGTTTCCGGCGATGCAGCGACCCAATTTGACGGTGCTGACCCGTGCGCTGACCGAGAAAGTTCTTTTAGAAGATGGGCGCGCCACGGGCGTTCAAATCAAGCGGCGCGGGCGGCGTCAGGGTCTGACGGCACGGCGCGAGGTGATCCTGAGTGCGGGTGCCTTTGGGTCGCCGCAGCTCTTGATGCTGTCGGGGATTGGACCGGCGGCGGAGCTGACCACGCAGGGTATTCCGGTGCTTCATGACGTGCCCGGGGTTGGGCAGAACCTGCAAGACCATCTGGATTATGTGCTGTCTTATCGCTCACGTCGGCGGGATGTGGTTGGATTGAACCCGCGCGGCTTGGCCCGTTTGGGCAAGGCGGGCCTTCGCTGGCGGAAGACCGGGCAGGGGCTCTTTGCCTCACCGATGGCGGAAGGCGGGGCGTTTTTGCGCTCTGATCCGGGGTTGGACCGGCCCGACCTGCAAATCCATTTCGTGATCGGGATTGTTGATGAGCATATGCGGAAGCTGCATCTAAGTGACGGGTATTCCTGCCATATCTGCGTGTTGCGACCGGAGTCAAAAGGCCATGTGGGCCTCCAAAGTGCCAACCCTGCCGCGCCGCCACGGATTGATCCGGCCTTCCTGAGCGACAGGCGCGATTTGGAGGCGTTGATGCGCGGCGCGCGGATCATGGAGCAGATTATGGAGGCGGATGTGCTCACCCCTTGGCGCGGTGCGCAACTCTATGCTCATGACGGCAGCGATGCGGCGCTTGAGGCGGATATCCGGGCCCGCGCCGATACGATCTATCACCCGGTTGGCACCTGCCGGATGGGCGCGGATCCTGCTTCTGTTGTGGACATCGAGGCCCGAGTCAGAGGCGTCGATGGGTTGCGCGTGGTCGATGCCTCGATCATGCCGAAACTTATTGGTGGGAACACAAATGCCCCCACCATGATGATGGCTGAGAAGGTCGCCGACCTGATCCAACCGGGCCTCAGACCAATGCCGTCCTGAGCAAGATCAGCCCGCGGCCATGCCGCCATCGACCGGGTATTGTGCGCCGGTGATGAAGCGCGACTCGTCAGAGGCCAGAAACAGGACCAGATTGGCGACATCCGTCGCCTCGCCATAGCGGCCGAGCGGGATCGACTGTTCGAGTTGCGCCTTTACCTCGCTGCCATGGCCAGGGCTGAACCCATCTTCGAGCGAGCGCATCATCCGCGTGTTGATCGGCGATGGATGAACGGAGTTGACCCGCACATTGGCCGGTGCGGCCTCAATCGCCGCTGCCCGGGTCATACCGACCACGGCGTGTTTCGACGTGATGTAGGGCGCGAGGTTCGGGCTGCCTTTCAGGCCCGCGATGGAGGACATGTTGATGATACTGCCACCACCTTGCCCGGTCATAACCGGCAAGACATGCTGCAAGCCCAGAAAAGCGCCGCGCACATTGACCGCGATGACCTTGTCGAAATCTTCGATCTTCTGATCCGGCAGCGGCGCGACTTTGCCCTCGATCCCGGCGTTGTTGAAGAAGATGTCAATCCGGCCAAACCGTTCAACAGTTTGATCCACATAGGCTTTTGTTGCGTCGGCAGATGCGACGTCTGCCGCGATTGTGAGCACATCTTCGGGCTGCCCCAAATCTTCTGCCGCTCGGTTCAAGTCAGCCTGATCAAGATCGACAAGAGCCAGTTTGGCGCCCTCTTTCAGAAACAGATGTGCCGTTTGCAACCCGATCCCGGCGGCACCGCCGGTGATTAAGGCGATCTTCCCGCTTAGTCGTGCCATGCAGGTCTCCCTTTCCCTTGTGCTTGTTGCCAGGGAAGGCACCGTTCGGCATGTCGCGCAAGGCGGCGGAGCAGGGCCATTCCCTCACATCAAAACATGTGGATTGGCGGCACTGTTTTTTAGGGAGTTGCAGAAGGCAGAGACGATTGGACGCGGTCTCTTCTCGCGGGGAAGGCAGGGTGCGAGGCGGGGCAGACATATGCGCCCCGCGCTCGCAGTTGTTTCGTTAGTTGCGCGGCGGGGTGACAAGGCCCGTCTGAACTGCCGGGCGGGCAAGGAACCGGTCGAGATACGCGACCACATTCGGGAAGCTGTCCCAACCCACGGCCTCTTTCACACCATAGAAGTCGAGCCCGCGCAGCCAGGGGGCGATGGCGATATCGGCAATGGAGTAGCTGCTGATAATCCAGTCTTTGTCGGCCAATTCTTTGTCGAGCACCGCAAGAAGGCGTTTGGCTTCATCCACATAGCGTTGGCGCGGACGGGGGTCTTCGATTTCGGCACCGGCAAATTTGGAGAAATAGCCAAGCTGCCCGAACATCGGGCCGATCCCACCCATTTGGAACATCACCCACTGGATCGCTTTGTATTTCTCGGCAGGTGTGTCGCCGATGAGTTTGCCGGATTTCTCTGCCAGATAGATCAGGATGGCACCCGACTCGAACAGGCCGATCGGCGCGCCATCTGGCCCGTTCGGATCGACGAGCGCGGGGATTTTGTTGTTTGGGTTCAGCGACAAGAAGGCGTCGCTTTTCACATCGGTATCGGAAAGCGTGACTTTATGCGCCTCATAGGGCAGCCCCATTTCTTCAAGCGCGATGGAGACTTTCACGCCATTTGGCGTGGGAAAGGAATAAAGTTGAATGACGTCCGGATTGGCGGCGGGCCAGCGGGATGTGATCGGAAAAGCGGAGAGATCGGCCATGAGATGCCCTTTTGTTGCGCGTTAGGGGTGACATCTATGCAGCCTTTCCCATTGGGCCAGAGCCTATTTTATATCATTATGCGCGGGCGACTGTGCGCGGAGGCACCAAAAGGGGCGTGCCCGAAGCTTCTGCGTGTGGAGGGACAACAGGAGATAGGACAAAGCCAATGCTAAGTGAATTCAAGGATTTTATCGCCAAGGGCAATGTCATGGACATGGCCGTGGGCATCATCATCGGCGCCGCGTTTACGGCGATTGTCTCATCGTTGGTGGCCGATCTGATCAATCCGATCATCGGGCTGTTCACTGGCGGCCTCGATTTTACCAATAACTATGCGGTTCTCGGCGGAGACGTGCCGGCGGGGGCCTCGCTTGAGGCGGCGCGAGAGGCGGGGGCGTCGGTCTTCGCCTATGGGGCGTTCATTATGGCGATCATCAACTTCCTGATCATCGCTTTCGTGGTGTTCATGCTGGTGCGCTATGTCAACAAGGTGAAAGCGGCGGCAGAGCAACCGGCGGAAGAGCCCGCGCCCGAGGAGCCCAAGGGCCCGACGCAGGAAGAATTGCTGATGGAAATCCGCGATGCGTTGAAAGCGCGCGGATAGCCGCCACGCTACATAACTGAGAGGCCCGCCCGACGTGGCGGGCCTTTGCATATTTGGCCATCTGCCCTTAGGTTTTGCGGAGAGACATCGCCCAAGGAGACATGAGTATGGCCGCCACCCCACCCGTCTGCGATTTTGGCTGGGCCGCGCCCGCCTTCGATCTGCCCGCGACAGATGGGCGGCGCTATACGCTGCAAGACGTGATGGGGCCAAATGGCACGGTGATCGCGTTTATCTGCAACCACTGCCCGTATGTCTTGGCCGTTATGGATCGAATCGTGCGTGATGCGCGGGATCTGGCGCCGTTAGGCATCGGGTTTGCGGCGATCTGCTCGAATGACGCCACGCAGTACCCGGCGGATGGGTTTGACGGCATGGTCGCGATGGCCGCGAAACACGACTTTCCGTTTCCCTATCTTCATGACGCGGATCAGTCGGTGGCGCGAGCCTATGACGCGGCTTGCACACCGGATTTCTTCGGGCTGAACGCGGAAGGTCAGTTGCAGTATCGCGGGCGACTGGATGCCAGCCGGGCGCAGGCCGGACCGTCCGACCTGCGCCGCGATCTCTTTGAGGCGATGAGGTTGGTTGCCGAAACCGGGCGCGGCCCGTCCGATCAAATCCCCTCCATGGGGTGTTCGATCAAATGGGCCGCGTGAGTGGTTATGCGCGGGCCGGGCGTGGCCGGAGATACATATACCAAAGCCGATAGAGGGTGAGCGCGGCCAGGGGCGTGAAATGCACAAGCGCAGGCACCAGACCTTCTCCCTCATCGATCAACGCCCAATGCAGCAAGATTAGAACCGCGGCGGCATAGGTCCATTTTTGCAACGCCTTCCAGCGTGGACCCATTCGGCGAACGGCATAGTCAGACGAGGTTGCAGCCAGCGGGATGAAGATGGCGAAGGCGAGCCAGCCAGCCCAGATGTGAAGCTCGGATAGATCGGCAAGCATCCGGTTCAGCGTTCCGGTGTGCAGGACATAAAACACCAGATGAAGCAGGGCATAGCCGAAAGCGGCGACGCCAAAATACCGCCGGTTTCGGCGCAGCCAGCGCGGCCCACGCCAGCCTTTGAACAGATACATCAGCGGCGTCGCCAGTAGGGTGATGATCAAAAATCGCGCGGCAAATTCGCCGGTCGGGTGGAGCAGGTTTTGGAAGATACGCGCCTCTTCCGAGGTCATGGCCTGATAGATGAAGCCCATTGCCGGAAGGGCCATGAGTCCCCACAGCCAATAGGGGTGGAGGCGCGACAGATACGATTTCATTGTAAGGGAACCTTTTGAACGCTGGCAGTCTGATCTACACGTTCGCCAGGTTCCCTTCCGTCGGTGATGTCTTAGCTTTTGAGCGCAAGCGATGCCGACAGCACATCGATGCCAAGCGCCTTGCCCACCGGATAGTTGGTGAGCTTGCCCGCATGGACGTTCAAGCCTTCCAGAAGATGCGGATCATCGGCGCAGGCCTGTTTCCATCCCTTATCGGCCAGCGCGATCAGAAACGGCATCGTGGCATTGCCAAGCGCGATGGTGGAAGTGCGGGCAACGGCCCCCGGCATGTTTGCAACGCAGTAATGCATGATGCCGTCGACCTCGTAGATCGGATCTTGGTGGGTCGTGGCGCGAGAGGTCTCGAAACAGCCGCCTTGGTCGATGGCGACATCCACAATCGCAGCGCCCGGTTTCATCGTGGAGAGCTGCGCGCGGCTGACCAGTTTGGGTGCGGCGGCGCCGGGGATCAGGACGGCACCGATCACCATATCGGCCTGGGCCACCAGTTCGGCGGTGTTGCCTGCGCTGGCATAACGGGTCCGGAATTGTCCGCCAAAGACATCATCAAGATAGCGCATCCGGGGCAGGGAGCGATCAAGCACGGTGACATTCGCGCCCATGCCCGCGGCCACGCGCGCAGCATGGGTGCCGACGACACCGCCGCCGATGACGACGACTTCGGCCGCGCCAACACCCGGCACGCCACCCATCAACACGCCGCGCCCGCCATTGGCTTTCTGCAACGTCCAGGCGCCCACTTGCGGCGCGAGTTTGCCCGCAACCTCAGACATCGGCGCGAGAAGCGGCAGGCCACCAGCGGCATCCGTCACGGTTTCATACGCAATCGCGGTGCAGCCCGAAGCGAGGAGGTCATTGGTTTGGTCCGGATCGGGGGCCAGGTGGAGATAGGTGAAGAGCAGTTGCCCCTCGCGCAGCATTTTGCGCTCGCCCGCTTGCGGCTCTTTGACCTTCACGATCATCTCCGCCTTGGCAAAGACGCTGGCCGCATCGGGGGCGATCTCGGCCCCGGCTGCGATGTAGTCGGCATCGGGAAAGCCCGCGCCGATCCCTGCGCCAGTTTCCACCAAAACGCTATGGCCGTGGGCCACGGCTTCTTGCGCGGCAACTGGCGTCATGCCGACGCGAAATTCTTGTGGCTTGATCTCTTTCGGGCAGCCGATGATCATCTATGTCTCCTCCCTTTTCTGCCGAATTATTAGGCAGTTTCGGATGGCAATGTTTTGAAATCTGGTTGCGTTTCCAAGCCTTCTGCGCAAGAATTTTCGATAGTTTTATCATATCACAGGAAAAGGCTGCACCATGATCGAGCTTGACGATATGGACAAGCGTATTCTTCGGTTGTTGCAGCGTGATGGGCGAATGACCAATGCCGAACTGTCAGAGCAGGTGCATCTGTCGCCCTCGGCCTGTCACCGGCGGGTGCAGCGGTTGGAGCAGGCGGGGGTGATCCGGGATTACGTGGCTTTGGTCGACGCCCGCGCGGTGGGGCGGGTGACAACGGTGTTTGTCGAGATAGGGCTGAGCGGGCAGGCCGATGAACTGCTGGGGGCATTCGAGCATGCTGTGGCGCAGGTTCCGGATGTGTTGGAATGCCATTTGATGGCGGGCAGCGCCGACTATCTGCTGAAAGTTGTGGCGCGCGACAGCGAGGATTTCGCCCGCATCCACCGGCAGCACCTGGCGAGCTTGCCGGGTGTCGCGCGGATGCAGTCGAGCTTTGGGTTGAAAACCGTGGTGCAGACCACGGCCTTGCCCGTCTAGCCGCCGAGATACAGGAAAAGATACAGCGCACCCATGCCCGCAGCGATCGCCCAAATGGCGTTCTTGAAGACATAACCAACCGCCAGAGCCAGCACGGCTGCGCCGAGGCGCGCAGGGTCCGTCTGCCCCTCGGTCGCGGCGGGCCACAGCACCAATGGCGTGGCAATAGCGGGTAAGACGGCCACGGCGGTGTAGCGCAAATGGCGCAAGACCCACGGAGGCAGGGCACGGTTGCCAAGCAAGCCCAGGAACGAAAACCGGATCAGGAAGGTTCCCACGCCAAGCGTGATGATGATCAGCCAGATATGCCAGCTTGCCATGGTCATGATCGGGCTTCCATCCGGCGTTCAATCTCCGCCCCGATCATCATCGCGATGGCAGCGGCCAGGATCAGGCCCAGATTGTAAGGCACCGGGGCAAAGGCGATTGATAAGGCCACCGAGCTAAGTGCCGCCGCGACATGGGCAATCGTTCGCAGGGCGGGGCCGATCAAGGCCAGAAACGCGATCGGCACCGCAAAATCGAGCGCAAAGGCTGGCGGGATCAGCGCGCCAATCACCGCGCCCAGATAGGTCGACAAGATCCAGACCGGGGCCACCGCCGTGGCCGTGCCGAAGAAAAACGCGATCTTGACCGCGGTGGGCCGCTCGGGCCGGGTCTCATACTCCTGCACTGACAGCGCGTAATTCTGATCAAAGACCAGGTAGGAGACCAAGGCCCGCTGCCAAAGCGGCGCGCCGTTCAGGTGCGGCACCAGCGAGGCGGAATACATCGCCATGCGCAGGTTCACCGCCAGCGCGGAGGCCAGGATCACCAGCGTTGGCGCATTCTCCGTCATCAGTTGCAGCGCGGTGAATTGCGCGGCCCCGGCGATCACCAAAATGGAGAACCCCATGACTTCGGCCAGGTTCAAGCCCGCCTCCGTCCCGACCACGCCGAAGACGCCGCCAAATGGCGCGACAACCAAGAGAAATGGCAGGCTGGCGAGAAAGCCCTCCCAATAAGCGCTTTTGGAACTGGTAGAGAACATGGGGGGCCTTTAGGGTTAGCTCACCAATCGAATATCGCCCGTCTGTAGGAGATGCAATTGAGCGTTCTTGATGAGAGCTATCAAGATTACCTGATCGCCCCCGACCCGTCGCGCGCGGGCTTGTCGCGCCGGGTTATGGGGCATGATGAAGCTGGTCAGCCGACCGAAATATCTGTTGTCGAAGAGCGACCGTTGACGATTTATCTCAACGCCCGCGAGATCGTTACCGCGATGACGATTGGCGATTACCCGGAATATCTGGCGCTTGGGTTTCTGGCCAATCAAGGGATGTTGGCGCCCGAGGATGAGGTGACCGGCGTCGATTATGACGAAGAGCTAGAGGTTGTGGTTGTCCGGACGGCCATCGAGACCGACCACGAGGCCAAGTTGGAGAAGAAAACCCGCACCAGCGGCTGCGCGGTCGGCACGGTGTTCGGCGATATGATGGCCGGGCTGGAGGGGTTGGACCTGCCCCAGGCGGAGCTTAGGACAAGCTGGCTGTATGCGCTCAGCCACAAGATCAACCGTACACCGTCGCTCTATCTGGAGGCAGGCGCGATCCATGGCACGGTACTCTGCCAAGGCGACCGGCCCTTGGTCTATATGGAAGATGTGGGTCGCCATAACGCGGTGGACAAAATCGCCGGATGGATGCGGGCCGAAGGCGTCAGCCCGGCGGATAAGATCCTCTACACAACCGGTCGGCTGACCTCGGAAATGGTGATCAAGACCGCCTTGATGGGCATCCCCGTCTTGGCGTCGCGCTCTGGCTTCACGGCTTGGGGCGTGGAGATCGCGCAAGAGGTTGGCTTGACGGTGATCGGGCGGCTGAAGGGTAAACGGTTTACCTGTCTTGCGGGGGAGGAGCGCTTGATCCGCGATGCGGATCTTGGCGCGGTGCCGGAGGAGGGGCGCAAACATCGGCGCAAAGGGGCCGAGGTATGAGCGTTCCGGGAGTGATCCTCGCTGGTGGCCTTGCGCGCCGGATGGGCGGCGGTGACAAAGGGCGGTTGATGCTGGGCGGCGAAAGTCTGATCCAGCGAGTGGTGGATCGGCTGCGCCCGCAGGTCAGCTCCCTGGCGCTAAACGCCAATGGCGACCCGGCACGGTTCGCCGATCTCGGCTTGCCGGTTTTGGCTGATGGCATCGCGGATTTCCCCGGGCCTTTGGCGGGCGTTTTGGCGGGGTTGGATTGGGCGGCCGCATTGGGGGCGAGCCATATTGTGACAGCCGCCGCCGACACACCGTATTTCCCGACCGATCTTGTTTCGCGATTGACCGACGCGGCGGCAACGGAGGGCTGCGAGATCGCCTTGGCGGCGACGCCGGGCGAGACCAAGACCTTGCGCCATCCGACATTCGGGCTTTGGCCGGTTACACTTCGCGACGATCTGCGCGAGGCCCTCGCGGGCGGGCTTCGCAAGGTTGTGCTCTGGACCGATCGCCATGGCGCGGCGACTGCGTTGTTCTCGGATCAGCCATTTGATCCATTTTTCAACGTCAACACACCAGATGATTTGGTGAAAGCGGAAGGGTTGCTGCAGTGAAAATCTGGGGTGTGACGGGGTGGAAGAATACGGGCAAGACCGGGCTCATGGAGCGACTGGTTTCTGAGTTCACGGGCCGGGGCCTGTCCGTTTCGACGTTGAAACATGCGCATCACAATTTCGATGTGGACCAGCCCGGCAAAGACAGCCATCGGCATCGGGTGGCGGGGGCGCAGCAGGTGCTCTTGGCCTCGGGTGCGCGCTGGGCTTTGATGAGCGAGTTGCGTGGCGCTGAGGAGCCGTCGCTCGACACGCTTTTGGCACAGCTTGCGCCGGTCGACTTGATCTTGGTCGAAGGCTATAAGCGCGAGCCGCATCCGAAGATCGAAGCGCATCGCGCGGCGGCCCGGAGTGAGCTGTTGGCACCCGGCGATCCGACCATCCGCGCGGTGGCCAGCGACAGCGCTCATGATCTGGATCGGCCGGTTTTTGACCTGAATGACACCGCTGCGATTGCTGATTTCATCGCGGCGGAGCTGTCATTGTGAGCGCTTTCGACACCATTGCGATTGTCGATTGGTCGGCGCGTTCGGCGCCGTCGCCTGCCAAGCCCACAAAAGATGCGATCTTCATCGCAGTGTCTCGTGCGCCAGAGCGTGCGCCCGACATCCGCTATCACCGCACGCGACAGGACGCGACAGAGGCTCTGATCGCGTTGATGGAGGAGGAGCTGCGTCTTGGGCGGCGGGTGCTGGCCGGGTTCGATTTCCCGTTTGGTTATCCCACCGGGTTCGCCCGTGCCGTGACTGGCAGTGATGATCCTTTCGCGCTTTGGGCCGATTTGGCCGCGCGGATTTCTGATCATCCTGACAATGCGAATAATCGCTTCGCGGTTGCGCGCGATCTGAACCGTTTTTTCCCGGGCCTGGGCCCGTTTTGGGGCTGCCCACCCGCTGCTGCCACGCCCGATCTGCCGGAGCGGGGCAGTTTGCGTCACGGCTACGGCCTGCCGGATCGGCGCGCGGTGGAGCGCCGCTTGCCGCGCGCCCAATCCTGCTGGAAGCTCTACACAACCGGATCTGTTGGCTCGCAGGTGTTGCTGGGCCTGCCGCGCCTGCATCAGCTGCGCATGCGGTTTGGCTCGGCCCTCTCGGTCAGCCCGTTTCAAGCGCCCAACACACCGATTGTTTTGGCGGAGATATACCCCTCCCTTCTGGCGGATCTGGTCACGGCCGAACGCCGGGCGGGGGAGATATTGGATGCCGCGCAAGTGCGCGTGCTGGCCGAGGCATTCCACCGTCTTCCTGCCGCCAAACTGACGGCGATGTTGCAGGAGGGCGACCGGGAGGAGGGCTGGATTGTCGGCCTGGACCACGAGGCAGAGTTGAAAGGTGCGCCATGTCTGAGTTAACGCCACCGCCGTTGAAAAACGATTGTTTCGCGCTGCCGCCAGGGGTGGATTGGACGCCGGTGCCCGAGGCCTTGGCGCGTCTGCGGGCGGCGTTGCACCCGGTCGTGGGGCGCGAGACCGCGCCACTTGCGCAGGCAAACGCGCGGGTCCTGGCGGCTGATTTGTTCGCGCTGAGATCGAACCCGCCGCAACCCAACGCGGCGGTCGATGGTTATGGTTTCGCTGGCGCGGCGACAGGCGATGGCCCGCAGATCTTGCCGCTCGCCGAGGGTCGTGCCGCAGCGGGGCAGCCATTTGACGGCGTGTTGCCGCCGGGCCAAGCCTTGCGCATCCTGACCGGGGCCGCCTTACCCGAAGGGGTCGACACGGTGGTGTTGGAGGAAGATTGCACCATTGGCGCGGATGCGATTGCGTTCCAAGGCCCGGTCAAACTGGGCGCAAACGCGCGGAAAGCTGGAGAAGACGTCACCGAAGGCGCGAAGGTTCTGTCTGCCGGCGCTCGGCTCCGCGCGCCCGATCTAGCGCTTCTTGCGGCGACGGGCCACGCAGAGGTTCCCGTGTTTCGCCGCCTGAAGGTTGCCGTGATTTCGACCGGTGATGAGTTGCGCGAGCCGGGGCAGGCGGCGGGCCTGGGGCAGATTTATGACGCCAATCGACCGATGTTGGCGGCGCTTCTGGAGGCGTGGGGCCATGAGGTGATTGATTTGGGCCGCCAGCCCGATGATCCATCCCAAATTCGCGCGGCGCTTGATGCGGGGGCGGATGCGGATGCGATCCTAACCTCGGGCGGGGCGTCTGCAGGTGACGAAGACCATATCTCGAAGCTTCTTAGCACCGAGGGCCAGCTTACGAGCTGGCGGATTGCCTTGAAGCCGGGCCGCCCGCTGGCCCTGGCCATGTGGCGAGGTAAGCCGGTCTTTGGCCTGCCGGGCAACCCGGTGGCAGCCTTGATCTGCACACTGATCTTTGCGCGGCCCGCGCTTAGCCTGCTATCAGGTGCCGGTTGGGCAGACCCGCTGCGCGTGACGGTGCCTGCCGCGTTTGCCAAATCGAAGAAACACGGGCGCGCCGAGTTTCTCCGCGCCCGGCTGACGCCGGAGGGTCATGCTGAGGTGTTCAAATCGGAGGGGTCGGGCCGGATCTCGGGGCTGAGTTGGGCCGAGGGGCTGGTAGAACTGCCCTTCGAGGCGATGGAGATCGCGCCCGGCACACCGGTGACATATCTGCCCTATGCCGGGTTCGGGTTTTAGGGTTAGTCGAAGGTTCCGGTCACCCGGCCCAGGAGCATGAAGGCGCGGGCGGTGCGGGTTTCCGCGAGGCGGGCAACCTCCTCGTCACTGGCATGTTTCTCGAACTCCAGGAACGTATGATCGAATTGGCGCAGGAAATGATGCACCGCGTCGCGAAACACGGGGTCCTGCTTCATTCGCCCTGCGGCCAGCGCCAAGGACGAGCGATCGTGGATGCCGCCCAGGGGGGCCACGGCGCGACCCCGGTCACCTTGCGCGAATTTCCGCCAAATCTCGGGCCGGGCGCGATCGGGCCGAAGATCGTCCATATAAATCCCGTCTTGCGACAGCAGCGTCAGCACATCCTGGCTGGCACGCACCAGACGCTCGGTTGAGCGATCTTCAAGGGCGCGGCGGAGCGTGCGAAACCCCTCTTTGTCATGCTCATTTTCCGGGAAGTTCAACGCTTTGACAAAATCGGCGACGGAGATTGGCTCTTTCAGGGCGTCCGCTGGCGTGCCAAGGCCGAGGCTTGCCTGATGCTCATCCAAGGCGGCGGGCGCGACGGCGGCGCGGGTCTCGGAGACCACGCCTTGCGCCCGCATTGATGTGAAGGTGGCGAGTTTCACATCCGTCGAGCGCTGAGCCTCGGCGATTTCCTCGAGCTTGCGCACCATCTCTGGCTTCATGTCCAGGGCACTGCGCTGCTGATTGTCCATATAGGCCGCGCGCATCGCATCAATGGAGCTTTGCAGCCGGGCGGCCTCTTCGCGCATCACCCGCGCTGTGCGTGCCGCCGATGCGGCGACCCAGATCAGGGCCACCGGCATCAAGATTGCCAGCATTGTCATCGCGAGTGTGGCACCGCCCGCCGCACCTTGACCTTCATCCATGCTTAGGAAAAACACCGCGACGGCACCGAGCCACAAAACTGTCAGCGCCAGGGCAATCACCTCAATCCCGGTGACACGCGGGCCAGAGGGGTCTTGCGCGTACACGCTAAGCTCCATCGGGACGGGCTGTTTCGGGTCAGACATCTTTAGGCGGCCCTGCTCACGGACAATCGGGACTCTGCGTCAGATATACGAGATTTTCATAATCTCATATGCCTTACTGCCGCCCGGTGTGTTCACTTCGACACTGTCACCTTCATCCTTGCCGATCAAGGCACGGGCCAGGGGCGACTTGATGTTCAGAAGGCCCTTCTCGATATCGGCCTCAGCCTCGCCGACGATCTGGTAGGTTTTCTCTTCATCAGTGTCTTCATCGACCAGTTCGACCGTCGCGCCGAATTTGATCGCGCCGGAAAGCGTTGCGGGGTCGATCACCTGCGCGAGGCCGATGGTCCCTTCCAACTCCTTGATCCGGCCCTCGATGAACGAGTGCTTCTCGCGGGCGGAATGATACTCCGCATTCTCCGACAAATCGCCATGCTCACGCGCCTCGGCAATCGCCTGAATGATCGCGGGGCGTTCGACGGTCCGCAGGTTTTTCAGCTCGTCACCCAGGGCGTCATAGCCCTTGGGGGTCATCGGAATTTTGTCCATGTGTCAGATCACATCGTTAAGAGGGGCGCGAGAGGCCCAAAAGCTAGACGTTAGGGCCTGTCTGCGGCTTGTTCAACGGGTTTTGGTTGATTTTGCGGCGTGTTTAGCTGCCGCCGGTGATGCCGGCCTCAACCGTGCCTGAGATGGTGATGCCCGGTTCGACAGGCGGCTCCGGCGGAATGGGGTCGCCATCCACGCCGCAGGCCGCCAAAAGGCCAAGCATCAGGATCGGAGCGATCAGACGGATCATTTCAACACCTCTTTCCAGCGGGCGATTTGGGCCCGTACTTGCGTCGGCGCGGTGCCGCCATAGGAGACACGCGAGGCGACCGAATTATGCACACCGAGAACGTCATAGACACTCTCAGTGATCCGCGCCTCGACGCTTTGCATTTGCGCCAGGCTCAGATCGGGCAGGTCGCATCCCGCATCTTCGGCCAGTTTGACCAAAGCGCCTGTGACATGATGGGCGTCGCGGAACGGCATGTCCAGCGTACGGACCAGCCAGTCGGCCAGATCGGTCGCGGTGGAGAAGCCGGAGGACGCGGCGGCCTCTAGGCTCTCGCGATTGGCGGTCATGTCGCCGACCATGCCGGTCATTGCGGCGAGCGCCAGCATCAGGTTGTCGGCAGCGTCGAAGACCTGTTCTTTGTCTTCCTGCATGTCCTTGGAATAGGTCAGCGGCAGGCCCTTCATCACCGTCAGAAGCGCCACATTCGCCCCGAGAATCCGGCCGATCTTGGCCCGGATCAGCTCGGCGGCGTCCGGGTTCTTCTTCTGCGGCATGATCGAGGAACCGGTGGAGAAGCGGTCAGACAGGGTCACGAAACGGAACTGCGCCGAAGACCAGATCACCAGTTCTTCGGCAAAGCGGGACAGGTGCATGGCGCAGATCGTGGCGCTGCTGAGAAATTCGAGCGCGAAATCCCGGTCGCTCACCGCATCAAGCGAGTTGGCGGCGGGCCGGTCAAAGCCGAGGGCCTTGGCCGTCATATCCCGGTCGATCGGGAAACTCGTGCCCGCCAGAGCCGCCGCGCCGAGGGGGGATTCGTTCATTCGCACCCGCGCATCGCGGAACCGGCTGAGATCGCGGCCAAACATCTCGACATAGGCCAGCATGTGATGGCCCCAAGTCACGGGCTGCGCGGTCTGAAGATGGGTGAAACCCGGCATCACCCAATCGGCACCCGCCTCCGCCTGCCCCAAGAGCGCTTGCATCAGCGCTTCCAGCCCGTCTATCGCGGCGTCCATCTGGTCACGGACCCAGAGTTTGAAATCGGTCGCCACCTGGTCATTCCGGCTGCGCGCGGTGTGGAGCCGCCCGGCAGGTTCGCCGACGATTTCTTTCAGGCGCGCCTCGACATTCATATGGATGTCTTCGAGCGCCGTCGAAAAGGCGAAATTTCCGCCCTCGATCTCTGACAAGACCGTGAGCAGCCCTTCCCGGATCGCTTCGGCATCTTTATCACTGACGATACCCTGTTGGGCCAACATCGCCGCATGGGCGCGAGAGCCGTCGATATCTTGGCGGGCCAGCCGTTTGTCGAAGCCGATCGAGGCGTTGATTGCCTCCATGATCGCGTCCGGCCCGGCGGCAAAGCGTCCGCCCCACATTGCGTTTGATTTTGTGTCCGTCATGTCGAGACCCCGAGCGAAAAGGACCGATAAGATGATCCGAGGCGTGATTTTCAGCGTGCTCTACATGGCCTTGGCTCTTGGTGCAAACGCCCAAGACCTCGAAGAGCTACGCGTCGGCGATATGCGCGGCTTGGTGTTCCATGCAGAGCCGGTGCCGGTCTCGGAGACGCCGTTTATCGATATGGATGATGTCGAATATCAGCTTTCGGATTTGCAGGGGCGCTACATTCTGTTGAATTTCTGGGCAACGTGGTGTGCGCCTTGCCGCCACGAGATGCCTTATCTCAACACGCTACAGCATGAGTTGGGTGGCGAGGATTTCAAAGTCGTGACCCTGGCCACTGGGCGGAACCCGCTGCCAGCGATTCGGCGGTTTTTTGAGGAGACTGGGATTGATGCCCTTCCGATGTATCGCGATCCAGGTCAGACGATTGCGCGGGAGATGGGCGTCTTCGGCCTGCCGATCACGGTGATCTTGAACCCAGAGGGGCAAGAAATCGCCCGCCTGCGCGGGGATGCGGATTGGGCCAGCGCCGAAGCTATCGCGCTCTTGCGGGCGCTGATCGCTGCGGAGAGCTAGGCACCGGAAAACGCACGTTTTCCGGACCGGTTTCTCGAGAAATCGGGCGCCTATCGCGCCAAGGCTTTGACCCTTTCATGGGCGGGGCAGGTGACAAGGTGGTCGTTCACGAGCCCCATGGCCTGCATCGCGGCATAGACGATGGTTGGCCCGCAAAATCGGAACCCCGCCTTTTTTAAGTCTTTGGAGATCTGCGTGCTGAGCGGCGTGTGGCCGGGCACGTCAGCGAGGCTGCTCCAGCAATTCTGGATTGGCTTGCCGCCAACATAATCCCAAAGAAACCGGTCGAACCCCTGCGCTTGCTCAATGACCTGCCATGCCCGCGCATTGCCAATCGTCGCCTCGATCTTGCCGCGATGGCGGATGATCCCTTCGTCCTGTAGCAGGCGCGACACCTCCGCCTCGCCCCAGGTCGCGATTTCGTTTGGATCGAAGCCGTTGAACGCCGCACGGAAATTGTCCCGTTTTTTCAGGATCGTGATCCAGCTCAATCCGGCCTGAAACCCATCAAGGATCAGCTTCTCCCAAAGGGCGCGGCTGTCATATTCCGGCACACCCCATTCGTTGTCGTGGTAAGCGACATAGATCGGGTCCGTCCCGCACCAGCCACAACGACCGTCATTTTCCGTCATTCCGCGCTCGCACCTTCAAAGAATTAGAACAAAATGTGAATATCTATCCCTTCCTAGGAAGTTCTGCCCCCGCATATCAAGAGGCTTGCTGCGAAAGCCGCGATGCGTCAGCGGAGCAGCGGTGGCCTTTTGGATGTAGCGCGCAAGATGTGTCGCGATTTTGTGGATGCGAACTGTCATGATACCGACTTTCCGACCGGCCCCTACATCTTAAGGTTGAAGCCTATCGCCAACTGAGACACCGTGTCAGTTGTGGGAAGTCCGGTGAGTGCCTATGACCGGCCCGACCGCAGCCTGTTTCCGCGGAGGCACTTTAAGCCTGCTCGCCTCTGCACCGGCCCAATTTGAAAGGGATTTGCCTCATGACCAATGTCGTCATCGCCTCTGCCGCCCGTACACCCGTTGGAAGTTTTCTTGGCTCCTTTGCCAACACGCCAGCCCATGATCTTGGTCGTGCAGTGCTGGAAGAGCTGGTGGCGCGGGCTGGTGTGGATAAATCCGACGTCTCCGAGACGATCCTTGGTCAGGTCTTGACCGCCGCCCAGGGGCAAAACCCGGCGCGTCAGGCCCATATCAACGCGGGTTTCCCGCAGGAGAGCGCTGCCTGGGGGATCAACCAGGTCTGCGGGTCCGGATTGCGGGCCGTGGCGCTTGGTGCGCAGCATATCATGCTAGGCGATGCAAGCATTGTTGCCGCGGGCGGGCAGGAAAACATGTCGATGTCGCCCCATGCGGCCCCGCTGCGGCAGGGTCAGAAAATGGGCGATATGAAGTATATCGACACCATGATCCGCGACGGGCTGTGGGATGCCTTTAATGGCTACCATATGGGGCAAACCGCCGAAAACGTTGCCGAGAAATGGCAGATCTCGCGCGATATGCAGGATGAATTCGCAGTCGGGTCGCAAAACAAAGCCGAAGCCGCGCAGAATGCGGGCAAATTCGAAGATGAGATCGTGCCCTTCACCATTTCCACCCGGAAGGGGGACATCGTTGTCGATAAGGATGAGTATATCCGCCACGGCGCGACCATGGAGGCGATGCAGAAACTGCGCCCCGCTTTCACCAAGGATGGCAGCGTGACGGCGGCCAATGCCTCTGGCCTGAATGATGGCGCGGCAGGTGCGCTGTTGATGTCGGCCGATGAGGCGGAGAAGCGCGGGATCGAGCCGCTGGCGCGGATCGCGAGCTATGCCACGGCCGGGCTCGACCCGTCGATCATGGGCGTCGGCCCGATCTATGCCTCGCGCAAAGCGCTGGAGAAAGCCGGTTGGAAGGTTGATGATCTGGACCTAGTCGAGGCCAACGAGGCCTTCGCCGCGCAGGCCTGTGCGGTCAACAAAGACATGGGGTGGGACCCGGCGATTGTGAACGTCAATGGCGGCGCGATTGCCATCGGTCACCCGATTGGGGCGTCTGGCGCGCGGGTTCTAAACACGCTTCTGTTCGAAATGAAGCGCCGCGACGCCAAGAAAGGCCTTGCCACGCTTTGCATCGGCGGAGGCATGGGCGTTGCCATGTGCCTTGAGCGCCCCTGATCCAAATCATGGCGGGGCCACTGCGCTCCGCCTACTCACCCCATAACGTCCGGTAAATCGGGCACCCAAATCCTGGAGGAGACAAACGATGGGACGTGTTGCATTGGTCACCGGCGGCAGCCGCGGCATTGGTGAAGCGATTTCGAAAAAACTGAAGGCGGATGGGTACGATGTTGCCGCAACATATGCGGGCAATGACGAAGCCGCCGCGGCCTTCACCGCCGAAACCGGCATCAAGACCTACAAGTGGAATGTTGCTGATTATGAGGCCTCTGCAGCCGGTATCGCGCAGGTCGAAGCCGATCTGGGCCCGATCGAGGTGGTCGTCGCCAATGCAGGCATCACCCGCGATGCCCCGTTCCATAAGATGACGCCGGAGCAGTGGACCCAGGTGATCGACACCAATCTTACCGGCGTCTTCAACACCGTCCATCCGGTTTGGCCCGGCATGCGAGAACGGAAGTTCGGGCGCGTGATCGTCATTTCCTCGATCAATGGCCAAAAGGGCCAGTTCGCCCAAGTGAACTATGCCGCGACCAAGGCGGGTGACTTGGGGATTGTGAAATCCCTGGCGCAAGAAGGTGCCCGCGCTGGCATCACGGCCAACGCGGTTTGCCCGGGCTACATCGGTACGGAAATGGTGCGCGCGATCCCGGAGAAAGTGCTGAACGAGGTCATCATTCCGCAGATCCCGGCGGGTCGTTTGGGCGAGCCGGAAGAGATCGCGCGCTGCGTTGCCTTCCTGGCCTCCGACGATGCAGGGTTCATCAACGGATCGACCATCTCAGCGAACGGGGCTCAGTTCTTCGTCTAAGAGCTGTTCAACCAAACTTATTCGGCCGGGTGCATCATGTGCCCGGCCGTTTTCGTTTCGGACCGGCTGAACAACCGTTGAACCAAGTGGCGCAGAGCTGCGCCGCGTGCGGCATGGGCTTCGTTAAAAGCGGCTTTGGCAGTGGGGTTTGCGGTGATCTGGAACATCGGGGCCTCCTGAGGGCAAGTGTCTCTGAACTGTCCTCAACATGCGCCCTAGAATGAAAACACACAAACGAGACTTTCCCTTGGTTCAGTTAAGCTGTATTTAACTGAGCATGCCTGATCGCCTGCCCCCACTGACCGCCCTCCGCGCCTTTGACGCCGCCGCACGCCATATGAGCTTTGCGAAAGCGGCGGATGAGCTCCATGTCACACCTGCGGCGTTGAGCTTTCAGATCAAATCCCTCGAAGACCATTTGGGCGCACCGCTCTTCCGGCGGCTCAATCGCGCTGTCGAGCTGACGGAGGCAGGGAAGACTTTAGCGGTCGGGACGGAGCCCGGCTTCGACACGCTTCGCAATGCTTGGCGCAATGTGACTCGGGCGCTTGAGAGCAATACGTTAACGGTCACGGCGGGCCCGGCCTTTACGGCGAAATGGCTGGCACCGCGATTGTTTCATTTTGCGCAGGCGTATCCAGAGATCGAATTGAGATTTGCCGCGACGTTTCGCATTTTGGATTTTGACCGGGATGATGTGGATGTCGCGATCCGGTTTGGCATGGGGGGCCGCGAGAGTGCGGCGCTTTTCTCCAAGCCGATCATCAATGACTGGGTGACGCCGATGATGCATCCCGCTTTGGCGGAGCGATATCCGGACCTCGCCAGCTTAACCCGCGCCCCCCTCCTGGATCAGGAGGACACGCGGTTTTTGAAGCCGCCGTTGGACTGGCCCGCGTGGTTCCGTGCGGCGGGCTTGGATACGGCCCCGGAGATATCCGCGAGCTTCAATCAGGCGGATCATGCCATCGATGCCGCGGCGGCGGGCGGCGGCGTTGTGTTGGGGCGGGTGTCTTTGACGGAAAGGGATCTGATGGAGGGGCGGCTGGTCATGCCGTTTCCCCTCGCCCTGACCACCGAGGCGCATTACCGCTTCGTCTGTCCCAAAGGTGCGGAAACGCGGCCCCACGTGGCAGCGTTTCTAGCTTGGTTAGAGGCTGAGGCACAATCGCTCCATGCCTACCGCGAGGGACGGGTGTTCGTCCCCGCGGCGGATGTGGCCGATTGAAACGGGGCTTTCGCTGACGCCCCGTGAAGGTCTGCGCGGCTTAGCCGTCGAGGCGGCTGATTTCTTCTTTTAGGCGCAGTTTCTGCTTTTTGAGGTCTCGAATAGCAAGTTCGTCCACACCGGGACTGCGCTGCGCTTCTTCCACTCGTTCAGAGAGGTTTTCATGCTTTTTCCGCAGTTCCTGAAGATGGGCGCCTAGCGACATCCGTCGTCCTCCTCTCAATATGACATTTGGATGACTATGGGAGCATAGGTTTTGAGTCGTGTCACGCAGCAGTTTCGATAGGATACGTCAAATCGGGTGGGATTTCGGTGGATAACTCCAATCCACCGCTGCCGCATCCCGCAGAATCGCCTTGGCGATTGGCGCATAGTCATCGCCATCCCGTTCATGCGTTTCGCCCTCATGCAGGATCATTGGGGCCAGCAAGGTAAAGGGTCCGCGCCCAGATTTCTGCGCTTTGAGCAGGACGCGGCGGGCGGGTCGACCAAAGCGTGACGCCAGGGGCAGCACATGGGTCGTGCCGAAATTGGGGGCCAATGCGGTGAGGACGTCGGGCAGGCGGTCTGCCGCTTGGATCATGGTGAGCCAGCCTTTGGGCGCCAGACGTCGCGCCGCGATGTCCGTCCAATCTGCAAGCGGTGTGTCTTCGCGAAGCGCGGCCTCCCGCCCCTGGTCGGCGGCGGCTGTCCCGCCGCCTGTGGCGTAGTAGGGGGGATTGGCGATGATATGGTCGAAGCTTTCTTGTCGAAGAGCGCGCGGCAGCGCGGTCAGATCCGCCGTGATCACTTGCATTTCTAACCCGGCATCGCCAGCGTTTCGACGGGCCAACTCGGCGTAATCCGCTTGTCGTTCGACACCGATGAGGTGGAGGCCCGGCATCCGCGCGGCAAGACAGAGGCTGGCCACGCCCGCGCCACATCCAAGCTCCAACACGCGCGCGCCAGCTTGTGCGCCACATGCAGCGGCCAAAAACACCGGGTCGGTCGCCGCGCGATAGCCGGATTTGGGTTGCCAGGCCTGCACCCGCTCGCCCAAAAACGCGTCGCGCGTCAGGTTTGCCTCGGCAAACATCTCAATCCGTCACGTGAATGTCGTTGTCGCGCAACACGGCGCGGGCGGTGAATGCATCTTCGCGCCGAACCATCAAACGGCGCGGTAGAATGCCGATGGAGCCTTCGAGCACGCTCATATGGACGTCCATCTCGAACACCTCTATATCCTCGCCAGATAGGAGCGCCGAGGCGAAGGCGATGATCGTTGGGTCATTGCTGCGCAGAATTTCTTGCATAATCGGCATTTAGGCATGCATGTGGCGCTTGTCGAGAGAGGGGATGATCGACCATGAGCCTAGATGAAGCCAGCACCAAGCCGCATGATCGGTTGCGCAGCTATCTGGCGGATGATCTTGATGCGGTGAACGGGTTGATCCGGGCGCGCATGGCTTCGGACCATGCGCCGCGTATCCCCGAAGTCACGGCGCATCTGGTCGAGGCGGGCGGCAAACGCATTCGCCCGATGATGACTTTGGCGGCGGCGCGGATGTGTGGCTATGACGGCGATGCGCATCAAAAATTGGCGGCGACCGTTGAGTTCATCCATACCGCGACCCTGCTCCATGATGATGTGGTTGACGAAAGCGGCCAGCGGCGCGGGCGACCGACGGCGAACCTACTTTGGGACAACAAAAGCAGCGTCTTGGTGGGCGACTACCTCTTTGCGCGGGCGTTTCAATTGATGGTGGAGACCGAGTCGCTCACCGTGCTCAACATCCTGTCCAATGCGGCGGCGGTGATCGCTGAGGGCGAGGTCTTGCAGATGACGGCGGCGCAGAGCTTGGCCACGACCGAAGAGATTTATACCCAGGTGATCCGGGGGAAGACGGCGGCTCTGTTCGAGGCTGCGACCGAGGTTGGTGGCGTGATTTCCGGTGCACCAGAGGCGCAGGTGCGGGCGCTGGCCACCTATGGCGATGCGTTGGGGATGAGCTTTCAGATTGTCGATGATTTGCTTGATTGGGGTGGGGCATCGGGCGCAATGGGCAAGAATGTTGGCGATGATTTCCGCGAACGAAAGCTCACCTTGCCGGTGATCCGCGCGGTTGCGCGGGGGGATGAGACCGAGCGGGCTTTCTGGACCCGGACGATCGAGAAAGGCCGCCAGGAAGAGGGCGATCTGGAGCAGGCGATGACGTTGCTGCAGCGCCATGGCGTGTTGGAAGAAACCCGCGATGAGGCGTTGCGCTATGCCGGTTTGGCGAAAGAGGCGATGGCAGAGATGCCGGACCACCCGTTGCGCGACATGCTGGCCGACTTGGCAGATTATGTGGTTGCGCGAGTGAGCTAGGGCCTGCGCCGCTTTTTCATTTTTATCAATTAGTTAACATGCCTTTCCGCTGTTTGTTCGAGTGTCCGCGATGAAGGTGCCATTTCAGTGTCATCTGCGACGATTCTGCAGGCGGGTTAGGCGGCCTATCGCGGCGTTGCGATAGATTAAGGACACTCAGATGCGCGGAGGGCAGGGTGTCATTGCATTTGGCGGAAGGGTTCCAATGAAGATCTCGATCATCATCTGTTTTGTCCTCTTGGCGACCGTCATCTTTGCTGTGCTGATCTTGGCGCGGGGCTTCACGGCAGAGGTGGCGCGGCAGGAGGCGATGATCCGTGCGGCCCTAACGCCCGAGGCGCGTGATCCGGAAGAAATCCCCGAGCTCATGCGGCGTTTTGCGGAACGGAGTTTGGCCGGGCAGGGTGGTATGCCGCGCGCCGTTCGCCTGACGCAGGAGGCCCGGATGCTGCAGGGCGAAAACTGGTCAACCATGACCGCCCGACAGCATATCGCCATCGCCGAACCAGGCTTCGTCTGGGTGGCAGACGGCGCGGGCTGGCCCCTTCCTTTGGTGCGGGTGATCGACCGATTTACCGATGGCGCAGGTCTATTGGAAGTGCGGCTGCTTGGGGCGATCAGGGTGGCGCGGTTCGATGGGCCGGAGGCCGATATCGGCGAGGCGATGCGGTATCTGGTCGAGCTCCCCTGGGCGCCGGATGCGATCTTGTCGAACCGATCCATCATCTGGCGGGCGATTGACGCCAATACGGTTGAGGCCGCTTTGCCGCTGTCCCCCCCCCGGCTGTTGTGCAGTTTCGTTTCGATGATGCGGGCGACATTGTGGAGGTCTTCGCCGAGGGCCGCCCGGATGTATCGAGTGGTCAAACGGTCCTTCGGGCGTGGCGCGGTGTGTTCTCGGAATATGGCGAGATCGGCGGGCGCAGTGTGCCGCGCGCCGGGGAAGTCGGTTATGTCGATGACGGAATCTATGCGCCGTATTTTCGGGGGCGCATCACGTCTTTTGAGATGTTGAGATAGCGGGCGTGTGGATTTTCTCCAGACGCGACCAGCGCGTTCTAAAGGACGGGGGCCGCGCGCACCCACCAGCCGGGATAGGCCGCGCCGATAGCATGGGTGGCCTCACGCGCGGCGGGTTCCGTTTCGAAAAGACCGAAACACGTGGCGCCTGATCCGCTCATCCGGGCGAGGGCGCAGCCGGGGCGGGCATTGAGCCTGTCCAAAACGGTCCCGATCTCGGGTGCCAACGCTAGGGCCGGGCTTTCGAGATCGTTGCGCTGGCCGCAGAGCCATCTGATAAAGCTTGGAAAATCATGCCAGTTCGGATCGGACAAGCCAGGGTTGTTAACCGTCTTCAACCTGCGGAAAACTGACCCTGTGGGCACAGCGACGCCAGGGTTCACCAGGACAAGCCAGAGCCTGGGGAGCGGTGGGACGCCCTCCAACTCGTCACCGATGCCACCCATGCGAGTCGGGCATCCGGCAAGACACACCGGCAGATCCGCACCAAGCGAGACGATGTCGGACATTTTCGGCAAGGGGCGATCCCAGAGGGCGGCCAGACCCAGAAGCGTTGCGGCGGCATCTGCCGACCCGCCGCCGATCCCCGCAGCATTTGGGAGATGTTTCTCCAACACGATGTCAGCCCCAAGGTCCGGCCCAAACAGTCGAGCGGCTTGCAGCACAAGGTTGTCCGGCCCTTCGGGCACACCAGCCGCGCGGGGGCCCATGACTTTCAGGGTCACGCTATCGGCGAGATCGAAATGCAGCCGATCTCCGATATCCGCAAAGACCACCAGCGAGTCGAGCAGGTGATAGCCGTCATCGCGTCGCCCGGTGACATGCAGCGCAAGGTTGATTTTCGCAGGCGCAAACGCGCTGGTCGATGTCACTGGGTTTCGCCTTGGGCGGCCTCTTGCTCCAAAACCCGGGTCAAGCCGATCTCAAGCTTGAGGCGTATGCGCACGGCGTCTTCCTCTTCGGGTTCAAAGGAAAGCGCCCGATGCCATTGGAATTCGGCTTCGCGGAACCGGCCGACCATGTAATAGACATCGCCGAGATGGTCATTGATGATCGGATCGTTTGGCAGAAGCTCCACCGCGCGCTCCATCGGCGCCACTGCTTCATCGAAGCGTTCAAGGCGGTAGAGGACCCATCCCAAGCTGTCGACGATATAGCCTGAGCGCGGCTCCGCGGCGACGGCGCGTTCGATCATGTCCAGGGCCTCGTCCAAGTTCCGGCGCTGTTCGACCAAGGAATAGCCGAGATAGTTCAAAACTTGCGGCTGGTCAGGATTCAGTTCCAGCGCATGCCGGAAATCGGCTTCGGCCTCCTCCCAACGGCCTTCGCGTTCCAGGGAAATGGCGCGGGTGTAAAACAGCAGCCAGTGGCGGGGCTGTTCCCGGTCGATCTGAGCCATCGCGGCATCATAGGCAACGATGGCCTCACCGAAGCGTTCCATCCGGCGCAGCATGTCGCCAAGCCGGGCATGGACCGAGGTTTGGTCTGGATGATCGGTGGCCAGAGCTTGCAGAACCGCAACCGCATCCTCTTGTCGGTCCATTTCGAAGAGGGCTTCGGCACGGCCCATCTGACCGGTGATGAAGGCAGGCTGATCGGCAGGGAGTTCCGCATAGGTATCTGCCGCGAGATGTGGTTGATCATCCGCGATCAGCAGTTCCGCCGCCAAAAGGAGTGCGTCACCATGCGTGGGGTCGATGACATGCGCAGCCCGGGCATAGATCAGCGGCAGGGTTGGGCCGCTATCACTGCCAAGGCCCTGCGCAAGGGTGTAGAACACCTCGGCCACACCTTGTTGGGCACTGATCAGAAAATCATAGGGCCGGGTTGGATCGGCGGCGATCGCGTCGCGCAGCGCCAGAAGAACCGGGTCAGGGACGGAGCCAATGGCGAGATCGAGAAGCTCCAACGCGTCCGCCTGGCGGTCCAACTGGACAAGGACTTGCGCATGCGCCCGCACGCCGCGCGAGGTGACCTGCAGTGGGCCGTAGGTCTCGCCAGAAAGGATCGCATCCGCCCCTTCGAAGTCGCCGACAACGGCGCGCGCCAGGGCGAGGTGGTACTGGGCGATCTGGGCCAAAGCGCCATCGCTGGCGATCTCTTCGAACTCGGCCACGGCCCGGCTCATATCGCCTTCGCCCAGATGCAGCCACGCAGAGGTCAGCCCATCGATCAGCGGCCCCACGGCCTCTTCCGCCGCAATCGCCGCCAGGGCGCCCGCCAGGTCGCCGTCGCGGATGCGTGCGACTTGCTCCACCATCTGCGCCAATTCACGCCCGTCTTGATCGGCGGGCAGGCGCGCCGCGACTTCTAGGGCACGATTCCACTGGCCAAGGGCGGCCCGGGCCAAGAGCGCGTTGCCGATCAGCCCGGTGTTATCCGGATCGCGTTGCATGGCGCGCTCGAAATAGAGCGCGGCTTCGCGGTGATCGCCATCAATCACCGCCTGGCGCGCTGCGAGATAGGAGCCAGCAAGCCCCATCTGGTTTTGCGCCGCCGACGGGTTGGGCAGGATCAGACCAAGACCCAGAAGGGCAACAAAAGTCAGGGCGGCAAGGCGCATGCGCGTTCTCCGGTTCACAATTGGGTCTGAGACTAGGTGCCCGACCGGGGATAGGCAATGCGTCGGCGGGCGACCAGCGCCCGCCTGATGCGGAAGTGATCACATATTGGGGTAGTTTGGCCCGTCGCCCCCCTGCGGCACTGTCCAGTGGATGTTCTGCAACGGGTCTTTGATGTCGCAGGTCTTGCAGTGCACGCAGTTTTGGAAGTTGATTACAAAGCGCGGCTCTTGGCCGTCTTCTTCCACCACCTCATAGACGCCTGCCGGGCAATAGCGCTGCGCCGGTTCGGCATATTCCGGCAGGTTGACCGAGATCGGAATGCTGGCGTCTTTCAGCGTCAGATGCGCCGGTTGGCTTTCCTCGTGATTGGTCATCGAGAAGCTGACATTGGTCAGCCGGTCGAAGCTCAACACCCCGTCGGGTTTCGGATAGTCGATCGGCTCGAAATCCTTCGCCTTGCCGGTGTGTTCGGCATCGTTTTTGTGATGTTTCATCGTGCCGAAGAGGGTCAGCCCGGTGATGTTCGCGGTCCACATGTCCATGCCGCCGAGCATCAGCCCACCCATCAGCCCATAGCGCGACCAGAGCGGCTTCACATTGCGGACGCGCTTGAGGTCTTTGGCAATCGGGCCAGACCGCAGCTCGCTTTCATAGGTTTCGAGTTCATCACTGGCGCGGCCCGCTTGGATCGCCTCATAGGCCGCTTCTGCCGCCGCTTTGCCTGAGAGCATTGCGTTGTGGTTGCCCTTGATCCGGGGCACGTTCACCAGGCCCACACCGCAGCCAAGGATGGCACCACCGGGGAAGCAGGCCTTGGGCATCGACTGCCAGCCGCCTTCCGAGATCGCGCGCGCGCCATAGGCGACCCGTTTGCCGCCCTTCAGAAGCTCCGCCACCATCGGATGATGCTTGAAGCGCTGGAACTCCATATAGGGGTAGAGATAGGGGTTTTCGTAGTTCAGATGGACCACAAACCCGACATAAACCTGATTATTCTCAAGATGATAGATGAAGGAGCCGCCGCCGGCATTCTTGCCAAGGGGCCAGCCCATCGTGTGGGTCACTGTGCCTTCGCGATGCTTGTCCGGGTCGATCTCCCAAATCTCTTTCATGCCCAGGCCGAACTTCTGCGGCCCTCGACCCTCTGAGAGATTGTATTTCTCCATCACCTCTTTGGTGAGCGACCCACGCACACCTTCGCTGAGGAACACGTATTTGCCATGCAGTTCCATGCCTGGCTCATAGGCGTCAGACGGTGTGCCATCGGGGTTCTTGCCGAACTCCCCCGCGACTACACCTTTCACTTCACCATTGTCGCCATAGACCAGCTCAGAACAGGCCATGCCGGGAAAAATCTCAACGCCCAATTCCTCGGCCTGTTCGGCCATCCAGCGGCAGACATTGCCCATGGAGACGATGTAATTGCCATGATTGTTCATCAGCCGCGGCATCATGATATTCGGCAGCCGTACCCCGCCGCCTTCGCCGAGCATGTAGAAATTGTCCTGCCGGACCGGCACGGTGATGGGCGCGCCTTTGTCTTTCCAATCGGGGATCAGCGCATCCAGGCCAGCGGGGTCGAGCACCGCACCAGAGAGGATATGCGCACCAACTTCGGAGCCCTTTTCCAGCACCACCACATTCAGATCGGCGTCGAGCTGTTTCAGACGGATCGCAGCGGAAAGCCCCGACGGGCCCGCCCCCACGATCACCACATCATATTCCATCGACTCGCGGTCTATCTCGGCCATATGGGTCCCCCTTGGCTGACCCCGGCCTCCCCCGGCCCGAGGTCGCTAATTTCTGCGTCCGCGAAGGCGTAGCGCGACAGGGGGGCTTGGGTCAATCGTGACGCCGCATCACAGCTTGTTTTTTAAGCGGTTGAGACGCTGTTTGACTGGACTATCTCAACAGGAAATCTGGCCTTATCGGAGCGACCAAAATGTCCATTCTGCGCCTCACCTATCTCGGCCTCGCGATCCTTGGGACCGTCGTGCCGATGTATTACTTCGTGACGTGGTTTCAGGAGAATTCCTGGTCGATCATGGCAATGGTCGATGCCTGGCATGTGAACGCGGCGACCTCGGGGCTGGTTTGGGACCTGACGATTGCTGCGGTGGCGCTGACGATTTGGATTTTGGCTGAGGCGATCACGCGCCGGGATTACCTTTCCCTTCTGGCTGTGCCGACGATCTATTGCATCGGGGTGAGTTGCGGCTTGCCGCTTTATCTCTATCTGCGCTCCAGGCCGCGCGGATGAGGCGCTTTGCATCTGCGGCGCAAGCTGCTACCTGCGCCCGAGATATGATTTAAAGGCCCAAGATGGATCATTTCCTGTATCGCGACGGCATTCTGCATGCCGAAGACGTGCCCCTGCCCGAGATCGCGGCAGCGGTTGGCACGCCGTTCTATGTCTACTCCACCGCGACGCTGACCCGGCATTACCGGCTTTTCAAAGATGCGCTGGATGGGCTGCCGAATATGGTCTGTTACGCGATGAAGTCCAACAGCAATCAGGCGGTGATCAAGACACTTGGTGATTTGGGCGCAGGCATGGATGTGGTCTCCGGCGGGGAGTATCTGCGCGCCAAGGCCGCCGGTGTGCCGGGCGAGCGGATCGTGTTCTCGGGCGTCGGCAAGACGCGGGACGAGATGGAATTGGCGCTGGCCGGCGGCATCCGACAGGTCAATCTGGAATCAGAGCCGGAGATGACGCTTTTGAGCCAGGTGGCGAGCGCGATGGGCAAAACAGTGCCCGTCACCATTCGGGTGAACCCGGATGTGGACGCCAAGACCCATGCCAAAATCGCCACCGGCAAATCCGAGAACAAATTCGGCATCCCGATCGCGCGGGCGCGCGAGGTTTATGCCATGGCGGCGGCGCTGCCCGGGCTCGAAGTCGTGGGGATCGACGTGCATATCGGCAGCCAGTTGACCGATCTGGCACCGTTTGAGGCCGCCTATCTGAAGGTAGCAGAGTTGACCCATCAGCTCCGCGCCGATGGGCATGAGATCAAGCGCTTGGACCTCGGTGGTGGTTTGGGCATCCCTTATACCCGCTCGAACGAGGCTCCGCCGCTGCCCACAGAATACGGTGCGCTGATCAAGCGAACGGTGGGCGATCTGGATGTTGAGGTGGAGATTGAGCCGGGTCGCCTGATCTCGGGCAATGCGGGGCTGATGGTCTCGGGCGTGATCTATGTAAAGCACGGCGAGGGGCGGGATTTTCTGATCCTCGACGCCGCGATGAATGATCTGATCCGCCCGGCGATGTATGAGGCGTATCACGATATTGTTCCGGTGATGGAACCCGCGCCGGGTGTCGAGCAAGCCCGCTATGATATTGTCGGCCCGGTCTGCGAAAGCGGTGATACCTTCACCAAAGAGCGCGATATGCCGCCGCTGCGGGCGGGCGATCTGGTCGCGTTCCGCTCGGCCGGTGCCTATGGTGCGGTGATGTCGAGCGAGTATAACACGCGGCCTTTGATCCCTGAGGTCCTGGTGAAAGATGATCAATTTGCCGTAATCCGCCCAAGACCGACATTTGACGAGATCATTAATCGCGATATCGTTCCGGAGTGGCTATGATGCCATGAAACCGCCCCGAAAGGGATCATGACGGATCAAACCCCTTCCAATGACGCCGCGTTGAGGCGTCTGATCTGGCCGCTGCGCCTGACCCGTCTGGGTATGGTTGCCGAGCGGGTTGTGCGGGCGTTTTGGCCGGTTTGGACGATTGTGTTGCTGGCGGTCGCGCTGTTTGCTTTTGGCGCGGCGGATGCGTTGCCGCTTGAGTTATTGTGGGTTGCCTTGGGTCTCACCATGGCCGCTCTGATTTGGTTTGCAGTCAAAGGTATCCGTATTTTTGAGATGCCGACGCCGGCGGAGGCGTTGGACAGGCTCGACCGGACGCTGCCAGGTCGCCCAATCACTGCCTTGATCGACACGCCTGCCGTGGGAGCGGATGACCCAGCCTCGCAATCGGTCTGGGCCGCGCATGTGGCGCGGATGGCCGAGAAAGTGGCCGCCGCCCGCGCGCCCGAGCCGGATTTGCGCCTCTCAGACCGAGACCCTTATGCGCTGCGCTATGTGGCGGGGGTCGCCTTTGCCATGGCGCTGCTCTTCGGGTCCGTCTGGCGGGTCGGCGATATGGGCGATGTGGTGATCGGCACGGGCGAGGCCACGATCAGCGGCCCAAGCTGGGAAGGTTGGGTCGAGCCGCCGCTCTATACCGGGCTGCCCTCGCTCTATCTCAACGATATCACCCAAGCCGCGTTTGAAGCCCCGGCGGGGTCGCGCATCACCGTACGGTTCTATGGCGAAGCGGGTGCGCTAAGCCTCCGCCAGAGTGTGATGGCGGCCGCAGTCGAGTCCGATACAGATGCCACCGCACCGGCGCAAGACTTGGTGCTGGAGCGCTCCGGCGAGGTCGCCATTGAGGGGCCAAACGGGCGCAGTTGGCAGATTTCCATGCTGATGGATCAGCCGCCTGCTGTTGTCATGGATGGAGATATGACCGGCGTTCCACCGGGGCAGATGCAGTTCACCTACACGGCGACCGATGACTACGCGGTAATCTCGGGGCAAGCCCGGTTGATGCTGGATGCCGAGGCGGCGGACCGGCGCTTTGGCCTGGCTGTGGAGCCAGAGCCGCGCGAGGCGCTGGTGCTCGACCTACCGATGCCGTTTTCCGGCTCTCGGTCGGAGTTCTCGGAATTGCTGGTCGAGGATCTGTCGCAGCACCCGTTTGCCAATCTGCCGGTCACCGTGACGCTGACGGTGGTGGATGACGCTGGTCAGATTGGGACGATCCGCGAGGCGATTGCGCGCCTGCCGGGCCGCCGGTTCTTTGACCCGCTGGCCAACGCACTCATCGAACAACGTCGTGATATTCTTTGGTCACGCGAGAATGCGGCGCGCGCGGCGCAAATCCTGCGTGCTGTCAGCCACCGGCCCGAAGGTGTGTTTGACGATGACGGGGCGTATCTGATGGTCCGCACCGCGATCCGCCGGTTGGAAAGCGGGGTAGATAGCCTATCAGTTGAGACCCGGGATCAGGTGGCGGAGATTCTCTGGAATGCGGCGATCCAGCTTGAAGAGGGCGATTTGGCCGATGCACTGGAACGGCTCCGCCGGGCGCAGGATCGACTCTCGGAGGCGATGCGTCAGGGCGCGAGCGATGAGGAAATCGCGCAATTGATGGATGAGCTGCGCCAGGCGATGGACGACTATATGCAGCAGCTCGCCGAAAACGCGCAGCCAGGCGAGGATCAGCCGGATCAATCGGGAGAGACCATGGAGATGTCCATGGCCGATCTCGACGAGATGCTGCGCCGGATCGAAGAGCTGATGCAGCAGGGCCGGATGGCCGAGGCGCAGGAAATGCTCGATGCGCTGCGCCAGATGATGGAAAACATGCAGATCACCCAAGGGGAAGGCGGCGACGGGCCGCGGACCCCGGGCGAGCAAACGATGCAGGATCTGCAAGACACGCTGCGCGATCAACAAGACCTCAGCGATGACAGCTTCCGGGAGTTGCAGGAGCAGTTCAACCCAGGCCGTCCAAACCCGCAGCAGGGCCAGCCCGGTCAGCAGAGCCAACAAGGGCAGGGCCAGCAGAGCCAACCGGTGCAGCCCGGCCAGGAAGGCCAGCAACAAGGCCAGCCGAGCGATCAAACCCAAGATGGGCAAGGCGGCTCACAAAGCGGCCAGCCGCCCCAAGATGGCCTGCAGCAGGGCCAAGGCCAGGGCGGCGAGAATGACGGCCGCAGTCTGGCCGAGCGCCAAGAGGATTTGCGCCGTCAGTTGGAGGAACAGGCCTTCAACCTGCCCGGCGAGGGCACTGAGGGCGGCGAGGCGGCACAGCGCGCCCTGGAAGATGCTGAGCGGGCCATGGATGAGGCGGCCGATGCGCTGGGGCGCGGTGATTTGGCCGATGCGCTGGACAGCCAATCAGAGGCGATGGAAGCGCTTCGCGATGGGATGAGCGAATTGGGCCGCGCCTTGGCACAAGAGGAAGGCGCGCAGGAGCCGGGGCAGGGGCAGGCCGATGGCACCATGCAACCGGATCGGCCCTTGCAGGACCCACTGGGCCGTCAGGCGGGCAACTCGGGTGCCTTTGGGTCGGAGGAAGGGTTTGAGCAACGCGAAGAGGCGTTCCGCCGGGCGCGTGAGCTTTTGGACGAGATCCGTCGTCGCTCCGCAGAGCAGGAGCGTCCCGAGATCGAGCTCGAATACCTGCGTCGGCTGTTGGACCAGTTCTGAGGTTGGAGCTATTCGCTCGGCGGCGTGTCGCCGCTGGCGGATTCATCGTCTTGCAACACACCTTGCGCCAAGTCATCGAGCCACAGACGGGCGGCGTTCACTTGCGTGACATAGGCTTGAAGCGCCGGGCTAGCCTGCGGGACCCGTTCGGCGATTTGAACGGCATTGGAGTAAATGGCCACGAGGGCCGCGGTGATGAACAGGACGAGGGCAAAGCCAAGCCGCGCCCCGCGGCGGCGTCGCGGCGCCCCGTCAACGGTCTCCACGTCGCTGGCTTCCTGCTCGTTCGCGTTCCGATCCGAGGTCGCGCGCAGGGTCGAATTGATCTCTTCGATATCAGGCAGTAGATCGCGGCGTGGTCCGGCGGCCTGCCCCCCGCTGATCAGCTCATCCAGGATCTCTTCATCGAAATTCTCATCCGCTTCTGGCAATTGCCGCTGTGGCGGTGTGTCGGCTTCCGGTGGCGTCGACGTCGGCGGCGCGCTGTCCAGCGCCATTTCGTCTTGGGTCTCGACGATTTCGGCCTCTTCCCGGCGCAAGCGCGTCTCGCGCTCGGCCTCTTCGCGCAGCAAGTTCCGGACCGCCGGGTCTAGATCGCGGCGCGCCGGCCCGTCATCTAAAGCGGCGTTGTCTGCGTCTTCGGGCTCTGTGGCGGAAGTCTCCGTTGGGTCGGCTTCTTGCGTCGACTCGGAACCTTCGGTGTCGAACTGAGCCGCTTGGACCTCGGTTTCGGCCTCGGCGTTCGCCTCAACCTCGTCATCAATTGCCGACCGCGCGCCTGGCTGAAACCAGGTCGTGGAGCAATTCGAGCATTGAACATCCCGCCCTTCCGGGGGGATCATCTCGTCATCGACTTCGTATCGAGCGCTGCAATTGGGACATGTCAGCCGCATCACTACCCCGTTTCCGCCACGCCTTCGCGCCACTGCCCTTATCGTTATCTATCACAATATCTATCAATCTACGGCACTGTTTCCAAGTGATTGTATATCTGTGCCAATTGCAACCTTGCCTCGCCTGGGGCATGAGGGGGGAGCGAGGTTGCAGGGGGCAGGGATCGTGATCGAATTGGAGGATGCGGCATACGGCTATGGGGCCGAGCCTCTTCTGTCTGAGATCAGCTTGCGTCTGGCGCCGGGATCGTTCCATTTCTTGACCGGCCCATCAGGCGCGGGCAAGACCACCTTTCTCAAGCTGTGCTATGCGGAGTTGCTGCCCACGGGCGGGTCGGTGAAGCTGTTTGAGCAAGAGGCCAAGACCATGGCCCGCGATGAGATCGCCTTGGCGCGGCAGCGGATTGGCGTGGTGCATCAAGATTGCCAGTTTCTCGACCATCTGCCGGTATCGGAGAATATCGCCCTGCCGCTGACCGTCTCAAACCGGCAGACCGGCGAAGAAGCGGCCAATCTGGAAGAGCTGATCGGTTGGGTCGGGCTGCGGGCGCGCGCCGATGCGTTGCCGCCGGAGCTCTCGGGCGGGGAACGGCAACGCGCGGCGCTGGCCCGCGCCGTGATCATGGATCCGGATGTCATCCTGGCCGACGAGCCCACGGGCAATGTGGATTGGGAGATGTCGCTGCGACTGCTGACGCTTTTGGTCGAGCTTAACAAGATGGGCAAAACCGTGCTGATCGCGACGCATGATCTATCGCTGATCCGGGCGGCCAAAGCGCAGGTCTCCGCGCGTGTTCTGCGGATCGGCGATGGGCGTCTGCAATTGGCGGGGGCGGATTTATGAACCGTGTGCTGGCTCTGCTGCAGGGCGATAGCCAAGCGGACCGTGTGGTGCCGCCTTCGGGGTACTCCGCCCGGTTGACGCTGTTCACCGCTGGCGCGATGGCATTCTTGGCGGTCTTCGCGATGGCGCTGTCTCTCGCGGCGGGACGCTTGGCGGATCGATGGTCAGACGCGCTGGCGCGCAGTTCCACGATCCGAATTTCCGCGCCTGTCGCGGAATTGGAAGCGCAGACCTGGGCCGTTTTGACAGTTCTAGAACAAACGCCGGGCGTGGATAGCGCGCGGGCCCTGACCGATGAGGAACAACGCGCGCTTTTGGAGCCTTGGTTTGGGCCCGATCTGCCGGTGGCCGATCTGCCGATCCCGCGCTTGGTTGAAGTGATCGAGACCGAAGCGGGCTATGACGCGGAGGGTTTGCGCCAACGTTTGGCGGCTGAAGCGCCAGGCGCGGTTTTGGATGATCATACAAGATGGCGTCGTCCGCTGGTCGAGGCGGCGAACCGGTTGCGGATGTTGGGTTGGGTGGCGATGGGTCTGATCCTGGCCTCGACCGCCGCGTTGATCACCCTGGCGGCGGGCTCGGCTCTGGCTGCGAACCAGAGTGTGATCACCGTCATGCGCCTGGTCGGGGCGAAGGACAATTACATCGCGAGGGCCTTCGTGCGGCGCTTCACACTGCGCGCCCTGATGGGGGCTGCGGTGGGGACAGGTGCGGGCATGGTTGCGGTGGCGCTCCTGCCGCGCGCTGGCGATGATGAAGCGTTCCTTACGGGTCTTGGTTTTGCCGGTGTGCACTGGCTCTGGCCGCTCACCGTGCCGATCCTGGCGGCGGTGACGGCGTTCTGGGCGACCCGGATTGCCGCGTTTCGGACTTTAAGAGGGCTCAGATGATCCAATGGCTCCGATCTTTGATCTTTATCGGGCAGATGTATTTGGCGATGCCGGTGCTGGCGGTCGTCTACTTGCCCTGGGCGCTCTTTAGCCCCGCAGGCGCCCATGCCGCCTGTCACGCCTATTGCCGGTGGGTGTTTTGGACGCTTGGTTGGATGGTTGGCCTCAAGGTCGAGGTGCGGGGCGAGATCCCGACCGATGAGGTGATGATCGCCGCGAAACATCAGTCGTTTCTCGACATCATGATGATCTATAACGCAGTGCCGCGCGGCAAATTCATCATGAAGCGGATTTTGATGTTCGCACCAATCTTGGGCCAATATGCGCTCCGCATCGGTTGCGTTCCGGTGAACCGGGGCAAACGCGGTGCGGCGATCAAGAAGATGTTGGAAGACGTGCGGAGCGGCCAGCAAGAGGGCGGCCAACTCATCATCTACCCGCAGGGGACCCGCGTCGCGCCAGGGGACTACAGACCTTACAAGATCGGCACCGGTGCGCTTTATGAGCAAATGGAACAGCCCTGCGTGCCGGTGGCGGCGAATGTCGGTGCTTTCTGGCCGAAACATGGGATTACCCGGAAACCTGGCGTGGCTGTGGTGGAGTTTCTGCCCCGGATCGAGCCGGGGTTGAGCAAAGACGCATTCATGGCGCGGCTGGAGACAGAAGTGGAAACGGCCAGTAATGCGCTACTGGACGAGGTCGGATTTCGGAGAGACTGATGGACACGATTGATGACATGGCCGCCCTGGAAGCGATCTATGACGCGCCGGTGTCCGCCTCGCTGACCAAAGTCGCCAAGCGTGTGACGCCGCTCTATCGGCAGTGGATCGAGGCCTCGCGGTTCTGCGTCTTGACCACCGTTGGCCCCGAAGGCACCGATGCCAGCCCGCGAGGCGATGATGGCCCCGTGGTGCGGATCGCGGACGACAAGACGTTGCTCCTGCCGGATTGGCGCGGGAACAATCGGATCGACAGCTTACGCAACATCGTTCGCGACGGGCGGGTGAGCCTGATGTTCATGGTGCCGGGGTCCAACAATGTGGTGCGGGTGAACGGGCGCGCCGTGCTGACTGCGGATACAGCCGTCACAGGGCAATTTGAGCAACGCGGAAAGCAGCCCAAAACCGTGATCGTGGTGACGCCTGAGGAGATCTATTTCCAATGCGCCAAGGCGATCATGCGGTCTGGCCTTTGGACGCGCGGTGATGATAGCGCGGGGATTCCAAGCGCGGGTCAGTTCGTCAAAGAAATGAAGGCGGATTTCGATGCCGAGAGCTACGATAGCGGCTATGCGGAATATGCCAAGACGCGGATGTGGTGACGGCGCGCTCAGCCGATGCCAAGAGCGCGCAGCGAGACATCGGCGACATAATCTTGCCCATAGGCCGCCAACCCGATGGAGCGAACCTCCTCTGGTCTCAGGTCTCTCGACAGCAACTGACCTTGCGGTGTGAACGCGGAAAGCGGCAGGCTGATATCCGACCAATCCGGCCCGGCCTCGAACCCGGCTTGATAAAACTGCCAGGGCAGGCGCGTGCGGGTTGTCCGTAGGTGGAGGAAGTACCGAGCCCCATTGCCGCGAACCTGCAGGCGTAGCGCTGCGGTGTCGGGCGGTAGGCCATCCGGCAGCGTTGTACGGACCTGGATAAAGCCGCCGCGATTGGCTGTTGAGACGGTGCCTGTCAGGCGAATGGCCGCATCTTCGATCTGGGCTTGGCCCTCTGAGACGCCGCCCATCACATTGTCGGCCAAATAGGTCCAATCTAGCTCTGAAACGGGTGTCATCGCATTGCGCTCCAACCCAGCCTGCCCCATTGAGGCGAGGCAACTCGTGACAAGACCGCCGAGGACGGCCCGGCGCGTGATCACGCGGCCAGCCCTTTCGAGCCCATATCCAGGTATTTCTTCCGGCGTGCTTTCACGAGCGCTTTGCCGTTCTGCCCGTCCATCTCGGCCAAAAGGCTTTCGATCGCTTTACCGACGGCGGTGATCGTCGCGTCCCGGTCGCGCTGTGCGCCGCCGGCGGGTTCTCGGATGATGTGATCGGCGACGCCAAGGCGCTGGAGGTCTTGCGCGGTGAGCCGCAGGGCTTCGGCGGCTTCGCGCATCTTCTCGGCATCTTTCCAAAGGATCGATGCGCAACCTTCGGGGGAGATCACCGAATAGATCGAGTGTTCCAACATGGCCAGTTTATCGGCGGTCGCAAAGGCCACAGCCCCGCCAGAGCCACCCTCGCCGATGATGACCGAGATCAGCGGCACCTTGATTTGCAGGCATTTCTCAGTGCTCCGCGCGATGGCTTCCGATTGCCCGCGCTCTTCGGCGCCTTTGCCCGGATAGGCGCCGGGCGTGTCGACCAGCGTTACGACCGGCAGGCCAAACCGATCCGCCATCTCCATCAAGCGGACCGCTTTGCGATAGCCCTCGGGCCGCGCCATGCCGAAATTCCGCTCGATCCGGGTCTTGGTGTCATGGCCCTTCTCATGGCCAATCACCACGACGGGTGTGTCGTTGAACCGCGCCAGCCCGCCCATCACCGCATGATCATCAGCGAAATTCCGATCACCTGCCAGCGGGGTGTATTCGGTGAAAAGCGCGTCGATATAGTCGCGGCAATGGGGCCGGTCAGGGTGGCGTGCCACTTGGCATTTCCGCCACGGCGTCAAGTCGCGATAAAGCTCCACCAGCATATCGGCGGCCTTTTTGTCGAGCGCTTTGGCCTCTTCCTCGACATCCATCTCCTCGTTCTGGCGCGCCAGGGCGCGCAACTCTTCTGCCTTGCCTTCGATCTCGGCGAGGGGTTTTTCAAAATCGAGGTAGTTCATGTGGATCGTCCTACGCTTTTGCTGGCAGTTATATGACGCTGGCTGCTTGGGTATGCAATGCCGTGGTCTATTTGAAGGCGGCCTCCCAGTCGAAATCGGCCGATGCCTCCAGGCTCTGCGGCCACCCCGCTGCCCAGTCTGGCATTGCGGCCATCTCCACCCGATCCGAAGCCGGGAAGTAGGGTTTGATATCGATAAGGGGCGTGCCCAGCAATGTGTCGATCCAATAGGTGTGAAGGATGCCTGCCGTTTCATCCACACCCGCGATTTCGATCACCGAGAGTCCGATCGGGTTGATCCGAGCCTCGGAGCGTGTGGCGAAGACACCGACATTCCCGCTGCTCCCGGTGTAGGGCCGTGGCAGCACCAATGTCTGTTGCGCGGCCGCCTCGGTTTCATGTGCCCACCAAAGAATAACAGCGTGGCTGAACGCACCAAGGCCGCGCAAACCCGCGCGATAGGCTTCTGTGACGCGCAATTCCGCGCCACTTGCCCCCTGCTCAACTGTGCCAATATAGGTGATTTTGCGATCTCTCAGCGTCATAATCTGCTCCTCTCTGCTGTGTGAGACCCGGTTCCTGCCTGTCTTTGATGCCGCTTGCCAAGCGGGCATCGCCATCGCCGCCGCAATACCGCAAGATTTGCGAACCGGGGTCGACGCATAAGGGCTCGGAACGCAACGGGAGGCTGTCACAACATGGCAAGCTATGAAGATCGGCTGCTGAGGGTACTGGCCTATATCTATGAGCACCCTGCGGGCGATTTGTCGCTCGATACGCTCGCCGATGTGGCGGCGATGAGTCGGTTTCATTGGCACCGGGTGTTTCGGGCAATGACGGGCGAGACCTGCGCCCAAGCCGTGCGCCGGGTGCGGTTGCATCGGGCGGCGGTCTGGTTGGTGCAGAGCGACCGACCGCTGAAACAGGTGGCCGCCGATGTCGGGTATCCCAGTCTTCCCAGCTTCAGCCGGGCCTTTCAGGCGGCCCATGGCATGACCCCTGGGGCGTTCAGAACCCGTGGCGAAATGTTGCCACCTCTTCAGAACGCTGGACAAGGAGACTATCCTGTGTACCCCATTGAAATCATGAACCAACCGACCCGCCGTTTGGCCGCTGTGTCGCACCAAGGACCCTATGCCGAAATTGGCAAGGCCTTCGAGAGTGTGGCCGCGCTTGCGACCTCTCGCAGCCTTTGGCCGCATATCACCGGTATGGTCGGGGTGTATTATGACGACCCCGAGGCGACTGCGGCTGAGGATCTCAGAAGTTTGGCTGGTGTGGTGGTTGACGACGCAATGACCATTGATGCCCCGCTTGAGGATGTGCGTCTGCCTCAGGGGCGCTATGCGGTGATGCACTACAAAGGGCCGTATTCCGGCCTCGCGGCGGCGTATAAGCATATGTATGGCGTCTGGGTGCCGAACTCCGGTGAAGAGCTTGGGGATCATCCGCCGATCGAAGTCTATCTGAACAACCCGCAAGACACAGCGCCGGACGAGCTTCTGACCGATGTTTGTGTGCCGCTGAAATAGGAGACCGATCTATGCCCAAGATCGAGATTGTGACCGAGGCCGCTGAGCTTTCCCTAATCGGCGTGCCACATGCCGGAAGCCATGCCGGGATTGGGAAGGCGTTTCAACGCCTTGCGGATCAGTTGACCGCGCAGGCCCTTTGGGATCGCTCCGGCGCCTGGGCGGCGATCTATCACAACAGTCCTGGGGCGGTTGCAGAACCTGCGCTCCGCTCCCACGCGGCATGCGTTTTCCCGGCGGAGGCACCGCTGCCTGACGGGTTTGACCGCGTCGTCCTGTCCGCTGGCCGGTATGCGGAACTAATCCATGCCGGGCCTTATGCGGGTCTGCCTGAATCCTGGATGTGGTTTCGTCAGACAGGGATGGGCGCTGCAGGGTTTGTTCCGGCAGACGGCCCCTCGGCGGAGATGTATCTCAATGATCCGGAGTTCACCGCGCCCGAAGATCTGCGGACGCGGCTTCTGATTCCGATCGCCGGGTGAGGCTGGTCAGCCGGCAATCATCTCGGATTGTTTTACGATCACCTCGGCCTGTTTGATCGAGGCGATATCGACCAGCCGACCTTTGTAGACCGTGGCCCCAGCCCCCGATTTCTTGGCCTCTTCCATCGCGGCCAAGATCTCACGGGCCTCGGCAACCGCTTCGTCGGACGGGGTGAAGACCTCATTGGCGAGCGCAATCTGCTTGGGGTGGATCGCCCATTTGCCAACCATCCCAAGCGTTGCGGAGCGCCGGGCCTGGGCACGGTAGCCGTCATCGTCGGAAAAATCGCCGAACGGCCCATCGACCGGCAGCACGCCATGGGTGCGGCAGGCGGCGACAATCGCGGTCTGCGCCCAATGCCAGGGGTCTGAATAGTGGCGCGTCTCGCCATGCAGCATGTAGTAGTTTTCTTGGGTGCCGCCGATGCCGGTGGTCTGCATCCCCATTGAGGCTGCGAAATCTGCCGCGCCGAGCGACATGGCTTGGAGGCGCGGCGAGGCGGCGGCGATTTCTTCCACGTGGGCGATGCCAGCGGCGCTTTCGATGATCACCTCAAAGCTGATCTGCTTGCGGCGCCCCTTGGCGGTTTCAATCGCCGTGACCAGCGCGTCGACCGCATAGATATCCGCTGCGCAGCCCACCTTTGGGATCATGATCTGATCCAGCCGTTCGTCGGCCTGCTCCAGAAGATCGACCACGTCGCGATACCAATAGGGCGTGTCGAGCCCATTGATCCGCACGCTCAACGTCTTGTTGCCCCAATCCACCGCGCCAATCGCCTGGATCACATTGGCGCGGGCCTGTGCCTTATCATCCGGCGCGACGCTGTCCTCCAGATCGAGATTGATCACATCCGCCGCGCTGGCCGCCATCTTCTCAAACAGTTTGGTGTTGGAACCGGGGCCGAACAATTGGCATCGATTGGGGCGGGCGACGGGGTGGGGTTGCAGGCGGAAGCTCATGAGGCGATTCCCTTTGGCGCAAGGATGTGTCGTTTGGCGTGACCTGAGGCGTAGGATATTGCGCGGGCGGGCGCAAGTGCTGCGGCGCGGCATGATGATCGCCAGTGCGGTTCCGTGTACTCCGGCAGCTAATCTTGAGCCTGGAGCTGTGCAGAGCAAAATGCGCGTTCGCTCCAATTGCATCAGCCTCGGCTTTGGCGGCGCGTTCAACAAAGGGGCGTCAGTTGAGCGGGCTTATAAGTTGGCCTAAGTTGGCGTGGTTATCTGGTTGCCATAACCAGACTTGTTGAAAGGACCGCGTCGCATGATTGCTTACGTCACCATCGGCGCAGATGACATCGCACGGGCGAAACGGTTTTACGCGGCGTTCCTGCCAGCGCTTGATTACGAGTTGGAGGAGCGGGCTGACGGCCTAAGCTGCACGCTCCGCACGCAACCCAGCCAGTCTGTCGCTCTGCCGGACCTCTACATCAAGACACCCTTCGATGGACACCCGGCGTCGGCTGGAAACGGTGTGATGATCGCGTTCGAGGCACGCAGTCAGCAGCAGGTTCGTGACCTCCACGCCGCCGCACTTGTCGCGGGCGGCTCCGACGAGGGCCAACCGGGTTTCCGCGATGCCTATGGACCGCGCTTTTATGTTGGCTACCTTCGCGACCCTCAAGGCAACAAGATTGCGTTGTTCGCCAGCAATCCGAACGAACCGGGGCGCGACGGATAACGCGGGTAACACGCCATCGTCGCGTTGGGCAAGCTCGGTAAGCGGGTTCGCTGTGGTGTCTACTGCAAGTCCCCGAAAGCAGCCTGCATGCGCCGTACCGCATCCTCGATCACCGACCGAGGCGCGGCGATATTGAAGCGGAGGAAGTCTTCACCGCCTTTGCCAAAGGTCGGTCCATGGTTGACCGCAATCCCCGCATCCTTAGCGGTGCGGCGGGTGAACTCCGCCATCTCCATCCCGGTGCCGGCGAAATCGACCCAGGCCAGATAGGTGCTTTCCAATGCCATCGAATGCAGCCCCGGAATCGCATTGATGCCTTCGTCGAAAATACGGGCGTTTTCGGCCAAATAGGGGATCAGTTGATCCACCCACTCGGCTCCCGCGGGAGAATAGGCCGCCGTCGCCATAAAGAGCCCGAAGGAGTTCGGCGACATACCCATGGCCATCATCCGCGCCGCAAACTGCGCCCGCAGGTCGGGGTCTTCGATGATCACATTGCCCACATGGGAGCCCGCGATGTTGAAGGTCTTGGTGACCGCCGTCATCATGATCAGCCGGTCGGTGATGCCTTCGATCTGTGCCATCGGGATATGTGCATGGCCAGGCATGACCAGGTCGTGGTGGATCTCGTCGGAGACGATCAGGAGTTCATGCCGCTTCGCAAAGGCAGCCAGCGCCTGCAGCTCGGCGCGGGTCCAGACCCGCCCGCCTGGGTTATGCGGTGAGCAGAGGATCAGCATCCGCTCATTGCCCGTCATCTGCGCATCCCACGCGTCGATGTTCAATTCATACCGGCCATCGACATTGATCATTTCGCATTCGACAAGCTCCCGACCCGCCGCGCGGATTACTTTGGCGAAAGCATGATAAACCGGGGTCATCAAGACGATGCCATCGCCCGGCTGCGTATATGCGTCGAGGCACATGGCGGTGCCGTTGACCAGCCCGTGGGTGGTGAAAATCCAATCCGGCTCGATCTTCCAGCCGTGGCGGTTTTCCATCCACCAGCAGATGGCGGCCCGGTATTTGCTGTCATCGCCGAAATAGCCATAGACGCCATGATCGACCATCGCTTGCACGGCATCTTGGACGCAGGCCGGTGGGCGGAAATCCATATCGGCGACCCACATGGCGATGCCTGTTTCCGGGTCAACGCCATAAAGCTGCTCCATCATGTCCCATTTCACGCAATGAGAACCACGGCGATCGATAATCTCGTCAAATGACATGTCTGTCCCTCCGATATCCGCGCGCTAAGCTAGCGATGCGGTGCCGGGGTGCAAGGGCTAGTCGTCCTCCGGCAGGGCAAAGAGGTCATGCACGCTGACCTCCAATTCATCGGCCAGACAAAGGGCGAGGTATGTGGAGGGGGTAAAGACGCCGTTTTCGATCGTGTTGATGGTCTTGCGCGAGACGCCCACCGCCTCGGCCAGGTCCGCCTGGGTCAGGCCAGCCTCGGTCCGGTGGGCTTTCAGATGCACGATCAGTTTGGCGCTCATTCGGCGCGGCCTCGAAAGATTGAGGCGAGGTAATGTGCCGAGGGCGCGGCGCCCAGAACCGGTCCGAGCCAGAAGAACGCCATCGCCGGATCCAGCCGATCGGTCAGAACCAGGACAAGAAAAAAGAGGAAGACCGCCAGCACAGCCCAGAAGCCGAAGATGAGGCTGTCGCGATGGGCGGCGATGTTTTGTTCGTCCCAAGCCGCCTCCGCCGCCTCCGGGTGACGCCGATGCATGATCGCCGACAGCACGGCATAGGCGATCGCTGTACCGCCGATCACCCAGGCCCAGGTCAGACCCGAGGGTCCGATCGAGGCGATCGACGCGCCCACCGCGGCGAGGGCGAGAAGAACCATTGTGGCGCTGCCGATGAGGCGCAGGCGGGCAACGGGATTGCTGGACATGGAGGTGCTCCTTTCACATGAGCGCTAAGTAACCTTTGGGTTACATAAGGCGCACAATAAGTAACGTCAAGGTTACATTCACGCCTTCGATTCAGAAATATGTCCGGGAGGCGCGCGAAGGTAGCGGGGGCTGCCCCCTCGCCCGTTGCCCCGGCGCTCCTGATCGCCTATCTCCCTGTCCATGAAACGTCCTATTTTGATCCATCCCGACCCGCGCCTGAAGAAGGTGGCCGACGCGGTGCCCGATATCTCCGATGAGCTGCGGGCGCTGGCCGATGACATGTTGGAAACCATGTATGCTGCGCCCGGGATTGGGTTGGCGGCGCCACAAGTGGGTATTGGACGTCGGTTGATCGTACTTGATTGCATCAAGGAAGAAGGCGCGGAGCCCCGGCCGCTGGCGATGTTCAACCCGGTTGTGGTGGCAAGCTCAGATGAGCGGAACGTCTATGAAGAGGGCTGTCTCTCAATCCCCGAGATTTATGCCGATGTGGAGCGCCCGGCAGAGGTAACTGTCGAATGGATGGACCGCGACGGCGCGGCGCAGAGCGAGACCTTTGACGGGCTCTGGGCGACCTGCGTGCAGCATGAGATCGACCATTTGGACGGTAAGCTCTTCATCGATTATCTGCGCCCGCTGAAGCGGCAGATGATCACCCGGAAAATGGTCAAACTAAAGCGCGAGTTGGCGCGGGAGAAGGCGTGAGCCTGTTGCCCATCCTGCTCTGGCCTGATCCGCGCCTCAGCAAGGTCTGTGCGCCGGTTTCGGGTGATGTTTCGGATTTGGCGACCGATATGCTCGAGACGATGTATGCCGCGCCGGGGCGTGGCCTGGCGGCGCCGCAGATCGGTGTTTTGCAGCGACTCTTCGTTATGGATGTGGGTTGGAAAGATGGGGATCGAGATCCGCCGGTCTATATCAACCCCGAGATTGTGGCGCGGTCTGAGACGGTTGTGACGGGGCCGGAGGGGTGTTTGTCGATCCCCGGTGTGACCGCCGATGTGACGCGGGCGGACTGGATTGTCCTGCGCTGGACAGACGAGACAGGCGCGGTACGCGAAGAGCGCCTGGATGGGTTCGCGGCCATTTGTGCGCAGCATGAATATGATCATCTGGATGGCATCGTGACGTTCGATCGGGTGTCTTCCGAGGCGCGGCGGGCATTGGAGGCAGACTATGCCAGCTAAGCCCTTCGTGATGTGGCCGGACAAGCGGTTGCAGACCGTGTGCGACCCGGTTGAGGCCGTGACGGACGAGGTCCGTGCGATTTGGGATGATATGGTTGAGACCATGGACGCGATGCCGGGCGTTGGTCTGGCCGCACCGCAGATCGGCGTGATGTTGCGCCTTGCGGTCGTTGATGCGTCTGATGAGCGGGGCAAGGCAATCCGCATGGCCAACCCGGAGATTTTGCGCGCCAGTGTGGAGTTGCGGCCCCATGTGGAGGCCAGCCCCAACCTGCCCGGCGTGCAGGCCGAGATCAAACGGCCCCGGGCGGTGACGGTCAGCTATATGGACGGCGCGGGTATCCGGGTGCGCAAAGATTTGGTGGGCCTCTGGGCGACCAGCGTTCAACATCAGATCGACCATCTGAATGGCCGGATGTATTTTGACCGGCTGAGCCGGGTGAAACGGGACATGTTGGTGAAGAAGGCGAGGAAGCGCGCGTGAAGATCGTGTTTATGGGAACGCCGGATTTCTCAGTGCCGGTGTTGGACGCTTTGGTGACGGCGGGCCACGAGATCGTCGCGGTCTATTGCCAGCCGCCGCGCCCGGCGGGGCGGGGCAAGAAAGACCGACCTTCGCCGGTCCAGGCGCGGGCGGACGTGCTTGGGCTGCCTGTTCGGCATCCGGTCTCGCTGAAATCTGCAGAAGCGCAGGCGGAGTTTGCGGCTTTGGACGCGGAGGTCGCCGTTGTTGTGGCCTATGGGCTGATCCTGCCGCAGGCGGTGTTGGACGCGCCGACGCATGGGTGCCTGAATATCCACGCCAGCCTCTTGCCGCGCTGGCGCGGGGCGGCTCCGATCCACCGGGCGATTATGGCGGGTGATGCGGAAACCGGGGTTTGCATCATGCAGATGGAGGCGGGCCTGGATACCGGGCCGGTTTTGTTGCGCCGGGCTGTGCCGATTGAGGCGGAAGAGACCACCGGCGCATTGCATGATCGGTTGAGTGCTCTGGGGGCCGAGGCGATTGTCGATGCGCTGGCTGGTTTGGAGACGTTGACGCCAGAGGTGCAGCCTGAAGACGGCGTGACCTATGCCGCGAAGATCGACAAGGCCGAGGCGCGTATTGATTGGGGCCAACCGGCCGTTGAGGTGGATCGGTTGATCCGAGGGCTGTCACCCTTTCCGGGCGCGTGGACGATGCTGGACGGGCGGCGGATCAAACTCTTGCGGAGCCGGGTGGCGACGGGTGATGGTGGCCCAGGTGAGGTGTTGGAGGGGTTGCGCGTGGCCTGCGGCAACGGCGCGGTCGAGATATTGGAGCTTCAGGCTGAGGGTCGAGCTCGGCAAGACGCCGCAGCGTTTCTGCGTGGCACCTCGGTATCGCCGGGCGTGGTTTTGGGAGAGATCAGATGATTCTGTTTTCGTTTTTCGGCTCGCTGATGATCGCAGGGATCGTGGCTTATCTGTTCGAGAAATGGGGCTGGACGCATAACGGGCTGATCCCGTCAGTCCTGATCGCGTTCGGCGCCGTGCTGATGTTGTTTTTCCTGCGCTCGCTTTTCGGGCTGAGCTTCGGGCGGCCCGGGGTGGACGCCATTATCGGCTCGGCTGCGGCGCTGATCTTGATCCCGACGGAATGGGCCAATCGGCGGCGAAATCGGCGGAAGTAAGCCCTGCGCCCGTTGCCAAATTGAGCGCCTTCGGCGCGCTGTCTTTGGTTCGGGCGGCGATCTGTCGGGCGGTGTGGTCCGCAGGCGGGCTCTTGAGCGATCTTACGATTTCGGCGGGCGCGGTTTGTAGACCGGCAAGCGCCATCCGAAGGCCAGTGAGCCGGCGCGCAGGGCGAAACAGGTCGCGATGCAGGCGATGATTGGGGCGAGTGAATGGGGCGTTGCCAGAGGCGTGATCAGCGCCGCACCCGCCCCCGCGAAGGCGGCCGTGACATAAAGCTCCCCCTGTTTCAGAACCAAAGGTAACTCGTTGCAGACCACATCGCGCATGAGTCCGCCAAGCGTGCCTGTTGCCACGCCCATTACGAGAACAATTGGGGCAGATTGATCCATCGCGATGGCAACGCTGACACCTGCGGCGACCGCAACAGCGAGGGCAGCGGCGTCGAGCCAGAGGATCAGCTTATAGCGGCTTTCGAACAGATGAGCGGTGAAGAACACGATCAACGCGGCGATGCAGGCGATGCCGAGATAAGTCGGATCGGCGAGCCAAAAGACCGGATCGCGGTTGAGCAGGAGATCGCGGATTGTACCGCCGCCGACCGCGGTGAGGCAGGCGACGAAGAAGAACCCAATGATATCGAGTTGTGCGCGCGAGGCCACCAGCGCGCCGGTCAGTGCGAAAATCGCCACGGACATATAATCGAGCGTCGCGATCATTTGGGTTTGAACGGCGCCATACCCGCGCGGGCCAGTTCGTCTGCGCGTTCGTTTTCGGGGTGACCCGCATGGCCTTTGACCCATTCCCACGTCACCTGATGGCGCGCATTGGCAGCATCGAGGCGGCGCCAGAGGTCTTCGTTTTTCACCGGCTTTTTCGTCGCAGTGCGCCAGTTGTTACGCTTCCAGTTGTGCAGCCAGGCGGTAATGCCGCCTTTGACATAGGCGCTGTCGGTGACGACGGTCAGCGAGGACGGGCGTTCCAATGCTTCCAGCGCGTGGATCGCGGCGAGAAGCTCCATGCGGTTGTTGGTGGTCTCAACCTCGCCGCCCTTTAGCTCACGGGTTTTGACCACGCGTTCACCGTCCCTCGCGATGAGCAAAGCGCCCCAGCCTCCGGGGCCGGGATTGCCTGAACAAGCGCCGTCGGTATAGGCGAAAAGCTCAGCCATGGGCGGTGATCAAGATGAAGGGGTCTGTCGTGCCCGCAAGGCCCGTGCCAGTCCCGGTTGTGACATCCGATACGGTCAAGCCGAGGCCCTCCAAGGCTGTGCGCAATTCGGTTTCGGAGTAATAGCTGTAGAACCTGCCCAAAGCATCGCGCCCTTCGCCGGTGCCGAGTTTCATGCCCAGATAGAGATAGCCACCTGGCCGGAGCGCTTTCGCCAGCGCGGTGAGATGGCGCGGGAAATCGGCGCGCGGCGCATGAAGCAAGCTGAAGCTCGCCCAGATCCCGTCATACGCCTCGGTTTCGGTCACATCGTCGAAGGTGCCGAGCCGGGCGTCGATGCCAACGGATTGCGCCGCGGTGACAAAGGCGGGGGTGGCATCCAAGCCGATGACCGCGAACCCCGCATCTTGCATGGCTTTGGCTTGCAAACCGGGGCCGCATCCAAGATCAAGGATCGTCCCACCCGCAGGCAGGCAGGCAAGAAAAGCCCGGAGGCTTTCGGTCTGCGCGTCGTTGATGTCCAAGGCGGCATAGCTCGCAGCCCGCGCATCATAGGCATCAATCGTCCCCTGATCGCTCATGTGACGACCCCGATCCCGAGACAAACCACGACAACAGCGGTCAGGATCAGACGCAAACGCATCCACCATTGCGGTGCAAGCTCTTGTCGCCAAAACATGTAATCGAGCGGCAGCAGCGCGATGAACCCGGCCAAAAGCGCTACTGCGGCCGTGTTTGGATTGCCGCCAGCCATGAAGAACGCCCAAAGCGCGGGCAGGGTAGAGAGCGCATAGCCGCTGGCCGCGACGGCTCCCGCCGCACGTGTGGCAAAGCCCCAAAGCGTGCCAGACATGAAGCAAAGGATCACGATCCCATAGCTTTGCAGCACAAACGGGCCGGTAAGGGCGGGGCCAAGGCTGCGCACCGACCAACCCTGGAGCGCGGGGCTCGCCAAAGTGGCCGCGCCCCACAGAAAGGGGATCAGCCCGGCAAGCCCGAGGATCAGGGCGGAGGGAGGAATACGCATCATAGCCAGGGTTCTGCCCAAGCCGGTTGCGCTCGGCAAGGGCCGTTTGTCAGAAAACCGTTCAGCCTAGGGCCTGGTTCAAGCCCGCTCAAACGCCAAGCGACCCGCCAAAAGTGCAAAAATGCCGGCGAAGCTGCGGTTGAGCCAGCGCATGACCCGGGCGCTGCCCAAGATCCAACTGCGCGCTGCCGCCGCGAAGACGCCATAGAGCAGGAAGACGGCGAAGGTGAGTGCCATGAAGATCGCCCCGAGCAGCGCCATTTCCGCTGTCGCGCTGGCGGGATTGCCGGAGAGAAACGGCGGCAAGAGTGCCAGGAAGAAGATCGAAAGCTTGGGGTTCAAGATGTTGATCAAAGCGCCACGCCGGGCGATGCGCCAGAGATTTTCGGGTTTTGCTTCTTCGCGGATCGCGAGCGCGCCATCGGATTTCAGGGCCTGCCAGGCGAGATAGAGCAGATAGGCGACCCCGGCGAACTTCACCACCTGGAAGAGCAGCGCCGAGGTGTGCAAGAGCGCGGCGAGGCCAAGCGTGGCGGCGAGCAAATGCGGCACGATCCCAAGCGTGCAGCCAAAGGCCGCCGAAATCGCGGCGCGCCGACCTTGGCCAAGGCCAAGGGCCAGCGTGTAGATCACGCCGGTGCCCGGGGCGATGACAACGACGAAAGCGGTGACGAGAAACTGTAGAGAAATCATGGTGCGCGCATCCTTCCGCAGAGGTATCCGCGAAGGAGAGCCGATTTAGGCCGGTTCGCGCAAGACCCTTGGGACCTTGAATTCGACATTTTCGACAGCCGTCTCGACTTGATCGACCGAGACGTCATATCGCGCGCGGAAGGCGTCGATCACCTCGTTGACCAGAAGTTCCGGGGCCGACGCGCCGGCTGTGATCCCGATCGAGGTGATCCCGTCCAGCGCCCGCCAGTCGATATCAGTCGCGCGCTGGACAAGCTGGGCATAGTCGCAACCTGCCCGCGCGCCGACCTCGACCAGGCGTTTGGAATTGGAGGAGTTTGGCGCACCGACCACCAGCATGGCGTCAGCTTTCGGCGCCATTGCTTTGACCGCCTCTTGCCGGTTGGTCGTAGCGTAGCAGATGTCTTCCTTATGCGGCCCGATAATGGCGGGGAAGCGGGCCTGCAAGGCCGCGACAACCTCGGCCGTGTCATCCACGCTGAGCGTGGTCTGGGTGATGAAAGCCAGTTTCTCTGGATCACGCGGTGTGATCTCGGCGACATCTGCGACCGTTTCCACCAGGATCACCTCGCCGGGCGGCAGTTGCCCCATGGTGCCGACGGTTTCGGGGTGGCCCTCATGGCCGATCATCACCATTTGCAACCCGTTGGCGTGGTGGCGTTCCGCCTCGATATGCACTTTGGAAACCAGCGGGCAGGTGGCATCGACAAACACCATCTCGCGGCGCGAAGCCTCTGCGGGGACGGCCTTCGGTACGCCATGAGCCGAGAAAATCACCGGGCGGTCATCGGGGCATTCGTCTAATTCTTCGACGAACACGGCACCCTTGGCGCGAAGGTCATCGACGACGAATTTGTTATGGACGATCTCATGGCGCACATAAACCGGCGCGCCCCATTTCCCGAGCGCCATTTCGACGATTTTGATCGCCCGGTCGACACCGGCGCAGAACCCGCGCGGGGCGGCGAGATAGAGCGTAAGGGGCGGTTTGGTCATCTGAGCCTCCGACATCACGCGATAGGTAGGGGCAAGCGCCGTCGCCGTCCAGAGGCGGATCGGCGCAGCGGCTTGCCGGAATGCAGTTTGCGGCGCAGGATAGAGGTGGGGAGGACATCATGGCATCGGATAAGGCGCATTGGGATGCGGTCTATGCTGCGCGGGACGAAGACGCGTTGACTTGGTTTGAGGCGACGCCCGATCTGTCGCTGCAGATGATCCATGCCTATCTGATGCCAGCGGACGCCATCTTGGATGTTGGCGGCGGCGCATCACGTCTGGTCGATGCGCTGTTGGCGGATGGATATGGCGATGTCACTGTCTTGGACCTATCCGATGCAGCGCTCGCGATCAGCCGGGATCGATTGGGTGTACGCGCCGCGTCGGTCCGTTGGATCGCGGCAGACATCACAACCTCGCGCCCAGACCGACAGGTAACGTTGTGGCATGACCGGGCCGTATTTCATTTCCTCACCACGGAGGAAGACCGCGCGGCTTATGTCGCCGCGATGAGGGCGGCTTTGAAACCCGGTGGCTACGCCATAGTCTCAAGTTTTGCCTTGGATGGGCCCGAGACCTGCTCGAACCTGCCGGTTCAACGCTATGCGCCCGAGACGTTGGCCGCGACGCTGGAGGCGCTCGCACCGCGTCAGTTTCGCTTGATCGAGAGCTGCCCTCACGTGCATGTGACCCCCAAAGGCAATCAACAATCCTTTCAAATCAGTGTGTTTCAACGCATGTAAGATCGACGATCCAGCCAAATAGAACTTCGGAGACCCGCTGATGTTGATGCCCCGCCAGAAAACCCCTGACCTCACTGTGCCGCTTTTGGGAGGCGGTCAGTTCGATTTGAGCGCTGAGGACAGCCCGCGCGGCGTGGTCATCTGTTTCTACCGCGGGCTGCATTGTCCGCTTTGCGCGACCTATCTGACAGAGTTCGAGAAGCTTGCGGGTGACTTCGCCGAGCGGGGTGTGGCCTCGGTTGCGATCTCGTCGGATGGTCAAGAGCGGACGCAAGCTATGTCTGATAAGATCGGCGCTGAGAAACTGCGCTTTGGTTATGATCTGACCCTTACAAAAGCGCGTGAATGGGGCCTCTATATCTCGACCTCGCGCGGGAAAACGTCAATTGGGATCGAAGAGCCACCGCTCTTTGCCGAACCGGGTCTGTTTCTGATTAACCCCGATCAAACGCTCTATTACATGTCGGTGCAGACCATGCCGTTTGTGCGCCCACATTTCCGGGAGCTGTTGGGGGCGGTCGATTTTGCCATCGACAAGAATTACCCGGCGCGGGGCGAGTATGACGGACCGGTCTAAGATCTCTATTAACGAAAAACCCCGCCAAGTTGGCGGGGTTTTGTATCTGATCAGGTCTCAACCGTTTCGATTTCATGCTCATCCATCTCCCGCGGTTCGCGGGGTGGTCGGCCAATAACGTCCTTCAACTCATCCAGTTCGATGAAGTTATCGGCCTGGCGGCGTAGATCATCGGCAATCATCGGAGGCTGACTGCGAATCGTGGAGACCACCGAGACGCGCACGCCTTTACGCTGGAGCGCGGCCACGAGCGGCCGGAAATCACCATCGCCAGAGAAGATCACGATGTGATCGACATGCGGCGCAATCTCCATCGCATCGACGGCCAACTCGATATCCATATTGCCTTTGACTTTGCGGCGGCCCTGGCTATCGGTGAATTCTTTGGCCGGTTTGGTGACCATGGTGAAGCCGTTATAGTGCAGCCAGTCGACCAACGGGCGAATGGGCGAATAGTCGTCATTCTCCAGAAGGGCGGTATAGTAGAACGCACGCAGGAGCTTGCCGCGCTGCATGAATTCCTGGCGGAGGAGCTTGTAGTCGATGTCGAAGGCCAGCGCTTTGGCGGCGGCGTAGAGGTTCGATCCATCGATGAACAGCGCCAACCGTTCGTCTCGGTAAAACATTGGGTGGTCCCGTGAGTATTTGTGGCGCCAATCGCGTGGAATGATAATGGAGTGAGAACAAAATCTACGACCGGCAATACAAAGGAAAATAGGTGAACTATCGGCAACCGCAAGCATCGAAGCGTCATCAGACCGTCACACGCGCATTGGTCGCCGTGGGTTCAAACGTTTCACTTGCAAGAAATCCGCCGGTTTCGGTGGTTTGCGCGGCCATGAAAAAATTAGCCGATCTCGAAAATGCGACGGCACATTTCAGCCGACTTTATCAAACGCCTGCCTTTCCGGAGGGTGCTGGACCTGACTTTATTAACGCTGCCCTGACGCTTTCATGGCAAGGCGAGGCGGCGGATCTGCTCACGCATCTGCACTGGGTTGAACGTAGTTTTGGCCGGACCCGGCGCACCCGATGGGAGGCCCGGGTGTTGGACCTGGATTTGATCGCATTTGGTGATCAGGTTTTGCCAGATTTGGAGACGCAGGCCCGGTGGCGGAATCTGCCATCTGATCGGGCGGCGGAGATTGCGCCAGAAACGCTGATCCTGCCACATCCACGCTTGGCTGAGCGGGTCTTTGTCTTGGCCCCGCTGGCCGATGTGGCGCCGGACTGGGTGCACCCCGTGACCGGCCTAACGATCGCAGAGATGTTGGCCGCGCTGCCACAGGCAGATCGAGACGCCATCACGGTGGTTGATCCGCCCGCCGGGGCCTTGCCTTTCCCACCAATCGGCGATACATGACAGGCTTCTGACCCTCCCGAAACAGGATGCTGGAGTTTCTTGAATGGCCCGCGTGACGGTTGAAGACTGCGTTGACAAGGTTCCGAACCGGTTTGAACTGGTGATGCTCGCCTCGCATCGTGCCCGCGAGATTTCTGCGGGCAGCCCGCTGACCATCGACCGGGACAACGACAAGAACCCGGTTGTGAGCCTGCGCGAGATCGCCGACGAAACTCAAAGCGCCGATGATCTGCGTGAGCGTCTGATCGAAAGCCATCAGACCCAGATCGAGGTGGACGAGCCCGAAGAAGACGCCATGGCGCTCTTGCAGGGTGTGGAGCAGGACAAGCCAGCTCAGGACGATATGTCCGAAGAGCAGATGCTGCGTGCTTTGATGGAAGCGCAGGGTCAGAAGTAATCGGGACGCCGGCGCGGATGGAGGATCGATGATCGACGCCTCTGACCTGCTCAGCCTGGTCAAGAATTACAATCCAAAGTGCAATGAGGCGCTCTTGCTGGGCGCCTATGACTATGCGCGCGCCATGCATGAGGGGCAGACGCGGCATTCCGGTGAGCCTTACTTCACGCATCCCGTGGCGGTGGCTGCGATTCTGACTGAACAGCGGTTGGATGATGCCACGATTGCAACCGCGCTTCTGCATGACACGATCGAAGACACCAAGGGCACGTATTCCGAGATTGTCGATCTCTTTGGCAAAGACGTGGCCGAATTGGTCGACGGGGTCACCAAGCTGACCAATCTGGAACTGTCGAACCGCGAGAGCAAACAGGCGGAGAATTTCCGCAAGCTCTTTATGGCGATGTCCAAGGACATGCGGGTGATCTTGGTGAAGCTCGCCGACCGGCTGCATAATATGCGGACGATCCGGCATATGCCGCAGGAGAAACAGGCCAAGAAGGCCCGTGAGACCATGGACATCTTCGCACCGCTCGCCGGGCGGATGGGGATGCACTGGATGCGCGAGGAGTTGGAAGACCTGGCCTTCCGCGTGCTCAACCCCGAGGCCCGCAACTCGATCATTCGGCGGTTTTTGACGCTGCAGAAGGAATCGGGCGATGTGATCCCGAAAATCACCGACGATATTGAGACGGTGATGGAGAAACACGGCGTGACCGGCGAGGTGTTTGGCCGGGCGAAAAAGCCATTCTCGATTTGGCGGAAGATGCAGGAGAAAGAGCTCGCCTTCTCGCGGCTTTCTGACATCTATGGGTTCCGTGTGATCACCGAGACCGAGGATGATTGCTATCGCATTTTGGGGGCGATCCATCAGCGTTGGCGTTCGGTGCCGGGGCGGTTCAAGGACTATATCAGCCAGCCGAAATCGAACGGCTATCGCTCGATCCACACCACTGTGTCGGGCCGCGATGGCAAACGGGTCGAAGTGCAGATCCGGACCCGGCAGATGCATGATGTAGCCGAATCCGGGGTGGCGGCGCACTGGTCCTATCGCGATGGTGTACGGGCCGAGAACCCGTTTGCCGTCGATCCGGCAAAATGGCTGGCGAACCTGACCGAGCGGTTCGAAATGGCCGAGGATCATGACGAGTTCCTCGAACATGTGAAGCTCGAGATGTATTCCGACCAGGTGTTCTGCTTCACGCCCAAGGGCGATGTGGTGAAACTCCCGAAAGGCGCGACACCGCTTGATTTCGCCTATTCGATCCACACGCGGATCGGGCATTCCTGCGTTGGGGCCAAAGTCGACGGTATCCGCGTACCACTCTGGACGCGGCTGAAAAACGGCCAGTCGGTCGAGATTATCACGGCAGAGGGGCAGACGCCGCAAGCGACCTGGATCGACATTGCGGTGACCGGGAAAGCCAAAGCTGCGATCCGCCGCTCTCTGCGGGAGGAAGATCGCGGGCGCTACATCAAGCTGGGCCAAGAGCTGGCGCGGGTGGCGTTTGAGCATGTGAACAAGAAGGCCACCGACAAGGCGCTGGCGACGGCGGCGAAAACCCTGGGGCTCGACAGTGGCGATGAGCTTTTGGCCCGGATCGGCAGTGCTGAGTTGTCTGCGCGTGATGTGGTGGCCGCGCTTTATCCCGAATTGCTGACCGAAGGGGAGACGGGCGACGTTGATGCGCGCCGCGCGGTGATCGGCCTGCCGCCGGGGTCGATGATCCACCGGGCGCAATGCTGTCAGGCCGTGCCGGGGGAGCGGATCGTCGGCATCACTTATCAAGGGCGTGGCCCGGTGGTGCATGCGATCGATTGCCCGGCCTTGGCGGATTTGGATGATCAACCGGACCGCTGGATTGACCTGCATTGGACCGAAGGTCGCCACGCCCCTGTCCATAATGTGACTGTAGATGTCACACTCAGCAATGATAATGGCGTGTTGGGACGCATCTGCACATTGATCGGTGAGCAGAACGCAAATATCTCGGACCTACATTTCATTGATCGAAAGCCGGATTTCTATCGTCTGCTGATCGACTTGGATGTGAGAGACGCCGAACATCTTCACGCGGTGATGATGGCGGTCGAGGCCGATAGCGATGTGGCCACCTTGGAGCGGTGCCGAGCCTTGGAGCGCCGCCCCTAAGCTGGCCCAAATGGGAGGAGACCAGGCTTGGTCTTCAAGCGACGCGATAACCGCCCCTGGGGGCAAGTCGTGGCCGAGTGGATTTATCCGCGCGGTGGCTGGGCGCGTGCGTTTCAATATATCAAACATCGGCTGCGGCGATTGCCGGGCACGCCGGAGACCATTGCGCGCGGCATTTTTGCCGGTGCGTTCACGGTCTTCTCGCCATTTTACGGGCTGCATTTCGTGGTTGCGGCTGTCCTGGCCAAGCTGATGCGCGGCAATATCTTGGCCGCGTTGCTTGCAACCTTTATCGGCAACCCGCTGACCTATATCCCAATCGGGATCATCTCGCTGCAAACCGGGCATTTCCTTCTGGGCAGTCAGTTGCGCAGCGATGTCGAAGGCAATCTCTTCGTCAAATTCTCGCGGGCCGCAGGCGATCTCTGGCATAACTTTGTGGCAATCTTCACACCGGCCGAGGCGCATTGGCATGAGCTTGGTGTCTTCTATCGCGACGTATTCTTTCCTTACATGATCGGCGGCATCATCCCGGGGCTGATCTGCGGCACCGTCTGCTACTATCTCAGCGTTCCGGTGATCCGCGCATATCAGAAACGTCGCGCGGCCAAGCTGCGCAAGAAAATGAAAAAGCTGCGGGAACAGACTGGCGCAGAGGCGGCAAAGCAGTAGGTTGGACCCGAAAGGGGACGGCAGATGGCAGAGCGACTCAGGCTAGGGGTAAATATCGACCATGTGGCGACGCTTCGGAACGCACGAGGCGGTGCGTTGCCCGATCCGGTGCGCGCGGCCATGGCGGCGCAAGGGGCGGGGGCCGATGGCATCACCGCACATCTGCGCGAAGATCGCCGCCATATCCGCGACGAGGATATCGAGGCGATCCTGAAGGCCATCGAGATCCCGCTGAATTTCGAGATGGCCGCCACCGATGAGATGCAAACCATTGCCCTTCGGCACCGTCCGCATGCGGCCTGTATCGTGCCGGAGCGGCGCGAGGAGCGCACCACCGAGGGCGGGCTTGAGGTGGCCGGTGACCAGAACAAGCTGGCCGATTTCATCGGGCCGCTCTCGGAAGCTGGGTGCCGCGTATCGCTGTTCATCGCGCCCGACCCGGTGCAGATTGAGGCCGCGCATCGCATTGGCGCGCCAGTCATCGAACTGCATACGGGGGCCTATTGCGATTTTGATGCAGAGGGCGATATCGCCGCGCGGGATGCGGAGTTTGCCCGCCTGCGCGACGCCGCGATCCAAGCCGATGATCTCGGGCTCGAGGTCCATATGGGCCATGGGCTGAATTATACCAATGTGGCACCGGTCGCAGCTCTGCCCCAGGTGAAAGAGTTGAATATCGGCCATTTCCTGATCGGCGAGGCGGTCTTTGTCGGCCTGCCTGCTGCTCTTGCGGAAATGCGGCGGCTGATGGATGAGGCGCGGGCATGAGCGGGCTCGAACTGCTTATTGTTCTCGCCGCTTGGGGGATTGGCGCGGGCAGCCCCGGCCCTGCAACATTGACCATTGCGGGCACGGCGATGGATCGCGGGCGGCGCGACGGCATGCTGACCGGGTTGGGTGTTCTGGCCGGGTCGTCCTTCTGGGGGCTTGCCGCGATGTTTGGGATGAGCGCCCTGATGCTGAGCAATGGCTGGATCGTTGAGGTCTTGCGCTATCTGGGCGCGGGCTATCTCCTTTATCTGGCGCTGAAGTCTCTGCGCTCGGCGATCACGGCGGCGCCATTGATCGCAACTGGAGGCCGGACGGGCCTGCCGCCTTTTCTCAAGGGGCTTTTCGTGCACCTGACCAATCCGAAGCCGATTTTTGGATGGGGTGCTGTGTTTGCGGTGCTCGTGCCACCCGGGTCAGACTTCACCGCGTTGATCACAATCTACCTGTCTCTGGTGAGCGTCTCAGGCGTGATTTTCGTCGGGTATGGCGCACTCTTCGCCGCTGGCGGCGTGATGCGGGTCTATCAGCGGATGAAGCGCGGCTTCGAGTTGGTCTTTGCGGCGTTGTTTGGCGCAGCGGCGTTGAAGATTCTGACGACGCGGCTGACCTGACGGCGGCGTTGCGGAGGTATGATGACCGATCCCACATTCCTTGCGGCAATAACCAGCGTGGCCACTTTTGTTTTTGCGGCGGGCTCGCCCGGCCCGGCAACCCTGGCGGTGTCGGCAACAGCTATGGCGGGTGGGCGCGCGCGCGGCATGGCCTTGGCGGCAGGATTGACCTTCGGGCTGGCCTTTTGGGGTGGTGTTGTGGCTTTGGGCTTTGGCGCATTGGTCGCCGAAAGCGCAGCCATTCTGACGGTTTTGAAACTGATCGGTGCTGGCTATCTCTTCTATCTCGCGATTGCATCGGGCCGGGCCGCCCTCCGCCCGGCCAAGCAGGAGAATTTGACGCCGCTTGAGGAGCCTGCGGGGCGTCTCATGCGGCGTGGCCTGTTCCTTAATCTGAGCAATCCGAAAGCGGTCCTAGCCTGGGTCGCGGCGCTTGCATTAGGTACTGAGGCAGCCTCGACTAGCGTGGTTTCAATTCTCATCGTTGTGATTTGCGCTATGCTCGGCGGCGTCATTTACATCGGCTATGCCACGCTCTTTTCACTTGCCCCGGTCATGGCTTGGTATCAACGGTTCCGCCGCTGGATCGAAGGGGTGTTTGCGGCTCTCTTCGCGGGCGCGGCCCTACGGCTTTTGGTGTGGCGGGGGGCGGAATGATCCTTGGTATCGGCACGGATCTGGCAAATATCGAGCGGATTCAGGGCACGCTTGATCGGTTCGGTGATCGGTTCCGCAACCGGGTTTTCACCGAGATCGAACAGAAACGCGCCGAGCGGATGCCGGATCCGGCTGCTGTTTATGCCAAACGATGGGCGGCGAAGGAGGCGTGTTCCAAGGCGCTTGGCACCGGGTTGCGCATGGGGATTGCCTGGAAAGACATGGCGGTCACCAATTTGCGGACCGGTCAGCCGGTGATGCATGTCACGGGCTGGGCCAAGGAGCGGCTGGATCAGATGACGCCCGAAGGTCATGAGGCCATCCTCCATGTGACGCTCACCGATGATCACCCTTGGGCGCAGGCCTTTGTGGTGATCGAGGCTGTGCCCGAGGGGCAGGTGCCCACCCGCCCGCCGATGCCCCGGCCCAGGCGTCCGCTTGCTTGACACCGGCCAGGGCAACGCTCATGACACGCGGGACCAAGGAACGGCCCTAAACGAGGCAGGATAAATGGCGGCAGAGGCAAAGAAAGATGGCATCTGGGAAACGGTGAAGACCGTGGTCTATGCCCTGTTGATCGCGGGCGTCTTCCGCACGCTGTTCTTCCAACCGTTCTGGATTCCGTCCGGTTCGATGAAAGACACGCTCTTGATCGGCGATTTCCTGTTCGTCAATAAAATGGCCTATGGCTATTCGCAGCATTCCTGCCCGTTCTCCATGTGCCCGTTTGAGGGGCGGATCTTCGGGTCTGAGCCGGAGCGGGGCGATGTGGTTGTCTTCCGCCATCCGGTCAACGGCAGCGATTTCATCAAGCGCGTCATCGGGCTGCCGGGCGACACGGTGCAGATGCGCAATGGCGTGCTTTATGTGAATGGCGAGGTGGCGCGGCTTGAGCCGGAAGATCCGTTTTCAGAACTGTTTGAGCAGCAGGGCCCGATTGGCCATGTGCCGCGCTGTTCCAATGCGCCGGTCGGGCAAGGCGGTGAATGTTTGAAAGAGCGCTTCACCGAGGCGCTGCCAAGCGGTCCGACCCATTCGGTGCTCAATATCGAGGACGGGACGCGCGGCGACGACACGCCGCTTTTCACCGTTCCCGAGGGGCATTTCTTCGCCATGGGCGACAACCGTGACAACAGCCTCGACAGTCGTTTCCCGCAATCGGTGGGCGGGGTCGGCATGGTGCCGATGGAAAATCTGATCGGTCGGGCGGATCGGGTGATGTTCTCGTCGGCCGGGCGGCGGATGGTCTATTTCTGGACCTGGCGCTCAGACAGATTCTTCCGGGCGATCGAGTGAAACTGTCGAAGGATCTCAGCGCGTTTTGCGACCGGTTGGGGCATGTGTTTGACGACCCCGCGCTCTTGATCCGCGCGCTGACCCATTCGTCGCTCTCGACCGAGACACGGCCCGACAATCAGCGTTTGGAGTTCCTGGGTGATCGGGTTTTGGGTCTGGTGATGGCCGAGGCGGTTCTGGCGCAGGACCCGACAGCGCCCGAGGGGACGTTGGCCCCACGGTTCAACGCCTTGGTGCGCAAGGAAACCTGCGCCGATGTCGCCCGCGAGATCGATCTCGGCGCTGTGTTGAAGCTTGGCAAATCCGAGCAGATGACCGGCGGGCGCCGCAAAAACGCGCTTCTGGGTGACGCGATGGAAGCGGTGATTGCGGCGGTCTATGAAGACGCCGGTTTCGATGCGGCGCGTGCCCTGGTTCTGCGCCTGTGGGGCGATCGGGTGGCCGAGGTCGATGCGGATGCGCGGGACGCGAAGACAGCCTTGCAAGAATGGGCGCAAGCCCGGGGGCAGACACCGCCGAGCTATGTCGAGATTGGTCGAAGCGGCCCGGATCACGCCCCGGTCTTCACCATTGAGGCACGGCTACAATCGGGTGAAAGCGCCCGGGCCGAGGCGCGGGCCAAACGTCAGGCCGAGCAGGCGGCGGCTGCGGCCCTGATGAGCCGTATGGGCGCGTCGTGAGGGCCGCGTCCGGGGGCCGTTTTCTTCGAAGAAAACGGGCGGAAAACGGGTGTTTTCCGGGCCGCGCTGGACCCCGACCGCGTAGATTGAGGAAAGACAAATGACGAAAAGCGCCGGATTTGTTGCTTTGATTGGCGAACCCAATGCGGGCAAGTCGACGCTTCTGAACCGAATGGTTGGGGCAAAGGTCTCGATCGTGACCCACAAGGTTCAGACCACGCGCGCGCGCATCCGCGGTGTGGCGATGGCGGGCGAGAGCCAGATTGTCTTTGTCGATACGCCCGGCCTGTTCCGCCCGCGCAGACGATTGGACCGTGCCATGGTGGCCGCGGCCTGGTCGGGGGCGGCAGATGCGGATGTGGTTGTGCTTCTGATCGAGGCGCATCGCGGGTTAACCGAAGGCGTCCAGGCTATTCTCGATGGATTGGCCGAGCGGGCCGAGGGCCGCCGGGTGGCGCTGGCGATCAACAAGATTGATCGGGTGAAAGCAGAAGTGCTTCTGGCGTTGACCGAGAAAATGAATGCGGCCTTCGCGTTTGAGAGGACCTTTTTGATCTCCGCCGAGAAGGGTCACGGCGTTGAGGACTTGCGCGAGTGGCTGGCCGAGGTCGTGCCCGAGGGCCCATGGCTTTATCCCGAGGATCAAATTGCCGATCTGCCGATGCGGATGATTGCGGCTGAGATGACGCGGGAGAAGCTGACCCTGCGCTTGCATCAGGAACTGCCCTATCAACTCACCGTGGAAACCGAGAGCTGGGAGGAGCGCAAAGATGGCTCCGCCCGGATTGAGCAGATCGTCTATGTCGCGCGCGATGGCCACAAGGGCATCGTGCTGGGCAACAAGGGCGAGACGATCAAGAGCGTCAGCAAGGCCGCGCGGGAGGAATTGGAAGAGTTCCTAGGCCGCCGTGTGCATCTGTTTTTGCAGGTGAAGGTTCGGCCCAATTGGCTGGACGAGGCCGAGCGCTATTCTGAGATGGGTCTGGATTTCAAGGACGGCGCATGACCCCCCGGCTGACGGCGGAGTTCTGGGTACAGGCCTATCTGGCCCGGCTCAGACTGGCCGACATCCCCGCTTTTGTGACCACCAAGGGCGATCTGACCGCGGGTGCCGTTTTGGTGAAGCTAAACCCGCTCAACGGCCAGGCGTGGGCCTTTCAACGCAGTTTCGATCTGATGACTGGCGAACGTGCTTGGGTCACGCTGGCCGAGGGTGTGGAGGCGGATGTGGACGCCGCGATTGAGCGACAGAAGAGCTTCGACCCTGATCTTTGGGTGATCGAGGTCGAAGATCGCGCCGGGCGGCATCTGCTCGAAGAAGAGGGCCTGGCCTAGCGCCGCGTTGCCTTTGCGATCCCGATCATCACAGCACCGGTAGCTAGGATCGCCAGCAAGAGGCCAAACAGATTGAGCGCAACTTGCCCAAAGCCCAACTCGATCGGATTGAGGAAGGGGTATGGGTACATCCCGTCCAACGCCCCGCGGATCAGGGCATAGACCGCATAAATCGCGGGCCAGATCGCAAAGGCTGGAAGGCTGCGGAGCGACAAGGTGGATTTGGGTGCATAGGCCAACCACCAAACACCCAGCCCCAAAGGTACGGCGCTATGCAACGCCTGATCGGTCCAGAAATGCAGACCTTGCGGGTTCCAGAGATGTGCCAAAAGCAGGTGATAGACCGCGCCGACCAAAACCATTGATGCGGTCAGCGCGGCCAGCCAAACGGGGCGAACCGGTCCGCGGCCCAGGGCGAGACTGCCAAGGGTAAGGACGACCAGAGCATTGGTCAGATTGGTGAAATACCTTGGCATCTCCCACAAAGTTGCGGCGAGAGAGGTGTCGCTAAGTTCCATCAAAACCGGTGTCTGCAAGATCAAAGCGGCCAAAGCCACCAGTGCGATCAGGGCGGCGCATCCTCGAGCCAGTCTGCTGGTGTGGTTTGGCATGCGCGTAAGGTGCCACGGCGGCGTGGTGATGGACAACCGCCGCGCCGCGTGGAAGATGATCCGCATGGAATGGCGCGACGAAGGTGTTTTGTTGGCGGTCCGACCGCATGGCGAAAACGCAGCGATCATCGAGATGTTTACGCCCGAGTACGGGCGCTATGCGGGCGTGGTGCGCGGCGGGGCGTCGCGTCGGATGACGCCGATCCTGCAGCCCGGCGCGCAGCTCGATGTCACTTGGCGGGCGCGGCTTGAGGCGCATTTGGGCGCCTTCACGGTCGAACCGTTGAAAACCCGCGCCGCTGAGGCGCTGGCGGATCGGGTGGCGCTGGCTGGCCTTGCGTCGGTTTGTGCGCTTTTGTCTTTCACCTTGCCGGAACGCGCGCCGCATCCGGCGCTTTATGCGCGGTCTGTGGCACTGCTTGATGGGTTGGGGGCCGAGAACTGGGCGCAGGCCTATCTGGGTTGGGAAATGGCGCTGTTGGGGGAGATGGGGTTTGCCCTCGATCTGTCCTCTTGCGCGGTCACAGGGGCCCGGGATGGTTTGGCGTATGTCTCGCCCCGAACCGGTCGCGCGGTGAGTGCGGCGGGGGCGGGGGATTGGGTGGATCGGCTATTGCCTCTGCCCGCATGCCTCTTGCAATCAGGCCCGGCTAGCCGGGAAGAGATTGACCAAGGTCTGCGCCTCACTGGGCATTTCTTGGAGCATCATTTGGCCCCGGCGCTTGGTGACAAACCTATGCCCGCCGCGCGGCAACGCTTGGTTGACCTGATCGCACGTCACTCTTCGGCCTAACGCGCAAAGACCAGCTCGCCGCCCGCCTCATTGGAAAGGATGAGGACATCGCCCGCGACCTCGGCCAAGCTCATGGATTGCAACAGCGACAGATAGCGACGTTCGGCATCCAATGCGGCGCAGGCCCTGCGGGTCACTGCCAGAGGGCCGGTTTCAAACCAAGGATAAGGGACGCTTTGGGGGCCGCTATAGCGGTTGCAGGGCGCTTGACCTGAAATCTGACCCTGTTCGGTCAAATCTAAGGTCACGCCTTCCGGCGCGGGGTCACCGGCCATCTCGGTCAGACGCCAGATACCCCCAGCATAACCAGAGACGGTTTCGTCTTGGCAGGCCGCCAGAAGGAGGGATAGCCCGATGAGGGGGGCGAGGCGGATCATCGGCGTAGATTGGAGCAGATCCCCCCGATCTTCAAGAAACGGGTTGTGGCGGAATTTCCAGCCGGCAAGATTTATCCGAGATTATCCTTCTTGAGATAAATGGCGATCATGTAAAATCTCGGTCGGGCCGTGCCAAAACCCAAGCCTTCAGAAGCGGATCGCTCAGATGCCAATGCCCTTGCCAATTGTCGATGAGATGGCGCTGGGCCAAGGCCTTTTGCGCCTTTTGGCGTTGCGAGGTCGTAAAGCTCGTGCCGGTTAACGTCTTCAGAAAATCATGGCCCCGCTGCCCGGTCGGCTGCGGGACGTCCTCGGCCAGCAGTCTCAGCATCGCCCGTTGGATCGGGCTGAGGCCGAGCCAGGTCCGATCATACCCGCCGGTTTCCGCCATTTGCTGCGTCACCTGCGCGCGGGCTGCGGCATCATCGAACCCGTTCAGGGGGAGGGCGTTCAACCAAATCTGGAACATCAACGGGTTGCGGTCGAAATCCTCAAACGCGGCTTGCGCGGTCTCCGCGGCGACCCGCCCGCGATAGGTTTCGTGAAACGCTTTGAGTTGCTGCGTCACAAAGGCATCCGGCAAGGGCGGCAAAGTGATCTCAGTCGCGAAGTTGAAAAACGGCGCGTCGCGTTGCGAGAAGACTCGTTTCAGGCCCGATTGCGACGAGCCGGTAAACACGACCGATAGCCCGGTTTTGCGTTTGTCGAGCGCGGTGCGAAGCGCGGCCATGATCGCATTGGCTTCCGGCGCATGCAGAATTTCCTGAAACTCGTCAAACAGCAGGATCGTCGGGTGTTTCTGGTTGCTCAGTTTCTCGCAATACTGATCCAGCAGCAGCAGATGATCCTCAGGCGCTTTGCCTTTCAGATCGCTGAGATCGATTTCGATCTCCCCCCGACGGCTGGGGTCGCGGAGGCGCAGTTTCGGAGAGAGGGCCAATGTACCCCGGGCCAGCCTTGTGGTGATTGGGTCGGCGCGGATCGCTTGATCCAATTCGTAAAGCAGGATCGCCAGTGGCGAGGTCGGCATCTGCCAGAAGGAGGCATAGGCGACTTTGTGGCCGTACATCTCGGCCCGTGGTGCGAGATCATATTGCAGGAACTGGGTTTTGCCGATCCTGCGGGGCCCGAAGAGTGAGATCGCCTGCACCGGGCCGCTGACCAGCATGGTGAAGACCGTGTCGAGGAAATCTGTGCGGGTGTAGTGCCAATGCGATTTGGTCATTATCCAAGACTATCACAGATGGGATAGTTATCCAAACGTGGATAATCCTGGATAATGCAGACCCGCTGGGACGGGGAAGGTGGGCCGATTGCCTGCCCAGATCTCAGCCGAGCAAACGCCGAGCGATGACTTGCGCCTGTATCTCCGCCGCACCTTCGAAGATGTTGAGAATCCGCGCATCACACAAGATTCGGCTGACCTTGTATTCCAGCGCAAAACCATTGCCGCCATGGATTTGTAGCGCATTATCCGCTGCGGCCCAGGCCACCCGCGCGCCAAGCAGTTTCGCCATCCCAGCCTCCAGGTCGCAGCGGCGGCCTTCGTCTTTCTCCGCCGCGCTGAAATAAGTGAGCTGCCGCGCGATCATGATCTCCACCGCCATCATCGCCAGTTTCGAGGCAACGCGCGGGAAGGCGATCAGCGATTTGCCGAATTGCTTGCGGTCCTCGGCATATTGCAGGCCCACATCCAGCGCCGATTGTGCCACACCAATGGCCCGCGCGGCGGTCTGAATCCGAGCGCTCTCAAAGGTCTCCATCAGGTGTTTGAAACCCATGCCTTCCTCGCCGCCCAGGAGGTTCTCGCCCTTCACATGGAAATTGTCGAAACCAAGCTCGTATTCCTTCATCCCGCGATAACCAAGCACCTCAATCTCGCCGCCGGTCATGCCCTCGGTTGGGAAGGGGTTCGCATCATCGCCCGGCGTCTTTTCTGCCAGGAACATGCTGAGGCCCTTGTAATTGCTGGTCTCCGGATCGGTCCGGGCCAGAAGCGTCATCACATGGGTCCGTGCCGCATGGGTGATCCAGGTCTTGTTGCCGGTGACGCGGTAATCGTCACCCTCTTTCACGGCGCGGGTGCGCAAGCTGCCGAGGTCGGAGCCGGTATTGGGTTCGGTGAACACCGCAGTCGGTAGGGTCTCCGCGCTGGCGATTTGCGGGAGCCATTTGGCTTTCTGCGCGTCGGTGCCGCCGGTCAGGATCAGTTCCGCCGCGATCTCTGATCGTGTGCCAAGTGAACCGACGCCAATATAGCCGCGCGACAGCTCTTCCGAGACCACGCACATCGAGGCTTTCGACAGGCCGAACCCGCCATATTCCTCAGGGATGGTCAGGCCGAAAACGCCCATCTCAGCCAGCTCTTCGATCACCTCGATCGGGATCAACTCATCGTTGAGATGCCAATCATGGGCGAAGGGTTCGACCTTCTCGACCGCATAGCGCCGGAATTGCTCGCGGATCATCTCAAGCTCATCATCCAGACCGGTCGCGCCAAAGGTGATATTCGCGGCTTGCTCTTGCATCAGTTCGACCAGGCGCAGACGCGCCGCCTGGGTGTTGCCGGACTGGCAAAGCAACATGACCGAGGGCGCCATCATGCCGCGCTGATCGTCCTGAGTGAGCCCCAGGTCTTGCATCCGCAGAATCTCCCCCTGAGACATCGGGATGCCGCCATAGATCTGCCAGAGATACTCACCAAACGCGATCTGATGGATCAGTGCCTCGGTCTCGCCGAATTGCCCCTCTGCCGAGAGCTTCTGGGCCCAACCCTGCATCTGACGCAGCGATTCCACATAGGTTGCCAGCCAAGCCAATCCATGCGCTGCCGTCTGATGCGCTTCAAGCGCCGCGCCAGACACGCGGCCCTCCGCGCTGACCAACTCCCGCACCCGATCCGTGGCGGTTGCCAGAAGTGCCTCAACCGGCGGAATGGCCTCGCCCGTCAGGGTCAAGAGATCGGGCAGAAGCACGGTTTGGGTCGCATTCTCGGTCATCGGCTGTCCATCATCTGGCATGGGTCTCTCCGGTCGCATCGGGTCTGCGTTGGAATTAGGCATTTTGCAGATGCAGCGCAAGAAAAATACAACATATACACGCAAAAAGACCGAAAATGTCTCACTTGTTTTGCGCTGCAGCGACGCGATAGGAAGGACAGGAAGGGGACACAGATATGCAAGAGACGTTGAACCTGATGCCGCTTTGGGCCTTCTTGGCGGCTTTGGGCGTGACCTTTGTGGCCGGGTTCGTAAAAGGGGCGGTTGGGTTTGCGATGCCTTTGGTGATGATCTCCGGCCTTTCGCTCTTCCTCGAGCCGCAATTGGCCATCGCGGGCATCGTCTTACCGATTGTGATGACGAATTTCCAACAGGTGATGCGGTTCGGCCTGGCCGAAGCCAAGGCCGTGGTGCTCGAATACCGGCGCTACATTCTGATTGTCTGTGTGATGATCTTGGTGGTGGCGCAATTCGTCACCATCATCCCGACGCAGGTGATGTATCTGGTTCTGGGCATCCCCGTTGTGGGCTTATCGCTGATCCAACTCTTTGGCGTCCGCTTCCATATCCCGCAGAACAGACGGCTCGCGGCGGAATGGGGTGTGGGCCTTTTCGCGGGTGGGCTCGGCGGCTTGACCGGCACCTGGGGACCGCCGACGGTGCTCTACCTCATCGCTTTGGAGACGCCGAAAGCCAAGCAGATGTTGGTGCAAGGCGTGGTCTATGGTTTGGGCGCGGTCAGCCTCTTTCTCGGGCACCTGCAATCCGGCGTCTTGAACACGGTGACGGCACCGTTTTCCGCTGCGTTGCTCATTCCGGCCTTTCTCGGGATGCAGGTGGGGTTTTGGTTGAGCGACCGGCTTGATGCGAATCTGTTCCGCAAGGCGACCCTGATCGTGTTGGTGGTGGCCGGCGCCAATCTGGTGCGGCGCGGGATCATGGGCTAGCGTCGCCCCTGGGGAGGGTGATGTGATGATCCGTTTGGAAGATATGCCGAAGCGGTTGGAGGGGCCTGCTGCCTGGCTCGGCGCGGAGATGGCCGCAGCGCCGGAGCGCTGGCTTGTCGAACTCTCGCCGGAGGACATTGCCGATCTGGAACAGGCGGCCACGCATTTCCTGGCGCTCGGGCGCGATGTGGGGGAGATCACTGCCGCCGCGTTCCCCCTTGGCCCCTTTGCAGATCATCTTGCTGCGCTGAAAGAGAAACTGCTCCACGGGGTTGGTGTCGAAGTGCTGCGCGGCCTGCCGGTCGCGCGCTATGATCAGCGCATGGCCGCAACGATCTTCTGCGGGATCGGTGCGCATTTGGGCTCGGCCCGGTCCCAAAACGCGGCGGGGCATATTCTCGGCCATGTGCGCAATACCGGGGCCGACGCGAATGATCCAAATGTGCGGATTTACCAAACGGCGGCACGGCAAAGCTTTCATACGGACAGTGCCGATTGCGTCGGTCTGCTCTGCCTGAATGCGGCGAAAGAGGGCGGTCTGTCACTGCTCGTGAGTGCCGAAAGCATCTATAACCGGATGCGTGCCGAGCGGCCCGACCTCTTGCGCCGTCTTTTCGAGCCGATTGCGACCGACCGGCGGGGCGAGGTGCCCGAGGGTGCGAAACCCTATATGGAAATCCCGGCGCTCTCCTGGCATGCGGGCAAGCTCACTGTGTTTTATCAGCGGCAATATATCGACTCCGCACAACGGTTTGAAGGTGCGCTGCGGCTAACACCGGAGCATGTGGCCGCGCTTGATATGTTCGATGCCCTGGCCAATGACCCGGAGCTGAATTTCGGGATGCAGTTGGAGCCGGGCGACATGCAATTTGTCTATAACCACAGCCAATTGCATGACCGGACCGGTTTCACCGATTGGCCGGAACCGGCGCGGCGGCGGCATCTCTTTCGGCTTTGGCTATCTCTGCCAGGCGACCGCCCGTTGCCGCCGGTCTTCGCGGAGCGTTATGGATCGCTTGAGATCGGCGCGCGCGGCGGGATCATCACGGCGGAAACACGGCTCCACGCGCCTTTGGACTAAGACAGTGCACCGCCCATGCAGGTGATCACCATGTTTGGGAGAGCGGAGCCTGGCACCACTTCGAAGGCGATGTGATAAAGCTCCTCGCCCTCATAGCTGGCGCTAAAGGTCCATTCGCCATGGACCTGCTCTTCCGGTAGCTCGAAGCTGAACCCCATCAAGCTCTGACTGTCACTTTCGATGGTGGTGATCCATTGCTCCACCTCGATACCGCTGTCGGGGAAAGGTGGGTGCGTCACGGTCACGATCACCGGCTCCAAGGTTTCGCCGGGATGCGGCTCAACGATGACGCCGAAGCCGATGCCGATATCGTCCGGCACGACCAATTGCCGCCATCGCAGCACCGGAATCTCCGCGACGAGGTTGATGACACCCGAGGCGGTTCCCGGTGCCTCTTCCACGATATCTGGTGTTTCGGCGCAATAAATGCCGTAATCAAGCGTGGCGAGGCCTGGCCCGACCTGTGGGTTCGCCAGCGCCAGCCCGGGGGCCAGTGCCGCAAGAACGGCGAAGGGTCGGATCAACGACCCCAAGCGCCTCACGAGATTGCCGCCGCTTTCACGTCATCGTCGATGAACGGGACGTATTGCGCGAAGTTGTCGGCAAACATCTGCACCAGCTTCGCGGCTTGCACGTCGTATTCTTCGTTGACCGACCAAGTGCGGCGCGGGTCAAGCAGCACCTCGGCCACACCCGGCGCGCTGATCGGCACTTCGAAGCCGAAATTCGGATCGCGGCGGAAGGCGCCCTTGTTCAACGTACCGTCCAGCGCAGCAGAGAGCAGCGCCCGCGTGGCGCGGATCGGCATGCGCGAGCCGGTGCCATAAGCGCCGCCGGTCCAGCCGGTATTGACCAGCCAGCAGGTGGCGGCATGTTGATCGATCTTCTCGCGCAACAGGTTGCCGTATACCTCGGGGCGGCGCGGCATGAAGGGTGCCCCAAAGCAGGTGGAGAAGGTCGGCTCCGGTTCGGTCACGCCCCGCTCGGTGCCCGCGACCTTGGAGGTGAAGCCCGACAGGAAGTGATACATCGCCTGCGCAGGGGTCAGCCGCGCAATTGGCGGCAGCACGCCAAACGCATCGCAGGTGAGCATGATGATGTTGTTCGGCTGCCCACCCCGCGCCGTATCCGAGGCGTTTGAGATGTAATGCAACGGATAGGCGCAACGCATGTTGGCCGTTAGGCTGTCATCCTCAAAATCCAACTCGAACGTGTCCGGATCATGGACCATGTTCTCGATGACCGTGCCGAAGGTCTTCGTCGTGGCGTAAATCTCCGGCTCGGCTTCGGGGTTCAGGCTGATTGTCTTGGCGTAGCAGCCGCCCTCGAAATTGAAGATGCCGGTCTCAGACCAGCCGTGTTCATCATCGCCGATCAAGGTGCGGGACGGATCGGCGGACAGCGTTGTCTTGCCGGTGCCGCTTAGGCCGAAGAATACGGCGGAGTCCGCCGGATCGCCGATCGCATGATTGGCGGAGCAATGCATCGGCATCACCTCTTTGCCCGGCAGGATGTAGTTGAGCAGGGTGAAAACAGATTTCTTGTTCTCCCCGGCATAGGCGGTGCCGCCGATCAGGATGATTTTCTTTTCGAAATTCAGCGCGATGACCGTCTCACTCCGGCAGCCGTGGCGCGCGGGATCGGCTTGGAAGCCGGGGCAGTTGATGATGGTGAATTCCGGCACGAACGTGTCGAGTTCCGCTGCTTCTGGTCGACGCAGCAAATGCCGGATGAACAGCCCATGCCAGGCGAGTTCGGTCACAACGCGGACATCCAGACGGTGCGCCGGATCAGCGCCGCCATAAAGGTCTTGGACGAAATACTCGCCGCCCTTCATATGGGTCAGCATGTCGGCATGCAAAACGTCGAACGCCTCAGGTGCCATCGGCGCGTTGTTCTCCCACCAGATCGTATCTTCGACGCTTGGCGTGCGGACGACGAATTTGTCCTTTGGCGACCGGCCTGTGTGTTTGCCGGTTGTCACAAGAAAGGTGCCGCCCTGGCCCAGTGTGCCCTCGTCGCGTTTCAGCGCCGCTTCGATCAACGCGGGCTCCAGCAGGTTATAATAGACCGTGCCCAGCCCGGTGATGCCTTGCTGGTCCAGCGTCTCAGCTGGGTTCACGCGTCCAATTGTCATTAGCTAGCTCCTTGCCCGGATCAGCCCGGTCCCAGGGTGGAAATCCCGCATCGGGTTGGGCGTCGGCCCTCCGATGCGAGGCCCGTATAACATGACGTTTTTGCGTATGAACAGGACGCAAGAGCACAGTTAGCGCAACCAAAGCGAAACATTTTTGCATCAATCGGGCCGCTTTCGTGCCGAAAAGGCCCTGGTTGAGGCGAATCAACAGAGCGATTCGCAAGTTAAAGATTGATTCTAAAGCGGGAAAACCCGACAATAAGGAAAAAATAAGGCAAACCGAGCAGTAATAAGGATGACAGCATGTCACGGATCGCACTTGTCGATGACGACAGGAATATCCTGACCTCCGTTTCCATGACCCTTGAGGCAGAAGGGTTTGAGGTTGAAACATACAATGATGGTCAGAGCGCGCTTGATGCGTTTACCCGGCGGATGCCGGAACTGGCCGTTCTCGACATTAAGATGCCCCGGATGGACGGCATGGACCTGCTTCAGCGTCTGCGCCAGAAGTCCAAGGTGCCGGTGATTTTTCTCACCTCGAAAGATGACGAGATTGACGAGTTGATGGGCCTGCGCATGGGGGCCGACGACTACGTCAAGAAACCGTTCTCGCAGCGCTTGTTGGTGGAGCGCATTCGCTCGATCCTGCGGCGGCAGGACGCCATCGCCTCCGATGCCACCGATACGCCAGAGGAAAGCCAAGTGCTGACCCGTGGCGAGTTGTCGATGGATCCGCTTCGTCACGCGGTGACCTGGAAAGGCAAAGACGTGTCACTGACGGTGACCGAGTTCTTGCTACTTCAGGCTTTGGCGCAACGGCCCGGGTTCGTGAAGTCACGCGATCAACTGATGGACGTGGCCTATGACGAGCAAGTCTATGTGGATGATCGGACTATCGACAGCCATATCAAACGCCTGCGCAAGAAGATGCGCCAGGCCGATAATGATTTCTCGGCCATCGAAACACTGTACGGCATCGGCTACCGGTACAACGAAGAGTAGATGACTCTGGCTTCGGACCTCTCCATGACCAACCGCCGGGCACGTGACCGGGCCGATATCGTGTTGGGTGAAGATTGGGATCGACCGCAAGGCGCGGTCGAAGCCGAATTGCGGGCAGCACGGCAACGGCGCGGCTGGTTCACATTGAACCGGTCGCCGCTGGCACGGAAGATTATCATCTTCAATCTGTTGGCCATCGTTATTTTGGTCGCGGGTGTGCTCTATCTCAACCCGTTCCGTGACAGTCTTGTGCTGCAGCGCGAACGCGCGCTCGCTCTCGAGGCGCAGTTGGTTGCAGATGTCTTCGAAGCCAGCCTACCGCGCAACGCGCCGACCGATCTGATCACGGGTGATGGGATCGATCCGCAAGAAGTTCTGTCGCGCGTCGGCCTGACCCAAGGCGTTAATGTCTTTGTTTATGCTCCATCGGGTGTCTTGGTCGCCTCGACCGATACCGTCGCCCGAAATCCGGTACGTCCGATACAAGGGTTGGATGAAGGCCAAGGCCGCACGTTGTTGGTCACAAATTTCCTGAACGCGGTTTGGGAAGGGATTGCGACTGTCCTGTCGGGCAGAGAGATGCCCGAGACCGTGATCAATCAAGAGGAAATGGCCCGCGTGTTGTTGGATGACGCGTTGCGGGGCGGCACGGTCATTCGGCGGGGCACCAATCTGGGGGGCACGGTTTATACTGCCGCCACCCCGATCCAGGGCAACACCGGGATGGTTGGCGTTTTGGCGATGACCACAGCCGCGGGCGAGATTGATCAGCTGGTGCGGGTGGAGCGGGAGCAGCTTTTGCAGATGTTCCTCATCGCGCTCTTGGTTTCTTTCGGTTTGGGTCTGGTCTTGGCCTCGACCATCGCCAACCCGCTGTCCGACCTCTCCGCAGCGGCCGAGTTGGGCAGAGATAAAAATGCCCGCAAAATGAGCCCGACCCGCGTACGTATCCCCGATCTGACGGGCCGGCCTGACGAGATTGGGCGGTTGTCGGGTGCGCTACGTGGCATGGTCGGCGCGCTTTACGATCGGATTGATAGCAACGAACAATTCGCTGCCGACGTGTCGCACGAGATCAAGAATCCGCTCGCATCTCTGCAATCCGCCGTGGGCACCATGCGGGTTGCCCGGACCGAAGATCAACGCAATCGCCTGCTCGAGGTCATCGAACATGACGTGAAGCGGCTTGACCGATTGGTGAGCGATATCTCCAACGCCTCGCGGCTTGATAGTGAGCTGGTGAAGGAGGAGGAGGAAGAATTCGATCTTGTGCGGATGTTGGGCAATCTGAGCACATATCATCGCGAAGAAGCCGACAAGATCGATGTGGATTTCATTGCCGACTTGCCCGACGAACCGATCGTGATCAACGGTCTAGAGGCCCGGCTCGCGCAGGTCTTCGTCAATCTGATCGGCAATGCGATCTCGTTCTGCGAAGCTGGGGATGCCGTCCGCCTTTGGGCGCGCAAGCGGCAAAATCGGGTGTTGATCGTGGTCGAAGATACCGGCCCCGGCATCCCGGAAGAGGCGCTGACCAAAGTGTTCAATCGGTTCTATTCCGAGCGCCCGGTGCAGCAATTCGGCGATCATTCGGGCCTTGGTTTGGCGATTTCGAAGCAGATTGTGGAGGCCCATGGCGGTGTGATCTGGGCCGAAAACATCCGTCCCACAGACGCCGAGGTCACCTCCGAGCCGCTTGGCGCCCGTTTCGTGGTTGGTCTCCCGGTCTGATCGATGGAGGCGGGCGCAAGCGATCCGCTCATCCGCCCGCTGGAAGAGTTCGGGACGACGTTTGACACGCATCTTCATTGCCATGGGTCTGCAGTGAGTTTTGATGGGCGGGGGCTTTTGTTGCTCGGCACATCTGGCACCGGAAAATCCGCTTTGGCCTTGTCTCTGATGGCGCATGGCGCACAGCTGTTTGCCGATGATGGCGTGCGATTGACGGCCGAAGATGGAAGGCTGCTGATGCATCGGCCCGATACGACGCCGCCGTTGATCGAGGCGCGGAACGTCGGCCTTCTCGCTGCCACGCTCGCCCCGGGTCCGTTACCGCTGCGGCTGGCGGTTGATTTGGATCGGCCCGAACCGGCCCGCTTGCCGCCGCGACGCAAGGTTGCTTGGGCGGGGGCAACGGCGGAGTTGATACAAGGTGCCGGTCAGCCGATGCTTTGGGCGGTGCTGATCCAATATCTGCGCGGCGGGCGCGTAGAATGACCGAGACACCACAACTCCCACGAGGCCAAAACCAATGATCGACCCCGACCGCACCCGTTCTGACAGTGCCGCGCCCACCGGCGAGGATGGCACCCGGGTTGTTTTCGTCTCCGGCCCGTCGGGGGCGGGTCGTTCGACGGCGATTCGTGCCCTGGAGGATTTAGGCTTTGAAGCGATCGATAATCTGCCGCTCAGCTTGCTGCCCCGGCTTCTCGAAGGCCCGCCGATCACCCGTCCCCTGGCGTTGGGAACGGATACACGCAACCGTGATTACAGCGCCCAAGCTTTGATTGCGGCGGTTGACCGCCTCTCCTCCGACCCAGATATCCTCGCCGATTTGGTCTATCTCGACTGCGCAGCGGATGTGCTTGAGCGCCGATATTCCGAGACCCGCCGCCGCCACCCTTTGGCGCCCGAAGATCAGCCGATGCTGGGGATCAAGCTGGAGCAAGATCTCCTGGCCCCGGTACGCGCCCGCGCGGGTATCTTGATCGACACCTCCGAGATGACACCCCATGACCTCAGGGCGGAGATTAACCGCTGGTTCACGGCAGGAGGCCAGCAAAACCTAGCGCTTTCGGTGCAATCCTTTTCCTACAAGCGCGGGCTGCCGACCGGGGCGGACCTGGTGTTTGATTGCCGCTTTCTGCGCAATCCATATTGGGAAGATCGCCTGCGCGCGATCGATGGTCGCGATCCGGCAGTGGCCGGGTATATCGCCGAGGATCCCCGCTTTCCGGCTTTCGCCGCTCAGGTGACGCAACTGATCGAAACCCTGCTTCCCGCCTATCGCGAAGAGGGCAAGAGCCACCTCACGGTTGCGTTCGGCTGTACCGGCGGGCAACACCGATCTGTCGCAATGGCCGAAAATCTGAGCGCCCATCTTGCGCGCGCCGGGTGGCAGGTGTCTAAAAGACATCGGGAATTGGAGAGGCGAGGCGTGGTTCAGACGCCATGAGCCGGGAAGAGCACAGTTGATCGGTATCGTTATCGTCGCACATGGGGGCCTGGCACGGGAGCTGATGAAAGCGACCGAGCATGTGGTGGGCCAACAGCCGGAGATGATCGCGATTCCCATCGGGGCCGATGACGACCGCGCCAGTCGCACGCGCGAGATTTGTGACGCCGCCGATCAGGTCGATACCGGAGACGGTGTCGTCGTGGTGACCGACATGTATGGCGGCTCTCCTTCGAACCTTTCGCTCAGGGCGTGCCGCCCGCAAAACCGCAAAATCCTGACCGGTGTCAATCTGCCCATGCTGATAAAGCTGGCCAAATCCCGTCATCTACCGGTAGAGCTTGCCGTCAGTCGCGCGGCGGAGGCCGGTCGGCGCTATATTGACAGCTTCGACGGAGCGCCGGAATGACAGCAGAGCCCGTGATCCGTGATTTGGAGATCGTGAATGTTAAAGGCTTACATGCCCGGGCTTCCGCCAAATTTGTTGAGGTGGTAGAAGACTTTGATGCTCAAGCGACAGTGCGGCGCGATGGGCTAAGTGCCGCCGGAGATTCGATTATGGGGCTTTTAATGTTGGCAGCTTCGCTTGGAACCTCTATTGAGGTCGAGACATCTGGCACGGATGCAGAGGCGTTGGCTGATGCGTTGGAGGCTCTGGTGGCCGACAAGTTTGGCGAAGGCAACTGACCCCGTGTCGAGGGTAACCCGAGGGGACAGGGTGCGTTGACGGATATCACCACGCCCAGTGTGAAACCTAGAAACCGACCTGTGGATCGGCAATCGCCTGCTATGTATGACCGGCGTAGCCTGACCTATGCCAACAGTTTCGACACGGTCTGGACGCAGCACACGATCAAAGCCATCGAATGGATGACGGGCAAAATCCCGATCATCCGTCGGGTGCGGCAGTTCGAACGCCAAGGCGCCCCCGTCGGGCAGGCGTTTTGGCCCGCCACGATGAAGGCGATGGGCATCGATCTGCAAACCCCGCAGGCGCAGCTTGACCACATTCCAACCGATGGCCCGGTCGTGTTTGTCGCCAATCACCCGCACGGGTTGGTTGATGGGATGATTTTGGCCGATTTGATTGGCCGCCGCCGCACGGATTACCGCATTCTCAGCCGGTCGATCCTGACCGGGATCGACGAAAGCGCGGCCAGCTATATGATTGCGGTGCCATTCCCGCACGAGCCCGAAGCACAGAGCAAGATGATCGAAATGCGTGGCCGCGCAATGGATCATCTGGCGCAAAACGGACTCATTGCACTGTTCCCATCCGGCGTCGTGGCGACATCCGAGACGATGTTTGGCCCGGCGATTGAGGCGGAGTGGAATGTGTTCACAGCTAAGATGATCCGGAAATCGGGTGCCACCATCGTGCCGTGCTTTTTCCAGGGGGCGAACTCACGTTGGTACCAGATTGCCAATCGGATCTCGCCGGTGTTGCGCCAGGGTTTGCTGATCCACGAGGTGGTGCATTCGTTCGACAAGCCGCAAGCGCCAATCATTGGCAGACCGCTCACGCCTAAGGATTGGGAGCCGCGTATCGGCAACCCGCGGCAATTCATGGCCTGGTTGCGTGAGCACACTCTGTCTCTGAAAGATAATCCCGACGCCTAGCATTAAGGATTGTACAGGCGTTCGTCGAAACGCTCAGCGTGTCGGCACGGGGGTGTCACCGCGATAGTCATAGAACCCGCGCTCGGTCTTGCGGCCCAGCCAACCGGCTTCGACATATTTCGTGAGCAGGGGGCAGGGCCGATACTTCGTATCCGCCAGCCCGTCATGCAGCACATTCATGATCGCCAGGCAGGTATCGAGCCCGATGAAATCCGCCAATTCCAGCGGCCCCATAGGATGGTTCGCACCCAATTTCATGGAACTGTCGATGGATTGAACCGATCCGACCCCCTCGTAGAGTGTATAGACCGCCTCGTTGATCATCGGCATCAAGATGCGATTGACGATGAAGGCTGGGAAGTCTTCGGCGGTCGCAGCCGTTTTGCCAAGCTTATCGACTACTGCTTTGCAGGCTTTGAACGTCTCTTCATCGGTGGCGATCCCGCGGATCAACTCCACCAGTTGCATCACCGGCACGGGGTTCATGAAATGGAATCCCATGAATTTCTCGGGCCGGTCGGTCCGGCTGGCCAGACGCGTGATTGAGATCGAAGACGTGTTCGAAGTCAGAATTGTATCTGGCTTGAGATGCGGTAGAAGGTCTTCGAAAATGGCCTGTTTGACGGTCTCACGTTCGGTTGCGGCCTCGATGATCAAATCCGACGGACCCAACTCCTTGAGAACAAGGGTGGTTGAAATCCGTCCCATCGCGGCGGCCTTGTCGTCAGCGCTGATCTTTTCACGGCTCACCTGCCGATCAAGATTGCGGTCGACCAGGGCCACAGCCTTATCCAGCATATCTTGGGAAATATCATTCAGAACAACGTCATAGCCTGCAAGCGCACAGACATGGGCGATGCCGTTGCCCATCTGCCCTGCGCCCACAATTCCGATCTTCTGAATATCCATGCTCGGCATCCTTTTGCGCCCGATTTCCGCCGCACCATAGGCCTCGCCAAGCCTCGCACACAAGGCCCAAGAGGCGCGGCAAATTCAGCGATAGACGAGGTTGTGGTGAACTCTGAAATCTAGCGCCTCGCGCGCGTGCGCCGCTCCGATTTGCACCGAACTTGGGGCCGCCTTCCCGAAGGTGACTATGACATTCGTGATCTGAGGGGCGATCCGCTGTTTATGACTCATGAGATGCTAGAAGACATGGTCTCTGTCTGGCTGTCTCTAAGCATTTTGGCCACTGGCAAGGTGGAGCATAAGACCTCAACGCGCGGCAAGGTCTTTAGGCGGAAGGCGGCGGCGCGGCTCTTGCCTTGGGGCGACAAGCCGATGAGCAAATGGCGAAATGTCTTGCACAATTTGGTAGAGCAAAACTCCAATTAAAAAAGGCCCGCCGAGATATCAGCGGGCCTTCGCAATAAGTGATTTGCAGCGCCTAGCCGAGTTTTTCGGTCAGTTCTGGCACCGCATCGAACAGGTCCGCGACGAGGCCGTAATCGGCGACCTGGAAGATCGGCGCCTCTTCGTCTTTGTTGATCGCGACGATGACCTTACTGTCTTTCATCCCCGCCAGGTGCTGGATCGCCCCCGAGATGCCGACCGCGATGTAAAGCTGGGGCGCCACGACCTTGCCGGTCTGGCCAACCTGCCAATCGTTCGGCGCATAGCCGCTGTCGACTGCCGCGCGAGACGCGCCAACCGCCGCGCCCAGCTTGTCGGCCAAGCCTTCGATGATCGCAAACTGCTCTTCCGAGCCCACGCCGCGCCCGCCGGAGACCACAATCCCTGCCGAGGTCAGTTCGGGTCGGTCGCTTTCGGCCACTTTGTCCTCAACCCAAGATGACAGGCCCGGATCACCGGCCGCGCCGATCATCTCGACTGCCGCGCTGCCACCTGTGGCGGCCGCATCGAAGGTCGAGGTCCGGAAGGTCACAACCTTGGTCGCATCCGAGGATTTCACCGTCTGGATCGCATTGCCGGCATAGATCGGGCGTTCAAAGGTGTCCGCATCCACAACGGCGGTGGCGTCCGAGATCACCATCACATCAAGCAGCGCGGCGACGCGCGGCATGATGTTTTTCGCATCCGTCGTCGCCGGCGCGGTGATGTGGCTGTAAT
>NZ_WVNW01000039.1 GCF_013179285.1 Roseobacter sp. HKCCD6576-2 | reverse complement strand
TAAGCCCGATATGAGCCCCGACGCGCTTCGCGGCCACGAAGGCCTCAATCTTGGGTACAGCTATTAGTTCGCCGGCTTGGGCAAGCTGTTCAGCTATGCCAAGACCCGGCGTCGGCTTGCGCCAACCGCTCTGTGTCATGCCTGTATTTCACCTCCGTGGTTTAAGGAGGCAAAAGAATTCCATTCGCCAAAACGACGTTCTTTCGTTGACAGTGATTCGCGGGAGCGGTATCCAGTAGGTGTCTAATCTAATCGGATAAGCTCTCGGGCCGGATCGGCTTGGGGGCTTTTCTTTTGCCTCAGGTCATGATGTCGATGTCTCCTCAGTTTTTCTGAGAAACTCCGCGTAGAGTTCATCGAGGTTCTCAGAGAGAAACTCTCCGAATACCGCGGAATCTTTGGAAGTCAGCGAGATGTTATAGGCTCGGCCAGCGCGGCCAATCACCCCCTTGATTCGCCCCCCCCCGGCCGTCCAGGTGCGTTTGACAGGCGCAGCCTTGGTGTTGCGGCGCTTGGGCGCCCTGCCCACCTCCGCCACCTTGCTGTGCAAGGTCTCAAACTTCTTATCGCTGTCGAGATGATCAAAACCTTCCGTTTTGAGAATATGATCGGCGACCTTGAGGTTGGCCTTCTCCGTCATGAGCTTTTTGAAATCTTCCCAACGGTCCCGGCCGATCTGCTTGGCCGGGCCGATGGCCTCAATCACGTGGCTCGGCACGGTGCTCGTGACCGAAAGCATTCGCGACAGGAGCGTCCCGTCGATCGTCAGCGCCTGCTGGATGACATCCTTTTCTTGGCCAAGACTGCGAAGGTTCTTGGCGAAGAGCGCCTTCTCGATGAAGGAGAGGTCAGCGCGCGCGGTGTTTTCCTGGCCTTGGGCCAGGACGTGCGCGACGTCATCCATCTCCTTAACTACGGCACGGACCCGGCGCCCCAAGGCGCGTGCGGCCCGCACGCGGCGATGACCGAAGACTACCATGTAACGACTTGGCACTTCAGGGTGTGGGCGCAATAGGACGGGCGTGTCCTGTCCGCTGACCGAGATAGATTGCTTTAGCTCTTCGAACGCCTCGTCATCGCCGCTGAGTCGATCATTGACGAAGGATGCATCGATAAGGTCGGTGTCGATCTCTACGATGGTTTCACCCTCAAGCAGCCGCTTGGAGTTTTCGGCCAGGCTGTCGATGGAAACCTTCATGGACTTCGACGCACCGCGCATCGCGTAGCTTGAGCGTTCCGCACCGTGCTTGGCCTGGCTTGCATCGCCCATCACGGATTTTAGTAGGTCTTTCCTGGCCATCTAACCCTCCCGAGCTCGATCTGGAGATTTACATCTGCACGGCTGTCAAAACCGATCTGCGCGGCTGTCAAAATCATGGGACTTCGCGCCCCCATGCTTGATGGATGAGCCCCGCAATCTCGTCATTCACGGCATTCAAGGATGCGATGGCGCGATCATAGGTCGAGCGAACGAACTGAGCGCGTTCAACCTCATAGAGTGTCTGTTTCGTAATCCCTGCATCGGAGATCGCCGTCGACTTTAGCATATGAGCTTCAAGCATTTGGTCGGGGAACATAGCCTGCAAGAAACCAACCATTTGCTTCTGGGGACCATCAGTCGGCTCGAAACGTGTAACGAGATACCGGAACCACTTCAGCTTCATCTCAGCACCGGCCTCGCGAATTGTCTGAAGGATACCACCGAGCATTAGGAGAAATTGGCTCATCGACATGACGTCAAGCATTTGCGGGTGAACGGTCACGAGCACCGAGGAAGACGCAGTGAGTGCAGTTAGAGTCAAATATCCAAGCTGAGGAGGGCAGTCGATCACTACGATATCGTATCGATCGTCGACCTCCTCAAGCGCCTTAGAGATGCGGGTGAAGAAGGCACGCCCCTCTGACGGATCACGGCTCGTGAGGGCTACGGGTGTGTCATACTCGTATTCTTGCAGATCAAGGCTCGCTGGTACGATATCAAGGTTCGGGAAGTTTGTGGGGCGAATGACAGAATTGATGGGCCGGCGTTCTTCGTCGTAGCGCAGCGTCTCGTACAGCGATAAAACAGAGTCCAACTCCGGCTGAATGCCATGCAGGGCTGTAAGAGATGCTTGCGGATCGAGATCGATTGCAAGGACGCGGTGCCCCTTCAAGGCGAGGTGCTGAGCGAGATGTGACGCCGTTGTGGTCTTTCCGCTACCACCCTTGAAGTTCACCACCGAGATGACGTGAAGATCTTCGTCCTCGGCTCGATGGGGGAGGTATCGGCGCTTGCCGGGGCGGCCATGCTGATCGAGGTAAGCACGCAACTCGATCATCTGCTGTGCGGAATACGACCTGCGACCCGAGGAAGAGGTTTCAGGCTCGGGACCTTTGCCTTCCAGATGAAGCTTTTTGATCGTGGATTGGGTCACACCGAGGTAGTAGGCGACCTCAGCCAAAGAAAACTGGCGCAAACCCTTCTGAGCGTCGGGTGGATACTGCTCCTGACGCAATATATTGAGTCTGTCAGAGATCAGCTCTCCTTGTTGGAGGATGATCTCATCGAAGGGAGTGTCCGCTTCATTACCATAGAACACTGCTGCTGCCATACTACCGCCTCGTCAAATATCGCTTTTTGTGCGATTTCTATAGTTAAACTGTGACTTAACCCGAGATCGGTCATTTCACAACGGTTTTCTGATCTGGCCGACTTTAGCTCAAGGATGGAAGGAGCTCTTGTAGGCGCCACCACAGAACGCCCCTGAAGCAATATCCTCTACCACATGTAGATGCGTCGGAAGGATGGGTTTCGACTTCAGATCTAAAGAGCTCACGGAAAATTCTAATTAGATTGTTGATTATTCTCTGTTTTTTGAGATCTGCACGGCTGTCAAAACGATCTACCGCAACTGTGTTGTTGCGATCGCGTAGCTCATCTACATACGCCAGACAGCTGAGGCGAAGACGGCTTTGGGTATGGTCCCAACCGATGCTCTGAGAGTGAAGCGTAATGGTCGCAGGCGCAACTCGCCACGCACAAAAAGTCTCTCGGACGAGAATCAGTTGAACCGATTCTCCCGAGATGGATCGTTGAGCTGGCCGAATGCCCCACACCTCTCCAAGAGATTGCAAGGCATGCGAAGGCAAAGCTTCGGCTTCGACCTCTAGCAGCGTCTTGGCGGCGTGAGGTCGTAGTGCCTCTTGCTTTGGCTTTTCATCGAGAAGCCACGGCCTCGCACACTCATACCTCGGAAAAAGGCGCCCCTGACGGTCACAATCTGGCACCTTTGAACTTCATACTGCAGATCGCGGTCCCTTTATCTAAAGCGTCCGACTATTAGCCTGAGACATACCCTGCGGCCTTGAAGGAGTTCCAGCACTCTTGTGATGTGTCGAGATCGCAGATTTCTGACAGAGCATCGAACATTTCCGTGAAGGTTCGAACCCCGATCCTGCGCAGGTGCTCCTTGAGTTTCGAGAACGCCATCTCAATGGGGTTCAGGTCTGGGCTGTACGGCGGCAAGAACAGGAACCAGCAACCAGCTTTTCGCATGGCTTCGGCAGCAGCCACATCCTTGTGCGTGGCCAAGTTGTCCAGAATGACAACAGTGCCCGGTTCCAATTCCGGCACCAGGACCTGCTCGGCGTAGGTTGCAAAGGCTTCGCCATCCATCGCGCCCTTGATGATCCAGGGTGCGATCAATGCCTCTGCGCTGAGGCCCGCGATGAAGGTCTGCGTGCCCCATGATCCAACCCGTGGCGCACATATGCTTTTACGACACAGAGGAGGCAGCTTCGCGTCCGACGACGGCCGTAGGCAGGGGCCATTAATGATCCGCAGCACATCTTCCCAGACCATATCAGGTCGAAGTCGTCGGACGTGGGGCACCCAGTCCTGAGCCGTCTCGTTCAACCGCTGCATGTAGCCGTCTTGCAGCACCTTGGCGCGTTCCCAGATCAGGGCTCGCACGAATTCGGCTGCCGCGCCCAAGACCTGCAGGGTGAACTTGCCCGCGGAGGGGTGGCGTGTCGATCGGGTCCATGAGCGAGGGGAAGAAGCCATCTTCCGCCTCCCGCAGATCGCAAGGCCTCAGACTGGGGCAGAGGGGTCTGATCCTCTGCGGAGACGCCCGCATAGCCTATCAGGGGCAAGAAAACCCGCCGTTTCCAATTTCATATACCGTTAATAAACGACCATTTGGAGACGACGATGCAAAGCTCCACAGCATTGACCGAGCTCCCCGATTGGCATATATCGCCAGCGAGGAGATGCGACCATGGTCACACGCAACGTTGTCCTGACCGAAACCCAAGACCAGTTGATTCAAGCATTGGTCTCGTCCGGGCGATATCAGAACGTGAGCGAGGCCATGCGAGCGGGATTGAGATTGCTCGAACAGGAAGAGGCGCAGCTGGCCGGCATTCGGGGCGGGCTTTTCGAAGGTCTTCAACAGGCGGAACGTGGCGATTTGGCTGAAGGAAGTGGGGCGGATGCGGTTCGTCGGGCTTTCGCGAGGGCGCGGACAACGTCATGAAGCGATCTTTTTGGCTGACGCGCCGTGCGGAAGACAGCCTTGTTGAGATCGCCCGCTGGACTATCGAGAGATTTGGGATCCGTCAGGCACACATTTACGAAGCTGAGTTGCTCACCCGTTGCGAAGCGATCGTAAATGGGCAGGCGCACAGTAGGAGTTGCTCCATCCTGGTCGATGATGCTGCGGACTTACGGTATCTCAGAGCAGCGGAGCATTTCCTGATTTTCCTGGATCGACCCGAGGAAGTCATCATCGTCGATGTTCTGCATTCCCGTAGCGATCTGCCGCGCCACATCACGGCGCTGACAACACTCAGAAGCAACGAAACCTGATCTTTTCATAGTCCCGCAGCCTTGGTCAGGTTCACGCGGAACCGGTCCCGGCGGCGCTGATACTTTCGCGTCATCTCCGCGGATGCATGGC
>NZ_WVNW01000038.1 GCF_013179285.1 Roseobacter sp. HKCCD6576-2 | reverse complement strand
CATTAGAACCTGCACGCTGTCTCCGGAAATACCTCAATCCTATATTTAGATAGGTAACCGTTATGGGGGGGGCTTGCACCTGAAACTCTGTCTGACGTCAGCACTTATGGGTCCAAATAGGGTCATTTGCTAAGAGAGTGTTTGTTGCTCATCGTAACCACCGAGGAGTGGACGATGAGAAATACAAGGAAGAGCGCTGGCGAGAAGATCGTCAAAGACATCAAGCGCGCGACGCGTAAGCAGTACACCAGCGAAGAGAAGATCCGGATTGTGCTGGATGGCCTGCGTGGTGAAGACAGCATTGCAGAACTGTGCCGCCGCGAGGGCATATCCCGGGGCCTTTACTACAAGTGGTCAAAAGACTTCATGGAGGCTGGCAAGAAGCGTCTGGCTGGCGATACTGCGCGGGCTGCGCGCGAGGCCGATCACCTTGCAGGTCCGCCGCTCTGACGTGGCGAGCTTCTGGCGGGTGTGGACGACGGCCAGACGAAGCTGCTCCGTCGTCTCCCTTTCGTGACATTGCTATCGCAATGCACTGCCGGTCAGCGGGACCCTGGACTTTAGGTGGTTCAGGCTTTCCTTAAGGATCAGCTTGTCCAACTCGAGCTCGGCCACGATCTTCTTCAGCCGGGCATTCTCCTTCTCAAGGCTACGCAGTTCCGACAGCTGCAACCGTGCCATCCCGCCAAACCGACGGCGCGACACGCCGCCTGAACGTCGCCGCCTTCTGCGAGCTTCAGCTCAATCTCGCGCAGCAGCTTCAGGATGTCCTCGTTCGAATACCGTTTCCGAGCCATTCTCCGTCCCCCTCTCTCGGCAATCCTAATGGCCCAGTTCTGGGGGGAAGGACAGTGCCAAGTGCCGATAACCGCAAGCCGCCCCCTTGTTCTCTGAACGAAACACTTTTCCCAAGGCGTTTGTCCCCACCGACCAAGCTTGAGATATGTCGGAAACGCAACTGTGTCTGGTGGCTGGCTGGAAGCAGCAACAACATAGATCTGCGACAAGTGTTCATCTATCCCGCCATAGAGGTATCCACCAGTTTCATCAGGTGCATGCTCCAATCTGAGATTGTGCAGCTCGTCCAAAACAGATTGAGAAACGAGCACTGTCCAGTGTGCGGTCTCGTCGGTAGGGCCGAAAGTTGCAATGGGTGAAGGGTGCCACTCTGTTGCGCCTTGGGGCAATCCATCGTCGTCAATGCTGTTCAGAAGTATGACGGGTTTCGAGAACCCATTCGTGTACTATCTGCAGAATGCGAACGAAGCCGATGCATGTGCATCGACTTTGTAAGCTGGCATCTTTGTAGTCATCGAACTGCAGCCGAAGCCGAGGATAAGTTCGTTATCTAAGAACGAGTTTGTTGCCTCATATTTGAGCCAATCCCTAACAGCTGGGTTGCGCTCAGCGTGCGCGATCAGCTGCATATGCATCATTGTGAGATTGTGACCATTGTCCAAAGCGGTGATATAGCTGAGACCCAAACGTCCTTCGTGAAAAATCTCTGTCCTTAAGACTTTCGCGGCACTTGCCCAACCCAAAGACAGCCGCCGTCTGACCTGGGCATCCGCAGAGGTGTCGATCACGATGTCGGTTTTTTCGAACTCCTTGCCGAAGTCTTCAAGACTGACATTAAGAACGTTCTCGGCATGAGTTGTCACGCGCGACCCCTGCAATCGCTGACTGGCAAGCACTGCGGCGACATCAGCCTTGCCGAACCGAATGAGTTGTTCTGTTCCACGGTGTCGCGCCAGGTTGTGCGCCAGCAGCATAGCCAGAAGAGGTCAGACGTGTTCACCGCTTGTTTTGGATGCGGTGAACCACGCAACCAAACAGAAATCAATGGGCCCTGAGCCTGGGTACTCACATCGGTGTAGCTCTAAGCCGAGGACATCAAGGGCGCGGAAGCCGCCGATATACGCCTTGTCCCGATTACCGGACCCGAGGTCGACGCTCTGATCGAAGCTAACGGCTTCTTCGCCGTGGATGATATTCCACACTGAGCATATGAGGCGTTCCGACCGCAACAACCGTGACCGTGGGCACGCAATGGTTCACCAGCGCAGACGAAGACGAAGGGCTCATCTACAACATCACCGCCGGTCTGTGGAACGACAACACTCGCCGTCTGCTTGACGTGGACCATGCTCGTGATGCATCAATCATGCTGGAAACCGCGCTCGACGGTTTGGATGTTCCGCTGCATCCCGGTGCCGAATGTTTATACCGCGAACAAGGCATGATCGAATAACGGTACTCTCCCTGTAACTTCACCGGGCGGCGTTCACGCGGCCCGGTTTTTTTATGCCTGAACGCCGAAAGAGCTGCGCCATGACACAGCAAATCACCTTCCCCCTTGATTAGGGCCGGTTTGATCTGGGATCTTCCGTTTCGGTTGCTGTTTTGTGCGTCAGCGTGGAGACTGCAAGAGTCTTAAGCGCTGGCGCGGTGGATTTTATCAATAACTCCGTTGGGAATAGGTAGCCGAGCGCCGAATACGCGCGCTCAGTGTTGTAGTGGCGACGCCATCGGCCGATTTCTTCGCGGGCATGGCGAAGCGAATGGAACCAATAGAGGTTCAGGCACTCGGTCTCATGTAGCAAATGCGCTAAGTCTCTATCTGGATGCTTTCAGCGATCTCGGTTGGAATGGCATTATGCCTGAGCCGTTGATTGGCCAAACGCTGACAGAGAAGCGGGCCGAGATCCTCGGACAACCGCCGAGGCGGCCGAGGCTGAGCTCGATACCTTTGAAGAAAAATGGGCCGGAAAATGCGCCTCGATCGTCCCCGCCTGGCGTCGGGCATGGGCTGAGGTGTGCCGTTCTTTGCCTTCGACCCCGCGATCCGCAAGTCCATCAAGACGCATGGCTCATTCCCCACCGATGATGCAGCCCCAGACTGACCTATCTGGCAATCCAGAACTTCGAGAAAGACGGTCGCAACGTTCGGGAATGATTGGTAGCACGCAATCAGTTCGCCATCATGGTCCGAGAGCGCTTCGACGCTTGAGTATCTGAAAACCCATGGAACAGGCAAGATAAACACAGTTCAGGACACTCCCATCGCGCGGTCATGGTGAAACGTTCACCCGAAAAGATCGTCCTATGGACTGAAAGATAATCACGGAAAAGCCATTCTCCTCCGGCGACAACAATCATGTTCAACAAGGCCGCCAGAATCATCTGGATGATGCTCTCGAGGAAACACGTACAGCAAGACCCGTTCTGAGCGCAGCAACTGCTCAACCGTTGCAAGACGTTGAAGTGATGATGCTGAAGCTAAGTCCACCAAAAGCAACGACCACTCCGGGATGCCAGATACCCTCTTCCAACGGCACCACCTTAACAGTCCCTGGCTCAAGCCAAAGATACCACAAATCCGGCCGTCTCTTCGTTCAAAAGAACCACCATGCACTATAACATACTTACCAATACTTCTCCCGCTATTGGCCTCACACACCTTTTGAGCAATCTCCCCATATGGAACGATTTTATTGGCCTACGAGTTTTGGGTAACATGTTTGTGCCGACCGGCGAGTCAAAAACCAACAAGCGTATAACATGGATGTGGGGGCCCACATCCATGTTATAAAACTGCCCAACTCAATCACAACCTCTTCAGACTCTTTCACAAGAAGAAATCATATTCAGTCGGAATTCAAATACATATTTTCTATTAAAATATAGGCAATATCTATTGTTAATGTAGCCATTTATTGTGAAATTGTTGCGCTGTTGATTACCGCAAGAGAGCTGCAAACTCATGGAAATGCATCAAGTTCGCTACTTTTTAGCGGTTTTTGAATACCGAAACTTTACCCATGCAGCGCGGGCGATGAATGTCTCCCAACCTTCTCTTACAACTGCAATCAGGAAGTTAGAGGATAGGTTAGGTGGCAAACTGTTCATGCGTGATCGTGCAGGATGTAGCTTAACACCGTTGGGTACAGTTGTCCTTCCTTACCTGAGGGAAATCTTGCAACAATCTCAAAAGGCGACGGCACATGCCAAGCGTTATATTCGCCTAGAAGGCATTCCTATAAGTGTTGGAGTTGTTGAGGGCATCGGGTTGTTTCGTGTATCGGAAGCGATAACGCACTATCAATCTCTCGCGCCAGAAGTGAATTTTGAGATTATGGTCGAAAAGCAAAATTCACTACTAAATGGCCTTCGGGAAGGTCGTTTTGATATCGCTATAACAGGCGCGGATGCTGCATCTGATCTTTACCAGGTCGAACCACTCTATAGTGAAACTTACCGCGTGGTCGTTTCAGCCACTCATCCACTTAGTCAAAGCGAAACAGTGGACTTGGATGTGTTGGTTGACGAGCACACGCTGGCCAGAGTTCACCGCGAGATACGTGAAGTCTTGTTTAGCTTCTGTACATGTTTCGAAAATACTGTGAAGTTCACCCACAGGTCTAACCGCATTGATTGGATGTTAGAGTTGGTACGATCAGGGCAAGGGTTTTTGATCCTACCCGATACTGCAGTTCCGAGAAGCAACGAATTTGTGTCACTAGCCATCGAAGGTGCAAAATATGAACGGCATGTGGTAGCACTTAGGTATCTACACCAGCCTGTGCGGCCCGAAGTCAGGGGATTCATTCGGGAATTGACTAGGTACACACCCACAAAAGCGAAATGCATACAATTGTATGCCAGAGAGTAGTGAGCATAACGATCAAATCAATTCCCCGATCCGGCAGGCGTTGATAACACTAGTTAGGCCACATCTTTGAAAAGAAGCCGATAATAGATGTTTCTGTATAATGCTGTGGAATGCATTCGATACCGTGAAGCTATACCGCGCGGGCAGCATTAGAATGGAAAAACTATTAATACGAGTAGTGAACTTGTGCACCAAACCAACGAATGGGCGTGGTAAAAATGACCAGAAGTAGAAACTGGCGAGAGAGTCGCCCGCTTGCCTCATGCTCTAATAGCGGGCGCACCTTTGCTTTATTACCGACAATTCTGATCGGTGTTTTTGCCGGTCTGGTGGGAGCTAGGTCGTGTTGAAAAAAAGAGATTCACAGGCAGCGCTAAACGTGCTTCCAACTGGTATCTACGATGGAGACCAGCTTGGCACGAGACCTTATGTCGGACGAAGAATGGGCGTTCTTTGAGCGTTTCATCCT
>NZ_WVNW01000037.1 GCF_013179285.1 Roseobacter sp. HKCCD6576-2 | reverse complement strand
AAAAATTGAATCAGCGACTTACCTCCCGATCAAGCTCGAGTTTTTCAACGAAATACGCCATGACTAGTTGCTTGAGAACAATCATATGCAGTGCTCCTCCACTGGCATGTGTCTGGCCAGTTCTCGAGTGAACCCCCGAATTTCGGATCGTGCTGGTTGGTGGAGATATCGAAGTGCTACCACATGACGTTCAAAATCTGCATCCGCAATAGCCAGCGAAGCGAACTCCTTGCTTTTTGGAATCGCTGTATCGGGTAAGACTAAGAAACCCCTTCCCGATCGCACCAGCTCTAGCAGCCCATCAATTCGGTTGGACCGATGGGTTAACTTCATTGTATCTCGACAATGTGCGTAGAAGCTAAACAAGCCTTCACGCATCTCGCGATCAACCCTGGCCGACGTTTCGTCACCCACCAGCACACCCAAGTTTACGGCTTCCCTTTGACTAAGCGGGTGTGTGGCCGAAACGACAATACGATAAACTTCGCTGTACAGGGGCACCGACTGATAGAGTTCAGATGCGGCATCGGCACTTGTTATAGCAATATCAAAACGACCTTCCCGAAGGCCATTTAACACTATGCTTTGCCTCTCGACGACGATCTCAAAATCAGCCTCTGGTGCACGACATTGATACCGCGCTATTGCATTCGATATTCTGAGCAACCCGATACCCTCAACAACTCCGACACTGATGGGAACACCATCGAGACGAATGTGACGCTTGGCATGCAACATCGCCTTTTGAGTTTGTTGCATAATCTCCTTTAGATATGGGAGAACAACCAGGCCCAACGGTGTTAAACTACATCCGGCACGATCACGCATAAACAATTTGCCACCCAGTCTATCCTCTAACTTCTTAATTGCAGTCGTAAGTGAAGGCTGAGAGACATTCATTGCTCGTGCAGCGTGAGTAAAATTTCGATACTCAAAAACTGCCAAAAAATATCGAATTTGGTGCATTTCCATGTATCCGATACTCTCTTGTCGGAATTTCTGGTGATCGATTCCAACAAGAGATAGTCACTTTATCGATAGTTATTGTCTATATTACAATAGCTTATTTATATTTGCTTTCGAGACCAAATATTTTTTACATACAATATGGGGCTTGAGGCATTGTGTATGAGGTGCGCATAAGCCCCCCGGCCACGTTAAGTGATTATGGCATCTCCAACTCTTAATCTAATACGACAGAGTATGTTTGGAAATACGCACATCCAATAATGCAGAAAAATGTGGATACGAGCATTAGATTGGTTAGCTATTTCCCTAAATTAGGAACTGACCGAATCCTTGCCATACCGGAATTGTGGATTAGAAATTATGAAGATAGCACATGCGGTAAACACCCCCCAAGCCCATAACCGTCCACGAAACCGGGGGAACTCCAAAACTAGGGCTCAGGTCACAGCAAGCACGAGCGGCGCACTCTCCGGCATCAGTTGACTAAGAAGCGAGAACCAGTTTGCCGCAGCGTCCTGGGCTAACTACGAATTGGTTTTTTGAACCCACTCCCTGACTGGAGCGCAGTAAGACTCCGTTGCCGATCGAAGAGGCGGCGCAGCGCCCTGTGATGTAATGCATCGTTTTATACCATCGGGTTGTCGGTTGAGGAGGGCATGGCGGACCGGAAGATCAATCATGGAACGCCAAACTCAACTGCCATTCGGGCATTGCGCTCGGCTTAGAGCAGGAGCGCATTATCGGCCAGAAGTACACGCCCAGACCCAAACATACTTGGCCAATAATAGTTCGACTCGAACTGGCCGAAAACCCCGCGATTTCGCATAGGTCAAACAGCCTCAGCATAGCAGGCGCCTATTGATATATAGCACCTTAGTATTTCTCGATACAACAACATGGTCCTAATTTTTGAACTTAATGCATAGGGTGGGTATTTCGCTCCGTTCGCTCGCCGTCTCCGAGGGAGAGGTATCAGTCAAAGCTTCGAGGCAAAGAGAGCGCAGTTTCTGAACTATCGTCTTCTTGAAATGCAGATCTGCCCGGTGCTTCTTGTGGAGAATCTCTAAATTGCTTGCGAAGCCCAACAGGAAAGCCTGCTCGAGTTCGCGACTGGAAATCGCCAATATCCGTGGCAAATTTGGGCTTCTTCATGTGACGCAAGCCGCTCAACAAATACTCATTCGTATCCGCCTTGCCGCTCAGACTGCAGCGATTGCGCCAGCCTGCGCTATTCTGACTCACGGACTGGGACTGCTCCCGGCCCACGCTGATGTGGTGATAAACGAGGTAGATTTCGAAGTCAGAGGGGGTAATCCAGATGATGTTGCCACCTTCAATACTCTAAATAAATTCAATAGCTTAACTGATCCCAATAGTCCTGACCCCGATACAAACGGCAAATCCATTGGCACACTGAGTGTCGACTGCAGTATCACCCTTAACGCAGGCTCGGTTTATGCGGTTGAGGTCAAAGCAGCTGGCGAGGCAGATCGTCTGGTTATTGATGGTGGCGCAACAATTGACCCAATGGCTAAGGTCAACGCCTCGCCTGAAAATAGCACAGATACAGGCTTCCAATATGCGCCGTCTACTGCCTACACCATCCTGAATGCCACAGACGGCATCACAGGAAGCTTTGGTCGTGTAACCGACAGCTTTGCGTTTCTAGATTCTTCCCTGGATTATGATTATGGGACGCCCAACCAGGTCATCCTGACGCTGGATCGCAACCAGACCAACCTTGAGAGCGTCGTCGTCATGGGAAACCAGAGAAACGTCGCGATCGCTGTCAGCAACTTGAACGCGGATGATGACGTTCTTGATGCGATCCTTACGCTCAGCGCGGACGAAGCCCGCAGTGCATTTGATGATCTTTCCGTTGAGGTCCACTCGTCGATTAACGGGGCGCCGACGCAAAACAGCGGTATTGGTCGCACTGTCGTCAACAACCGTCTTCGCAGCGCTTTTGATAGTGTCGCTGCAAACGAAGAACAGGCGATCGCCCTAGACGGGTCCAGTCGAAGCCCCATGGGCTGGTTCGAGAGTTATAGGCAGTGGAGCTCCATCAGCGAGACCGACAATACGGCTATAATAGAGAGCCAGACTGCCGGCTTTGTGGCCGGTGGTGGTCTCGAAACCAACACCCTCCGTGGCTGGCGGATGGGTCTGTTTGCTGGCTATGGCAACAGCAGTGTAGCCCTCAATGGCCTTGGCTATTCCGGCGATGCCAATAGCTTCGCTCTGGGCGGATATGTCGGCTATCAGATTAATGATTTAGGCTTTCGGTTCGGGGCAAGCAATGCCTGGAACAACGTTACCACCGACCGGAGCGTAACTGTCGGCGGTTTTTCCGATGGCCTGCTGAGTACGGAGGATTATGCAGCCAGTGCATTCCAGGCCTTTGGTGAGGTCAGCTATACACAGACAACCTGGTTCGCGCGAATTGAGCCTTTCAGCGGCTTGGCGTTTATCAATCAGCGCACACAGGATTTTGTCGAAGAAGACGGTACCGCAGTTCTGCGTGCCAACAACTCTCCACAGACTGTCGGCGCCTTCTCCCTGGGTACCCGGTTCGAGCGGCAGCTCGAGAGCTTCGGCGATAGGAGTGTCTTCCTTGATGGGAGCCTCAGGTGGCGTCGGGCGCTCGGTGATTTGGCTCCGGTCAAGACCATGCGTCTTTTACAGGACAATGCCTTTAGCACAACCGGAGCTGCCATCGAACAGGATGCGGTTTTGCTTAATCTGGACCTGAGACATGAGGTTGGTGGCGTCTTCTTCGGTGTGAGCTACTACAGTAAATTCGCGGACCTCGCGCAGAACCAGGGTTTCGGCCTGAGTGCGTCGTTCAATTTCTAGTATATATTGACCACGGAGTGCCTCAACAATGCACGCTATTGTAAGACATTTTGCTGCTTCTCTTGATAATGAATCATACACACCCGCCAGGACAAGACCGTCGAAATCCACAAAGCCCACGAAGATGAAGCCGCGCAAGGCGGTAGCGCCTGACAGATATTCATTAACCATTGAACGGATGAATAGAGTTTTATAAGGTATCGTCAATTGGTCTAATGGTCCGAGAGCCGGCCAGCCCGATGCGTGTCAGAGAATCGTACAATAGATACCATTGAATACGCAGCTACCAAGGCGCAGGCCCTTACCAATGAAAGCGAACTGGCTGGTGATTTGCACGAGGACGTTTCGGCGGGATTTGATCATCTTCCTACGTTTTACGCAGAAGAACAAACACCAGAAAAACAGATATCAGCCAGGTGCCTACAGTCCCCGCGGTGGTCACTCCGCTAGTCAATTCCGGCTGCATTTGGTGCTTTATGAATACTCGATATTGCTCAGATGATTATCGATACTCACTCATATCATTTGGAACGCTGGATTTGAATGACCCGATAGCATCCAAACGACTTTGGCAGTCCGTAATCATGATGGCTGTTAGAGACCTGTGCAATTCCAACCCCCTAATGGAGAAAAACCGCAAAGGCGCCGAACGCTGGATTGGAACTTTTCCTTCAGCTGATTTTCGTGAAGTTTGTCTACTGGCGGGGTTGGACGCACGGAAAGCACACAATGTACTAAGAGGTCTTTGTCAGCAGCCGCCTAAGTGCCGATCTAAACGGTTTAGAATAATGATGCCATCTCGTTTCAACAAGGACGCAGAGTGATGCCTCCAAATGAAGTGGTCCCCCGCTATGTATAAAAACGGAGGATAGAGATGGCGAACAAGCGACCGACGCCAGAACAGATTGTCACGAAGTTACGGCAGGTTGAGGCTCTGATGGGACGAGGCATGCCTTGTCCTGATGCGATCCGGCAGATTGATGCGATTGAACAAACCTTCCACCGCTGGGAGAAGAAGTACGACGGAACGGGCCCAGACCGATTGAAGGAACTGAAGCGTCTTCAGAAAGAGAACGAGCGGTTAGACAGAGCGGCGTCAAACCTGACTTTGGACAGGTTGATCTTGGCTGAGGCAGCAAAGGGAGACTCCTGAGCCCCGCTCGTCGTCTTGCTTGTATCGACTGTCTTCGCCGAACTCGGTGTGTCGGGGAGGGTTTTCGGCAACGCCGATCTGTGCAGCGTAAGCTACCGGCTGTGCGCCCTTCGGATCGTTCTTCTCCCAGCTGTTGTTCAATGCCGCCTAGGTACGGGTCAAAGCGACTGAAGACACAATAAGCAGGCCGCCCAGCTCCCTGGGATACCGTCCACGTGCACCAGAAAGCATCGCTCCGATGGATCAGAGGTCAACGATGCACTAACATCAAACCGAACCGCCCGATTGGGACAGGCCACCAGAGCTGGATTTCACCCTGAGGCTCAAAACCTGTGACTGAGCGCAAATCCAATGTAGGGATTGGGGTCACCGCCTTGCGCGCGATATCCTGCGCTAAACAGCA
>NZ_WVNW01000036.1 GCF_013179285.1 Roseobacter sp. HKCCD6576-2 | reverse complement strand
CCGATGAACCGATGAACCGATGAACCGATGAACCGATGAACCGATGAACCGATGATACGCCAGACCCATTCGGCCTGCAAGTAACAGGCTGAATCTATTGTGGAAATTGGCGGTTTTTAGCCAAGCACTCGCTGGCCAATCAAATCGTTCCATACTGAACAATAGAACTAGCTTGCTGCCTTCAGGAAATTCCCAAATCCTATACTTGGATAGGAACCGACTATGATTGAGTCTGTCGTCCGGTGCGAAGTGGGGCCTGGGGTTTCTAGAACATCACCTTGAGGCCTGCGCTTGCGCTGAGGGCGCTTGCATCCCCGGCGTTGCCGAGCCCTGTGGCATAGGAGGCCTCGCCGAAGAGATCCACGCGGTCAGTCCACGCATAGCGGCCCCCAACGCCAACCCCAAGCGCCCAAGCCTCGTTCTCACTCGTCAGCGACGCGGACCCAACCCGCACCTCACTGCCAGACCCAAAATCATGATACAGGTCCACCATCCCATAGAGGCAACTCGCCCCCTGATCCTGCGCCCAGAAACCATTCCACACCTGTGTCTCACGCTCTCCCACCGGAAATCGCAACACCACGCTTCCGCGTGCATCATCCAGTATCACAAACAGGCGGTCAACTTCTGTTCCATCTCATCAGCAACCCCGCTGGCCCGCCGCGGCTCCGCTATGTGAGGGCTACGCAGCGCCGGGCCAGCCAAGCACAAAGGGAGTCAATTTTGGACGCCTATAAGGAGGCACGTTTGGATGCCGATTGACAGTCGGGCAAGTAAGACGGACGGACGACATCTGAGCGCGATTCTCGCAAAATCCGTCTCACGCACCAGAACCGCATCGCAAAGATCCCGAAATCCAAAGAGAAGATCAGCGAGAAAAATCATTCAAAAATAGATGGTTAGATGTGTCTGTGCTAGGAGACCTGTTCGAACCAGTCTCAGGCAAGCCGGTAGAGAAGTCCTTCGGACATTCGAAGACAGAAAAGATCACGTTTGGGTATCCAAGTCGCTCTTGCACTTCAAGCTATCAGTTAGCTTTTATCTTGGTTCGCGGCCATGAATTCTGTCAGGGAGATAGCGTGTTGATGGTCCAGCGCGGGTTGCTGGTGGAGTTGATATGCCCCCAAGGCGGTGTTGCCGGCACGGGCGCGAGGCCTATCAGGAAGGATTGTAGGCGTTGGATCATAGGACTGTTATAGGCGGTGTCAGCGCGGCTTGGGAAGCCTAAGGGATTGGCGTCTAAAGGATAACTGATCTCAGAGGTGCCGTTCGAAGTCCATGCGTTCATGCAGGACACGCAAGATTTCGACATCACCAATGTAGGTACGGCGGAAAAAGATCATGTGCCTGTTGCAGGGATAGCAGAGCAGGTTTTCCCTGATCTCGCCCCGTGCACGTCCCACGACGGTCCCAATACGTATCTGTTCGAAGATGGCAGCAAAGGCCCGCAGATATGTGTTCCGCTGTGCCATACCCCATGTTTCTTGTGTGTACCGACCAATATCTTTGATGTCACCCCGCGCAAGAGGCGCGATAGTCAGGTCAGGCATTCGTGGACATGTCCTGATCAAGCTCTGTCAAGATAACGTCCATGTCAAAGGGTATACATTCGCCGCGATCCGCCTGTGCGAGTGCTGGATCAATGGCATCGCGCAGCTTCTGGAGCTTGATCTCGTCGGTTTCTTCTGCTGCGATCTTGAGGCGCAGAGCTTCACGGATCACCTCAGAAGCGTTGTTGTACAGCCCCGTGGCCACCTTCTCACGCACGTAGTCATCCAGCCGATCTGTCAAGGATATGTGCATGGGACTTCTCCGTTAGATGCAATCAAATCTACACAGATTGTCAATCTATGTAAACCACTCATCGATCACATCATCCCTCCCGTCCTTCGGCACCAGCTTTGCAGGATGTGTGAGTGTGTCTGACGTCAGCGCCCACCGGACGCCATCGCAGATTCGCGATGCCTAGTCTTCCCCTTACCACTGACATGACCCTCCACGGACACATTGTAGGGAGGGTCGGTGAACACCATCCGGCCCGCCCCTCTTGCATCAGGGCGTCCACCACAGCAGCGTCCAGGCTATCACCGCAAATCAGGCCATGAGATCCAAGGGACCAGATATCTTCCGGCTGGACGCATCTCGGCGCCGCTTCCGGAAGCCTGTCATCTTTGGGATCGTGACCGACTTCCCGGGCATCCAGCGCGAAGAGCTCATCGATCTCCGCAGTGGAAAACCCGTTCAGGTCCAGGTCGAACCCCAGATCAGCTTCAGACAGAGCCTGCAGTTCTTCGGACAAGAAACTCTCGTCCCAGGCTACATTCAGAGCAACCTGATTGTCTGCCAGTACATAGGCCCGTTTCTGAACCTCACTCATATGCTCGACGTAAAGACAGGGCACCAGCGTCCAGCCCAGGAGCTGAGCCGCCGCCACGCGCCCGTGACCGGCCAGGATCGTCTGTTGGCGGTCAATCAATACCGGGTTGGTAAAGCCAAATGCCTTGATACTGGCGGCAATCTGTTTCAATTGCGCTTTGGAGTGCTTGCGCGCGTATTGCCTCCACGGGTGCAGGCTCCTGATATCGCAGGAAACGACCCGCTGCTGCTCTGATGTTGGCCTCACCTCTTTAACACCTTTTCTGACAAGAGGCCCGTCCAGCAAGGACACTTGTCTCGCATCTGGTTCCGCAGCGCCGCAAGGAACTGGAGGCGCTTTGACGGATTAACAAGGATAGAGCACGTCGGCTGCGTCAGCTCCCTGAAGTGAATTCAGCCTCTCCGGCGCAAGCTCCACGCGCTCCCGTCTCCGATCCCCCTGTTTGAGCAACTGCTTTATGATCCTCCCTCAGGATCATGCTGCCAAAGGGGCTCGCACCGCGTCGCGTGCCGGTGGTAAGCCGAGCTGGTCTTTGCGATGGAGGCCAGCTTGGCACGCGCCTAATATCGGACGCGGATTGGCAATCGCCTCACGAAGCTCAGCTTATCCACTCGATGGGTTTCAACATCTTTTGTAAGCACCCTCTTCCGGGACTTCACCTAGTAGACGCAAAACGGGGATACTCTCGCACCAGGGTAACCAGCAGCATGCCAATCATGACGGCGTTCAGGATATGCCAAAGGAAATGGGTTCCGATGCCTGTCAGATCACATACCGAATGATCAATTGTTCGCATGACAAGGGATAGTGAGAAAGCCGTTGTCGCGAAAACGATCATTCTGCGTGCCGGGTGACGGCGAAGGGCGGTTATCAGACTAAAGATGATCAACGCGACCAAGGCAGGTAGGTATTGCAAAGACCCATTAAACGAGCCACGACTGTGGTCGTGACTATGGATGTCGGTCACGATATTGCCTGACATAAACCAGAATACAGTTCCGGTAACGAATAGTGCGATTGCAGAAATACGGACCGTTCTTTTGACGTCTTCGCCTGTTGACCTGTAGATCACAACAAATAAATAGAGCGCGACAAAACTCCAAATCGGAACGACATCGGCAAGTTCAGCGTAGCTGTTCGCAAAGGTGTGGAACAGGAATGAGCCTAATCCAATCAAAGCCGCCAACATAAAAAGCGAAATTTCCCATAAATCTGGGGTTACGTCTTTTCTTTTTTGCGATATACGCCACGCGAAAATCGCAGCTATCACAAAACCAATATTGCTGATCGCTTTTACAGGCTCATTGCAAAAGCCAGGAGCAGTCCGTTCGCAATATAAGTCGATAAAAGCAATAGGCGTCATGACTTCCCATTATGAGGTGTTATCATAGACAACATGAAGGCTGGCTAACACTCCGAATGACCTTGGCCACTGTGAACGGACATTCCAAGAAAAGCAATTGAGCGCCTCACCACAGCTCATGTCTTTGATGAAGCACTCGCTGTTCAACATGGCCTAGAACCTGAACGACGCATTGATACTGAAGCCCTGGTTCTGTGCGAGGTCTCCGAATTCATTGTAGTAGTTCAGGTTGAAGAGGACGCCATCCACCTGGTGTCTCAGACCCAGCTCGACCAGAAATGTGTTCTCTTCGACGGGAGCACCGGCAACTTCAAAGACACTGCTGTCGTTAAAGCGCATGGTCTTGACCGGGTCCAAATCACCGAGCGCGCGGTGCCAGCCCAAGCTGCCGTTCAGCAGGGTCGCGTCACTGCCGACGATTTGAAGCTGCCGCTCAAACCGGGTGCCCAATGAGAAGACGCCAACTGACTGTGAAGAAGTGCCTGTGGAGAGAGTTGCTGCACCCCCTTCCTCGACAAAGTCGTGCGTGCGCTGATTGATAAGCGCCAAGCCGGTGAACGGTTCAATTCGGGCGAGCTGGGTTGTGTGTGTATAGCCAACTTCGCCAAAGACCTGGAACGTATTGGCTGCATAATCTGCGCTCAGCTCATCGGAAAAGCCGCCGACAGTCAAGGTCCGGTCGCTGGTAACGTTGTGCCAGGCATTGCTTGCCCCGAACCGAAAGCCAAAGTTGTTCAGCTGATAACCAGCATATGCGCCCAGAACGAAGCTGTCGACATCACCCGAAGCCTCCCGGTCATCGACACTCAAGCTGCTGGAGCCATAACCGGCAAACAGACCGATTTGCCATTCATCAACGAGGGTGTTGGTGTCGAGACCGGCCACAAAGCCGGTCGTCTGGCTGTCCAGTGCAGCCGTATTGTCGGTCTCGCTGATGGAGTTCCACTGCCCGTAGCCCTCGAACCACCCCATGGAGCTTCCACCGGACCTGTCCTGGGCAATCGCCTGTTGTTCGTTTGGGGCAACACCATCGAACGCGCTACGGAGACGGTTGTTAACCGCAGTGCGACCAAGGCTGCTGTCTTGAATCAGCAAGCCATCGACCGAAGGGTGGATTTCCCCGGAAAGGGTATCATAGGCACTGCGCGCATCATCTGCGCTGAGGCCCATGACCGCATTCAGGACATCATTGCTTGCGTTCAGGTTGCCAACAGCGATCGCAACGTTTCGCTGGTTCTCTGTGACGGCAACATCCGCAAGGCTCGTCAGGTTACGCTCCAACACCAGGATGACCTGGTTGGACGTCCTATAATCCAGAGTTGAATCCAGAAACGCAAAACTATCGGTGACGCCACCGAAGGTTCCGGTGATACCATTGTCGGCCGTCAGGATAGTGTATGCAGTGGACGGCGCATAGTAGAAGCCGGTATCCGTGCCATGTTCAGCCGAAACATGGACCACGGCCCCTTGGTCAATCGTCACGCCACCATCAACGGCCAGAAGATCAGCTGCGCCGTTCCTATTGACCTCAACCGCGTAGCTTGAGCCTGCGCTCAGGGTGATATCCCCGTCTACATTCAGTGTGCCGATGGAATTGCCTGGCGCCAGAGTTGCTCCAGAGTTCACGGACACCCCGCTAACAGTCCCATCGCCACCAAGCACACCCCCATCGTTGAGTGTGATCCCTTGTAGGCTGCTATTCACCAACAGTGCCCCCCCGGACACCGTCGTGGCACCATCAATGCTGCCGCCGTCATCCACCTGCAACGTGCCACCCGTGACTGTCATGTCTCCAGCAACACTGCCACCGTCGGCCAACCGCAATGTGCCAGTGGTGACCGTCGTCCCGCCGGTATAGCTGTTCGCGCTGGTCAGCGTCAGCCGACCCGGACCCTCTTTTGTGAGGTTGCCCGTGCCCGAGATCACCCCCTCGTAGGTGAGCGCTTCAGAGGGGGCAAAGACCAGGCCACGCGCGTTGGGACTGTTGTTGATGATGTTACCCGCAATGCTGCCGCCCTCCGCCACATGCAAAGTGCCGCCCGTGATCGTTGTGCCACCGGTATAAGTGTTCGCACCGGTCAGAATTGTTGTGCCGTTCTCGACAAGAACAGAGCCAGTGCCGCTGATTGCCGCCCCAAACTCATAGTCGGTATTGGTGTGATTGAAGACAAGCTGACTGGTACCCGCTAGAGGAAGTGGCTTGTGGAAGTCGACAAATCCAGCCGCAACAGCCGCCTCCCCCGAAGCCGCGCCAATGTTGAACACTAGATGACCATCAGGGTGGGCGCCGTATGGGCCAGCATTCGCTTCCTCATGCGAGACATTACGATAAATCGGGTTACACGCAATCGAATCAGGGATAGGATCACAACGGACGTACACGCGATAATTCCCTGTTGCTTCACGGACCCTGAACATTCCGCCATTCGAGATCGTAATGGTTGCGGTCTGCACATCGGCGTAACTGTTAAGGAATCCCAAATGACCGCTTGAGGGTGGAGTTAGCTCCAATAGGGAGCCCTCACCATCGATTTCAAGCTCAGTTTCATGCGCGCAGTCAGCGTCCGGACGTCGGGAACTATCGTTATGGTTGTAGCAATAAAGATCCAGTCCAAACACAAGCTGTACCACTTCAGATTGCGCCCCAGTGATCCTAACGACTCCACCGTCGGCAATACTGAGTTTTCCGAGCCGATGTGGCTTGGAATAAACGGAGATACCCGAGGTCTCCACGATCGCTCCCGCGCCAGTGACAGCAAACTCGCCACCGCGCACAGCTATGCCATTGGTTGTTACGAGTCGCTGCCCATCAGAAACCATGAATCTCCCATCACGGCCATGCTCATTGCCAATGTTAAGCGCAACAGCGCCGATATCAAGCGTTTCACCGTCAGGACTCAAGACTGGAGTGCTGGTTCCAGGGAGGGTTAACGTGCCAAAGCTCTCAAAAGTATCAAAATTCGTAGAATCTTCTTCGCCCTCGACCCAATACCCGAAGAACCCACGCCCCACATCTGCCTGAGCGGGAGACAGCCCCAGTGCGGATGTCAGAAGGGTGCAGGTTACCGCCAGCGCCGTTGTTTGCGGCACCGCCGCAGTCGCCACGCCCGAAAGCCCCGGTGCAATGCTTGCTACCCGCCCCTTGAACTTGGTCAAACGGCC
>NZ_WVNW01000035.1 GCF_013179285.1 Roseobacter sp. HKCCD6576-2 | reverse complement strand
AGCAAAACAGGAACGGATTCTACACCTGAGCGGCCCGGATCAGGGGGCTGGGTCAATCTCTATGTGGTGATGACATCGCAACTTGCATCGCTCGGGGTAGATCAGCCCTTGTTTGTGGTCCTTGGGACGCCAATGCGACGACGGGATCCAAACGGTCCACTGCGGCAGCATCTGGCTATTTGGCGGATCAACGGCGAAGCCGTGACTGCATTACGTGCCATTCAAGCGGGCGGTGACGATCGCGATGATGCAATTGAAGCCTTTGTTCAATGGAGTTTTGATGCGAGCGTCGAATGGTGTCGCGTCGACGAAGCACGCGAAGAAGTCACGCTTAGCCGAGATACAGGGAGTGCTATGGCTTCCGCCCGCGGCAAACGGATCTTGCTCTTGGGATGCGGCGCACTTGGTTCCCATGTAGCTGATACTTTGGTTCGGGCTGGCGTCGCCTCCATCAAGATTGTCGACAAGGCGATCGTCACTTCGGGTGTTCTCGTTCGGCAGCAATACAATGATGCTGAAATCGGTCACGCAAAGGCATCGGCCACCCGAGATCGGCTCCAAAAGATTGCACCCCATTGCGATGTTACTATCGGCTTTGAGGACCTCAAATACGGAGTGCTCTCAAAACTCGGGCGCGACTTTGACGTGATCATCGATGCCACTGCATCCCGGGCTGTGGCAGAAGCTTTGGAAGAAGATCTAAGGAACGACCCAGCCGCCCCGCCAATCCTTGCGATGTCGGTGAGCGCACGCGCGCAATTTGGACGGGTCGTCGTACGTCGCTCGCCTGTTACTGGCGGACCCAAATCTATCATTCGAAATGCGCAGATCGCTTGTTTCAACAATCCGACCCGCGAAAAACTCGCCCGTGCATTTTGGCCACAGCCCGGCGAGGTCGATCTGTTCCAACCTGAGCCGGGGTGTTCTGAGCCAACATTCCAAGCCTCAGCTGCCGACATGGCCTACCACGCGGCCAGTCTCGTCAATCTTGGTTTCAAAGAGTTGGCGAATGAGGAACGCGATGGTTCCCTTGTTGCGTTTCTTCCCAACGTAACCAGCGAAGAGACACCAAAGCTCGCGCGACTGAACGTATTGGACCCGATCCGGCACAAAGAACGAAACCATGGGCACAATGTATTCGTCTCCCAGGCCGCGGCGAAAGGCATCGCCGCAGAAGTGTCACGAGGATCCAGAACTCTCGGACCCGATGTCGAAACCGGGGGCCTGATGTTCGGAGAAATAGACGACAGTCTCGGGTTGTTGCACCTGGACGCCGTCACTGGTCCCCCGCCAGATTCCGTCCACTCTCCGCAACTTTTCCTCTGCGGTACGGACGGGACGCGGGAAAGAAGCGAACTCGAAAAGCGCAGAAGCGGCGGCGCATCGCGCTTCATCGGCATCTGGCACACCCATCCAGTGTCTCCCCCGAACCCAAGCGACGTGGATCTTGGCGCGATGCAGAACATCCTGCAAATCAGCAAAACCCCGCCCAGACATACGGTCATGCTCATCATTGGACATGCCGCAACTGACCCCGAATGGGGCGTATATCTCTATCGGCGGGGGGAGCTCGACTTTGGGCCAAGGCGGGTGCGGATCGTTCTGAGGCCACAACATGTCTGAAGACCCTCTCAAAATTGGGCTCGCTCTTTCTGGCGGGGGCTCCCGCGCCATAGCCTTCCATCTGGGATGTCTGCGCGCGCTCCAGGATCGCGGTCTCCTTGAGCGCGTTTCGGTGGTTTCATCGGTTTCTGGTGGCAGCGTCATCGCCGCACTATGGGCGTATTCGGACGACTCGTTTGAGGATTTCGAAGACCGAGTGATTGCAATTTTGCGCCGTGGTTTGGTCAAAGGGATTGTTCGCGAAACCCTGTTTTCAAAGGAAACCCTGCTCATCCTGGGCACCCTGGTCACATCAGGTGTAACGATGCTTGTGGCAAACCTGTTGCTCGTCCTCAGTTTTCTGTTGAGCAAGGTCGGTTGGCGCGACAATCCCTTTGGAACGATCGCGACATGGTTGGCGCGGACGTTCCGTCGCTATGCCAGCCGATCGACTGCGTTTGAAAGACACCTCCGCGGCTCGCATTTTGGGGACATGCGGATGAACGAGGTCAGTCGTAGCGGGTTGAACGTTGTGATCAATGCATCCGAGCTTCGGACCGCGACAGCCTTTCGTTATGGATCAAAGGAAACGGGATGCTGGAGACTTGGAACCACGGTGGGAGCGTCGCCGCGTGTATCACAAGCAGTTGCTTCGTCCGCTGCATTTCCTGTCCTCCTACCGGCCTTTGACCAGGTTCTTGAATTCGAAAAGTCGGGTCGGACAGCAAAAAAACGCGTGCTGCTTTCGGATGGGGGAGTTTACGAAAACCTGGGAATTTCATGTCTCGTCCCAGGACGATCCCCAAAATACTCAACCAACGTCTTTGAGTGTAACTTCATCATCAGCTGCGACGCAGGCCACGGTCAACCAGCCGGCGACGACCTTGTCTACAATTGGGGCGGTCGCATGAATGCCGCGGTGAACTCAATTTTCCGCCGAGCGACGAACCAAGGCTATTCTCTGCTGCATGATCTGGCAGAAAGCGAACAGATTACGGGTTTTGTGCTACCTTACCTTGGGTTGCAAGACAAAGGTCTTCCCCATAGGCCATCTGATCTCATTTCCCGCGATCAAGTGAAAGACTACCCTACCGATTTCTTCTCGATGTCAGAAGAGGATATTGCGCTACTTTCCGGTAGGGGAGAGCAGCTCACACGTCTGCTGATTGAGCACTATCACCCTGCGCTGTAGGTAGACCAAGGTGCATTGTCTGGCCTTGCTCTCTATAAGCGCAAGGCTTTAGCAATGTGCACACTGTCTTAGACGACGACCTCGGCCGCGTCCGCAAGACCTGAGTTCGCCAACGTTTAGCATGTGCAGCGAACGGCAGCTATGACGGGCCGCAACGCAGCATCGGGTCTGCTAGGTGAAGGTCTGGATTGGGCCGAACTATCATGCTGCGTTTGCAAAGACGAAAACCAAAGCAAAGGCCGGTAAGGGCTCATTCTACCAATTCAGGATTGTCGCGGAGAATTGGCCGATATTCGGCGTGGTCGGTGCGCTGCTCCGGAATTGCCTACTTGCTGACGTTCCAGTCCTCACAACGACCAGACCCACCCCCTCAGAACACCACTTTGAGGCCTGCATTTGCACTCAGAGCGCTGGTATCACCGGCGTTGCTGAGCCCGGTGGCATAAGAGGCTTCGCCAAAGAGGTCCACGCGGTCCGTCAGGGCATAGTTGCCGCCGAAGCCGACCCCAACTGCCCAGGGCTCACTCTCGGTTGTCAGGGTCGCCCCCGCAACATTCACCTCACTGCCCGCGCCAAACTCATGGAACAGGTTCACGATGCCATAAAGTCGACGCGTCTCCTGTGCCTCCTGCGCACCAAACTCAAGCCCAAGCCGCAGCTGCTGGCTGGACGCATCCTCAAGCGTCACCTGCTCCCCGTAGCGCTCACCGTCAAAGTCATCAAACGCAACAGAGGAGAGGCTCAGCTGCGCCTGCGGGATCACCGTCAGCCGCGCGCCCAGATCAAGCTGCTGTCCCGCCTCGATCGACAGCGCAAGGCCCGTGCCGCCGTTGCCGTCCGCCAGGCTTCCAATCCTGTCAGCCTCTAGGTCGCTGGAGTAGGAGGCCACCGTCACCTGACCGTCCACATAAAACCGGCGCGTGTCATACCACGTGGCCGTCACCCCAAGGCCAAAGCCACTGGTGTCAATCGACCCGTCTCCAAAGTCTGAGGTCACCGACGCACTGCCCGTGGCGTAGGAGAACTGCAACCCGCCCACAAGAAGGCCCGCACCGCTCTCGCTCAGGACAACATCCCCGCCGATCTCTATCTCCCAGAGACCGCTGTCGAGCGCCGCCCCTGTTGTGCTGTGCTCTGCCGCCAATGTGACCTGTTCTGTCCCCATCTGGAACCACAGCGGCGAGCCTGCGCTTTGTGTGGCGGGTCCGCCGTCCCAGGCCAGGCTCCGGAAGTCTTCCGAGCTGCCCCGGCTGCGCAGCGACGCGGGGCCATTCAGGGCCAGCAGCGACTGGCCATAGCTGTCATAGATCGGCGCAGAAGGTTGATAGACCGGCCCCCCTGCCTCTGACAGCGCGCTCAACGCCCAGCCGCGGCCTGTCTCAGCCAGCCTGTAGAGGTAGGCGCCCGAGACAAGCGCATGCTCCCCCTCCGCAGTGACATGGTTGCCATTCATAAGCTTGAACGTTCCGTCAGACTGCCCGCCAACAGAGACCACGTCGATCTCAAGCGCTGTGACCTCTGCACCGGCACTGTCCAGCCCGGAAATCGACAGCATCGTCTCGCCCGACGCGTCGCCGGTGATGACAAGCCGGTCGGTATTCGAACCATTGCCATCCAGACGCGCATCCAGCGCAAGGACACTTGTTCCCGATCCGGTGTAATCCCCCTCAATGGTGATCACATCCCCCGTCTTCCCGTCCTGCACGCTTAAGGTACCACTATTGGTCACGCCACCTCTGATGGTGATCCCTCCGCCAGACGCGTTGGCCACATCACCTGCAATGGTCGCCCCGGTGGGGCTGCCCCCACCAGTCGCGTGGAACACGGACCCCGCGTCGATGGACAGATCCATATCCAGTCTGTCCGTCCCATCCAGGCGCAGGGTCGTCCCATCTTTCAGCGTCAGATGCTCCCAATTGATGAAATTATCCAGTGTCGTCCTGATCTGACCACTCAAGGTCAGATGATCATTACCGCCCGCACCACCATCAACACCACCGGTGACACTGCCACCTGCCAGGGTCAGTCTGTCGTCACCCGCCCCGAGACGAACGTCGCCGACGATTGTCCCTGCCGAAGTGATGACCGCGTCACCATCCCCGTCCTGTATCGCAAGACCAGACGTTCCCGCAGTCACCCTGGCGGTGCTGGCGATATCAATCGTCCCCCCGGCGCTGGATATCGTTCGGATCGCTGCGCCGTTACCAGATCCGCCCGTCACAGTACCGGCGACGTCAACATCAAAGCCTCTCGCACCCTCAGCGCGAATCCCGTCTGCGCCCGTGCCGGAAGCCGCGACAACAGCGCCCGTGCCCAGGTTGACAATCGCCTTCCCGCTGTCCAATTGCGCCGTCGCATTGCCAAGGTTGACCACATAAACCCCATGCGCATTGCCACCTTCTGTAGTGATCTCCCCGCCGGTTATGTTCGCCGTCGCCGTGGCGGCGCTACCCGCGTTGCTGATCTCCACAAAAAGCCCGTGAGATTCTGCCTCATACGTACGAACCGTGCCGCCTTTCATTTCCGCGGTCGCATTACCAACACCTTCGGTCGTTGCCCAAAGCCCAGAGGCAAAGTGGCCGACCGTTCTGACCTTCCCGCCGGTTATTCCCACCGTCGCCGCAGCATTACTCTCCGCGTTGGTGATCTGCGCCACAAGCCCGTGAGATTCCTGTCCAACCGTGGTGACTCTGCCGCCACTCATTTGCGCACTCACCGCACCAAGGCCACTGGACCTCGCCACAATCCCACGGGCGTCAGCACCGCTTGTTTCGATCTCCCCTCCGCTCATGTTCACCGTCGCCGTGGCGGTGCTATCCGTCGTCCTGTCTACGCCACCACTCGTGGAGCTGACCTCCGCCGCAATCCCATAGGCTCCGTCACCGCTTGTTTCGATCTCCCCTCCGGTCATGTTCATCACCGCCGTGGATGCGTTGTCCGCGCCGTAGATCCACGCAAAAGCCCCGTGAGCAAGTGCCCCATCCGTGATGAGCGTGCCACCTTCCATTTGCGCCTCCACATGGCCAAGGGCTGTGGTGCTCGCCACAATCCCAAAGCTGCTGCTACCGCTTGTCCTGACAGTTGTCCTGACATTCTCCTCTTCGGCCATACGCACGATCGCCCTGGCCTCGTCGCTCGTTACGCCCTCGAGATACGCCCAAAGCCCGTAAGCATTGTTCCCATCATCATTTACATTCGTGCGGATATTGCCGCCCAATACTTCCGCGACCGCCGCGGTCTCGCCAGTGCCATTGGTCAGCGCAAAAAGTCCATAGCCACGGTGTGTCATCGTTCTGATAGACCCGTTGGTCAGGCGTGCGGTCGCCGTGGCTTCATTCTCCTTGTTTTTGATAGACGCATAAACCGCGTACGCATTCGACCCGTTATTCATGCGGATATTACCGCCCTTCATTTCCGCGGTCGCATTGCCAAAGCCCCCCTCGCCCTGGAACTGGGTGACACTTGCCCAAAGCCCGTAAGAATTACCGTCCCCATCTGAATTGTTTGCCCCATTGGTAGTGATTCTCGTGCCAGCACCCTCCATCACAACATGCGCATCGCCATTACCCTTAGCGCTCGCCAAAGCCCCATGAGCCTGCCTACCGTCTGTAGTAATTTCCGCTCCGCCCTTCACGGTAACGTTAGCGTTAGCGTTACTCGCCGCTTTCTCGATCTCCACAAAAAGCGCCATACCATTATCGCCAACCGTGGTAACCTTGCCGCCCTCCATTTCCACAGCAAGATCATCTCCGACAAGACCCCCGTTCCCCGGCCTCCCCTTCACGAACACCCCAAAGACCTTGTTCCCATTCGTGACGTCAACATTTTCAAGCTTCAGAGTGAACCCCTCTGAATTGGTATAGGTGATGCCATCATCACCGTAGTTGGGGTAGTTGGGGTCGCTGGCGTCACATTTGACGGTGTCATGTGGGTCGTTTTTGTTTTCTGCCCCGCACTCATCGGCCGCATACGCCGCACCACCCGAGAACAGCACCGCAGCGGTTGCCACGACCGAGAGCCCTGGTGCAATACTCGCCACCTGGCCCTTGAACTTGGTCAAACGGCCGCCCTGAACCGAGACGTTGAATAGGCGAAGGGTGGGCTGGGTATCCAGAGGTGCATTTGTCATTTTGAAACTCTCCTATGAGGGACTGGAGCACAGTCGAGGCAAGGCACCGCCCTGCCCGTCAGGCGGTCAGTGGGGTGGCAGAAAGGCGGGCATAGGTATGGGGATCCGCCAGAGGCGGTGTTTGGACCTCAAGCGGAAGCGACCCACCGTCAGGGATCGGGCGCGTGGCTTTCGCGCCGTCCGTTCTGATCTGGGTAATAAGTGAAAGCTGGTTGCAGCTGATCCCGAACCGGTCACTGCCACATCGCGCATCACAGGGGGCAGGCACGCACGCGCCGACCATATCGATCCCGAACACGGGATCGGAGGGCCAGTTAGCCCATGGGCAATACCCGGCCTAAGGCCGGGTGTCAGACTGTCAGGAGGAAGAGATCGTCGAGTTCTGCTGCCTACGCCACGCGCGGCATGAACCGATGAACCGATGAACCGATGATACGGCACACCCATCCTGCCCGCAAGT
>NZ_WVNW01000034.1 GCF_013179285.1 Roseobacter sp. HKCCD6576-2 | reverse complement strand
GTTTCACACTTGCGGGATATCGTTGCATGGCCTTGTCGGATCAAGACATTCTCGACTTTGTCGGCGAGAACCCGGGCGCCGGGCGCGATGCCATCCGGAAGGGCGTTGCAAGGGGTGTGAGCGAAACCACTGTATGGCGTCTCTTAAAGCGCATGGTGGAGGAAGGTTGCCTCGAGGTATCCGGCAAGGGCAGGGCCACGGGATACAGGATCGCTGGTGGAGCGGTCGTTCGGGGGCATTTGTCGATGCCGTACAACAGGCGAGCACCGGTGTCCTATCGACCCGAGTTTCTTGACGCTTACGTGCCAGGAAAGACGTGGTATCTGTCTTCTTCCGACCGCGAAAAACTACTTGAGGCTGGACGCCCATTGGGTGGTGCGGTTCCGGCCGGAACATATGCACGACGGATTCTCGAGCAACTCTTGGTCGACCTCAGCTGGGCGTCCTCCAGAATGGAAGGCAACACTTACGACATCTTGCAGACGGAGCGACTCATCAAGTTTGGCGAAGAAGCCGTGGGAAAGGATCGGAAAGAAGCTCTGATGATCCTCAATCATAAGGAAGCCATCCAGTATGTGGTCGACAATCTCGATGAGATCGGGCTTCGGCGTTCTGATCTGTTCGCGATTCATGCGCTGCTCTCGGATGGTCTTCTGGCGGACCCTGCGATGTCGGGCCGATTGCGAGCGATGCTGGTCGGGATCTCGCACTCGAGCTATCGACCACTCGACGATGCGGTCACGATCGCAGAGGAGTTCGACATCCTTCTGCACAAGGCTGCGCAGATCACTGATCCGTTCGAACAGTCCTTCTTCCTCCTGGTGCACATCCCGTATCTCCAGGCCTTTGCCGACGTCAACAAGCGGACCTCGCGCGTGGCCTCGAACATCCCACTTCTGAAGTCGGATCTTGCGCCGATGTCGTTCACGACGATGGACGACAGCGACTATATCGACGGGCTCATCGGGGTCTATGAATTGAACAACGTCGCGCTGCTGCGCGACGTCTACATGGACGCGTACCTGGCTTCTGCGGAAAAGTACCGAGTTCTTCGCGCTGAGGTGGAGAGCCCGGAAAAAGCGGCTCTGGCCTATCGGGAATTTGTTCGCGCCGCGGTCCGGCGTTGCGTTCTCGAGTTCAAGGAGTTCCGAAACGATGCGGTTGATAAGATGGCTTTGGCTGCTGGCGTGCCCGATGCTGACCGAGCGGATGTTATCGCTTACGTCCGTGAGCAGATCGCGGGACTCCACGAAGGCAACGTAATCCGCTATCGGCTGAAACCAGACGACCTGAAAGGAGTGAACCTGCGCTAGCTCGTCGATCGAACCGGACCGAAGAACGTCAACGCATCAAAAGCGCATTCTATCATTGCGATAGTCGTTGCAATGATGGGCATCCAAAATAGGGCGATTGTACACTTGACAAACCCACGGACAGCCCCCATATCAAGCCTAAGAAGCTAGAGGGTTACAGAGTGTCCGTTCTATCCGAAAAGTACATGTACGATGAAGCCGCGGCCTTTGCGCACGTGGAGTCCAAGCTCTGGCCCGATGGCCCGGTCTGCCCCCACTGTGGTGTAGTAGACAGCGCCTATCGCTTGACCGGCGTTCGCACCAAGCCCAGCAAGAAGAACCCCGAGGGCAAGGAACGCCATGGGCTATGGAAGTGCCGGGACTGCCGGGGCCAGTTCACCGTGCGCAAGGGCACGATCTTCGAGGAAAGCCACTTGCCGCTACATCTGTGGCTACAGGCCATTCACCTGATGGTATCGAGCAAGAAGGGGATCAGCAGCCACCAGCTACACCGTATTTTGGGCATCACCTATAAATCTGCGTGGTTCTTGACCCACCGAATCCGCGAGTGCATGCGGGATGGCGCCTTAGCGGGCTTTGGCGGTGGCGGCGGCATCGTCGAGGTAGACGAGACTTTCATCGGCAAGGAACCAGGCGTGAAGAAGGCCGAGAACGCCCGCGGTGGATCGCACAAGATGAAGGTGCTTACCCTCGTGGACCGGGAAACCCACCGCGCCAAGTCGATCGTTGTCGACGACATGAAGAAGTCCACCTTGATCCCGATCCTGAGAGAAAACATCGCCCGCGAAGCCTACGTGATGACCGACGAGGCCCGCCACTATCAGAACCTCGGCGCTGGCCGGGTATTCGACGCCCACGGCTGGACCAACCATGGCGCCGGTGAATACGTTGGCCGCGAAGACCCCGAAATCCACACCAACACCGTCGAGGGCTATTTCAGCATCTTCAAGCGCGGCATGAAGGGTGTGTATCAGCACTGCGGCAAGCAGCACCTGCACCGCTACGCAGCCGAATTCGATTTCCGGTACAATCACCGCGAGGCCAACGGTGTCGACGATGCGGAGCGTGGCCAAGTTGCGCTACGCGGTGCTGTGGGTAAACGGCTGACCTACGTACACTAGGCCAAATCACGCGCACTTCACCGCTGGACATTTTTTGTTCCCAGAACGTTCCTCAATATGATATCGCAAGCTAGGAGGGGTTCAGATGACAAGCGCGACCGCACAATCAGTAGCGGATGATGTTCTGAAGCTAGCTAAGCGGCGAGGTAAGTACTTGACGCCGATGCAGCTTATGAAGCTGGTTTATATTTCGTATGGGTGGTTTCTCGCAATGCGCGGTGAGAAGCTTTTCCATGATCGCATTGAGGCGTGGAAGTATGGCCCGGTTATCCCAAATCTATATCACGCGACCAAGCACTTTCGTGGAGATATCATTCCGCACACGATGATTTCTAACGCACCTCTTACGCATCCTGAAATGGAGAATTTCATTGGTGGTGTTGTTGATGGATATGCGGATTATTCCGGTATCGCGCTGTCCAATCTGACGCATCGATCCGGTACACCCTGGCACCAAGCCTATGAACCAAACGTGATGAATAAAGAGATTCCGGACAATCTCATTCAAGAGCATTATCAACGGGGACTGAATGCAGGATGAAGCACCACCGGGTCCACCACCTGAGTGGGCAAAGGGCGAAAAATGGAAGGACGACCCGAACGCCCGCGCCGAAAAGTCCACGTGGCCAGACCCGGAAGCACTGCAAGGGACAAAAGACGAAAATACTCTGCGTTTACTTCGACACTCTGGAACAATCGCAGTGTGCCTAATGTGGTTTTTCGCCTTGGTTTTTGTGCTGAGTATGGCGGTTTGGTTGCTCCATTTCTTGACGACTTGGGGCTGGCTGAACGAACTTCAACTTTCCAAAATTCAGACAGTTGTTTTCTCAGGTAGTTTAGGCGCTCTTGTATCGGCGTTCGCACAAAAGCACATCGGACAATAGCTAGCCTTCCATCAGAGTGTCGTCGCACTCACGCGCCGTCAGCAACAGTCCCCCCTTATGCTTTAAAGAACTCAGTCACTGGTAGGCTTTGGCTCAGGCAGTACGGATGTCAAAAACCACTTACCGTTTAGCTTGGCAACAAGACCGGCTTTTTTCATCTGATACAATCGCGTTGAAACTTGTGTGTTTTTAGTTTCTCGTCCACTCTCAGTCAGCAAACGTGCAATTTCGCGTGGAGCAAAACCGGCGCGATCCTTCGATAGCAACGCCAAAATTTGATCGTTTAGGGTTGCTCCACGGCTTACATTGCCATCAAAGCCACTATGCCCAGGTTGTCCTGTGTAAACCGCAATCGTCCGCTCTAGTGCTTGCCGTTTTTCTTTTGCATCCCTAAGTGCCTCATCCGTTTTATCAATAAAATCATTAATTTTACCAAGCTCGGCTTGTAGCATCTCTTCTAACATAGGAACATTCATTGCTGAACTCCTTGATCGATTCTCACAACGCCTATGATCGGAGAAATATATCATGCCTGTCAATAGGCAGTATACTTTTTATGTTGCCGACATGATACAACTGACTGAAGGCCTGCGACAACTCGGCAAACCTCTACTCTGGACGCACGGACCGAGAGAAAACCCAAACGCCTGCCAGATTAAAGCCGACGACCGCCTTACGTACACCCACTAGACACGAATGAAAATTCTTGACCAGGCGGCATGAAATCGATCGCTAAGATCACGCCTATTTGCGAGCCTCAAAAGTATGCCAATTCGATCACTATAACCCGATGCAGGCCACGTCCCAAGCTCAAACAAATCGACAACCTGTCGCTGGACAATATCGAAGTTGAAGGCAAAATCGTTCTTCCATCCGTCAGGAAGGTATAGGCCCCTATCCCCCTTGAGGTGCTGCAAAGCACGACCTAGCATTCGTAGTCTGTATGCTTCCTGTGATGCGCTGATCTGTTCAAGCGACCATTCATTCCAAAGAGTTTTGGGCGGCTGTCGTTGAGCTTTTATCCAATCCGCTGAAGGGGGATCAAGCGCCTCTATTCCCCTCAGAAATCGTTCAAACTGAGCGCAAATTCTGGCGTCGAAGTTGTTCACAGGACATTTTGCCAATGTGAGACTCCTTGTTGTTCACCTGACAAATTGGGACACTATCGCGGATTTGCGGTCTCATGCATCAAAAGCACCAAGGGAACTGTAATGGCACAGACCACAAGAAAGGACGATATCCCGATGAAAAAGCTAGCAGTGGAGATTGAGTTATCGCACGCGCTTGTTGAATCGGTTGATGATCGAGGTGAGTTCTGTTTCGACTTCAGAAGTTGCCTTTCTGATCATGGCCTTCCGAATGTCGTCATAGCGACCAGCGACTGTCCCGCACTTGATGCAGACGATTACATCATCGTCGGCCGGATCGTCTGCGATTTGCAGGGTTGCACCGCAATTCCCGCATGATGCCTCAACTGCACTCATTAGTAAGCCCCTTCAAGGGCCGCCAGATGGCTTGACTCGGCGCAATCGTTATGTGAAGAAGAACTCGTGATTTCACACTTACCGCCCCTGACGGCGTTTCCATTATGAGCCGAAGTGTTCCCGCACTTCGGCTCTATAGGTTATATAACAATGGGAATTGTGGATCACAACAGTAGGTGTAGAGCCTCTGTTAATGTTCTAGCGCAGGTTGTGGAGCTAATCACATGGACAAAGACAAATCACAACCTGAACGCTTCAAAGAAGCCGCGCGGCAGCTAGAAACCGATGACGATGTAGATCGGTTCAACGAAAAGTTCACGAAGCTGATCAAGCACAAGCCGGTGCCCAAGAAGCCAGCCTGATCCCGGCGGCAAGGCCCGGCTCGGCCCCGGATCGGGTCAATTCTGTTGGTTTGTCAAATATACAATCGCCCAAAATAGTGTGGTTCGGAGAGGGTTCTGTTAATGTCTTCAATACTCAAGTTTTTCCGAATTACGTTCTTTCTCGTCCTGTATTTCTTCTTGTGCATGGTCGTGGTTACCACAGTGCTTCAGGGTTGGCCGGTTGGCGGCCAGATGCTGTTTGCTTTTGGTGTCCCTGTCATTCTGGTCTGGTGGCAAGAAAAGCGGCGACGAAAAGTCGCCACGAAACCCGAACCTCCCGACCTGAGCCGGTGCCGCGCCCAAGTGCCTACGACAAACGTATAGAGCGTGAGCGCGAACGAACTCGCGAAGCCATTGCGTCCAAAGCACCGGCTGCCGTTCAGGCCTATTCCCCACCAAAGCAGGACTACGCCGAAATCGTTCGGGCTGGAAAGTCTGCGGCGCCGGCTCTTGCAGCGGCCGCTGAACGAAACCAGCCCTCGCGAATGGCATCGAGCGTATCGTCCCGATCAACGAAAAGCGGGTGGGTCCCGTCTAGCGAAACAGCTAGCGTGGCCGGCCGCAACATCGGCGGGATGGTCTACGTGGGCACGCCTCCTTTGCTGAATTCTTACGGGTATCGCGACAAATGCAGGGCTTACATCGATCCGTCCCTCTCGGTCGCACGCTCGGGCACGGACAAGGCTGGCGATGGTATGCCGTATGCGATGATATCGACGCTGCGTTCGAATCTATCACAGACCAGCTGTCGCTTAGCACTTAATTGTAAGATTGCGGCGGTTCTTGATAGAGGACCGTTCAAAATTGTGGGGTCAGGCTGCTTGAGCAATGGCGGTGTTGGGCTAACGAAGGCCGCAATGTTGCCTGGAACAGGTGGCTTCGGCGCTTCATATTTCGTTCGTTCAGCCAAATCACCGTTTAGCACAGAAGCCCGCACTTTCAGCAGGTAATGTGCCCCGGTGCGAGACCATCGCATTTGTTGCCTTTTGACAAATCTTTTGGCGACTAGCCGGTTGACGCTCGCCTCGGCCGGTGCGGTCGCAATCCGTTTTCCGGCGCGGTACCGCTCAGCGTAGTTGGCCACCGAACTCTTGTTCCGTCTTATGTAGATCTGCAGAGTTTCGAGCAACTGGTCCGCCCGGTGGGCCCATATGCTTGGCACAGTGTCTCCGGACAAATCTCTTCGAGCCCTTGCAATGAGAGAGTGCGCGCGGCCCGCTTGCTCGCTCCACAAACGCCACTTTATCCGTTCGATTCGATTTCCAAAGTTCGATAGGTGCTTCGGAGCCGTTACCGCGAGCAGGGCCAGCGGCTGTATCTTCATTGAGATATGAAACCAGTCGAGGATGTGAGTCACCGGTTGCGGAAGCATGCCTGCCAGGCGCTTCAGGCATTCCGCACCATCCGAAATGACCGTGATCTCGCCCTGATCTGCATAACCTTCGTTCTTTAGTGCCAAGGCTAGCAGCATTACGAACCCGTCGCTCTGTTTGGTGGCGAGGAAGGTTTCAAGAACACACAAGTTCGGGATGAGCGAAAGCGACAGCTGCTGCAGGCGAACAACGTCCGCCTTCTTGAATGGCATTATGATAGACCCATTACGTACGAGGAAATGGCGCTCAAGCTATCTAAAATAGGAATTGTACTGCCGTCAGGACATTGAGTTGCGAAGGTTTTAGATTTGAAGGCTTGTTTTGTATTCACGTTCGACAACAGGCTCATTTTGCATTGAATGCCGCCTTTTTGGGGACACGTTGTTTTTCCGCAGAACGGCGTATTTCGTTGAAAAACTCGCACTTGATCGGGCTGTAAGTCGCTGATTCAATTCGTCCTGTAGGGAGGGATTGGCGATGATGGGACCGAGGCAGGAAGCCCAGGCGGCTTTGTTCTATGAGTTCTCGCTTGAGGATCATGTTCCGCAAGATCACCTTCTGCGTTCGATTGATCGGTTTGTCGATCTGAGCAGTATTCGCGCCTTTCTGGCTGATTTCTACAGCCATACGGGTCGCCCGTCGGTCGATCCTGAACTGCTGATCCGGATGCTGTTGGTTGGGTATTGCTTCGGCATCCGATCCGAGCGACGGCTCTGTGAGGAGGTGCATTTGAACCTGGCCTACCGCTGGTTCTGTCGCCTCGATCTGACCGACCGCGTTCCTGACCACTCCACTTTCTCGAAGAACCGGCATGGGCGCTTTCGAGAGAGCGAACTGCTGCGCCACTTGTTTGAGACGACGGTCTTGCGTTGTATCGAAGAAGGCCTGGTCAGCGGCCAGCGCATGGCTGTTGATGCAAGCCTCATCGAAGCTGATGCAAACAAACAGTTCTCAGCATCCAAGGACGAATGGGACACCGGTCGGATTGATGTGGAAGCTGCTCCACGCGCCGTGAAGGAATACTTGGACACTGACCCAGCCCCCTGAAATCAGGCCATTGAGGTGCTAGTAATCCGTCCAAGCAAA
>NZ_WVNW01000033.1 GCF_013179285.1 Roseobacter sp. HKCCD6576-2 | reverse complement strand
TCGGCGAGGCCTCCTATGCCACCGGGCTCGGCAACGCCGGGGATGCCAGCGCCCTGAGCGCAAGCGCAGGGCTTAAGGTGGTGTTCTAGACCCCCGCACCGCCTCCGATATCAGGGCGCGTGCCAGGCTGGTCTCCATCGCTGAGGCCGGCTTGAAGTGCGATCAGCGCGCGGTGCGAGCCCTTTTGTCAGCATGACCCTGGGGAGGATCGTAAAGCAGTTGCTCAAACAGGGGGATCGGAGACGGAAGCGCGTGGAGCTTGCGCCGGGGAGGCTGAACTCTGTTCCGAGAGCCCACGCAGCCGAAGTCCTCTATCCTTTTGATCCGTCAAAGCACCTCCTGTTCCTTGCGGCGCTGTGGAACCAGAGGCGAGACAAGTGTCCTTGCTTGACCGGTCTCTTGTCAGAAAAGGTGTCAGCGATCGTGACTATGTCCATCTATGTCTCCGGTGTATCGGGCGCAGTTTGCGCTCCTACGAAAACAGCCCCGAACGCACGGGGTCAGGACAGCCGGCTTTTTTGCCGGTCTTGACACGCAGAACCCCCGTGGCTGGCAGGTCGGTCTGTTTGCTGGCTATGGCAATAGCAGTGTGACTGTCGGTGCACGTGAAGCTTCCGGCGATGCCAATAGCTTCACTCTGGGCGGATATACTGGCTATCAGATTAATGACTTCGACTTCCGGTTCGGGGCAAGCCATGCCTGGCACAAGGTTACTACCGACCGGACCGTCACTGTCGACGATTTTCATCTTCACCAGATCACGGCCGCGGAGCATGCTGTCGATCGCCATATTGAACAGGGCAAGATCACGGTGGTTCTCTGCTAGGTCGAGTCTCACGCGGATCGCCCAGACATGCTTAAGCTTGAGTGGACGCTTCTGCCCAACAATAGTGAGCGTCCGCTGAACCCGACCTAACACGTGCTGTTAGAGGCGGCTAAGTGTCCACCATCGATTTCGTTTTTTGCGACAACATCAGTAACTGCCGATGGTTGCTCTGTGGGTTGAGCGGAAGCAGCCGCGATTAACGGATATCCGAAGCGCTAAGAAGCTATTTTTTTATAGACCCTAACTATGGTTTTGCCGCGTATAAGGCGTGGAGACAGAAATACTTATTAGTAGTCAATACTGAAGAAAGACAGAACCATGTTGCGGCTTTTCTTTATACTTTCCCTCATGTCAGCCTTGGCTGCCTGTGATGTACCATTCGTACCCTGCATCTAAGCTGGCGTGCCTGTGGGCGTGCAGTCCTCTTGTTGGATGGGACTTTTCCAAATGAGCGAAACTTATTTTCGAGCCACCCGTTCTAGGGTCTGTGGATATTCATCTTGAATTGATGATGGCGGAGCAAAGGCAGATCATGGCGGCGTAGGATGTGTCCGTCTTGTTCGACCGCATGGCTATGCGTTTGAATTCCTTTAGCTTTTGGAAGTGATTTCGATCAGGTGGCACCATTTGTACATCTCCCTGTCGATCGCCATTAGCTGCAAGCGTTGCGGTCTCTGCGAGATGACGATCTTTGCGCCACACTCATTCACGTCTTCGATGATCCAATTGCTGTCGAATGCCTTGTCCGCGAGCATCGCACCGAACTGGACACCCCGGATCAAAGGCGCGCCGCCAAGCGTATCGTAGCGTTTGGCGGGCATGAGGACGAAGCGCACGAGGTTTCCAAGGGCATGCACAAGAGCGAGCATCTTGGTTGTCCACCCGCCCTTCGACTTGCCTATGGCCTGGCTTTGAGCCCCCCTTTGCGCCCATTCCGTGGCGGTGGACCTTAACGATGGTTGCGTCGATCATCGCGTATTCCATGTCTGGCTTGTCTCTCAGGGCATCGAATATCCGTTTGAATACAGCGGCTTGGACCCAGCGGCGGAACCGCCCGAAGGTGCTGTTCCAATTGCCGAACTCCGGCGGAAGATCGCGCCACGGCGCATCCGTGCGCACGATCCAAAGCACTGCTTCAAGAAACAAACGCGTATCGGCACCAGTACGCCCCGGTACGGTCAAACTGCCGAGGCACAGTGGTTCAATTGCACACCATTGGCGATCCGTGAGAACAAATCTGCTGGGGTCCATTCAAACCTCCTCTTTTGGAAGTTAGAATCAGAACTTAAACCAAATGGGAATCCTGAATGTCCACAAACCCTAGTATAGTGTGGCTCCTCTCAAAAACAGGCTTAGACACCTTCGCTATCGGCCAGCGGGTATCCCAGCCCCCTGTTCGAGGCGATAAGCTCGCCCACGATTGCGCCGATCAGCGCATAGGGAACAGAAAGCCGCAGCCCGGCGAAAACCCAGGTCACAGCCGAGGGCAACACCACCTTGAAAAGCACGTGGCGCTCGTTCGCGCCCATCAGGCGAAGGATCGCGATCTGTTCGCGGCTCACCGCGCACGCCGGTATAGGTGTTGAGGAACACAAGGAAGAAGACGATCGTCGCCGTCAGCAGGATCTTCATATCGATCCCGATCCCGATGCCGAACCACAGAACGAAGAGCGGCGCGAGCGCGACCTTGGGCAAGCTGTAGAACATCATGATGAACGGGTCGAGCACCCCGGCCACGAGCTGTGCGCGGCCCAGCCAGACGTCAACCATCATGCCGATGATGCCCGCCCAGCAGGAAACCTGAGACCGCTTCGAGCAGTGTGATCGCGCCGTGATAGAAGATCTTTCCCGAACCACCCAATCCAAGCCGACAAGCTTCAGCAGGCTTTGCACGACCCTCGTCGTTTGCCGGTCGGTGGCACTCGCCATGTCATTTCTCGATCAAACCAGATCGTCAGCGATCCGCTCCGCTTCAATGCGTCATTACAAGCCGACCAGTTCGTGGTCTTGTACTTCGTAGGGGACCAAATGCTCATGCCAGCCAGCACGATAGCTGGATTCACCCAGAGAGTCCCTAACCCAATTTGGGCAACAAGGCCTGTAAGCGCCTAAATATCGCTATGAGATAAGCGCGCAAATTTCCTTCGTCTGATCTTTGAGTCCGTATGGCGGTTTGAGCAGATAACCCGAAGGAGCGATCAGCAAAATCTGTAGTACCTCGACGCTTCGTAGAGGACAGATGGGGTTGCCTTGAAAGGCGCGCTTAAGTGGATTATATCAAACTCATCCGAGGTTCGGAAACGTTTTAGGGAACGAAACATGTCAAACCCGAACGCACATACGATCTCGCCCAGCAAAGCGATTTTGATCAATGAGGCTGCCGCGGTCACGGGAGTCTCTGTCCGTAAGATCAACCGCCTGATTGACGATGCTGTGCTTCCCAAGTCCGCGTGCATAAAGCTCGGCTCACGTCGTGCAGTGCGCGCTTACGCCGTTCCTATGGTCAGTTTTGGTGCTTCCGATGGCTCCAAGCTGAGCAAGGGGGTGCGGCTCGAGGCTATGAGAATGATTGAGAAATTCGCCAAGGACAACTGGCCCCGTCTTCGAGACGAGCCTGAACACGCAAAGGTCCTACGGTTTGAAAGCGGCTGTGTCATACTCTCGCTGGGAGAGCCTGTACGTGCGGCGATGGCTGGCTTGAACAGACTAAACGACGCGTTTCATCGCATCATTGCAGACCCGGATGTGAGAGGTGGCGTCACAGTTGTGCGCGGAACGCGGATCAGTGTTTACGAGGTTGCTGAAGCACTTGCCATAGACGGCCTGGCAACCACGTTGGAGGACTTTCCGGCTTTGAGCCGCGAGGATATCGAAGCATCCGCGCTATACGTCACCGCCCACCCACGAACTGGGCGACCTCGCGCAAGCACCAAGCCTAGACGCCTTATCTCAGAAGAGACAGTCGACCTGGCGGGCGCGCACTAATCGAAGGCGAGCACTCGTGAAGTTTCTTATCGATGAGTGCTTGTCCATCGCCTTGGTCGAATTGGCAATTGAAGCCGGCCATGTTGAGAGCGCGCATGTCACCCGACGAGGCATGCAAGGCTGGAAAGATCACCAGTTAATGCACGCTATCATCGATGACGACTGGACACTCGTCACTAGAAACTCAGATGACTTTCGACCCAGAAGCGGTAGTACTAGCCAAACACCATGTTATCTCGGCCAGTCGTTGCACGCGGGTCTGGTCTGTCTCAACCTACCCACCGGCTCTGGCAGAGATGGCCAAATTCAATACTTTCAAACTGCACTGAAATTTATCGGAAATCCCGGTGACCTCGTGAACAAAGTACTAGAAGTCGATCCTAGCCCCGAGAACGTCGAGCAGGTAGTTCTCAGGATCTATGATTTTCCAGACGACAAGGTCTGAATGCGGTGCTTCGCCAGCGGGAGTGAGCAAGAGCTGTGGGTGTTGGGGTAGCCGCAGTTCAAAGCGCCCGAAGCTCCCCGAGTGCCCGGTTGAATGCAATGCTACCCCTGCCGAATTCCTCGCGGATGGTTTCTGCAGATGGAATGATATCGCCGCAGACCGTGACCCAGCGATCGAGCCAGCGCAACAGTGCTCGCGGGTCCTCTACAGAGGGGGTATCCACTCACTCCAATGCTCACCGTAGCGCAGGGTTTGAAATCCTCACATAGATCTGTCGTCTTTAGGCTCGCATGCCCGAGGAGCGCCTGGACCGTGCGGGTCGATATCTACCGATGCCCGGCAGGTGAGGCACTGACATACCGGTACACGACCGAGGAAGGTGGCCTGGTGGTGCGGCGATACTGGACCAATGCCTGTAAGACCTGCCCTCTCAAAGCGGGCTGTGCGACCGGCAAGGAACGTCGTATCCCCGATGGGAAAACGAACACCTGGTCGACGAGATGCGCGACCGATTGAACCGCGACCCGGCCTTGATGGGGGCGGCGCACTTCCGGATGCGGCGGCTGAAGAGCGTTCGCACCGAAATGGCATTCGATGTCCTCGCTTACAACATCAAACGGATGATCGCCCTGATCAGCGTACGCGGGGTATGTGGGTTTCTGACCGCCATTCCGGCCTAAGCTGGGGCGAATCGTTCGGATTGCACGGCGGGAAACGCCTTAAGAGCTCTGTTTCCACCTCGCTCCAGCGCAATAAGCCCCAAAGGAAACCAGCAGAAAATCTTTAAAGCCAAAGAACCAAAGAGGTTTCCACACAGCCTCGGCTGGCTCCTGTCATCGCAACCTGTCGCGGCGGAGCGGGCGCGTTTTGCGCTCTTACGGAAACAGCCCCGAAGGCACGGGGTTAGCACAGCTTTGCTCACACCGGTCTGTTTCGTCCTGTCGAAATCTGTTTAGAGCGTTTGACGAAATATCTGAAACAGATCGTATCACCTCACGCGTTGAAATCTTTGATACCAGGCAGTGTTAGGTGTTCAGGTTTTTCGCATAACGCTCTAGGCGGCGAAGACAAAAAGAAGGCCTCACACGCGCAGACCCAATCATAGCGGATGCCTATCTAAGCATAGGGTTTTGGAATTTCTCAATAGGGCGGCCCGGTTCTAAGATTAGGTAAGGCAAAGAAGGATTTGCGGCGTTTGCGGGCGATCAAAAAGGCCTTGGAGCGAGGGCCTTGGGAAAGAAGCGGCGCCTCATGTGGCGTTGCTTCTTTCTCTAAGCTGATTTGGACAGGTGCCTTTTGCAAAGGTTAGATCGGGAGACTTCAAGTGGGCGTGAATACCTCGGTAAAAGGCCACTCGAATGTTCGATCAAAGATCACCAAAATCCGCGATAAATTCAGCCCGTTACTTGCGACCCGAGTAGGCCCGATGTATCATCGGTTCATCGGTTCATCGGTTCATCGGTTCATCGGTTCATCGGTTCATCGGGCCGCTACTGCGCCTTGACTCAGACAGCAGCAATCACCGGTTACATCATCCTGACAATCTGACATCCGGCCGCAGGCCGGCCATTGCTCGCGGACCAATTGGTAGTCTGATCACGGCTTCCGGCCTGGATGGCCTGATGCGGTTGTACTCGCTTCCAGTGACACGCGATCTGGCGGTCACCGGTACGAGATCAGCAGCAACGCCTTTAAACTTTTCTCCACAATCAGAACGGACGGCGCGAAAGCAACGCAGCCGACCGCCAACTGTGGTTTGCTTCCGCTTGAGGCTCAAACAACGCCTCTGGCCGATCCCCATACCTATGCCCGCATTTATGCCAACCCACTGACTGCCTGACGGGCAGGGCGGTGCCTTGCCTCGATTGTGCTCAAGTCCCTCACAGGAGAGTTTCAAAATGACAAACCAGTCCTCAGATACCCAACCAGCCCTTCGCCCACTTACTGTTTTGGTTCGGGGAGGTCGTTTGACCAAGTTCAAGGGCCGGGTGGCGAGCATTGCGCCAGGGCTTTCTGTCGTGGCGACGGCTGCGGTGCTGTTCTCCGGCGTCGCGGCTCAGGCAGGCTGTTCAGGCATTTCCACCATCACATGTGACGGGGCTACCCCATACACTAACGGCATCACCTATCACGTCGGATCGGACGGGCTCACTCTGAATCTCAATAATGCTGACGTCACGAACGACGGCTTTGGGGTGTTCGCGAAAACAACTGCGGAGAACGGAGCCGATATTGCTGTGCAAATGGAGTCCGGTAGGATTGCCACGACTAGCGCAAATGCTATGGCGATTTTTTCAGAGATCGGCGTCGCGGGTAGTGACGCTAACGTGACCGTGAACGTGAAAGACGGAGCGACTATCACTACAAGCGACAGGCAGGCTCATGGGGTTTTGGCGAGCAATAAGGGTAGTGGCAATGCGCATGTTGTGATGGAGGGTGAGGAAACGAAAATCACCACTAGTGGGGCAAACGTTCGTGGTGCTGACGGCGCGATCCTGGACGGCAATTCTTACGGGCTTTGGGCAAATATCAGCCAGGTGAATGGCGAGGGGGGCTGGGGCAATGCGACCGCGGAGATGGAGGGTGGCACGATCACCATGAATAACGGGTCGCAGGCGTACGCGGTTTATGCGCAGATCAGTAATCAGGATAGCGACGCCACGGCGACGGCGATCATGAGGGGCGGGGATATCATAACGGACGGTCACCGTGCCTATGGAATGTTTGTGCAGACCAATGGCACTGGCTTGGCAATCGCAGAAATGAGCGGCGGCACGATCACCACGAATGTCCGCTCGGATGAAGCAACTGCTGCTGTTCTAGGATTCATGCCGAACAATACGTACGGGATTTGGGCGTATATCGAGGCGAATGCGACGATCGACGCAGATAAGGCGGTGGCGCTTGCGAAAATGAGCGGCGGGGAGATCTTAACAAAGAGTAACAATGGCTATGGGATTGTGGCGAGCTCCAACGGCAGTGGCACGGCGAAAGTGGAAGTGACGGGCAACAGCAAGGTCACCACGGAGGGGAAAAATGCCCATGCGGTTTTTGCGTGGAGCTATAACAGGGGGAACAAAACGGCGACGGCGGTAGTAGGCAATACAGCTGATATCGAGACTTCCGGTGAAGGAGCCCATGGGGTTTCTGCGATCCACACGGTCTATGGCGCTGCAGAAGTGTATATGTACAACGGCAAGGTTGAAACGCGTGGGAAAGAAGCGCATGGGCTTAACGCGTTTTCAGCAGCCGCGACGGCAAGTGTCCATCTGGGAGGCAGCAGTACTGTCGAGGCTTCCGGAGAGGATGCAGACGGGATCCGGGCTGAGAGTGCGACAGACTTTGACATACGCGTCGACGGGTCCGTGACGGGCGGAATTGGGAACGCCGCAGCGATCCGAACGATCTCCCGCTCCGGTCTCCCCGGCGTCAAGGGGGAGATCAGGATCGCCGGCAGCGCCGATGTGAATGGGGAGGCGTCTGGTCTTGCAATAGAAGACGGGGATGGCGATACGACGATCACCTCGCGGGGGACAATCACCGGCGATATTCTTCTTGGGGCGGGAGACGATACCCTGACGCTGAGAAGCGTGGGCAGCTTCACCGGTGATATTTATGCCGGCGAAGGCAACGATACAGTCACTATTGAAACCCTAACCCTCGATGAGGGGCGTTACATTCTGGACGGTGGGGTGGGCGGTAATGATGAACTGACGTTCATTGGCCCGCCCGATGCCCCGGATGTCCCGCTCGAGGGCCGTATCTATGGCCCGATAGTCATGACGGCCACGGAGACTCACCTCAGAAACTGGGAGCGTGTCGAGGTGGATAAGGATATGGAGATCGACTCCGAGTCTGAGTTTCACGTCTTTGGCGGGGAAAGTGACACACCCACCGTGGTGACCATCGCAGGTGATGTGACCAATAATGACGGCTCTGTCGTCTTAAGCGTGCA
>NZ_WVNW01000032.1 GCF_013179285.1 Roseobacter sp. HKCCD6576-2 | reverse complement strand
CCGCTTCAACTGGCGCAGAACCGTATTGTCGCTGATGGGCATTCCCGACCGATGCAATAGTCTTTCAGACGGGCTCCCACCCATTCCATGGCCCACAAGCCCCACGATTTCAGCCATTCTCGCAGTCCGATGCGCATATGGTGGCGCAATCGCTGGATGTCGGTCAGAGAACGTTCTTCGCCTGCATTTCGGGTGTCGGCACTGCCAGCGTGTGAGTGTCATCCTCACCGTCACCGTGCATCCCTGGTTCGGCAAATCTGTCAACCGGCGGGCGCGTTGGCCGTGACGGTGGCGGCTTCGGATTCCGCAATCAGGACAGATACCAACTGGTTTTGCTTCAACAAAAACAACCCAGGCTTCGTCATCTTGAAGGGTGATGCCCTGAACTTTGACCCCAGGACCGGGGGACCATGTTGATTTGGTATGCATGGCCGCAGGCTATAGTTCACAAGGGCTCAACTATCACACACTTTGAAGAAGAACCCATTAAAGTGCCAAGTGACAACGGACTCGTCTCGCTTTTGAAACAGAATGGCTTTGATGTTGAACCGACTACGGTTCCGGGTGATTAGGAATGATCAGATTTGTGTTCTGAAGTATGTCCGCTGGCTCAAGGTGGAATCCAATTCTAGCCTTTGGCGCATTCAATAAGCACTACGGTCGCTTAAAGTGGCAACTCCTGAGGATTGCCATTGCAATCGATTTGTGAAGACTGCGTGAACAAAGCCCAAAATGGTTCAATTTTTCTCATTTTGGAACGTAGCAGCTTTCCGCACTCTACTCTCACAACGGGAAAGGTTCTTAGATTTCGAGCCGTTCAATTGAGCAAAGCGCCGAAACAACCTGGGCTTAGTGAGTTCAACCCCAACCTGTATCCAAAATTCTAAACAGCTCTATAGCAACCACAACTTCGGTGACCTAGCATTTTATCGCTACCTTCAACCTGTACGAGAACGTGAGTGTCGCCATAACCAGGTTCTTCGCGCCGGGTCGGCATCGACCGTTCTCTCACTTGATGGGAGTAACGTCATGAATGTCACCGTCTATCCCGCAGCTCGGTTGAGCGGGGCAATAGAGTTGCCTGCATCCAAGCCGCACATGCAACGCGCGCTGGTTTTTGCCCTTCTTTCTGAAGGCCAGATGAACATCCATCATCCGTCTTGGTCTTCTGAAACGGAAAGGTTGTTTGAAGCTGCTCAGAGACTTGGGCTTCAGGTGGTCGCAAATGACAAACAAATCCTGACATTGATCGGAACTGCAGGGCAATTCGAGCGGTGCGATGACCCATTGGGCACCGATGGATCAGGATTCATGTTCCGAACCATGGCGGCATTGGCCTGTACGCAAGAGACGCCAATAGAGCTGCTGGGCCGCCTGTCGATAAAACAGCGGCCCATCCTCCAGTATCTCGGGTTCGTGAAGGACTTTGGTGGATCTATCGAAGATCGCAGCGACGATCAATTCGTGAGATTGCGCATCACCGGTGGCCCCGACTTCGGCGGCACGACCGTCGTTGATACATCACAAACCTCTCAGTTTTTGACTGCGCTTTTGTTGATCGGTCCGATGTCCAATCAAGGCTTGACGCTCAAGACCGCCAGTCAGCGCATGGTGGGTGAGGGCTACATCGATCTCACAACCGAAATGATGGCGGAACGCGGCTGTCCAGTCGTCAAAACAGAAGACGGATTTCGCGTCGGAGGCGGTGGCTACAGCGTCGTTGATGCTGAAATTCCATCGGACTTCACCGCACTGTCCTACATGATGGCTGCGGCTGTTGTGGTGCCTGGAACGGATATATCCGTTCCAAACTATCGGCCGTCGAAAATGACGAGCGAGCGCGATTTCTTTGAGGCGTTTTCCAGACTTGGAGCTAAGTCAAAATTCGATAGCGCCACGCGCGATTTGCGGATCTGGCATGGGGACCCATCGGCCGAAACAGTGGTCATCAATGGCATGAACATCCCAACAGTGACGCCCGCATTGTGTGCGGCAGCATGTTTCGCGGACGCCGATGTCACATTGCATGGAGCTGGTCACGTGAACCTGCACAAGTGTCAGCGGCTCATGGTGATGGTGCAACAGCTAAAGTCCATGGGATGCAAAATCGAGCCACATTTCACAAACCAAGGCACCATGGACGGCTTCATCGCTCGAGGTAAGAGCAAACCGGGTGGAGGGGTTGCTCTTAGGAGCTATGGCGATCACCGGGTGCTTGGATCTCTGTTCGCGGCTGGTCTTGGTGCTGCAAATTCCATCGACATCGATGGCGCGCAAAACATGCCCGCTGGCTATCCAGCCTTCTACGACGAGATCCGCAAGATTGGGGCGTCATTCGACTTGGCGCCCTCCCCTTCGGAATTGTCCAAAGCCTCATGAACTGAATCGAGGATCATCATGTCACTACAAGAAGCCCCTCGCCTACAGATTTCAGCAGCGACAAGCCTGAAAGGTCACATCGCACCTCCATCGTCGAAAAGCACGTCCACGCGATCTGTCCTTGCCGCGACCATGGCCAAAGGTCGAAGCGAAATTCTCAACATCGCCAACAGCGCAAACGTCAAAGCTATGATCAGAGGCTGCGAACACCTGGGCGCGCAATTCACGTTCGAAACAAACGGAAAGTTGCTTGTCGATGGACCTGGCTTCGATCATTTCAATGACGAGACCACCATCGACGCGGGCAATTCGGGGATTGTGCTGCGGCTCCTCCTGGGTGCGACGGCAAAGCTGACAAACGTCTGCTTTGTCACGAAGTACGAGGAGTCGCTCGGATCCCGCTCCAACCTTGAAATGATGGAGGCGCTGCAACAACTCGGTGTGCAATGCCAATGGAAGGACATCGATGGCAAATTGCCGATATGTCTTGACGGCTCGGACATCCATGGGGGCGACATCACCATATCTGCCCGGAAAAGCTCACAGTTTTTGAGCGGCCTGCTGTTCCTGGCGGGTGGGCTCGAAGAGCCCGTAAGAATTACGGTGAGCGATGAACTCAAAGCCCCGGATATGGTTCGCACCACCATCGCCGTGATGCAGCGCTCGGGCATTGCCGTCATGGCAAGCGACGACCTCATGAGTTTTGAGATCAAGCCCGGCACCGTGTTTCATCCAACCACGCACGTTATCGGCTGCGATCCAGCCAGCACAGCTGCATTGTTGGCTGTCTGTTCAGTTGTGCCATCCGACGTGCGGCTTGTTTCCTACCGCGAGGAAGAGCTTGGGAATGGTGCCGTGATCAACCACCTCCGCAATATGGGGGTGCAGATCGAGCAGTCAAATGACGAACTGCACATCAAAGGGGGCGGCAATCTGAAGGCGCTCGATTTCGATGGCTCCCTGGCGCCCGACGCTGTTCTTCCGCTCGCGGCCGTGTCAGCCTTCGCAGAAGGCACAAGCCGTTTCACGAACATTGAGCATCTTCGCTTCAAAGAGTGCGATCGGATCAGCGATTATCGCGCTGAGCTAGAAAAGATGGGCGTCTCCACCGAGGAAAACCACGATGAGCTGATCATCCATGGATCTCCAAACGGTGTGGAAGGTGGCGCAATCATAGACGGGCATTTCGATCACGGCGTGATCATGGCGCTCACAGCCGTAGGTCTCGCAAGCAAACAAGGCGTCATCATCGACGACCCTTGTCACGTCGCTCAAACCTACCCCGACTTTTTCGATGACCTGGCTTCCATTGGTGGCGGTGTCACCACTGTTGTAGCTGCCGCCTAGACCGAAACCAAACGGAGGGAGATGCCATGTGTGGCTTCGCAGCGATGATAGAATGCCCACCCGCCTTTGGTCCGGTGTCATCAGATAAACGGGCGCAACTCGATACATCGATCAACGCCATGTTGGAAACCTTCAAACACCGCGGGGATCCAGAATACTTTGGTGAAACCTTGATTCTGGGCAATGTGGCCCTCGGCACAAATCGCCTGGCAATCGTAGACCGTGACCACGCGCGCCAGCCCATTTCGGATGTCTCAGAGACGGTCTGGGTGTCATTCAACGGTGAGATCTACAATCACGCTGAACTACGCGCTGAGCTTCGCTCAATCGGCCACGCTTTCAAGACGGACTCTGACACCGAGGTCATCGCGGTTGGGTATATGGAATGGGGCATCGATGTTCTGAACCGTCTAGATGGAATCTTCGGCTTTGTCTTGATCGACAAATCGACAAATTCGTTTCTCATCGCGCGCGATCACATTGGCATCAAGCCGGTTTATTACGCCCGATCAGGCAGTACCTTCTATGTGGCATCGGAGCAAAAGGGTCTCATCGGTCTTTCGCAAGACATCATGACCTTGGATCCTGGATGCTACATCAGCGACGGACGCGTTGGGCGTTATTTCGACATCGACAGTGCAGCGACAGCCATCGCCATTCATGGCAGCGAGCGGGAGCAAATCGGCGAGTGTAAGCGGCTTCTCACGGAGGCCGTTCGTAAGCAGGTGCAGACAGACTTGCCCGTGGCCGTGATGTTCAGTGCCGGCATCGACAGCACCTTGATGCTGCATCTCGCCCGGCTGTTCCATGGCAACGTCACAGCTTTCACAGTCGGCGTAGACGGTGCCACCGATGTGCCTCTTGCAGAGCAATACTGCCGGGATCACGGCATTTCTCATCATGTCTATCAGCTTTCAAAGGAGGAGCTGGTCGAAACTCTGCCCGTTGTGGCCACGGCGGCTGAGTTCTTTGAGGGGATCGATGCCATCGACGCTTGCGTGGCATATTTCGGCTACCGCATGGCCCGTCAGAAGGGCTTCAAAGTGGCCCTTTGTGGCGAAGGCAGCGATGAAGTCTTGGCCGGATATGACCTTTTCAAAAAGCACTCCGATCCAGAGACACTGAAAAGATATCGTGTCGGCAATCTTCACAGAACCGATCTGCAACGTGTCGATCGGGCCAGCATGTTGAATTCCGTTGAAGCGCGCGTGCCCTTCTTAGATCGTGAATTCCTGTCCTTCGCCTATCATCTGCCGATGTCGATGAAGATCCGCAATGGTGTTGAAAAATGGGTGCTGAGAGAGGCGTTTCGGGGCGACTTGCCGGACTATCTGATAGATCGGCCGAAAGTCAGGATGCCCGAAGGCAGCGGTGTCAAAAACATACTCATGGACTTTGCCGCGGACCAGGATTGCACGGTCCCCGCTGCGACACGCCTCGCGCTCGGCCTTGACACACCGCAATCGCAGTTCTTCGCGTCTCTCTATCTGGCAGCGGGCTATCCAGTTCCAGAAGAGAGGCACAGATTGCCAGGACGCGACTATTCCGAAAACGGCTATTTTGCCTTCGCATCCTAGAATTGCCGCCTCATCACAAACTCAGGAGACCACTATGATTGTCCGCTCGCGCAACGAAATATTGAATGGGAAACGCGATGTGAATTGGGGGCAAGGACAAAGCCGCCGGTTTCTTTTGGAACGTGACGGCATGGGTTTTACATTGGCCGAAACTACCATCCCGGCGGGCGTAGATATCACCCTCGCCTATCAAAATCACCTAGAGGCCTGCTTCTGTGTCGAGGGTGAAGGGCTTGTTAAGGATCTGGCAACCGGCGACGAATACCCCCTGCGCGAAGGCGTCATGTATGCCTTGGATAACAACGACGAACATCGCATTGTTTCGATAAAAGATATTCGCCTGATCAGTGTGTTTACACCTGCATTGACCGGCCATGAGAGGCATGATCTCACAGAAGAAGGCGCTTCGTCTTACTAACGCTCAGCTTGCGCCTTCATCCTTCGTCACGAGCACCAACCCAGCAATCACCATAACGGAACCACCGAGAAAGGCAGGGGTGATTTCATCACCTAGGATCTTCCAGCTAAACATCACCCCAAAGATCGGCGCAAGGAACGAGTATGCAGATAGCTTCGATGCTGAATACTGTTTCAGCACCCAGAAGAAGATCAGGTAGCTCGCAAACGCCACCAAAAACGATTGAAACCCCAAAGCCCAATAGGTGTCCACCTGTTGGGGGACTATCCATGTTTCCCCAAGAGCGAGCGATAGAATGGGCAGCAAAACAGCTGATCCCAAGAGTTGAAAGTATAGCGCCGCACTTGCTGGCACATGGATCAAGCTAGTTGTTTTTATGAGTAGAATTGTCACCGCCCAAGCCGCAGCGGCACCCAGAGCAAAGAGGTCACCAGTGAAGTTTCCATCATGACCGGAATTGCCGCGCCAGAGGACCAGAGCCACGCCTGCAAAGGCTGTTGCAAGCCCAATGGTCCCAATTCTGCCGATGCGTTCTTCAGGCAATATGAGAGCCGTTCCAGCGGCAATCATAATCGGCGCTGTGTAGTACAGAATTGTGCCACGAGATGCTGTGGTGAGGTCCAAACCAACGAACAGCAAGGCAAAGTCGAGGGAGAACAAAGCACCCAGGGCCGCCGCTTGCCACATAGACACTCCCATCTTCCAGGGTGGGGTACCGCGTATCAGGAACCAAATGGTCATCAATGTGGCCGCGACGATGGATCGAAGAGCTGCTTGATAGATCGGCGACAGTTCCTCGTTCCCGATCTTAATCGCAACTTGTTGTGCACCCCAAACCGCAAAAACCGCTATCAGCAAGCTGAATACCCACGAATTGGCTCGTCGCTTGTCGATACCCGCAGAAAACACTTTTGGTCCTTCATGAAGCTAACACAGAACCAAGTGCTAATGCTGTTGAACGCCAATGCCTAACTAGCTAAACGTAAGAGGTGTTTAGCAAAACTAACGAGGTAGAATGACTGCCAAGCTGCCCTTTGAAGCTCTCCGAACTTTTGTATATGCCGCGAAAAGTGGGAGCTTCCGCTCAGCAGCTGAATCGCTACACATCACGCGGGGTGCTGTTACCCAAAGAATCTCCATCCTCGAGACCCACCTTGGCGACAAACTGTTCTCTAGGACACCGCATGGAATTGAATTATTACCTGCTGGCGATAAATTGCTTAATCAGATCTCAGGGTCTGTTGAAATCCTTGAAGAAGCGCTTTCCTCGCAAGTTGTCAACAGACGACTTCGTATCCAAACGGTATCTAGTTTTGCAAACCTTTGGCTAATTCCTCGCATAGGCAGATTCAACCAGATTTTTCCTGACATCGAGGTCGTAGTCCAAACGACAATCTCTTTAACTAACCTCTCCAAAGGAGGAGTGACTGCGGATGTCGGGCTTAGATACGGCACAGGAGACTATCCGGCCTTGAGCTCTCACAAGATCCTGCAGCCTAGTGTTTGCCTTATCATAGCAACAAGCCTTCTAAATGGCGTAATTGTGGATTCACCGCACGATCTTTTATATCAATTTCCACTCATTAGAGGTTCCGGAGATTCAGAATGGGACACCTGGCTCCAAATGTTCGATGTGTCCCAGTCTCAACTGGCTTGGGGGGCGCTGTTGGAAGATGACGCTAACGTTCTAAACGCGGTCCTTGCAAAACAAGGTATTGGAAGTGTTAGAGACATTTATCTTGCAGATCTTATCTCGTCGGAGAGAATTACGGTAATAGCGAAAAATGAACATCCTGAAGAGGCATTTTACCTCGTGGGAAACCACGATCGCCTCGCCCTACGGGACGCCCGGTCATTTCATCGTTGGCTCCTAGAAGAAGTGAAGAAATCCCCAAGTCAGGTGTAGCTGTTAAGAGAGGATAAAATTCGTCCCAAGTCTTGATTGAGACAGACTTTCACACGCTTCTGTACATACTTTCAGCGTTTTAACGTATTCTCAAAATCGGCCTCGGCCGTAGGTTAGCGATGCTAGGCGGACCACGTCGATCTTTTGACGTTTCCAAAGCACGAGTACGAGCATCGAGGCACTTAGTAAAGCAGTCGCAAAAACCCCATTGCGGCGATCAAACCGAGAATGTCGGCGAGTGCTCCACTGACTATGACAGGCAACGAAAAGCCAGAGTAGGCATAGACGAACAAGCCCGCCGTCGCTCGTGCCCTGTCATCCGGTGACCGCAATGAAGCCTCAGCCAAGGCAGCAAGATATGTGAACCCGTAGCTTGCGGGACTTGTGATACAGGTGCCGATCAGGACCAACAGTAGCGTTTTGAACCAAACCCCAGCGACGAGCACAAAGAAGCCGAGCGGGACCAGAACGAAGCCGAGAGCAAGCGCTCCATCGTTCGTCATACTTCGCGCCATCGGTTGGTAAAGGAAGCCAACAAGAATTGCCAGAAAAATCACAAGTCCGGTCCAGCTTCCGAGGTCGTTCGCTGCCAATTGCAGAGGAACGGCAGCAATTGTCATCCCAGTCGTCGCCCACGCAAGTGCATCAGCCCCAAACACCCATGTGCCAGCCGGGAAAACCGGCAAGCGCAAAAGGGTGATACGTCGCGGCTGATCGACACGAGGTAGTCCCAGTGCGGTTGCCGCGAGAACCGGCGCGATCCCAAACAGAATGAGATAACTTGCTGGTAGAAGCGTCGGTCCTTGCAGGCTTAAGCTGATGCCGGTCGCCAGTGCACCACCTCCAAATCCAAGCGATGTCGCGGAAGTGACAACGAATGCCGCAGTCTTTGCACTTGTCTCTCCAAGGATTTCAGTCATGTACGCCGCTCCAGCCGTCGTCGCGAGGCCCGTTCCAATTCCTAAAAGAAAGGTTCTTCTTCAAAGTGTGTGATAGTTGAGCCCTTGTGGACTATAGCCTGCGGCC
>NZ_WVNW01000031.1 GCF_013179285.1 Roseobacter sp. HKCCD6576-2 | reverse complement strand
AGCAAAACAGGAACGGATTCTACACCTGAGCGGCCCGGATCAGGGGGCTGGGTCACTGGCGCTAGCGGGCCGTGCGCCAGAGATGTGTGCAGCTTCGCCAATGCTTGTAGTGCCAGAAGGGTCAGAGTTAGGTCCGACCGTAGGTGTCCTACAGTCAGGATTGCTGCACAAATAGCCGGCGCGTTTTCCGAGTGCTTCGATAGTGGCCTTGTTGAAATCTGGTGCCATAATGCCCAACAGTATGTTTCATCTGAAGGTATTCCCTCTTGACCGAACTGTCAGCCGAGATTCGACTTCGTCCTACTCGCATAGCTCTACTGGCAAGCCCTAGCGACCAAGCATCGATCAGAAAGTTCATGAGGGTATGTTCTTGCTTGTGGGGCGGTGTATTCAATCCAGTTATTCCGATCTTTCGGAATACTCCTGAAGAGTGGCGATCAACGGTCAGACAACCGATGAAAGGAATTGATGTAACCAAAGGCTATTTGAAGTTTTTTGAACCCGACATCTTGGTTGAAGCGCACGAGGGTTAGGCCGCAACAGGCTCCGTGCGACCGGCGATGCCGCCAGAGCGATGGCCGACAAACCACCAAGAATTCCCCCAAGGACGAGCCCCATCAGCACAGCAGAAATTGTCACCAGAGCATGTTCAAAGAGCAGCGCACGGCTGGTCCACATGGTTTCTGCAACCAAGGCAGGGCCTGGAAGGATGAAACGCGGCACGCCGGTCATCCAAACGGTTGCCTGCCATACAAGAAGGCCGAGTCCGATGGCGGCCAGCCCCGCGCGCCAGCCGTTCATTTTGCCACCGGGAAGCCGAACCATGCGGCATCGAAAAAGGCCCGTTCCAACGCCACAGCATCGGCAAACGCACTTGCGATACGCAGCCGATCAGTTTTGGGCGAAGTGGCCCAGACATCATCGAGTTGCTCACGCAGATAGATGACTACTGATGCAAAGCTTTCGCCTGTATGCAATGCGATCCACTCACCGAAGTAGAACGGCAACTGCTCTGCCCGCGCCGCAAAGGGGGTCGCCCAGCTAAGATAGACCCACTCGGCCACGGTCAGCACCGCGATCATCTCTCCGTAGTTTCCAGATTTCCGAACGCGATGCATCAGATCAAGAAAGGCTTGTGTCTGGCCGTGAACCGGCGCGGTGTCGGACACGTCAAGCGCTGCGAAGCTGCGTTGAAAGTAGGTGTTTTCGGCGCCCGTCACGACGGCCAGGAACTGCGCGCCGGGCACACGATCTGGCAGGGAAGGCGCTTGCGAAATCGCTACTGCCAGCAATCTGACAAAGGTATCAATGAAATGATAATCCTGCTGAAGGTAGCCTGCCATTTTGTCCAAGGACAGCGTTCCTGCCACTAGCTCTGTGGTGAACGGATGTTGCGTTGCCGCGTCCCAGTTTTCCCGGTTTTCTTCGCGGAGTTGTTCTGTCGGTGTCATATGTGCTCTGCCCTGAGCTGAGATAACAATTCTGCCTGAGCCTGCATGACGTCGGGCGCATCCACCGCGCGGGGTGTCGGCCCCGCCGGCACTCGAACCTCGGTGATGCCGGCTGCGCGCATGATTACGATACGATCAGACATACGCACGGCCTCGCCCGGGTCATGGGTGACAAGTAAAACTGTACGTTGCCGTAAAAGCCCGGCAGTCAAATCCTGCATTTGCAGGCGAGTGAGCGCGTCAAGTGCGGAAAAGGGTTCGTCCAGCAAGATGACCGGGCGGTCTTCCATCAACGTGCGCGCGAGGGCTGCGCGTTGTCTTTGGCCACCTGATAATGAGCCGGGTTTGCGGTTGGCGAATGCTCCAAGGCCAACCAGCTCAAGAATTTCGGAAACTCTGGAAGAATTGACTTTCTCTTGTCGTAGGCGTGCACCTAAGGCGGCATTCTGCGCGACAGTAAGCCACGGCAGCAAAAGATCATCCTGCCCCATTATCGCGACAGTCCCGGCAGGGGGCAGCGTCAGATCCCCTTCAAAGGTGACATGATCTGCCAGACCGGCAAGCAACTTCAGAGCCGTTGATTTTCCGACACCGCTTGATCCCAGGAGGCTGGTCCACTCTCCGAGAAACAGCCTAAGATCAAGGTTGGCAAATATGCTCACGGACCCGATACGCGCATCGCCAATCACCTGAAATGACGACGACGCGGTGGTCATGGTGTTAACCCCATATCCCAAAAGCCGATCTCCAGGCGGGTGGCGGTTTTGAAGCGATTGCACAGTGTAGGCCATCGCGGGCTGGCTTGCGCATCATGGCCAAGGCGGCGCGCGGCCGCCGCGTCAAGGAGCGCCCCCACAGAAACACAGACTTCTTGGTAATCATCGCCCGCATAGGTCGAAATCCAGTCACCGTAAGCATCGCTGGACGCCTCGCGCATCAATCGACCGCCGATCTCGCCGTAACCCATGACGCAAGGTGCAAGCGCGGCAAGGAGATCGAGCAGATCGCCTGAATGACCGGCATCAAGAACATAACGCGTATAGGCGAGGTTCTCTTGCCTTTCCTCTGCGTCTGCCAGGACCGTTTCGCTGATACCAGCCTCCGCGCATATCCTTGTGTGGAGTGCGATTTCATCATTGATCAATGCGTGCACGGTGGCCGCTGCATGCCGCATTTCATCGACCGTTTCTGCCTTCGTCACGGCAAGGGCCCAGGCGCGCGAAAAGTGAATGAGAAAAATGTAATCCTGTACCAGATAGTGCAGGAACGCCTCGCGTGGCAGCGTGCCATCCGCCAAGCGCATGACAAAATCGTGTTTGACGTAGGCGGACCATGAAAGGTCCGCCTCAGCCTTCAAGCGATTAAATATCTGGCCGTAACTCATTGTGCGCCCAGATCGATCGCCAGTTCACTTACGGGGCGCATACCTTCAACAAGGCTGGCTTCTGCCAAAAACGCCTCAAATCTTGTATATCGCCCTTCGTCCAGTGCTTCGGGGCGCAGGGCAAAGCGGGGCAAGGTATCGACCCAAGCCTTTGCATTCAACTCGTCGTCGAGTTCAGTGGAATAGCTCTTGAAAATCTCCCAACTTTCCTCAGGGTGATTTATAATGAATTGCGTCGCCAGTTCTGTGGCACGCAGAAAGCGACGGATCAGATCAGAATCCATGGTTTTCGGGTTGGCAACATAGATCAGTTCGTCATAGGTCGGCACGCCCTCCTCCTCGACGAAGAAACAGCGCCCTTCAACACCTTCGATTTCCATCTGGTTCAGCTCAAAATTGCGGTATGCACCGATCACCGCATCAACCTGCCCCGACATGAGGGATGGGGAGAGCGACCAATTGACGTTGACGAGTTCGACCTCATCATAAGCAACCCCGTGTTTCCCGAGGATTGCACTCAAGAGGGCCTCTTCCACACCGGCAACGGAGAACCCGATCTTCTTGCCCTTCAGATCAGAAATCTGCTGTACCGGGCCATCTCTCAGCACCAGCAGACAATTCAGAGGTGTGGCGATAAGGGTGCCAACACGGATCAGCGGAAGTCCTTCAGCCACTTGCAGATGTAGTGACGGCTGATAGCTTACTGCCAGGTCGGCCTGACCGGCGGCGACTTGTTTTGGCGGGTCGGAGGGGTCGGCGGGCGCGATGATAGTTACATTCAGATTCTGCGCGGCGAAAAGCACTTGCTCTTCTGCGATGATGATCGGGCCATGGTCGGGGTTCACGAACCAATCAAGAAGCAGGGTCATTTCGTCCTGCGCCTTTGCTGGCAAGCTTAGGGCGGTAAGCATTGCAGCCATAATCAGGGTTTTCATCGGCGTGTTCTCCTTTGTAGTCAGCCTCCGAGCGAGATCAGGGCGATCGCATCGGGTCGCGGGTGGTTGAGTTTTGTTGCTGCCTGCCAGGCGCGCAGGCCGGACCGGCAGGCAAAGACGGCACGGCGGTTTGCGATCCGTTGGGCAAGATCCGCGGGTATGTCAGCGACGGGCATTCGCAGGTCTGACGTGATGGCCGGGCCCGGTTCTGTTGTTCCTCGTAAGTCGACCACAAAGTCGCCGGGTTGAATCTGGCTAGGGGCAATGAAAGGTATACTGGATTGCGGTTCCGTGGCATCGCTGAAACGAAAGCTGGAAAAGCGCATATCGCGGGCATCGAATGTCAGCAGTTGTCCCAGTGGCGATGGTGTCTGACGTGTCAGCACCGCTAGCGCCACTTGCGCCTGAAGTGCGCCCATGACACCAACAGATGGCCCCAGAACGCCATCCGCATCGCAACTGCCCAACTGGTCGGGAAGATCGGGAAAGACTGCGCGCAAGCTTGGTTCCGCACCACAGAAACCGCCAACATATCCCGAAAGGCCAACAATACTGGCACTGATCAACGGCACTCCGGAGGCATGGCAGAGGTCGGATGCTGTGTAGCTGCATGCGAAACTGTCGGCGCAATCAAGCACCAGATCGACGCCATCGAGCAAGGCCAACCCGTTTTCGGGATCAAAGCGCTGCAGATGCGCTTCAACCTGCACTTCGGCATTGAGCTGTTCCATGCGCTGGCGGGCAACGAGGACTTTAGACGCGCCGATATCGGCCTCGGAAAACAGCGTTTGTCTGTGAAGATTGCTAAGTGAAACCGTATCGGAATCGACCAGTACGATCCTCCCCACGCCTGCACCGACAAGTGCAGGCAAGGCAGAAGCCGCCAGACCACCGGCCCCGATGACCAATATACTCGCCTGACTCAGAAGAGACTGACCCTCTTCACCATATCCAGGCACCATCATCTGCCGCGCATAGCGATTCATTGAAACGCCTCAAGCCACTGGTCGGTTCTGTTCTCGGGGGTGCCATGTAGCGTGATGTCTGTCACCGCCGAGACGATGTCCGCACCCGCAGCATAGGCCCCGCCTGCGCGTTCAATGCTCATCCCGCCGATAGCAACAAGAGGTGTCGCACCGATCAGATCGCGCCATTCTGTCAGTTTCGCGACACCTTGCTGGTGCCACTTCATCTTCTTGAGGATTGTCGGATAGATCGGACCAAGCGCGACATAATCTGGGGTCAAAGACATGGCACGATCGAGTTCTGCGCGATCATGGGTGGAAACGCCTAGTTTCAACCCGGCTCGCCGGATTGCCGCGATATCAGCCGCATCAAGGTCTTCCTGGCCCAGATGTACCCAGTCACACCCAAGGTCGATGGCGTGTTTCCAGTAGTCATTGATCACCAGCAGGCAGTCGTGGCTTTGGCAGAGTGCTTTCGCGCGCATAATCTGATCCAGCAGGACCGAATCCGGGCGGGCTTTTACCCGAAGTTGCACCATTTTCAGACCCCGCGGCACGAGCCGTTCCAGCCAGTCGTAATCATCAAATATCGGGTAGAACCGTGGCAGCGTCATAGGATCGGCTTTCCGGCAACGGGCGTTGATGGCGCCGCCATCTCGCGCGGCTCCATGGGATCGGCCGCAGCCGCGGCCGCCCCGGCTTCGACCGCCAGCGCGAACCCCTTCGCCATTTTGACCGGATCTCCTGCCATGGCGACCGCAGTGTTAAGAAGGACGGCGTCGTAGCCAAGCTCCATCGCATGGGCCGCCTGACTGGGCAGGCCAAGTCCAGCGTCAACAACAAGAGGAATTTCAGGGAAATGCGCACGAAGCGCCCGCAAGCCGTAGATGTTGTTCAGCCCAAGCCCGGTCCCGATGGGCGCCCCCCAAGGCATCAATACCTGGCAACCCGCTTCGACCAGTTTCTCGCAGAGGATCAGATCCTCGGTACAGTAGGGAAAGACTTCGAAGCCGTCATTGGAAAGGATCTCCGCGGTTGCGACCAGGGCAAATGGATCCGGTTGCAAAGTGTCGGCATTACCGATGACTTCCAGTTTGATCCAAGGTGTCTCGAACAACTCCCTGGCCATATGCGCCGTCGTTACCGCTTCTTTGACAGAGTGACAGCCCGCAGTGTTTGGCAACAAGGCCACGTCGAGATCCTTGATAATGTCCCAGAACGCCTGACCGGCCTGGTCTGATCCAGCTTCGCGCCTGACCGAGACCGTGGCGATACCAGCGCCAGACGCTTTGAACGCAGTCGCGAGGATAGTCGGCGATGGGTAGAGCGACGTCCCCAGCATGAGGCGCGAAGCGATCTCTTTTCCGTAGAATGCAGGCATTGCTAGCCCCCCTGGCGCGGCGCGACGATCTCGACCGCGTCGCCTTCGGAAAGGATCGTGGAAGCGCGCCGGGCTGCAGGCACGAATGCAGCATTTACCGCCGTCGCGACCTTTGCCCTGGCCTGGCCAAGCTGCTCCAGAAGATCCATGAGTGTCTGACCTTCTGCGTCGACCGTTTCGCCGTTAACGACGATCTTCATACCAAACCTCCGGAATAATGTTGCCCAGCAAAAGATCGGCTGACATTCGGGCCAGTGAAGGTGCCAGGAGAAAACCATGCCTGAACAACCCATTCAGGCTCAGGCAAGTACTCAAGTGGCGGATCCTGGGTTGATTGTCCGGGAATGCCGGGCGGGCATCGACGCCGATCTCGAGGATTTCAGCCTCCCCGAATGCGGGGTGCAGCGCATATGCCGCCCCAAGGAGGTCAAGTACGGAGCGTAAGCCTGCACTGGATCGCTGAGAAGACTCAATCTGCGTTGCGCCGAGCATAAAGACACTCCCCTCACGCGGAACAATGTAGAGGGGAAATCGCGGATGCAGCAGGCGCACCGGTCGTGACAAACTGACCTGTTCGGAGCGTATGATCGCCATTTCGCCTTTGACCCCACGCAGGTCTTCGAGGAGGTCGCGCGCAGCAACCCCCCGACAATCGACGAGCCGTGCGCTTGGTAGATCTGTCGGGGGGATGAACTCCACGCCATTGCAATCTAGGCGGTGGTGCAGCGCGATAAGAGCCCGCCTTGGGTCGATATGAGCTTCGTCTTTCAGAAACAGCGCCCGGGAGAACCGTTCTGCGACATCCGGCTCCAAAGCTTCCAAAGCATCCTGGCACAGCCATCGGGCATTGGGGACCCGCCGAGCGAAAGTCTGCAGTTCGGTACGGTCTCTGGCCAGTGAAACGACCAATGTGCCTTTGCGCGCAACCGCCACGTCCTGACGTTCCCACCAATCTGCCGCTTCGCGTCCTTTGGCGATGACGTCAGGCTCGGCCGAGAAACCTTCGCAGTCAGGTGCCAGCATGCCACCGGCCCACCACGAACAGGACTGCGCCCCGGGTGGGCCACCAGGGTCGGAAACCGAGACTTGAGCACCGCGTCCGCTCAGTTCTGCCGCCAGGGTCAGACCCGCAACGCCCCCGCCGCGAATATGAAACGCGTCGTTCACGTCCAGATGCCGTGAAAGTGGTGAACCGGGCCGTGGCCCTGTCCGATTGCCAACGTGTCCGAGCGCGCAATGGCTGCGTGGAGCCAGCCATGTGCAGTTTGAACAGCAGTTGCGACCAAGCAACCCTTAGCCATTTCGGCGGCAATTGCCGCAGCATAACCGCAACCGGTGCCATGCGTGTTGAGCGTGTTGATTCGCTCGGCCTGCAGCGCCAGCCCTTCATCGCCTTCGAACAGCCAGTCGACACAAAGCCGGCCCTGCGCGTGCCCGCCTTTCAATAGTACGGCTTTTGCGCCCATGTCCTGCAGCCGCCGCGCCTGCGACATCCGCTGTGCGTCCGTTGTGGCCTCATCGTCTTCTGTGAGGCGGGCTGACTCCGGGATGTTGGGCGTGATGATTGTGACCAAGGGCGCAAGGCGCGAGATCAATGCCCCGACGGCATGATCCTCCAACAGGGCATCGCCGGATTTGGCAATCATGACGGGGTCAAGAACTATTGGTCCCTCAAAACCAGCGACTGCCTCCGCGACAGCCGTGATGGTTTCGACATTGCCCAGCATGCCAATCTTAATGGCCGAAACCGAAATATCCGACAGAACCGCGTCAATTTGAGCGCGAATAACTTCTGGCGGGATGGGATGTATTACCGTAACCGCGCGGGTATTCTGGGCTGTGACTGCTGTGATGGCGCTGCACCCATAGACACCACGGGCAGAGAACGACTTCAAATCGGCCTGGATACCTGCGCCGCCGCTATCGGAACCGGCGATGGTAAGTGCGGCCGCAGTCATGTGGATTCCCCATCGTAGCGACGTCAGGACAGTTTGGGGATTCAGCGAACAAAAGCATTATCTGCTAACATCCGTTTCCTCCGCCGGTCCTAACCGGTTCAGGTTCAATGGGTTCGCTTTTTGCGCGTCTCAGCCGGACATAAGGTACCGGCACCCCAACAGATTAGTGAAATTTACAGCGGTCAGCAAGCGGTGTCAAACGTCTGCAGACGTCGGTTCCGGTTCCCCTAGGCGCTACCGGGCGGCCTCAAGAGTTCATCCATTCCCAACGCCAATGCCTCTGCTCTGCGGTGCCGACGCTAGTGCGCACCGCACTGTCGGCGAAGGTCAACTGGAAAAGGCGTGGAAGTTGACAGCAGGCTAACAGTTCGTTTTGTGTTATACGAGCGCTTTCGATGGCGCAGGTGTGTTGTTGTGCTTGTTGAATTGCGTAGATGACATTTCGTATATCAGCCGCCCCTCTAGAACACCACTTTCAGCCCTGCGCTTGCGCTGAGGGCGCTGGTGTCGCCAGCGTTGCTGAGCCCTGTGGCATAGGAGGCTTCGCCGAAGAGATCCACCCGGTCATTCCACGCATAGGTGCCGCCAAGGCCAACCCCAAGCGCCCAGGCCTCGTTCTCGCTCGTCAGCGACGCGCCGG
>NZ_WVNW01000030.1 GCF_013179285.1 Roseobacter sp. HKCCD6576-2 | reverse complement strand
CGGTCAGCGCGCCCAGCATCTGGCCGGTGGCGTTCATATCGTTGTCGATGGCCTGTTTGCCCGCAAGCACGAGGCCCGGCTGCTCTTCGTCGATCACGGCTTTCAGGATCTTGGCGACAGCCAGCGGCTCGATATCCTGGTGCACATCCTCGGCGGCAACGACCAAAATCGCCCGATCTGCACCCATGGCCAGCGCTGTGCGCAGTGTCTCTTGCGCCTGTTTCACCCCGATCGAAACCGCGATGACTTCTACGGCCTTGCCCGCTTCTTTCAGACGGATCGCCTCTTCGACAGCGATCTCATCAAACGGGTTCATCGACATTTTAACGTTGGCGAGATCGACACCGGACCCGTCCGCTTTCACCCGGACCTTCACGTTATAGTCAATCACGCGCTTAACAGGCACCAACACCTTCATATGCACGTCACTCCTATTCATGGCCTAAGCGGGATCGCCCAGACACGCCTCCATTCCCGAGGTGTGTTATCGTTCTTATAGCGATGAAAACAGTCCAAAATCGACGCAGGCGGGCCAACCGACGCCGCGTTACGTGGTTCGTGCGTTACGTCAAGTGCCCGAAGCGCGCACCAACTCGACCAAAACGGCGGCGTAAACCACACCTGTCGCGACCAGCACAAAGACATGCCAGATCGTGTTGTGGAACGGTAGCCCTTCCCAAACATGGAAGATGACACCGGCGGAATAGGTCGCTCCGCCAATGACAAGCAGGATCAGCCCCGCCTGACTCAACCCGTCCAGGGCCGAGCCGCCCAAGGCGACCCCGGCCCATCCAAGGCCCAGATAGAGGATCAGCGTCAGGATGCGCGGATGCCGGGTACTGAAAATGATGATCGAGGCCCCTGTCAGCGCCACGCCCCAGATCAACGCCAGGAACCAGCCTGCATGCGGCCCGACCAGGGCGATGACCGGCGTATAGGTGCCCGCGATTTTCAGGTAGATCGCCGATTGATCGATCCGGCGCAGCCGATCCTGCCATTCCGGGGTCAGGATCATGTTGTAGAGCGCCGAGCAGGAAAGCATCGCGATCAGGCAGATCGTATAGATCGTCGTGGCCGTGATGATCGTTGCGTCGCCGATCCACACCGCTGCCAGGGTGATCATCACCGGGCCCGCAATCATCGCCGCCGAAATGCCCGAGACATGCACAACCGCATCCGAAATATATTCGGCGCGGGAATAAGCAGATGGGTCGCGGCGTGGCAGCATGAGACCTCCGATGCGAGTCCTGTTCAGCCTAGCGGAGAAAACTTAACCGTCAATTGACCATATGGGGAGGTTTGGGGATGTGCTCAAATCTGACGCAGGGGCAGGTGCGGGGGATGCGCCTGCGGCGTCCCCCGGGTGCGTCCCAGGAGCTTCGCCCTTTGCGTCCCCCAGGGCTCCGCCCTTCCAGGTGCCGAAGGCTCCATTGGAGCCTTCGCCGCTTTCAGCGGTTCGCACCTGGAACCCATAAGACATCATCCTTGCCATCGTTATTGGCGATCCGGCCCGCCACAAAGAACCAGTCGCTCAACCGGTTGAGGTATTTCACCCCCTCTGGGTTCACCGATTCCATCGTCGCCAGTTCCACACTCATCCGCTCGGCCCGCCGCGCCACCGTGCGGCACACATGCAGATGTGCGGCCAGCGCTGCGCCGCCGGGCAAGATAAAGCTGCGGAGCGGGGTCAGCTTCGCATTCATCCCATCGATCTCCGATTCCAATCGCAAGACCTGGGCTTCGGTGATCCGAAGCGCCGGATACTCCCGCTCGCTGTCCTTCTCCATGCCGGGCGTGCAGAGATCGGCGCCGAGATCGAACAAATCGTTCTGAATGGCGGCCAACATGCCGTCCATATCGCCTTCGGCCTGCAACCGCGCCATGCCAAGTGTCGCGTTCAGTTCATCCACCGTGCCATAGGCTGCAACCCGCACCGAATGTTTCGCCACTCGGCTGCCATCGCCCAAAGCGGTTTCGCCCGCATCGCCGGTTTTTGTGTAGATTTTGTTCAGAACGACCATCTTGGGTCAGCCTCCTGTCTGGCTGCGAAAGTAAACAAAGGCGAGGATCAACAGCACCGCCACGAATTGCGCGGCCAAGCGCCAGCGCATGAATTTGTTGGAGTTCTTGCGGCCATATTCGCCGCCGATGCGGAACGAATTGATCCCCATCAGCAAAATGACCAGCACGCCGAGACAGGCAAGTGCCACGATGATGAAAAGCGGGTCCGACAGCATGGCACGTCCTTCTTTGGTGGTGATGGGCGATGTAGCAGCCCTTTTCGGTTTGGCTAGGCTTTGGCGACCAACCAGTCGAAAACAGATTGTGGCAGGATACGCCGGGCGATCTCAACAATCCATGTGGGGGTTGTGATGAAGTACCGCGCGCGCGGGCGGGGGGCTTCCAGCGCGTGGATCAGTTTGGCGGTTACAGCGGGCGGGTCCAGTTGGAACGGCGCCTTGCCGGTGTCCTCATAAAGGTGGCGGATCAGTTGGGCCCGATAACGCTCCGCGACGGCGGAGTTTTCCCAATCGATCCATTTCTCAAAGCCGGGGATGGAGTTGATACGGAACTTCGAGGTGACGGGCCCGGTATTGAGGATCGAGACGTGGATATCAGTGTCGCGCAGTTCCAGCCGCATCGTGTCGGCCAGCCCCTCCACCGCGTGTTTCGTCGCCGTATAGGCCCCGCGCCAGCGCAGTGGCACGCGGCCAAGGGCCGAGGAATGCTGCACAATTCGGCCATGCCTGCCCTGCGCCCGCATCACCGCAACCGCGCGAATGGTCAGGTCTTGCAACCCAAAGACATTGGTTTCGAAAATCTCCCTCAGCGCGCCGGGCGGGACGTCTTCCATCGCGCCCGGTAGCCCATAGCCGGCATTGTTGAAAAGCGCATCTAGCGTGCCGCCGGTCCGGCGGAGCGCCTCATCCATACCGGCCGCGATGCTGTCTGGATCAGCCACATCCAGCAAGAAGCTCTCCAGCCCCTCCGCCTCCAACCGCGCCACATCCTCCGGCTTGCGGCAAGTCGCGAACACCCGCCAGCCACGGGCGTGCAAGGTGCGGGCGGCATCCTCCCCCAACCCGGAAGAGCAGCCTGTGATCAGGATAGATTTTGCCATAGACCCCTCGCGCGCAATCGCATCCGATGCCTAGGGCAGGGGCGGCGTCAGGGCAATGGCCTAGGGGCGGGTTGGCGACAAGAAGCGTGCGGCCATATAGCCAACTCGGCCGGACTCGATATCGCGGATTTGGGTCCAGCCGCCGGCGACCTCTTCGATCAGCTCGGCCTCAGCGCCGAAGCCGAGCGCGACCACTACAGGGTTCGCGGTGGAGGGGCCTGCACGCATATTCACCCGGCTGCCGGTGACAAAGACCGTCTCGCGGATGGGCGGCGCGATCGCTTCAGCATTCTCCGGCTCCACCTGCCGGGCCAGGCGGACCATCTCATTGGCCGTGTCGACAGGCCGGATCACGGCGGTCACCTCGATCATCTCACCATCGGGGCCTAAGACGACCATCGCAGGCGCAGGCTCTGCTGTGGCGGGTGCCAAGATCCCCTCTTCAAGCGGCTGGGTCGATGCGATCTGTACCCCCTCGCTTGCATCGGCGGTGGGAAGGTTGGCGGCGGGGTCAAACGCGGCCTGGGTGGATACCTCAGGTGTTGTCTGCGGCTGAACCGGCACCGCCTCAGGCACCACAATCATGCCCACATAAATCAACGCGCAAAGCGCAATCGTCCAACGGATCATGGCAGTAATCCTTGAATAGAAGTCTTCAAACAATATCGGCAGTTTATTGCCGGTTGGCTGATTCTGATACGGGGAAAAAACACCGGCGCGTCGCTTTTGGTTGCTTTACGGTGGATCGGTCCTTGCGTATCAAGGGGTCAAATGAGCGAGCAGAACACGCCAGAGCAAAACAAAAACACAAGCGAATCGCTGAGTCGGGCGATTGGCTCTCGATACCTGCAATATGCGCTCTCGACGATCATGCACCGGGCCTTGCCTGACGCGCGCGATGGGTTGAAGCCGGTGCATCGGCGCATCCTTTATGCGATGCGGGAGCTGCGTCTGGCGTCCAATGGCGGCTACCGGAAATCGGCGAAGATCTCCGGCGATGTGATGGGCAACTATCACCCGCATGGCGATGCCGCGATCTATGATGCGATGGCGCGTTTGGCGCAGGATTTCACCATTCGCTATCCCCTGGTCGATGGGCAGGGCAATTTCGGCAATATCGATGGCGATAACCCGGCGGCCAGTCGTTATACCGAAGCGCGGATGACCTCTGTGGCGGAGGCGTTGCTCGAAGGATTGGCCGAGAACGCCGTCGACTTCCGGGACAATTACGATGGCACGTTGCAGGAGCCGGAGGTTCTGCCGGCGGCTTTGCCAAACCTGCTCGCCAATGGCTCCAGCGGCATCGCCGTGGGTATGGCCACGAATATCCCGCCGCATAATCTTGATGAGCTGATCGAGGCTTGCCTGCATCTGATCAAAACGCCGGATGCCCGCGACGACACGCTTCTGAACTATGTCAAAGGCCCCGATTTCCCCACCGGCGGCGTGATCGTCGAGCCGCCTGAGAGCATGGCCGAGACCTATCGGACGGGCCGGGGGGCCTTCCGCCTGCGTGCCAAATGGGACGTCGAGGAGCTTGGCCGGGGGCAGTGGCAGGTCGTGGTCACCGAGATCCCCTATCAGGTGCAGAAATCCAAGCTGATCGAGAAGCTGGCGGAACTGATCCAGACCAAGAAGATCCCGATCCTGGCCGATGTGCGCGACGAAAGCGCCGATGACATCCGGATCGTGTTGGAGCCGCGTGCCAAGACCGTCGACAAAGACCTGTTGATGGGCATGCTCTACCGCAATTCCGACCTGGAAACCCGGTTCTCGCTCAATATGAACGTGTTGATCGACGGGCGGACACCCAAGGTCTGCTCCTTGAAAGAGGTTTTGCGCGCTTTCCTCGATCATCGCCGCGATGTGTTGATCCGCCGGTCCCGGCACCGGTTGGAGAAGATCGACCATCGGTTGGAAGTGCTCGAAGGCTTCATCATCGCCTTCCTCAATCTCGACCGGGTGATCGACATCATCCGCTATGATGACGACCCGAAAGCCGCGCTGATGCGCGAGGATTGGGGTCGTGATTTTGTCCGCGCCACATCTGAGGCCGATTACAAAACTCCGCCGCCCGGCGAGGGCGAATTGACCGAGGTGCAGGCTGAGGCGATCCTCAATATGCGGCTGCGCAGCTTGCGGCGGCTCGAAGAGATGGAACTCTTGCGTGAGCAAGAGGCGCTGATGGAAGAGCGCGCGGGGCTGGAAGACCTCCTCGAAAACGAGAGCATCCAGTGGTCCCATATCGCGGACCAACTGCGCGAAACCCGCAAGCAATTTGGCAAAACCTCCGAATTCGGTGCCCGCCGCACGCAATTTGCCGAAGCCGGAGAGGTCGAAGAGGTGCCGCTTGAGGCGATGATTGAGCGCGAGCCGATCACGGTCGTCTGCTCAAAGATGGGCTGGATCCGCGCGATGAAGGGCCATATCGACCTGACATCTGAGTTGAAGTTCCGCGACGGGGATGGACCGCGCTTCGCATTCCACGCGGAAACCACCGACAAACTGCTCAGTTTTGGAAACAATGGCCGGTTTTACACGATTTCTGCCACAAATTTGCCCGGAGGCCGTGGGATGGGGGAACCCGTCCGCCTGATGGTGGACATGCCCAATGAGGTCGAAATCGTGGATCTGTTCATTCATCAGCCTGACGGCAAATTGTTGGTGGCCTCTTCGGCCGGCGACGGCTTTGTCGTGCCGCAGGCCGATGTGGTGGCGCAGACACGCGCAGGCAAGCAGGTGCTGAATGTGAAAGGCGATGTGACCGCAAAGGTCTGCACCGCCCTGGCACCGGGCGATGATCACATCGCCACCGTAGGTGAGAACCGCAAGGTTCTGGTGTTCCCGCTAGAGGAGCTGCCCGAGATGGGCCGCGGCAAAGGCGTCCGCCTACAAAAGTACAAAGACGGGGGCCTTTCCGACGCCTGCGCCTTTGCTCTGTCCGAGGGCTTAAGCTGGAGCGATCCAGCAGGCCGCACGCGGACGGAGGCCGATTTGACCGAATGGATGGGCAAGCGCGCCAGCGCTGGCCGTATGGCCCCGCGCGGCTTTCCACGGGATAATCGGTTTACCTAAAGAGGCGGCATGTCGGCACTCAAAACGGAATTTGGCGGCGGGCGGGGCGACCTGTTTCAGTTGGCTATGAAAACCGGATTTCTGACGGCGTTGACCTTCGGTCTCTACCGGTTCTGGCAGACCACGCGCTTTCGGCGTTGGTATTGGTCGGCGGTTCGGCCCGGCGGCACCCCGATGGAATATACCGGCACCGGCGCGGAGAAGTTCATTGGCTTTCTCTTCGCGATCATCCTTTTGGCGCTCTACCTGGCGTTCTTCAACGTGGTGGCGATGTTCATCACCATCCGTCTAAGCGCAAACACCCCAGGCATCTTAGAGTATGGGGCCGCTGCGACACCTTTGGCGTTGATCCCGATCATCTTCATGGCGCGTTATCGCGCCCGGCGTTACATCATGTCACGCAGCCGCTGGCGTGGCATCCGTTTTGGCATGTCGGCGGGGGCCTGGGGGTATGCCTGGCGGGCCTGTCTCTATTCGGCATTGGCGTTCCTCACGCTTGGCCTGCTTTGGCCGCTGCGCACATTCCAGCTTGAGAAATACCTCACCGATCGGAGCTGGTTCGGCACCGCGCGCTTCACCCAATTCGGCAGTTTCTGGCAGCTCTATGGTCCCCTGATCCCGTTCCTGATCTGTTTCTGGGGCACGCTGGCGCTTTACGGGTATGGATTGAGCTATCTTATTCCCACCGCGTTTGGGTCGGCCTCTGGCGGCGTTCCTACGGCGGTGAATAATGGCCCGGCTTGGCCTTTCCTGGTCGGCAACTTGGGGATTCTTCTGACCTTTCTCTTCGCGGTCTATTACCGCGTCGCGAGTTTCCGGGTGATGGCGGCGATGAAGACCCTCGGTGACGGGTTGGAGTTCGACATTCACCCCCGCACCCGGACCCTGGTGCTCATCCATATCATCGGTGGCATCTTGACCAACCTGGCCACAAGCGTGGCCGCGACGATCGTGATTGTCGCCGCGATTGCCATCGGCATGGGGGTTGGCATCTCGCTGCCAAGCGGGCCCGCGGCACCGGTTCCAGAGCCGTCGGCTATCCTCGCGCTGACACTGCTTTTCGTTATTTCGCTGGTGGTCATTATCGTCTTCTACAACGTGTTCCGGCAGATTTTCATAACTTTCCCAATGGTGCGCCATGTGGCGGAGACCTTGGAAATCCACGAGCCGTCGCTGCTCAGCACCATCCGTCAGCGGGATCGCGATGATACCCGAGATGCGGGCGGCTTTGCCGAAGCGCTGAATGTCGGAGGGGCCTTCTGATGGAGTATGCGATCCGCAATCAGGCTTTCGCCGACAAAATGGCGATGAGCTATGCTGAGTTTTTTGACGGGATCACCCCGATGGTTCAACGCGTCAGCCTGCGGGTCGCGGGGCAGGGCGACGCGGCGGTTCTTGAGCTGAAAAACGTCGAAACCCATGCGGAGATCCGGTGGCGGCTGGCCGATATCCGACAGGTGCCGGATCAAGCCCGCGAAGACGCGTTCATTTTCACACCCGACAATGACGCGCCGGCGCGGCTGGTGATCCGCGAGGCGGAGGCGCTGCGCGAACTGGTCACGGCCTTGCCCGATCTGAAGACACTGGGCGCGCCGAAAGGCTCGTGGCGGAAAATGGTCGGCATGGTTGCGGCGGCGGTTGTGGCCTTTGGCGCGATCCTGTTCGGCCTGATCCCCGTCATGGCCGATCGCGGCGCAGAGCTTATTCCGCCCGAGACCGAGATGGCGCTCGGGCAGGGTTTGTTTGAGCAAATCTATCCAGCCATGGGGGCCTATGAGTGCACCGATCCGGCGGGTCAGGCGGCGTTGAATCGGATGCAAGCACGACTGACGCGCGGGCTCGATCTGCCCTATCCGATCCAGGCGCGTGTGGTCAGCGAGCCATCGCTCAACGCAACCGCCTTGCCCGGCGGGCATGTGACCTTCCACCGTGGCTTGATCGAGGCGGCGCAAAGCCCCGAAGAGGTGGCGGCGGTTTTGGCGCATGAGATCGGCCATGTGGCGCATCGCGACGGCACCCGCGGCGTGCTGCGCACGATGGGCTCCTTTGGGATCATCGGGCTGGTCTATGGCGATTTTCTGGGTGGGTCGGCCATGGCGGCGGTGTCGCAACAATTGATCACCTCCTCCTATAGCCGTGAGGCCGAAGAGCGCGCCGATGCCTATGCGCATGAGCTTCTGGCGCGCGAAGGGATTTCGCCGGGCGCCTTGGGGGTCTTTTTCCAACGGATACGGGACCAAGGGTTGGATATGGATCTGGGGGTGTTCCAACATCTGAGCACGCATCCGGAGACTCTGACCCGGATCGAAGCCTCCGCTGCGGCTGCGGCGGTTGGGTTCACGCCTGGCGACCCGGTGCTGTCGGCGGAGGATTGGGCCGCGTTGCAGCGGATTTGCGGCGGAGGCGCGCCTCTGTCGGGAGGCACAAAGGGCTGATCTCTCCGGGTATATCGTCAAATTGAGCGCCTGACGGCGCAAGATTCCACCTCGCCTGCACCCATTCAGGGTTTGGCTCAGGCCGGCGCCCGTCGAACAGAAACTGGACCAAAACGGGCGGTGCCCTTTCGGCATCTCTCTGCTGCCGGATATGGCGGTATCGTTGCGCGAGGCGGTATGCTGCGGTAAGGCTAAGCGGCTGCTCATCCAGGGGGAACCGCATGCGCATTATGACCCGTCTTGCCGCGATTGGCCTGTGTCTGTTTCTGGCCGCCTGCGCCGCGCCGGATCCGCTTGAGGAAGAGCTGCCCGATATGGGGGACTTCCGCCTCGCCTTTAACATCGTGGTGGCCGACAACATGCAGCAGGTGCCCCCGTCGCGCCGTGCGACACCCGAGGAATGGGAAGAGGCAATGACAGCCGAGATCGACCGCCGGTTTGGCAGCTATGAAGGGGACCGGCTCTATCATATCGCGATCAATATTGACGGGTACTCCCTTGCGCCCCCGGGCATTCCGGTGGTGTTGGCTCCGAAGTCGATCCTGGTGATCTCCGCCAATGTCTGGGATGACGAGTTGCAGGCCAAGCTGCATGAAGAACCAAACCAGATCACGGTGTTCGAAGGGGCCAGCGCGGCCTCGGTCATTGGATCAGGTCTTGTGCGGTCGCGGGAAGAGCAGATGCAGATTCTGGCCCGTAATGCCGCGCGCCGGGTGCAACTCTGGATGCTGGAAAACCCCGAATGGTTCAATCTCGATCCGGACCTTGCGGCCACGGATGCGGCCGAAGTCGCCGCCATTGCCGAGGCAGAGGAGCCCGATCTGGAAGCAGAGGCCGAAACCGAAGATTTGGGCGCTGAGACCGCGGCCGTCGGCGATGTAGAGGCCTCCGAAATAGACGCCGCTGTTGATCCCTCTGCCGAGACGCCTGCGTCTTTCGCGGTGGAGACTGCCACCTGTGATCCCCTGGTTTCGGACGATTGCCCGGAGCCCATCAGCAACTGACGCTTGATTTTTCTCCCGCATCTGAGTAACGAGCGCGCGATGTTGAACCGGGCTCGATATGGCCCCCTAAACGACGAGGCGCCACGGGAATGGCAAAGGAAAAGTTTGAGCGTAGTAAGCCGCATGTGAACATTGGCACGATTG
>NZ_WVNW01000003.1 GCF_013179285.1 Roseobacter sp. HKCCD6576-2 | reverse complement strand
CGATATCTGCATCGGCGCGCCCATGGTCGGCGCGACGCTGCCAGATGAGATTGTTGGCTTGCGCCTCTCGGATGGCGTCTTTCAGTTGGCCCAGGGTCGCGGGCGCCCGAAGCCTTGCATCCGTGATCGTCAAACGATCAGCGCCGCGATCATCGCGCCCAAAGCCATCGGAGGCCAAAATGCAGGGCAAATCTCTGACGGATTGCCGCAATTCCCGAAGATCACCAACGATCTCATCCAACCGAACGCTATTTTGGAGGAAATCCAGGTCGATCAGCAAAAGAGACCAACGACATGCGCCAAGTTGGTCTGTGAGAGATCCGAACGCAGCGTCGCTGTCATCGCAGATGTCCACATCATAACCCAGTCCAGCAAGCTCACCCGCGAGTTGTCGAGAGACCGATGCGTGCGGGTCGGCAATCATAAAGCTGCGCTCGATGGAAAGAGTGTTCTGGCGACGCATGATATGGCGCCAGTTCGACGTGGTGATCTTGGCGCTGTCGCCGACACGCGCATCGCGTTGTTTACTCGATGCTGACAACATCGGTCGCGGAACGGTCCAGAAATCCCGCGAGATCGGTTCATCCGGCGCTTCCGATGGCGATAAGAATGGTGCCTTAAGCAGCTGTATTCTCTTCGCCAATCTCAGTAGCGCAGACTCGCCGGTTCCTGCAGGCGGCCTATAAAAACCCAATGCCATCACGCCCTCGACGACGATGTCCCCCGCCCGGCGGCGGGACGGGCATGTAGCCCAGCAAAGGAAAGAAAAAAAACGATCTCAACGCCGAAGAAGACGACAGTGACAGCCCAAAACGATAAGCCGAAATACCAAGCCACAACTGCTGCCGCAGTCGCAGCCAACCCTCCGAAAAACCCTGCGGCAATCCAAGGTGGCGGACCAAGATCCCTATCTTCGCCAATGACGAAGACGCTGTGACCCGATTGCCACCCATCCGCGTCAAGCGTGTAGGTCTCAACCCGGCTCTCCGCTCCGGTGTTGAACATCTCGGACAGCTCATTTGACGAACGCCAGTCAACACCGATCGTATGACCGACCGGATCAAGCATAAGTTGGAAAACTTCGCCGGTCTCCGGCTCTCGTGTCAGGATCGCACGCTCCTCGACATCGAAGAAGCCGTCTAAGACGACCTCTCGACTGCCGGCCATGGCCAAGACAAGGTCGGTGTCGTCGCGCCAAGTTCTAACCAGTTGATCAAGCTCAACAACCAACAGCGCCGCCGGCGCATGAAGTGGGACGGCCACATTCAGACGCGCGCTGCCATTGTGAAAAGCTGCGGTACGAGACATCATTTTCCCTTAGCCCCTCAGCGCAGATCGCTGTCTTCTTGCTCTGGGCCTTTGAAGACCGGCTTTGGGGACACAAAGAGCCCCTCCACCTGTCATGACCTGCTGCAGGCTCCGATCTTCGAGACGGCGCTGCCAAAGAGCATTGTTTGTACGAGCTTCTGCGATGGCGGCCGCAATCCGGCCCCGCGCGACAGGTAGCCGGAGGCTGGCATCCGCGATTGGCAACCGATCTACACCAAAATCATCTCGCCCGAAGCTCGACGAAAGGAGGATATTGGGTACGCGACAGACCTGCTCGCGGAAGGTGATAAGACAATCGACCACCTCGCCGAGCGGTTTTTGCTTACGCAGAAAATCCAAGTCGAACACAAAGAGAGAACATGTCCGACTGTCAGAATATCCTAAAAGAAATTCAAAAGACGCATCGCCATCACTGCAAAGATCGACGTCGCAAAGCTCAACGTCGTATCCATAATCCGAAAGGATCGAAGCCAACCTGGTTGATGTCGATGAAAACGGGTCGGTGACGAACAAACACCGCCCCAATTGTGGCGCCGCTCGATGAGAACCGGTCCGCTGCCAAACCAAGAACTGATCTCGCTGCCGCGTCCAAAAATCCATTACCGCGGTAAGGCTTAGGGCCGCCGCAATAGGTCGCAATACAGCGCCGCGATGCGCTTGGCAGGCATGCAGCGGAAACACATCCGCCGGATCCGAGGGTAGCCTCAAATCTCTTCGGCTCACGAAATCAGGCACGCCTCGCAGCCAAATCGCGTCAAAACCGCTCGGTTATGCGCATCTGATTATATCGAAGGTTTGGTAGTTGGCTCGCCCTTACGGCGCTACATACCGGGCCCGTTTAAAAAGGAAAGACTCGCGTATGAAAAAATCGAGCCCTTTTGTCAACGGCTCACTAGGGAGAAATGACTTCATATTGCCGCTTAGACATATGAAACCTCCCTGACGGCGCGCAGAAGCTATTGAATAAAGGGAAGAAGTTATGATGATCGGGTACGCTCGCGTCTCAACAGATGAGCAAAAAATGGACCTTCAAATTGCCGCGCTTAAGAAAGCCGGCTGTGAACGCATTTTCTGCGACAATGGCGTGTCAGGCGCCGATATGGAGCGATCCGGCCTGTCCGCCGCCATCCAGGCGGCGAAATGTGGAGGAACGCTCGTTGTTTGGCGCCTCGACCGCCTCGGCCGATCACTCTCTGGACTCGTTCAGTTGATTGATGAAATGAGCAAACAAAGTACCGAGTTCCAGTCTCTGACCGAAGCGATCGATACCAGAACCAGTGCAGGGCGGCTCATTTTTCACATCATGGCAGCACTCGCCGAGTTTGAACGCTCGCTCATCAGCGAGCGGACCACGGCTGGCCTTGAGGCCGCACGCGCACGGGGCGCCAGTATTGGCCGACCACGCGCTCTCTCCGACAGCCAGGTATCAGCTGCCGCGCAGGAAATCTCTCAACGTCGCGGAACCATCACATCGGTCTCACGAAAGTTCGGCGTTTCAAGACGAACACTGCAGAGATACCTGCATCAGCGCGTCAACTAGCCGGTGGCCTTTTGGGGAGTGTTGTCGACACGTCACAAAGCCTTAGAATCGAACCGTCGATACCGTGGCTAAACCTTCAGCCGTTGGTCGAGACTTCAAGGGTCGCTCACTTGAGCGACCCCTATCTATGAGATGAGTTGTGGCTCGGATCACCTGACACGTCCTGTAATGAATCCCGGGGGGGGCTGCGCGGGATGATCAAAGCGCATAACCGCGACAAGTTGAATCTGATCGGAAGTCTGATCGGCCTGCGCCGCCGGCGAGGGCTTTGAGATGATAATAGCGGGTGCCAAATTACCTGTCGTCTACGGCCCCTGGAGCATCGCTCTGGTGTGGGGTCTCGCACCAGGAATGACGCTGGCCGCCGAAATAGCGGCGCGCCAACCCTTCGGCGATCAGAGTGTCTCCAACATTACGACCATCAAGCGACAGCCATGCCAGCTGACGCCCATATTGGTCGCGATGTGCGAGATAAGCCATTCGCACTGTCAATGCACCGTCCAAGAGCTCTTGCAGGCGGGCTCTGGCCGCGTGCGCCAGAACCCGCTCTGCCTCACATAGCGCGCGATGCGTTTCCGGCGTGTCGAAACCGACCAAGCGGATTGTCTCTCCGGCAAGTCGCACCGTATCGCCATCGACCACGACAAGGTCCTCAGGTGCCACCGTTTGGATCGCCGATCTCGAAACACCAGGTGCCAGCTCTGGCGGCGTGGCGCGATCATAAATCCAAATCGAGAAAAGACCGATCACGACACCCGCGAAAATGACCCGCCGCGCTATGCGCCAGCGCCGTCTCCATCGTCGGACGCCGCGCCATATCTTCCTAGGAAAGCTCAGCATCGAAAAAGCTCAGATCAACCTTCACGGTCGAGCTGCAACTCATCAGAGCTAAGGTACTATACGCCCTTAAACAGAACCCCTGCTGCCAGGATCACATAGCCAATAGCCAGCGCCCAAACGGCAGAAATGCCAACAGCCGGAATGGCGACACCAAGTAGGGGCAATAGGCCGATCAGCGCGAACGCGAGCGATATCACGAATACAATGAACTTCGGGGCAGATAGGGTCATTTCTGATACCATATATAAGTTGTCCCCGGCAGAACGGTTGATACAGTCAATGGCATGATCGAGCAAGACCCGACCACGTATATCTTGGCCTCTTTATGGTGAATGGCCAGGAAGCCCATATGAATGACCTGCACAGCGACGACGATCGCGACGGCGAATACTGCGCTGTCTTGCGAATCTCGGCCACAAAACCAAAATCAACCCCAGCTTCACCGTTTCCATTCCACACTTCCAGACGATCGAAGCCCAGTTTGGCAGGTGAGTTTGGCGGCATTGGCGCTGATCGTGGGCCGCCCAAAGGGACGGCCCAATCTGATCACTCGGCGACGTCGCCTCTGTTGGATGGTCGGAAAGCTACCAGCTCAGTTACGGCAATCGCACAACTCGATTACCACCCCCAAGGGTCTGCCCAGGGATCAAAATTTGGATCGGGTTGGTATTGCGTCACAAACTCGAACTAGCCAGCGGTAGGATCTGCGGCAACGATGCCTTCAAGGATGATCTTGCCGCCTTTGCCAGAGATGATCTCAGCACCGGTATCCCCGTCTCTGAGCTCCAGTTCATCAAACGCAAAGCTACCGGCATTAATCCTGATCTGGTCTGTTCCAAGTTCAGAATTCTGGACTTGGTCAACACCATGCTCACTCTGACCGTCTTCGTCCCAGTCAGTGCCTTCCTTCCCTAACACAAACATATCCGCACCCTGGCCGCCGATCAGGATGTCATTGCCACGCCCGCCAATCAGAGTGTCGGCGCCGTCGCCGCCAGGGCTTACCGGGTGCGTGGATTTCCAGATCCAGCAGGATCATGTCCGTTTTGGGCTGACAGCGGGCACCCGCTGCATGAGGTATGAATAACCGGCATAGGCCGGGAAACCCTCGGGGTGCCTGTGGCGGCAGTCTCCCGCGGATGCCGAACCGGTCGGGCTCGTGCGCTTGACATATCGGCGGTCTGATCGGTACATGTTGCAACGCTGTATGAGACGCGTCTGATCAGGAGGGCGAGCATGATAATCGACTTTTACGCTGCCCCCTTCAGCCGACCACGTTTTTGGTTCGGCATTAGTTGACGCACCGGGCGATCTCCGCCCCCCCACCGTCACCTCTCCATCGCATAGCCGCTCCTAAGCCCGGCTTCGTCTCATCCCTTTAGTAGAGCGCGGACACCCGTCCGCGATTGCGTTCATGTCACAGCTTCCGACCCGCGGCACCTTTGCCCGCGTTCTCGCCTTCGCCGCGTCCCGTTGGGCCCGGCGCCCCGGCCTGCTTTCCATCATCGTCGGGCTTCAGATTGTCTCAACCGGCGCCGATGTCTCGATACCCATCCTGACCGGACGCCTCGTGGCCGCTGTCGCCGACGGTGCCACGCCTTGGGCGGCGTTCTGGGGCCTGATGGCTTTGGGGGTTCTGTCCATTACGGCCAAGATCGTCAGCTATTTCGCCATTATCGACCTGACCATCCCGACGATGCGTGAGGTGGAGGCCGAGGCCTTCGCCCGCGTCCAGAGGCTGCCTGCATCTTGGCATGCCAACGCCTTTGCAGGCAGCACAGTGAGGAAGATAACGCGGGGCGCCTGGGCTCTGGATGATATGGGAGATCTTCTGCTGCTCGCCCTTGGGCCAGCCGTCCTGGTCCTGATCGGCACGATCGCAACGCTCACCGCCTTCCGTATCGAAGTCGGCCTAGTGGCGCTTGCTGGCGCGGCGATCTTTCTGGCGATCTCTCTGGCGCTCACACTCAAATGGGTCGCCCCTGCGGCACGCCTCGCCAATGCGCAGGACAGCCGTGTCTCCGGAGCACTGGCCGATGCGATCACGTCCAACGCCGTCGTTAAAGCCCATGCCGCGGAGGCGCGAGAGGACGCGCGGATCGACGGCGTTCTCAGAAAGTGGGCGCATCGCAGCCGCCGCACCTGGCGGCGGGGCACCTGGTCTGGCCTTGCGCAGGACTTGAGCCTCTGGCTGCTGCGGGCCTTGGTTCTGGGTGGTGCACTGCTGGCGTTCATGCGCGGGGCCGCGGGGGCAGGCGAGATCGCCTTTACCGTCTCGGCACTTGGTATGCTCGACGGCTACTTGCGCCAGATCGGCAACCACGTCCGCAACCTGCAAAAAGCCGTGAACGACGCTGAGGAGATGGTCGATCTCATGCAGGACAACCCCGAGAAAGACGTCGTTCGGCCCCCGGCCCGTGCGCTTCCGCCGCGCGCGGCCGCGCTGTCGTTCCGCCATGTCCACTACGCGTATGAGGGCGCCCCGACAGAGCTCTTTACCGATCTGAACGTCGATATCCCGATGGGCCAGAAGGTGGGCCTCGTCGGTCGCTCGGGGTCTGGAAAGACGACGTTCGTCAAGCTGGTCCAACGTCTTCACGAGATTACGGGCGGTACGATTACGCTGGACGGCGTGGACATCGCATCGGTTTCCCTGGCCGAGCTTCGCAGTCATGTCGCGCTGGTCCCGCAGGAGCCAATTCTGTTCCATCGCTCCCTCGCAGACAACATCGGTTATGCCCGGCCGGGTGCCAAAATGGACGAAGTCTACGCAGCCGCCTCGAAGGCGGGCGCTGCCGAATTCATCGAGCGCCTCGAGAAGGGGTACGGCACCAAGGTCGGCGAGCGAGGCGTCAAGCTCTCGGGCGGTGAGAGACAGAGGGTCGCTATTGCCCGCGCGTTCCTTTCGGATGCACCCGTTCTGATCATGGACGAGGCGACGTCCTCTCTCGACAGCGAGGCCGAAGCGCGTGTGGCCGAGGCAGCAGAGCGCCTAATGGAAGGACGCACGACACTCGTCATTGCGCACCGGCTGGCCACCGTCGAGCGGATGGATCGGATTCTGGTCTTCGACCGCGGACGGATTGTCGAAGATGGCACGCCGGCCGAGTTGATGGCACGCCGAGATGGCCTCTACCGGGCACTGCGGGAGAAGCAAACTCTGGCGGCGTGATGCGCTACAGAGCATAGTGGGAGAATTCCCCGGCAGGACCGCCTGTCGAATTGGGGTTGTGACCTCCCGGTCGCGCACTGTGTGGTTCGGCATCTCCCGCAGACCGGACTTTGGACCCAGCTTGGACATTGCATACGCGGCCAATGGCGGCTTTAAGGTGCTGCGATGCCGCATCAGGTCTAAGTGGCCAAAGTCGGCTTTGAGCCGCAGCAAGCAAGACGTCTACATTTAGTATGTTCAGCAAGACCTGCAATGGCGGGCAGGTTCCTGATCGCTTCAGACGTGGATCAGGTGATTATCGAAAGCGCGCGGATGATTGGATGGTCTCCAACTATTCCCCCCGTTCCAGGCCCCAACAGCACCGGTTCCTGCGGTGACGCGGCAGCCGCAAAGGCCACGCCCACCGCCGTGGTGGCGAGGAGTGTTCGGATCATTGGTCAAAGTCCCTGTTCTGTGAGAGCCCTCAGACCCTTGGCTGGCACGCTGGGGGTAGAGAAACGAGTCGATATATGCGCAGGACTACAGCTGACTGTTTCTGTCAGATAAAGAGATGGAATGCCGGATATGCGCGGCCGCTCGACGCAGGACACCATGTGGCGCCGAACCGTCGGGGGGGGAGCCGTGCATAACACGAGAGGCGCAGACCTGGTCACTTGACCAATGCAATTAGGTGCCCCCTCGCCAAGTGTTACCGTTCAGTCATGTCCAGTAGACGTGTTTTGACATCTGCTTAACGCGACCTGGACCGCCACCAAAGCCCTGACATTTTCCAGAGCATGCCGGGCATGGCCAGGTCCATGCCCGCATTCTCCAGACGCCAGTAGCCGTTCGGAGTTTGCAGTGACACGGCGATCCGCGATGGGCCGGGTGTCATTGGGACATCGATCTCGAGTTTCGCGAAAGCGGTGTTGATCTCCTCGGCCTTCGGGTCCGACAGCTCGAAATTGGTTAACCGGCTCGCGGGCGCATCTGCATCCGGAACCCTCGGAGCCCGCAGCCATTCAATTACATTTGGCCTTGTCGTTGCGAAGCCTGGCCCGACAAGCCCGCGGCGGTACTGCGACCCGTCGGGGTTTACATTGCCGAGATTGACGTCTTCGCGGTTCTCAATCGGGATGTCGTGAGAGTCGGCAAGCGTCAGAAATCCGTCGAAATCGTCGACCGCGATATACCAGAACAGGAGCGCCGGGCGCTCCAGCTCACTCAGAACCGCGCGAAACGGCTGGAATTTGTGCCAATGCGGGTTGGGCCGATGACCTCAAGAAAAGCGTCTGTCCCGATAGGCAACACCCGCTCCAATACCATAGGTTCGGGTTGGGGTCGCGCAGATGAACGGTGGCACCGGTCTGCGCCTCGACCCAGGCCGCGCCCTCACGTGTGTCGGGCACGCCAAGGGCCACGTGATCAAGCTGAAACCCATGGCTGCGGCGCAGGATTTTGACGGACATGAATGGCCTCTTTCAGGTGATCAATCAGAGCTTTGGCCGGTCAGAAACGCCCGGAGACCCGGGATCAGATCGGCATGGAGCTGCAGGGACGGGTTGGTATAGGTGGCGAAAGGCTGGCCCGGCACATCCTGTTTCAGCATATGCGTGCCGTCCCGAAGCGTGAGCGTTTCGGCCTGCGGCATCGCCTCCGCCAATCGCGCCGCATCGGCGGCAGTCATCTGCACATCCCGCGTGCCGGTGACGCTCAGAACTGGCCCGGTCCAGCCCGCGCCAAGCGCAGCCGGGTCATAGCTGAAGAGATCGACCATGTAGCGTTGCAACCCGGCGCTGAACAAAGGCTGCAGCGCAGCGGGCAGCGTCGCGGGGTCTTGCGTCCGGCCCGCCTCCAGATCCGCGATCAACGGCTCCAGCACCGGCAGAAGGGGCGCATTATAGGGGTTTGCGCGCATCTGCTCCAACATGACTTGCCCGAGCGGTCGTCCGGGTGTTGTGAACAGGATCAGGCCGCAAAGCGCTTCGGGCGGGTCCTGCGCGGCCACGAGGGCCACCAGCCCACCCTCGGAATGCCCGGCCAGCCAGACGCAAGGCGCATGCTCCGCCGCGCGGGTGACCCAGGCGTTCGCATCTTCGGCATAGGCGGCGATGGTCACGTCATTCGGGTCGACAATAGCCGCCTCGCTGCCGAAAAACCCGCGCTTGTCGATCCGCAGGCTGGCGATCCCGACCTCGGCCAAACCGTCGGCCAGCAAGCGATAGGTGTCGGAACTCAGACCCATTGTGGGCGCATTGCCGTCCCGATCGGTGGGGCCGGAGCCGGGGATGATCACCAGCACATGCGCGGCATCGGCCACCTCCGTCAGCTCGGCTTCCAGCGGGCCGTTCGGACCGGGGATCTGGATCGGCTCCGCAGTGAGCGGAGCGCCGCCCCCCGCCAAAACCGCACAGAGCAATGCGCCCCAAACGCGCCCGTCCAACATGCCTCACATACCCCCGGATTTCGCCTGCGCGATCATCTCGACCACGCGCCGTTGCAACCCTTTCGGGATCGCCTCGTTCTCCAGCGACAGGAAGCCCTGGACAATCAGATTGCGCGCGGTGTCCTCGTCCAGCCCGGTGGCCATGAGGTAGTTCAATTTCTCGCTGTCGATCATGCCGATGCTCGCCTCATGGCTCAGCATAGCGCCCTCGGCCTTGGCCTGTAGCGACGGCACGGCCATGATCTCGCCCGTGTCCGAGAGCTTCAGCCCGTCACATCCCAGAAACCCGTTTGTGCCCGCCGCATCCCCGGCCAAAAGCGCGTTGTTCACAATGCGCCCGCCGGCGGAGACCATGCGCGCGACTTCCTCCGATGTGGCGCCGGGGCCTGCCAGATGGGTTTCGGTCTCGATCACCCGATCCGTGCCTTCGCCGGCGAAGATGATCGCCTGGCTCACCGCATTGGTGTTGGCGCCAAGGACCTGTCGCGACTGGCTCAGATGGTGTTTGAGCGGCGCCATCATGATCGCCGTCGACTGGCTGCGCGCGCCCTCTTCCATATGGGAATAGCCGTAGGAATAGACCTCCATCGCGTCGCCCCAATGCTCGATCGTGACCGCGCTGCAGGAGGAGCCTTTGCGCATGTAACGTTCCCCGATGGAGATATGGCGCCCGCGATGCACCGCGCCCGGAACGGCGGCGCCCGAGATCATCTCGACCTCCGCACCTTCGTCGATCAGGGTGATATCATGGGTGAACTGGCGGCCCTGCGGTGTTTCCAGAAGCGTGAAGGTCTGCACCGGCAGTTTGACCTTGGCCCCCGGTTTGACCCAGACAAAATGGCCAAGCGGGTCGTGCATATGCTCCGCCACCCGCGCGATATGATCATTGGCATCGGGCGCGACGAGGCCGAACATCAGATCCTGGACAAAATCATAGGTGCGCAGCGCCTCGGCCAGCGGCAGGATCCCGACGCCTGGATCGTTGGACAGAGCAAGGCGCATGTCGTGATCCGCCAACACCCCTGTGGCGGCGCGCTGCGACGGGTCGTCGAAGCCCACATCATGCAGGATGTCGCGTTCCTCATTGCTCAACTGATCGGCGCTGTGCTGGTCGGTTGTCATCTGGGGTCCTCCACAAAAGGGCGCTGGCGGCTCAGGCGGCCGGGGCGCTGTAGCCATGGCTTTGGATATGCGCGAAAAGCGCCTGCGGATCGCCCGAATGCAGGATACGCCCGCCTTGCAGGATATGCGCCCGGTCGGCCTTCACATGGTTCAGGATCAGGCCGGTATGGGTGATGACCAGCCCGGAACAGGCACTCCCCGAGCGATCAGCGCTACGCACGGCGCGCGCGATGGCCTCCCCCACGGCAATGACGTGTTCCAGATCGACCCCGCTTTCGGGCTCATCGAAGAGCAATAGGCGCGGGTCCTGCAGGACCAGTTTCAACACCTCCCACCGTTTGATCTCGCCACCCGAAAAGCCGACATTGATATCCCGGCCCAGGAAATCGGTAAGATCAAGCGCCTCCGCCTCCGCCCCGAGCCGGTCCGCGGCGCCAAGCGCGGTCGCGAAGCTCTTGAGCGTTACACCATCGAGGCTCGGCGGGCGCTGATAGGCCAGTCCGATGCCAAGTGCGGCCCGTTCGTTCAGCGGCAGCGCCTGGATCGGTTGGCCATCGTAGAGGATTTCTCCGGCCACAACCTCATAAGGCGGCAGGCCCATGATGCTCGCCAACAGGCTCGATTTGCCAGACCCGTTGGGGCCAAGCAGCACATGCAACTCCCCCTCGGGCAAAGACAGGTCGATGTCGCTCAGAACGGGTGTGTCCCCGACGACCACGGTCAGATTGCGCATTTCTAACATCTCTTGGTCCTCCGTTAAGGCACGCTGGCCTCTGCCGCGACGGGGGCGACGCCGCTGATGCGCGCCGCACACTCTTCCTGCGGGGCAAAGCTGGCGCCGAACCGGCAGGCGCCGACGATGAACACATATTCCGTGGCCTGATCGCAGGGCGCATTCGGCGCCTCGAACAGGTTGCTGGCGCTCTCGCCCGGTGCGAGGTCCAGAAAGGACATGCCCCGGCTGCGCCCAACCTGCTGACCATCGATCAGGGAGGCGACGAAGCCGTTGATCTCAGTCAGGGTTTCGTCGCTTTCATTGGTCATGGTGAGAGTCACGCCGCAATAGTATTCGCGGAAACTCACACCCTCGAATTCCACCCGGTACTCGGCCCAGGCGGGCGCGGCGAGGGTTGCGGCCAGAGCGACCGCGAGGATCGTGGGTCTCATGTCAGTCCTCCTGCAAGACGCGCCTCATCCGCCGCGTCCAACTCCCGTTTCACTTTCTGATGCTCGTCTTCGGCCAGCCCAATGCGCCAATAGCCCGAGGCATAAACATCGCGCCGATCAAGGCCCTGGTCTTGGCGCAGGAACAGCCGCAGGGACCGGATGACACTGGTCTCGCCCGCGATCATCGTGCGCACCCGGCCCTCGGGCCACGGCATCGCCTCAACCATCTCGATCTGGCTGCGCGAGGCCTCATGCGGGTCCGGGTGCACCAGCCAGTGCTGCGAGACACCGGGCGGCGCGTCGATTTCCTGCCGGTCCTCGGCGCTTGTCACTTCGAAAATCGCGATCCCCTTGGCCTCGCGCGGCAGAGCCTCCAGCACCGCCGCCGCGACCGGCAGGGCCGATATATCTGCGGCGATCAGGTAGAAATCGGCATCAAACACCGTTAGCTTTGGCGCCCCTGGCCCCGCAAATCCGATAAAATCGCCCGGTATCGCCCGCGCCGCCCAGGCCGAGGCCGGGCCGTCATCGCCATGGGCGACAAAATCGATATCGATCTCCTGCCGCTCTGGCCTGGCATGGCGCACCGTATAGGTCCGGGTGATCGGTTTCGGTCCATTGGCGCATTGCTGCGCAAAGGCGCTGCGAGATTGACCTGGTTCGGGGATCATCAGCTTGCAATGCCCGCCCGCGACGGAGGCCGGAAGGCCCGCCAGATCCGGCCCCTGAAGGGTCACCCGGATCATGTTCGGCGTCACATGGGCGGCCGCAGCCACATTGAGCATCGTCTGAACCCGTTGGGGTGGGACCATGGTGTTCATGGGGCCGCCCCGACACCGTCGACGCCCGTCTTGAAGCATCTCTGCCCTGTCATGCCAAACATCCTCCGTAGGTGGATCAAAAGAATCTGACTATTTTAGTCAGGATAAGCGTCACTCAAAACCGTTTGAAGTGCAAGGGTTTCATGCAGGCGCTTTTCCCGACCCTTCTGGCCGCATTCTGCGCAGATGCAGCGCCGCGCAGAGGAGCAGCAAGGTAATGGCCAGCAGGTAAGGCAGCCCCTGCCAGAGCCCGTAGAGCCCCGTGCCGAGAACCGGGCCCAGAACAAAGCCGCCAGCCATCGCGGCGGCGACAAATCCCGCGACCGCGCCTTGTTCCTCGGCATCGACAGCCAGCGAGGCGAGGCCTTGCAGCCCCGGGATTACAAGGCCCATGCCAAACCCGAGGATCGCGTGGGACAGAAGAATGCCCGGCTGTTCGGGCCAGCCCAGCAAGAGCGCCGTGCCGCCCGCCCCAAAGATCAGACCGACGCGCAGGATCCGCTTCGGCGAGGGTTTGCGCAGCGCGACAACCACCTGCGTGGCGAACATCACCAGCGCCAGAAGCGCCAGCGCCTGCCCGACTCGGGCCACTGTGGCCACGATGTCGAGCCCGCCGGTATCCTGCACATAAAAGGCAAGCGTCTGTTGCAGGCTGGAGATCACCAGGAACACGATAACGAGCGTGCCGAGTTCAAGACGCAGGCGCGGGTCGAACGGGCTAAGTATTGGTGCGGCGTCGGGTGTCGACACCCTGGTTTCGGGCAGCGCCCGCCAGGCCAGAATGAAAATCGCCAAGGCCATGACACCGATTGCGTAGAGCGGCACCAAAAGACCAAAGCCGGACAACATCCAGGCCAAGACCGGCCCTAAGATCGCGCCGACACCATAGGCAGCACCGATCATCGCCATGCCGCCGGTGCGTTCTTCGGGTGTCGTTGTGTCGGCGATCCACCCGGCCGCCGCGGGCTGCGCGCCGGTCACGCTTAGCCCATAGATCACCCGCGCGAGCGTCAGCAGAACAAAGGCCCAGATTCCCATAACCCACCCTGCCCTTCCAGCTTCGAGCATCAGCGTAAAGCCCAATGTCGTCAGTCCCAAGCCAGCCATGGCGAACAAGAAGACCGGTCGCCGGCCTCTGAGATCGCTCCGCCGCCCCCACCAGGGCGAGGTCAGAAACACCGCGACGGCCGCGAGGGAGATAACGCCGCCAACCATGATTTCCGATAAACCCATATCGCGCCCAAGAGGGCCGAAAAGGGCGAAGAGCAATGTCTGCCCCATCGCCATCAGCACCAGCCCGAGCAATAGGGCGAGTCTTGCCAGGGCCGTGGGGGCGACGGGCACGCTCATCGGAGCGGCCCGCGACACGGCGCAGTCGGCATCGGGTGGATGGCGTGGGTCAGGTCTGTCAGCACGGTATCCTGCTGCTAGGCCTGGTGCGGCAGGTCCGCCGCCATGCGGGCGAAGGCTTCGGTGTCTTCAGCGCCTTCCTTGCGGTAGCCGAACAGCTGAAGGATCAACGCGCCATCAGCGGTGAACGCCTCAATGCTTAAAGCAGGGCCGCGACGGGTTGGTTTTTCGACCAGCCAAACCTCGGCCACATGGTCGAGCCGCAGATGCAGGTTGAAGCGTGGGTCAAGCACGTTTTGCCATGGGCCCATCTCCTTCAGAGTCCCGATCTGACCTGTATGGATCTGGATGCAGCCGCGATTGCCCACGAATAGCATCAGCGGCACCTGTTCCGCCGCGCAGGCCAGAAGCGCGCTGTTCAGAGCCTCGGGCGCCAGCGGCAGAGCATAGGGTGCGCCCGCGATGCGATAGGCGCCAAGTCGATTCATCTTCATCCGCGACACCAGCCGCAGGAACTGATGCGTATCGGTCATCTTCGCCCAGGCGGCGCGGAACTCTTCCGACTTATCGGGACGGCTCTTTGCGCCCTCAACCGGCACAGCGGGCGCGAGCTGGAGCGTGTCAGACATGTGGCCGGTTGCGAGATCTGCAACCGCGCGATCCCAGGCGTCCAGGTCCGTACCCTCGCGCGGATAGACTTTGTGCACGGCCTCGCCGCTGGCATCGAAAACTTGCAAACTGCGCGAGGGGCCTTTGCCACTCTCATTACGTAATGCAAAGCCATGGACCCAGTGAGCGGGAAAGATGCGCAGGTCGATCTCGGGGCCGAGGATCATTCCGGCATGATCCCCCGAATGCCAGTCGTCATAGGTCCCGGTGCGCTCATGCACGACGCTGTCATTTCGGGTCAGCGCCATCACCTCACCCAAGCCGCAAGTCGCAGGCATCAGCCGGTCGGGATGCGCCGCGATCCGCGTGGCCCCGTGGCCAACCTGCGCTGCGATCAGATCCGCCTCTCTCACGCCAAGGCTCTGGGCCAGATCGCGGGCGCGCAATGTGGCATCGGTAAGCGCCGCGCGGATATCCGACGCGGAGGGTTTTTTCGATGTGGGGATGTCAGCAAGGCCCATGATGCGCTCCATTTGAAGGGAAGGGCTTGGCACCACGCGTCGTCGTGGACACCTTGCTGATGTTGACAGTTTTAATCAGGTTTTGTAGCCCAAACAAGAGCGGTATCTGACAATGCTGATCCGACCGCCGATGCAAGCCCCGTCCGGTGCCAGCCTTCTCTCGACAGTTTTGCCCGGAAAGTGCTCCTCATGCGTGCCCGCCCCACTCTCTACTCTCTGCTCATGGCCTTCGCAATTGCCGCGCCCGCCACCGCCCAAGACATCACGCCCCGCTTGGCCTTGGAACTGAACCGGATCGACCAGCTCGACGCCGCGTGCCGTCTGACATTCCTGGTGGAAAACGCTTTGGGCACGGATCTCGCCGCGCTGGCTCTGGAAACCGTTCTGATCGATGCCGAGGGGCGCGTGGATCGTCTGACGCTGTTCGAGTTCGGCGCACTGCCCGATGGGGTGCCCCGTGTGCGCCAGTTCGATGTTCCAGGCCTGTCCTGTGACGGGCTAGGGCGGGTGTTGATCAATGGCGTGGCCGAGTGCAGCGCGGGCGCGGCCTGCGCCAATGGTCTGGAGCTCTCAACACGCATGAATGTTGAGGTGATCGGCTGATGGACATCGCAGCCCTCTTAGAACGCCTGATCGCACTCATCGACCTTGGCGGGCCGGTGATCGCGATCCTGCTTGGTCTTTCCGTCTTGGTGGTTGCCGTTTTTCTCTACAAAATCTGGCAGTTCTGGTCCCTCGGAGTGGGCCGCTATGCTGCAATCGACCTGGCTGTGGCGGCACGCGATGCCGGCGATGAAGTCGCAGCACGCCGCGCCCTATCCGCCAGCCGCAACCATGTCGCGCCGGTTCTGAGTCTCGCGCTCACCAGCGACAAGGCCCAGAAATCCCGCCTGATTGCGATGGCGGAGGACCGGTTGGCGGAGGTCCAGCGCGGTTTCCGACTGTTCGACAGCATCGCGCAGATCGCTCCGCTTCTGGGTCTGTTTGGAACCGTGCTCGGTATGATCGACGCGTTCCAGGCGCTTCAGGCGGCAGGCGATGCGGTCGACCCGACCGTGCTTGCGGGTGGCATCTGGGTCGCGCTTCTGACCACCGCTGCGGGCCTGGCAGTGGCCATGCCGACTTCTCTGGCGCTGACCTTTTTCGAAAGCCGCGCGGCGCGGGAGCGGGCCAGGATAGACCTCGCGCTCGAAACACTGTCCCACCCAACGCCCGGAGCGCTGCTGAACGACCCGGCGCAAGCGCGCGTCCCCTCGGCGCAGGGATCGGCCCATGCCTCTTAAGCTCGCGCCGTTCAAACGTCGTCCGGTGACTCTGACGCCGCTGATCGATATCATCTTCCTGCTGCTCCTGTTCTTCATGCTCAGCTCCACTTCCTCGCGCTTTGCCGAGATTCCGCTGCTGAATGCCGGGAGCGGGACCGCAAGTGAAACAGCGCCGCTCTTCGTGCAACTTACGCCCGACACGGTGGTTCTGAACGGCACCGTTTTGCCGTTGGAAGCATTAGTCCCGGCGATCAACGCCCTCGGCGCGGAAGAAACGCAACCTCTGCTGGTTACCTTGCATGGGGAGGTGTCTTCGCAACGTCTGGTGGACCTGCTGACAGTGATGCGCCGCGCCGCGGACCTTGCCGTGAGCGTGTTGGAGTAGCCGAAATGGCGCTGGCCCCCATCATGCCGCGTCGGCGGTCGGAACCTTTGATCGCGCTGATCAATATCGTGTTCTTGATGCTGGTCTTTTTCCTCGTCACAGCAGCCATCGCGCCACCGCTGGACCGGTCGGTCAGCCTTGTTGAAACCGCTCGACTAGACGGGCGTGCGCCGCCCGATGCTGCCGTGGTTCGCGCCGATGGCACCATGCTCTATCGCGGCGCCGAGATCACGTCGGAGGGTTATCTGACCGCGCGCCTGTCAGAGATGTCCGGACAGACGGCCTTGCGCGTGGTGCCGGACCGAGACCTGCCCGCGGCGCGGCTGGTGGCCATAGCGGCGGAGTTGCGGCTTGCCGGGGCGGAAGAGGTCTGGATCGTGACCGAACGGGGGCTGCGGTGAGGGCGCGCGCGGCGCTTGTGGTGGTCTGCGCCGGGACGCTGTCCCTGGCCCTGCATGCGGGCGTTTTGGCCATCCTCGCGCCAGCCGAAGAACAGACGCTCGCCGGGGGACCGACGCAACTGGCGATGGTCGGCAATGGGTTTGAAGACGCTGTCGCAGGCACAATCAGCAGCACCACCGATCCCGAACCTATCGAACCATCGGAGGTGGATCCGATGGCGGTCAGGGTGACCGAGCCGGTTACGGCCCCCCGCACTGAGGTGCCTGATCAGGTGATGGACCCCGCGCCTACCTCGGCATTAGAGGCCAGCCCTTCAGCTGCTGCACTCGAAGCCGCTGACGCAGCTATGGCGATACTTCCAACCGCTCCAACACCGATCGCGCCCGAGCCCATAGCAAGTCTACAAACGCCCTTGGCGACGCCGACTCAAAGAATCGCGGCAACCGCCGCAGTTCCCACGCCAATGGCCTCAGCGACGCCCGCACCGCTGGATACGGTTGTCGGCCAGAGCCCTCCGGTCGTTCAAACCCCCACCGCCGAAACGCCGCGCCCGCAGCAACGCCTGACACGACCCGGGCGCACGGACCCTCCCGCGCCCTGGCAGCCGCAAGGCAATGCTCAAGAAACCACACGGGTCGGACGTGCCGATGGTGCGGCCCCTGGCACGGCGGCCCAGACGCAGAGAGGCGACGTTGGGCAAGCGGCGGAGGACGGGCGCGCCATCGCCCGCTATCCGCAGCAAGTCCTGCGCCGGTTGAGCCGTATCCGTCCTCCAAATTCGGAGGTCGAGGCCGCCGCCGTAGTGGCATTCACCCTAACATCCAATGGTGGCCTGGCCCAACTGTTCGTCGCGCGCAGCTCCGGAAGTGCCGAATTCGACAGGTTGGCCTTGGCCTATGTGCAGCGCGCGGTGCCTTTTCCAGCGCCACCCATCGGCGCACAGCGTCGCTTCAATGTCACAGTGCGCTCGCCGTAGACCATTGATCTGAGATAAACCGGCACAGTACTTGACAATTATAGTCAGAAATCCGTACCAGGATGCTGAAGCACGCGCCCCACCCTTCCATGGCAGGACTGCGAGACACTCACGCAGACTTGGATGGGAGACGACATGCGTCGCAGCCTTCTTTTACTTACGTCGGCCCTTGTCACCAGTTTCGGCAGCGCCGTACACGCTCAGGACCTGAACCCGGACTTGGGCTTTGACCTCGGGACCATTTTTCTTGGTTCGGCCCTGCGCGATGACCGCGCAATTCTGGACACCCCCGTGGCCGCTTCGGTCGTCGAGGGCGAGGAGTTGGCCGAACGCCAGGCGGGCGATTTTCAGGAGCTTATTGGCGACATCCCAGGCGTGACCATCAACGGCGGCCCACGGGGTATCTCGCACGAACCGAACATCCGCGGCTTCCGCGACGAGCAGATCGTGCTGCGCTTCGATGGCGGGCGTTTGAACTTCGGCTTGGCGCACCGGGGCCGGTTTTTTGTCGATCCCAGCTTGGTGCAGCGGGTCGAAGTGGTCCGCGGTGGCGGCTCGACGCTCTTCGGCTCAGGCGCGCTTGGCGGGGTGATCTCGGTCGAGACGGTGGATGCCGCAGATCTCTTGCAAGAGGGGCAGACTATCGGCGGGCGCGTCTCGCTCGGATATAGTTCGAATGGCGACCAGATTGACGGCACAAGTGCGGTCTATGCCGACTATGGGCAGTTAGATCTACTCTTTGCGCTCTCCGGCCGGCAGATTGGGTCTAATCTGGAAGCCGGCGACGGCATCGAAATCCCAGTCTCGCAGATCGACAGCGGCAACGCGCTGTTCAAGGTCGGGTTTGAGCCGAGCGACGGCAGCCGGTTTGAGTTGAGCTACTCCCTCTATCAAGACGATACGATTGTAACGGCGAACTCCAACAACAACCCGGGCATAACAAACCCGGTCGTAGACCGCGATGCCGATGTCCGTGATCTTCGGTTGAGCTGGGAGTCCAACCCCGCGAATTCGGATTGGCTCGATCTCTCGGTGCTGTTTTACGCGACGCGGTTAGAAGTTACAGAGGCTCGCGTTCCACCAGCAGCGGCGCGCCTGGACGAAACGCGCTATGACACCTACGGCTTCGAGATTGTGAACCGCTCCACGTTTGATATCGGTGTGCCAGTTGACATAGTCTATGGGTTCGAGGCGTTCCGTGACACCCAGGAGGGAACTCGGAACGGCGCACCACGGCTGTCCTTCCCAAATGCCGAGGCGACCACATACGGCATCTTCGCCGAGGCCACCTTTGGCCTAACCAGTCAACTGGACCTAATCGCGGGCGCGCGCTTCGATAGCTACGAGCGTGACCCCGATGATCCGACGCTGGCCGCCGTGTCGGAAGAGTTCTTCTCTCCCCGGATCGGGCTCAGCTATCGGCCCAATGATAACTGGCAAATCTTCGGCAATATCGCGCAGTCTTATCGCGCGCCCACTTTGAGTGAGCTCTACAACAGCGGCCAGCACTTTTTCGGCAACAACTTTGTCCCGAACCCGAACCTGCGCCCAGAGGAGTCGCTGCAATTCGAGATCGGGGCACGCTTCGACGGTATGGATGTGTTCCGCTCTGGCGATCAACTCAGCTTCGGCGCCAATGCCTATTACGCCACAGTCGATGACTATATCGAGCAACTGGTGGACATCCCCGGTGGCACCACCACCAGCTCCAACGCCGCCAGCGCCACGCTCTACGGTCTAGAGGCAGAGGTCGACTATGACGCGGGGGCCTGGTTCCTCGGCGGCGGGTTGTCGATCGCGCGGGGCGAAAACGATGTTGGCGGCGACTTGGGCTCAATCCCGCAGGACCGCCTGACGTTAGAGGCGGGCGTGCGTCCGTGGGAAGACTGGGAGCTTGGTGCGCGCGCTGTCTTCGCTGCGGATCAAGACCGCGTACCAGCAGGTGGGACGCCAAGCGATAGCTACCAAACCCTGGATCTCTACGCCACATTCGCCCCGGACAGCGGTCCCTTGGCGAATGGGACGATCCGCTTCGGCATCGATAACGTCTTCGATGAGGAATACACGATCTATCCCAACGGCCTTTCGCAGCCGGGTCGGACCTTCGAGATCTCGGCCACCATCACCTTTTGAGGCCTGGTGGGTCTTTTCTCTTACCTTGCCGCCGCGCAACCCTTTGGCCGCGGCGGCCTTTTTTTGTTGATCGTCACGCGGCCGCGTCTTTGGCGATGTGCTGTATCGCCGAGAAGCCTTCGAAACTCGGGTGGCCCTCATGCAGTTTGCTGGTCATGCCCGCGTTCTTATGGGCCTCTCGGAACTGCTCAGACCTGGTCCAGGCCTTGAACACCCCTTCGCTTTCCCAGACGGTGTGGGACGCATAGAGGATCGTGCCATCCTCCTGCTCTGGACCTTTGAGCATGTGGAACTCGACAAAGCCCTCCATCTCTTTAAGATGGCTGTCGCGGCCAAGCCACAGCGCCTCGAACGCTTCGGTGTTCTCGGCACGCACGGTGAACCGGTTCATCGCAAGGTACATCAGGTCTCTCCTTCGTCTGATTTTGATCGTCAGCCCGCGCGGCGGGCCATATGGGGCAAAAGATAGGTAGCGGGCGCAGGTGGAGCCGTGCTGACGCGGAGCTCGCAATCATAGGCTTTGCTCAGCAATTCGTCGGTCAGAACGTGGGCCGGCGGGCCAGTGGCCAGACAGCGCCCGTCGGACAGAAGGATCACCTGATCGGCATACATCGCGGTCAGGTTCAGATCATGCATGACAGCGATCACACCGCCACCGTTGCGGGCATAGGCAGCCATCAGGTCCATCACCTCAAGCTGGTGCCCGATATCGAGGCTGGAGACTGGTTCATCCAGCAACAGCCAGCGCGGACCGCCCGGGCTAGACGGCTCCCAGACCTGTGTCAGGACACGGGCCAATTGCGCGCGTTGCTGCTCACCACCGGACAGTTCCTGATAAAACCGACCCTCGAACCCAGCGAGCCCGACCCGCGCGAGTGCCTCTGACGCACGGCCCTCGGGTGGTGGGGTCGCGCTCGCCATCATACCAAGCCGGACAATTTCCAGCACAGTGAAGGGAAAGGCGATCCGGCTGGCTTGCGGCAGGACCGCCCGCCGAGCCGCAAGCTGCCAACCGGGCAGAGCGGCGATGTCGGAACCCTCAAGCCGGATGATGCCGTCATAGGACAGTTCCTGGGTGACGGCTCGCAATAAGGTCGTCTTGCCCGACCCATTCGGGCCAACAATCACTGTGACCTGGCCCGGCGCAGCGGCCAGCGATACGCCCTTCAGAACCGCGGTGCCCGAGAGGCTGACATGGATATTTTCGGCACTCAGCATCAGCGTCACAGGTCCAGCAAGCTGCGGTTGCGCAGCAAGATCCAGAGGAAGAATGGCCCGCCCAGGGTGGCGGTCACGATCCCGATGGGCAATTCAGCTGGCGCAATGATCGCGCGCGAGATCATATCAGCCGCGATCAACAGCGTCGCGCCGAGGAGCGCCGCATTGGGAAGCAAATAGCGGTGATCCGGACCGATCATGATGCGCAAAAGATGCGGAACCACGATGCCGACAAAGCCGATCCCACCCGAGACCGCGACGGCAGCCCCCGTCGCGGCGGCGACGGTCAGGATTGAGATATTCTTCATCCGCTGCACCGGGATACCGAGATGCGCTGCCGGGGCCTCCCCCAGGGCCAACCCGTTCAGGGACCGCGCAAGAAACGGTGTCGTGGCCAGCGCCATGAGGATCAGAGGGCCGGCGATCAGTACCTTGTCCCAGGTCGCCCCCGCCAGAGAGCCGAGCCCCCAGAATGTTAAGTCGCGCAATTGCGCATCATCTGCCATGTAGATCAGAACTCCGGAGATCGCACCTGCCAGGGCCCCCATCGCGATCCCCCCCAGAAGCATAACCGCCACCGAGGTGCGTCCACGGCTGGTGGAGATGCGATAGAGCAGGATGGTCGTCAGCCAGCCACCCAGAAACGCCGCCAATGGCACCAAGTAGTAGCTCAGCACGTCCCGCAACATTAGCGGCAACATCCCGCCAAGAACGATCGCCGTGATCGCGCCAAGCCCGGCACCCGCGCCGACGCCCACCAGCCCGGGATCAGCCAACGGGTTACGGAACAGGCCCTGCATCACAGCCCCCGAAACCGCCAGCGCGGCACCGACCAGGATGCCAAGCGCCAAACGCGGCAGTCGGATATCGAACAGGATGATGGCGTCCCGCGCGTTGATCGCTTCACCCCGTATCAGCAGCCAAAGCCCGTTCCACAGGCTGGCACCCGAGGCCCCGACGCTTAAGCTTGCCACCGACATGATGATCAAAAGACCCGTGAGGCAGATCATCGCGACCTGGGCACGCCCTTGCCGATCGCCGAATGTTGGTCCACTCACATTGTGCGCAATCGGATCTGCGATGGTCATTCTCTACCCCCGCGCTCGGCGAAACGCTTCGCTCAGCGCCTCAATAGCCTCGGGCGTGCGGGGGCCGAACCCCAATAGCAGCAGGCCCGGCTGACGCACGATAGCGCCGTTTTTCGCGGCCGAAGTTCGACCGAGGACTGGATGCGTCAGAATCTCGGAGGTGTCGGCGTCGTGATCGCCTGTGCGGTCCATCATCAGGATCACATCCGGGTCCGCCAACAGCACCGCCTCATCACTAATCTGCTGATAGCCGTCGAAGCCTTCCATCGCATTCACCCCGCCCGAGAGCCCGATGATGCCTTCCGCAGCGGTATCAGCCCCCGCGGCCATAATACGGCCACCCTGAAGCGACAGAATGAACAAGACTCGCGGCGCAGTGTCCGACCCGTGAGGTGCAATGGCCGCACCGAGCGCCACATCAACCTCTGCCGCGAGTCGCGCGCCCTCCTCTGGGACGTCTAACGCCTCAGCGACTACGCGGATTTTTTCCAAAACCGCGTCGCCATCATAGCCTTCGGGGATGGTGACGATCTCGATATCCGCGGATTGCAGTACCTGCATGGTCTCGGGCGGTCCACTGCCCTCGATTGCAATGATCAGATCCGGGCCGACCGACAAGACCCCTTCCGCCGACAAAGCCCTGACATACCCTACATCCGGCAAGTCAGAGGCCTCTGGAGGAAAGCTGGAAGTCGTGTCCCGCGCAACCAACCGGTCGCCCTGGCCGAGCGCATAGACGATCTCGGTCACCACGCCACCCAGGGCGAGGACCCGCTCTGCCGGATCAGCCCGCGCTGAAGACAGCATCATCACAAGAATCACAAATGCGCCGATAAGGACAGCCGGTCGTCGGTGCCTGAAGCGGAAGAAAGCGCGGAGAGCGTCTGTGTCGATAGCCGTCATGTCTACTCCAATGGCCACTGCGGAGTCGCGATGTCGGCTGGTTTGGTCGATGAGTCGACCGAACTGGCGGGGATCGTTTGACTTATCTGACTAAATTACTCAAGAACTGGAATGTTTACAAGTAGCCCGTGACAGAGCAGCGAGGTTGCAACCACAATTGCGTTGTTCGGATTTTCGACCTCGGCAGCTGATGGGTTCCGAGAGGTTTTCCATGGTTGAGCCGCGCTTGGAAACAGAAGACGACAGGCGGTAAATCAGGGGCAACTTGGACCTTCGATTTCCGTATCAAGTATCGCCTGCTCGGCTGACTGATGGGGCTGACCGTGGTGCAAATGATAATGGGTAAAATAGTTGATGCGACCTTACGGGGCTTAATCGAGAGGGTATGCATTGCACAGTCGGACGCCTAGGACCGGTGCGACGGTCAAAAGATGAACAGGGACTTTGAGCGTTGAGGCACGCAGAGCCGCTAGAAGCTGCATGAGGTGCGTCTCATTTGTCGCTCGGTGCATCGTTGGTCAGCACCGTCTGATCTTATTGGCGTAGCCGGTATAGGTGCCACAGAAACTTGCGCAGACCTTTCCGGGCTGAACCAGCCGATGCACAGTTTGTTGGAGACGTAATGCTAGAATGCCTATTGGTCCGACACACAGTGTGCCGCCCAAGCTTGCATCATCGGGCGGCGTTGCTCGAGTAAGTCGGTCCGGTGATAGGCGGCTTCTGTCTCGGACTTAACGGCATGGGCGAGAGCCCTTTCCGCAAGCTCTCGAGGATACCCGGCCTCTGATGCCCAGTCCCGAAAGCTAGACCGGAAACCGTGGGCGGTCGCGGGACGGGTCTCCACGTCGCTGGCGACTTTTTGATCGCGCAAGAGCTTTGTGAGTGTCATGTCACTCAAGGGCCGCCCGGCCCTGTTTGCGAAGACGAACCGGGAGCCATCTTCAAACTGGGCACGGAACTGTAGAACTCGCAGAGCATCCCGCGACAACGGGACCCGGTGTCTCAGGCCCATCTTCGTGCGCTCCGGCGGAATGACCCAGGTTTGGTTCTCTAGGTCAAACTCGTCCCAGACGGCAGATCGTACCTCACCCGATCTTGCCGCCGTCAGGATCAAGAACATCAGGGCCTGGAGTCCGACACTTGGATTTGGGCGCCTGAAAAGCGCCTGCCAAACGGTCGGCAGAGCGCGCCATGGCACGGCCGGGAAGTGCTGAACTCGGTCCCGTTTTCGCGTTTGCCTGGGGAGCAGGGCGTCGACGGCCGCAACAGGGTTGCTGGCGACAAGACCCTGAGCCAAGCACCAGGTCATCACGCGCTCACATCGTTGCCGAACGCGTGTCGCCGTTTCGGGCTTGGTCAGCCAGATTGGGCGGAGGACATTGGCGAACTCCATCGTGTGTAGGTGATCCACTGTGACTTGGCCAATCAAGGGGTAGGCATAGGTTCGGAGTGTGTTGATCCACTGATCGCGGTGCTTCTTGTTTCGGAACCCCGGAGCAAGAGAAGCATGAACCGTCTCAGCGGCTTCCGTGAAGGTTGGTCTGTCCAGTTTTGGCACGACTTCCGCCTGATAGATCTTCGCGTTATCAATCGGATCAATACCCTCGGCAATAAGCGCTCGCGCCTCGAACGCCTTTTGCCGGGCGAGCGCGAGCCCAGTTTCAGGGTAGACTCCCAGCCCCATATCGCGTCGCTTGCCCGTCACCGGTGAAACATATCTTAAGATGAACCGACCCCGCCCATCTTTCGATCCCGCACGCAAGTAGAGGCCCGCGACCCCGCCCACATGCAACGGCCTCTCACCGGCTTTCAGCTTCCGCGCCTTGAGATCGGTCAGCATTTTCTTTCCTTCAACTTGACACTTGGTCCCACATCTAGACCCACATCCGCAGAACGATTGATTGAGACAAGTCAAGACGGAAAGCAACTGCGCAAACACTATTCGGTCTAAAATAATAGGTTATTGAGCGAATCCCGGACACATGAAGACGAGATGTGACAAGTAAATGGCGGACACCTCCTCCGCCATCGACGCCCTAGAATCTTGTATCTATGCGACCCAAGCTTACGAAAATAATACGTTTGTTGATACGTGGCCCTTCTGCGCCTTGCGTGTGCCAGCGCATTAGGTCGGCAGCAATATGGCTGCGACGAAAACGCGACATGCAGACGTGAGGCTTGCAGCCGCTTTGATCCGGGACGTTTAGCACCCAGAAGATGTCACATCAGCGGCACCCTCGCCGCTACATGCGGGTTTATTCGCAGCTGGGTTTCCGGCGACATAGATATGGCCGCGCCTCCCCCACCTCCCGAAATCCAACCGGATGTGCTGGATCAAGCTTCATTCTGGCACTCGCCGAGAATCGAAGATATATTCAGTATGACTATTATGGAGGTAACGGGATGCGCTGGCGCGACTCTGTGTGTTCTATCCCTGCCGCGCAGTTCAAGGAGCATATCCGAAGAACTGTGGAGTTTAGCGCCCTGCATGGCGCTGCGGTATGGTTGACGTGGTCCTTCATTTATCCAGCCCAACAAACTCTTCTAGGCGAAAGCCCGCACGCCATCGCGTTTTTCGCGCCAGCCCTGCTGTTCTTGCCGGCAGCTATCAAAGCTTTGGCAACCTGGATGTATGCGTGGTGGGCGGCGATCTATATCCTTCCGACGGCAATGCTCCAGCACATGATCCTTGGCTTCGGATGGGACGTTCAGCACTTGTTGGTGCTTCTTGTCTATCTCATCATGCCACCACTGATGAGAAATCTCCTGCAGCTCGCAGGCCTCAAGTCAGGTCGAGCAAGCGCTCTAAAGTCATGGCGCTCCATGTTTGCAATACTATTGATGTCGTCGATTGCCACCGCAAGCGCCCTCATCTTGGTTCACGAAACCAGTTTACCATTGTCTCAGACACTAGCCTTCATTGGGCTGGTTCTTGTGGGTGATGCAGCAGGCGCAGCGATCATCTTGCTCCTTCTGATCGTGTATTTCCGCCAACGAGATATTGCTAGGCGGCAAGCCGCCCGCAGGGATGAAATCTAACTTTCAAAACGACCCGCCAACTCAGATATCAATCCACCGGCGCGCTGCACCACACACAACAGCTGGAAACGGAGCAACTCACCCGACGAATGTAACCGGCGACAACGATATCATCCGGGATATTTCATCATATTGACTTTTTTGTTTAACCATTTAGACACTTTCACCAAGCCGAACACGAGCTGAAGGGCCGATCGTTACAGGCAGTGCGTTAGGAGTTGTGATGGTATTTCAGTGGCACTCAAACAAGGAAGGTTCGACAGCTTTCAGTTTTCTCGTTGGAGTTAGTATTAGTGTCGTCGTGTCGATGGCCTTCATATCGAGACACATTCTAGGCTCCGATACACCTTGGTGGATGACGTTTCTTGCCTATGCGGCATTTACGGTGGCAAGCGCGTTCTTAGCCGCCGGGCTTCTTGGTCGCTTTGCGCGTCGGAGCAGCCACTGGACGCGCAGATGCAATATGTTACGGCACGAACCCGCCATGCGGCACAAACGCGCAACACATCCGGCCATTTCGGTCGGAGGCATGAGAACCACACGGGCTGCCCCCTCCCCCCAAACAAACAGCCCCTGTGATCTGCATATGCGCCTTTCGCCTGGGGCGATGAGACACAAAAGAGCGTTTCTGCAACAGCCCTCCAGTTCGAAAGACGACCCCCCAATCGCCACACCGACCCTTAGAGTGATAGAGGGTGGACACGGGCGTACCGAAACGCCGGATAAAATCGGCATTGATATTCGGCTCTTTGGCACACCGGATGCGCGAGAGATTTCGGTCGCCGACCGCATAACCAGCTTGTTGGGGCAGAATATCTCCCGCCCACCCGCCTCCGTCACGCAACCCTCTGGGATTGGTCGTGTGAAATTCCCAAAGGCGACAGCAGAGGCGTCCAAGGAAGATTGGCATCAGTTGGAGAAGCTCATGTCGGCAGCTAACATCGTTTTCGTGGATGCTGATCTGAATGGAGATATCGTCGACACACTTGATCTCTGTATGCGCATGAGAAACAGCGCGCCAGAGACGATCATCATCTGGGTTCCAGTGAAGCACAAGGAGACGGCCTGACCATCAGAACGTCTCTCAAATCACGGCTCACACAGAGCGTGGTGCATAAAAGTGTTATCCGCCCAATCCGCCAAACGCCTCCCGTCACCTGATCCCCGTCAATGCACAAAGTTTAGTGCCAGAAGACAAGGCGCAACGCTTGATAGCATCCCGCCAACGGATCGGTGGCGGTTTCCACCAGATGTCGCCAATCTTGAACCTGGGCGCACCTAATAAGCGCCTGACTTCGACGACTCAGGCCGGTAGTGCTGCTGCCGTTAACTCGGAAATTGTTTCCATCTGAGACGCATTCACTCTCCGTGCCCAGCTCCATCTGCGCCTTCTGACCAGAACACACCGAAACTGCGCCAATCAACACCCGAGAGCCCCTTGTCTAGCTTGGAAATCGCCCCCGCTGCGCCAGCCCTGAAAGGGGAAACCGCAGATCTTTAGCACCTAAGCGATCGATTGCTCACCGCATGTCAGATGCGCGCGAAGCCGATGTATTGCGCCCTCTGGCGACCAAACCTCGGCGCATGTCGGCTCATTGCATCAGATGCCGTAATATCGCACCGCTCTCACACGTCATATCTTGTGTCTACAGCCCAGACTTGACATCTGCCGCCCATCTCAACTATTTCCAAAATAGAAACAATTTGATCAAGCTGATGATTTAGCATTGGAGCTAGGAAATTCGGCGTGATAAGAAAATAGTAAGAATTTTGTTGCATCCCGTTGTTAGAGGCGCGTCGTGAATCCGCCGATTTGACCAAGACGTTTCGGGTCAACCTTGCCTCATCGCGGACGCGCGATGCACCATGTTCGTCGTTAAGGAGTTAGGTCAGATCAGAGCAATGATAGAATGATAGACAGAGTCAAGATGACCACCGTTGCCCGCCTTCGAGAGTTGATCGCGACGCTTGAGCGCGACCTGGGGCTTCAGTCTTTGTCAGCAAATGAACTCAACGTGCTATATGTCGTTCGACTGTTGAGCGATGAGGTTAACAACCTCGATGCCGAAGCGGCAGACATCCGCGACCACACGATTACCGCCAGCATGAGTCAACCAACCCTAAACCGCACGATCCGCTCCTTGATCGAGAAGGGCTATCTGGAACCCGCGCCGAACTATAAGACCAAACGCTATAGACTGGGGCCGAAAGGCGCAGAGATCTGATCTGGGGCCGATGACGGGTTCGGTTCGGTGCCAGTAGGTATTGGAGTACGACACGGTCGGTCATCTGGGGTTTAATATCTGCATGGGATCGACGAATTCTGGCCGGTTAGAGAAGGTCGCGTCTCGGAGAAATTCTTCACCCAAATGAACAGTCAAGTACTGGCAAGGAAGCAGTGGGGCGCACGTTGCGGCATCTCAAACCCAACCATCACAAACAACAGGCGGGCATATTGGCGACGCCATTCAGCTGGAGAGACGCTTATGCTTGGCAAAACGGCGCCACTGGCGAACCGCAGATTGCTCACGCTGGCCTTGGGCGGAGGAGAAGTCGATAGCTGAGTTGCTGCCGACCCGTCCCGGGCTAAGGGAATAGCCCCATGATCGGCTCCAACAGATAGTCGATCACCGAGCTCTCGCCCGCACGAATGTCAATCTCGGCGATCATCCCCGGAAGAATACGAACCTGCTCTCCGCCAGCGTCCAAAATCGCACCATCAGTCTGGATGACGGCAACAAACATTTCGGGCGGCTCGCGCCCATCCAGTCTATCGGCATTCGGACTGATCCGCGTAATCCTGCCATCAAGCGCACCGTATCGCGTGACGTCATAGGCTGTAAGTTGGACCCGGACCGGTTGGTTCAGCTTAATCAGTCCGATATATCGGTGCGCAATGTAGGCCTCCACCTGAAGATGATCATCAAAGGGCCCGATCTCGACAAGATTCTCGCCTGCGCGCACAGTGGCACCAATCGTCTGGTGGTGTAGCGTGTTCACCACTCCCCGATCGACGGCGCGTAGGGCGGTGCGGGCGGTAAGGCTTTCACCCGTAGTCAGTGACCGGCGTAAGCTGTTTAGTTCCTCAGTTGCCGCCGTGAGATCTTGAAAAGCATTCGCCCGAAAACCGGTCTCAACTGCGCGGGCGATCTCATTGATCTCCGTAGCGTCGGCATCAAGCTGGCCCAAAGCGGCCTCGGCTCTCGACCGACGGCTGATTTGCGCCTCTTCCTGCCGCTGAAGGTCAACTAGGGAGGTCTCTGGTTCGACCCCTGCGTCAACAAGCGGCGTCATGATCGCAAGTTGCTCATTAAGGCGTTCTGAGGCACGGCGTGCCACTGTCAGGTCGCGCATCACCTCGACGCGATCGCGATGATTCTGATCAAGCCGTTGCATGAGCGCAGCGATATCGGCCTCGTGCTCTTGCATCCGGGCGACATAGAGCGCTCGCTCGCTCTCCACAAACTGGATCGCGTTGGCCTCAAGCTCCGGTGTGAAAGATAGCGGTTCGTCCCCAGTCTCAGCTGTTAATCGGGCAATACGCGCCTGCAGCGCAAGGACGCGTTGCTGTTCGCGGTCAAATTGACTGCTTTGCGTGACAATTTCGAGTTCGATCAATGCGGCACCCGCCTCAACGATGTCGCCTTCTGACACGAAGATTTCGCTGATCACCCCGTCATTATCCGCGGTGATCTGCTGAAGATCACCGAGCGGAACCACAAGGCCCGGCACATGCGTGACATCCTCGACTTTAGCCACAACCGCCCATGCAACAGCAGCAAGCATTGCGACCAGAACAACGATGAGCAGCAGAGACTCCCGAATATGCACCCGCGCTTCGCGATCATCAGCGAGCGCATCCAGATCATTGCGGTCCATTAGCGTAACTGGTCCTTTTGGACCTCGCTCACGGCTTCCACCGTCGGCAGAACTCCATCGGCCCTAACCCGCTCGCCTTTGATCAAGGTGACCCGATCTACCAACTGCGAAGGCCCATGCCATAGCTCGTGGAAATCAGCCTGCGCTTGAACGGCGCAGCGAACCGAATGAAACTGCCTCAAGCCTCCGCTCCTTTCCATTTCTTGCTCGACCGGACACCTGCGGCCAAGGCTCGAAAACACACAGTTGCATCTACAAGAGATTATGTTCATGTATGCGCGCCGCAGCCATTCATGTAGACCATGCAAATCATCAAAATGAATTTTTATGAGCGTGTGGCGTAAAGGCAACCGATACTGAGCTCAAATAGTCATCCCAATTGCCATCGTGCGACAATCCGTCAGGCCTGGAAAAGCATCATTAAATCAAAGGGATATCCCAAATCGCCCACCATTGCTGAGATCTGTCTTGGCGTCTGGGAAACGGAAGATCAGAATGGAACCGATGTGGCACGAACCAGGGAGTATCATAAGGAACCGACGCGTTCACACGCCTGCTGGCCAGCTTCTGATCAGGGTGCAAACGATCCCGATGGTCGCCTTGTCCTGCCCCTCCTACCGATTACGCGCAGCGTCTCGGAGGCTCTGCCCTACTGCAAGCCGACAAGCCCAGCCGACGGCATTGTCTCGGGACGGCAGCGCCCTGCCGCACTTCAAGCCCGGTCGAGATATGTCGCAAGCGCCTCTTGGGGCCCGCGCCGCCAGATCAGGGCGAGCCAGCGTTCAAACGTCTGCGAGAAAACCGGATCATCCGCAAGATCGCCGTAAAATCCAGCTTGTTCGAGCCATGCCAGGGGTCGGATCTTGGCCTCTTCGGCCACGCGTTGAAGCTGCGTCCATTGCGGGTCGTTCGCTTCGATCTCTGTTCCGTCCTCTCGGACTCCGGCGCACATGCGCGCCCAAAGTGCCTCGACGAGGGCAAGCCCCTCAATAGACCCGCCTTCAGCGCGCGCGCTTCGCAGCACTGGAAGGATGAAGCCCGGATGGCGAGACGACCCGTCGAAGGCCACCCGGCGGGTCGTGTCTCGGATCGCCGGGTTGGAAAAGCGGCGTTCGATCAGGGCGAGATACGCCTCAGCAGTTAGGCCGGGAACCACGTTGACATAGGGCAGGATCTCTTCTGTCTGAACCTTGCGAAAGAAGGCCAATAGCGGTGCATGCGCCATACAATCGGCGATGGTGGCGAGAGACAGAAGTTCGCCTGCATTGGCCAAGACCTGATGCCCGCCATTGAGAATGCGGATCTTCATCATTTCGTAGGGATGCACGTCGTCGGTGAAGGTCGCACCGATCTTGTCCAAATCCGGACGACCGGCGCAGAACGTATCTTCCAGAACCCATTGCCGGAAGTTTTCGTGGCTCACCGGGGCCGCGTCGGTGATGCCGAAATCCCGCGCGCGTGAGAGTTCTGCGGGGCCGGTCGCAGGCACGATGCAATCGACCATCGAGTTGGGGAACGCCCCCTCGGCATCAATCCAATCGGCAAGGTCGGGATCACTCAGCCGCGCAAGCCCCGTCACGGTGCGACGCAGGATCGCCCCATTGCCGCTGAGATTGTCGCAGCTTAGCCCCGTGAAAGGCGGGTGACCGTTCGCCCGCCGCAGACGCAAGGCGGCGACCATGGCGCCGAAGGCGGTGTGCGGGCGCCGAGGCGTCTCGGCATCATGGCGTATATCGGGATGTGTGATGTCGAGGCCGCCCGACACGGGGTCGATGTAATACCCCCCCTCCGTCACGGTGAGCGCGACGATGCGGATCGCGGGATCGGCCATCGCGGCAATCAGCGGGCCGTTGCCCTCTTCGATTGGCAGATAGTCGATCATCGGGCCGGTCACTTCGGCGGAACACTGGTCGGGGGCCAGTTCAATCAGCGTTGTGAGGCAATCCTGCGCGATCAGTTTCTGCCGCATTTCGGCGTCGTATGGGCGGACACCTGCGCCGAGAATGGCCCAATCCAGCGCCTCTCCCTGTTGCATCAAGCGATGCAGATACCAGGCCTGATGCGCCCGGTGGAAATTGCCCAGCCCGATATGCACGATCCCGGGGGTCAGAAGGGTCCGGTCATAGGTCGGTTGGTCGACACCCGCAGGGAGATGGTCGAGCGTCGCGTTCGACAAAGGCACCGGAGCCGGTGCCTGATCTGGCTTCAGCTCATCCATTGACCGCCATCGACATTGTAGCATTGCGCGACGATGTAATCGGCCTCATCGCTGGCCAAGAAAATCGCCATGCCGGTAAGGTCTTCGGCCCGTCCCATACGCCCGTAGGGCACGGCTTCACCCACTTCCTTCTTCTTCTGGCCGGGCGCTTTGCCCTCGTATTTGGCGAAGAATGCGTCAACGCCATCCCAATGCTCTCCATCAACCACACCCGGCGCGATCGCGTTCACATTGATGCCGTGTTGGATAAGGTTTAGGCCCGCCGATTGCGTCAGGCTGATCACTGCGGCCTTTGTGGCGCAGTAAACAGCAACCAAGGCCTCACCACGCCGGCCAGCCTGCGAGGCCATGTTGATGATCCGGCCTTTGATGCCCTGGTCGATCATATGCCGGGCAACGGCCTGCATCATGAAGAGCGTGCCGCTCACATTGATTTCGAAAACGCGCTGATAGTCGGCGCGGTCGATCTCGATAAGGGGCGCGGCGGTGAAAATCGCGGCGTTGTTGATCAGGATGTCGATCTGGCCTAAATGCGCGACCGTCTCGGTCACCGCTGCGTCGATGCTGTCCTGCTTGGTTACATCCAACTCAACGGCAATAGCCGCGTCCCCGATCTCCGCCGCCGTGGTACGCGCGCGCGCAATGTCGATATCCGCAATCGCAACGCGCGCCCCTTCGCGAACATAGGCCTCGGCAAAGGCCCTGCCGATGCCACGGGCCGCCCCCGTGATCAGCGCCGATTTACCCTCCAGTCGCATCACGCGATCCGGAGTCCGTCAGCGCCGAACCGGTGCAGATGGTCAAGGTCTGGGCTTAGGAAGATTTGATCTCCGTAATGCAGATCAACCTCGCCGCCAACGCGCACGGTCACCGGTTCGTCGATCCCCTCGCAGGTGACATGGAAAAATGTGTCGGAGCCCAGATGCTCCGAGACACCTACCTTGCCTGGCCAGTCGCCCGCCTCCGACGACACACGCACATGTTCGGGCCGGATGCCGATGGTCGTGGCATTCTGTGCGGCGGCGATGGCCCCGCCGATCAAGTTCATCTTGGGCGAGCCGATGAACCCGGCAACGAAGAGGTTGCGTGGGGTGCGGTAAAGCTCCAGTGGCGATCCGACCTGCTCGATATTGCCAGCACGCAGCACCACGATCTTGTCAGCCATGGTCATGGCCTCGACCTGATCGTGGGTGACATAGATCATCGTGGTCTTGAGCCGTTCATGCAGCTCTGAGATTTCCAGCCGCATACCGACGCGAAGCGCCGCGTCGAGGTTCGAGAGCGGCTCGTCAAACAGAAACGCCGCCGGTTCGCGCACAATGGCGCGCCCGATAGCGACCCGTTGCCGCTGCCCGCCCGAAAGCTGCCCAGGCCGCCGGTCGAGATAGTCAGTGAGGTTCAACACATCCGCCGCCGCCTCGACCCTACGTTTCTGCTCGGCAGCATCCAGTTTCGCCATGCGCAGCGGGAAAGCGATGTTCTTTCGCACAGACATATGCGGGTACAGCGCGTAGCTCTGAAACACCATGGCGAGGCCGCGCTTGGCGGGCGGCACCTCGGTCGCGTCCTGCCCGTCGATGCGGATTTCCCCGCCGCTGACATCCTCAAGCCCCGCGATCAGGCGCAGAAGCGTGGACTTGCCGCAGCCCGATGGGCCGACAAAGACCACAAACTCCCCGTCTTCGATGGTCAGATCGAGCGGTGGAATGACCTCCACCTCCCCGAAGGATTTGCGGACCTTGTCGAGTGTGATGCGTCCCATCGGTCCGCTCCCTTATTTCACCGCGCCGAAGGTCAGGCCGCGGACGAGTTGTTTCTGGCTGAACCAGCCAAGGATGAGGATCGGCGCGATCGCCATAGTCGAGGCCGCGCTGAGCTTGGCGTAAAACAGGCCCTCGGGGCTGGAATAGCTGGCGATGAACGCGGTGAGCGGGGCTGCGCCAGCCGCCGTCAGGTTTAGCGTCCAGAACGCCTCGTTCCACGCGAGAATGACATTCAACAGGATGGTGGAGGCAATGCCTGGGATCGCCATGGGCGTCAGCACGAAGAGGATTTCCTCGCGCAAGCCTGCCCCGTCCATACGCGCCGCTTCGAGGATATCGACCGGGATTTCCTTGAAATAGGTGTAGAGCATCCAGACGATGATCGGCAGGTTGATCAGCATCAGCACCAGGATCAGGCCGATACGGGTGTCGAGCAGGTTGAACTGCACGAAGATAAGCGAAATCGGGTAGAGCACGCCAACAGCGGGCAGCATTTTGGTGGACAGCATCCAGAGCAGGATGTCCTTGGTCCGGCGTGACGGGACAAAAGCCATGGACCAGGCGGCGGGCACCGCGATCAGGATGCCCAGAAGCGTCGAGCCGCCGGCGATGATCACCGAGTTCCACAGGAAGCGCATATAGTCCGAGCGCTCCTGCACAACGCTGTAGTTTTCCAGCGTCCAATCGAAGTTGAAAAACAGCGGCGGGTTAGCGATGGCTTGCGCTTCGGTTTTGAAGCTGGTCAGGATCGTCCAATATATTGGAAAGAAGATCAGCAGCCCGATCACCCAAGCAACTGTGGTGGTGATGATCTTGCGACGTGTGGAAACTGCGCGTGCCATATCCGCCCCCTACCGATCCAAGTTCTTGCCAACGATGCGCATCAGGAAGAGCGCGATGATATTGGCGAGGATGATGGCGTAGACACCGCCCGCCGATCCGAGGCCGATATTCTGGCTGTCCACGACCCGCTGGAAGATCAGATAGGTCAGCGTCCGGGTGCCGAAGGACCCGCCCGTGGTCACGAAGATTTCGGCGAAAATCGACAAAAGGAAGATCGTCTGGATCAGGATAACGATGGTGATCGCCCGCCCCAGATGCGGCAGCACAATATAGAAGAAGCGGGCCAGAACCGGGGCGCCGTCCATCTCAGCGGCCTCAAGCTGTTCACTGTCGAGCGACTGGATCGCGGTGAGCAAGATCAGCGTCGCAAAGGGCAGCCACTGCCAGGACACGATCAGGATGATCGACTCCACCGAGGCGTCCGAGAGCCAAGAGACTGGCTCAGCCCCGAAGAACCGCCACAGATGGGCGAACATGCCGTTCACCGGGTCCATGAACATGTTCTTCCAGACCAGCGCGGTCACCGTTGGCATCACGAAGAAGGGTGCGATCACGAGGATTCGGACGATGCCCTGCCCCCAGAACGGTTGGTCGAGAAGGATCGCCAGCAGAACGCCCAGAACCACCGTGATGACCAAAACCCCACCGACGATCAGGAGCGTGGCCTGCACGCTTGGCCAAAACGAGCTTGATCCGATGAAGCGGACGTAATTCTCAAACCCGACCCAATCGAGGCCCCGTTCCAGCGAGTCCCCCCGCATCGGCAGGTATCTCTTGAACGAGAAGTAGAGCGTCATGGTCAGCGGCACCAGCATCCAGCCCAGGAGCAGGATCACGGCGGGCGCCATCATCAGTCTTGCTGCAGAACGGGAATGTTGGGTCGCCATGGGGACATCTCTCATGTTGGCGGGGCAGATCCCGCGCGGGACAGTGACAGATTAGCAGGATTGGCCGAGAAAACCCGTGAGGCAGGACGGACCCGCCCCACGGAGCTGCGTGCGCGAAGGTTTAGCGGTAGCCCGCCGCTTCCATCGCGTCGTTGGTCAGCGCCTGGGCATTTTCGAGAGCCTCTTCAACGGTCTGCTGACCCGCATAGGCCGCCGAGAATTCCTGGCTGACCTCGGTGGCGATACCAGCGAACTCCGGAATGGCGACGAACTGGATGCCGACATAGGGCACCGGATCGACGGTCGGGTTCGTCGGATCCGCCGCGTTGATCGAGTCGAGCGTCATCTGCGCAAACGGGACCTCTTGATATTCCGGGGTCTCGTAGAGCGAGGTGCGCGCGCCCGGCGGCACATTGGCCCAACCTTCGTTTTCAGCGACAAGCTCGATATAGCCGGTCGATGTGGCCCATTCGATGAACTGCAACGCGGCATCAGCTTGCTGCGTGCCCGCCGGGATCGCCAGGGCCCAGGCCCAAAGCCAGTTGGACCGTTTGCCAAGGCCGGTATCGGGGGCCAGGGCGAAGCTGACGGAGTCGGCAACAGTGGAGTCGTCGGGGTTGGTCACGAAAGACGCCGCGACAGTCGCGTCGATCCACATGCCACAGCGGCCTTGCTGGAACAGCGACAGGTTTTCGTTGAACCCATTCGTTGCGTAGCCAGGAGGGCCAGACTCGCTCATCATATCGACAAAGAAGTTCAGCGCTTCGGCCCATTCCGGCTGATCAAACTGCGCGTTCCAGTCTTCATCGAACCAGCGTGCCCCGAAAGAGTTGGCGGTGACGGTGATGAAGGCCCCGCCCTCACCCCAACCGGCCTTGCCACGCAGGCAGATGCCGTTGATGTCGTTGTCGCGGTCGGTCATGGCGGCCGCAGCTTCGCGGATGAACTCCCATGTCGGCGCGTCAGGCATCTCTAGCCCGGCGGCTTCCATCAGGTCGGTGCGGTACATGACCATGGAGCTTTCGCCATAGAATGGCGCGGCATAAAGCGTGCCGTCATGGCTGAGCCCACCACGCATGGCAGGCAGAATGTCGTCGACGTCATATTCTTCCGATAGGTTGTCGAGCGGTACGAGCCAGCCATTTGCGCCCCAGATCGGGGTCTCGTACATACCGATGGTCATGATGTCGAACTGACCACCATTTGTGGTGATGTCTGTGGTCACACGCTGACGCAGCACGTTCTCTTCCAGCGTCACCCATTCGACATTGATGCCGGTCTGGTCGGTGAATTGATCGGTGTAGCCCTGCATCCGGATCATATCGCCGTTGTTCACGGTGGCGATTGTGATGGTTGTGGCATGGGACTCCGCCATCGCGGCGGTGGCGGCAACGCAGAGCGCAAGCGCACTCGACGCGCCAAGCGCGGTCTTCAGGTACATCCGTATCCTCCCTGGTTGGATGTTATGCGCCAAAGATTGCGCCCGAATCATACGCGCGTCAACTTAATTTTTACGCGCGTAAATTTTGAAGGTCACGCCGATGCCCTAACAACCAGATGCGCGGGAAAAAGCGTCTCCGGCCGTGTCCGGAAATGCCCGCCGTTTTCAATGAGTTCAAAGAGGGTTTCGACACTGCTCTCTGCCACCGAAGCATAGTTATGCGCCGCCGTCGTCAAGGCGGGGCAGGTAAAGCGCGAAAACGGATGATCGTCATGTGAAGCCACCCGCAGCGCGAATCCGGCCCCCCGACCGACTCGCAGACCCCGCTCGTAACAGGCCGCCAGAACACCAATCGCCAGCCGGTCGTTGCTGCACAGGATGGTGTTGGTCTTGAAATCGCCCGCGGCAATCGCGGTATGCGCCCCCTGACGCCCGATTTCCTCAAAGCCCCAGCCGTCGCCTTCGATACTGATCACGACCGGCTCCTCACCATGGCGCGCCATCGCGTCGATATAGGCAATCCGCCGCTTGTTGGCATTCGGATTGGCGGGCGTGCGCATCTCGAAAAAACAGGGCGGCTCGCCGCTCCGGCAGAGATAATCCACCGTCTGATTGACGAAACTCGCATTATCGGACCCAATGAACGCTTCGCCCATCCCCTCAATATTACTGTCAAAAAGCACCGTGGGCACATCGCGACAGAAGCGTTCAATCGCCCGTTTATCCGAAGATCGCCCAAGCGGTGCCAACAACACACCCGCGGGTTTGAGCGACCGAAGACTGTCGAGGTTCTCGCGCTCTTGCCCACTGCCGCCATGGGAGCTGAGCAGGATGGGCCGGAACCCCGCCTCGGTGCAGAGGATCTCAAGACTGCGGGCATGTTCTGCGAACACAGGGTCTGCGAGGTAGGGCACGACGATCCCGATATTCTTGGTCAGGCGCCGGTTCTGATTGACGGCATAGATATTCGGACGAAAATCATAGCGCTCCAAGGCCGCTTCGATCCGCGTGCGCGTCGACGACCGCACACTGTCGGGGTCGTTGAAATACTTGGAAACCGTCGGCCGCGACAGTCCGGTCACCGCCGCAAACTCTTCCATATTGCGGATCTTTTGCTCACTCATTGGATCGCCTTTGTATCGATCATTTCTCTACGAGCCGAGGATATGGCTTGCCACGCCCCCAATAAAACCTGCAAAACATTACGCGAGTAAAGTTCTAATCGCTGCCGTGGCAGCACTGGCCCGGCTTCGCGGGATCGACATTGGCGCAGGACAGCGCTGAAAGGCCCCCGAAGCGAAGACGGAATATGCCCTTATCAGGGCCGGCTCTCAACGGCGGAGGCGCAATGTATCTGGGTATCGATTTAGGAACCTCGGCGGTCAAAGTCTGTGCAATGCGGCCCAATGGCGGCGTCGCGGCGATGACGTCTTACCCCCTCGATCTGCATCACCCGTTCGACGGCGCAAGCGAGCAGGATTGCGCCTCCTGGTGGGCGGCCACCTGTGAGGCGGTACAAGGATTGCCCCCGGACGTTCGGTCCGAGATTCGCGCAATCGGCTTGTCGGGACAGATGCATGGCGCCGTCCTGCTGGACAAAGACGGGCACCCCGTCCGGCCCGCAATCTTGTGGAACGACGCCAGAGCCATTGCCGAATGCGCCGAGATCATCGCGGCAGAGCCGCTGGCGGCCAATATCACCGGCGTTTTGCCCATGGCGGGGTTCACTGCGCCGAAACTTCTTTGGCTTGCCCGCCACGCACTAGAGCAGCACGCGAAGGTCGCACACGTGTTGCTGCCAAAAGACTATATCGGCTTTCGACTCCACGGTCGGTTTGTCACCGATCCGTCGGATGCCGCAGGCACCTCGTGGTTCGATGAACGGACGCGAACCTGGTCAGCCCGCATGTGCGAGATCAGCGCGACTGATCCGACCTGGTTGCCGGAGGTTATGTACGGCTCCGAAACCGCGGGCGCAATTCTGCCAGAGGCCGCCGCGGCGCTTGGGCTGCCGGTTGGCGTGCCGATCGCGGCGGGCGGTGGCGATGCGGCGGCCGGCGCCGTCGGGATCGGCGCGGTCTCAGCGGGTGACGGTTTCATCTCTCTCGGCACCTCCGGTCAGCTGTTCGTCACCACGTCAGAATACCGCCCGAACCCCGAGAGCCGCATCCATGCCTATGCGCATACGGTTCCCGATCACTGGTTCCAGATGGCGGCAATGCTCAACGGCGCGCGTCCGATCGCATGGCTTGCAGAGCTTCTCGACCGGCCCATCGCTGACCTTCTTGCCGAGGCAGAGTCTGCCGAACCCGGGCCGATTTTCCTCCCCTATCTCACAGGCGAGCGTACCCCCCATGGCGACACCGAGATCCGCGGCGGTTTTGCCGGCCTTGGAGAGAATACAACACCTGGCGGCTTGATGCGCGCCGTGGTGGAGGCCATCGCTTTCACCTTCGCCGATGCAATGGCGGCGCTCCGAACCGCCGGAACCACCTGCGACAGTCTTTTGGCGATTGGCGGCGGCACACAAAGCGATTTTCTGATGCAGACGATCGCGACCGTGACAGGCTGCCGGATCGGGCGCAGCGATGGTGCCCAAATCGGCCCGGCGCTTGGGGCCGCGCGCCTGGCCGCCGTTGCCCATGGCGTCACCCGAGAGGGCGCAATCATAACGAAGCCAGAGGTCAAAACCTCGTTCGAGCCCGCGACAAGCGAAACGGATGCCTTGATGGCGAGGCTATCGGGGTTTCGGGCCATGTATCCGGCACTGAGCGCTGTGCGGTTGGCTGGCGCAAAAAGCTCTTAGAACGCCCAAAACAAGACACCACTCTTCCGACGCAAGCGATGCCATTCCAACCCCACATCAAACGCGGGGAAATTGCCCTTTCGTCCGACGGATAAAATGGTATCACATGTCAATGACTTTCAAGTGCAACAAAATGAAACGCCGCAACGAATGAATGAAATTGTCGAGGGGCTTGTCGAGGCTGCGCGGCTGATTGTTGTGCTTGACCCGGAACTGGTCGAAATCACCCTGCGATCATTGCAGGTCACAATCACGGCGGTTGTCATCGCGGCGGCGATTGGCTTGCCGCTTGGGGCATGGCTGGCGGTGAACCGGTTCCGCTCGCGGCGTTTGGTGATCGCGCTCCTCAACGCGTTGATGGGGCTGCCGCCTGTCGTTGTCGGTTTGATCGTCTATGTCATCCTCAGCCGGGCCGGACCCTTAGGCGTGTTGGGGCTTTTGTTCACGCCAACCGCGATGATCATTGCCCAGGTGATTATCGTCACGCCGCTCATCGCCTCCATCGCGCATCAGGCAATCCGGGATTTGTGGTCGGAGTACCATGACCTGCTCATTTCGCTGAACACCACCAAGCGCCAACGGGTGGCGACCCTGCTCTGGGATGCACGGCGCGCGCTTCTGACGGCCTGCCTGGCGGGGTTCGGGCGTGGGATCGGCGAGGTCGGCGCGATTATGATCGTTGGCGGGAATATCGATAATGCCACTCGGGTGCTGACAACGGCCATCGCGCTTGAGACCGGGAAAGGGAACTTTGCCCTCGCGCTTGGCCTTGGGTTTGTGCTGATCGCCCTCGCGATCGCGGTCAATCTCCTCATTCACTCGCTCTCGCGGACGGAGAGTTCGGCAACATGGTGAATTCGATCCTCCCCCTGCGCGTTGAGGCTGCCGAGGTTAAACGGCGCGGCACACGGCTGATCGGCCCGATTGACCTGACGCTCGGCAAAACCGGTGTCACGATTGTTTTGGGTCCGAACGGGTCTGGCAAGACGACCCTCTTGAGGTTGATGCAGGGTTTGGAACGTCCGGCACGTGGCAGCTTGATTTGGTCGATCCCCGAAGCTGAAGTCCGGACCAAACTGGCCTTCGTCTTTCAGACCCCGACGATGATGCGCCGCAGTGTCACCGACTCCATCGCATATGCCCTGACCGTGGCCGGCACAAAACGGGCAGAAGCCCGCAAACGCGCCCGAGAGATTGCCGAACAAGTGGGCCTCGGCCATGCGCTTGACCGATCCGCGGGCGTGCTCTCCGGCGGTGAGAAGCAAAAGCTGGCCCTGGCGCGGGCTCTGATCCGGCAACCCGAAATCCTGTTTCTCGATGAGCCCTGCGCCAATCTTGATGGGCGCGCCACGCGTGAGATCGAGGCCATTCTGACCGATGCAAAGAGCCGCGATACGCGCATCGTCATGTCGACACATGACCTTGGGCAAGCGGCAAGGCTTGCAGATGAAATAGTTTTCATGCTCAATGGTTGCGTGCACGAAACAGGTCCGGCAGAGAGATTCTTCTCAACGCCAGAAACGCCCGAAGCACACGCCTTTCTCAATGGTCAGATCGTGGAGTAACTGTATGAAAAACCGAGCTTTAATTGCCGCCCTCGCCCTTGCCCTGTCTACCGCACCCGCACTGGCGGAGACGGTGCGCATGGCCGTCACGACATCGTTTGAAAACTCCGGTCTCGCGGATGTTCTTCTACCAGAAATCCAAGAGGAGCTTGGTATCGAAGTTGAGCTTCTTGTTGTTGGCACGGGGCAAGCCCTGCGCCTCGGCGAAGCCGGCGATGTCGACGCAGTGCTCGTGCATTCCCGCCCTGCTGAGGAGGCCTTCGTGGCCGCCGGACATGCGACCCATTGGCGGGAGATCATGTATAACGATTTCGTCCTGGTTGGCCCGTCTGGCGACCCGGCAGACGTCGCCTCGGCCGAGACAGCCGCCGGCGCTCTGGCCCAGATCGCCGAGGTTGACGCGGCTTTTGTCTCTCGCGGCGACAATAGCGGCACACATCAAAAGGAACTGGCCCTTTGGGCTGGCGCGGGCGTCGACCCAGAGACCCTGGGTGGTTCCTATAACGCTGTTGGCGTAGGCATGGGCGCGGCGCTCAATACCGCCTCGGGGCTGAACGCCTACATCCTGTCGGATCGGGCCACCTGGCTGACCTTCGGCAACAAAGGCGATCTGGCGCTGCTCTTCTCGGGCGACCCGGAGATGTTCAACCCCTACTCGCTCTTGCCTGTGAACCCTGAGCGGCATCCGCATGTAAACAATGATGCCGTCATGGAGTTGGAAGCCTGGCTGGTCGGCCCACGCGGCGAGGAACTGATCAACGCTTATACCGTTCTGGATGAGACCCTCTTCGTGCACAGCGCGGTCCCGCAATAAGGGCTGCTGGACGACGTCAGCGTCAAAACTCAATACGAAACGCCGCCCCGAACATTCGAGGCGGCGTTTTTCTGTCTCAATGCGTTCGCCCCATCCGGCGACGCCCCATGACGCGAACGGGTTGCGCGATGCGTTAGTCTTCGTCGCGCCCGCTGATCTTCCCTTCGACGCGATGTTCCAGATCAAGCCCATCGACCTTGAGGGTCATGGTCGCGGTGAAGCTTTTGCCAGCGGTCGCGTCGACGCCGGCTGAGCGCATCGCGTCTTCGATGGCCTGTTGCGATGTGACGCCGACCTGCTTGAGGAACTTCCGCATCGACATGTTGTAGTCTTCGCTCATCAGCTTTCTCCGATTCATCTAGAAGATTTTGGCGGCGCTTAACGCGTCGCCGTTTCAAGAAACTCGATCAAGGCGGCGCGGTCCGCCGCGCTCGGCACACGCTGTTCCGGCATCCGACTGCCGGGAGTGTAGGCGTCGGGCCCGAACTCGAACAGTTCCGACACTGTCTGCGGCGTCCAAACGATGTCGAGTTCCAGCAAGGCGTCGGAATAATCATAGCCCGGCGCGGTGCCGATCCGCCGCCCGAACACATTGTGAAGCGTCGGGCCAGCGCGCTGCCCGTCATCGGGGGTCAGCGTGTGGCAGACGGCGCAGGCTTGGAACACTTCGGCCCCGCGTGGGTTGGTCAAGGTCGGCTCTGGCACACCCGCACCGGTTCCAAGAGGTGCACCCTCGGGCGACCAGCGCCGAATCCAGCCATCATTCCCGCCCGTCCACAAACCGTCATCGCTCAGCGCAAGCGCCCAGACCGCGCCTTGACCGGTCGCGATCTCGGAGCGGATCTCTAGCGTCTGCGGATCGATCAGCCAAACCGCGCCGGTCATGTCCGACACTGCGACCTGCCCGCCGCCGGTGGCCACCGCGAGAAGAGGTCGCGTCGTGAGCTCCAGGGTCTGCTTCGGCTGCCCCGGCACGACGCGCCGCAAGAAGCCATCGGCACCGGCGATGAAGATCGCATCCCCGTCGGTCGCCAGATCACTCGGCGGCGCTGGTAAATCGGTGACCGAGGCGGCGCTGCCATCTGCATTCCAAAGGCGCAGGCGCAGATCGGAGCCGACACTGGCCAGACCATCGCCAAAAGCCGCAAGCCCGGTGACCTGCCCCTGATGCCCGTCAAGATAGCGCGGTGCGTCCTCGCCATCCCAAAGCGCGATCTGCCCATTCCAAGAGCCCGACGCGATCCCGCCCGCCCAGGGCGCGAGATCGGCCACTGGCATATCGTGCCAGGACTCAAAGCTGAGCGGGTCTACCCCCCTGCCCCAGATCGCGACATGTCCGTCTTGTCCGCCGGAGGCAAAGCGTCCATCCGGTAGCGGCAGAACCGCCGTCACCGCACCGGCATGGGCACGGGTGATTTGACTGGCGACGATGCCGTCCCAGACAATCGCCCGCGTGTCGAAAGAGCCGGAGACCACGCGGCTTCCGTCCACCGCGAGGGCGCGGACCGGGCCGCCATGGCCGCGGAGATCCTCCGCCAGTACGGGTGGCGCGACCGCAAGCAGCAGCGCGAGACCCGCCGCAAAAGCTATGCGGGTGGTGCCGGACGCGGCCAAATCAGTAGTTGATCAGATTGTCGCCGGGGTTGCCGACCCGTGCCCCTTCGGTGGTGAAGGCCGTATGCGCATCAACTTGAAAATTACCGTTCAGAACAAAGGAGGCTCCGCCGGCAATGAAGACCCCGATGACGAGTGAGGCGATGAAAGCTTTCATGGTTCATACTCCTTGTAGAGTTTTCTGTTGTGAGTGCGGAGCGGCATCAAGCGTGCTCCAAAGTGTTCGGGCCATATCTGTATATACCATACCAAGCGGGCCATCCGGATCCCGCGCGACAATCGGCTGACCACTATCCGAGGCGGTGCGGAGGTCCGTGGTCAACGGTATAGCGCCCAGATAGGGCACGTCGAGACGCGCCGCTTCGGCCGCCGCGCCACCGCTACCGAACAGCGCGTGCTGGCTCCCGCAATCGGGGCAAACGAAATGCGCCATGTTTTCGATAACGCCTAGGATCGGGACATCGACTTTGCGGAACATGGCGATCCCACGGCGGGCGTCGATCAGGGCGAGGTCTTGCGGGGTCGAAACGATAACGGCGCCAGCGAGGTCCGTGCCTTGCGCAATCGCGAGTTGTGCATCGCCGGTGCCTGGCGGCATGTCGATGACCAGGACATCGAGCTCGCCCCAATCGACATCCGACAGCATCTGCGTGATCGCCGACATGACCATAGGGCCGCGCCAAACCATCGCGGTTTCTTCGTCGACCATCAGCCCCATCGACATCGCTTCGAGACCGTACGCCTGCATCGGGCGCAGGCGGCGGTCTTTGCCAAGCCGAGGCCGACCATGGAGCGCCAGGAGCGTCGGCAAGGACGGGCCGTGAATATCAGCATCGAGAATGCCAACCTTCAGACCCAAGGCGCGCAGGCCCAGAGCCAGATTGACCGAGGTCGTCGACTTCCCCACCCCGCCTTTGCCCGAGGCCACAGCGATCACGTGACGGACACCGGACAGCACGGGCGGTTTCGCGGCGGGTGTTTTGGCCTTACCAAGATTTGGCGGCGCGGGGGCGGCGGCTTTCTCAGCGGTCAGCACCACGATGGCACCATCGCCGCCGGGCGCGGCACGCAGGGCCGCTTCGGCCTTGGCACGAATATCGGTATAGGTTGCGGCCTCTGCCTCTTTGATCGAGATGGCGAGAGACATCCGCCCGCCGGACAAGACCGGCCCAGACACGGTTTTCGCCTCCAGAAGCGGGGTGCCGTCCGGCAAGATCAGCCCGTCCAGCGCCTCGCGGGCGGCGGCAAGCAGGTCGGCATCATCCATCATGGAGGTCATTTCTTTGCATCTCGCAAAAGCAGGAAGGCACGGTCTGCTTTGGTGCCATGGCCGAGGCATCAATGCGCCCCGGCCATGGCGGGATCAGTCACTCGGCAGGCTGCGTGGCGGGGCGTGACCCCGCTTCGCCGCCGTCTTGGGATTGTTTGCTTTGAACCTCATCCACCCAGAGGGAATGGTGTTCTTTCGCCCAGTTGAGATCAACCTCGCCAGAGCCCATCGCATCGTAAGCACCCTCCATACCGACAGAACCGATATAGATATGCGCGATGACAATCGCGGTCAGGACCGCGGCAACGATGCCGTGGATCACCTGATAGAGTTGCCAGCCGGCCTCACCACCAGCCATCTCGGGGAAAAGCAGCATCACGCCGGTAAAGGACAGCGCCGCGCCACCGATGGTCACGGACCAGAAGATGCCCTTCTGACCAGCGTTGAACTTCTTGGCCGGCGGGTGAACGCCTTTCACAAAAAGACCACCACCCTGGCTGAGCCATTTAAGGTCAACCTTGTCTGGGATGTTGTGCACGACCCAATAAAGGAACGACAGAAGCAGGCCGAGCATGAAGGCAAAGCCCATGTAGTTATGGGCAACCTTGCCCCAGGCCGATAGCGTGCCAAACACGCCTTCGCCAAAGAGCGGCAGGATTACTGCCCGCCCGAACACCAGGTTCAGACCAGTGATCGCCAGCACGATGAACGACACGGCCATCAGCCAATGGGCAAAACGTTCCATCGAGGTGAAACGCAAAATGCGCTCACTCGACGGACCGGAATCGATCCGGATCTTGCCGCGGATCAGGTAGAACGCCACCAGCACAGCGAGCATGCCCACGACGGCAATCAAGGTCGTGGTGCGCACTGGACCGCCATGGGTATCCGCCCAGTTCCGGTTGCCGGGTTTGATCAGCCCGGACGACAGATCATCCGGGATCGTGACCCGGCCTTGCACCTGCGCATCACCGCTGAGCGCTCCAAGAAGCGCGTCTTCAGTCACCGATTGCGCCGTCGGGTTGACGATGTCCTGAGCCTGCGCCGCCTGCGGCTGCGCAAACAGGGCAAAGAGCCCGAGAGCTAGGACCGCAACAAGGCGGGCCATCTTGGTATGAATGGTCATATGTCTACCCCCCTTAGACAGATACGGTTTCGCCATAGGCGCTGCGCCAGCCCCAGGCACCGGAGCCATACCCTCGCGTCACGACACGTTCGCGATAGATGTCGGCGATGATGTCGCCATCACCGGCCAGAAGCGCCTTGGTGGAACACATCTCGGCGCAGAGCGGCAGTTTGCCTTCCGCAAGACGGTTTGCGCCGTATTTGACGTATTCCGCTTCGGTCATGTCGGCTTCCGGGCCACCGGCACAATAGGTGCATTTGTCCATCTTGCCGCGCGTGCCGAAATTGCCGACTCGCGGGTATTGCGGTGCGCCGAACGGGCAGGCGTAGAAGCAATAGCCGCAGCCGATGCAGGTGTCCTTGGAGTGCAGCACCACCGCGTCATCCGTGGTGTAGAAGCAATCCACCGGGCACACCGCCGCGCAGGGCGCGTCGGTGCAGTGCATGCAGGCCATCGAGACCGAGCGTTCGCCCGGCAGGCCGTCATTGATGGTGACCACGCGGCGCCGGTTGATGCCCCAGGGCACCTCGTGCTCGTTCTTACACGCGGTGACACAGGCGTTGCATTCGATGCAGCGGTCCGCGTCGCAAAGAAACTTCATTCTTGGCATTGTTCTATTCCTCTCTTACGCGGTCTCGATCTGGCAAAGGGTCACTTTGCCTTCGTGCATACCGGTCACCGGGTCGTAGCCGTAGGTGGTTACAGTGTTGACGCTTTCACCCAGAACCACCGGGTCGGTGCCTTCGGGGTATTTGGCGCGCTGATCTTCGCCCTGGAACCAGCCTGCGAAGTGGAACGGCATAAAGGCAACGCCGGGTGCCACACGCTCGGTGACGAGCGCTTTGACGCGGGCGCGGCTGTCCATCTCCGGGCCTTTAACCCAGACCCAACCGCCATCGACGATACCGCGGCTTTCCGCATCCGCCGGGTTGACCTCGACGAACATGTCCTGCTGCAGCTCGGCCAACCACGGGTTGGAGCGGGTTTCTTCGCCGCCACCTTCGTATTCCACAAGTCGGCCCGAGGTGAGCACGATGGGGAAATCGCTGGCAACGTCGCGATCCACGGCGGACGCCTGGATCGTGTGGCCGATATTCGGCACGCGGAACTGACGCCCATCGTCGCGGGTCGGGTAGTCGGCGACCAGATCGGGGCGCGGGCTGTAGATCGGCTCGCGGTGGACCGGGATCGGGTCGGGCAAGTTCCACGCCACGGCGCGGGCCTTGCCGTTGCCGAAGGGCACACAGCCATGGGCGATCGCGACACGCTGGATACCGCCAGAGAGGTCGAGCGACCAACTGACCGAAGCCATCCGTTCGGGATCATTGCCACCGATACGCTGGATCGTCGCCAACTCGTCCGGGGTCAACTCACTATCCCAGCCAAGGCTTTGCAGCACGCCATAGGTGAACTGCGGGTAGCCATCCTCGATATCCGATCCAGGCGGGTAGCTGCCCTCGGCCAGGAGCGTCTGACCGTCGCGTTCGAGACCGAAGCGCGGACGGAAGCCGCCGCCGCCCTCTGCAACCGGAATATTCGGGTTATAGAGGATATGCGTTCCGGGATGGCGCATCTCGGGCGTGCCCCAGCAGGGCCAGGGAAGGCCGTAATAGTCGCCCGCGACCTCTTCCGGCGCATCGTCAAAGGCGCGCAGTGTGACCAGGTCGAACTGATCCTGGTTCGCCATATGCGCCTTTAGGCGCTCCGGCGACTGACCGGTATAGCCGGTCGACCAACCACCACGGTTGATCTCTTCAAGGATCGATTCCGCCGTCGGCTCCATCGAGAACTTGCCCTGAACCATCTCGTAGTTCTTGAACATCTCATCGGCAAAACCGAGACGCTCGGCCAGGCGATAGATTACGGCGTAGTCATTGTCGCTCTCGAAGATCGGCTCGACAACTTTCTCACCCCATTGAACCGAGCGGTTCGAGGCGGTCCGGCTGCCATCACATTCGAACTGGGTCGAAATCGGCAGCAGGTAGGTGTTGTCGGTCCGGTCGTGCAGCGCGGCAAACGTCGTCGGGTGCGGGTCGGCCACGACCAGCAGGTCAAGCGCGTCCATCCCAACTTTCGAGGCACCCATCCTGGGCACCGTGTTACCGCCATGGCCGAACACGATCATCGCTTTGACATTGTCACGCTGATCGACTTCTTCGGAATCCAGCGTTGCCGCATCGAACCAACGGGTCGATGGAATGCCAGGAACGCTCATGTTCTCCTGCGCCGTCCGTGCATCGCGACCACCTTTGGCCGGCACGGCGTCGAACCGAGCCCGGAGCGACTCATACGGCACATCCCAAACGCGGGACCAGTGCCGCCAACCGCCCTCGGACAGGCCGTAGTAGCAAGGCAGCGACCCGATATCGAGGCCGAAATCCGTGGCACCCTGCACGTTGCAGTGACCGCGGAAGATGTTCGCGCCATTGCCCATGTTGCCAACATTGCCGGTGGCTAGCAGCAGGTTGCAATAGGTCCGCACGTTGGCGGTGCCCACGGTGTGCTGCGTGCCGCCCATGCACCAGATGAAGGTCGACGGGCGCTGCGTCGCAAAGGTCTGCGCCACACGTTCCAGCGTCGCGCCCGGGATGCCGGTAATGCGCTCCACCTCTTCCGGCGGATAGGCCTGTACGGCTTCGCGAATCTGCTCCATCCCCCAAACACGCTGGTCGATGAACTCGGTATCTTCCCAGCCATTCTCGAAGATGTGCCACATGATGCCCCAGATCACAGCGATATCGGTGCCGGGACGCATCCGGATGTAATCGGTGGCGTGGGCCGCGGTCCGTGTGAAGCGCGGGTCGAGCACGATCACATTGGCGCGGTTGGTTTCCTTACCGGTCAGGATGTGCTGCAGCGAAACGGGGTGCGCTTCGGCCGCATTCGAGCCCATGAAGACGATGGTCTTGGAGTTGCGGATGTCGTTGTAAGAGTTCGTCATCGCGCCGTAGCCCCAGGTGTTGGCAACACCTGCAACCGTGGTCGAGTGACAAATCCGCGCCTGGTGGTCGACATTGTTGGTGCCCCAGAAGGCCGCGAATTTGCGGAACAGATAAGCGCCTTCGTTTGAGAACTTGGCCGAGCCGAGCAGATAGGCGGCATCGGCGCCGCTGCGCTCGCGCACTTCCAGCATCTTCTCACCGACCTCGTCGATCGCCTGCTCCCAAGAGATCCGGACCCATTCGCCGTTCTCTTTCTTCATCGGGTATTTCAAGCGGCGATCCCCATGGACCAGCTCACGCACCGACGCGCCTTTGGCGCAGTGGGTGCCGCGGTTGATCGGGCTTTTCCAGGCGGGTTCCTGACCGACCCAAACGCCCTCTTGGACTTCGGCCTTCACCGTGCAGCCCACCGAACAGTGCGTACAGATGTTGGTGCGAACCTCAATCGGCTGGCTGAAATCGGTCGGGCCAGCTTCGGCGCGGCGCATCGTGCCAGCACCGATGGCGCTGACGGCGGCCAGGCCACCGACGGCCAGGCCCGAGCCCCGCAGGAAGGACCGGCGGTCGACAGGGCGTGCAGCCACGGATTGAGAAAAGGATTGAAGGCCCGGGCGGGCCGCGGTGGCGGATCTACGTTTGACCAGCATGTTCAGCGTCCCTCATAGTAGCGGTTGGTGCGGTAGAAGGCGAGCACATGGTCGCTTTCCTGATAGCGCTGCTTGGTGCGCTCATCCCCGACTTCCTCAGCAAAGGCCGGGCGGGCCGAACCGGCCGCAACGGCGCCGACGGATACACCAGCCATTGCGCCAACAAAGCCTCGGCGGCTTATTCCTTCAGGTTTCGCCTTCTTCTCGACCATTGAGACCTCCCTTATGAGCGGGCGCTGCGAAGATGCGCCCGCCGAAGATTGCGTTTGTTACGTTAATGGGCGGTCACCGCCGAAGCGGTCCCGTCCTGCTTGCGCGCCAGTTCGAAGGCACGGATTTCGATATCGGTGAACAGGCTGCCGATCTCTGCGACATGGCGGAAGAAATCCGCACTTGGTGCAACAGCGAGATCGTCAAAGAACTGCGGTGCCCATGGCTCCAAATGCCGGGCGAAGAACCCGGCCTCGCCAGCCGCGCCACAGCCAAGCGCATCGGCGCTGAATTCACCCGAGGCCAAACCCGCCATGATCTCAGACAGACTTGCGATGTGATCTTCGGGCTCGTGACGATCCTTGGCGCGTTCAATGCCCATCACCGCCAGATCACGGCGTAGATCGGCGAGCGGCCGTTCGTTCAGAAACCCGGTCAGATAGAAGGAGGCGTAGGGCAGAAGCTCGCCCCGGCCTACACCCACAAAAAGCTCGAAAAACTCGCGCTCAACCGCGGCCGCATCGGCAACCTCAGCCGCGCTGGCCAACCGTTGGTAAGCTTGACCCAAGGCGGTGTCATCACCCGTCAGACTTGCGACAGCGGAAAGCATGTCCGCCGATGGCGGAGCAACAAGAACAGACGCCAACAGGCCCCAGTGTTGGGCCCTTTGTTCGCTCTGATTATCGATCGCTAGCTTGGTTTCACCCTTGCTTACGCCAGTCAACGAAGCCTCCCGCTCCAAAGATGGGTTCTTTTATACTAATTACTTCATCTGCAACTAAAGCGCCAGTCGGCCGTTCAGGGAATCCGACAAACGCCACGCCTCACAACAGGCTTACGTTAGGCAATTTGATTTGGGGATGCGACGGAAAAATTAAGAAATGCAAAGACCTATGAGTTTGGCCTATAAAAACCTATCAAATGCGGACTTTTGTGCGAACTCGAACGAATTATTCAGGCACCGCGCTACCGTGTCGGCGCGGCGCGGCCTCCTCCACCGACCCAGATTGCAACCCATCCGATGACGACTCATCCACGCGAGTCTCCCTCGATTCCTGACGTGGCGCGGGGTGCCCAGCCCGGCGCACGGACTCGGTCGGCAGGGGAGATGGGGCATCCGATTGGGCTGCGATCTGCTCATCCGTGGGCACGCCATCCGACATCGCTGCTTCATCGGTATCTGAGGTGGTTTCAGCCACTTCCGCTTTATCGCCCTCCTTGTCTTCGGCGTCGACTTTCGGGCGATCACGGTTGATCAGATCATCAACCATTTTGGAGACCCCATCTTTGTTCAACGCACCACCGGCGCCGGGCACACCTTCAGGCGCATTCCAATCCCAGGCGTAATCGACGGCGGGATCGTCATGGTCGCGGATCAGACTGTTGCTGAGCCAGACCTTGCGCATCGCGGCTTTGCGCAACGCTTCCGGGACGCCGCGCTTCATGAAGGGCTGAAGATCGGTCTTGGCACTGATCTCATCGATGGATGGCAGGGCGGCGAGTTCGTCGGCGTCAAGCTCCGGCTCATCATCCGGGAGCGGGCCTGGCTCCACATCCGCGACGGCCTCGGCTTCGGCAGCAGCCTCCTCCGCCTCGGTCGCGGTGGCGGCTTCTGCCCGTGCCGCCGCGCGCTTGCGGCGTGACCAAGCGGTCAGGAAACCTTCTTCATCCCGGCGCTTCTCATCCTCGGCCATTGTCTTAGCCCTTTCTACCCGGCCCGCGCCCAGACCGTCCGCGCGTCTTTACCCATTTGGCATCCGGTTGCAGGATTCGCGGTGCCCGCGGATCATCTGCCGATGTCGCGGGCACCCGCTTACGCTTGTAAAACACCTCTTCGACGTGATGCGCTTGGATGAACGCATCAAGCCGGGACCCCAGCAACGGAGGCATCGGTACCGCTTCGACAACCCGCTCCGGATCGCTGGCCAGTGCCTCACCCTCATACGGGTCAACCGTCACGACCGAAACCCGCCCCTCGTCCAGCGCGACCCAAACAGACGGCTGTTTGGCGGTCAGGTTGTCGATATAGTGCCGGGTCTCACCCGAATGTAGCACGAGTCCATGATCGCCCAAATACACGGTCTGAACCCCGTCGCGATCACTCATCAATACGCCCGCGTCCAACCCTGGCAGATCAGTCATCACCGCAACTGGGCGCAAGACCCGCTCCGACCAACGGGTGACCGGCGGGTGCGACGCGGCGACAACGCCAAGGCGTAAAACCTCCTGCGGCATTACACATTCCCCGATGCTTTGGCCGCGCGCTGCGACACGGGGGCCAGAGGCAGGCCCATCGCAAGGTTCTGCGGCTTGCAGCGGATCACATTGTCATCGCCCATCCCAAGCAAAACATAGACCGGATGCCCAACCGCCGCTGGCAACAGCGCCTCTTCAGAGACGAAATTGAGCGCAAAAATCCCCACAAGCTTACCCTTCGGCACCGCCCCATCCCAGAGCGCATTGCCGATATCCGTTCCCACCGGATCGAGCCCGACGAACCACCGCAAATCGACATCCTGCACATCGACCAGGGGCGTGACGACCACAGCATGCCCCAGAAGATGCATCACAAAGCGTTCGATCACCGTGCCAAGCGCCGCGCGCGCCTTGGGGTCGGACCCGAAGGGCAAAACCATCGTATGTGCATCCGAGCGGCTCCAATAGGTCCAACCATTCTCATCACCCAACACATCCAGCTCTTCGACGCCGCTGCCCAGCATTGCCGTCAACGGAGAGCTGTCCTTTGCCGCTTCGATCTCTTCGACCAATTCATCATCGGCCAGCATCAAGGCGTCATCGTTCACATGGGCGCGTTGCGGACGAAAAAAGAGTTCGGCGGCGCGCAAGACACGGGTGTCCTCGCAGCCGTCCAGCGCGTTGCGGAGGATCAGCTGCACCAGTTGGTTGTAGAAGAGCACCGGCAAGCGCACGCCGTCGCGCAAAAGCGCAAGATAGCCGGCCTCGATGCTCCCCGCCTGCAAGAGCCGGTCGCGCATCGTGATGAGGAAGGTCCAATTCTCGCGCGCGTCCTCGTCTTCCATGGCGTCGATCTCAGCCCGCGTCACGGTGGCCTGTGGCGCGGCCTGGAGTTTTGCATAGAGCGCCAGTTCCGCCGCGCAGGCCTCCTCGGGCGGCACCACTTCGGGTCGCGCCAGCCAGGCCAGGATCAGCGCATCGGTCACGTGCAGGCGGTTGTCGGCGCCCCGTTGGGTTAGATGATGGCCCGATGCGACCCAGAACTCTCTCATCGCTCCCCCTCCTCGCGGCCGAAGGCGGTCAGATCGATCTGCATCCCGGGCTCTTCTTCGTCGTCTTCGGTCTCGACGAAATGGAACGCCTTGTCATGACCCTGCAAGTAGCCTGCGGAAAACGCCGTTTCCTCGCGCGGCTTCAACGAGCGGAACTGTTCGCGCATCGCGCCGGTCTCATCGATCCGCCGGTGCAGCGCGATCAGCGTGCCCTCATCATGCCCGCGGCACAGATCGCTGGCCAGCGCGATTTCCTCCCGCGCGGCGGGCAAGGCGGCGTCCAGATCGGGCGCGCCCAAATGGTGCACCAGTTGATGGGCCAGCGCCAATACCGCCTGATCCTGATCGTCGCCTTGCGTTTCGGTAACAACCGCAAGGGTCGACCAGCCGAAACTTGTCACGCCCAGAAATCCGGAGCGGAAGGCAATCTGTTCCTTACGGCTCAGGCTCTCTTGTGGTCGCCCTGCGAAGAGGAAGGTGCCCGGCACCGCCCATTCCCCGGGCTCTGCTGCCTGGGCAAAAACCACCGTGTCAGATTGGTCGAGCCGGATCGTCCGCAGCAGTCGCGTCACAGCTTTGGCCCGTCCGCGTCGCGCCAATCCGCTTTCGCCAAACCGTTTTCGATCGACTCCACCGTCGCGTCCAGCACCCGCTCCCCCGCGTCGCTAATCGCAGCCTTATCGGTCAACCGCCCGACATAATGCGGCGCAATGGTATCGAAACCAGCATGAATCCAGCGATCGAAATTCAGCATCAGATGCGCGGCAAAGCTTTCAACAACCGCCGGAGGGTCGGTGAACTCTTCCTCTTTCAGCGAAACAGAGCCGGGATTCTCCCCGGCCTGGTCAAGGTGATCGCGATCCGCGATCAGTTCGACACCCAAAACCATCCAATCGGGCGGCGTGCCCTCTTCCGCGCCGGGCGCGACAGCCAGGCGCATGCCTCCCAAAAGCCCTGCATCAAGGATCACGCCGGTCGGCCAGATAAATCGCACATCACGCTCAGGCGGCGCATGGGCCGCCAACGCATCACCCAAGGCAACCATGCCGACCAACACGGCTTTGCGCGCGTCCTCCAGGGGCATGTCCGGCTCTAGCACGACGGCAAAATCCAACCGCCCCGGGCCGTTCCCACCGGCGGTCTGTTGCCAGACAAGCGTGCCTGCGCCCTCCTCCGCGGCGCGGCGCTGTGCATCTTCAAACGGGCTGCCATCGGGCAGCCAATGGGCGGTATAGGGAGGGGGCAACACGAGTTGCCGCGGCTGGGCGAGTGCGTCCAAAACAGAACCTGCCTTGCATATGCTGAGAATTCAGGAGAGTCCTAACGGGAAATGCAGCAAGCGCAAGTGTTGTCCCGAACAAGGGTTGGCAACGCGCGCAAGCAACAGAAAAAGGGAGGCACACGTCTCATGGTTCATGCCGATCGCACTCGGACGATTCTGACCTGCACCTGCGAAGGCACGATGACCCCGGATGGTTCGGCGCTTGAAAAAGCCGGCTGCAGTGGCGATCCGGCGGCGCATCAGCTCTGCCGCGCGAATCTGGACCGGTTCCGCGAGGCCCTGGCAATAGGTGGGCCGGTGACGGTGACGTGCACACAGGAAGCGCCGCTATTTCAAGAGGTTGCCGAGGCCGAAGCGCCCGGTGTCGATCTGAGCTTTGCCAATATCCGTGAAACCGCGGGCTGGACCGCCGAGGCGGCAGAAAGCGGCCCGAAAATGGCGGCCCTGGTGGCCGCGGCGGCGGTGCAACCGGCCGCCTTTTCTTATACAACAATGGAGAGCAACGGCATCGCCCTGGTGCTTGGCCGTGATGAAGTCGCGTTGCAAGTGGCACAGGATCTGGCCGACACGCTTGATATCACCGTGCTTCTGAAACCCGGCGCGGACGTGACGCCGCCACGCCAAACCCGTTTCCCGGTCCTACAAGGTGCAATCCGTAAGGCTGAGGGCCATTTGGGGGCCTTCAGCCTCACGGTTGATGATTATGCCGCGCCAGAACCTTCTTCCCGCCGCACGCTCACCTTCGGGCCTGCACGCGACGGGGCGGTGTCACGGACCGATCTCGTGATCGATTTGACCGGTGACACGCCGCTCTTCGCCGCCGACGCGCTCCGCCCCGGATATTACCGTGCCGATCCGCGCGACCCTCTCGCCGTCGCCCGTTTGGTGACCACGACCTCGCAAATGGTCGGCACCTTCGACAAACCGATCTTCATCGATTTTTCAGCCGATCTCTGCGCCCATTCCCGCAATGAAATCACCGGCTGCACCCGCTGCCTGTCGCTCTGCCCGACCGGCGCGATCATGCCCGATGGCGACAGTGTGGTGATCGATCCGAATATCTGCGCCGGATGTGGCCAATGCGCCGCAGCCTGCCCAACCGGCGCGGCGTCTTACGCGCTGCCCGATGTGGCAACGGTGGCCCGCCAATTGCGGGCGGGGCTGCGGGCTTGGCACGATGCGGGCGGCACGCTGGCTCCGGTCGTGCTGTTCCACGATGCGGACCATGGCGAGCCGCTGATCGACGCCTCGGGCCGCTATGGCAACGGTCTGCCGGCGCATGTGATCCCCTTTGCCGTCAATGAGATTTCCCAGGTCGGTCCCGAGGTGATGGCCGCCGCGCTTGCCTATGGTGCGGGTGCTGTGGCGCTTCTGGGCCGGGCCCGCCCCTTGCACGATCTTGCAGGGCTGGAGGCTGGGCTGGCGCTGGTGTCCGAGGTCGCCGAAGCGACAGGTCACGGCCCGTGCACCCTGATCGAAACCGACGATCCGGACCAGTTGGAAACCGCACTGGCCGCCCTGCCCCGCACGCCGCGCCGCGCCGCGCCGGCGGGCTTCCTGCCGCCGGATGACAAGCGCGGGCTTCTGGTTATGGCCTTTGCTGAGATGAACCGGGCCGCGCCGACCCCGGCGACAAAGGTGCCGCTGCCGAAAGGCGCACCTTTCGGCACGGTCGTCGTCGATACCGATGCCTGCACCTTATGCATGGCCTGCACCGGCGCCTGCCCCGCCAATGCGCTTTTGGACAACCCCGAAGCGCCAATGTTGCGCTTTACCGAAACCGCCTGCGTACAATGCGGGCTCTGCGAACAGACCTGCCCAGAAGACGCGATTTCCCTGGTGCCGCAAGTCGATTTCGAGGCGTGGGAAACCCCCAAACGCATCCTGAATGAAGAGCCTGCCTTCTGCTGCACCTCTTGCGGCAAACCATTTGCGACCCAGAGTGCGATCTCGCGGATTCAAGAGAAGTTGAGCACGCACTGGATGTTCGTTGGCGACGATGGCGATAAGCGCCTGAAGGTCCTTGAAATGTGCGAAGATTGCCGCGTTGAGGCCGTGGTCAACGAAGGTTTCGACCCGCATGCCGAAGACACCCGGCGCGTGCGCACGATCGAGGATCACATCGCCGAAGAAGATCGCGGCAAACCACACTGACCCCGAGAAAGCCCCAGATTCGCTGTCACCGCACCAAAGCGGCCCCCTCGGCCAATGCGGACAATTTGGCATAGGCGATGTCGGGGTCGACCGCCCCAAATCCGGCAAATGTTCCGAAGCCGCAGTCTGATCCAGCGATCACGCGATCGGCCCCAACGATGTCCACGAACCGCTCAAGCCGTTCGGCCACAAGCGCGGGATGCTCAACGAAGTTGGTGGTGGTGTCGACGACACCGGGCACCAACACTTTGTCGTCGGGAATATCCGATTTGCGGTCGCGAAACACAGCCCATTCATGGCCATGGCGCGGGTTCGATGTTTCAAACAGCACGTAACGGGCCTTGGCACGCATCAAAGTGTCAAACATCTTGGCCATCGGGATGTCGCAGACATGCGGCCCCTCATAATTGCCCCAACAGATGTGAATGCGGATCTTGTCCTCTGGCACATCCTGCAGCGCGTGGTTCAAAGCTTCGATATGGGATGCAGCGATCTTCAGAAACTCGTCATCGCTCAGATCGTTGAACAACATGTGCCGCGACAAGGCGAGGTCGGGGCAATCCAGCTGGAGGTCGAGACCGCTGGCAACGATGGTCTCGTATTCCTCTTTCATCGCGTCGGCCAGTGCGGCGAGATAGGCGTCGCGGGTTGGATAGTGATCGTTCTGCAAAAACAGAGAGATCACACCTGGCGACGCAGCATTCATAAATCCGCGTGAAACCCCATGTTCGGCCATGGCGCGTTTGAAGTTCACAATGTCCTTCTGCAACTCCCCCTGGCCTTTGGATGTCACCTCTCCAACACACATCGGGCGGGCATATTTTGGCGTACCGCCATCCGCTGCCAGCCGTTTCAGAAAGGTCGGGAATTTTTTCAGGTCCGCCGGTGCATTACGCGGGCTGTCCCCATCAAATCCGGTATAGCGATCCTTGACATAGGTCGCATAGCTGATTTTCGAGGTTTCGCCGTCCGAGACGATCTGAACGCCTGCATCCTTTTGCTTCCGCACAGTCTCGGACACTGCCGCTGTCATGCAGTTGTCGAACGCGGTTTGGTCGAAAGCGTCGCCGCGTTCTCGGGCAAAGATGAAATCGACCACGTCTTGTGACCGCGGCAAAGAGCCCACATGGGTCGTCAAAATCTGTGTCATATGGCTCTCCCGTTTGTTTAGGCCGCTGACCAAGTGGCGCCAGCCGGATCATCCGTCGCAGTGACCCGATACAAGCTGGCCTCACCAGTCATCGAAGGTTCGAGACTATGGGCCTCACCCGGCAGCAAAAGTGCCGTGTCGCCCGGGTTCAACGCGGTCTCGCCACCGTCCCAACGCAGCTTCCAATACCCGCGAACCGGCATCAGAACCGTGTGTTTTTCGGGGCTATGCCTGCCGGTCGGGATTGATCCGCGCGTCAGAAAATCCACCTCAAAGCCGGGCTTATCCTTCAACAGCGCGTCTTCGCCGATCACCTTCGCAGGTTTGTCATGGGCCAGCGCCATCAAATCCCAATAACGGGCGACATAGTCCCGCACCACGGCCTCAACCGGCACTTCTGGGAACGCTTTCAGTTGATCCTCCGACAGAAGCGGCATCGGCTGCACATCTGGTGGCAGTGTTTCGCCCCTTTTGCTGTCGTAGAGCACGCCATTGTCACCCAGGATCAATCCGTGTTCTTTCGCATCTTCAATCACTTGCGGGGCCCAGGTGACACCGCCACCGGCATCGTCACCGCCCAGGATGGCCATGATCATTCCGTAATCCGTGCCGATATTCTCGAAGCCGCGGAAGATACCGGTGGGAATGTTGAAGATATCGCCTTCCTCGGCCACGAACTCCCCGGCATTGCCCCATCTGCCCCAGAAGAACCGCCAGCGGCCCTTCAGGACGAAGAACACTTCGGCGGTTGTGTGGCTGTGGAGGGAGTTTCGGCATTTCGGCGGCTGACCAGCCGCGCCAATGTTGAACCCCGGCGTCTCGCGGATATGGACGTGCTGATCGGGGGATTCAGATACGCCCCCGCCGATAATGGTGAAGTTTTCCTTCTGATCGCTGCCCGGCGTATGCGCGTCGATAAAGGCGGTTTTGCAGGGTTTGAGGTCGCCGTAGCGGACAATACGGTCCTGAATTGTGGCGGTCGTCATGTTGAGAATCCTTTGATGCGTTCGGAACATAAGAGAATGGTTGGACTTCTCTTATGTCCCGGGCGGTCGCAGGTTCAGACGGCGCGCACGCAAGCTTTGGCGGAACGCATGGAACCGCCGCATGGCCTGCGTCTCTCTTAGGCCGGTGAGCCGATCCGTATGAGGTGTTAAAAAGCCCATTTAGAGATTCCCGGTCTGCAGCAGGATCTGCTTCCAAATCGCGGTATCGTCGAACAAGGCCCATTCCCGACGCAGCTTGACCTGCCCCGGGATCACCGCGCCAAACTCGGCATGAGACATGCCCATCACATGCACTTTGGCACCTGTGGGCGTGCCAAACCTGCCATGGCCGGAATGGGTGCCGGTCAGGCTCCATCGGAGGGCGGCGCGCGGCGGCATAGTTGCGTCGTCGCGCCCGATCTGATGATGGATTTCAAACACCGCGTCTGGAAACGCAGCGCGTAGGCCCATCCAAAACCGATCGACCGATGCGTAGGAATGCCCGATGTCACCGCCCGGATATGCGGTTTCGACTGCGCGGTCATATTCGGCCTCAATCACGGCCATATCGGCGCCCATGATCCGGGTCAGAATATCGGCGTAGCGCTGACCCCATTCATTTGAGTTCCCGCGCCCTGTGTAAGGCCCCGCAATATCGTTTTCCGGCGTTAGAGGCTGCGCGCAGGCCTCTGCCCCCCCCTCACGTGCGATCAGATCGCGGGTATAGTCAACTGGATCCCACCCCATCTGACGCAGGATCGCGCTTTGATCCCGGATCAGCCACTCGTCATCAATCGCGTTATTTTTCGCATGGCAATCGGCAATGATGCGATAAACCAAGGGCTTACCGGTCGCCTTGCCATAGACACCCTCACCCAAATGGGTCGCCGTCGACAAGATGCGGTGGCTCGACAGCATCCCCTCTTCCGGCGTGCCCGACCAAATCACATCCTCGCCCAAAAGCGTTCGATCTGGAAACTCCGCCAAGGTCGCCATCGTTGCGCCGATCACGTTCTGATTGCCCGTCGACACCCCGCCCGGCATCCGCACCACAATGTCTGGCGCATAGTAGTCATGCAGAGTCGCGATGCCGCGATCTTCCCAAATCTCCTTGGTGATGCCGATGATGTAATCGGGGAAATTCGCGAATTTCGGGTCAAACCCCTTCATGACGACCATCCTTTGGGAATGCGGGCTGAGCTGCGCAAAATGAGCTCGCCATCAATTTCGATCCAACCCGGCTCCGGCGCATCATTGGCCATCTGGCTCATCAGAAGCTCAACCGTGCTGTCCACCATCCGGTTGACCGGCTGCCTGACTGTCGTCAGATCATAAGACGCCCACCCGGCAAGCGGGACGTCATCATATCCGACAATCGAGATGTCTTGCCCAACCGTGATCCCGGCCTCCCGCAGCGCGTCCATCACCGCAAAAGCCATGTGATCATTGCCAACGAAGATCGCGTCGGGGATCGTGTCGCCCTGAATAAGCTGACGCGCGCATTCCATCGCAACGGGCCGTTTGTACATCCCATCGATCAACGCGAAGGGCTCCATTCCCGCCTGCTGCAGGGTTTCTACGAAGCCCGCTTGGCGATCGCGCCCGGTCGAGCTGCCTTGCCACCCGGCAATATGGGCAATCCGCTTGTGCCCGCCCGCCAGTAAGAATTCCGCAACCTTGCGCCCACCTGCATGATTGGTCGACGTGACGCAAGAAAACCCATCACCCTCCTGACCCCGGTTGAACAACACAATCGGGATGCCCGCATCCCGCGCGCGATCCGCAAGACCCGAGGTCATCGAAACCGATGCGGCGATAATGCCATCCACCTGATAGTCCATCAGGTCTTGGACAACGGCCTCGACCCCATCGACGGAGTTTGGCGCGGTAAAAATCAAGATATGATAGCCCTGCGCCTGCAAGGCATTCGACAGGGCCTCGAGCGCGACGGGATAAAACTGATTATCCAGATAGGAGACGACAAGCCCGATGATCCGGCTTTTGCCCGAGACCATGGCGCGGGCCAGGACATTGGGGCGGTAACCCAGCTCATCAGCGGCCTTGCGGACCTTTTCGACGGTCTTTTTCGACGCCGACGCCCCGGGGGTAAAGACCCGGCTGACCGCCGATTGGCTGACCCCGGCCCGGGCGGCGACTTCGAAGGATGTGACCTTGGTTTTACTCATCACTCCGCAGTCCACCCGCCATCAATGATCAGGGCCGTTCCGGTGATCAGTGCAGAGGCATCCGAGGCCAGGAACTGGACGGCGCCCATGATGTCTTCGACCTTGCCAATCCGCCCGAGTTTGATTTTCTCTTCGATCCAGGCGCGGCGTTCTGGCCTGTCAAACGTCTGCTTGGTCAAAGGCGTTTCAATGAAGGTCGGGCAGATCGTATTGACCCGAATGCCCTTGCGACCCCATTCGATCGCCATGGATTTTGTGAACCCTTCGACCGCGTGTTTGGTGGCGGCATAAACCGCGCGATCGGGCCCGCCGACCTTGGCCATCTGGCTGCTGATGTTCACAAGAGAGCCCGGTTTTCCGGCCTCGATAAGGCCCTTTGCCACGGCTTGAGTCAGGAAATAGGCGCCCTTGACGTTTAGCCCCGCAACAACGTCGAAATCCTCTTCGGTCGTCTCCTCCGCCGGGCTGTGCCGGGCGAAACCGGCGCTGTTGACGAGAATGTCGAAGGGGCCATGTTCAGCCACCGCGGATTGGGTCGCCGACACGTCCGACACATCCAGCACAAGCGCGTGGGCCATCATCCCGGCCGCAGACATAGTGGCGACCAGATCGTCGAGCGCGTCCTGGCGGCGCGCGGCAACGGTGACCTCTGCCCCAGCCTCACCCAGAGCCACCGCGCAGGCGAGGCCGATGCCAGAGGACGCCCCAGCAACCAGGGCGCGTTTGCCATCAAGACGAAAAGACGGTGTATGCGGAAGATCCATCACGCCGCTCCCAAAGGAAAAGAGACAACACCCGGCACGCGCGCTTTGTTAAATTCACGCAGCCGGGCAAACACATCGACACCCAGTTGGCGATACACATCCAGCAGGTCAATAAGCACCCAATTCTCGCGGATTTTTCGGCCCTCAATGCGCCAAAAATCTAGGGAACGAAGGGTAACCCCCTTGCCGGATGGGGCAATTCCCAACCAACCATCGGCGGTGAGTGTCTGTGCCATATTGGGCCACCCTGTCACAGCCACGTAGTTGTTGTCTCCAAACAAATGATGGGTCACCGCGCCCTTGTGCTGGCCACGATCTGGCATCGCGTTGAGGAACGGAACCTGATGCCAGGTTCGAAACCCCGCAATGCCCCGCGCCGACCCAATGCCGGCGGGGCCATACCAGTTCATCGCAGGATGCCAGAACCGCGGCAGCTCCATCACATCGGGGCCACCGTCCTTGGGATGGCGCACCATCTGCGACAGCATTTCGATGATCAGATCGCAACTGGCTTGGCTCTGCGCCGCATCCCGCGCCGCCCGTATCAGGCCATCGTCAGACGCCGGGCCGGGGACACAGAATTCCCGCCCCAATGACGGCGCAAGCGGCCATGCCCCGGCTTGCATCATCACTTCGGGCAAGTCCCAGATCGCTTGAACCTCCACCACCTTTCCATCCTCGAACCGATAGAACTCGTGAAACCGCATATGAGTCAGATGGCCGGTGGGCCGGATGTCCAACAACGGTGCCATAAAGGTTCCAAAAAAATGGCCCGCGCAGCCAACCCAAGCCTCCCCCGCCGCGGTATCGCCCGCCATTACGATCCAGTCGCGCCGTTCGACGTCCGGCCAGGCGGCGTGCAGCACGGCCAGAGCATCATTGAAAAACGCATCCGGCCCGATCAGGTCGCCAAACGGGTGACATAAGTGGATGACCGCATCCGAGGCGACAACCGCATCCAAAGCAGCCCGTAGCCCACCCGCATCCCAATCATATTGGGCGGCGCGCAGCGGACCGAGCGCTGCTTGGTTGGCTGCATGGGCAGATGTCATTCCGCCGCTGCCCCGTAGGGTATGTTTTTACCGCCATAGCGCCGCACCCGCAGATTGCACTGCTCCGCATGGCCCACAAACCCCTCCAGAAGGCAGAGCCGCGAGCCATATTCGCCAATCATCGCGGCGGCTTCATCGGTTGTGACGCGCTGATAACTGTGCGTTTTCAGGTACTTCCCAACCCAAAGGCCGCCGGTATAGCGCCCTGCCTTCATGGTCGGCAGCGTGTGGTTTGTGCCAATCACCTTGTCGCCGTTCGCGACATTCGTGCGTGGCCCCAGGAAAAGCGCGCCATAAGAATGCATGTTTTCAAGATACCAATCATCGCGATCAGTCATGACCTGCACATGCTCATAGGCCATGTCATTGGCGACTTGCAGCATCTCGTCATGGCTATCGCACAGCACGACATCGCCGAAATCGCGCCAACTGGCCGAGGCCGTCTGCGCGGTCGGCAGGATGTCGAGAATCCGGTCGATCTCGGCCAAGGTTTCCTCGGCCAATTTGCGCGAATTGGTGATTAGGCAGGCAGGTGAGTTGAAGCCATGTTCCGCCTGCCCCAAAAGATCCGTCGCGCACATCTCGGCATCAACGGTGTCGTCAGCGATCACCATGGTTTCAGTCGGGCCCGCAAAAAGATCGATCCCCACCCGGCCAAAAAGCTGACGCTTTGCTTCGGCCACGAAAGCATTTCCAGGCCCAACCAGAAGATGCACCGGCTCGATCGACTCTGTTCCAATAGCCATGGCGCCTACGGCCTGGATCCCACCCAAGACATAAATCTCGTCCGCCCCACCCAAATGCATCGCTGCGATGACCGCCGGGTTCGGCTCGCCATTGAACGGCGGTGTGCAGGCGATGATCCGGGGAACACCGGCAACCTTGGCCGTGGCCACCGACATATGAGCGCTGGCCACCATCGGGAACTTTCCCCCCGGCACATAGCAACCCACAGACTGAACCGGGATGTTCTTGTGGCCCAGAATGACGCCCGGCAAGGTCTCAACCTCGATATCCGTCATGCTGGCGCGTTGTGCTTTGGCGAAGTTGACCACCTGCTCATGCGCAAAGCGGATATCGTCCATGTCTCGCGGGCTGACCTTCGCGATCAGCGCATCGATTTCCGCGGTGCTGAGCCGATAAGAGGGCCGATCATAATTGTCGAACTTCACCGCCAGTTCATGCACCGCCGCGTCACCCCGCGCCTCGATATCGGCCAGGGTCTCCGCGACAACCGCGCTGACCTTGGCATTGTCACCGGCTTTCTCGGCGTCGGATTTGCTGCGTTTGAGGTACTCGATGGCCATCTAATCTTCCTTAGGGTTCGGGTGCGGCGGCCGCCGCTCGCCCCGGTCATATGCTTCCCAGCCATGGCCGCCAAAGACGTCCACGCCCAACTGTGCGGCGACATGGGCGAAATCGACATTCACCCAGTTGTCGACGATCTTGCCGTCCACCACTTTCCAGAAATCCATGTAACGGATCTCGACACGCTTCCCCGTCGCGGGGATGCCGAGGAACGCGCCACTATGCGTGGCCTCCTGGCGCCCAAAGGCCGCGGCCCATTCGCCCATGTAAAGCCGCGCCTCATCGATGCAGACCTTGTCAGAGAAGGCCGCTTGAAACGGACGCTGCCAGTTTTCCTGAAACTCTTTCAGACCGGTCTTGGTGCCGCAGCCTGTGTTGCCCAACCAACGAAACCCTTCGGCAAAGAACTCACCGATATCATCGATGCGATGGTCGTTCAGGCCATCAACCATGCCTTCGATCACCGCGCGCGTCGCCTCGGTCTTGGACATGTCGGTGTCCCGGCTGAGCGTCGCCTGTTCTGGTCGCGCGCCTTTCATCCTTTCACCGCCCCCGCGGTCAGGCCGGATACGATCTGGCGTTGGAAGAACATCACAAGGATGAAGAGCGGTGCGGTCGCCGATACAACCGCCGCCACGGCAAACATCACATTGCCCTCTGTCTGCGTCGTGCCCAGGAAGGCCGCGATTGCCGGAACCATGGTGCGGTTGCTTTCGCTCAGCAGCATCGAGGTCACCGCGAAGTCGTTATAGGCCAACAGGAAACTGAACAGACCCGTCGTGATCACACCGGGCCACATCACCGGCACAATCACGTGGCGAAACGCCTGAAACTGGGTGCAGCCATCGACCTTGGCACTTTCGTCCAACTCTTTGGGAATGTTCTGAAAAAAGCTGTGCAACATCCAGAGTGTGAAAGGCTGATTGATCGCAACCAGCACGATGATCGTGGTTGGAAGAATGCCCCAAAGGTTCCATTCAAAGAACGGTAAAAGGTATCCGGCGACCAGCGTGATCGGCGGCATGGCCCGAAAGATCAGCGCGATGATCAACAGCCAAAACGTGTAGCGAAAACCTGAGCGCGACAGGGCATAACCGCCCAAGGTGCCAATGGTCAAAGACGTGCAGACCACAAAGAAACACACGATGAATGTGTTCAACACAGAGCGCCAGAATTCCTCTTGCACCCATGCGCCTTCATACCCGGCGCCGGTGAAGGCGTTGCCATGGGTGTTTTCGGTGTTTTCGCCGGTCAATGCGTTGGTCCAATCGGCGATCGAGAAGAAATCAAGTTCGACCTTGAACGACCCCCACAGGGTCCAGAGGAACGGGAAGGCCGCCAGGATCAGCCAGATGATGACAAAGCCGTTGGTGGCCAGTTTCAGGCCGGTTGGCGTGCGTTGTGCTTTCGATGCCATGTCAGTGCTTGCCCTTAAAATCGCGCCATGTGCGGACCAGAACGGGCGACAGCAGGATCGCGACGCCGATGATCGTCATGACGGATGTGGTGGAGGCTGCGGAAAGCTGCCGGGTTTCGCCGCCAAGGTCGTTGAAGATGATCCAGCTCAGCGATGTGGCATGGGCCGAGGCCGAGAACCCCACGATCGGCTCAAACACCCGGAAGTTATCCATGAGCTGAATGAGCGCCACGAACGTGACCAATGGCATAAGATGCGGGATGACGACGAACCGGACCTGTTGCCAGCGGGTTGCGCCATCAATCTGCGCCGCCTCAAGCTGATCCTTGGGCAGGGTCTGCAACCCGGCATAAAAGACGACAAAGGCAAAGGGCGCCGAGTGCCAAACCCCATAGACGATCAGCATGACCCAGGTCAGCCCGGTTGAGGCTCTCATCGACAGATCGGGGTCATTCGCGGCCCATTGCAGGAATGTTCCGATGATCCCACGGCTATCGATCATCCAAACCAGGATGAGAGAGCCAACAAGGGGTGTCACGATCATCGGCAAAAGCGAGAAGAAGATCACCAAGCCCTTGAGATGGCGGTGTAACGTGTTGACTGCCAGCGCAATGATCAACCCGAGGATGATCAAAAGCGGCGTCACGGTGAATGTGTAGGTCAGCGTGAAAGCCATCGCGCGATAGAAGGGCAGATTGCCGAGCGCATCGAAAAACGTGCCCAAATCACCGGACGTGCGCCAGGCCTCGGCCACTTCGTTCACGGCCAGATGCCCACGGTCGAGATAGATATCCAGCCCCACAAAGCGACCCAGAGGCTGCGCATCGCGCAAAGCCTGCGTGGCCTCTTGATCGATTGTCGTTTCTTCCCTGCATCCGAACGGACCGCAGCTTTCGACCGTCGTGAGCACGGCCTCATGCGGGGCAAACAGCGATTGCATCACCACCGACACGATGGGCGCCGCGATGAACAACAACATCGCCAGCCCTGTGGGCAGGAAAAACCAAAAGAAAGTACGATGTTTCATCGGATTTCTGTCGCCGTCATGCTCAGGAAGAATTGGAGCGGAGGGGGTCAGGCCCCCTCCGCAAGGGCATCACTGGAGGAAGCCTTGCTCGCGCGCGGCGGCGGTATAGGCCGCCTCCACATCCGCGAGGGCCTGCTCCGCGCTTTCATTGCCTTGCATGAAATCGGCCAGCTCATTGCCAAGCGCCGTGTGCAGAAGGCCCATATAGGGCAGCATCGGGTACGGGATGGTGCCCGCTTCGGCCGCCGCGAAAACGCCGACTGCGGCATCCGTCGGCTCATAGCCAGGGATCAGCCAGACGGCTTGCGCCGCAACCGTCTCGTCTTCCAGGATATCCGGGCGGATACCGTTCATCATTGCGATGAAGGTTGCCTCCGCCTCTGCATCGCTGATGTTGCTGGCCACGGTCCAGCCGTCCCACCAAAGCGTTGATGCCGGGATATCGCCGCCGCCAACCGTCATTGGCCCGGCAATGGCAAACCCGTCAATCACACCCTGCGGCAGGCCATCAACGTCCAACATGGTGGCAGCACGGCTGCCCCACATATTCATCAACGCCACGTTGCCGGCGCGGAATTCGGCGTTGGTCGCGTTGCTGTCATGGGTCAGGAAATCAAGGTTCATGTAGTCCGAAAGCGACCGCATCATTTCAAGCGCGGCAAGACCTGCTTCGGAGTTGACATTGGGAACCGCCGTGCCGGGTTCGAAATGTGTGCCCCCATATCCCAGGAACATGTTGTTGAATTCCTGCGCCAGGTTCCAGCCGGAGGCGTAAGCGCCGCCCACAGGGTTCTCCATGATGCCCTGGTCGCGGATCATCTCGGCCGCAGCCAGCATTTCCTCATAAGTGGAGGGCGGTTCCACGCCGATCTGTTCCAGAATGTCGGCCCGGTAAACCAAATGCTGCGCGTTTGCCATAAAGGCCACGGCCATCACCTCTCCACCGATGGTGATCAACTGGTTTGAATTCAGACCCTCGCCATGGGCGGCCACCAGATCACCCAGCGGGCGGATCACGTCTTCATTCATCAGCGCCACAATCGACGAATTCGCAATGATCGCTGTGGTGTATTCTGCCGGGGTGCCCTGCATCCCCGGCAGGTTGATCGACTGGTGCTCAGATGTGAGGTTCGTGGACACCTCTGCGCCGGTGCATTCCTGCGCCCCGGCCCCCACGGTTTGAATCGCCGGGAACTCATTGCCGACCACACTAACCCGCGCGTCAATCTCGCAGCCCAATGCTGCGGTTGCGGTCACGATTGCAAACACACTTGTTGTTGTCAGACTTCTTAGAAACATGTTTTCCTCCCTGTTTCCGTTCGCGATGCGTCCTGAAATCCCGCATCTTTCCTCAGCCGCTCAGCCCATTGGACGTGAGTAACCTCGGCATCAATCATCGATCCGCGCCCCTGTTGTGGCATCGAACAAATGCACATGTTCGGTGGGAACGCGGATCGAGATCATGTCATCGATTTCGGCGCGGAATGTTTTGTCTGTCTTCGCACTGACCAATGCCCCGCCGATCCGAACACTGACCATTGTGGCGTCGCCAAGCAGTTCCAGCGTGTAGATCGGCGCCGTGATCTGCCCGCCGCTTTCGCACACCTCCGCGTCCTCGGCTCGAAAGCCGAGCGTTACGGGGCCGTCTGGCACATTGAGGCCGGAAATCGCCGTCCGCTCCGCACTGAAAACACCGCCCGCGACATCGCCTTCCATCAGGTTCATGGCCGGGCTGCCGATGAAGCTCGCCACGAATGTGTTTGCCGGGCGATCATAGATCTCGGTCGGGCTGCCGACCTGCTGAACGACGCCCTTTTCCATCACGACAACACGGTCGGCCAAGGTCATGGCTTCGATCTGGTCATGGGTCACATAGATTGTCGTCACAGCCAGTTCGTGGCTGAGGTTCTTGATCTGCGCCCGCGTCGAGACGCGCAGCTTCGCATCCAGGTTCGAAAGCGGCTCATCCATCAAAAACACATTGGGCTCTCGCACAATTGCGCGGGCCAGCGCGACACGCTGCCGCTGACCGCCGGACAGCTCGGCCGGCTTGCGATGCAAGAACTCATCCAACTCAACCATCGCGCTGGCGCGGCGGACCTTTTGCTCATGGCCCGCCGGGTCGATCCCGCGCACGCGCAGGGGAAAGCGGATGTTTTCGTAGACGTTCATGTTGGGGTAAAGCGCGTAGCTCTGAAACACCATCGCCACATCGCGATCTTTGGGTTCCAGATCATTCACGACCTTGTCGCCGATCCTGATTTCCCCATCCGTCGGGTCTTCCAGCCCGGCGATCATACGCATGGTTGTCGTCTTGCCGCAGCCCGATGGCCCAAGCAAAACCAGAAACTCACGATCCGCGATCGTGAGGTCGAACTTATCGACACCTACGAATGACCCCCAGCGTTTTGAAACGCCCGCCAAAGTGATCTCGGCCAAGATCGTCCTCCCCGTGGAATCGGTTTTTGCATACCTTTGCAAAAAGGCTAGACACCCGCGTCAAAAACGGCAAGATATTTTTGCAGACGCATGCAAAAATCGTGAGTTCGGACAGCTTTATGGAACATTTTCAAAGCGCTAAAGACCTTGTCAGAGCGCATCACGCGGCGCTGGATCAGGCTCAGACAGCGGATTTGCTACCGGCCCTGGCGGATTTCACATCCGAGGATTACGTCTGGCGAGGGTTCCATCCCTTTGGCGAGTTGCACGGCGCCGCGGCGGTTGCAGAGACCTTTTGGTCGCCACTCAAAACCGCGCTCACGCGGCTCCAGCGACGCGAAGATGTCTTCTTCGCGGGCCGAAATCAGATGGATGATGGCCAAAGCATCTGGGTCGTTTCGATGGGGCATCTGATGGGCCTCTTTGACGCGCCTTGGCTCGGCATAGCTCCTACCGCGAAGATGGCCTTTCTCCGCTATTGCACATTTCACCGCGTCGAGGAAAACCAGATTGCCGAGACCGCGATGTATTTCGATGTTCCGCACCTGATGGCGCAGGCCGGTCAAAGCCCATTTTCCAACCAGACCGCAGCGCATTTGGTCCAACCCGGCCCGCAAACCCATAATGGCCTACTCTATGAAGATCAGCCTGCGGCAGAGGGCCAAAAGACGCTCGCGACCATCAACGCGATGATCCGCGACCTCGGCCAATGGCGTTCAGGCCTGCCGCTGGAAGAAGAACTGGCGCAGACATGGCATGATGACATGATTTGGTGGGGGCCCGAGGGGATTGGGTCCACCTATTCCATCGAACGCTATGCCAAGCAGCACGCAGCGCCGTTTCGCGCCGGTCTGACAGATCGGTCCGTCACGTCGCATATCGCCCGCTTGGCCGAGGGGAACTATGGCGGATTTTTCGGCTGGCCGAACTTCACCGCCCGCCCCACCGGAGGGTTCATGGGCCTGCCCGGCAGCGACATCGCCGGAGAGTTCCGCGTGATCGACATCTACCGGCGGGAGGGGGATAAACTGGCCGAGAATTGGGTCTTCATCGACCTACTCCATTTCTGGAAGATGCAGGGCTTTGATTTCCTGGCCGAAGCGCAACGCCATCAATCATGAGCGCAGGGGATCACCATAGCATCGGACGCGAAACTCGGCGCAGCGCGGCGGATATTCTCAGGTCGCGCCAACCTCGCAGAAGACGGCTTCATGATCCGAAAGCGGTGTGCCATCCGGATCAAGCGACGGCAGAAGCGGACCCGACTGGCCGGTCAAACCCCGCGCGCAGAACCAATCAAGCTTCATCCGCCGCGTGTCATGCGGCGTGATCAAGCTGTTGCGGGTCGTGATCCCCTCCGGTGTCAGATCCCAATGATAACCCCGGTCCCGCGCCAGATCGAACAACGTCTCGGACCGCCAGTCATAATCGGGCGGCAGGTGATTTCCAGTGTTTAGATCGCCGCCGATGAGCACAGGCAAACCAGGCGCAAATCCATCAACCTCGTCGAGCAGCTTGGCAAATTGCACATGACGATAGGCAACGTCCGCGTTGCTCTCCAAATGGGTTGAGACAACACAGATCGGCCCCGATGCGCCGGGCACGATCGCTGCAACGGCCATCCGTCCGCCCATACGCGGCTGCTCCGTGTCGCCCGCACCCGCGTTGTCTGTGACGAACCAATGCCCGTCTTCGTCGAGGCGGAAGAGAGCCACCTGATCAAACGGCACCGAGGAGAGAATGCCGTTGCCGTGCCAGCCACGTTCATTGAAGTCTTGGGTGCAAAACTGCCGCTCGGTTGGGCCGCCAAGATCCATCTCGAAAAACTCGACGCCATACGCATAGGCCATGCCAAGCTCGGTGGCCATCTCGGCAGTCGTATGGCGCTGCGCTGTCCGCGCCATGCCGTTATCCATCTCACTCAAAAGCACAATTTTGGGGTTGTGGCCTGCAAGATGGATCGCACTTTTGGCTGGGAATAGGCAGCGTTCGACATTCCAGGCGGCAACCTTGAAGCGCTCTGGCAGCGTGGTCGCTGCGGCCTCACCGCCCAATTCCACGCCGCTCATAGCGGGCATCTCGGACAACAGGGCCCGATGCGCGTCTGCCGTGCGGGTCGCCGATAAGATACGGGCACGGTCTGCCTCGGTGATCCGAGGCAGTTCCGCAAAGATCTGTGTCACAAACGCTGGCCCTTTTCGGCGTCGAAGAGATGCACAGCATCGGGTTTCAGCGCCAATCGCACTGGTCCCCCGGCTTCTGCGGCTTCGTCCTTCTGAACGCTGACAGAAAAGGCCTGACCGCCCAGTTGCCCGTGAAGCAGACGTTGCGCGCCCAATTCTTCGATGATCTGCACATCGAAGGGCAAATCGCCTTCGGCTGTCAGCATCACATCTTCGGGCCGAATGCCGACCGAAACCGCGCCCGCCGCAGCTCCCTGCCCCACTTGCGACAGCGCCGGACCACCATCAATGGTTATGCGGCCATTCGCGGCGGTCCCCTTCAACAAGTTCATTGGCGGCGCGCCCATGAAGCTGGCCACAAAGGTCGAGGCCGGATGACCATAAATCTCCGCCGGTGTCCCAATTTGTTCGATCCGGCCCGCATTCAACACAATGATCCGATCCGCCATCGTCATCGCTTCGACCTGGTCATGGGTCACATACATTGAGGTCACGCCCAAACGCCGCTGAAGCGCGCGGATTTCGATCCGCATCTGGTGGCGCAGTTTCGCGTCGAGGTTTGAAAGCGGTTCGTCAAAGAGGAACAGTTCCGGGTCGCGCACAATCGCCCGGCCCATCGCCACCCGCTGCCGCTGGCCACCCGAAAGCTGGCTGGGCCGACGGTCGAGATACTCCGAAAGGTTCAGCATCGCCGCCGCTTCGCGCACCTTCTGGTCGATCTCGCCCCGCGGCAGGCCCCGGTTCTTCAAGCCGTAGCCCATGTTTTTGGCCACGGTCATATGCGGATAAAGCGCGTAATTCTGGAACACCATCGCGATATTGCGATCTGCCGGGTCCACATCGTTGACCGGCTCACCCCCGATCGACAACGTGCCCTCGGTAATCTCTTCGAGCCCCGCCACCATCCGCAGAAGCGTGGATTTCCCGCAACCCGACGGGCCCACCAGGACGACCAACTCCCCGTCGGGTATATCGAAGCTACACGGTTGAAGCGCCTCGTGCCCGTTGGGATAGGTCTTGCGTACAGTATCGAGCGTCACATTTGCCACGTGATTTGATCCTTACTTATCGGATTCCGTCAGGCCCTTGACGAACCAGCTCTGGAAGAAAATGACGATGAGCACCGGCGGCACCATGGCGATGATCGCCAGCGCTGCGGCCTCTCCGTATTCGGGGGTGGTGGAGCCATCGGCATAGGCTTGAATGATCTGCCGGATGCCGCGCACCAGGGTGAAGAGGCTCTCATCGGTCGTAATCAGCGTGGGCCAGAGATATTGGTTCCAGCCAAACACGAACATGATGATGAACATCGCTGCGATCATGGTGCGGCTGAGTGGCACCAGAATGTCGATGAAGAATTTCACAGGCCCTGCCCCATCGATCCGCGCAGCTTCGATCAGTTCTTCGGGAACGGACCGGAAGAATTGCCGGAAGAAGAAGGTCGCTGTGGCCGAGGCGATGAGCGGCACGATCAAACCGGTATAGGTGTTGGCCAGCCCCATATTCTGGATCACTTCGTAAGACGGCAAGATCCGCACTTCTAGCGGCAAGAGCAGCGTGGTGAAGATCATCCAAAACGCCAATGTGCCAAACCGCAGTTGGAAATAGACAATCGCATAGGCCGCCATCATCCCGACGATGATTTTGCCTATCGCGAAGCCAAGACCCAGGATCAGTGAGTTGGTCAACATGGTCACGCCATTCACACTGTCGGTGAAGCCGCCATATTCAAACAACGCCGCGTCGTAATTCTCGACCAACTGATCGCCGAACCAGAATTGTAGGCCCTCGCGGTGAATGGTGATGTCATCATGGCTCGAACTGGCCAGCATCATCCAGACCGGCACCAGCATCAAAAGCGCCCCGAGGATCAGGATAACATGGTCGCCCACATGGCCCCAGCGGATCCGCCGACGGCGCCGTTGCACCGGCGTGGCGGCGGCGGGGATGGTGGCAGTGCTTGTTTCACTCATATCGGTCATCGTGCCCCTCCCCCTCACGTGTAATGGATGCGGCGTTCCAAGAAGCGGAACTGCACAATGGTTAGGATCAAGACCAGCACCATCAACACGACCGATTGCGCCGAGGAGCCGCCAAGGTCACCGCCCCGGAACCCGTCGACGAACACTCGATACACCAGTGTCATCGGGTTGTTGCCCGGCTCGCCCTTCACCAGCGTGTCGATGATGCCGAATGTGTCGAATAGGGCGTAGGTGATGTTGATGATCAGAAGGAAGAACGCCGTTGGTGCCAAAAGCGGGAAGGTGATGTCCCAAAATCGTCCCATGCCGGAGCGGTTGTCGATCATCGCGGCCTCGCGCACCGATTGTGGAATGGCCTGCAAACCCGACAAAAAGAAGATGAAATTCACTGGGATCTGCTTCCAAACCGAGACAGTGATCATCGCGGTGGCTGTGTCCCAATAATTGACTCCAAGCCGATAATCCCACCCGAAGGATTGAAAGAGTTGCGTGAGGTTACCGCGGCTTTGGTCGAAGAGCATAACCCCCATCAAACCGGCAACCGGCGGCGCAATCGCATAGACCCACATCAGAAGCGTCCGATAGGTTTGCGCGCCGCGGATCACCTTGTCGGCCTTGACCGCCAGAACCAAGGCAATCGCCAGCGACAAGAAGGTCACAAGAAGCGTGAAGATGACCGTAAAACTGAGCGAGTCGAGGTAGTTCGTCGACCGCGTCAAACGCGAGTAGTTGTCCATCCCGACAAAGGTGGACCCGAACCCAAACGGGTCCTGCAGATAGAAGGACGATTGGATCGCATAGCCCGCCGGCCAATAGAAAAACACCGCAATAATCGCCAGTTGCGGCGATAGCAGCAAGATCGGCAACCACGGGTTTCGGAATGTTGTGCGCTTCACGGTATCTGCCCCTCAATAGACCTCAGTGGCCGCACAGATGGCGGCCACTGAGCAGGTTTATCAGTCTAGATTAGCCCTGAGTCTGAGCAAAACGCGACAGAAGATCGTTGGCTTCTTCTTGGATCGTCTCGAAAGCCTCATCAACCGAAGCATCGCCCGTCAAGATGCGCCCGTATTCCCGGTTCATCACGTCACGGATTTGAACGTAGAAGCCCATGCGATACCCGCGGGTCCATTCGCCACCCGGCAAGGACAACTGTTGGATGCCGACTTCGGCCGCCGGGAACCGCTCGTAATGGCCATCTTCCTGCGCAACCGCATAGGCGGCTTCGGTGATCGGCACATAGCCGGTGTCACGGTGCCAGGTGTACTGCACTTCGGGGGACGCGAGGAACTCGAAGAAGGCCGCGGTGGCTTCGTTCTCCGCCGCATCAAAGCCGGACATGGCGAAAAGCGCCGCGCCGCCGATGAAGGTTTGGGTCGGCTCGGTGGTTACGGCTTCCCAATAAGGCAGCAAAGTCGCGGAGAACGGGAAGTCAACGCGTTCCTGGATACCACCGAAGGAGCCGGAGGAGCCGAGCCACATCGCCACGTCGCCGCTTTCGAACGGGTTTTGGTTATCGGCCCAACCGGTGCCATACCAGTTGAAGAGACCAGCGTCTTGCCACTCAACCAACGCCTCAAAATGGGCGCGGATCGCGGGGTGGTTCACCATGATCTCGGTGTCGACGCCGGAATATCCATTGTCGTTCGAGGCGAATTGCAGGTTGTGACGCGAGAAGAAGTTCTCGGTGAAGATCCAAGGCAGATGCGACTGCGCCAGCGGCACGTAACCCGCTTCCAAAAGCGCGGGGCCGGTGACTTCGGCGAACTCTTCCCAAGTCGTCGGCGCCGTAACGCCCGCCGCATCAAGAGCCGCTTGGTTGTAATACAAGATCGGCGTGGAGGAGTTGAACGGCATGCCGATCATCTGGCCTTCGGTGTCGGCATAGAAGTACCGGACGCCGGCGATGTAGTCATTGATGTCGAAATCAACGCCATTCTCGGCCATCAACTGCTGCACCGGAATGGTTGCGCCCTGCGCGCCGATCACGGTCGCGGCGCCCGCGTCGAAGACCTGAATGATGTTGGGCTGCTCACCAGCGCGGAATGCGGCAATCCCGGCGGTCAATGTCTCTTCATAGGTGCCTTTGAAAACCGGCGTGATCACGTAATCGCTTTGGCTGGCGTTGAATTCCTCGGCCATCGCGTTGACGCTTTCGCCAAGCTGGCCGCCCATTGCGTGCCAAAATTCAATCTCGGTTTGGGCCTGGGCCACGCCGGCCATCAGGCCGAATGCAACGCCAAGGGCCGCGGTTGTTTTAAGTGTCATGCTGAGCTCCCAACACTTGTGGATGCCAAATGGCTTCATTTGTTTCGTTCCTTCCCCCTCCTGTTCGAAGAGAAAGGCCTTCAAAACGTCACGAACAACATGTCCGCAACGGCACACCAGAACACGATCTCCAATCTGTTGGGGCGCCAAGCGACTATTGCACGACGCGTGACGCAACCGGGCTTACATGCCGTCCGCGCCCCTGCCTGCTCGATCTAACCTTGTTAGGTTCCCCGTCGGATTGCGCTCTTTCTGCGCACGTGTTCACATAGCCCTATTGAGTGACAGACTGATGACAACGACGCAAGCGGCGTGCTGTTTTGTGCCTCACAAATCCGCGAGGGTTTCACCTGATGTCGACGGAGAAATCTGTTTCGAAAGAGACGTTTAAGCGCGCCCGCCGGGTCACCGCCGCCGATGTCGCGAAAGCGGCGGGCGTCTCCCGATCCGCTGTCTCACGCGCCTTTACACCTGGGGCCTATCTCGATTCGGCAAAGCGGGTCGCAATCCTGGCAACCGCCAAGCGCTTGGGATATCGGCCAAATGCTCTGGCCGCGAGTTTGCAGGGCAACCGCACCGATTTGGTTGCCGTTATCGCCGGTGACATGGCCAATCACTACGATGCTGCATTTGTCGGTGCGTTGGTCGCCGAACTCAACGCACACCAGAAATGGCCGCTGGTCTTGAGCGGTTCGGATGAACTGACCGAACAATCGATCCGCTCGGTTCTGCGCTACCCGCTAGACGCGGTGATCGTCCGCGGCGGCAGTCTACCAGCCTCGGTCTTTCAGGACTGCGCAAGGCTCAGCATTCCGGTCATCTCATCGGGCCGAGTGGTCGACGCCCCCGCGACCGACTGTGCGGCTTGCCGGAACAAGGATGGCGCCGAATTGGCGATAAGAACCCTTTTGGCCCGCGGGCGGACCTGCTTTGGTTATATCGGCGGGCCTGCATCCTGGTCTTCGGAAACCGAACGTTTGGCGGGCGTGCGACACGCGTTGGCAGAGGCCGGGCTGGAACTATGCGCCCTGACGCAATCCGACTACACATTCGACGGCGGCCGGGCCGCCGCCGAGACGATGTTCGCGACCTCCGATATCGACGCGCTGTTCTGCGCAAATGACGCGATGGCCCTGGGGGCGCTCTCTGCTGCACGCAACCAAAACCGCGCTGTCCCAGATCAACTGTCGATTATTGGCTTCGACGACATCGCTCTTGGCGCTTGGCCGGATTTCGATCTCACCACGATCCGCAATCCTTTGGACAAAACCATCGCCGAGATCCTGCGCCTTCTGGAGGCGCGCCTTAAAGATCCCTCCAAAGACAGCGAAACCGTCATGATCGACCCGGAACTGATCGCGCGCGGCACACACTGAAAGCCGGGACCTGGCGGCGAAACCCTATGTGGTGCGCTCAAATCCGGGTGGTCATCCGATATCCTGGGCGAAAGCTTTGGCGCACGAAGGTGATCAACTGCCCGTCATGCCAGGTCTTCCGCTCAGCCCGAAACAGGGCATCCACTCGGTTGCAGCCAAAGAGGGCCGCCTCCTCCACCGTGCAGGCCTTAGCAAAGAAACTGATCTCGCCATCGGAAATCGGCGCATTTTGAACCAGCCATTCATTGGCGCTGATCTGCGCGAAATCCACCTCTGCCGCGGCGGGGATCGCGGCGAGATTGATCCAGCGGTCCTCGTGGGCAAAGCTCGCCCCATCGGAGAGATGTAGGGCGCAAAGATGCAGCACCTCTTTTGATATGCCCTCGGACGGGAGAAGCCCCACCGGCGGCATCTTCATCTCGCGCGTCAGAAGCCGATAGCCATAACGGGCCCCCGTCGCCTCGATCTCCTGCCGCAAAACCGGAATACGGAACCGCGCATGGCGCACCGGCAAAGGGGCCACGCGTGTTCCCGCCCGCCGTCGACGCTCCAACAGGCCATCGTCGGCCAGCGCTTGCAGCGCCCGGTTCACTGTCGCCCTGGCGCAGCCCAGTTCCTCGGCCAGATCGCTTTCATTCGGGATCGCGTCGCCCGGCGCCCATTCGCGGGTTTGAATCCGCCGCCGAACCTCGTCCTGCACCTGTTGCCAGCCGGTCCCGCGCGCCTGCTTCATATCCGCCCTCTCAGATCAATCATCGCGGCGCGATATGCAGCTGTAATTCGGTCATGTCCAATATGCCGTCCACTTTGCACCAAATGGCGACCGGCGGCCCAGACATCCGTAACCATCCGATCGTCCCCTGCGAAGATGTACGTGTCGAGCGTATCGTCGCCCCGCCTGCCGTCGAGGTCTACCGCCGTGCCATCCAAAGCCATCAGATCGGCCCAAAGCCCGGGCTGAATGGCCCCGCTCGCCCGCCCCGCAGCTTGAGCGCCGCCTTGGGTCACCGCATCGAATAGGACCCGGCCCGTGGAGCGCTCAGGCGTCGCAAGCGTGGCCCGGCTCTGGTCGCGCAGGCGTTGCGAATACTCCAGGCTCCGCAGTTCTTCAGAAAGCGAGATGCGGATATTGCTGTCCGATCCAATACCGAACGCCCCGCCTGCCGCCTGCCAGCGCACCCCATCAAAAATGCCATCGCCAAGTGAGGCTTCGGTGATTGGGCAAAGGCCTGCCACCGCCCCGGTTTTGGCCAAGGCCTCGGTCTCATGGGGCCGCATTTGCGTGCAATGGATCAAACACCAGCTTGAGTCGACCGCAACATTGCCGATCAGCCACTCGACCGGTCGAGCGCCGAGATGCGCCTGAACTTCCGCCACCTCCGCGATTTGCTCGGCCAGATGCATATGAACTGGCCCCTCTGTCAGCTCGGCGATATCGGCAAGAGTGCCCGGCGCCACCGCGCGCAAGGAATGCGGCGCAACACCAAGCGCGGTGTCCGCAGGCAATGCGTGTAATGCCCGCCCCGCATGATCCTGCAGCTTTGCGTAAGTGTCCGGCGTGGTGCCAAACCGAACCTGCCCCGGGCCAAGCGGCCGCCCATCGCAACCGCCAAACTGATACTGCACCGGCAGAAGTGTCAGCCCGATTCCGCTTTGCCCCGCCGCCGCGGCGATCCGTTCGGACATCTCGGCGATATTGGCATAAGCGGCCCCGCCGGGTTGATGGTGGAGATAGTGGAACTCCACATTGGTGGCATATCCCGCCTCCAGCATCTCCATCTGCACAAACGCCGCAATCGCCTCCACATGATCCGGGGTCACCTGGTCCAGAAAGCGGAACATCAACTGCCGCCAGGTCCAGAAACTGTCGCCGGACTGGACACCGCGCCGTTCCGTCATCCCCGCCATGGCCCGTTGAAACGCGTGAGAATGAAGATTTGCCGGCGCGGGGAGCAACGTAGTTAGACGCTGACCGCCCGGATCGGCACCTGTCGTCACAGTAGCGATCCGCCCGTCTGCGCCAATCTCAACAGCCACGTTTTCGGCCCAGCCCTCGGGCAAAAGCGCCTGTTCCGCCCAGATCCGTCTCATCCCGATCCTCATCTTGACCGATTTAATATGTATATACATATTATCGCAACCACGTCTCTTCGCAAGTGAGTCGCCCTTGATGATCCTGACCGATTGCACCTTGGCCACGATGACCCCCGGCACGCCTTATGGGCTCATTGAGGATGGGTCCATGGTGATCTCGGACGGCATGATCACCTGGGCCGGGCCGCAGCAAGAGATGCCCCCTCAATCGGGTGAACACCGGAGCCTTGGCGGCAAGTTGGTAACGCCCGCCTTGATCGATTGCCACACCCATATCATCCATGGCGGCCATCGCGCGGGAGAGTTCGAGCTGCGTTTGAATGGCGCGAGCTATGAAGACATCGCCAAGGCGGGCGGCGGCATCATGTCCACAGTCCACGCCACGCGCGCGGCGTCCGAGGCGGCGCTTTTGGAGGCCGCCCTGCCCCGCGTGGACGCGCTGATCGCCGAAGGCATCACAACGCTGGAGGTCAAATCCGGCTATGGGTTGGACCGTGACACCGAGTTGCGCAAGTTGCGCACCGCCCGCGCCCTTGAGATCGCCCGACCGCTGCGTGTAATCACCAGCTTTCTCGGCGCTCATGCGGTGCCGGAGGCGTATGCCAGGCGCGCTGATGCATATCTTGAGGAGGTCTGTCTTCCCACGCTTCGCACGGCCGCCGCCGAAGGCTTGGTCGATGCGGTGGATGGGTTTTGCGAGGGGATCGCCTTCACGCCAGACCAAATCGCCCAGGTCTTTGACGAAGCCCAGGCGCTTGGCCTGCCGGTAAAGCTTCATGCCGAGCAGTTGTCCCACTTCGGCGGCGCAGCACTTGCGGCCCAATATGGCGCGCTCTCGGCCGATCACGTCGAATATGCAACGCCGGAAGACGCGGCCGCCATGGCGAAAGCCGGGACAGCGGCGGTATTGCTGCCCGGCGCGTTTTACACATTGCGCGAGACGAAAATCCCGCCAATTGCCGCTTTCCGCGAACACGGCGTCGCGATGGCCTTGGCAACCGACAACAACCCGGGCTCGTCACCTCTAACCTCCCTTTTGCTAGCGATGAACATGGGCTGCACGCTCTTCCGGCTGACACCGGCGGAGGCCTTGGCAGGCGTCACACGCCACGCCGCGCAGGCCTTGGGCCTCACCGATTGTGGGCAGATCGCGCCAGGACTGCGCGCCGATCTGGCGATTTGGGATGTCGAGCACCCCGCCGAACTGTCTTACCGCATCGGGTTCAACCCGCTCTCGGAGCGGATATTCGGAGGGGCAACATGCGTGTGACTTTGACACCAGGTGCGACCTCCTTGGCTCAGTTGGAACGCCTTTGGCGAGACGGTGCCGCAGTCGAGATTGATCGGAGCGCTCGACCTGCGGTCGAGGCCGCCGCCGCCATCGTCGCGGAGGCCGCCGCGGGCGATGCGCCGATCTATGGTGTGAACACCGGCTTCGGAAAGCTGGCCAGCGTGAAGGTCGCGCCAGATCAAACCACAACGCTGCAACACAATCTGGTCCTCTCCCATTGCTGCGGCGTCGGCGACGTGTTGGACACGGGCACCATCCGGCTGATGATGATCTTGAAACTGCTCAGCCTCGGGCGCGGTGCGTCTGGCGTTCGTTGGCAGATCATCGAGATGATTGAGGCGATGTTGGCCGCCGATCTGACGCCTGTGATCCCTGCGCAGGGCTCTGTTGGGGCCTCGGGTGATCTTGCCCCGCTGGCACATCTGGCCGCCACGATGATCGGTGAGGGCGACGCGCTTTATCGGCGCGACCGCATGGCAAGCGGTGCGGCGCTCCGCCTGGCAGGGCTTCAACCACTCGTCTTGGGCCCGAAGGAAGGGCTGGCCCTGATCAACGGTACGCAGTTCTCGACCGCCTGCGCGCTCGCCGGGCTTTGGCGGGCGGAAAGGTGCTTGCAAGGTGCGCTCATCGCCTCCGCCCTCTCCACCGACGCCATTATGGGCTCGACCGCCCCATTGCAGCCCGCGCTTCACGCGCTGCGCGGTCAACCGGGGCAGATTGCCGTCGCCCGCGCGATACGCGACTTGATGACCGGCTCGGAGATTCGGGAAAGCCATCGCGATGGCGACACACGGGTCCAAGACCCCTATTGCATCCGATGCCAGCCACAGGTGACGGGTGCCGCCGCCGACCTCTTGGCCCAAGCTGGCCGGACATTGGAAATCGAAGCCAATGCCGTAACCGACAACCCTTTGGTGCTGGTTGAAGAAGGATTGATTGTCTCCGGCGGCAACTTCCATGCCGAACCCGTGGCCTTCGCCGCGGACCAGATCGCCATCGCGCTCTCGGAAATCGGGGCGATCGCCCAACGCCGCGTGGCACTGATGGTTGATCCGACGCTCAGCTATGATCTGCCGCCTTTCCTCACGCCTGAGCCAGGGTTGAATTCCGGCCTGATGATCGCCGAGGTCACCACGGCCGCTTTGATGAGTGAAAACAAGCATCTGGCCACGCCATGTTCCACTGACTCCACACCGACCTCCGCCAATCAGGAGGATCATGTCAGCATGGCGGCCCATGCGGCGCGGCGGCTGCTTCGGATGGCGGATAATCTTGACGTGATCCTGGGCGTAGAGCTGATCTGCGCCGCACAAGGGGTAGAGTTCCGCGCGCCGCTCAAGACCAGCCCAAGCTTGCAAGCCGCCATTGCCGTGATCCGCGCGGCAGTTCCAAGCTTGGCCGAGGACCGCTACCTCGCGCCGGACATAACCGCGGCAGCGGCGCTGATCCGGGATGGGGCGCTGATCGAGCCAATCGGGCTGACCTTCCCATGACCATCGTGACTGTCAGCCAGGGGGACAGCCCGGTCATTTTGGGCCTGCCCCATGCCGGAACCGATGTTCCGCCCAAGATCTGGGCCAAGCTCAATGACACCGGGCGCGCTCTGGCCGATACCGATTGGCATGTGGATCGGCTGTATGACGGCCTTCTGCCCGGCGCGACGACGGTTCGCGCCAATGTCCATCGCTATGTCATCGATGCCAATCGCGACCCCTCGGGCGCGAGCCTCTATCCGGGGCAGAACACGACCACGCTGGTGCCGTTGACCGATTTCGATGGGCGACCGATCTGGACCGAGCCACCGAATGACGCCGACATCGCCGACCGACAGGAGCGTTTTCACGCGCCTTACCATGCGGCGCTCACCGCCGAGATGGCCCGGGTGCGCGACCTGCACGGCGTGGCGATCTTGTATGATTGCCACTCGATCCGATCTCCGATCCCATTTCTATTCGAGGGCACGCTGCCGGATCTCAACATCGGCACGAATGGCGGTATGACATGTGCGCCAGAGATCGAAACCGCCACTGACGAAATCTGCCAAAGGGCCGATGGCTATAGCACAGTTCTGAATGGCCGCTTTAAAGGCGGCTGGACCACGCGCCATTACGGGCGGCCGAGCGAGGGCTACCACGCGATCCAGATGGAACTGGCACAATCCACCTATCTGAGTACCGAGGCCCCGCCTTGGGCCTTTGACCGCGCCAAAGCCGCCGTGCTCCGCCCGGTTCTCTCCAATATCCTGCATGCGCTGGCTCGGCTGGCCCCAACTCTGCGAGGCTCTCCATGACCAATCCCCGCCACAACACCCGTGACGTCTTCCCCCCAACCGGCCCGGACATCACCACGAAATCCTGGCTGACGGAGGCCCCGATGCGGATGCTGATGAACAATCTGCATCCGGACGTGGCCGAAAACCCGCATGAGTTGGTGGTCTATGGCGGCATTGGCCGTGCCGCGCGCACCTGGGAGGATTTTGACCGGATTGTCGCCGGGCTGACCGACTTGGAAGAGGATGAAACGCTTCTGGTGCAGTCGGGCAAACCGGTGGGCATCTTCCGCACCCAAAAGGATGCGCCGCGTGTGCTGATCGCCAATTCCAACTTGGTGCCGCATTGGGCGACTTGGGACCATTTCAACGAGCTGGATAAGCGCGGCCTCGCGATGTACGGCCAGATGACCGCCGGATCGTGGATCTATATCGGCACCCAAGGCATCGTGCAGGGCACCTATGAGACCTTCGCCGAGGCCGGGCGACAACATTATGACGGCGATCTCAAGGGCCGCTGGCTTCTGACCGCCGGCCTGGGCGGCATGGGGGGCGCGCAACCGCTGGCTGCCGTTATGGCGGGCGCCAGTTGCCTCGCCGTGGAATGCGACGAAACCCGGGCCGATTTCCGCCTGCGCACCCGCTATGTCGATGAAAAGACGCATGATCTCGACGAAGCGCTCGCGATGATCGCGCGCTGGATCAAGGCCGGCGAAGCGAAATCCGTGGCCTTGATCGGCAATGCAGCCGATGTCTTCCCCGAGCTTTACCGGCGCGGCGTCCGGCCCGATATGGTGACCGACCAGACCAGCGCCCATGACCCGATCCATGGCTATCTGCCGCAAGGCTGGAGCGTGGCTGAGTGGCGCGAGAAACAGGAGAGTGATCCAAAAGCGGTCGAGGCCGCCGCGCGGGCCAGCATGAAAACCCATGTGGCCGCGATGGTGGATTTCTGGAACGCCGACGTGCCGACCTTGGATTACGGCAACAACATTCGCCAAGTGGCGCTGGAGGAAGGCCTGGAAAACGCCTTCGCTTTCCCAGGTTTCGTGCCCGCCTACATCCGCCCGCTGTTTTGTAAGGGCATTGGCCCGTTCCGCTGGTGCGCCCTGTCGGGCGATCCGGAGGATATCTACAAAACCGATGCCAAGATGAAAGAGCTCTTCCCTGAGAATGCCCATCTGCACAACTGGCTCGACATGGCGCAGGAGCGGATTGCGTTCCAAGGCCTCCCCGCGCGGATCTGCTGGATCGGCCTCGGAGACCGCCACCGCGCCGGGCTCGCGTTTAACGAAATGGTGCGGACGGGCGAACTGTCCGCGCCGGTGGTGATCGGGCGCGACCATCTGGACAGCGGCTCGGTGGCCAGCCCGAACCGGGAGACCGAGGCGATGAAAGATGGCTCCGACGCGGTCAGCGATTGGCCGCTTCTAAACGCGCTTCTCAACACCGCCAGCGGTGCGACTTGGGTCAGTCTGCACCACGGCGGCGGCGTCGGCATGGGCTTCTCACAGCATTCCGGCATGGTCGTGGTCTGCGACGGCACCGAGGATGCCGACCGGCGGTTGGAACGCGTGCTTTGGAACGATCCGGCCACCGGCGTGATGCGCCACGCCGATGCCGGCTATGAAATCGCCCGGGATTGCGCCACAGAACACGGGCTACGCCTGCCGGGTATTCTCGGCTAGGTCAGATCCACCTCGACCAGCCGCGCTTCGCGAAGCGCCAGATCCGCCGCATCGGCCAGGGCTTGGGCGCGGAGGCCATCGTGAATGCTGGGCGCCGGTGCCTTGCCATCCAGCACGGCGCCGACAAACTCCGCCAGTTCCAACACATATGCCTGCGCATATCGTTCGAGGAAGAAATGCTGCGTTGGGGCGCGACGGAACCCGGCTTCGGTGGCCAATTCCACGGTGCTTTCCAACTGGTTTTCGGCTTTGAGCAGACCTTTCGCGCCATGCACTTCGATCCGCTGATCATAGCCATATGTCGCCCGGCGCGAGTTGGAAATCTGGCAAATCCGCCCCGAGGCCGTGGTTAGGATCGCTGCGGCGGTATCCACATCGCCTGCGGCCCCAATTGCCGGGTCGACCAGCGCCGCGCCGACCGCCTGTACCCGCACCGGCTCTTCACCAAGCAAAAACCGCGCCATGTCGAAATCATGGATCATCATATCGCGGAACAGCCCGCCGGAGCTTTCGATGTAAGAGATCGGCGGCGGAGATGGGTCGCGCGAGAGGATCGTCACAATCTCGACCTCACCAATCTCGCCTTCCCGCAAACGCCGCTGCAACCCGGCGAAATTCGGATCGAACCGACGGTTGAAGCCCGACATAAAGGCGACCCCTGCAGCCTCGACCGCGTCTATGCAGGCGCGGATGCGGGCCACATCCATATCGATCGGCTTCTCGCAGAAAACCGCCTTCCGATTGGCGGCAGCCGCCTGGATCAAGTCGAAATGGGTATCTGTCGGCGTGCCGATTACCACGGCATCGATATCGCCCGCGCCCAGAATATCCTCCGCCGCCCGGGCTTCCGCCCCACTCGCGGACGCAAGCGCATCCGCTGCTGCGGGCATCGCATCGGCCACGGCGACCAACTCTGCATTGGGCACTTGGCCAATCGATTGGGCATGTACCTGGCCGATCCGGCCGCAACCCAGAATTCCCAATCTCAACATCGCTCTACCCTCGCCCGCTGGCCCCGACGGCCCGGATCGCCACGCGCGCGGCATCCATCACCGGATCATGTGTCTCTTTCAAAATCTGCACCCGATCAAACCGATCTGGATCTGCAGTGACCGCTTGGCGCAGCGCGGCACCAAAGGCCATGCGCAATTCCGTCCCGATATTGAATTTGCAGATGCTGGAACCGGCGGCCAGCGCCTCACGCTGCGCCAAAGGCACGCCTGATCCGCCATGGATCACCAAGGGCACCTCCGTCAGCGCCTCAATCGCCCGGATGCGGGGCTCGTCCAAACCGCCTTCCCGATCTTGTTGCAAATGCACATTGCCGACCGAGATCGCCATGGCGTCGACCCCCGTTTCGCGGGCAAACTGCGCCGCCTCGCTTGGGTCGGTGCCTGCTGACATCTCGCCTCCGGAATAACCGACAAAGCCGATCTCGCCCTCGCAAGATACGCCTGCCGCATGCGCCATTTCGGCAATCGCGGCGGTCTCGGCAATATTCTCAGTCAGGGTCTTCCGAGACCCATCAAACATGACAGAAGAGAACCCAGACTCGATCGCCTCTCGGCACTCTTCGAGCGTGTATCCATGGTCCAGATGCGCCACGACGGGGACGTCAACACTGTCCGCCAAATACCTGAACATCTTTCCCAAAACCGGCAGCGGGGTATGCTCCCGGCAGCTTGGCCCGGCCTGCAAAATCACCGGTGCCCGCTCAGCTTCCGCCGCCGCCACATAGGCGCGCATATCTTCCCAGCCCAGACAGACCAAGCCAGCCACCGCATAGCCGCCCTTGAGCGCGGGTTGCACAACCTCCGACAGGGTCACAAGCGTCATTTGAACTTGGCCACCATATCCATGATGCCGGGAATGGTATGAAGCTGCGCCTCATGGGTCGGCTGAAAATATTGCTTCAAGCTGCGCTGGCTCAGCCCACCCAGAATGGTGAAATAATACATCTCATAGCCGGGTAGCACGGCGCAGGGGTGATACCCCTTATCGATCAGAATCGTGGACCCATCGACGATGTGGTACGCATCGCCCGGCTCATTATCGACACGCTGCAACATCTGCATGCCCGACCCGTAATTCGGTTTGAACCGGAAATTATAGGTCTCGTCATGGCGCGTCTCATCAGGCAGACGGTCGGTGTCATGTTTGTGGCTCGGGAAGCCGGACCAGCCACCCTGCCCCACGGTATAAAGCTCGGAGACCAAAAGCCGCCCCACCCGGTCGTGATACCCCGCGCCCAGGATGTGTTTGATTTTGCGATGGGTTTTGGTGTCGTCAGAGCCGTATTGGACCAAATCCAGCTCCGCCTCGCGCACGGCGAAGGGCTTCAGAACCTCATCGTATTTCGCACCGGCAATGAACACCTCAGCGGCCTCTGTTTGGCAGGTGATCCGCGTGCCCTCACCGGTCGGAACATAAACGCCCTCCGGCTCGCCATCCCAGACATCCACTGTGCGATTGCCGATATGGCGATAAGTCTCGCCCGCCACCTCAACCGTCACCGTCCCAGTCGCGGGAACCACGCAAGTCTCATAGCCCGGCACCGCATAATCGAAATGCTCCCCGGCCTTGAGCTTCACAATGTTGAAATAGTTCAGCGGCACCAGATCATGATCCACATCGACGATGGGTCTGTTCTGATTGTCAAAGGGCGGGATATGCATGTTTCTGGGTCCTTTCAGGCCGCTGTCGGCCCGGCATGGGAGGCGAGGAATGCCTCCAATTCTTCGGTGGTGGGCATGGCGGGCGCGCAACCGACGCGCGAGACGACAATCGCGGCGGAGGCCGAGCCGCGCAGCACGGCGTCTTCCACATCGCGCCCGGCGGCCAGCGCGGCGATAAACCCGCCCATGAAACTGTCCCCCGCGCCGGTGGGTTTCAGCGCATTGGCCGGGTAGATCCCGGTGCGGAATTCACGCTCGGGCGTGATTGTGACCGCGCCCTTTTCGCCCATTTTGTAAACGACAATCTGCGCGCCGTCGGCCACAAGCGACCGGGCCTTTTCGAGCCCTTTATCGTAATCCCCCGCCATGAAGCCGAACTCCACGTCATTGCCGATAATCACGTCGCACATGGCCCCGGCGCGGGAATAGACATCCGCCGCCACCTCCGCCGAGGGCCACGAATACGGCCGATAATCAATGTCGAAAATCAGTGGGAGCCCGGCGGCTTTGGCCAGATCGAAGGCGTGAAATGTCGCGCTGCGAGAGGGCTCTGCGGCAAACACGGTTCCGGTGGTGATCAGCGCCGAATAGGCTGCATAATCAACCGCGTCGACGTCGCTCGTCGTCATCTCGAAATCGGCAGCGCCGTTGCGGTAGATGACCGATTGGTGGTCCTCGATCCGGGTTTCGACCACGGCCAGAGAGGTGCGCGCCTCGCCTCCCACCGGGCGCACATGGGCATGATCAATCCCATATTTCTCCAACTCATTGACCGCGAAGCGACCAATCGCGTCGTCGGACACCCGCGTGACTAGCGCCGCCTTGCCGCCTTGTTTGGTGATGGCCACCCCAATATTCGCCGACGACCCGCCAAGACAGGACACAAAGCGCGCGGCCTCTTCGGTTTTGGTGCCTGGCGGGTCGGGATAGAAATCCATCCCCGCGCGACCGATGATCACAAAGCTATTACCGGAAAGGTCCATCACACCCGCCCCTCGGTATTACCCGCCTTGGCCGCGTCCAGCACTTCGGGATAGGGGTAATTGAGCCCAAGAAGCTGCCGCAGATCTGGGCTGGCCGCCGCCACAAACTCTGCGGGCAAGGCTGCGGGCATGTCTTCCATCGGCTTCACCCATTTGGGCAGGTATTGGGTCAGAACCGCGGAGCGATCATGATCGGCGGTGTTTGGCATCGCGCAATGCCAGACCGCTCCATAGAAAATCACCACATCGCCCGGGTCGCCCAGCATCCGCTCGCAGCGATCAAAGAACCCGTCCGCCTCGGCCGGATAGCGCAGCTCCCGCTGACTGCCCGGCAGATAGGCGGTTGCACCGCTTTCCTCTGTGAACGGGTCGAGGAGGATCGACACCTGCGCGTTCATCGGAAAGCTGGCATTCAGGCCAATGGGATGCGTCTCCGGCGTATGAAAATCCCAATATGGGTAATCCACATGCGGCTCCTGCCCCGGCCCGCCCGGCAAGATCCGGTTTGCGGCGATGGAGCCCATGATGAATTCGCTGCCCAGAAACTGGCGTAACACGGCCATCAGCACCGGATGCGCCGCCATCTGCGAAAACACCTCGCCCTTGGCCAGAAGGTTCCAGACGCGCCGCTGCAAGTTCAATTGGCCGCTTTCCTCCGCAGCCCCTTGGAAATGCGTAACTTTCTGCGTGTCGACTTCGGATTCCGCCATAATGATCGCGCGGGCTTCGGTAATCTGCGCGTCGGAGAACAGCCCGGTAATCCGCACCGCGCCATCACCATGGAGCAACTCCGCCACAATCGTGGCCGGATCAGCGGTCTCTGCGGTGACACTCAACATGGGCTTAGATCCCTTTGCGCTGTTTGGGCCGGTTCGATTCCCAATCTTCATGGGCCGCCCGCACCTTGGCGCTGTCTGATACTTCCGGCGTACCCACTTCCCACCACGCATGGCCCTCCGTGGTCCAGCCGTCATAGGCATCGACCTTCATGACGATGACGAAGGTCTTCTCTGCCGCCTTGGCACGTTTGAAGGCCTCCGCCAACTCGGCAGGATTGGCGACCGTTTCGGCATGGGCGCCCATCGCTGCCGCATGGGCTTCGAAATCCACCGCGAATGGCTCGGGCACCGTTGGGCAATCGGCAATCAGGTTGTTGAAACTCTCGTTGCCGGTGTTGTTCTGCAACTTGTTGATCACCGCGAAGCCGCCGTTGTCGAGGACGAGGATGATCAATTTTTTCCCTGTCAGAACCGAAGAATAGATGTCGGAGTTCATTAGGAGATAAGAGCCGTCACCGGTGAAAACGATGGTGTCTTGCTCAGGCTCCGCCTTCGATTGGGCAATCCGCGCGCCCCACCCGCCTGCGATCTCATAACCCATGCAAGAAAAACCGAATTCCACATCGACCGTCCCGATATCCAGGGTGCGCCAATTGGCGGTCACCTCGGCAGGCAACCCACCTGCCGCCGCCACAATACGGTCGCGCGGATCGCAGAGATCGTTCACTACGCCTATCGCTTGGGCGTAAGAGTTGGGCCGGTTTCCAGGTGTGACATTCTCCGCCACATAGGCATCCCATTTGGCCCGCTCTGCGCGGGCGCTGGCGGTCCAGTTTTCGGGCGCGGTATAGCCGTGCATCGCTACGCCAAGCGTCAGAAGCCCGAGTTTTGCGTCCCCGACCATCGGCAAGGACATATGCTTGCCCGCGTCATGCCGCCCGACATTCAGCGACACCAGTTTCGCGTCATGGGCAAAGGCGGTCCAGGATCCCGTCGTGAAGTCCTGCATCCGGCACCCGACCGAGAGGATCACATCCGCCTGCTCGGCAATCGTATTGGCGCTGTCGGAGCCCGTCACGCCAATCGGGCCGATGTTCAGATCATGGGTGGCCAGCATATTCGCCCGCCCCGCGATGCTTTCGACCACCGGGATCTGATGCGTCTCGGCAAACGCGGTCAGTTCCGCCACCGCGCCGGAATACTGCACCCCGCCGCCTGCGATGATCATCGGACGTTTGGCGGCCTTCAATACCGCCGCGGCCTCCGCCACCTCACCGGCATCGGGCGCAACGCGGCGAATACGGTGTGTTCTTTCGGCAAAGAAATCCTCGGGGTAGTCATAGGCCCAGCCTTGCACATCCTGCGGCAGCCCAAGGAAGGCCGGGCCGCAATCGGCGGGATCCAGCATCATGGCAAGAGCCGCCGGCAACGACTGGATGATCTGCGCCGGATGGGTGATCCGATCCCAATACCGGCTGACCGCTTTGAACGCATCATTCACCCCAAGCGTCGGGTTGCCAAAATGCTCCAACTGCTGCAGCACCGGGTCTGGCAAACGGGTGATAAACGTATCGCCGCAGAGCATCAGCATCGGCAAACGGTTGGCATGGGCCAGCGCCGCCGCGGTCAACAAGTTCGCCGTGCCCGGCCCGGCGCTTGCGGTGCAAAACATGAACCGCCGCCGCAGGTGATACTTCGCATAGGCCGCCGCCGCGAACCCCATGCTCTGCTCATTCTGCCCCCGGTAAAGCGGCAGAATATCCTGCACCCCATAGAGCGCCTCCCCCAGGCATGGCACGTTGCCATGGCCGAAAATGCCGAAACCACCGCCACAGATCCGGGTCTTCACCCCATCAATCTCGATGAACTGTGCTGACAAATACCGCACAATAGCCTGAGCCATGGTCAAACGGACCGTTTTGGGGCTGGCGCTCATCTCTCCTCCCGGGTGTCATCATAGGGGTCCGACGAGCGGCCCTGTCTTTTGGCCATTGCGTCGCGTCGAATCTGAAGATACTAGTTTTGCAACCGGTTGCAAACCGTATTTCAAAAAAGGCATGGCCCATGACGGAAATTGGGATCGGAATTGTCGGCGGCGGCTATATGGGCAAGGCCCATGCTGTGGCGATGGCCTCTGTCGGGGCGGTCTTCAACACCGCCCTTCGGCCCCGGCTGGAGATGGTCTGCGCGACCTCGCAGGAAAGCGCCGAAAGGTACCGACAGGCCTATGGTTTTGCCCGGGCCACCGATAATTGGCCGGTCTTGGTCAACGATCCAACGGTTGAGGCCATCGTGATCGCCGCGCCGCAATCCATGCATCGGCAGATCGCGGAAGCTGCATTTGCTCTGGGCAAACCGGTGCTTTGCGAAAAACCTCTGGGCGCCTCTCTTGATGATAGCCGCGCCATGGTGGCCGCTGCCGAAGCTGCGGGTATCACCAATATGGTGGGCTTCAACTATGTCCGCACGCCCGCCACGCAATTCGCCCGGCAACTGATCGCCGAGGGCGCGCTTGGCGATCTGACCTGGTTCCGTGGCGAGCATACCGAAGATTTCCTGGCCGACCCCGATCTGCCAGCCAATTGGCGCACCTCTGGGATGGCGAACGGCACGATGGGCGATCTGGCCCCGCATATGATCAACGCCGCGCTGGCTCTGATCGGCCCGATTGCCGAGGTCATGGGCGAGGTCGAAACGGTGCATAAGACGCGGCGCGGTGCGGGCGGCCCTGCAGAAGTGACCAATGATGACCATGCGCAGCTCATGTGCCGGTTTGAAAGTGGCGTCATGGGGCACATGTATTTCAGCCGCATCGCGACAGGGCGGAAGATGGGCTATGCTTATGAAATCACGGGCACAAAAGGCGCGATCCGCTTCGATCAAGAGGACCAGAATGCGCTCTGGCTCTATCGCGCCGAAGGCCCTGAGGCCACACGCGGCTTCACCAAGATTCTGACTGGCCCGGCCCATCCCGACTATCTGCCGTTCTGTCAGGGTCCGGGCCATGGCACCGGCTATCAAGACCAGATCATCATCGAGGCGAAGGATTTCTTGACCGCCATTGAGACCGGCCAACCGGTCTGGCCAACATTCCGCGACGGGATGGAGGTCAACCGCATCGTGACCGCCGCCATTGCCTCTTCCGAGGCGAGACGCTGGCTCCCTCTCTCCTCTGTCTGAAAAGGTACGGACATGACGATACGCATTGGCAATGCGCCCTGTTCCTGGGGTGTGGAATTCGCGGATGACCCGCGCAACCCTACCTGGCAATCGGTTCTGAAAGACTGCGCCGCCGCGGGCTATAAAGGCATCGAACTGGGCCCGGTGGGTTTCATGCCCGAGGACCCCGCGATTTTGGCCGAGGCGCTGGCCGAACATGATCTTGAGTTGATCGGCGGCGTGGTGTTCCGGGCGTTCCATGATCCCGACGCTTGGGAGGATGTGATGGATGGCGCGGTGCGCACCTGCAAAGCACTCACTGCGCATGGCGCGGAACATCTGGTGCTAATCGACTCGATCTCGCCACGCCGCGCGCCCACAGCGGGTCGGGCTGACGAGGCCGAGCAGATGGGCACCGCCGAATGGGCCGCTTATCGCGACCGCATCGCCACCATCGCGAAAATGGGGACCGAAGACTATGGTTTGACAGTTGGCATCCATGCTCATGCGGCAGGCTTCATGGATTTCGAGCCGGAACTGGAGCGCCTCCTGGATGAAGTGGATGAGAGCATTCTGAGAATCTGCTTCGACACCGGGCATCATTCTTATGCCGGCTTTGATCCCGTGGCCTTTATGAAACGCCACATGGATCGGATTTCCTATATGCATTTCAAAGATATAGACCCGGTTGTGAAAGCCGACGTTATCGCCAAGCGCACTGGGTTTTACGACGCCTGCGGCCAAGGCATTTTCTGCAATCTGGGCCAGGGTGATGTGGATTTCCCTGCCGTCCGGCAAGTTCTGCTCGACGCCGGGTTTGAGGGCTGGTGCACGGTGGAGCAGGATTGCGACCCGCTGCTCGACCCCGATCCGATTGGCGATGCGCGCGCCAATCGGGAATACCTCTCCTCCATCGGCTTTTGATCAAAGGATACCGACCATGGCAAAACTCACCTGGGGCATGATCGGCGGCGGCGAAGGCAGCCAAATCGGACCTGCGCATCGCTTGGGCGCGGGGCTGGATGGCGAGTTCGCGTTCACGGCAGGCGCTTTGGACCATCGGCCCGATGCTGGCCGCGCTTATGGGCAAACGCTTGAGCTGGCCGCGGATCGGTCTTACGGCGATTGGCGCGAGATGCTGGCGGGCGAAATGGCACGGCCCGATCCGGTCGATCTGGTGACGGTCGCGACGCCAAACGCGACCCATTTCGAGATCACCAAAGCCTTCTTGGAGGGCGGTTTCCACGTCCTCTGCGAAAAACCGATGACGATGACGGTCGAGGAAGGCGAAGAGATTGTGCGCCTCTCTCAATCGACCGGCAAAATCTGCGCGGTGAATTACGGGTATTCTGGCTATTCCCTCGTGCGCCATATGAAAGCGATGATTGCGCGCGGCGATCTGGGCAAGATCCGCCTGGTCGTCGCCGAGTTCGCTCATGGCCATCACGCGGATGCCGCTGATGCCGACAACCCCCGCGTTCGTTGGCGCTATGATCCGGCGCAGGCCGGGGTCTCGGCTCAGTTTGCCGATTGCGGTATCCATGCGATGCATATGGCCAGCTTCGTCACCGGCCAAGAGGTCGACCGGCTCAGTGCTGACACGGTGTCAGCCATTGAAAGCCGTGTGTTGGAAGACGACGCGATGGTGAATTTCCGCATGTCCGGCGGTGCGGTTGGGCGGCTCTGGACCTCCTCGGTTGCGATAGGGCGGCAGCACGGACTCGGCATCCAAGTCTTCGGCGAAACTGGCGGGCTGAGATGGTCGCAGGAACAGCCGAACCAGCTTTACTATATGCCACTGGGCGAGCGTCTTCAGATCATCGAACGCGGCGAAGCGGGCTTGAGCCCCGAGGCTGATCGCACAACCCGCGTCACCATTGGCCATGCGGAAGGGATGCCTTTGGCATTTGCCAATATCTACAAAGACTTGGCGGAAGCCATTCGTGCGGAAAAAGAAGGGCGGCCGATGGACCCGGCCGCAGATCTTTATCCGCGCGCCGCCGACGGATTGCGCTCCATGGCCGCGGTCTTCGCAGTGGCCGAAAGCGGCAAGGCAGAGGGTGCATGGGTCGATGCGCGCCCGCCCATGTTTCGGTAGCAAAGCCGTTAGGTCAGGGGCCGCAGCGTCCCGCGCTCAACGATCTCGCACGGGAACAGCCGCGCCTCCGGTGTGCGATCGGGCTTGTCCACGGTCGCCACCACCAGATCAATCGAGGAATTGATGATCTCGGGGATCGGCTGCCGGATGGTGGTGAGATCGATATTCTCCCACCGCGCCATCTCCATATCGTTCAATCCGATTAGCCCGACATCGCCCGGAACCGACAGGCCAGCATCCTCAACGGCGCTCAACGCCCCAATCGACAAAACATCGTCGCCGCAGAAGTAAGCCTGCGCCGGGTCAGTCATCAGCTGTTTCGTCATCTCCACACGGCCCGCATCGAAGGAATAGTCCGACGCGAAACTGTGGCTCACCTCAATTTCGGGATGCGCGCGCATCACATCCATGAACCCGGCAAATCGGTCTTGGGTCGACGTGGCGCGCTCCGGCCCGCCCAGAAACGCGACGCGGGTATAGCCGCGATCGACCAGGGTTCGCCCTGCCATCCGCCCGCATTCCTGGTTGTCGATGCCCACCACATGCACCTCTGGCGTGCTCGACCGGCGGCCAAAGGAATGCACCACCGGCACGCCAGCGTCGCGGAACGCCTTGGAAAAGCTAGGCGGTAGTGTTGAGGACGCGACGATCACCCCATCCACCGAATACTGCCGCAGCATCCGGACCGAATTGGCCGGGTCGATCTCATCGCTCAGATTGACCAAGAGCGGCCTCAAACCCCGCTCTTGCAACCCCCGCGTGAAGAGATCGAAGACTTCCAAGAAAATCGGATTGTGGAAGTTGTTGGAGACCAGCCCGATCAGCTTGGTCCGCCCGGTCGTCAAACTGGAGGCGAGCGCATTGGGGCTGTAGCCCAACTCGTCAGCGGCCTTTTCCACCTTCCGGCGCGTCTTCTCCGAGACGGACGCCCCTTCTGTAAAGGTGCGCGAGACCGCAGAGCGGGACACACCGGCGCGTTCAGCAACATCTTTGAGGGTGACAGCCATCCTTGATCGCGATCCGTTTGCAATGCGGTTCCGCGCCTCATTTCAGGCGAAACCTGCAAAATCAACATGGCTTAGGTCAAAGATTTTTGCAACCGGTTGCAAATTGACTCGATTCGTGGTTACGATTTGCCCAAGGCGGAGAGAGACCGCAAAACCCGTGTCCGCCGGCGGGATAAATTGGGAGGAAATCATGAAATCATTTTTGAAAACCGTCGCGCTGACCGCTTTGGTCGCCGCCGCGCCGGTCTTGGTGGCCGGTCAGGCCGCCGCTGAGGGCGAACGCTATGTGTTGGTCAGCCACGCCCCCGATAGCGACAGCTGGTGGAATACGATCCGCAACGCTCTGGCGCTGGCGGGCGATCAAATGGGTGTCGAGGTTGAGTATCGCAACCCAACCAGTGGCGACATTGCCGATATGGCGCGGATCATTGAACAGGCCACCGCCTCCGGCCCCGACGGGATCATCACCACGCTTGCCGATTTCGACGTGCTGCGCGAGCCGATCCAGGCTGCCGTGGATGCGGGCATTGACGTGATCATCATGAACTCCGGCACTCCGGAGCAGGCCGCGGAAGTCGGCGCGCTAATGTATGTCGGTCAGCCGGAATATGACGCGGGCCTGGCCGCAGGTCAGCGCGCGGCGCGTGACGGCGTCACCTCGTTCCTCTGCGTGAACCATGTGATCTCGAACCCGGTTGTGGCCGAGCGTTGCCAGGGCTTTGCCGATGGTTTGGGCGTCGATCTGGGCGACTCGATGATCGACAGCGGCACCGACCCGTCGGAGATCCAGAACCGGGTTCTGGCCTATCTGAACAGCAACCCGGACACCGACGCCATCCTGACCCTCGGGCCGACCTCGGCCGACCCGACCATCCTGGCGCTGGAATCCAACGGTATGGCCGGGGACATCTATTTCGGCACCTTCGATCTGGGCGACAACATCGTTCAAGGCATTCGTGATGGCGTCATCGAGTGGGGCATCGATCAGCAGCCCTTCTTGCAGGCTTATCTGCCGGTTGTCGTGCTGACCAACTACCACCGCTATGGCGTGCTGCCGGGCAATAACATCAACTCGGGCCCCGGTTTCATCACCGCTGATGGGCTGGAATTGGTCGAAGAATACGCCGGCGAGTTCCGCTGAGCGCTAGTTAAGACCGGGCGCGGCGGCCAGTCAGGCGCTGCCGCGCCCTTTTTGTTCCCGGCCATCGGGATTTCTTGGGAGGGAGAGATATGTCTGAGGCGGCAACGCAAGACGAACGCATTAAGGAAATGTCAGGCATTCGCCGGGCGCTGATCCGGCCCGAATTGGGCGGGATCGTCGGCACCATCGCCGTCTTCACCTTCTTCATCCTATTCGCGTCCGATAGTGGCATGTTCAACGCCCAGGGCATCATGAACTGGTCCACCGTTTCGGCGCAGTTCATGATTATCGCGGTTGGCGCCTGTATGCTGATGATCGCGGGCGAGTTTGATCTCTCGGTCGGCTCGATGATCGGTTTTGCCGGCATGTCCATCGCGATCTTCTCAGTCACGCTGAGTTGGCCCGTGTGGATGGCGATCTTGATCACCTTCGCGATCTGTATCTCGATTGGGGCGCTGAACGGCTACATCGTGATCAAGACTGGCTTGCCAAGCTTCATCGTCACCCTTGCCGCACTCTTCATCCTGCGCGGCTTCACCATCTTCTTTCCCCAAACCATCGAACGTCGCACCATCATCGGCGGCATTGACGACGCAGCTGAAGGTGACTGGCTGGCGTCTCTCTTTGGCGGCGAGATCGGTGGGCCAATCTTCGTCTGGCTGGCCGATATCGGCCTCATCGACACATTTGAGCGCGGCAACCGGGCAGGCGAGCCGGTGATCGATGGCTTGCCGATGTTGATTGTCTGGGCCATCGGCCTGGTGATTTTTGGGCATTTCGTGATGACCCGCACACGATTTGGCAACTGGGTCTTTGCCGCAGGTGGCGATGCGCAAGCCGCCCGCTATGTCGGCGTTCCCGTGAACCGGGTGAAAATCCAGATGTTTATGTTCACCGCGTTCTGCGCTGCCGTCTTCGCCACATGTCAGGTGATGGAGTTTGGCTCTGCGGGCGCCGACCGGGGCGTGCTGAAAGAGTTTGAAGCGATTATCGCAGTCGTGATCGGTGGCGCGCTTCTGACCGGGGGATATGGATCGGTCGTAGGCGCCGCGCTTGGCGCGCTGATCTTCGGGGTCGTGCAACAGGGCCTCTTCTTCGCGGGCGTCGAAAGCTCGCTTTTCCGGGTCTTCCTGGGCGTCATCCTGCTCTTCGCGGTGATCCTGAACACCTATATTCGCCGCATCATCACGGGGGAGCGTTGAGATGAATCCCGAACATGCCCCCATCGTCGAGATGAAGAATATCGAGAAGCATTTCGGCAGTGTCATCGCACTGGCCGGGGTGACTGTGGAGGTCTATCCAGGCGAATGCCATTGCCTTCTGGGTGATAATGGTGCCGGAAAATCGACCTTTATCAAGACCATGTCCGGCGTTCACAAGCCGACCAAAGGTGAGATCTTCTTCGAAGGCCAACCGCTGAAATTCGACGATCCGCGCGATGCGATCTCGGCGGGGATCGCCACGGTTTATCAAGACCTTGCAATGATCCCTCTGATGTCGGTCAGCCGGAATTTCTTCATGGGCAACGAGCCGATCAAGAAAATCGGGCCGATCAAGATGTTCGACCATGAGCACGCCAATGACGTGACCATGGCCGAGATGAAGAAGATGGGCATCAACCTGCGCGGACCGGATCAAGCCGTCGGAACGCTCTCTGGCGGGGAGCGACAGACAGTGGCCATTGCCCGCGCCGTGCATTTCGGTGCCAAAGTGTTGATCCTGGACGAGCCGACCTCGGCGCTTGGTGTGCGGCAGACGGCCAATGTTCTGGCGACCATCGACAAGGTGCGGAAACAGGGCATCGCGGTGGTGTTCATCACCCATAATGTGCGCCACGCGCTGGCCGTCGGTGATCGGTTTACCGTGCTCAATCGCGGCAAGACCTTGGGCACCGCACAGCGTGGCCAGATCACGCCCGAAGAGCTGCAAGATCTCATGGCCGGCGGGCAAGAGCTTGTCGCGTTGGAGGGGTCGCTCGGCGGGACGGTCTAACCCGGCTCAGATCGCTTCGACACTGATCTGCGACACAAGGGCTTCGGCCTCACCCCGGTCACAAAGCGCTGTGGCCGGGGTTTTTACCGCCGCCCCTGCCGCCGCCGTGCCAAAGCGCACCGCCGCATCGAACTCCTTTCCGCGCGCCAAGGCCAGCGCCATGGCGCCCACTAGGCTATCACCCGCGCCAACCGCGCTCACCGTTTCGATCAGGGGCGGGCGGCAAAAGAAACAAGCCTCAGCCGAGATGCCCAAAGTGCCCTGCGCGCCAAGCGCCATCACCGCATGCTCACAACGGCCCGCGGCAATCAGGCTCCGGCCGAAGGCGGCCGTGTCTTCCGGGGTTCTGAGCGGACGACCCGCGAGTTCGTCCGCCTCTGCACCATCAACGCGCAGCACGTGAAACGGATGCGCGGTCTGTTCAACCGCTTGGACCAGCGCATCCCCAGATGTATCTAGCAGCATCCGCGCGCCCGCCGCCCGGGCGCGGCTGTTGATCTGCGACAGGAGATCGGGCGTCAGACCCGGCGGCAAGCTGCCCGAAACAACCAGCAACGCGCCCGGCCCCATGGCGGCATCCAGAGCCGCCCAAAGCGCGTCCAAATCCGCCCCGCTCCAGTCCGGGCCGGGCATGACAAAGCGATATTGCCCGCCCGCCTCGGCATCGGTGACCGCAAAAGACTGTCGGGTCAGGCCGGACACCGGCAATCGAGTGACGTCGACCCCCTCGCCCTCAAGAAGGTCACATAAAAGCGCCCCGGTAACCCCGCCGGAGGCAACGATTGCGCGCGAGTTCCCCCCCAAAAGCCGAATAGCACGCGAGACATTCACCCCGCCGCCGCCCGGATCGATCCGGGCATCGGAGCAGCGGAGTTTCGGCCCGGCCACCACTTGCGGCACCACCGCCGAGACATCCAAGGCCGGGTTGAGGGTCAGGGTCAGAACGTCCCGCATCAGGCTCTCCGATAGCGCTCACATTGCGCGGTAGTGGTCCTATGCCACGATCCCGGGCGCAAGCCCTAACTGTGCCGCAGCCAGCCCGGCGATAGCCGAAGGTCTGGGCACCCGGTCAGCCGCGTCACCCGCTCCAGTTCCGTCATCAGCCGCACGTGTCGGCCTTTGCCCATTCTCACGCCCGGTTCGGGCCAGAACCCCGTCACGTCCAAACCGCCACGAGACCGGTCGCATTTCATATCGATGCGACCGATCATTCGGTCGCCCTCCATCACCGGGAAGACATAATAGCCATAGCGCCGCTTCGCCTCCGGCACGAAAATCTCGATCCGGTAGTGGAACCCGAAAAGGCGCTCGGCGCGATTTCGATCCCGCAAGGCCGGGTCAAATGGACTCAGTATGCGGAGCCGGGGCGGGATCGGTGACAACTGCGTCAGCGTCTCAAGCGTTTCGGGCCACATCACCACAGAGCGCGTGCCGCCCTGCGCCAGCGCGATCTCAACCTCGATCGCGCGCCCGGTCTCCACCGCATCGGCAACCCAGGCCTTCGCCTCAGCCGGGCGGACCAAATCCCAAAACGCCGCCAATTCGCCGGATGTGGCAAAACCCAATCGATCCAGCGCCGCCGCGCAGGCCCAATCGACCGTCTCCGCTTCGTCAAAACATGCGTTAAGCGCTTCTGGCGGGATCACCCGCTCGGTCAAATCATAGATTTTCCGGAACCCTTCGCGGCGGCTGACCGACAACTCACCCGCGCGCCAAAGATACTCCAACGCGGTTTTTGACGGGTGCCAGTCCCACCAGCCGGTTGATTTCTCCGGCCTCTGCTCGGCCAGATCGCCACTGCCGACCGGGCCATGATCGGAGATATGCGTCAAGACCCGATCGATCTCTGCGTGGAACCCGCCGCCTTGCCATTGGGTCCAACGTTGCTTCATCCGCGCCGCGTCACGGGCGAATTTCAACCGCCAATGCGGGAACAGCGCCATGGGTAGGATCGACGCATCATGGGTCCAATGCTCGAATGTCGCGCGTTTGCGGTCGTTCAACCAACGCAGGCTAGTGGGCTTATAGGCTTGCCGCCGGGACCAGAGGATCATGTCATGGGCCCGCGCCACCGTGTTGACGCTATCGACTTGCACGAAGCCCAAATCGCCTATCACCTGCGCCAAGCCCGCACCCGTGGCGGGGCCGGACGGGGCGTCCCCCAACCCATGGCGGTGCAAGAACAGCCGCCTTGCGGTGGCGTTGTCGATAACCGGACGTGCCATATCTACCCGCCGAGCTTGCCGCGTTTGTCGACGATTTCCTCATCCTCGAAACACCAAGACCACCGCTCCCCCGGCTCATAGGAACACAGGATCGGATGGCCGCTTGCGCCCCAATGCGCCCGCGCATGGCGATGGGGTGAGCTGTCACAGCAGCCGATATGGCCGCAAGATCGGCACATCCTGAGATGGACCCAAGTGCCGCCAATCTTGGCGCAGTCCTCGCAGACGGCCCCCGCTTTGGCGGCCTCGTCGGGCAAGGCCCATGTAATCTGATCAAGATGGTTGCACGTCATGAACTCCATCATGAAGCCGCCACCCAGAAACGCAATCTCAAACCGTCGGCACCAGCCATCCCTGATAGCGCACGATCAACTGTCCGGTCAGCGGCGCGCGAAGCGTGACATCGAACCGGAACCGCCCATTCCTTTCGGTCTCCGTCGCCTCGCTGATGGGTAAGCTCCAGGCTGGCAGCGGGATCGGCCCAATCCGCGCAGCGCGGACCGGGAAATGCAACGCGCCGTCCTTCACATGTAGGTCAAGCAAGAAGGTGATGGGTCCAAACCGTTCGGTCATCCGTCCATCCTTGATTTTGAGTGTCGAGCGGAACCGTCGCGGGCCAAAGCGCCGCTCCCAGATCTCCGTCTTTTCACGCCGGGTTTTCAGAACAGTGACGGGGCCATCTTCGACTGCGGGTGGAAACCTAAAAATCCACCCGAGCAACCGCGGCCACAGCCCGGCGCCACGCGTCACCTTCGCGCGACCCTCAAGCCGCGACACGGCATAGGTTTGATGACTGTCGCGCACGGCCTTTGGCAGCGTCTGGAACGGTTCGCCGAGTTGCGTCTGGAAAATCGGCTTCAAGACGGTCTCCTCCCGCTCGAACCGAATGGAGAGATCCTGCATTGCGGCTTCCATCTCGGCCAAACCGATCTCCGCAACCGTAATCCGCGCGCCCGGCGACGGCGCTGCATTGCGCAACACCGCACGCGCAGGGATCGCCGGAACAAATGGCCCGTCCCCGGCCTCGGCCAGGAGACGCCAGCGCCATCTGATCCAAGCACCGTCTTTGGGGCCAGTCACCTCGACCGCCATGCCGCCTCTATCGCTGCCAAAGGGTGCCAGCAAGCACGCGCAGAACCTGACCACGCCCATCGGTACGGGCAACGGCATTCGAGCCCTGATCCACGAGAGCGCCGCCAGGCCGCGATTCATCACCGAAAGCTCCAATCCGGCACGAAACGAAACCGTTTTTGCGCCAAAGCGGCCCGGGAAGACGGCCAGATCAGGCACGCCGATCATCCACCCCCGACGCCGCACGCCATCGGGCAAGTCATAAGCCCGCGCGTCAGACCACCCCCGCGCCGCCTCTGTCCGGCCTGCCAAGGTAATCGGCACCGGGCGACCCACTTGGTCGAGGATCGACCGGATCACCGATCGACCGCGCGGCGCGCGATTGCCCGGCAAAATCGCGCTGTCGATCATTTCAATCCGCTCCATCCCATCGGACAGTGCCGCCACAGCTGCCGAGGAGAGCGCGGGCACACTTGATACACCCGACAGAATTGTAACACCAGCCGCATGTGCTTCGGCGTCCAACACGCTGATCCCGAGGCAGAATTCGGTGTTGTCAGAGAGGTCCATATAGCTGACGCCTGCCCGGATGCAGCCCCGCGGCAACCGGTAGGGATCCTTGCCATAGGCATGGAATGGTCCTGCCGCGTCGATCACCCAATCGGCGCCTGTTTGGAAAAGGGGAGCCAGATCTCCGGCCCATCAACCTGCAGAACCTCCGCACCAATCTCTGCCGCCAGGCCCTCCGCGTCGGCCACGCCCCGCACCGCGATCACAACGCGGTGTCCATCGCGGCACAGAAGCCGCGCCAAACGCGAGCCGAACACGCCCGTGCCGCCAAGGATCACGATGGTCATAAAAGCAACCGGGCGCGCAGGCCGGGATCCGGCAGGCCGCAGATATCGCCCCGGCCAAAGATCGCATAGCGGTTCCTAGCAATCCGCGCATAGAGCCAGGCCCGGATTGGTCCGGGAAGGATCATCAGCGCCGCAAGAAGCCGCCCCCATCCCCCACAACGTCGCCCGACCTCAACCATTGCGTCAAAATCGGACCAGGCCGCACCATCCGCCAAAAACAGCCAACTGTCTGGGTCGCTCGGGTCCATCCCGAAATACTGAAGGGCCGCTTGGCCGCGCGCCGTCTGAATTGGGCAGATACGGATCGTACCGGATCGATCAAGCCGATGGATCATCCGCGCCCCAAAGGAACAGAGCGCGCAATCCGCATCCATGATCGCAACAGGCCCGATCCCGTCAAGCGCGGGCGGGCAGCCATGGACAAAAGGGGTCGGCATCGCGCATCTCCTTCGCGTCACAACCTAAAGGATTGAGAGGCAAGAGAAAGAGATGCGCGACACCGGGTCGCGATGTGGCCTATTCCGCGGGTCGCTTTTCAACATCGGCGGGAGGAAGCACCTCGCCCCCCTCCTCCGCCTCAGGGGTTGGCGCGTCATTGGCGACATTGCCAAGGGTTGTGCCCCCAACCTCGCTCAAGCCGCTTTCCAGCGACACGCCGAGTTCCTCGCCCAGCTTCTTCAGCGCGGGCAATTGCACCGCCATGCCGAGGATCGAGTCGAGAGCCTGGTTCACCGCCGGTTTGCCCGCGTCGCCGCCGCCGGTGCCGGCGGCTCCGCCCATGCCGGTGACCTGATGGATTTTGATCGAGTCGATCTTCTCCGCTGGTTTGACCATCTCGGCCACAACCTTAGGCAGCGCTTCAAGCCGCGCCAAATCGACCTTCATCGCCACAATCTCCGGGTCGATCACGTTCTCGGATTCGACAATCGCGCGGTTACCCTCCGCCTCGGCCAGAAGGTCGGCTTTCTTCGCCTCGGCCCGAATGGTGATCGCATCGGCATCGGCTTGCGCCTCTTCCCGGCGGGCCGCGGCCCGGTCCTGCGCGGCGTCTTTCTCGGCTTGGGCTGCCAGGCGGATTTTGGTCGCTTCCCGCTCCGCCTCACGCTCGGCCTCAATCAACGCAATCTGCTTCTGACGCTCTGCCGTGGCCACGGAGCGCGCGGTTTCAATCGCCTCAGACGCTTTGGTGGCTTCGGCCCGTGCCGTATCGGCAGACGCGCGCGCCCGGCTTTCCTCTTCGGATTTCTGCGCGATGATGATCTGGCGTTCCTGATCGGCCACTTCCAGTTCTCGGTCGCGATCGATCTCCGCCTCACGAATGGCCCGCTCTCGCGCAATATCCGCCGCACGAATGGCCTGCTCCCGCGAAATCCGGGCGCCTTCCTTCTCTTTCTCCGCGTCTTCCTCGCGACGGGCAATCTCGGCCTCTTGTGCCGCGCGCAGCGTGGCGATTTGCTCGGCCTGCGAGATCGCCGCTTCTTGCTCATCGCGCTCAATCTCGAGTCGCTTCCGTTCGGCCTCCATACCGGCCCGACGCACCGCCACGTTGGCCTCTGCCTCGATCTCAGCGCGCTCCTTTTTCGAGGTCGCGATAACCTCAGCCAGTTTCCGCATACCGACCGCGTTGAAGGCGTTGTTCTCATCCAGCGCCTCAAACGGGGTCTGATCGAGCGCGGTCAGCGAAACGGATTCCAGTTCCAACCCGTTTTTCAGAAGGTCTTCCGAGACGGTGTTCTGCACCTCTTGCACGAATTCCGAGCGATTCTCGTGCAACTCATCCATCGTCATCTGAGCCGCCACCGCACGCAGACCGTCGACCAGTTTACCTTCAATCATCTCGCGCAGTTGATCGACATAGAAGGTCCGGTCGCCAAGGGTTTGCGCCGCACGGCTGATCCCATCATCGGTGGCATTGACCGAGACGTAGAATTCCACACCGACATCAACCCGCATCCGATCCCGGGTGATCAAGGCACCCTCTCCCGTCCGCTGCACCTCAAGACGCAAGGTCTTCATGTTCACCGGGCTGATTTCATGAAGCAGCGGGATCACCAGCACGCCGCCATCCATAATCACCTTCTTGCCGCCGGAGCCGGTTCGGACCAGCCCAACTTCACGCGTGGTGCGGCGATATAGCCGCCCGACCACCAGGCCGATCAAAATCAGGAAGACAAGAAAGGCGGCGACGACAATGCCAATACCTACAAGGTCCATGAGAAAACTCCTCTATCTGTTACGCGTAAAGTCAGCTTATGTGTCGGTTGATCAGGTGATGGCGTTCAAAGGGATCAGACGAAATCCACCCGTGGGTCGATGACGCATGATCAAAACTTCGGTGCCCCGGTCGATCTGCTGATCGTCTTGCAGCGGTTCCGCGCGGATATAGTGCGTGTTGCCATGGAAATCGGTCACTTTGACTTCCGCCGGACGCCCCCGTGCTGCGGTGCCTTGCGTCACCACGCCCATACGGCGCGCGAGCCGCGTGCGCGAGACCGCCGTAGTCTCCGTTTTCGGCAGGAGGCGGGCAAATACACCCGCGAAGCGTCGCGTAAACGCCAACCCAGGGACCGCCGCCAGGGGTACGGCAATCAGCGCCGGCAGCATCCAACCGAAGATACTCAGCATGATGTTTTGCAAGATTAATCCGCTGAGTCCGAACCCTAAGAAGAGCGCCGCCATCCAGAGCACAAGCGGCGCTTTGCCAAGGCCCAACCAAGCCAGGGGTCCTGCGGGGGCATCAACCGCTGTATCGGCCGCGGTGCCATCTGCGTCGAGCTCGGGCAGTTCATACTCGCCCAGATCGACGTCGAGTCCGTCGATATCCACACCCAGCTCGCTGATGTCGAACCCGTCGGCCGCATCAAGGCCGTCGAGGCCAATATCCCCGACCTCCGCATCGAAATCCGCTTCGCCGCCCGCACCCAAAAGCGTGGCGCCCAATAATGCAAAAATCAGCTCCAAAATCAGGAGCCCGCCCAAAAGGGCCAAAGACAGCGTAAACGCCACCATTTCGGGAGATAAAAAAGACCCGGCCATAAACCTCTCAACATTCGTGTAAGACCCAATTCACATGGGACCGTCACGTATCTGTTACCAGTGTATTCCATCTGATTTGTGACAGATGTGGCGCAGAGGCCATAGTGAAAAAGGGCATTATGAATGAATCATAACGCCCTGATCCTACTTCGTTTTTGAGAATCCCCTAAGCCGCGCTTTCGACCGTCTCGGCCCAGACCCAAGGTCGGGTAAATTCGCCCAAAACCCGCGACAATTCAGCTTCGTCGACCTCGCCGGTGCGTTCCAGATGGGCCACCAGACCACGCTTTTTATCCTCGCGCACTTCGACAACCTGCGCGGTGATCTCGGCCTTATCCAATGCGGCGTTATAAACCCGCGTGATTGCCCGTTTGCGCAGGTCGGGTTTGAACACTTTGCCAACGGCAGTTTTCGGCAGTTCGGGCAGGATTTCCAGGTGTTTCGGGACCGCCGCGCGCTCATGAACATGCTCTTTGCAGTGATCCATCAGCGCGTCGATGGTGATATCCGCTCCTTCGACCAATTCGACATAAACACATGGCAATTCACCCGCGAACGCATCCGGCTGCCCAATCGCGCCGGCAAAGGCCACCGCCGGGTGTCCGGCCAGCGCTTCTTCGATCTCGGCAGGGTCGATATTGTGCCCACCACGGATGATCAAGTCTTTGGCGCGGCCTGTGATCCAGAGATAGCCATCCGCGTCGATCCGGCCCAAATCACCCGTGCGCAGATAGATATCATAGGCGAAGAGGTCGACGTTTTTGTCGTCTTCCGTGTAAGTCGAACCCTCGAACACGCCGGGATTGTCGATGCAAATCTCGCCCACTTCGTCAGTGTCGCAAACCGTAACGCCATCAGCGCCATGCTTCAAAATCCGGACCTCCGTATGAGGGAATGGCACCCCGACGGAGCCAATTTTCTTGTCCCCATCGACCGGATTACAACTCACCAGACAGGTCGCTTCCGTCAGGCCATAGCCCTCGATCAGCGTCACGCCCGTGGCTTTCTCAAACCGCTTGAACAGCTCGACCGGCAGCGGCGAGGAGCCGGAAAACGCGGTCTTCACCGAAGAGACATCCGCATCCACCGGGCGCTGCATCATCGCGGCAATCGCGGTCGGCACGGTGATGATGAAGCTGATCTGCCAGCGCTCGACCAGCTTCCAGAAATTGTCGAACACGCCATCGCCGCGATAGCCTTGCGGCGTCGGGAAAACCACATGCGCGCCGGAGGCCAAGGCCGCCATCAAGATCACGTGGCAGGCAAAGACATGGAACAGCGGCAGCGGGCAGATGATGTTGTCTTGCTCGGTGAAGAGCAGCGTATGCCCGATCCACCCGTTATAGATCATGCCGGAATACTTATGCTGCGCCACCTTGGGCATGCCCGTTGTGCCACCGGTGTGGAAATAGGCCGCCACACGGTCTCCGGTGCTGTCGGCGAAATCCAGATGGTCGCTTCGCTGACGGTCCAGCTCGGCATTGAAATCCAAGATGCGCGCTTTGTGCTGCACCTCGAATTTCGGACGCAAAAACGGCACGATCAGCTTCTTCAAGCCGGTCATGTAGCGCAGGAGATCAACCTCCAGCACGGTTTTCACACTCGGCGCAAGCTCGACGGCCTCTGAGACTTTCTGCGCCACATCGGTCTTGGGGAAGGCTTTCAGCGTGACCACGACCTTCGCATTGGTTTCCCGCAGGATCGAGCCGATTTGCTCGGCATCCAAAAGCGGGTTGATCGGGTTGGCAATGCCCGCGACCGCACCGCCAATCAAGGTCACGGCGGTTTCATTACAATTGGGCAGGATATACGCGACCGTGTCGGTCTCGCCGATCCCAAGGCTGCGGAAGAGGTTGGCGGCCTGGGTCACGCGCCCATGAAATCCATTCCATGTCAGCGTTTCGGCCTTATCTTTTGGCCCGGAAAACAATTGAAACGAGATCGCGTTCAGATCGCCGAATTTATCTTTGGTGTTACTCAGCAACTCATAAAGCGTCGCCGCCGGCTGGCTGGCTGGCCATGGCTTTTCTTGCTCAATGGTTTTGACATCCTCGACCGTGGCAAATTGCACCATATGCCTTCCTCCCCTATTGGCGGTTTTGACCGCCAATTATGTGTTATGGGGCGGCCGAAATCTGCCACAGCATGTGCAGAACCGGATTGTGACGCAAGTGTAACGCTGCGCAAAGCCGTTATTCGGCGGCCAGACCTTCGGTGAATTGCAGCCGGGCGAGGCGCGCATAAAGCCCGCCTTGAGCGACCAGAGCATCATGGCTGCCTTCGGCAACGATCTGCCCGTCCTCGAACACCACGATCCGATCCGCTTGTTTCACCGTGGCCAGCCGATGGGCGATGATCAGCGTGGTGCGGTCCGCGCTCATCTCGACCACGGCCTCTTGCACGGCCCGCTCGCTTTCCGCGTCCAATGCACTGGTCGCCTCGTCCAGCAACAGGATCGGCGCGTCTCGCAGGATGGCGCGCGCAATCGCGATGCGCTGCTTCTGCCCGCCTGAAAGCATGATGCCGCGCTCGCCGACATAGGTGTCATACCCCTCCGGCAACGCGGTCAGGAACTCATGTGCTGCGGCGGCTTTCGCGGCGGCCTCCACCTCCGCGTCACTGGCCTCAGGGCGGCCAAAGCGGATGTTCTCCCGCGCCGAGCTGGCAAAGATCACCGGGTCTTGCGGCACCAACGCCATAGCGGACCGGAAGGTGGTGCGATCCATATCGCGCAGATCCACCCCATCAAGCGTCACACGCCCGCTTTCAGGGTCATAGAACCGCAGAAGCATTTGAAAAATCGTCGATTTCCCGGCGCCGGAGGGCCCGACCAGCGCCACCGTCTCTCCCGGCTGCACTGTCAGGGTGATGCCATCAAGCGCCGCCGTGTCGGGCCGTGTCGGATAGTGGAACCGCACGTCCTCAAACCGGATCGCGCCCTGCCCGCCTTGCGGGAGTGCGACACCGGCCACAGGGTCGCCGACATTGTCTGTGATATGCAGCAACTCGACCAAACGTTCCGTGGCCCCTGCCGCGCGTTGCAGCTCACCCCAGATCTCGCTGAGCGCACCGACGGAGCCCGCAACCATAATCGCATAGATCAGGAATTGGATCAGTTCGCCGATCGACATTGCATCGCTGCGCACATCGCGCGCCCCGATCCAAAGGACGCTCACGACACCGGCAAAGACTAAGGCGATCACGATCACCGTCATCACGGCCCGCGTAGCAATCCGCTTCTTGGCGCTGTCGAAACTTCGCTCCGTCACTTTGTCGAAAGTCTCTGCCGAGGGGCGCTCATGTGTAAAGGCCTGAACCGTCTGGACAGACAAAAGCGCTTCCGAAGCATTGCCGGAACTTTCCGCGATCCAATCTTGGTTTTCTTTGCTCAACACCCGAAGGCGACGACCCAAGACCACAATCGGAATGATAATCGCTGGGACGATCAGCAGGACCAGCCCGGCCAATTTCGGTGACGTCACCGTCATCAAAACCAAGCCGCCCATCAGGATCAAAAGATTCCTGAGCGCAATGGAAACCGATGAAGAAATCACACTCAGAAGCAGCGTGGTATCGGTGGTGATCCGGCTCAACACCTCGCCGGTCATGATTTTCTCGTAGAAAGCCGGGCTCATGCCGATCATCCGGTCGAACACCGCCTTGCGGATATCGGCCACGACCCGTTCCCCCAACCGGGTGACCAAGTAATAACGCAGGCCCGTGCCAAAGGCCAAAAGGGCCGCGATGGCAAAGGCGGCCAGGAAATACTGATCAAGAAGCTCGGTTGTCTCGGTCTCAAACCCGTCCACGACTCGGCGGACGGCCAAAGGCAAGGTCAGCGAGACAATCGCGGTCAGGATCAGCGCGCTGATCGCGCCGGCCAGCATGCCGCGATAGGGCAACAGAAACGGCCCCAACGCCCGCAAACTGCCGATCCGTTTCGATCCTTCGCGCTCTTCCGCAGATTGGGTGGGGCCGGTGGGTTGCCCTGCCATGAGTGTCTCAGTCTGTTCTGTTGGTCGTGGCTGGGATAAATCGCTGCGTGACTGCACACAAGCCCTGCTTGTCAGTGACAATCGACAACCCGGCCCCCGTATGGCACCAAACCGGTCTGTGTGGCGGCTCATCTGATGAGCGCGACATGCGACATAAACGTCGGCCATGCGGCTATCTGGGCCGCGTGCGTGCGCGATCTTGGTAAATCAGCCAAGGGGTTACGCCGCCGCTAGCATCGCTAGGAGCCAATCATGCTTGGCGCTCTTAGCATTCCGCTGATGCCGGATCGCCGCAACCGTGAACGGCCGTATGGTCAATGGCGGTTGCCGGGTCACGAGGCCAAATCTGGCGGCATGAGCGGCGACGAGACGCCCCGGCAAGGTGGCGATCATGTCACTGCTAGCGACCGTAGCCAAAGCCGGAAAGAAAAGCGGAACCGAAGCGGCAACCCGACGCGCCCGGCCGATCCGCTCCAGCGCCTGATCCACAACACCCGTCAAATCTCCGGCGGGCGACACGACCAGGTGATCGGCGGTGCAGAAGGCTTCCAGCCCCCAATTCGCGTTGGTCAGCGGGTGATCGGCCCGCATCACCACGGCGTAGCCCTCTTCATGGATCGGATCGGCCTGAAACCGGTCCGGCAAATCCCAGATGAACCCAAGGGCCAAATCCAGCTCACCCGCCTCCAAAGCGGCAAGCGCCGCCTGCCGCCCCAATGAACGGATCGCAAAGCGCAGACCAGGTGCCGCCGCACGGACCCGTTGCAACAGCCCCGGCACCAGCGTCGCCATTTCATTGTCATAAGCCCCGATCTGGATCACGCCGGCCTCGGCTTTGGGGTCGAACTGCGTCTCGGTCGTCAGCGCCTCCGACAGTGTTTCTACCGCCCGCCGGATCTTTGGCTCCAAGGCGATGGCAACCGCCGTCGGCTCCATGCCAGCCGGGCGACGCAGGAACAGCGGATCGTCAAAGATATCGCGGAGGCGTTTGATCGAATGACTGATTGCCGATTGGGTCAGCCCCATATGCGCAGCGACGTCGACCGCTTTGTGATGCCGCATCAGCCCGAGAAAAACCAACAGGACCGTCAGATCGAGCCGCCTTAGTGCAATTTCATCAATATCTAACATTAGGCGTATGCATTTTTATTTAAGATAACCGCTTGCTAGCACGCTCCCAAGGCAATCGCCAAGGGAGATGCAAATGAAGCTCGCGATTATTGGGGCCGGACATGTGGGGAGCGCCCTCGGCCAAGGATGGGCCAAGGCAGGCCATGATGTCCGCTATGGGACCCGCGCGCCTGCCGCGCCGGATCATCTGACCCCAAGCGAGGCCGCCGCTTGGGGCACGGTCGTGGTTTTGGCCCTGCCCTGGAGCGCGGCAGAGGCTGTGTTGGCCGGTCTTGGATCGCTCAGCGGCAAGATTGTCATCGATTGCATGAACCCGATTGCCCGTATGCCGGAAGGGATCGGGTTGGCCCTCGGACACAACACCTCTGGCGGCGAACAGGTGCAGAGCTGGCTGCCTGAGGCCCGGGTCGTGAAGACGCTGAACCAGGTTGGGGCCGAGATCATGGCCGACACATCCGGGTTTCCAGTGCCGCCGGTGCAGTTCATGGCGGGCAATGACGATAAGGCAAAACAGGTGGTCGCCGCGCTCCTCACCGATCTCGGGTTTGACCCGCTCGACGCGGGCGATTTGACCAAAGCCAGGCTTCTGGAACCCTTTGCGCTCACCTGGATCAACCAGGCGCTGATGCGGGGCAAGGGGCGCGATTGGGCCTTTGGCGCCATGTCGCGAGCCGGACAATGAGTGACCCCGTCACCATCGTCGCCCGCCGTGTCGTGAAACCCGGGGCTGAAGCGACCTATGAAGACTGGCTAACCCGGCTGACCGACGCGGCCACCGCCCTACCTGGCTATCTTGGTGCGGAGTTTCATCGACCAACCGCCACCGGCGCGCCTTACATCAGCGTCTTTCGTTTTGACACGCTGGATCATCTCGCCGCCTTCGAACAATCTGACCTGCGCGCCCGCTTCTTGGCGGAGATCGCGCCCCATGTAGAGGGCGACGCGGTTTGGGATCGGCTGACTGGGCTAGAGGTCTGGTTCGAGGCTCCGAGAGCCACGCCACTGCCAAAGCCGAACGCGTTTCGAATGGCGCTGATCCTCGTCGCCGTGGTCTTCCTCTTGGTCCTCGCCCTCAACATCGCCCTCAGCCCGCTGATCGGCGGCTGGCCCCTTGCGCCGCGCCTCCTCATCACCGTGATCCTGCAGGTTTTTCTCATGACCTACGTGATCATGCCCCGCGTGACCAAAGCGCTCGGCGCCTGGATCTACACGACCTCCTAACTCACTGAAAAGGAACTCTCTTCATGTCTGCATCCATCGATACACACGGCACCAAACGCATCCTGATGATCGTCGCCAACCCAGGCACTTCGCCCACGACCGGTTGGCCCGTCGGCTTCTGGTGGGCCGAAGTCACACACCCCTACTGGACCTTTACCGAAGCGGGATATGAGGTCGAGATTGTCTCACCCAAGGGCGGCGATCTGATGGCCGATGGCTTCTCCGACCCCGAGGATGAGAGCCAGTATTCCGCCCATGACATTCTCTCCCTGGGGTTCAAAAAGTCACCCACGCATGCGGGGCTGCTGCACGGCACCAAATCCATCGCAGAGGTCAATCTCGACACATACGATGCGATCTTCCTCGCGGGTGGACAATCCCCAATGGTGACGATGATCGACGACACCAAACTGCACGAATTTGTCGCCCGCGCGTATGAGGCGGGCAAGCTCGTCAGCATCGTCTGTCACGGCACCTGCATCCTCTTGAAAACCCGGCTCTCGACCGGCGAGCTTCTGGTCAACGGCAAGACCTGGACCGGATTTGCCGATGCCGAAGAAGCCTTTGCGGATGCCTTCGTCGGTCAGAAGATTCAGCCGTTCTGGATCGAAGAAGAAGCCCGCAAACTGGATGGCACCAATTTCGTGGTCAACTCGATGTTCAAACCCTTCGCGATCCGCGACGGCAATCTGATCACCGGGCAGCAGCAATTCTCCGGCGCTGCGGCGGCCGCGTTGGTCGTCGAAACGCTTGGGCGCTAATCGCTTTTGGTTGCGGGCGGCGCGCCGCCCTCGGCCGCCCTGATCTCGGCCATTTCCCTGGCCATTTCAGGCTGCCGGATCTCAATCATCTCTCTTACCCGCGCGATATAGGCCGGGTTCTCAGTCGGTGGGATATTGATGTCATACGCATCCGCCACCTCAATCATTGCTCGGCGATCTGTGCGATTGAACACGCCGGCCATGGCTTCGGCATGGTCTTTCGATATACCCATCGCCTCATAGGCCGACCGGCCCATCCGAACTGAGCTGTCATAGGTTTCGCGGATGATATCGCGGCAGCCAACCGCCCACAGATGATACACATGATCGCGGTCCACCGCGCGGGCGATGACGTGCAAATCGGGGAAGTTGTCGACCGCATAGCGCACCAGTTCGGTGATCTGATCCTTGTCGTCGATGGCCACGACCAGCAGTTTCGCCTCGCCAATGCCGGCGGCATGCAACATGTCGGGTCGGGTTGCGTCGCCGAAATAGGTCTTGATCCCGAAGGCACGCAGATTGTCGATCTGCTTTGAGCTGAAATCGATCACCGTGGAGGAAAAACCCGCTGCACTGAGCATGCGCTCAACCAACCCGCCGACGCGGCCACGTCCTGCGATAATGATCTGTCCCGTCTCGCCGATCTCGTCCGCTTCCCGGTCCTGCTCGCCAGAGAATTTCGGCGCGATCACGCGATCGAAAAGGATGAAGAGCGCTGGCGTGAGCAGCATCGACAGCGCCACGACCAGGAGCAATTGGTCCGCGATGCTGGTCGGTAGGACCGAATTGGCGACTGTGAAGGACAGCAAAACAAAGCCAAATTCGCCCGCCTGCGCCAAGCCAAGCGCAAACAACCACCGATCCGATCCACGAATACCGAAGATCGGAGCAAGCGCCAGCAAGACGCCGGCTTTGATGACCATTAGGCCAAGGGTCAGCCCTAGGATCAGGCCCAAGTTTTCAAACAGCAGCGCAAAGTTGATGCCCGCGCCGACGGTCATGAAAAACAGGCCGAGGAGCAGCCCCCGGAACGGATCGATATCGGATTCGAGTTCATGCCGGTATTCGCTATTGGCCAGCACCACGCCCGCGAGGAAGGTGCCAAGCGCGGGCGAAAGCCCCACCAGGGACATCAACAGCGCAATGCCGATCACCATCATCAAAGCGGTCGCTGTAAAGAGTTCGCGGAGTTGCGCCACCGCGATAAAGCGGAAAATCGGCCGGGTGAGATAGGTGCCGCCGAACCCAACCGCCGCGATCGCGCCAACCGTCACCAGCGCGGTTTGCCAGCCATTGAGGCCCGAGACGAGGCTCATACCGGACCCATGATCACCCTCGCCGTGATCCTCCGCACCATGCGCCGCCTCGGCGCCATGACCGGCAACCTCCGCGCCCAGATCCATCAGCTCCGGCATGGCGAGAAGCGGGATGAAGGCCAACATTGGGATCACGGCGATGTCTTGGAACAGCAAAACCGAGAAGCTCGATTGGCCGCCGTCCGACTTCAAAAGACCCTTCTCACCAAGGGTTTGCAGAACAATCGCCGTCGAAGAAAGCGCGAGGACCAGGCCAATTGCCAAAGCAATGGTCCAAGGCTGCCCAAACATCATCGCGACCCCGGTCACCAGAACCGTGGTCAGCACCACCTGCCCGCCACCAAGCCCCAATAATCGCGCGCGCATGTCCCAAAGGAGCTTGGGTTCCAGTTCCAGCCCCACCAGGAACAGCATCATCACGACGCCAAACTCAGCGAAATGCTGGATAGAGATCACATCGACGCCAAGAACAACCAAGATCGGGCTGATCACGATCCCTGCGATCAGATAGCCCAAGACCGAACCCAGCCCGAGCCGCGACGCAATCGGCACGGCGATCACGCCCGCAATCAGAAAAATGAATGCCAGTAGCAGGAAATCCGTCATCAATGCCCCCCATGCCCGCGTGCCGTCGGGTCAAAGGCTCATACTGACAGTCTGCCGTATCATGTCAATTTTGAAGATTTGGAGCGGGCGACGGGAATCGAACCCGTATCATCAGCTTGGAAGGCTGAGGTCTTACCATTACACAACGCCCGCTTGGCGGCTTGTTGGATATTTCATGGGTATTTCGGGGTCAAGCATGATGTCATGCCGCGCCTTCACGCATCTGATGGGCGCACCATGATCTGACACGGCATACCTATGCGGCGCGATCAGATAGGCCGCCTTATTTCCGCCCTTTTTCGGAGGTATTGTCCCTCAGGCAGCAACAATAACAAACATAACGAGCAGGCTGCAGAAAATAATCCTCCCTGGACTGGATCGGGCCGCGCGTTTCTTGCGGCCCATTTTCTTGCGCGCCCTCAGGCGACCAGTGGCAAGATCAACTCGGGCCCATCCACCTTGTTGGAATTCACTTTCGGATCAACGCGGTGGGCCTGCAGACGCCCATCGGGCGCGGCGCGCATCAGCGGCGCGGCCCCTTTGCCAGCTTCGCCCAACCAAAGCGCCCAATGCTCCGGCGCAAGCGTCACAGGCTCTCGGTGATGGATTTTCGACATCGTAGGACCGGCGGCGCAAGTGACAATCGCGCAGGTCGTAAACCGATCATCCCCCTTCGCCCAACTTTGCCAAACGCCTGCAAAAACAATCGGTTGCGCGTTATCAGGTCGGATATACCACGGCAGCCGCTTGCCATCGGCATCCTTGGTCCATTCATAAAACCCGGTTGCGGGAATAAGGCAGCGGCGCTCTCGGCATGCCATGCGAAAGGCCGGTTTCTCCGCTATTGTTTCTGAACGCGCGTTAATCAGGAGCGGGCCATCGGTGGGCGATTTATACCAATGCGGCAGGAACCCCCATCGCATCGGGCGATAGCGCCGCGTGCCCTCTTCGGAGGTCACGACGGCCACATCTTGCGTCGGGCAGATATTGAAGCGATCGCCATCGGGAATGTCGTTTGACGGCACGGCCTCAAACAACCGCGCCATCGCATCCGCCGCCTCACTCAAAACAAAACGCCCGCACATGGGGCAGAGCCTAGTGCGGGCGCGAAACGGTTAAAAGCGGATTAAGCGCCGTAGACGGCTTTGTAAGCGATCTTTTCGGCGTCACCGCGGTAGATGTTCAAGTCCAGCGCGACATCCAGCGGCATCCGAGCGATCTCGGAGACGGTCCGGTTGTAGGCCGCACGTTTTGCGGCGGCGGTACGCAGGCGTGCAATTATCGAAGTCATTGTGCAGTCCTTTCTTGGCTGTGTGTTCGTGTTCGATGACCCCAATATGATAGCGCTAACGAGAACCACAATTGACAGTTTTCGATGGCCGCAATGCGATTTCTGCATAGCAGCATTTGGAACGAGAAAGGGCCGGCGCAAGACATCCTGCGCCGGCCCCCAAAATCGAAGATAGACCGTTTATTCCGCCGCGGAAATTCGGCCATCCGTGAACGGCATGTAAGGCGTGTTTTCGCCCAGATAGTCGGCCACAACCTGCTCCAGGCCAGGGCCGAAATCATAGGCATTCATGCCATTGGTTGCGAACATGGAATACCCATCGCCGCCACCGCGCATGTAGTTGTTGGACACAACGCCATAGATCGCCTCGGGGTCAATCGTCTCCCAACCGCCATCGATTTCGAGCTCGGCGGATACGATCCGGCTGCCCGGCTCGGCGGCCGCGTCCCAGACATAGCGCATGCCAGAGACTTGCGGGAACCGGCCCGCGCCGTCCTCAACCCGGCTGACCCCGTTTTCGAGCGCCGCGACAACATCTGCACCGCTGAGCTGGAAGGTCGCCAGTGTGTTCTGGAATGGCAGAACGGTGAAGACCTCACCCATGGTGATGTCGCCGCCATCGATCGACGCGCGCAACCCGCCACCATTCTGGATCGCGATCTGAATACCTTGGTCACGCACGCGCTCAAGCATCGCATCGGCCACCAGGTTCCCCATGGCGCATTCCCCGGCACGGCAGACCTCGCGCGAGCCTTCAATCGGTTCGGACGCGACCGAGACGACATCACTCATCGCCTCTTCGATGGGTCCGGCCAGTTCGGCGACGCGGGCAGCAATCTCGGCATCGGGTTCAACGCTGGCATCCAGCACCATCGTATCGCCGCCTGCATAGACGACATTGCCGTCATCATCGAAGGTCACTTCGAGATGGCCGAGATACTTCGAATAGGCATAGGCCTGCACGATCGGCACCAGCGTACCGTCGGGGTTCGTTGCGAAGGTCGGGTAAGGCCCGGCACGGTCTTCGTCGCTGGCCGAGAGATAGGTGTGCGAATGCCCGCCCACGATCACATCGATGCCAGAGACCGCCTCGGCAATGGCGATATCCACCGGCAGACCCACATGGGTCAGCGCGATGATCATGTTCACGCCCTGCTCGGTCAGTTCGTCCACATCGGCCTGTAGCGCATCCACCTCGTTTTGGAAGATAACGTTTGGCCCGGGGCTGGAGGTTTCCACCGTGTCGGTCGCCAGTGCAGAGACCACACCCACCTGCATGCCGTTCACGTCCAGGATCACGTAGTCGCCCACGCGGTCGTTCAGCAGATTCGACTGGCTCAAATCCAGGTTGCCCGAGATGACTGGGAAGTCCACGAGATCGAGAAAATCAGACAGACCCTGCGGACCATCATCAAACTCATGGTTGCCCACCGCCATGGCGTCAAAGCCGATGGCCATCATCATTTCGGCCTCAACTTCGCCCTTATAGGTCGTGTACATCAGGCTGCCCTGGAATTGGTCCCCCGCATCCAGAACAACGACATTCTCGCCCGCCGCCGTCAGCTCGTCGCGCAGCGTGTTGATCGCGGTGGCCACGCGGGCCACACCGCCGAAGCATTCGCCCGCCGCGTCATCTTCGGCGTTGCAGGTGCTGTCAAAGCGGTTGATCGGCTGAATCCGGCTGTGCAGGTCGTTGATATGCAGGATATGCAAGGTCGTCTCCGCCGCGGCAGGTGCGGCCACGCCCAAAGCGGCCAGCATCGCGGTAGAGCGAAGAATTTTCGCAATCATGGTGTATACTCCCAGGTGGTGTTGATCCGTCCAGATTGGCGGGCGGGCGCGGGCAAGTAAAGCCATTTGCGTGACGCGGTGACGACACTTGACGCCACGGCGCGAACCGGCCATCTCCGACCCCATGCAGATTTACAAGATATTGCGCGCCGAAGAATGGGCCGCGCTGACCGCCGCGGGTGAGACATCGGGCGCGCCGGTTGATGTGGCCGATGGATACATCCATTTCTCAACTGCCAGCCAAGCCGCCGAGACCGCAGCGAAGCATTTCGCAGGTGAGGACGGGTTGGTGCTGTTGGCCTATGACACCGACACACTTGGCCCGGCGATTAAATGGGAGGTGTCGCGCGGTGGCGCCCAATTCCCACATCTCTATGCACCGCTCCGCAAGGTCGACATGCTCTGGCACGCGCCATTGCCGCTTGAGGATGGGGTCCACATCTTCCCGGAAAGCATGATCTGATGCTGGAACGCGTGGGCCTCGCTCTGATGCATTGCATGGACCCTGAGCGTGCTCATGGTCTTGCGCTGAGCGCACTACGGACCGGCTTGGCTCCGCATCCAGGCCTCGTGACCTCGCCGCGCCTGCGCACGGAGTTTGCGGGTCTGGCGCTCCCCAATCCAATCGGCCTGGCCGCCGGATTCGACAAAAATGCCGAGGCCCTTGGCCCTCTGTCTAAATCTGGGTTCGGTTTTCTGGAAGTGGGCGCCGCCACGCCGCGCGCGCAACCCGGCAATCCGAAGCCACGCCTGTTCCGGCTGAGCGAAGATCGGGCCGCGATCAATCGGTTTGGTTTCAACAATGACGGGATGCAGGCGATCTCGGCGCGTCTCGCCACCCGCCCGCATACGGTTCCCGTTGGCCTCAATCTCGGGGCAAACAAAGACAGCGTCGATCGGGCCGCCGATTTTGCCACGGTGCTCAGCCATTGTGGCCCACATATCGACTTCGCGACGGTGAATGTTTCCTCGCCCAACACCGAAAAGCTCCGCGATTTGCAGGGCAAAGAGGCGCTCGCAGCGCTCCTGGACGGCGTCAGGCAGGCCAATGCCGTGTTGGAGACGCCGCGCCCGATCTTCCTGAAAATCGCCCCGGATCTGAATGACGCCGACCTGGCGGACGTGGCCGAGGTTGCAACCAAGGCCAGATTGGCGGGGATCATCGCGACCAATACGACGCTCGACCGGACCGGCCTCAAGAGCACTCATGCGGGCGAGGCAGGCGGCCTCTCTGGACAACCGCTTTTCGAGCGCTCGACCCGTGTCCTTGCCAAACTCTCAGAGCTCACCCAGGGCGAATTGCCCCTGATCGGGGTCGGCGGCGTGGCAAGTGCAGAACAGGCCTATGCCAAGATCAAGGCCGGAGCCTCAGCGGTGCAACTTTATACGGCGCTGGTCTATGGCGGGCTGAGCCTCGTCTCCCAAATCGCCCGCGACCTGGATCATCTCTTGGCGCAAGACGGTCATGAGAAGATCGCAGACGCCATCGGCACGGATCGCACGCCCTGGCTCTAGCGGGAGCCGTTTTCTGGACAGAAAACGGACCGGAATTTTCGCAATAATTCCGCCCGCTCTCAATCGACCGCCCGCTCCAGAGCGGGGTAACGCGCGCCCAGCGTGATCCCCCGAGCAGCGAAAAACACCAAGAGCGCCGCCCAGAGCCCGTGATTGCCAAAGGGCGGGATCAAGAGCCAGAGAGCGGCCAGATAGATCAGCCCCGACAGGATCATCATATTGCGCATATCCTGGCTCCGTGTGGCGCCGATGAATATCCCGTCCAGCATCCAGGACGCGCAACCGATCAGGGGCGCAGCCACCATCCAAGGCAGATAGATCCGCGCCTCGGCCCGCACATCCTCCGCGGTCGTCATCACATCGATGATCCAGCCGCCGATCAGCGCGAAACCAATCGCCATCGCGATACAAATCCCCAAGCCCCATTGGCTGGTCATCAGCGCGCTCCGCCGAAGGGCGCCGCGCGCCTTGGCGCCCATCGCCTGCCCAACCAACGCCTCGGCGGCGAAAGCGAACCCGTCCATCGCATAGGCCGTAATATACATGAACTGCATCAGGATCTGATTGGCGGCCAGAGGCACATCGCCAAAATCTGACCCGATGAACAGGAACGAGGTGAACCCGGCCATTAGGATCACCGAGCGGATCAGGATATCGGTATTGACCGCCGCCATATGCCAGAGCCGGGCCTTATCAAACACCCGCGCCCAATCGCGCCAAGCCGCGCCCTTGAAGCCACCCCGGCAGAGCCATATCCCAAGCGCGAACCCAGCCCATTCGGACAGGAAGGTGCCAAGCGCCACGCCCTGGACGCCCCATCCAAGGCCCAGAACAAAGAAAACGCTAAGCCCGATATTCAGGAGGTTCATGCCCAATTGCAGAACCAACATGCCCGTCGTGCGCTCTTGCGCGATCAACCATCCGGTCAGCCCGTAAATCGCAATTGCCGCCGGCGCGGAGAAGATCCGGATCGCCATATAGTCGCGCGCCAAACCCTCCACTTCGTCGCTGGCCGGGGCGATCTGAAACGCGGCCCAGAACACCGCCGCCTGGACTATGATCAGTGTCAGCCCCGCCACGCACGCGATGATCAGGACCCGGCTCAACAGCGCCGAGACCTCCGCCTGATCCCGCGCACCGATGGCTTGGCTCGTCAAACCGACCGTCCCCATGCGCAGGAAACCGAATACCAGATAAACGCTGCTCAGAATGATCGCGCCGATCCCCACCGCACCAATCGGCGCGGCTTGGCCCATCTGCCCCACAACGCCGGTGTCGACCGCGCCGAGGATCGGCACGGTGGCGTTGGACAAGACAACAGGCAGCGCGATTTTCAGAACTCGGCGATGGCTAAGGGGCTGGGCCGAGTCCTGCGTCGCCTCCATCCTATCCCGGGCGTGCAGGCATCAGGAAATGCCCGGTGGCTTGGGCAAAAAGCCGACTGCGATTGTCCTGCCAAGCCTCGACATGGACCGACGCATAGCGTCGCCCACTGCGGTTCACTCGGGCGCGTGCATACGCATCGCGCGGCAGGCCGGAGCGGAGATAATCCACCGTGAAATCAATGGTCTTCGGCAGGCGCGGCAGGGTCTCGGGGCGCAAATCTTCTGCTTCCAAGCGGCCATTTTCGATCTCGTCCCAAAGCATCTGGAAGCTCAACTCGATAATCGCCGCCGTTTCGAGGAACGAGGCGGTGGCGCCACCATGCAGCGCGGGCAAAAATGGATTGCCGATCAGCTTGTCATCGTAATTCAGCACCGCCGTCAGCTCATCGCCGCGCCGGTCGAATGTGATCCCCATGCTGCGGATATAGGGCACCCCATCAACCAAGGCGGAGAGCGCCGCATCACGCCGCTGTTTGATCAAATGCACGGGTTCCGGGCGGCGGCGGCTCATGGGCTAACCTCCGCGCCTTTGCCCTGTTCAATGGTGAATGCCCCCGTCGCCGAGGCGACTGGCCGCGTCTCATCCTCATCAAACGCCTGGGCCCGCACAAACGCTACGGATCGGGTCACATGATAGCATTCCGCCCGCGCCAAAATCCGCTGCCCCGGGGTGGCGGGCCGCATATAGTCGATTCTCAGATCAATCGTCGCCGTGCCAACCGGCGCGTCCGAATGGCTCATTACCGCGGCACCACCGCAGGTATCCATCAAGGCCGAAACCGCCCCGCCATGGATCACGCCGGTTTTCGGGTCGCCCACCAGCGCCTCAGAATAGGGCATCGAGATCACTGCGATCCCGTCGCCGATTGTGTCCAGATGCATCTGCAGCGCTTTCGAAAACGGGATCGCTTCGATGAATTGCCGCGCAATCCGCGCCTTATCGTTCGGCGTCATGTCCCACCCTCTTCGTCCTTGGCCAGCGGCACGCCAGCCGCACCACCATCCCGATCCACGCCATCGCGCGCAAGGGGCAACATCGCTTTGCATTCGCCCCGCGCCTCATGCAAAAGTGACGTTACGTCCCGACAAGCCAGGGAAGAGCCATGACAGCGGAAAGATTGGATTTCAAACAGATGTGTGCGCGGTTCGATGTGACCCCGCGCACCTTGCGCCATTACGAATATATCGAACTTCTGGCGCCCGAACGCGAAGGCCGCGCGCGGTTCTATGGCGCGCGCGAAGTGGCCCGGATGACGCTGATTCTTCGCGGCCGCCGCTTTGGCTTCAGTCTTGAAGAAATCCGACAGTGGCTGGAACTCTATGACGCCGACCCCGAAGGCGTGTTGCAACGTGATGCCTGGCTTGCCATGGCCGATCGGCAATTGGACGAGCTGGCGCAACGCCGCCAGGAACTCGATGAGATCATCGTCGAATTGCAAGCACTGCGCGATACGACGGCGGCGAGCGGAACGTGAGGGCCTGGGCGCTCTTGCTTGCGCTCATCGCTGGCCCCGCAGCCTGGGCAGATGCCCCCCTGCCCCCACCGGAACCCTATTTCTTCATCACCGACAGCCGGGTGCATGTCACCGGCAACCTGAACCGCGACGTGGTGATGATTGAACCCACCAGCGGCATTGATGATCGATGGGAAATCCCCGGCTGGCGCCGGAATGTGCACCCGTCGGGCGATGGGCGCTATGTGCTGATCGGCAATCCAGGTTTGAACCTGCTCTCCTACTCCGGTGATCCAGACATCACTGTGATCGAGATTTGGGCCGCACCCGGTGAGTTGATCGGCACCGTGCCGTTGGACAGCCTGATGAATCCAGACGACTTGCAGCCGACCACATCGCACTATCTTTGGATCGCCGGGTACCAGTGGGAGGGCACTGGATGGCGCTTTTTGACGCCCGATGGACAGTTCTGGTTTCTCACACCCGATCCGCTCCGCCTGCGCCGCGCGGGGGCGGGAAGGTAAGGAATCCCTTACCTATAAGGGATTTTGCAGAGGTGGTTGACTTTGCAAATATTACTCCTGACCCCACGTTATCTTTCCTGACCTTTCGTCAACACTAAAGTGACGCAACGTTTCATTTACGTCAACGTAAGCCATTCTTGTAGAACGACCTTCAGACCGGCACATCTGAGGCAGAATCGATGTTTGACGCTGTGAGTGACATGATGACAAATGAAACCATGACCATCCGCGAGATGTGCGACACCTTCGAGGTGACGCCGCGCACCTTGCGGTTTTACGAATCCAAAGAACTGCTGTTTCCGATCCGCGAGGGGCAAAAACGCCTCTTCACCCGGCGCGACCGGGCGCGGCTGAAACTGATCCTGCGAGGCAAGCGTTTTGGCTTCTCTCTGGAAGAAATCCGCCAGCTTCTCGACCTCTACTATGCCGGTGATCAGCAAGCCACGCAGTTGAGCCGCACGCTGGATGTGGCCGGTGACCGCCTGGCCGATATGGAACGCCAACGCGCCGAGTTGGACCTCGCCATCGACGATCTGAAATCGCAGATCGGCCTTGTCCAAGACATGCTGACCAATGTGACGACCACAAAAGACGCCGCCGAATAAGCCGCGACGACAGGACCGCTCGGGAGGAGCCCTTACGATGCCAAGCTACACTGCCCCCACGAAAGACATGCAATTCATCCTGCATGAGGTGTTGGATGTCTCCGGCCAGGATGTGCCGGGCTATGACGAGATGGAACGCGACTTCACGCAGGCTGTCCTCGACGAGGCGGGCAAAATCGCCAGCGAGGTCCTGACCCCGCTGAACGTAGTGGGCGATACCGAGGGCTGCACCATGGAAAACGGCGTGGTGCGCACCCCGACTGGCTTCAAAGAGGCCTTTGAGCAGATGAAAGAGGGCGGCTGGCCCGGGCTCGACATGCCCGAGCAATATGGCGGGCAGAACATGCCTTATGTGATCGGCACCGCCGTGGGCGAGATGTTCTCGGCCGCGAACCAGGCGTTCACCATGTATCAGGGCCTGACCCATGGCGCGGCGAGCGCAATCCTGGCCCATGGCACGGAGCAGCAGAAAGACACCTATCTGCCGAAAATGGTGGCCTGCGACTGGACCGGCACGATGAACCTGACGGAGCCGCATTGCGGCACCGATCTGGGCCTGATGCGGACCAAAGCCGAGCCGCAGGACGATAGCAGCTACAAGATCACCGGGCAGAAGATTTTCATCTCGTCGGGCGAACATGACATGGCCGACAACATCATCCATCTGGTGCTGGGCAAGATTGTCGGTGGACCCGAAGGGATCAAAGGCGTCTCCCTCTTCATCGTCCCGAAGTTCCTGGTGAATGAAGATGGCAGCCTGGGCACGCGCAATGGTGTCGCCTGCGGCAAGATCGAAGAGAAAATGGGCATCCACGGCAACTCCACCTGTGTGATGAACTATGACGAGGCGACCGGCTATCTCTTGGGCGACGAGCACAAAGGGATGCGGGCGATGTTCACCATGATGAACGAAGCGCGTTTGGGTGTTGGCATGCAAGGTCTGGCACAAGCCGAAGCGGCCTACCAAAATGCGCTCTTCTACGCCAAAGACCGGTTGCAGGGCCGCGATGTAACGGGGCCGAAAAACCCCGATGGCCCAGCCGACCCGCTGATCGTGCATCCCGATATCCGCCGCAACCTGATGGAGCAGAAAAGCTTCACCGAGGCTGGCCGCGCCTTCCTGCTTTGGGGCTCCACCCTGATCGATCAGGCGCATCGTGCAAAAGACGCTGATGCGGATGGGTTGATCTCGCTGATGACGCCGGTGATCAAAGGGTTCCTGACCGACAAGGGTTATGACATGACCGTGCAGGCACAGCAGGTCTATGGCGGTCACGGCTATATCGAAGAATGGGGCATGTCGCAGTTCACGCGCGATGCCCGGATCGCGATGATCTACGAAGGTGCCAATGGCGTCCAAGCGCTGGATCTGGTCGGTCGGAAACTGGCGCAAGATGGCGGCAAACACGTCATGGCCTTCTTCGAGCTGGTCAAGACCTTCATCAAAGAGAATGAAGGCAATGAAGCGCTGAATGCGGATTTCCTCGGGCCACTCAAGGCCGCGTCGAAAGACCTGCAGGCCGCGGGGATGTATTTCATGCAAGAAGGCATGAAGAACCCCAACAACGCGCTCTCCGGTTCTTATGATTTCATGCATCTCTTTGGCCATGTCTGCTTGGGCCTGATGTGGGCCCGGATGGCCAAGGCCTCGCTGGAAGCTCTTGAAACCGGCACCTCGGACCCAGATTTCTATGAGACGAAACTGGCCACAGGGCGCTTCTACATGGCGCGCCAATTGCCGATGACCGCAACCCACCTGGCCCGGATTCAAACCGGCGGTGAGACGGTCATGGCGCTGGACGCCGCCAATTTCTGAGGTCTCGACCGGAAGGACAGCACATGCCCAAACGACTCCGCCTGACCCGCCGCCCCAATCTCGCGATGAGCGAGGATGGGTTTCGCAAGCTGCGGGCACTCTCGACCGAGGCGGGATTGGATGAGGGTGAGTTCCTGTCCTTCCTGTTCGAAAACTGGAACAGTGTGATCACTGAAGAGAACCTGACCGCACGGCTTCGCCTTTTTAACTCGGAGTTGGAAGAGCGAAAACGGTGACAGCATCCCCGGTTTTACCGGGTCAAACATAAGATGGCCCGGCGCGGGGAGGCGCACGGATATGACACATAAACTCTACTGCTTCGCCGAAAGTGGAAACGCCTATAAGGCCGCGCTCGCGCTGGAACTTTCAGGCCTCGAATGGGAGCCGGTTTTCGTTGATTTCTTCAAAGGCGAGACGCGCACGCCCGAGTTCCGCGCGCTCAACCCTATGGGCGAAGTGCCGGTGCTTGATGCTGAGGGCACAACCTTGAGCCAATCGGGTGTGATCTTGGACTATATCAGCTCCAAGACCGGCAAACTGGGCGGCAGCAACGCACAAGAGCGGCGCGATATCTTGCGGTGGATGTTTTTCGACAACCACAAACTGTCCGGCGTGGCAGGCACACTCCGGTTCAACATGAATTTCCTCCCCGAGGAAAAGCGCAATGCCGATGTCAACGGCTTTCTGGCGATGCGGCTGGCCTCGGCTCTGAAAGTGCTCAACGCCGCCCTCGACAACCGCAACTGGCTTGTCGGCGACGGTCTGACCATCGCCGACATCTCCTGCGTCGGATATCTCTTCTACCCCGAAGCCTTTACCTTCGAGCGGGCCAGTTACCCGAATATCGACCGCTGGCTGACCAACATCGCCGCCACACCCGGCTGGCAACATCCTTATGACCTCATGCAGCGGGCCTATACACCATGACAACTAGAGGAAATCCCCCATTGGCGGTCGGCTCCGACTTGTGCCAAGCCTCTGACAAACAAAGACAAGAGGCACTCTTATGGTCAGTCAGCTCGCGCTCGGTGCAATCTGGGGATATCAACGGTTTCTCTCGCCGCACAAAGGCTTCCGATGTGCGCATTCGGTTCTGCATGGCGGAACGGGTTGTTCGGGCTTTGCAAAATACGCCATCCGTGATCACGGGGTCTGGCTTGCGATCCCGTATATCCTGCAACGGTTCCGCGATTGCAAAGAGGCCTCGCTCACATTGCGGGCGGCATGCCCTGCGCATTCCAGCGCGCCAAATGGTGAAGAAACGCCGCGACAGCGCAGGCAACGGCTCCGTCGCAACGGGGATGAGGTTGCGCCCGAAGGGGCCTGTACCGATAGATGCGGCGTCGGTTGCTGCGCCTTGCCGAGCTTTTGCGCCCCCGGATTTGCAAACGGACAGACAGCGGCCAGCTCCGACACAGAGGCAACGTCTGGCACAAACGACAATCCGAACGACGCCGATAGCGCGTGTGCTACCGCAGACGAGGCCTGCGGTGCCTGCTCATGCAGCAGGATCAATGTCGAGGGCTGCGATTTCGGATGCGGCTGCCTGCCCTGCTTCGACTGATTCCCGGCACAATCCGGTTTTGCTGACGGGCCGCGCATCTTGCGCGCCCGTTTTCTTTTTCTCGCCTTCCGCCTACCGCACTCGGCGGGCCAAGTTCACTGGAGTAATCTCATGACCGATGCCTATATCTACGACGCGATCCGCACCCCCCGTGGCAAAGGCCGCAAGGATGGAGCCCTGCACGAAGTGACTGCCGCGCGGCTTTCGGCCCATACGCTGAACGCCTTGAAAGAGCGCAACGGGCTTGATGGGCATGCGGTCGAAGATGTGATCTGGGGCAATGTCACCCAAGTCGGCGAACAAGGCGGATGCTTGGCCCGCACGGCAGTTCTGGCATCGGACCTGGATGAACGTATCCCCGGCCTTGCGATCAACCGGTTCTGCGCCTCGGGTCTGGAAGCGGTCAACCTGGCCGCCAATCAGGTGCGTGGCGGCGGCGGGGACGCCTATATCGCCGGTGGCGTCGAGATGATGGGCCGTGTCGCTATGGGGTCTGATGGGGCCGCCATCGCCGTCGACCCCTCTATCGCCATGGACACCTATTTCGTGCCGCAAGGCATATCTGCCGATATCATCGCCACCGAATACGGGTTCTCCCGCGACGACGCGGATGAGCTGGCGATGCATTCTCAGGCCCGTGCCAAAGCCGCCTGGGACGACAATCGTTTTGCCAAATCCATCGTGCCGGTGACGGATCGCAATGGGCTGACCATCCTCGACAACGATGAATACATGCGCCCTGGCACCGATATGCAAACCCTCGGCGGGTTGAAACCGGCCTTCAAGGAAATGGGCGAAACCATGCCCGGCTTCGATGCAGTCGCGCTGATGAAATACCCTCATCTGGAGGCGATCAACCACATCCACCACGCGGGCAACTCCTCGGGCATTGTCGATGGCTCCGCCGCGCTTTTGATCGGCAACAAAGCCTTTGGCGAGGCCAATGGCCTGAAACCCCGCGCGCGCATCCGCGCCACCTGCAAAATCGGCACCGACCCGACGATCATGCTGACGGGCCCCGTGCCCGCGACGCAGAAGATTCTCGAAGATAGCGGCATGTCGATCTCGGATATCGACCTCTTCGAGGTGAACGAGGCGTTCTCCTCGGTTGTGCTGCGTTTCATGCAGGCGTTTGACGTCGATCATGAGAAGGTGAACGTGAATGGCGGTGCGATCGCCATGGGTCACCCGCTTGGTGCCACGGGCGCGATGATCATCGGCACGCTGCTTGATGAGCTGGAGCGCAGCGGCAAAGGCACCGGTCTGGCAACGCTTTGCGTCGCGTCCGGCATGGGGGCCGCCACGATCATCGAACGCGTATAAACCGGCTGGCGAGGGAAACCCCAACCGATGCCCGCATCCGCGCTCGATATCTATCAGGAGTATCTCGACCTCACGGGCGAGGCACTCCTGGCGCGCGATGCGGACACCTTCCTCGCCCGTATCTTCCTGCCGCATCTGTTGATCACAGAGACGCAGACCTTCCACATGGAAGATGATGAAACGATCCGCCATCATTTCTTCGGCTTTGCCAACGCGCTAGCCAGTCAGGATGTCGATGCGTATGTCCGCATCGGGCGGGAGGCTCAGTTTGACGATGCCACCCATCTGCACGGGACGCATGACAGCTTCTTGACGTCCCGTGGCAAACTGGTCGTGCCCAGATTCTCCAATGAGACCGCACTTGAACGGCGCGGTGGCATCTGGGGCTCCACCAAAACCCGGCATTTCACGGCTTATGTCTCCTGGCCAGATATCCTACCGCGGGGTGATGTCTCATGACCACGCCGACGACACCTCCCCGCAGCGGGCAGATGCAGGACCCGTCGAAAATCTACCAAGTGTGGCTCGACGAAACCTCGGCGCTGCTCCTAGACGGCGAAACCGAGCGTTTCGTCGATCAGGTCGCGCTGCCATTCGTGATGCGTACAACCGCGGATGAAACCGTGTTCGAAACCCGCGAAGACTTGATCGGCGACATGATCACCGTGACCCAAAACCTAAAGAACCAACAGGTCACCCATTACATCCGCCTGGTAAATAAAGCACGCTATATCAATCACTTGGTGATTGAGGGGTGGCATACAACATATATGCTGCGGGACGCAATTGCGGTCGTGCCGCCCTATGGCAGCCGGATGATCCTGCGTCTGGAAGATAATGCCTGGTATCTCGCTGAGGCGGAACATGAATTGAGCAACCGGAGATTCCCGGTGGATGTTGTCCGCTCGGCGCCTGGCGCGTTTCAGGACAAATGGGCGGAGCCGATGTCTGACATACGTGCTACGCAGGCCCGGGCCGAACCAGTCTACCAAGCGTTCCTAGATGCTCTCAGTGAGACGGTCCACGATCAGGATTTCGACCGCTGGTGCAGCTATTTCACGATACCGCATAATGTGCACTACGACTCGGTCGATCATCTGGTGAACACACCCGAGGATGTTCGACCGTTCTTCGATCTGCTCTGCAAAAAAATGCTCTGCTACGGCGCCGACCGCCTGACACGACGCGCCGATTATGCCGAGTTCATCTCGGGCGATCGCATCTATGGCTACCACCAAACCACGATGACCAAAGACGGTGATCCCGTCTTTGGCCCCGTTAAGAGCCGCATGATCCTCTGTCTGGCCGACGGCCGCTGGAAATGCAGTGAAGTCACCAATTCCTTGTCGAATAAGGGTTTTCCGGGGCCTGAGTTTCAGCCCTCTGGCGCCCTTCCGACAATGCGCGAAATTCAGGAAAGGATGAAGAAATGACCGATTTCACGATGGAGACCGGCCCCGACGGCGTCGCCGTCATCACCTGGGACGTGAAGGAGAAATCCATGAACGTCCTCACCCGTGAGGCATTTGAAGCTGTCGAGGGCCTGATTGATCAAGCGCTGGCAGATGACGCGGTGAAAGGCGTGGTTATCACCTCCGGCAAGGAAACCTTTGCGGGCGGCATGGATCTGAACACGCTCGCCAAGATCCGAGAGGAATCCGGCGACGCCCCCGCCAAAGGGCTGTTCGACTTTACGATGAACGGCCATCGCATCCTGCGCCGTCTCGAGCGCGCCGGGATGGACCCGAAGACCAACAAGGGCGGCAAACCCGTCGCCTGCGCCATCACCGGCACCTGCATGGGGATCGGGACAGAAATCGCGCTGGCCTGTCATCGTCGTTTCATGGCCGACAATCCGAAGGCCAAAATCGGCCTGCCGGAAATCCTGGTCGGCATCTTCCCCGGCGGCGGCGGCACCACCCGCTATTCGCGGATGGTCGGGGCCATGGCGGCCGCACCGGTCCTCTTGGAAGGCCGGACCCTCGACCCGGCCAAAGCGAAATCGGCGCAACTGATCGATGAGGTCGTGCCTGCCGATCAACTGCTTGAAAAAGCAAAGGAATGGGTACTTTCGGCAGGCGATGCGGATATCGTCAAACCCTGGGATCAGAAGGGCTGGAAAATGCCCGGCGGCGCGCCCTACCACCCGGCGGGCTTCATGACCTTTGTTGGCGCCTCGGCCATGATCAACGGCAAGACCAAAGGCGTTTATCCGGCGGCGAAGGCGCTCCTTTCCGCAGTTTATGAGGGCGCCCTGGTGCCCTTCGATACCGCGCTCCAGATCGAGGCACGCTGGTTCACCTCTGTCTTGATGAACCCCTCTTCCTCCGCCATGATCCGCAGCCTCTTCATCAACAAAGAAGCGTTGGAGAAAGGCGCGAACCGCCCGGCGGTTGAGGACCAACGTGTGAAGAAAGTCGGCATCCTCGGCGCCGGTATGATGGGCGCGGGCATTGCCTATGTCTCGGCCAATGCGGGGATCGAGGTCGTGCTGATCGACAATGCGCAAGAGGCCGCCGAGAAGGGCAAATCGTACTCGGAAAGTATCCTCGACAAAGGCATGGCCCGTAAGAAGGTCACTCAAGAGAAGAAAGATCAGGTGTTGGGCCGCATCACACCCACCACCGATTACGCGCTGCTCGACGGTTGCGACCTGATCGTGGAGGCGGTGTTCGAGGATATGGGCGTCAAAGCCGAGGTAACAAAGAAAACCGAGGCCGTGATCCCCGAAACCGCGATCTTCGCCACCAACACCTCCACCTTGCCGATCACCGAACTGGCCAAAGCCTCGGAGCGACCGGAGCAGTTCATCGGTATCCACTTCTTCTCGCCTGTCGACAAGATGATGCTGGTGGAGATCATCAAGGGTAAGGAGACTGGTGATGTGGCCGTGGCCAAGGCGCTCGATTTCGTGCGCCAGATCCGCAAGACGCCAATCGTGGTCAATGACGCGCGGTTCTTCTACGCCAATCGCTGCATCATCCCTTACATCAACGAGGGCATCCGCATGGTCAAAGAGGGTGTCGCGCCAGCTTTGATCGAGAATGCCGCGAAACTGGTCGGTATGCCGCTTGGGCCGCTGCAACTCACCGATGAGACCTCGATCGATCTTGGCGTGAAAATCGCCAAGGCGACCAAGGCCGCGATGGGTGACGCCTATGACGATGCGTCTGACGAGGTGATCTTCTGGATGGCCGACGAAGGGCGCTTGGGCCGCAAGTCCAATTCCGGCTTCTACGCCTATGATGACAAAGGCAAACGTCTCGGCCTTTGGGAAGGTCTCGGCGAGAAATTCCCGGTCGCCGAGACGCAGCCTGAACTGGTCGAAGTCCAGCATCGCTTGCTCTTTGCCCAGGTTCTGGAAGCCGTGCGTGCCTTGGAGGAAGGCGTCCTCGAAGACATCCGTGAAGGCGATGTAGGCGCGATCCTGGGGTGGGGTTTCGCGCCATGGTCGGGCGGCCCGTTCTCCTGGCTCGACATCCTCGGCACCCCCTATGCCGCCGACCGTTGCGACCAGTTGACGGAGGCCTATGGCGACCGGTTCACGACGCCTGGCCTACTCCGCGAGATGGCCGATAAAGGCCAGAGCTTCTATGGGCGGTTCGGCCCGGAAGCAAAGTCAGCGGCGTGAGCTATCGGCGGGCGCTCCACCAGAGCGCCCGCTAGTCCGCTTTGCGGACTCTGCTCCCCTTCGGAGGCGGTCGGTGAATCGCTGGTTTATCGCGTCGCCGCCATCCAGACGCTGCCGCCCAAAAGGAAGGAACCTCCGGCGTATCCCATCGACTTTCGGGCGCGTAGACTTGTCAGCTTGCGTCGGGCCTGCATCGCCAAGAGAGCGTACCCTATCAGAACGACAAACACGACGACGCTAGACGTCAGCATCAGGATTAGGAATTGAGGCGTCATGGGCAGGGCCGGGTTCATGAACTGAGCCAGGAACGCAATGTAAAACATGATGGCCTTCGGGTTGAGGACCCCGGTTAGAAAGCCTGCCCTCATGCTGGCGGAGCGAAATCCGGTGAACGATTGCAGGGCCAAATCCTCTTCACGAAGTCGACGTGCAACTTTGATCTGCCCGTATCCCAGCCATGCCATATAGGCCACGCCCGCCCATTTGAGCAGAAAGAAAGCTTCGCTCGATGCTGCCAGAAGGACGCCGAGACCGACATAGGAGACCGTCATGACGACTATGCCACCAAACACATCTCCCAGTATACAGAATGTTGCCGCACCCAAACCACGCGAAAGGGACTGACCCAGTACCATGAAAACGCTCGGGCCAGGGATAAGTGAGATAATCGTATAGGCAGCGATGTAAGCCAGCCAGGTTTCAATGCTCATTCTTAGCTCCACTCCGCCGTCGTCGCCCGCCCATACCAGATGGCATGGCGAAAATACCCGCCCCGAGAATAACGAATATCCCAATCAAAGCGATGGTGCCCGGTAACTCGCTGAAGAATAGCGCCCCCCAGAGCAGGCTGAACACCAGATAGCTGTAATCGAACGCGGCGACCGTGGTTGGTGGCCCGTTCTGATAGGCATAGGCTGCACCCACACTTCCGATCAGGATCAGGGCGGCAAGTGCAGCGACGGTTGCGAACAGTGTCAGATCAACGGGTTGCCACGGACCAAGGACGACCGATCCTTCACGTCCAGAAAAAACACCGAGGGCTGCGCCAGCGACAATGAAGGTCATATTCAGAGCCAGGGCCAATACGAAAGGACTTTCTACTTGGCACTTTGCAGACGTCAGCACCATCGCGCAGGCGTAAAGAAAGGCGGCGATGACAGGCAGCAAGGTCGCGATCTCGAAGCCTGATGTGTCGGGCCTGATAATCATCAACACCCCGAGAAAACCACAGAAAATGGCAAAGATCGCGCGACCTGTTGGCCAGCGGCGCGCGGTCACGGCAGATAGCGCGACGATAAACAGCGGCCCGGTGTAGTAGGCCGCCGCCGCTAAAGACAGCGGCATAAGCGGCAAAGAAGCATAGTAACTCAGCCACATGACGACCAGAAGCACGCCGCGGATCATGATCCAAAACGGCGCATGCAGGGCGATCAATCCCTGCCGGCGTGCCAGCCACCACAAGGCAGGCAAGACCAGGGCGGAGCGCAAAATGTACATCTGCCAGAGCGGCAATGAGAGGCCCGTTGCCTTTATGACAGCATCCCCGAGCGACAAAGCGGCGACGGAGGCAACAATCGCCAATATCGCGCGTTGCGTCTGGTGCTTTTGAGCCGGGCTCGCCATTTTCGTCACACCTATGCGACATGCTTCGATACCCCATGAAAATCATGTATCATCCAAAATAAAAAAGGAGTTTCCCGAGAATTTGCATGAGTTTTTTTCATGGATGATACAAACCGCAAGTTGCCACCGCTGTCTCGTTTGAAGCCATTTGAAGCTGCGGCGCGTCATGAGAGCTTTTCTCTGGCCGCCATCGAGCTTGGTCTGACACAGACGGCGATAAGCAAGCAGATCCAGCTTCTGGAAAAGGAAATGGGAATACTCCTGTTTGAACGCCGGAACAGAGCGGTGTTCCTGACGGACGCGGGCAGACGACTGGGACGAGCCGTTGCGGACGCGCTCTCGGACGTGGCGGCTGAGATTGCGCTGCTTCAAGGCGAAAAGCGATCGAGCGAGTTAGTGCTTCACTGCCAGCTTTGCGAGGCGTTCTATTGGCTCATGCCGCGCCTGGCTCGCTTCCACGAACAGAACCCCGGAGTTGAACTGCGCGTGGTGAGTTCCCTCAAGCCGTTGACGGAAACACCAGAGGGCTTCGATCTGGCCATACAAACTTCAGGCCGTGCGTCCGGTTCGGCACGGCTGGCTTTTACGGCAGCGGACGACATTTTCCCGGTTTGCGCGCCAACGCTCGTATCCGATCAGGTTCTTCCGCTTAAGCCAGATGATCTGCCGGCGTTCCCTCTCCTGTCACACTCTGTCGTTCCGCAGGACTGGATGGAATGGCAACACTGGTTCGAAGGTATCGGTGAGCGGCTTCCAAGACGTTCTCGCCTTGTGCCGTTCGACAGCTATCCCCTAGCATTGCAGGCCGCCGTCGCAGGCCAGGGTGTTGCGCTTGGATGGAAGCGCACAACCGAAGGCTTGATCGCTGAGGGCAAACTGATCAGGCCATGTGAGCAAGTCCTGGAGCGACCGACAGAGATATCAGTGTTTCGCGGTGCGGGCCGAAATCTACACCCTAAGGCGGAACAGCTTCTTGCATGGTTAGCCAAGGAGTTGGCCGGATAGCAGACATTGTTGCAGCAAGCAGCGTCCTTCAGTTTGGGCTCAAAACGGCCACACATTCACCCAAACGCATATCCGAACCGTGCGATATCCTCGGCGCAAGCCTGTGCCACGGCCTCTTGCGCCCTGTCGCTATAATAGCTCCGATAATCCGCCCGACGATCAGAGGCATTCTCAACTGGTATTTGGAGCCGGAAATCCAGATGCGCCTCCAGCGGTGTCAAATCCTCTTCCAGATGTTCCAGACGCAGATAAGCATCCGCATGATCCACCCCGGACGGGCCGCGTGTAAACATCCGGTATGGCTGCGCGCGGACCCTCTGCGCCACGTCGGCATGGGTTACGAAGCGTTCAAAGTCCAAACCGTGCGCCAAGGGCACCATCGGGTGATCGAAGTTTTGAGTCTGCAGCCAATGATAGAGGCTAACGATCCGATCCCACGGGTTCCGAACCAAGGTGAAAACAAAGAACTCGGCCATCTCCTTTTCGGTGATCAGCCCCTCCACATCGGCCAAGGTTGAGTGTTTCCAAAGCCGCCCCACTGTACGCACATCTTTGAGCCGCCGCTTCCGACGCTGCGCCTTTGGTGTATCGCCGATTAGGATGTCATCGGCTTTGGCCCGCGCCTCCAGCGCCAAGGCCATCGAGGTCCCGCCGGTTTTCGGGATATGCACGAAGATATAGCGCCGCCCAGGTGAGATGATCATAAGCCGCAGCCTATCCACTTCCCGATCGCGGATCAGCCCCTTTTCAAGCCTCCCGCCCCGCCCCATACTCGCGTGAACGAGCGTCGAAACGGGGGACTGGCATGGGCTGGATGAAAGACGAAACGGGCCTTGAGAAGCGTCCGGCGAATTACGTGCCGCTGACGCCCCTCTCCCATCTCGCACGCGCGGCGACCGTCTTTCCAACGCGCGAGGCGCTGATCTATGGCCGTTTCCGTACCAATTATGTTGAATACCACGCCCGCGTCTCGCGCCTTGCCTCGGCGCTGACAAAACGCGGCGTCGCGCCGGGCGATGTGGTGGCGGCCCTCTTGCCCAACCTCCCGGCCCATGTGGAGGCGCATTTTGGCGTGCCCGCGGCGGGTGCCGTGCTCAACAGCATCAACATCCGTCTCGACCCCGGCACGATCAGCTATATCCTCGACCATGGCGAGGCGAAAATCGTGCTGGCCGACACCCAGTTCCTCACCGTGCTGGAGGCCGCCATCGGCGCGATGGAGGGTGAACCGCCGCTGATCGTCGAAGTGCCGGATGAGCAAGCGGGGTATCACGCCTCCGGCCGCCATCTGACCTATGACGCGCTCTTGGCCGAGGGCGACCCGGATGCGCCTTGGATCATGCCGGAGGATGAATGGGAGTCGATTGCGCTCAACTATACCTCGGGCACCACGGGCCGGCCCAAAGGCGTGGTCTATCACCACCGCGGCGCTTATCTGATCACCATGGGCACGCCGATCTCTTGGCGGATGACGCTCTACCCACGTTATTTGACCATTGTCCCGCTCTTCCATTGCAACAATTGGTGCCATGTCTGGGGCATGCCCGCGCTTGGCGGTACAACCGTCTGCTGCCGCGAGATCACTGCGGAAAACATCTATAACGCCATTGCCGATGAGGGCGTGACCCATTTTGGCGGCGCACCGATTGTCCTGAACATGATCGTCAACGCCAAAGACGAAGAGCGCCGGGCCTTTGACCATACCGTCGAGGTCTTTACCGCCGGTGCACCGCCCGCCGCCGCGACGCTCGCCGCCATTGAAACCATGGGCTTCCACGTGACCCAAGTCTATGGCCTGACCGAGGTCTATGGCCCAGCCACAGAATGCACCTGGCAAGATGGGCTCTGGGATGATCTGCCACCTGAAGAGCGCGCCGGGATCAAGGCGCGCCAAGGCGTGGCCTTCCCAAATATGGACCATGTGACGGTGATGGCGCCTGAGACCATGGCGCAGATTCCGATGGATGGCGCGGCCCTGGGGGAGATCATGATGCGCGGCAATGCGGTCATGAAAGGCTATTACAAGAACCCGCGCGCAACGGCGGAGGCCTTCCAAGGGGGCTATTTCCACACCGGGGACATCGCTCTCCAACACCCTGATTCTTATGTGCAAATTGCCGACCGCGCGAAGGATATCATCATCTCCGGCGGCGAAAACGTCAGCTCGGTGGAGGTCGAGGGCGCGCTGATGCATCACCCGTCGGTCTCGCTCTGCGCCATCGTCGCCAAGCCGGATGAGAAATGGGGCGAGGTGCCCTGCGCCTTTGTTGAGTTGAAAGAGGGCGCGACGGCGACCGAGGCGGAGCTGATTGCCTTCACCCGCCAACGCCTCGCCGGGTTCAAAACGCCGAAACATGTGATCTTCACCGAACTGCCGAAAACCTCTACCGGCAAGATTCAGAAATTCGAGCTGAGGCAGCAGGCCAAGAGCCTCTGAACCTTGATCGCCACCTGGCGCGTGCCTATCTCAACAGCAGAGCAATTGGAGTTCCCTGACATGAGCAATTTCCACCCGACACCCGCCTCGCGCGCCCCTGTCCTTGTGGAAATTACCGCTCATGCCTTGCACGATCCAGCTTTCGAACCTCTCCTGGTCCACACCTGACCAGAACCCGCTTTTCACTGATCTCACCCTACAATTCGGCCCCGGCCTGATCGGTCTGGTCGGGCGAAATGGCGTCGGCAAGACGACGCTCTTGCATCTGATTCATCGCAGTCTAATCCCGCAAGCAGGACAGATCACTTGCGACGGCACCACCGCCCTGCTCCAGCAGCAGGCGCAGCCGCCCGCGGGCCAGACCATCGCCGATCTGTTTGGGGCACGCGAGGCTCTCGCAATCCTGTCTCGCGCCGAAGCGGGCGCGGCCAGCGCCGAGGATCTTGCAGCGGCCGACTGGACGCTTGAGGCTCGCATCCAGGCGGCTCTCTCCCGCGTCGGTCTCGATACCGCCCCTGAGGTGCCGCTCGATCATCTCTCTGGCGGCCAACAAACTCGTGCCCGCCTCGCCGCCTTGATCTTTGCCGAGCCCGACTTTCTCCTGCTCGATGAGCCGACCAACAATCTCGATCGCGCAGGTCGGGATGCGGTGTTTGACCTGTTACAAAGCTGGAAAGGCGGCGCGATCATCGTGAGCCATGACCGTGATCTCCTTGAAATCATGGACTCAATCACCGAACTGACCTCCCTGGGTGCGACCCATTATGGCGGCAATTACAGCTTCTATCAGGCGCAGAAATCTTTGGAACTTGCCGCCGCCGCCCATGATCTCAATACCGCAGAACGCCATGCGACCGAGATCGCCCGCAAGCGGCAGACAGCTCTGGAACGCAAGGCGCGCAAAGACCGCACCGGCCGGGCGAAACGCGCTCGGGGCGACATGCCCAAAATCGCCGCCGATAAGGCCAAAGCCCGAAGCGAAGCGACCGGTGGGGCCATGTCACGCCTCGCTGAGAAACAGGTGGATGAGACGCAAAGCGCGGTGACGGAGGCTGCCGCGCGGGTCGAACGTCTGACGCCCCTGAAACTTGATCTCGCACCGACGGGGCTCGCCAGTGGTCAAACCGTGCTGAAGGCGCAAGAGTTGACCGGCGGCGGCAATGCGGAGCGCCCCATCATCCGCGACGTTTCGATCCAGATGACCGGCGCCGAACGCGTCGCGATCACCGGCCCGAACGGGATCGGCAAATCGACCCTGCTTAACCTGCTCACCGGCAATCTCTCCTCTGCGTCCGGCACCGTCACGATCCTGCCGGATCACGCGATGCTGGACCAACATGTCCGCCTGCTCGACCCTAGCCTAACCCTGCGCGACAATTTCCGCGCCCTAAATCCCGAGGCCGATGAAAATACCTGCCGCGCCGCGCTTGCGCGGTTTCTGTTCCGCGCCGATGCCGCGCTGCAAATGGCGGGCACGCTGAGCGGTGGCCAAATGCTGCGCGCGGGCCTCGCCTGTACGCTTGGCGGCAAACGTCCGCCCAGGCTCCTGATCTTGGACGAACCGACCAACCATCTCGATCTCGACGCGATTGCGGCGATTGAGGCGGGGCTCAACGCCTATGACGGGGCGCTTCTGGTGGTCAGCCATGATGAGACCTTCCTGCGCAATATCGGCATCACCCGCCGTCTCGAGCTTTAAGTTGAGCGGGTTTTCGCCTTCGGCTATCCTGTCGGCAAAACAAGGGCAGCACACACAGGCATGACCGCGCTCAGTGAATATCAGCGGCTTGAGGCCACCGGCCTCTGGCGCGAGACCGAAGACAGCCAGCGCCGCGAGGTCTTGGTGTCTCTTGGTGATGCCACGCTGATGATCTCGACGCTCAGCGAAACCGCGCTATCGCATTGGTCTCTGCCTGCCGTGCACCGCCTCAATCCAGGTAAAATGCCAGCGCTCTATGCGCCAGATGTGGAGGCCGACGAACTCCTCGAAATCAGTGAACCAGAGATGATCGCTGCAATCGAAAAGGTCCGCGGTGTCATCGAACGGTCACGGCCGCATCCGGGCCGCTTGCGGCTCATTCTGGGCGCCGGGCTCAGCATTCTGGTCCTCGCCGTGGTGGTTTTCTGGCTCCCAGGTGCCGTGCTCCGGCAGACAGCGAGTGTCCTTCCTGAGGCCAAACGGGCAGAGCTCGGTCGCCAAATTCTCGCCGAAATGGCCGAACTCGCGGGGCGACCCTGCGGCGATCCAGCTGGGGTCACGGCCCTGGCGCGGCTGGCGCGCAGCACCCTTGGCACCGATCCACCCCGCTTGGTCGTGCTGCCGTCTTCGGTGCCGGGGTCCGCGCATTTGCCGGGCAATATCATGGTCCTGAACCGCTCGCTGGTCGAAGACTATGAGACGCCCGAAGTCCTCGCCGGGTTCCTTGTTGCCGAAGATGAGCGCCGCGCGATGCAGGACCCCGCTGAGCGCCTCTTTGAAGAGGCGGGTCTAATCGCCGCGTTCCGGATGCTCACAACAGGCCAGATCGACCAGAGCTATCTCCATGATCACGCCGTTACCCTGTTGACGCGCACGCCGCTGCCGCTGGATGCCGAACCGCTTTTGGCCCGTTTTGCCGCAGTTGAGATATCCTCGGCCCCCTATGCCTTTGCCTTGGATCTCTCCGGCGAAACCACCCTGCCGCTGATCGAAGGCGATCCGATGCGGGCGCGCCTGCGCGCGCCGCTCCTCCCCGATGAAAGCTGGGTCGCGTTGCAGCAAATCTGCGGCAGCTGACCGAGGTCTTAGCGACGCGTCATCGCGCCGCTAAATCCAGCACCACGCGCCGTCTGCAACGCATTGCTCAAGGAGGCCGCATCGCCATACGGCCCGGCCAAGACCACGAAATTCGTGCGACCGCCGCGCTCGGATTGGCCAATACTCGCGCCCAAGCCACCCGCGGCCAGCCGATCCCGCGCGATCCGTGCATCGGCCTGGCTGCCATACCGACCGACCAAGACGAACCGATGTCCTTCGGCGCTCTCTGGCGTCGCGCGACTGCTCGGGGCGTCGAGGCGAGGGCCGATCACGGTCCGGGTCCGCGTACCGGGAACCGACGCTGCGGCGGGGTTCCGCGTCGACACAACGGGCGCGGGCGCGATGCTGCCGCTCACGCCGGCGGTGTTCTGACTCATTCGGCTAACGTAAACCGGCTGCCCATTGGCATCTGCCGCCCGGACCCACTGCACCTGCTGACGCGGTAGACCGTCGGTCCAAATCATCGCCATTTGCTGATCCCCATATGCCGTGCGCGGCCCGCGATTGGGGTTCAAGCGGCCATCGTCCCAGGCCATGCGATACCCATCGGGGATGTGAGGTTGGACCGGAATAACCGCGTCCGCCGCAGAAATCCTCGGACCGGGCCGCGACGACCGCGCGCCGCCGCCAATCGCCTGACCGGAGATGTTCCGCGCGAGATCCCCCGGGTGTTGCGGTTGCGGGCCACATCGCAGGCCGTCGCCCCGCAGATAGGGTTGAGCGGACGCGGGCGCATTTGGGCATGACGTGGCCGCGTTCGACGCGACGCGGCCTGTCGCCACACGCGTCGGCGCAGCTGGTTCCTGCCGGATCGTCGTTACACTGCGAGATGGTTGGGGCCGGGACGACCCGGCGGTGTTGGCGGCACCGGCGGGGCGAAAGACCTGCCCGCTGGTTGCGCTAGGCTGAGGCGCTGCCGCCGCAGTCTGGGGTCTGGGCGCGACCGTGCTCGGGCGCGGGGCGACCGTTGCCGTCCGCGCGGGGGCCTGTGCGGCAGGGCGCGTCTGCGGCGCGGGCGGTGCTGCCGTTTGGACCGGAAGCGAGGGCTGATAACCGCACAGCACCTCACGGGAGCGGCTGACACGCGGCACCCAGTTGGTCTGGCCACCAAATCCCGCGCGGATAAAGACGCAGCCGCGGCTGTCGACATATTGGTTTGCCGAATAACTCGCGGGCGGCACCTCTGCCGGTCCGCCAATATCGCTCACAGTTTGCGCCGTTGCCGACGGTGCCGCTCCAAATCCAAGTGCCGCCGCAACACAGGCTTGCACAAAAAACACCGAAAACCGCATCGGACCCCCCAACAGTTTTGTGGAAACTGTGCAGGAGGATTGTTTTCAAGTAAAGGACAGAAGTAGCTTATTTTGTGCCAAACATGCGATCACCCGCATCCCCTAGCCCCGGAACGATGTATCCGAGCTCATTCAGATGGCTGTCGAGGGAGGCCGTGACGATGGGCACATCCGGGTGCGCCTCCTTCATCCGGGCAACCCCTTCGGGCGCCGCAAGCAGGCACAAGAACCGGATATTTGTGGCCCCCGCCTCCTTCAAAAGGTCGATCGCGGCAGCCGAGGAGTTGCCGGTGGCCAGCATCGGGTCGACGGCGATCACCAAGCGATCGTCCAACTCGGTCGGCACTTTGAAATAGTACTGCACCGGCTTCAGCGTCTCTTCGTCCCGATAGAGCCCGACGAATCCAACCCGTGCCAGCGGGATCAGTTCCAGGATGCCGTCCAACAGCCCGTTCCCCGCGCGCAAGATTGAGACCAGAGCCATTTTCTTGCCCGCCAGAACCGGCGCGTCCATCTCCTGTAGCGGCGTCTCAATCGGCTTCGTTGTCATCGGCAATTCGCGCGTCACCTCATAGGCCAAAAGCTGGCTGATCTCGCGCAAGAGCTGTCGAAACACGGCGGTTGAGGTCCCCTTTTCCCGCATCAGCGACAGTTTGTGCTGCACCAAAGGGTGATCAACGACGGTCAGGTGATCAAGCATCTATCTCTCCAATCTCTTGGCCACGGTCGCGCGCGTCTCCGCATCGCAAAACGCCGCCTCCAGCGCAATCTGCGTCACGTGCGCAAAAATCTCTTCGTCCCAACCGAAGGTATCGGCCAGGCGCTCGTATTCATGGGACATCGTGGTGTGGAAGAACGGCGGATCATCGGTTGAGATCGTGACCTTCACGCCCTTTTCGCGCAGCTTTTCAATCGGATGGCTCTCCCATGTCGGGAAAACCCCCAGCACCACATTCGAGCCTGGGCAGCATTCGAGGACCACGCCCGTCTCTGCCAGATGATCAACCAGCGCCGGGTCTTCGATGGCTTGCACGCCATGTCCGACCCGCTCAACCTTCAGGTCATTCACCGCATCCCAAACTGAGGCCGCGCCACCCCACTCACCGGCATGGGCGGTGATCTGTAAACCAGCCTCCCGCGCCATATCGAAGCTCCAAGCGAAGTCTTTCAATTTGCCGGCCATCTCATCGCCGCCAATCCCGAAGCCCGTGATGAAATCGCCGACCGTCTCAGCGGCGCAATGCGCGACCGGCTTGGCGCGCTCCGGTCCGAAATGGCGGATCGGCGTGACGATCCCGCGCATCGTGATACCGTTTTGCGCCTCAGCCTGGGCCGACGCCTCTTGGATCGCCGCCAGATACTCCCGCCACGCCCCCAAATCGCCGCCGCCGCAGAAATCGGGGCTAAGGAAGGCCTCGGTATAGACCACACCATGCGCCGCGCTTTCTTCCAGCACGGCTGTCGTGAGCCGTGCGAATTCTTTCGGGCCGGTTAGAACACTGGTCGCAGCCTCATAGACGCTCAGGAAATGGGTGAAATCCCGATAGGCATAGCTGCCATCCTCCGTGAAAATCTGGCTAAGATCGGTGCCTTTTTCCGCAGCCAAGCCACGGATAAACGCTGGCGGCGCGGCGCCCTCCAAATGCAGGTGCAACTCGATCTTCGGCAGTTTCGCGAGGTTCATAAAAACGACTTTCCCGGTCCTTGGGCCGCAACCCCCAAATGGGCTGCGACCGATGCCCCCACATCGGCGAAGGCCACCTGCCCGATCTGCCCCGAATATGGCCCGGCTGCAACCACCGGCACACGTTCACGCGTGTGATCGGTGCCGGGCCAGGACGGGTCATTGCCATGATCAGCCGTGAACAGCATCAGATCATCGGGCCGGAGGGCTGCCAGGATCGGCGGCAAGCTGGCGTCAAACCATTCCAGATGCCGCGCATAGCCCGAAATGTCGCGGCGGTGGCCATAGAGGCTGTCGAATTCGACGAAGTTGGCGAAGGTCAGGCTGCCGTCTTCTGCGGTGTTCACGGCCTCGGCCAGATGCCCCATCAAGGCCCGATCCTCACCCTTCACCACATCGTCGATTCCACGCCGCGCGAAAATGTCTTTAATCTTTCCAATAGCATGGACCTTGCCGCCCGCCTCTTGCACCCAATCGCAGAGTGTCGGGCCAGGCGGTGTGATCGCATAGTCGCGCCGGTTTGTGGTCCGGGTATAGGCCCCCGGCTCACCGATGAAAGGCCGCGCAATCACCCGACCGACCTTCATTTTGTGCAAGGATGGCGCCAATCGCTCGCAGAGGTCTAACAGCCGGTCCAGGCCGAAACTCTCTTCATGCGCTGCGATCTGAAACACGCTGTCGGCGGAGGTATAGCAGATCGGCCAGCCGGTCTCCTGATGCCGCGGCCCCTCTTCGGCGATGATCACCGTGCCTGAGGCATGGCGGTTGCCGAGTGCGGCCTCAACCCCGGCAATCTGCTTCACTTCCTCAATCAGATGATCTGGAAAACACGGCTCTGTATCCGGGAAATACGTCCAATCCCAGGGCACGGGCAGCCCGGCCAGCTCCCAATGCCCCGAGGGTGTGTCTTTGCCAGGCGAGACTTCTTCCGCCGCGCCCCAAAGCCCCGTCGCGTCCACCCCAAATCCAGGCAGATCGCCGCCACCGGATAGCCGCGCCGCCGCGCCCAGGCCCAAGCCGTCCAGAACCGGCATCTTTAGCGGCCCGCTCCGCCCCTCTTCAGCCTGGCCTGCCGCGCAAGCCTCCGCGATATGGGCCAGTGTATTGGCCCCGGTATCGGGCACATCGCCATTGAAAAACCGATCCGCATCCGGCGCGCCGCCGATCCCCACGGAGTCCATCACCACCAAAAACGCCCGCGGCATCAGCCAATCCTTTCATGGATCAACGGGGATGCCTCCGGCGCGCGCTCGGCCAGCACATACGCGTCCCGCACCCGGCCCGCCAACGCCTTGGCCTTCGCCTCATCGGCGGCATGGATGCGCGCCAAAGGCCGGGCTTCATCCACCTGCGCGCCAATTGGAGCGATCTCGGATAGCCCAACGCCGGGATCCAGTTGATCCGTGGCCACCAAACGCCCGCCACCAAGATGCACAACCACCTCGCCCAAAGCGCGCGTATCGATTGCCGCGACATATCCAGTGTCGGTCGGGTGCACATCGACCATCACACGGGCTGCGGGCAGCCGATCCCGCCAGCGCTCGACAAAATCATGCGGTCCCCCCAAGGCCGCCACCATCTCTCCAAACCGCTCTGCCGCCTCGCCAGAGTTGAGCGCCGCCTCGATCCGCGCTTCGCCATCGGCGGCATCCGCCGCCAAGCCGCCAAGCGCCAGCACCTCACCACCAAGGGCGACGGTCAGGCGGTGCAACGGTGTGCCGATTGAGGTGCCGGTCAGGGCCTCCATCACCTCGATCACCTCCAGCGCATTGCCCGCCGCCTTGGCCGATGGTTGGTTCATGTCGGTGATCAAAGCCGAACACATGCACCCCGCGCCTTGCGCCGTCTCCACCAGCGATTGCGCGAGCGCAAGCGCATCGCTCGGGTCGGCCATAAACGCGCCCGATCCAACCTTCACATCCAATACCAAAGCTTCCAGCCCGGCGGCCAGTTTCTTAGACAGGATCGAAGCGGTGATCAGGTCGATGCTTTCCACCGTTCCGGTGACATCGCGCACCCCATAGAGCCGCTTATCGGCGGGCGCGATATCACCCGATGCGCCGACAATCGCGCAGCCGATATCGGCCACCAAATCCTGCAACTCCTCAACGCTGACTTGCGTCCGGTAGCCCGGGATCGCCTCCAGCTTGTCCAGCGTTCCGCCGGTATGGCCCAAGCCGCGCCCCGAGATCATCGGCACATAGGCACCGCAGACAGCAAGCGCAGGGGCGAGGAGCAGCGAGACCGCATCCCCCACGCCGCCGGTCGAATGCTTATCCAAAACCGGCCCGTCCAACTCCCAGTTCAGGACCTGCCCGGTCTGCAACATGCCATGGGTCAAATGCACCCGGCTCTCCCGGCTGAGCCCTTTGGTGCAGACCGCCATCGCAAACGCACCGGCTTGCATATCGCTGATCTCACCAGAGGCTATGCCTTTGGTGAACCAATCGATTTCGGCTTTGCTAAGCTGTAGGCCATCACGCGCCTTGATTAGGATCGAGCGGGCATCCATCGGCTCAGACCCGATCCATATGGCTGGCATCAAATGCGCCAGGCAAAAGTTCGGAGACCGTCATCCGCAACTCCACGCCATCGGTGGTCGCCAGCGTCACCACGACATCGCCATCGGCAAACTCCGCCAGCTTCTGACGACAGCCGCCGCATGGCGGCACCGGCGCGGGGCTGTCGGCGATGACCGCAACTTCGGCTATCCGGCTGTCGCCCGCGGCAATCATTGCTGCAATCGCGCCGGCTTCGGCGCAGGTCCCCTCGGGATAGGCAACGTTTTCCACATTGCAGCCGCGATGCTCGTTGCCTTCCACGCTCCGCAAGGCCGCCCCAACTTTGAACCCCGAATAGGGCGCATGGGCATTCAGGCGCACAGCGGCGGCAGCGTCGAGCAAAGACATCATGGAGACTCCAATTGGACCGAAGATCAATTGCAGTCTGTGCCTCCCAGAGGCCAAGCGCAAGCCCGTGCGCGGATTACACCGGAAGCGCCGCGCGTCGCGTTTCGATAATTGCGATCAGATCGGCCAAATCGGCCTTACAGGCGGCCGCCAGGCCAGGCAAATCTCCTATCCGCTCCCTCTGCGCCGCGACATTCAAGGCTTCGGCCAAATGACGCAACCGATCCGCACCAACCGCCCCCGCCAAGGAGACCAGAATATGCGTTTGTCCGCGGATATCGCGGAGCGCCACGCGCTCCACCGCGACATCCAAAGCCTTCGACACCGCCTGCAAATCTTCATGCAGCCGGTCCAACAACTCGCGGCGGCCATCAGCGCCCGCCGCCGTCAAAAGCGCATCAAGCTGCGCGTGCTCCATCGCCTCATCCATCTCGTCGGCGGGCGCATGTGAGGCCAATACCGTATCTGGATCAAAGACCGGCAAATCTCGGCCCGTATGACGCAAGATTGCCTGTCCAAAGGCGTCTCCGGATCGGATCGGCTTGCCAATGATCCCGTCGGCCCCTGCGGCGTAAATCGCTTCGCGATTGTCGCGCAACACATAGGCCGTCAACGCGACCAAGGGCATTTTCGATCGTGCGTCGCGCAATCCGCGCACCGCTGTCATGAACTCGATCCCCGACATGCGCGGCATCTCGATATCAACGACAGCGATGTCAAATCGCGCGCGACCCAAGATCTCCAGCGCTTCGATCCCGTCATTGGCAATCACGAAGGTTGCACCCATTTTGTCCAGCAATTGCCCAACAATCACTTGGTTGGTTTCGTTATCCTCGGCCACCAAAATATGCAGACCGGAAAGGTCCGGCGGCGTGCTGCTGATGCCACCAGCGGCAAGTCCGGCACGCCAGACCCTCCGCGCAAGGGTTAGAGTAACAACCGCGCCACCTTCGGCGCGATCCTCGACCACCAATGTTCCGCCCAGCCCGTCCGCCAAATCCTTCGCGATATGCAACCCGAGGCCCGAGCCGGGCTGACTGTCGACTTCGGGGCGGCCATGCGGCGTGAACAGCCGCGCCATCGCGGCGGCCGAGAATCCAGGCCCCTCATCAGCCACAGAAAATTGAAGCGTTTCATCCGCATCCATCTGCACCGAAAGCCGGACCGTTCCATCCTTGGCATATTTTAGGGCGTTGCCGATCAGGTTCGACAGAATCCGATCCAGTGCCATCCGCGGGAGGCCGATCCGATCCGGCAAACCCGGGCCGCGATCAAGGACAAATCGGCGTCCAACCTCCGCCGCGCGCCCAACCCAGCGCATTTCGACGCCAGTCAAATAGCCCCTGAGATCGACACCGCTATCGTCCAACCGGATCAGCGTTTCGCCAGCCGCCGCCATCAGGGCCGCATCGACCAGTTCCGCCAGGGTTTCGCCCGCCGCTTGCACCCGCTCCAACTGCGCCCGGGTTTCGGCATCCAGACGCTCTGCTTCGATCAGCCGTAAGCCACCAATCACGTCAGACATCGCGGCGCGAATGTCATGATTGAATAGCCGCAGGGTCTCCGAAATCGGATCTGATCGCATCTCACCCATTCGGGCCGATGGGGTATTAGAAATATCTTCCATTTTATCGGCTACTCCTGGGCCAAAAATCTTCGCCCATCACTCACACGCAACATTTTCGGAGGCTGAAGCTATATCAAAACTCCCTCAATTCCAATTACTCCAATACCGCAAGGCTTAACGTATCAATCTCGCCCTGCGGGATAGCCAATGCCGTTCAAGGCCGTCGCGATCTCGTCCAAGATTGCCGGGTCATCAATCGTCGCGGGCATCTTGAAGTCCTCACCATCGGCGATCTTCACCATCGTGCCACGCAAGATTTTGCCTGACCGGGTTTTCGGCAAACGATCCACCACCAGCGCCAGCTTGAAGGCCGCCACGGGTCCGATCTTCTGCCGCACCAGTTTCACACACTCGCCGATGACCTCCGCGGCGCCAACCTCGCTGCCCGCATTGAGGCACAAGAACCCCATCGGCAATTGGCCTTTCAACGTGTCGGCCACGCCGATCACTGCGCATTCCGCCACTTCCGGATGCGCCGCCAAAACCTCTTCCATCGCACCGGTGGAAAGCCTGTGGCCGGCGACATTGATCACGTCATCGGTCCGCGCCATGATGTAGAGATAGCCATCCTCATCCTTATACCCTGCGTCGCCCGTTTCGTAGTATCCGGGGAAATGCTCCAGATAACTCTTGCGATAGCGCGCCTCGGCATTCCAAAGCGTCGGCAAGGTCCCGGGCGGCAACGGTAACTTCACCGCAATCGCCCCCAACTCGCCATCGGCCACGGGGTGCCCGCCCTCGTCCAGAATTTGCACGTCATAGCCCGGCATCGGCACCGCCGGAGAGCCGATTTTCACCGGCAGCTTCTCAATCCCAATCGGATTGCCTGCAATCGCCCACCCGGTTTCTGTCTGCCACCAGTGGTCGATCACCGGTACGCCCAGCTTATCCTGCGCCCATTCGATTGTGTCTGGGTCCGCACGTTCCCCGGCCAAGAACAGACTCTCGAGGCTCTGCATATTATAGTCGCTGACCAGCAATCCCTGCGGATCATCCCGCTTGATCGCGCGAAATGCCGTGGGTGCGGTGAAGAGGCATTTGACCTTGTGATCCTGGATTACCCGCCAAAACGTGCCCGCATCTGGCGTGCCCACTGGCTTGCCCTCAAACACAATCGTGGTGCAGCCAAAGACCAGCGGCGCATAGCAGATATAGGAATGCCCCACGACCCAGCCGACATCGGATGCGGCCCAAAACACCTCGCCCGGGTTCATGTCGTAGAGGTTCCGCATCGACCAGTTGAGCGCCACCAAATGACCACCCGTATGCCGGATCACGCCTTTGGGCTGCCCCGTCGTACCGGAGGTATAGAGAATATAGGCCGGGTGATTGCCCTCTACCGGCACGCAAGCTGCAGGCTCGACCCCGTATTGGAAGCCGTGCCAGTCAACGTCGCGCCCCTCTTCCAGATGCGCAACCTCTTGTTCTCTCTGAAAAATCACGCAGAAATCCGGCGCATGCTCGGCCAGTTCCAATGCGCCATCCAAAAGCGGCTTGTAATGCACCACCCGCCCCGGCTCGATCCCGCAAGAGGCCGCGATGATGCATTTCGGCTGGCAATCATCGATCCGCACGGCCAGTTCATTGGACGCAAACCCGCCAAACACCACCGAATGGATCGCGCCCAACCGGGCGCAGGCCAACATCGCCTCCACCGCCTCGGGCACCATCGGCATATAGATGATGACCCGGTCGCCCTTGGTCACACCTTTCGCGGCCAAAGCGCCTGCCAAGCTCGCAACCCGGTCGCGCAGCTCGGTATAGGTGATCTCATGTCTGGTATGGGTGACGGGGCTGTCATGAATGATGGCGATCCGCTCGCCATGACCTGCCTCCACATGCCGGTCAACGGCGTTCCAGCAGGTGTTGACCATACCATCGGCAAACCATTCGTAAAGCGGCGCGCCCTCATCGAATAACGCCTTGGTCGGGGTCCGGTCCCAGTCAATCGCCTGCGCGGCTTTCATCCAAAACCCGTCCGGGTCCGCCTGCGCCTCGGCGTAAATCTCCTGGTATCCCATGGCTGTCCCTCCCTTACTCCGTTGGCCCCACATACAAGAGACGCTGCGTCACGCAAAGCGACAGTGCGTCACTGGCAGCGGTAACACTGCCAGTGACGCGAGGGCCTCGCCGATTGGATGGTCGGAAGGCGCGAGGCCCTGTTCGGGTTAGACTGGTGGGGTGTAGTTGTCCGCTGGCGGGGTGTATCCCTGCCCCTCCGGCTCATCATCATGCCCCTCAAGCGCCCGGCGCAGCGGGTAGCCGCAGACCGCCCGAATGCGCGGATCATCGACCGCCAACGCACCCTCGCTGAATCCATCGGCATCATTGATGATGAAGGAGCAGCGATGCGCACCGCCATTCGCGACGACGGCGCAAGACACGACGGTCTGACTCCCACCCGTATCACCAAGCATTTGTTCAAAGGCCCGGCATTCACCACGATAGCTCTGCCCCTGATGGGTGATCACAAAGGGAAATCCATAAAGCGGCACCAGAGGGGCACAGGCCGCCAAAGCCAGAAAACCGCCAAGCCCGACGCGTCGCCAGTGCCGCGCGAATGCGTTCTGTTTCGACGCGGAATGCAAAAGTCGTCTCGTCATGTTATCTTTTCCTTTCAATAGATTGATATGCCCACCGGCCCCCAAGTCGGCGGGCCGAACCTGGGTTCGCTCTTGTGATGATCTTGGAGACCGCCTCGTCTCGGGCCGATATCAAGGCGCGCCGAGGCGTCGCTCAGTAGCCGCCATAGCCACCATCGGCCGCGTCGTCGCCGTCATCGCGCTGGCGCGCCATTTCTTCCCGATAGGCATGGGTGCAAAGCGCCCCCAACTCCTCTAGGCTCGGCAAACCATAAGTGGCACTCTCCGAGTCCCCTGGCGTGAGGCCGCAACTTGCCGATTGCCCGTTCACGTGGACGTGGCAGCGCAGGAAGATTGTGTGGCCTGCCACGACCGATGCCGAGGGATCGCGGAACACCGTGCAGGATCCGCTGACCGTCTGCTCAAACCCATCGCTGTCAATCAGCTCGGCGCCACCCCAAGTGGCAAGGCCCAAGCGCTCGACCCCTGGGGCGAATTCGGCGCAAGCCGCCAAAAACAGACACCCCGCCAAAAGACCGGGCGCTGTCGGCCGCATGGTCCATCCAATCTTCATCGTTCGATCCTCATGTCCTTGGCCGCGCAGAGATGCACGGCCGTTCTCACTGGACTGAGGACCTAAAGACGCGAGACAGACCGCGCCTGATCTAAAGCTGAAAGAATTCTGAAATCTGCAGCGGGCTCTGCGGACCTAGCCGTAGAGCCGCACCGGTGTTCCGGCCAGGGCACTCATATTCAAAAGCCCCCGCGCGGTGATGGATGGCGTCACGATATGTGCCCGGTTGCCCATCCCCATCAGGATTGGTCCAACTTCGAGCCCACCCGCTTTCATTTTCAGGATGTTTCGCGCCGCGCCCGCCGCATCGGTGTTGGAGAAGACCAGCGCATTCGCCGCCCCCTCCAGCCGCGAATTGGGGAAAATCCGGTGCCGCAGCTCGGGGTCAAGCGCGCTGTCGATATGCATCTCGCCCTCATAGGCGAAATCCACGCCCCGATCATCCAAGATGATCAGCGCCTCGCGCATCCGCTGGCCACTTTCGCTGTCCAAATTGCCGAACTGGCTCCCGGAACAGAGGGCGATTTTCGGCTCGACCCCAAAGCGGCGCACATGACGTGCAGTGCCGATCACCGTCTCGGCGATCTGTTCCGGCGTTGGTTGCGCATGGACATGGGTATCGGCCACGAAAAGCGGGCCATCTTCCAAAATCATCAGGCTGAGCGCCCCCACCGGGTGCAAGTCCGAGGTGCCCAAAAGCTGGCGTATGTAGTTGAGATGCCAGAGATATTGCCCAAAGGTGCCGCAGATCAGGCTGTCCGCCTCTTGCCGATAGACCATGACCGCGCCAATCGCGGTCGTGTTGGTCCGCATGATCGCGCGGGCCAGATCAGGGGTCACACCCCGGCGCTGCATCACCTCATGATAGGTGCCCCAATAATCGCGATAACGCGGGTCGTTTTCCGGGTTCACCAACTCAAAATCCCGGGTCGGGCGGATGTCGAGACCGGCGCGTTCAACCCGCGCTTCGATCACCTCGGGTCGCCCGATTAAGATTGGCTTGTCGGTAGTCTCTTCCAACATCGCTTGGGCCGCACGCAGCACCCGCTCGTCTTCGCCTTCGGAAAACACGATCCGTCGGGTTGTGGTCGCTGCGGCTTCAAACACCGGCCGCATGATCAGGGCTGAACGGAAGACGGATTGGTTCAGCTTCGCCTTATAGGCCTCCAAATCGCGTAGGGGCCGGGTCGCCACGCCGCTGTCCATTGCGGCCTTGGCAACCGCGCTCGCGACCACCCCCATCAAACGCGGATCAAAAGGTTTCGGGATCAGGTAATCTGGCCCAAAGGTCAGTTGCTCCCCCCGATAGATCGCCGCCGCCTCGGCACTGGTCGTGGCCCGCGCCATGGCCGCAATGCCATCGATACACGCCAATTGCATCGCGTCATTGATCTCCGTCGCGCCCACATCCAGCGCGCCGCGGAAGATGAAGGGAAAACAGAGGACATTGTTGACTTGATTGGGAAAATCGCTCCGCCCGGTGGCGATCACCGCGTCGGGTGCGACTTTCCGCACCTCTTCCGGCAGGATTTCCGGCGTCGGATTGGCAAGCGCGAAGATGATCGGTTTTGCCGCCATCTTCTTGACCATCGCCTGTTTCAACACGCCCGGCCCGCTGAGGCCCAGAAACAGATCGGCCCCTTCGATCACATCGTCCAGCGTCGCCGGTGTCGTACCTTGCGCATAACAGGCCTTCTGCGGTGTCATCTGCGCCTCGCGGCCTTCATACACCAGACCTTCGAGGTCGCAGAGATACACATTCTCCCGCTTCACGCCGAGTTTCAGGAGCATATTCAGGCAGGCGATCCCCGCCGCCCCGCCGCCGGTCGAGACCACTTTGATCTCGCTAAACTCTTTCCCCGCGATCTTCAGCGCATTGGTCGCCGCCGCGCCGACGACAATCGCCGTGCCATGCTGATCATCGTGGAAAACCGGGATATTCATCCGTTCCCGGCAAAGTCGTTCAACGATAAAACAATCCGGCGCTTTGATGTCTTCGAGGTTGATCGCCCCAAAGCTCGGCTCAAGCGCACAGACGATATCGGCCAACTTTTCCGGGTCGCTTTCATCCACCTCGATATCGAAACAGTCGATATTGGCGAATTTTTTGAAGAGCACCGCCTTGCCCTCCATCACCGGCTTGGAGGCCAGCGCCCCGATATTGCCCAGGCCCAGAACCGCCGACCCGTTTGAGACCACGGCGACCAGATTGCCGCGCGCCGTATACCGCGCCGCATCCGCCGGATTGGCCTTGATTTCAAGGCAGGCTTCGGCCACGCCAGGGCTATACGCGCGGCTCAAATCGCGCCCGTTGGCCAATGGCTTTGTCGCCCGAACCTCCAGTTTCCCCGGCTTCGGATGCTCGTGATAAAACAGCGCTGCCGCGCGCAAGCTCTCGGATTTATCGTCGGTCATGGCCTCTTCCTCCCGGGTGATGGTTTAGCGTTAAACTATTTTCGCCAAACCTGCCAGAGCGACGCAAAGCCGCGCCTGATTTACACGAATTGCTCGCTGATCAACCGTTCTTCCAACCCATGGCCGGGGTCAAACAAGATCCGATGCGCCACCTCGGGCTCCGACCGAATCTCGACCGACACCACATCTTGGACCGAGCGGCTATCGGCGTCGGCCATCACCGGTCGCTTCACGTGATCCATCACCTCAAAGCGCACCAAACTCGGCTTGGGCACCAGCGCCCCGCGCCACCGCCGAGGGCGGAACGCCGCCACGGCGGTGATTGCCAAGACATCCGCGCCCACCGGCAAGATCGGCCCATGCGCGGAGTAGTTATAAGCCGTGGACCCCGCCGGGGTACAAACCAACGCCCCATCGCAAACCAGTTCTTTCATCCGCAACTTGCCATCGACCCAGATGCGCAATTCCGCCGCCTGCGGCCCGGCCCGGAGCAAACTCACCTCATTGATCGCCAGCGCCTCGGTCACCCGCCCATCGGCGCTCACCGCCGTCATATGCAGCGGGTTGATCACGGCCTCCTCCGCCGCTTCCAGCCGGTCGATCAGCCCCGCTTCGCCATATTCATTCATCAAAAACCCGACTGTGCCCCGGTTCATCCCGTAAACCGGGGCCTCCAAAGCTTGGGTCGCATGCAAGGTGCCCAACATGAAGCCATCGCCGCCAAGCGCTACAATGACATCCGCATCTTTGGGGTCATGCTGCCCATAGCGTGCCGAAAGACGCGCCAGCGCCTCTTGGGCGCTCGGCACGTCACTGGCCAGAAAGGCGATATTTCGGGTGGCAGGCATGGGCGCTCCAAACTCCAGGCAGGACCCAATCCTTTGCCCGCCGAGACCCGAAAAACAATCCCAAACCCGGAAAATGCCGCCGCCATGCGCAAATGCGACGGAATCCACCCTTCCCAGGCCCGACTCATTGCCCTAAACCCCGCCACATCTTTCGCGCCGCTGGATATAGGAGACCGGCCATGAACGCCCCCCATCGCGATGACGGATTTTTCACCGAAAGCCTAGAGAGCCGCGACGCCGAGCTTTTCGGCGCGATCCGAGGGGAGTTGGGTCGACAGCGCGATGAAATCGAGCTGATCGCGTCGGAGAACATCGTTTCGGCGGCTGTGCTCGAGGCGCAAGGCTCCGTGCTGACCAATAAATATGCCGAAGGCTATCCGGGTCGGCGCTATTACGGCGGCTGCCACTATGTCGACATCGCCGAGAACATGGCGATCGATCGCGCCAAGCAGCTTTTCGGCTGCGATTTCGCCAATGTGCAGCCCAATTCCGGCTCGCAAGCGAACCAAGGTGTGTTCCAGGCGCTGCTCCAGCCCGGCGACACGATCCTCGGCATGTCGCTTGATGCGGGTGGCCACCTGACCCATGGCGCCAAGCCCAGCCAATCGGGCAAATGGTTCAACGCCATTCAATACGGCGTCCGACAGCAGGACCTGGAGATCGACTACGACCAGATCGCGGCGCTCACTGCCGAGCATCAGCCCAAGATGATTATTGCTGGCGGCTCGGCCATTCCCCGGATCATCGATTTCGCCAAAATGCGCGAGATTGCCGACACTGTCGGTGCCTATCTGATGGTCGATATGGCGCATTTCGCCGGGTTGGTCGCCGCGGGTCACTACCCCTCGCCCTTCCCGCATGCCCATGTGGCCACAACGACGACCCATAAGACGCTCCGCGGCCCGCGCGGCGGCATGATCGTGACCAATGACGAGACCATCGCCAAAAAGGTCAATTCTGCGATCTTCCCCGGTATCCAGGGCGGCCCGCTGATGCATGTGATCGCGGCCAAAGCCGTGGCTTTCGGCGAGGCGCTGCGCCCCGAGTTCAAGACCTATCAGGCCCAGGTGATCAAGAACGCCCAGGCGATGGGTGACCAACTCATGAAGGGCGGTTTGAACATCGTCACCGGCGGCACCGACACCCATGTACTTCTGGTCGATCTGCGGCCCAAAGGCGTCAAAGGCAACGCAACCGAAAAGGCACTTGGCCGGGCCCATATTACCACCAACAAAAACGGTATCCCGTTCGATACGGAAAAGCCGACAATCACCTCGGGCATCCGCCTGGGCTCTCCCGCCGGCACCACGCGCGGCTTTGGCGAGCCGGAGTTCCGGCAAATCGCCGATTGGATCGTCCAGGTTGTCGATGGGTTGGCCGCGCATGGCGAAGACGGCAATGCCGAGATCGAAGCGCGGGTTCAGGCCGAGGTCTTGGACCTCTGCAAACGCTTCCCGGTCTATCCCACGCTGTAGTTTGCGCACATCTTGCGGTTGACCAGCCTCGGCGATCACTCGCCGAGGCGCGGCAAGTGGCTGTTTTTCCTATCGCTTCCAAGGGTTGTCCCTTCGCTTTGCCAATGGCATTTTAGGGGGGCGATAGGACAGCCATTTCCAGCCCGTCCAGCTTTGACTGCTCAGAGACGCATAACATGACCACCGCAAGACCCCAGATCACCCCCGCCTATCGGCGCGAGGCCGAGCGCGAAATCCGTGCTTTCACCCGCGATTGGACCGACCGCGACGACCGTATCGCTTTGGTCAGCTATTTCGGTACCTTCCTCGTCTATTTCCTGACGCTCTATCTCGCCGTTCTGGCTTGGCCAAACCCGCTTCTGGTGGTGCCGCTTGTCGTGATCAACGCCTTCTCCGGCGTCCGGCTCTACGTGCTGCAACATGATTGCGGCCATGCCTCGCTCTTCGCCAAGAAACACCACAACGACATTGCTGGCCACGGCCTGTCAGTCTTCACGCTCACCCCCTACCGGGTGATGCAGTTCAACCATAACGAACACCATTCCCATCTCGGCAATCTTGATGAACGGCACACGACCGAAGTCTTCACGATGACGCTCAGCGAATGGCAGAGTTCCGGCTTTTGGAAGCGTCTTTGGTACCGGCTTTACCGCAACCCGTTCATCATGATCCCGATCGGCGGGCTTCTCACCTATGTCTTCGCCTATCGCTGGCCGAAGAATTCCAGCAAGACCGGCGCCGCAATGGTGCTTGCGCATAATCTGGGTCTCGCGGCCTGGGTCGGCGCGATCTGGTGGTTCGCCGGTGTGCCCGGACTGATCATCTATGCCGGTACGGTCTTCGTGGCCGGCTGCATCGGGGTTTTCCTGGTCTATCTGCAGCACAATTTCGAAGACACTTATTGGGACCGCAAGCCAGAGCTGAACCCGGCCCGTGCCGCGCTCCAGGGTTCTTCGGCGCTCGATCTGGGCTGGTGGTGGGATCTGGCGGTAGCCAATATCACCTATCACGACATCCACCATTTCAACGCCAATATCCCGAGCTACCGGCTGCGCCGCTGCCACTTGGCCTTGCGCAAGAAGTACGATGTGCAGACCATCCGCTGGCCTGAAGCACTCCGCAGCTTCACACTGAAACTCTGGGATGAAGATGCCGAGCGCTTGGTGCCCTACCCGCGCCGTCAAACCGAGCCGACCCTGACACCGGCGGAATGATACACGCGGACACGTGATCGCAACGCGCTGCCGCCTTGTCTGTGGCAACGCGGCCCGAGGATGGCTCCCGCAAGGGGGCCTGACGAGGGCCGCCGCCCCTTACAAAACCCTTAAGAAATCTCGCGATAGAGTTGGAAAATCCGCGATACCTGGAATTTTTTAACCTATTCCGCCGCGACCGCCTTGCGCACCATGTCCCAGTAAATGCCCTCAACGGCATCTCGATCCAGCCGCCCACCCTCGCGATACCAGGTGTTCACCCCAGTCAACATCGCAATAATCGCCATGGTCGCCAGCTTCGTATCCGGCAGGTCAAACACCCGCTCCGCCTGCCCGGCCTTCAAAATCGCTTCTAGCCGATCCTCATACTCGCGACGCAACCGCTCAATCACCGCGAAATTCTCCGGCTCTAGATTGCGCAGCTCCATATAGGCGATGAAAACGAGCTCCGGCCGGTCTAGATGGAACCGGATGTGATGGCGGGCGAAATCCTCCAACTGCACCAAAGGCCCTGCCCGCGGCGCTTTCCAGGCCGCCAGAAGCTCCTCCAGATGCCCATGCATCAACTCAAACAAAAGTGTTTGTTTATCAGGGGTGTAGAGGTAAAGCGCGCCAGCTTGCACGCCCACCTCCGCCGCGATCTGGCGCATCGACACGGCTGCAAACCCATGCCGCGCAAAAAGCCGCAATGCCGCCTCCCGCACCTTTGGGCCGGTGATATCCGCATGTGATCCTTGCTTGCGCGCCATCTGGTCACAGTATCTGAACATCCGTTCAATTCAACCCATCGCTGGACGCCCTGCCTTGCCTGCGCTACGCCTAACGCATGCGCTGGATCCTCACCCTGCCCCTCCTGCTCGCGGCCTGCGGCGACCCGCTGCCCGATCTGCAATCGCGGCTCAGCCCGACGGCGCGGACGGCCGCCTTCCCCGAACTGGTGCCGCTTGGCCCACTTCTGGCCGAGGCCGACGCCGTGCCGCCGCGCACGGCCGAAGAGGAAGGCCAATCGCTCGACGCCCGGTCCGAGGATTTACGCAGGCGTGCCAATGCGTTACGCCGTCTGCAACTCCCCTGATACAGCGCCCGCGTTGCACCCTCGCCGATTAGCCGCTAACAGGGTCTCCGTGCTCGTGATCCGCCGCGAAAGGGACCGCTTATGACTGAGAAATTGCGCATTGGCATTGCCGGTCTGGGCACCGTCGGCATCGGTGTGGTGAAGATTCTGCAGCGGGAAGCCGAGCTTCTCACCGCGCGCACTGGCAAGTCCATTGAGATCACAGCCGTCTCCGCCCGCTCCCGCGACAAAGATCGCGGCGTGAACATCGCTAAATATGCTTGGGAAGACGATCCGGTGGCGCTCGCCACCCGCGAAGATGTGGATGTGTTTGTCGAACTGATGGGCGGCAGCGACGGCCCCGCCAAAGCCGCGACAGAAGCCGCCATCGCAGCGGGCAAAGATGTGGTCACGGCCAACAAGGCGCTTCTGGCGATCCACGGCCAAGCCCTTGCGCTTGCCGCAGAAGATGCCGGTCGTGTGCTGCGTTATGAGGCCGCCGTCGCAGGCGGCATCCCGGTGATCAAGGCGCTGACCGAAGGCCTCGCCGGGAACCAGATCACCCGCGTCATGGGCGTGATGAACGGCACCTGCAATTATATCCTGACCCAGATGCAGGCAACCGGCCAAGGCTATAACGCGCTCTTCGAGGAATGCGGGCGACTTGGCTATCTGGAAGCCGATCCGAACCTTGATGTGGGCGGCATCGATGCGGGCCATAAACTCGCACTCCTGGCCTCAATCGCCTTTGGAACCCAGGTCGATTTTGACGCGGTAGCGCTGCAAGGCATTCAGTCGATCACCTTGCAAGACATCCAACGCGCCGCCGATATGGGCTACAAGATCAAGCTCTTAGGCGTCGCGCAAATGACAGGTCGCGGGTTGGAGCAACGCATGACCCCCTGCCTCGTCCCCGACAGCTCACCGCTCGGGCAACTGGAAGGCGGCACCAATATGGTGGTCCTCGAAGGCGACAGAGTCGGCCAAATCGTACTGCGGGGGGCCGGGGCGGGCGAAGGCCCCACGGCCAGCGCGGTACTCTCCGACATCACCGATATCGCCCGTGGCATCCGCGTGCCGACCTTTGGCCAACCGGCCGAAAGCCTGAAAGCCGCGCCGCCCGCCTCCGCCGCCTCGCCCGCGCCCTACTACCTACGCTTGACGCTGAAAGACAAACCGGGCGCCCTCGCCAAAGTCGCAACCGTCCTGGGCGACAACGGGATTTCCATCGACCGGATGCGCCAATATGGCCATCCCGACCAAGACGTGCCGGTCTTGATCGTGACCCATGTCACCGCCCGGCCCTCGCTGGATGCGGCACTGGCCGCTCTACCTGCCACAGGCGTCGTGGAGGGCGACCCTGTCGCGCTACGCATCGAAGACGTATAAGCCGGACAAAAGGCGCAAGCCCCACCTGTTAGCGCGCCCATCCTTGCCCCGCGACCCGCGCCCGGATACGACAGGGGCACGATTTCCGTTGCCCTGAAAGGCCCGTTTATGACCACGCCTATCGATTTCAATGACCGCATGTTGTCCCTGGGCCTGGCCCGCGTTTCCGAGGCGGCCGCGATGGCCTCGGCCCGTTTGATCGGCCATGGCGATGAGAAAGCCGCCGACCAAGCCGCCGTGAACGCCATGCGGGATCAGTTGAATAAGCTGGATATTCAAGGGGTTGTGGTCATTGGCGAGGGCGAGCGCGACGAAGCGCCGATGCTCTATATCGGCGAAGAGGTCGGCAATGGCCAAGGCCCCGCCGTCGATATCGCGCTCGACCCGCTCGAAGGCACAACCTTGACGGCCAAAGACATGCCCAACGCGCTGACAGTGATCGCGATGGGTCCGCGCGGCTCGATGCTGCACGCGCCGGATGTCTATATGGACAAGCTCGCCATCGGCCCCGGCTATCGCGAAGGCGTTGTGACGATGGATATGACCCCCTCCGAACGGGTCAGCGCGCTTGCCGCCGCCAAAGGCTGCTCCACCGGCAATATCACCGTCTGCGTGCTGGAACGCCCACGCCATGAGACAATGATTGATCAGCTGCGCGCCACCGGCTGCGCGATCCGGCTGATCACCGATGGGGATGTGGCCGGCGTGATCCACTGCGCCGAGGCCGACATCACCGGCATCGACATGTATATGGGCGAAGGCGGCGCACCCGAGGGCGTCTTGGCCGCCGCAGCCCTGAAATGCATGGGCGGGCAGATGTATGGCAAGCTGCTGTTCCGCAACGATGACGAGCGGGGGCGTGCGCAAAAGGCGGGGATCACCAATCTCGACCGGGTCTATACCCGTGACGATATGGTCACTCAGGATGTGATTTTTGCCGCGACCGGCGTCACCGATGGTTCGATTGTGCCGGGGATCAAACGCGAGGTGGGCTATCTGACCGCTGAGACCTTGCTGATGCGCTCCAAAACCGGCTCGGTCCGGCGGATGAGCTATCGCAACCCGACAAGATAAGCGTCATGCACCCCGCCCTGCTGTTGATCGACATTCAGACCGGGTTTGACAGCCCCTTCTGGGGTGCCCGCAACAACCCGTATGCCGAAACAAAGGCTGGCGCTTTGCTCAATCATTGGCGGGCGCTTGGCGCGCCGGTGATCCATGTCAGGCATATCAGTGTTGAGCCTGGTAGCCCGCTTGGCCCGGAAACCGGCGGCACGGCATTCAAGCCCGAGGTCGCGCCCTGGCCGAACGAACCGGTTTTTGAGAAGTCAGTCAACAGCGCCTTTATCGGCACGGCGTTGGAGACCCATCTGCGCGACGCAGGGGTTTCCGATCTGGTGATCTGCGGACTGACCACCCCGCATTGCGTCTCAACCACCACGCGGATGGCCGCCAATCTGGGGTTTCGGGTGCGCCTCGCCCATGACGCCTGCGCCAGTTTCGCAGCCAATGCCGATACGGGCTGGGCCGAGGGTGTATCTCCGTTAAGCCCAGAGCAGATTCATCAAAGCGCCGTCTCGCATTTGCACGGAGAATTCGCCGAGGCCATTTCGGTCGATGCCCTGCTCGCGGAGGTCCCGTGACGGCGTTTCTTGATGTCGAAACCTCGCTCACCGGGCGCCGATGGGTTGGCCCCACGATTGAGAAAGAGCGCCTTGCCGAGGCGCTGCGCCAACAAGCCGGACAGCCGCCCGCCGTGGCGCAGGTTCTGGCGCGGCGCGGCGTGACACCTGAGGCCGCAGAAAGCTTCCTCGCCCCCGCGCTCCGTGACCTGCTCCCCGACCCGATGGGCTTGCGCGACATGGCGCCCACCGCTGAGCGGGTGTTGGCCGCGCTGACCGCCCGCGAGAAGATCGCGATTTTCGCCGATTACGATGTGGATGGCGGGTCAAGCGCCGCGCTGCTGCTGGATTGGCTGCGGCAATCGGGGCATGACGCAACGCTCTACATCCCCGACCGGATCGACGAGGGCTATGGCCCGAATGACGCGGCGATGGCCGATTTGGCCAAGACCCACACCCTGATCATCTGCGTGGATTGCGGCACGCTCAGCCACGGACCAATTGCGGCGGCGCGCGGTGCCGATGTGATCGTGCTGGACCACCATTTGGCCGGGGCCGACCTGCCCGATTGTGTCGCCGTGGTGAACCCCAATCGACAGGATGAAAGCGGCGATCTGGGCCATCTCTGCGCCGCGGCCGTGGTGTTTCTCTTGCTGGTTGAGTTGAACCGGCGGCAGCGCGCCAAAGGCATCACCGGCCCCGATCTTATGGCGATGCTCGATTTGGTGGCCTTGGCCACAGTGGCCGATGTGGCGCAACTGACCGGGGTGAACCGGGCGTTTGTCCGGCAAGGTTTGACTGTGATGGGTCGGCGCGCTCGGCCTGGCCTTGTGGCGCTGTCGGATGTGGCGCGGCTCGACCGTGCGCCCACCTCGTACCATCTGGGGTTTGTCCTTGGCCCCCGAGTCAATGCGGGTGGTCGGATTGGGCAGGCCGATCTCGGCGCCAAGCTCTTGGCGACACGCGACCCGTCCGAAGCGCAGACACTCGCCAAACGGCTTGATGACCTGAATACAGACCGCCGCGATATCGAGGCGCAGGTGCGCGATGCCGCGCTGGCCCAAGCCGAAACCAGGGGGCTTGATGGCCCATTGGTCTGGGCCGCCGCCGATGGCTGGCACCCCGGCGTGGTGGGCATTGTCGCAAGCCGGTTGAAAGAAGCCACCAACCGCCCTGCCGTGGTGATTGGTTTCGATGGGGAAAACGGCAAAGGCTCGGGCCGGTCGATCTCCGGCGTCGATCTCGGCGCCTCGATCCAACGCCTGGCTGCCGAAGGTTTGCTCGTCAAAGGCGGCGGGCACCGTATGGCGGCGGGCCTCAGTGTGACCCGGGACATGTTGGAACCGGCCATGGCCCGCCTGGCCGAATTGCTTGGCAAACAGGGCGCAGGCGAGGCCGGTCCCGCCGACCTGCGCCTAGACGGTCTCTTGATGCCCGCGGGTGCCACACCCGAACTGATTGAGCAGCTTGAGGCCGCCGGGCCCTTCGGCGCGGGCGCCCCTGCCCCGCGCTTCGTGTTTCCGGCGGTGCGGATAGCCTATACCAAACCGGTCGGCGACGGCCATCTGAAGCTCAGTTTCACCGATGGCGGCCCGGTGACGATCGATGCAATCTGTTTCAACGCACAGCAGTCCGGCCTGGGCCCGGCGCTCGAAGCGCATGGCGGCCGGCAGGCGCATCTGGCCGGCCGCGTCGAGATCAATCACTGGCAAGGACGGCAGCGCGTCCAACTCCGCCTGGAAGACGCCGCCTGGGCCTGAGAAAATTTGCGGGCAAACAGGTAAAGAATCCCCTTGCGCGCCCTCGCCCGTTTGCCTAGAACCCGCCCACGCCAAGCGTGGCCCGTTCGTCTATCGGTTAGGACGCCAGGTTTTCAACCTGGAAAGAGGGGTTCGATTCCCCTACGGGCTGCCATGCTTATTTCCCGTTTTAAATCATTGGGTTACGGGCGGTATCGCCTTGTTGGGTTAGCCATTTTATATGGTTAGCCAAAGCGACAGATGATGCAAACGCCTCTCCCGGCATAAGTCTTTGATTGCTGGGTTCTTTTTTCTCTCCATTTTTGCAAGGTTTTGGGGGGGTGCAATCCGTTACGAGATCGCAACCCAACGCCGCGCATTTTCGCACTGCATTCATATGAAAAAATCTTTCCGCATCAGAGCGCTAACCAACCAAAGCGTCCCACTCGCGCATGGTCCATTGGCACATGTGTAGTAACTGCCTTAGCGCCTCATCTGCATTCGCTGTGGTGATCTCGGTCGCGGCTCCGTGCGCAGCTTCATCGCGCCAGACAGCTATTATTCCAGTGAATGCTTGAAGAGCATCCTTGCGATGCTGTGGGGCTTGACCCGCGATGGTATTCAGAACGTCACGGCGTCCATTGGCTCGTCGATACATCGAAAGTACTGCTTCTTCGTCACCTGTCTTCGCTATCGCTATAGCCAGCAATACCGCCTCAGCAGCGGCTCCGCTCATCACACACGAAGCAAGCCACACTCCTGCGTCCCGACAACGAACGGCTTCCGCTGCCCGTTGCACGAATGCTTCTCCAAATCGCTCGGCGAAGCCGCTGAATGTGTCGAGCAGTGAGCCGGACTGATAGACCAGTACGTTGGCATCATCGATAGCCTGAAGCCGCGCCCCTGCCGCCGATGTCATGGAATAACCCCCTGGTTCCGCCGCTTGCGCATGCATTGACCGCACGCCGGGCCTTAGGACTCCTCTTAAACAAAGTACCCAACCGGCTTCTTCAAATAGCGGTGTGTACTCCGCTGTGAGGTTTGCCTGTTCTTGGCCATGTCTAGTTTCTTGCTCTGCGGCGTATTCGGCCACGGCTCTACCGTAATAGTCATAACCGTATCGGGCAGAACGACTTTCCTTTAGTGCCCGCACAGCCAGACCAATCGCCTCATCGATCTCCATTAGTCTCTCTCAACGCATCATTTGGGTTAGCCAAGTGCAACTATCATTTAACGTTGTTAAGTGCACTTCCGACAAGGTTAGCCCGCCTAAGCTATTGATTTTTCTGATTCGCGCCACTTCCCTACGGGCTGCCAGGCAATCTCTATAACATACTGAAATAGAGACAGAAATCCGACGATGGCGCGGTTTAATCCCACATTTGTTCCCACACACCGCTCCGTTTCGTCGCCTAGTCAAAAAAGCCGCGATTGGTCCCTCGCGGCCTTTCTATGTGGTTGGTGCGCTACCCCATCGCCCGTGCCATGACGGGAGTCGGGTCAACAAAAAGCAGTTTGGCTAGGGCCACCGCCTCAAACAGAATGGTGCGCGGCGATTCCGTGTCCCACAACCGCCGTCGCTTGGGCAAATACGGCTCCAGTGCCGGGAACTCTACGGCGAGTGCCTCCGCTTCATCATACTTGTTGGGGAAAGCCTGCGCCCGTTCCATCGTGACATCGAGCAAGTCAGGCTTGTCTCGGACTACCCGGGACAGCGCAGCGGTGATGGCCCGGCTGCGCTGTCCCTTGCGGCTGATGGCTGGGATGTCTTCGGTGAGAACCACATCCGGTTCAAAGCGGGCCAGCCACTTCTGCATGGTTCGGACGGCTACAGTTGGGCTCAGTCCCGCAATGCGGGATGTGCCCCAATCCGTAAGCCGCTGACCGACAAACAGCGCATAGCCAACCTTGCCGCTGGCCACGGCCACAGACAGCACCCTAAGCCCCTCCATGGCTCGCGTCATTATCGCTCAATCGGGCGCTCAGATGAGTAAGGGTCTTCTCGCGTTGCAGCTTGCCCAGCCAGCGGGGGCCGGGCTCAGGCAGGCCCGGCAATCGCTCCTGCAGCTTTGCTTTGGCATCTTCCGTGACCTCATTGAAGAGGCTCTGGAATGACCGGCCATAGATGAGCGCCAGCAGACAAACCTGCTCCACAGATGGCAGGCGTTTGCCCGTTTCCAACGCGGACAGCGTGCTTTTGTGAACGTTGAGTAAATGGGCGGTGTCCCGCAGGGAGAGGCCGGACTTGCGACGGGCCAGCCTCAGGTCGAGTGCGAACTCGGTAGACATGATATTTTGTGCTTAAACTGATAAAGCCAGCCCCAGTTTACGAAGTCGTCATCCGTGCTGGTAGGTGCCCTCAGTTGCGTGATGCGTACTATCCCACCGGTTTCAAACCATACTGCTCTGGTGGCGGTTATAACGGTTCTCTATTCCTTCGTACCGAACAGGGTATCAAAATCCCCGTCCTGAATGCTAGCCGTGCCCGATTGCCGTTTGCACAACCGAAGACACCATGATGATGACGGGTGAATGACGGTAGTCTTTCAATCCGGCCAAGTTGCTGAACTTCCGTTACTGTAGTATGATGTAGGTCTATGAATACAACACAGGACACCACCATGGCAGAGCGTTCCGTTCTCTCCGTCCACACCAATCCAGAGACAGCTGAACGGCTCAACCGATTGGCGACCGCACGTCAACAGAAGAAATCCGCGCTTGCCAATCAGGCGATTGAAGAGTTCCTGGCCAAAGAGGAGCTCATCGAAGCCCGCATCCGCGAGGGTCTGGAGGATGCCGCCGCCGGGCGCACCCTGTCTAACGAGACGATCTTGGAATGGGCAGACTCGCTTGGTACGGACGCTCCTAAGCCCCTGCCGCAAGCCTAGCCTATGGCTCTCATGTGGACCAACCAGGCAGCGCGCGACCTGGAAGACATCCACTCTTTCTTGGAGCCGCGAGATCCGCAAGCAGCGGCGCGCATCATCCAGCGGTTGGCCCGCATCGCAAAAGACGTGCTGGAGGTCGCACCTGATGCTGGCCGGCCAGGACGGGTCGAGGGCACACGGGAACTGGTGGTGACCAGAACCCCTTACATCATCGCCTATGAAGTGGATAGGGACGATGTCCGCATCGTGAGTGTCATTCACTCGAGGCGAGTGTGGCCGGAGGCTTTCTGAGAGACGCAGCGGAGCGGGAAGCGAATGGCAGCAACGAGCCCCGTAGTTCCGGATGCTGCACCTCGCACCAATGGCTTGGAACCGCCAAAAGCCGACATTGACTCTAATCAGGACCGGCCCGAAGCGGACATTCAACAGGATTTGCCGCGCTGGCATACAGCTTGCCGAAAGCGGACATCAGCATCCGACTCGTTACTTCAGTGTTCCACAGCTTCAATGAGCAACTGAGCAAGTGCGGCTTCCAACGCTGGAACTAGGTCGGTGCTATCGTCGACAACACCCACGTCCGAATTGATTTGGAAAGCAATCGTGATGTTGTGGTCCGCATAGTGTCGAAGGCTTGAGACGTAGCCCGGAATCCAGCCTCCGTGACCGTAGACTTGTCCGTGCTGGGTTTCCTTATTAATCGCGACGCCGGTGCCGTAGAGCACACCCGGCGCGTCTGGGTGGACGGATACCCCGTCCAGCAAAGCAATCAGATAGTCTGCGTCCATCGCAGCGCCTGAGAACAGCGCATGTCCCCACAAAGCGAGGTCTGCAGAGGTGGACGCAAATCCACCGCCCGTCCATTCAACTACTGGGCTCCAACTTAGGTGGCCGTCTCCACCCATCGTGCGCGGCGCGACACCGAAGGATTGTCCTCTGACGCGTAGGCGGGGCGAAGATGCCTTTATCCTCCCATCGCCGAGCAACACATCTGCAGAATGTGTGAGAGGGGTACTTCCTACGGCTGTAGAGCGACTTTTGGGGGCGGTATTCTTTAGGAGCACCCCGCCCACCGTGAGCCACTGCGATTGATGAAGGCATCCGCTTAGGGCACGCCTGTTGCCTACCCCTGGCATGCCCCTCTCAGTGACTGGAGCAGTCGCATGCCAGGCAATGCTTGAGACGTTGGCGTAAGGCTCCAAACATGCCATCTGCGCGTGGTTCAACCAGTAAAGGTCGTTCATGTCACCGCTCGTCTTTCGAACCGTGAAACATGGCACACATCCGAAGTTAATAGGTCCTGAAACCAAATGAATAGATAGGGGTGTGCCCTGCAGTATGAATTGCAAACAGATACCCGTCATTGCACCGTAACGTTGCGGGTTGACGGTATGATCTATCTATGTTGACTTCATTTGGAAGTGGAGCAATGAGTGTTAATTAGAGTTTGTATCTTCATATTCATTTCTGCGCCCTTTTTTGTCCTGCAAGCTTCTGCCCAGGATGCCGGGATCGATAAATCTAGCATCATTTGTACCGAAGCCTCGCCGGAGGAAATCTATACGCGGCACTTCGAGGGCGACGTCGTCGATCTTTGCCACGTTACAGGAACGTCGATCGATATCTACGTTCTGCGCACAGGTCTCAGCAGGCTGACATCCGGCTCGATGCTTGTGGCTTTGGGAGGAGCCGCTAACTGGCGCGATGGAAGCAGTCGGGCTGAAGCTATCGTATTGCGGCAAGTTTTGCCGAGAGTGTGGGACGTCACGCATTTCTTGGAGGATGAAACACCGATTGGTATTGGCGAAACGCAGCTGATTTGGTTTGCGGATATCCACCACCCCGATATTCGCCGAGACTTTGCATCGCTTTCCTTCGGAGCCTACCGTGTCTTTCGGTGCAACGGGAACCCGACAGTCGAGTTCCCCAACTCCGTCGACAGCTGCATCACCTTCTACAGAGTCTCGGCCTGTGATCATATGCCCCTTAGTCCAGATGGTCAGCCAGCACTGTCCAGATACATAGTGGTCACTGTCCGGGCACGCACACGCGAAGATGCCGTGCTGATGTTGCGGAATTACACGCTGCTGCATCGGATCGCGGCCGAGTATGCTCAAGAGATTCAAAATCTAAACTGTGGATATGGAAACGATGACACGGCAAGCTGAAATAACACAGGCCCAATCTACGGAACCTGTTGGGCTGCAAGAAACTCAAAAGTACAGACATCTTTATTTACGCTGACATCAGATAGGCTCCGTGATGTATGATAGCTATGATTGGATGGAAGGTTGAAGAGAGTATTCCGCATGTTGTTGTTGTTGGCATTTATCGTGCTGATGATAGTATTCGCGCAGAAAGGCCTCCAAATGGCCGTGACCTCTGTGGCCAGCTCGCTTTGGTCCAGATCACTGAGCTGGGAAACCATTGTTGAGCACCACCAAATTAGCTCGAATGATGTCGAGGTGGCAGATTTTATTCATGTTGATATGTGGATAGAGCGACAAGGCCTATCGTTCGGCACTACTCTTCCAGAGCTTCTTTCAGAGAGTGAACCTGTCGGACGTGAAGCTTTTTACATCATTGTGCAACCTAGGCATATTGACGGAATGGATCTATCTACTGCTGGTTTGTACAGATATCCCGTTACTATATGCGGATCATCTTACTGCGCTTATGATGAGAGTGCCTTGGAGCTTATTCCAGATGATGAGCAGCGGTATGCTATCTCATGCTCCTCTTCGGTAAATCCTAGACTGGTATTTGGGTTTCGAGTTCGAGAAGAATGGATGGTCTGCCAGAGCTCGGAGAATTTGATCACGAAGGTAGGATATTCGCTTTCAAGGCCGGCAATCAATCCCTTTGATCGCGCGTTGGGTGAACTTGAGAATCGATCTTCGGTGGGCTATTGGTTTGTTGTGCGGGAGCGGAACCTCTATGCGCCATTAGATTTTAGAGAGTAACAAGAGAGAATTATAATGAGTGTATGTTTTGGAGATTCGAACCCGGCGGAAGCCGCTTTCCTTGCTAACATCGCGTATAGAGATGCCTCCTACCTCCTTTCTGATCCGGAGTTTAACTCAAACTACCAATTGTTAAACTCTCAAGAGGTTGGGAACGATGTTGTCCATGCAATTCGGAATAAGGCAACAGGGGAATTGTATGTTGCGATTCGAGGCACCGATAGTTTAATTTCGGAACTCATTGACTACAGCAATCTCTACACAGGCCAAGTCACAAGTGGTGCAATTCTCGCAGCTCAAGTGGCGCGAAACGTTTCTGACTTCTATGGAGGTGCGCCAGTGGTGGTCACCGGTCATTCGTATGGTGGTCATGCGGCTCTCGAAGTTGCTCGTCTCGCTCCTGAAGTCGTGGCATACGCACACAATTTTCAAGGGCCGACAATTGAAGAGACGATTCTCGAAGTGGATGAATTTGGGCAATCGACGCAAGTGCTTACCCCGCTAGGCTCGCTCGACACTTCCGTACCAACCTTTACTCACTACGCAAGCGATCCCACTTTCGTGAACGGCGTGGTTCAATCATTTGGGGATCGAGCGAATACGACCTTTATTGACATACCTGTATCAGAGCATAGTGCGGCGGGTGTAGCAGAGTATTACGAGCAACTCGATTCGGGTGCAGCCGTGGAACCGCCATCATGTGATTACGATTTCGTACGCCCGTGGGATGCTGGGTTTGGGGTTTTCTCGGATGACCTGCCGTTGTTTGCCGCTTTCCTCGCCAAGATCGTCACGCCTCTTGTCATCGACATGGATGGCGATGGCGTTGAACTGGTCTCACTGGCCGATAGCACCGCGTTCTTCGATCTCAACATCGACGGCTATGCTGAACTGACCGGGTGGGTGGCTTCTGATGACGCTCTCCTGGCGCTCGACGTGGATGAAGACGGGATCATCGATGACAATTCCGAGCTCTTCGGCAACCAGACTGGGTTCGCCAATGGCTTCCTCGCGCTCGCCGCCCATGACGCGAACGCGGACGGGGTGATCGACGCAAATGACGCAGTCTATGCCGATTTGATTGTCTGGCAAGATCTCGATGGCGATGGGTTCAGTAATGCCAGCGAGATGATGGGCCTGGCGGATGCTGGCATCGTTTCGATCAGCCTCAATTCGACCAGTACCGATTTCACCAATCAGGGCCATTGGGTCTCCGATGTGAGCACGGTGACCTGGGGCGACGGAACCAACACATCCATCGAAGATGTGCATTTCGAGAATGACACGCGGGCATCGGTGGCGCTCCTGCCCGACGATTTCCAGTATCATGTAGATGCCTTCAAACTGCCGGTGCTGTTCGGCTATGGGCAGATTGCCTCGACTTGGGTGGTTCTCTCGCAAGACGCCACGCTGCGGGCCGATGCCGAAGCCTTGCTAGACCTTTTGGCGGTTGGGAATGTCAGCGGCTTCATGACCGCGTTTGAGGATTACCTGCTTGCCTGGGCCGATGTGGATCATATCGATCCCGACAGCCGAAACACGAACATCCATGGCACCCAGACAGGTATGGACGCACGCCATCTCACCTTCCTCGAGAAAGCCTATGGCCAGGGGTACATTCAGAAATGGTGGGATGGGCCGGGCGGCTATTCCGATCCGCATCATTTGGCAGCGCGGCAATTGACGGCCCAGTTCGAAGACCTGGTTGAGATGCTAGCTGGGCGATTCATCGCTCAATCCGCCACATCTACTGCGCTTATGGCCGCCACGACGCAAACAGAGTTTGATACGCTTTTCAATGCGCATCTGTTCTCGGAATTGACCGGTTTGGTTGCTGGATACTCGCCGTCGAACCGCGGCTTGGAGGGGGATCTTCAACCCGTCTTGGACAGCCTCGTCGGATCGATCCAGTCGGGTGAGGTTGCCCCAGAAGAGGCGGCCCGGCTCTTTTACATTATGCACCATGACATGGAGCCAGATGCCACGCTTTTTTCGGATCAGTTGCGGAACCTAGCGGATATCAACGGTGCCGCAGAGGCCTACATGCTGAGTGAAGGTGTTCGTGCGTTGGCAGATGGCCATCAATTGGCATTTGGGACCAGCGGCGATGACATCTTATCGACCAACGATTACGGCCTGATTGTTGGTGGCAAGGGGAATGATACGCTGAGCGGCGGCGCCGAAGCGGATCTATATATCTACACTTCCGGAGATGGGTCGGATGTTATCGAGGATGCGGAACGCTTCCATAGCCGAACGGATCGCTTGGTCTTCACCGATCTGACATTAGATCAAGTCACTTTCGGCCAAAATAGTAGCCGTGACCTTGTCATAACCTTACCTGATAACGAAACAGTCACGATTGCGGGACATTTCGCATACGGCCTGACGGGTGGAACCGGATACGAAATGGAGTTGATCGAGTTCGCCTATGGAACCGTGCTCGATACCCATCAAATCAGGCAGAAATCCGTTGCGGATCAGAAGGTAACGGGAGCGGTTTCGGGGACCCGGCTTTCTGAAAACTACATTCATACGCAAGGCGACGGCTCCTATACCATTACCGACCTCGGCATAAACAGTTTCCACGACAGCCTGACGTTCACGGACGTCAATGCCGAGGACGCCAAATTCTCCAAAACGGCTCACATGGATCTCAGGATCGAATTGCCGAATGGAGAGATCATAACTGTCGTAGATCACTTCAGGAATGGATTGAGCGGCCTGAACTACGCCTATGAGATCGAGAAGATCGTCTTCGCAGATGGCACAGAGCTCAACACGCAGGACATCCGCCTGAAATCCATCGCGGATCAAAAAGCGTCCGGCGATGTTCTGGGGACTGAGGTCGCAGAGACCTATTCCCACAGCCAAGGCGATGGCTCTTACACCATCACTGACTTCTCAAGTCAGACGAGCCAAATTGATCGCCTTGAGTTCACGGATGTTGATGCGGCTGATGTTCTGTTCTCGAAAAACAGCGACAAGGATCTCATCATCACCCTCGCAAATGGCGAAACCATCACGGTGATCGACCATTTCTTAGCCAATCATACCGGGCGCTTCTCTTACCAGATCGAACAAGTTACCTTTTCAGATGGGACAGTGCTCGACCTACAAAGGATCGCAGACAAGGTCGATGCCGACCTCTTCGCAGGTGGCGGCACCTCAGGCGGTCAAGACCAGACAGGGACACCCGGTGCCGATAACTACGCTCATGTTCTCGGCGACGGCTCCTACACGATCACCGATGAGAGCAGCAGCCCCAGCACAATCGACCGGCTCACCTTCCTGGATGTGACGGCCACTGATGTCGCCTTCGATCAGAATGCGGGCGGCGATCTGGTGATCACCTTGAGCAATGGCGAGACCGTCACAATCACCGATCACTTCGCCTCCACCCATTATGATATGGAGGAGATCGCCTTCGCAGATGGCACGGTCTATACCCCGGATGATATTCTGAACTTGATCTAAACCTGAAATCTTAGATCAACAACAGATTGCATTGCCGGCCCAGAGCCGACCTTGGACGGGGTTGTGCGATGCTGCGACTGCAGCCCGCTTTGCCGACATTCGCTGCGAGCGTGAAGTCAAAAACTGATCGAACTCTCATCTCGCGGACAGCCGCGCCAGGCGACAATCGAACATGGGTGTCCGCTTCTTTTCCAAGACACGACACTCATTCAGTCAGCGAAGCGATCACGCCAAAAACTTCGTCCACTTGTCCCAAGTCGACTCGGCAAAGCCAAGCTGAGCTTTTTAAACCTATTTCATCGACAGTTCTGGCTGACACATCGAACTAAATTCAGGCTATTTCGATTTGCCATTGGCCAATATGGAACCAGCCTTCTTCCTTAAGCACTGACACGGGTATGAGTTGCTCATCGCCAGTTGCTTCGAGAATGCCACGCATTATTCGAGGGAATGCTACCTGCGCGAAAACAGCATCTGGCAGCTCGTCAACTGTGGTGGTTAGCGGCTTACGAAATTGCTCAATGCGTTTGGCCTTTGCCGCTTCGATGGAACTGAGAGAAATTTCATCCAACTCTGCAGAAAGTCGCTCGTCTCTTGTGTTGTGAGGTGGGTGCATACGCAGCATCGGGCCGTCGTTGTACGGCTTCGACCCTAGCGTAGCCATCTGCTCGTTAACGAACCCAGTTACGCAATCCGCGGCGAGCTTTGGCCCCTTAACACTGTAGAGGTAGGTGACCAGTTCTGGCATTGTACACATACGTGCCACACCTTCTTCTGCAACGCGTTCCCGCTGCTGCATCCCACGTAGCTGTCGACGAAGTGCTAGACGTTCTTCGCGTTCTACCTCAACCTGATTAATATCGCCGAGCGCCGCGATCCTTTGCTTGAGATCATCCGTCTCGCGATCACGAATAACGATGTGTCCGCTAGGCCAATCTTGAAAATCCTCCCATAGTTCTTGGAAATCCAGCGAGAGCTCTAATCGCGTTTTCTCAAGCTGGCCGTGGGTAGTGTACCAAGAGCCCAGAAGTGGTGATCGTGACTTGCTTCCCCGTGGGCCGAAGTGCTTGTCAGCAACCTGGGGATCTTTTAACGCGCGCCGCAAGATTTCGCCCCAGCCAAGTAGGACCACTTCAAAAACCTTCCTCTTCCTTCGCTTCTTGTTAATACTTCGTACATGCTTTTGAAGTGCGGCATCGTCCGGTGCAGTAGTAAGAATGAAGAATGACTTAAGTTTGGGGCGGAATTTTTCGGCTGCCAGGACCTCATTATCGATCTGCTTGGTGGTTAGACGAGAAACCGGCCACACAGATCGACGCTTGCATTGCAATCCAATTGGATAAGCCCCCCCCGTTTCGGCCAACAATGTCCACGCCATTTTGCCTTTGGCCGGCGCGCCCGTGTCTGACCATTGCTGGGTCCTGCCACGAAGACTGAAAAACATCAGCACACAGTTCTTCAAACTGATCCCAAGACCGTGGCGGAGGGTAATCGGCAATCATATTCATATCGCGAAGCAACCAAGCTTAGGGTTCTTCGTCAATATAGCCCCGGACTATCATTTCATCTATGGCGCATCCAACGGGTTGCGTTCCATTCGGCCCAGAGTGGTTATTCATACCTCATGCAGCGGGTGCCCGCTGTACAGCCCAAACCGGACCTTGCAAAGCCTATGGTATACTGCAGTGCAGCTTGCCTGCAGCGTACTTCGAAAGGCCGCCCCTTCTAATGGCGCAAAGTGTTGTTTATCTCGGGTCTGGGAATTTGGAGGACGTAAATGGCACTGACGATGGACATGGACTCAAAGATGGCTGAGCTTCTTTTGCGAGCCGCGCTGCTGGACGACGCAAGCCATGTCGGTGAACGACTCGCCGCTTTGAGCGCTGACATTCCCCGACACCGGCGCCCGCTCGTCCGAGGCGCGTAAACGCGCCTTCTTCAGAGACGATCATTGCCGGCTCCGGCCAGCAGCCTCTGATTTCCCGTTACGCCCTCCAAAGTCGTCATTGGTGCGCTCGCTTTGGGTTGAGTGATGAGATGACGGCAAATGGAGAAGACCGAGCCGAATAGTCAGCAATTCTGCTGTCAGAGGGCCCTGCGCTAAACACGCGGTGCAAGGCTGAGATACGGCAACGGATGGCTCTTTGTCCGCGCCGACCGATCCGGACGCATCAGACAGCACATTCTGGCAACGAGTCTGCGACGGCCCCACCGGTCCGTCACAGTTAAGACTTCTACAAGGATTCACACCATGTCCCATTTTGACCCTAACGCCCTGAAAGAGGCACCTAGCCGCGCGTTGGAGGACTTCGCAGACGACAGCCCCGCCCCCGCCGTCTTGATAGAGGTGGCCCGCGACGGGCTGTCAGTGCGCAATGCCACTGGCACGATTGAGCTTAATGGCGATCAAGCGGCCAGCGCGGATAATCAGTTCGAGATCGGGTCTCAGACCAAGATGATGACATCGGTCATCATTCAGCAATTGGTTGGCGAAGGCGCGATCGACTTTGATGCCCCGCTGGCCGATCAGATGGATCTGTCAGGTCTGGAAGGCATTCCCAATATCGAAGAGGTGACCGTGCGGGAGTTGCTGGCAAACCGATCCGGTATCCCAGATTTCGACACAGTGCCGGGCCAGACGGGTGTACCGGCCTTTATCGAACAGCTGATGCTCAATCCGGACCAGCCGCTTGGACCCGACGGGTTGCTGGCCATTGCCTCAGGCCAGCCGGCATCATTTGCGCCGGGCGAAGGATACGAGTACTCGAACACAAACTATCTGCTTTTGCAGAAGCTGATCGAGAATGTCACCGGCGATAGCTTTGGCGAGGTGCTGTCCGACCGCATCTTCTCTGCCGCCGGCATGGATGACAGTACATTGAAGTCGGACGGTGGCGCCAAGGATGTGTTGCACTCCTATGCCGAACTCATTCCCGGTCAAGTGATCGATGTGACCGACATTCCGCTGGATTTCGGTGCTGCGGGCGGGGTGGTGTCGACCACGAGTGATATGATCCGCTTCTTTGACGCGCTGCTGGTCTCCCGCACCTTGCTTTCCGCTGAGCAGATGGAGGAGATGCTGGACTTCCGCGCCCCGGACGGCACAGCCGGGATCGACGGGGAAAGCCTCGGCCTCTCCTCTGGGCAGATCTTCGGGCAGCAATTCATCGGGTTTCAGGGCGGCACGCTCGGGACCAACACCGCCACTTTTATCCATGTCGAGTCCGGGACGATCTTTTCGATCGCGGCAACGCATTCGAGCGCTGAGCCGGTCGACCTCCTAATCAGTGCGTTTTCGGCTGTGTTCGATGATGATGCCTGGGCCAGTTTCGATCCGTCGGATGAGAGCTTCACCATTGAGGGGACAGCCGCCGACATCACACTGAGCGAAGATGAGGATGTCTCCGGCACGCCGGAGACGGTTCTGGAATTGGATGGTGCAAGCCTGACCTTCGACGGTGGGATCGCCGATCTTGATACCGGACGGTTCAGCTTCGCCGATGACTCGATCCTCTGGATTGGCGATCAGGGTGGCGATCACGTCGACATTCTGCGGCACGCGCCGGATGCCGCCCAAAGTGACAATCAACTGATCGGGCTTGACGGCAATGACCATCTGCGCGGCGGTCATGGTGACGACCGGATTGACGGGGGCGATGGGCGCGATCACCTCCGCGGGCGCGGCGGCGATGACACGATGGACGGCGGCGAGGGCAACGACATCCTGAATGGCAACCAGGGCAACGACGATCTGAGCGGCGGCGCCGGCCGTGATCATCTGCGCGGTGGCAGCGGCGATGACGTGCTGTCGGGTGGCGATGGAACCGACATGTTGCGCGGCGGCGCTGGAGATGACGTTCTCGATGGCGGTGCCGGCCGTGATTACATGTGGGGCGGTGCCGGTGCCGATACGTTTGTGTTTCAGCTCGACGCTGGCCAGGATCGCATCTTCGGCTTTAATGCCGGCGAAGACATGCTGGACTTCTCGCAGACCGGATTGAGCTTCAATGACTTGGAGATCGACACACACGGTGGCTATACGCAGATCAGCTTTGGTGATGCCGAGATTTCGATCTTCGGAAACAGTTGTGAACCCTTGACCGAAGACAGTTTTATCTTCTGAAGGGTCCAAAGTCTTTTTTTTGGCGCGCGCAGAGTCTGCGCGCGCACCCTATCCATTAAACGGATGACCATCATTTCATGGACCCCGCACTTCTGAATTCTGAGCAAGAGACGCTGCGTCTGGCCGCCGCCATTGGTCTGCTGGTCATGTCCGCCTTTTGCGCAAACTTGCTTCTGCTGTCTGATCGGCACCTGCATATCCGACTGCCCCTGGCCCTCTTCTTTCTGGCCAACGCGATCGAACTTCTGGCCTTGCCAGCCTCATATCTTCTCTCTGGAGATAACCCGGAGTTCCTGACCCTGGTGTTTGAGCTCGCGGAGATCCCGCTGACGATGGTTCAGCCACTTCTCCTGTGGCTTTACGTGCATCGTCTAACCGACGACCCGACCCAAGAGAGCGCCAGACCACGCTGGATCTTGCATGGGGTTCCCATCGTGTTTGCCGTCGCTCTCTATCTCTACATCTTGCTTTTGCCGCCGTCTTTGCAGGCGGGCCTGCAACCCGGCGTCGGCGATTTGGTGATCTGGCAAACCATCGCCTTGGTCGGGCTCTATGGCGCGACAGCCTTGTTCTACGCCTTGGTGCCGATCTACGCCGTGCTGATCCTGCAGCGCCTCAGGCGATACAGAAGCCGCTTGAAAGACCTCTTCGCCAGCACGGAGAGCCGCGAGTTGGCCTGGGCCTGGTGGCTGGCGGCGGCAGTTATTGTGTTCTGGGCCTTCAACTCCATCGCAATTCTGGCGTCGGTGTTTGACCTAAGATTTCCGGTGGGCGACGTGTTTGAGTCCCTTCTGGCTGCGATCCTGCTCCGCTATGTTCTGATGTGGAGCATCGCCCTTTGGGGGACTCGACAAAAACCGGGGATTGTCGTGCCAGCTGAACCGGCTCCGGCAGGTGATGCAGAGGCGCCGCCCATGCGGAAATACGGCAAGTCCGGGCTCGATGATACCCGACTTGATCGGCTCGCCGGAAAGATCGAAGCGCTGATGGCGGACCAGCATCTCTATCTCGAACCTGATCTCTCCCTTTGGGATTTGGCGAACCGGATCGGCGTGACCACGCATTACGCCTCGCAAGCGCTGAACGAGAAAATCGGGGAACGGTTTTTCGACTATGTGAACCGCTGGCGCATTCGTGATGCGACAGACAGGCTGCGCAACACCGACGCGACCATTCTGACCATTGCCTACGACGTTGGGTTCAACTCACGTTCATCTTTCTACACAGCTTTCAAACGCGAACTTGGGATGACCCCGTCCCAATACCGGGCCAGCGCATAGCGACCGATGGATCCATGTTTTTCTAGCAGATCCGCCTTTGCCGGTTGGCGTACCCCTGCGGACAATGTCCGGGCCACACGATCAGAATAGGACACTCCGTCCGCTTAGGGCTGTCCAGCGGTAGTCGGTGTGTGTCGCAGCCGACGGCGGCTGACGAACCCAACTGCTCATTGGTGCGCGCGCCGCGAATGTCGGCTTCCCGCCCAAACTATTGGTCAATCCTCTTCTTGAGCTCTTGATGGAGGGTCGAGGAGGTCTTCGCAGCATTGGCCGCGATGACAGCGTCGTTCAACTCCACCCCCAGACCCGGCGCTTTGGGCGGCAGGACAAATCCATCCTGCCATTCGAACCCACCTGTCACCACCGACATATAGGGCCCTTCAAAGCGACCGATGGATTCCAGGATCAGGAAGTTCGGACAGCTCAGCGAAAGGTGAATATTAGCCGCCGCAACCACCGGGCCGGAATAAAGGTGCGGTGCGATCTGAGCGGATTTGGTCTCCGCCATCGCCGCGATCTTCTTGGCCTCGAAAAGCCCACCGACGCGCCCCAGATCGAGTTGCAGGATCGAGGCGCCCCGGCATTCCAGAAGCCGCGAACAGCCAGTCGCAGCCTTTATGGCGATTAATCTACCTCGCGGCCCCCCATCGCGATGGGGGGGGTGGCAATAAGCACTTTCTCCCGCACGTAGTCTCAAACAGAATGGGGCGCGGCGTCTCTGTATCTCGGAACCGCCACTGCTTCGGCAAACCCACCCACTGACATGCTGTTCTTGTCGACGCAACGCAAGCTTCTCTACCCCATTAGAAATCCAAGAGGCGTGTGTTTGGGGCCAGTAACCGGGTCGCCATTTCGTCGGGGGCCGCGACACCGATCCCGTCGAGGAGGACCGACTCGTCTGCACCGAGACCAGGGAGATAGATCCCACAAACCTCGACCGTTGCACCGGCCTCCCGCTGAATAATCTGCATCAAGCTTTGTAGACTCGTCCCGCGTGGCGGTTGAGGGCAACAAGCCGTTTCAGCGACGCGCAAATCTCGACATCTGGAAAGCTTGATCAAGCGCGACGATGAGCGAGTACCCCAAAACGCCGCACAAGCCCTTGGCTTAGAAGAAGGGTCGCCACTCCTAGTACCTCAAAATACCCCAAACACAATATATTGTGTGTAATCAGACTGTTTCCAATAAAATGCGGCGCAAGTTGGGCAAATATGTTGAAATTATGTTGAAATTTTAGCAATCCTGTTGAGCGTCTTTCCGCTCGGCACTGGGGCTAGGCGGGAAGTTCTCTGTGAGCGGCACATGTATTTTTAAGTGCTGCTCTTCGGCAGGGAAGGAGGACTATTATGCGCAGTAAAATTGGAGTTATTGCCGCTTTGGCCGCTATAACGGCACGGGTCGGGATCCCCGATGGGGCGTACGCCCAAGACGCCGGGGATGTCGCGGAACGGTGCGAGTACTACGCTCAGATCGAGGATCGCTCGGTCTTGCAGGCGGAGCTTGAGGCACTTCTTGCCCTACGGCCAGAAGACCCTTGTGTTTCGTTTGTCGTAGATCTTCTAGGCGGCGGCCCTGTGGCGGAGATTCCAGAGCAACCGTATTGATTTAAATACGTCGCTCCCGCTGGACACGACCGGCCTTCGAACGTCGGCATACATGTGTTCGCCGCGTCTTTCATTGCTAAAGGGCGCGTTTCCATGTGAAACGCGCCCCTTTGGCGTTTGACTCGGACAAAACGTCCGGCTCAAGCCATTCGGCATGGCCTCATATGTTGTGCCGCATAGGTATAGTCCATACGCATCAGACGATTGGACAATCCTCCATGTGCGGCGATCCAGCGCCGAACCCATGCAGGATACCGTGTCATCATATAGTCAGTGCCCCACTGGTTGAAATCCGGTCGCGCGCCATAAGCTCGATGAAACCAAAACGATGCGCCGCGGGTGATACATGTCTGCGAGGGGCTTAACGACAAATAGAGCGTACATGCAGACGCACATCTGCCGTTAAACGCAACCTGGGTGTTGTCGATACGTGCCCTTGAGACGGATTGCGCATAACTCACCAGATCACCGCCATTGTCGTTGGTGATCACATTGACTTGGCTCCGCCGCAAGACGCGCTGCGGATCGGGTTGTGTAGCGGCGGCGGCCTGAGCGCGCGGTTCGGCTTGCAGCTCAGGCTGCGCAAACGCAGCGGCACTTTGCGCGATTTCGGCATCGGGCACCAAAGCGACCGGAGCGCCGCGGCTGACATCCACGGGCACCGAACACGCCGACACGACAAAGCCGAGGCCCAGGATCAACAGGGGGATCAAACGTTTCATTCTCATGCTCCTGCCCGTCATGGCGGCGAGCTTTTGTTGGGTCATGATGGAAATCCTGGCGGTGCATTGGGGCTTGAATGAGAAAGCCCCGGCGCTTTGCCGGGGCCTTTTCATGGTTTCAATCCGCCGAGAACAGGGCAGCACTATGTCAGCGAGGCTTTGCCGGATTTCGTTGGAATGCTGGCGCAAGACCGCTCAAATGAGCCCGTTCTGATCATTTGCTCTCTGCCAAGCTCAACGCGCCAGACGCCGCGAGAGACCCAATCGGGCAATCTCGCGACAGTCATAAACATGGCGCCGGACCGCGCCGATCAGGAGTTTACCGGCGGAGCGGGCTCAAAATGCAGCAGACGACAGGGCGTCGAGAACAACTCTTCCAGTTCGGCCTTTGTCGGCATACGCCGCCGCCTCGGGTCGAAGATCATCTCTTGTGAGCCAGCATACGGGCAGAGGGCATCAACTTGCTTGGCTCCAAAATCAGGCAGCCCCGCAATCGGATATCGCGCCAACAGTGCATCGCAGAGCACCAAGCTCTCCGCCCGAACATCCTGATAGGCGCTGATCTGTTCGATCTTGAATGTGTCGAGCAACTCGCAAATGACCGGGTGGAAGGCACCATCGGCGGTGTTCTCATAATCCGGCCAGTGAAAGATACCGACCCCGTCGCCGTCGGATGCCGCCTGCACAACGATCTCCGAAATCGCGTCGATGTTGTGGCCACCCTGGGTGTAGTCGGCAATGAATACCGATTTAAACGCCGCCGGCTCGTAGGGGGATTGAAGCATTGGTCGAGGTGCAGGGAAAACGCGAGATTTCGGATCGACAGACTCCAGGCGGAGCTCTTCTGGTGGCATACTGTCCTGCCAGCGCCGATATGTGCGCTGATAATCTCTGCGAATGCCGTGATAGACCGTTCGGACATGCGTCGCATTCTGTCGGGTCAGCGAATCCGGTCGGATCAAACTTAACGCCAAGGGCACGTTGCGGGATGTCGTGGTGATCGCATCATCGCCATATCTGGTCCGGAACCGCCAGCCGAACTCATTATCCGCGCCAGCCCGAACGGTGTCCCAGGGGCCGATCTCTTTAAGCAGGTCTTTTCGGAACAACAGCGATGACAGATTAATGCTCATCAGATGCTCATCCGGCCGCCAGAAACCAATGGCAAAGAGATCCGGGTGCACCCGCATCCAACGAGACAGAACCGCCATGGCATTTCGGCTGCTGTTGAGCTGCCGGAACTGCATCTCCACCTTCTGCGGGTGGGACCAGTCGTCGGAGTCGTGGACGGTGACATAGTCGCCCTCCGCCAGCTCCATCCCGGTGTTACGGGCAATATAGGCCCCGCCGTTGGTCTTAAGCTCGACCAGTTCGACCCTCGAGTCCGTCGCTGCAATTGATTTCACCACATCGCATGTCGCATCGGTGCTGGCGTCATCAACCACGATGATTTGCAGATTCGACCATGTCTGCGCCAGCATGCTTTTGATCGCGATGCCGATGGTCTCGGCGCCATTATAGACCGGCATGATGACGGAGACCTTGGTGTCCCGGACATCATCCGGCCTCGCGGGCACTACATCCTCACCCGTAATATTAAAGAAACTCAATGGCTTGTCGGCTTGCTTCTTTTGGATCGTCGCTAGGCCATTGGTGAGATAGACCTTGTTGATCCACGATAGCTTGGCCGCAGCAACCTCTGGATCGTCAGTACCGGGTTGGGCTTGGAACGTGTTGGCGATCTGGAAGAAAAGGTTTGGATCATCGGGGTGGAACTCCAACTGCCCTTCGACCATCGCGCGCGCTTCTTCCGCACGACCCAGCTCGATCATGCAGTTCGCCTCCGACAAGATATAGCGCCGCTTCTCTGATTGATCGAAATCGCGCGCCTCTCGGATCTTCGGCAGCGCCTCGGCAAACTCGCCATTGAAACTCAGCCACCTCCCCAGGGTCCATGCCGCGAAACAGCGATCGGCGTCGGGATAAGCCGGGGAGTGCTGCACCGCATTGAGATCAACAGCCGCTTGATCGGGGTATCCACCCCAAAGCCGCTTTTCCAACGCTTTTGGAGAGGCCCGCTTCTGCCGCCCGCCAGAAATACCACTGCGGGCACGATCCTCGGCTTTACTGATCAGTCGGGCAAACGTGCCCCCCTCCGCGGCGCCTGACGACTGTAAACTGGAGGACAACATCCAAAACGGCATGATCCCGTCATGCGGGAAGAAGAACGGTTTTCTGAGAAAACCGAGCGCCCGGTTCGCCGTATCGTTTGAGGTGTACCGGGCCTGCGCACAGTAGATGATTGGCAGATAACGATCTTTGTCAAATGCGGCGATCTGCTCATAGGGCCATTTCCCTTGGCAATATTTCGACAACATCCAGTGGAAACCCGCCGCCAGGTTCCGGCCCTCCTTCCCTTCGTAGTGCCAAAGCGTGTCACCGCAGCGCTCGGCCAGGTTCGCCAAGTTTATCCAGGACTGAAGGTTAAACGCGCAGTAATGTTCGGTCTGCGTGCGGGTTAGCTCGTGCTTTTGCGAGCCGTTCTTGCTGAACTGGCCCGCAATGCGTTCGCGGCTCCTTCGAAAGGTCGTTGCCAAGACGTCGACATCACCAAGATATGCAGCAATGGCCGCCACTTGCAGATCATAACAGGTGCCATGGTTATTCGCGGCGCGGCACTCTTCCAGCCCTTGCTCACTTTCAAGCAGCCAGTCGAGATAGTCGCGCATCCACTCGTGCAATGCCGTCTTGTCAGCCTCGGCAAAGGTCCCCGAGCGTTCTAGAAGACGAACCGCGTCCAAGAAAAAATAGAGATCCTTCATCTCTATCAGGCCCCGCGCGGTCCCCTTTGCTTCGCCCTTGCTGGTCCGCACCTGTGCATATTCAAGATGCGGATTCATCCGGGTTCGGGGGTCTATGAACCAATGACGGACCAACTTGGCGGCATGCTGATGATATTCGGTATTGCCACTGCTGCTTCCCGCCAGTGCCAGGATCGTTGTATCGTCGAAAAGGCGCTGTAGGCGGGTCCGGTCATAGCGCGCGCTCTCCGGCTCATAAAGCCGGGTACCGGGCGAGCGTTCTCCATCACGGCGGATCGCGGGATATCCGCTTTTGGTATGCGGGTTTGGCCACCAATAGGGGGCCGGGTGAAAGTAATCGTGTTTGTCGCCGCTTGGTGGGGCCATCGTCTTATCGACGACGGAGTACGGACCCCGCTGCAATGCAAGATCGGCTTCTTGCTGCAATCGGGTGTAGATCATGCCCTTGGCGGCATCCGCCGGGGCCAGCTTCAACGATGCCAAAATCGGCTCGTCATAGGCTTTGAGCGATGCCGCGTCGAACTTCGCCGCTAAAGCCCGGCGATCCAACGCGTCGATCAAGCTGACGATCGCTTCTGACCGGGCCATGCCGCGCTGCACGGTGACCTGATCAGAAGAGGCTTCTAGGTCGTTCCGCCCAGAATGGAGGCGCGCAACCCACCCGGCCTGACCACAATCCCCCGCTTCTGCGGCGCGCGCCGGCCTCGGCAAATCCCAGCTGTCGCCCCGCCACGCATCCCAGACCCCCGGAATCCCCAACCGCCAAAACAATTCGACCTTCGGGCGCCGACCATAGTGGAAGTCTTCGTCGAACTCTTCCGTCGCATCATTGCGGAACAGCAGTTGCGGCTCGTCCACTGCTTCGGGGTTGTACCCTCGTTTCAGAAGGTCTGCATTATCCGTCGTCCGCGACATCGGCACGGTAAAATACTTCAAATGCGGTGCATTGGTGACGCTCTGCACCACTTCGGACCAAGCTGATTTGGTCAGAAAGCAATTGCCATCCCAGGGCAGAACCCATTTGGCCCGCCCTCGCCCATCACGCAGCGCCGCGTTCCGGGCCCCGTTATTATTCATGACATATCTGTTTTTATGCCGCCGCGCGTGGGCCTCCGCGCGCAACTTGTCATGGTCATACATGTTGGCGTAGCGACCATTCAGAAAGAAGGTCATCTGCGGAAAACTCTCGAAATCCCACTCGACGTTTCGGTACTCATCGAGATCGAAGGGGATATGAAGAAACGGCTGGTCATATTGTTCCAGAAGCGCGATCACAGCCTGTTCTTGCTCGGCATCGGCGATCCGGTTGACGACCCAACGCTTCTCGCAATGCATAAGCTCGGGCTCGTTCTCCAAAATGAACCGGAGGTTCTTGAGCGTTTGCCCTTCCTCATGTCGCGGTGGCAGGTCGTTGCCTAGTATTCTGTAGAGGACAAAGGTATCTGCCGCACGATCCAGCCCTTTGGTAAGGTACTCTGCCTTCAGCGCTGCAACATCGGTCACGGCTGGTACGGATGGCTCAATCGGCTCATTTCGAGGGTCAAACACCGTGTTCGGATCAAGACCCGACTGATAATAGGTGTCGTAGTCTTCAAGTCGCGCGCGCAGCAACCCCGGCTTGCCCAGATCAATCAGGTAGCTGGGCCGCCACTTTTTCCAAAGAGCGTTGAAGCGCTTGCTGAAAAGGGCCGCATTGGCCTCCGCCAGATAGACCGCCTCAGGAAAGTATTCGAAAAGAACCTCAGACCGACGTAGCAGCGCGTGTTGCGTCGCATCGGTCAGGAAGAGCGGCACGAACGGTCCCTTGCTCCGCTGCTGCCGCTTGATCTGTTTCAGGACGAGCCGTAGCCGATCTTCGTCCAGCCCGAACGCTGCAACAGCGACAACCGGCACACCGCCGGAGCCCTCACCCGCATGCCATCCAGGCCGCGGTTTGAGCGCCACTTGCGGTCGCTTGGCCACCGGCCAACCCAAGAGTTGATCCTCTGTCAAACCAAGGTCCTGCGTCGGTTCGGATTGGGGTTGCCTCTGGGTCTCCCACATAACCCGTTGCACCTTCGACTTGGCCGAGTTGCACAGTTTCGCTTGGCCTGCCGCTGCGGCCTTTATCTTCTTGGCTTTGCTCATGTTTTATCGACCAAATCCATTATCGCCCTCGCCGCAGCAGCCGCGCCATTGCCCGTGTAGAGCTTCTGGCACTCGTCGCGCATAAAGGCTTGCGCCTCTTTGTTCAGCAGGGCCTCGCAAAGCGCGGGCAAGTGGAACAACTCATCCTCTGGAAGATCAAAAGCCGCGCCATGTTCCTGCATATAGGCCGCCCGGGTGCCCTGCTCATCCATCGCCGGATGCCGGTTGGCAAAGAAGATCGTCGGCAAACCGGACGCCACCACTTCATGGAAGGTATTATACCCCGCAGCCGAAATCGAAAAATCAAACGCTTTGAAGAACCGGCTCAGCGGAAAACCACGAAGCAGCCGGGTCACCCCGGCATCAGAGAACTCGACGGGGCTATTCTCCCATTCGGCCAGCACGATCTGCAGGTTTGGGAACTTCTGAAGCTGTTCGAGAATCTCGTTCGTCAAAGCGAGGACGTCTCGGTTTGCCCCTGCGCCGAGTTGAACCAAAACCGACGGGTTCTCGGGTGAAAGGCCGAGCGCCTTGAGCGCTGCTTTCCCGGGTAGCAGTTCCTCTTGATCAAGAAGCGTGATCGGGTCGACAAGCATCACTTCGTTCTGGCGTGCCGCCGTTGGTCCATGGTCCCATTCCGCCGCCGTTTCGCCCGGCTCGATGATGCGATCCATAAAGCGAGCGTTGTCCAGATATGGTGACGGGGTCAGGCCAACCATGCCGCGGCGCACCCAGACCAAACCACAGCGTCCACGTGACAGAACCCCATGAACCAGCCCTGGTGTGGGATTGTTACCGTCAAAAACGACAGCGCTCGGCTCATACCGGTCAATCAAGGCGCCTAGTTCAGATCGAAACCAAGCGTCCCAATTCGAGGGATCTGTGTTCGTGTCACCCTGGGACGGGATGTATTCGGCCCGATAACCAAAGGATTCAATGATCGGGGCGGCCTGGGCCATGGTGGCAAAGATCGGTTCAACCTGATCATCAAGACGGCGCGCAATCGCCAGAAGCCGGGTCACATGGCCCAAGCCCACGCCATTGGACGGAACGAACAACACACGTTTGGCGGGCGATTTTCGGGCCTTGCGCCGCTTGCGCGGTTTGGCCTCGTCCAGCAGGTGCAAGACCTTGGTGCGAAGCGACGTCTCGGAAAACTGGAACGCGCTGTACCGTGCGGCATCGTTGCGCGCGGTTTCCAAGGCGTCTTCATCGGCCAGAAGGCCCTCGACCGTGGAGCGCGCGTCAGCGGCATCGGCGTAGACCGCGCCAGGCCCAAAATGACATTCCAGATGTTTTGGCAACATCACGAGCTTGCCCGACGCCATTGCCGACGCAATTGCAGCCTCCGGCATCGAGGGGATCGAGACGCCCGGAAAATACATGAAGATGTCCAACATCTCCACAAAACGCTCGACCGTCACGTCCTTGGAGTCAAAAACGGTCAAACCCGGCTTCCCGGCGAGCTTCTTCCAGAGTTGGCCCGGAGGCGTTCCCATGACGCGAAAATCCTGCCCGCGCCCAATTGGATAAATCCGCTCGATGTCCTCTTTTGTTTTTGGCCATTGCGTCGGACCCGGGTCACTCACCCGACCGATGACAGTCGGCCTGATGACGCCAGGCGCGGTACCCAAACTGAAGAGTGGCCGCCCAACCGGTCGCCAGTCTTCATCCAGAAGCGGAACGGGCGTGTTCAACTCCGCCAGCGCCGTCCGTACCCACCGGTTTGTTGGCGCCCATGTGACCGGGCCAATCTGCAAGCCCAACCAAAGGCCCATCTGCGAGAGCGATGGCTTTCGCTCATGGACGAAGACAACCTGATCGGCAGAGAGATCGGAGAGATTCTGCACCGGAACCTGAAGGCTGGATGGCGAATGGACAATCGCCAGCTTTGTTCGGGCCGATGGTTGCGCCGGCAAGACATCCACCAGGCCTTCACGCACGCAAAGCTGAATATCGGGTGAAATCGTGGCTGGCGGTGTGTGGACCTGCAACTGCACGATCCCGACCCGGCACCCCATATCGGTGTATGTCCGGATTTCCTGCGCAATGCGCAAACCGACATCGCCCTTGCGCGTGCAATCGGCAAGGAGGACGATATCGTAGGTGCCATCTTGACGCGTCGAACTCATAGTCCCTGACTCGATCCGCCCCCAATCAGGGACGTTATGCGAAATCTTCCTTATCTGGCAAGCCTTTGCGGTTTCCACCCTGCCCTCAGGGGTCACCACCTCTAGTTGTGTGGCCATTTTGCCGATCTACTGTGAGAAGGCGTAGTATAGCACGGACCGTGCCGATGGTCTGTGTTGAAGGTGCAGCCAGAGACACAGGCCGAATCGGAAAACCGACCGAAAGATGGCCCGTTTTCCAAGGGTCGCGCGGTTTTTCTGGGCAGACCCCTTGAGATTTCGGCGGAATTTGGCCCCACTAAGAGGAACGGCATGGCCCGCCCGGCACCACGAGGCGGCACGATACGAAGGGGAAGTTCCATGGCTGGATCATCGAAAGATCTTGATCCGGCACCGCTGCTCGACCAATGGAACCTGACTTTGGAAGGCACCCGGCCCGCGCGGCGCCAGGCGCAAATCTTTGAAGTTAGAATGGAGGACGGCGTTCCGGCGATGTTGAAAGTCTATCGTCGGCCCTCCCTTGGATCCGAGGCGGAATCGCCGAATTTCCTGTCATTAATGGACGGGGACTCGACGGCGCGGCTTCTGCGCATGTGTCCCGGCGCTTTACTGTTAGAGCGCCTGGAAGGCGAGATGCTGTCGAAAGTCGTCGCGCGGGGGGATGATGAGGCCGCGACCGAGATCATCATCGATATCGCCGAAGCGATCCGCAAGAAGCGGCAGAGGTTCAAACCGGCCAAAGATCTCAACAAGCGATTCGAAACGCTTCAGGAAACGCCTCTAGATGCCCACCCAATCTTGGCAACCGCCACGTTTCGACAGGCGCGCGACGTGATGCGCCGGGCGATTGATCGCGACGCGACGGCCAACCGCGGCATGCTGCACGGCGATTTGCACCATACAAATGTCGTCAAAGGTCATCGCGGATGGTGCGTCATTGACCCGATGACCCTGTTTGGAGAAGCCGAAGCGGAATATGGGCAGGCCTTCTGCAACCCCAGCTATCAGGTCGAGATTGTCAGCGATCCGAAGCGCGCCATCCGGGTGGCAAATCAAATCAACTGCCGCACCGGGCTAAACCATGAAAGGCTTATCGCCTGGGGGGTGGTCATGGCGGCACATTCGCTTGTGAAAGAAGTCAACAGGACACCGTTTGAGCAGCGGCTGCTTGATCGCGCCTCCGCTCGGCTTGAGGCGCTTGTCACCGCCTATGGCACTGTGGCGAACCGCTAGATCGGTGAAACCAAGATTTGGCCTCAGAACAGCACGCCCTGTTCGAGCCTGGCCCGCTCCGCGCTTGAGAAGAAGATTGATTTGAGAAACGTCCCCTAAGACGGATCGGGGAACCGACCGAATGCCACCAGACCAACCAGTTCCGCGCGAGACGACACGCCGAGCTTTGCAAGCGCCCGGCTCTTATACGTCTCGACTGTCTTCGGGTTGATCTTCATCTGCACAGCGGTCTCTTTCAGAGTGTACCCTTGACCAAGGCACTGCGCCGCCTGCCGCTCCCGACGGCTCAGAAGCACGCGTCTATTCCGCTGTGTGCCGCTCAACGGCACCTTATCATCGGTCTGACCCTCAAAGATTTCCGCAATATGGTCGCAGAGCGCCTTGATCCCATGGGTGCGCTCAACCACGCCAGCGACACCGATCCGCGTCCGCGCCAGAGCCAATCTGGCCGCATCCAAAGATGAGAAGAACACGCAGGACAGTTTTGGGGAGTCCAATACACATTCGCCATCGACAACCGGATCATCCAGAAGGACCGGGTCAAAAACAACGATATCGACCTCGCCAGCGCAGATATGCGCTTGCGCGTCTTCGAGGGTTTCCACCGAAAGAACCGCGCTCACCCCATCGAGGCGCCGTAGCTGTGCCGTCAGTTCAGCCGCCAAACCCGGCTCGCTCTCAACCACAAGGATTTGCGGGCCAATATCGGAATGCACATCCACAGAAACCAAGGGTGAATTGCCGCTCATATCGCCCTCCCCAGGCAAGGCTCGTCTCAAAAAATCCAAGCGCCGAGGCGCGATGCCATCGGCATAAAGTCGCAACTGAAAAACGGCGTTTCAGAGAGAACTCGCCGACCAGCACCATGTGCCGCAATCTTAGTGTTAATCGTCAAATTTATGCCTTCTTCTTAACACAATTTTACGATTCGTTAAGACTCATCCAAGCACACTTTCTGTCCACGGTGCGGAAACTAAGTGTTTTTATCTTTCTGTTTTGAAGGTGTTGCGCGGTTTTTTTGATGTTTTGGGCCACTTCTTTGACCAAAACATGACGCTAGGTCAGATTCGCACCTGACTTGCCCTTCAGCATCAAATGTCAACCTGTCTAAAAAGCTTGTAAGGATTTTCCTGACGGGAATTTCCTGACTGTTCGGTCAAAACCCTTGGTGGTGTCATCGAAGCCGTGCCGCAAGGCCAGGTTTCTTGGGTGATATTGCTAGAACTATTTTTTCAATGACGTTGCACACGCCTGCTTAGCTAACCGTGCAACACGAAGACGACGTTTGAACACTACACCCGAGCGACCAAGACAATCTGGACGCGGACTCGCTGGGTCTGCGCTCTAACCGGGCTTCGTGCCCATTGGTTCACCAAAGCCTGCTTTGGCTAAGAGGGTAGACACAATGCATAAGTATCTCACAACGACAGCGGTGTCGTTCGTGCTGGCGGCTTCGCCAGCGCTGGCGGACGAGACTGATATCGACCAAATCCTTTATGGCGTTCAGAACGCATTGAACGCGGTCTACGCCGCTGATGGCGGTGTCGATATTGACCAAACGGCGACCAATGCCGGGAACATCATCTCGCGCGGTCCCGACTCGCTTGACGACATCTATCAGTCGGCGCGTGGCGTTGGCCAAACAGCCACCAACTACGTCAACTCGACCGACGGTCTCTATGATCCGGAAGGTCCGTTTGACGGTTTCGAGAATGTAACTCAGGCCGCAACCAACGTCCTGAACAGCCTCAGCATGGACTCAGGCGCGTCGGTCGAAACCATTCGCCAGCGTGCGCGCTTCACCGATCAAGAAGCCGCGAACGCCGTGTTCTACGATGGCGACTCGATCAACATCGATCAAACAGCCATCAACGCCGCGAACTTGGTCAACGCACCAACAACGGAGTTGACCGAGGATGTGAGCCAGCGGATGCGTGGCGGTAGCCAACTCGCAACCAACGACGCGATTGGTGATGACTATTTCGACGACCTCGATGATGTGGTTCAATCCGCAACGAACGTTGCAAACTCCGTCTCCGCGATGGATGTGGATGACGTCCGTCAGAGCATTCGCGGAAGCGACCAGCGCGCAATCAACACGATCGAAGTCTATGACGATCTTCGTGTGACCGATCTGGACCTGAACGTTCAGGAAGCCGTGAACGCGGCCAACCTGATCAGCATCACTGGCGACGGCGATGATCTGAGACAGCGGTCCGTGTTCTCTGAGCAGGTCGCCTACAACATGATCCTGGGTCCGGATGTCTATCCTGGCAACCCGGACCACGGCGATGTGGTTGAAGATGTGGCGCAAACCGCGACCAACGTCACCAACTCGGTGTCCGGTGGCGAGGGCGGCACAATCATTGACACGATTGGCCAGCGCAGCCTGTTCCTGGTGCAGCGCGCCGGAAACCTTGTCGATATGGGTGACTCCATCACCGGCTTGACCCAAGACGCCACCAACGCGGCTAACATCGCTCAGTTCAACGACTTGGGTGTCGGCACCTTCGGCGGAGCGCGTCAGTGGTGGAGCGGCGGCTACCAGACCGCGACAAACGTTGTTGCATTTGGTTTGGGTGATGCGGCGGTCTATGACCTAGCGCAGGCAGCGACCAACGTCATCAACTCGCTGTCAGGTGACGATATCAACGACAGTGCCCCAGGTGGCACCGGCGTTGCTGTCTCACAGGTCGTCGATATGTCCGGTCTGTCCGGTCAGTTGGCGGGCAACTTCGTGTCCTTCGGCAGCGAAGATGGCGACGGTCTGACTGATGTGACCCAGGCCGCCACCAACGCAGCAAACCTCATCACGCTTGATGAGCTGCGCGGTGTGACTGTTCAGGATGCGTATGTCCAGCAGGTCGCTGGCAACGTCGCTGTACCGAACCTGGCGAGCTTCTTCATCGCGGGTAGCGGCGATATCGTCAATCTTGACCAGAGCGCCGTCAACGCAGTGAACGTTATCAGCGCGAATGAGCTGCCGGATATCCTTGGCGCGACCGATATCTCGCAGACCGCCTCTGGCTTCCAGTTGTCCACCAACATTGCAGCAACGACTGCGTCCGTTTCGGGCGTGACTCAAGCTGCAACCAACGTGGCCAACTCGATCGGTATGCCTTCGGACAGCTGATCCACAGTCTTCGGAGCGGCGGTATCCATCGCCGCTCCACTCTCTTTTCTAAGAATTTTCTCAGATACAAGCGATCCTTTAAATGCTCCGTCGCGCTGCCATATTCTTCGCCGTTCCAGCCTTGGTTGCTGCAGCCGCGCATGCCGATGAGCCAACAGGAGCGGTCATCGAGCAGTTCTTCGACGGACGTCAGATCGGCCTCAACACTCTTGATCTGACTGCACCCGCAGAACAGATCGACACAACGACAACGCTTGCGCCGGGGATTGGCGGCACCCTTAGCCAGGACAACATGCAGCTGATCACCAACGCGGCGAACGTCCTGATTTCCCAAACCACCATTGTGGAAGACGCCGCACAAGTCAGCGCGGGTCAGCAAGAGGCGGGCAACACTCTGAACGGCGGCGAGTTCAGCATTCTGAACGGGTCCCTGACGCAGACGGGCGAGAACCTGACAAATGTGATCATTGCCGAACGCGTCGACAGCGTGATGCAGCAGTTCGGGCCGGGTGGCATGCAAACGGTTGAGAACGCGGCCAATTTGGGCTTTGCACCGGGATCCTTGACCCAAACGGGGCGGAACACAGCAAACATCGTCGTCGCTGACATCTCAATCGGGTCCGGCGCCCAGGTGTTTCCCTTCGACTCCGTCCAGTCGATCGACAATTTTGTGCGGTTAACAGGGATGCCCGGAGACACGCCACCCTTTGACCCGATCTCGGACATCCCCGAGCAGTTTGCAGATATAGCCCCCGGTATCGGCCAAAACGTCGGCGGCTCCCGCGGCACTATCGTTCAAGAGGGGATCAATCTCGGCAATATTCTCATTTCGGATGAAGTCAGAGACGTCGTGCGGATTTTCAACGGCGAGCAGATCGTGATGAACAACATCTTGGTGGAAGACATGCACGCCCTTCCCCAAAGCGTCACGCAATCGGGGATCAACATCGCCAATTTCGTCTCGGCGATCGAAGTGTCCGGACTGGAGCAATTCTCGGACGGGGTACAGATCGTCGAAAACAACGTGATGGACACCTCGCTGGCGTCATTAACCGCCGCAGTTCCGAGCTACACCCATGTGGCAGAGAACTATGTGAATGTGCTTCATATCAGAAATCCTGATGGGAGTACCGACTCGGTTTCGACCCTGCCGGTCACGGCCACACAGACGAGCAACGTTCCGCAGTCGAGCGAGATGGGGAGTGGTCGTCAGGTTCAGGTCGGCAATGCCATCGCCATAGACCGGTAAGGCCTAAGCGATTATCCCAAAGCGATCTTTGCTATCTGAGGTTTGAGCAACTCTCTGTTGCACACCAAGGCCCGGCATTAATGGATGGCGCCAAAGGCCATGAATCCGGCTTCGCGTCCTCATAGATGACAGCTTGTTCCCCATACTCGAGTGCCGCGTCAAGCAGCCGCTCAGAACAGATCGATGCGGCTTGTGATCGAATGAGCACATATACCAAGCGGTCCATCTGTTCGTCGCTTCCAACCGGTGCCTCTTGCCCCAAATCGACAAAATACTGCGCGATCTGCTCTGACCCCTCCAGCGGTGAACCCGGCAACACATCCTCACAGGAAAATGCCAACAGGCGATACTCCACCATCGCGGTCAAGAAGGGTGTCGGGTCAAAGGGGGCCGCGGCCCCCTCTGCTGTTTGCTGCGCAGATATCGGCTGAGCCGCGGCGAAAACCAGCGCGGCAGCCATAGCGGTGATGCTTCGACCTTTACTCAACACTGGCCAACGTCGCCCGCAATGCATCTGCTGCCTCAGGACCGGACCCGAAGTTCTCGGGGAGAAGCGCATCGCAACTGCCGTTGTGGTTCAAGACCTCGCTCACAATATCGTAAGCCGCCTCCGCCATCAGCCAGCGGATGCCAGCATGGAGACCTTCGATGTTCTCACGACCGACGTTCAAATCGAAAAGCTCGTCATCGAAGAACCGGAAGATCGACCCATAGATTTCACGACCAACCGCCTGCTTGGCATAGCTTTCGCTCATGATGATCTCGGTCGAGACGGTATCGGTCACACGAAGATCCGCCCCAACGGTCAGCGCAAATGCCCGACGACCGCCGCCAACTCCAAAAAAGCCGACCTCGGCGCCTTCCGAATATGTGTTGAAGTCAAGCTGCGTAATCGACCCGTCGATTACGTAACGCGACCCGCGGAAGGACCCGCGACGGATCGGACGGTATGGCACCGTCTCCCCCTCGATCTGCGTTGGGCCTCCATCACCAAGGATTTGCTCCCGCGACAGCGCGATTTCAAACTCCGACACGGCGGTGTTGATCCGGTTAACTTGATTCACGCCCGCGCGTTCCAAGGCCGTCACCAACATCGAAGCGGCATCACGCGGCACATAGGATCCGACTTCGTCAACACTGACCCGTTGGGTCAGGTCTGACACAACATGCACCGCAAAAATCACGCCGCTGCGGCGTACTTCCGGAGTTTCGGACAGACATTGCAACGCCGCATCCGCTGGCGTCACATTCGCCACAGGCAGCGGGCCGAAATAGTCCTGCTGCGGCGGGCTGAGTTCGTCAGGTAGGGCTCCGCACCCGGCCAATAGGCCAAGTGCCAATATGCTCAAAAATGGTTTCATGTTAAGGGGTTGCCATCAGCGTATCGGCGGCGCCGGTGATCGACTCGTCCGCGTTGTTGACCGTTGAGGTCACATTATCATTGTTATCGCCGTCAACCTCGACAATCGACTGATCACCATTGTTGTTCTGCTCAAGAAGGATGTTGTTGTCGTTTCCATTAATGTTGATCGTGGTCTGGTTTCCTGTCTGACCAATACCCTGACCGCCCAATGCGCTGGCAGACGCATCTTGCCTGAACTGCAGTCGAACTTGCTCTTGCAAAATCAGTGTTTGGCGCTCCGCAGGGCTGCGGAACTGAAAACCTTGCGCCTCGCCAAATCCATTGGCCTGCGCGCCGACGCCCCCTGTAATGGCCATCAAAAGGGCCAGGGCTCCTGCTCGTCTTAACATCTTAAATCCCCCGATTTATTGGCTGCATGATCTGCTTACAAGGTTAACGGTGCAAGAAGAAAGTTGGTGAGCCCTTTAACGCGTTGCTCTAATGCAATAAGAGCGAGATTGTTGTCTGCCTGCGCCGACTTAGACACTCTGATCAGACGGGCCCAACCTTGAAGCACACCGTCAGTCATGGCATTTGTGCACCGATGCCGCAGTGCTCCCCGCATGCAGGGCTAAATCGGCTGCGATTGATCGAACGAATGGCGAGAGGGTGGGTTCGTGGCAGATATAAACATTCACGTCGGAGCCCATGGCATTTTGCCTCGATACCTAGAGATCGCCATCAAAACCGAACGCAGAAATCTCCGAAAACGTCAGATTGTCCTCATCTCGCCAAGCCAGTATCGCCTCCAGTTGCGGAAGGCTGTGCAGGAAACGCTTATCAATGAGGCTCTGAACTCTAAGATTCTGCAGGAGATGAACCGGCACGAACGGCAAGAAGATCTCTTTGTTCTAAGCCGGCACAATCTGCTTTGTTCCGACGGTTCTATCTTTCGGGGCCGAAAGGTATATGCGGCTGGGGCAAGTCGGGTGCAGAACCTCGTGTCCATTTTTTCGGGGCATGAGCTGCATTTTAACATCGTGATATCGGATGCGGCGACGTGGGCGCGTGTTTTGGCAGAGAACGAGATGTGCCCGTTGCCGAACAACCCGATGTTGACCGCGCCGGACAAATACTCCTGGTATGAGACGATCGCGAGACTATTTGACGGGCTCGACCCCGCTATGATCCGGGTCTGGGCCGCGCCCAGATTTCCAAGCGACGAAGCCAAGATTGCGCAGCTATTCTTCAGCCCCGGGTCATCCGCCATACGATTCTCTGAAGACACACTAAAACAAGCTCTCGAAACCGATGATATGCTAAAACATCGAGCCTCCATCCCAGAAGCGATGTCGCAAGTGGCGGCTGAAGCCTTTATGATCGACATTGAGAACATTGAAGACAAGCTTGGGCTTGATGTTCGGCCTATTGCCTAAGAACCGAGCCTCAGATCAACAGATGCTGAACACCGCATTCGTGCACCACATGGGCGCGGACAGCGTTGGGGACCAACACTGTCCGCGCCTGATTCCCATCTTCCGTTCAAAGGCGTGGCCAGCAGATGCCACTCTGACCCGCGCAAACGCAGAGATTTGACGATGATCGGCGGCGTCAGTGTATCCAAGTGACCTGGAAGAACACCGCTCTCTCAACAAGGACTTCTTTAAGACAGTACATACCTAGGGCCACCGGTTGGTATGTCACCTTAGCGGACTCTACTCTTCGAAGAAGCTCCAGGTATCCGCAAAATTCGGAACAGAGATGTCCGCCGCCTTTCGCGTGTCGTCAAATCTGGAGAAAACGGTGCCACTATGCTTGGTCCGGAGAAGGAACTCGCTCAGCACCGCGCCCGCCGACCGATCAAGCATACAAAGCTCCAGCAGCTTAGCGTTTGTGTTCAGGAGCAAATCGGTACCCCCAACCGTATAGCGATCGAGGCCGCGGAACATGTTCTTCGTCGTAGGCTCATTCGACCCGTAGGTCTCGTCTGGCGCCCGTCCTTCAAGCGCGCGTTCGCCTTCGTAAATCTTGATCATATTCGCATAGAAAAACCCGGCTGCACCCACAATCTTCTGTGCTTCGTTGTCGCCATGGTCGAGAAACGTCTGCAATGTCGATATCAGCCATCGCGTGCTCAACTCATATCTGAGCTGTTCGCCAGCTTCCTTCCAAATACGCTGGAACAGCGTACGGGCCTTCTCGGTATGCGGTGTATCTCTCCGTAAGTAGCTGATGACCAACGCATTCAGAAACGCGAGTTCACTCTTTCCGCGCAGATGATATCGCAGAATCTCCGCCTGATCTTCGATGTTGGCTCTGGGTTTCTCTGATAAGCTGACATCGGCCGGCAATATCTTGGTTGCCAGTTCCGTCAGGTCGCAATCGACGGCCGGCAAAATATCCGGGCAGTTCGGCTGTTCCGGTACTTGCGACAGCACGCGGTCGTAAAGGGCTTCAAGGCCAATGGGCCCACGCCGAGGCAACCCTCTCGGCCAAGTCACCTCATCCGAATTTGAGGCCAATAGTCCATCATCCGGTTGCTCCCGGCGGGCGATCCGTTTCTTGTAGAACGGGATCAGCTTCCGCATCGAGGCCAGTTGATTAACCTGCTCCAACTCCGCGAGAAGTTGTGGCGACGAGGATACATTCGCCCCAGCCTCATCTTGTCCTATACTGGGTTGGATGATCGGGATTCTGAGAAGCGTGGACAGTTCCCGAACGCAGTGTGTCGGATCTTCTTTCTGGTAGTCCGCAATCACAAGCCGCTCTTGCGCGTATTCGACAGCAGGTGCCAACACTGAGTCCCAGTTGAGCGGTTCTTTTATGAAGCCAATGAACTCTTCGAGGCTTGAAAACCTGTCACGATACTTGACGTGTTGAGCATAACAGCTCCTGAGCCACTCCTCCTCCTGCCGCCGAAAAAACAAGAACGAAACCTGGTCCTCTGGAAACGCTGCCGTCAAGATGCGTAGGTTCTTCGCAAGCGTTGGATAGACGCGCCGCCCCTGCCCCCGACCAATGAGATCGCCAGAAAAATCCTCTTGAGACAGCACAACTTGGCTTGTGCCCAGTTGACCGCAGTCAAGACGGATCATGTCCAAAAGCTCACGCGCCTGTTCGAAGTCCCTTCCAGCCAGCCGCAGCGCCGCTTCATGGGTGCGCTTGTCGTGCAACACACCGACATCATGCTCGGCGAGCGCGTCTTGGTTCTGCATCAGGTAGCGCTGCAGAGCCGTCGAGCCAGTCCTATGCGGGCCGATATGGATAATGATTTTTCGCTTCAAGCCGGTCATCTGTATCGTTTGCTCAATTGGCAAATCTTCCCGAGATATTTTTAGAAATCAAAGATGTGATTGATGAACCCATTCGCCGCACAATCCAGCTCTTCTGCTGTGGGCGCACGCCGCATACTGACCGTCTTGAGCAATGCCGTGTCACCCCTTGGTTGGTGCGCTACAAGTTGCATCGCAGCTCTGCTTCGTTCATCCACATCACAATGTTCCCTACATGCCCTCTGCCTACCCATGTGATCAAGCACAGAGGTGGTCTATTCCATTGCAATCAATGTCTACATCGCACCGGGTAGCAAGCCCCTGTCTTGGACCGGATAACCGCGCGCTCCTAATACGGCATGCCTGTTCGCCCCGCTCTGGAAACACGATAGGCCGGATCTCTCGCGCGATATTAGCAGCCTTAGAGCACAGGACCCGGCGCGGTATCGGAGAAAATCGACCTGAGCCACTCTCTGAAAATCTCGACCTCGGGCCTTTGCTGGCGTTGGGTTTTCCGGCGGATCAGGAAATGTGACTGGTGGAACGGGGCGGGGTCCTCGGCGATGGAGATGTCCATACCAGCGGCAATCGCACTTGTCGCAAAGCGGGTTTGTATCGCCGCATGCCCCCCACCCGCCGCGACCATGGCGATTGCAACCGCTGTCGTATCGACGATCAGCGCCGGTTTGGAGGTCAGCGCCTCAAGCCCATGGGCCGAGAGATACCGATCCCACATATCCTCATATCCGAGAATTTGAATGAGCGGCATGTCTTGGAACGCCGGGTCGCCAACCTGAACCACTGGGGAGGTTTTCGGTCGAATAGGAACAATGGACTCCGTCGAGATTTGCTCAACCTCAAGCCCCGGCCAATGACCGACCCCCTGCCGGATATCGACATCGACCTCTTCATCGGAGATCGATGTCGCCCAAATGGTCGAAATCAGACGCACACTGATGCCCGGATGTGCCTTGGTGAAGGCGGGCAGATGTGGCCCCAACCACAAGGCGGCTGTCGAAATCGGCGCGCGGACCGTAATCGTTTGCCGGGCGAGCGGGCCAAACAGGCTTGTCGTGGCCAGATCAATATTCGCCAGCGCCTCGCTGACCGAATGGAGATAGGCCTGCCCCATCGCGCTGAGCGACAGATGGCGTGCCTTGCGTATGAACAACTGGCAACCCAAGGTCGCTTCGAGAGACTTGATATGCAGGCTGATCGCGGTCTGTGTCAGGCCAAGCTCGCGCCCCGCTTCGGTGAAATTCAACAGCCGCGCCGCCGCCTCGAAGCTGCGTAGCCAGGTCAGATTCGGTGATCGCGTCTGCATTTCTATACCCTAAAAATTTTGCACATAAACCCGATTATTATTCGTTTCTCTTTCATGTGCAATCAGTCAAATATCGCCACGAGTTCATGTCTGCGAGCGCGATCGCAATGGGAGGAAATGACATGTCAGCACCATCACCTGAGACCGAGATCTTCACCTCGGAGGCCGCCGCGAATGACAACTATGTTGGACGTCTGAGTGACAGCCGGCATGTGGTCCATATGGATGATCTGCCGATCGAAGGCGGGTTCGGCCCGCATTATGGCGGTGCAACCTGGCGCACGTTGATCTGCAGTGACCGGATGGACTCCTCTGAATTGGTTCTAGGCGTTGCGCAGATCCCGTCGGGCGGCGTGCTGGCTCTCCATCGGCACCCGCCAGCCGAGTTTTACTTCATCCTCTCGGGGTCCGGCATCGTGACAATCGATGGAACGGATCATCGTGTCACCCGAGGCTCAGGCGTTTATGTTCCCGGCAATGCCGAACATAGCTTAGCGGCGGGCATAGACGGCGTTTCTTTCGCCTATGGGTTTGCGAGGAATGCGTTCAACGAGGTCGAGTACACCTTTTCCGACCTTGAGCGGGCGTAGGCCGCAACTGCCTTCGCGCAAAACGCGCGGGGGTGGCAGCTTAGAATAAGAAGGAATACGACATGAGGGTTGGTTTTATTGGTCTTGGCAATGTGGGCGGCAAACTGGCCGGGTCCATTTTGCGCAATGGATTTGACCTGACGGTCCGTGATCTGAACGAAGACCTGGTTCAGGACTTCGTCGCCCGGGGGGCCGACCGTGCCGATAGCCCCAAGGAACTGGCAGAGACCTGCGACGTTATCATCACCTGCCTGCCCTCGCCTGCCGCTTGTTCGGAAGTGATGGAGGCGGAGGATGGTGTTCTGTCGGGCCTCAGCGCTGGCAAAATCTGGGCCGAGATGTCCACCACCGACGAGACCGAGGTCAAACGGATCGCCGATCTGGTGCGTGCCAAAGGGGCCGCACCCATCGAATGCCCGGTCTCCGGCGGCTGTCATCGCGCGGCAACCGGCAATATCTCGATCTTCGCAGGCTGCGACCGCGAGACGTTCGAGCGGATGCTGCCGATGCTGACAACGCTTGGCCGTCGTGTGCTGCATACGGGCGAGATCGGTTCGGCCTCGGTTCTGAAGGTGATGACCAACTATCTGGCCACGGCGAACTTGATCACCCTGGCTGAGGCCATGGTGACGATGAAAGCCGCCGGGATCGACCTGGCCACAACCTATGAGGCGATCACGATTTCATCGGGCACGTCTTTCGTTGCCGAAACCGAAGGCCAAGTCATCCTCAATGGCAGCCGTGATATCTCCTTCACGATGGACCTGGTAAAGAAGGATATCGGCCTGTTTCAGAAGATCGCCGAAGAGAACGGCGTACCGTTGGAGATCAGCCCGCTGATGGTTGATATCTTCGACGATGGCATTGCGCGCTATGGCCCGCGCGAGCTATCGCCCAACATCATCCGGCGACTGGAGGATGCGACCGGATTGTCGATCCTGGCTGACGGCTTCCCCGACGAGATGACCGATGGTGAACCCGAAGAGCCCGGCTATGAGGTGGTGCCCGCCGCCCGGCGCGCGGCGGAGTAAGCAGCGCGAGATCCGCAAAGGCAGCCGGTTCCGACCTCTGCGCGTCCAACAAAGGGAGGCCACAGACAAATGATCAAGCTGAACAGGTTCTATATCGATGGCGCGTGGGTCAAACCGATCTCGGCCACGCCCTTTCCGATCAAGAACCCGGCCAACAACACCCAGATCGGCGAGGTGATGCTGGGATCTGCGGAGGATGTGAATCGCGCCGTCGCAGCAGCACGCCGCGCCTTTGGCAGCTTCTCTAAAACGCCGAAGGATGCTCGCATCACTTTGCTGGAAAAGCTGGCGCAGGTATTTACCGACCGGCTGGAAGAGATGGCCCGGGCGATCACCACAGAAATGGGGGCACCCATCACCATGTCCCGCCAGGTGCAGGCCGCTTGCGGCATTCACCATATCCGAGCCTTCATCGACGCGCTGCAAGAGCAGCCCGAGCGTGAGACCCTACCCAATTCGGACATTCTGACCCGCGAACCCATCGGCGTCTGCGGTCTGATCTGCCCCTGGAACTGGCCGATCAACCAGATCGTGCTCAAAGCCATCCCGGCGCTGGCGACGGGGGCGACCTGCATTCTGAATCCGTCGGAGTATACACCGCTCTCTGCTGCGCTCTTCGCCGAGTTCGTGCATGAGGCGGGCTATCCCGCCGGTGTCTTTAACATGGTCTTCGGCGACGGCCCCACCGTCGGCGCGGCCCTGTCACGGCACCCGGATGTCGATATGATGTCTTTCACAGGCTCGACCCGCGCGGGTGTTCAGGTCTCAAAAGACGCCGCCGATACCGTCAAGCGCGTGACACTGGAACTCGGCGGCAAATCCCCCAATCTGATCTTCGCCGATGCCGATCTTGAGGCCGCCGTTTCCACGTCAGTCGCAGGGTGTTTCTACAATGCCGGTCAGTCCTGCGATGCGCCAACCCGGCTGCTGGTCGAGCGCAGTTGTTATGATCAGGTTCTGGAATTGGTCGCCCGCGCCGGGGCCGCGCAAATCGTGGACGACCCGGCAAAGCCGGGCGACCACATCGGACCGCTCTTTGACGAGATTCAATATGACCGTGTGCAGGCCATGATCCAGGTTGGCATCGAAGAAGGCGCGCGCCTATTGGTTGGCGGTCTTGGAAAGCCCGAGGGGCTGGAAGACGGCTGGTATGCCCGGCCCACGATCTTTGCCGATGTGACCAATGAGATGCGGATCGCGCGCGAGGAAATCTTCGGCCCCGTTCTGGTCATCATCCCCTTCGACAGCGAAGCGGAGGGGATCGCCATTGCGAATGATACCGATTTCGGCCTGGCCGCCTATCTACATACCGGCGATACCAAGCGTGCGGAGCGCGTCGCAGATCAGCTGCGTGCCGGAACCGTGACCATCAACGGGATTGGCGTGAACTACGGTTCCCCTTTTGGCGGGTACAAGCAATCGGGCAACGGTCGCGAGGGCGGCCTGTTTGGGCTAGAGGACTATCAGGAGGTCAAGGTCAGGCCCACTCTCACGCGCATCTGACGACGCCACAACACAATCCGTTCGACGTCGATCATGAGAAACGTATTCCGGTCACAGGGGATCGCTTCGCTCATAGACCAATCAGGTACGCCGGTTCCGCACGTGTGATCATGCCAGCGCAGCCCCCTACGATCCAGATGTACCAGACAGTGGACGTTAGCGGTGAGCACACTACCTCGTTAATGGAACTTACAGTTTCAATTGGGCCTCATGCTCTTCATGCCACTGAAATACATGGGGCAAATGCGCCATACCAAGGCCAGAACCTACCAGCGGTTTGTGACAAACCTCTTTTGTTAACGATTTGTTAACCTCTCTGGACACCATTGATTTCTATGGGTCGTAAGCGCCCAGTTGAAGAGCGGTAACGCGGTGGCCGTCTGGCTTTGAAAAACGTTAGGAAAGCGATGACGCTTTTGAAGCAAATAGGCCCTTATATGCGCTATATCGCGGTGGTTCTGATCGCGCTGGTTTTTGGCGTCGTTCTCGACAGGCAGAATTTGGAACAGTTCCGTGTCGATCAACGGCTGGCATTGCTCGAGGTCAATCACGGATTCCAGTCCGCGCTTGAGCGCGAGATAAACGAGAAGATATTGGTGTCCGAGGGCGCCATGGCCGCATTCGCCGCGCAACCCGATATGTCGGCGGCGGAATTCGCACGAGTGGTCGGCCAGCTGGTGAGAAATACCGATGATGTGATCAACGTGGCCGCCGCCCCGGATCTGGTCATTGAATATGTCTACCCATTCGCTCCGAACCAAGCGGCTCTTGGCCTGGATATCAGTCAGCGACCAGACCTGATGGGTGCCGTTCAGCGGGCCATTGACACCGGGGAGACGGTGATCGACGGGCCTGTTGATCTTGTCCAAGGCGGGCGGGGCTTTCTCACACGCTCCGCTGTCAACGCCTACGAATCAGGCGATGCATATTTCTCAAGCGATGCGGCGGATCGCTTTTGGGGCGTCGTATCGCTGGTTATTGATGCCGACGGCCTCTTTAGATCCGCAGGACTCACCAATGATGGTGCCGGTTTCGCCTATGTCGTTCAAGCGGCGGACGGTAGCATCCTAAATGGGATGGAGAGTGTTCTATTCCTCGACCCAGTTTCAACGTCTGTCGTCGCCCCAGGCATCAATTGGACTCTATCCATGGCTCCGGAAAACGGCTGGGTCACGACTCCGCCAAACCGCGTTCAGCTCTGGGCGACGATTTTGGCATTGTGTTTCGCCTCGCTCATCTTGATGAGGGTGTTCAGGTGGGCCTTTGACAAAAAGGATGCGGCGGAAACGCAGCTCTCCGAAGCGATTGCAGCCCTTGATGATGGGTTCGCCCTCTACGATTCCTCCGATCGCTTGGTGATGTGCAATCAGAAATACAAAGACCTTTACTCTTTGTCTGCCGAACGGATGGTTCCCGGGACCCGTTTCGAAGATATTATTAGGTACGGCGTCGAGACAGGGCAGTACCCGCAAGCGGAAGGTCAGGAGGAAGACTGGATCCGCGAACGCGTAGAGGCCCACCGCAACCCCGGCGAGGTTATGGAGCAGCATCTGGCTGATGGACGCTGGCTGAGGATTGTTGAACGCAAAACGCCATCGGGCAGCGTGGTTGGCTTCCGGGTCGACATTACAGAGCTTAAGGAGGCTCTTGCCGAGTCCGAAGCCGCAAATGCCGCAAAGAACGAGTTTTTGAACACTGTCAGTCATGAGTTGCGGACGCCACTCACCGTTGTTTTGGGGTACAATGCTTTCCTGCGAAACCCGGACTCTTTGCCGAGCTTCAAGAAGACCGTTCAAAACCTCCAAAGCGACAATGTCGCGGGTGCCATGGAGCACATCAAGCAGTTCAAGGGCGATATCGAAAAGTTCTCACAGCATATCGAGGTTTCCGGAAAACACCTGAAAGGGTTAATTACAAGCATTCTGGACCTGGCCGCGATCGAAGAAGGCACCCTTCAAGTAACGGTTGAAACTGTTGAACTTGATCCAATTGTCAGAGAGGTCGTGCAACAATTCCAGTCTACGGCGAAGGAAAAGAAGATCGAGTTTAAGATCGATAGCCAAGCGAAAGAAATTGTAGCTGATCCCGAAAGACTAAGCCAGATTCTTCGAAACCTGATTGGGAATGCTATTAAGTTCACCGATGAGGGCCAGATAACGGTCCGGACGAGATCCGCCCCAGGCCGAGCTTGGATCGAAGTCGAAGACACCGGATGCGGCATTCCTCAGGCAGACCTGAAGCATGTCTTTGAACGCTTTGGACAACTTGATGCCTCAAACAGCCGCCGACATGGCGGCGTGGGGCTTGGGTTGCCAATCGCGAAGCACCTGGCAGAGATGCAAGGTGGTACCATCAGCGTTGCCAGTACCGAAGACAAGGGAAGCGTATTTCGTGTAGAACTTGCAGCCCCTATCAGGACCCGAGGTGCTGCAGCACATTGACCACAATTGCCCGACAATTGCCTTTTACCATTGCTATTATGTCTTATTTAGGCCCGATTGTTGCGCAAGTTTTCAACAAAGAAAGTGCCCGCACTAGAATTGTTGCACGAGTGGTTGAAGTACCGAGGCAGACCTATGAAACGGATACGAAAAATCTCCCTATTTGCTCTGGTTTTGAGCAACACAGCGATCTCGCTGGGGCTGACGATGTTGTTCTATAGCTGGGTGCCGGCCATCACCGCGTCGGGCTCGGAACGTTTCATGCTGTTGTTCGTTGTCACCTCCGCTCTGGTTGCGTTGATCACTGTTGTAAGCATCGCCTACGCAAAGTCGACTGATCCAGACTATAACTGGGCATTTTCAGGTGCTTACGATGAGGCCATTGACCTGCGGGAGCAGGCGCTCAACAAACATACAATCGTGAGCGTCGCCCATGCCGATGGCCGAATCAAAGAGATCAACGAAAACTTCGAGAAGACTTTCGGCTATGATGCGAGAGAAGTCATCGGCAAGCTTCCGTCGATGCTCTATGGAGAGTTTAAAGACGAGGCCAGCTTTCGCGAGGTCTTCGAGGTCGTCTCCAAAGGCGGCGCCTGGCAGGGTGAACAGTGCCTAATTACAAAGGACAGACGGATCGTTCGGGTCCACACGACGATCATTCCACGTTTCGACAAATCAGGCACGCATACCGATAGCATTTCGATCCGCACGGATCTGACACATGCTCGCGCCGAAGCGGCCAGCGAAGGGCGTAATGCGGTGATCGAGGGCCTTCCCGACGGCGTCATTGTTTATGACCCCGAGACCTTTGAAATCATCTATGTGAACAAAAATGGTCGAAAGCGCCTTGGATGGTCGACAGGAGAGATCGAAGGTAAGCATATGTTCGACACCTTCACTAAGTTCGACAAAGGTCTCTTCGAACGGTATCTGGCCCCCCTGCTGAACGGCGACGCAAAAGAAGTCACGATTGAAGTTGTCCATGATCAGGGGCCAATCGAGATACTGACCCATATCGATGCTGGACCCGATGGCAAACCGACACTCATTTCGGTGGTGCGCGACATTACGGAACGTAAGCAATCGGAACGTTTGAAATTGAACTCGGTCTCAATGGTCAGCCACGAATTGCGGACGCCCCTAACATCCATCAAAGGTGCGCTGCGTCTGATTGAGTCCGGTGCGTTAGGGGAGCTCGGCCCTGAGATCGCCCGTATGATTTCTGTCGCCCATCGCAATAGCGACCGCCTTCTCGAGATCGTTAACGACATCTTGGTTTTGGAAAAGCTCGACTCCGGCGAAATGGACTTCTCTCAATCCACGCTCGACCTGCGCGATTTGCTCCGCGAAGCCGCCGAAGCCAACGCTGGCTATGGTGAAGAATGTCAGGTCCATTTCGTTGTCAACGACTGGGGCAGCGCGGCTGAAGTACACGGCGACTCAGCACGCCTCATGCAGGTGATGTCGAACCTAATGTCGAACGCGGCCAAGTTCTCCCCCGCTGGCGCTGACGTTAATCTCTATATTCAAGACTGCGCCGGGGCTTGGCGGGTCTGCGTTGAAGATCATGGGCCTGGTATCCCCGAGTCGGCGCACAAGACGCTGTTCGACAGCTTCTTCCAGGTCGAAGATGTGCAAGAACAGTCCCGCCCCGGTACTGGCCTTGGCCTGACCATTAGCAAGAAAATCATCCAGCGCCATGGCGGGCGAATCGCGTTTGAAACAGAGCTGGGGAAAGGCAGCATCTTCTACTTCGAACTGGCCAAGCACAGTGCCTCGCAAGAAGATGTAGACGACGCCCCCAGATCCGCAGTCGCTTAAACGACGCCCCACAAAGAACGTTCCAACCGGAGAAGATACAAGTGTCTGATTTAACAACGATTCTACATGTTGATGACGATGAAGACATCCTTGAGATCGCCCGGATGGCGCTTGAGATGGTCGACAGCTTCACCTTGCATCAATGCAACTCCGGCCCTGACGCACTCGAAAAAATCGAGGGCGTTGCCCCGCAATTGTTGCTGCTAGATGTGATGATGCCCGGAATGACCGGGCCCGATCTGTGGGCGAAGGTAAAGGCCTTGCCCGGCTACGCCGAGACTCCAACAATCTTCATGACCGCAAAGGCCGAAGATTCGCTGTCGCAAGAATTGTTGGAAACCGGTGCTTTAGCTGTGATCACAAAACCATTCGACCCGATGACCCTTGGCGCGCAGATCCGCGCGGCCTGGGCCAAGCTCTGAACAACTCAAGCGGTCGCTATAAGTCTGACCGCCATTGAGGCTAGGTTTGGTGCCAAAAATTCCTCGATCTGTGAACAGTCACGCCCAATTTATGCCATTGTCTCCCGCTAATTATAGTTAGCAACACAAGACCCCCGCGCACTATGCCGCCCGGCATCCCGCGCACGAGATCAGAGGCAAAACATGAAAATCCTGGCAGTTGATGATGATCCAGAGTTCCTGGTCCTCTTCGAAGATGCGTTGTCCAATATGGGCTACTCCAACGTCACCTTCGCTGAGTCTGGCGCGGAGGCGCTCGATCTGATCTCCAAAGCACAGATCCCATTTGACTGCTTCATCCTGGATATCCAAATGCCTGGTATGGATGGGATTGAGCTCTGTGAAGCCATTCGGTCGATGCCGGAGTATGACAAAGCTCCCATCGTCATGAACACGATCATGTCTGACCGGGCGCATATCGATCGCGCCTTCGCAGCCGGGGCGACGGATTATCTGACCAAGCCAATCGACGAGATCGAAATCAACACGCGTTTGGGCGTCTTGCATACCTTGGTGCGAGAGCGCATTCGGACGCAGCATGCCATAAACCATGGCGGCGCGGATGTGTTCGCGAAACCGTCCTACCGGTTCGCAGATCAGATCCCGATGCAGCGCGTGGCCGGGACGATCGAGTATCTCGCGATGGAGAACTACTTGAAAACGCTTGGCGTGTTCCGCGCGCTCTCGACCAAAGCGGTCGGTTTTCATGTGATCAATGGCCAGCAGCTGTTTGATGAAGCAGGTGCCTCGATCTTCAGTGAAGTGATGATCGATGTCGCAACCTGCATCTCGGATTGCCTCAAGACCCATAGCCGCATGATCAGCTATGCCGGGAAGGGTGATTTCGTCTGCTTGCTCTCCCGAGTCGAAGCGGTTGATTCCTTCCAACTGGGTGAGGAACTGCGGATGAGCATTGCGGAGTTCGGTCACATCTATGATGAGCTGAATATCCATCTTCCTATGGTGACGGTCGGCCCCGCTGTTGGGTGCAAAGCCTTGCACATGGCATCGCCCACCCGCATTCTAGATGAAGCCATCCTGAATGCGCGCTCGGCCGCGCGGCATTTCACGGGTTTTGCGGAAAGCCTGGCACGGTAATGACACCAACATTGGCCAAGGTAGATCGCTCATGAGCGCGACAACCAAAGCTGCCGTGGCGGTGCTGGACAGTGTTCGTGAACGCTTTCTCGACCGCCTCGGCGACCGGTGCCTTGAGATCGAAACACTGATGTTGGCGGTCGATGAACGCGGTCCCGAGCCACGTCTTATCAAAGAAATCGCGATGCGGGCGCATAAGACCGCCGGCATCGCACCAACCCTTGGCTTCAAAGAGTTGGGTGATCTTGCCCTCAAGGTTGAAACGCTCCTAGGGAAACCGATCAACGCGGAAGGTTGGTCGGCGTGCCGTCCCATGGTCGAAGAGCTTCTGGATCAGATCGAGGCCGTCTTAGACGAAGCGATGTGAGACCCAAGAGTCCGCTTCTGCACGAAAAAGATGCGATCACGCCCCGGGTTGAAACGCATATATCCGTTAAAGTGCCGGCAACGAGACAGGCCCCAAACCTGAACGCGTGAGCATATCTGCCGTCGCTTCAAGATCGGCCCGCGGCATCATCGGCCATTCGGTCGCTTCACCTCGGACGCCATGGGTCCGAAACCCATTTAAGCGAATGGGAACTGTCCCGCCCAAGCTTTGGACAAACGCGACGAGACGCGCGATTTCTGCGGCGCTATCCGTTTTCCCCGGCACCATCAAAAAACGCAGTTCATGCAATTTCCCCGCCGCATGGACCAACCTCGCGCTGGCCAGAGATCGGTCATTGCTGCGTCCGGTCAGCGTCAGATGCAGCTTGGGGTCAAACGCCTTGATATCGAGCAACACCCCATCGGTCAGCGGCAACAGCATCTGCCATCCTGCCGCGCCAAGATGACCGTTGCTGTCCACAAGACGGGTCAGATGCGCCAGCTCAGGATCATCTTGCATGGCCGCAAAAAGCGCCAGAATAAATGGTAATTGCAGCGTCGCCTCGCCGCCCGATAGCGTGATGCCAGACAGAAAGCTCTGATGCTCACGCAGCAGCTTCAGAATGTCCTCGACGCTATAAAGCTGGGCCATCGGATTGGCGCTGATCGGGCACGCATCCAAACAGGCATCGCAGTGGGTGCAGATACCCGGATCAAACTGTACCTTCCCATCCACCAGGCTCAACGCACCGGGTTCACATGCGGGAATACAGTCACCGCAATGATCACACTGACCGATCGTGTATGGGTTGTGACACGCTGCACAGGCATAGTTGCAGCCCTGCATGAACAAGACCATGCGATTGCCCGGCCCGTCGACGCAAGACCAGGTGAGGATGTTGCTAATCCGCGCCTGCAAGGAGCTCATTGGCCACCACCCTCGGCTTGCGCTTCAAAATGTCGGTCTGGTCGGCGGCCTCCGCCCCCAAGGCGGTGGTGTTGGTGCGTGAACCTTTGGCATCATTGAACGCGGCCAGATCCGAGAGCCGGATCATATACCCCGTCACACGCACAAGGTCATTGCCGCCGACATTGGCGGTAAACTCCCTGAACCCATTGGCAAAAGCGCCCTTGCACAGGTCCAAAACGGCCGCCGGGTTAGCCTTTACCGTTTCATCCATGGTCAGAATCTCACTGATCCCGGAGGGATAATACTGGTGATGCGGCGCTAGGGCCCGCACATGGGTCACCGGATCGGGCTCGGCACCATAGGGAATGCGTACACCCGGCGTGAAGCCAGTATCGGTCGATAGGCCTGCCTGCGCATGCAGCATGGCGCGCCCGCGCCAGACATGCGCCATCGGTCGCGCCGCAACAAGCTCGGCCAGTCGGGCGGAAATCTTGTGCCCCAGTTCATTCGCGGCCGCATCCATCCCATACCGGCCATCCGCTCCAGCTTTCTCCTGCAACAAGTTGACCGCCTCGGCCATGGCGAAGACACCAAACATCGCGGTGAAGCGGTCGGGGTCAATCCACCCTTCGGTCACCAAGAAGCTGTCGAAAAAGCCAGACTGGTTGAACAGATAGTCGACCCGCGCCTCCGTTAGGCGGAAATTGAGATCAACATAGTGCGGCAAGACCACCGTCAGGAAATCGTCAGCGTCGCGCGATTGTTCCGCCACCTTGGCCAGATTGACCCGCGTCAGTGTTGAGGCACCTCCACCAATGGGCAGCGCGTTATAGCAACTGACAATTCCATAGCCATCGTCATCGAAGACCGCCTGATGCAACGGATGATTGGCGATATGAGGTTTCGAACAGATCGTGATATTCGCAATCGCTTGCTCAAGGATCGCATCACTGCTGACGTCGGGGTCATAGCGAAAGGTCAGGTTCGGCGCGATCTGCTGCAACTCAGCATCGAGCCGCAGAATGGTTCGCGCCACCCGGTTGTCACTTGGCCCGATATTGGCGTGCAAAAATGCATCGGGCAGCACCCGGTCGATATAGCGCCAAAACAGCTTGATCTGTTGATAGAGCGCCGCGTCGGAGACGCCGTCGCAGAATGGCAAAAGCAGATCGTCAAGCTGACCGATATAAACCGGCATGCCCGTAACCGACGGCACATGGTGATAGGCGATCATCAGGCAATGGATCGCCTCATCCAAACTCTGCGGCGCGGGCAGTTCAAGCCACGCACTGCCCTGTTTCAGAACCACGGAATAGTCCGGCAGCACATAGCGCGGCTTGTAGGGGGCATGGCCTTCATACATGTCGCAGATCACCCGAGCATCCAGGGCCGCCCGCGTCTCCGCGTCGATCTCTGGATAGGCCAGGGCATTTTCCGCCTCAAGCGACAGGGCGCGGGCCTTCTGCGCGGCACTCAATGTGGGATCGTTCACGATACGGCGGGCGGCGGATGACTCACATGTCACGTTTGAAATCCTCTGCTTTCGACGGCCTCGTCCGGGCAGATACCATCAGTTCCGGTCGGAAACCTGGATGCTGATGAAGATCATATCCCCATTGGTTGATTATGAAACAATTATCGGGGGCATATAAATGGGATAAAACCACGCAGCCGGGTGCTGCGAGGCAAATCTCTGCCGCGGGCAACCATTGAGCGCAAGTTCAACGGTGCCAACACAGCTTGGGGATAATCGTGCAAGCGCCGAGCGGTTGGCGCACTAAGCGACGGACCGCAAAGACAAAACCGCCCCCTGCCCGACGCCAACACACATGGTACAAAGCGCAGTCCCCTGCCCCTTATGCGTCAGCTCCACCGCAGCGGTTCCCACCAAACGCGCGCCGGTCATGCCCAGGGGGTGCCCCAACGCAATCGCGCCGCCATTCGGGTTGATATGCGCCGCCATCGGGTCAAGGCCAAGCTCACGACAAACGGCAACCGCCTGCGCGGCGAAGGCCTCGTTCAATTCGATCACGTCGAAATCGGCCACATCCTGCCCGGTCATGGCGCAGAGTTTCTGAACCGCGGGCACCGGCCCGATGCCCATCACCCGCGGCTCCACACCGGCGGCCGCCGCACCGGTGACCTCCGCCATGGGCGTCAGGCCCAATTTGTCCACCATCTCTTCCGATGCGATCAGCAACGCCGCCGCGCCATCATTGACGCCGGACGCATTGCCCGCCGTCACGGTGCCTGCCTCCCGGAACGGGGTCGGTAGGGCCGCAAGCTTCTCCATCGGGCTTAGACGCGGATGCTCATCCCGTTCGACGGATACCGGATCACCCCGGCGCTGCGGAATCGTGACCGGCACGATCTCTTCTGCAAGACGCCCGCTCTCCTGCGCCTGTGCGGCGCGGGTCTGGCTGGAAAACGCGACCGTGTCTTGGTCTTCCCGTGACACACCGTAATCGGCGGCCACGTTTTCGGCGGTCTCTGGCATGCTATCGATGCCGTATTGCTTCTCGATCAATTTGTTCACGAAGCGCCAGCCGATGGTCGTGTCATAAACTGCATTGGCGCGCGAAAATCCGGCTTCTGCCTTGGGCATGACGAAGGGCGCGCGGCTCATGCTTTCAACACCGCCCGCGATGATCAGCCCCGCCTCGCCGCATTTGATCGCGCGATAGGCGGCGGTCACGGCGTCCAAACCGGACGCACAAAGCCGGTTGACCGTATGCGCCGGCACCGTGATCGGCAGGCCCGACAGGAGCACCGCCATCCGTGCCACATTGCGGTTGTCTTCCCCGGCCTGGTTCGCGCAGCCCAGGATCACTTCATCCAGATGCTCAACCAAGGCCGGTGTCCGTTCGACCAGATTGCGGATCGGGATCGCCACCAGATCGTCCGGCCGGACAGAGGCCAGGGCCCCGCCATAACGGCCAATCGGCGTGCGGCGATAATCACAAACAAAAACCCGGTTCATAGATCTGCCCCTGCTATCACTGCGGTGGCCTCGATCTCGACCAGCGCCTTATCCTCAATCAACCCTGCCACGACCACCATGGTCATCGCCGGGAAATGCCGCCCGAGAACCCGACGATACACCTCGCCAACCTCCCGCTGCTGCGCAAGATAGGCTTTCTTATCCGTCACATACCAGGTCAATCGGGTGATATCTGTTACCGCCCCGTCTGCGGCCTCGACAATGGCCACGATATTGCGCAACGCCTGTTCCATCTGACCGATGAAATCATGGTGCTCAAACACTTGCGCGCCATTCCAACCGATCTGCCCGCCAACATAAAGCGTGCCGTCCTGGGCCAAGACCCCGTTGGCATAGCCCTTCGCAGGTGCCCAGCCCTCCGGTTGAATAATCTGATGCGCCATGATCAGCGTCCTTCCATCTCTCGCATAAGCGATGCTTTCAAATCTGTGGGCCAAGGCACCGGCCGGCCGTCGCTGCCCACATGCACCAAGACGGCGCTGGCTTCAAACCGGGTCTCTGCCTCGGTTCGCGCGATGAAGTCGATGCCAAGGCTGCTCCGTCCGACCCGCGTCACGCCCAGATCAATCGCCAACTGATCGCCATGTCGGCTTGGTGCGGTGAACTCTGCCTCAATCTGCGCCGTCGGCACCGCCCCGCTCTGATGGAGGGTTTCAAACGGATGTCCGATCTCGTCAAAGAACGCTTCGACGCAATCGTTCATCATTTCGAAATAGCGCGGATAAAACACGATCCCGGCTGGATCGCAGTGTTTGAACAGCACCTTCTGACGCATGGTGAACCCCATGCTTACCCGGCCTCCGGTGTCGTTGACCGCAAGCGAAAGCGTTGAATCTTGCCGGTTTCCGTTTTCGGCAAGGCCTCGGTGAACACAATCGAGCGCGGGTATTTGAACGGCGCAATGGTGGCTTTGACATGATCTTGCAGGTCGCGCACCAAAGGCGCGCCCGGCTGGGCGCACGGAGACAGCACCACATGCGCCTCGACGATCGCGCCCCGTTCGGCATCCGGCACACCGATCACGGCGCATTCCGCCACCGCCTCATGCGACAGAAGCGCGGCCTCCACCTCTGGCCCGGCGATATTGTAGCCCGCCGATAGGATCATATCGTCATTCCGGGCGGCGAAATGGAAATAGCCATCTGCATCCATCGTGAATGCGTCACCCGAAATGTTCCATCCATCCTGCACATATACCGTTTGCTTCGCGCCGCCCAAATACCGGCATCCCGTCGGCCCACGCACCGCCAAACGCCCGGTTTCGCCCGGTGGCACTTCCGCTCCGTCTGGCCCAATCACCTTTGCCTCATATCCCGCAACCGGTTTGCCGGTGCAGGCGGCGCGGTGATCATTAAAGCGGTTGGTGATGAAGATATGCAGCATCTCGGTCGCGCCGATCCCGTCCAGCATCGGCTTGCCCGTCTTTTCCATCCATTCGTCATAAACCGGGCCGGGCAAGGTCTCACCCGCCGAAACCGCCGCGCGGAGTGATGAAAGGTCGGCGCCTTCCTCCATCGCTTTCATCATCGCGCGATAGGCCGTCGGCGCGGTGAAACAGACCGTCGCGCGGTATTTCTGAATGATTTCAACCATATTCGGTGGAGATGCATTTTCCAGAAGCGTCGCCGCTGCACCAAAGCGGAGCGGGAAAATCGCCAACCCGCCCAGGCCGAAGGTGAAGGCCAAAGGCGGCGAGCCGATGAACACATCCGTCTCGGTAACACCCAAAACCTCGCGCGCGTAGCCATCGGCGATGATCAACAGATCGCGATGGAAATGCATTGTGGCCTTTGGGGTGCCGGTGGAGCCAGAAGTGAACCCAAGCAGCGCCACATCGTCCTGCGCCGTCGCAACCGCCTCAAACTGCACGGGTTTCTCCAACGCCAAGCGGTCCAATTCGGCATCATGGTTCGACGTGCCATCAAAGCCCACAACCGTTTTCAGAAACGCGCTGTCCTTGGCGCAGGCCGTCATCTCATCCATCAGCCGCGTGTCACAAAGCGCGAAGGTGATCTCCGCCAGATCAACATATTTCGTAAGCTCGCCAGCCCGCAGCATCGGCATGGAGTTGATCACCACCGCCCCCGCCTTGGTCGCGGCCAACCAACACGCGACCATCGCCGGGTTATTGGCCGAACGGATCAGAACGCGATTGCCCGGCTTAATTCCCAAATCATCGACCAGGGCATGCGCCAGCCGGTTGGTCCAATCGGTCAATTCCTTGTAGGTGCGCCGCCGCCCATTGCCGATCAGCGCTGTGTGATCCCCAAATCCCTTTCCGACCATTGCATCGGTCAACTCTACCGCTGCATTCAGTCGATCCGGATAGTCAAACCCGTCCAACAGAAGGTCTGGCCAGGTCTCGGCAGGCGGCAGGTTATCGCGTGTAAATGTGTCGGTATGGGCCGAAGGTCTCAACATGGCCTACCCTCCCAAATGCGCATCCAGCGCTTGCCGGGCAATGATCACCCGCTGCACATCCGACGCGCCTTCATAGATGCGTAACGCTCTGATTTCACGGTAGAGTTTCTCGACAGTCTCGCCAGACTTCACCCCCGCGCCACCGAAAAGCTGCACGGCTTTGTCAATCACCTGTTGCGCTTGATCCGTGGCGAAAAGCTTCGCCATCGCCGCCTCTCGTGTGATGCGCGGCGCGCCACTGTCCTTGGTCCAAGCCGCGCGGTAGATCAGCAGCGCCGCCGCATCCACATCAAGCGCCATATCCGCGATATGGCCTTGCACCATCTGCAAATCGAAAAGCGGCGCGCCTTGCACCTCGCGAGTCGTCACCCGCGACAGGGCTTCATCCAGCGCCCGGCGGGCAAAGCCCAGAGCGGCGGCGGCCACGGTGGGGCGGAACACATCCAAGACCGACATGGCGATTTTGAACCCCGCGCCGCTTTCGCCGATCATCGCGCTGGCCGGGATGCGGCACTCGGCGAAATCAAGCGTGGCCAACGGGTGCGGCGCGATGGTGTCGAGCCGTTCCGCAATGGCCAAGCCCGGCGTGTCCGCAGACACGATGAAGGCCGACAACCCTCGCGCGCCGGGCCCGTCACCTGTCCGAGCAAAGACCGTATACAGATCGGCGATGCCGCCATTGCTGATCCAGGTCTTCTGACCGGTCAGCACATAATCTGCGCCATCCCGCGTGGCAGTCATGGTTGAATTGGCCACGTCAGATCCCGATTGCGGCTCCGTCAGCGCAAAGGCGGAGATCGCCTGCCCCGCCCGCACCTTGGGAAGCCAATCGGCCTTCTGCGCATCCGTTCCAAACAACGAGATTGCACCCGTGCCCAAGCCTTGCATCGCAAAGGCAAAATCGGCCAGCCCATCATGGCGCGCCAGCGTCTCTCGGATCAGGCAGAGCGTCCGCACATCAAGCGGCGCGTTGCTCCCCGGCTCAACCGTCGCATGAGACAGCCAGCCGCCCGCACCGAGTTCCGCAACCAGCGCGCGGCAGGCCGCATCAGTTTTGCTATGGTCGATCTTGGCGACGGCATCACCAGCCCAAGCGTCCAGAGCGTCAGCCAAATCGCGATGATGCGGCTCGAAAAACGGCCAATCCAGGAAACTTCGATCCGCCATCAATCGCCCTCAAACACTGGTTTTTCCTTCGCAACGAAGGCGGTGTAGGCCCGCTCGAAATCCTGGGTCTGCATGCAAATTGCCTGCGCCTGCGCTTCCGCTTCGATGGCCTGTTCAATCGACATCGACCATTCCTGCGCCAGCATGGTTTTGGTCATCATATGTGCGAAATTCGGACCTGCCGCGATGCGGCTGGCCATGTCACGCGCCGCATCCTTCAGCTGATCGGCAGGCACGACTCTATTGTAAAACCCCCAAGCCGCGCCTTCGTCGGCGGACATTGCGCGCCCGGTATAGAGCAATTCCGCCGCCCGCCCCTGCCCGATGATCCGCGGCAGGATGGCGCAAGCCCCCATATCGGCACCGGCAAGGCCCACACGGGTGAACAAAAACGCGGTTTTCGCCTCGGGCGTGGCGATCCGCAGGTCTGACGCCATGGCGATAATCGCGCCTGCGCCCGCACAAATCCCATCCACGGCCGCGATAATCGGCTTGCCGCAATTCACCATTGCCTTGACCAGATCGCCTGTCATGCGCGTGAAGGCCAGAAGCTCTTTCATCGTCATCCGGGTCAGCGGCCCGATAATGTCATGCACGTCGCCGCCGGAGGAGAAATTCCCGCCATTGGGCGCAAAGATCACGACATCCACGTCATCGGCATAGGGCAAGTCCCGGAACCAATCCCGTAGCTCCGCGTAACTGTCGAAAGTCAGAGGGTTTTTCCGCTCGGGCCGGTCGAGCGAGATCGTGGCGATACGATCAGCAATGTGACAACGGAAATGGGTGGTGTCGCTCCGCGCCATCGGCGTCACTCCTCAACCTGATCTGAAATGCGGGTCAGGGCTTGGCCCAACTCAGCGGCCAGCGCCGGATCGATCTCGGCCAGAAGCTGATCGACCCAAGCCTCATGCGCCTCCGCCTGGCGTGCAAACTCTTCGATGCCTTTCTTGGTCAATCTCGCCCGCGCGGCCCGCCGATCGCCTGGGACCTGTTCGCGGAGCGCGAACCCCTCTTCGGTCAGCCGGTCCACGATGCCCGTCACATTGCCGTTGGAGACCATCAGGAACCGCGACAACTCGCTCATTTTCAGCCCCTTAGGGTGGCGATGCAGCGCCGCCATCACATCGAAGCGCGGCAGAGTCGATGCAAACTCCAGGCGCAGCTTTTCACGCAGCTCCGCCTCGACCACGCGGGTCGATTTTAAGAGGCGCAACCAAAGGCGCAGGCGCTCCTTGCTGGCCGGTTCGCGCGATTGGATCAACGGATCAGTCGTCATATTTCCCCTCCAGACAGGCTCAGCGCATGCCCATTCACCGAACGCGCGGCCTCGCTGCACAGCCACAGAACGGCCTCTGCCACCTCGCTCGTTTGAATAAATCGATCTTGCGGATTGGATCGGCGGAGTGATTTGGCTGCCTGTTCCGCGGTCATCCCGGTTTTTTCGGTGATATTGGCAATCGATCGCTCCAAAAGCGGCGTCTCAATGAAGCCAGGGCAAACTGCGTTGACCGTTATCCCGGTGGCGGCCAGTTCCAGCGCCAAAGCCCGGGTCAGGCCGATTACGCCATGTTTTGCGGCACAATATCCCGCCACATAGGGGTAGCCTTTGAGCCCCGCCGTGGACGCAACGGCGATCATCCGGCCCCAGCCTTGCGTTTTCATATCCGGCAGAGCCGCATGCCACAGGTTGAACACCCCGCCCAGATTGACCGACAAATCAGAAGCGAGATTATCCGCTGTCATTTTGGCAAACGGCACGCCTTCGGCCGCGCCTGCATTGGCGACCGCGATATCGATCGGCCCCTGCTCTGCCGCGGCTTGGCGCAGCGTCGCGTCGACCGCTGCCCGGTCGGTGACATCGCATATCAGTGCCAGCCCGCCGATTTGATCAGCAACCGCTTGAAGCGGCTCAGATCGGCGCCCGAGGATTGTCACCTCGCCACCGGCCTGAGCCGCACGGGTAGCAATTTCAGCCCCAACGCCGCTGCCCCCGCCGGTGATCACGATATGACGACCCGCAAGGCTCATGCGCGGATCGCCTCGGCATCCCTGTCGGCCAAGCGCCAGGTCTGATCGCGGCCCGCTTCGTAAGGTTTTGGCCAGACCGCATGTCGATCGCCGATACGGGCGGCCTCATGGAAGGTCCAATAGGGATCGGCCAAATGCGGGCGGCCCACGGCAATCAAATCCGCGCGCCCCGCCATCAGGATCGAATTGGCATGATCCGCCTCATAGATATTGCCGACCGCCATGGTGTGGATAGCGGCCTCGTTGCGGATGCGGTCCGAAAACGGGGTTTGGAACATCCGACCATAAACCGGTTTGGCATCGGTCGTAGTCTGCCCGGCGGACACGTCGATGATGTCGGCCCCGGCCATCTTGAACATCTTCGCAATCGCAACCGCCTCTTCCGGGGTCACGCCCTCATCGCCCATCCAGTCATTGGCCGAAATCCGCACCGACATTGGTTTGCGCTCTGGCCAAACCGCTCGCATCGCCTGGAACACCTCCAGCGGATAGCGCATCCGATTTTCCAGGCTGCCGCCATATACATCGGTCCGAGTATTCGAGACCGGCGAAATGAAAGACGAGATCAGATAGCCATGCGCCGCGTGTAGCTCGATCATGTCGAAGCCCGCCCGCTCCGCCATCTGAGCCGCAGCTACAAACTGATTGCGCACCGCATCCATATCCGCGCGGGTCATCTCGCGCGGCACGGCATTCTCTGCCGACCAAGGGATCGCCGATGCCGAAATCAGCGCCCAATTGCCAGAGGCAAGGGGCGTGTCCATCCCCTCCCAACCGATATTGGTGGAGCCTTTGCGGCCCGAATGTCCAATCTGACAGCAGATTTTTGCCTCTGTCTCACCATGGACAAAATCGATCAGTCGTGCCCAGGCCGCCTCATGCTCGGGCGCATAAAGCCCCGGGCAGCCCGGCGTGATGCGACCCGTCTCGGACACGCACGTCATCTCTGTATAGATCAGCCCCGCGCCGCCCTTGGCCCGCTCGCCGTAATGGATCAGATGCCAATCAGTGGGGCAACCATCGACCGCCTTATACTGCGCCATGGGGGATACCACGACGCGGTTCTCAAGCGTCATATCGCGCAGCTTGAAAGGCGCGAACATCGGCGGGCGTACAGGGGCGTTCGATGGCGCGCCGGCCTGATCCTGAAACCACTTCTCCGCCGAGAGCAGCCAATCCGGGTCCCGCAGACGCAAGTTCTCATGGGAAATCCGCTGCGATCGGGTGAGCAGCGAATAATTAAACTGCACCGGGTCCATATGGAGGTAGCGCTCAACCTGCTCGAACCATTCAAGCGAATTACGGGCTGCCGATTGCAGCCGAAGCACATCCAGGCGACGCTCATCCTGATAACGCTCAAAGGCGCGTTCCAGGCTCGGCTCGGTGTGCAAAAACTCCGCCAATGCAATCGCACTGTCGAAAGCCAGCCGTGAGCCCGAACCAATCGAGAAATGCGCCGTCGCCGAGGCATCGCCCAAAAGCACCACGTTCTCATGGTGCCATTTCTCGCAAAGCACACGTGGGAAATTCATAAACACCGCCGAGCCGCGCAGATGATCGGCATTCGACATCAGCTTGTGGCCATCCAAATGCGCCGCAAACAGCGTTTCGCAGGTTTCGATGATCTCGGCCTTCGACATCGCCTCAAAACCAAGCTTGTCCCAAGTCTCCTGCTGGCATTCGACAATCACCGTCGCGGTGTCGTCGTCGAATTGATAGGCATGGACCCACACCCAGCCATGCTCGGTCTTTTCGAAAATGAAGGTGAAGGCGTCATCGAATTTCTGACGTGTGCCGAGCCAGATGAACTTGCACTCCCGCACATCCACTTCGGGCTTAAAATGCTCGGCCCAGGCGGTCCGAACCGCGCTGTTGATCCCGTCACAGGCGACCACGAGATCATACGCACTGGTGTAGTCTTCGACCGGCCCGATGGGCGTCTCGAACTGCAAGTTAACTCCCAAAGCGCGTGCGCGTTCTTGTAGAAGGAGGAGCATCTTCTTGCGCCCAATCCCGGCGAACCCATGCCCGCCCGACACCGTGCGATGACCGTCATGGACGACGGCGATATCATCCCAATAAGCGAAGTTCTCGCGGATGGCCGCGGCCGAGATCGGATCATTCTCGGTCATATTTCCCAGCGCGTCATCGGACAGAACGACGCCCCAGCCAAAGGTGTCATCCGCCTTGTTTCGCTCGAGAACTGTGACCTCATGGGCCGGATTTCGGAGCTTCATCGAAATCGCAAAATACAAACCGGCAGGGCCACCCCCTAGGCAAACGACGCGCATCGTGATCTCCCTAACCCGAACAGAGCCGAATCCGGCCATGTCATCTTTCGAAACACCTTACGCGGGTTGCCAGGTATTTCAAGTATGAACCTTTATGCTTGAAATTAATCCGCCCAAGGCGTACCAATCCAGAGCCCATGGCTCACATCTGTAGCGAGGAAACGATGCCCGAAGATCACGCAATGGACAGCGCCGCCAAACTTGCCGCCTCGAAATTGTCTCCGATGAACTGGGAAGACCCCTTCCTGATCGAGAGCCAGCTCAGCGAAGAAGAGCGGATGATTTCAGACGCCGCCCGCGCCTATTGCCAGGACAAACTGGCCGCCCGCGTGGTCGAAGCGAACCGGCACGAAGTTTTTCACCGCGAGATCATGACCGAAATGGGCGCGCTTGGGCTTCTCGGCTCGACCATCCCCGAAGAATACGGCGGCGTGGGCGCGAATTACGTCTCTTACGGGTTGGTCGCCCGCGAAGTGGAACGGATCGATAGCGGCTATCGCTCGGCCATGTCGGTGCAATCCTCGCTCGTGATGCATCCGATCTTTGCTTATGGTTCTGAGGCACAGCGGCAGAAATATCTGCCGAAACTGGCCACCGGTGAATGGGTCGGCTGTTTTGGCCTGACGGAGCCCGATCACGGCTCCGATCCCGGTGGCATGTTGACCCGCGCCAAGCCGGTCGATGGCGGCTATCTGGTCTCCGGTGCCAAAAACTGGATCACCAACTCGCCGATTGCCGATGTGTTCGTGATCTGGGCGAAATCGGATGCGCATGACGGCAAGATCCGCGGCTTCGTGCTCGAAAAGGGCATGAAAGGCCTGGTGGCACCGAAAATCGAAGGCAAATTCAGCCTCCGCGCCTCGATCACCGGGATGATCCAGATGGATGAGGTATTTGTCCCCGAAGAGAACCTTTTGCCGAATATCAGCGGCTTGGCGGGTCCCTTTGGCTGTCTCAACCGCGCACGTTATGGGATTTCCTGGGGCGCCATGGGCGCGGCGGAAGCCTGCTGGCACGCCGCGCGCAGCTATACGATGGAGCGCAAACAGTTCGGCAAACCGCTGGCCGCGACGCAGCTGATCCAGAAGAAGCTCGCCGATATGCAGACCGAAATTTCGCTTGGCCTTCTGGGCGCGCTGCGTCTCGGTCGGATGCTGGACGATCATACCGCGCCTGCGGAACTGATCAGCCTGATGAAGCGCAACAATTGCGGCAAGGCGCTCGATATCGCCCGTGTCGCCCGCGACATGCATGGCGGCAATGGCGTCAGCGACGAATACGGCGTGATCCGTCATGTGATGAACCTGGAAGCCGTCAACACCTATGAGGGCACCCACGATATTCACGCGCTGATCCTGGGCCGGGCGCAAACCGGGTTGCAGGCCTTTCAATGAGCGTCACAGTTGAAGTTGACGGCGGGATCGCGACAGTCACCCTGTCGAACCCGCCGGTCAACGCGTTGAGCCATGCGATCCGTCAAGGGCTGGCCGATGCCATTCGTGCGACAGAGGCCAATCCAGAGGTCCGCGCCAGCGTTCTCATCGGCGCGGGCAGCAGCTTCATCGCGGGTGCGGATATTCGCGAGTTTGGTCAACCGATGCAGGACCCGGACCTGCCAAGCGTCGTTCGGATGCTTGATGCGGTTACGAAACCCTGGGTCGCGGCGATCCAGGGCGTCGCCTTGGGCGGCGGGCTTGAGGTCGCGCTTGGGTGCAGCCATCGGGTGGCCACCGCCACGGCAAAACTGGGCCTGCCGGAAGTTCATTTGGGCATCATCCCCGGCGCGGGTGGCACGGTTTTCTTGCCCCGTGTTGTGCCCGCAAACCATGCGCTTGAGATGATTTCGAGCGGTAAGCCGATCTCGGGCGCAAGAGCCGCAGAACTCGGCCTGGTCGACAAGGTGGCGGCGGGCGACATCCTCGAGGCCGCGCGGGCGCTGGCCGCTGAAGCGGCAGACGGGGTCATGCCAACGCCTTTGATGCAGCGCGCGGCAGAGCCGCCGGAAGACATCGCCGCCTATGAGGCGCTGAAAACCCGCATCCGGACCAAAGCAAGAGGGCAGCTTTCGCCCGTCGCCACGATCGACGCCGTGGATCGGTCTTTAGACCTGGACGCAGAGGCCGCTTTCGACGCCGAACGCGCAGCCTTCATCGACCTGAGGGACACCACTCAATCCACCGCGCTCCGCCATATCTTCTTCGCCGAGCGCAGCGCCTCGAAAATCGCGCGCGCCAAGGGCGCGACGCCGCGCCCGCTCGCCCAAATCGGGGTCATCGGCGGTGGCACGATGGGCGCAGGCATTGCGGTGTCTTGTCTCACCGCTGGCCTCTCAGTCACGATGATCGAGCGCGATGAGGCGGCGCTTCAGGCGGGCCTCACGCGGGTCCGCGATACGCTCGCCAGCAGTGCCAAGCGCGGGCTGCTCTCACCCGCGGCACGAACCAAAGCTGAAGCGGGTTTGAGCGGCAGCATTGATTATGCTGCCTTGGCCGAGGTGGATCTGGTGATCGAAGCCGTCTTCGAAGACATGGAGGTGAAAAAACAGGTCTTCGCCGAACTGGATCGGGTGACCAAACCCGAGGCGATCCTGGCCTCCAACACTTCCTATCTCGATATCAACGAGATCGGCGCCAGCACCAAAGACCCCTCGCGTGTCTTCGGTCTGCATTTCTTCTCCCCCGCCCATATCATGAAACTGCTCGAGTTGATCGTGACCGAGGCCGCCGCGCCGGATGTGCTGGCCACCGGGCTGGCCCTCGGCAAACGGCTCAAAAAGGTGACCGTGCCCTCTGGCGTCTGCGACGGGTTCATCGGCAATCGGGTCATGTCAGCCTATCGGCGCGAGGCGGACTACATGTTGGAGGACGGTGCCCTGCCCCAGGATGTGGACGCCGCGATGGTGGCCTTTGGCTTCCCCATGGGCGTGTTCCAGATGGCCGATCTGGCCGGGCTGGATATCGGATGGGCGACGCGCAAACGCAAAGCGCCGACCCGGGACCCCAATGAACGCTATGTCGAGATCGCGGATCGGCTCTGCGAACAGGGCCGGTTTGGGCGCAAGACCGGCAAAGGCTGGTATGATTACAGCGACGACAAAAACGGTCGCCCCGACCCCGAGGTCACGGCCTTGATCGAAGCGGAATCGGCCCGGCGCGGCATCACGCGCGTGCCAATGTCGCGCGAAGACATCATGGCGCGCATCCTTGAGATGATGCAGGCCGAGGGTGAGAAAATCCTTGCCGAAAGCATCGCTGAAAGCCCTGAGGCGATCGATGTGGTGATGGTCAATGGCTACGGCTTCCCGCGCTGGCGTGGCGGGCCGATGTTCATGAAGGGCAACGCCGAATGATCGATTGGACCGACGCGTTTGATAATTCCAGCTATGTGCCTGGCAGTGATCAATTGGCAGCGCGTTGGTCCAGCGCCGCGGCTCATTTTCGGGAAACAACGCGGGCCGAGCTCGACCTGGCCTATGGCGACGGCCCGCGCAATCGCGTGGACCTGTTCCTGCCCAATGGCGCGCCGCGCGGCCTGATCGTCTTCATCCATGGCGGCTATTGGCACATGCTGGAAAAGGCGTATTTCTCGCATCTGGCCGCCGGGCCGCTGGCCAAAGGCTGGGCCGTGGCGCTACCCAGCTACACCCTCGCCCCCGAAGCCCGGATTTCGCAGATCACAGCAGAGATCGGAGCGGCGATCACTACCGCCGCGCAAAGCGTCGCTGGCCCAATCCGCATCATCGGCCATTCGGCGGGCGGGCATCTGACCGCGCGGGTGCTGTGTCAAAACGGGCCGCTCGCGTCAGATATCCTCACCCGGCTGGAAAAGATCGTGTCGGTCAGCGGCATCCATGACCTCCGACCGCTGTTGCTGACCAAAATGAACGAAACCTTGCATCTGGACGCCGAAGAGGCCGAGGCTGAAAGCCCCGCCCTCCAGGCTCCCTATCCCGGCATCCCGGCCTGTTTCTGGGTCGGCGCCGCCGAGCGCCCCGAATTGCTCCGTCAGACCCGGCTGATCGGCGAGGCTTGGCAAGGCAAGGGCAGCGCTATCACGGAGGTTTATGAGGCGGGCAAGAACCATTTCTCGGTCATCGAAACCCTAGCCGAGGCCGAGAGCCCGCTGGTGCAAGAGCTGACCCGCTGAGAGGGAGGAGATCATGAGCCAGGGATATGACCCGAGCCAAGACGGCGCGAAGATGTCGTTCAAAACCGATATGAGCTATGGCGATTATCTGAAGATCGACCAGGTTCTGGACGCGCAAACACCTCTTTCCACCGCCCATGACGAGATGTTGTTCATCATCCAGCATCAGACCTCTGAACTCTGGATGAAGCTTGTCCTGCACGAGATCGCCGCCGCCCGAGACGTGATGATATCCGGCAATTTCGAACCTGCGTTCAAGATGTTGACCCGCGTTGCGCGCATCTTCGATCAACTGAATTCGGCCTGGGATGTGCTGCGCACTATGACGCCGAGCGACTACACGACCTTCCGCGAGGCGCTTGGCAACTCCTCCGGCTTTCAATCGCATCAATACCGGCTGATCGAATATGCGCTTGGCAATCGGAACAAAGCGCTGATGAAGGTCCATGAACATCGGCCCGAATTGCACCAAATGCTGACCGATGAACTGGCCAAGCCGACGCTCTACCATGTCGCGCTAAATGCGCTTTCGGAGCGGACGGGCATCCCATTCGATCCGTCGGTGTTCCGCATGGAGGCCCCGCATCAACATGATGATGAGATCGCCCAGGCCTGGACGCTGATTTATCAGGACCCGGCCCAACACTGGACCCTCTATGAGTTGGCCGAGAAGCTGGTGGACCTTGAGGACTATTTCCGCCGCTGGCGCTTCAACCATGTCACCACGGTCGAACGTGTCATCGGGTTCAAACGCGGCACCGGCGGTACGAGTGGCGTGAAATACCTCCGCAAAATGCTGGAGGTGGAGCTTTTCCCCGAACTATGGAATCTGCGCGGAGGCCTTTGAACGATGGCGACCCTTCCCCGAAAACAGCTCTTCGACCTGCCCGAAGGCGTGATTTATCTTGATGGCAATTCGCTTGGGCCTTTACCGAAATCCGTTGCCGCGCGCGTGGGCGAGGTGGTGACCGAGGAATGGGGCGCACAGCTGATCCGTGGCTGGAACGATGCGAAATGGATGGAGCAACCGGCCCGCGTGGGTGATCAGGTGGCCCGGCTGATCGGCGCGCCTGCGGGCAGTGTGGTGATGGGCGACACACTTTCTATCAAAGTCTATCAGGCGCTGGCCTCGGCGCTTGAGATGCGGCCTGACCGCAAGGTCGTGCTCTCCGATAGCGGCAATTTCCCCACCGATCTTTACATGGCGCAAGGGTTGCTGACCTCGCTGAACCAGGGTCACGAGTTGAAGATCGTGGCGCCGGAAAAGGTCGCGGGCGCGATTGATGACCGCGTCGCCGCCGTAATGTTGACCGAGGTCGATTATCGCACCGGGCGATTGCACGATATGAAAGCGATCACCGACGCTGCGCATGCACATGGCGCGGTGATGATCTGGGATCTGGCGCATTCGGCGGGCGCGATCCCGGTCGATCTGGCGGCATCGAACTGCGAGTTCGCCGTTGGCTGCACCTATAAATACCTTAATGGTGGCCCCGGCGCGCCCGCGTTCATCTATGTCCGCCCAGACATCATGGCGCAGGTCCGCCCGGCCCTTTCCGGCTGGCTCGGCCATGACGCGCCCTTCGCCTTCGATCTCGACTATCGCCCGGCTGGCAATATCGAACGGATGCGCGTCGGCACCCCGCCCGTGCTCCAGACCTCGGCGCTGGAAGAGGCCCTGAAGGTTTGGGAGGGCCTGACGATGGCCGAGGTGCGGGCCGCCTCGATCCAGCTGTCGGAAAAGTTCATCCAAGAGGTCGAAGCCCGCTGCCCCGATCTGACCCTGGCCAGCCCGCGCGATCCAGAGGCGCGCGGCAGCCAGGTGTCGTTCGCGTTTGAGCATGGCTATGCCGCGATGCAAGCCCTGGTGGCGCGCGGCGTGATCGGAGATTTCCGGGCACCAGATATCATGCGCTTTGGGTTCACGCCGCTTTATCTCGACGACACCGACATCGTGGCGGCGGCGGAGATTCTACAAGACATCATGGAGCACCGTCTTTGGGATGACCCGGCTTATAAGGTCGCAAACCGGGTGACCTGATCGCCCCCTTTCGGACGACAGCGCCACGGATCGGGCTGCACACCCGGCAATCTTGCCCCCTGTTCCCTAGAATTCGATGGTCCAGAGCGCTGTGCCTGCGAAGCCGCGAAACGCGTCATGGAGCCAAGCGCTCTCCGGCCCCGGCTTGGCGTCCCGCGCCACGCCGGGCATTCATCAAGATCAGGACCATGATCCCAATGTTCAACCCATTCCAAGCGATGCCATTGATGAACGCCAACTGATAATCGCCCGTCACATCGTAGATCCAGCCTGACATCCAGCCGCCAAGCGCCATGCCAATGATCGTCGCCATAATCACCGCCCCGACACGCGCGCCCGCCTCCCGCGCGGGCATGTATTCCCGTACGATGATCGCATAGCTCGGCACGATGCCACCCTGCGCCAGGCCAAAGATCAAGCTCACGATGTAAAGCGAGACCAACCCGTCAAAAGGCAAGAACAGGAAGAGCGCGATACATTGCAGGACGGACCCGATCAGCAAGGTGATCACCCCGCCAAGCCAATCCGCCACCAGGCCCGAGACAAGCCGCGAGGCCACCCCACCTAAAAGCATCAGCGACAACATCTCAGCCCCGACCGCGGGCCCATAGCCCAGATCAACGCACAGCGCCACGATATGCACCTGCGGCATCGCCATCGCGACGCAGCAGGCGAGCCCGGCAATGAAAAGCAGCATCTGCAATTGGCCGGGCGTGAAGCTGACCCGCCTGTCGCGTCCGGGCACCGCGATGACCTCATCGGATACCGCGCTGGCGGGCACTTGCCGGCGCAGCATCAGCGCCAGCGGGATCATCACCAATACCGTCACTGCAGCAAGCAAAAGATAGGCCGCGCGCCAGCCTTGATCGGCCAAGATACCACTGAGAAGAAACGGCCATATGGCGCCCGAAAGGTAATTACCGCTCGCCGCGATCGCCACGGCAATGCCCCGGCGGCGCAAGAACCAATGCGAGATATCCGCGATCAGGGGGCCAAAACTGGTGGCAGTTCCAAAACCTACGATGAACTGCAAGATCGAGAGCACAAAGATCGAGCTGGCCGCGGCCGACAGGCTGAAAAACAGACCCAAGCCGAGGGCCGAGGCGATGAAACACCAGGTGATGCCGAACCGATCCACGGCCCGCCCAATCACCAGATTGCCCAGCGCGAAACCAATCATCGTTGTCGCATAGGGCAAAGACGCGGCCGAGCGGTCGACGTCAAATTCCCCCTGGATCGCGGGTAAGATCACAATGATCGCCCACATCCCCACATTGCCCACCATGGCGATCAGCAGCGTGACGCCAAGGCGGAGCCACGAATAGCGGCTGTCATGCATGTCGGAGGAGACCATAACGCGACGCTAGGTCGGGCACCGCCGTTTGTCTAGCAGGCGGGTGGCGACACGTAAGGCAGCGGGGAACGCAGCCTAGAAATCGGTCGGGGCCCCGCCCTCTTCCTTACGCTTTGCAACGAAGGCCTGCAATTCCTCACGGATCGCGATGTCCATCGCAGGCGGCTCGAATTCAGCCAAGATGCGCTTGTACATCCGGTGCGCGCGTTCGGCGGTCCAGACGCTGCCATCGAGTTGCCAGGCCTCGAAATTGCGCCAATCCGATAGAAACGGCTGATAAAACGCCGTCTGATAGCGTTCCTGCGTATGGGCGCAGCCGAAATAGTGCCCTCCTGGCCCCACCTCCCGGATTGCCTCAAGCCCAATCTCGTCATCGCCCGTTGCCCAGAGCGCTGGCTCAAAATACCGCTGAATTTGCTGCAAAATTTCGCAATCCATCACGAATTTCTCTGGTGACGCGATTAACCCGCCTTCAAGCCAGCCGGCGGCATGATACACCATGTTGGTTCCCGACTGCACGGCCGCCCAAAGGCTCTGCGAGGTTTCCCACATCGCCTGCCCATCGGGCACATTCGCCGCGCAGACGCCCGAAGACCGCATTGGCAGCCCATAAAACCGCGCCATCTGCCCGGTCATCTGCGTCGCGCGCATGTATTCCGGGGTGCCGAACGCTGGAGCGCCGGATTTCATGTCGACATTCGAGGTGAAGGTGCCAATCGCCACGGGGCAGCCCGGGTTGATGTATTGCAGAAGCGCAATGGCCGCCAAGCCTTCGGCCAAAGACAGGGCGACGGCGCCCGACATGGTCACCGGTGCCATGGCACCGGCCAGAGTGAAGGGCGTGACCACCGTCGGTTGGCCCCGACGAGCCAGACGCATCGCACCGTCCAGCATCGGGAAGTCGTGTTTCAGCGGTGAGACCGAGTTGATGTTTGTGTACATTCGCGGCGTGGCGTCGAACTCTTCATGGCTGAGTCCGCCCGCGATCCGGACCATTTCCATCACGTCTTCGACCCGTTCCGCCCCAAGCGAATAGGCATGCGCGACTTTGTCGGTCAGGGTCAGCTTTTCATAGAGGCAATCCAGATGCCGAACCGACGGGTGAATATCAATCGGCTCCGGCGCATAACCGCCCGCAAAATGGATGCAGTTGAAATACTGGGTGAGTTTCAGGAACTCTTTGTAAGTCTCGAAATCGCCGGAGCGTTTGCCGCGCTCCATGTCCCAGGCATTGGGGGGTGAAGAGACATTGCCAAACGTGAGGTAATCGCCGCCAATGACCAGCTGCCGATCAAGATTGCGCGGTGTGAGGGTGAAGCTATCGGGCGCATGGCCGATCATCTCCATCACAAACGCCTCATCCATGAAGACGTTTTCGCCGTCGATCTTGCAGCCCGCCTCGGCCAGAATCTCTCGCGCCTCATCGTTCAGAAACTCGATCCCGATTTCGCTTAGGATATGCATCGCCCCCTTGTGGATCGCCTGCACACCCTCGTCGTCCAGCGGCTCGGTCGGCTTGTCGGTGTTGCGGATCAACCGCCAGGGCATTTGATCAATCGTCGCCTGACCAGCCCGGTCGGCATGGCCTTTGCGGCCTCCGGAACGACGGCGGCGGGGCGATGGTTCGGCAGTCATATCAAGTCTCTCCCAAGGCGTTCGGCTGAACCAGATTGCCTTGGTCAGGCCGGTTTGGAGGTTCAGATAGCGACCGATCGCGTCGTATTTTGACGATGACCCGGCGTATCGGGTCCATAGGTGGCATCCAGCCACCCCGGGACATGACCGATATCGGGCAGAACCACCTGCGCCAAATCAGACAGGTCGTCTGCGCCGGCCATGCCGGTCAAAACACCGACCCCAATCATCCCCGCCGCTTGCGCCGCCATCAGGTCATGGCGGCTATCCCCGACCATCAGCACCGTCTCCGGCGCCAGATCAAACTGATCTGAGAACCCCAGGCACATGCCAGGGCCAGGCTTTGCGCCGAACCCGCTATCGGCACCGGCGATGTAGTCAAAGGAGGTGTCGACATCGAAGGCCGCGAGATGTGATCGCGCCAAGACCTCAGAATCATTCGTCGCCACGCCAAGACGCACCCCGCGCGTCCGAAGATCAGCCAGATAGGGCGCAAGCGGCACAGCCTCGACCATCTGGGCCGTCGCGCCGGACGTGCGCAAAACCGTGATCAAGGCGTCATGGGTCATATGCGGCAGACCCTGCAGAAGCGCGGATGTCGTCTCGTCCAATGTCCCGGCAATCGCGACGCTGTCCGGCTCAAACCGGCCAGCCGCAAAATCAAACCCAATCCACTGCCCGAGATGAATCGCTTTCTCCGGGTCGCCATCGGCCAAATCCAGCAAGACACCGCTGGCCCAACCCGTCCAGCTGGCCTCGAAATCAAACAGCGTACCGTCTTTGTCGAAAAGAATACCGGTGATCATACTCGATGCCTTTATTCTGTGCCGCATGGGACAAAGCACTGACTGTGACTTGACCATTATGCAACCATAACGCCATTGTATCTGCCATGGATGGCACAAAACCCCGCTTCGGGCTGCATGACAGCATCAGTTTTCACACCTCGCAAACCGCGCGCCTGATTGAGCGGCGGGTTGAAGAGGGTTTGCGCAACTTCGGGCTGACCCGAGCCGGCTGGTGTATCTTGCTGGCCGTCGGAGAGGATCAACTAAAGAACCCGTCTGAGATCGCCAGTTTTGTTGGCATCGACCGGACTGCGACATCGCGGGCGCTACGGCAACTCGAAGATGAGGGGTTGATCGCGCGCAGCATCGGCCGTCAGGATCGCCGCACGACCGAGGTGGCCTTGACCGACGAAGGGCACAAACGGCTAACCGACGCGATGCCGATTTGCTCGGAGAATATCGCTCATTTCAACGACAAACTCTCCGCAGGTGAACGCGCCGAGTTAAACCGTCTCTTGGGCAAACTCCGCAGCGGCGAGGAAGATAGCGCGCTCAGCTAGACCACAAGGTCGATCTCACGTCCAGTTCGGAAGATCGCCGCCCGGCAGCGCTTGCCGTGCATGGCCAAGGTTTTCATAACTCAGGTTCAACGTATCGCAGCATGCCACAACCCAGTCATCGTCCATCAAAATGAACTCCAAAACACCCGCCAGGAACTGTGGATCAGCAGCGCGCTCCTTCACATCGTCGACGGATGCGCCGGTTGAGCCCAAAAAGACCTCAAAAAGCGCCTGGTCCGTGGCAAGCCATGTAAGTGCCCCTAGGGCAACATTTTCGGCGGAATCCTGCATCATGGGAAAGAGTTGACCTTTACGTTAAATAGTTTGTTAACTTTTCGAGCGCATAGCTGACGTCAAGCCCATGATGGACAGAGTGGAGCTTCGAGTATGACAGGGCGTATCTTAGTCGTCGACGATGTTGCGACCAACCGGATCGTGATGAAGGTAAAACTATCGGTCGCCTATTACGAGGTGATTCAGGCCGATTGTGGGGAAGATGCGCTCAGAAAAGCCAAGTCAGAAAGGCCCGACTTGATCCTTCTGGATGTGCTGATGCCCGATATGAGCGGTGTCACCGTCTGTGAGAAGCTGAAAGCGGACCCTGACACAGCCGACATTCCGGTCATTCTAATCACTGCCATGGCGGATAAAGATAGCAAAATGAAAGGCTTGGAAAAAGGCGCCGATGATTTCCTGACCAAACCCGTGGATGAGATCGCTCTCCTTGCCCGGGTACGCTCTCTCCTGCGCGCCCGCGATACGCAGCGTGAATTGCGCCTGCGCGAAGAGACCTGCGCTGAACTTGGCTTTGCCGAGGGCGCAAAAGCGTTCGAGGGTCCTGGTCGAATCGCCCTTGTCGCCCCGGATGGGCCGACTGCTGTGGTCTGGAAACACGCCCTTGAAGGGAAACGCGCCGGCAAAGTGGAGATTGTCCCGCGGGAGCATGCGCTGGCCGAGTTTGGCACAAGGGACGCACCCGACGTTTTTGTGATTTCCGCAGATCTGGCCGGTCGCAATGACGGGCTTCGGCTCCTGTCTGATTTACGCTCCCGACCGGTGACCCGGCATGCTGCCACTCTGATGATTTTGCCCTCTGGCGATGCCGAGCGTGCCGCAATCGCGCTTGATCTCGGCGCTGGCGATATTCTCTATGAGCCGCTGGATGCCGATGAACTGGCGGTGCGGATCAAAACGCAACTCCGCCGCAAACGGCAGTCGGACCGGTTGCGCTCAACCGTGGATGCTGGATTGGAACTGGCCGTAACCGACAGCCTGACCGGACTCCACAATCGGCGCTACGCCTTGCATCACCTGGACCGGATGCTCGCCCATCGTGGGACAAGCATCGCCGTGATGATGCTGGATTTGGACTTTTTCAAAGAGGTGAATGATCACTACGGCCATGCCGCTGGCGACAGTGTTCTGGCGGTTGTGGCAAAACGGCTTCGGGCGCAACTGCGCAGCATGGATCTTGTGGCACGGATTGGCGGCGAAGAGTTCCTTGTGGCCATTCCCGATGCAGACAGGACTCGCGCGCTAGAGGTGGCCGAGCGGCTCCGCTTGGCCGTTGGAAGCACCCCGATTATGGTCGCGACCGGGGCGGAACCGATTTCGGTCACGATGAGCGTTGGGATCGCTCTTTCGCAAGAGAGTGAGGATTCCGCCAAAGCGATCCTAAAGCGCGCGGATCAAGCCCTGTATGACTCGAAATCGGAAGGCCGCAACCTCGTCACGATGGCCACCGCCTCTGCCGCATAGCCACAACCGCACCGGTGGCTTGGCAGAATCACGAAGGAAACACGCTCGAGCGTAATCGGCTCATGGCCGCCCATCTCGATCAGGCCTGCTCCGCGACAATCGTCTCTGCAGTCGGTCGGCCAGATCGGTACGCGCCTCTGGGCTCATCACGTCCAGTTGATCCAACAAGACCCGATGCCCTTCGGTCTGCAACCCCTGCACATGACCGCGTTGCTGCAGAAGGGCCGCCGCGGCAGCGGCGCGGTCAAACGGCTCCGTCCGAAGAGCGTCACTGAATGCATGGACGGACCGTCCTAAACCGCGCAGTTCAGGGCGGAACCGATCTGCATCCGCCGCCATCCGCGCCCGTAATGCCGCCCGATCGTCTCGCTCCAGCACAAAAACCATCGGGCCAAGACCAAGGTTCCTCAACGACATCGGCCCATTCTCATCGCCGGACGGTCCACCGATCTTGCCCCAGACCGCGCCCGCGATTACGCCAACAATCATCACGTTCGCCACCAACGACAGCACAAGCGCAATCTTCAAGCCACGACCTGCCGGGCGCCGGGCCGAAGGTGGATTAGGGGTCTCAACCATCGTGTTCAGCCCTCCTCTAACGCAAATGCCAGGCCATCAATCGCGGGGAACAGCCCCGAGCTATCACCACCGGTCAAGCTCGTCAGTTGCCCGTTCAACAACACATCCACACTCTCGGTGGCATAGACGCCAATCATCAATCCGGTGACCCCCGCCATCGCCAAACCCGACACACCGGGCCAACCGCCAATCGCGCCCAGCACTTGGCCGAACCAACCACCTCGGGCCGATGGGCGGGCCTGCGGCACGGCATGAACCGCCGCCGCATCCGCCAAGACCCGCGCCGTCAGATCAACGCTCGGGATGGCATCCTGGCGCGCCTCAGCAAGAAGTGCTGAAAGATCATCCTTATCCGTCACCATAGCCCAATGCCTCCTTCTGACCGGCCAGATTGGCCGCCAGCGCGCGTTTGCCCCGCGCCGTCAAACTTTCCACCGCTTCGGTGCTGATGTCCAACACTGCGGCAATCTCCGGGTTCGACAAGCCCTCGATATGCCGTAAAACCACGGCTTGGCGCTGCCGTTCCGGCAGTCGCGCCAGACCCGCGTCCAAGGCCGCCATCCGCCCTTGCCGCATCAAGCGCGCCTCGGCACTCTCGGCCTCGTCGGCAGGCTCCTCCACCGCGTCCAGACCGACCGCGCGCCCCGAGCGGCGCAACCGATCCACGACAAGATTGGCAGTGACGCGATAGAGCCACGTGCCCGGCTTCGCCGCGCCATCGGGTCGCCACGTCGCCGCCGCACGCCAAAGCCGCATCATCGCGTCTTGCGCCACATCCTCAGCTTCGGCCCGATCGCCCAAAACCCGCACGGCATGGCTAAACACACGCGGCAAGAGCCGCGCCGTCAACACACGCGCGGCCCCTTGATCGCCATTGGCGTAAAGCACCATCAAGGCACCATCCTCCAACTGATCCAGCTCGGCATCCACCTGCACCATGCCCCTGCTTAGCGCGATCGCGTGCGGGCGACAAAGGCGAAACCCCTGCCGCCTACGCGCCTGTCTTACCCGCGGTCGCGGCCAAAGAACCCATGGCCGCCACCACGCCGTTCGCGCATCCACTCCGCCGCGTCTTCGAACTCTTCGGCGCTGATCGTGCCGCTGTCATCGGCATCCAAACGGTCGAACATCCGGGCCTGACGCCGTTCTTGCCGGTCTTCGGCGGCGGCCTCCATCTCGGCCTGGCTGATCGCTCCATCTTCGTCGCTATCAAGCCGTTCCAGCATTCGGTCGACACCGGCCTCAACGCGGGCCTGCCCTGCGGCGATCATCTCGTCGCGTGTCAACACCCCGTCGCCATCCGCATCGGCGCGGTCAAACCGGCCCTCGTGATGGTTGAGCATTTCCTCTTGGCTGATCTCGCCATCGCCATTCAGATCCAATTCTTCAAAAAGAACTTGCGGGCCGCGGGGGCCTCCAAATCCTTGGGCCGCCACCGGCACGGCAGCGGTCAATGCCACGGATACCAAAACGCCCATAATCACTGCTTTACGAGAGGACATGCGAAACTCCTTTTCTTTGCCTGTCTGCCCCTTTCCACGGGGGACCCACAGAGTTCCGTCGATTTTTTTTTCGCATCCCGCCATCGCGACGAAACGCCTCTCTGTCCGGCGGCATATCCAGGTGCTAAATAAGCAAGCAGGAAACAACCCCACATGCGAGTTCCCGATGACAGATGCCCCCGATAGGTCTGCCTTTGAGGCCGGTTCGCCCGAACGCCCGACTTGGCCCGCCATGCGCCGGGGCCTGCGCCAGCGTTGCCCCAATTGCGGCGAGGGCACGATTTTTAAGAGCTATCTGAAACTGCGCCCGTCTTGCGGCACCTGTGGCGAAGACTTGTCTCATGCGCGTGCCGATGATGGCCCGGCTTATCTGACAATCCTGGTCACCGCGAAAATCCTCGGCACACTGATGCTGTTTGTCTTTGAGCGTTGGCAACCTGGGCCATACGTCCTCGCGGCGGTGTTTTCGGTTGGCGCGATCCTCATGTCTCTATACCTCTTGCCTAGGTTCAAAGGCATGATTGTGGGGATTCAATGGGCCAAACGGATGCACGGCTTCTGACCAAGCGGCCGATCCTTTCGCAGGGCAGATCATGACCGATCAGCCGGACAAAACCGCCATCCGCGATGCGGCGACGATCATCGTCTTGCGCGATGCCGCCACGCGCCCGCGCGTCTTGATGGGCCAACGCGGCCACAGCGCCGTCTTCATGCCCTCGAAATTCGTGTTTCCCGGCGGCGCTGTGGATGATGTGGACGCCACCATTCCTTTGGGCCGCGCACCCGCACCGACTGCCCGCACACAACTCGCCGCCAAAGCGTTGACCCCGCCCGAAGCGCTGATCGCCGCGGCGACCCGGGAGCTTTGGGAAGAAACCGGCCTGCTTCTGGGCCATGCTGATCCGCGGACCGATGCCTTTGAGGCCCCAAAAGGCTGGCGCGGCTATCTGGCCACCGGACACCTGCCGGATGGGGCCGCGCTTGATTTCATCTTTCGCGCCATTACGCCGCCCGGACGCCCGCGCCGCTTCGATGCCCGGTTTTTTTTGGCCGAGGCCGAACATCTGGCCAATAACCCTGATGATTTCTCCCGCGCCGAGGATGAGCTGAGCCATCTGCAATGGATCGCGCTTGACGAGGCCCGCAGCTTCGACATGCCGTTCATCACCGAGGTGGTCCTGGCCGAGCTTGCCGCGCGCCTGAACGGCACCGCGTATGACGGGGTGCCATTTTTCAACAATGCCGATGAAACCAGCCGGTTCGAACGGCTCTAAGCCCGGCTACAGCCCGAAAACCCGCTCTCCCAGACTCAGCCAGAGCGGCATGGTCGCGAAACTCAACAAGGTCTGCATGGTGATCATCGCCGCCATCAAGGGTGCGTCGCCGCCCAATTGCCGCGCCAGCGTGTAGGCCGCAACGCCTGCGGGCAGCGCGCCATAGATCAGCGCCACCTGGGCGCTCAGCGGCGACAGCCCGAACGCCATGGCTGCCAGCATAATCACCGCCGGGAACACCACGATCTTGCCAAAAGCCGCCAAGACCAAAGGCGCGGCATCCGCGCTCAACCCCCTCAGTTTCAAATTCGCGCCGACGCAGAGCAACATGATCGGCAGGGCCGCCTGCCCTAAAACCGACAGCGTGTCGTGTAAGACGGGCACCGTGCCGATCCCCGCCAAGTTGAAGGCCAAAGCCGCGAGGATCGACAGGATCAATGGATTGGTGACGAGGTTTTTCACCGCGCCCCAGACCGCGCCGCCACCCGGCTGCCGCAGCATCACGGTGAAGAGACCCACCACGGTCAGGTTCACCACCGGCACCAACACCGCCGCCCCCAGAACCGCCAATTGCAAGCCGGGCGCGCCATAAAGCGCCTCGGCCACGGCGAGCGCGATGAAGGTGTTGAACCGCCCCGCCCCTTGCATGATCGACGTGCCAACGGGCCCGCCGCGCCGCAAGATCAGCGCCGCAATCACCCCAAAAACGACGCCGGCGAAGAACCCCGCATAGAGCACGGTTGCAAATCCGCCCAGCCCCGCCTCGCTCAGATCGGCGGTCGAGATGCGCACGAAAAACAGCGCTGGCATCAGGACGAAATAAACCAGCCGGTCGTTGAGGTTCCAGAACTCTTCCGATGGGATACCGCCACGCCGAAGCGCGTAACCCATCATAATCAAAACAAAAATCGGCGCGATGGCGAGGGCGATGGCCATCTCAGAAGCTCCCCAGAAAGATCAAACCAATCGAGGCCACGATCAACACAATGCCGCCGATCTCTTTGCTCGATGATCGTTCGCGCAACCAAAAGACAGAGAAGAGGAAGGTGAAGACCAGCTCGATCTGGCCCAGGGCTTTCACATATGCCGCCGTTTGCAGGGTGAAGGCGGTGAACCAGCCGAGCGAACCCAGCATTGAAGTCAGCCCGACCAGGCCCGACACCCGCCAAGAGGCCAGCACTTTGGCAATCTCGCCCCGCTCGCGCCAGGCCAGCCAAGCCCCGAGCGTCACCGTTTGCACCGCCGTTGCCGCGGCAAGCGTGAAGGCCGCGCGCAGGAACACATCGCCATCGGGCAGCGATAGGGACGCGCCGCGATAGCCCACCGCCGAGATGCCGAACAGCACGCCCGAGGCCAAGCCATAGCCCGAAGCCACATTGAACACCCGCGCGCGCCAGGACAGGACGACATCGGTTTTCGGCGGGTCCGACAGGAGCAAGACGCCAATGAACCCCACGGCGATGGCCGCGACAATCGGCGGCGACACCGCCTCGCCCAACACCACCAGACCGATCAAGGCCGTCAGGATCACCTCGGTCTTCTTCAGGGTGATCCCCACGGCGAAATTCCGATGAGCGAAAAGGGCCACGACACACATCGTCGCCAGCATCTGCGCCATCCCGCCCGAGACCACGAAGGCCCAGAACCGCCCATCCGGCACGGGCAGCGCCTGCCCAGAGACAGTCGCATAAACCCCGACGATCACAGCCACTAGTGGCGCAGAATAGAGGAACCGAGCCCAGGTCGCGCCGCCGGTCGACAGCGTCGTGACCTTCAAATGCCGCTGCAACAGAAACCGCAGATTCTGCATAAACGCGGCAAAGATGGTGACGGGGATCCAAAGGGGCATGCCCCCTCTTCGCGCCTAACGCCCTGGTTTACAAGTCAGTTTCGCGGCCAAAGCGGATGGGGCACCGGGTCTTTTGCCCGGAACAGATGGCGGCGGAAAATCTCGCCATAGGAACGATAGAGATAGCCGTCATTCCGCTGCAAATAGCTGTCTTTATTGGCGAAATATGTGGTTGGTATCCGATACCAGGGCAGGCGCGGATGCATGTGATGGACCACGTGGAAATTGTTGTTAAGAAACAAAAACGCCAGAAAGCCACGATCTTCAATGATCACCGTCCGCCCGCTGGCCCGCTCATGCGCGCGGTGTTCCAGGAAGGTTCGGATTTTCAGAACCGCAACTCCGATATAGGCCGCCAACAGATAGGCCCAGACCGGCAGCGGCGACAGAACCACCAAAGCGACAACAGGCACAATCGTCACGAGGTGCCAGACCCACGCCATGAGAATACCCCGATCCCCGCCCCGGATCAGCCGCCAATCGCCCGCCATAAACGCCGCTTGCGACACAATCGGCCCCAAAACAAGCCGCCCGATCAGGGTGTTATTGGCCGCGAGCACCGCCCGCACGACCCAAGGCAGCCGGTCCCAGACAGCCGGATCCAAATAGTTGGTTTCGGGGTCATCATAGGGGTCGGTCAGGTTGCTATCGAGGTGATGATCCAGATGCATATCGCGGAACCGGATGAACGGAATGCAGAGGTTCAGCGATGGAAACACCACCGCCTCGCTCAACCGCCGGTTCGGGAACGGGTGGCCATGGGTGACCTCATGTTGCAAAGAAGACTGCAACGCGATGGTGAACGCCGCCACTGCAACCGCGAGCGGCAGCCAGATCATCGGCAGCCAGAACAACGCCAAAATCCAGCCCAGATATGTCATCACAATCAAAGAAACGGTCGGCCATTCGACGCGCATTCACCACCTCATGTTGTTGAGCACAGCGTCCCCAGCCGTGCCTTATCTGCCTAACAGGGCTTGCGTTTTTGCGGCAGTCCGGGTTTTCTCAGCGTAAATCCAACGATGGTGATAATATTCAACGATGGTGGAGATACTCGACAAACGCCGCCGCGCCGCACTGTTCCGAGAGCGGCTGACCGCGGCTCTGATGAGTTCGGGCCTGTCCCGCGCCGGGCTCGCCCGCGCCATCGCTGTGGATCGCTCAACCGTGACGCAGCTTTTGATGGCCGATGATGCGCGGATGCCCGGCGGCCAGGTCGTGGCTGCCACAGCCCAGGCGCTTGGCGTGTCATCCGACTGGCTTTTGGGCCTCACGGACCGGCCCGAATTGGCCGGCGATATCCTCGCCACCAGCCTGTCGGTGACCGAAACCGGCCGGGCCAGCGCCATCGATGACCAAATCTTTGCCTGGCATGAAGAGGCCGCCGGGTTCAAAATCCGCCATGTGCCCGCCACCCTGCCCGATATGCTCAAAACTCACGGCGTGATGCGGTGGGAATATGCCCCCACGATGAACCGCCGCCCGGATCAGGCGATTGGCGCCGCCGAGGCGCGGCTCGACTGGATGCGGAGCAGTCAAAGCGACTACGAGATCGCGCTGCCGATCCATGAGCTGGAGTGTTTCGCCCTCGGTCAAGGCTATTACACCGGGCTCAGCGCGGCGCTGCGCCGTGAACAGATCGACTGGATCATTGACGTCTATGACCAGCTTTACCCGACGCTCCGACTGTTTATTTTCGATGCCCACCGGGTGTTTTCCGCCCCGATCACCGTCTTTGGCCCGAAAATGGCGGTGATCTATATGGGCCGGCATTATGTGGCCTTCCGGGATCGCGACAGGGTGCAGGGGGTGAGCCAGCATTTCGACTGGTTGATCCGCGAAAGCCTGGCCTCTGCCCGGCAGATCCCCAAGATTCTCAGCGCGCTCCGCAACCGCATCGAGGATTAGCGCGGCTGCCCCACGGCCCGGCCCAACCCGTCAGGTGGCGGTAGATCGGCATGTGCCCCCGATGCGGTCGCCAGAAACTGCCCAACCTCCTCCGGTGGTGCGGCGGGACGCCGGGTCGCCAGATCCACATGCAGCAGCATCTGCTCGCCCGTGGCCACCAGGTCCGCACCACGCCGCATCTCATGCCAAAGGTGCAGCCGCTTGCCACCGCCGTCCAACACCCGCGTGGTCACGGTGATCTGATCGCCGATATCGACCTCGCCCAGATGACGCAAATGCGTCTCGACCGAAAACACGCTCTGCCCCGCCGCGATGCAGTCCGCGTCCATCCCAGCCCAAAGCAACAAACGATCCGTCGCATTGGAAAACGCGGTTAGATAGTGGGTCTCGTTCATATGCCCATTATAATCCACCCAATCCGGTGGCACCTGCCGGTCCAGCGTTACGGGCGGCGCGCTCATATCCGGTATCGCGGGCGCAAGCTCCGCCTCATGGGCCGCCAGCACGGCCCCAATCCCATCCGCGTTCCGCGCCTTCAAGGTGCGCAAAACCGCAACCGCCGTTTCCGGCGGCAGCCCGGTAAGAATGGGTGCCGTGTCCGGCGCCACCAAGACGCGCATTCCAATGCTTTGCAAGATCGACCGGGCCTTGGCCAACACCGGCTCCGGCGTCTTCCGACCCGCCTGCAAGACCACATTCGGCGACAACCAGATCGGCCCCTCGGCGGTTACGGTCACGATCTGCTCTGGCCGCGTTGCGCAGTCCTGCAGTTCATCCGCATCCGCGCTCTCAGACCGCGCCGCGATGATGGCATCTGCGGCCAAACTGGCTTGGATCGCTTGGTACATTTTCCGCTTCAGCGCCAAACGGTCGGGCAATCCATCTTGCACCCAATCGACGCCACTCACGGCCTCGGCTAAGCTGTCGTGATAGGTGATGGCACCGGCCGGGGGCAAAGCCACGTCATAAAGCGCGGGCAGACATGCGCGTGCCGCGAGAATCGCCCCGCTCAAACGCGTTTTGGCCTTTGGTGCAGGGTCGAAGACCCGCACATGCCACCCCATCAATGCAAAGCGCGCGGCCCAACCAACACCGGTCTTACCAGCACCCAAAACGGCCATCTGACCCGTCATGCGATCCCCCTTGGCCTGACGTTCGGCAAGCGTAGCGGCGCTTGGTCCTGCGGCTCAATAGGGCATCGGAATCGCACGATGCGTGGTGTTGATTTCGGCCAACACTTCGTCCGATAGCGTCACCTCCAACCCGCTCAAAATATGGGCCAGTTGGTCAGAGGTCGTCGCCCCGAGGATCGCGCAGACCGGGAAGGGCCGCTGCACCGTGAAGGCCAGCGCCATGTGGATCGGGTCAAGCCCATGGCGGGCGGCGATCTCATGATACGCGGCCACCGCTTGATCGGCCCGGTCGGTTTTGCGGCCACTCAGTGTCTCGTTCAGCGACATCCGCGAGCCCTCGGGCACCGCACCGCCTTGGTATTTGCCGGTCAGAAGCCCCGCCGCAAGCGGTGAGAAGGCCAAAAGCGTGACATGTTCATTGACGGCCAGCTCTGCCAAATCGCTGTCAAACTGTCGGCAAAGCAGGGAATACTCGTTCTGGATCGACGCAATGCGTGGCAACCCGCGCGCCTCGCTCAGGCGCAACCACTGCGCTGTGCCCCATGCGCTGTCATTCGAGAGCGCGAGATGCCCCAATTTGCCCGCTTTGACCAAACTCTCCGCCGCGTCCAGCACATCGCCCATATGCGCCAGCGTCGCAGCCTTGTCTTGCCCCGACGGGTCATAATCCCAGATCTGCCGAAAATGGTAGGAGCCCCGATTGGGCCAGTGCATTTGGTAAAGATCGATCCGGTCGGTGTTCAACCGTTTCAATGAGCCTTCAAACGCCTCCAAAAACGTCGCGCCGGTGATGTCCTGCCCGGGGCGCACAAACCCCTCATTTCGCCCGGCGACTTTCGTGGCCAGCACGAAATCCGCGCGGCGCGCCGGATTGGCCGCGATCCAACGGCCGAGAATCGCTTCGGTATGGCCAACGGTTTCCGCCCGGACCGGGTTTACCGGATACATCTCGGCGGTATCGACGATGTTGATCCCCGCCTCCAGGGCCATATCCATCTGCCGAAACGCGTCGGCCTCAGGGGTCTGACTGCCCCAGGTCATCGTACCCAGGCAGTAGTTGGTGATCTGGGTCGTGCTCTGCCCAAGGGGGATCATCTTCATCGCTGTTGGTCCTCGCTCTGCCTGTCCGGCCCCAGAGGTAGCCATGCGGGCGCAAGAGACAAGTCGAAACCCGGGCCGCGCTGCAATAGGTTACAAAGACCGCGCCCTTGGCGGTTTTTTGTAGCCTGTTCTGCAGCCCACGCCGTCCGCCCGACCCGCCCGTCCGGTCGCCACGCGCGCCCAACCGCCCGCTAAGGGCTCCCGGCAGGGGGCGCGCGGCGGGCGGTCCCGCCGCCCCGTTTGCGACATCCCGAAAGACGCAAACCCGCCAGACCCGCCAAAGCACCCATGCCAGTCTTCCCCCAAATCACAGACCTGTCCCATGCGCCTTATCCTTTCTTTCACCGCCCTTTTTCTCTCGGTCATCCTTCTCCAACTCAGCTCCGGCGGCGTCGGCCCGCTCGATGTTCTCTCCGGTACCGCGCTTGGCTTCACCAATGGCCAGATCGGCCTTCTCGGTTCGGCCCATTTCCTGGGTTTTTTCATCGGCTGCTGGTGGGCGCCCCGCCTGATGGGGTCGGTCGGCCATTCCCGCGCCTTCGCCGCCTTTACCGCGACTGGCGCCATCGGGCTTCTCGCGCATATGCTGGTGATCGATGCTTATGCCTGGGCCGCGATGCGGATCGCTTCGGGCATGTGCGTTGCGGGCTGCTACACGGTGATCGAGGCCTGGCTGCAATCCAAGGTCACCAATGCCACGCGCGGCCGCGCCATGGGCACCTATCGCATGGTCGACACCGGCGGATCGCTGTGCGCGCAGCTCCTGATTGGTGTGCTCGCGCCCGCCTCCTATGTCTCGTACAACATCCTCGCCATCCTCTGCTGCGCCGCCCTTCTCCCGCTGACGCTGACCCGCACCTCGCAGCCTGAAACCCCCGCCGCCCCGCGGCTTCGGCCCATCCTCGCCTGGCGTCTTTCGCCCTTGGCGGTGGCCGGCGTGGTGGTCGCAGGTCTCGGCAGCGCAGCCTTCCGGATGGTCGGCCCGCTTTATGGCCAAGAGGTCGGCCTTCGCCCCGATCAAATCGGCTTTTTCCTGGCCGCCTTCGTGCTCGGCGGCGCACTGATGCAGATCCCTGCGGGCTGGTTGGCCGACCGATATGATCGCCGTTGGGTCTTGATCGGCTTTTCCGCTGCCGCGATTTTCGCCAGCGCCACCACCGCCGCCCTTGCAGGCCTCGGCACCCTCGCGGTCTTCAGCGGCGCGCTCCTTTTCGGCGCCCTGACCTTCCCGATCTATTCGATCTCGGCTGCCCATGCCCATGACTGGGCCGATGACAGCCAGCGGGTCGAACTCTCCGCGGCGCTGATGTTCTTTTTCGCCCTCGGGGCGATCATCGCGCCTTATGCCAGTTCGGCGTTGATCACCCTCTTCGGACCGCCCGCGCTCTTTGTCTTCATCGGTGCAAGCCATGTGCTCTTGCTCCTCTACGGGCTCTACCGGATGGGCCGGCGCGCCGCCGCCGAAAAGCGCAGCCCTTATGTCTGGATTCCGCGCACCTCGTTCCAAGTGGGCCGTATCTTCCGCCGACCTCGCTGAGCTGTGACGCGTCTTGCGCGGCAACCCGTGCTAAGCTGCCGAAACCACCATCGGAGCTCGTGCCATATGCTGCGCCTCATCCTCGCCCTTACCCTTTGCCTCCTCCCCCTCGGCCTCGGCGCCCAACCGGTGCGCTATGAGCTGGAGGTGGACAGGTCCAATGTCGGGTTCACCTATCGGTTTGGCGACAGTACGGATAACGGTACGATGCCGGTGAGCGCCGCCGATCTGTTGATCGATCTCGACCGCCCGGCCCGATCGCAAGTTGACGTGACCGTCGATGTCAACGCCGCCCGAACCGGATTTTTCCTGGCAACACAGGCTTTGCAGAGCCCGCAAGTGCTGGATGCCCGCCGCCATCCGACGATCCGGTTCCGATCCACCCGGGTCGTGCCCGAAGGCGCAGGCGCGCGGATCGAAGGCGAGATGACCATCCGGGGCGTCACCCGGCCCACCACGCTCATGGCGCAATTCTATCGCCAGCGCGGCACCGAGGCCGGGGATCGTCGTCGCCTGTCGATCTTTCTGACCGGCTCGGTCAGCCGCGCGGCCTTTGGCGCGACGGGCTATGCGTCCGAGGTGGGCGATCAGGTCGATCTGCGCATCCTCGCCCGCATCCGCCGATCAGACTCCTAGCCCATCACCGCGCCCGGCGCGGCACCATGCTATCGGCCAATCTGATCATCTCTCCCAGTTGCGCGCTCAGACTTCCGGGCCGATACGGGCTGCCCTTCGCGCGGGCACGGCGGGGCAGAAGCGCATGGGCGTGATCAACGAGAGCCGCAGCGACGGCGTGCGGGTCTTCCGGTTCTGGCCCACAGTTGTCATCGGGCCTGAGACGCTGGAGCTTTTCCAGAAGCACGCCAAACGCCCGATCGTCCAATCCTATCTGTTTCATCGCACCCTCCCTAGCCTGTCGCCTGGCTCAGCGTTTCGACATTTGGATCCGTGTCGATCGGCAAGAGCCGCTCGCGCCTGAGCTGGTGCAGATCCGCGTCGCAGGCGCCGATGGCCACTTGCGGCATGTGGCGCGACACACGACCGGACTCGCGACTTGGCGGACGTCTCACCTCATCACCCCAGAAATACTCGCCCTCCGAGACCGAGGCGCGATTGGCGATCACACGCACATCCGGGCAACCTTCACCACCGGGGCAAATCTGAAATTTGGCGACCCATTCAAGTTTCTGGCCCGCATATCCAGGCGAATAGGAGATCGACAAGCCGCTGCCCGCGCTCGGGCTGGCCGGAAAACCCGACCCCGACCCAGAACCCGATAGCGAGAAACTCGCGTCTTTGCCCTTCGCCGTTGTCACGCAGGCCACCAAGACCCGTTTCCCAATGGTTTCGCCCGCCTCGTCGCAAGGCCAATCCATTGTGCTGTGCTTCACCGAGGAGGTCAGATGATGCCAGCCGTCATACCAACTGTCGCCATCCCCCGCGATTGGGTCGAAATCAATCCAGAGCCGGTTGCCGGTCTGTTTGACCTCAAGCTCCCACCTGAAAATGCCACAGGCATCATGATCCCCCGGGCTGTCATCCTCCCAAACCGAGCCAAGACCCACAACATGACGATACGCCATTGGAAATCTCCTTATTTGCCAAATAACTGTTCGGTAAAATCGGACAGACCAGGGCAAAAACACCGGCTCTGGCTGAGGCGAAAGATACCATAATTGCCGGATAAAAGACATCCGGCGGGGGATATGCTGGCCCTCGCCCGGCAGTTGGGCTAGAGCAGGCAAAACGACGGATCAGACCAGACGGGGCCTCCCATGGCGCGCACGCTCATCACCTCGGCAATCCCTTACATCAACGGGATCAAACATTTGGGCAATCTGATCGGCAGCCAATTGCCCGCCGATCTCTACGCCCGCTATCTACGCGCGCGGGGCCAAGAGGTTTTGTTCCTCTGCGCAACCGACGAACACGGCACGCCTGCGGAACTCGCCGCAGCCAAGGCGGGCAAACCGGTTGCAGAGTATTGCGCCGAAATGTGGGAGGTTCAGGCGCGTCTGGCCGAGGGTTTCGGGCTGTCTTTCGACCATTTCGGGCGCTCGTCCAGCCCGCAGAACCACAAGCTGACGCAGCATTTCGCAGGCCGTTTGGCCGAGGCTGGGCTGATCGAAGAGGTGTCTGAGAAGCAGGTCTATTCCAACGCCGATGGCCGGTTCTTGCCAGATCGCTATATCGAAGGCACTTGCCCCAATTGCGGCTATGACAAAGCCCGAGGCGATCAGTGCGAAAACTGCACCAAGCAGCTTGATCCGACCGATCTGATCGAGCCGCGTTCGGCGATTTCTGGCTCGACCGACTTGGAAGTGCGCGAGACCAAGCACCTGTATCTCCGCCAATCCGCACTTCGCGGGCAGTTGAGCGACTGGATCGATAGCAAAGCCGACTGGCCGATCCTGACCACATCGATTGCCAAGAAGTGGCTGAACGATGGCGACGGGTTGCAGGACCGCGGCATCACGCGCGACCTCGACTGGGGCGTGCCAGTGAAGCGCGGCGAAGAGCCCTGGCCCGGCATGGAAGACAAGGTGTTCTATGTCTGGTTCGACGCGCCCATCGAATACATCGCTTGCGGCACGGAATGGGTCGATGCGGGCAAAGGCAGCAATTGGGAACGCTGGTGGCGGACCGACAAAGGCGCCGATGATGTGCGGTATGTGCAGTTCATGGGCAAGGACAATGTGCCGTTCCACACGCTGAGCTTTCCCGCCACGATTATTGGCTCGGGCGAGCCGTGGAAGCTGGTCGATTACATCAAATCTTTCAATTACTTGAACTATGATGGCGGGCAGTTCAGCACCTCGCAGGGGCGCGGCGTGTTCATGGATCAGGCTTTGGAGATTTTGCCCTCCGACTACTGGCGCTGGTGGCTTTTGAGCCATGCCCCCGAGACCTCTGATAGTGAGTTCACCTGGGAGGCGTTCCAACAGGATGTGAACAAAGACCTGGCCGATGTGTTGGGCAACTTCGTCAGCCGGATCACCAAATTCTGCCGCTCGAAATTCGGCGAGGCGGTGCCAGAAGGCGGGTCGTATGGCCCGCAGGAAGAGGCGTTGATCGCCGACCTGCAAAGCCGCCTGACCGCCTATCAAACCCATATGGACGCGATCGACATCCGCAAAGCCGCCGCCGAGCTCCGGGCGATCTGGACCCTTGGCAACGAATATCTGCAATCCGCAGCCCCCTGGACCGCGTTCAAAACCGACCCAGAGCGTGCCGCCGCGATCACTCGGCTGGCGCTGAACCTGATCCCGTTTTACGCGACGCTCTCGGCACCGTTCATCCCCGATGCGGCCCAAACGATGCTGACCGCGATGAATGCGGACGCCGACTGGCCCGAAGATGCTGTATCAGCGCTCGCCGCCTTACCCGCCGGCCACGCATTCACCGTCCCCGATGTGCTCTTCTCTAAAATCGCCGATGACGCGCGCGAAGAGTGGCAGACGCGCTTCGCCGGTGTGCGAAGCTAGCAGGGCCGGCGTGGATAGCGGCGACCACCGCTAACCTCAGCGCAGCACCGCGCCGGGGTTCATGATGCCCTTGGGGTCCAGCGCCTCCTTGATCGCCCGCATTGCGGCCAATTTCGCAGGATCGCCATAGCGCTCCAGATCCTCGACTTTCAGCCGCCCGATCCCATGTTCGGCGCTGACCGAGCCGCCCATTTCATGGACCAGATCATGCACGCAGGTCTTGATCGCGCCGCGCTCGGCCTCGTGGTCCTCACGGCTGCGGCCCTGCTCCGGAAACACGTTGTAATGTAGGTTGCCATCGCCCAGATGGCCAAAGCAGTTGATCCGATAGCGCCCGATCTGCGCCAACCGCCCCGGCGCTTCGGCAATGAATCCGGGGATCGCCGCAACGGGCACCGAAATGTCATGGCTAGAGATCGACCCAATCCGCCGGTTCGCGATGGGAATGCTTTCCCGGAGGGTCCAGAACTCCTGCCGCTGCGCCTCTGATTGCGCGATAACGCCATCGGTGACGACACCCGCTTCAAACGCCTCCGCAAACAGCGTTTCCAAGGCTTCTGCCGGGTTTTGATCGGCGCCAAGGCCCAGATCGATCAGGCACATCCAATCAGGCCGCTCCACAAATGGCTGGCGCAGATCGGGTCCAACCTCATCGAGAAATGTGAGCCCCATCCGCCCGATCAACTCGAACCCGGACACGCCATCGCCGATCCGAGCCTGGGTCATTCGCAAAAGCTGTAATGCCGCGTCCGGATTTGGCACCACCATCATCGCCGCCCCGGTCTGCGCCGGTTCCGGAAAGAGCCGAAGCGTGGCTGCGGTGATCACGCCAAGCGTGCCTTCGGCCCCGATCAACAGATGGCGCAGATCATAACCGGTGTTGTCTTTCCGCAAGGGCGATAGCCCGTGCAAGATCGTGCCATCGGGCAAAACCGCCTCAAGCCCCAAACACAGATCACGCGCATTGCCATAGCGGATGACATTCACGCCGCCCGCATTGGTCGACAACAGCCCGCCGATCCGCGCCGAGCCTTGGCTGGCCAGTGTCAGCGGGAAGATCAGCCCCTCCGCCCCGGCCGCATCATGTATATCGGCCAAAATGGCCCCCGCTTCGACGGTCATTGTCGCGCCGACCGGGTCCAAGGCGCGGACCGCCCGCATCCGTTCCAGCGACAGGACAATTGGTGCCGGGCCATCACCGGCAAGTTGTCCGCCGACCAGGCCGGTTCCGCCACCATAAGGCACCACCGGCGTGCCGCTCTCGGCGCAAGTGCGGATGATCGTCGCCACCTCTTCGGTTGATCCGGGTGCCAAGACTGCCAGGGCCTGTCCGATATATCGACCACGTGGCTCTTCCAGATAGCGCGGTTCCGCGGCCCGGAAGACAGCCGCAGGGAGCGATTGGCGCAAGATGGTCTCGATCTCTGACATCACCCTCTCCGGCATAGCGACCCGGAATTTTGAAAGATTCCGGCCCGAATTCTTGCAAGAATTCGGCTACCCGACATCCGTTCGTCCGCGCCGATCATTGCGGAGATTGGCATAGAGCACATGGTTCCGCCACCTCCCGTTGATCTGCAAATAGCTCTGCGCGACGCCTTCATATTTGAAGCCGGATTTCTCCAAAACGCCGCGCGAGGCGATGTTTTCGGGCAGACAGGCGGCCTCGACCCGGCTCAGATCGAGCGAGCGGAACGCATAATGTACAACGGCCAGGATCGCCTCTTGCATATAGCCCTGGCGCGCATGGGCCTGCCCGATCCAATAGCCGAGCGTGCCCGCTTGGGCTGGCCCGCGACGGATATTGTCGAGCGTGATTGCACCCAAAAGCGTATCATCAGACCGCCGGACCATAAAAAGCGGCATTGCCGAGCCTTGGCCGATCGCCCGCTGCGCCCAATAGACCCGGTTGGTGAAGCTTTTCCGGGTCAGGTGATCGTTGGCCCAAGACGGCTCCCAAGGCTGCAAGAACTGCGCCGAGCCCTGCCGCAGCCAGGTCCAGGCCCGGAAATCGGAATGCTGCGGAAGGCGCAGGGTCATCCGCTCCGTCTCGATCTTCGGTCTGCGTTTGCGGGCGAGCATCAGGCGGCCAGGCGCTCCGTCAGTTGGGTCAGATCAGGGGCGCGTTCCACCGGGCCATAAAGCGCCATCGCGGCTTGGCGGGCAGTCGCCAGATCGGCGCCATACGACCGCAAACCGGCCAAATCGACGCCATCGATCCGGGCAATGGTTTCTTCAAGCGGCGGCACACGGTTCCAGATCGCCACCAGACGCGCCAGCCGCTCGGCCCGCGCAGACGGGCTTTCGAGACCCATCAACATGCCTGCCTTCATCTGCGCCCGTGCCCGGTCAAGCTCGGCCTGACTCATATCGTCAGCGGCGCGTTTGATCTCATCCATGGTCAGATGCGCCAGTTCGGGCAGGTCTTCGGCGCCCGTGCCAGCATAAATCGTGGTCATCCCGGTGTCGTCATAGCTGCCGACCTGGGCATAGATCGTGTAGCAGAGCCCACGCTTTTCGCGGATTTCTTGGAACAGGCGGGACGACATGCCGCCGCCAAGCGCCGTCGCATAGATTTGCGCGGTATAGATATCGTCAGAGCGATAGCCCGGGGCCTCAAGCGCCAGGGTGAAATGTGCCTGTTCCAGGGTTTTCACTTCGCGCCGCTCGCCGCCCGCGAACTGCCCCGGCTCGGGATGTTTCTGCCCGCAAGGCGGCAGATGGCCAAAGATGCCTTCGGCCAAGCGGACGATCTGGTCGTGATCCACCGCGCCTGCGGCCGAAAGGATCAACTGCCCCGGCCCGTAATGTTCGGCCACAAACCCTGTCAGATCGGTTTGGCCGAAGCCGCGCACCCGGTCGGTCGGGCCAAGAATGGTGCGACCAAGCGCCTGCTCTGGATAGGCCACCTCTTGCAGCCAATCGAAGATGATGTCGTCAGGCGTATCTGCTGCCTGGCCGATCTCTTGCAGGATCACACCGCGCTCAACCTCAATCTCATGCGGATCAAAGGCCGGGTTGAGCACGATGTCGGCAATCAGATCGAGCGCAAGCGGCACATCGTCTTTCAAGACCCGCGCGTAATAAGCCGTGGTCTCGCGGCTGGTATAGGCGTTGATATAGCCACCCACATCTTCGATCTCTTCAGCGATCTGCAAGGCGCTGCGCCGGGCTGTGCCTTTGAACGCCATATGTTCCAGGAAATGGGCAATCCCGTTTTGCTCGACCCGTTCATGACGCCCGCCCGCATTGACCCAGATGCCCAGGGCCGCAGATTGCAGGCCCGGCATATGCTCGGTGACGATGCGCAGACCGTTCGCAAGCGTGTGCAGTTGAACACTCATGCCATGACCTCGCCGCGGATCAAGTCTTCCAACGCGGCCAGATCGTTTTCCACGCGCGTCACCCGCTCGGGCCGGTCGAAGAGATCGGCCATCCGTGCGGGCAGCGGCGGATGGATGCCAGTGGCGGCCTTGACCGCATCGGGGAACTTCGCCGGGTGGGCGGTGGCCAGCGTGATCATCGGGGTTGCGCCGAGATGATCTTGCGCGACCTTCACCCCAATGGCGGAATGCGGGCAGAGCAACTCTCCCAGATCGCTGTTGGCCTCGGTGATCATCGCGGAGGTCTCCGCCTCCGACACCCGGCCCGAGGCGAAAAGATCGCGGAGTTGGCCAAGCGCGCCTTGCGAGATGTGGAAGCCGCCGCCAGATTTCAACTCATCCATCAGCTGCGCCACGGCACCGCCATCCCGGTCATAGGCATCAAAGAGCGCGCGCTCGAAATTGGAGCTGACCTGAATATCCATCGAGGGGCTGATCGACGGCGTCACGCCCTCCGTCACATACGCCCCGGACGACAGCGCCCGATGCAGGATGTCATTCTGGTTGGTGGCCACAACCAGCTTCTCGATCGGCAACCCCATCTTCTTGGCGATGTAACCCGCAAAGATATCCCCGAAATTGCCGGTGGGGACGGTGAAACTCACCTTGCGATGCGGCGCGCCGAGCGAGACGGCAGAGGTGAAGTAATAGACAACCTGCGCCAGCACACGGGCCCAGTTGATCGAGTTCACACCGGCGAGTTTCACCCCGTCACGGAACTCGAAATCATTGAACATGTCCTTCAGCCGCGCCTGGCAATCATCGAAATCGCCGGTGAGCGCGAGCGCATGGGTGTTGGCTTCGCTCACCGTCGTCATCTGGCGGCGCTGCACGTCGGAGACGCGGCCATGGGGGTAGAGGATGAAGACCTCGACCGCTTCCAGGCCTCGGAACGCCTCCATCGCGGCGGAGCCGGTATCGCCAGAGGTCGCCCCCACAATCGTCACCCGTTCGCCGCGCCGAGTCAGCGCGGTCTGGAACAACTGGCCGATGAGCTGCATCGCGAAGTCTTTGAAGGCGAGCGTCGGGCCGTGGAACAGTTCCAGAAGGAAATGGTTGGGTTGCAACTGCACCAGCGGCGCGCGGGCGGCATGGCCAAACCCGGCATAGGCCCGGGCGATGCAATCGGCGAACGCCTCATCGGTGAAACAGTCCCCGATGAAAGGCCGCATGACGCGGAAAGCGACCTCTTCATAAGACAGCCCTGCCAGCGCCGCGATATCACCCTGAGACATCACCGGAACCTCGGCAGGCACATAGAGCCCCCCGTCGCGGGCGAGCCCGGTCAGCATCGCCTCTTCAAATGTCAGTTCAGGGGCCGCCCCCCGCGTGGATACATAGCGCATGACTTTGCCTTTAGATCGTCCGACGCCTGATACGCCAGAGAAGATAGAGTGTCATCCCCAACCAGATCAGCGCCAGTGAAAACCAGGTGACCGCATAGCTTAGGTGATCGTTCGGGATGCCACTCGTGTCGACGGGCAAGGGCGTCAAAGCGCCCTCTGATTGCGACATCTCGCGGGCAATCATCAGGATCGGCTCGGTCCCAAGCGCCTCGGCCAGGGCGGGCACGTCGCGCGCGAACCAGATATTGACGTCCAGATCGGGCACAGGCGTTGAGCCGGTAACCTCGTCTGGCCAATGCAGGTTGCCAGCGATCGTTACCGAACCGGTGGGGGCGACCGGTATCTCCTCGGCCACGCGGATGAACCCTCGGTCGAGCAAAACCACCCGACCGTCGGTTTCGAAGGGCGAGATAACGCGATACCCGGCGCCGATGCGCCGCTGACTGACTAGGACGCGGATGAACACATCGCTGACGACCCCTTCGGCGGCGACCGGCAGATAGCGATCCGCTTCTGGGTCAGGATTGGCGGGGATCGCCACGGGGGCCGCGGTGATCCGCGCGTCGATATCGGCCAGCACCGCCTCTTTCCAGGCCAGGCGCTGCATCTGCCAGACACCGAGCGAGATCAGAATGGCCGCGCCGCCAAATCCGAAAAGCAAAGGCCAGATCAGTCGTGTCACGTATCCGTCTCCAATGAGAAAGGCCTGCCCGAAGGCAGGCCTCTCCGAACCCACAAACGTCGTCGGTCAGAGGTCAGCCAATGCCCCAAACATAGACCGCGGCAAAGAGGAACAACCAGACCACATCAACGAAGTGCCAATACCAAGCCGCGGCTTCGAACCCGATATGTTTCTCGGCGGTGAATTGCCCTGCCCGCACCCGGAGGTAGCAAACAAAGAGGAAGATTGTCCCGATGATCACATGGAGCCCGTGGAAGCCGGTCGCCATGAAGAAGGTCGAGAAGAACTTGTCGCCGCCAAAGGTCCAATCTTTGTGAACCAGCAACTCGACATATTCATACGCCTGCAAGCCGGTGAAAGCGATGCCGAGGATAATGCCGATCAGCAGCCCGTGCTCGACATCCTTGCGGCTTTCGTTGTGGACCAAAGCATGGTGCGCCCAGGTCACGGCACAGCCGGACAGCAACAAGACCAGCGTATTGATCAGCGGCAGGTGGAAGGCATCGACCTGATAAAACTCCGCTGGCACATATTCCGATGCCTCATAGATGTTCATCGGGTAAATCGCGTGTTTGAAGAAGGCCCAGAACCACGCGGCGAAGAACATCACCTCGGACATGATGAACATGATGAAGCCGTATTTCAGGCCGAGCCGCACGACCGGCGTGTGATCGCCCGCATTGCTTTCAGCGACCACATCCGACCACCAGCCGAACATCACATAAAGCACCGCGACAAAGCCGATCAGGAACATCCATGGTCCCGAGCCATGCATCCACAAGACAGCACCGGCGAGCATCACAAAGGCCCCAATGGACGCAATCAACGGATAAATTGATGGCGGAAGGATATGGTAGTCGTGGTTTTTCACATGGGCCATGGGTTTGGTCCTTTGGCTTCTTGGTTAGTTCGTGGCGCCGCTCAACGCGGCGTATTCTTCTGGTATGTCGGTGACATGGAACGTGTAGGATAGCGTAATCGCGGGGGTGCCATTGGCCTCGGGATCGTCGATCAAGGCCGGGTCGACATAGAACGTCACCGGCATCTCGACCCGTTGACCAGGCTCCAAGATCTGCTGCTGGAAACAGAAGCATTCGATCTTCGAGAAATAGAGACCGGCGTCAAAAGGCGCGACATTATAGCTGGCGGTGCCGGCAATCGGCTCGTCCGTCGGATTATACGCTTCGTAGAAGACCAGCCCAGTCTCGCCCAGGCGAATCTCCATCGACTGGGTCATCGGGCGGAACTCCCAAGGCATATCGCGGGCCAGGCTTGCATCGAACCGCACCAGAATCGTCTGATCCAGGATCGTATCGCTCTCTGTCTCAGAAACACTGGTAGTGCCGCCATAGCCCGTGACCCGACAGAACCAGTCGTAAAGCGGAACGGAGGCCCAGGCCAATGCTCCCATGAAGACAGCGACGCCGACAAGCTGCAAAACGGTTTTATGATTCCGATCCAAGGTCACTGGTTGCCCTCCACTGGTGGGGTAATCGATACACGGGGTTGATGGTCAAAGGCTTCCATGCTCGCCCCCTGCCGGATCTTCGCGACGGTCAAGCCAAACACGATCGCCATGAATCCGACCAGGCACAGCGCTACGCCCAGATTGCGGCCAAACCGGCGTTTGTGCAACTCATGGGTTTCGGTAATCGGCATCACCAGAACCCAAAACCAGTGGCGCGCAACGCGGCCTCGACCAAAAGAGCGACAAAATGCAGGAAGAGGTAATAGAGCGTGAAGCGGAAAAACCGTTTCTCGACCGCATATTCATCCGCCTCGGCGACAGTCTCCGGGCGATTCCAAATCGTCCACGCGCCTTTCAGGAAGAGAACGTTTAGCACCAAAGCGGTCGCCAGATAGACCGGCCCGCCAATCGACGTAAAGGCCACACCAAGCGCCACAGGGACCAGCGGCAGCGTGTAGAAGAAAATCTGCCGTCGCGTTTCGGCGCGGCCATGGGTAACTGTCAGCATGGGCACATTGGCCTTGTGGTAGTCGGATTTCATGAACAACGCCAAGGCCCAGAAATGTGGCGGCGTCCACATGAAGATAAGGCCGAACATCAAGAGCGATTCAATCGACACCCCACCGGTCACCACGGCCCAACCGATCATCGGCGGGAAGGCCCCCGCCGCGCCGCCAATGACGATATTCTGCGGCGTCGAGCGTTTGAGCCACATGGTGTAAATCACCGCGTAGAAAAAGATCGTGAAGGCGAGAATACCGGCTGCGACCCAGTTGGTCGCCAGGCCCAACATCGCCACCGACATGACCGAGAGCGCGATACCGAGGCCCAGAGCCTCACCCGGCGCAACCTTGCCCGACGGAATCGGCCGCCCGGCGGTGCGTTTCATCACCCGGTCGATATCAGCATCATACCACATGTTCAGCGCGCCCGAGGCACCGGCCCCAATGGCAAGAAACAAGATCGCGGCAAAACCGATCATCGGCGGCACCGATCCCGGCGCGACCAAAAGGCCGACCAGCCCCGTGAACACGACCAAAGACATCACGCGCGGTTTCAGAAGCGCAACGTAGTCGCCAAACTGGGCTTCCCCAGTCTGGGCGGCGACCGTATTTGCAGTGGCATCACTCATCAGAGCGCCTATTCGACCGCTGCGAGTTCGATATAGGCGGGCGCACGGGTCCCGGTGGAGGCAAATTGCTGCGCCTCGCCGGCCAGCCAGGCGTCATATTCCTCAGGCGTCACGGCAAAAACAGTGATCGGCATATAGGCGTGGTTCACGCCGCAAAGCTCGGAACACTGACCGAAATAGATGCCTTCCTGGCCCGGATCGACTTCGAACCACAATTCGGCCAAGCGGCCCGGCACGCCATCTTGCTTCACGCCAAAGGCGGGAATGGTCCAGGAATGGATCACATCGGCGGCGGTCACCTGCATGACAATGGTCTGCCCCGTCGGAACGACGACGGCGGTATCGGTGGCCAGAAGGTACTCGTCTTGGCTATAGCCGAATTCTTCCAACTCGTCTTGGGCCAGCATGAAGCTTTCGAACTCAAGGCCCTCTTCGGGATACTCATAGCCCCAGTACCACTGATAGCCCGTCGCTTTGATCAAGACATCGGCTTCCGGGATGGTCTGCTGCTTGAACAGCACGGGCAAGGAAAACCCACCGATCACGAAGAGGATTACCAATGGCACAACCGTCCAGGTGATCTCGATCTTTGTGTTATGGGTAAAGGTCGCCGGTTCCGGGTTGGCGCGCTCATTGTGGCGCAGGATGGTCCACGCCAAAAGCGCTACGACGAACAGCACAATCGCTGTGATGATCACCAGGAGGAAGTTGTCGAGCGCTTGCAGTTCACGCGCCAATTCGGTCGCAGGTGGTTGAAAATTCACGCCGCCGGGCACCGGCGCGCCGCGAATCTCTAGGCCTTCGCCCACGCTTTGCGCGCTGGCGGCTGTGGCCATAAGTGTTGCACCAAATCCGGCCCAGAGACCGTTCATCTTCGTCCGAAGTGCCATTCCGAATTGTCCTGTATTCGCGAGGCCACCTGATCAGGGCCAGATTGCATCCCGTTGCGTTCCAAGTTCGGTGAACCATATAGAGCGATAGGATTCAAGGCAGTGGTGAAAAATGTCTCACCTATGCAGATTGTTTTTGGTCCGCGGGCGAGGCTTTTGCCCTCCCGACCGGCCCATTTGAGGAGGCATCATGACCCAAGCCACACCGTTTCGCCCCTTTGAAACCTTGCTCGATGAGGCCGCCGCGCTGCGCATTTTGCGCGCGGCCACCGCGGGCGCCGAAGATGGCGAGTTGTTTTTGGAGCGGCGGCGCTCGGAGATGTTGGTGTTTGACGACGGGCGCGTGAAAACCGCGAGTTATGACGCCGGCGAAGGATTTGGCCTGCGCGCCGTGAATGGCGAGGTTGCGGGCTATGCCCATTCGACCGAGATTTCCGAGGCCGCACTCACCCGTGCGTCGGAAACCGCGCGGCTGGCTGTCGGCGATGGCGGCGGGGTCTTGGCCGACGCGCCGAAAGGCACCAACCGCAAGCTCTACACCGATGACGACCCGATGAGTGGGGCGGAGTTTTCGGTGAAGCTCGACACCTTGCAGGAAATTGACGCCTTCGCCCGCGCCCTTGATCCTCGGGTTGTGCAGGTTTCCGCGTCGATGGGCGCAAGCCTTCAAGAGGTCGAAATTCTGCGTCCAGAAGGCACACGGGTGGCCGATATCCGGCCCATGGTGCGCCTGAATGTCAGCATCATCGTCGAAGAAAACGGTCGCCGCGAATCCGGGTCGGCGGGTGGCGGCGGGCGCATTGGCCTTGCCGGGCTTCTGGGGCGGGATCACTGGGAAGATGTGGCCCGCGAAGCGTTGCGGATCGCGGTGGTGAACCTCTCGGCCGTTCCGGCCCCGGCGGGTGTGATGGACGTGGCGCTTGGGCCCGGTTGGCCCGGTATTTTGCTGCATGAAGCCGTGGGCCACGGGCTGGAGGGTGATTTCAATCGCAAGAAGACCTCCGCCTTTGCGGGGTTGATGGGGGAGCAGGTCGCCGCCAAAGGCGTCACCGTTCTGGATGATGGCACGATCCCCGACCGGCGCGGATCGATCACCGTGGATGATGAGGGCACGCCGTCCGGTAAGAATGTCCTGATCGAGGATGGCGTGTTGGTCGGCTATATGCAGGATCGGCAAAACGCCCGGCTGATGGGCGTGGAGGCGACCGGCAATGGGCGGCGAGAAAGCTTTGCCCATATCCCCATGCCGCGGATGACCAACACGTATATGTTGGGTGGCGAGGCCGACCCCGGCGACATCGTGGCCGATGTGAAAGACGGGATATACGCGGTTGGCTTCGGCGGTGGGCAGGTCGACATCACCAATGGCAAATTCGTGTTCAGCTGCACCGAGGCCTATCGGGTCGAAAACGGCAAGGTTGGCGCGCCGGTCAAAGGCGCGACGTTGATCGGCGATGGGGCCACAGCACTGAAGCAGATCCGAGCCATCGGTAACGACATGAAACTTGATCCCGGCATGGGCAATTGCGGCAAGAATGGCCAATGGGTGCCAGTAGGTGTCGGGCAGCCCACGCTGTTGATCGGCGGGCTAACTGTCGGCGGTTCAGCAGCCTAAGACGACCCGCACGCATCTAACCAAGCCGACCGCAAATCCAGGCGTCGCGGTGGTCTGCATGACCCGCACCGACGTACGAACCGCGCGCGCAGCGCGCCATGCCCAACGCGCGCAGGCCAAAGGCCGAGCGGGGCGGGAGCGCCCCCTCCCCTCGTAACGCTCCCTTAACCAATTTTCAGCTAGCGTGCCGAGCATGCATATGGAGCTAGACCCGGGCTTTGCCGAGCCGCCGGTGGGGTTCACCCCCGCGCCCAGCCAAGACAGCCGGGACCGGCTGGCACGGCTACAACTGATGCGCTCCCGCCGGGTCGGCCCGGTCACATTCCAACGGCTGCTCGCCGATCACGGCTCTGCAGCAGCCGCCCTTGAGGCTTTGCCCGAAATCGCGTTGTCCGCAGGTGTCGCTACATACGCCATCTGTCCCGAGAGTGTGGCGCTGGCCGAGATGAAAGCGGCCAAACGTGCTGGCGCATCGATGCTCTGTTTAGGCGATGACGCATACCCGGCCCGTCTGGCCAGCCTGTCCGATGCGCCGCCGGTTCTCTGGGCGCTTGGCGACACGACGCTGTTGCAACGGCCCATTATTGCGGTTGTTGGCACGCGCAACGCCTCCTCTCTTGGCGCCCGGATGGCGCGGCGCTTGGCGGCAGATCTGGGCGCGGCGGGCTATGTGGTGGTCTCCGGCCTAGCGCGCGGGATCGATGCCTTGGCGCATGCCGCAACAGTGGAGACGGGCACAATCGGGGTCCATGCCGGTGGCCTAGATGTGATTTACCCGGCGGAGAACGCCAAACTGGCCCAGGATATGGCCAAAACCGGCTTGCGGCTGAGTGAACAGCCCTTCGGCCTCGACCCGCAAGCCCGCCATTTCCCGCGCCGGAACCGGATCGTCTCCGGTCTAGCACAAGCGGTTGTCGTCGTCGAAGCCGCGACCCGCTCCGGCTCGCTGATCACGGCGCGCTTGGCGCTGGAGCAGGGCCGCGAGGTACTGGCGGTGCCTGGCCATCCGATGGACACGCGCGCAGCAGGGTGCAACCTCCTGATCCGCGACGGCGCGACCCTTGTGCGCAGTGTCGAAGATGTGTTGGAGCAGATCGGCGCGCCCGATCCGCAAGCCGCTCCGCCGCTTGCGGATCCTGCGCCCACCCCGGCACCTGAAACGATGACCGTGCCCGGCAAGGCGATAGGCCACGACGACCTGACCAACCGTATCTTGACGCAGCTCGGCCCCTCCCCCACCGCCGAAGATCAGTTGATCCGCGATCTTGGTTTGCCGGCATCAGACATCACCCGGGCGCTGGCCCAGATGGAGTTGGCTGGCAATATCGAACGTCGCCCTGGTGGCTTGTTGACGCGGGCAAGTTAGCAGCCTCACTCGCTCAGAAGCCCGCCGTAATGCTTACAATCATATGCCCACCACCACACATCTGTTGCGCCGATCACAAACTCAACGACCTCCCACCGCGCCGGGCTCTGGTGGAAGAATGCCTCGATCCGCGGGCCATCGATTGTGTCCAATGGAAGACCATCGCGCAGCACCATCGGCGTGGTTTCCATATCGATCGGCGCCCCCATCGGGCGCTGCGCCGCCACGCGGGCGAAGGCGCGATCACCATCGACCTGCAGCGAGGTCACGACAAACTCAACCGGCGCGCCAAGATCATATTCGACAAGCGGTCGGAGCGTATCGAGCAACTCCCCCCGCAAAGCCGAACCAGGTGGCAAATCCACCGGCTCCGCCGACGCCGGCAAAACACAAATCATCGCCATGAGAACCAAGAAGAACCGCATCATAAAACCCTCGCAAACGGTACGCGGCGAGTGTGTCGCAGCCGATCACGGATTGACAAGTCCGGTGAAGCCACCACATGTTCCGCCGCCACACCATCTCTTTGATTGAAGGTCTTTTTCATGCCCGTTGTCGTTGTCGAATCTCCTGCTAAGGCCAAGACAATAAACAAATATTTGGGCGATGATTATACAGTGCTCGCCTCTTATGGCCATGTGCGCGACCTGCCTCCAAAGGACGGTTCGGTCGACACGGAAGCCGGATTCGAGATGCTGTGGGAGGTCGGCAGCGACTCAAAAAAACACGTCAAAGCCATCGCCGATGCGTTGAAAGACGACAACAATCTGATCCTCGCGACCGACCCGGACCGCGAAGGTGAAGCGATCAGCTGGCATCTGGAAGAGGCGCTCCGTAAACGCAGAGCGATCAAGAAGGACACCCCGGTCAGCCGGGTGGTCTTTAACGCGATCACCAAAGCCGCCGTGACCGACGCGATGCAGAACCCGCGCGAAGTCGATATGGAACTGGTCGAGGCCTATCTGGCGCGCCGCGCGCTGGATTATTTGGTGGGGTTCAACCTGTCGCCGGTTCTTTGGCGGAAACTGCCGGGTGCAAAATCGGCAGGTCGGGTGCAGTCGGTCTGTCTACGCCTGATCGTCGAGCGCGAGATGGAAATCGAGGCGTTCAAACACCGCGAGTATTGGTCGGTGAAAGCCGTTCTCGACACGCCGCGCGGGCAGAGCTTTGAGGCACGTCTGACGGTTCTCGGCGGCAAGAAGCTCGAGAAATATGATCTCGAGACGGCGGCAGCGGCCTCTCTTGCCGTCAAAGCCGTCTCGTCCCGCGACCTGGCTGTGCAATCGGTCGAGGCGAAACCAGCCAATCGCAACCCCGCCGCGCCGTTCATGACCTCGACCTTGCAGCAGGAGGCCAGCCGCAAATTCGGCATGGGCGCGCGCCAGACGATGAGCGCGGCGCAGCGGCTCTATGAGGCTGGCCACATCACCTATATGCGGACCGACGGGATCGACATGGCCCCAGAGGCGGTCACCGCGGCACGCGATGCAATCAAAGACCGATATAGCGAGGCCTACGTTCCGAAATCTGCGCGTGTTTACAAGAACAAGGCCAAGAATGCACAAGAAGCGCATGAATGTATCCGGCCGACGGATATGGCCAAGGCGCCCGACGATATCCGGCTGTCTGAAGACGATCAGAAAAAGCTCTACGGTCTGATCTGGAAACGCACGATTGCGAGTCAGATGGAGGCCGCCCGGCTGGAGCGGACCACCGTCGATATCGGTTCGGCGGATGGCGAGGTTGTGCTGCGCGCGACGGGGCAGGTCGTGCTCTTCGACGGCTTCCTCAAGGTCTATGAGGAAGGCCGCGACGATGTGCAGGACGAAGATGACAAACGCCTGCCGCAGATCATGCAGGGCGAGGCGGTCAAACCGGCCGCAGCCGCGCTAGAGTCGGAGTTCACCAAAGCCGCCAGCGACGGCGAGGCGGTCATCGAAGACGACAGTCAGGGCGATTTGCGTCAGAATGGCGGCGGGGTGCTTTCCGCCGATGGCGCGGTCTTGGGGCAGCAGCATTTCACCCAACCGCCGCCACGCTATACCGAGGCCACTTTGGTCAAACGGATGGAAGAGTTGGGCATTGGGCGACCCTCGACCTACGCGTCCATCGTCACGACGATCCAGGATCGCGGTTATGTTCTGAAAGACAAAAACCGGCTGATCCCGGAAGACAAAGGCCGCTTGGTGACGGCGTTTCTGACCAATTATTTCCGCCGTTATGTCGGGTATGATTTCACCGCCGGCTTGGAGACGCAGCTCGACGAAGTGAGCGCCGGCGACCGGGACTATAAAGACGTGCTGGATCGATTCTGGCGCGATTTCAAAGCCGCGATTGATGAGACCGCCGATCTCCGCATCGGCGAGGTGTTGGAAAAGATCAACGAGGTGCTGGAACCGCATCTCTTTCCGGTCAAAGAAGACGGCAGCGACCCACGGCTTTGCCCGAATTGCGGCGAGGGGCGGCTCTCGATGCGGACGGCCCGGTCTGGCGGGGCGTTCATTGGCTGCTCCAACTATCCAGAGTGCCGCTACACCCGCGCCTTCGCACCGCCGGGTGAGGGTGATGAGGCGCAGGCCGATGAGCGGATGTTGGGCGTGGACCCTGACACCTCCTTGCCCGTGCATCTGAAAACAGGACGCTTTGGGCCCTACGTGCAATTGGGCGAGGTGACGGAAGAAGAGAAAAAGCCGAAACGCAGTTCGCTACCAAAGGGCTGGGACCCGGCGACCATCGATTTCGAGAAGGCGATGATGCTGCTCAGCCTGCCGCGCGAAGTCGGCAAGCACCCCGAAGATGGCGAGATCGTCGAGGCCGCGATTGGCCGTTATGGACCGTATGTGAAACACGGGCGGATTTATGCGAACCTGCCGGAGGTGGACGAGGTTTGGTCCATCGGCATGAACCGGGCCGTCGAACTGATCGCCGAGAAAGCCGCCAAACGCGGCGGGCGCGGTGCGGCGCAACCGCCTCTACATGAGTTGGGCGAGCACCCCGAACATGGCGGACCGGTGAATGTGATGGACGGGCGCTACGGGCCGTATGTGAAATGGGAGAAGGTGAATGCCACGATCCCGAAAGGCACGGAACCTGCGGATGTAACCATGGACATCGCCGTTCAGTTGATCGCAGAGCGTCAAGCCAAAGGCGGCAAGAAGCGGACGACGCGGAAAAAAGCAAGCTAGGCTACAACTGGGCGGAACCGGAATTTTCCAAAATTCCGAACAAATTCCTTCCAAAGGAATTTGGCTCCCGCCGCTTGGTTAGGGGTTGATCTGGCAGAGCCGCACCCCAATGTTAAGGGACATAACATTCACTGACCAACCCGATTGACGCGTAGATGATCCTCTCAGATTTCCTCAAAGCCCTTGGCCAACTCTCTGATCGCCGGTTCCTTGGTGTTCTCTGCCTGGGGATCGGGCTGACCCTCGGCCTGCTTTTTTCCTTTTATGCCGCCTTCGTCATCCTCATCGGCTGGCTGCTTCCAGAGAGTTTCACCCTGCCCTGGATCGGCGAAATCACGTGGGTCGATAATGCGCTGACCTGGGCGGGCATTCCCTTGATGCTCCTGCTCTCAGTTTTCCTGATGGTCCCGGTCGCGTCGGCCTTCACTGGCATTTTCCTCGACCGGATCGCCAATGCCGTGGAGGCCGAACACTACCCACATCTCCCCCCGGCCCGGCAAATCGGGATTATCGAAGGCATGGGGGATGGGCTAAGATTTCTCGGCGTGATCATCGGCGTTAACCTGGTTGCGCTGATCGCATATCTGCTGATCCCGCCCCTCGCCCCTTTCCTCTTCTGGATCGTAAACGGCCTCCTCTTGGGCCGGGAATACGCGCAGATGGTGGCGCTCCGCCGTCACGACGCGACCGGTGCCGCCGCTTTTCGCAGCCGCAACCGATTCACCATCTTCGCTGCCGGCGTATTGATGGCCGTGCCGCTGACGATCCCGGTCGTGAACATTCTAGTGCCGGTTCTAGGCGCGGCGACCTTCTCCCACCTGTATCACCGGCTTAACGCTGGCCCATCCCGAACCGATTGAACAGGTCGATATCGGCGATTGTGATCGCGCCACTGATGATGACCCACGCAGCGATGCCCCACAGCACGGCGGCAACCGCCGAGGTCACCAAGAACCGCCGCTTCAGTTGCGGCTTCTCAGGCGCAGACGCATGGGTGCCCTCCGCGACATTCCCCGCCTCGCCTTGCGAGATGAGGCGGATCGGGAGGATCACGAACAGCGTCATAAACCAGATGATCGCGTATAGGACGATGCCGGTCACAAGATTCATCAGACTTGCTCCAACTCAACCAAGGTCCCGGTGAAGTCTTTCGGATGCAGAAACAAAACCGGCTTGCCATGCGCGCCGATTTTCGGCTCGCCCGTGCCCAAGACCCGCGCCCCCGAAGCCTGTAGTTGATCACGCGCGGCCAGGATATCATCGACTTCGTAGCAGATATGGTGGATGCCGCCGGATGGGTTTTTCTCCAAGAACCCGGCAATTGGGCTGTCTTCCCCCAACGGGTAGAGCAATTCAATCTTGGTATTCGGCAGTTCGATGAACACAACCGTCACGCCGTGCTCCGGTTCGTCCTGCGGCGCGCCCACTTGCGCGCCGAGCGTCTCACGATATTGCGCCGAGGCCGCCTCGAGATCGGGCACGGCAATGGCGACATGGTTCAGGCGTCCGATCATGGGGCATTCCTTTTCGACAAATCCTGGCTGTTGATATGGCGTGCGACCGGGCTTTGCCAAGCGTCCCGTCGCCGCGCCTGTCGTGTTTACAGCTTGTCAACCTTACCTGGGTCTAATCATCCAAGGAATCAGCGTTAACCGGGGGCAAATGGACATGGATGATCTTGTTTCAGAACTCGACTTTCGACCGAAACCAACTGCGGCGCGGCCTCTGCTTGGCCTGACCGTCCTTGTGGTCGAGGATAGCCGCTTTGCATCCGAAGCGCTGCGATTGCTCTGTCTAAGATCGGGTGCCAGGATTCGCCGCGCGGATTGCCTGACCTCCGCGCGGCGGCATTTGGCGGTTTACAGACCCTCGGTCGCGATCATCGATTTGGGTTTACCGGATGGCTCTGGCCTGGATCTGATCGCCGAAATGGATGGCGTCCAACCACGTGTGCCTGTGATCTTGGCGACCTCCGGTGCGGAGCGTGAGGCCGCGGCGAAATCAGCGGCTGCGGTTGGAGCAGATGGGTTCCTCCCGAAGCCGATGGAAACGCTGGCCTATTTTCAGGCGGAAATCCTGCGCCATCTGCCAGCGACATTGCACCCCAAAGGCCCGCGTCCGGCCGCAGAGGACCGGGTTCAGCCCGACACCCTCGCCTTTCGTGAGGATTTGACCCATGCGATGGAGCTGCTGGAACTCGACAGCCCGCCAATGGCCTATCTGAGACCTTTTTTGTTGGGTGTCGCGCGCGCAGCCCATGACGCGCGGCTGGAAGATGTCATCGCGCGATCAAGCGGCCAGTTGGCGCAACCCGAGCGTGCCAATCTCCGCACGATGCTGTCAGATCGTATCCAACATGTGGCCGCTGTCTGACGGCGACCAACCATGCCGGGTTCAGGTTAGGCTTTCGCAAGTGCAGGGTCGGAACTGACCCGCACAAGGCGGGTCAAATCGGCCAGCCGCTCCCGCTGCTGACCCTCTGCATCGAAGTTACTGGGCGCAAGCCAGGCGTTGAAGGCCTCCTTTAACGCTGGCCATTCCGCATCGATCGCCGCGAACCAAGCCGTGTCGCGATTGTGACCCTTGATCACGGCGGCTTGGCGAAAAACCCCCTCAAAAGAGAACCCCAGACGCTCCGCCGCGCGGCGGGATCCGAGATTCAGCGCGTTGCATTTCCACTCATAGCGCCGATACCCGGCCTCGAAGGCCCATTTCATCATCAGATACATCGCCTCGGTCGCGGCGCGGGTACGCTGAAGCGCTGGCGAGAAATTGATATGACCAACCTCGATAGTGCCCATCTCCGGCGTGATCCGAAGATAACTTGCGACACCGCCGAGTTGCCCGGTTTCGCGGTTTTCAATTGCATAAAACAGCGGGTCGGGTCCCGCTTCGACCTCGCGCACCCATCTGTGATAGGCGGCCGCCGAGGAAAACGGGCCATAAGGCAAATAGTCCCAAATCGCATCGCTGACTGAGTTTGCACGGTGCAGATTGGCGGCATGGGCATCCGCGCGAAGCCGCAACAGGCGCGCATACCGCCCGGACAACTCCGCCCCCTTTGGCACGGGTGGGGGACGGAACCCGCGCACCTCTTGCCCCAATATCTCGGAATTCGACATCGCCCATCCTGCCCTGCTGATCGTATATCAACACGAAAGGCGAAATAGCCCGCGTTGACAAGCCGTTACCGATCACGACGCGCGTCAACCAAACAGCCGGTGGGCGCAACCACCGCGGTCATCGCCGCGCCGTCCGTTCGCTCGGCACCATCGTTCGATATATCAGGCCGAACAAAGACGGCCAAACTCTTCTCTATCCGGGCAGGCGCCCTCCGATACCATCGGTGATCTCGGCAGCGGCTTGTGCCACCCGGGTGCCAAAGGCATCGACCCGTCGGTCGGAAAAACGCGTGCTTGGCCCAGAGATCGACACGCCCGCCACCACCTCCCCTCTCGCATCATATATCGGCGCACCGATGCAGGACATGCCGAGATGGCGTTCTTCTTGATCGAATGACCAGCCGCGGGCTTGGGTTGAAGCCAAATCGGCCTGCAATTCGGCAAGCGTGGCGAGGGTCTGGTCGGTAAACACCGTCAAATCGATCTGCGATAAGAGACGGGCCTGCCGCGTGGCTGGCAGATGCGCCAAAATCGCTTTGCCGGTGCCAGAGGCATGCATCGGTGTCCGTGTGCCCGCGGCAAAAAACGCACGGATCGGGTTCTGCGTCTCGATCTGCCCGACAAAAACAACCGCCGCGCCGTCGGGCACCGCCAGGTTCGCCGTCTCGCCCGTGTCCTGCATCAAAGCACGCATCGCCGGGCGGCTGACATCCGCCAGATTGGTCCGGTTGAGATAAGCCGACCCGGTGCGATAGGCCTCGACCCCAACGGCCCAGGTCTGGGTGGCTTCGTCCAGCTCGGCATAACCATTCTGCTGCAAGGTCGCGAGAATCCTGTGCGTCGTCGCCGTAGGAATTGCCAGATCCTCCGACAGATCGGTGAGTGATGCATGATCTTGTTGCGCCAGCGCACTTAGGATCGCCAGCGCTCGATCCAGAGCCTGGATGGTGCCGCCACTGCTGTCTGTGAAGGGCGATTTGGGCCGCCCGCGCGGCTTGCGTTGAATCTCGACCATGTCACGACTTTCCCAATTATGACCTGTTGCATCAGGAGAATAGTATCGTGAAAATATTTTTCAACATTTGTATACCGATGTATATGAAAAAATACATCACACTGATATTAATATCAAATACTCGCCAAACTCAAAACTGAAAAATACTTCCGAAAAAATTGCAAATGCACATCAACCTGCTACAAATCTCCTCACGACGACGGAGGAGACCCGCACCATGTCCGATCAAAACCCACTGTTCATCCCCGGCCCGACCAACATGCCGGACCGTTTGCGCCACGCGATGCAAGTGCAGACCCGTGATCATCGCGCGCCAGATTTTGTCGAGACGTTGATGCCGGTCTTGGATGGCTGCAAGACCGTCTTCGGCACCACCGAGGGCCGCGTGATCACTTTCCCCGCATCGGGCACAGGTGGCTGGGAGGCCGCGATCACCAACACGCTCAGCCCCGGCGACACGGTCCTGATCGCGCGGTATGGCATGTTTAGCCATCGCTGGATCGACATGTGCCAACGCCATGGGTTGGATGTGCGGATCATCGAATGTGACTGGGGATCAGGCGCACCCGCCGACAAGTTCGAGGAGGCCCTCAAAGCCGATAGCATTCATGCGATCAAAGCCGTGCTTGTCACCCATAACGAGACGGCCACGGGCGTGAAATCCGACATCGCCGCCGTCCGCGCCGCAATGGACAGCGCCTCTCACACTGCGCTGCTCTTGGTCGATTGTGTCAGCTCGCTTGCCTCGATGCCGTTTGAGATGGACGCCTGGCGGGTCGATATCGCCGTTGCTGGCAGCCAAAAGGGCTTCATGCTGGCCACCGGTATGGCGATCTTAGCGGTCAGCCAGAAAGCCCTGGCGGCGATGGATGACGCAACGCTGCCACGGACCTTCTTTGATTTCCGCGACATGTTGCAGGCCAACAGTACCGGCGGATTTCCCTATACGCCTCCGCTGCAACTGATCCATGGCATGCGCGAAAGCCTGTCGATGCTGTTCGAAGAGGGCCTGGGCAATGTTTATGCCCGCCACCACCGCCTTGCCGAAGGCGTGCGCCAAGCCGCCCGCGCCTGGGGGTTGGACCTGGTCGCGCAATCGCCCGAGCTCTATTCCGACACGGTCAGCGCGATCTATGTGCCTGACGGGTTCGACAGCAACGTCCTGACCGATCATGCGTTCAACGCCTATGGGGTCAGCTTCGGCGTCGGCCTTGGGCAGATGAATGGCAAAGCCTTCCGTATCGGGCATCTCGGCGCCCTGACCGATGTGATGGTCTTGTCCGGCCTGGCCACGATCGAGATGGCGATGGCTGATCTGAACTATCCCATCGAGTTGGGCGACGGGGTGTCGGCGGCACAGGAGTATTTCCGGCAATCGTGGGACACCGCGCTGAAATCCGCCGCGTGAGAGGACGAGGAGACCGTAGAGATGACTGATCAACTGCCCCGTTTCGAAGATGTGGTTGCCGCGCATAAACGCATCGCGCCATATATCCATCGCACGCCCGTCCTCACCTCAAGCTATTTCAACGAACTCACTGGTGCCGAACTGTTCTTCAAATGCGAGAACTTCCAAAAGGCCGGAGCGTTCAAGGTACGCGGCGCGTCAAATGCCGTGTTTGGGTTGGATGAGGACCAAGCCGCGAAAGGCGTCGCCACGCATAGTTCCGGCAATCATGCGCTGTCGCTCAGCTATGCCGCCGGTCGCCGCGGGATTCCCTGCCATGTGGTGATGCCACGCACCGCCCCTGAGGCGAAAAAGGCCGCCGTGCGCGGCTATGGCGGCATCATCACCGAATGCGAACCCTCGACCAGCAGCCGCGAAGAGGTGTTCGCCAAGGTCCACGCCGAAACCGGCGCCGATTTCGTGCACCCTTACAATGATCCGCGGGTCATTGCCGGGCAAGGCACCTGCTCGCGGGAACTGGTTGAGCAGGTCACTGATCTGGACGCGGTTATCGCGCCGATTGGCGGTGGCGGGATGATTTCGGGCTGCTGCCTGACACTCTCGAATATCGCGCCGACGATCGAGATTTACGCAGCCGAGCCAGAGCAAGCCGACGACGCATATCGGAGTTTCAAAGCCGGGCATATCATCGCCGATGACGCCCCGGCCACGATTGCCGATGGGCTGAAAGTGCCGCTGAAAGAGAACACCTGGCACTTTGTCAGCAATCACGTGACGGACATTCTAACAGCTTCCGAGCAAGAGATCATCGACGCCATGAAGCTGACTTGGCAGCGGATGAAGATCGTCATGGAGCCGAGCTGCGCAGTGCCGCTCGCGACGATTCTGAAGAACCCGGAGGTGTTCCGGGGTAAGCGTGTCGGTGTGATCATCACCGGCGGGAATGTGGATATGGACAAGTTGCCCTGGATGTTGGGCTGAGGAGGGTAAGATCATGAATACCAATGTGAAAATCGAAGAACTTGAAGTCGGCTACGACATCCCTGCCGCAATCGGCATGGACGAAGCGGATATTCAAACGCCAAGCCTTGTGCTCGATCTGGATGCGCTGGAGCGCAACATCAAAAAGATGGGCGATTACGCCAAGGCGCATGGAATGCGGCACCGGGTGCATGGCAAAATGCACAAATCCGTCGATGTGGCGCAGTTGCAGGTCGACCTGGGTGGTGCCTGCGGCGTCTGCTGTCAGAAAGTGTCGGAGGCGGAGGTTTTCGCCCGGGGCGGCATCAAGGATGTTCTGGTCTCCAACCAAGTGCGCGACCCCGCCAAGATCGACCGTCTGGCCCGGCTGCCCAAACTCGGCGCCCGCACGATCTGCTGCGTTGACGATCTGGCCAATGTTGCGGATTTGTCGGCGGCGGCCGTCAAGCACGGGACCGAAATCGAATGCCTGGTCGAGATCGACTGCGGCGCGGGCCGCTGCGGTGTGACGACAACGCCCGAGGTGGTCGAGATCGCCAAGGCGATCGACGCGGCCGACGGCCTGAAATTCGCGGGCATCCAAGCCTATCAGGGCGCCATGCAGCACATGGACAGCTATGACGACCGCAAAGCCAAGATCGATATCGCGGTGGCGATGGTGAAAGACGCGGTTGATACGCTGAAAGCCGATGGCATCGAATGCGATATCGTTGGCGGCGGCGGCACCGGATCTTACTATTTCGAAAGCAATTCGGGCGTTTACAACGAACTGCAATGTGGCAGCTACGCGTTCATGGATGCCGATTACGGGCGTATCTTAGACCAAGAGGGCAAGCGCATTGACCAAGGTGAGTGGGAGAACGCACTGTTCCTGCTGACCTCGGTGATGAGCCATGCCAAAGCCGACAAAGCCATCGTCGATGCCGGTCTCAAGGCGCAATCGGTCGATAGCGGACTGCCCTTCGTCTTTGGGCGCACCGATGTCGAATACGTGAAGTGTTCCGATGAACACGGCGTTGTTGCCGATCCGCAAGGCGTCCTCGACATCAATGAAAAACTGCGCCTCGTGCCTGGCCATTGCGACCCGACCTGCAACGTCCATGATTGGTATGTCGGCGTGCGTGGCGGCAAAGTGGAAACGCTCTGGCCGGTCTCGGCGCGCGGCAAAGCCTATTGAGACGACCCTCGAGGGGCGACGCTCTCTCCCCGCCCCTCTGTCGGCTGGCGCGTTCATGATCCGCGCCAGCCGCACACACTGCCTGTGACAGGAGCAAGACAATGAACGACATGACCCAGGCCCAAACCGATGGGCTGATCATCGTATCCGAAGAGATCTGTCAGCAGGTCATCGGACGCCAAGATGCCTTCGATGCAGTGGAGGCCGTCTTTGGCGCCATGGCCAAGGGCGACGCCTATAACTTCCCGGTGATCCGCGAGGCGATTGGCCATGCGGATGCGCTTTACGGCTTCAAATCCGGGTTTGATCGCGCCGGGCTGGCCTTGGGGCTGAAATCCGGCGGTTATTGGCCCGGCAATGCCGATAAAGGCCTGACCAACCACCAATCGACGGTGTTTCTGTTCGACCCCGATACAGGCAAGCTAAAGGCGCTGGTGGGCGGCAATTATCTGACCGCGCTCAGAACGGCGGCTGCATCCTCAGTCTCGATTGCCCATCTTGCGCGAAAAGACGCCAAAGTTCTGGGCATGGTCGGCGCCGGTCACCAGTCGGCCTTCCAACTCCGCGCCGCCGCCGAGCAGCGTGATTTTGAGAAGGTCGTGGCCTGGAACCCGCATCCTGAGATGTTGCCGAGATTGGGCGAAGTTGCGACCCAGATCGGTCTGGAGTTCGAGGCCGTCGACCGGGATCAGTTGGGGGCCGAAGCCGATGTGATCATCACCATCACCTCGGCCTTCGAACCGCTCATGATGGCGCCCCAAATCAAACCCGGCACGCATATCGCCTGCATGGGCACCGATACGGTCGGCAAGCAAGAGGTCGATCCGGCGCTTCTGGCGGCAGCCACGGTCTTCACCGACGAAGTTGCGCAGTCCATCAGCCTGGGCGAGGCGCAGCATGCCATCGCGCGAGGCCTGATCGCCGAAGCGGACATCACACCCATTGGCAATGTGATCAACAGTGCGCATCCGGGACGGTCCAGCGCCGATGAAATCACGCTCTTCGATGGCACAGGCGTCGGGTTGCAAGACCTCGCGGTTGCCTCCGTCGCCGCCGATCTGGCAGCCAAGGCAGGAACCGCGACGCGCGTGGCGCTCTAGGCACGACGCCCGTTTCAAAGAAAAAGGCGCGCCAGGATCGGCGCGCCTTTTGTCTTTCTAGTCAGGTGGCCTAGTCCTGCGGCAGCACGCGCAGGCCCAGCTCCATCAACTGGTCGCTGGTCGGGTCCGACGGCGCCTGCATCATCAGGTCTTCGGCACGCTGGTTCATCGGGAAGAGGATGACCTCCCGGATATTCGCGGTATCGGCCAGAAGCATCACGATCCGGTCGATCCCGGCGGCGCAACCGCCATGCGGCGGCGCGCCATATTGGAACGCGTTGACCAGGCCGCCAAAGCGGTTGCGCACCTCGTCTTCGCCATACCCGGCGAGTTCAAACGCCTTGAACATGATCTCGGGCTTGTGGTTCCGGATCGCGCCCGAGACCAGCTCATAGCCGTTGCAGGCCAGGTCATATTGATACCCCAGCACCTCCAGCGGGTCGCCATCCAGCGCCGCCGCGCCGCCTTGCGGCATCGAGAACGGGTTATGCGAGAAATCGACCTTGCCGGTCTCCTCATCGGCCTCATAGAGCGGGAAATCGACGATCCAGGCAAAGGCGAAACGGTTCTGCTCGGTCAGGCCAAGCTCATCCCCGATCACCACGCGCGCTCGACCGGCGACACCCTCGAATTGCGACGGTTTACCGGCGAGGAAGAAGGCCGCATCGCCCACACCGAGTCCAAGCTGCTGCCGGATCGCTTCGGTGCGTTCCGGGCCGATGTTTTTGGCCAATGGGCCCGCGGCTTCCATGCCGTCGCCCTGGTCGCGCCAGAAGATATAGCCCATGCCCGGCAAGCCCTGCTCCTGGGCGAATTTGTTCATCCGGTCGCAGAATTTCCGGCTGCCGCCCGTCGGCGCCGGGATTGCACGGACCTCGGTGCCCTCTTGCTCCAACAGTTTAGCGAAAATCGCGAAACCGGAGCCGCGGAAATGGTCGCTGACCACCTGCATCTTGATCGGGTTGCGCAAGTCGGGTTTGTCAGTGCCATACCAAAGCGCCGCATCCTTGAAGGAAATCTGCGGCCACTCCTGATCGACCTTGGCCCCGTTGCCGAACTCTCCGAAAACGCCTGCGATCACGGGCTGGATCGTGTCGAACACATCCTGCTGTTCAACAAAGCTCATTTCCATGTCGAGCTGATAGAAATCGGTCGGCGCACGGTCGGCACGCGGGTCTTCGTCGCGGAAGCAGGGCGCGATCTGGAAATACTTGTCGAAGCCCGAAACCATCAGAAGCTGTTTGAACTGCTGCGGCGCCTGGGGCAGCGCGTAGAATTTGCCGGGGTGCAGGCGCGAGGGCACCAGGAAGTCGCGCGCGCCTTCGGGGCTGGACGCGGTGATGATCGGCGTCTGGAACTCGCGGAAGTCGATCTCCCACATCCGGCGGCGCATGGAGGCCACCACATCAGAGCGGAGCTTCATGCTCTCCTGCATCTTCTCGCGCCGCAGGTCGAGATAGCGGTATTGCAGGCGGGTTTCCTCCGGGTACTCCTGATCGCCAAACACCTGCAGCGGCAGATCGCCCTCGATGCCGCCGAGGACTTCCATATCGCGGATGAAAACCTCGATCTCACCGGTTGGCAGCTTTGTGTTGATCAGGCTCGCGTCACGGGCCTTCACCGTGCCGTCAATACGTACGCAGTATTCCGAGCGCAGTTTCTCGACCTCGGCGAACACCGGGCTGTCCGGGTCGCAGAGCACCTGCGTGATCCCGTAATGGTCGCGCAGGTCGATAAAAACCACGCCGCCGTGATCTCGCCGCCGATGGACCCAACCCGAGAGGCGGACAGTCTCACCCACATGGGCGGCGTTCAATTCGGCGCAGGAATGGCTGCGATAGGCGTGCATCTGGGGCGTCCTTCGGGTGCGTTGAGCGTCGCGCCGATACACCTTGCGCAGGCGGCGAAGTCAACCCCGGCGACAGCCAAGCACATTACGAATGGCGTCGGCGGAAAACGGGGCGACGGCCCGGGCACTCAAATCGCCATCTGCGGCAAGCACCGTTATGATCACTTGGGTCCAATCGGCATTGGCGGTGACGATCTCGGGGCCGTCGCCGCAATGGCGGATGCCGCCGGTGATGAAATCTTCGCCGATACGGTGATTGGTTACGCCGCTGGCCGCCGCGATCTCAGTTAGGTCGCCGCCCCCCTGCCCGTCCGGGCGATAGGTCCAAATCCGCAAAGTGCGCGCCAGATGCGGCCGGTCGATATAGGCGATATCTTGCAGCCCGTCGCCGTTCAGATCCGCCACGCCAATCGGGGCCAGCCAGCGATTGCGCCGCCCGATATAAGGCGTCGATGCGATGAGCGTCAAAGACTCCCCGTCGCCCGCATCGCCATAGATCGCCAATTGTGCGCCCTGATCGCGGTGGCTGCGCACCACGATCACCTCGGCCGCCCCATCGCCATCCAGGTCGCGCAGACGGGGCGCAAGATCTTCAAAAACATGGGCGTCATCTAGCCGGACGGTGAGCACCGCGCAGCTATTGGCGGCTGTCGGGGATGAGACCCAAAGCTCGCTTGCCTCGATCTCATCGCCGAGCACCCCATGGGCATAGCGTGTTGTCGGACCGTCAAACCACGCGCGGTAAATCCCGGTGCCGTCATGTTCGACGACACTCTCGGGCATCTCGGTCATCGTATGGGGCGCGACGGTACAGGCCAGCGACACGGCTGGCGCAAGCGCCAGCCCGAGGCCCAGGAGTGCGCCCCGCAGCATCAGATTTGCTTCTCGGGCATTTGCACGACTAGCCCATCCAACTCGTCGGTCACCTTTACCTGGCAGGTCAGGCGCGAGCGCTCGGGGTTCGGCTCAAAGGCAAACTCCAGCATATCTTCTTCCATCGGGTCGACGGCCGGCAATTTCGCGACCCAATCGGGATGCACATAGACGTGGCACGTCGAACAGGCGCAGGCACCGCCGCAATCGGCCTCAATCCCCGGCACGTTGTTGTCGCGCGCGCCTTCCATCACGGTCAGCCCGTTGGCCACCTCCACGACGTGCTCGGTGCCGTTATGTTCGATATAGGTGATCTTCGCCATGTCTTGCCTTTGTCGCTAGAAGCTTTGTTTCGCCTTAGGTAGCGACGTTCAAGCGGCCTTTCCAGTCACAATCCACATGGGCCAGGACTAGCGGAACTGCGGCATAGCAGACGCAGTTGCAGGCCGCCGCAACGCGAGGTGCTTTCGCGGCACGCCAAAACCAAGTAAATTGCCGCAAAACCGGATCAACCGGGCAGGAAAAATCGAGCCGTGACACCCCGTTTCTCCCTTCTGGGCCTTTTGGCTGTGGCTGCCTGCGGCGCTGTGGAGGCACCCGATATCACCGGGTTGATCGCGCCCAATACGGTGGAGGTCAGCCGCGGCATGGGTCCACCCGGCGCAGACCCCAATGCCTGCTATGGCCGCGAAACAACCCCCGCCGTGATCGAAACGGTCACCGATCAGGTGATGCTGCAACCGCCAGAGATCAACAGCGCCGGTCAGGTCTTGCAACCCGCCGTGTTCATGACCGAGACCCGACAGCAGATCGTGCAGGAGCGGCGCGAGTTATGGTTTGAGACCCCCTGCCAAGCCGAGATCGGCGACCCGGATTTCATCGCCAGCTTGCAGCGGGCGTTGGCGGCGCGCGATCTCTATCGGGGTCCGGCAAACGGCGTCATGGACGCACGCACCCGGCGCGCCATTCGTGCCTTTCAAGAGCCGCAGGGGCTGAACAGCCCAATCCTGTCCATGGCCGCCGCCCGGCAATTAGGTCTGGTGGTCTGGGATCCGGTGGCTGCCGCTGGCGGCGCGACCGGCGGATAGAAAACCCCTTCAAGGATCGCTCCACGAAGGGGTGTGTCTGGATACGAGGCTCGTGCGAGACGGCTAGCCGTCTTCGAGGCTCAACGCCACGAAACGTGGGTTCCCGTCGCGACGGATCAGCAGCAGGATGCTTTTCTGCCCGGCATCTTCGGCCTCGCTGACCCGGGTTTCGAAATCACTCACCTCGCTGACCGGCTGTTGGCCCACTTCGGTGATCACATCGCCCGGCATCAAGCCTTTGGTGGCCGCGTCACTTTCGGGATCGACGCGTTCAATCACCAAGCCACCTTGGACATTCTGCGCATTTAGCTCCTCACGGCGCTCATCGGTCAGAGGCATCAGCGACATGCCCAGAACATCCCCACCAGACGGCGCTGTCGGCGGTTGCCCAGGGGTCGTCGGGTTGGCCCCTTCCGCAGTTTCCCGGCGGCCAAGCGTCACCCGCAAGGTTTGCGTTGCGCCATCGCGGAACACCAACATACGCACGGTCTCGCCCACGGGCGCGTTGCCCACATTGCGCACCAACTCGCGGGTATCTTGGACATCGACCCCATCAAACGCGAGGATCACATCGCCCACTTCGACACCGGCTTCCATCGCCGGGCCATCCGGCACATCGGTGACCAGCGCGCCGCGCGGCTCATCAAGGCCCAGGCCCTCTGCGATATCTGGGGACACGTCCTGAATCCGCACGCCCAGCCAACCGCGACGGGTCTCGCCAAACTCCTGCAACTGATCCACGACGCGGGTGACCACAGCCGAAGACATGGCAAACCCAATCCCGATTGAGCCACCATTGGGCGACAGGATCGCTGTGTTCACGCCGATGACTTCACCGTCGAGGTTGAACAACGGGCCGCCTGAGTTACCGCGGTTGATGGCAGCATCGGTCTGAATGAAGTCGTCGTAACTGCCGGACAACGCGCGTTCGCGCGCCGACACGATGCCGACAGATACTGAGAAACCCTGACCAAGCGGGTTGCCCATCGCCATCACCCAATCGCCGACGCGCATGACATCGCTATCCCCAAAGGGCACGAACAGAAGCGGCTCATCGGGGTCCACCTTCAAAACCGCGATATCGGTGTTGGGGTCTGTCCCGACGACCTCTGCCGGCAGTTCGAACCCGCCACGAAACTCGATCAAAATCTCGTCCGCGCCTTCGATCACGTGGTTATTGGTGACGATATAACCGTCTTCGGAAATCACGAAACCGGAGCCAAGCGCTTGGCTCCGGCGCGGGGCTTCATCGGACCGGTTGTTCCGATCCATGAAATCGTTGAAGAAATCCTCCAGCGGCGAACCTTCCGGCACCATCGGCTGCGGCCCTGTCCGGCCTGCAACCACGGAGGAGGTTGTGATATTCACGACCGCGTCGCCAACTTGATCCACCAAATCGGCGAAGGTGGCCGGGCGGTTGGCCTGAGCATTGGCGGGCGCGATGCTGGCCATGACTGCCAGAATGGCCATCGCCAAAATCATCGCCATCATCGACACGCGATAGACCAGGCTCCGGTCCTGGTGGGCGCGAAGGGCCAGGGCACGGGCCTTTGGGCGTTGATGAGCCTGCGGGATGTTCACGGATCGTCCTCCTGTCAGCGTGTTGCGGGCGTCACCCGCATCTTGGCGTATAATATTTGGCCGATTCGGCGCATTATCAACCGCGCATGCGCCGCAAAGCGATCAGATAACCGTCAGCAACCTGTAACATAGGCGTGACGGGAGCTTGCCACCGGTCGCGCGGCCGGGCAACGGCGGTTTTCCTGACCTGGGGCTCCAATTGGGGTCAGAGGCTCGCAGCCCAAGAGATCAACACGGCCCCAAAAACGATGGCGGCAAAGCCGATCATCCGGCGCGTTTCCACCGGGATTTGCGTCAAGACGCGCAGCAGATCCTCCAGACGCGAAGGGGCCAGTGCGAACACCAGCCCCTCAATCACGAGAACCATGCCGACCCCCAATAGGATCGTTGTCAGCATCGGACCCTCTTTATTGCGCAGCCGGTGCGATCGTTCCGGCGGAGCCACCCAGATATTCGAAGAATTCGCTATCGGGGCTGATCACCATGGTCGAGTTCTGCTGCCGCAGCGCCCGCTCATAGGCGGTCATTGAGCGATAGAATTCGAAGAACTCAGCGTCTTGCCCGAAGGCCTCGGCAAAGATCCGGTTCCGTTCGGCATCGGCCTCACCGCGGATAATCTCCGCTTCCCGATTGGCGTCGGAGACCAGCTCAACCACTGTCCGGTCGGCTTGCGCCCGAACCCGCTGTGCGGCCTCTTCGCCGCGGGCGCGTTCATCGGTTGCTTCCCGCTGCCGTTCGGCCTCCATCCGAGAGAAGGTCGCTTGCAAGTTCTGCTGCGGCAGCGCGGTTTGCTTCAAACGCACGTCGAGCACTTCCAGACCAAGCGGGATCGCCCGAGCGCGAGCTTGCGTCGTGATCCGCGCCATCAGTTCGGCCCGATCCGCGGACAGGATCGTGTTCGAGGTCACACCATCCGAACCCAGAACCGCCCGAATTTGCGGGTTAAGAATGGCTTCCAACCGATCCTCGGCCGTCCGCATACCACCGGTCCCCGCCGCTTGGCGGAACTGCACCACATCAGTGATGCGGTACCGAGCGAAAGCATCAACCACCAGACGCCGGTCATCCGACGGCGTTACCTCGATCTCCGCTGTGTCGATCGAGAGGATACGGTCATCGTAATAGACCACCTCTTGAATGAACGGGATCTTGAAGTTCAGACCCGGCTCTTCAATCACCTGGCGGATTTGACCGAACTGCAGAACCAGGGCCCGCTGACGTTCATCCACGATGAAAATCGAGCTGAGCAGACCCACCACAGCAACGATGATGACGGGCAGGATATAGATCATACGGTTCATCAGTTGCTGCTCCCCGTGGTGCTGGCCGTGCCAGGGGCGCGGCGGAGTTCGTTCAAAGGCAGATATGGCACGACGCCATTGCCACCGCCCTCGCCTTGGCTGTCGAGGATCACCAGATCCACGTCGCCGAGAACCCGCTCCATCGTTTCAAGATAGAGCCTGCGGCGGGTCACGTCCGGGGCCTCACGGTATTCGTTGAGAACCGCGAGGAAACGGCTGGCTTCACCTTCGGCTTCGTTCACGACCTGCGCGCGATAGCCTTCGGCCTGTTCCAGCACCTGCGCGGCTTCACCCCGGGCGCCGGCGAGTACTTGGTTGGCGTAAGCATCGGCGCGGCGTTCCAACTGGTCCCGCTCTTGTTCAGCGGCCTGAACGTCACGGAAGGCGTCGATCACTTCGTTGGGCGGGTCAGCCCGGTCGAGGTTAAGACGCACAATATTGATGCCAGATTCATAGCTGTCGAGCGTACTCTGGATCAGTTCGCGCACGGTATCGGCAATGATTTCTCGATCCCGGTTAAGAATGGGCGCCAGTTGCGACGCGGCGATCACTTCGCGCATCGCCGATTCCGACACCGCGCGCACGGTTGCATCTGGATCGCGGAGGTTAAAGAGGAACAGGGCTGGATCATTGATGTTCCACACCACTTCGAAATCGATATCGACGATGTTTTCATCCGTGGTCAGCATCAAACCCGCATCCGACGTGCCGGACCGGGCGGTGCCAATCGGCTCGGAGCGTTCTGACGTGACCGCGATCACTTCGGCTGTCACCAGCGGCCAGGGCGCGAAGTTCAGGCCGGATTCACCAATGGAGGAGAACTCGCCCAGGAAAAGCTCGACCGACTGTTCTTCGGGCCGGACCGTGTAGAACGAGGCATAGAGCCAGAGACCGATAAGAGCCAAAACACCAATCGCTGCCGAGCCGGGGGTCAGGCGCGGCCCATCGCCGCCACCGGTCCCATTGCCGCGGCCTTTGCCACCGCGTCCGCCCATCAGGACGCGCAATTGCTCTTGGCCTTTGCGGACGATCTCGTCGATTTCTGGGATCTGCTGGCCGTCACCGCCTTGGCCGGGTCTACGCCCGCCACCTCGGTTGCCATCGTCACCGCCGCGGTTTCCACCACCGCCGCCAGAGCCGCCTCCGCCGCCCCAGGGACCGCCATTATTGCCAGCCATTGATGCCTATTCCCCTCATCATCGCGTCTGTTGCCTGTCTATATGGGGCCTCTTACCCCGATATGCACGGGCAACCTGTGCGTTTTCCAATCGATTTCAAGCCACCCGCATGGGTGTTTTCATCGTCACAAGCTCTTCGGACATTGTTGGGTGGACCGCAACCGTCCGGTCGAAGTCTTCCTTCGTCGCGCCCATTTTAACTGCAATGCCAGCCAGTTGGATCATTTCCCCCGCGCCCGGCGCGACGATATGACAGCCCAAGACCTTACGGCTTTCCTTGGCGACAACCAGCTTCATCAAAACCCGATCCGTGCGCCCGGCAAAAGCCGATTGCATCGGTCGGAATGAGGTGCAGTAGATCTCCACCGGTTCCTGCTCGCGCGCTTCTTCTTCGGTCAGGCCGATGGTGCCCAATTCCGGCTGCGTAAAGATCGCGGACGGGATCAAGTCGTGATCAATCGGCGTCGGGTTGCCTTTGAACACGGTCTCGACAAAGGCCATGCCTTCGCGGATCGCCACCGGCGTCAGTTGCACCCGGTTCGTCACGTCGCCAATTGCGTAAATCGAAGGCACCGCCGTTTGACTATACTCATCAACGACGATCTCGCCGCGACGCCCAACCTCGACCCCGATCTCTTCCAGACCCATATCGGCCGTATTCGGGTTCCGCCCCGTGGCGAACAAGACGGCATCATAAACCGCCTCAGTGCCGTTCGTTGCTTTGACCCAGACCGGCCCACCAGACCCGCTGGCATCTTGCACCGCAGTTTCCGCCACGGGCGCGCCCATGGCTGCATCGGTGCCGGTGCTTGTATTCGGAATGGTGTGATCTGCGCTCGCCTCGGCCATATCGACGATATTGGTGCCAAGGTGCAGATTAATGCCCTTCTCGCGCATCATCTCGGCCACCAACCCACGCGCCTCGTCGTCGAAGCCGCGCAGGATCTGCGCCCCGCGATAGAATTGCGTCACCTCAACACCAAGCCCATTCATGATGCAGGCGAATTCGCAGGCGATATAGCCACCGCCGATGATCAGCAGACGTTTGGGCAGTTCGGGCAGATGGAAAATGTCGTCAGAAACGATGCCCAGATGCGCGTTTGGCATATCGGGCCGCACGGGCCGACCGCCGGTTGCCACCAGGATATGCTTCGCCGTCTTCTGCGTCCCATCGGCAAGCTCAAGCGTATGGGGATCGGCAAGGCGCGCGCGGCTGTCGAAAATCTCGACATTAGAGCCATCCAGAAGGCTGCGGTAAACGCCTTCAAGGCGATCTAATTCGGTGTTCAGATGGCCGGAGAACGCGTTCCAGTCAAACGCACCATCCTCCACGTCCCAGCCATAGCTGCGCGCATCCTCGAAACTCTCGCGATAGCTCGACGCAAAGACCATCAGCTTTTTCGGCACGCAGCCCCGGATCACGCAGGTGCCGCCCATCCGGCTGCTCTCCGCAATCGCAACTTTTGCGCCTTCGGCGGCGGCCACGCGTGCCGCCCGCACCCCGCCGGACCCGCCGCCAATGACGAAGAGGTCGTAATCAAATGCCATCAAAAAACCCTTCCTAAGCGCCTAATCGGCGGTATCGACAAACAAGTTGTCCGTGTCGATGATTTCGATGCGCTCATGCTCCACCGTGCCATTGTTGATGTCGCGCACTTCCACCGTTCCATCGGTATTGCCGATCACCACGATGTCGCAGATATCGAGGAACAATCCGTTTTCAACCACGCCCGGGATCTGGTTCAAGATCAGGCTCAACTGCTGCGGGTTGGCGATCCGGCGCAGATGCAGGTCGAGGATATAGTTGCCCTCATCGGTGCGGAACGGCTCATTCACGTTCAACCGCAACGAGGATGTGCGCCCCAAAACATCAACATTTGAAAGCATTTCTTCGACCAGGGCCTTGGTGGTCTGCCAGCCAAAAGGGATCACCTCGATCGGCAGAGGGAAATTGCCAAGCACGTCCACCTGCTTCGTCGGGTCGGCGATCACAACCATCTGATCGGACGCGGTGGCCACGATCTTTTCCTGCAACAGTGCCCCGCCACCACCTTTGATCAGGTTCAGGTTCGGGTCATATTCATCCGCACCATCAATCGTCAGATCAAGCCATTTGACCTCATCCAAAGTCTTGATCGGCACGCCGACCTGACGCGCCAACTCGGCCGTTCGGGTCGAGGTCGCAACGCCGGTGACCTTGATGCCATCTTCGCGCACCACCTCACCGAGGCACCGCACCATCCAGGCCGCCGTCGATCCGGTGCCCAGCCCCACGCGCATCCCGTCTTCAACATAGTCAACCGCGCGCTTGGCCGCCACGAATTTGGCGCGATCTATGGGCGAAAGCTCCGCCGTCATGGAGATATCCGTCTTGTTGTGTCAGGAGCTGTTTATAGAAGCCCGCGCGTCGGCGCGAGAGGAAATGGACCTAAATCAGCGCCGAAATCGCGGCATCAAGAGCGGTCCGGGGCAGGATCACCAACATCCCCGGCCCATCGAATGTCATCTCGACCCGTTTGGTCACCGCTTCGTTCGATGTGCCGATCTGCGCGAGTGGATGAAAATCGATTGGCGCGATGGGCCATTTCAGACCCACAGACGTCCCGCGCAGCTTCGCCAGCGGGAAAAGCGAGACCCGCATGCCAACGCCCAAATCCAGGCTGATCTTCGGCGGCGCGTGGAACACGATATCTTCAGAACCGATGACAATGCAGGGTTTGTCGCTCCGGGTGATCAGAGTGTGATAGGCGGCCAATTCGTGATCGACCCGGCGACCGGTAAACCCGACAGCCAAAACCGCCGGTGCCGCGATGCTGCGCAAGGCTTTGTCAAAATCGGTGCTGCTTTGTTCGTCGATTTGGTGAATAGTGCTCGGGTTCAACGCGTCACGCGTCTCAGGCGAGAGCGAATCCAAGTCACCGATCACGGCGGTGGGCCGGTGACCAAGCGCCAACGCAACATCTGCGCCGCCATCGGCCGCAACCAAGACCGGCGCGCGTTGCAACGCATCGGCTAGGTCAGCGGGGTCATGCTCCCCGCCGCCCAATAATGTCACCAATGTGTCAACGCGGACAATCATGGGGAGATTTGGCAAATTGTTGCCTTCTTTGAAGCTAAAGATCACCGAATGGCCCAATTGCCGTCCCGTTTCGTTGGAATCAGTTTGTTACACCTTTCCGCAAGATGGTAAATTCCGGTGGCACGCCGGACGAGCAGAGTGAAGATGACCCATGGCTGATCCAAATAAGATTCTTACCGTTTCTTACGGCACATTCTCCTGCACCCTCGAAGGCTTCGAAGACCCGTTCTCGGCCATGAAAGGTATTGCAGAGTATTTCCGTGATTTGGCGGCAGAGGATCGGTATTTTGGTGCCGAGCCCCCCACCCCAGATGCTGAGATGCTGCAACGGATCACCGAAGATGCGATCCAGCGTCGCGTCGAAGCGCGGGTGTCCGATGCCGGCATGATCATGCGTCCGCAGATCGAAGACGCCGCCGAAGTCGGCTCTATTGACCTGGAAGAGCCCGCGCAGGAAGACGACGCGTCGGTGGCCGCAGAGCCTGAGACTGCGGTTGAAGAGGTCGAGGCGGTCACGAAAGACGGTGAAGTTGAAGCCGTCGCCGAAGAGGCCATGGCGGAAACTGATGCTGAGCAGGCCGAAGCCGCTATTGCTCAGGATGTTAGCGTTCAGGAAATGCCGGCTGCCGAGGCCGAGGGCGTTGAGGACATTGCCGTCGCCGAAGCGGTTAAGGACGTCCCTGCCGAAGACATTCCCACCGAGCCGACGGAAGAGGATGACGAGAGCTTGATCGCGGCTGTCTCGGCTGAGCCGGAGACCACAGACGCAGACTTCGAAGAAGCGCTTATCGAGACGCTGTCGGAAGAGCCCGAAGACGGTGCAGATATCGCTGCCTTCTTTGCAGAGACCGACGCCGACAATCATAGCACGCTCGAAGATGACAACTTCTTCGCCGCTGAGCCGGCGCTCGACCCCGATAGCGTTGCCGCGAAACTGGCGCGCATTCGTCAGGTTGTCGCCGAAGAAGAAGCCGAGGACGAAGCTAACGCGCCCGAGGCCTTCACCGAAGACCAACATGCATCGGCAGAACCAGAAATGGATGCAGACGCCGAGATGCCTCTGGAAGAGGCGGGGCTTGCGGATCTAGTCGAAGCCGAGACCGAAGAAGATCCAACATCGGATTTTTCGCAGACCCTGGCCGAACCCGACTCGGACGCCACTGAAGACCACCTCGAAGAGGCCCCTTCGCTCGACGACGGGCCGTCGATTGTCGAGACAGTGGAAGAGGCCTCGGCCGAGGACACAATCGCCGCGGCAATGGCCGAAATCGCGGAGTTGGACACCGATGCGGATGCCGAAGCAGCAGCCGAGGCCAAGGCTGAGGCTGAGGCTGAGGCTGAGGCTGAGGCTGAGGCTGACATCGAAGACGCTGCAACGCCAGAGATGGAAAGCGAAGGGGAACCCGAACCGGCAACCGCCGATGTGATGGTTTTGCATGGCGCCGATGACGATATGTCGGCTGGCGATGCAGAGGCCCAACTGAGCGCGGAGGCGGAAGCCGAACTGCAAGCGGAGTTGGCTGCCATCGCAACCGAGCGTGAGGCGCAGCAAACGACACGGGATACTCGCAGCCATCAGTTGCTCAATCCGAACAACGCAGACACAGCTGAGGCGGATATCGATCGCTTGTTCGAAGCCACAAACAGCCGTCTCGAAACCAACGAGACCAGCCGCCGTCGCGCCAATATCGAACACCTGAAGGCAGCCGTTGCTGCGCGCAGCGCCGAGGACGAACTGGGCGGCAACCCCGCCGATGCTGATGGCGACGATACGGCAGATTATCGCGACGATCTGGCCCGCGTTATGCGCCCACGTCGTGTGCGGGTGGATGTCAGCCGCAGGAACCGCACCGAAACCCGTCCAACCCCATTAGTTTTGGTTTCCGAACAGCGGGTTGATGGCGAAACGCCGGCTCAAAACGATGAGGCACCGATCGCGCCTGTGCGGCCACGCCGCGTACGGTCAAGTGGCTTGGCTCTGGCAGAACAAGCTGAGACGGAGATGGCCGCGCCACGCCCACTGGACGCGACCGAACGCCCGGTATCGGAGCCTACCGCCGAATTCGCGCAAGATGCGCCTGCGATAGCGCGTGCCGATTTGCCCGAAAGCGCCGATGTTGTGACCGAAGCCTTTCGGTCGGCGGATCAGATTGAGGCCGAAACACCCCCTGCCCCGCGCAAGGTCGCGCGCGGCCTGGCCGATTTGGCCGCGCGGGCGGGTCAAATGATGGGTGTGGCCGGATCGCGCCGCGATGATGCCGCCAAGTCGGATGACGCTGACCGGGCGATTGAAACCGCGACCGAACGGACCGCTGATTTGACCGAAGAACTGAGCGCCTTGGCCGATGCATCCGCCGCGTTCGAACCGATGCCGGAGATCGACACGCCACAGCCGGTCGCCACCGACCTACCGACAGTCGATGCCGAGGCGGAAGCACTCGAACTGAATGCGAGTTCTGAGATTGAACTCGAAGCGGTCGCAGAACCCGCCGTGGATGAGATCGACACGTCTGCGGCGGACGCTGCACAAGGCAGCATCGACACGTCCACCGGATTTGGCGCTTATTTGGCGCAGAAAGACCATGAGACGATGGAAGATCAGATGGAACTGGCCGCGGCTTACGCCATGCATGAAGAGGATCGCGCGGTGTTTAGTCGTCCGCATATTCTACGCCATCTGGAAGCGGCCAATGGCGGCAATCTCGACCGTGAAGACGGGTTGAGAGCGTTCGGTATCCTGCTCCGCGAGGGGATCATTGAGAAGATTGCGCGCGGCGAGTTTAAACTGACCCGCCGGTCGCGCTACTACCGCGGTTAAGCCCGCTCCCTCAACGTCAAAGGCCGTGCTTCCAACCTGGAGCGCGGCCTTTTTCGTTTTGAGACAGTTGCTCAGCGATCCTCGTCCGAAGAGGCATCCGGATCGGCCTGGCCCACGCCTTTAAACACGGCCTTGAACGGCAGGGCCCAAAGAATCCCCAAAACCACGTAAATCGCCAACTCCAGAAAGATCGATGGCCGCTCGAAAAGGCTGACCAGGAACCATGCCAGTCCGATATAGACCGGCAGACCGACCAACAGGATCAGAAGCGACAACCGCCGCCGGGTTTTGTAGCTCAGCGCCATTTCAGGCCCCCTTAGTCGGCAAACGGGTCTGTCACCAGGATCGTGTCGTCACGTTCCGGCGAGGTGGAGAGTAGCGCCACCGGGCATTGGATCAACTCTTCGATCCGGCGGACATATTTCACCGCCTCTCCCGGTAGATCGGCCCAGGACCGCGCCCCGGCGGTGGAGTCCGACCACCCCTTCATCGTTTCATAGATCGGTGTGACGCGGGCCTGCTGTTCGGCAGCGGTGGGCAGGTAGTCGAGGCGCTCACCGTCCAATTCATAGCCGGTGCAAATCTTCAACTCGTCAAACCCGTCCAGCACATCCAACTTGGTCAGCGAGATCCCATTGACCCCCGATGTCGCGCAGGTCTGGCGCACAAGCACCGCGTCGAACCAGCCGCAGCGGCGCTTGCGGCCCGTCGTCGTGCCAAACTCATGGCCGCGCTCACCCAGACGTTGGCCATCGGCATCGTCCAATTCGGTTGGAAACGGCCCTTCGCCAACGCGAGTGGTATAAGCTTTGACAATCCCGAGCACGAAATCGATTGAGCCCGGCCCCATGCCCACGCCAGTCGCGGCCTGCCCCGCGATCACATTGGACGAGGTGACAAACGGATACGTGCCGAAATCAATATCGAGCAGAGCGCCTTGCGCGCCTTCAAAGAGAATCCGTTTTCCCGCCCGCCGCGCCTCGTTCAGCACTTTCCACACCGGGGCGGCATAGGGGAGAATCTGCGGCGCAACTTCCCGGAGTGCGGCCAACAAGGCCTCGCGATCCACGGGTTCGAGACCAAGCCCCCGGCGCAAGGCGTCATGATGCACCAGCGCGCGATCGACCCGCAATTCCAATGTCGCTTCGTCGGCCAAATCGGCAACCCGGACGGAGCGACGGCCGACTTTATCTTCATAGGCCGGGCCAATGCCCCGCCCCGTGGTGCCGATTTTGGCGACGGAGTTCTGGTTCTCGCGGGCGCGGTCCAGCTCACCATGGATCGGCAGGATCAGGGGCGTGTTTTCCGCGATCATCAAGGTTTCGGGCGTGATATCAACGCCTTGGGCGCGGATCGTCTCGATCTCCTTGATCAAATGCCAAGGATCCAACACGACGCCATTGCCGATAACGGAGAGCTTGCCGCCCCGCACCACGCCAGAGGGCAACGCGTGCAGCTTATAAACCTCGCCCTCGATCACCAATGTATGACCGGCGTTGTGACCGCCCTGGAAGCGCGCGATCACATCCGCCCGCTCGCTCAGCCAGTCGACAATCTTGCCTTTGCCCTCATCACCCCATTGCGCGCCGACAACCACCACATTGGCCATGTGCCCAGACCCCTTTTCGGTAAAGCGTTTCGCGAAAACCCGTGCCCGTATAGCGATGCTGGCCGGGGGGCGAAACCGGTTTGTTGCCACTACCTGCGCATGATCTTGATAATGAAATAGTCTCGCTAAAAAATGATTGCGCAAACAGGGGCTTTTCAGCTTAAGGTTGTGTGATCCGCCCTTGCGGCGGCCTGTCGCATCTCATAAGTAAGCATCGATCAAAAATCAGGCAGAACCCCGCCCATGGAAAACATCATCCTCGTCATCCACCTGATCCTTGCGATTTGCTTGATAGGGGTGGTGCTGCTGCAACGCTCGGAAGGCGGCGGCTTGGGGATCGGCGGCGGCGGCGGCGGTGTGATGACCGGGCGCCAGGCGGCAACCGCGCTTGGGAAACTGACCTGGGCCTTTGCCATCGCGTTTTTGGCCACCTCGATCACACTTACGATCATCGCAGCGCAGAATTCGGCGTCTGACTCAGTTCTGGACCGGTTGGGCATTGAAGCGGGTGAAGGTGATGATGGCGGCCTGCTGCCTCCGGCATCGACCTCGAACTTGCCGGCGGGTGAGGCGCTTCTGCCGCCCAGCACAGGTGATGCACCTGCCTTGCCACCTCGTGCGGACGAGTAAATCTGGGGCGTTCGGCCCGTTATCCAACATCATCTAGCGTGCGCCTTGCTCTTGGCGCCCGAATCCTGTTACTCTTAAATCCCGTGATAATCGGATTCGGAACCACCCTAATTTAGGCGGTTGGTAGGTTCCTCACGGGGAGTTTTGGCGGCAAATGGCGCGATTTATTTTCATCACCGGCGGTGTTGTGTCCTCGCTTGGCAAAGGCTTGGCCTCGGCGGCTTTGGGCGCGCTGTTGCAAGCGCGCGGCTATACCGTGCGGTTGCGCAAGCTGGACCCCTATCTCAATGTCGATCCCGGCACGATGAGCCCGTTTGAACATGGCGAGGTCTTCGTCACCGATGACGGGGCCGAGACCGATCTGGACCTCGGCCATTACGAGCGGTTCACCGGCGTTGCCGCGCGCAACACCGATTCCGTCAGCTCGGGCCGGATCTATTCCAACGTGCTCGAGAAGGAACGCCGCGGTGATTATCTGGGCAAAACCATCCAGGTGATTCCCCATGTGACCAACGAGATCAAAGACTTCATCTCGATTGGCGAGGATGAGGTCGATTTCATGCTCTGCGAAATCGGCGGCACGGTCGGCGATATCGAAGGTCTGCCGTTTTTCGAAGCGATCCGGCAATTCGGCCAAGACAAGCCGCGCGGCCAGTGCATTTTCATGCATCTGACGCTGCTGCCCTACATCAAGGCCTCGGGTGAGTTGAAAACCAAGCCGACGCAGCACAGCGTGAAAGAGATGCGCTCCATCGGTCTGGCGCCCGACATTCTCGTCTGCCGCTCCGAAGGGCCGATCCCGGAGAAAGAGCGCGAGAAGCTGGCGCTGTTCTGCAATGTGCGGCCCGACAGCGTGATCGCCGCGCAGGATCTCAATTCGATCTATGAAGCGCCGCTGGCCTATCATCGCGAGGGTATGGATCAGGCCGTGTTGGACGCATTTGGTATCGCGCCGGCGCCGAAACCCAATCTCAACATCTGGGAAGATGTCGCCGACCGGGTGCACAATCCCGAAGGCGAAGTTCGCGTGGCGATTGTCGGCAAATACATCCAGCTTGAAGATGCTTACAAATCCATCGCCGAGGCGCTCACCCATGGCGGCATGGCCAATCGGGTGAAGGTGAAAGCCGAATGGATTGATGCCGAGATTTTCGAGCGCGAAGACGCCGCCCCCTATCTCGAAGGTTTCCACGCCATTCTTGTCCCCGGCGGGTTTGGCGAGCGCGGGACGGAAGGCAAAATCAAAGCTGCCGAGTTCGCGCGCACCCGCGGCGTGCCCTATCTCGGCATTTGCCTGGGCATGCAGATGGCGGTGATCGAAGCGGCCCGGAATCTGGCCGATCTGGACGATGCGGGTTCGGAGGAGTTCGACCATGAGGCGGGCAAGAAACGTTTCACGCCCGTGGTCTATCACCTGAAAGAATGGGTTCAGGGGAACCACAAGGTCGAACGCAAAGTCACCGATGACAAAGGCGGCACCATGCGGCTCGGCGCCTATGACGCGGTGCTGAAAGACGGCTCGAAAGTCGCGGAAGCCTATGGCGGCACGACGATCGAAGAACGTCATCGGCATCGCTATGAGGTCGACATCAAATATCGCGAACAGCTCGAAGCACAGGGGCTGATCTTCTCAGGCATGTCGCCTGATGGCCGCTTGCCCGAAATCGTTGAGGTGAAAGATCACCCTTGGTTTATTGGGGTTCAGTTCCATCCAGAGCTGAAATCGAAGCCTTTCGAACCACACCCCTTGTTCCGTGACTTCGTCCGCGCGGCGAAAGATAACTCACGCCTGGTGTGACGGAAATGCCACGGATTTGCGGCGCCTCTCCGGCGCCGCGGCTCTGATTGAACCATCTTCTCCGGCCAGCCGACCGATGCCCGAGACCTGGCATCGTGCCGGGCCAGAACTGGAGAAGACACAGATGAACACGATCCTGAAAACCACCCTCGCCGCCGCAACCCTAGCTGTCGGCCTGGCAGGCGCTGCCGCTGCTCAAGACGCCACGCAATGGAATGGCTTCTATGGCGGTCTGCAATTCGACATCACCAGCCCCGAACTGGACGGCACGCCCACCCAGGTTGGCACCGGCCACGGCGGCACGGCCTTTGTGGGCTACAACCACGCGATCGACCAAAACTGGGTCGTCGGCGGGGAGTTGAGCTTTGGTCGCCAAAGCGGCATGGAAGCCGGCCCGAACGAGCTGATCATCGAAAACGCCGTCCACCTGCGCGGCCGCGCGGGCTACAACGTTGGCAATACGCTGCTTTACGGCAGCCTGGGCTACATGACCGCCGATTTCAACGGCGGCGGCCCGGACATCTCCGGCGACGGCATGACCTTCGGCTTGGGCGCAGAAACCATGATCACAGATCGCGTCTCGGCCCGGATCGAGTTCACCCGCTCGGATATGGATCTTGAAGGCTCGCCTGTCTCGATCCAGGGCAACACGCTGTCCCTGGGCCTGGCCATGCATTTCTAAGGCCGGGGATCATCCCAAACGGCGGGGCGTCCAATTGGGCGCCCCGCCTGCTTTTGGACCTGACATTTTTCAACCCAAACCGCTGGCGATCCGCCCCACGACCAGACCCGGCCAAACCCTTCGCGCCGCCCCCCCTCTTCCGTGATTTCGTCCGCACGACAAAAGACCACACACGGCGAGTGTGACGAAAATACCACGCATTTGACCCTCCGGACGATGATCTTTCGGAGGCTTTGAACCCCCTCTCCCTGTCACCCGACCGACATCTGAGACCTGGCAATTCTGCCGGGCTTGGAAATGGAGAGAATTGTTATGACCAAACCTTTGAAAACCCTCGTTGCAACCGCCGCGATTTCCCTGGCCGTGGCTGGGGCCGCATCGGCGCAAGACGCGCTGCAATGGCAAGGCTTCTATGCCGGTGCGCAGGTGAACTCGATCAGCCCTGATCTTGAAGGTGCTCCAGTCGGCTTCGGAAGCGGCCAAAGCATCGGCGTCTTTGGCGGGTATAACCACGCGCTTGCCGACAATTTCGTGGTCGGCGGTGAGTTGAGCTTCAATGGCAGCTCCAGCCATACGATTGTCCCCGGGACGGATCTCTCACTCGACAATCTGATGACCGTGCGGGCACGCGGCGGTTATGCGGTCGGCAGCGCGCTCTTCTATGGCTCCGTCGGCTATGCAACCACGGACGCCTCGATCACCGGCGTGCCGTTCACCTTGGATGCGAGCGGCACGATCTTTGGCCTGGGTGTCGAAGCGATGCTGACCGAAACCCTTTCGGCCCGCATTGAGTATAACCGCGCCAATATGGACCTTTCGGGCGGCGGTGTGCCCCCCGGCCTTGAGGTCAATGCTGACGCCGTGACCATGGGCATCGCCTATCACTTCTGAGGCGAGCGGTCGGCAAGAGGGGTGCCCAGATGGCACCCCTTCTTTGCGCAGGGCCCGCATATCGCGTCCTGGCATCTTCAATTCAGCAAGGACTAAGACAATGACATTTAAGACATTTATTGTGGCGGCAAGCTTGATCACCGGTTTCACCGGGCAGGCCCTTGCCCAAGACAGCGCCGACACCTGGCAGGGTTTTTATGGCGGCCTACTGTTCAGCACGGTCGACCCAAATTCCGATACACCGGTCGATCCCGCAAGCGGCACCGGCTTTGGCGTCTTCGGCGGCTATAACCATGCGCTTGGCGGCAACTGGGTCATCGGTGGCGAGCTTGGATTTGCCAGCACCACCGATCACGGCATTCCGGCAGGCACCTTCTCAATCGAGAACGCGATCACCGCACGCGGCCGCGTCGGATATGCATTGGACGATCTGCTGCTTTACGGCAGCCTCGGCTATCTAAGCGCCGATGCGACGGCCAGTGGCTCCGCGGCCACCTTGGACATCGAGGGCCCGGTTTTTGGCCTGGGCGTCGAAGCGATGCTCTCGGAAACCGTCTCCGCCCGTGTGGAATATCTGCGCGGCACTCTCGATCTGACGGGGCCTGGGACGGATATCGATGTCCAGACTGACACGTTTTCGATCGGCGTGGCCTTCCACTTTTGAGTCGATAGAGGCCGATCTGAACCAGCGGCCCGATACCGGGGCCCTTTTGCTTGCCATTGCCGCGCCGAAAGCCAATTCTCTGGCCGATGAGACAGGCTGGAGCCAGATATGTTGCCGTTTTCGACCTATGACGTGTTTACCGAGACCGCTTTCGCCGGGAATCCTCTGGCGATTGTCGAAGCGGCGGACGGGTTGAGCACGGCGCAGATGCAAACCATCGCACGGGAGTTCAATCTCAGCGAGACGATTTTCGTGCAAACGCCCGATGACCCGGCCCATACCGCCAAAGTCCGGATTTTCTTCCCCACGGCTGAAATTCCCTTTGCGGGTCATCCGACCATCGGCTGTGCAATCCACCTGGCCACCGATGCGTATCCATCCGGCGATTTCGAGACCGAGATCACGTTGGAAGAAGTCGCGGGCCTGGTGCCGGTTATCGTTGTCCGGAGTGGCGACCGGATCACGGCGGAGTTCACCGCGCCGAAACTGCCCGTGCCCCACCCTGGTCAGGCCGATCCCGCGCTTCTGGCGCGCGCCCTTGATCTACCAGAATCCGCGATTGGCCCCCATACCCCTGGCATCTGGCAAGGTGGCCCCGCGTTTCTGTATGCGCCACTGCACGATCTGGAGGCTTTGGCGCGCGCGCGACCGATCGAGCCGTATTGGTCCGAGATGATGGACGCGGCACATGTGGATAGCGCCTATCTCTACACCGCCGAAGGCCCCGGCTATCGTGCGCGCATGTTCTCACCCACCGCTGGCATCGGTGAGGACCCGGCCACCGGCTCGGCCAGTGCCCTCCTCGCGGGGCAGCTTTTGGCCAATGGCGTGCTGACCGAAGGCACAAACACCATCCCCCTTGCCCAAGGGGTAGAGATGGGACGGCCCAGCAGTATCGGGTTAAGCGTGGATGTGGTGGAGAATGCCATGACAGCAATCCGCATCGCAGGCAGTGCGGTTCCGATCTCCAGCGGCCAAATCAGACAGGCGTAAGCGACCCGCTCGGCAAGGGGGGTTTTCGTCGCCAATACCGCGGCCTATATCTGTCGCCCATGTTCGGAGATTTCCTCAAACGCCTCACCGCGCCCGACCCCGCGCCGCTCTCAGACCCCGATGCCCGGCTGGCCTTGGCCGCGCTCTTGGTCCGGCTGGCCAAAACCGATGGCGATTATGCCGAAGCCGAGATCGACCGGATCGACCGGCTTTTGACAACGCGATACGGCCTCACGCCGTTCGAGACGGCCAAGCTGCGTGGCGACGCTGAAATCCTCGAATCCGAGGCCCCCGACACGGTCCGCTTCACCCGCGCGATCAAGGATGCCGTGGCCTATGAGGATCGCGAGCAGGTGGTCGAAAGCCTGTGGGAGATCGTCTTGGCCGATGGCGTGCGGGATGATCACGAAAACGCACTGATGCGGATGGTGGCGCCGATGCTGGGCGTGAATGACCGCGACAGCAATCTGGCACGGCAACGGGTCGAGGCCCGCCGCGGATGATCGCGGCCCTGCCGATGTATGATCGGCCCGAGATCCGCGGCGCGACGGATCGGCTTTGGGAGGCGATCCGCGATGCGCTTAGGGCGCGTGGCCTGGATGCCCCTGACGCACTGACCCGTGATCAGGAGATTTGGGAGATTTGGCAAAGCCCAGACCTGATCCTGGCGCAGACCTGCGGTCTGCCCTATCGCGCCCGGCTCGCGCCGCATGTGACGTTGGTGGCAACCCCGGATTTTGGCCTGCCCGGTTGTCCCCCCGGCTATTACAACAGCGTGATTGTGGCCCGCTCCAAGACGCCCGGCCCGAAACCGGCGGTCAATGAGGGTTTGAGCCAATCGGGTTGGGCCGCTTTGATCACGTGGGCCGCAGAGACCGGCATGGCCTTGGGCACACCGGTTATGAGCGGGGGCCATGAAGCCTCGGCCAAGGCCGTGGCTGAGGGTCGCGCGGATTTGGCGGCGATCGATGCGCAAACCTGGCGTCTCTTGACCCGTTCCGCGCCTTGGACCGCCGATCTGATCGAGATCATGCGCACGCCGCCCACCCCCGCCCTGCCACTGATCACGGCAGGTGATCAGGACCCTGTGCCAATCCGTGCCGCCCTCGAGGACGCCATGATCGCGCTCGGCCCAGAAGACCGGACCGCGCTCGACCTCAAGGGCTTCACGATCATTCCAAAGGCAGAGTATCTGGCGCAACCGATCCCGCCCGCGCCCTAGGCAAATGCTGCTTTTTCGGGCAAATCGCCCCCCTTACCCTTGGGTCAACCGGCATTAATCCGTTGCAATTGCCTCGATTCTGGGGACAAATCCAAAAAAATAACAGGGAAGCTGCCAACACGTGACCTCCGCCACCCCACCGGTGATCGAAATCACCGGTCTGCATAAGAGTTATGGATCGCTGCATGTTTTGCGCGGCGTGGACTTGCGGGCAAATGCCGGCGATGTGGTCTCTCTGATCGGCTCTTCGGGATCCGGGAAATCGACGCTTCTGCGCTGCGCGAACCTTTTGGAAGAGAGCCAAGAGGGCGAGATCAAATTCGAGGGGGAGGCCGTGCATTGGCGCGGTACTGGCCCCAATCGCCATCCGGCGGATACCGCGCAAGTCACCCGGATCCGCACCAATCTCAGCATGGTGTTTCAGCAGTTCAACCTCTGGTCGCATATGTCGATTTTGCAAAACGTGATGGAAGCCCCCGTCACCGTTTTGGGCGAGGACAAAGACGAGGTTGAGGCCCGCGCCCGAATGTTGCTCGACAAGGTCGGGATCGGCGCAAAATGCGACGCCTGGCCCGCGCAGCTTTCCGGCGGGCAGCAACAACGCGCCGCCATCGCCCGCGCCCTCTGCATGCAGCCCCGGGCGCTGTTGTTTGACGAACCGACCTCGGCGCTCGACCCCGAGCTTGAGCAGGAGGTGGTGAAAGTCATCAAAGACCTCGCCGCAGAGGGTCGCACAATGATATTGGTCACCCATGATATGCGGCTGGCCCGCGATGTCTCAGACCATGTTATCTTTCTGCATGAGGGCCAAATCGAAGAAGAAGGCCCGCCCGAGCAGCTTTTCGGCGCGCCGAAATCCGCGCGTCTTCAGCAATTCCTCAGCCACGGCCAAGCCGCCTGAGGCGATACCAACCAGGGAGTAAACCAATGAAAACACTTGTTCTTTCCGCAACCATTCTGGCGGTGACCGCCGGTGGCGCACTGGCCCAAGACGTGGTCCGCATGGGTACCGAGGGCGCTTACCCTCCGTATAACTTCATCAATGATGATGGCGAGATCGACGGCTTTGAGCGCGCTGTTGGCGATGAGCTTTGCGCCCGCGCCGAACTGACCTGCGAATGGGTCACCAATGAATGGGACTCGATCATCCCGAACCTGACCTCGGGCAACTACGACACCATCATCGCCGGGATGAGCATCACGGCCGAGCGGGATGAAGTGATCGACTTCACGCAGAACTACTTCCCGCCCGCCTCGTCACTCTTCATGGGGATGGACGAAGATGTCGATCTGACCTCCGTCGTGGTCGCGGCGCAGACCAACACGATCCAAGCCGGCTACATCGCGGAAAGCGGCGCGACCTTGCTGGAATTCGCGACCCCGGATGAAACCGTCGCCGCCGTCCGCAATGGCGAGGCCGATGCGGTTTTCGCCGATGGTGACTTCCTGCTGCCGATCGCTGCCGAAGATGCGGACCTGATGATCATCGGCGATCCGGTGCAATTGGGCGGTGGCATTGGCCTGGGCCTACGCGAAACCGACACCGAATTGCGGGAGACCCTCAACGTGGCGATTCAGTCGATGAAAGACGATGGTTCGCTGAACGCGTTGATCATCGAATGGTTCGGCGAAGACGCCGAAACCTTCTAATCACAGATCGGGCGTCCCTGTTCGGGGACGCCCGTTTTGCATCCTCCGGGCGGGTTTCGCCCTGACGCCGAGGCGCAATGTTCGAATTCTGCGAAGACCCCAGCACATTGGAGACCTTCCGCTGGTTTTCCTGCTACCTCACCAATGGGGTGCATTTTCGGTTCTACCAAAGCTTTCTGACGGTTCTGTTTCTGCTCGCCGTGACGGCGCCTGTGGCCCTGTCCTTCGGGTTTCTGGGTGCGATGGCCTCCCGGTCTCATATCCCGCCGCTCAGATGGCTGGGCAAAATCTACACGGCCATGGTGCGCGGCGTGCCGGATATCGCCTTCTTCCTGTTCTTCGTGATCGCGCTCGACCAAGGCTTGGAATGGTTGAAGCATCAGGCGGTCTGCCCCGACTGGACCGATCCGATCCGCCAGGGTGCGAATTTCCTGGTTTGCGATGCCGCAAAAATCCCGCAAAACGCCTCGCCGCAATGGGTTCATGAGGCCTATAACTTCGCGATTGCGGTCTTCACATTTTCCATCGTGTTCGGGGCCTTCGCCGCGAATGTGCTCTTTGGCGCCATGCGCGCCGTCCCGAAAGCGCAACTCGAGACAGCCGAAGCCTATGGCATGTCGCGGCGGCAGACCTTCTGGCGCATTCTGGTACCGCAAATGTGGATTTACGCGCTGCCGGGCCTCTCCAATCTCTGGATGATCCTGATCAAGGCCACGCCGCTCTTGTTCCTGCTCGGTGTCGAAGACATCGTCTATTGGGCCCGTGAATTGGGCGGGTCTCGCACCTCTGCCTTTCAATACCCGCATGGCGACTGGCGGCTGTGGTATTTCCTCGGGCTTTTGGTGTTCTACCTCGCCATGACCCGCGTCTCCGAGATTGCACTTGGGCGTCTCACGACGCGCCTGTCGCGCGGCCAGGCCACGATGGCTGGCGAAGATCAGCGGAAGGTCGCGGCATGAGTTGTTGGCAGACCATTCAGGATTACGGGTTGCGCAGCCTCGGCTATGGCGAGCGACTCCTGCCCCGGGGTGACATCACGCTCTGCGAGCAATTCACCCTGATCGCCTCTGGCATGATCTGGAATGTCTATTTCGGCGCCTTGGCCCTGGCCTCGGGGTTCTTTCTGGCCGTCGCCCTCGCCGTGGCCAAGAATAGCCGCCCAAGGTTGATCCGCAAACCGGCGGAATGGTTCATCTTCGTCTTCCGGGGCTCACCGCTCTTCATTCAATTCTTCTTGGCCTATGAAACCTTCGTGCTCTTGCCGCGGGTTGGCGTCGAGTTCGAGCTGTTCGGCGTGGTGGTCGAGGCCGAGACCCGCTGGCTCGCCCGCGCGTGGCTTGGCGCGCTGATCGTCCTCTTTCTCAACACCTCCGCCTATGCCGCCGAGATTTTCTATGGCGCGCTCCGCTCGGTGCCCAAGGGCGATCTGGAGGCCGCGGATGCATATGGCCTGACCGGCTGGAAACGCTTCCGCCGGGTGGTGTTTCCGACGACGATGCGCCTGGCGTGGCCGTCTTACACCAATGAGGCGATCTTCCTCTTCCACGCCACGACACTGGTCTATTTCTCCGGCTTCCCTGCCTTCCAGCAAAAGGGCGACGCGCTTTACTACGCGCAGTATTTTGCGGATCGGACGTTCAACCCCTTCATCCCCTACCCGATTGTGGCGGGGTATTTCGTGATCCTGACGCTGTGCATCATCTTGCTCTTCGGGGCGATCAACCGGCGTCTGAACCGTCATCTGCCGGTGGAAAACCGCGCGCGGATACGGTTCCGCCCCAATTTGATCCGATGAGCGCCCTGCCCGACGGAGCCCAGTCCCTGCGCGTGGCCGCCGCCGATCTAAACGGTCAGGCGCGCGGCAAACGCATGCCGGTTTCGGCGGCTGAGAAGCTAGATCAGACGGGCACGCGCTTTCCCTTCTCGATCCTCAATCTCGATATTTGGGGCGAAGATATCGAGGGTAGCCCCTTGGTCTTCGAGGCGGGCGATCCCGATGGGCTCCTCCTGCCAACCGGGCGCGGCCCGGTGCCGATGCCCTGGCTCGACACACCGACCGCCTTGATCCCGATTTGGATGTTTGACGACAGCGGCGCGCCGTATTTAGGCGATCCGCGCCAGGCCTTGGCGCAAGTGCTGGAGCGCTACGCCGCGCGTGGCCTGACCCCCGTGGTTGCCACCGAATTGGAGTTCTATTTGGTCGATGACAGCGGCCCGACCCTCCGCGCGCCGGAGAGTCCCCGGTCGGGGAAACGGCGGCATCAAGCCGATGTCTTATCGGTCCGTGAGCTTGATGCGTTCGACGGGTTTTTCACCGACCTTTATGCCGGATGCGCCGCGATGGGCATCCCCGCCGACACCGCGATCTCAGAGGCCGGGCCGGGACAGTTCGAGATCAATCTGATGCATCAGGCGGACGCGTTGAAAGCCGCCGACGACACCTGGCTCTTCAAGCTTCTGGCGCAGGGCCTGGCGCGGAAACACGGTTTCGCCGCCAGTTTCATGGCCAAGCCCTATCCCGATTACTCCGGCAATGGGCTGCATAGTCACTTTTCGATCCTCGACGCCGCCGGGCGAAACATCTTCGATGATGGCACTGCCGAGGGCGCGCCCATGCTGCATCATGCCGTTGCCGGATGCCTGTCCGCAATGGCGGGCGCGATGTTGATCTTTGCGCCGCATCACTCGAGCTATGACCGGTTCACACCGGGTGCCCATGCTCCGATTGCCGCCGCTTGGGGGTATGAAAACCGCACGACGGCGCTGCGCATCCCCGGCGGCGCCCCCGCTGCGCGGCGGATCGAACATCGCGTCGCGGGTGGCGACATCAACCCCTACCTATTCCTCGCGGCCATCCTCGGCGCCGCACTCAATGGGATCGAAGACGGTGCCGCGCCTGCCGCCCCGATCAGCGGCAACGCCTATGATCTGGTGCCGCCCAACCTGCCGACAAACTGGCCCGACGCCATCGACAGTTTCGCCAGCGCCCCGGAGATCGCCCGGATCTTCGCTCCGGAACTGATCGACGCCTTCACCCGCACCAAACGCCAAGAGCTCCACAAAACCGCCGATCTCGACGCCGAAACGCTGACCGCGCTCTATCTCGACACGGTGTGACGCCCCTTGCCGCGCCTCGCCCGCGCGCGTAGCTTTTGGCCATCCATCGCAAAGAGCACGCATATGATCATCGGCATTCTGCAAACCGGCCACGCCCCCGACGAACTCCAGCCCAGCCACGGCGATTTTGAACATATGTTCCAACGGCTTCTGAGCGGGCATGGATTCGAGTTCCGGGTCTTCGATGTGGTCGACATGGATTTCCCCGACGGACCCGAAGCCGCCGATGCCTGGCTCGTCACCGGCTCGAAACATGGCGCTTACGAAGATCACCCCTTCATCCCGCCGCTGGAAAACCTGATCCGCACCATTCGCGACGCCGATCAACCGATGGTGGGCATCTGTTTCGGCCATCAGATCATCGCGCAAGCGCTTGGCGGTACGGTGGAGAAATTCGCGGGCGGCTGGTCGGTCGGGCGGCAGGCCTATGAGGTGGACGGCGCGACCGTGCATCTGAACGCCTGGCATCAAGATCAGGTCATCGATCTGCCAAAAGGCGCCGAAGTTCGCGGCAGTTCCGATTTCTGCGCCAATGCGGTCTTAGCTTATGGCGATAAGATTTTGACGGTGCAGCCGCATCCGGAATTCGACGCAGGCGCCATTGCAGGGCTGATCGCCACCCGTGGCAAAGGCATCGTGCCTGAGCCACTGCTTGACGACGCGCGGGCGGGCTTGGACCAACCGGTCGATACGCAAGCTTTCACCGCGTTGCTGGTCTCGGTGCTCACCAAGGCGCGGGTCGATGCGTGACTTCTTAGAAAAACTGCCCGAGACCGCGCAGCACTATCTTGAAGGCCGGGTGCTGGACGAGGTGGAATGCATCGTCTCGGACCTCGCCGGCGTCGCGCGCGGTAAGGCCATGCCTGGCGCGAAATTCGCCAAGCAAAGTCATTTCTACCTGCCCAATTCGATCTTTTTCCAAACAATTACAGGCGATTGGATCGATACGGTGCCGGGCGGCTATACCGAACCGGACATGGTGCTGACGCCCGACTTCGACACCGCCACGCCTGCGCCGTGGACCGCCGATTGGACTTTGCAGGTCATCCACAACATCGACGACCAAGAGGGGCAGCCGGTCCCCTTTGCGCCCCGCAATGTGCTGAAACGGGTTGTGGCGCTCTATAACGCGAAGGGCTGGCAGCCGGTTGTGGCACCCGAGATGGAGTTTTTCCTGGTCGCGCCCAACACCGACCCGGGCCAAGCGATCAAGCCGCCCATGGGCCGCTCAGGCCGCCCCGCCGCCGCACGGCAAGCTTATTCCATGTCGGCGGTCGATGAATACGGGCCGGTGATCGACGACATCTATGACTTTGCCGAAGCGCAGGGACTCGAGATCGATGGCATTCTGCAAGAGGGCGGCGCGGGGCAGATCGAGCTGAACCTGCGCCATGGCGATCCGGTCCGCCTGGCCGATGAGATTTTCTTTTTCAAACGGCTGATCCGTGAAGCCGCGCTGCGCCACAATTGCTATGCCACCTTCATGGCGAAACCGATCGAGGGCGAGCCGGGCAGCGCGATGCATATCCACCATTCGATTGTGGATGCCGAGAGCGGCGCCAATATCTTCTCAGCCCGTGACGGCGCGGAAACGCCCGCATTTGGACAGTTCATTGCCGGGATGCAGCGGCACCTCCCCTCCGTCATCGCTCTGCTTGCACCCTATGTGAACAGCTATCGGCGCTATGTGCCGGATTTCGCCGCCCCGATTAATCTGGAATGGGGCCATGACAACCGCACCACCGGCATCCGCATCCCTGTGTCTGACCCAGGCGCGCGGCGGGTTGAAAACCGGCTGCCGGGCATGGATTGCAATCCCTATCTGGGCATCGCCGCCTCGCTGGCCTGTGGCTATCTGGGCCTTGTCGAGGGGCAACCGCCCCGCCCGGAATGTCAGGGCGATGCGTATGACGCAGATGATGCGATCCCTCGCGGCCTTCATGCGGCGCTGGAATTGTTCGAGGCGAACACGGCGATGGCCGACGTCTTGCATCCTGAGTTTTGTCGCGTCTACGCCGCGGTGAAAGCCCTGGAATATAAAGAGTTTCTCCAAGTGATCAGCCCGTGGGAACGGGAGCATCTGCTCTTGAACGTGTGAGCCTCATGAACCTGCTCTACGCCAATGATCGCGCTGGGCAGTATCCGCCAAGCTGGTATGCCGCGACGACCCCGCCGCTTGCGCCTTTTCCGGCGCTCAAGGGCGAAACGCGCGCGGATGTCTGCGTGGTGGGCGGTGGCTATACCGGCCTCTCCACCGCGCTGCATCTGGCGCGGGCCGGGCGGGAGGTGGTCCTGTTGGAGGCCCATCGCGTGGGGTTTGGTGCGTCAGGGCGAAATGGCGGGCAAGTCTTGGGCGGCCAGCGGCTGGACCAGATCGCGCTGGAGCGGATGGTCGGTGCTGATGACGCCGCGAAGCTCTGGCAGCTGGCGCTGGCATCCGTTCAAATCGTCCGCGACCTAGTGGCGGAAGGCGCGATCGATTGCGATCTGCAACCGGGTGCGCTGCATGCCGATTGGTGGGACGATGAGGCCGCCGAAACCTGCGCCTATGCCGAGCATTTGGCAGAGCACTATGGCTATACTGAATTAGAAACCCTCGACCGCGACGCGCTTGGGCAAGTGCTTCACACAGATGTCTATGCTGGCGGCCTGCTCGACCATGGCTCGGCCCATTTGAACCCGCTCGCCTATGCTTTGGGCCTGGCTCGGATAGCGGCAGCGACAGGTGTCACGATTCATGAAACCAGCCGGGTCCATCGCGCCGCCCCCGGCTTGGTGACCACCGATAAAGGGCGGGTGATCGCGGATCAGGTGGTCTTGGCCTGCAACGGCTATCTCGGGCGGCTGCATGGGCAAACCGCGGCCCGCGTCATGCCGATCAACAATTTCATTGTCGCGACCGAGCCGCTACCCGAAGGGGCCGCGCTGCACAAACGGGTCTGTGTCGCAGACAGCAAATTCGTGGTGAATTACTATCGCACCACGCCCGATAATCGCCTGCTCTTCGGCGGCGGCGAAACCTATGGCTATCGCTTCCCGCGCGATATTGCCGCCCTGGTCCGCAAGCCGCTGGCCCAGACCTTCCCGCATCTGGCTGATGTCAAAATCACCCATGCCTGGGGCGGTACGCTGGCGATTACGATGAACCGCATGCCGGTCTTTGCCGCGCCCGAGCCGGGCCTTTGGACGGCTTCCGGCTATTCCGGCCACGGTGTGGCCATGGCAACCTTGGCGGGCAAAATGATTGCCGATGCGATCCAAGGTGAGAGCGCCAGTTTCGACCTGATGGCGCGCGTGCCATCGCCGCGCTTTCCCGGCGGCACCGCCCTCAGATGGCCGCTTTTGGCCACGGCGATGCGCTGGTTCGCCTTGCGGGACAAACTGGGCATCTAATCGCCGAAAACCTGACTCCGGATTGCACAGGACTCTGGCCTTCAATCTCGTTACGATGTAAAGTTTTCTGAAATGAGAGTTTTCAAAAAGGTGAAATGATGGCCCTCGCCCCCAATGTGTATGACGCCGAACCGATCCCCGAGGCGGCCCGTGCCGAGATCGACCGATTGCTGCAATCTGGTGACCTGTTCCGCTACACTGCCGCCTCCGATGCGCCGGTGACCCTGCTGGAGCAGGAATTTGCCGCCTTGATGGGCACGAAATACGCCCTGGCGGTGTCCTCTTGCTCTGCCGCGCTGTTCCTGTCGCTTTGCGCGCTGGACCTCCCGCGCGATGCGAAAGTGCTGATCCCGGCCTTCACCTTTGCCGCTGTCCCGTCCTCGGTCGTGCATGCCAATTGCCAACCGGTTCTGGTGGAAGTCGGCGCGAATTACCGCATCGACATGGCGGATTTCGAGGCCAAACTGCCCGAGGCCAGCGCCGTCATCATCTCGCATATGCGTGGCCACACCTCAGATATGGACGCCATCATGGCGCTTTGCGATGCCGCAGGCATTCCGGTGATCGAGGATGCCGCGCATTCGCTTGGCACCGTTTGGGATGGGCGTAAGGTCGGCACGATCGGGCGTGTCGGCTGTTTCAGCTTTCAATCCTACAAGCTGGTGAATGCTGGCGAAGGTGGGATCATGATCACCGACGACGCCGATCTGATCGCCCGCGCAGTTATCATGTCGGGCGCCTATGAGCATAACTGGAAAAAACACGACGTTCTGCAAGAGGCCTTCGCGCGCTGGCAAAACGAGCTGCCACTCTACAATCTGCGGATGCAGAACCTCTCTGCCGCGGTGATCCGCCCGCAATTGCCCGAAGTGGCGCGGCGCGTGCGGGACGGTCGATCAAACCACGATTATGTTGCCGCCGCGTTGAACAGCTCGCCCTGGCTGCAGGTGCCGGATGCCCTGCCCCAGGAAGAACGCGCGCCAGATTCGATCCAATTCAATCTTGAGGGTGTCGCAAGCGATGCCGACGCGCGGGCCTTTGCGGAGGCTGCGGCGGCGCGTGGCGTGAAGGTTCAGGTCTTCGGCCTCTCGACCGACAATGCGCGGGCGTTCTGGAACTGGCGCTTTATTCCCGGCGAGACGCCCGACCTGCCACAGACCCGCGCCATGTTGATGCGGGCCTGCGACGTGCGGCTGCCCGCGCGGCTGAAACAAGCGGAGCTCAATGTGATCATCGACGCGCTTCTTGGCGCCGCCGAAGATGTGATGGGCGAGAGCCGCGCCTACGGCACCTGAGGCACCCAATGCGTCAGGGCCATTGCCTCTGCGGGTCGGTCCGGTTTCAGATCGACCCGGAGCAGGTTCGCTGGCGTGGCCATTGTCATTGCGAGAGTTGCCGCCGAAACTGCGCGGCGCCTTTCACCACCTTCTTCGGTGTTGAGGATACTGGTTGGCGCTGGACCGGCGATCCGCCGTCTTCTTACGCCCATAGCAGCCATTCGGAGCGGCTATTCTGCGCAAAATGCGGCACCCCGATGGCCTATCGATCAACACGCCACCCGGGCGAGATGCATTTCTACGCCGCGACGCTCGAAGACAGTTCAGATTTCCGGCCTGATTGGCATTTTCATTGGTCGGAACACGTGCCTTGGATTGCCCTTTCCGACGATCTGCCACGCAAGGATTGAAGGCCCGCGCCACCCCGGATAGCGTGGCAGCGTTGCAACTCCTCGAAGGCCCCTCGCGATGACTGATCACGCCCCGAATTCCTGGGAAGCGCGCGCCGCGCAATACTCGCTTTACGGCTTCACCGATCTCCCCTCGGTAGCCGAACGCGGCACGGTGGTGCTGACCCATGGGCAAGGCCCGTATGTGTTTGATACCAATGGCAAACGCTATCTCGACAGCAATTCCGGCCTTTGGAATATGGTCGCGGGCTTCGATCACAAGGGATTGGCCGAGGCCGCCAAGGCGCAATATGACCGTTTCCCCGGCTATCACGCGTTTTTTGGCCGGATGTCGGACCAGACCGTAGAACTGTCGGAAACCCTGGTAAACGTGTCGCCCTTCGCGCGGGGCAAAGTGTTCTACACCAATTCCGGGTCCGAAGCGAATGACACCATGGTCAAGATGCTGTGGTTTCTGAACCGGGCCGAGGGGCGGCCAGAGGCGCGAAAGATCCTGACCCGCTGGAATGGCTATCACGGGGTGACAATCGCGGCGTCTTCCATGACCGGCAAACCCTATAACGAGGTCTTTGGCCTGCCGCTTGAGGGGTTCCTCCACCTGACCTGCCCGCATTATTGGCGGGAGGGGAAACCGGGCGAGAGCGAGGCGGCGTTCACCGCCCGCATGGCCGCCGAGTTGGAGGAGGTCATTGAGCGCGAGGGGGCCGACACAATCGCCGGGTTCTTCGCTGAACCCGTTATGGGCGCGGGCGGCGTCATCCCGCCCTCAGCGGGGTATTTCCAGGCGATCCAATCGGTGCTGAAACGCCATGGCATTCCGCTGATCGCCGACGAGGTGATCTGCGGCTTTGGGCGCACGGGCGAGGCTTGGGGCTCGGTGACCTATGATTTCATGCCTGATGCGATCATCAGCTCCAAAAACCTTACCGCAGGGTATTTCCCGATGGGCGCGGTGATCTTGGGGCCAGACCTGACCGACCGGCTGCAAGCGGCCATTGATGAGATCGAAGAATTCCCGCACGGGTTTACCGCCTCGGGCCACCCCGTCGGCTGTGCCGTCGCCTTGAAAACGATTGATGTGATCCTGAATGAGGGCCTGATGGAGCAAGTCCGCGCGGGTGCGCCACGGATGCAGGCCGGGCTGGCGGAAATCGCGAAACACCCCAATATCGGTGAGCTGCGCGGCATCGGTTATATGTGGGCCCTGGAAGCCGTCCGGGATCGCGCAACCAAAACACCGTTCGAGGGGCATCTCTCGGTCAGCGAACGCATCGCCAATACCTGCACCGATCATGGGCTGATCTGCCGACCGCTTGGACAATCGGTGGTGCTCTGCCCGCCGTTTATCCTGACGAACGATCAAATGGATGAGATGTTCGAGAAGCTAAATGCGGCGCTAACCCAGGTCTTTGCGGAGGTGGGCTAGGTCAACGCGCGCAATCAAAGCTTAGACAGTTTCGCCTGCAGTTCCGCCAACTGCTTCTTGATCTCGTCGAGTTCTTCCTCGGGCGCCGCGTCGCTTTCCTCGTCGTCATCTGTGGTCGGGCCGCTCCACTGGTTCCCCAAACCGCCGGTCATCGCTTTGAAAAACGCCTCTTGCTGCGCGCGCATCGCCTCGAACCCGGGCATCTTGGCCATTGGGTTCATCGCGGCCATGTTCTCGACCATTTTCGACTGACCATCCTTCAACATCTCAAAAGACATCGCCAGAAAGTCGGGCACCACACTCTGGGTTTGCGATTGATAGCTCCGGACCAGATCGGTCAACACACCAAGCGGCAAGACATTCTCGCCCCGGCTTTCATGTTCGGCAATGATTTGAAGCAGATACTGCCGGGTCAACTCATCGCCCGACTTTAGATCCACGATCTTTACCTCGCGGCCATCACGGATAAATCCGGCGATATCTTCCAGCGTCACATAGTCCGATGTCTCGGTATTATAGAGGCGCCGACTGGCATAGCGCTTGATCAAAAGCGGTTCCGCGTCTTTTGCCATGACCAAAATTCCTTCCCTGCGGTGCAGCAAAGGAAAGCCTACGCGCTTGCAGCGAAAATGCAATCATTCTCGGCGCATGCACGAAAACGCGAAAGGGCGGGCCACGGACGGACCCACCCTTTCTAAGTCACGCCAATGGGGAGGACATCGGCATGATGCGTTTAAAGCAGTCGCTTACTTAGCGGTCGCTTTTTTCGCGGCAGTCGTCACCTCGGAGGTGGCTTTTTTGACAGCGGCAGTTGCTTCTTCGGAAGCTTCTTTGCCAGCAGCCATCATCAGCTCGACAGTTTCCATCTGCACTTTTTTCGCAACTTCAGCGAAAGCGGCCATGTTTTCAGCAGCCATTTCCGCCTGAGCCGACGCGAAATCGGTCAGCGATTTGGTGTAGTCGGTGGGCTCGTCTTTGACAGCGGCCACGTCGCCCATTTTGGCGATGGTGTCTTTGGTCCATTTGGACGAAATCTCGGTGGATTTCTCAGCGGCTTCCAGAGCCACTTTCGACATTTTCTCGCCAACTGCGGCAGAGGTTTTGAACGCGTCGTTCATGGCAGACATGTCCATCGGGTATGCGGACATCATTTCGCTCATGTATTTGGTGAAGTCGTTGGTCTTGGCCATTGGTCTCTCTCCTAATCATCCCCGGGGGCTGGGGCGCTTTGCTGCGGATGCAAAATATATAGATGCTGCAGCGCGGCATTGCAAGCTTTTTCTGCACCGCAGCATCGGAGAGGGTTACGTAAGGAAAATCAGTCGCTTGTGCGTTCCAACACATAGGTTCCGGGCGCGGCCGCCAAAACGTCATAGCCCGACTCACCTGGGATTCGGGCCGCAATCTGCGCGCCTGACCGCTTCTTCAACCAGGCCTCCCACCGGGGCCACCACGAGCCTTCGTTATAGCTTGCCGCCTCCTGCCAGGCCTCCGCTGTGCCTTTGACCTCGGGGTTGGTGTAGTGGCCGTATTTCTTTTTCGACGGCGGATTGACGATCCCGGCGATATGGCCCGATTCCGAAAGGATGAACGTCTTGTCCTTCGATCCCATCTGCGTCACGCCTCGGAAACTGTCTTTCCAGGCCGCAATGTGATCGGTCTCGCAGGCAATCGCGCAAATCGGCACGGTAACATCCGACAGCTCCAGGGTTTCGCCCAGCATCTGATAGCCACCTTGGGCCATCGCATTGCCCTGGCACAGCCCGCGCAGATATTCCACCGCCATACGCCCTGGCAGATTGGTCGAATCCCCATTCCAATAAAGCAGGTCAAACGCCGGGGGCGCCTCGCCCATCATATAGCTGCGTACAGCTGGGCCATAGACCAGATCATTGGCGCGCAGAAAGCTGAAGGTCTTGGACATGTAGTAGCTGTCCAAAATGCCTTCATCCGCAACCTGCCGCTCGATCGCATCGACAAAATCATCGTCAAGGAAGACCGTGAACTCCCCCTGCTCGGAGAAATCCGACAGCATGGTGAAGAAGGTCGCGGATTTGATCGATTTATCGCCGCGTTTCTTCAACAGCGCCAGGGTGAGGCTCAAGGTCGTCCCGGCGATGCAATAGCCGATGGTGTTGACCTGCTTCTCACCGGTGATCTCTTTGGCCACCCGGATCGCTTCGAGATAGCCCTCTTCGACATAGGTCTCCATGCCCACATCGGCATAGCTCGCATCGGGGTTCTTCCAACTCACCACAAAAAGCGTATAGCCCTGATCGACGATCCAGCGGATCAGGCTGTTCTGCTGTTTCAAATCCATGATGTAGAATTTGTTGATCCAGGGCGGGAAAATCACCAGCGGCGTCTTATGTACCTTCTCGGTGGTCGGCGCATATTGGATCAGTTCCATCATCCGATTGCGGAACACCACCGATCCCTCGGCCGTGCCGATATTCTCCCCAACCTTGAACGCATTGGGATCGGCCAGCGTGGGCAGCACCTCGCCATGGTGGCTTTCGATATCGCGGACCAGGTTTTCCAGCCCATCCACCAGGCTCTGCCCCTCGGTTTCCACCGCGCGTTCCAACGCATCGGGGTTGGTGGCCAAGTAATTGGTCGGTGAGAACAGATCGATGATCTGTTTCGAGAAGAACTCGACCCGCTGCTTGTCTTTCGCATCTAGCCCATCAAGCTCATGCACCGCCTCTTCGATCGCGGCTGACGAGATCAGATATTGCTGTTTGATGAAGTTGAAATAGGGGTGGGTCTTCCACATCGGGTTAGAAAACCGGCGGTCATCAGGCGTGTGATCTTCGGGCGCGGCCAAATGCCCTTTGGCGAGTTCCTGCTGCGCTTCCATGAAATGGGTCAGCGTCTGACCCCAGAACTGCACCTGCTGCTCCATCAGCTTGGCGGGATTGTTCAGCATGTCGTGCATATAGGCGGCGCCAGCCTTCAAATAGAGGTCTTGCCCCGGCCCTTGCAGACCCGCATCGCCCGGTTCGCGCGCACTGATCGCGGCGACCATGCGCTTGCTCAATTCTTCCATTTTTTTGAGGTTCTCGTTCAGCCGATCAAGGTTCTCGCCCAACTGCCCTTCCTCCCCTTCTGTCTCGGACATTGCTTGCTTTTACCCCTCAAATGCTGCATTTGCATTCATAGCGTTGCCGCGGTGAGGGGGCAAAGCGACGAATAGACCCGGGGCTATAAGGTGCCGGGATATGCGACTCAGGAGAGCAGTATGAGATACCTTCTCACCTATGATTTTATGGAATCCGTGCGGGTGACGAACCAGTGGATGGGCTCGACCGCGCGCGCGATGTGCTCTTATCCGCAGCTTGGCATTCTCGCGAATCCCGCCATCCAGATGACCGCCGCTTGGGGCGAAGTCATGGAGCGCAGCTTCGCGCGGATGGTCGCCAAGCCCGACTGGGGCATCTATTCCATTCCCGGCGATGATGGGCGCGACCACTCGATCTCGATCGAGACGGTTGTCGAACGCCCGTTCGGCGATCTGATCCGCTTCGATGTGCAAGGCCGAGCGCCGACGGGCCGCAAGGTCTTGCTGGTTGCACCGATGTCTGGCCATTACGCGACCCTTCTGCGTTCTACCGTGCTCAGCCTCTTACCCGATTGTGACGTCTATATCACGGATTGGCACAATGCGCGTGACATTCCGGTCAGTGTCGGCAAATTCGACATCGAAGACTACACGCTTTACCTGGTTGATTTCCTGCGCGAAATGGGCGCCGACACCCATGTGATCGCGGTTTGTCAGCCCGCGCCTCTGGCGCTCGCGGCCACGGCCTATCTGGCCGAAGAAGACCCCAAGGCGCAGCCCCGCACGCTGACCTTGATCGGCGGCCCGGTCGATCCCGATGCAGCGGCGACCGATGTCACCGATTTCGGCAATCGCGTCACCATGGGGCAGCTTGAGCGCCATGTTCTGCAACGGGTCGGTTTCAAATATGCTGGCGCCGGGCGCATGGTCTATCCCGGCCTGCAGCAGCTTGCCAGCTTCATGGCGATGAACGCTGAAAAGCATACCAAAGCCTTCAGCAATCAGATCATGAAGGTCGCCAAAGGCGCGGCCTCGGACCATGACAAGCACAACAAGTTCTACGACGAATACCTCGCCGTGATGGACATGACAGCGGAGTTCTATCTCTCCACCGTCGAGCGGATCTTCAAAGGCCTTGAAATTGCGCAGAACCGCTTCACCGTCGCGGGCAAGCAGGTGGATATCGGCAAAATCACCACGGTCGCCGTGAAAACCGTCGAAGGCGGCAAAGACGACATTTCTGCGCCGGGCCAATGTGTCGCCGCGCTGGATCTCTGCACCGGCCTGCCCGACAGCAAAAAGGCCAATTATATCGAGCCGAACGCGGGCCATTATGGTATCTTCGCGGGCAAAAGCTGGCGCAACAAAATCCGTCCCTTGGTGCTCGATTTCATCGACGCCAATTGCGATGTGCCAAAAGCGCCGGTCAAAGACGCGCAGAGCAAGGATATCGCCGCCGAATAGAGGAGCTTTGCCATGGCCGATCTCCGCTTTTCCTGCCGCTGCGGGACGCTGAACGGCCATGTGACACATGCGAGCCCGCGCGGCGGCAATCACATCGTCTGCCATTGCGCCGATTGCGTGCGGACGCTGGTCCATTTCGGTATCGAGGCCAATCAGCAAGACGGGGTCGATCTGTTTCAGACCACCCCGGACCATATCAAAATCGACAGTGGTAAGGAGCATCTGGCGCTCCTAACGCTCTCGCCCAAGGGCGCCTATCGCTGGTATGCGAAATGCTGCGACACGCCGCTTTTCAACTCGCCCAATACGCCCCGGTTCGCCTTTGCCACGGTGCTGACCCGCAATATCGACAGGCCCGAGGCCCTGGGCCGCGTGATCGGCCATACCTTCTTGCCCACCGCAGACGGGAAAACCCGGCATAAGAACATCACCCGACCCGTGATCAGCCTGATGATCAAAGCCGGGGCGGCGCTGATCTCTGGTCGCTGGCGCGACACGCCGTTCTTCGACCCAGAGACGCGGGAACCGGTCGCGGCCCCAACCTTGGCGCCCAAAAACGCGGGCCGCGCGGGCTAGCCCTCAAGCCAAGTGCGCAAGGCGCGCGTGGTGGCGATTGGCTGTTCCAGGGTCGGCAAATGCCCGGCCCCTTCGATGATTTGCAGCGTCGCGCGCGGGATCAGATCGGCCATGAACTCGTGCCGCCGAACCGGGCAAAGCGCGTCATATTCACCACAGAGAACAAGCGCCGGCACGGAAATGCGGCGCAGCACCGCCTGCTGATCCTGTCGCCGCTGCAACGCACGCGACTGCGCCACAAACACATTCGGGCCCAGGCCTTCTGCCATCTCCAGGACCAGGCCCAAAATCTCGTCTTGCCCAGGGCCTGGCGCCAGATAATTCGGCTTCATCTCATCGCGCATGACCTCGACCAATCGCCCGGCCTTGGCCGCCACGATCTGCGGCTCCCGCGCGGCGGCCACGGTTGGCGTCTCGGCCAATGGGTTGGTGTCGAGAAGCGCGATCCGGCTGACCCGATCCGGCGCGCGGCGATAGATCTCCATCGCCACGATTCCGCCCATGCTCAGCCCCGCCAGCGCAAACCGCTCCGGCGCGCCTGCCAAAACCTGCGCGGCAATCTCTTCGATGTAATCTCCGCCGCTGATTGGGGCCATATGCAGCGCATGCGTGCTCGACAGCGCGGCCATCTGCGGCCACCATAGCCGCGCGTCGCACATCATTCCCGGCAACAAGACCAACGGCTCGGTCACGGGCTATCCCCTTCTTCTGGCCTAAATTTTCTCGCCTGCGGCATCAGACGGCAACGCAGCACTCTTACCCGGCGGCGCCAATTTGGCATAGACAGTCTCGACGTCAACCGCCGCCAGTCCGCACCTATTCGGCTTCAGCCGAGAAAAGCCGCCCGACAACCCGCAATTCGACCACCGTCCCCGGTGTCACAAAGCCCTGAACCTCAATCGCGGTCCAGGCCGGATAGGGCTCCGTGACATATCTGCTTCGGATTTCCCGAAAAACGTCGAGATGATCCTGCAACCCCTCATGATAGGAGGTCAGGTCGATCATGCGCGCGCCTGCAGCGTTCAGCACGGTCTGAACCCGCTCAAAGGCAAGCTCGATCTGCCGCTTCGGGTCCGGATCGACACTGCCGCCGGGTCCCGCCCCGGTCATGCCGGTCAGGAACACCAAATCGCCCACAACCAGACCCGGCGACATCTTCCAGTCTCGCAGATAGCTCTGAAACCCGTCCGGCGTGATCGCGTGAATGGTCTCTTTCGCTGCCATATCCTTGATCTCCTTCTTGCACGCCTCCCAGTCGCCCCGCGACAACCTCTGCGACCGCTCACGATAGCCGAGACGTCGGAGACGATGAACACAACCGCGCCCATGATAGGTTGAGTTTGTTCTGGGTCCAGGCACGTCTTTGGTGGTCGTTGCGCATGTGACCGCAAGCCCTACCAACCAAGGCCCTACATGTTCGAAACCTCGCAGGCGTTCCGCACCGGACCAGCCCCAAACGGGGCCGGTGATGCCTAGCGCAGCGCGATCCCGTCGGCGGTGAAGAAATGCAGTTTGCGATCTTCGAAGGCTAGGCCCACGACATCGCCCGGTTTCAAGGTGGTCTCTCCATCCGAGCGGACAGTCAGTTTGCCCGAGGCCCCACAATCGATGATCAGATAGGCGTCAGCGCCGAGATATTCGACGACATCGACCGTCCCATCCACATGGCCAGAGCCCGCCGCGCCAATGGAAATCGCCTCAGGCCGGATGCCCAGTTGCGTGCCGCCCTCGGCACCGGTGGCCACACCACCGCCGCCGCCCGGCAGGGAAAACGCGCCGTCTTTCACCTCGCAGGGCAGGATGTTCATTTTCGGTGAGCCGATGAACTGCGCCACAAACAGGTTCGCGGGGTGGTCGTAGAGCTCTTTCGGGCTGCCCACCTGCTCGATCTGCCCCGCGCTCAGCACCACGATCCGGTCGGCCAGGGTCATCGCCTCAACCTGATCATGGGTCACATAGATCATCGTGGCATCCAACGACTGGTGCAGTTTGGCGATCTCATAGCGCATCTCCACGCGCAGCGAGGCGTCGAGATTGGAGAGCGGCTCATCAAACAAAAACGCCGTCGGGTCGCGAACGATGGAACGGCCAATGGCCACCCGCTGCCGCTGCCCACCCGACAAATCCTTGGGCCGTCGCTCCAGATACTCCTCCAACCGCAAGGCCCGCGCGGCCTCAGCGACTTTCTCGTCCTGCTCGGCCTTGGACGCGCCCGCCGTTTTCAACGAGAAACCCATATTGTCCTTCACCGACATATGCGGATAGAGCGCGTAAGACTGGAACACCATGGCGAGGCCGCGTTTCGAGGGCGGCTCCGCCGTCGCATCACGCCCATCGATGATCACCTGCCCGCGCGACGTCTCCTCCAACCCGGCAATCATCCGAAGCAGTGTGGATTTTCCGCAGCCGGACGGGCCGACAAAGATGACAAACTCGCCGTCATGAATGTCCAGATCGACGCCTTTGATAACTTGCGCCTCGCCATACCATTTCTCGACCGCTTTCAGTTCGATCTGTCCCATATCTTACCCCTCCGCTGCCGATGGCGAGGCCCAAGCCAGCCAGATCGCCGCCGTCCAAGTGAATGTCGCGCCCCCGGCGGGTGTGCCGTCCTCGGGGCTGAAATACTCCGCAAATCCGTTTTCCGAGATCAGCCGGGCCGTATCGGCACGCACGCGCGCGGCCTGCTCGGCCAGCCCTTGTTCGGCCATGCCCAGACCGGCGATCATGTTCATCACGCCCCAAACCGGCCCGCGCCAATAGCGCAACGGGTCGAATTTCGGATGGGCCGGGTCAAAACTGGGCAGGCTATAGGGTGCCGCGTCCAGAATGCGCGCCAATGTGGCGATAGAGCGGTGGTCATCAAGCCCGCCCCACCAACACAGGAACGACGCGTTGCTGACCACGCCGGAGAGCGCCCCGCTGCGCAGATCGCGGCTATCATAAGCGCCGATCTGCGCATTCCAGAGCGTCTCGGCCCCCGCCTCCAGATGAGCAATCCACGCCTCAATCTCACCAGTGTCTTCGCCCAAGACCACCGCTGCGTCCCGCAGATCGCGACAGGCCCGCATCAATGTGAAGGTCAGCGTCGGGTCCGCCACACGAAACGGGCTCTCCGCAGCAATCGCCGCATCGTCCCAGCCCCGCTCACGACCGAATTGCACCAGCCAGATATAGCGATCGTAATCCTCTTTCGTCGGGCGCATACGCGGGTTCACATGGCCGGTGTCGCGCCGCGTGTAAGGCGCCACCCCTTGCGGATCGATCCGCGCCATCGCGTCGTCCCAATCCGGCGCATTGTCTCGGCCCGCTTCCCAAGGATGGGTGATTGCGACTGCGCCGCTTTCGGCACGCGCCGCGATGAACCACCGATGAAACGCCATCAATTTCGGGAACATCACCCGAAGCCGCGCCTCTCCAAGCACCGGATCTCGCTGATAAATCCGCCAGGCAAAACTGGCCGCAACCGGCGGCTGGCTGATCCCCGACGAGGCGACCCGACCCGGCCCTTTGCCCGGCGCACCCTCCGCGCCCCAAACATCCGCGCCCGGGAAATAGCCCGGGTCGGGCCGGTGAAACAGGATATGCGGCACCATCCCGTTTTCCCATTGCCCCGACATCAGCGTTTCCAGCTCTTCCCAGGCGCGCGGCACGTCGAAACGCGAAAAGCCAAGCCCGGCAAAGGCGCTGTCCCAATTCCACTGATAGGGGTACAGCCCGGCGGTTGGCACCGTATAGCCGCCTTTGTCATTCAGCCTTAGAATGCGCCGGGCCTCGTCGTCCAAGGGGGCGGTGGGCGCGGCAGTTTGCTCTGCAATCATCGTGGGTTATCCTTTGACTGAGCCTGCGGTCAGGCCGCGTGTCATGAATTTCTCCAACCCCAGGAACAGCGCCATCACCGGCACCGTGGCAATCACGGCACCAGCCATCAGATGCTGGCGGGGGATCTCGGAGGAGTTGAGCGAGGCAATGCCCCGTGTGAGCGTGAATTTCGATGGGTCATCCAAGAGCATGAAGGCGAGCAGGAACTCGTTCCACGCAATCATGAAGACATAAAGCGAGACCGAGGCCAGCGCAGGCAGCGAAAGCGGCAGTGTGATCTTCCAGATCACCTGCAGCCGGCTCAAGCCATCCATCAGCCCGGCCTCTTCGATCTCCGCCGGCAAGCCCCGGAAATAGCCCTGCAACATATAGAGCGCGACCGGGATCGTCGTCACCGGATAGATCATCACGATCCCGGTGATGGAGTTGCGCAAGCCGGTCATCGAAAACGCGATATAGATCGGCAGCGCCAAAACAATCATCGGCACCATGTAGATCAGGAGGATCGAGCGAGAGAGCGATTTCTGCCCCTTAAACCGCAGCCGTGCCACCGCATAGGCCCCGGGAATCGAGAAGAGCAGCGTGATCAGAACCGTCAAGATCGAGATATAGAAGCTGGTCCACAGATAGCTGCCGAAATTGAAATCGCGGAACAGCTCTTCGTAGCTTCTGAGCAACGCCCAACCTCGGCTCAGATCAATCGTGAAATCCAACGGGTTCGCGATCAATTCGCCTTGCGTCTTCAGGCTGGTCATCACCATCACATAAAACGGGATCGCGACGGCGGCGGTGAAGAAGATATAGCCGAACCCGGTCAAAAACCGGATCACCGCCTCTTCCCATTCATGCCGGTTCAACGCGCCCTTCGGGCATCCGTCGAACATCACCAATATCGGCCAGGCCAAGCCAATGCCGAACCCGACCGCCACTGCCAGATGGCCGCCCAGACCGACAGTCTCAGCCACATGGATCGGACCAAACGGGGTATAGGTCAGCGCAAGCGTCAAAATCACCGCGCCCGCAGCCAGAAGCCGCCGATCAAACGGCTCGACCGAGACGACCCCGACAAGCGCACCCAAAAGCAGGCAGCCGATCAGACCAGGCCGAAACGCCTCGCCCGTCATGAAAGAGAGCAGGACCGAGACGGTTGTCGCAATCACGAAGGCCCACAAGACGCCCAGGATCGGCCCGGTGATATAGCTGTTCCAGAAGATCCGCATCAGAGCCCCTCCTCTTTCGACATGAATTTGAAGAAGAACCACGAGAAGCAGAGCAAGCAGAGCAGGATGACCACCGCCACGGCCGCCCCCGCCCCGATATTCGACAGCGCGAAGGCCTGCTCATAGACATTCACCGTCAGCGTCCGCGTGCCCGCATTGCCGCCCGTCAGCAGGAAGATGTCGTCGAACTTGTTGAAGGTCCAAATGAACCGCAGCAGGAACAGAACCGAGAGGATGCCCATCAACATCGGTAGGCTCAGATAGCGGAACTTCTGGAACGGCGAGGCGCCATCCACATCTGCCGCCTCATACATATCGGTGTCGATCGACTGCATCCGCGCGAGGATGAAGAGGAAGGAGAGCGGGAAGTAGCGCCAGATTTCGAACACCGTCACCATGATCAGCGCCAGGGGCCGCTCGCCGAAGAAATTGATCGCTTGCGAGGTCACGCCCATCTGAATCAGCAGTGCATTGACCGAGCCCGAGAAGGGGTCGAACAAGATCACCCAGGAAAACGCCACCGCGATCACCGGGGCGACATAGGGGAAGAGGTAAAGCCCGCGCAGGACCCCCTGCCCCCGGAAACTCTTATTGAGCAAAAGCGCCGCGAAAAGCCCGACGATCAGCGCGCCAAACGTCCCAAACACGGTGTAAAACAGCGTTGCCCCAATGACGGTCCAAAACTCGCGCGCATCAAAGATTTCGGCGAAATTCTCCAAGGTGAATTCCATGTTGGTCAGCACATTATCGGCTGACCCCGTGATGCTCGGCTCGCCATCCTCAATCGCCGCTTCCGCCGCCTCGATATCAGCGGGCAGCCCGACGGGAATTTCCAGCGTGAGACGCTCGCCCGGCTCCAACAGGTCGATCCGGCAGGTCAGCGCCTGCCCATCCAGTTCGCACCCCTCTGGCAGCTCCAGAATCTCGACCTGATCCGGGATGAGGTCGGTCAGAACCACGGCCTCAATCGGGTCGCTTTGACTGGAGTTGCGAATGCGATAGCGGATGTAAGGCTCCGCATCGTCCGCATCGCGCAGGTCTTCGCGCGCCACCGGCGCCGCGGCCCGCAAATCGGCCAGGCCAACCGGTTTGAAACTGATCCAGAAGATCGCCAAGAGCGGCAGCAGAACCACCAGCGCCACACTAGCAAGTGTCGGGAACAACAGACCCCAGGCCAGGCGCGCTTCGCGGCGCGCAAGGGGGCCGGTGCCCTTAGGAGGGACAGCGGTCGTCATCAGCTTGGTCTCCGATTGAGCGGGAGGGCTGGCCCCGGGCGACGGCCAATGCGCCGCCCGAAAGCTTGATCAGATCGGCTGAGCCCGGATCATTCGATCCGCGCCAGCTCCTCATTCATCAGCGCGACCGTGGCCGAGGCATCCCGCACCCCATCCATGTATTCACGCACCAACCGGTTGATGATCTGGCTGTTGACGATCCGGCTGGCCAGACCGAGTTGGCCATCGGCCACGCCCCAGCGCTGCGCCACATCCAGACCGCCGACAATCTCGTCAATCATCGCTTGGTCATAGAGGTCGCCCAAAGGCGCGCGGCGGTCGACACCGACGTCAAGCATCGCCCAGGCTTCGGTAAACGCAGTCGGATCCTCCGCCGTGCCGCGCCGGATCGGGAACTTTCCCTCCGGTGCGATGGCCAGCGTCGCGGTATAGCCCTGATCCATCGAGAATTGGACAAATTCCATCGCCGCATCGGTATCGGCATCCGCCGTGATTCCGAAATAGCGGATATCGGCCCAGGCCGCGCCATCGGGGTTCGACGGGCCGGCAAAGTTGGTCACGATACCCGTGCGCGAGGCCAACTCGCCGCTGGTCGGATCGTCGGTGATGGTCGGCGGTGCGCTGTCGCGAAGACCGGCCAACTCGTCGAGGATGAAGGGCGACCAGATGATCATTGCCGCACGACCCGCGAAGTAAAGCTCGCGAGATTGCTGCCAGAACAACTCCCCATCGGGGCTGGCCTCAACAATCGCGGCATAGAACTCCAACACCTCGGTGGTCGCCGCCTCGTCCAACTCCTGGAACCCGTCCGCGCCGACCGGGCTCACGCCATTGGCGAGGAACACATGCTCCAGAACTTGGCTCATGAAATTCTCGTCGATCTTGGTCGCCGCAACGAAACCGAACATCTCCGGCGGATTGTGCAATGCCTCAACGGCGGCCAGCACATTGGCATAGGTGTTGGGCGGCTCCAGCCCGTTTTCTTCAAACAAATCGGCACGATAGACGATCATCTGCGTCCAGCCATCCACCGGAACCGAGGCGAACCCGTCTTCGGTTGCCGCCATGCTCAAGGCGCCCGGTGCAAAGGTATCTTCGCCCAGGTCCTCGATCACATCACTGGCCGCGTCCGGGTCCAAGATGCCGGCTTCGGTCCAGGGCAGCGCATATTGCAGCGGGTGATAGATCACGTCCGGCAAATCGCCCGCGGCAAAGGCCGCCGTGGCCCGGGTGCCCAGATCGCTTTCGGTGACCGGGATCACCTCGACAGAAATACCGCTCTCCGCAGTAAACTCGGCGGCCATCGCCTCTTGCCGGGCCAAACGCTCAGGCTGTTCCTCGGTCGTCCAAAACCGGATCGTGTCTTGGGCCGCAGCGACGGAGCCAAGCGCCAGGCTTGAGACCGCCGCCATCAGGGCCAAACGGGTCCCCTTCATCATCAGTGTCATTTCAATCCTCCCAATGGTTGTTTTCGGTACTGACCGGCCCCAGCGCTGCCGCCGGATCCGGATAAAAATCTGCGACATCCGACGCCCGCGCGATCAACCGCGCAGGCGCGAGTTCGCGCAGACGTTCTGGATCGGTCCCGCGAATGCGGGCGAAGAGAAGCTTGGCCAGCCGCGCGCCCGCGGCCCGGCTATCCACCGCATAGGTGGTCAATGGTGGCGTCGCCGTCGCGCCTTCGGGAATGCCGTCATAGCTGATCACTGCCAGATCGGGGCCAATGCGCAGCCCGCGGCGCGCGGCGGCGCGGTAAACTCCAAGAGCGGCCAAATCCAATGCGCAGACAATCGCCGTGGGCGGTTCGGCCAGATCCAGCAGGCGCTCACCCTGAACCTCCCCCTCGGCCATCGTGGTCGCGCCGTCGACCATAAGCGCCGGATCAAATGGCAAGCCCGCATCGGCCAGACCCGCCCGATAGCCACCTTCGCGCAGCCCGGCATAGGTGTACTCCAACGCGCCATTAATGAAGCCGATCCGCCGATGCCCGCGATTAGCCAACCGCTGCACGGCGGCGGTCATCGCATCTTCACCGCTGATGTCATACCAGGCGCAGCCGGTGGGGTCCGCCGTGCGCCCAAAAAGGACAAACGGCACATCCAGATCGCGCAACAAGTCAATCCGCGCATCGTGCAGCCGCGTCCGGGGCAAGATGAACCCATCCACCTTCCGCTCATCGATCAGCCGCGCCATCGTGGCCACCTCGTCCTCCACGTCATGGGCCGTGGCAACACTCAGCGTCCAACTCTCTTTCGAGGCCGCGCGCGAAATACCATCGAGGAAATCGGTCAGAAAAGGCCGATGCTCGGCATCTCCGCCCGCATTCAAGACCAGCCCCAAAGAGCGCGCCCGCCCGGTGCGGATCGCTTGCGCCTGCGCCAAGGGCCGATACCCCATACGCTCCGCCGCGCGGGTCACACGAACCCGGGTGGTTTCCGAGATATCAGGATAGCCATTGAGCGCCCGGCTAACCGTGCCCTTGGCGATGCCCAAGGACCGGGCCAGATCATTGATCGTCACCCGTTTGGCGGCCCGCTCTCGTGGCTTTGCGATTGGCATTTGATCTCACTCCCCGACTCAGAACCTTCGTTCCGAAACCGGTTTCGGCAAGGGAAAAGACAGAAAATCGTCGCTGCAGCGCGGAAAACGCCCTTGCTCTAGAAGCCCTGCACGGCCGCCCAGTCGAGGATGATTTGGGTCACATCTGCGGTCATGGCCGGGCTCAAAACATCGCCAGCAATCACATGATTATAGGGGTCTGCACCCTCCGCCGGCAGGTCCTGCGGCGCAAGCTGCACCGGGCCGCCCCACCCCTCCGCAAAGGCCCGCGACGCGGCGGCGGAGACCACCTGATCCTGATCGGAAAAAATCGACAAAAGTGGGGCCTCCACGGTCGCATAATCGCGTCCCCGGGCCTCCCGCATCACCGCCGCCAGCGGCAAGGTCGCGATGGTCGGGTAGGACCAGGTCCAATAGGTGGCATGGGCGTCATTCAGGGTCTCGAAACTGCGCTCCGCGCCAACGAGCCAGGGCACCCAAACCCGTGCCGCGGGCCATTCCAAGAGCACACCCGCCGGATTGGCCAGCTCGAAATTGGCCGAGATCATCACCACCCCCGCGACATCCACCGCCATATCCGGCTCGGTCATCGCAATCGCCGCCAAGGTCGCGCCGGTGGAGGTGCCGATGATCAGAACCTCCTCGCCCACCGCGCGCGCGACGGCCAAAGCCTCGGCCGTGTCGTCGATCCAGGCGCCCGCTGTCGCTTGGGCCAGCGCCGCCCCGCCGCGCCCGTGGCCTCGCAACCGGGCATAGACCAGGTTCGCACCCAATGCATCGGCGACATTGTCGGGCACCGGGCGGATCTCTTCCGAGGTCGCGGAAAACCCATGCAGATACAGCACCGTCAGCGGCGTCTCCGCACCCGGCGCACCAGCCCAGATGATCCGCGCCTCGGCCCCCGGGGTGATGTCGTCAAACGCCGCCTCCCGCGCCGCTAAATGCGCCGCCGGATCGCTCAAATCACCCGCGAAGGGCGCGCCGCGCTCCACCGGTTCGGTCGGACCAAAGAGCCAGACAGCCCCCAACAACACAACGAGCGCCAACAGCAATCGGCCCAGCCATTTGCCAACCCTACGCACGCGCCAGAACCTCTTCGACCTTCTCCGTGATCAGCGCCAGGCAGGTCTCATCGGAGAACCGATGATCAGCGCCTTTGACCAGCTCCAACCGGATATCCGGCCCTTCCAGATGCTCCAGCAGCCGCTGCGCCACCGACATCTCCACATCCGCGTCCGCCGTGCCCTGCAGCATCCGCACCGGCACGTCGATCGCCAACGGCTCCCGCAGAACCAACTGGCTCCGCCCCTCCTCAATCAGCCGTTTAGTGATGATATAGGGCTCGCCATATTCCGAGGGCAACGCAACCTGGCCCGTCTCCGCAAGCTCCACCCTCTGGGCATCTGAAAACCCGGCCCACATGCTGTCTTCGGTGAAATCCGGCGCCGCGGCAATGGTCACCAACCCGGCCAGTTTCTCGAGGTGCCGTTTCGCCATCAAGAGCGAGATCCAGCCGCCCATCGAGGACCCCACCAGCACTTGCGGCCCCTCCGTCAGGCCCAAAATCGCAGCAGACGCATCCTCGGCCCAATCGCCAATCGATCCCTCAGTGAACTCACCCGACGATGTCCCATGGCCCGAATAGTCGAACCGCAGAAATGCCCGGCCCGTTGCCTTGGCCCAGGCCTCGAGATGCAGGGCTTTGGTGCCCTCTTTGTCGGATTTGAACCCGCCCAAAAACACGACGCCCGGCCCGTCTCCCGCGATTCGATTATAGGCCAACCACCGCCTCTGAACCGTCTCAAACACACCATCTGTCATCGCAAAACGCCCTTCTCATTCGGGCGTCATTACTGCACCGCACGATAAAAACAGCAAGAAAAACCCTGTTTTTCAATGCAAAACGCCGTCACGTCATACAATCCAATAGGTGACTACCTTGTCACGTGACTATTTTATCACCTATAAAGACCTCATGGATACGATCTTCAAAGCCCTCAACGACCCGACCCGGCGCGCGCTGTTGGACAGTCTGCGCCGGAAAGACGGGCAATCCTTGAGTGATCTGGAGGAACAGCTGGACATGACCCGTTTTGGCGTCATGAGACATCTCAAAGTGCTTGAAGACGCGCATCTTGTCATCACGCGCCGCCATGGGCGGTTCAAACATCACTATCTCAATGCCTTGCCCTTGCAAGAGATGCTCGACCGTTGGGTCGCGCCCTTTCTCCAGCCACAGGCCAGCGCGTTGAGCGACCTGAAAGCCAAACTGGAAAGAGAGAGTGTAATGGGTAAACCCGATTTCATGATGCAGACTTTCATCCGCTGCACGCAAGATGCGCTTTGGGATGCGCTGACCAAGGCCGATCAAATGGCGATGTATCACTTCATGTGCAACGACGTGCGCGGCGATGCGAAGCCGGACAATGTGACCGAGTTTATCCTGCCCGATGGCAACCCGATGCTGCGCCAGGTCACCACCGAGATGGACCCCAAAACCCGTATCGCGATGACCTTCGAACCGATGTTCATGGGGCCGGACGCGCCCGCGAGCCATATGGTCTATGTGATCGAAGCCCAGGGCGACACCTGCAAACTGACCATCGAGCATTACGATATGGCCCCCGGCCAAGAAGGCTTCGCCGAAGGTTGGGCACGGTTGGCGGCCTCGCTCAAATCCTATCTCGAAACCGGCAGCGCCCTCAAAATGGCGATGTGAAGGAGGCTTAGACCATGACCAAACCCGATTTCATGATGCAGACTTATATCCGCTGCTCCCAAGATGCGCTTTGGGACGCCCTCACCAACGCAGACGCCGTTCAGCACTATGACTTTCTCGAACAAACGGCCGAGCGCCGCGGCGATACGTTGGTGTATCGCACCCCCGATGGCACCGAGACCTTGCACACCAAAGAGATGGTCGTCGAACCGAAGACGCGGCTCGTCACCAGTTTCGAGCCCAAATGGGAACCCGATGCAAAAACCAGCGAGGTGACATATCTGATCGAACCGCAGGGCGATTATTGTTGCCTTACCGTAGAGCATCGTGGCCTTGCCCACGATCCATCGGGCGGCACCGCGGACGGTTGGGTGCGCTCACTTGCAGGCCTCAAAACCTGGCTCGAGACCGGCACGCCGACCCATTTCGGCGGCGATCATCTCTGGGACGAACACGAGGAGGCTTGAGTCATGGAATTCCCCACCGAATTGGGCATTCTCGCCTGCCTGATGATCCTCGCGGCCTCGATGTGGATCCCTTATGTTGTTGGCATCGCATCCGACCCCTCCGAAGAAGACGCGTTCGATACACCTGCGACGATCAGCAGATTGCGCCCCTGGGTGCAGCGCGCCCATCGCGCGCATCTGAACCTCTTGGAACAAGCCATGCCCTTCGCGGTGCTGGTTCTGATGGTGGATCGGTTCGACGGGTTCACCGGTCTCACCTATTGGACGGCCATCGCGTTTTTCTGGATCCGCGTCCTCCATGCGGCGGGCATGATCGCCGGCGTGGCGCGCATGCCGCTCCGGCCCATCGTTTTCACCGCCGGGTGGATCTGTGTCTTGATCATGGGCTACGCGGTCTTCGCCGCCGCCTGACACAGACAGTTGACCAAATGACGCCGCGCCCGAATTGACCTCGGGCGCGGCGTCTCTACTGTCGCGGGGATGAGCACCGCCTCCCGCACCGTGATCTGGTCCCTCTCCGCCGCGAATTTCGTTGTCGGCATGGGGGCCTTCCTCGTCATTGGGATTTTGGAACCCTTGGCCCAAGACCTCGGCGCAAGCCGGGCGGCGACGGGCAATCTGATGACGACCTATGCGCTGACCTATGCTGTCCTCTCGCCGCTTCTGGTGGCGGCCACGGGGCGGATCGGGCGGCGCCGGGTGCTGGCCGCGGGGTTCAGCCTCTACGGGCTCGCCTCGCTGGCCTCTGCCCTCGCGCCCGACATCACCACGCTGCATCTGGCCCGGGCCCTGGCCGCCGCCGGGGCGGGCGTCATCACCCCCGTCGCCGCCGCTGTCGCGGCGACGCTGGTCCCCGCCGATCAACGCGCCCGAACCCTCGCCTTGGTCTTTGCCGGGATCACCGTGGCCCAAGCCCTCGGCATCCCGGCGGGCAGTTGGCTCGCCTACACCATTGGCTGGCGATGGGCCTTTGGCGTCGTCGCCCTTTTGTCGCTTCCGGCGCTCATTCTGCTCTGGCGGATGATCCCGCCGGGTCTGCCCTTCCACGCGGTGGCGCTGCGCGATCTGCGAGCGAACCTGACCAGCCTGCCAATCATGGTCTCGGTCTTGTTTACCACGACATTTCTGGGCGCGATCTTCGTGCTCTACACCTATTTCACCCCGCTCCTCGCCCAAGTGCAGGGCCTGGGCCGCGACGGGGTTTCCCTCATGCTCCTGCTCTTCGGGATCGGCGCGATCTTGGGCAATCTCTTTGGCGGCATCCTGTCCGACCGGTTCGGCCCCTCCCGCACGCTGATCGGCCTCTGCCTGGCGCAACTTGCGGTGTTGCCGCTTTTCTCGATCCTGCCGCTCAATACCTGGGTCTTGGGGTTGATCGTACTCATCTGGTCGGTGATCGGTTGGTCCTTCGGGGCGGCACAACAGGTTCGGCTGATCATCCTCGACGCGACCCAGGCGCCTGTGCTCCTGTCGCTCAACGCCGCCGGGGTTTATATCGGCACCGCCCTTGGCGCCTTCATCGGCGGGCTGGTCCTGGCCGGGTTTGGCCCTGGTTTGCTGGGTCTGGCCGCCGCTGCCGGTGTCGCCCTGTCGCTTGCCCATCTGCTCTGGTCCGACAAATTGAACCGCCGCACCTTTCCGGCACCTTGACGCGCAGCCCAACAGAGGGCATTCAGTCGGCACATACATATTGTCCCGCAACCGGGCGTTTCGTAGGCGCCAAACTGATGAGGAGACCGGCCGATGGCCCAGATTTCCCTGACTTTCCCCGATGGCAATTCCCGTAGCTACGCCGCTGGCGTGACTCCGGCGGAAGTGGCGGAAAGCATTGCGCCCTCGCTGGCCAAGAAAGCCATCTCGGCGCAGGTCGATGGCATCCATTGGGATCTCGCCTGGCCGATTGAGGCCGACGCCGCGATCGCCATCAACACGATGAAGGATGAAGCCCCGGCGCTGGAACTGATCCGCCATGACTGCGCCCATATCATGGCCCGCGCCGTGCAGGAGATTTGGCCCGATGTCAAAGTCACCATCGGCCCCGTCATCGATAACGGCTTCTATTACGATTTCGACCGGGAAGAGCCCTTTACCCCCGAAGACCTCGGTGTGATCGAAGCGAAGATGAAAGAAATCATCAACCGCCGCGACCCGGTGACCACCGAGATCTGGGAACGCGACCGCGCCGTCGCCTTCTACGAGGCCAATAACGAGCCTTATAAGGTCGAGCTGATCGAAGCCATCCCCGGGGACGAACCGCTCCGGATGTATTGGCATGGCCATTGGCAAGACCTCTGCCGCGGCCCGCATTTCCAACACACCGGCCAGGTACCCGCCGACGCGTTCAAACTGATGAAAGTCGCCGGGGCCTATTGGCGCGGCGACAGCAATCGTCCGCAGCTTCAGCGGATCTATGGCGTCGCCTTCCAGAACCGGCAGCAGTTGAAAGACCACCTGACCTTCCTCGAAGAAGCCGAGAAACGCGACCACCGCCGCCTGGGCCGGGAGATGGAGCTGTTCCATTTCCAGGAGGAAGCGCCGGGCATGGTCTTCTGGCACCCCAATGGCTGGTCAATCTATCGCGAGCTTGAAGACTATATGCGCCGCCGCCTGACCAAGGCGGGTTATCAAGAGATCAAGACGCCGCAAGTCGTCGACCGCAAACTGTGGGAAGCCTCGGGCCATTGGGATAAATACCGTGAAAACATGTACATCACGGAGATCGACGAAGAGCACGCGAATGAAAAACGCACCAATGCTCTGAAGCCGATGAACTGCCCCTGCCATGTGCAGATTTTCAACCAGGGCATCAAATCCTACCGCGATCTGCCGCTGCGCCTAGCCGAGTTCGGCTCTTGCCACCGTTATGAGGCCCATGGCGCGCTGCACGGGCTGATGCGGGTGCGCGGCTTCACCCAGGATGACGCGCATATCTTCTGCACCGAGGATCAGATCGAGGCGGAATGCGCGGCCTTTATCGAGCTCTTGTCCGGCATCTACCGCGATGCGGGCTTTGCGAGTTTCGACATCAAACTCTCGACCCGCCCCGAGGTCCGCGTCGGCTCTGACGAAGTTTGGGACAAGGCCGAAACCGCGCTGGAGAAGGCGATCCTCAGCGTCCGCAATGATTATGAGATCGACCCGGGCGAAGGCGCGTTTTACGGCCCCAAACTCGACTTCAAACTGACCGATGCGATTGGCCGCGAATGGCAATGCGGCACGTTCCAGGCGGATTTCAACCTGCCGGAACGGCTCGATGCCAACTATATTGGCGAGGACGGCGCGAAACATCGCCCCGTCATGCTGCACCGCGCGATCCTGGGCTCGTTCGAGCGCTTCATCGGCATCATGATCGAGAACTACGCTGGCAAACTGCCGTTCTGGCTCGCGCCCCGGCAGGTCGTGGTGGCCGCGATCGTGTCGGAGGCCGACGAGTATGTGCTGGAAGTCACCCAGATGCTAAAAGACGCCGGCATCCGCGCTGAGGCCGATATCCGGAACGAGAAGATCAACTACAAGGTCCGCGAGCATTCCGTGGGCAAGGTCCCTGTCATCCTCGCCATCGGCCGCAAAGAGGTGGAGGACCGCACCGTCACCCTCCGCCGTTTGGGGGAGAAACAGACCAGTGTCTTGCCGGTGGATCAGATCCTCGCCGATTTGACCAACGAGGCGATCCCGCCGGACCTGAAGTGACCCAAGGGCCAATGGCCGCTTGGGCTAGAAAAAGCTGTTGTCAGGCGTTCAAGGAGCAACGCCTGCTTTCGGGCGATGAGATGAGATAGAACGTTTGATCATACAGAATGATCAAGTCGCGGCGCCGTTTCTTGAGTGAGATACCGACAGGCCAGATCATTTGGATTTCAAGCCAGAACAACCAAAAACTGAACTTCGGACGATCCGTGACTTGAGGTCGTGGATGGAAGAAAACGGCTGCAACTTTCTGTCTTATCAGATTGATAGCGCGCCTATCTCCGAGGGGTTCATACTCGCAAAGGTCGGCACATCCTTTCAGTGGGTTTTCACCGAACGCGGCGTGAAGAGGGTGGAGAAGGTCTTCGACTGCGAAAGCGACGCGGTTTTCCACGCATATACGCAGATCAAAGATGACAGTTGGGCGTGGAGCCATTTGGTTGGTTTCATCAAGGAACAGGTCAAGCTCACCGCGTTGAAGAAATCACTGCAAAGGAGGGGCATTCATTTCTTTGACGACATGATCCCCTATGGCGGCAAAGACGATGTGCGATACCGGGTTTATGTTCACGGCTGCGAGGCCGAGGCGGTCGCTGATCTTCAAAGAGTTTACGGCCGTTAGAGACTGGAGGGGCTTGCATGCGAGCGCTTGGCATCCAGTTTTCGAAAGGCCGCCATCCATTGGCCAGGCATCTCGGTCAATGAGAACTCAAAGGCCCCCATCCCTCAAAAATGCGCTTTCTCCTCATCGGGCCGCCCGGCGGCCAGCGCCAAGAGTCCGCCCAAACCACAAAAGGCAATCGGGAACATGGTGGCGACGTTGAAGCCGAAGGCGTGATACATCCCGGTGGCTGAGATCAACAGCAAGATACCGCCCCAAAGTGCCCGCGCCCGGGCCATCGCCCCACCCGCAATCGCCAAAAGCGGCGACAGAATCGCAACTGTTTTGAAAAGCTGTGGGTTGTCGACCTGCCGCGCCACATTATCGATCTCGCCAAATGAGTCGATAAACGCCACATAGCCATAAACAAAAAATCCGACGATCATGCCGGTGACACCGCCGATAATGCCCAAAACCAAAGCCGCATTGCGCATGTGAGAGTCCTTCTGCCTGCCTGTCTCATCTCGATATGGCACCCGCGCCCGTCCAATCCAAGATCGAGCCGCCGCCAGGTTAGGGTGAAACATTTGCCACTCTTCCCCCGGTTTCCCCTGTAACATGAGCGGAAATCCCCGGTTGGCCGCATACTGTCGCAACCCTTGTTTTCTTGAATATTTCCCGCATTTTAGCACCGCCCACCCTGCTCACAAACCTCTCGCGCGCGCTCACGGACCCGTGCGGCACGGCTCTGTGATTGGCCAGTGATCGGCCCCAGCCGCTACCAATTTCCCTGTCGCTGCTACTTGCGATCTGTCATCTAACCAACTCGGAGATACTCCAAAATGTCGACCCACGTGAAATCCCTGGCGCTGCTCGGCGCCGCCGCTGCTGTTCTGACCGCTCACGGCACCGCACCGGCCCAAGCTCAGGCCCAGGAAAAATGCTTCGGCATCAGCCTCGCTGGCGAAAACGACTGCGCCGCGGGCCCCGGCACCACCTGCGCCGGCACCTCGACTGTTGACTATCAGGGTAACGCCTGGACCTTCGTGCCCGCCGGCACCTGCGCCGACGTTGAGCTGCCAGATGGCCGCATGGGTGAAACCCTCGCCTCGCTCGAAGCCGATGGCTACGAAGGCCTGGCGCGCGACCTGCCCGAAGGCACCGACACCTCGGTTCTGCGCTCGCTCGACATGTAATTTGGCTTTTGCCAAACCCGCCCCTGGCGTTCGCGCCAGGGGTCCTTTTTAAGACGATCCGGTGGTAGTATGCTCGATATGGCTCAACACACGCGCCTCCCTCTGACCGCCGGTATCGGCTACAAAGCCCAGCACTACGCCGATCTGATCGCAGATCCCGGCCCCGTGACCTGGCTCGAAATTCACGCGGAAAACTACATGGGAGATGGCGGCCGCCCGCTGGCGCAACTGCGCGCCTTGGCCGAGCGTTTCCCGATCTCGGTTCATGGCGTTGGCCTGTCGATTGGCGGCGAAGCCCCGCTCGATACGGATCACCTTGCGCGGCTGAAACATCTCTGCACCTGGCTCAACCCCGCGTCTTTCTCGGAACATCTGGCCTGGTCGACCCATGACATGGGCTTCCTGAACGACCTGCTGCCCCTGCCCTATACACAGGCCACGCTCGCCCGCGTCGCCGCCCATATCAACCAGGTGCAAGACACGATCGGTCGGCAGATGCTGCTCGAAAACCCCTCGACCTATCTGGATTTTGACGAAACCGAGATGGAAGAGGTTGAGTTCCTGTCCGCGATCGCCAAACGCACCGGCTGCGGCCTGCTGCTCGACGTGAACAACGTCTTTGTCTCTGCCAACAACCAGGGCTGGGACGCGCATAGCTATATCGACGCCTTCCCGCTCACCCATGTGGGCGAGATCCATCTCGGCGGTCATGACGAGGATGAAGACGATCAAGGCCGCCCGCTCTTGATCGACAGCCATGGCCGCGAGGTGGTCGACCCGGTCTGGGCGCTCTATCGCTACACCGTCGCCCGGGGTGGCCCCCGCCCGACGCTGATCGAATGGGATACCGACGTGCCGCCCTTTGCCGAACTGCGCGCCGAAGCGGCCCGGGCGGAGACCATTCTCACCCCTGTTGAGGCTTGAGACCGATGGCTGGCCAAACCCAATTCGCCGAAGCCATCATGGATGCAGGCCGACCGACCCCGGAGGGGCTCGGCGATGCCCATGGCGGCCCCGCTGGCAAACGTTTTGACGTTTATCGCAACAATGTCGCTGTCTCACTGACCCAGGCGCTGGAAACCGGCTTCCCCGTTCTCCGGAAACTCGTGGGCAACGATTTCTTCAAAGCCATGGCGGGCGTCTTCCTGCGCGCGCACCCGCCCGAGCACCCGCGCCTGCAACTCTATGGCCAACGGCTCCCGGGCTTTCTAACCAGCTTCGAGCCGGTCGCGCATCTGCCCTATCTGCCGGATATCGCCAAGCTCGAACTGGGCCTCCGGCAATCATATCACGCCGCCGATGTGACCCCGCTCTCGATGGAAGGCCTCGATCCGAATGAGGTCTTGGCGCTGAAACCCCGCGTTGCGCCTGCGACGCTGGTCGTCCAATCCCGCTATCCGATCTACGCAATCTGGCGCGCCAATAGCGACCCGGACGCCCCAAAACCCACCGGCGGCGGCCAAGACGTGATCATCACCCGGCCCGGGTTTGACCCGGTGCCGCATCTTTTGCCCATCGGCGGTGTTGCTTTCGCCCGGCTTCTAAAAGGCCGGATGAGCGTTGCCGAGGCCATGGCCGCGACCCAGGCCGCCGAACCCAAAGCCAATATCTCCGCGCTTCTGTCGCTCTTTGTCAGCACCGGCGCCCTGACCCTTGATCGGAAAGACCCATGACTGCCTTGATTTCCCTGCACAATCGCATCTTCGACGCCCTTGAGGGCCTGGCGCCGTTTCTCATCCCCACCCTGGCGCGGCTGGTCTTCGCAGGCACACTTCTGATCTATTACTGGAATTCCGGCCTGACCAAATTGGGCGACGGTTTTTTCGGCTTCCTCAATGTCGGTTTCGGGGCCTATGGCCAAATCCTGCCGCGCATGTTCGAGGCCGCGGGCTATGACGCAAGCCAATTGGGCCTTTTCGCCAAATTGCTGGTCCTCGGTGCGACTTGGGGCGAGTTCATCCTCCCGCTTCTGCTTCTGATCGGCCTCGCTACACGGCTCGCCGCCCTCGGCATGATCGGGTTTGTCTTCGCACAGAGCTGGGTCGACATTTTCGGCCATGGCATCTCCGCCGCCGACCGGGGCAGCTGGTTCGACGCCGCCTCCGGCAGCCTGATCATGGATCAACGCGCGTTCTGGGTGTTTCTCTTGATCGTCATCGTCCTGCGCGGTGCAGGGCCGCTCTCGCTCGATGCGATCCTGCGCGGCCGCTCTAAAGGAGCGCCTGTTTGACCTCAGCGCTCCACCCAAGATAAAGCTCCCCCGCCACCTCGATCACCGGGCGCTTCATCAGCGCCGCATGGGCCGTCAGCAACGCTTCTGGCGTTGCCGCCCGCGCCTCTTCCGACAACCCACGCCACGTGGTCGAGCGGCGATTCACCAAATGATCGCCAAAAGCGTCTAAAAACCGGGCCAACTCCGCCGCATCCAATGGCGCGGCCCGCACATCGCGCAAAACCGCCTCATGCCCGGCGGCCTTCAATTCCTTTACGGCCTTTCGGCATGTGTCGCAGTTTTTTAGCCCGAAAACGATCATCTCTTATGCACCTTTGCCGCAATTGCTCCGCGAATTGATGCCAGACAGAGCCCATAATCAACCCAACACTTGCCTTTTTTCAATTTCGCTCCAAACTTTTCTCTGTGACAACAGGTTTATGCTGAACCGCCCTCTCAAGAAGGCATTCCAATAGGACGGCCCTGACGACACCGCACCGCCGCACTACCGCGGGCGGAAAACCTTGAGAAGGAAAGACAACGACGATGCCCACTGGCACTGTAAAATGGTTCAACACCACCAAAGGTTACGGTTTCATTGCCCCCGATGATGGCGGCAATGATGTGTTTGTACATATCTCAGCGGTCGAACGCGCCGGTCTTACCGGCTTGGCCGACAACGAAAAAATTGGCTACGAACTCCGCGAAGGCCGTGATGGCCGCGCCTCGGCGGTGGAGTTGCAGAAGCTCTGATTCCACCTAGGGATCGGGCCACAAGACAGACGTCGCGCGGGGGAGAGATTCGGGCGGCGTATTGATGTTTTTCCCCACAATTGAGCCGTCGCCACGGCCCCGCAGATCACCTCTGACAGAGCGGCAATCCGCAAGAATTTCTTGCGCTACCCCCATTTTGCGGGCTTTCCTAAGACCTTCAGCCGCGCCTGCATTCTCGGGCGCGCCTCGGGAAAGGACCACAAATGCTCTTTGACGAAGTGATTACCAACGACCCGCGCTACACCTATAAATTCATCCTCACGCAACCGATCCGCCTCACCAACGGTGCCGTGCGCAGCGCAACCGTGCGCGGCTCCGTGCGCGAGAAAGGCGATGATTTCATTAAGCTCCGCATCCGGAACGGGCGGGATCACCAGACTGACCTGATCATCCCCAAGGCCAGCATCCTGTACATCGAACAAACCTGGCTGCGCGAATAACGCCTCAGGTGAGCGCCCGGGTGATCATCACCCCGCCCCAGGCCGCGCCCGCGGTCAAGACCGTGCCCCAGGCCATGTCGAGCACGACCATCTGCGGATGCCAGTCCCGCATGACGGCCCAAGAGGTCAATTCATAGGTGCCATAGGCCACCAACCCCAAGATCGCGCCATTGATCAGCGCCATATGCGGGGTTCCGTCCCGCAAAGCCGGCCAACCCGCGAACCATAGAATGCCAAACATGAAAATCAGGTAAAACAGGATCGCCGGCAGCCACCGGATCCCCTCGGCCAGCCCATCGCCCAGATGCCGCGCAAAGACCGGCTGGATCACCGTGGGCAACATGATCGCATCGGCGACCAGGAAGATCACCGAGGTGGCGAGGAAGAGGATCAGAAGGGACATGTGGTGCGGCTCCGGGCTGAACGATCCGATATCAACTAGCACCGCTCGCACTGATGTGAAGGTCATTGCGGCCCGTTTCTTTGACAGAAAGCCACACCGCGGCGTCAGACTTCGGCGTGGGAGCATGCAGATGACCGAATTCTAGCCCTGCTGCTGGCCCAATACACCTGCGACGCCGCTGCACAGGCCCAAGGCCCCTTGAGCGGTGACCGCCTTGCCTGTGCGGAGACCTAAGAAGACGTCAAAAGCTACTTCGCCCCCTCGACCCCGCCGACCTGGCACCCCCGAATACGGCACCCGACGTATCGCGACCTGTTTGGCCTTCAGCGAATAGGAGGAAGGGAACGCGGACACGGTTGCCAGCTTGCGGGCGATGTCCTTGGCGCGGGTGCGAAGATCGGAGAGTGAGAGCAGTGCCTGTGACGCTGGAAAAGATGCTTGCTTCGGTCAATTGGACGTATCTTTTGGGCTTGCACGCTGGTCCGGCATTAACGGGCAGGCGTCTGCCTGCCATGTCAAACAGTCGGCTTGTTGGCGACGAAACGGCACGTTTCCTACTCTCAGGCAGCAACTATTTGGAAGTCTTCTGCCACGGTGCCCTACCCGTATTCTCCTCTGCCCTTAGGAAATCATATATGGCGTCATCGGTCTCAGAAATCGTCTTCGAAATCATAACCTTATAGTGGATCGCGTCATCACGAGGAACATTCGCAGCGTCTGTTCCACGATGCGCAATTTCACCACGCAGTTTAACGAAATTCTCAATTTCTGATGGCTGAACAGTCCATGATTTCGAAAGCTCCTTTAGACCTAACATCTTTTTGAAGAGATCATCGAGTTGTTTAGGTTTCGGCGTATTGAACGAAGCACATCTTTCTTTGACAATCCTCAAGTGAACATCGCGCCAACCAAATCCAGCCAGACTTAATGGGTCGGACTTCCAAACATTCTCGTGGTAAACTGCTTGTTTAATCTGCCCCTTAATCGCATCAGGCAATGTTTGAGGGTCGCTTTTAGCTTCCAGCAGCTTCGCGACAGCCTCCTCCAAAACAGACTCGCAGTATAGTTCCCATATCGCACAGAGCATCATCACGGATGACTTCAGTATTGAGTTATGAGGATCACGCCCCTTCTTTCCTCTCCTCAACTCTGTGTGGCTTGCAATTAGAAGACCGACCTCCGGGATCATCTTGTCTCGCGCCAGAACTCGTGCTGCTGAAGGCATCTATCGGACACTCCGTTGATTGATTGTAGCAAACTATACAAAAGGCCTAAAAAGAGTCTCCTAATCCACACGACTTCTTACGCCCACTCACGCGTGAACACCGTCACTCTCTCATCCGGCCGCAAACACTCCCTCAAACTCCCGCCACTCGCCTTTGCTCATCCCCGAGTTCTCCTGCGTGACCTTTTCACCTGAAAGCATCCGCCGGAGACAATCAACCCCCTTGCCACTCAACTGCACCCCGCCCATGCGGTAATCCTCGAACGCGCCATAGGCCGCCGGGACCCAATCTTTGACCATCTCACAAATCGCCTCCGCATAGACCCGGATTTCATATTGCGCATGGGCATCGGCGCGTAGCCGCAGGAAATGGAACAGGTTGTGCAAATCCACTTTCCAATACCATTGCGTGTAAACATTCGCCGGCAGGTTCATCCGCGCCAATTCGCGGGCCAGCCCCGCCTGCCCCTCCTGGCTCAGCATCTCTTCGTAATGGTCATAGGCCCGCGCGCTGTCGGCCTTCAGCACCTCCAAAACCCGCGCCGCCTCTTCGCCTTGCAAGACCTCGCCGCGCCCCTGGTTGTTGACCACCGATTGCGCCGCCAGATGTTCCGGCGCGGGGATATAGAACTCCCGGTCGAGGATCGAATAGCGCGCCGAGTATTCATTCACATTTGCCGTCCGGTGCCGGATCCATTGCCGCGCCACGAAAACCGGCAGTTTCACATGCAGTTTGATCTCGCACATCTCAAACGGCGTCGAGTGCCAGTGCCGCATCAGATAGCGGATCAAGCCACTGTCATCGCGGGCTTTTTTGGTCCCCGCGCCATAGCTTACCCGGGCCGCCTGCACGATCGCGGCATCGTCGCCCATATAGTCGATGACCCGCACAAAGCCGTGGTCCAAAACCGGCTGCGCTTTATAGAGATGCTGCTCCATCCCCGGTGCCACGGCGCGCAAGGTGGGTTGCGGATTCTGACGGCTCTCTTCAATCTCGGCCAGTTGCTCAGGGCTCAGCGGCATATCTCTGCTCTTTCCTTCTAGGGATTCGGGGTCTACAACATCTTGCATCAGCGCGAGGCAGGCACGCAAGATAAAGGGGCAGGATGACGGATCGGGGCGTCGTTTTTCTGGAACGCCGCATGGGCGATTGGGCGCGCGAACGGCTCAATCCGCATCTCGCCGAGTTCATCATGTTTGTGCTGAAACAGGGCTGGGCGGCGCTTTTCGGCATCCTATTTCTGATCGCAATCATTGCCACCCGCTTCATCTGGTCGCCCAATTGGGCGCTCAGCCGCTATGACGCTCTGTTCCTGTTCGCGCTTTCCACCCAGATCCTGTTCCTCTGGCTCCGGCTCGAAAGCATCGCCGAGGCCAAGGTCATCGCGCTCTTCCACCTCACCGGCACCTTGATGGAAGTGTTCAAGCTGCATATGGGCTCTTGGGATTACCCCGATACCGGGGTTATGGAGATCGGCGGCGTGCCGCTTTTCTCCGGCTTCATGTATGCCTGCGTCGGCAGCTATATGGCCCGCGTCATCCGCATCTTTCATATGCAGTTCGCGCCTTACCCGCCCTTTGCGCTGACCCTCCTGCTGGCCGCCGCGATCTATGGCAATTTCTTCACGCATCATTTCCTGCCCGATATCCGCGCCGGGCTGTTCCTGGCCACAGTGCTGCTCTTCTGGCGCACCCGGGTCTGGTTCTATGCGGGCAGCACACCCCGCTGGATGCCGTTGCCGCTCGCGGCGTTCCTGTCGGCCATCTTCATCTGGGTCGCCGAGAATGTCGGAACCTTCACGCAAACCTGGTCTTATGCCGGCCAAGGCGCGCTGGATCTGGTCTCGCTCGGCAAGCTCGGCTCCTGGTATCTGCTGCTCTATGTGAGCTTCGTGACCGTCACCCTGATCTTGCGCGACGCACTGCACATCCGCCCGGTCGCGCCCACCCCACGGGAAATTTACTGAAGACAGAGGATGCGCGCGCCTCCAACCCGGGTTAGGCTACCCCAAACGAGCATAGGGAGTAGCTGTAATGGGATTGAAATATCTTCACACCATGGTCCGGGTGAAGGATCTGGAGGCCACGATGGCCTTCTTCCAACTTCTCGGCCTGCATGAGACCCGCCGTTGGGAAAACGAAGGCGGCCGCTTCACCCTGGTTTTCATGGCGCCTCCGGGGCAAGACGAGTGCCCGGTGGAGCTGACCTATAACTGGGATGGCGACGAGGGGCTGCCCTCCGACAGCCGCCATTTCGGGCATCTGGCCTATGAGGTCGACAATATCTACGAGACCTGCCAGCACCTGATGGAGGCCGGCGTGACCATCAACCGCCCGCCGCGCGACGGGCATATGGCCTTCGTGCGCTCGCCCGACAACATCTCCGTTGAGCTTCTGCAATCAGGCGAGCGGCTGGCCCCGGCCGAACCCTGGGCCTCGATGGAAAACACCGGTCACTGGTGATCCGCGCTGGCCTCATCGCCCTGGGCCTATCGCTGGCCACGCCTCTGCCACTTCATGCCCAAGCCGAGGAGCAATGCCGCTTGGCCTTGCTTCTTGCGATGGACGTCTCGGCCTCCGTCGATGAGGCGGAATATTCTTTGCAAATCAACGGGCTGATCTCTGCGCTCCTGTCTCCCGAAGTGCAGAACGGATTTCTAAACGGCCCCGGCCCCGTCGCCTTCGCGGTCTATGAATGGAGTGGACGGTTTCAGCAGGACATGCTGGTCAACTGGACGATGATCCGGACCCAAGAGGACCTCGTCACCGTCACCGAACAGATCGCGCGGGCCACACGGCAACATGCTGACTTTCCCACCGCGCTTGGCTATGCCATCGGCTTTGCCGCCGAACGCTTCGCCGAAGCCCCGCCGTGCCTGTTCCAAACGCTCGACATCTCCGGCGACGGACAAAACAATGACGGCTTCCCGCCCGAAGCCGCCTATGAGCATTTCGCGCTGAACGGGGTCACCGTGAACGGGCTGGCCATCGGCGGGGCCAGCCGCGAGATCGAGCTTTACTATGAAAGCGAAGTGATCCGCGGCCCGGGCGCCTTTGTCGAACACGCGCTCAACCATGACCATTTCGAAGAGGTCATGCGCCGAAAGCTGGAGCGCGAGCTGCGGGTGATGATCTTGGGATCGCTAGAGCCAGAACCGTCCCCCCGCTAGTTCCGCCAGGAACCTGAATCCGGCTGAAAATAGATAGTTTCACGCGTATTTGCGGACACGCCGGTCGGCTGACAAGTCGCAACCGCTTGATCCAGTCGGCGCGCACTGCGGGCGCGGGTGAAAAACCGCGCGTCGACCGGCATAACCTGCGATCCGACCAGAAGAGAGGCCCCCTCCAGCATGTCATTGATCGAACCGCGCAGCCGCCCATCTCGCAGATACCCTGCACCACAAAGCGCCAACCGGCCATCAACGGCCACTATCGTCCAACGATATTGATAGACGGTCCCCAACCCGCCGGTAAATCGTATCTCCCCGGGGATGAACTCCGATGTCACCGGGACTTGCAGCGCCGAATTCTGCGCGCTGACCGGCGCCGCGAGCATTACGGCAATCGATACGACAACCACCTTTGAAACAACCTGCCGAAATGAACGAAACATCGTATTGAACCCTTTATCTGTCCGAAAGTTCCCAATCGGTGGGTTCATTCAAAGCCACTGTCAATTCCGATTCATCCAAAAGGCGACATTAGGCCGCCCAAAAGACGTGAATTAGGAATAAACAATGGATATTTGCCCAAATATGCAATGAACCAATAATGGCGGCCTATTTCGCCTCGGAAATCGGCAAAAGCGCCGCGCCAATCCGCCGTCCTTCGGCCAGCAGCACGTTATAGGTCCGGCAAGCCGAGGGGGACGCCATCACCTCCACCCCAATGCCCGCCGCCTCAAGCTCCGCACGCAAGCCGTCGGGGATATGCGCAATCTCCGCCCCCGTCCCGATCAGCAAAACATCGATCTCATCGGCCGCCGCAATCAGAGGCCCTGCCGCTTCATACCCAGCCCAAGGTGCAACCCCCGAGGGCAGCAACACCGCCCCGCCCTCAATCCGTTCGCCACCGACCCGGAAAAACCCCGGCCCATAGCCATCGATCGGCTTGCGGTCGTCATATTGCACTTCGTGTAGCTGCATGCCCTTCTCCACTCACTGCCAGATCGGCAGCCCCATCACACCCGCCAAACCGATAATACCATATGCGACCCGGCGATACATAACTTCGCGATCCGGGTCGAATAGCGCCTGCCCAATCCGCGTCCCGATCCCATAGGCTGGCATCATCACCACACCCAGCCAAAGTGCCTCCAGGCTCAACAATCCCTGAAACGCCATTTGCGGCAGGACCAGGATGCTGATCGTGGTCAGAAACACCATCGTATTGGCCCGCATCACCTCGGCCCGGCTGCCCGCGCCCAGATTGAACAAGATCACAATCGGCCCCATCAGCCCGGTCAGCCCGCCCAAAACGCCCGTGGCCGCGCCAACGCCGACGCGGGTGGCCACCCCCGGCCGCGTGGCATAGCGCCAACCCGCCATCAACGCCGCCAAGGTCACCAAAACCGTCGTCGCAACCGCGATGCGCACCCAATCGACGTCCAAGACACGCAGCAGGTAGATCCCAAACGGCGCGCCCAGAAACGCCGCGCCAATCAAGGTGAAGGTCGCGGATTTCTCCGCCACCCCCCAAGCGCGTGGCACAACGGTGAATAGCGACACGATTGCCGAGAGGGAGAACGCCGCAATCGCAAAGGCGGGCTCCAGCCAGATCGTTGCCAAAGGCATGAAAATCAGCGCCGAGCCGAACCCCGCAAAGCCATAAACCACCCCCGCAAGGATCGTCGTGGCCAGAACCCACACCAGCCCGTCCAGGGCCAGTGCGGCGCTCAACGCCTCAGGCATCTATGTTGGAAAACTGCGTTCCGGCATTTCCATCCGGCTTCGACCAATCGCGTTTCACCCCGATCATCAAGACGACATTCTTCGCCACATAGATCGAGGAATAGGTGCCTACGATCACGCCCCAGAAAATCGCGAAGACGAAGCCGCGGATCACATCGCCACCGAGGATCAGCAGCGCCAAAAGCGCCAGAAGCGTCGTGCCACTGGTCATCAAGGTCCGGCTCAACGTCTCATTGGCGCTGAGGTTCATCACGTCGACCAGCGGCATTTTCTTGTATTTCCGCAGGTTCTCGCGCAGCCGGTCGAAAATCACCACCGTATCGTTGATCGAATAGCCGATGATCGTCAGAAGCGCCGCGATCGTCGCCAAATCGAACCGGATTTGCAGCAGCGAAAACACCCCGATGGTCAACACCACATCGTGGATCAAGGCCGCCACCGCGCCGACCGAGAACTGCCATTCGAACCTGAGCCAGATATAGATCAAGATCGCCGCCAGCGAGATGCCGACCGCAAGCAGCGCCGTGGTGATCAACTCGCCCGAGACCTTCGGCCCGACGCTTTCCACCGAGGGGAAGGTCATCTCCGGGTCAATCGCCGCCACAAGCGCGTCTTGCACCGCATTCACCGTCTCCGGTGTCACACTCTCCTGGCCTTCCTGCGCCTGAATACGGACCATCGCCACATGGCGGCCCGCCTCAAAGGTTGGGTCGAACACTTCGGTGATCGAGACATCGCCAAGGCCCAACGGATCAAGCGCCGCGCGGTAGTCGCCCACGACCACCTCCTGCGTGCTCTCCACCCGCAGCGTCGTGCCGCCAAGGAAATCGATCCCGAAATTCAGCCCCATCGCAAGCCAGATGCCAATCGACACCACCATGGCGACGATTGAGGCACCGAATGTGACCCGCGCGAAGCGGAAGAAGTTGAAATTTGTCTCTTGGGGAACCAGGCGCAGGCGCATCTCTTAGACCTCGATTGTCTTGGGACGCCGGCGGTCAAACCAGGTCAAAATCAGCAAGCGGGTGACGTAAATCGCAGTGAAGACCGAGGTCATGATCCCGATCCCCAGCGTGACGGAGAAGCCGCGCACCGGACCGGAGCCTACGGTGAACAGAATGATCGCGATGATGAAGGTCGTCAGGTTCGCATCGATGATCGCGCTCAACGCCCGGCTATAGCCCAGCTCAATAGCGCGCGCCGGGCCTTTCGCGGTTTTGAGCTCCTCGCGGATACGTTCAAAGACCAGCACATTGGCATCCACCGCCATCCCGATGGTCAAAACGATCCCGGCGATCCCGGGCAGGGTCAGCGTCGCCCCGATCAGGCTCAAGACACCGAAAATCAGCCCCACATTCAGGATCAGCGCGACACTCGCGAAGATCCCAAACAGCCCATAACTGAGGATCATGAAGACCAGAACGGCGACAAAGGCGACCATCGCCGCCACCTGCCCCGCAGCAATACTGTCGGCACCCAATTCCGGCCCGATGGTCCGCTCCTCAAGGAAAGTCATCTCCGCGGGCAAGGCCCCCGCGCGGAGCAAAATCGCCAAATCGGTCGATTCCTGCACATTGAAATTCCCGGTGATCTGGCCCGAGCCACCGGTGATCGCCTGCCGGATCACCGGCGCGGAAATCACCTCTTCATCCAGCACAATCGCAAACGGCGCACCAACATTGGCCGCCGTATACACACCGAACAGTGACGCGCCATGCGGGTTGAACCGGAAGGTGACACTGGGCTGCCCGGTCTGCGCATCAAATGCGGGCTGGCTGTCCACCAGATCGTCGCCCGTCACCACCGGCGTCTGCTCTAGGATGTAGAACACGCCCTCTTCGTCCAGCGACGGATAGATCACCTGCCGCGACCCGGCCACTTCCGCCCCATCCGTGGTCCGCCCCACCACCGGGTGGAAGGTCAGCCGCGCCGTCGTCCCGATCAGCGCCTTCAACTCCTCGGCCGAGCCGATCCCCGGCACCTGGATCAAGACCCGCCGCTCGCCCTGCCGCTGAATGGTCGGCTCACGTGTGCCGACCTCATCAACCCGGCGGCGCACAATCTCCACCGATTGCTGCATCGTCCGGTCCAGCGTCGCCTGCTGCTCCGCCGCGCTCAGCGTCACCGTCAGAATGTCGTTATTACCGCTGACATCCAGCGTGCTCTGCGCAATCCCGGTCAGGCTCACCACCGGCGCCGCAATCTCGCGCACTGCCGCGACCGCCGCCGCCATGCCCTCGGGCTGCGAAATCTGCACCTGCAACTCGCCAATCGGCGCGTCCTGCCGCCGGATCGTGCCGACCTCCGCACGCACCTCTCTCAGCGCATCACGCACCTCGGGCCAAAGCGCATCCATTCGCTGCTCATAAACATCCTCAACCCGCACCTCGGCCAGCAAATGCGCCCCCCCGCGCAAATCCAACCCCAGATTGACCAATGTCGCGGGCAGGAACTCGGGCCAAAGCGCCCGATCCGCCTCCAACGCATCATCCGTGGCCCCGGTCTCTTCGATCAACGCCACCGCATCATTATGCCGCTCCACCCGGTCGTAAAACAGGTTCGGCATCGCCAGAGCCAGACCAATCGCAACCACACCCCAGATCAAAACCCGGTTCCAAAGGGGGATATTCAGCATGTCGGATGGCTCCTAGCGCGAAGGATCAGGCGTTGTCGGCCGGCTCGGTTTTCGAAACAACCTGGACGATCGTCGGCCGCGCCACGCGCACCTTCACCCCCTCGGCAATCTCCACCTCAACCTCGGCGTCATCCTTGACCTTGGTCACCTTGGCATAGAGGCCGCCTTGCGTGATCACCTGATCGCCCCGGCGCAGCGCATCCACCATCGCCTTGTGTTCTTTGACTTTCTTCTGCTGCGGCCGGATCAGCAGGAAATACATGATCACGAAGATCAGGATCAGGGGCAGGAATTGGGCGAATGCACCGTCCATCAGAGGTCCTCTTGGTTGTCCAACGCGGGGCCAGCCCGCAAAATCGGCGGCACGATACGGGCCGGACCAAGGGAAGGCAATGGCCCGCCCGCCCTTTTCCGGTTCCCATAAACGGGCCTTCTGCGGCATATGGGACGCAGGGGATGAATGACAACCGGGAAAGATGTGTTGGAGCCGGGGAGAGCAACCTATCCGACACCCCAAAGCTAACAGCCATAAAACCTTTTGCCGAAACGATGAAATTGCGGTTTGTTGGACCGGAGGTGTTAGGCTCAGAATGAGTAGTCAAAGCAAAACTACCGCTGTCGCAGTCGAAAATGACCGGGCAGACATAGAAATCGCGCGTATCAATGAACTGACCCGGGTCGGGCGGACAAACTGGTTCGGCCTAATGGCATTCTTAGCCTTTGCCACGGTCACTTTGCTGCGTGTCGAAGACGCGGATTTCTTCATTCCGTCTCGTGAAACGGTCTTGCCGCTCATCGGGGTCTCCATCCCAACCTACTCATTCTTCATCTTCGCGCCTCTCTTGGGCACGGCGCTTTATGTCTATCTTCACCTGCATGTCCGCAAGATGGCAGAGGCACTTGCTACACCTGATCCTCTTGTGAAGGGCCAACCGCTAGAGCGGCACCTGAACACCTGGTTGCTGAATGACTTCATTCTCAAACTTCGCCGCGATGCCGCCTCAACGACGCGGCGGATGGACTGGATCGCAAACTCCGTCACGCTGGTCTTGATTTGGATCGCAGGTCCCTTGGTGTTGTTTGGTTTCTGGTTAAGAAGCTGGCCCGCCCATGACGAATACCTGAGCGTGTTTCTACTTGTTCTTGCCCTGTTCTCGACACATGTCGCGATCGGCAGTTGGCTCTCCGTCCGCGACGCGTTTCGGGTGGAAGGCCGCCCGGGATTGGCGACGCTCACCTACGGGATGGGCCTAACTGCGAGCTTTCTGGTGATGGCTCATCTGACGCTCGTCAAAACCGAAATCGGAACGGTTCGGGACCTCACTGCTCCAATCACATTACGTGTAGCAACCAGCAGTTGGGAACTCTCTCTCCGCTTGCACGAGTTTTGGACAGAGATGGAACCCGTAAACTTGCGGAACCTGCAGGCGGTCGAGATAGCGCCTGAGCGCTTGGACCACGAGACCGCGCGCCATAGCTACCGCATCGATTGGTGTGGGCGCGAGGAACTAACGATGGAGGTTTGCGGTCCATACACCGATTGGGCAGACGCAATCACAGACAGAGTTCAGTCCGCACGCGCCGTCTGGTGCACCGAAAACGAAAGTGATTTGAGCTCAACCTGCTCAGATCATTTTGGGACTATTGATAGGCGCTTTCATGAAGATTGGCGGGCTCATCGGTCAGCTGAGTTCATCAACCTCTCGCCACCGGATCTGACAGGGGCAGATCTCCGCAACGCGGATCTTGATGGTGCCATCTTAGTTGGCGTGTCTCTAACCCGTGTGCAAATACAGGGGGCAGACCTCACTGGGGCGCAACTAGAGGGAGCAAACCTACAGTTCGCCCAGATGCGAGGCGCGGACCTCAGGAACGCGCAGATGCAGGAGGCCAACCTTATGCAAGCGCAAATGCAGGGGGCAAATCTTCGAGGCGCGGAGATGCAGCGAGCGGTCCTTTGGAGCGCGCAGATGCAGGGGGCAAACCTCGAGCGCGCGCAGATGCAGGGCGCAGACCTGTGGGACGCTCAGATGCAAAGGGCAATTCTTTGGAACGCACAGATGCAGGGGGCAAACCTGACTCGGGCAAAGATGCAAGAGGCGGACATGGCTAGCGCGCAGCTGCAGGGGTCAAATCTCAGCGCTGCGGAGATGCATGGGGTAGACCTTACGCGCGCGCAGATGTCAGAAGGCACCCTACTCAGAGCTGCTAGGCTCCGAGGTGCCGCATCGGGGCAAGTCGACCAGATCACCACCAACCAACTCCGCCCGTTCTGGCCCGAGATATTCGCAGACGGTTCCGTCCCCGTCCCGCCCGAACTCCGTCCTACCCATTGGCCCAGATTCGCATTGGACGACGAACACTTCCAGACCGAATGGCGCAAATGGCAGGCCAATCCGGAGGGTTACAGATTGCCCGACCCTGTGCTCGACTAACCCGCACCGCGTCTGTATCAGACCCATACCGAATCCATACCGGTCCCATACGCCCCTTTCCCCCTTCAAACCCGCCGCCGGATCGGGCATACCGCGCCGCAACACTCTGCCCGATCAAAGGCCCGCTCCATGCATGACATCCGCGCCATTCGTGACAATCCAGACGCTTTCGACGCCGCCCTCGCGCGCCGCGATATGGCCCCGCAATCGCCCGCCCTTCTCGCCCTCGACGAAGCGCGCCGCGCCTGCATTCTGGCCGCTGAAACCGCGCTCGCCGAACGCAATGCGGCCTCCAAAGAGGTGGGCCGCGCCAAGGCCAGCGGCGATGAGGCGGAGTTCGAACGCCTCCGCGCGTTAGTCGCTGAAAAGAAAGATGAAATCGCGCGCCTGGAAGACGAGGCCAAGGCCAAGGACGCGGCCCTGACCGAAGCCCTCGCGGCCCTTCCCAACCTGCCTTATGACAGCGTTCCCGATGGCGATGACGAAGACGATAACGAGGAAATCCGCCGCCACGGCAGCCCGCGCAATTTCAGCTTCACGCCGAAAGAGCATTACGAGCTGGCCGCCACCCAAGACGGCATGGATTTCGAGACCGCCGCCAAGCTCTCGGGCAGCCGTTTCGTCCTCTTGAACGGTGGAATTGCCCGTCTTCACAGGGCCTTAGCGCAATTCATGCTCGACACCCACACGCTTGAAAACGGCCTCACCGAAGTCAACGCCCCCGTCCTGGTCCGTGATGAGATGATGTATGGCACCGGCCAATTGCCGAAATTCGGCGAAGACAGCTATCAGACCACAAATGGCTGGTGGCTGATCCCCACCTCCGAGGTCAGCCTGACCAATATCGTCAACGGCATGATCATCGAGGAAAGCTATCTGCCCCGCCGCTACACCGCCCATTCGCTCTGTTTCCGCAGCGAGGCCGGCAGCGCGGGCCGCGACACCTCCGGTATGTTGCGTCAGCACCAGTTCGAGAAGGTCGAAATGGTCTCGATCACCCATCCCGATCACTCCGATGCGGAACTGGAGCGGATGACCAAATGCGCCGAGGGAATCCTTGAAAAACTCGGCCTGCCCTACCGCACCGTGATCCTCTGCACCGGCGATATGGGCTTCGGCGCGCGCCGCACGCATGATATCGAGGTCTGGCTGCCCGGCCAAAACACCTATCGCGAGATCAGCTCCTGCTCTACTTGCGGCGATTTCCAGGCGCGTCGGATGAATGCGCGCTTCCGTCCCGAAGGCGGCGGCAAGCCGGAATTCGTCCATACCCTGAACGGCTCCGGCCTCGCCGTGGGGCGTTGCCTCATCGCGGTTCTGGAAAACGGTCAGGAGGAGGACGGCTCTGTCACCCTGCCCGAGGTTCTGCACCCCTATCTCGGCGACAAAACCCGGATCGACGCGGGAGGCGCCCTTGTCTGACATCGAAAACCCCGAAGACCCGAATGACGGCGCCAAGCTCAAGGCGATCCTCATCGTCTGCGCGGCCCTGGCCTTCGCCGCCGCGCCGCTGATGACACAGCCCTTCACCGGCTTCGACCCCGATGCATTCCCGAACCCGACGCCGCCCTTGCCACTGCAACCGGCGGGTTACGCTTTCGCGATCTGGGGCGTGATCTATGCCTGGCTCATCGCGTCCGCCTTCTTTGGGCTGATCAAACGCGATGTCGATCCGGGATGGGACGCCACCCGTTGGCCGCTCTTCATCAGCCTCGCCGTGGGGGCCAGTTGGATTGGCGTGGCGCAACTGAATCCGGTGATCGCGACACTCCTGATCTTCGTGATGCTCGGCGGTGCCGTCTTTGCCATGGCCCGTGCGCCGCGCAGCGACACTTGGCTTTGTGCCGCCCCGCTCGGGCTCTACGCGGGCTGGCTGACGGCGGCGAGTTTCGTGGCGGCGATGACCACCCTGACGGGGTGGACCGGGATCGGCCCGGGCGCGGCCAGTTGGCTTGGGCTGATCGCCATCGGCGCGCTTGGCATCGCGATCCTGCGGCTCCGCCCACCGGTCACCTATGCGGTGGCGCTGGATTGGGCGCTGGTCGGCGTCGCGGTCTCGGTCTTCACCAGTGACACATTCAACCTGCCCTTCGCCGTCGGTGTCATCACCGCCTTCGCGGCGATTGCGCTTGGATATGTCCGGGGCCTGCACAGGGGCTAAGCGCCCTTCTTCCTGATCACCCACGCAACACGCCCGGCAAGGGCGTGACATCTGAGTTGCAGGTGCAGACTTCCCATCCATCTGGCCTTTACCCCACCCCTCTGGCAAAGCTATGGCACAGAGGCAAGATAGAAGCAGGATCGGGGCGGGCTTATGCGCATTCTCATCACCAATGACGACGGCATCAACGCCCCCGGCCTGAAAGTCCTCGAAGCCATCGCCACCGAAGTCGCGGGCCCGGGTGGCGAGGTTTGGACGGTCGCGCCCGCCTTCGAACAATCCGGCGTCGGGCACTGCATCTCTTACGTCTCGCCCACAATGATCGCCGAGCTTGGGCCGCGCCGCTATGCCGCCGAAGGGTCGCCCGCCGATTGCGTCTTGGCGGGCCTCTACGATGTCTTAAAAGACAATCCACCCGATCTGGTCCTCTCTGGCGTCAACCGGGGCAACAATTCGGCCGAAAACGTGCTCTATTCCGGCACCATCGGCGGCGCGATGGAGGCCGCCTTGCAAGGCCTGCCCGCCATCGCGCTCAGCCAATATTACGGGCCCGGCAACGCCCATCTTGACGACCCGTTCGAGGCCACGGTTGAACACGGTGCGGGCCTGGTCCGCGCGCTCGTGGATCAGGGCCATTGGGACAAAGCCGATTACCGGATTTTCTACAATGTGAACTTCCCGCCGACCCCGGCGGCCGGGGTCAAAGGCCATAAGGTCGTCTCGCAAGGCTTCCGCACCGAAACCTTCTTCGGGATGGACGCGCATATCGCCCCCAATGGCCGCCGCTTTCTCTGGATCACCGGCGGGCCGCAACATATCCCGACCGCGCCGGGCACCGATGCCCATGCCAATCTCGACGGGTATATCTCGATCACCCCGCTGCGCGCCGATCTGACGGCGCATGAGGCGCTTGATGATCTGAAAGCCGCCCTGGAATGATCAGATGACCACCGAAGCCGAGCGCAAAATGCAATTCCTCTTCGCCCTTCGATCAAAGGGCGTGACGGATCAGCGGACGCTTGGCGCGATGGAAAAGGTCGACCGGGGTGATTTCGTCCGCGGACATTTCGAAGACCGGGCCTATGACGACATGCCACTGCCGATCTCCTGCGGGCAAACCATCTCGCAACCGTCGGTCGTGGGTCTGATGACGCAAGCGCTGAATGTACAGCCGCGCGACAAGGTGCTCGAGGTTGGCACCGGCTCGGGCTATCAGGCCGCCGTGCTGAGCCATCTTGCGCGCCGGGTCTATACAATCGACCGGCACCGGACACTGATCCGCGAAGCCGAAAAACGGCTGGCCGCGCAAGATATCACCAATGTGACCGTGATGGCCGGGGATGGCTGCTTTGGTATGCCGGAACAGGCCCCTTTCGACCGGATCCTAGTTACCGCCGCCGCCGAAGACCCGCCCGGGCCGCTTTTGGCCCAACTCAAAGAGGGCGGCATTATGGTCGTGCCCGTGGGTCAATCCGATGCGGTGCAAAGTTTGATCAAGGTCACGCGCGGGCCAGATGGGCTGCATTATGATGAGTTGTTGCCGGTGCGCTTCGTCCCCCTGCTCGAAGGCATGGCCACAGATTAGACCGCGCCTGGGGCTGGCGTTAACCTTGCATTTTGGTGTAAAAGCTATGCAAAAGGCGCGCGAGACTCCGGAAAAATCGGGGCAGAGACGCGCCAATGGCGCGATGATCATTTGAGGACACCCGAGCAATGCCCGCCCCCAAATTTTTTATGCTTGGCCTTTGTCTGCCGCTTCTTGCTGGCTGTGCCGACGCGATCAGCGATTTTGATTTCGATTTTCGCAATAATGCGATTTCGAACGCGGCACCCGGGTCCGAGACGGCCCCAAGACCCGAAGCCGATGCAAACGGCCTGATCACCTATCCGAATTATCAGGTTGCGGTGGCCCGCCGGGGCGACACGATGCAAAGCTTGGCAGCCCGGCTTGGGCTGGACGCGCAAGAGCTCGCGACATTCAACGGACGCAACGTGACCGATACACTCCGCGCCGATGAGATCGTCGCTCTGCCCCGCCGCGTGACCTCGGTTGGCGGCACCACGGGGACCAACATCACCTCGATCGCATCAGCCGCAATTGATGAGGCCGACGCCAACCGCCCAGCCACGCCGGTCGCGGTGCAAGGCGGCGCGGAGCCGGTGCGACACCGCGTGACCCGGGGCGAAACCGCCTATTCCGTGGCCCGGCTCTATGGCGTGTCAGTCCGGGCGCTTGCCGAATGGAACGGGCTGGGGCCCGATTTGTCCGTACGCGAAGGCCAATACCTGATCATCCCCTTGGTGATTGAGGAGGCCGGACCGATCGAGGATGCCGCGGCACCAGGCGCATCGATCACCCCTGTGCCCCCCTCCGCATCCGAACCCTTGCCTGAGCCGATCACCTCCGCGCCCCTGCCAGACACACCCGATCTGACCGACACCGCGCAACCGACGGCTGAGCCCGCAACACCCGCCCCTGCGGTCAACCGGTCCCAGATGCAGCGCCCCGTTGCGGGATCGATCATCCGGCCCTTCTCGTCGAGCAATGAGGGGATCGACATTGCCGCCGCGACTGGCACCGCCGTTCAGGCCGCCGCCGATGGCGAAGTCGCCGCGATCACCCGCGACACCGATCAGATCCCGATCCTGGTGATCCGGCATCCGAACAACCTGCTGACGGTTTACGCCAATATCCAGAACATCCGAGTGGAGCGTGGCGACACGATCTCGCGCGGCCAAACGGTGGCCGATGTGGGCCCGGGCGATCCGTCCTTCCTGCATTTCGAGGTTCGGCGCGGCTTCGAAGCGGTCGATCCGAACGACTTCATCAACTGAAGAGGGGGCGGCGCGCGTCACGCCCCCTGAACGGGAGCCCTCCTCGCCCCGCGCGGGGGCATGCCCCCACAATCCCCGATGGCATCGGCCTCTCGCCTGTTCCAATCGCGCATATGCGGCGCGGCCAGACCAGCAAACCCTCCAGGCCTGAGGGTTTAACATCCGCGCATGCACCCTTATCTCAAGATTGTTAACCCTTTCTTTTTTGCCCCGGTCTGGCAGAATACGGACCCCGAGGGGCTTCGGATCGACCTTGTCAGACCAAGGGAGGTAGGAAGATGTGGGACCGCATCTTGGATCATATGCTGGGTGGCTTTGTCACCACAGGGACGCTTTTTGTCACCTATCCTGATGGAATCGAAAGAAAATATGGCTCAGAGACGGGCCCGGTCAGCCGCATCACATTCCATGATCCGGCGCTGATCCGCCGCCTGGTCTTGAGCACCGAACTGGCTCTGGGGGAGGCCTATATGGACGGCCAAATGACCATCGCCCAGGATGATTTGGAGGGGTTTTTGACCCTCATCGTCCGCAATGCCGCGCGCTCCAAGGGGCTGTGGTGGCGGAAAGCCGCTCTTGGGCTGCGCCGCACTCGGCGGGCTTTTGACCAATGGAACCCGGCGCATCGCGCCCGCCAAAATGTCGCCCATCACTACGATCTGTCCTCAAAGCTCTACGACCTGTTCCTCGACGACGACCGGCAATACTCTTGCGCCTATTTCACCCGGCCCGATCTGTCGCTGGAAGAGGCGCAGGAGGCCAAGAAGCACCACATTGCGGGCAAGCTCCTGCTTCAGCCCGATATGGAGGTGTTCGAGATCGGTTGTGGCTGGGGCGGCCTCGGCCTTACCCTGGCGCGCGACTATGGCGTCCGCGTCCTCGGCGTGACGCTCTCCGAAGAACAGCACCGGATCGCCACGGACCGCGCCGCGCAAGCGGGCCTCGCCGACCGGGTGCGTTATGAGCTTCGCGACTATCGCTCGGTCACCGGCACCTTCGACCGGATCGTTTCGGTTGGGATGTTCGAACATGTGGGCGTGCCGCATTACCGGGAGTATTTCTCCCACGTCTATGACCGGCTGACGCCCGATGGCGTCGCGCTGATCCACACCATTGGCCGCGCCGCCCCGCCAGGCAGCACAAGCCCCTGGATCACCAAATATATATTCCCCGGCGGCTATGTCCCGGCTTTGTCGGAAATGTCGAAAGCGATGGAGAAAACCGGCCTCTACCCCACCGATTTGGAGGTCTGGCGGCTGCATTATGCCGAGACCCTGAAACACTGGCATGACCGGTTCACTGCCCGTGAGGCCGAGGCCGAAGCCCTCTATGACGCGCGTTTCACCCGCATGTGGCGCTACTATCTGAAAGCCTCGGAACTGACCTTCCGGCACCACCGGCAATGCGTTTTCCAACTGCAACTTGCCAAACATCAACAGGCCGTACCGCTGACCCGTGATTATCTCTATGCGGGCACCCACCGCCGCCAAAGGCACGCCGCCGAATAGACGGCGCGGGCTTGGCGTCTCCACCCGGCCGCGCCGCGCGACGGGCTCCCCGCCAAATCGTGCCGCATAGACGCGGCCCGTCGACGGCCCTTCGCCAACCATCAAACCGGCTCCACGACCCCCACCACCTGCGGCACGCGCTCCGATGCCCCCTTCCGGGGTTGCGCCCCCACGCCCGCTGACTATAACGCGGACAGTTTGCTTGGGCCTTGGGGAATGACATGCCAAAAAGAACCGATATCACCTCCATCATGATCATCGGTGCCGGGCCCATCGTCATCGGCCAAGCCTGCGAGTTCGACTATTCCGGCGCCCAAGCCTGCAAGGCGCTGCGCGAAGAAGGCTACCGGGTCATCCTGGTCAACTCCAACCCCGCCACCATCATGACCGACCCCGGCCTCGCCGACGCCACTTATATCGAGCCGATCACCCCCGAGGTCGTGGCCAAGATCATCGAGAAGGAACGCCCCGACGCGCTCCTGCCGACCATGGGTGGACAAACCGGCCTCAACACCTCTCTCGCGCTCGAAGAAGCAGGTGTTCTGGAAAAATTCGGCGTCGAGATGATCGGCGCCAAACGCCCCGCGATCGAGATGGCCGAGGATCGCAAACTATTCCGCGAAGCGATGGACCGGATCGGTTTGGAGAATCCCAAAGCGACAATTGTCAGCGCGCCAAAGCTGGACACTGGCAAATACGACATCGCCGCGGGTTTGCAATCGGCCATCGACGCCATCGAATATGTCGGCCTGCCCGCGATCATCCGCCCCGCCTTTACGCTTGGCGGCACCGGCGGCGGCGTTGCCTATAACCGCGAAGAATATGAGCATTTCTGCCGCTCCGGCCTTGAGGCCTCGCCCGTGGCACAGATCCTGATCGATGAAAGCCTGCTTGGCTGGAAAGAATACGAGATGGAGGTGGTCCGCGACAAGGCGGATAACGCGATCATCGTCTGCGCCATCGAAAATGTGGACCCGATGGGCGTCCATACCGGCGACTCGATCACCGTCGCGCCCGCGCTGACGCTCACCGACAAGGAATATCAGATCATGCGCAACGGCTCGATTGCCGTTCTGCGCGAAATCGGGGTGGAGACCGGCGGCTCCAACGTGCAATGGGCCGTGAACCCCGCCGATGGCCGCATGGTCGTGATCGAGATGAACCCGCGCGTGTCGCGGTCCTCGGCGCTGGCCTCGAAAGCCACCGGCTTCCCGATTGCCAAAATCGCGGCAAAGCTCGCCGTGGGCTACACGCTGGATGAGTTGGACAATGACATCACCAAGGTCACACCGGCCAGCTTCGAGCCGACCATCGATTATGTCGTGACCAAAATCCCCCGCTTCGCCTTCGAGAAGTTCCCCGGCTCCGAACCCTATCTCACCACCGCGATGAAGTCCGTGGGCGAGGCGATGTCCATCGGGCGAAGCTTCCATGAATCGGTGCAAAAGGCACTGGCCTCGATGGAAACCGGCCTCACCGGATTCGACGAGATCGACATTCCTGGCGCCCCCGATCCGGCGGCGATCACCAAAGCGCTCAGCGCCCAGACCCCAGACCGGCTCCGCGTCATCGCGCAAGCCATGCGGCATGGCCTCTCGGATGACGACATCCAAGCGGTGACCAGCTTCGACCCCTGGTTCCTGGCCCGCATCCGCGAGATCATCGACGCCGAGGAAGCGGTCCGCGCGGACGGCCTGCCCAGTGACGAAGCCGGGCTGCGCAGCCTGAAAATGATGGGCTTCACTGATGCCCGTCTGGCCAAACTCACCGGCCGGACCGAGGCCTCGATCCGCGCCGACCGCGTGGCCCAAGGGGTCACCGCCGTCTTCAAGCGCATCGATACCTGCGCCGCCGAGTTCGAAGCGCAAACACCCTATATGTATTCCACCTATGAGGCCCCTGTGATGGGCGAGGTCGAATGCGAGGCCCGCCCGTCGGACGCCAAGAAAGTCGTCATCCTCGGCGGCGGCCCGAACCGGATCGGCCAAGGGATCGAGTTCGATTATTGCTGCTGTCACGCCTGTTTCGCGCTGACCGACGCGGGCTACGAGACCATCATGGTCAACTGCAACCCCGAGACCGTCTCCACTGATTACGACACCTCCGACCGGCTCTATTTCGAACCGCTCACCTTCGAGCATGTGATGGAAATCCTCCGCGTCGAGCAGGAAAACGGCACGCTCCACGGCGTTATCGTCCAATTCGGCGGCCAGACCCCGCTGAAACTCGCCAATGCGTTGCATGATGCGGGCATCCCAATCCTCGGCACCACGCCCGACGCGATCGACCTCGCCGAAGACCGCGAGCGGTTCCAGCAACTGGTCCAGCGCCTCGGCCTGAAGCAACCGCAAAACGCCATCGCCACCACCGATGCCGAGGCCAAAGCCGCCGCCGAACAACTCGGCTACCCGCTCGTCATCCGCCCGTCTTACGTGCTCGGCGGCCGCGCCATGGAAATCGTCCGCGACACCGCGCAGCTCGACCGCTACATCGCCGAGGCCGTGGTCGTCTCCGGCGACAGCCCCGTGCTGCTTGACAGCTACCTTGCGGGCGCCACCGAAGTCGACGTGGACTGCCTCTCGGACGGCACCGACACCCATGTCGCCGGCATCATGCAACATATCGAAGAGGCCGGCGTCCACTCGGGCGACAGCGCCTGCTCGCTCCCGCCCCACACGCTCTCTGACGACATCATCGCCGAGATCACCCGCCAGACCGAAGCGCTTGCCAAAGCGCTCAACGTCATCGGCCTGATGAACATCCAATTCGCGGTGAAAGACGGTGAGATCTACCTCATCGAGGTCAACCCCCGCGCCTCGCGCACTGTGCCCTTCGTCGCCAAAGCCACGGACAGCGCCATCGCCTCCATCGCCGCCCGCCTCATGGCCGGGGAGCCGCTCTCCAGCTTCCCGCTCACCCCGCGCCAGAAACCCGTGCCCGACGATGTCGACCTACCCCAGGCCGACCCGATGACGCTGGCCGATTTCCGCACCCAATGGTTCTCGGTCAAAGAGGCCGTCATGCCCTTTGCCCGCTTCCCCGGCGTCGACACGATCCTCGGCCCCGAAATGCGCTCCACCGGCGAGGTCATGGGCTGGGACCGCACCTTCCCCCGCGCCTTCCTGAAAGCGCAACTGGGCGCGGGCACTACGCTCCCCGACCAGGGCACCGTGTTCCTCTCGATCAAAGACGACGACAAAACCCCGCACCTGATCGAGACCGCGAAAACCCTCACCGATCTGGGCCTCACCATCCTCGCCACCCGCGGCACCGCCAGCTTCCTCGCGGAGCACGACATCGCCTCGGATGTGGTGAACAAAGCCTATGAAGGCGGGCGCACGATTGTGGACATCATGAAAGACGGCCATGTGGCCCTGGTGATGAACACAACCGAAGGCGCACAAGCCGTCGAAGACAGCCGCTCCATGCGCGCCGTCGCTTTGTATGACAAGATCCCCTATTTCACGACACTCGCCGCCAGCCACGCCGCCGCGCTGGCGATGAAAGCGGCGCGGGAAGGCGAGTTGGGGGTAAGGTCGCTTCAGGGGTAAACGTCAAAGACTGTCTATCGCCTCAACAATCTGGTCTAAAAGGGGAAACGTAGTACCGCTATCGATAGCTTTCTGTAGCAGCAGGCCCATTGCATGCGGCGTTTTTGATAACTCACCTACTTGCAGGCCAAACTCTTCAGCAATTCCTGCTCGTATTTCATCATATGTCTTTCCGATCCGATCTCGCAGGTAACCCTCAAGATCGGACTCGAACGCCGCAAAGCGAGGAAAGACGCCGGCTGGGAATTCTTGTGGCTGGGTCACTCCTATCATTTTCTGGAAAAGCATGTTGAAGTCTTTCCTTTGATGTCTAGGCTTCTTCGTAATATCGGAGTCAAAGATTGCGTAGGTTGGAATCCCCATTTCAGAAAAAATATAGAATGGCTTATCAATCTTGTTCTTGCCCTCGACGCTTATTATTGAGACCCCCTCGCCGTACGCACTGCGCCCCTTTATCTTAAATAATCCTTCCAGCACCGCTTTGTCGGTGACACCTTCAACCAACACAACCCGATCGGCAAAGAAACCTTCACAAACCTCCCTTGAGAATATGTGGAGCTTTGCTGCAAAAGCCTCATCTGGCATTGGGTCTCGCCCCACGAGACTTGCAAAGTACTTGCTACACTTCGTCAAGGAAACCGAAGACACGCTGTGAGACCAACGCTCGCCATCAACCTGTCGAACTAGGCGCAGCCTTTCAAAGGAGTGCATTTTGACAAATTTCTCAGAGTGAGTCGCAAAAATTATCTGAAATCTAATCCCAGTTGCTTGAGAAAACACTTGTACTATTTCGGAAAACGCATCCGAAATCACGTGCTGCTTGTGCGGATGTTGGTATATCTCAGGTTCTTCAACTAGCAAAATGATGTCGCTTTGAGGCTCCGCAAAGTCCGCGCCTTCGGTGGTCGTCTGCGTTTCGGCTAAGTATTGAACAACTGCAAATAGCGCAGCGCGTTGGAGGCCATGACCAACGTTGGCTAAGAGGGTGTTGAAGCCATCGTTTTCGATTCTTATGGTCGGCTTGGGATATTCGACCCTAAGGCCATCTTGTCCTGACCACTCCGCAAGCAGGCTCGAGTTTGCATAGTACCGCTGCAAACTATCAGTTAGCCGTTCACTGATACCGCTTAGCTGTGGGAAGTTCTCCGGATTCGTGAGTGCCTCGAACTCGCCTTGAGCGGCGTCGATGAAGCCACGAAGCTCCTCTCTGTTTTCATAGATTTGTCTAGAGACGTCTGTCAGCAATTTGACAATTGGACTCGTCTTTTCATTTCCGGCAACTTCCTGTGCGTCTGCGACAGCGGGCACAAAACTTAGGGCCGTTTTCTTCCGCAGCTTACCGTTGGCGACATTAGGTGCGCCAAAAAAATTCCTCAGAAATTGTAGTTCAAGCCTATCGGGATGCTGACTTTCCCACTGCTCCAAATTTTCAAGCACCTGATCTGCATTCTGTGCCGCTGGAAGTTCGGTCATTTCCTGTCTTAAGATCGAATAGATTGACCTTTGTTTGGTCTTGCTTTTCTCATTCCTGATTTCCGAGAACCCTGGAAACACCGGGGCAAGTGCGGCGTACTGATAGTTTATATCCTTATCCGTCGAAAAAACGCGCTGAATCGTCATCTGCCCGTCAATGACAGCGCTACCAAACTGCTCGATTTCGTCCTCAACCAGCCTTGAGAAGGTAATTGTCACGAGTATATCGTTGCCTTCCCTCTGGTAGAAGTCTTCATCGGAAACCTTTGGTGCGGCCTCAAAGAAAATCTCTAGCGCCCGTAAGGCCGTTGATTTTCCTGAGTTGTTTGCGCCTAGAACCACCGTCAGATCACTGAAGTCGATGGTAAGATCGCGCGCGGAGCGATAGTTTTGAACTCTAAGTCTCTTTATTTGCACAGTGACACCTCGCGGTTGAGGTTATGAGAACCCTAATTGGTAATAACATCAAGATACCTCACCTCCCCCGCCGCCTCACCTTCTCCTCCATCTCCCCAAACGCCACCCGCTCCGTCCCCACGGCCAGCCCCTCGCGATAGGCATCCTTGGTGTCGTCGCCTTTCAGCAACCCCATGAGCTTCGCATGCATGAAGCTGCGCAGCACATCGTTCATCCGCGGCTGATATCCCGGCCCCATCGACTTGAACCATTTCACCACATCCTCATCGACCGACATCGTGATCTTCACCTTCTTGCTCTCGCGCCGCTGGCTGATCTCGTGCCAGTCCTGCGGGATGCGCAAATGGGTGGCGATCTTGTGGTGCATGTCCCATTCGAACCGGGCCATCGCCTCCATCATGTAATAGTGGTCATAGCGCTGCCGTTTGGTCAGCGGCTTGTCGTCAAACGGGTCCATCGCACCGCTCCTTTGCCTCTGGGGAGCGTCAGACTCTCGCAAATTTCCTAAAATTGCGTGGATGGGGCCGCGTATGTATCAGTTCCATACCAAACCCATACCGGTTCCATATCTTGACCTCGGGCCAAAATCGGGCGCATTTGGACCGTCAAGGAGAGAGCCAGATGTATCAGCCCGCGATCACCGGAACCGGCGTGTTCACGCCCTCGGAAATCATCACCAATGACGAGCTTGTGGCCGCGTTCAACGCCTATGTAGAGCGCTACAACGCTGAAAACGCGGATAAAATCGCGGCGGGCGAGGTCGAGGCGAAGGAACCAAGCTCCGCAGAGTTCATCCTCGCGGCTTCCGGCATTGAGCAGCGCTATGTCCTTGATAAGACGGGCGTTTTAGACCCCGCCGTGATGCATCCCTGGCTTCGGGAGCGCGCCGACGACGAACCCGGCCAAATGGCGGAAATGGCGCTCGACGCTTGCACCCAAGCCCTTGCAATGGCCGGCAAAACTGCCGGTGATGTAGGGGCCGTGATCTGCGCCGCCTCGAACCACGAACGCGCCTATCCCGCGATTGCCATCGAGATCCAGAATCTTCTTGGAATCCAAGGCTTTGCCTTCGACATGAACGTCGCCTGCAGCTCCGCCACCTTCGGCATCCAAGCCGCCGCCGATATGGTGAAATCCGGCAGCATTTCCAGTGCCTTAGTGGTCAATCCCGAGATCTGCTCCGCCCATCTCGAATGGCGCGACCGCGATTGCCATTTCATCTTCGGCGATGTCTGTACCGCCGTCCTGATCGAGCGCGCCGAAGACGCTAAGGGCCCGCATTTCCTGATAAAATCTACCCGCTGCGCGACCCAGTTCTCGAACAATATCCGCAACAATAACGGCTATCTGCGCCGCACCCGCAAAGGTCAGATGGAAGACCGCCGCGACATGCAATTCATGCAGAACGGCCGCAAAGTCTTCAAAGAGGTCCTGCCCCTCGTCTCCAAACATATCGCCACGCATATGGCCGAGGAAAACATCGCCGCCGAGGATCTCAAACGCCTCTGGCTCCACCAGGCGAACAAGACGATGAATGACTATATCGGCAAAAAAGTCCTGGGCCGCGATCCGAACCCCGGTGAGCAGCCCAACATCTTGCAAGACTATGCCAACACCTCGAGCGCTGGCTCAATCATCGCGTTTTCCAAATATTCCAATGACTTACAGAGCGGCGACACCGGTCTGATCTGCTCGTTCGGCGCGGGCTATTCCGTCGGCTCGGTGATCGTCGAACGCGCCTAACCCGCGGTTTCTTCTTCCAAGTGCAGCTTCATCTCAAGCAGCACCTTTTGGATCTCCAGCGTCTCTCGCAAAAGCCGCTTCGCCTCGTTGATCGTGATCACCCCGTCCTCAATCGACTGGTGATACTCCCCCATCAACATCGCAAACCGCTGGCTCAGCGCGACAACATCGGCATTCACACCGCCCTCGCCGCCCTCATTCCGGCGCGTCTCATCATAGCTGAGCGTGATACCCCTGAGATCTGCCAAAGCCGTCGTCACATGTGGGAACCGCGCCGCGCCCTCAAGGGCAGCCACCGCATCCACCGGCATGAACCGGTCGCTATGTTCCGGCGCATCGGAGAAATAGCGACCCAAAGTCGCCTTCGATTTCCCGGTCAACTCGCAGGCCGCCGCAAACCCCACATCCTTTATCAGCGCCTCGGTGTGTTTCTTCAGGTAGCTTCCCACGCGATTACCCCCGCCTCCTCATTGGCTATCTTGGGGAAACCAAATCGCTTTTTCCCATGATGGTCAATCGCCGCTGCTGCGACACTCTCCTTGCTCGGAACGTGTTTCGGGCGCGTCACTAGTGATCGGTCGCTGTACCGGGCCGATTGGGTGGGGGTTCGTCGTCGCGGCCAAACCGGCTCTGGTCGGGGTCTCGTCGCAACTTGCGGCGAACCCTTTCCCGAGACCGCTTTCCCCTTTCGCGACCGGGTTGGCTAGCGGCATTTCGAAACAGCCGAAAAGGCGAGAACCCCCACCCTACGCGTCTCTTGCATGCGCCTTCGGGCTGAGGCACATCTAACCTCATGGCCAAGCTCTACTTTCACTATTCGACCATGAATGCCGGGAAATCGACCCTGCTTCTGCAAGCCTCCTACAACTATATCGAACGCGGGATGCAGACCTATTTGCTGACAGCGAACTTCGATGATAGGGTCGGAACCGGCCAAATCGGCAGCCGGATCGGGATCAGCGCGGAGGCCGACACCTATACGCAAGCTGATGATCTCTTTGCCAAAATCGACACGCGCCTGAAACAAGGACCATGCGCTTGTGTGCTGATCGACGAAGCACAATGGATGACTCGCGACCAAGTTTGGCAGTTGGCCCGTGCCGTCGATGATCTGGGTGTACCGGTGATGTGCTACGGCCTACGCGTCGATTTCCAGGGCGAACTTTTCCCCGGGTCCGCAGCACTTCTGGCGCTTGCCGATGAAATGCGCGAGGTACGCACGATTTGCCATTGTGGGCGCAAGGCCACCATGGTGATCCGGGTCGATGAAAGCGGCAAAGCCATAACCCAAGGCGCGCAGATCGAAGTGGGTGGCAATGACCGGTACATCTCGCTCTGTCGACGCCATTGGCGTGAGGAGATCGGTGATCGGACGTCGACGGCGGTCCTGGACTGAGGGGGAGTCCGCGTCTCAGCCCAGATGCCACAGATTGTATAGACCTAGTGCGCTCTTAGACCAGGTTTGGTAGCGCCCGACCTTCCTCAAACGCAATGGCATTTTCGAGCGCCATCCGGCCCATATTCTCGCGCACCTCAAGCGCCGCCGTGCCCAGATGCGGCAACAGGGTCACGTTTTCCATTGCCTTCAGCGCGTCGGGGACCTGCGGTTCGAACTCATAGACATCGAGGCCGGCTCCTGCGATCTGCCCCACCTGAAGCGCAGCGATCAACGCTGCCTCGTCAATCACATCGCCCCGCGAAATGTTCACCAGAATCGCATGGGACCGCATGGCGGAGAGCGCTTCGGCGTCAATGAAATGATGCGTCTCGGCGCTGGCCGAAAGGCCCAAGACGACGATATCCGCCGCCGCCATCGCCTCAGCCAAGGGCAACCTTTCCGCCGGGAAATCCAGCGTCTTCTCGGACCGGTTCGCATAAACGATCCGACAACCGAAGCCGAAATGGCAGCGCCGTGCAATCGCTTGTCCGATCCGCCCCATACCGATGATCGCGACGGTCTTGCCGGTTACATGCAGACCCAACATCTGCGTTGGGTGCCAGCCGGTCCAGGCCCCCGCGCGCACCATTCGCTCCCCTTCACCCGCCCGCCGGGCGGTCATCAAGATCAGCGTCAACGCGATATCCGCCGTCGCATCCGTCACCGCGCCCGGCGTATTGGTCACAGCCACCCCTGCGGCACCGGCGGCGGCCACATCGATATGATTATAGCCAACGCCGAAATTGGCGAGCAGCTTACAACGCGGCTCGGGCACGGCGGCGAAAACCTCGGCATTAAACCCATCTCCCAAGGTCGGGATCACCACGTCTTGCTCGGTCAGGGCCGCGATGCATTCGGTCTTGGACATCGGTCCGTCTCCGGCGCGATCTGTCAAATCGAACCGGGCCGCCGCCTCGGCCATGACAGCATCGGGCAACCGGCGGGAAATCAGCAGTTTCATCAATGCATCCTTTGACCGTTTTCCACCGCCTGATCCGGCGCGAGCAAGACAATCCCGCCCTCAGCATCAGAGACACCCAGGATCAGCACTTCCGACCGCATCGGCCCAATCTGCCGCGGCGGGAAATTCACCACGCCCATCACCTGGCGACCAATCAAAGTCTCCGGCGTGTAATGGGCGGTGATTTGGGCGGAAGACTTCTTTTCACCAAGCTCGGGGCCAAAATCCACCCAGAGTTTGATCGCCGGTTTGCGGGCCTCCGGGAAGGGTTCGGCGCGGGTCACGGTCCCGACGCGGATGTCGACTTTCAGGAACTCATCGAAGCTGAGATCGGACATTTGGATTACCCTTTCAACTCGCGCGAACGCGCTGCGGCTGCGCCCACCGTGGCCTCGATCAACGGCGTGAGACCGGTTGCGGCATCCATCAAGACCTCAAGCCCGGCTTGGGTCGTGCCATTGGGCGAGGTAACGTTGATGCGGAGCTGTTCCGGGGTCTCGTCGGCGGACATGGCGAGCGCCCCTGCCCCGGCGACCGTCGCTTTGGCCAATTGCATCGCCATGTCATCGGGCAGGCCCTCGGCGCGGGCCGCAGCCGCAAGCGCGTCAATCATATAGAAGATATAAGCCGGGCCGGAGCCCGAGACACCTGTGACCGCATCGATCTGATCTTCGGTATCGAGTTTCACGACCTCGCCAATCGCCGACAACAGTGCCGCCGCCAGATCGACATCCGCAGCCTCACTCGCCGCGTTGCCGATGATCGCGGTGATCCCTTGGCCAATGGCCGCAGGCGTGTTGGGCATCGCTCGGATGATCCGGCTCGCCGTACCCAAGACCTCTTCGAAATAAGAAATTGGCGTTCCCGCCGCGACGGAGAGGATCAAAGTGTCGCCACCGCCGAAGGGCGCAAGCGCTGGCAGCGCCTCGGCCATCATCTGCGGTTTGACGGCGACCAGGGCGACAGCGGGAGACGTTGGCAGATCGGCGTTAACCTGTACCCCCCGAGCTGCCAGCCAGTCCGCTGGAAAGGGGTCGATCACCCAAACCTTTTCAGGCGGCAGCCCTTCTGACAGCCAGCCCTCCAGCATCGCTGAACCCATCTTGCCGCAGCCCAGCATCACCAGGCCGCGGCGCTTTACATCGTTGAAATCCATGGAGCCTCCGGCGTCATCCGCCGAGGAGATTAGGCGCGGCCATAGCTCTCCGCAATGGCCACCTGCATCGCTTCCGACGGCGTGGAATTACCCCAGCAGGCCAGTTGGAAGGCGGGGTAGTAGCGCTCCGCCGCCAAAACCGCCGTCTCCACCATGCAGCCGATCTGCTCCGGGCTTGCCAGTTGCTCGCCAGCCAGCACAAGCCCGTAGCGATACACCATCAACCGCTGCGCGTGCCAGTAGCTGAACGCGCCGGCCCAGCATTTGTCATTGGCCAGGTTCAGCGTTTCATAAAGCTTTGGCAGGCTTTCTTCCGGCGGCTCCATGTCAAAGGTGCAAATCATCCGCAGGGTTTCATCGAAAGAAGACCAGGCCAAGGTGACCGAATAGGTGCGCCATTGGCCCTCTATGGCCATGGCGATCTGATCATCGGCGACACGGTCGAAATCCCAATCGTGATGGGTCGCGATCGTCTCGACAATGTCGATCGGATGGATGTCGTCGGTTTCGATATACTGCTCGGAAAGTGACATTGCCCAGGCCTCTTTATTGTTGGCAGCCTCGGCGGGGCCTGGTCTTTTCGACCATGACGCCCACTAGAAGCTGGGTGTCTTACCTATGGGTCGCCGAGATATTCCCGACCCCATACTAGATATGGTGGGCCGTATCCTCGGACCTGTAAAGCAGTATTTTTACGAAATGACGCAATCAAGCGCCCAATGGCGCGCTATCCACAGGAAATCGCGATCAATCAACAGCTTTGATTAAGAAGCAGAATTCTGCGGGCCCCGGCCCATTTCGATCTTGTCGCCCTCATAGGCATGGATCGTCATTCCAACCCGCAAACCGATGATCGCGCAGAGACTTGCCGCCAAGAGCGAATGCCACCATGGCACACCGGCGAGCACGTCAGCGCTCAGAAATGCGGGCGAGAGCATTGGTAGGACCGAAACGAGCTGGCCGATCCCCAAACCCGGTATTGTTGTCACGCCGAATGCGCCGACAAAGGCGAACCCACTGATCCAAAGTGGCCACCCCCAGGGTCGTTGGCGGCGTGCAGCGCTCAAGACCAAACGCCCTAGCAAAACTGCGACAGAAACCCCCGGCAACCAGATCAGGAAACTTACACCAGCGGTCAGAAAAAACCCGAACAACGCCGCCAAAACCGACCCAGAGCCGGTATACATCAAACTCACCATGAACAACTGAACAGCCACCGCGCCACCCGTCCAGAGCGCCCCGGTGACGGACGCCCGAAAGAGCGTATGCGCCAAGGATGGCGCGAGCGTTTCGGTGGCTTTCGCGATAATCATGCCCTGGATGTAAGAGGGCATTGGGACAAAAGAATGGTAAACGCTAGATGACTTCTAGGCTTTTGCGGCTTCCAGCGCCTCAATTCTCGCTTTCAGGGCTTCGTTCTCTTCGCGGGCCTTCTGCGCCATGGCGCGCACGGCATCAAATTCTTCGCGAGTCACGAACTCCCGATCAGCCAACCAACGATCCATCATCGATTTCATCGCGGTTTCGGCCTCGTCCTTTGCGCCTTGGGCGACACCCATCGCGTTGGTCATCAACTGCGAGATATCTTCCATCATCTTGTTGCGGGTCTGCATGAGAGCCTCCATATCGCTTGGCTCAGATATGGCGGTCTGGCGGAGCGGTATCAAGGTTGACTTCGCCGCAGGCGCGCCGCATCCAAAACCAAGATACAGGTGACGGAGACCAAATGCAGGCCGCGATCCCCTTTCCCGACATCTCGCCAGAGCTTTTCTCTTTTGCCATTGGCGGCTTCGAATTTGCGCTCCGGTGGTATGCGCTGGCCTATATCGCCGCGCTTCTGATCGGCTGGCGTATGGTGGTAATGGCGGTCAAACGGCCGGCGCTTTGGCCCGCCGACACCCCGCCGATGACACCGACCCATGTCGAAAACCTGCTCACCTGGGTAATTATCGGCGTGATTCTTGGCGGGCGCCTTGGGTTCGTTTTGTTTTACCAACCCGGCTATTACCTCCAAAATCCTGGTGAAATCCTGATGATCTGGCAAGGCGGGATGGCCTTCCATGGCGGGCTCTTAGGGGTCATCGTCGCCGGTATCTTGTTTTGTAGGGTGCACAAACTGCCGATGGCCAGCGTGGGTGATGCGATGGCTTTGGCCGCGCCAGTCGGGTTGTTCCTGGGCCGGATCGCCAATTTCATCAATGCCGAGCTCTGGGGCCGCCCAACCGATCTGCCTTGGGGCGTGATTTTTCCCGGTGATCTGGCGCAGGCCTGCCCCGGCCCCGAAGGCTTGGTCGAACGAGCCTGGGAAACGCTCTGCGCCCGCCATCCGTCGCAGCTTTACGAAGCGGCGCTCGAAGGGCTGATCCTGGGCGCGGTCATCCTCTGGCTCGTCTATCGCCGGGGCGGGTTCAAAATTCCGGGGCAGATCATGGGACTGTTTCTTGCCGGGTACGGGCTGGGACGTTTCATCGTCGAATATTTCCGCCAAGCAGACCCGCAATTCATCACACCGGACAACCCGCTTGGCCATGTGCTCTCCCTCACCCCAACGCTCGGCCTCTCCATGGGGCAGCTTCTTTCGCTACCGATGCTGGTGATCGGCATCGCCATCATCGTCATCGCGCGCAGGCGCGCCGCGTGACGCCGCTTGGCGAACGTCTAATCGCACGCATCGTGCGCAACGGGCCGATTTCGGTTTCCGAGTATATGACCGAATGCCTGCTGAACCCGCATGACGGCTATTATGTGACGCAAGACCCGTTCGGCGCAGGGGGCGATTTCACCACCGCGCCTGAGATCAGCCAGATGTTTGGCGAGATCATCGGGCTCTGGCTGGCACAAGTTTGGCTTGATCAGGGGCGTCCAAGCCCGTTTGTCCTGGCCGAGCTTGGCCCCGGGCGGGGCACCCTTATGGCTGATTTGCTGCGAGCAACGGCGATGGTCGAGGGGTTCCATCAAGCCATGCAAGTGGTCTTGGTCGAAGCCTCCCCTGTGCTGCGCGCCCGGCAAAGGGCGGCGCTGGCCGGGTATCAACCGCAATTTGTCGATCACGTGGGCGATCTTCCACCCGGACCGCTTTACCTGATTGCCAACGAGTTTTTTGACGCTCTACCGATCCGGCAATTCTTGCGGACCGAGACGGCCTGGCACGAACGCCAGATTGGAACCGATGGCAGCCGGTTGATCTGGGGTCTCGGTCCCGAGAGCGCAATCGCGGCGCTTGAAGACCGGCTGGCCGATACGGTGCGCGGCCAAGTGGTTGAGCTAAATGCCCCGGCTCTCCCCATTTCCGAAGAGATTGGGCGGCGGGTTTCCGACGCGGGCGGCACCGCACTTTTCATCGACTATGGCGAATGGGACAGCATCGGTGAAACCTTGCAGGCGGTCCTTAAACACCGTTTTGTCGACCCGCTGCAGGACCCCGGAAAGGCGGACCTTACCGCCCAGGTGGCGTTCAGCCCCCTGGCGCGGGCGGCGATGCCTGCACAAGCCTCGGCGCTGGTGCCACAGGGTGTGTTCCTCGAACGGCTCGGTATCACGGTCCGGGCGCAACATCTCGCCGAGAAACTCTCAGGTCCGGCACGCATCGAGCATATCGCCGCACACAAGCGGTTGACGCACCCCGACGAAATGGGAACTTTGTTCAAAGTGATGGGGCTTCGTCCGCCCGATGCCCCACCCCTGCCAGCCTTGGAGCCGATCGCCCCCGATGTGTCCAGTGACCACACGTCTTGAACCGCTGACCTCCGATCTTTTGGAGGGCATGACGCATGGGTTCTTCACCCGGCGCGGCGGCGCATCCTCGGGGATTTTTGAAGGTCTGAACTGCGGCGGCGGCTCGTCGGATCAAGCCGAGATCGTCGCCCTGAACCGTGACCGCGTGGCGCAAACCATGGGCGTGGGACCAGATCGGCTTGCGACCGTGCATCAGGTCCATTCCGCAGAGGCGGTCATATTGGACAAGACGGCGCAAGACCCGAAACCGCGCGCCGATGCCATCGTCACGACCACGCCGGGCATCGCGATTGCGATTCTGACCGCTGATTGTCAGCCGGTGCTCTTCGCGGATCGAGCCGGTGGCGTGATTGCCGCCGCCCATGCGGGATGGCGTGGCGCGCTGGATGGTGTGTTGGAGCGCACAATCGAGGTGATGGTCGATGCCGGGGCGGAGCGCGCGCGGATTCAAGCCGTAATCGGCCCCTCGATCAGCCAGCGCGCCTATGAGGTGGGCCCCGAATTTATTGAACGTTTCCTTGATGAAGACCCCGAAAATGCTCGGTTCTTTATCAACGGGGCTGGTGACCGATATCTCTTCGATCTGCCCGCCTATGGTCTGATGCGACTCCGCGCAGCGGGCATCGGCCAAGCGGAATGGACCCGCCATTGCACCTATTCCGATCCACTGCGGTTCTACTCCTACCGCCGCTCGGTTCACGAAGGTGAGGCGGATTATGGCCGCCTGATCTCAGCAATTCGTCTTTGAGAAACCAGGCCGCAGAATGCGGCCAATCTGCCCCGATTGTCGGCGCGAGAGGCGCATTTGCGGCAAAGACGAGGCAGGTATCGCCCTGCCGCCGCCAAAATCACGGCGACCAAATGCTTAGGATTTGCGGAAAATAGGGGAAAATCAGGGGGTATCTCGGCCACATTTTTGTCACCAGTTTTCACGGAAAATTAGCACGAAAGCCGCAAGACTGCCTGAATGCGCCTGCAGATTGTCCTCAATCCGGAAACGACCGGAAAACAACACGATGATAAGTCGAAGGAACAGGCAGATGATGAAGCGGCGTTGGATGAAATCGGTTCTTGCGGAAAGCAAGAAGGACCAGATTGAGATGCCTTGGGCACGACAGGTCCGGGCCAAAAGGCAGTTGGCGGTCGAGGGAACTCTCAAACAAGCCAGCTAACACCAATCGAGCGGTATGCTTGCAAGATGGGCGGCCAGAATGGCCGCCTTTTCTTATATTCTGAGAGCTTAAAGCGTAATTTCGGTATCAAGCGCCTCAATCAAAGGCTGTAACTCGGCTTCAAACCGTCGCCACGCCCCAACAGACCCGCGATTGATCGGCTGGCGCACCTGAGCGACGCTCAGCGTTTTTACCGCACGGCCCGTCTGCTCCGGGTTCAGGCAGGCCGGGTTCCAGTCCAAATCGCAGAACGCCAAGAGCCGCCGGATTTCTGGCTCTGGGTCCGATGTAAGCGCGTCATAATCAATGACATGCACCCGATCCGGCATCATCCGCCGCCACTCTGCCGTCACCGCCTCGAACAGGCGGATATAGCGCCCGATCTCTCGCAAGCTGTTGGAATAGCGGTGTTGTCCATCCGCGAATTGGTTTTTGTAAAGCGACAGGCCGACATCGCGCGGGTCTCGGTTCAAGAGCACAAACTTGGCGCCCGGCAAGGCGCGCGCCACATATCCCATCATCGAGAATGTCGAAATGGATTTGTCGGTCACCCGCCCACTACCCGCCTTGACCTGCGCCTTTTCAGCCCAAGCCTGCCCCGCGCGGAGCCAATCCTCAGATGGCGGCATCTGCCCGGCACTGGCCGCCTCGACCAACGGGCGAATGGTATCGTCGAAAAGCGCCATTTCACCGCCAGCGGCCACATCGGGATGTGCGCTGAGGATCGTCTCGACCAAAGTCGTGCCAGAGCGCGGCAAGCCGGTTACGAAAATCGGCGCCGCGTCGGCGAACCCATCAAATACGTCCGGCTCATAATGGCGGAGCCGCGCCCGGATCGACTTCAGATCGCTGTCAAACCCATAGGGGAACCGACGTGCGGTGATCTGATTGGCGACGGTAAGGGGGGCGAAGACCTCTCCATACCGCCCCTGATCTTCCAGCGCCTTCGCCAATGCGAAAGACATCAGCCGCCTTGCGTCGGCATCGCTGACCCCATCTGCCAGCCTGGCCTCCAACGCCGCCACATCGGTGGAATCAACCGGCTGTTTCCGGCCCCGCATCAGGGCCAACCAAGCCGATCCATGAAACGGCGCGACGTCCAAGACTTGGCGCAGCTCCGCCTCTGCCAGATCAAGTTCACCCATGGTCTGATACAGCGTTGCCCTGAGCACGCGCGCGGACGGAGCCCTGGGGGCAAGGTCTATCGCCTCGTTCAAGGCCGCCAATGCCCCCTGGTGATCATCCGCATGGCTGAGCCGCGCACCCATATGGGTCAGGACTGCTGTTGCGGGTGCCCCGGCCTTTATCGCCTCTCGATAACGGTCCTTCGCCGCGTCAAGGCGGCCCGTCGCCAGGAGCATATCGGCGCTTTCAACAAGGTCTTGCCCGGGCGCAGGCAAACTGACCCCCGCCGTTTTGGCCTGCCGCCGCGCCTTTTCCCGTTCTCCGCCACGGCTAACCGCTATCAGAGCGTGCCACAGTGCTGGTTCTTTCGGTTTCAGCTTCAGGGCTTTGCGATACCATTTCGCGGCCCCGGCCCGATCCCCGGTCTCCGCCGCGATCTGACCGAGCTGGAACATCGGCTCCGCCAATGGTCGTTGATCGAGAATCTGTCGATAGAGCCGCCGCGCATCATCGAAACGCTTGGCTTTTTGCGCCGTCAGCGCCGCCTGATAAGCTGCCGTGATCGAAGACGGACCCGTGCCGGTCATGCGGTTTGGCTCAACCTTTCTTCCATCACATCGAAGGGCACGCCCGGGTCATCCTTTGCACCGCGAATGACCAGCGATGTCCGGACCGACGCAACATTTGGCGCCGAGGTCAAATGCTCGGTCAGAAAGCTTTGGAACGAGCTGAGATCGGGGGCGACGCATTTCAGGATGAAATCGATTTCTCCATTCAGCATGTGACATTCCCGGACCAGTGGCCAGGATTGGCAAAGCGCCTCGAACGCCACCAAATCCGCCTCGGCCTGACTATGCAGCCCGACCATCGCGAAGACCTGCACCTCGAAGCCCAGTTGCCGCGCATCCACATCGGCATGATAGCCCTTGATATACCCTGCCTCTTCCAAAGTCCGCACCCGCCGCAGACAGGGCGGGGCCGAGATACCGACACGCTTGGCCAGTTCGACATTGGTCATCCGGCCATCGGCCTGCAACTCGGCCAGAATCTTGCGGTCGATTGGGTCCAGTTTGGCAGTTGACATAGATCGGCTCCCTCTGCGTGGAGATTATGGAAATGTCCAACACTCCCATCAATCACGCAATATTCTTTCGTTATCGCGCAACATATGGAAGAGCGAGGCGCCAAATGCAAGGCTTTCCGCATCGGAACAAGCGGCCTCTTTATTCCGCACGCCCGGGTCGTTATATCGCTTGAACCGGGCGGGATCCCTCTCCCCCGTGCAACCCGAGATACGAAAGCTGCCGCCCATGTCCGACACCCGTCACAGCCCCGTTTTGATCATCGGCTCCGGCCCTGCGGGATATACCGCCGCCGTTTATGCCAGCCGCGCGATGCTGAAACCGATCCTGGTGCAAGGTATTCAGCCCGGCGGGCAGCTCACCATCACCACAGATGTGGAGAACTGGCCCGGCGATAGCAGCGTTATGGGCCCTGATCTGATGGTGCGGATGGAGGCGCATGCCAAAGAGATGGGAACGGAGATCATCTCCGATCACATCATATCTCTCGATCTGTCGAAACGCCCGTTCACGGCAGAGGGCGATAGCGGCACGACATACACGGCCGATGCGGTCATACTGGCCACCGGCGCACAGGCGAAGTGGCTGGGCCTGCCCTCGGAAGAGCATTTCAAAGGTTTCGGTGTCTCGGCCTGCGCGACCTGCGACGGGTTCTTCTATCGCGGGCAGGAGATCGTGGTGATCGGCGGCGGCAACACGGCCGTGGAAGAAGCGCTGTTTCTGACCAACTTCGCCTCGAAGGTGACGCTGATCCACCGCCGCGACAGCCTGCGCGCCGAAAAGATCATGCAGGAACGCCTGTTCAAGAACCCCAAGGTCGAAATCCTCTGGGACCATACAGTCGAGGAGGTCGTCGGCACCGATGAGCCCCGTGGCGTCGAAGGCGTCCGCGCGAAACATGTCGAGACCGGCGTGATCACCGAAGTGCCCTGCAAAGGCTTCTTCGTGGCGATCGGGCATGCCCCGGCGACGGAACTGGTGAAAGACCAGCTTGAGCTGCACAATGGCGGCTATGTGAAGGTCGAGGCTGGCTCGACCCGCACCTCAATCCCAGGCGTCTTCGCGGCGGGCGATCTGACCGACCACATCTATCGCCAAGCGGTCACCTCCGCCGGTATGGGCTGCATGGCGGCGCTGGATGCCGAGAAATACATCGCCGAGCTTGAGGGCGAAGAAACGGTTGAAGCCGGAGCTTATGCCGCTCCGGTCGACGCGGCGGAGTAAGGTCCCCTTTTCAGTGACGTCTAAGAAGCGCGTGGCCCACCGGCCACGGCGCTGAAACAATCTGTTGCCGGGCAGATTTTCTCTTCCCCTAAGCTCAGGTTTGTGAAATGCGTTCATTCGTGAACACACTTTTAACCTGAGCCTCGCATGCCCGCACCACCCCTTGATACGCCACAGCCAGACGAAGACCTGCTCTTTCGGCTCTTGCGGCAACTGGACACCGCACCAGAAGCGTCGCAACGGGCGACGGCCGAAGCGCTTGGCATCAGCTTGGGGCGGCTCAATGCGCAATTACGGGCTGTGGCTGATCAAGGCCTGGTCACGATTTCCGACCGTGCCGGACCAGATCGACGCCAAAGATTTTCCTACGCGCTGACCCCGCGAGGAGCCGCCGAAAAGGCCCGCCTGGCCGACCGGTTCCTTGCCCGAAAGCTCGCGGAATACGACACACTGCATGCCGAGCTAACCGGCGCGGCAAGCGGCCTTCTCCCTTCCAAAAACAGGACGACAGCGATGCAACCAAACCTTGCCCCGGTGCCTGAGCTTTATGTCTCATATGACTCAGCACAGAAACTCAAAGCCGAAGCCGCCGAACTGCCAAGCTGGGATTTGACCCCACGCCAGATCTGCGACCTGGAACTTCTAATGAATGGCGGCTTCAACCCGCTGAAAGGGTTCCTGAGCGAAGAGGATTACACCTCTGTCGTCGAAAACATGCGGTTGGCCGATGGCACACTCTGGCCGATGCCGATCACGCTCGATGTCAGCCAGGAATTTGCCGATAGCGTCGAGCCCGGCCAGGACATCGCTCTCCGTGATCAGGAAGGCGTGATCCTCGCCATCCTCTCGATTGGCGATAAATACCTACCGAATAAGGCCCGCGAGGCGGAGATGGTCTTTGGGGCCGATGATATCGCGCATCCTGCGGTGAACTACCTGCACAACATCGCGGGGCCGGTCTATCTGGGCGGCGCAATCACTGGCATCCAACAGCCGGTGCATTACGATTTCCGCGCCCGCCGGGACACGCCGAATGAGCTCCGTGCCTATTTCCGCAAACTTGGCTGGCGCCGGGTCGTGGCTTTCCAAACTCGCAACCCGCTCCACCGCGCGCATCAGGAGTTGACCTTCCGCGCCGCGAAAGAGGCGCAGGCCAACCTGATCATCCACCCGGTCGTCGGCATGACCAAACCCGGCGATATCGATCACTTCACGCGCGTCCGCTGCTATGAGGCGGTGCTGGATCAATACCCCTCGGCCACCACCACGATGAGCCTGCTGAACCTGGCCATGCGGATGGCCGGGCCACGCGAGGCGGTCTGGCACGGGCTGATCCGCAAAAACCATGGCTGCACCCATTTCATCGTTGGCCGCGACCACGCGGGCCCGGGCAAAAACAGCCAAGGCGAGGACTTCTATGGGCCTTACGACGCGCAAGACCTGTTCAAACAGCATGAAGACGAGATCGGCATCGAGATGGTGCCCTTCAAACATATGGTCTTCGTGCAGGAGCGTGCCGAATATCAACCCGCTGATGAGGTGGCCGAAGGCGCGACGGTTCTGAACATCTCGGGCACCGAACTGCGCCGCCGTCTGGCCGAAGGGCTGGAGATTCCGGACTGGTTCTCCTTCCCCGATGTGGTTGCCGAATTGCGCCGCACGCGCCCACCGCGCTCAAAGCAGGGCTTCACTGTGTTTTTCACCGGCCTCTCCGGCTCGGGCAAATCCACCATCGCAAATGCGATGATGGTCAAACTGATGGAGATGGGCGGCCGCCCGGTCACGTTGCTTGACGGCGATGTGGTTCGGAAACACCTGTCCTCCGAGCTTGGCTTCTCGAAAGAGCACCGCGATATCAACATCCGCCGGATCGGCTATGTCGCCTCTGAGATCACCAAAAACGGCGGCATCGCGATCTGTGCGCCAATTGCGCCCTATACCGCGACCCGTCGCGCCGTCCGCGAGATGATCGAGGATTTCGGCGCTTTCGTGGAGGTGCATGTCGCAACGTCGCTGGAAGAATGTGAGCGCCGCGACCGCAAAGGTCTCTACAAGCTTGCGCGCGAAGGCAAGCTCAAAGAGTTCACCGGGATTTCAGACCCTTATGAGGCCCCCGAAACCGCCGAACTCGTAGTCGACACCGAAGGGATGGAGGTCGATTACTGTGCGCAGCAGGTTCTGTTGAAACTCGAAAGCATGGGCCTGATCGCCGTCTAAGGTCGGCACAACCAAGTCAAAACGAAAGGCCGGGGGATGCATCTCCGGCCTTTTCGTATCTCTGCCTAGCGATGTGCCGGGTGTCTTTGGTCGCCGCTATTGATCAGTCGCCGGTGCCGCCTCTGACGTATCCGGGTCCTCGGGTGCGGTTTCATCGTTACCGCTGCTCTCCGTGGCATCGGTCAACCGGCCATCTTCCCATTCGCCTTCTGCAACTTGGCCGGTCGCGTAGGTCATCATCCCTTGCCCCTGGCGGCGACCGTTGACGAAGAATCCGTCATAGACGTCGCCATTGGCATAGGTGGCCACACCTGCGCCATTGATCTCACCCTCGGCCCACGCGCCTTGATACGTGAAGCCATCGGGCATGCTCAGCCGCCCCGCGCCAGCGCGCTGGCCCTCTGCAAAGCCCCCTTCATACACCGTACCATCGGCATAGGTGGCGATCCCCTCGCCATGGCGGAGGCCGTTCTCCCAAGCACCTTCATAGCGATAGAGCAACTCCGGCACATCGTAGGCATCGCCTGCCGCTTCTGCCGCCTCGGCGTCATATTCCAGGTTGGGTTGGGTCATCACCCCCTGCCCATGCTGCCGCGCATTGAGAAATTGCCCCTCATAGACCAGCCCGTTGGCATAGCGCGCCACGCCGAAGCCTTGGATGACTCCATCAACCCAATCACCCTCATAACTGGAGCCGTCATCATAGGTGATCGTGCCCCGCCCATGGGCCAAATCGTTGCGGAACATACCTTCGTAAATCGAGCCGTCGGGATAGGTCACCCGCCCTTCGCCTTCGATCCGGCCTTCTGTCCACTCGCCGACATAGAGATAGCCATCCGCGCCCGTGAACGTACCCCGGCCTTGGCGACGATCATCGGCAAAATCGCCCTCATACACATCGCCATTGGCATAGCGAACCACGCCGCGCCCCTGGCGCTGGCCATTGACCAACGTGCCCTCATAGATATCGCCATTGGGTTGGGTTAGAATGCCGTCGCCATTGATCTGCCCACCTGCCCAAGCCCCGACATAGACCACGCCATCGGCCATTTCGAGCCGCCCGGTCCCGGCGCGTTGTCCGGCCTCAAACTCTCCGTCATAGACCGCGCCATCTGGATAGGTGATCACCCCCCGGCCTTCTTTCAGCCCGTTTTCCCATTGGCCTTCATAGCGATAGCCATTCGGGCTCTCCATCACGCCGGTGCCATGGTGCAGCGCGTTGACGAAGCCGCCCTCGTAGCTCACGCCATTGGCATATAGCGCCATGCCTTGGCCATTGATCCGACCATCGGCCCATTCGCCTTCATAGGTAGAGCCGTCGGCGAAGGTGATGTTGCCGAACCCCTCGGGCCGCCCGGCAATAAACGCGCCCTCATAGATCGAGCCGTCGGGAAAGACCGCGCGCCCCTGGCCGCGAATTTCGCCATCGACCCATTCGCCGGTATATTCATACCCGTTGGGTAGGCGATAGGTCCCCTGCCCATGCTGAACCCCGTTGCGGAACTCGCCTTCGTAGATCCCACCATTGTCGTATTGCTGGATATCGACCTGCGCCAGCGCCGCGCCGCTCAACGCCAGACCAAGTGCACCGGCCCCGGCCAATTGTCGGATCATGCCCCACCCTGGCTTTTGCACGTCCCGCTCTCCCCATTCGTCTGTCTTATCCCGATCCCATCCAAACCTAGGTGAGGACTGGGGGCCTCGCAACGCATTTCGCCGTGAGAGCGCCGGTATGGCTTGGCGGCGCTGACCGATCTGCTAAACCTCTGCCCGGACAAACAGGAAAAGCGTGACCGATATGGCCGAGACCTTCCGCCTCACTCTTGCGCAGTTGAACCCGACTGTGGGCGATCTGACCGGCAATGCCGAAATGGCGCGCGCAGCTTGGGCCGAGGCGAAGGCCGCCGGGGCCGATATGATCGCCTTCCCTGAGATGTTCATCACCGGCTATCAGTTGCAGGATCTGGTGCGCAAACCGGCCTTCGCCGCCGATGTGCAGCGCGTGCTGACCCAATTGGCCAGCGATTGCGCCGACGGGCCGGCAATTGGCATTGGCGGGCCACTGCCCGGCGCGGGCAAGCCGTTCAACGCCTATTTCATCCTGCAAAACGGCCAGATCAGCGCCGAGGTGTTGAAACATCACCTGCCCAATTCCGAAGTGTTTGACGAGAAACGCTATTACCACGCCGGAAATCCGGCGGGCCCGGTACGGGTCGGCCCTTTGCGGATCGGGGTGCCGATCTGCGAGGATGCTTGGTTCGAGGATGTGACCGAGACCCTGGCTGAAACTGGGGCCGAGATTCTGCTGGTGCCCAACGGGTCGCCGTATCATCGGGGCAAATTCGCGCTGCGCCAGATGTTGATGGTTTCCCGCGTGGTCGAAACGGGCTTGCCGCTGGTCTATCTGAACCTGCTTGGCGGCCAGGACGATCAGATTTTCGACGGTGCCAGCTTTGTGCTGAACCCCGGCGGGGCGTTGACCCATCAAATGCCGGCATTCGAGCAGGGCCTGTTCCATGTCGATTTCGAAAACACGCCCGAGGGATGGCGCGCGGTGGATGGTGAGAAAGACAAGCTGCCCGATGAATGGGAAGCCGATTATCGCGTGATGGTCGAGGCCACCCGCGAATATGTTGAAAAGGCCGGGTTTTCCAAGGTCGTGCTTGGCCTCTCTGGCGGTATCGACAGCGCGATTGTGGCGACCATTGCCGCGGACGCGCTTGGGCCCGAAAACGTCCGCTGCGTGATGCTGCCCTCGGAATACACATCCGAGACCTCGCTGGAAGATGCCGCCGATGTGGCCAAGCGGCTTGGCACACGGCTCGACACAGTGCCGATCTCCGGCCCCCGCGCCGCTGTCACCGAGGCGCTGGCGCCGCTTTTCAACGGTACGGCACCGGGCGTGGCGGAGGAGAACATCCAATCCCGCCTGCGCGGCGTTGCCCTTATGGCGCTCAGCAACAAATTCGGGGAAATGCTGCTGACCACCGGCAACAAATCCGAGGTCGCGGTAGGCTATGCCACGATCTATGGCGACATGGCGGGCGGCTATAACCCGATCAAAGACCTCTATAAAACCCGCGTCTTCGAGACCTGCCGCTGGCGCAACGCCAATCATCGGCCCTGGATGAAAGCCCCGGCCGGCGAAGTGATTCCGCCCCGCGTGATCGAAAAGCCGCCGACGGCGGAGTTGCGCGAGAACCAGAAGGATGAGGACAGCCTGCCGCCGTATGACGTGCTGGACGATATCCTGGACCTACTGATCGACAAAGAGGCATCGGTGGCCGATTGCGTCGCGAAGGGCCATGATCGGGAGACCGTAAAGAAGGTCGAGCATCTGATTTACATCAGCGAATACAAGCGCTTCCAATCCGCCCCCGGCGCACGGCTCACCGAACGCGCCTTCTGGCTGGACCGGCGTTATCCGATCGTGAACCGCTGGCGCGACAACTCGCAGGGGTAAGCTCCGCGCCAACGAACTCGCCGACTGATGAAGGCCAGCAAAGGGTGTCTATTTCGCCGCCTCTGGCGAAGCCTCGAAGGCCAAAAGCGACGGCACGACCAAATCCTCCATCGCCCGGAGCCGCGCATCCGTATAATGGCCCGCCGTATGGAGCATATTCACCGTACCGATAAACTCACCGCGCAAGATCACCGGCAGATTGACAACCGAACCGAGGCCGAGCGATGCGATGAGCGCGTGATCCGGAAACACATCCATGAAGCCATCAACAGAATTCGCAACAAAGGTTTGGCGGCGCAGGATGACATGTTCGGTCCAACGGTTCGGAACGATCTCCTTCAGTCCGGAGATCGGATAACTTCCGGCGTCATTAGAATAGACACGTGCCGCCACGCCCTGCTGCGGACCGCTCATGCGAAAGATGGAACAAGAAAAAAGCTTGTGGCCCATCATCACCTGGCACAGCTCTTCAAGTGCTGGGAAAGGGCTGATCCACTTGTCACAGGAGAGGGTTTTTCCAAACCGGCGCAGGGCATGAATGTCATCAAGCATAGACCATTAACTCCTTGGTAAAACTGGTTAAACACTCATGCCCGGTGTCGGCCACCACGACATCGTCCTCGATCCGCACGCCAATATCCCCCGACCGGTAAAGCCCAGGCTCAATTGTGAAGACCATACCTGCCTGTTGCGGATCGCGATTGGCGCGCGTCACGGCTGGTGCTTCATGGACTTCGCGACCCAGTCCATGGCCGGTTTTGTGAAGGATCAGATCCGCGAACCGCGATTTTTCCAGAACAGTCGTCGCCTGGTGATCAACATCGCCAATCGTTCTGCCCGCGCAGACGGCGGCGCGACCCGCCTCATTGGCGACACGTACGGTTTCGTAAATCTGGGCATGGGCGTCCGTCGCATGACGGCAGAAAACAGTGCGCGTGATGTCGGCATGCATATCGCCCCAGCTTGCGCCAAAGTCGATCAGAAGCGGGTCACCCGGGCTCAGGACTCGCGCACTGACATCGCCATGGGGGTCGGCCGATTCCTCGCCGCTTAGGACAATAGGATCAAAAGCAAACCCCGTTGCGCCATGCGCCAGCATTGCCGCCTTCAGCCGGGCCGCGATTTGATGGCCACTCCGGCCCGCGATGCCAGCATCCAGCGTTTCATAAAGCGCGGCTTCGCTGATAGCGACGGCGCGGCGGAGTGCGCCAATCTCGTCTGAACTCTTGATGAGCCGCAGGGCAGCCATGGCCGGATCGGCATCGACCAGCCTCTCTGGCCCGAAGCTTTGCGCCAAGGCTCTATACTCAGCCGCGCGCATTCTGAGCCCTTCAACACCAAGTGGGTGTTCTGCCGCCAACATGTCCACAAGAGCTCTGAACGCCCCATCCGGTCCATCCGAATCGTCCCAGAAGATCGTCTCTGCGTCCGGCATGGCCGCGTCCCATTTCTGCCGCTCAAGACTGGGCATCATCGCGACGCTCCGCCCTTCGGCTGTGAGCGCATAAAGCGTTGGCCGCTCCATCAAATGCAAATGGACGCCAGTCAGATAGGCAAGGTTTGGACCCGGCACAAAGGCGACGGCCCCAAGACCGCCCGCCCGCATAATGTCGGTGGCACGGCTGCGCCGATCCACCAAAATGCTCACGATGTCCCTCCTGTTCCAGGCGACTCAAGCGTCATCTGGTGGCCGAAACGCGGTTCGATGCCGCGTTGAATGACTTGGGTTTCGAATAGAATGACATCGCTTACGGCCCGGTCCCCGGCCTCTGGATCGCCCGCCGCAACCGCATCAATCACCGCTTCTAGCTTTATACGTGCGGTCGCGATGTCATCGGCAGAAAGATGCGGGAAAAAGTAGAGCAACTTCATCCGAACAGAGGCATCCTGCGCCTCAAGAAAATATTTGGCGAGGAACCGATTTTTCGCGAGTTCTGTCAGGTGTCGAAAGAGGCCAAGTTGAGCACGAAACGCCCGCTCGACATCGTTTTCAGCCAACCCTTCGGAGTAGTCGTCAAGATACGGCGCAAGGGCGTCGCGATCCACAGGACCATGCATCGTTGTTGCCCGTATCAACCCGCGCGACAGCAAGATGAATGTGTCGAGAAACGCATTCTGGTTGTGCATCGAAAGCGGCGCAACAATGGTTGTCCGATTCTGCAGAAACTGCACAAACCCTTCATTTACAAGCAATAAAAGCGCCTCACGGATCGGCGTGCGCGAGACCTCATAAGCTTGCGCCAGCGCGACCTCATCCAGCGCGGATCCGGGCGCGATGCGCATCCACTGAATGTCGTCGCGAAGCTTCTCATAAACCATCAATGCGCCGCGTTTCTTGCGCGGCGGCGGATCGGCGGGCGGGGTTTTTGGGTTTTTTGGCTTCATAAAATTAATCTTGCATAAAGTTTGGATTATGTGCAACGCTAAATGTGATACAGCCGGAAATTCTCTTGGGGAGGAGCGATACGATGACACTCAAAACAACTCTGATGACTGGGGCGGCCCTGACCGTGATGGCGGGCGCGGCGACGGCAGAAGGCACAATCGCGTATTTCGCCGGCACCTCGCAAAACGGCTTCAATCAAGCAACGTATGAAGGCGTTCAGGCCGTGGCCGCCGAGCGGGGCTATGAGACTGAGATTCTCGACGGGCAATTCGATGCGGCGCTGCAGTACAGTCAAATTGAGGACGCGCTGGCATCCGGTCGTTTCGTCGGCATGATCGTTTCGCCCAACGATTCGGTGGGAATCGCGGGCGCCTTCGAGCAAGCCATCGCAGACGGGGTGCCTATTGGCACTGTCCTGTTCCCAGTGGGCCCTGATCTGAACTCTCTCGAGCCGCAGGTCGACGGCATCACCGTGACCGCCGCCTCTCCCCCCGTGGCGGGCGCCACAACCCAGGCCGAAGAAGTCGTGGAATACTGCGCCGATCACGACCCTTGCAATGTCGTGGTCATGATCGGCGCGCGAATTTTTCCGTTCGACAATCTGCGGCTCGAAACCTTCGAAACTGTCCTTGCCGCACATGACAATATCGAGATCGTCGCAGTCGGCGAAGGTTACTACGCCCCCGACCCAAGCCTCCAAGCAATGACCGACATTCTACAGGTCCATCCCGATGTCAATGTGGTCCTCTCAAATGCCGATCAGCATCTTGTCGGTGTCGAGATTGCGCTGGAAGCAGCCGGCATAAACCCGGCGGACTTGTATTTGTCGGGCGGCGGCGCGGCCGCTATCGCAATTGACGCGATCCGTGAAGGTCGGTGGGATTCCACGCTGGCCTATTTCCCTAAGACGATGGGGGCCCTAGCGATGGAGCAGATCGCCAATGCAATCGAAGGCGCCCCCGTCACTCAAGCCATCAACATGGATGAGGAAGGGCCCGTTCAAGCGATGATCGACATCGAAGTTCTCGATGCCAATCCAGAATTCACCGGTGAATGGGAACAGTGATCGTCACTTTACGGCGGGCGTCGGTCCACGCCCCGCCAGGTCATCCGAAAGGCAGCAATCATGAGTAAAAGCTATCGCGTGTCCGCCGATATTGGCGGCACATTCACAGATATTGTCTACCAAGACGTCGAAACGGGGCGCTGCGGGGCGACGAAGATTTTGTCGACCCCTGACAACCCCGCGCTGGCCGTTCTCAAAGGCATCGATCAGATATTGGGCAACGATGGCGCGATGGGCTTCTTTGTTCACGGCACGACGGTTGGCCTCAACGCGTTGCTGACGCGGCGGGGGTCCAAGGTCGCCCTGGTGACCAACGAAAACTTCCGCGACATCTATACGATCCAGGGCAATGATCGGGGCGAGATCTTCTCGATCCAATGGAACAAGCCCGAACCGCTCGCCTCCCTTGAGCACACCTACACGGTTGCCGGGCGCATCGCCGCAAATGGGGATGAGTTGGAACCGCTGCGCCTGTCGGATCTCGACAAGGTGGTCGAAGCGTGCGCAACGGAGAACTATGAGGCGATCGCCGTCTCCCTGCTCTTTTCCTTTAACAACTCAGCGCATGAATTGGCCGCTCGCGACTATCTGCAGGAACGCTTGCCGGGCGTACAGATCGTCCTGTCGCATCACGTCTCGCCAGAATGGCGGGAGTTTGAACGCACCTCGACAACGGTCACCGACGCCTATCTCGCGCCAGTTGTCCGCAAATACATCTCGACACTTCAGGCCGAGATGGGCGACCGGCTCCCCGCGGGCGGCGCGCTGCACGTGATGGAGTCCAATGGCGGCGTCATGACGGCGACCACCGCCTCCGAAACCCCGCTTCAGACGCTGTTGTCTGGGCCGGTTGGCGGTGCCATTGGCGGTAAAGCGCTGTCGGCGGCGACCGGGCGACCGAACCTGATCTGCGTCGACATGGGCGGCACGTCTTTCGATGCCTCGTTGGTCATCGACGGGCTACCCTCAACTTCGAATGAAGCGATGCTCGAAGGCCTGCCAATCCAGATGTCCGTGGTTGATATCCACGTCATCGGTGCGGGCGGCGGCTCCATCGCCTGGAAAGAGGCGGGCGCGTTGCGTGTCGGCCCGCAATCGGCAGGATCTAAACCAGGGCCGGTATGTTATGGGCTGGGCGGAACAGAACCCGTCGTCTCCGATGCCAACCTCGTCCTTGGTCGGCTTGATGGCGCCAATTTCTCGGGCGGTGAGATGGCCCTCAACCGCGACGCCGCGGCAGACGCTCTCGCCAAACTCGGCGCCGATTTCGGCATGAATGCCGAAGAGATGGCGCAAGGGGTGATCGATATCGTCAACGCCAAGATGGCCGACGCGATCCGCACCATCACCATTCAGCGCGGCATCGACCCGCGCGAGTTTTCCTTGGTCGCGTTTGGTGGGGCCGGCCCCGCGCAGGCGGCTGCCCTAGCCGAAGAGCTGGAAATCAGCGAAGTCATTATTCCCGTCCACCCCGGGGCCTTCTCCGCGTGGGGCATGTTGCAAACGGATGTGCGGCACGATTTCAAGGAAACGCTCTACAGCTTCTGGGATCAGATTGAGGCCAAGAGCATTGAAGATGCCTTCGACGGCCTCGCAGAAAAAGGCCTCACCTTCCTGGCAGAAGAGGGGATCGATAAGGACCGTGTCGGCATCGAGCGGGCGATCGACTTCCGCTATTACGGCCAAGAATACGTGCTCACGATCCAACTCGATGATGGCCCGATCGACATGGACAAGATCCGGGCCGATTTCGACGCCGCATATGAACGGCAATATGGTCACAACTCGCCGGAGAACCGGGTCGAGATGGCTAATATCCGGCTCGCGGCGCTCGGCCGTCTGGATCGCCCCGAAAATGCACCGCCCGAGCGGGCAGAGCCACGTCCCGCGCGCGAGCGCGATGTCTGGTTCGGCGGCAGCCCTGCATCGACCGCCATCATCGACCGCAACAGCATCGGCGAGGGCGATGCCGTCTCTGGCCCCGCCATCATCGAAGAAGTCACATCGACCACGTTGCTGCCCCCGGGCTGGACCGCCCAGTTGATTGATGGCGGCCATATGAGCCTTGTGAAGGAGGACGCCGCATGAGCACCGCCGATCCGATTACCACCGAAGTCGTCCGTAACTTCGTCATCTCCTGCGCCGAGGATATGAATGCCTCGCTGTGGCGCTCCGCCCATTCGGCGATCATCTATGAAGGCAAAGACAGTGCCGTCGCCTTGATGGACGAGCACGGCAACATGCTCGGTCAATCCACCGGCGTCCCGCTCTTCATCGGAGCCATCGATGTCTGTGTCCGCCACGTGAAAGACTACTACGGCGACGACATCCGCGAAGGCGACATCTTCATCATGAATGATAGCTATATGCAGGGCACGCACCTGCATGATGTCACCGCCATCGGTCCGATCTTCCACCACGGCGACTTGGTCGGGTTCGGCGCGGCGCGGGCGCATTGGAACGATATCGGCGCAATGGATCCCGGCTCGACCATGTCTTCGACCAATATCTATCAAGAGGGTCTGCGCCTCGGGCCGACCCGGATTGTCAGCCAAGGCAAGCCGATCCGCGAATGGTATGACCATTTGAAGCTCAACACCCGGTTGAAAGGCGCTACGATTGGCGACCTCGGCGCACAAATTGCGGCGATCCGGACGGGGGAGCGCCGTTTGGGTCAGTTGCTGGGCAAAATTGGCGCCGACACCTATCGCGCCGCCTGCCAGAACATCTTTGGGCAGGCGCGCCAATTGGATCGTGAAGCCATCGCAGCGATCCAAGATGGCAGTTGGAGCCGCGAAGGTTATCTCGACAATGACGGCGTCGGCGACGCACCGGTCAAGGTTGCGCTCACGCTGACAGTAAAGGGCGAAGAACTGATCGTCGATCTGACGGGGACCTCCGGCCCCGTGGCCGGGTCGGTCAATTGCGGCGCAAGCCAGACCGAGTCGCTCTTGCGCCTTGCTTACAAGACAATGATCTCGCCTGACCGGGCGATCACTGGTGGCTCCTTCGAAACCATGTCGGTGGTCTTGCCGGAGGAATGCATGTTCAACGCCGGAGAGCCTGCGGCCTGCGAATGGTATTTCACCGGGCTGGGTCTTTTGGCGGACCTCTTCATCTCCTGCCTGTCCAAAGCCATGCCGGAACGCTCTACCGCCGCCCACTACGGCGACTCGATGGTCGTTGGGTTCTTCTCGGTCGATCCCAAACGCGGCCAGTGGATCTCGATCGAGCCCACGGCTGGCGGTTGGGGCGGTCGCGCCGATAGTGATGGCGAAAGCGCCTTGATCAACCTGGTCAATGGCGGCTTCCGAAACATCCCTGCCGAGGTGATGGAGACCAAGTTTCCGGTGCGGCTTGAAGAGTTCTCCATGCGAGCCGACAGTGCTGGCCCGGGCAAAAACCGCGGCGGCTTCGGCGTCACCCGGCGGTATACGATGCTGGAGGACAACTTCGGTGCCATCTGGTTCGAGCGGTCCAAGACCCCGGCTTGGGGCCTGAATGGCGGCAAGGACGGGCTTGGTCCCGAAATCACCGTTGCCTTCCCCGATGGCACAGTCGAGCACGCCCTTAAGATGCGCGCCCGCGCCTTGCCTGCGGGCACGGTTGTGGAATGCAAGACCGGCGGCGGCGGCGGCAATGGTGACCCCATGGAACGCGACTTTGACGCGGTGGCCCGCGATGTCGCCCGCGGACTGGTCAGCCCTACCGCGGCGCAGCGCGACTACGGCGTTGTCATCGCGGATGACGGCAGCGTCGATACCGAGGCATCGGTGCCGCGGTGAGCACGGGCGCGCTTCTCTCGGCTCGTGGCATCGGGGTGCGCTTCGGCGACATTCAGGTGCTCACCGGGGTGGATATCGACATCCACCCCGGCGAAATCCACGGTCTGATCGGCGAGAACGGCGCCGGCAAGTCCACCTTGGGCAAAGTTCTGGGGGGCTACTACCGCGCCTCGCAGGGGCAAATCGAGGTGGATGGCCGTATCGAGGATCGGTGGGACACCCCGACGGCGTTGGAAAACGGTGTCGCGATCATGCATCAGGAACTGCAACTCGTTCCGGCACTGACGGTGGCGCAGAATGTCTTTCTTGGCCTAGAGGAGCATCGCCACGGCGTGCTGAAGGGCACCGAAGCCAAACGGCTTCGGGCGCTGATGGAGACAAGCGGCCTACATCTCGACCCGGATGCGGCCGCGGCAAGTCTGACCATTGCCGAACAACAGAAAATAGAAATCTTGCGCGCCCTCGCCCGCCAATCGCGTGTGATCGTGATGGACGAGCCGACCGCGTCGCTCTCGAAGACCGAAGTCGATCAACTCCACCGCATCATGCGAAGACTGCGCGACGAGGGTCGCTCGGTGATCTATGTGACCCACTTTTTGCAAGACATCCTTGAGGTGACCGATCGTGTGACGGTTCTGCGGAACGGGGAAACCGTCCAAAGCGGTGAAACACGCGAGGAAACCAAGGAGTCGCTGGTCAGCGCGATGTTGGGCGGCGTGAAATCCGAAACGCTTTACCCCGAAAAATGCCGTGATCATGGCGATGTCATGCTTTCGGTGCGCAATCTCTCGTCACCCAATGGGGCTCAGGTCGCGCGGCTGGATATTCGCGCCGGAGAGATCGTCGGCTTTGCTGGCCTTGTGGGCGCAGGCCGGTCCGAGATTGCACGCGCGATCATCGGCGCAGACCCCGCCACGGGCCAAGTTGAAGTTGCTGGCCGCCGCCTTCCCCCACACAACATCCGCGCGGCAACCGAGGCGGGACTCGTCCTTGTGCCTGAGGATCGGCGCGGCCAGGGATTGGTCATGACCCTCCCGGTGCGGGCCAATATCTCTCTGCCGCATCTCACACACATGTCCAAGGCTGGCATTCTGGCCGAAGCCGAAGAGCGCGGCCTGGCGCAACGGCTCATCGACCGGTTCCAAATCCGACCGTCGCTGGTTGATGGTGACATCTCGAATTACTCCGGCGGCAATCAGCAAAAAGTGCTGATCGGCAAATGGATCGCGGGCAATCCGAAAGTGATCATCCTCGACGAACCGTCGCGCGGGGTCGACGTTGGCGCCCGCGAGGCCATTCACAACGAAATTGGACGGCTGGCCCGGGAGGGCGCAGCGATCCTGATCATCTCCAGCGAGATTGACGAGGTGCTTGGCCTGGCGACGCGTGTCCATCTTGTCGATCGCGGCCAACTGGTCGACGAGATCGATCCCGACGTGGTGAGCGAGGCCGATGTGCTCGCCGCCCTCTTCACCCATCAAGGCACGGAGGACGACGTGGCATGACCCGCGCGCAACTCATCCATTTCATGCAATCTTACGCGGTTCTGATCCTAATCGCGGCCCTGATGATCGTGTTGTCACTGTCCTCCGACAGCTTTCTGACGGGGCGCAACCTCCTGAACATCCTGAACCAGAACGCGCCACTGGCGATCATGGCCTCGGCAATGACGCTCGTGATCATCGTCGGAGGCTTTGATCTATCGGTCGGGGCGATCTTTGCGATGGGATCTGTCGCGTCAGCATGGCTCGCGTTGAACGTGAACCCCTATCTGGGCCTGTTGCTCGCGCCTTTCGTCGGGTTGGCTCTGGGGTTTGTCAACGGGCTCGCCATCACCACACTGCGTGTTCATTCCTTTCTCGCAACCATCGCCACCGCGCTCATCTTCAGCGGCATCGCCGTGGCTCTGTCGGATGGGCGGCTCATCTCTGTTCGCCTTGATGAGTTCACTTGGCTCGGGCGTGGACGGTTCTTGGGTGTCTTCAACGCCGTTTGGCTTATGGCGATTTTCGCGATCGTCCTGACCTTCTTTCTTAATCACACCACGTTCGGGCGCCGCGTCTTTTCGGTTGGCGGGAATGAGGAAGCCGCGATCCTGTCGGGCATCCGTACAAACCGGATCAAGATCGCAACCTTCGCCATCGCCGGTTTTGCCGCCGGGCTGGCATCGATCATCACGACCTCCCGCGTGGCGCTTGGACAGGCCACTGCCGGATCGGGCATGGAGCTACAAGCCATCGCTGCTGTCATTCTCGGCGGCACAAGCATCTATGGCGGCCAAGGCGCGGTCTGGCGCTCGCTCGCCGGTGTCTTCTTGCTCGCGCTCGTCAATAACGGCTTCAACATCCTCAGCATCGACCCGTTTTTCCGTGACCTAACAATGGGCCTGATCATTCTAGCGGCCGTCGGTATCTCGGCGATGGGCCGACACCGATAACCTCGTCTCAAATGAGGGCCCAATCCCCGCGCAATATGCCCAAAGCAAATTGGTCAATGGAGGAGGAATTGAGCCATCTCGACGTCCACCTTGATTGGTGATCTCGGAGACTCCCAAAACTTCCGGGCTTCAGCTCCAAGAAGATCCGCCGACAAAACGCACACCCCTCAAAGAAAGGGGACGCCCATGACAGGCGCCCCCTTCCCCACACACACCTGGTGTGCGCCGGTCGTTAGTGCACGCTGACCGGCGTCATGTCGTTTTGGCGCGCCACGATGAAGGCGAGTTTGCGATCTCTGACAAGCGCCAGTTGCTCCCCGGTCTCGCTGCCAATCGCATAAAGCTCGTCCAAGCCCTCGGCTTGCTGCCTCACTTCGCGCGGCAGGTCCGCGACCGCCACTTTGCGGATATAAACGATCGGTTGGCCCTCGGTCCGGGCGGCGTCATTTTGTTCAAACATTGCTCTTACCTCCGGTTTTGATTTCTATCGTTTGCACCACGCTGTCAGGCACCACACGGGCCAGATCGACATGCAGAAGCCCGTGTTCCATCATCGCGCCCGCGACATCGACCCCTTCGGCCAGAACGAAGCTGCGCTGAAACTGCCTGGCCGCGATGCCGCGATGCAGAAACATCCGCCCATTGTCGTCATCGGCCTGCCGCCCGCCGATCACCAACTGCCGATCTTCGACAGTGATCGACAAATCCTCTTCGGCAAAGCCCGCCACCGCGAGCGTGATCCGATAGGCGTTTTCGCCCTTTTGCTCGATGTTATAGGGCGGGTAGCCGTCATTGCCCGATTTCGCGGTGCGTTCCACCAGGCGTTCCAGTTGGTCGAACCCCAGTAGAAACGGGTGCGATCCAAGGGTCAATTTGGTCATCGGGCACATCCTTAGCGCTAAGCGATCTGCTATCTGGGCCCCGCATTCGGCAGCCCGGTTAAGACATAATATGGGGCGGGCATTTGGTCCCTGCAAGGGCGGCAACACTTTGCCTCACGGGCATTTCTCGCTATCTTGAACCGCTGTTAAGGCGAATCCTGCAAGGCTTTGAGATGAACGCCCCCACCGAAATGAGCCATGAAGAGGTGCTCCGCGTGAAGTTGGAGGTGCTTCGGCGTGAGCATCGTGATCTGGATGAGGCCATCTCTGCCCTTTCCGAGCGTACCCGGCCCGATCAGCTGACCCTTCGGCGGTTGAAAAAGCAAAAGCTGGCTCTGAAGGATCAGATCACCCGGATCGAAGATGAACTGACCCCCGATATCATTGCCTAGACCGATGGTCTGGCTATAGTGCGCGCTCTGATCCGCCAAAGGGGCCGAATATCATGGAAAACGCCGAGATCGGCATCATCATGGGTAGCCAATCCGACTGGTCTACGATGCGCGAAGCCGCCGAGATGCTGGATGCGCTTGGCGTGCCGTATGAGACCCGGATTGTTTCGGCGCACAGGACGCCCGATCGGCTCTGGGACTATGGCAAGACCGCTGTGGATCGTGGGTTGAAAGCGATCATTGCGGGCGCGGGCGGCGCGGCGCATCTGCCCGGCATGATGGCCTCGAAAACCCGGGTGCCGGTGATTGGCGTCCCGGTGCAAACCAAAGCACTCTCCGGCGTCGACAGCCTCTACTCGATCCTGCAAATGCCGCGCGGCTTCCCCGTCGCCACCATGGCCATCGGCGCGGCGGGTGCCGCCAATGCCGGGCTGATGGCGGCGGCCATTCTGGCCACCTCGGATCCGGCCTTGGCCGCGCGTCTCGACGCTTGGCGCACCGATCTCTCCGCCTCGATCGCCGAGACGCCGCAAGATGACTGAGCCGCTCCCCCAAGGCAGTACCATCGGCATTCTCGGCGGCGGTCAATTGGGCCGCATGCTGGCCATGGCCGCCGCGCGTTTGGGCTATAAGACCCATATCTATGAGCCCGGCGCGGCGCCTGCCGCCGACGTTGCGCATGCGTGGACGCAAGCGGCTTACGATGATTTGGGCGCCCTGCGCGCGTTCGCTGCCGCTTGCGACGTGATCACCTTCGAGTTCGAAAACATCCCCGCCCCGGCGCTCGACATCCTGGCCGCCGGAACGCCGCTCTACCCCGACCGCCGCGCGCTTGAGACAAGCCAGGACCGTCTGATCGAAAAGAGTTTCCTCACCGGTCTGGGCCTGACAACCGCGCCCTTTGCCGCCATCGACACACAAACCGAACTATCGCAAGCGCTCGCGCAAACCGGCACACCCGCAATCCTAAAGACCCGCCGTTTCGGCTATGACGGCAAAGGCCAGGCACGGATCATGGTGCCGGATGAAGCCGAAGCCGCGCTGGCCAGCCTTAAAGGTGCCCCCGCTATTGCCGAAGGTTTCGTAGAGTTCACCGCCGAAATCTCCGTCATCGCCGCCCGCGGCACAGACGGCACCATCGCCGCCTATGATCCGGGCGAAAACGTTCATGACAATGGCATCTTGGCCACGACAACTGTCCCCGCCGCCATATCAGCAAGCCTGAAAACCGACGCGGTGCTAATCGCCTCTCGCATCCTAAACGCGCTCGAGTATGTCGGCGTCCTCGGCGTCGAGCTTTTCGCCACGCCGCAAGGTCTGGTGGTCAATGAAATCGCCCCCCGCGTGCATAACTCCGGCCATTGGACCCAAGCGGGCTGCGCCGTCGAGCAGTTCGAGCAGCATATCCGCGCCATCACCGGCTGGCCGCTCGGCGACGGTACGCGACACGCCAATGTGGTGATGGAAAACCTGATCGGCGATCAGATCGACAGCGCATCGGCCCACGCCGCAACCTCGGGCACGCAAATCCACCTCTACGGCAAAGCCGACACTCGCCCGGGGCGCAAAATGGGCCATATCAACCGCGTCACCGGCCCCGCGACCTAGGCCAACCCGCCGCCACAAACCCGCGGCAGCGCGCCCTGACGAGGGCCCCGATAGGGGCGTAAGGAAGGGCGCCGCCCGCGCCACGGGCCTCGCCCTGGCGCAGTCCTAGTCCGCCAAGATCTCGATCGCGCCGAACAAATCCATCTCATGATCAAACGCGCCGCTGTCCAAGAAGGCCAAAACCTCCGCAATCACCAGCGGGTTGTTCATCATGAATGTATGGGTCACCGGCAACACGATATGGTCCGCCATACCTGCTACACGCGTGCTTTCCACCGCCACTTTCCCGTCATCCGCCCCCTCGATCAGAGCCGAATAGATCGGGTTCAATGTCCGATCCCCGGCAATGACACCAAGGGGAAAATCGACCTCGGGCAAGCGGTTCGGCAAATCCTGCGCGCCGGTCCCGAGTTCCTGCCCGGCCGGGCCGTTCAGCCATTCAAACGGCTCCAACGGCCCAAACACATCCACCAGTTCCGAGCCGCTATTGGGCGGCGCCAGCATCACCACCCGTCCCAACCGCACCGGTCGATGCTGTGACAACCAGTGGCGCACCAAGATGCCGCCCATGGAGTGCGTCACAAAATGCACCTCTTCAGCCCCGCAGCGTGCCATGGCTGGGAAAATCGTCGTCGAGGCCAGTTCCGCAATCGAAGCCCGGGTCGAGGGGTAACTGCGGTTCACCACCTGATAGCCTGCCGCCTCCAACGCCTCTTCCATCACCGCCAAAGAGCCCGCGCTTCGCGCCAACCCATGCAACAGCACCACACAATCCGCCCGCGCCGGGGCGACGGGAAGGATCGTAAGCAGCAACAGGGCCAAGACAAAACGCATATCCCCTATCTAAGGCCGCAAAGCGCCCCCTGCGAGGGGGGAAATCCTCCAGTTGCGCCTCTGCGCGGCTCGGGGCAGCATCGGGTCCATGTCGAACCCCAATCCCCGGCTCTCCGTCCGCGGCCTGCTTCTCATCGAAAACCGCTTGCTTCTGGTCAATGCCTGGCCCGGTCGCACCGACCTTTGGTGCGCCCCGGGCGGCGGCGTGGATCGGGGCAGCTCACTGCCCGATAATCTGATCCGCGAGTTTCATGAGGAAACCGGGCTGACGATCTCCGTCGATGCGCCCTGTCTGGTCAATGAATTCCATGATCCCAAAGGCAGTTTCCACCAGGTCGACATCTATTTCCGCGTGACCCATGAGGCGGGTCAGATTTCGGACCATTGGACCGATCCCGAAGGCGTCGTCAGCCATCGCCGCCTCGTCACACGTGATGACCTCGAAACCCTGCGCGTGAAACCCGACAGCTTGGCCGAAGCTGCCTGGGGCGATGGTCTGATTTATGATCCGTTGGAGCCGATCTTGCGCTGAACCAATCCATAGGCAATCCCGCCCAAAACCAGAGCACTGGCCCCCACAAGCCGCCAGCTTACCGCCTCACCCAACAAAGCCACCCCGCCCAGGATGGCGATCACTGGGACGGTCAATTGCACCAATCCACCGGCTGACGCACCCAAACGCGGGAGAACCGTATACCAAAGCGCATATCCTAGGCCCGACGTCACCGCGCCGCAGATCACCGCCAGGATAACGCCGATCTGGGTGGTCGCGACCGCATCCAACTGCACCGGCAAAAACAGCATCGGCAGCCAAAACATCGGCACCGCCAGGATGAAATTCGCCGCCGTATCCGCCAAGGGCTCCTTGGCGCCACGCCCCGCCAAGGAATAGAGGCCCCACCCGACACCCGCGAGCACCATCATCCCGCTCGCGATCAGTGGAACCGCAAAGGCCTCCCCCGGCCACATCAGCCAGATCAGCCCGGCAAGCGCCAAACCTGCGCCGATCCATCGGCGGCGTGGCACCGCATCACCCGCGACAAGGGCACCGCCAAACATCGTCACCTGCACAACGCCGAAGAGGATCAACGCGCCAAGCCCCGCATCAAGCTGCAGATAGGCAACCGAGAACCCGAGGAGATAGAGGCTAAGCACGAATGCCCCCCAAAGCCGTCTCGCTTGGAAGATCGGCAAGCTTTTTCGGCTCAGCACCACCAAAGCTGCCAGCATTACGGCACCGGCAATGACCCGAATGAGCGAGAATTCCAGCGCTCCGATATGGCCCGCGCCAACCGCCATCCGATTGAGGATCGAGTTGGCGGCAAAGGCCACCATGGTCAGGCAGGTGAGCAGGATCAGGCGCATCATTGGATCATCCTCAACGCCAGCTCCCCGGCCAAATACGCCATCCGCCCGCCGGCGATGGTTCCGGCCACGCGGCGTGTGCCCGCCTCGACGATCACCAGATCGGCCCGCTGTCCGGGCGCGAGTGCGCCGCGATCCGTCAGGCCCATCATCCGCGCCGGACCTGTCGAGACCAATCCCCAGGCTGTGGCCAGCGGCATCCCGGTATCGGCCAATTTGAACGCTGCCTGAAGCGGCGTCGGGTAATGATAATCCGACGCCAGCGCCGTCACCGCGCCCTCGGCAATCACCTCTTCGGCGGAGAGCCGTCCGTCATGGCTCCCGCCCCGAAGCACATTGGGCGCGCCCATCACAACCGGATCCCCCGCCGCCTTTGCTCCCTGCGCCGCGGCTTTCGTAGTCGGGAATTCCGAAATACCGACGCCAAGCGCCCGGAACAGGGCCCGCGCCTCAGCTGCCTCATCGTCATGGCTGCCCAAAATCACCCCATCCGCCCTGAGTGCCGCCGCCAGATCGGGTAGGGCCGCGCGGGCCTCCGGCATTCCGTCGTGTAAACGCTGCAACAGCGCCAGGTGATCCGCAGGGGAGCGGCGCGATTTCAGCGCTTGGCCCTCCAGGCGCGGGGGGCGTTTTCCTTGCGACAGCGCGCGATGCGGCAGGTGGTCGTTCACCACCACATACCCAATCCGATGCCGTTTGATCAGGGCACACACCGCATCAAAATCCGCGTGACAGCCGATCTCCAGCCGCAACTGCATCCGCAGGTCAAGCTGCGCCTCATAAGCCGCCAGCGCCTCCGCCAAAGACACTGCGAATTCCGGGCCGCGCATCCCACCTTCCCAGCTCCAGAACTGCGCCAACCAGGCGGTCGTGATGCCATTGGCCGCAAGTTCCGTCTCAACCGCGCGAAGCCCGAGGGACAGATCAGTCACCGCCCCGCGCCGGGGCGCCAGATGCCGCTCAAAGGCGTCGCCATGCACGTCGACAATGCCAGGGAGAACCAGGAAACCGCTCAGGTCCACAACCCGGCCTTGCGCCTCCGTCACGGCTCCGTCTGCCAAGCACAGATCATCGCGCACCACACCATCGGGACGCAAAACCTCTGCGCCTCGGAAGGTCAGCGGTGGCAAATGGGCGGGGTCAGGCGCGGGCATAGGCCTCGGCAATCAACGCAGCAGGGTCCTGATCGGCAAGGCCCAAAGCGATGCCTTCGTTCTGCATCAACTCAGCCGCCGCAAGAGACGGAGCTTCGACACCAAAATCCCGCGCGACCCGCTGAAACACTTCATTGTCCTTCAGGATACCCGCGACGGTAAACCCAACCTCTTTATCCTCGCCTAGGATTTTCGGAATACGGGCCGCCACCATCGGCACCCCCGCAGGGCCATGGCTGACGATCTTGATCGCCGTCTCCAGCGGCAGACCCGCGCGTTTGGCCAGCCGCATCATCTCCACAAGGCCGGTGACATAAGTCTGCAACATCGAATTATTGATGACTTTCATGACCATACCGGTGCCAAGCGGGCCCACATGAAAGACCCGCTCGGTCAGCGCCGCAAGCACCGTAAGCGCACGTTTGGCCGCGACATCCTCACCGCCCACGAAAATGCCGCATTGCCCGGCCAGAACCAGCTCCGGCCCGCCCGCAATCGGCGCATCCACCGCACCCGCGCCTTTGGCGGCAAAGGCCTCAATCCGGTCGGTGAGGCAGGACGGCGCGACCGTGCTGGTCTCGACGATCAGCTTGCCTGTCAGATCGAGCGCCAAGAGGGCGTCAAGCATATCGGTCACTGCCGCGTCATCATAAAGTGACAGCACCAAAACATCGCTCTCCGCCACAAGCGCGGCGAGATCCGGTGCCGATGCAATGCCCGCGACACCGCGCCCACTGCGGGTCCAGCCCGTTACCGGCACCCCTTCAGCTTGAAATCTCTGGGCCATCGCACCGCCCATCCGGCCAAGGCCGACAACACCAATCCGCTCCATCCCATGTCCTTTCGCTTTCAGGCAGACGATGGCACGGGTTGCGCGGAGAAGAAAAGGGGGCGCTCGGGCCGCGGCAAAGAAAAGAGGCGCCGCAGATGCAGCGCCTCTCTCAATGCTATCGGCTTGGCCCGTTTGGCATCTTTCCTTTGGAAAGCGCCTGCCAGGCGATGCACGAATTCGCGATGCGAATTCGGTGCTTACATCATGCCGCCCATGCCGCCCATGTCGGGCATGCCGCCACCAGCGGCCCCACCGTCTTTGGAGGGCTTGTCGGCAACCATGGCTTCGGTGGTGATCAGGAGCGAGGCAACCGAAGCGGCATCTTCCAGAGCGGTCCGAACCACTTTGGCCGGGTCGATCACACCGAAGGCGAACATGTCGCCGTATTCTTCGGCTTGTGCGTTGAAGCCGAAGGCAGCGTCGCTGCTCTCGCGGATTTTGCCAGCCACGACCGACCCGTCGACGCCAGCATTCTCAGCGATCTGACGCAGCGGGGCTTCGAGGGCTTTGCGCACAATGGCGATACCGGCGTTCTGATCGGAGTTGTCACCGGTCATATCGGCCAGCACTTTCGCACCTTGCACCAGAGCAACACCGCCGCCCACAACAACACCTTCCTGCACAGCAGCCCGGGTTGCGTTCAGCGCGTCATCAACGCGGTCTTTGCGCTCTTTCACTTCCACTTCGGTCATGCCACCCACGCGGATCACGGCAACACCGCCAGCCAGTTTGGCCACGCGCTCTTGCAGTTTCTCACGGTCGTAGTCGGAGGTGGTTTCTTCGATCTGCTGACGGATCTGGGCCACACGGGCTTCGATCTCGGCCTTTTCGCCGTTGCCGTCGATCACGGTGGTCTCGTCTTTGGTGATCGTGATGCGCTTGGCGGTGCCGAGCATATCCATGGTCACGTTTTCGAGCTTCATGCCGAGATCTTCGGAAATCACCTGACCGCCGGTCAGAATGCCGATGTCCTGCAGCATGGCCTTGCGGCGATCGCCGAAGCCAGGCGCTTTGACAGCCGCGATTTTCAGACCGCCGCGCAGTTTGTTGACCACGAGGGTCGCCAGCGCTTCGCCTTCGACATCTTCAGCGATGATGAGAAGCGGTTTGCCCGACTGGATAACGGTTTCCAGAAGCGGAACCATCGGCTGCAGCGAGGAGAGTTTCTTCTCGTGCAACAGCACCATGCAGTCTTCCAGCTCGGCAATCATCTTGTCCGGGTTGGTGACGAAGTAGGGGCTCAGGTAGCCACGGTCGAACTGCATGCCTTCGACGACCTCGGTCTCGGTCTCCAGGCCCTTGTTCTCTTCGACAGTGATCACGCCGTCATTGCCGACTTTCTGCATCGCGTCGGCGATCTGACGGCCGATCTCGGCTTCGCCATTGGCGGAGATGGTGCCAACCTGCGCCACTTCGTCGGAGTCTTTGACTTCGCGGGCCGCGCCTTGGATCTCGCCGATCACTTTGGCCACGGCCATGTCGATGCCGCGCTTCAGGTCCATCGGGTTCATGCCAGCGGCAACCGATTTCAGACCTTCGCGGATGATGGCTTGCGCCAGCACGGTCGCGGTGGTGGTGCCGTCGCCGGCTTCGTCATTGGTGCGGCTGGCGACTTCTTTCACCATCTGCGCGCCCATGTTTTCGAACTTGTCTTCCAGTTCGATTTCCTTGGCAACCGTCACACCGTCTTTGGTGATGCGCGGAGCGCCGAAGGATTTCTCGATCACCACGTTGCGGCCTTTCGGGCCGAGGGTGACTTTCACTGCGTCGGCCAGCGTGTTCACGCCGGCGAGCATGCGGTTGCGGGCGTCGGTATCAAACTTGACGTCTTTAGCAGCCATAATGTGCTCCTATTGAATAGATTGGGATTGGAAGCGTTGTGCTCAGGCGATGATGCCGAGGATGTCGCTTTCCTTCATGATCAACAGCTCTTTGCCGTCAACGGTGACTTCCGTGCCCGACCATTTGCCGAACAGGATTTTGTCGCCTTCTTTGACGTCCATGGCGATCCGGTCGCCATCATCGTCTTTGGCGCCTGCGCCCACGGCCACAACCAGGCCCTCGGCGGGTTTCTCTTTCGCGCTGTCGGGGATGATCAGCCCGCCTGCGGTTTTCTCGTCGCTTTCGACGCGTTCGACCAACACACGGTCATGCAGCGGTGTAAAAGCCATCTCTCGAACACTCCTTCGGTTCGTTGGTTTCTCCCATGGCGTTAGCACTCGTCTCTCTTGAGTGATAACGGAGCGGAGATAGGCAAAGCCTGGACCCGAGTCAACGGGCGGCTCGCAGAAAACCTGAGCCCTCATCGGCGCGCTGCATTGGCCAAATCCCCGGATCGCAGATCAAAGGTCTGCACCGCCCGCGTCAAACGGCGAGATCACCCAAGGAAATCGACGTAAACCTTCGGCCTAGTCCGCAATACCTCCCCCGAAAGTCCAATTCCGTCCGGCGGTGCATGCCCCCCAGATCCACCCAAGCCGCAATCCCGCGGCACCCAAGACGATTTGAAAGGACATCTCATGTTGAACCTGACCAAAGCCACCGCCCTCGCCGCGCTCCTGATCCCCGGTATCGCCTTCGCGCAGATGAATGAGGGAGACAGAGCCGGCACAACAGAGGCCGAAATCACCGCCTTCTTGGCCGCGCAAGGCTATGAGATCACCGAAACCGAAATCGAAGATGACGAGTTCGAAGCCTATGCCATGATGGATGGGCAGACCTATGAAATTGAGGTCTCGCTTGAAACCGGTATGGTGACCGAGATTGAGCTTGAGGACTAAGCAGGCCAAAGCCACGTCCCTCGGGGTTCCCGGGGGACGCAGCCAAAGGGGATGACGGATGTCGCGGAATACTGTTCTTTGGGGGCTGTTCGCGCTCCAAGCTATCTGCTGCGCCTATTTTCTGCTCGACATCACGCTCGATTTCATCAGCCCCGGTATGGGGCTGTTGCTGGTCGAAAGCGACCTGGCCGAAGCGGTCGTGACCATCGCGCTCTTTGTCAGCCTCGCCTTCACGGCCTCCGAACTGCGCCAGATGATGAGCCAACAGCGCCGCCTGTCGGATCAGTTGAAAGTCGCCTCGGGCGCCTTCACCGATCTTCTGGAAACCCGCTTTGCTGAATGGTCGCTGACGGCGGCGGAACGCGAAGTGGCGATCTTGGCACTGAAGGGCTTTGCAATCGCCGATATGGCCGAGCTTCGCGCCACGAAACTGGGCACGGTCAAAGCCCAATGTGCCGCTGTCTATCGCAAGGCCAAGGTGTCCGGCCGACTGGAACTGTTGAGCCTTTTCTTGGACGACCTTCTGGCGGACGAGCTTGTTCCCATCAGCCCCGCGCCTGGTCAATAGCATCGAAAGCCGAAGCTGCGTCAGTCTTTGCACCTGACAAGCCGCGGCCTTAGGGGTAAGAGGCCCCCGACATCAGACAACATGACGGGATCCGCCCCATGACCACGCTCGTATTCGGCCATAAATCGCCAGACACTGATTCCACCGGCTCGCCGGTCATCTGGGCCTGGTACCTCTCCGAAGTGAAAGGCCAAGCTGCGGAGGCGCGGCTTTTGGGGGAACCCAATACCGAAGCCGCCTTCGTGCTCGAGCGCTGGTCGCTCGCCAAGCCCGAGATCATTTCCGAGGTCGCCGAAGACACGCCTGTCGTGATCGTCGACACAAACAACCCCGCTGAGCTGCCCGAGGCGATCAACAGCGCCGATATCCTGGCCATCATCGACCACCACAAGCTGGTCGGCGGGCTGGAAACCAAAGGCCCGATCGACATCACCATCCGCCCCGTCGCCTGCACCGCCACGATCATGCATGACCTGATGGGCGAGGACGCCGCGAAGATGCCGGAAAGCATCAAGGGCGCGATGCTGTCCTGCATTCTGTCGGACACACTGGAATTCCGCTCGCCCACGACCACGGATGTGGATCGTGAAGTGGCCGAAGCGCTGGCCAAAGACCTCGGCATCGACATCCCTAGCTATGCCGCCGAGATGTTCGCGGCCAAATCCGATGTCTCTGAATTCTCCGATTCCGAGCTGCTGCGTATGGACAGTAAGGAATACGAAGTGGGCGGCAAAAGCTTCCGCGTCTCTGTGCTTGAGACGACCTCGCCCGAGACCGTTCTGGCTCGCAAAGCCAGCCTGATGGAGACGATGCCGACCGTCGCGCTCGAGGATAGCGTTGATCAGGTGCTGCTCTTCATTGTGGATATTCTCAACGAGGAATCCACCATGCTGATCCCCAATGAACTGACCAAAGAACTGGCTGAAAAGAGCTTCGCCACGGTCTGCGGTGACGGCGACACGGTCGTCCTGCCCGGCGTTGTCAGCCGCAAAAAGCAGATCATTCCGAATCTGACGCTCTGACCAACCGCGTGTAACAGTTTGAAAAGGCGGCTCTTCGCGGGCCGCCTTTTGCATGCGCGATCGGCGGGAAATGGCGCATGTCATCAATCCGTTGCTTGATGATAATCGCCATGTCGCAGCACGGTGTTAGGGTAAAGCATCAGACAAACGGGGACTCACGTCATGCCACTTCTACTCGACCGCCGCACCTTCCTTGGCACCACCGCCAGCTTCATCGCGCTGCATCCCTTCTCTGCCAATGCGCAGGCCAACCAAGCCCATCTCCGGATCATGGAGACCACGGATGTCCATGTGCATGTCTTCCCCTATGATTATTACGGCGACCGGCCCGTCGATACGGTCGGGCTGGCCCGCACCGCCTCGCTGATCCAAGCGGTGCGCGACGAATCCACCAACTCGCTCTTGCTCGACAATGGCGACTTCCTTCAGGGCAATCCGATGGGCGATTACATTGCCTATGAGCGCGGCATGTCCGAGGGCGACATGCATCCGATTATCGCGGCGATGAACACGCTTGGCTTTGACGGCTCAACCCTCGGCAATCACGAGTTCAACTACGGCCTCAATTTCCTGATGAACTCGCTGGCCGGGGCCGATTTCCCCATGGTTTGCGCCAATGTCGCGACCGAAATGGGGGCCAGCCCAACCGAGGACACCACGCTGGTGCCGCCTTATGTCATCCTTGACCAAACGCTCACCGATGGCGCGGGCGAGAGCCACCCGATCCGCATCGGCCTGATCGGCTTCGTTCCGCCGCAGATCATGACCTGGGACCGCCGCCATCTGGAAGGCAATGTCATGGCCCGCGATATCGTCGATACCGCACGCGCCTATATCCCGCAGATGAAGGAAGAAGGCGCGGACCTGATCATCGCGCTCAGCCATTCCGGCATAGGCGCGGCAGATCATACGGACGGCATGGAAAACGCCTCCATCCCGCTGGCCGCCATCGACGGGATTGACGCGATCCTGACCGGGCACCATCACCGGGTCTTCCCCGGCCCCGACTATGCCGACACGCCCGGCGTCGATGCCGAGGCTGGCACGATCATGGGCAAACCGGCCACAATGGGCGGGTTCTGGGGCAGCCATATGGGTCTGGTCGACCTGATGCTGGAACGCGACGGCAACGGCTGGCGCATCGTCGGCCATACCTCCGAAGCAAGGCCGATTTCGCGCCGGGAGGAAGACCGCTCCGTCACCGCGCTCGTCGAAAGCGCGCCCGCCGTCCTGGCCTCAGCGCAGACCGAACATGATGCCACGCTCGATTATGTCCGCCGTGCCGTGGGGGAGACCGCCGCGCCGCTGCATTCCTATTTCGCGCTGGTGGCCGATGACCCCTCGGTTCAGGTCGTCTCAAACGCGCAGACTTGGTATATCGAACAGATGATGGCGGGCACAGAATATGAGGGCCTGCCGATCCTCTCGGCGGCGGCGCCCTTCAAGGCCGGCGGTCGCGGTGGCCCGGAATACTATACCGATGTGGCCGTGGGCGCGGTGGCGATCAAAAACGTCGCCGATCTCTACCTCTATCCCAATACGGTACGCGCCGTTCTGGTGACCGGGGCCGAGGTGCAGGATTGGCTCGAACGCTCAGCGGGTATGTTCAACCAGATCGAGCCGGGCAGCGCCGATCAGGTGCTTCTGAACCCCGATTTCCCGTCTTACAATTTCGACGTGATCGACGGGGTGGAGTATCAGATCGATCTCAGCCAGCCGTCGCGCTATGACCGCGATGGCAATGTGGTGGCCGAAGGCGCGGAGCGGATCGTGAACTTGACCTATAACGGTGCGCCGCTCGACCCGGATCAGCAGTTCATTATCGCCACCAACAATTACCGCGCGGGTGGCGGCGGCAACTTCCCCGGCGCGTCACCGGAAACCACGGTCTTTGAAGGGCCTGACACCAACCGCGATGTGATCGTCCGCTATATCGTCGAACAGGGCACGATCAATCCGGCGGCGGATGCCAACTGGTCCTTCGCGCCGATGCCCGGCACCACCGTGCTCTTCGACACCGGGCCAGCGGCCAGCGCCTATTCCGATGCGGTGGAAGGTGTGACAATCGAACCGGCGGGCGACGGGCCGGATGGGTTCGCGCGGTTCCGCATTTCGCTCTGATCAGTCGGGGCGGCGGCTCAGCAATGGGGGCCGCCGTCTGACCACCCGCGCATCCGGTAACGCCGCTCAGAGGCGCGCCAAGAGCTCCTCTCGCGCCCGCTCCAAGCTCCGCAAATCCAAAAAACGCGGCGTCTGTCGCATATATTCGATAAAGGCGTGGCCATAGCCTTGCCGGAGCCATCGCTCTTCGTTCAGCGCGAAGAGAAAATAGATCAAGAACAAACCACCCGCCAAAGCCAACACGCTCCAAGACCCGGCAACCACCGCCAGCCCAAGCGCCGCCGCCAGCGACGCGACATAGCCAGGGTTCCGCGAATACGCATAGACCCCGCCGGTCACCAATCCGCCCGTCGCGAAATAGGTGTTTTCTTTGCCCAGATGTTTGTAGGCCCAGAGCGACATGGCATAGGCACCGACCATAATCGGCACGCCAATGGCATAGCGCGACCAGTTGCCAAATCCATGCAGCCAAAGCATCAGCCCCGCCTCCACCACCATGGCCGCGCAAAACACCCGGAAGAGCACGAGCGCAAGGGCCTTCTGCCGATCACTCGCGGCGGGCCAGAACCCAATCTCCGGTCGGACCAGATTGCGCAGCAACAACAAGCACAGCGCCGCCCCGGCCAGTGCCGCCACAACCAAGGCTCCAAACTCCACCAGATACATGGTCTCAGTTCCCCAATCTCACATTGGCCGCCACCGTCGCAAACCCACATGACAAGGGCGCAACACTCTTCTGGATGTTTTCATATGAAAACATCTTTCGTCGCATGGCAATGGGTGGGGCTGGCCCCGTTCGACAATCCATCCTAAGGAGGGCCAACCCGCGCAAGAGGCCCCCATGACCCAGATTATCGAGCAGCTTTCCGAGATTTCCCCCCGCTATGATGCGCTGTTTTGCGATCTCTGGGGCTGTGTCCATGACGGCATCCAGGCCTTCCCCGCCGCCGTCGCCGCGCTGCAGGCCTATCGCGCCCAAGGTGGCACCGTCGTGCTGCTGACCAACGCGCCGCGCCCGCGCGCCGGGGTGGAAAAACAGGTCGAAAAGCTGGGCGTGCCCCAGGACGCCTGGGACGTGATTGCCACCTCCGGCGACAGTGCCCGCGCCGCGATGTGGCGCGGTGCCGTGGGCGAAAAGGTCTATTTCATTGGCGAAGATCGCGATCAGACGTTTTTCGCACCGATGGAGTTGATCGAAAACGCGGTGAGTATCACGCAAGTCCCGCTGGCCGAGGCTGAGGGGATCGTCTGCACCGGTCCGTTTGATGCCCAGGCCGACCCCGACGTGAACCGGCCCGATTTCCTCTATGCCAAGACCAAAGGGCTGAAACTGCTCTGCGCCAATCCCGATATCGTTGTGGATCGCGGCGAGACCCGTGAATGGTGCGCCGGTGCCTTGGCGCAGCTTTATACCGAGATGGGGGGCGAGAGCCTCTATTTCGGCAAACCGCATCCGCCGATCTACGACCTTGCCCGCCGCCGGTTGGAGCAGATCGGCAAAGCCACCCCCGATGAACGCATCCTGGCGATCGGCGATGGCATCCGCACCGACATCCTTGGCGGGATGGGGGAGAATATCGACACGCTGTTCATCACCGGCGGGTTGGCGCGGGTGGAAACCGGCACGGATCGCCAGCCAACCCCCGAGAAACTTGAGGCTTTCTTGGCCGAGGCGCAGATTGGCAGCACCTATTCCATTGGTTATCTTCGCTGATCTATACGCAATATAGTTGCGATATACAGCGGCTGTATTGGCATTTTGTTACTTCTGCATTGCAGCATTCTGATCTTTGCGCTATGCAGCCCGCATGGAAGATGGGAATGACGCCATGCTCGACAACATGCCACGCGGAACGATTTGTATAGAAGATATCGAGATCGGGATGACCCGGCATCTGACGAAACAGGTGACGGATCGCGATATCGAGCTGTTTGCCGAAGTCTCCACCGATCATAACCCCGTGCATCTGGATGACGACTACGCCCAAGATACGATCTTCGAAGGCCGGATCGCCCATGGCATGCTGACCGCGGGCCTGATCTCGGCGGTGATTGGCGAGCAATTGCCCGGCCATGGCACGGTCTATCTCGGCCAGAGCCTGAAGTTTGTGGCCCCCGTCCGCCCCGGCGACATGGTGCGCGCCGAAGTGCAGGTCACCGATATCGATTTCGGCAAGCGCCGAGTGACGATGGACACCCATTGCGCCGTCGATGGCCGGGTGGTGCTGAAAGGCGAGGCCGTGGTGCTGGCCCCCTCGCGGAAATTCGACTGAGGATAGGTTACAAAAATCCGGCGATCCGGAGTTTTTTGTAATTCATTTCCGGTTAACCAGCCCGGCTTGCCCTTCCCGCGCGGCCCGGCTAATTCGGTCCCCATGCGGACCGTGCGCGATTATCAATATGTCTCTGCCGAAGATCGGGGTGCCAGCGTCGCCATCGGCAATTTCGACGGTGTGCATCTGGGCCATCAACATGTGATCGACATCGCGCGCGCCCATGACGCCCCTCTGGGCATCCTGACCTTTGAGCCACACCCGCGCGAGTTCTTCGCAAGCAACGGCCCCTCCTTCCGTCTGATGAATGCCGAAGCCCGTGCGCATCGGCTGGAAAAGCTCGGCGTTGACCTTCTTTATGAACTGGCGTTCAACCATGCGCTGTCAGGCCTGGAGGCGGAAGAGTTTGCCCGCGACGTGCTGGCCGAAGGCTTGGGCCTGGCGCATGTGGTGGTGGGTGCGGATTTCTGTTTTGGCAGAGGGCGCAAGGGAACGACCCAATCATTGCTGGATTTCGGCGCACGGTATGGGTTCGAGGTGACCATCGCGGAGATCATGCAAGGCGATCTCGGCGCGGTCTCCTCCACCAATATCCGCAACGCGCTGAGCGAGGGGCGCCCGCGCGATGCCGCCGCGATGTTGGGCCATTGGCACCGGATCGAAGGCCCGGTTCTGCATGGCGAAAAACGGGGCCGCGAATTGGGCTACCCCACGGCGAACATGTCGCTCGCCAATCTGCATGTGCCCAAGCTGGGCGTCTATGCGGTGCTGGTCGATGTGCTGACCGGGGCGCATCAAGGCACCTATCACGGCGTCGCCTCGCTTGGCGTACGCCCAATGTTTGGCGGGCAAGAGCCAAACCTGGAGACCTATCTCTTTGATTTCACTGGCGATCTCTATGGCGCTGATCTGTCGGTTGGGCTGATCGACTATCTCCGCCCCGAGGTGAAATTCGACGGAATTGACAAGTTGATCACCCAAATGGATGCCGACAGCGCCCAAGCCCGCGCCATTTTGGCCGCCCTATGAGAGAACGGTTCTGGGAACGGGTGCAGATGCGCAAGATGACCTCCGAAGAGTGGGAGGCGCTTTGCGACGGCTGCGGAAAATGCTGCCTGAACAAGCTTGAAGACGAGGATACCGGCGAGGTCGCGCTGACCCGGGTGGCGTGTCGGCTCTTGGACGATTCCACATGCCGCTGCGGCCAATACGGGATCCGCAAAACCTTGGTGCCGGAGTGCATCCAACTGACGCCGGAGACCATGGGCGATGTGGCCTATTTCATGCCCGAGACCTGCGCCTATCGCTTGCTGCACGAGGGTAAGCCGTTGTTTTGGTGGCATCATCTGATCTCTGGCAGTCCCGAGACCGTGCATGAGGCGGGCGTCTCGATGCGCGGGCTCACGGTGCCGGAATTCGAAATCCCCGAAGACGAGTGGGAAGAGTATATTATCGAGGAGCCAGGCGCATGAATTTCGCCTCTGACAATGCCGGACCTGCCGCGCCGGAGATAATGGCCGCCCTGATTGCCGCCAATGAGGGTTATGCGATGCCCTATGGCAATGACCCGATTACAGCGCGTGCGGTTGAGGCGGTTCGCGCGCTGTTCGAGGCCCCGGAGGCTTCGGTGCATCTGGTCGGCACCGGAACGGCGGCCAATGCGCTGGCCCTGGCGCTGATGACGAAGCCTTGGCAGGCGATCTACTGCCACGAAGAGGCTCATATCGCGGTCGATGAATGCGGCGCGCCGGAGTTTTTCTCAAACGGGGCAAAACTATCCCTCGTCCCCGGCGCGCATGGCAGGATGACGCCCGAAACCCTGCGGCAAGCGATCGCCGGAACGGCGCAGGAGGACGTCCATTCGGCACAGCGCGGACCGGTGTCCCTGACCCAGGCAACCGAAGCCGGAACCGTCTATTCTCTCAGCGAGATCAAAGCCTTGACGGATGTGGCCAAGGCCTTTGGATTGCCAACCCATCTCGACGGGGCCCGGTTTGCCAATGCCTGCGCGGCCCTTGGCTGTAGCCCGGCGGAGATGACCTGGAAAGCGGGCATTGATGCGGTGAGTTTTGGCGGCACCAAGAACGGCTGCCCAGGGGTGGAGGCGGTGATTTTCTTCGACCCGGCCCAGGCTTGGGAGTTCGAGTTGCGCCGGAAGCGCGGCGGGCATCTGTCCTCGAAACACCGGTATCTCTCGGCGCAAATGGCGGCGTATGTCGAGGACGGCCTCTGGTGTCGGTTGGCCGAGGCCGCCAATCGCGCCTGTGCGGATCTGGCCGAGGGATTGCGGGAGGTTCCGGGCGCGGAACTCGCCTATCCACCGGAGGCCAATATCGTCTTCGCCGACCTGCCCCGCGCCGCCCATCGGCGCGCAAAGGCAGCCGGTGCAGAGTATTATCTCTTTGGCGAGGACACCGCGCTTGAGGGGCCGGATGACACATTGATCCGCTGCCGTCTGGTGTGTGACTGGTCCTGCAGTTCCGAGAGAGTCCAAGCGCTTTTGGAGTTGCTTCGAGGCGCTTAGACGGCTTCGATAAAGGTGCGGATGTCGGCGGCGACCTCTGTTGGATGGGTGATCGGCAACATATGCGCCGCCCCCGCAATTTCCGCCCGGTGGGTTTGGGCAATGCCGTCTTCCAGACGGTCGAGGATGGCCCCCACCACCGGCGGTGAGGCGCCGCCAGATATCAGGAGCGTGGGCATCGTCACCCGCGACAGCCCGGGCACCAAACCGGCGCGATCCTCGTGCAGGGCCGGATAGCTCGCCGCGATCAGCGGCATCCGCTCGGACATATAGCACTGCTGCGCGGGCGGGAGCGCGCCATAGGGCGTGCCGTTGCCCCAATTGGCCAGAAACGCCCGGGCGGCTTCCGCCAGATCACCGCCCTCCCGAAGCGCCGCACGCTCGGCATTGGCCGAGGGGCTTATGTTCCGCCTGTAGGCGTCCGGCGCCGCGGCAAACAACACCGGCTCGATCAACGTCAGCGTTTTCACTCGGTCAGGCTGCCTCTCGGCGAGGCGCAAAGCAACCGTGGCCCCAAAACTATGACCGATCAGATGGCACGGCTGATCAGGCAGGAGGCTCTGCGCGAGATCGGTGTTCTGATCATGGAAGTCTTGATCCCGGTCCCAATCCGGCCCCCGGCCATGACCGGCCAGGTCGGGGGCGGTCATGGTCAGGATGTCGGAAAGTGCCTTGGCCACACCATCCCAAGCCCCGGAATGGGCCAAGGAGCAATGCAGTAGAAGGGCAGGTTCCGCCCCCTGCCCCCAGGTGCGAAGGCCGGGCGTCACAGTTCGCCGGCAAGATGGAGGTCGAGATCCTCAAGCCGGTCCTGGCCCCAGAAATGTGTCGTGCCATCGACGACAAAAAACGGCGCGCCGAAGACATTGTTGGCCACCGCATCTTCCAGGTTGCGGGCGTATTCCTCCGCCCCTTCCAGCATGCCGCTATCGGCCAGCGCCGGATCGAACCCGGCGGCGGAGAGCGCGGCGCGGATCACGTCATCTTCGGCGATGTTCTTTTCGCCCGCCCAAACCGCACTGGTCAGTTCCGACATCAGTTTCCCCAGATCGCCGCCGCCGGCCTTCTGCGCCGCGATCAACGCATAGGAGGATGGCGCGGGGTTGGTCGGCCAAAACGCCGGTTGCGGGTTCAGCGGACGGCCCAAGCGCTTCGCCCGGCGCGCCATATCCTCAAGGCGATACGCCTGCCGCGAGGGATGACGGTCTTTCGGCGGCACGCCCCCAGTGCGGGCGAAGAGACCCATGATGTCGAGCGGTTTGTAAGTGATCGTGGCGCCGTGTTTGGCGACGATCTCCTCAACAGTGCCAGAGGACAGGTAGGTGAAAGGCGAAATCGTTGCGAAATAGTAGTCGATATGGGCCATTTGTCTCTCCACTGGTTTAGGCTTTGCGCGGAGCCTAGACCGATGTTAGGGGGTGTCAACGCATCAACGGGCGGGGAAACTGCCCGAACCAAGGGACATCGCTCACATGCCTGCCACCGACCCCAAGATCATCTCTGGAAACGCAAATCGCAGCCTGGCCGAGGCCATCGCCCGCCGGATGTCGATGCATCGCGGTATGCAGATCGGGTTGGTCGATGCACGGGTCGAGCGCTTCAATGACCAGGAGATCTTCGTCGAGGTCTACGAGAACGTTCGCGGCGAGGATATGTTCATCATCCAGCCGACCTCGAAACCGGCGAATGACAACCTGATGGAGCTTTTGATCATGGCCGATGCGCTGCGCCGGTCCTCCGCCGCGCGGATCACCGCCGTGATCCCTTACTTCGGTTATGCCCGTCAGGATCGTCGCACCAAGGCGCGGACGCCGATCTCGGCCAAGCTGGTCTCGAACTTGATCGCCGAAGGTGGGATCGAACGGGTGTTGACGATGGATTTGCACGCGGCACAGATTCAAGGCTTCTTCGATATCCCGGTGGACAACCTTTATGCCTCGCCAATCTTCGCGCTGGATATTCTGCACCAGTTCAAAGGCAAGGTGGATGATGTGATGGTGGTCTCGCCCGATGTGGGCGGCGTGGGTCGCGCCCGTGAGTTGGCGCAACGGATCGGCGCGCCGCTCTCCATCGTCGACAAACGGCGCGAGAAGCCGGGTGAGATCGCCGAGATGACGGTGATCGGCGATGTGAGGGGGAAGAAATGCCTGATTGTTGACGATATCTGCGACACGGCAGGCACGCTTTGCAAAGCCGCAGAGGTGTTGATGGAGCACGGCGCAACCGAGGTGCATTCCTATATCACGCATGGGGTTCTGAGCGGCCCGGCGGTGGAGCGGATCACCAAATCGGTGATGAAAAGCCTGGTGATCACCGACACGATCGAAGCGGTCGCCCCGGTCCAAGCCTGCAAAAACATCCGGGTAATTCCGACCGCGCCGATGTTTGCCCAGGCGATTCTGAATATCTGGAACGGGACAAGCGTTTCCTCCCTCTTCGACACCGATACACTGGTTCCGATTTATGAGGGGCTTTATCCGAAAGGCATGTGGGGCCGCTGAGAGGGCGGAGCGCGGGATGCTCTAGACTTCCGTGCGAAAACCTCGCGTCTTCAATTCTTCGCCGTCGATTAGTAGAGTTCCCACTCATCATCATCGCGAAGCTCACCGATGGCCATCCAGTCGGCGCGGACCCGCGCAATGCGGCTGTCTCCCCAAGTGCGGAACACGATATCGAACCCCGAAGGGGTGATATCCTCCGCGCTCAGATCAGCGCGCTGGTTGGTTTTCCCGTCTGTGTCCCACATGCCGATGGAGACCTGAACGGTCGGCGCGCTCTTGTAGGCGGTAGCAAAGGCGACGGCCAGGCGCACCTCGCGAGGGCCATCGCCAGACCACATGAGTCCGCCATTCTCGAAATCCGAAAACAGGATCTCCGAGCCTTGGTCGATCCCGATGGTATGGCTGTGAAGACGTCGCATGTTGCCTGCCGCTCGTAATATGGCCACAGCTTATCACCCGGCACGGCAGAAGGAAGACCTCGCGAGATCGGCCGAGTTGTTGCGGCCCCTCAGCCGTTTCGGACCATGGCAATGTCAATGACCACTTTTGCCTCATAGAACTCGGCCTGATTCACCTTCAGACATGCAAAAGGCGCCCGCTTGCTGCAACAGCGCGGGCGGCGCCGTTTTTTAAAGGATCGACGCTTAAGAAAGAGGCTTAGATTATGCGTTCTTTAAAGATAGCTTTTGCATGCACCGCACTGACGGCTCTGTCCGCCTGTGCCAACATACCCCGCCATTATTCTGCGGCAGACCAACCGATGGCATTGCAAGCGATGTTTGCGGATTTTGATCGTGCTTGCCTGGCGAACCTACCCAACCAAAGCCGAGCTGCGGAGACAATTCATACAATGACCGCAGAAAGCGCGGATCGGGCTGACCTACGCCGTCACAACTATACGCCATATACGCCATTTTTCGTGCACCGCGTATACGACCACAATATCGAGTTGTGGCCAGCAGATGATAACCGCTTCGGCCCCTGCCAATTGACTGTGTACAATATCCCGCCTGAGGCTGTTGCCGCAGCCGCGCTCACCGCCACCGATGATCGAGGGTTTAGGTTCTCCAACGTCACTCCGACAAGGGAACAGATCGAGGACTGGGGGGATGACGGATACGTCGACGAATGGCGCGTGGCGCATGGCAATGGAACAGCCATACTCAAAGTCTTCTCCCTTCCGGCAATACTCAATACGGCCACGACGGTAGAAATCGCTTTTCGATAGGGCAATGTGGTCAGGGCACACGTCATCGCCCCGCCCTGCGCGGGACAGAATAGATGGGGTCTTGATCAAGATGAGCTCGGCCAAGACATGAAAAAACCGCCGACAGGGACGAACCTTGACGGCGGTTTCGTCTCTAATGCGTATGGCTCAGAGGTTGATGTGCCCTTTGAGCGCTTCCATGTCTGCCAGCAGTTTGGCCGCGGCGTCGGCCACACCATGCACCTGGGTGTCGCTGGCCTTTGCGTGGGCCTCCCGGGCCTCTGCAATAAAGCCGTCGAGCATCTCTGCAGTCACCTCGTCTTTCGGCAGCGCACGTTCCGCGAGGACCGTCGTCGCAGCGCCGGAGACATCGGCGAAACCGCCAACCACGATGTAATCCATCGTCTCGCCGGTTGCCGTCTCCACGCTCAGAACGCCGGGGCGCAAGGTGGTGATCATCGGCGCATGATCGGGCATCGCCGTCATATCCCCGTCAACGCCAGGGATTTGCACGGACTTGGCCTGAACCGAGGCCAAACGGCGCTCGGGCGACACCATATCGAATTGCATCATATCGGCCATCGTGGCCCCTCCTTACGCGGCTTCTGCGGCCATCCGTTCGGCCTTGGCGACCACTTCATCGATGCCGCCAACCATGTAGAAGGCCGCCTCGGGCAGGTGATCATACTCGCCAGCAACCACAGCCTTGAAGGACGCGATGGTCTCTTCCAGCGGCACCTGCACACCGTCGGAGCCGGTGAAGACTTTCGCTACGTCGAAGGGCTGCGAGAGGAAACGCTGAATTTTCCGGGCGCGGGCCACGGTCAGTTTATCCTCTTCGGAGAGTTCATCCATGCCGAGAATGGCGATGATGTCTTGCAGCGACTTGTAGCGCTGCAGGATACCCTGGACGTCGAAGGCCACGCTGTAGTGCTCCTCGCCAACAACGGCGGGGTCCATCAGCCGCGAGGTCGAGTCGAGCGGGTCCACAGCCGGGTAGATGCCGAGCTCCGAAATCGCACGGGACAGAACGGTGGTCGCGTCGAGGTGCGCAAACGAGGTGGCCGGCGCGGGGTCGGTCAAGTCATCCGCAGGCACGTAGATCGCCTGCACGGAAGTGATCGAGCCGTTCTTGGTCGAGGTGATGCGTTCCTGCATCGAGCCCATATCGGTGGCCAGTGTCGGCTGATAGCCCACAGCGGAGGGGATACGGCCCAGAAGCGCCGACACCTCGGAGCCCGCTTGGGTGAAGCGGAAGATGTTGTCCACGAAGAACAAAACGTCGGTCCCGGACTGGTCGCGGAAGCTTTCCGCCATCGTCAGACCCGACAGAGCCACCCGCATCCGCGCGCCCGGAGGCTCATTCATCTGACCGTAAACCAAGGCCACTTTCGACTTGGTCAGGTCATCTGCGTCGATCACGCCGGATTCGATGAATTCGTAGTAAAGGTCGTTGCCCTCACGGGTCCGTTCGCCGACACCGGCGAACACCGAGTAGCCCGAGTGAACCTTGGCGATGTTGTTGATCAGTTCCTGGATGAGAACCGTCTTACCCACGCCCGCACCGCCGAAAAGGCCGATTTTACCACCCTTGGCGTAAGGGGCGAGAAGGTCGATCACCTTGATGCCGGTCACAAGGATTTCCGACGCGGTGGATTGCTCGGCAAATTCCGGGGCATCGGCGTGGATCGAGCGATGCTGATCGGCGCCAATCGGGCCTTTTTCATCAACCGGGTCGCCAACAACGTTCATGATCCGGCCAAGCGTCGCGTCGCCGACAGGCACGGAGATCGGGCCAGCGGTGTCAGACACTTCTTGACCGCGCACCAAGCCTTCGGTGGCGTCCATCGCGATGGCGCGGACTGTGTTTTCACCCAGATGCTGGGCCACTTCGAGGACCAGGGTTTTGCCATTATTGTCGGTGTTCAGCGCGTTCAAGATCTCCGGCAGGTGATCTTCGAACTGCACGTCCACGACGGCGCCGATGACCTGGGTCACTTTGCCTTTTGCGTTTGCCATGTGGTTTCTCCGGGTTGTCTTTAGAGCGCCTCGGCGCCCGAAATGATTTCAATCAGCTCGTTGGTGATGACCGCCTGACGCGAGCGGTTAAACTGGATCGTCAGTTTGTCGATCATCTCGCCTGCGTTGCGGGTGGCGTTGTCCATCGCGGACATCCGCGCGCCCTGCTCCGAGGCGGCATTTTCCAGAAGCGCGGTGAAGACCTGGGTGGCGACGCCACGCGGCAATAGGTCTTCCAGGATAGCTTCTTCCGAGGGCTCGTAGTCGTAAAGTGTCGATGCGCTGTCATCTTCGCTGGCCTCGAACACAGCCGGGATCACCTGCTGCGCGGTCGGCACTTGGCTGATCACCGACTGGAAGCGGCTGAAGAAGATCGTCGCGACGTCGAACTCATCCGCATCGAAACGGCCGAGAATATCAGACGCGATCTCTGCGGCATTGGCATAGCCCACGCGCTTTACTTCGGTCAGGTCCACGTGATGGATCATATGATCCTGGTAGTCCCGCTTCAGTTGCTCTCGGCCTTTCTTGCCAACGGTGATGATTTTCACCGTCTTGTTCGCGCTCAAAAGCTCTTCGATTTTGGCGCGGGCCAGCCGCACGATCGATGAGTTAAAGCCACCGCAGAGGCCGCGTTCGGAGGTCATCACCACCAGAAGATGGGTTTGATCGCTGCCGGTGCCCGCCAAAAGACGCGGCGCGCCTTCGGCATTGCCAACGGAGGCCGCAAGGCCGCCCATCACGTCATTCATCTTCTCGGCATACGGACGCGCCATCTCCGCCGCCTCTTGCGCCCGGCGCAGCTTGGCGGCGGCGACCATCTGCATCGCCTTGGTGATCTTGCGGGTCGATTTGACCGCCTCGATCCTGTTTTTTAGGTCCTTGAGACTTGGCATGAACCCGTCCCCTTATGCGAAGTCGGCGGCGTATTCGTCCAGCGCTGCGCGGATCTTATCCTCGGCTTCGCCTTTGATTTTCGGGTCTTCCTTGGTCAGGTAATCCAAAAGATCGCCATGCTTGGACCGCAGATGGGTCAACAGACCTTGCTCAAACCGGCCCACATCGCGCGTGCCGATATTGTCCAGGTAGCCTTGGGTGCCCGCGAAGATCACGCAGACGATTTCGGCATTGGTGAGCGGCGAATACTGCGGCTGTTTCATCAGCTCGGTCAGGCGCGCGCCGCGGTTCAGCAAGCGCTGCGTCGAGGCGTCGAGATCGGAACCGAACTGCGCAAAGGCGGCCATTTCGCGATACTGCGCCAGTTCCAGTTTCACCGGACCCGCGACCGATTTCATTGCATTGGTTTGGGCCGAGGAGCCCACGCGAGACACCGACAGACCGGTGTTCACAGCGGGGCGGATGCCTTGGAAGAACAACTCGGTTTCCAGGAAGATCTGGCCATCGGTGATCGAGATCACGTTGGTCGGAATAAAGGCCGACACGTCGCCGCCTTGGGTTTCGATGATCGGCAGCGCGGTCAGCGAGCCAGCACCGTGATCTTCGTTCAGCTTGGCCGACCGTTCCAGCAGGCGGGAGTGCAGATAGAACACGTCGCCCGGATAAGCTTCCCGGCCCGGCGGACGACGCAGCAAGAGCGACATCTGACGATACGACACAGCCTGTTTCGACAGGTCATCATAGATGATCAGCGCGTGCTTGCCATTGTCGCGGAAATATTCGGCCATGGCGGTCGCAGCATAAGGTGCCAGGAACTGCATCGGCGCAGGGTCCGACGCGGTGGCAGCGACGACAATCGAGTATTCAATCGCGCCGGTCTCTTCGAGCTTTTTCACCAGCTGCGCCACGGTGGAACGCTTCTGCCCCACGGCGACATAGACGCAGTAGAGCTTCTTGCTCTCATCATCGCCCGCGGCGTCGTTATAGGCCTTCTGGTTCAGGATCGTGTCGAGCGCGACGGCGGTTTTGCCGGTCTGACGGTCACCAATGATGAGTTCCCGTTGACCACGACCGATCGGGATCATCGCATCGATGGCTTTTAGGCCGGTGGCCATCGGCTCATGCACCGACTTACGCGGGATGATGCCCGGCGCTTTCACATCCGCCACACGGCGCTCAGCGGCGTCAACAGCGCCTTTGCCGTCGAGCGGGTTGCCCAGGCCATCAACAACGCGGCCCAGAAGGCCCTCGCCTGCGGGCACGTCCACGATGGAGTTGGTGCGCTTGACGGTGTCACCTTCTTTAATGTCGCGGTCGGAGCCGAAGATCACGACACCGACATTGTCCGCTTCGAGGTTCAGCGCCATGCCCTGAATACCACCAGGGAATTCGACCATCTCACCGGCCTGCACATTGTCGAGGCCGTAAACCCGGGCGATCCCGTCACCGACGGACAACACGCGGCCGACTTCGGCAACTTCGGCGTCCTGACCGAAACTCTTGATCTGTTCTTTCAGGATCGCAGAAATCTCTGCTGCTTGGATCGCCATTTATCCGACCTCTTTCATAGTGTTCTGGAGGGCGTTGAGCTTCGAGCGGATCGAGCTGTCGATCATTTTCGAGCCAACTTTGATAACAAGACCGCCGATGAGGCTTTCATCGACGGTCGCATTCAGGTTCACATCTTTACCAACGGATGCTTTCAGCGCTTTGGCCAGCTTGTCCGATTGGGTTTTGGTCAAGGCCTTGGCCGAGATCACATCGGCGGTCACTTCGCCTTTATGCTCGGCAATCTGCGCGCGCAGAGCGCGGAGCAGCGCCGGGACAACAAACAAGCGACGCTTTGCAGCCATCAGGCGCAGCGTGTTGCCGGTCATGTCATTCAGGCCCATCGCAGCGGCGACCGCGCCAATCGCGGCTTCGGTCTCATCGCGGCTGTAAATCGGAGAGGTGATCAGGTCGCTCAGATCGGCGCTATCGGCCAGGGCGGCTTCAAGGGCGAAAACATCGGCCTCGAGCGCGTCGAGCGCTTTCGCTTCGGTGGCCAGTTCAAACATTGCGGTCGCGTAGCGCGCGGCAATGCCGGTCGAAATCGAAGCAGGTTCGGACACGTCCACCCTTTCAGTATTTTGGCCCAGGCCGCGCGAGGGTCGCGCCCGGGCAGTTCGCATACGTGCAGGGTGGGCCCCCGCCGTTTCCCCAAAAATCGCGCCTGATCTAACAGAGGGGTTGGATTGCTGCAACCGCCACGACAAACCGGCAAAATGCAGCCATTTCCTTAGTTTTCAAGGCTTTGACCATGGGGTGGAAAACTGCGACGCTTTGAAGCTTCCCAAGATAGGCAATTTCTATCGCGAAATCAGCGATTCTGAACGGTCGTTGATGCGCTGCGCCCCGACAGGCCCGCGGGCTGTGGCACACCATCCAAGACCCGCAGCGGCCGCCGCACCCGTTCCGCCAGCCCGGGCCGCGTCGGCTGATAGACTTGCTTCGAGGCTTCGACCAAGATCACCCCGCCCGCGTAATAGGAGGAGAGTTTGCGACCGAGCTTTTCGACCATCTCGGCGCTCTTCAGCCACGCACGGCGATTGCTGGGCGGCGCGAAAAGCGCGGCGGCATGGCGCTCGGGCACGAAATCATGGCGCTTCAACTGCGCCTCTAACTGGCCAAGCGAATAGGGGCGACCAAAGCCAAACGGGGTCACATCGCGCCGCGCCCACATGCCGGACCGGTTCGGCACGATGAAAAGCGCCCGCCCGCCAGGCCCCAACACACGCGAGCATTCCTCCAAGACGGAGGCCGGGTGTTCCGAGGTCTCAAGCCCATGCAAACAGACAATCCGGTCGGCAAAGCCGGTTTCAATCGGCCAGCGCCCTTCGCGGCAAAGGACGGAGACGTTATCGAGCCCGGCGGGCCAGGGCATCACCCCCTGCTCCGCCGGCATCAAGCCGATCACCCGGCGCGCATCGGCCAGATACGGGCGCAAAAGCGGCACGGCAAAACCGAACCCCACCACGGTTTGCCCTTTGGCCTCGGGCCAAAGCGCCTCCACCTGATCGCGCACGGCTTTCTGCGCGATCCGACCCAAACGGGTCCGGTAGTAGAACTGGCGCAGGTCCAGAACATCGAGATGCATTGCAAACCCCTTGGCCGTAGGCGACGCTGCACAGGCACCTTAGCCGCAGCGTCGGAGATTACCATGGCCCAGACCGCCCAGATCGTGACCATTCCCTGTCTCAGCGACAATTATGCGTTTTTGTTGCATGATCCGGCCAGTGGCCGAACGGCTTTGATCGATGCGCCCGAAGCCGCGCCGATTCTCGCGGAACTGCAAACACGCGGTTGGGCCTTAAGCGACATCCTCCTGACCCATCACCATTGGGATCATGTCGAAGGGTTGGCCGAGTTGCGCACGGCGACCGGCGCGCAGGTTTGGGGCGCAGCGGCGGATGTTGAGCGCTTGCCGCCGCTGGACCACCAGGTGGCGGAGGGCGATAGGGTCATAATTGGCGATCTGACGGGAACCGTGATCGACGTCTCCGGCCATACGATCGGCCATATCGCGTTTCACTTTCCCGCAGCCAAGGCGGTGTTTACCGCCGATAGCCTGATGGCGCTTGGCTGCGGCCGGCTGTTTGAGGGCAGCCCGGCGCAGATGTGGGAAAGCTTGCAGAAGCTCGCCGCGCTGCCGCCAGACACCTTGGTCTGCTCCGGCCATGAATACACTGCCGCCAACGCGAAATTCGCGCTGACCATTGAACCTGAGAACGCCGACCTTATCTCTCGGGTCCAGCAGATCGAGACCGCCCGCGCGGCAAACACCCCAACCGTTCCAAGCAGCCTGGCCGATGAACTGGCCACCAACCCGTTTCTGCGCGCCCATCTCGACGAGGTGAAAACCGCGATCGGCATATCCGGCGCCGCTGATGTCGATGTTTTCACCGAAATCCGGGCGCGGAAGGATCGGTTCTGAGACACATGTCAAATCGCCCGAAAACTGGGCACGGCAACAACAGCCATAGAAAAAAGGGGCCGAGGTACCCGGTTACAGCCATGTTACGAATTATTTGATCAGTTTTGCCTTGAAACCCGGACGCAAAAACCGAAGCTTAATAACATGAGGCCATCGTCAGCGGGCAGCTTCCCCGAAAACCCGCTGCATATGAAAAGGAGCACCCCACGTGCCGTCGTTTTCGAACACCCTTGAGCAGGCCATTCACGCAGCGCTGGCGCAGGCCAACGCGCGCCGCCATGAATTGGCGACCCTGGAACATCTTTTGCTGGCGTTGCTTGACGAGCCGGACGCCACGAAAGTCATGAAAGCCTGTAGCGTCGATATCGAGGCGCTGCGCGAGACGCTTGTGAATTTCATCGACGAGGATCTCTCGACGCTGGAAACCGATGTGGAAGGCTCCGAAGCCGTTCCCACTGCCGCGTTCCAACGGGTGATTCAACGCGCCGCGATCCATGTGCAATCCTCGGGCCGCACCGAAGTGACCGGGGCCAATGTGTTGGTCGCGATCTTTGCCGAGCGCGAGTCGAACGCCGCCTATTTCCTGCAAGAGCAAGATATGACCCGCTATGACGCGGTGAATTTCATCGCCCATGGCGTCGCCAAAGACCCGTCTTACGGCGAAGCGCGGCCCGTGTCTGGCGCCTCCGATATGGAGGATGAAAGCGCGCAGAATCCCCAAGGCAGCGAGGGTGAAGGGGAGCAAAAGGAATCGGCGCTGGCGAAATACTGCGTCGATCTGAATGCCAAATCCGAAAAAGGCGACGTGGACCCGCTGATCGGGCGCGATCACGAGGTGGAACGCTGCATCCAGGTGCTCTGCCGCCGCCGCAAGAACAACCCGCTGCTCGTGGGCGACCCCGGCGTGGGCAAAACGGCGATTGCCGAAGGGCTTGCCCGGAAAATCGTTTCAGGCGAGACGCCTGAAGTGCTGTCCGGCGCGACGATCTATTCGCTGGATATGGGCGCCCTTCTGGCTGGTACCCGCTATCGCGGTGATTTCGAAGAACGCCTGAAGGCCGTGGTGACGGAGCTGGAAGATCATCCGGACGCGGTGCTGTTCATCGACGAAATCCATACCGTGATCGGCGCGGGCGCGACCTCTGGCGGCGCGATGGATGCCTCCAACCTGCTGAAGCCTGCCCTTCAGGGCGGCAAGCTGCGCTGCATGGGGTCGACGACCTACAAAGAGTTCCGTCAGCATTTCGAGAAGGACCGCGCGCTCAGCCGCCGATTCCAGAAAATCGACGTGAATGAACCGTCGGTGGAAGATGCGGTGAAAATCCTGCGGGGTCTCAAGCCCTATTTCGAGGATCATCACGACATCAAATACACCAATGACGCGATCAAAACCGCCGTCGAGCTGTCGGCGCGCTATATCAATGATCGGAAACTGCCGGACAAAGCCATCGACGTGATTGACGAGGCCGGTGCGGCGCAACATCTGGTGGCGGAATCCAAACGCCGGAAAACCATCGGCGCGAAAGAGATCGAGGCCGTCGTTGCCAAAATCGCCCGCATCCCGCCGAAAAACGTCTCGAAAGACGATGCCGAGGTGCTGAAAGATCTCGAAGTGACGCTGAAACGCGTGGTCTTCGGGCAGGACAAGGCGATCACAGCGCTATCCTCTGCGATCAAACTGGCCCGTGCGGGCCTGCGCGAACCGGAGAAGCCGATCGGCAACTACCTCTTTGCGGGCCCCACCGGCGTCGGCAAAACCGAGGTTGCGAAACAGCTCGCCGATACGCTTGGCGTGGAACTGCTGCGCTTTGACATGTCGGAATATATGGAGAAACACGCGGTTTCCCGCCTGATCGGCGCGCCTCCGGGCTATGTCGGTTTTGACCAGGGCGGCCTCCTGACCGATGGCGTGGATCAGCACCCGCATTGTGTGCTCTTGCTCGACGAAATCGAGAAAGCGCATCCGGATGTGTTCAACATCCTGCTTCAGGTCATGGATCACGGCACGCTGACCGATCACAATGGCCGGTCGGTGGATTTCCGCAATGTGGTTCTGATCATGACCTCGAACGCGGGCGCGACAGAACAGGCGAAAGCCGCAATCGGCTTTGGCCGCGACCGTCGCGAGGGCGAAGACACCGCCGCGATTGAGCGCACCTTCACGCCCGAGTTCCGCAACCGTCTGGATGCAGTGATCTCCTTCGCGCCGCTTGGCAAAGAGATCATCTTGCAGGTTGTCGAGAAGTTCGTGTTGCAGCTTGAGGCACAGTTGCTTGACCGGAATGTCACCATCGAACTGACCCGGCCCGCCGCCGAATGGCTGGCCGATAAGGGCTATGACGACAAGATGGGCGCCCGTCCGCTTGGCCGGGTGATCCAGGAGCATATCAAGAAGCCGCTTGCCGAAGAGCTGTTGTTTGGCAAACTCGCCAAAGGCGGCAATGTGAAGGTCGGGGTGAAAGATGGCGAGATCGATCTCAGGATCGAAGAGCCGGGCAGCCCACGGCTCTCGCCGAAGAAAAAGCCGCCGCTCCTGACGGCGGAATGATACGACGGAACATCTTCAAAGCGGCGGTCCTCACCGGGGCCGCCGTTTTTGCATCCAACGCTTGGGCAGACGCACCGGACTTGGCCTTTCCGGTCGACTGCACCCTTGGCGAGACCTGTTTCCTGCAACAATTTGTCGACCGGGATCCGGGGCCTGGGGCGCGGGATTTTACCTGCGGCCCGCTCAGCTATGACACTCACCAAGGCACCGATATCCGCCTGCCTGACCTGGAGGCGATGGCGGCGGGCGTCATGGTCACCGCCGCCGCCCCTGGCGTGGTGCGCGGCATCCGGGGTGGTGTGCCGGACACAGGCCAAGCTGGCATGCCCGTGGGCCAGGATTGCGGCAATGGCGTTGCGATCACCCACGAGGATGGCTGGGAAACGCAGTACTGCCACCTGCGCATGGGCAGCGTCTTGGTCGCAACGGGCGATGCCGTTGAAGCCGGCACGCCGCTTGGTTTGATCGGCCTCTCCGGCAACACCGAGTTTCCGCATGTTCATATGACCCTCCGCCATAATGGCACGGTGGTGGACCCGTTCGATCCATCGGAGACAGCCCAGTGCGGCATCGGTCACGATGCGCTCTGGGCCGACCCGATCCCCCTGCAAATGGGCGGGTTTCTCTCCGCCGGGTTCTCGGACACCATTCCTGAATTCGACGCGATCAAGGCCGGCACGGCGGATGCAGCAACGCTGACCGCACGGGCCGCGCCCGCCCTGGTCATCTGGGGCAGTCTGTTCGGTGGACGAGCGGGCGACGAGGTTGCGCTCTGGATCAGGGCCCCTGATGGCAGCCTCTTCCACTCCCAGACCGTGACCTTGGAACGGACCCAAGCGCAGCTTTTCCGGGCCTCTGGTCGCCGTGCACCGGCGGGTGGCTGGCCGACGGGCCTCTATAGCGGAGAAATCACGCTCACCCGAGGTGGCGAAACCATCGACCGGATCGAAACCCAAGTGACGCTCAATTAACGCTCGGTCAGTTTCAACTCGATCCGACGGTTCTGCGCCCGCGCTTCAGACGAGTTTTCCGGGTTGATCGGTCGGTATTCGCCGAACCCGGTGGCCGCCAACCGGCGGGGCGGAATGCCCAAATCTTCCGACATGAACAGCACCACCGACAGCGCCCGCGCCTGGCTCAACTCCCAGTTATTGGCATAGCGCCCGCCGCCGGAGAGCGGAATGTTGTCGGTATGCCCATCGACTCGGATGATCCAATCGATGCTGTCGGGGATCTCATCCGCGATCTCTGCGAGCAGCGCGGCGACATTGGCAATCTGTGCCCGGCCCTCGGGCGCCAATTCGGCGGATGCGGATTCAAACAGCACCTCGGAGGAAAAAACGAACCGGTCCCCGTCGATCCGAACCCCCTCGCGCCCCTCCAACAAGGCCCGCAGTCGCCCGAAAAACTCCGAGCGGTAGCGTTCCAACTCCTGGGCTTCGCTCGCAAGCCGGGCCGCTTCTTCGGCCAACCGTGCCGCCTCCGCCGCCTCCAAAGTTGCACGGGCGCTCTGCTCCGATGCCAGTTGCGCCAAGGCGGTGTTCAACTGCGCCCCAAGCGTTTCAATCTGAACCTCGGCCTCCGCATCGCGCGCTGCCGACGCATCAAGCAGTGTTTGCAGACCGCCCAATTGTGCCCTGAGCGCCGCCACCTGCTCGTTCAGCGCCGCGACCTGACGCTGGCTCTCTGCGGACAGCGCCTCGGCCTCTTGCAATTCGAGATTGGCCTGCGCCAGGAGCGCCGCACGGATCTCCGCTTCGGTTAGATTGTTGTCGAGTTCGGCTTCGGCCAAACGTTGCGCCGCCAATGCTTCGGCAAGCGCGGTTTCAAGCGCCGAAAGCCGTTCGGCCTGACCTTGCCCGTCGCTCTGCAATGCAGCGGCGCGGGCTTCGGCCTCGGCCAAGGCGGCCTCAAGAGCCGCCGCCGTCTCGGCCTCACTGGCACCGTCGGCCAGGGCGGCGGCCAGCCGTGCCGCGAGATCGTCTTCGGCGGCATTGGCGGCGGCCAAAAGGGTGAGCGTCTCTTCCGCCGCGCGCCGCTGTTCTTCCAAGGCAAGCGCCATGGCGGTCAGCTCCGCATCCGCGTTTTCGAGCCGTGCGCGCAACGCTTCGGCCGCGGCCGCTTCGGCCAAACGCACTGTTTCCTCGGCACTCAAGGCGGTCTCGGTCTCCGCCAGCCGGGCGCGTAACGCTTCCGCCGCCGCGACCTCGGCCAAACGCGCCGCCTCCTCAGCGCTCAGATCATCTTGCAATTCGGCAATCTCGGCATTGAGCGCGGCGCTGTCCGCCTCCGCCACCTGCAAGGCCGCTAGCGTCTGAGCCAAAGTGGCCTCGGTGCTTGCCGCATCACTCTGCAAATCCGCAATCAGCGCTTCCAACGCCTCGCGTTCGGCTGCAGCCAAGCGCGCCGCTTCAGCCGCTGCATCCACTTCGGACCGGGCCGTCGCGAGCGCAAGTTGCAACGCCTCGGCCTGACTGATCCGCTCAGTGATCTCGGCGCGGGCCGCATCGCGATCTGCGGTCAGTTCGGTGTTGGCCGCGAGAAGCGACGCGACCTGCTCTTCGAAGCTGGCGAGCCGCGCAGCCTGAGCCTCCCCCTCGGCACTCAAAGAGGCGATCAGAGCCGCCTGCAACTCGGCCTCAGCCTGCGCATCAGCCAGATTTGCGCCAAGGGTCGCCACCCGATCCTCCAACCGCGCGTTCGCACCCTGCGCCAGGCCAAGCGCATCGGCGAGCTGGTTGAGCTGCGCATTCAGCTGGTTCAGCTCATCATCCTGGGTGCTGATCTCTTCGCGAAGCACATATTGCACCACCATGAAAATCGTCAGCAGGAAGATCATCACCATCAAGAGCGCGGTGATCGCATCCACAAATCCCGGCCAGATCGAGGCGGTGAACCGTGTACCTGCCCGTCGGTGAAAGGCCATGGCCGGTCACTCCCCGCCGCGAGGCGCACGCGCAGGTTGACGGGGGCTCGGGGCGGGCTCGGCGGCGGCTTGGGTCAGGTGCTTCAACGCCTCGGTGAGGGCTTGCAAATCCCCTCTCAGGGCGTCGATTTCGTCGTTTCGACCTGCCCCCATTTCTTCGAAAATCTTCAAAAGCTGCACGTCAATCGAGCGGAGTCGCATCCGGCTTTCGGCATCGATCCCTGCCTCACCTTGCGTCGCGGCCAGCACCTCCGAAAGCCGGTCTTGCGCCGCCGCCAACCGTTCGGTCGCCTCAACCGGGCCCGGGCCAAGACGGTCGGTCAGCGCGGAGACCGAGGCCGAGAGTTCCATCATACGGGTTTCGGTCTCAGCCCGGCGGCTCTCGGATTGAGCGAAGAGGCTTTGCAGCGTGTCGATCTGGTCGACCATGTGATCAAGCACGGTGGCGATTGCGCCACGGTCGACACCGCCGCCGTCGCCATCCGAGGAGGAAAACCCGACGCGTGTGATGGTCGACAGCCATTCCTCCATCTCGCGGTAAAACCGGTTCTGCCCATGGCCCGCGAAAAGCTCCAGCAGCCCCACAACCAAAGACCCCGCGAGGCCCAGTAGCGAGGAAGCAAAGGCCGTGCCCATGCCGCCCAACTGATCCTCCAGCCCATCCATCAAGCGGCCAAAAACGGCGATCCCCTCCTCGCCCTCGGTTGGCTGCAAGCTGCGGATCGTCTCAACCACGGCCGGAACGGTTGTAGCGAGGCCGAAAAACGTGCCCAGAAGGCCTAAGAAAATCAACAGGTTGGCAATGTATCGGGTGATATCGCGGCTTTCTTCCATCCGCGCGCCCACGGAGTCGAGGATCGAGCGCGAAGACGAAGACGTAAGCTGCATCCGCGCGCCCCTGCCCCGGAACACACCCGACAACGGCGCCAGCAAGCGCGGCGCCCGCTCCATATCATGACCGTCACGATCCGTTGCGACGCCCTCAATCCAACTGACCGAGGAAAAGAGCTGTAGCACCTGCCAGAAACAGGCCAGCACGCCGACCACAAAGACAATCGCGATGGTTCCATTCAGGAACGGATTGGCCAGGAACACCGGCTCGACACGCGGATAGACAATCACCCCGCCAAAGCCGACAAGACCGCAGATGATCAGCATCAACACGATCTGCCGCGACGGTTGGGTAAAACGGGGCGCCGGGGCGCCGATGGATCTGCTCGTCATGGCTGGTCTTTGGCCATCCTGATTGGGTCGGCACAGCCTACAAGGCTTGTGCGTCTCTGCCAAGCACGCGAAAGACGCCGACCGTGCCTCGATTCAATACCGCATCATCGCTTGGCTTGGATTTCGACAGCGCTGTTGCGAGGCGTCAGGGTTGGCCGTTCAGGCCGCCCCCACCGCAGGTTCGCGTGATCAAAGGAGGCTGGCATCTTCCTTTTCGGGGACCGCGAGGGCCGCAGCTTTGGGGGCAGCCGCACCGGGCATCCCAACGGTTGCTTGTGCGAGCGGCAGGAACGGCGCGGGGGTCGCCTCCCCCCTGAGTTCGGTGAGCAGCATCCGGTGATCAGCGGCGGCCTCCACCGATTGCTTGATCGCGGCGCGCGCATTTTGCAGATGGCGGCCCCAGACCTCCTGCCGCAGAGGCAGGGTCGCGGTCATTGTCGGGCTGCCATACCCGGTCTCATAGACCCGTTTGCCAAGAAGCACGGTCTGATACACACCCGGCGAGAAAAGGGACGCGAATTCAAGGTCATATGGCCCTGGCAATGTGTGTTTCCATAGTTCGAGATTCTCGGCGAGGCTATCCGGCACCTCCATATTCCGCGCGTCGATCCAATAAGGGTCATCGGTCCGGTTCCCAAGCGCGTAATGCAGGCAGATGAAGTCACGCACCTCGTCATAAAGCGCATTGGACAGCTTGTTGTAGCGGGCCCGGAGCGGCTCGGGGAAATCCTGATCCGGGAAATACGTTGCCAGCCAGCGCACGGCGGTATCAATCATGTGGATCGCGGTGGATTCCAGCGGCTCGATAAAGCCGCCCGACAGACCGACCGCAACGCAGTTCTTGACCCAGGCATTCCGCGTCCGCCCAACCCGCATCGGGATGACGCGCGGTTCTGCCCCCTTGGCCTCATCCCCCAGATGGGCCAGGAATTCATCCATTGCCTGCTCATCCGTTCGATGCGCGCTGGAAAACACGTAACCGGTGCCGATCCGATGATAGAGCGGCACGCGCCAGACCCATCCAGCGCCAAGCGCCGTCGATTGGGTGACCGAAGGCAGTTTGGCGGGGTCGGAATGCGGGATCTGCACCGCGAGCGCTTTGTCGTTGGCCAAGTATTTTGAATAAGAAACAAAGGGTTCCTTCAAAACCTGGTTGATAATCACCCCTCGGAACCCGGTGCAATCAATTACCAACTGCACCGGATGGCGGCCGCTTTCCTCTAGGTTCACCGCCGCGATATAGCCCCGCTCATCCTGCTCCACATCGACCACATCTTCGAGGATATGGGTGACACCCCGTTCCACGCAGATATCGCGCAACATATGGGCGAACTTGCCGGCATCCAGATGATAGGCGAAGCCGATCCGCCGATCATACTCTTTAGCCCCAAGCGCGCGCGGCCCTTTGAACGCGCGGGCCAAATCGACAGCAGCGGAATAAGTCTGCACGAAATCCAGCGCCCCGGCCCCGTGACGCAGCATAAAATACCCGGCGTCGATACCTTCGACCGAGGGCACCGGGTTGAACGGGTTCACATAATCAATCTGCTGGCCGTCTTTATCGACATTCCAATTGCGAAACAGCACGCCGAGTTTGAAGGACGCATTGCAGGTCTTGAAAAACTCCTGCTCTGGGATTCCGGCATTTCTGAGCGTGCGCGGCATGCCGGGCACGGTGGCCTCACCCACGCCGACGGTCGGCACGTTCGGCGATTCAATCAGGGTGATTTTGACGTCTTTGCTGGCCCGCCCTGGCCGCGTCAGAATGCTTTGCAACAAGGTCGCGGTCAGCCACCCCGCCGTGCCGCCGCCCACAATGGTAACGTCTGTAATCGGTGCGCCCATGATGTCCCCCGTCCACCGCGGCGCCGGACACCCGCGGCCCATTTTGAATGCGTGATCAAATAATACAGCGTCGGAAATCGAACTCTGGGCTTAGCCTAACGGGCGAAAAACCGCCTGACCAGTCTGCTTACCCTTTTGCAACAACGCCCACGGCTCGTTGCAAGGCTTGAGCCACGGTCGCCCGTGTCTCGGCTTTGGCCGGGCCGCGCGCCGCGACAAGGTAGAAATCGTCGGCTGGGGCAACTGCGGGGCCGACCGGCACAAGCTGCCCCGTCGCCTCCAAATCGCCGGTGATCGAGCGCCAGCCCAACATCACCCCCTGCCCGTTCAACGCCGCCTGCGTCGCTTGGACGTAGTTGGTGAATTGCACCGCCCGCCCTTGGCTTGGCGACAAGCCCGCGCGACGCCGATATTCCGCCCAGCTCACCCATCGTGGATCGTCGGTCGTGACATGTAGGGCCGGGCTCTGCTGCCATTTCACCCCCGCGAGATTGGGGTGACAGACCGGGCGGATGCATTCCTCAAACAAAAGGCTGACCGCCCCGTCCTGCCAAGCACCGTCGCCAAAGCGGATCGCCAGATCGACGCCCGGCGCCAACTCGGGCGCGCCGTGATGCGTGGTCAGCACATTCACGGCAATCTCAGGCATCTCCGCCGTCACCAACGCCAGGCGCGGCATCAGCCAATAGGTCGCCACGCCGACCGAACAGGCAAGCGTGATGGTGTCGGGGTCTTCCTCTTGCTGAAGCGCGCGGACCTCTTCCAAAGCCGCGTCGATCCGCGCCAGGCCCTCACTGGTTGCGCCATGCAGGATCTGCCCGGCCCGGGTGAGTGTCGCGGGTCGGGTGCTTCGGTCGAGCAAGCGAATGCCGAGGTGATCCTCAAGCTGCCGTATTGATTGGCTCACCGCCGCCTGGCTCACATTCAGCATACGGCTCGCCGGGCGAAACCCACCGGAGCGGATCACCGTTTCAAAAACCTGGAGCAAGCGGAGCGGAATGTGGTCAGACATATGATCATTTCAAATTATACTATGATCAGTTTTTTCCGCATTGTCAGGAAACACAAGGCAATTTTACCTTGATGAATATGGGAAGCCTCAGGCGCACAACATAAGATCAGGACATCGGCAATGAACACACTGACCAAACCGGCTGTCACGTTGCAGGATCAGGGCCTGACACTCCATCTGACAGATGGCGCGCGCGCCTATTTCAACTATTTCTGGCTGCGCGATAACTGCCCCAGTTCCTTCGATCCCCAAACCCGTGAGCGGAGTTTCGATCTTCAGACCTTGCCCGCCCCGCCCCGCGCAACAACAGCCGACATTACGGACACCCATCTGGTGATCTCGTGGCAAGGGGAAGATCATATCAGCCGCCACAATCTTGAGTTCCTGGCAACCAATAGCAGCGCCACACCGCGCCCCGACCCCGCCGATCTGCCCCGAAAACCCTGGTTCAGCGACCATTATCCCAACATGCAGCGCTTCGCGCAGCCGGAGGTGATCGCCAATCCTGCAGAGCGAGCCGCCTGGGCCAAGGCACTTCTGACCGATGGCGTGGCGCTCGTGACCGAGATGCCGGAGAATCCAACCGGGTTGGAAGACACCGCCGGACTCCTCGGTCATATCCGGGCTTCGTTCTTTGGGCCATCCTTCGAGGTCAAGACCCATATTAAACCGACCAACCTGGCCTTCACCTCCAAGGCTTTGGAAATGCACACGGATCTGCCACCGGAGGATCTGCCGCCCGGCATTCAGTACCTGCATTGCCTTGCGAACAGCGTGGCAGGTGGCGACAGCCTGTTTCTGGACGGGCTCGCCGTCGCCGAAGATTTCCGCAACTCGAACCCAGAGGATTTCGCACTGCTCGCGGAGACCGACATCCCGTTTTTCTGCGAACATGAAAGCTTCGACATGCGCGCCCGGCAGCGGGTGATCGAACTGAACACGCGGGGTGAGGTCACCGGGCTGACCATCAGCGGCCATTTGCAGGACGTGTTTGATCACGACCAACGCTTTCTCGACCGATATTACCCGGCCTATTGGCGCTTTGCCCGCCATATGCATGACCCGACATATTTGATGCGATTCCGGCTCAACGCGGGCGAATGCATCTGTTTCGACAATCACCGCATCGTCCATGGGCGCGAGGCCTATTCTGCGACCTCTGGCGAGCGTCATCTGCGCGGCTGCTACACCGACCGGGGCGAGTTGCGCAGCACATATCGCGCGCTGGTCGCACAGGGGCAGGCATGAGCCCCCGGGATCTGAGCACCGACGAGGTTCAGGCCCTCCGCGTGGACCTTGCCGCGGCCTTCCGCCTCGCGGTTCATTTCGGCTGGCACGAATCTGTTGGCAATCATTTCAGCGCCGCGATCTCCAGCGATGGGAAACGCTTCCTGATGAACCCGAAATGGCGGCATTTCGCGGAGATCAGAGCGAGTGATTTACAAGTCCTGGATGCCGATGATGAGAGCATTATGGCGGCCGATCAGGCCCCGGATGCCTCGGCCTGGTGCATCCATGGCACCGTCCATCGGTTGCGGCCCAATGCCCGGGTGATGTTGCATCTGCACCCACCGCACACCACCGCGCTTGCGAGCCTGAAAGATCCCCGGCTTTATCCGATTGACCAGAATACCGCGCGGTTCTTCCATATGGGCGTCGATCTGGGTTTTGGTGGCATGGCCGATGACGCCGAAGAGGGCAATCGGATCGCGCATGCCTTTGGCAACCATTCGGTCCTGATGATGGGCAATCACGGGCTGAGCGTCATTGCCGATACCGTCGCCGAGGCCTTCGAACAGGTGTATTTCTTTGAAAAGGCGGCCGAAATTCAGATGCGCGCCTATGCCAGTGGCCAGCGCTTGAACATCATGTCAGACGAAATTGCCGCCAAAACGGCCGCCAGTTGGGCCGACTATGCCGGTGCCAGCTTCGCGCATTTCGCCTATCTGAAACGGATGCTCGACCGGGAGCAGCCGGACTACAAAGACTAGTCCAGCTCGGTCCAGGGCCAGGGTTTCACTTCGCTCGCTGCGGTCTGAAACCGGGCGGCCTTGGCGATCCAAATGCCAAGATCGGTGCCAAATTCGGCCAAGCGTGCATTCGGCTCGCCATTATTAATCACCATGATGACGAATTGGATAATCGTCAGCACGCCAAGAACCGTCTGCGCAAAGCTGATCATGACGGCGATGATGATCATATAGATCAGCCGCATGACCAGGCCTTCCCGACCACTGGGTTCATCTTGCTCGCCATTCAGGCGGCCATCGACCTTTTCTTCATCGCTGAGCGGCATCTGATTTCTCCTGGGTCACGGGACTCAGCGTAAGACTACCCCAAGGGCAGCTCAAGACACCACCTCAAACACCGCATCGATCATGGCCTGCGTGCCACGCGAAAACTCAAGCGGGCAGGCATAGGGCGCGCCATCAAGAAGGGTAGCGTTAAACGCCTCCACCTGAGCCACATATTGCCGGTCTTTCGGAAAGCGGAAGATGCGGTCTTCCCGGCCATCTCGCCACAGCTGCACCTGGGCCTCGGCATGATTGCCAGCATTGAACGGCGCGGGCAGGCGGATATGGCCTTGGGTGCCTTCAAACACCATCTCTTGTCGTCGCGAAGCCCGCATCGAGACATGAAATCTCAACCGCACCGCGCCGACTTGTGCCGAAATCCAGGTCGAGGCATCGACGCCCGCCTCCCGGATCATCTCGGCATCAGTGACCTCGGGCTCCAGCCCGGTCGCGAACCGAAATGTGCCGATCGGATAGACACCTACATCGCGTAATGCGCCGCCGGCCAGATCGGCGCTGTTGCGCACATTGGCCGGGTCGCTCAAGCCATAGGTAAAGACACCGGTGACGTGATGCAGATCGCCAATTGCGCCCTCGGCAATCAAATCGCGGGTTTTGGTCCATTGCGGATGGTGGACCGGCATGAAGGCTTCGGCGATCAGATGGCCATGACGATCCCGCGCCGCGATCAGCCGATCAAAATCCGCCTCGGTGAGCGCGATGGGCTTTTCGCAAAGAACCGCTTTACCCGCCTCGGCGGCTTTGAGCGACCACTCCACGTGCAAGGCATTGGGCAGCGGGATGTAAATGGCATCAATCTTGGGGTCCGCCAAGAGCGCTTCATAGCTGTTATGAACACGGAGCCCTGGGGCCAGTTCGGCAAAAGGCGCCGCTTTTTCCGTATGACGGCTCGCGACAGTCGCCAAGACACCGCGCCGCGCCTCGTTGATTGCTGGCGCCATCGTGGTTTTCGCGAAATTCGACGCACCCAGAACGCCCCAACGGATGTGATTTGTCATAGTCGCCTCCCTGCTCGGACGCGGTGTTAGATCAGCGTCCAGTCACAAGAAAGCCCCCCTTGCTGATTTGCAAGGGGGGCTTTTGTTTGGGCATTTGGGGGGAG
>NZ_WVNW01000029.1 GCF_013179285.1 Roseobacter sp. HKCCD6576-2 | reverse complement strand
TGACCCAGCCCCCTGATCCGGGCCGCTCAGGTGTAGAATCCGTTCCTGTTTTGCTCCGCTACCCAACCTTCTGCCGCCGAGGGCAAGAGTTTTTCGTCTTTTCTCAGTACGGCGGGCTGGTATCGCCGTCTGAGTTTGCCAGTGTTATCGGGGGCATATTCCCGATCGCGCTGTGCGGTCGTTCTTCGTTGTAGTATCTACGCCAGGCCTCCATCTTTTCGCAAGCATCTTCGCGGCTCATGAACCAGTGCGTGTTCAGGCATTCCCCTCTGAGTTTTGAGTTGAATGACTCGATGAAGGCGTTGTCGGTTGGCTTGCCAGGACGTGAGAAGTCCAGCGTGACCCCGCGCTGGTAGGCCCACAAATCCATGTCGCGAGAGATGAACTCGCTCCCATTATCCACACGTATCGTTTTGGGATATCCGATGTCACGGCAAACGCGATCCAGTGTGGCGACGACATCCTCACCTCGATAGCTGAAGCGTGGATCGATCACAGGACAATAGCGCGAGAAGGTGTCGACGACTGTCAGGATGCGAAGTTTGCGGCCGGCGGCCAACTGGTCATGCACGAAGTCCATTGCCCAAACATCGTTCGAGCAAACAGCATCTGCGCGGTCTTCTCGCAGCTTGGCTTTGACACGCCTCTTCGGCGATTTGTTCCGCAATTGTAGGCCCATTTCCTTGTAAATCCTGTAGACACGCTTGGGGTTCACTTCCCAGCCTTCTCGGCGCAGCACATAGTGCACGCGTCGATAACCATATCGAACGCGCGTCTCGCAAATTTCCTTTATGCGGGCTTTGAGTCTGGCCGGATCGCGGCGCCGGGATTTGTACTGATAAGTCGATCTGTCGAACTTCAGCACTCTGCACGCGCGCCTGGCAGACACGCGCCAATCTTCCCGAACACCGTCGATGATCTCGCGCTTACGATCCGACCTTAGAGCTTTCGTTTGACGACATCCTGCAGCATCTCTTTATCGAGCATCAGATCAGCGACGATCTTCTTCAAACGCCGGTTCTCATCTTCCAGCGCGCGCAGTTTCTTCATCTCGGATGGCATCAGACCGGCGTACTTCTTCTTCCAGTTGAAGTACGTCGCTTGGCTGATCCCGGCCTTGCGGCATATCTCCGCAACAGGTGTGCCTTCCTCGCCCTGTTTTACAATGAACGCCTTTTGCGCGTCCGTGAACTTGGATGCTTTCATCGTCTTCGCTCCTCCCCAGCCAAAGGAAAATACGAGCGAAAAACTCTAACTACAAACGGCGGGAAAATCGGGTTTCAGAGCACTTCGAGGCGCGGTATCGGATGAACCCGTCTTTGCCGCCGTTGGGCTTTCGTGGCTTGGAGAAGTTCCGGCGGTATGTTCGCAACTCTTTGTTGCCGGGGCATGTATAGCTGTCAGTCGTAGGGTCGTAGACAAAGTCTTCACGCGAGAACGTGCCGTCTGTCCGTTTGGATTTGTCCCAGACCGGGATATGCGGGGCGATGCTGCGTTCTTCCACCAACCAGCCTAGCATCTCGGCCGATCCGTAGCCTGTGTCGCCAACCAGCTTGCCCGGCGTCATGCCGAAGCGATCGGTGATCCGGTCGATCATGCGCCGTGCTGCAAACGCCTCAGCGGTTCGGATCGGAACCGACGGCTCGACGTCAACGATCACCGCATTATCCAAATCCACCATGTAGTTGGTGGAATAGGCGAAGAAGGCTGCCCCGCCATCTGCCCCTGTCCAGCGCGCCGCAGGGTCGACTGGCGAGATGTATTTGGGGACGACCTTGGTTGATGCACCAAACGCTGCGTCATCCAGTGTTTCGAGGTATTCTTCAACCACGCGGGTGGCCATTTCCGGTGGCAGACCTTCTTTGCTGTCAATGCCGCGCGTTTGGTTCGCATTGGCAGGGATCAAGCTGGCATCGACGCCGAAGCTCTCGCCGCCAACCAAGCCCTCATCGATGCAGCGCTGCAAAACTGTCTCGAAGAGATGTCGGAACAAACCGCTCTCTCGGAAACGCCCATGCCGGTTCTTCGAAAAGGTCGAATGGTCAGGCACAGGGTCAGTCAGGTCGAGCCTGCAAAACCATCTGTAAGCAAGATTGACATGCACCTCCTCGCAGAGGCGGCGCTCGGATCGAATGCCTTGGCAGTACCCCAGCAACAGCATCCGGATCATCAGCTCGGGGTCAATCGAAGGACGGCCATGCGAGCTATACGAAGGTGCCAAAAGTGGACGTACTTCCGTAAGGTCAAGGAACCGATCAATGCCGCGCAACGGATGATCGCCAGGCACAAATTCCTCGATTGAAAACTCGTAAAACAGCGCGCCTTGCGCCACCTGCCTTGGTCCCATCATCGCCTGACCCTCCACTCTAAAACCGAGTGAATCAGGGCTGGACCGACCAATCAACACACTTTTTCAACACTATCTCCGCAATCCAGACATCCAGAACCTGCGAGATCGAGAGGTCGCAGCGAATGTCCGGAATGTAGGCTGCGACCGCATCATCCAAACGAGGTGGTCAACGGCAGCTCAGGGGCGGTTCCAGATTGCGAATCCCGGTCTCTTCATCCATCGATCAGCATAGCCAAAGCTGGTATGAAGCCCTCCGAGCGCATCCTTTTCGTCAGTATTAGGCCAACATGCATATGCTTCGACGTGCAGATCGAAACGACCTGAAATCAATCCAAGCCGTATTGAACGCTCCGGGCAATTTGGCAAAGCTCGAGGGCTACTCAGATGAGTTGGTCCTCGCTGCAATTTCAGATCCGAGTGTTGCATTTCTCGTTTGGCAAGAAGGCACGAAATTTGGTGGCTTCTGTTGGCTTCACAAATCACCTGAAGACACAAAAATTGAAGAGTTTGGTGTCAGCCTTCCTGGGCGCGGCGTTGGGTCGCGGTTCTTTGCCGCCGTACTGGAGCATGCGGAGATCGAAGGCTTTCCCGCACGGTTTGGCTTAACGTGGCTGCCGATAACACCGAGGCCATACGCTTTTATGAGCGGTTCGGTTTCGTGGGTACGGAGTTCAGGAGATCGTATTGGAAAAGAAGGGCTGGATCCATTGCTGATGCCCTGACTATGACGCTTGCCTCAGCCTCGTGCGTGCCGCACGCATCGACAAATTAGAGCAAATCGTGCGCCTTTTGAGCAAAAGGCTATCAGACCGGCATCGCGTGGTCCAAATGCCTCTGGCATGCTTCGCTCCGGTGTCTAGTGCTCTTGGACATCACCAGGAACCGGGGAAGTTCGGGCCTAGCCGGCGGTCCTGTAGTGTTTAGCTCCACAACCAGTCGTCGGCTTTGGGGCCGACGCCGACCGTTGGTTTGAAGAACGGAATGCGACGTTTTTGAGCCATCACAACGCGTGCGGCAGAGGCGTCGGCAACACGTATCAGCGTTGAATTCGAGGATCGTCCAACTGTCCGTTTGCGGATACACTCGAAGCACAAACTGGCCTTGAGAACCAGCTTGGATTTTGCCATGATGTGACGAGCACCCGATCAGGCAGCTGACACGTTTACGGCACGAGTAACGTTTCCCATGCCTACGGGTTCAGTTTCTTTGATAGTACACACCACTCGTTGTTTCGCTGCTTCGCGAGACGATGATTGCGTGTCGCCAAAGCATCCAAATCGGCCGAGCAAGCCCAATCCTGGCGGGCGGCCCGGTGCCAAATAGGAAGGATGGCATAAGCCGCCTTGGCTCTAGGGCTGGCGCTCGTGGCAATGGGCTAAGCCGTGTCTTTCGCTCTCTTCAGGCTTTTGGGCCAGGATAGGCGGTTCGATTTGACCGAGGTTGCGGCCCGTGAGGTTGAGATGCGGTCCGGCGGCCAGCGCCAGCGCGCTCCTTGCGATGGCTTATACTCAGGAAACGCCTTGGATGTTGCTGGACGAGCCGCTGGCAGCGCTCGACCCAAAATACGTTCACTATATCATGGACCGTCTGAAAACGATCGCGACCAAAGACCGAAGCGTTGTGATTGTGTTGCATGACCTGTCTGTGGCGGCACAATATGCCGATTGGCGCGTGTCCATCAAAGACGGCACGATCTTTTCGTCGGGGCCGTGGCAAGACACGATGGCATCAGACGCATTGACCAAGCTTTACGAGACCCCATTGCGCTTGGATCACGTCAGCACCGGTGAACCGGTTGTGATCTCCGGGTAGCCGCATACGCGCGGTCTGGGCCGCTGCATCGCACCACCAACAGCCGGTACGGGTCTTCTAACGCCAAACTCTATCTAGTCGCCTCATGCGTCGGACATGGCCAACCTGCGCAGGCGTGTTTCCTCAGCCAGCCAAGGCAGAAACACATTCAGAAAGCGGGTCGTTGTCGGCATAAAGCCAGAGCCATGGTGATAGATCGGGTCAAGCGTGGTGATCAAAAGGCGTCCGTTCCCGCGTTGTGCATCCACAAGGATTGGCCCGCCTTTCTCGTCATCCTCCCAAACCGCCAATGTTGTGCCACCATCGAGCTTTCGGAACGTGCCGTGAATATGCCACGTCAGGTCGGCTTGACGAAGACGGGTCATCAGCGGATGCGCAGGCTCGGCCAAGCGCACGCCCAAATCGGCCCCGGGTTGGAGCCACCACCAGAAGTTCGTCGGTACTGTTTGAAGGTCGACCCCGTCCAGAAACAAATCGGGCCGCGTTTCGCCAAGCACAACTAGAAAGCCGCCTTGGTCCAGATACCGTTTGAAGACGTCCCGCTGTTCGGCCAGCCGATTTCCGTTCGTTCTGCACGGCACAAGCAACGTCGGGAACGCCGACAGATCGGTGTTGGCCAGCTCAGGCAGGGGGATCAGGTGCGAAAACAGCGACTCATATGGCCCCTGGCGCAATGTGCGCGTGTGATAAGACATGCCGCTGTCAATCGCTGCGAGTGTCATGCCGCCATCCAATCCAAAAGCTGTGGGAACACCTGCGCGGATGTATTTGGTTCTTTTGCGTAGCCCCAGACATCGTTTCCGGGGTGCACAAACAGCTTGCCGCCCGTCCCGCTGTCCCAGACCCAATCGACGGGGGCCCCCGTCTTTTGGAACTGGGTGAGGATGACCGCCTCCGTTGGCGGTGCAATGCACCCGCGCGCCCAGAACCCGACCACGCCCTTACGGTATGTCAGATCATCTGCGGAAACGCCTTTGCTGACTGGATGATCGTTCGCCACCTCCAGAAGCCAATCCTCCCGATGACCGTTGCCTTCCGGGCGGTGCGGCACAAGGCAGGTCATGAACGGCAATGCGATCGGGCCCATGACGGCCACGCGCCCGCCTTGGTCGAGGAACGCGTCCAAACTGATCCGAAATGCGCCCAGGTGCCGCTCATCGAGATGTTGGCCAAGCAAAAGCCCATCCACGTTGCGCAACGCCGCCGGGTCAAAACTGTACTGATCCAAAATCGTGATCTGATGCCCGTTCGGCGGCTCGGCGATCGCGCCTGGTGTGTCGACCGTATTTTTCAGGAATAGAAACCGCCCGCTCATACCGCCTCCGATACAGCGACCGCCGCGCGGATGGTGCCCGCTGCTTCGGCTTGTTGCAGGACGCGGACGGGGGTGTCGTAGAGCGTGCTGAGCGCGCGCTCGGTTAGCACCTCGGCAACTGGCCCCAATACCCGATGGCCTTCGGAATACAGCAGCAGGGCTTGGTCAGCCGCCTCAAAGGCATGGCCCGGAACATGGGTGGAAAAGGCAATACCCAGCCCATCGTCATGGGCCAGCGTGGCCAAGATTTCGAAAAGCTTGCGCTGGTTCTTCAAATCAAGCGCGGAAGCCGGTTCATCCAGGATCAGAAGATCGCATTCCCCAGCCAGCGCGCGGGCGACCATTATCAACTGTCGCTCACCGCCCGAAAGGGTTGTGACGGTGCGATCGCGCAGATGCGCCATCCCCACGCGGTCCAAGGCCGCCTCGGCAGCCGCGTAATCGACGGCCCGCGGATTCTGAAATAGGCCAAGATGCCGTGCGCGGCCCATCACGACCACCTCGCGCACCCTGTAATCAAAGCCAAGCCCGGCCCCTTGGGGGACGTAGCCAACTACGCCGTCTACAATCCGTTCGCCCGCGCTCAGCGCGAGCGCGCCGACCATCGCTTTGATCAACGTGGTCTTGCCGCGCCCATTGGGCCCCAGAATGGCGAGGATTTGCCCGGCATAGAGGTCTAGATTGACATCGCGCGCGACCTCTCTTCCGCCCGGTGCGATGATCGCTTCGTAAAGGGAAAGATGCCCGTTAGGCACGGCCCCATCCTTTCAAATGCAGGCGACGCAGCATAATCGCAAAGACCGGCGCGCCTATGAGCGCGGTGAGGATGCCGAGCGGAATCTCAGCCGCTGTCGCCGTGCGCGCCACGGTGTCGATCATCAGCAAATAAATCGCCCCGAAGATCGCTGAGGCGGGCAATAAGACCCGGTGATCCGGTCCAACGATCATGCGCGCAATATGGGGCACGACCAGCCCGACCCAACCGACGATACCCGCCACCGACACGATACCAGACACCGCCATTGCGACCGCGCCCAGGATCAACCAACGCGATCGTTCAACCGATATGCCCATGGCTGCCGCCTCTTCATCCCCAAGCGATAGGACATTGATCCGAAAGCGCATCAGCCACAGAACTGTCACCCCGATTGCAGCCGCAGAGGCAAGGATCAACAGGCTCGAATAACTGGCCGTCGCGAAAGAGCCCATGAGCCAGTAAACAATGGCGGCCAGCGTGTCGTTAGGGTCGGCCAAATAGGTCAGCAGACTGATCAACGAAGAGAACGCGGCCGAGACCACGACACCGGCAAGCACAAGCGTCAGAACCGGGGCCTGCCCTTCGACGCGTGCCAAAGCGTAAACGATGGCGACCGCCAAAAGACCGAAGGCAAAAGCCGAGCCGATCAAGATCAGGGCGCTGCTAAAAAAGAAGATCGAAAGGGCCCCACCAAATGCGGCACCGGATGTCACGCCGATGATTTGCGGCCCGACCAGCGGGTTGCGAAAGATGCCCTGGAGCGCCGCGCCCGTCACCCCAAGTGCGGCCCCGGCGATCATGGCCGATAGCACCCGTGGCATACGGATCAGCTCGACCACGCGCTCGGCGGTGCCGGGCCAAGTCGGTTCAATTGGAAGGACATTGGCCAGCAAGATAGATAGCACATCATAAGGCGCGATTTCGAACCGCCCGAACCCAAGCGCAAACAGCGCTGAGAGCGGCAAGGCCAGAACGGCAAGGAGCCAAAGCGCCCGCGCCGACCGGGGCTGGCGCAGAACCTCTATTTCGTGCGATGCTGTAAGGCTCATCGCAGGAATTGCGCGTAGTGGGCGCTGTCCCCATTCATGCCGACACGGAGGATATCGTCGATATCGTCGGCATCGGGGGTCTGACCATAGAGCATTTCATAGCGGGCCGAGATTTGGTCGCGCAGGCCTTCGACCGGCAGGTCAGGATGCAGCAAACTGCCCACCCAGGCCCAGGTCAGAGGGCTTTCCTGGTTGGGGGGATCCCAGCGGTAGCCACCGATTGGGAGCTTGTAGACCCGGCGGTTTTGCACCGCAGATAGATCGGCAAAGAGCGGGTTGGAATACACATCCTCCGGGCTCAACGCTTCCTCGAACCCGTTCAGAAAAATCACTTCGGGGTCCCAAGCGATGACCTGCTCGGCATTCACATCGTTAAACCCTTGAAACTCTTCGTGAGCGACATTGTCACCGCCGCCAAGCTCCATCCAGAAATCATTATAGGTACCTTCGCCAGCGACGCGGTAGCTGGACAGGTAGCGCAAGAAGTAAAGGGTGCGCGGACGGTCGGTGTCGGCAATGCCAGCCGCGCGCGCCTGCATGGCCTCGAGCGCATCGGCGCGCCAATCAAGAATCGCGGTTGAGCGCTCTTCCTGCCCCAAAACCATGCCCATCATTCCGATCCACTCGGCGGCATCTTCTTCGCGCCCATAGCGCAGCGTGGCGACGGTTAGACCCGCAGCCTCCAACGGTTGTACGATGTCTGGGCCACGCGTGCCCCATTGCAGGACCAAATCAGGGTCCAATGTCAGCATGGCCTCGACATTCGGCATGAACCCATCGCCAACAATATCGGACGGGATGTCGCGGGTTTCGGGGAAGAACTCCCCCAAAATGCCCTCGACGATTGCGGTTTGGGACAGGCGGTGCATGCCAACAAGCGGCTCTGGCGAGCCATTGACCGCAACGGCCATGGACGCGGCGGGGATCGGGATCGTCGCCAAGCGCTCGCTTGGGCCCGGAAGCGTCACGTCGCGGCCAAATTGGTCGGTAAAGCTGATCTGGTCAGCAAATGCTGGCACGGCCAGTGTCAAAACAAGGCCTAAAGCCAGGGCGGATCGAGTCTGCATCTGAGACGCTCCGGTCGTAGATATTGGAGGGTTCAGCTGCCGGCTCGGGTGCTCGCAAGAAGATGACAAAAATACTCGGGTAATTCAAGGCAAATCGCAAACCTGCGCCAAAAATGCGCACCGCAGGTGTGGCGGGCCGACGCAGGGGCGCCAACGGACTTGTGAAATCCGACAAAAACAGTCAGAAAAAGAAACAACCCAGTTACATCGGTGCCCCGGTCAGCTCGGAACGCAATCGCCATTCGCATTCAAAGATGCGGACCGAGTAATGGGACGAACCGATGATGGCACGCTTTTTGCACCTCTTTGCGGGATTGAGGTGCGCATGAAAGACTTCAACCCCGTGCATTGCGGACGGACGCCTGATCCCAAGGATTGTTACGTCAGTGAGCTTGGCCTCACGCTGGAAGCAGAACTCGCCCTGACTGTTGCGCGCTTGTTCTTCCAAAGCTTCGCGTCGCCCAACAGCAACGCTTGGGTGGCCGCGATGGCTGAGGCGGAGGCCCGGTTTGGGTATCGCGATGGGCCGATTATCGCCGCCCGCATTTTGGCGACGTTACAGGTCATTCGACGGGCGCGTAAATCCGTCTTCATGTTCAACAGTCCGACCTGTCCCGGTTGCGCCGGGATCGCAACTGAGCATGAGCGCCGTCTGATGGGTGCCCTGGTGAATGTTCGGCGTGGCGAGATGGGCCATGCCCGCCTGGAAATCATGATGCTGTGCGAAGGCAACCGGGTCGAAATTGTCCTGAGCGCTCTCATCGCGTTGGCGCGTGCGCTTGACGGTGAGTTGCCCGAAAACAGCCATCCAAAGCATGAGACTCGGGTGTAGTTATGTCCAAGACCTTTGCAGATTTCCTGGCGATGGATGCGCTCCCGTCCCAAGTTGGGTGCCAGCTTAACCCGCAGTTGAAAGAGGCGATGTTGGCGGATGCCCGATGGCCCACGAAACAGGCGGGCCCAATCCAAGACATCAACAATTTGCCCGGCGAACTGCCAGACAACGTGGCGTTGTTCGACCGTGCCGTAATCAGCCAAAAAAGGTCCGCATGATGGCGCATCTCCGCAAAAAACCCACGCCCGACGCCTTGGACCCGGTCAGCCGTTCGCTCCTGCCGGTCTTGCGGTACTTCTTGCTCGGGTTGCAGGATACTGGCCATGCGGGATGGCAAACCGCCTTTGGGACGGCGGTGGAAATCTGGGGCGAGGCGCGCGGTCTGGCCATTGCGCATCGCGCGCAGTTGTTCTTGTCCGCGCTTTTGAACAGCCGCCCCGTGCCCTTGTCCCATTCGGATCCATTCTGCCCCGAGGCACGCCTGTCTCTGACCGATGATGAATGTGTGTTGCTGGCACTTCTTTCGCATATGCGCGATGACGAGGCCCCGGCCGCGCGCGACATGCTGGCCGCGCTGACCGGTGGCCGGATCGAAGCCGCGGTGGTGCGCACGGGCCTTGACCTTTGCGCGGTGCTGGACGGCACACATGGCGCACAACGCGGCAAAGGCGCACCGCGCCTGTCCGTCGTCTCCTAAGGGGGTGTGCCTTTTGGGCCGGTAATCTGGGCGACCTGCACCGGGGGCTCATCAGAGTCCCGTTTCAAAACCCATGCCCTACAGAAGCATCTCGCTACTTTTGCATCGCGATTTGAAGAACACAGCCAGGGTCAGGCTATTCGTGGATTTCTTGGCCACTCGTGCCAAATCCAGGCGGAATGAATTCCGGGTGGCTGGAAGTACGCCAACCGAAAAGAGGGTATTCCCTGCACTCCGACGCTAGCTATTCCCGCGATCCGAACGCCCAGCTCCGGTGAAACCGAGCGGTCGCAGCGAATGTCCGGATTGCAGCTTGCGACCTCAGCATGCAGACAATGTGGTCAACGGCAGCTATGGGCCGTCCTTGACGAGTGGTGAGGGCTGGTTTCGAACAGATGCTGCAACGGCACCGATGTCCGCGACGAGCCGATTCTGTGGAAAAACAACGTGTTGCTGGTGCAGAGAGTTTTGCTCTGAACGAGA
>NZ_WVNW01000028.1 GCF_013179285.1 Roseobacter sp. HKCCD6576-2 | reverse complement strand
AGCAAAACAGGAACGGATTCTACACCTGAGCGGCCCGGATCAGGGGGCTGGGTCAGAAGCATGATTGCGACGCATGTCCACTCAAGCAGCAATGCTGCCCTAGCGACCCCGGCAGGCGCGTGATGCGATCAATTCATGAAGCGGCTCGAGACGTCGCACGGGATATCCGTAAAACCGATGCCTACATGACTTCGTTCATCCAAAGGCGGAAAGTCGAGATGCTCTTTGCTCATCTGAAACGATACATTGGCGTTCCGATGATGCGGCTCCGAGGACCCAAAGGCGCATACGAACAGTTCCAACTCGCAGCCACAGCACAGAACCTAAGGAAGCTCGCCAAACTGCTTACGCAACCAGAACCAACAGGCTGAGAGGAACAGCCCACCTGCACTCGGCTTCACCCATCGCCTGCTCCAACGTCGACTTCTTCAACACTATCCGGACAAAGCGCGCTTTGGTTTTGCTGAAATCAACGTTCGCTATATCATGTCAACCGAACGAACAGCCGTTTCTGTCTCAGACGGAAAAGCAAGAGCTTTGCCCATTTCATTGAAATCGGCCTCGACCACGAGCAGAACACCACCTATTGCGATACGGCTCTTAAAGACAACGGCTAACCAGAAAGGCCCTGACCATCACCCTTCCAGCAAAAACCCGTTACTTGCAGTTGGGATTGTCCTCCGCCGAAGCCTTCTGGGAGGCGGCGCACGAACAAACGCGCACCAATCCAGTCCGTGCGACGGATGACGCGGTGGAAGAGGCCTTTTGGGAACAGAATGCGACTGACTACGATAGTAGGAGCCCGTTGGCAGCCTGCGCAACGGATTTGGTAGCGGATCTTCAACGGCTTCAGCAGCCCTGTTCTAACTTGCTCGAAATCGGAGCGGGCCCCGGCGCGTTCACCCGGCGATTGGCAAAGGGCCTTGCGAAGGTAACTGTCGTCGAGCCTTCCGCCGCTATGAGAGCGGAGTTTCAAAGACTCTGGGATGGGCCGGATATCGTCAATCTTCTGGACTGCAAATGGGAAGACGCGCCCGACACCCGTGCAGACTTCGTGTTTGGCGCCAATGCCTTCTACCGCATGCGGGATATTCGTGCCGCGTTGTGCAAGATGAATGCATCGGCGCGACATCGCGTCGCTTTGGTTCAGACGGTCGGGAAACCGCATGCCAAACCACTCTCCGTCACATTTATTGGCAAAACGCTGGTGCGCGAACGGGCGGACGTATTGTGCGACGTATTGCAAGAGATCGGTGTGTCGTACCGGCGTCGCGACTATGATGTGCCAAGGCCGGACGGACCAAGCCGCGCGGCGTTGATTGATTGGGCGCCTGTCCAAGACCTCGCCGTGAGGTAAAAGAGAGGCGACAAGAAAGGCACAATGCTGCGCTTTCTTGTATTGACTCGAAAGAGCATAGCGAACAGCGTCTCCCATGATGGTTTCTGCGCGTGCGCAAGTGCGCCGGATGAAAAGGGAACACGGTGCGGCGTTGTCCAAACGTCAAATCCGCGACTGCCCCCGCAACTGTAAGCGGCGAGCCGATCGGCCAAATGCCACTGGGACTAGGGTCAAACCATCCTGGGAAGGTGCCGAAAAGCCTCGACCCGCGAGTCAGGAGACCTGCCATCACCGATTGTAACCTTGGGCGGGGTGCCCAGAAAGGTGATGTTATGACAGTGATCGATCTTCGTCTATCGACCGGCCTGATTGGCCGTACGTCATTGCTCGTCTTGCGCCCCTCCAAAAGTGGTGAGGGGATGCGCCGCCATGACCAGCCTGAACGACGTGTGCCTGTCGGTTTGCACACGGTGCCGCCCGGCGGATTTCCCCGGCGCTGAGACCGAGCGCCCCGGCTATCTGCTGGCCTCGAGAGTCGTGGCGGAAGCGCGCGGAGTGCAAGAGGCACTGCCCGGCCTGTCTGTTCGCGGCATTCGCTGCATGAGCCAATGCAAGCGCCCTTGTGCTGTTGCCTTCTCTGCGCCCGCCAAGTTCACGCTGCTCTTCGGGGATTTGGCGCCGGAAAGCGATGTCGAGGCCATCCTGCATCTTGCCGGGCAATATGCCCAAAGCGCTGATGGCCTGATCCCGCGCGCCGACCGGCCCGCCTGTCTTCGATCCGGCATCCTCGGGCGCGTCCCGCCGTTGGGATACGCGGATGAGATGCTTGACCGAACCTTCACTTTACCATCCAAACCAGTATGAGGACCTCTCGAATGAGACACTTTGGTATCGTTGCCTTTGCCACGCTCCTGCCACTCGCGGCGCAGGCGCAGGACGCGGGTTTTCCCTATGTGGACGAAAACTGCGGCTTCACCTTCACTTATGACGCCCCGCCCGAGCGCGCGGTGACGCTTTCGAACAATGCCACCGAATTGATGCTGGCCTTGGGTCTCGAAGAACACATGGTCGGGACGTCCTACATGGCGAACATGCAGATCAGCCCCCAATATGAAGAGGCCTATAACAGCATCCCGATCCTATCGCCGTTGGTGGCGACGACGGAACAGCTGATCGATGCGGAGACGGACTTCGTCTATGCGGGGTACCCCGACGGCTTCTCCGACAGCCACAATCCGCGCCCGATGCTGCAAGACCTTGGCATCCCGACGCGGCTGAACACCGAAGGCTGCAACCCGGGCCGGTTTGGCTTTGCCGAACTCTATGAAGAAATCCGCTCAATGGCTGGCATTTTCGGCGTACCCGAGCAGGGTGAGGCGCTGATCGCCGATATGGAAGCCCGCATCGCTGCGGTGACTGAAGCACTAGAGGGCGTCAATCCGATCCCAGTCTTCATTTACAACGGTGGCGAAGACACGCCGCGCGCGGTTCTGGGCCACACGATGTTACACCACGTGGTCGAATTGGCCGGTGGCGACAACATCCTGGGCGACGTCGAAAACCGCTATGGTCGTACATCTTGGGAACAGCTGGTGGCCGATGCGCCCGAGCATATCGTGGTGTTCTATTCCGGCACCTCCAGCAGTCAGGTTGTCGAAAACCCGGAGGTCAACTTGGGCCAAGCACGGATTGCCACGCTGGAGGCGAACCCGATCATCGCGGGTGTCCCGGCAGTCGAGAACGATGCCTACACTTTGGTTGTGTCGGTAATCGGACAGCCTGGGCCAAGCTCGATCGATGCGCTGGAACTGTTGGCCCGTGCGTTCCACCCCGAGGCGTTTGAGTAAGCCTTGGGCCCCGACACATGACTGACGCCTCCAATACCTCCAAGCAAGGCGGACCGGCACACCGGGCCGCCTTGCTCGACACCTTGCGGACTCCGACACCGGCCAAAGGAACGCAGGCCTCTTCATCCGGTGTCGTGGCTTCTGTGCCATCGGCGTCGGGTCTGCGCTACCGCCTTGTGGTGCTTGGCATGGTGACCTTGATCGGTGTCGCGGCGCTCTTGGGCGTGATGATCGGGTCAGTTACGATGCCCGCCGGGACAGCGGCAGCAATCTTGTTGCATTGGCTAAGCGGCGGTCTTTTGTTCGATCCGACCTGGCGCGAAGCTTACGAGATCATCATTGTTCAAACCCGCATCCCGCGCGTCATACTGGCGGCTGTGGTCGGCGCCAGCTTGGGCGTGGCCGGTATGGTGATCCAAGCCATCGTGCGCAATCCGCTGGCCGGGCCGTCAATCCTGGGTGTGTCCTCAGGCGCGGCGACCGGTGCTGTGATCGTGATGCGGTTTGGCCTGATCACCTTGGGCGCGTTCACCCTACATATCGCGGCCTTCGTCGGGGGGTTGGTCGCGCTAACCATTGTTTTCTGGATCGCGCGAACCGGCGGGCAGATGACGGCGACGCGGCTTGTACTAGCGGGCATTGCGGTCAGCGCGGTTTTATCCGCATTGACCAGTCTGTTGGTTCTAACCTCCCCCGATCCACAACTGGCGGCCCGCGTCCTATTCTGGACCCTGGGCGGGTTCGGCGGCGCACAATGGAGCCTTTTGCCCATCCCAGTCGCGGCCCTCGTCTTGGGCCTGGCGATCATGCTGGTGCAAGCACGGCGGCTGAACTTGTTGATGGCGGGCGACGAAAGCGCGGTTGCGCTCGGCCTGGATGTGGAGCGTTTCCGGCGCGCAATGTTCATCCTGACCGCCGGGTTGACGGGGATCACTGTGGCCGTCTCAGGCGTCATCGGCTTTGTGGGTCTCATCATGCCCCATATCGTGCGCCTCCTGGTCGGTGCAGACCATCGCAAGGCGCTGCCCGCTGTGGCGCTGTTGGGGGCGAGTTTCACGATTGGCGCGGATTTGGTGGCCCGCTCGATCATCGCACCTTTGGAATTGCCAGTTGGCATTGTGACGGCGCTGGTCGGTGGCCCGTTCTTCATCTGGCTGCTGCGCAGGGATGCCCGCAGTTTTGGGGTAAACCGATGACGATCGTGCCGGGACACTTGTCGCTCGATACGGTCAGTGTCGATGCCGCGGGAGAGCGGCTTGTCGATGCGATCAGCCTCGAGGTTGCGCCGGGCGAGATGGTCGGGTTGCTCGGCCCGAACGGCGCGGGAAAATCAACCTTACTGCGCACAGTCTATGGTATGACTAAACCAGCAACCGGCACGGTGCGGGTCAATGGAAAGGATGTGCAAACCCAAGGGGCAGCGTGGGTCGCGCGCAACGTGGCGGCGGTGTTGCAGGACATGCCGGCGGATTTTCCGCTGACGGTGCGCGATGTCGTCGTGATGGGCCGCTCCCCGCACAAGGCCTTGTTCGAACCCGATACCTCCCATGACCGTGCGCTGGTCGACGCGGCATTGCACCTTCAGCGGTTGGCACCGTTGCAGGACCGCGCTTTCCGTACCTTGTCGGGCGGGGAGCGGCAGCGGGCGCTCCTGGCGCGGGCGCTGGTGCAGCAGCCGTCGATTCTGGTCTTGGATGAACCGACCAACCACCTCGACATCCGATATCAGCTATCGCTTCTGGAATTCATCGCTGAGCTGCGGATCACCGTCATCGCGGCGCTGCATGACCTCAACCTAGCGGCCCGCTACTGCGACCGGATTTGCCTGATGGACCAAGGGCAGATGGTCGCCGTCGGCCCACCGCAAGAGGTGCTGACGCCGGAGCGCATCGCGGCTGTCTACGGGGTCGAGATGTTGGTTCAACAGCACCCGCGTACGGGCGATGTTTTCCTTTTGCCAGCGTAAACGGTGCCAGCACTTGCGGGGTCCACCCGCCCCGCAGGCACAAAACTTCCGGTCCTGTGCTTGTGATGAACCGATCCACTTCGCCTTTGAGCACTGCCAATGACATGGTGTCTTCCCCTAAAATTGATAAACCAACAGTATTCGCCGCGTCAGCCGCCTTGGCCTTATTCAGGAATCGTCAGCGCAAACCTCATTAATTCAAGCTTGATTTGTTCAGGCGTTAATATCGCATGCGTCTGCGGATCATTGCCTCATTGTCTTGCCATTCGGCCTCAGCGATGTACTTGCTAACCATTTCGCGCAGAATTTTCGCCATGCGTGGGTGATCGAACTCGCACGCTTGAGCCCAACCCTCATACTGTTCCGCTAGCTCACGCTCCTGCGCACCGCCCTCTCCCCGCCAGGTCGCGCCGCGCGCATTGTAACGTCCGATTGTGATGCCCCGCTCCATCTCGACGGTATAAAGATCATTGACAGCCTCTCGGACAGGTTCGCAGGGCCACGAACCATCTTCCGCCAAGGGCGCGTGTGCTAGAATTTCCCCAATCTGATAGTCAAGCATGGCGCGATGACCTGTCTTCTCGCTGATGAGTCTTGCCTCGATAATCCATTCCTTCAACTTCTTGGCATGAATGACCCCATGCTCATCAACGCCAGGCACTGATGAAAGCGCACCAATAAATGTGTTCGCGTTTCTGGCTGCCGACTTCTGTTCCTCAGTAAGTTCCACATCTCTAGGATCATCCTTGCCCCTGTACGCCATACGTATGGCCTCGCAGAAGAGAGACGGGTTGTCATTCAACTCGGCCTCAAGGTTAGGAATACGCCCCCTATCGAACCTGAAGACCTCCAAATAGAGGAACTCAAGACTCGCCATTCTCTCACGACCAATTGTCCCGCGCGAATTGAGTATCTTGAACACCTCCTCGATAGAATGACGGTCCATTGAGGATGCTCCCCGCTCTGCTTCATCGCTTCGGGGAAGGGCCTCAAGGATTTCATAGAGCTGCTCGGACTCGATACTCTTCAGGTCCAGATGGACAAACTGCAGCGCCGTTAGACCGCGGCGGGCTTCGATGAGCTTTGTTACAGCGTAGCGCAGCTCATATTCTGTCTGCCTCGCCCAGTGCGCGGACACAGCTTTCCAGTACCCTTCGGAAACTGCTGGGCTTGAGGCTTTGACGGCATCCCACACTGTCTGCCCGAAGCGGCAAAGGCAGAACACGCGCACTAGCTGATCATTGCTCAACTCACCGCGCAGTCCATCAATATAGCCGACCGACTTCTCGTCACCCAACGAGTAAAAGAACCCGTCCAGCAGGAACTGTAGCTTCGTCGATGCCAAGAACTCGCTATCGCCTATGATATGCCGGATGAAGGCGAGTTGATCCTCCTCGGAGCTCATGATCTGTGCGAGGTTGTTCCCTACCAAGTGCGAAGCGCTCCCGGATAAAGCAAGGCGCACAACTCCGGGGACACCTTCTTGTGCCAACACAGCTTCTACAGCAGCTTTTCGTTGTGTGGCGATGCGCACATCTCGCGCCTCGAAATCATGCTCATCGTCATGGATATCTTCCCACGAATTCTCTACCCAAGAATTCTTGAACAGCCATGCGTGTTTCCAGACGATATCGCTGGGCTCCAACTCGTCATAAATATCGCGAGCCTCGCTCACCTTGGCCTTCGTGGCCGTCTTAGGCGCTCCTTTCTTGACATGGCGGCGGGCACTCCTGCTGACACCCACGCGGATGTGTTCCCGTAGCCATGCACGATCCTCGTCAGTGGCTTCTTTTGCCCACTTCACTACGCGCTCCCAAACGCGCGCACGATAGTCGTCTCCGAAACCCTCAAGGCTATCTACTAAATCAGCAAGCTTCTCTCTCGTCATAGGTGCCCAAGAAAGAGCTACTTCAAGACAGTGCTCCTCGAATTTCCATCGTTCTCCGTTGGTTACCACTTCGCCGCTCCCAAAAGCATAGTCACGCCACTTGGGCTTGACGCTGTAGTCGCCAATTCGCGACCGAACGTCATATTGGTCCCTGGCAACCATCCATCCGACTTCTGGATAGTGTTTCACCAATTGATCCAAGACTGCGATCCGCTGCTCTACGGAGGCAGAGGTTTGGGGCATCCAGCTACGAAAGATCGAAAGCAGGCTTTGCATCGCGCTGTTGCCGCTACGATCCTCGGGCTCCAGTTCGCAAAGCCTTGCAAGTACATCCACGACACGCTGCAGGTATTCCGGAGACCATGCCAACAAATCCAACGCCCACAGTAAACCAACCCGTGGATTGCTCGAGAACAGGGGCTCTCCGACTGGACGCATTAAGGCTTGCGTACTCGGATCATTCCTCGCTAAGTCGTGCTCGATTAAACTCAGGAATTCCTCTGGCGCAGCCTCCGCATATCGCTGGAACTCATCGGACTGAGACTCCATTGTCTCGCCGTCCATATTGGCGAAAAGCCTCCTCACCAGCAGCGTTGCCTGCGATTGCGTATCTACACCCAGACGGCCTTTGAAAAGCCCGTTACCGTGAATCGCCAGAATAACCAGGCTATCTGCAATGCCTTCTCTCAGTGCAGAGGATATGTCGCGGATCTTCCCGTGGATGCTGGCCGCCCAGCGTTCATTTTCCGGGAGTTCGAGTGACGGATCGGGCTCCGAAAGCACAAGGTCGGCTGCCTGATAGAAGCGTTCAAGGTCCTCTGCCGTCACTGATTGATGCACCGCATAGAGGGCATCAATTTTGGATACGACCCCCCGGAAGGAGCCTATCGACCAGACGGGCGAACTCTCGATTGGCAGCAGATCGCCGAACTCCCTCTCGACCTCCGCATATCTGTCCTCACCCATCAAATGGCAAAGGACAATTCGGTCAGCTTCGTTGTCATTCTTCCATGCGCCGGCCAGCATGAAAGGAAACACTGTGCGTGCAAGCGAGTTGTCTGCGCTCCATGCCGGTGACTTGATTGCCTGATCTCGTGCCAGGCGGCGACGCAGCACCGTGAGAGACCGGCCCGACTCGTCTTTGAGGCGTTCTATCGCATCACCGTCCAGCCCCATCGTTTCGAGGCCTTTGCGGAATGCTTCTCCGCTGAGAGTATCAAGAACAATATCAGCCTCGCCTTGTACCATCGTGCGCGGGACGATTGATATTCCACCAAGACGCGTTCCCGTCTCAGCCAGCTCAACCTCGGTTTCACGGTTTGTAACGATCGGAATGAAGCGGGATGACTTGTTGGCGAGTTCGGTTAGTGGCCCGGTTTTTGAGAAGACGACCACGCGGTCGCGTATCGCTGAAAGCTCAGGGTCGTCACCGCTCAACATCGCGTAAACGAACGCAAGACCTTCGAGTACCGAGTCTGTCGCGATCCGAAGTGTTCGATCCGCCCCTCTCAAATGTGCAAGGAGCTTCTTACGGGCGATAGTTGACGCTTCGTCGAAAATCTGCGTTGTGAAGGCTGGATCGCAGTCTGCATTCCACTTCACCCAACAACGTTCCAGTGACTTCGTGCCACGAAAGTCTTTGCCGCTTTCGTTGGCAAACCAAACCTGAGTAGGAATAGACTGTTCCATCCATTGCTCAAGATCGCTGGAGTCCAGAACGACAACATCTTTCCATTGTTTTTTGGCCAGCTGTGCTGTTTTCCATGCGTCCATTCCTGGCCAACGCCGGGGCGTAACAAAGACAAATGTCGTCCTAAGCCTCTGGGTTTTAGAGATTGCTTTCACACTCTTTGAAAAGTCGCCGTCGGCTTTCTCTTTGATATTCCGGTTTGTTCCGAACTCCCAGCCGGACGCGCCAATAGGCACCCACGGATTACCTGTCGACGTCTCGACCTCTCCGTCCCAGCCGGGACGCTGGGAGTCGTCATGAGCGGGGAAATCCACTTTCTGAAGACCGTCACAGGTCGAGTGAACTAGCATCCTCAACAACGCCGCTAACTTGGAGCGTGACTCCAAACTGTTTGCCCACTGCTCGATGTCATTTGCTTTCGGGGCAGCAAACGGCGGCACGAAGCTCCTTACAGTGGTCATGTTTGTATTCGCCGCACTCATTCCGGCATCGAAAACACTCTGCATCGCAAGCAGTTCACTCGCGCTCACGCCAAATGCTTTCTCGAGTTTCATGGCCATTTCACTCGAAAGGCTTGAGTTGCCGTTCAAAAGATTCGAGAGGGCGGGCCGTCCGACGTCAACCACCTTGGCTGCTTGGGTTACGCTCATACCCTTCGGAATGACATTGCTCTTAATGTATGGGCCGGGATGGTCCGCGTTGGTGGTCTTGCTCAACATAATTTACTCCCGAAGCGAGTCGCCTTGCAGAAATTGTATCGTGTAGCGCCACACAATACAATCCGTTTGTGGTTCGCAACCTTCGTACTTCGGTGTTTGGCGCCTTTGATAGAGCATAGCGCTCGGCTGAAGGGCGGCTTTTTCAGTCGGCACGGAATGCGCTCGCAGGTGCAGCGAATAACCGTTTCCCTGAAGATTCTGTTGAAGAACTCGGAGTAATTCACGGCGAGATCGTCGCTGGAGAACCAGCGCGAGTTGTTTGGTCCGGACGCTGGCCCAGTCGTCTCGCAAATGGGCTAATTTGACCGGTCAGATCATGCCATGAGCTCCGTTTGAACGGTCTTGGGGCCGAGGATGATGTAGAGGACGAACAGCGATCCGTTCAGCACGGCCCTATCCGGACTTGTGAACGGATTGCATCGAAAAGTCGGCTTTGAGCCCGTTGCGGGGGGTGACTTGACCCTGGCTCGGCAAGCTGCCATGCGCAAAAAACGATGCTACCGGGCGGCACCGTAGCGAGAGGAGTCGACCAGCGTGTATTCAGATCTGGATGAACTCAATCGGAAACCGGAGCCGTTTTCCCGCTACACAACCGATGTGCTCTGGACCGATCCTTGGATCGCGCAGCAAATGCTGAAAATGCATCTGGACGACAGCACGGACTTGGCCTCGCGCAAGAGCCAGACTATCGACGGCACTGTGGCATGGATTGACCGGAAAATCGGCCTGTCTGGCAAGAACGTCTGTGATCTGGGTTGTGGGCCGGGTCTTTATGCAAGGCGGATGGCGACAAGAGGCGCCAGGGTGATTGGCATCGATTTCTCGGCCGGTTCCCTCGACCATGCCAGAACCGAAGCCATCACCCATAAGCTGGATATCGAATACCGAAAAGCAGACTATCTGATCGACGATCTGCCCGACGGGC
>NZ_WVNW01000027.1 GCF_013179285.1 Roseobacter sp. HKCCD6576-2 | reverse complement strand
CCGCTTTCACCCGGACCTTCACGTTATAGTCAATCACGCGCTTAACAGGCACCAAGACCTTCATATGCACGGTTCTCCTTTGTCTGTAATCAAGTGGCCTTAGCCCGCAAAAGTGTAGACGGTCTTTACGGTTGTATAGAACTCAGCCGCATAGCGCCCCTGTTCCCGCGATCCGTGGGAGGAGCCTTTGCGCCCCCCGAACGGCACATGGTAATCCACGCCCGCCGTCGGCAGATTGACCATCACCATCCCGGCCTGTGACCTGCGCCGAAACGCGCGGGCATAGCGCAGCTTCTGGGTGCAGATGCCGGAGGAAAGGCCAAACTCCGTGTCATTGGCCAGATGAAGCGCATGGTCAAAATCATCCGCCCGGATCACGCTGGCGCAGGGGCCGAAGATTTCCTCCCGGCTGCTGCGCATGTCGTTGGTGGCGTTCAAAAAAACGGCCGGGTGTTGATAATACCCGGCCGTATCACGCTCCAGCCGCTCGCCGCCGATCACCTCGGCGCCTTCCGCCTTGGCGAGTTCGACGTAGCTCAGGTTGGCATTCAACTGCGCGCCCGAGGCCACGGGACCCATCTGCGTGTCCGGGTCGAGCGCGTCACCGACCACCAAGGATTGCGCAGCCGCGACCAGGCGCTCTACGAAGGCGTCGTAGATCTTGTCATGCACGATCAGCCGGGATGAGGCTGTGCAGCGCTGGCCGGTGGAAAAGAACGCGCCATTCACGCAGGCAGAGACCGCAAGGTCGAGATCGGCATCCTCCATCACAACCATCGGATTCTTACCGCCCATCTCCAGTTGCAGCTTCTTCAAGCCCCGTGCGGCGTTCACCGCGATGCGGCGGCCAACGGGGACAGAGCCGGTGAAGGATACGGCATCGATTTGATCATGCTCCAACATGACATCGCCCACCGTTCCGCCAGACCCCATGACCAGGTTGAACACCCCCGGTGGGATGCCAGCCTCGTGCAGGATCGTGGCCATCAGATGCGCCGAACCCGGGGTCAGGTTGGCGGGCTTCAGGACCACCGTGTTGCCATAGGCAAGCGCGGGGGCGGTCTTCCAAGCCGGTATGGCGATGGGAAAGTTCCAAGGTGTGATAAGGCCGACGACGCCGACAGGCTCCCGTTCGACGCTCACATCCACGCCGGGGCGGACCGAGTCCACCGCGTCGCCGGTCAGGCGCAGCGCTTCACCTGCAAAAAATCTGAAGATCTGCCCCGCGCGCGTTGCTTCCGCAATGGCTTCGGCCAAGGTCTTACCTTCTTCCCGCGCAAGAACCCAGCCCAATTCTTCCACCCGGGCCAAAAGCGCGGTCCCTGCACGATCAAGACAATCGGCCCGGACCTGAGGGCCTGCAGCGCGCCAGTCGGGCAGCGCCGCCTTCGCCGCCGCAATCGCGTCCCGGGCCTGATCCACGGTCGCCGCCGCGTAGTGACCGAGGACGTCCGACACATCGGAGGGACTAGAGTTCACCGTGTAATCAGGGCCCTCGACCCAGTCGCCACCGATGAGGTTCTTGTGAATCTCTGCTGACATCTGCGCACCTCCCGGCACTCAATCCACGAAGGCCCGCTCAACAACAAAGGTTGCTGGCTTGTTGTTTGCCCCTTCGACCAGCCCGAAGCCTTCGAGCGCGGATTTGGTGTCCCGAAGCATCGCCATCGAGCCGCAAATCATGCCGCGATCGTCGTCGGGCGTGATCGGAGGTACGCCCAGATCCTTGAAGAGCTTGCCATTTGCCATCAGGTCGGTGATGCGCCCCATGAACGGATAGTCTTCGCGTGTGCAACTGGTGTAGTGGCGCAACCGACCGGCGGCGAACTCGCCGACCAGCGGGTCTTCAAGGCAGCTCTTTACCAGCTCGATCCCGTATGTCAGCTCGGCATTTTCGCGGCAGGTATGGGTCAGGATGACCTCATCGAATTTCTCATAGGTCTCAGGGTCGCGGATCAACGAGGCGAAAGGTGCGATCCCGGTGCCGGTCGAGAACATGTAAAGCCGCTTGCCAGGCAAGAGCGCGTCATTGACCAGCGTGCCCGTGGGTTTCTTGCGCATCAGGATCGTATCGCCCACTTCGATCTTCTGAAGATGCTCGGTCAGCGGGCCGTCGGGGACTTTGATCGAATAAAACTCAAGCTCCTCATCCCAAGACGGGCTGGCGACCGAATAGGCGCGGTAAACGGGCTTTTCCGCATTGGGCAGGCCGATCATCACGAACTCGCCGGATCGGAACCGGAAGCTCGCGGGCCGCGTGATGCGGAATCTGAACAGGCGGTCGGTGTAATGCTCAACCAACGTGACCGTTTCGGCGAAGACACCGGCGGGAATGGCAAATTCGGATGGGGTCCCTTGAACGATTGGGCGCATCTCGGTCATGTCGTTGATCCTTTTGATTTCGGAAAGGTCACTCGGAAGGTGCCTCGGACAGAAGCGGCAGCTTGTCAGGCTTGCCGGACCAAGCCTCGTGATCTTCCATTGGCTCTTTGCGTTCGCTGATATTGGGCCAGATCTCGGCAAGTCTGCCGTTCAGCTTCACCCAGTCCTCCATGTCCGATTCGGTATCGGCGCGGATCGCATCTTCGGGGCATTCAGGCTCACACACGCCGCAGTCGATGCATTCATCGGGATGGATGACCAGGAAGTTCTCGCCCTCATAGAAACAGTCGACCGGGCAGACCTCGACGCAATCAGTGAATTTGCAGTTGATGCAACTGTCGGTGACCACGTAGGTCATGGGCGTTCCTTTTCATTTGTATACTAACAATATAGAGATGAGGCAGGATGGTCAAGTGGCGGCGGTCGGGAAAAAGACCGCAGACGCCATACGATGCCCGCGCCGAAGCGCGTTTCCGTCAGGGGAGAGGGCGGGGGCCGCGTGATCTCATCCGCGGCACTCTTTGGGTCGCGCCCTAGCGCAGGCCGTCTTTGCCCTCGGCCTCCTCATGGGTCAGGCCGCCGACCCGTGGCAGGGGGCGGCCGCTATCGGTGACAGCAATGGCCACGAGGATCTCGGCGCGGCGGGGCGCATCGTTCAACCGGACCTCGACGCCGTCGAAATGCGACCGGACATAGGCCGCATCCTTATGGCCAAGCGGCACGTCCAGATCCTGACCCGGTCCGCCCCGCTTTTTCGATGACGGGACCAAGGCCGCCCCTTTTTCGACCGCCTTGCGCAAAGGCGCCCCCATCCTGGGGTGGAGAAGCGCCGCCGCGTGCTCCAACTCTCCATCCTCGCCAACCATGGCGGCCTTGCCATAGCTTTCCGCCTGCTCGGGCGTGATGCCAAGGGCGGCCACTGCGCGCTCGCCCAACAGACCACCCAGTTCCGCCCCAACCTCCATCAAGGGGGACAGGTCTTCGACATACTGACCTGCATAGGGGTTTTCGATGACCGCTGCGACCACGGCCTTTCGGGTGGGCGGCGCGATATCGCGGCCGATTTCGCTATGGGTTTCCTCTACCCAGGTGCAGAGCTTCCGGATCTTTGCCTTCATTTCAGTCCATCCTCGCCTTTGATATCGGCCGCCTCCAGCCCGCCTGACCGGGAATGCACACGCGGGCCCGTTGTCATGACCAGCGCCACCAGCATCTCATCGCGGCGCGGTGCATCGTTCAGCCCGACCTCCATCGAGTCGAAATGGCTGCGGACATAGGAAGCGTTGATATGGGTCACCGGCACATCGATCCGGGCCCCGACACCGCCGAGCTTCTTGGTGGATGGCACGATCGCTTTGGTGCCGTCCAACACCTCGCGCATCGCGTATCCGCCGGGCGCATGCCAAAGCGCGCCATGTTCAAGCTCCCCTTCGGTGCCGACCAACGAGGCTTTGCCATAGCCTTCGACCTTGTCTGCGCCGCCGAGCGCGGCGGCCAGTTTCTGTGCCATGTCCAGCCCGAGCGGTCGCAGATCTTCCATGAACCACTGAATGTCGGGTTCATACCGCCCGGCGAACGGATTGGTGATCACCGCCAGTGCGGCACCGCGCAGCAAGGGGGTGTCGACGGTCGGCCCGCCTTCGTGAAAGATCTCCTCGACGACCAGCGCGCGTTTTCGGACCTTGAGTTCAGACATCCGCATTCTCCCGAAGTTTCAATGTATCATGAAAGGCTGCGCCAGCGATCTCGGCCTGGCCCTGTAAGAAGAGCGCAGCGCCAAGGATCTGGCCCGCTGCGGCCATGTCTTCTGCCAGCGCATGGCCCGCGGCCAGCGCGGTCTTGATCTCGCCCTGGGCCAGCGGCGGCACATGGGTGACCACCAGCCGGTCGCCGAGGTCACTTTCAGGCTGCAAGCTGCGCGCGGCTTCGCGCCGGATGCCGGGATGGTCCGGGATGTCAACAGCATTGGCAATCAGTGTCGCTGCAGTATCGGCGGTGGCAGCAGACGCGGCCAGAACCGTCACGCTATCGGCGATGCCAAGTGACAGGCTTCGCCCGCCGCTGCCGCTGGTGGCGATGCCGCCAATGCCGCTGTCGAATCCGAAGCGCAGGGTGCCAAGCCGGTGGCCGGTCTGGCTGGAAACGGCGACGGAATACTGCCCACCCTCCGCCAGCCAGATCGCAATGTCACCGCCATTGTTGACATAGGCGCGGTGCAGCGGGGCGGCGGCGCGCATGGCCGTGAGCATCTCATCAGCGACCGAGCCTGCCACGCAGATCATCGGCGACAGAAAATGTCTATCGGCAAAAGGCATGGCGGCGCGGGCCATCCGGCGGGCAACGGGGCCTTCTGGCTGCGGACTTGTCAGGTCCAGCGCCCTGCGCAACAGCGGCAACTCACCGGCAAGCGTCGCCAGTACATCCTGAAACCGCGCAATGGCCGCATCAAAGGAGGGTTGCACAACCGCGCCCTCGGCGTCTTCCACACCGAGGATCAGGTCGATCGGCCCATGTTGCAGATGCAACCTGCGGCCCCCGTCGAGATATGCGGCAACCGGCCATTGCATCGCCGCGTCAATCCCGGGCGCCCCAACGGTAGTTCCGTTTCGCCACCGGGTCGGCATCTGGGTCGATCTGTCCAACCCGGCGCACATCGTCATCAATGACGCTTTCAATGGGGCGCACACTGTCTGCATGGCCGCCAAGTGCCAGATAGTCGGACAGGCGCATGGTGAACTCGATGGGCGCCACCAGAGCCGGCGTCGGGACGTAGCCGAAGGAGTTGGACGGCATATCGAGCACATTCGCCATCACCGTGATGCCGCCGCCCGGCCAGACATAAGACTGCGCGCCGCCGCAGGAGACATAGGTCAGCGAGTCCTTGACCGAGTTGGTCAGCTTCACCGGGTTTTCCGTCACGCCCGCACGCAGCGACCCGCCAGCGCCGCCCATGAAGAGGACGGAACACATAGATGGCTCGCAATTCTCTGCAACTCGGTCGACGCTGACCCGAAGCGCGGCGGGCAGCGGAACGGGTTGCGGCTCAAGGTTCTCGTCCAGTTCATAATAGGCGTATTGCTCGCCGGTGGTGGAGACCATCAGCAGCCGCAGCCCTTGCCAGGCGACCTTGTCATCGGCGGGCTTCAGGATCGAGAGCGGATCATCCACATCCGTCCCGCCCCACCCGGTTCCCGGCTCGGCCACCTGGAAGTAGCGGCCGGGGGTTGAGCGACGCCCATTCACGCGGATGCCCGTGGGCGGCACGTTCAGCATCTTGCCCGCCTGGTGTTCAGACAGAACCCCGGTGATATGGTCATCGACCACCACGACCTCATCCACATGTTGCGCCCATTGCGAGGCGAACATCCCGATGGCGGCGGACCCGCAACCGACCCGCATCAGCTTTTCCTCGACCCCGTTGATGATCGGGGCTTTGCCGGCCTGTACGATGATGGTGGCACCATTGTCGATCTCAAGCCCGACTGCCTCGCAATTGCAAAGCTTCAGCAACGCTTCACAGGTGACGCGGCCCTCTTTCTTGGTGCCGCCCGTCAGGTGCTCCACCCCCCCAAGCGACAGCATCTTTGAGCCGTATTCGCTGGTCATCACATGACCGACGGGCTCGCCCTGGCAGCGAACGATCTCGCGTTCATGGCCGATGAAACGGTCGGTGTCGATCTTCACCTTCACGCCGCAATAGCTGAAAATGCCCTCGGTCACGACGGTGACCATATCGGCGTCTTCGACCGATTGGCTGACGATGAAGGGGGCGGGTTTATAATCGGGATAGGTGGTGCCGGCCCCCACGGCGGTGATGAAGGGGCGATTGGCCTGGACGATATCGCCATCCCAATCATTGCCATCGGTGTTTTTCATGAAGGGCACAGCTTTGGCACCGTTTTCGATGCTGTTCTCGATGATGGTCAGCGGGTCGAGGCGCACTAGCTCTCCGCCATGGTTGGCATAGCGGTCGCAGGCACCCGAACGGCCGTCGGCGATATAGCAAAGGACCGGGCAGGCATCACAACGGATTTTCTCGGGTTTTGCGCGCGCGGCTTCGGTCATCCGGATCTTCCTTGCTTTGGCCTAGCAGTTGGCAGGGTTGCTGGGCCATTTTTCATTTGTATGCAAACAATATACGAGCCAAGACGCTGGTGTCAAACTGTTCCTGTCTTAGGGCGCCGCAGACGGCTCTGATGCGGCCCGGATCTCCTGTTGTCCGGACAGCCAGTCGCGCAGAGCGCGCAATGGCGGATGCCCCTCTTTCGACGGAGGCCAGACCAACCAATAGGCATCGCGAACCGGAACCGCCTGGGTCAGGATCGGAGCCAGCCGTCCACCGGCAATTTCGATCCGAGCAAGATAGTCCGGCAGAAGCGCGATCCCAAGGCCTGAAATCGCCGCCTGGATCATCATTGAGAACTGATCCATCACCATCCCGCCCCCCAATGGCGCGACACCACCGTGGGCGGCATACCAATCCGCCCAAGCGTCGGGGCGCGATTCGAGTTGCAGGCGTGGATGCTCGGAAACCGCGCTGAGCGAGGTCAGCGCGTTGGCTTCCGCGTAACCGGGGGCGGCGCAGGCGGTGACGGTTTCCTCAAGCAGCTTCAGCCCGTGGAACCCGTCGCGTCGCGTGACGCCGTGGGCGATAGCGGCATCGAAGGCTTCGGCGCTGAAATCCACCGGTGCAATGCGCGTCGACATGTTCACGGACACGCCCGGATGATCGTTTAGGAACCGCCCGAGACGCGGCCCGAGCCAGCGGGTCGCAAAGGTCGGCAGAACCGCGAGCGAGATCGTGCCGCCGTCGGGATTGGTCAGGACCGACATGCTGGAGCGCTGCACGATGTCCAGGGCGCGGGCGATCTCCCGATGGTAACTCTGTGCCGCTTCTGTCGGGACCAGGCGCCTACGTTCGCGGACGAAAAGCGGGACGCCGAGGGTCTCCTCCAGCCCAATGATCAGCCGGCTGACAGTGCTTTGGGTCAAGTGCAGTTCGGCCGCCGCCGCTGTGACGCCGCCCTGGCGCATCACGGCGTCAAAGGCCAGCAGCGACCCGATAGAGGGGAGGAAACGACGTTGCCACATATCCATTCGTCTTTTGCATGTATTTATTCAGAAATCGCGTTTTTCGCAAGTAATCCTTCCCGCTATCAGAGCGAAAGTGAATGAACACACGAGACCAGAAAGGCCCACCCATGGCATCCACCTCGCATAAAGGCATGGCATTCAACTGGGCAGACCCGTTCTTGCTGGAGGACCAGTTAACGGAAGAAGAGCGCATGATCCGCGATGCCGCGCAGGCGTTCGTGTCGGATCGCTTGGTGCCCCGTGTCGAAGACGCCTATCTCAATGAGACGGTCGAGCCCGACATTTTCCGAGAGATGGGCGATAGCGGCGTGCTGGGTGTTACCATCCCCGAGGAATACGGCGGGGTGGGGGCGTCCTATGTGTCCTACGGTATTGTCGCGCGCGAGATTGAGCGCGTCGACAGCGGCTATCGGTCGATGATGTCGGTACAAAGCTCGCTGGTGATGTATCCGATCCATGCCTACGGCTCCGAGGAGCAGAGGCAGAAATATCTGCCCAAACTCGCCTCGGGCGAATGGATCGGCTGTTTCGGCCTGACTGAACCCGATGCTGGCTCCGACCCCGGCGGCATGAAAACGCGCGCTGTGAAGACTGAAGGCGGCTATCGCCTGACCGGATCCAAGATGTGGATTTCCAACAGCCCGATTGCCGATGTCTTCGTTGTCTGGGCCAAGTCAGGGGCCCATGACGGCAAGGTCCGCGGGTTCATCCTTGAGAAGGGTATGCCGGGCCTCAGCGCCCCCAAGATCGGCGGCAAGCTGTCGCTTCGGGCCTCGGTCACCGGGGAAATCGTGATGGACAATGTCGAGCTGGGCGAGGATGCGATCCTGCCGAATGTCCAGGGCATGGGCGGGCCGTTCGGGTGCCTCAACCGGGCGCGCTACGGCATCTCCTGGGGAGTCATGGGCGCGGCGGAAGACTGTTTTCACCGCGCGCGGCAATACGGGTTGGATCGAATCCAGTTCAACCGGCCTCTGGCGGCGACACAGCTCTACCAGAAGAAGCTGGCGGATATGGAAACGGAGATCACCTTGGGATTGCAGGCCGCCCTGCGCGTCGGACGATTGCTCGACGAAGGACGGTTCGCGCCTGAAATGATCAGCCTGATCAAACGCAACAATTGCGGCAAGGCTTTGGAGATCGCGCGGCAGGCCCGGGATATGCATGGCGGCAATGGGATCATGGTCGAGTACCATGTGATGCGCCACGCGGCGAACCTGGAGACGGTGAACACTTATGAAGGCACCCATGATGTGCATGCGCTGATCCTGGGCCGTGCCATTACCGATCTGCAGGCCTTCGCCTGAGATGGAGGGCGCGGCACAGGGGGAAGCCCCGCTCACAGGGCTGAAAGTGGTCGAACTGGCCCGCATCCTGGCGGGCCCGTGGATCGGGCAAACACTTGCGGATCTGGGGGCCGAGGTCATCAAGGTCGAAGCGCCCGAAGGCGACGATACGCGCCGTTGGGGCCCGCCCTTTATCGAGCGCCTCTTGCCGGAGGGCGGGACCGAAACCGTGGCCGCCTATTTCCATGCGACCAACCGGGGAAAGCGCTCGATCACCTGCGATTTCTCCGATCCGAAGGATTTGGCGCGGGTCAAAGCCCTGATCTCCGAAGCCGATGTGCTGGTCGAGAATTTCAAGGTCGGCGGGCTGGAGAAGTTTGATCTCGATTATCCGACACTCTCGGCGCTCAATCCGGGTCTGGTCTATGCCTCTGTCACCGGCTTTGGTCAGGACGGGCCGCGCGCCAAGCAGCCGGGCTATGATTTCCTGATCCAGGGCATGTGCGGGATCATGGACCTCACCGGCGATCCTGCGGGTGAGCCGCAGAAGATCGGGGTGGCCTGGATCGACATCTTCACCGGGCTTTATGGTGTGATCGGCATTCAGGCGGCCTTGGCCGAGCGCGCCAGGTCGGGCCTTGGGCAGCATGTGGATCTGGCGCTTCTGGATTGCGGTGTCGGGGTGCTTGCCAATCAGGCCGCCAATTACCTCTTGGGCGGGGCCGAGCCGACACGGCTTGGCAATGCGCATCCCAATATCGTGCCCTATCAGGTGTTTCCGGCGCGTGACGGGCATTTGATCATCGCTTGCGGCAATGACCGCCAGTTTGCATCCCTTTGCGATGTGCTGGCGCTGGATGGGCTGGCGACAGACCCCCGCTATGCCACCAATCCGTCACGGGTGGAAAACCGAGAGACGCTCTGCGCGATCCTGTCCGAACACACCAAACGGTTCGGGAAATCGGAATTGATCGACGTTCTGGCCGAAAAAGGCGTTCCTGGCGGGCCGATCAATACCGTGGCCGAGGCCCTTGAAGACCCCCAAATCCAGGCACGGAAGATGCGCATCGCGCCCGAACAGATTGAGGGGCTGCGCACCCCGATCCGGTTTTCGCGCAGCGCTTTGGTCACGCAGTTGGCCTCGCCAAGCCGAGAGGCCAAAGCGGCGCGTTAGGCGATCCCACACGAACCCAGCAAACCGGGCGCGTCAGTTGGCCAGACTGCTGCCCAAGCCGTCTGTTTTTGCAGCACCGCGAACTTCCGCTTTCCGCCCATTCTGTGGAAAAACAACGTGTTGCGGGCGCAGAAAGTGGTGGCATGAACTGCGCGCGAGCACCCTTCTCATCAGGCTTGGCGCGGTTGCTGCGGCGCAGGAAAGATCTTCGCGAGTTTTCGGAGGTTCTGGGCGGTAGCGGCGAGGAGGAATTCGTCCTTTGCGCCGCATGGGCCTCGTAGTCGGAGCCGTCCCAGCCCGAGTATGCGTTTGAGGTGCGCAAAGAGCATCTCGACCTTCTTTCGGAGCTTCGCAGAGACCTTGTATTGGTATGTTTTGCGGATGGCGCGCGCAACATCACGCGCGTCTTCATGTTCTTCACGGGTGATCTTTCGGCAGTCTGCCTTGGGACAGCATTTGGGTTTGGACGGGCACGCCTGGCAGGTATGCTTGAGCGCCTGGTATTTGGCGACCCCTTTGCCCGTGGGGCCGCGATTGGGATCGGAGTAATTGCGGCGGAACTGCTTCAATGCTTCGCCCTCCGGGCAGATGTATTGGTTATTCTCGGCATCCCATTCGAAGTCCGCACGGGACCATGTGCCGTCGGTACGACCAGCTTTGTCGATAACTGGGATGTGGGGCGCGATATTGCGGTCCACCAGCCAGCCGAGCATCGGGCCAGAGCCGTAGGCCGTGTCGGCGATCAGCCGTTCCGGATGCAGATCGAACCTCTTCCTGACCCTGGTGAGCATGGTTTTGGTCGACCCAACTTCGGCCTGTCGGATCGATCTCGTCGCTTCGACATCCAAGATGACGCCATGATCGGTGTCGATGAGATAGTTGTCCGAATAGGCAAAGAATGCGGGGCCTTTGCGAGCTGCCGTCCACTGACTGGCCGGGTCAGAGTATGATGTGAACTTGGGCTGAACATCTGTTGCAGCGCCAAAGGCAGCTTCATCTAAGGTGTTGACCCAGCCCCCTGATCCGGGCCGCTCAGGTGTAGAATCCGTTCCTGTTTTTTTCCGTTGATATGGTTGCGGTCAAGGCCTGCTGAGCGGAGCCCTTGCGG
>NZ_WVNW01000026.1 GCF_013179285.1 Roseobacter sp. HKCCD6576-2 | reverse complement strand
ACAAACTTGGCGCGGCGGTTGGCGCGTCTCGCGCGGCAGTCGACAGCGGCTATGCACCGAACGATTGGCAGGTTGGCCAGACCGGCAAGGTCGTGGCACCCGAGCTTTACATCGCGGTCGGCATCTCGGGGGCGATCCAGCACCTGGCGGGCATGAAAGACAGTAAGGTCATCGTCGCGATCAACAAAGACGAAGAGGCACCGATCTTCCAGGTTGCCGATTACGGCCTCGTTGCAGACCTGTTCGATGCGGTGCCAGAACTGACCGAAAAACTCGGCTAAGCGGCCCTACCGGCGCGGCTCAAAGGGGGAAAGGTCCGGTCATCCGAGCTTCTTCAGCAAGCGAAGGAACGTCCGGCTCTCGGCTGCGGTCAGGGGGGCCAGCGTGGCTTTGGAAATGCCATGACCGACATCGACGAGCTCTTGCACCGCGGCGCGGTAGTCAGGCGAGATGCACAGGATACTGCGACGTTTGTCGTCCGGGTCGGATGTCGCGGTCACCATGCCCTTGGCTTTCAGACGATCAACCACACCCTTGATGGTCGCCACATCCATCGCGGTGCGGCGTCCCAGCTCATTCTGCGAGCAGGGCCCTGACTGTGCCAGGCGCACCAGCGCGGCGAATTGCGTCGGCGTCAGCTTTCCCGGTGCCATGGATTGAAATATCACCGCGTGCCGTTGCGCCGCCAATCGGAGGAGAAAGCCAATCTGCTCCTCCAAAACATAAGGCGGGCTTTCCTGGGTCGAAAGAGTCTCAGCCAATCCTGCCTCCTGGGTTTGCGGGCGTGCCGCACATGTTTTTAGAGCTATTTCTGGCTTCGATGCTCGAAAAGACGGCACCATTGGCGCGCCTCGGTAGCCTTGGACGGCAATCAGGTCAACACACGGCGTCATGTTTATCCGCTGCTGAAAAACCTTGCCCAAGCCTTCATAAATGTTAGCATACAAATAAGATAGGGGGGCGTCAAATGTCGGAAAACAAAAAACTGGTCATTCGCAATATCGGCCTTCTGCTGACGGGCAAGATCGAAGCTCCCATCGCGGATGGAGATTGCGTTGTCGCCATCAATGGCCGGATTGCTCAATTTGGGTATGAGAAGGATCTCGATACCGATGAGGCGGATACGGTCGTGGACGCGAAGGGCGTCACCTTGGCGCCTGGTCTGATCGACAGCCATGTTCACCCGGTCGTCGGGGACTACACACCGCGCCAGCAGCAACTGCACTGGATCGACTCGACCCTGCATGGCGGCGTGACCACCATGATCTCGGCGGGCGAAGTGCATATGCCCGGCCGCCCCAAGGATGTGGTGGGGCTCAAGGCCATGGCGATTGCCGCGCAGCGTTGGTATGAGAATTTCCGCCCCTCGGGCGTCAAGGTCCATGCTGGCGCCCCCGTCATCGAACACGGCATGGAAGAACAGGATTTCAAGGATCTGGCCGATGCTGGGGTCAAATATCTGGGCGAGGTTGGGCTTGGCAGCGTCAAGGACGGGAAAACCGCGCACCAGATGGTCAACTGGGCGCGCAAATACGGCATCCAATCCACGATCCACACTGGCGGCCCCTCAATCCCAGGCTCGGGCCTGATTGATGCCGATATGGTGCTGGAGACGGGCACGGATGTGGTGGGTCATATCAATGGGGGCCATTCCGCCTTGCCCGACGATCAGATCGTCTGCCTGTGTGAAAGCTGCACGAAGGGCCTTGAGATCGTCCATAACGGCAATGAACGCGCCGCTTTGCTGACGCTGAACACCGCGCGAGAGCTGAGCAAGCTCGACCAAGTGATCCTCGGCACCGACGGGCCCGCAGGCTCGGGGGTGCAGCCGCTTGGCATCCTGCGCATGGTGGCGATGCTGTCGAGCCTTGGGAATGTCGACGCGGCCACGGCCTTCTGCTTTGCCAATGGCAACACGGCGCGCCAGCGGCATCTGGATGTGGGCCTGCTGGAAGAAGGCTATTCCGCCGATTTCGTCCTGATGGATCAGGCGCAGCACGCCCCGGGCAAGACGCTTCTGGAGTCGGTCGAACTGGGCAACCTGCCCGGTGTTGGGATGACCATCATCGATGGCGTTGTCCGCACCACGCGCAGCCGCAACACCCCTCCCGCCGGGTGCCTGCCGGAAGTTTTGCAGGGGTAGGCACAATTCCATAGGCATTCATAAGACAGGTCCATACCCTATCCACATGTCGGCAGATGCACGTCCCAACTCGGCACCGGTTCGGTTCACCCTGAACCGCGAACCGGTCTCCGCGCCGGTCGATCCCGACCGGATGCTGCTCGATTTGCTGCGGACAGAGTTTGGCCTGACCGCCCCGAAATATGGCTGCGGGCTGGCGCAATGCGGGGCCTGCACCGTGCTTGTCAACGGCGCGCCCGCACGCGCCTGTGTGATGCGCATGCGCATGGTCGAGGGGGCGGACGTCACGACCCTTGAGGGACTGGCCGACCCCGAGACCGGCGCGCTTCACCCGGTGCAGCAGGGTTTTCGGGACTGCGACGGCGCGCAATGTGGGTATTGCCTGAACGGGATGATCATGACCGCCGTGGCTTTGCTTGACGCCCAACCCAACCCCGATGAGGCAGAGGTGCGCCAAGCGCTGCGCCATAACCTTTGCCGCTGTGGCACCCATACGGAGATCATCGCCTCGGTCCGGCGCGCGGCGGAGCTGATGGGGTCATGACGGCCAGGACGCGCCCCTGCCTGCATATCGAGGACGAGAAAGGCCAGCGCTTCATCTCGTTGGATGCCGAGGAAGGCATTGTTGCGTTCTGCGGCCATGTCGATCTCGGCACCGGGATTGAAACCGCGCTGTCGCAGATCGTGGCGGAGGAGTTGGACCAGCCCGTCGCGGCCATCCGCATGGTTCTCGGCGACACAGCGCGCACACCGGATCAGGGCCCAACCATCGCCTCGGAAACGATCCAGGTTTCGGCCATCCCGTTGCGCCAGGCCGCGGCCACCTTGCGCGATGCGCTGTTGTCCCGCGCGGCGTTGCGGCTGAACACGACACCGGAGGCGATCCGGCTTGAAGCGGGTGCTGCGACAGATGGCAAGGCCCGCGTGGTGCTGATCGCGCTTCTGGCCGAGGTGGAGGAGGTGCTGCCGCTCGACACGGGCGCGCGCCTGAAGGATCGCGCGGATTACAAGGTGGTGGGCCAGCCGCAGGGCCGGGTCGATCTGGACAGCAAGCTGCGCGGCGATCACCTCTACATCCATGACGTGGTGGTCGAGGGCATGGTGCACGGCCATGTCATCCGCCCGCCCTATGCCGGGCGTGACAGTGGCGATTTCATTGGGCGCAGCTTGCTTGGCTATGACGAGACCGTGATCAGCGGCGCGAAAGGGTTCATCGCCGTCGTGCGAGAGGGCGATTTCCTGGCTGTTGTCGCCACCCGCGCCGATCTGGCCGAGACGCTGGCCGAGGCGTTGCCGGTGCAATGGCGTGTGCCACCGCCCTTGCCGGAGTTCGACGATCTTGCAAACCTGATCCGCAATCAACCCTCCAGCCCCCGCGTGCTGGACGTGGCCGGAGCCGTGGAACCGGCGCTCGACGCCTCAGACATGCGGTTAGACCGGACCTATATCTGGCCCTACCACCTGCATGGCTCCATCGGGCCCTCCTGCGCCGTGGCCGATTGGCGCGACGGCGCACCGGTGGTTTGGGCGGGCACGCAGAACCCGCATGTGTTGCAAGGCGATCTGGCGCATCTCTGCGGGCTGCCGGCGGCGGGCGTCGAGGTTCGCCGCCATCAGGCCGCGGGGTGCTATGGGCGCAACTGTGCCGATGACGTTGCGGGCGACGCGCTGCTCTTGTCCCGCGCCGTGAGACGGCCCGTGCGCGTGCAACTCACCCGTGCGCAGGAAACCCTTTGGGAACCCAAGGGCGCGGCACAGATCATGGATGTCTCGGGCGGTCTCAAGGACGGCGCCGTCCATGCCTATACGCTGGACAGCTGGTACCCCTCCAACCGGGGTCCGAACCTCGCGCTTTTGCTGACAGGCCGCATCTCAGCCGATCCGCGCCCGGTCGATATGGGCGACCGGACCATCGTCCCGCCCTATACGATCGCCCATAGACGCATCACGGTGCATGACCTGGCGCCCATCGTGCGGGCGGCCTGGATGCGGGGGGTCTCAGCACTTCCTAACACCTTCGCGCATGAGTGTTTCTTTGACGAAATGGCCGCCGAGGCCGGTGAAGACCCCGTGGCCTTCCGCCTCGCCCATATCGACGACCAGCGACAAGCCGACCTGATCCGCCGCACCGCCAAGGCTGCGGGTTGGCAACCCGGCACCGGTCCGCGTTTCAAGCGCGAGGGCCGCATGGCCTATGGGCAAGGCTTTGCTTTTGCAACCTATGTCCACGGATCCTTCCCCGGTGTTGCCGCCGCAAGCGCGGCCTGGGTCTGTGATGTGAGTGTCGATCTGGACAGCGGGGAGATCACCCTGACCCGGGTTTTTGTCGGCCAGGATCAGGGACTTGTCATCAACCCTGACGGGGTGCGCCAGCAGATCCACGGCAATGTGCATCAGACCGCCGGGCGCGCGCTGATCGAAAACGTCACCTTCGACGAAATCGCCCCGGCCCAGAAAAGCTGGTCCGATTATCCGATCATGCGCTTCCCCGAGGCACCTGAGATCGAAACGATGCTGGTGGAGCGCCCCGATGACCCACCCCTGGGCGTTGGCGAAAGCGCGGCTGTCCCTTCGGCGGCTGCCATCGCGAATGCGGTGTTCGATGCCACGGGTGTGCGCCTGCGCGAAGCCCCGTTCACGCCCGAGCGGGTCCGGCGCGAACTGAGGGCGGCGGGCTACCCGGCACAGCCCGAGATCGCCCCACCCGCGCGGCGCCTCACACGGCTGCGCAAGGTGCTGGCCGCGACGGGCCTGACATTGGCCGGGGCGTTGACCTTTGGGGCGGTGTCGCTTCCAATCCACCGCGCCCTGCCACCGGGTCCAACGGTTATCAGCCACGCGCCCGAATTGATCGAACAGGGGCGGTTGCTGTTTCTGGCAGGGAATTGCGCCGACTGTCATACGGCAGAGGGCGGTGTTGCCAATGCCGGGGGGCGTCCCGTCGCCACGCCCTTTGGAACCATCTACACCACCAACCTGACGCCGGACCCGGCCACCGGACTGGGCAACTGGTCTTTCGCGGCGTTTGAACGGGCCATGCGACATGGGGTTTCCCGGGATGGGACGAACCTTTACCCGGCCTTCCCTTATACCTCCTTCGCGGGCATGAGTGAGGCCGACTTGCTGGCGCTTTATGCCTATCTCCAGTCCCTTGATCCCGTCGTTCAAGACACGCCGCGCGCCCAGATGTTGGGACCTACGGCCCTGCGCCCGGCCAATGCGTTCTGGAATGCGGCCTTCCACGATGCCACACCGCTGCGGCCCGACCCAACGCAATCCACCGCCTGGAACCGGGGCCGGTATCTCGTCGAGACCGTGGGCCATTGCAGCGCCTGCCACACACCGCGCAACGTGCTTGGCGGAGAACGGGGCGGCGGCCACGATCTTGCGGGGGCAGAGGTGAATGGCTGGTACGCGCCCGCGATTGCAGGGGCCGCTGCCGCGTCACGCGGCTGGACGGCCGAAAGCCTCGCCACCTATCTCAGCACCGGCCATGCCGATGGGCATGCTGCTGCCAGCGGCCCGATGGCCGAGGTTGTGGCCAATCTCGGCCAGCTTCCGGTCTCGGACATTCAGGCCATAGCCACCTATCTGGCCAGCCAGGCACCTGCGGCTGCGCCGATCCCGCCGGTCGCGCAGGCGGCCATACCGAACACCCGCATTCACCGCGTGTTCGAGAGCACCTGCGCCACCTGCCATGAACCTGCCCTGCCCAATCTGGCAACGGCGGCGCTGTCGTCCCTTTCGCTGTCGACAGCGGTTCGTGCCCCAACCCCGCAGACGGTCGAAACCGTGATCCGCGACGGGTTGCGCGCCCCGAATGGCACGCGCTTGCGCGACATGCCCGGCTTTGGCGCCGATCTGTCGGAGCAGCAAATTGCGGACCTGGCGCGCTATCTTCGCGCCCGATACGCGCCTGACCTGCCGCAATGGACCGCGAACTGACCAGCCACGCTACAGGAAGGCGAGGCTGATCGACGGTACCAGCGCGAGTACCAAAAGCGCCAGGCAGGTCACGACGAAAAACGGCATGGCCACGCGGAACACGGCCAAGGGGCTGACCTTGGCAACATTCGCCGCCACATAAAGCCCGATCCCCACAGGCGGTGACAACAGACCGAGGATCAGATTGATCGAGACTACCACGCCGAAATGAACCGGGTGGATGCCGTAGACTTCGGTTGCGATGGGCAGAAGGATCGGGACGACCATGATCAACCCGGCGATCCCGTCGATCACCGTGCCGACCAAGAGAAGGACGATCAAGACCAGCAGCATGAAGGCCGCGGGCGTCGTGGCCACGGTCTGGATCCAAGCCGCCGCCGTTTGCGGCACCTGCCCGAAGACCAAGACCCAGGAAAACACGCCGGCCGAGGCCACCAGAAATAACACTAGTGCCGAGTTGATCCCGGTCCGCAAAAGAATATGCGGCAGATCCGAAAGCTTCAGGGTGCCGGTTACGAAAAGCCCGATGCCAAAGGCCGCCAGCGCCCCCAGGGACGCGGCCTCGGTTGGGGAGCCGAAACCGCCCAAGATCGTGCCGATGATGATGGCCGGGATCGAGAGCATCGGCAGCGCCCGCCCAAAGGCTGCGCGTTTTTTGGCCCAGCTCAGCTTCTGGCCGCGCGGATATTTGTGCCACGTCCCCAAGATCGCAATTGTCCCGAGGAACAAGGCGGTCAGCATTAGCCCCGGGAGAAGCCCCGCCAACAGCATGTCGCGCACCGCAAGCTGCGCGAGGACCGCGTAGACCACAAAGACGATCGAGGGTGGAATGATCGGCCCCAGCAACCCGCCAAAGGCCGTCACGGCCGTTGAGAAATCGCGGCGATAGCCCTCTTTCTCCATCTCGGGCACCATGACCTGGCTCATCATAGCGATCTGGGCCGTGGCCGAGCCGAGGATCGAAGCCACCATCATATTGGCGACCAGGTTGATATAGGCCAGCCCGCCGCGCAACGCGCCGAGGAAGGCCGCCGCGAGGCGCACAAGCCGTTGCGTGATCCCGGCGCCATTCATCAGTTCGCCGATCAAAATGAACAGCGGAATGGCCAACAGACCGAAATTGTTGAGCGCGTTGAACAGTTGCAGGGGGTAGCTGTCGAGCAGCAACAGGTTTCCGGAGCTGAAGATGTAAACCAACGCGGACACGCAGAGAATGATCCCCACGGGAACCCCCACAACCAAAAGCAATAGAAAGGCAACGGCCGCCATTTTTTAGACCTCTGTCGCGTCGATTTTTGCGGGATTGTCTGGGCGTTCAACCCAGCCCAAGTCTTCCACCAGGTTCGCAGCCGCGTGGATGGCCAGGGTCACGCCGAAAAACGGCATGACGAGATAGAACCAGAAGGTTGGAACTCCCATGACCGGCGTCACATCCGTATAGATGAAGTTAAAGGTCGACCCTTCAAAGGTCGCGACGTCGAATCCGTCCTTGATCAAGCCGAGCGGATCAAACCAGCGCCAGGTCGTGTAAAGCAGGGTGAGCCCGAAGCCAAGGCAGATGATCGACACGATGGTTCTGAGCAACCGGATGCCGCGTGCGGGGGTAAATTCATGCAGCAACAGCACTGCCGGGTCGATCCGCCCCCGTAGCATCAGCGAGGCGCCGACAAAGCCCGATAGGATCATAGAATAGACCGCCAATTCGTCCGCCCAGGCGATGGTGATGCCAACCCCTCTGAGCAGGACATTGGTCAAGACCAGCACGGCAATCGCCGCGACAAGGCCGATCAGCAGAACCCGTTCCACCGCCGTCACGGCCGCGGACAGGCGGGTGATTGCACGCGCGATTTTCACGGGGCAAGCTCCTAGAAAACAAGGCAAACCGGGATCGGCTGAGCAATCAGGCACGATCCCGGCGTGATGTTCAAGACATCAGAAGCTGTCGGCCAGGGCCCGAAGCCGCTCGACATAGTCCGTCTGCTCCGACCATTCGGCGTCCCAGCGCGCGACAATGTCGCCGAAGAATTCGGGACCGACATTCTCGATAATCGTCAGACCATCGACGGCTTGCAGGGTTTCCAGCTTGCCGGCCTCACCCTCGACAAAGCGGTCGATGGTGGCATCGCAATGGGTTTGCACGGCGGTGCGGACAATCTCTTGATCCTCCGGCGAAAGCTGCGCCCAAACCCGGCCAGACACCAGCGCCACCATTGGGAAGATCTGGTGGTTGGTTTCCAGCATGAAGGGAGCATGTTCATAGTAGCCGAAATTGATGATCGACTCGTGATCCATGGCAATCGCGTCGATCTGACCGTTGGCCAGTGAATCGTAGACCTGGGTCAACGGCATGGGCGCGGGCGCGGCGCCGAACATCTCAAAGAAGCTCCGCATCGGAGGCGCAGGCGTGATGCGGAACCGCATGCCGTCCAGATCCTCGGCGCTTGTCATCGCCTCACGGCTCATCATCTGGCGCATGCCGGTCATGGCGTAGCAGATGCCGACCGCGCCGGTCGCACGCGGAAGCTCGTCCAGTATTTCACGCGCAACATCAGAGCGAAGCACGCGGGCTGCGTCCTCGATATTCGTGACGAGGAAGGGCGCATGGAGCGCACTCATGTCCGTCACCCGGGTGGTGACTTCGGCGGTGGTCAGCCAGGCCATGTCCAGCACGCCGGTCTGCAACTGCTGCAGCATCGTGCCTTCCGAGCCAAGCTGGCCGGAGGGGAAGGTCGTGACCGAGAAACGGCCATCGGACAGCTCCGACAGCGTCTCGCCCATCGCTTCGACTTCCTGGTTCCAGACATGGACGGGCGGCGTGATCAGGCCGACGCCGAACTCCCGATCCTGAGCATGGCTGACGGCGGGCAGCAGGGCCAATGCCGCCCCCGCGGCTATGGCATACGTCTTGAGTGTCATTTGAATTCCCCGTTGGTTGCTGTGCGAATGGCTATTGTTCTTACGCCAAGCCATCACTAATTTTGTTGGTACACAAACTATTTTCGAATTCCGCCCACGGGTCAAGTTAATCCTTGCTGGGCCGCGCTGAGCCAGGCAAAATCTCGGGCGCTGAGCGCTTTCTCTTTCGCATCCAGCCGATAAATGAGGCAACAAACACCAGGACGATGATCAGAATAATCGCGAGGGAAACGGGCCGTTCCAGGAACACAGTCCAGGAGCCCCGGCTGATCATAAGGCTTCTGCGCAAATTCTCCTCAAGGAGCGGGCCGAGGATCAAGCCGAAGACGAGCGGCGCAATGGGAATGTTCAGACGGATCATCATGAACCCCATTCCGCCAATGACGATCATACCGACAAGATCCACCATATTGTTGCGAATGGCATAGGCGCCCACCATGCAGAGAAGGGCGATCAACACCATCATCACATTGCTCGGCAGTTTGAGAACGTGAACGATCCAGCGCAGCGCGACGAGCCCGATCAAAAAGGTGAGCAGAACACCGAGGAACAACGATCCATAGATCGCCCCCACGATCTCCGGGTTCTCCGCGAACAATGTGGGTCCGGGTTGCAAACCATGGATGATCAACGCGCCGATCAGGATCGCTGTCATCGAATCCCCGGGAATGCCAAGGGTGACCATCGGTATCGTGGTGCCGCCTGAGGCCGCGCTGTTCGCTGCCTCAGGGGCGGCGATACCCCGTGGTTCGCCCTTGCCAAATCCGACCAGGGGCCGTCGCGTGAAGCGGCGTTCAAGTGCATAGGCGATGGCCACGGAAATCGCCGACCCAGCCGCCGGAATGGCCCCGACCAGCGTGCCGATGGCGCTGCCCCGTAGCCAGCCTGGCCAAACATTCAGAAGCTCCAACCGGGACGGGATGATGCGTTGGATGGCTGAGACCTGAGACCGCACCCGTGTCTTTGCATCCATCAGATTGCACAGCACCTCGGAAAAGCCAAAGATACCAATCGTCAGTGGGATAAGGTGAATGCCGTTCTGCAAGACCGAGGTCCCGAACTCGTAACGGGCAACGCCGGTCACAGTGTCAAATCCGACCATGCCAAGCATCAGGCCGATGGCGCCGGACAAGAGCCCGGCCAGCATCGCGCCCTCAGCGGTATAAGCGAGCAGAACGATGCCGAAGAGCGCAAGCATCGCAAATTCAGGGCTCCGGAAACTCATAGCCGATTGCGCGATGACCGGTGCGATCAGCATAAGCGCAAACACACCGAGCACCCCCCCGACGGTCGAACCGATCAGCGCATGACCCAAAGCAAGGCCCGCTTTGCCCTGTCGCGCCATCGGATAGCCATCGAACTGGGTGACGATTGCGCCCGGCGTTCCGGGGATGTTGATCAGAATGGCAGAGATTGAACCGCCGAAGACGCTGGAGACCAAGACCAGGATCAGCAGCATGATCGCGATATTGGGTTCAAGGCCAAAGGTGATTGGCAGAAGAATGGCCAGCGCCATGGTAGAACTGACGCCGGGCAATGCCCCCATGATGATCCCGGCGGCCACGGCAAAGACGGCCACCAGCAACATCAGCGGTTGCTCGAAGAAGATCGCAAAAGACTGCAGGAACACATCCGTTTTCATTCACTTGTCCTCACGGCAGCGGGACACGGAGCAAGGTGACAAAAACAAGATGAATGCCCGCGACGATGACCCCAGAGACAATCAGGGCAAACGCCAGTCGCGCCTGCAATCTGGATGTCGGGTTGGAAAGAACGGTTAACCAGACGGCCGCAAAGACAAACGCCGGGACGGTGAAACCCGCGAGGCTTATCCATAGAGTTGTCATCAAGGCCGTGACAAAGAATGCGACCGCCAGGGCGACCCCCAAGGGCGCGAGCCCTGCGATGCCTGATCTCTTCTTCACGAAACCGGAGAGGAGAAACCACAATCCACCAACGCTCAGAGCCGTGGAGGTCAGGATTGGCAAAAGGGCCGGGCCAGGGTCCAGGCCTGGTTGGGTCAACGTGGCCCGGAGCGGCGCATTGAAATGCAGCCCCGCCCAGCCGACCGCCGCCCAGAACAGAAAGAAGACCCCAGCGGCGTAGCCTGCCGAGTTCTCATCTTTTTGCTGACTTGCCGCGCGCTCAGACATGGGTTTTTCTGGGTGTCAGGCGGGCCATATCGGCCCGCCCAGGTCTTGTCCGCGTTATCTCTCGCGTGCAACGACCAGGCCGCTGCGCTCAAGAATGGGGTAAACCGTATTGTCTTGAACTTCGAGGAAGGCCGCAAACCCTTCGCTATCCTCAGGCGCGATGATCGATCCGGCTTGCCGGGCGGTCGCCAGGAAGTCTTCGTTGGCCAGCACGTTCATAACCGCCTGTTCGAGAATGGCGGCGCGGTCTTCCGGCACACCTGCGGGCAGGAAGAACCCGACAAAGTCTTCGAACACCAGCGGATAGCCCTGCTCGGTAAATGTGGGGACATCCGGCGCGCGGAAATGACGCTCGGCACCGGCCACGCCCAAAATGTTCACGTCCCCGCTTTCGGCAAGCCCGGTCATCAAAGCGGTCGGGATCGTCGAGGCGTTGGTCTCGCCCGAGGTGATGGCCGCAATCGCGGGTGCATAGCCCTGGTAGGGGATGGTCAGAAACTCAACCCCAAGCGCCTCTTGGATCAGCATCGCGCTGTTATTGGCAAAGCCACCCGGCCCGTCATTGGAATTCAGGATCGCTTCGGGGTCGGCCTCGATGGCTGCCACCAACTCGTCCAAGGAGGTGATGCCCGTCTCCGCACGGACACTGATCGCTGCCGGAGATGTCTCAATCAACGCCAGCGGCGCAATGCTGTCCAATGCCGCCGCAGCCTGGTTCATATAGGTCTGGGCCACGACATGCAGCCCCATGACGCCAATCGTATAGCCGTCCGGGTCGGCGGAGGCTGCCGCGCGAACGCCTGTGGTGCCAGCCGCGCCCTCCTGGTTGATCACGACGATAGGTTGCGAAAGCTCTTCGGCCAGGTAATCCGACACCATTCGCGCCACGCGGTCATGCGAACCGCCTGCCGGCCAGGCTACGATGATGCTCACTGGTTCACTTGGAAAACCATCTGCGTGGGCAACACCCGCCGTTGAGACAAAGAGTGCGATGCACGCGGAGAGGGTCTTCCTCGTCAGTCCAGAAGACTGTGTGTCCTTTTTGTTGGTCACGATTCATTTCCCTGTTTGGTTGATTGTTGTTCAATATTCATTAGCAAGCAAACGAATTTGTCTCAAGATTTTTCTCCCCGGCCTCACCCGACATGCGTGTTCCTGGGCCTGAGCTTCACCCGGGGGACACGGCGTCAACGACAATATGGGGCGTGCCAAGATTGGTCTTTCGGCGGGCCGCAGAGCGCAGCCTGTCCTTTGGGCTGTTGCCGCAAACGCGCGCCATAGGGGCATCAACCAAAGGAATACCCAGGGGTCGTGAGCCTTAGGTGAGCATGTCTTCGCCCGGGGTTTTGGGCAGCCGCTGTGGCCCTCTCCGCGATGACCGCAACCGACTGTCGAGACAGGCTTTCTCGATGCTCTATCCCAAAGGCCGCGTGGTGGGGCAGGGGGTCTCGGTCGATCTGTTGATCGCCGACCTGATGGCTG
>NZ_WVNW01000025.1 GCF_013179285.1 Roseobacter sp. HKCCD6576-2 | reverse complement strand
TCTCGTTCAGAGCAAAACTCTCTGCACCAGCAACACGTTGTTTTTCCACAGAATCGGCGGGAAGCGGTCATTAGCTGCAGTGCGAAGAAGCTCCCGATAATCAAATATGCTGACGTTCATTGATAGCACGAGATTTAGCCTTGTTCGCGAAGTCCTAGTTCAGCGGTTTCCGCAAACAACTAGATCGTCGAACAATGGGCATCCATTCATGCAATTGGAGCGATGCGAGCAACCTCCGCAGCGGTCAGAGGCAAAGTAATCACGAAATGACGACATGTTTTTGGACTTGGTCCAGATCTCTAGCAGAGAATTGCCGTCCGTCAGCTTGTCGCCCTCTGCACGGCCGCTCTGGAAGGAGCATGGATGAACCGAGAGGTCTTCAGAGACGTACATGGAAAAACGCCCTGCATCGCATGCGTCCACCATGCTGGTATTGGAACTAGTTCGAGCGAAGACACCGCTTACGCAACAAGCGTCGAAACCAACTTTTAACCTTCGCTGGCTTGAAGTTGCCAGCTTGAAAAACTCATCCAAACGATCACTGTTGCGCAACATCTTCTTTTCAAAGACTTTCCGGCCAGAAGGCTTGTAGTTTAGGAAAATTATGGCGTTGATGCCTGACAAAAAAGCTGGCGGCTCCTGAAGCCATGCAATTGCAAGGTCAATGCTCCCCGAATCCAAAATGAAGTGCACGTTGACCTTGATACCGCACTTTGTCAGCGCCTCAATGGTTTCAGCTGTTTCATTGAACGGTTCGTATGCAGATACAGCCACGGCACCGCAGTGTTTGCGTGTCGCTTCCAGGATTTCACGACTTAGGCCGCGCCCGTTGGTCGTATAGTTCGGCACAACTTCCTTTGAAGCAGTGTATTCTAATATCTCGATAAAATCAGGATGTTGGTTTGGATTTCCACCTCCCAAGGCAACCTGAAAGACACCCATTTCGGAAGCTTGATCGATGATGTTTTTATAGTCTGACAGCGCCATGTGCTGCCCGTGTTTAGTCGACGACTTGTAACAGAAGGCACAACCCTTATCGCACCAATTGGTTATCGATATGTCCATTAACTCTGGGCCGTGGGGTGACCAGAAGGGCTCAGGCTCACCTTTGTCCGGCATTCTTGCAAAGAACCCAGTCTCAGGGTTGAAGAACGACGTGTAGCCTAGACTACTGTAGCGCACAGATTTGAGCAAACCATCTACCAATAGTTGTTGAATGCATTGATGAAAAACTCATCAGATCTGATTTCAAACATTTCCATACACAATACAGACTCCGCGAACGGACCGTCGCTACTGAGAGAGCCTGTGTAGACCGATTTTCCTTGGGTTATGGCCTCTTTCATTCGGTCAATTACCTCTGGAGTGAATTCATGTTTGTTTGCCAACTGTTCTGCTTGATCGGAGGTCGTTACGGTCTCTCCGTTCTGCATTCCAGAGACAATCTCATAATGCATTTCTCGGAAGAGTTCTCCCAAGGGGCCATTCGGGTCTACTCCAACGGCCTTCATGAATACTTCCTCGGTGAAGTCACTATCCGATATATATACGAAGGATGTTGACGAGCTATTTGAAACAAAGTCAAGCTTCAGCTTCATTGTTGGCCCTTTCTAACTGATCAATACAGGCAAGAATGGTATCTAGCTGGTTTTCTTCATAATTTTCATCGACAACCTGTGGCAACCAGGTAACGAAAAAAATCCTTTCATGAGCCAGTTCATCGTCATCAAGCTCGACACCATGAACTATCCAAGCATAGTTCTCAAGTGAACCATACTCGACGGCATAGTAGCGTTTGAACTCCCGTTTCATCTCAGTCGAGTTTACAAAAAGAGCATCGAAAACCCTGCCAAAGAGTTGTTCGCCAAGCCCCCCTTCTGATACTCCTAGCTGCTTAAGGAACGCCTGCTTGCTTGGTTCCCAGGAGGTGGGCAATACCAACAAAATCTGATCCCTCATGACGAACCAGCGCCATCTGCTACCTCAGCGAGGCACTCTTTCACACACAATGAAACTGCGTTAGCACATCGATCGAGCGCACTGGAAAACTCTGGCGTACCGAGATTTTGGGAAAATAGGTTTTTGACTGCTTCCCTTTCGTCCCAACGCGCAAAGGGGACAGAGAAGAGAGACACTGCAAGTGCCGCATCGCCAACACCAATCTGCTCCTCAAGACTTAGACTAAGAAGAGAGCTCAACAAACTGCTAACTTGATCCCGCCATTCATCATCACGATAGCTCTCAGTTCTTGAAAACGCCGCCTTTACAAATGCCTCTAGCTGTGGGTCATCGAGATCAGCCAAATGATCCAAAAGCAACTGTATGTTTAGAGGATCGGTAAGAACGCGTTTCCTAAACAAGAACCAGAACATTCGTCGGAGATCACGATCTGAAGCTGGCCTTATAAGCGCCTCACGCACTCTAAGGACGTCGGTTTCAGACTGTATCTCTGGTGACAGAACAGAAAGATTGTTGAGGTAGTGGGTCAAAAAATCGTCGTTTGCTTCGCAAAGCGCCATCACATGGTCGTCGTGTTCCTTGCGAGCTAAAATGTACGCGTACCGAAAGAACCCCTCGTAAATCGGCCATTTCTTGATGTCGCCAAAAATGTTAGTGACCGCATCTGGATCGTTCTTTGACAATTGGCTGATCACAAAGTGGGCTAACAGAAAATCCCTCATCTCATCGTAGGTGAATGAGATGTTGGACAAGCCCAAAGATGAGAGCCCCGTCGGAGGAACTTCTCTGCGAAGAATAATGTCTTCTCCCACAAAAGAGTCTATAGTCTGTCTTTGCTCTGCACTAAACCCGTCAAGTGCAATTTGGGCGAAGTCCTCCATCGACAACATCTTCGCACAAACTTGATAGAGTGTCGAAATAGCCTCTTGTTGCTTGTCCTTGGGGAACTCCTTAACCTTTATCATAAGGTATCTTTCAAAGATCTCGCCCTTATAGATATCCGGTACAAAACCAAGCTCCCGATCTTCGTTGATATCGCAGAAAATTCTAAGTAGGATAAGGTCGTCTTGCAGTACTCTTTTGGCGTAATTCGATAGATGGCCACGTATCTTAAAGTGGCCCAAATAGGCCGCAAGCAGTTGAAGTTTGTTTTCGTCGGACATTTTGCTTCTCAGATCTGGCACGCGGTGCAGAAACTCTGAGAACTGAGGTTCAAATAGGCCTGAGAACTTGTGATCGAAGAATTCGCTTCGACAGGAGATAATAACCTTTATGTAATCGTACTGGCATAGGGCCTCCAAGAAGACTCTCAGCTCAGACACAAACCCATCCAGGTCACCAACCTCGTTGATACCATCTATAGCAATTATGAAAGGCTTTCCAAAGTCGGCGGCGACCGCATTAAGTAGTTGCAAGAGCTCATGTGGGTCACCGAACTCAGGAGAGTAGCGATTATTTGCGATGTAGGACAGCAGACGATTTGGCCCTGGATAATCGTTCAGCCTCCTCGCGGGTATAAATATCGTTGGTACTTCAAACTTTCGGAATTGGTTTTCAACCAGGTCGCAAATAAAGTTCGTCTTACCTTGTCCCGCCATACCTGTGATCAGGAAGATTTTTGCGTTTGCGAGTTCAACCCGTTTTTGGATGTCTTCGAGAGACCGAACCAAGCCCATACCACCATAGGTCAGACTGTGCCTAAATACTTCCCAATAGCCACTCAAGTAATCATGTGAGCCGAAGGTTTTTTCAGCTTTTCCTTCGTGAGTGTATGGTAGCAAGTGCGCCTTCATCTGGAAAATGGCTTCACGCTGGGTTTCCAGACGTGCAAAAAGCTCCGGGATGGTGTTTGGATACGGAGATGCAACGGTAGCTGCTAGATCGAAATCTATCGGCTCCATGTGCGATAGTTGAAGGATTCTATTGTATTCTACCAGGTTAAATGCAGCCAAGCCGTCGTCGATCTTCTCACAAAAAAATAGCGGATTTCCGAAGTATCTCATCTCTTCTTTTGTCTTTGTCGTTTCGACAAAAACAGATGGGATGTATTTCTTAGACCTTTTCTCATCTTCGATTTTTTGCGAGCTGACTTCTAAGAATTCGTTCAGTTCTGTTCGAAACTTGCGACTGGTATCTTCGGCAGCAAAAAAGCTCTCAAGAATATTTGCAACTGCCTCCAGTTTTGGGTCTGGAAGCTCGCTCAGTAAGTGAGACAAATCTTTGTAGTCGATTATGTCGCGCTCTGGATTGAAATCAATGGGACAACCTGATGCAGCGTCTACTAGTTTCTTTGATGAATAACTCTTCTGTCTCTCTGTGAGAACGTAAACTAGTAGGCGATCAAATTCATCTCCAAGACTGTGCTCTTCGAATTTCTCTATTGTCTTCAAAGCTTTGCCGCTTGAGGCATCCGAGGTGATTTGCAGGGACGTCCTGCTTTTCGAACAACCCAGATCAACCGCCGGAAAGTTCATCTGGATCTTGTTTTGGTTCCTGAGGTCTGGGCAATCAAACACGAGAGAAAAGACTGGTATCAATAGGTCCTCAGCCATAGTGTTTATGTCGAAAAGCCCCATCGAGTTTTTCACGCGCACATCAAAGGCAAATCTCGCTAGTAACCCGCTCGATTTTGTCAGGAGTTCTTGTCTTCTCATGGGAGGGAATGATTATCCTTCAAAGTTAAGAACTTAGGAAATTGACCGAGAATCTGGTCTTTAGATCGTACAGGCATCCTGTCGTAGGGAACATCACTAGTCGTCAAACGTCAATTTCCAATCTTTGAGTTCGGAACCCCTGGCTACGACTGTAGGTTCCCGAGCCCAAAAATTTCTTGGGTGTTGTGAATGGCTGCAATTCGGGCTGCAACTGCAGCATCTAAGCTGGGGGTTCAACGGCAGCTTTGGGCCGGTTGCTGACTATGATTTTGGAAAGGCGCTTCCACCTCCCGCAGCTCGGCGGTGGTTAGACCATACTCGACCCGCTTGCTGCGTGTGCTGTCCAATCGATGTAACTTTATCATACGTGCACCTCACGGCTCGATCGGTACTTGAGAAGAAGCTCTGAGGGCTCCGCCTAGAACAGCATCAGAGCGAGAGTTCCGTCGAACATCGAGTGCAGGCCCAAGAAAGGGCATGACGAGGGCCGCGGGTGGGCGGCCAAACTACGCCAGGCTTCTGGAGTACGGGCTTGCGCTTGATAACCCCGGCATGCTCACCGCTTGTGTAAGAAATTGCATAACCCAAAATGGCCGGTAGACCATTTGACTATTGGCGAAGCCTAGCTAATTCCTAAAAAGAGTTTTGTGCGGGGGACCTGCGATGCGGTCCTGGTTTGGCGACTTTCGCAGCCATTTTATATCGAATGGCTTTGGGATGCGGATCTGGTTGGCAAGTGGGGCCACAGCAGCGTTCGCCGCCTCGGTCGCCGTTTTGCCAACGATGGGGTCCGCGCAATCTAAAGACGACTCCTTTTTGCTTTATGATGAAAACGGCACGACCATTCGTGCAACGCTGCAACTCGGCGCAAATCTGGTTAGCGAAGCCAACCTGTTTTGGAATCTTTCCGATTTTGCTGCGCCCGGCTCGGGCTACGATCCCGATGCGACCTGGCTGGAGTTCTACGTCACCCCCGGGCTGACGTTCGAAACAGCGCTGAACGGCGGCGCCTCGGTCTACGGTCGCGTGTCCGCCGTGGGCTCATTCACCTTTGGGACGGATGCCTTTGACACGGGCGACACCGGGCGCTGGACCCTTGAGGAGGCCAATCTCGGCCTGCGCGTGCCGCTCGGTCAGGATACCGAGCTGGATCTTTCCTTCGGCGCGCAACCCCTCCGCCTCGGCACGGGCATGTTGATCTCGGACGGCGCCTCGGACGGTTTCGAACGGGGCGCGCTGAAATTCGGTCCCCGCAGCGCATGGGAAATGACCGCAATCGCGGAACTGACCCACAACAACTTCACGGGCACGCTGTTTTACATTGACCCGCGCGAACGCCCAGCAGTCGATGGTGAGAACGAGCTGGCGGGCTTGGATGTCCGGTTCGACGATCCCGCGGGCGGCTATTTCGGCCTGACCTATGTGAGTGTGCTCAACTCCACCTCCGCCTATCCGCAGGCCGCACCCGGTGGCCTGGGCCCGCCCACGGTCATCCCCGGTGCCCGCGACGGAACAGACACCATCAGCATCTATGGACGGACAAACCCCTTCGATGGCGCGTTGGAGAATGTCTTCTTCACCACCGACCTTGCCTATCAATGGAACGATCGCGTGGATCTTGAGGCCTGGGCCGGACGCGTGCAGGCGGGCTATACCTTTGCCGAAGCACCGTGGACACCGGTTCTGACCTACTCCTACCAGACCTTCTCAGGCGACGATCCCAACACGCCGGAGTTGGAACGCTTCGACCCGCTTTACTACAACGGCTCGCCAAGCGCCTGGGCCACCGGATCAAAATCCGCGATGATTTGGATTAACTCCAACGTCCAGTCGCATAACCTGTCCCTGTCTGTGCGCCCGACAGAACAAGATACAATCACCCTGCGATACGCCCATGTCCGGGCGAACGAGCTGAACAGCCCGCTGCAATTCGGACAGGCAACACGCATCGATATCGGTGGTGCCATCGGCAACGTCGTGACGGGTGTCACCGATGCGCATCTCTCGGATGACCTGTTCATCGAGTACCAGCGCGTGATCAATCGAAACGCGTTCTTCTCGGCCGGTTTGAGCGCGTCGAGGCCGGGAGCGGGAATTCGGGATGTGTTTCCAAATGATGACCCAGTTTGGTTAGGAGGCTTCGTCAATGTCGTTTTCAATTTCTAAGGCCGCCGCCATCTTGGCATTGGGCGTGGTGGCCGTTTCGGCCCTATCATCCGACGTGCAGGCGCAGGCGACCGGCTTTCCCACGGCGCAGGAGTCGGATCCGACGGTGATGGGATGGATGGAGGGCTTCCCGCCCGCACCGGATCAACGCATCACCAACCCGGACTCGAACTTCTTCAGCTTCCCAAGATTGCGGTGGTCCGTGTGCCATCTGCGGGAGTTTTTGCCAACGGAACAGGTCAGTCGCGGTCTGGGCGCGCCTGTTCCGTTCGACTACGCGTTGGACGAGGCGATCGACGATGTCACTTTCCTGCCGATCCGGGGCGAGGAGGAGATGACCTGGGAAGAGTCGCTTTTTGCGAATTACACCGATGGCATCCTGATCTTGCACGAAGGCCGGATCGTCTATGAACGCTACTTTGGCTGCCTGGATGAGGCCGGGCAGCACGCGGCGATGTCGATGACGAAATCGTTTTCGGGTATTCTGGCGGAGATGATGGTGGCCGAAGGCACGCTTGATGACACGGCCCTTGTGCAGGAGATCATTCCCGAACTGGAGGCCAGCGCGTTCGGGTCGGCCACAGTCCGCCAGGTCATGGATATGACGACGGCCTTCGAATTCAGCGAGGATTACGGCGATCCGGACGCGGCCATCTGGGTCTATAATGCTGCCGCCAGCCCGTTCCCGAAACCCGCTGATTATGACGGTCCCGACGGGTATTTCGAGTATCTTCAGACTGTTGGACCTGACCCGGATGGCATCCAACACGGCGATGAGTTCCATTACCGCACGCCGAATTCCGACGTGCTGGGTTGGATCATTTCGCGGGTGTCGGGCCAGGAAGTTACGGAATTGCTGTCGGACCGGATTTGGAGCCGGATGGGTGCCGAGCAGGACGCCTATATGACGGTCGATGGGGTGGGCACGCCCTTTGCCGGCGGCGGCCTCAGCGCGGGACTCAGAGATCTGGGGCGATTTGGTCAGATCATGCTCAACGGCGGAGAATGGCAGGGCGAGCAACTCATCCCGGCCGCCGCCATTGAGAGTGTCGTGGGCGGTGGCAACCTCGATGACTTTGCTGCGGCTGGCTACGCCGATCTTGCCGGTGGCAGTTATCGCGGTCAGTTCTGGATCTTCAACAACGACCATGGCGCCTACGCGGCGCGCGGGGTCCATGGCCAGACGATCTATATCGACCCGACGGTCGATATGGTGATCGTCCGCTTCTCCTCGTTCCCGATCGCCTTTAACAGCCGCATCGACCCCACATCGCTGCCGGCCTACCAGGCGGTGGCCGAGCATCTGATGGCGCAATAAAGCGTGTTCACCAGCTCCTCCTCGTGCTTACGATTTCGCTTGTCTTGGGGGCCTGTCGGGCGCCCCAACCCTGGCTCAAGACGAGATTCTCCCATCCGAAGCGGAGGCAGACACAGGCCCTCAGGAGCTTCTTCTGCGGCCAGACATACCGATTGACGAACTGGCCTATCGCTTGGTTCCCCTAAGGCGCCTAGCGCAGATCGTTGGAACACCCGGCCTGAAACCCGTTGTCGCAATGGCCGATCAGTCGCCTGGTATCGGCCTCAGTCCATCCGGCGGGGTTGGTCACCTGCACCCATGGGCCAATGTAGTCGGCAGCGTAATAGGCATGCCCATGTCCGGGTGGTGACCCAAAGGACAACGCCATGTCGAGCGCCAGTTGAAACTGCGTAACAATAGGCATGAAGATGAAATGCTCCGACATATCCGCAGCGGGCGGGTCGCGCATCCAGGGTGGCGCGCGCCAGAGCGAAGCCGGTTCGTAGAACACAATGGGATCGCTCGAGTATTGGAGGAAAACGATCCGCATGTCGCCCCAAGCGGCATCGCTTTCCGAGGCATCCGCAACATGCGAGGCATATCGGATCAACGAGCCATCCCCAATCTCGGGCAGCACCCAAGGACTGCCCGGATTGCGCTGGCTCTGCACATAGGTCCAGAAAGCCGAGGGAAAGGGCGGACCTGCCCAGAACGCGCCGTCGATGGGATCATCCAGCAGGCGGAAAAGATTGGTGGCATGCATCGATGACCAGGCCCCGAGGCTCAATCCATGCACGTATAAGCGAGGACGTTCCTCAGGCGGCAAGCTCTGCCAATGGCCGTGGACCACGTCCTGAAGGGCGGTGGCCTGCTCAAGGCCAGTATTGGTTTCGAGGATCAGGGCCAGCGGCGATTGCAGGTAGGAATACTGCACCGCAACCGTGGCGATATCGCCATTGTGCATATACTCCACGGGGTCATGCGCGCCGGGGTCCATCCAACCGGTGCCCGTTGGGCTGGCGACGATCAGCACCTCGCGCTCAAACGCACCGAGCCGCAGCAGTTCTGCAAGCGCCAGCTCTGCCCTCTCCTGCGGCGTCGCGCCATTGGCGCGCCCGACATAGACCCGGATCGGGTCGAGCGCATCCTGCCCCGAGAAGGCCGAGATCGCCGCCGCGTCGGGCCCGGACAGGATGAAATCGCGCCCTGGCGCCCCGATGGCGGTCCAGTCGATCAGCGAGGCGGCACTTCCCACCATGCGCGCATCGGTCGGGTGGGGCGGCGCCTGATCAAACAGCGCTTGCGCCGCCTCATAACTTTCATCAAGGCCGGTCACGACACGGTCAAGAATGCCGTCCCGGGTGACGAGAAAGAGCAGCACCACCACCGTCACAAAGCCCAGCACATTCGCCCGCCGGGGCGGCATAACGCGGTAGAACCACGCCCGCACAAGTCGAAAAAGTGAGGCGACGATCCGCCCGACCGCGTAGGCCACGGCAAATGTCGCAATCGCCACCACCATGATGCGCATAAGATGCAAGCCATCCGCAGGTGCGACGCCCATCTTGCTGCGCAAATCGTTCTGCCATGTCAGGCTGGAGCCAAGGACCCAAGCAAAGGCCCCCAGGATCGCCAAGGCAAGGATCAGGGTCACGACCCTCGACACCCGGCCGGAAAGCCGGGGGAGGTCTGCCGCCCGCCAAAGCAGTCCGGTGATCTGACCCAAGAGATATCCGAGCGCTGTCACTAGGCCGCCTAAGATGCCCTGCGTCTCGGGGCCACGGGGGATGAGCGAGGGCGTCAGCGAGGCGGCAAAGAAGACAAGCCCCAGCATGAGGCATGGGACAGAGAGGGGCCCAATCAGCCGGGCCACGAAACGACGGGTCATGCAATCCCCCTTCGTGGCCCATCGGCTCCGCCGCCGATGCGTCCTTGCCAAAGCTCTGCAATCACATACGATCTTTCACCGGCCATGATTTTCATCCCGAAAGCTGGAACGGCGCATCTTCGAATTCCGATGCACCTTGCTATAGTCGCACCACGGACCAAGCCGAAAGCGAGAGCCGATCGTGCAGTCATTCTTCGATAGTCTTTCCAAGCGCCCCGGCGTTTGCTTTGTCATACTGGCCATGATGATGGCCATACCCGCGCCGTCAATGGCTCAGACGGACCTCACCACCCTCGATGTGCCCTTCCTTACACTGAGGAACAATACAGGCTCCGACGAGGCCGGAGACCTCTTCGGCGGTGCGCGAAGCGGCCTGATTGCCGGTGAGTGCCAGGTGCGCGCGCTCGATTTTGGAAATCTGGCACCGCTTGCAGACAGCGCTCCGTCTTTCATCCAAGAGGAGTTCCTGGATGTGGACCAGGTCAGGCTTTCTGAACCCGCCGATCTTCTAGGTGAGATTGAGGCCTCAGCGACGGCAGGTGAGCCAGCGATCTATGTGCACGGGTATTTCATCAACTTCGAAAAAGGCTGTCGCCGCGCGGTTCTCCTTCAGAACAATGCCAATCTCGGCGGACGCTTTCTTTGGTTCAGCTGGCCGTCCGATGGCGCGATAGCCTATTACACCCATGACGAGGCGGATCTCTATTGGTCCGTCCCCGACCTCGCGGACGCCATCATTGAGCTTGAACGCCGGTTCGGCAGCGGTGTCGATGTCGTCGGCCACAGCCTCGGCGCGCGCGGCGTGGTGCTTGCCCTCTATGACGTCGCGAACAGGCACCCGAACATTCGTCTCGATGAGATTGTCTTGCTGGCCGCCGACATGGATTTCGAGATTTTCCAGCGGTTCCTGCCGCGCATTTCCCCAATCGTGAACCGCATTACGGTTTATGTCGCGTCTGATGACGAGCCACTGGAGTTGTCAGCGCAGCTTCACGGCTACGCCCGGCTCGGCGAAGGTGGAAACGACGTGGCGTCGCTGGAAGGTGTCGAGGTCATCGATGTGAGCGAGCTGCGAACCGGATCCCCCACTGGCCATCTCTACCACATCTACAGCGGAAGTGTCGGCGATGACCTTAGTCAGTTGCTGAACGATGGAACAGGCGCCGCTGAACGCCGCAATCTTGAACAGAACGGACCAAACTCATGGCTACTGCTTCAGAGTGACCAAGTCGACTGACGGTAACCGATTGCGCAATGCGGCAGTTAGCTCAACGAGGACCGGCGCGTTCCTTGGAAGACTCTTCACTCCGATGACCGACCTGGAATGCGCCCCGCGCTCGCCCAAGGTCTCGATCAGATAGTCCGACGCACCGTTGGCCACTTCGGAAATCTGATCGAACCCATCGGCATGGGCGACGTAGCATGTCATCCGTAGAACCCGTCGCAGATTTGCCAGCCCGCCCGTCGATGCGCTGAGCCAGGACAAGGCCTGCTGCGCGCAAATACGTGCAGACGAGGCCCCCTCGGATACCGAAAGCTCCTGCCCCACCACACCAACATGGGCCAGCCCGCCGTCCTGCTTGCCAATCTGTCCAGCCAGATAGGCCGTCATGCCGTCTACAATCACCGGCTCATAGGGATAGATCGTCGTCTCTGGCCTGGGAAGCGCCTTCTGAATCTCTGCGATGTAACGCTCTGAGAGAAGAGGGTCGGAGCAGAGGCGTGCTTTCGATTTGACCATATCATTCAATCCTCTCTCTTGCGGCGCGGCCAACACCAATACGCTGAACGATCCAGACGCCGATCATCACGGCGAACGCCGTGAGGTTGAGAAACAGCCCCGGCACCACCAGCAAGGTAACCGCCAGGAGCAAGCTGGCCCGGCCGATCCATCCCAGCTTCGCCCCGCCCAGCCAACCGGTCAGCGCGATGGAAAGCCCAACAATCGCCAGGGCCGAGCGCAGTAGGACAGGCACCAGGTCAAGCACCGCGCTCTGCCCCAGGAGCTCGGGGTTGGCGACAAAGAGGAAAGGGATGACATAGGCCGGCACACCAAGCGCGAAGGCGCGCCATCCGACGGACGAGGATTCTGCCCCCGCGATCGGCGCAGCCGCAAAGGCAGCCACGGCCACCGGAGGCGTGATCTGTCCCAGGACCGCATAGTAGAACACAAACAGATGTGCCGAGAGAGGACTCGCACCCAGATCAACAAGGGCCGGAGCCACCAGCGTCGCTTGAATGATGTAGGCCGGCGTCGTGGGCATCCCCATTCCAAAAATGAAGGCGGCCAGCATGGCCAGGACCAGCGCGACATAGAGATTGCCGTCGGCAAAAGCGACCACCAGGCTGCTGAAGCGGAAACCCAGTCCCGAGATCTGGACGACGCCAACTATTATCCCTGCCGAGGCACAGGCGATGGCGACTGGAACCGCCGCCCTCGCCCCCAACTCAATGCCCTTGAGCAATACGGTGGGACTCACCCGGGTCGCGCGCCGCAGCAAGGGCGTCACAAGCGTCGCCACAACACCGTAAAAGGCGCAAAGGCTTGGCGTGTAGCCCATGATCAGGAAGGTCATGATCACAATAAGCGGCAGTAGAAAGGTCCACCCCGCTTGAAACTCGCGCCAGGTGGCACCCGGAGCGCTCTTTTCCAACGGCTGGAGCCCGTGCTTGAGCGCTTCCCAATGCACCGCAACAAAGAGCGACGCGAAAAACAGCATCGCAGGCAGCGCCGCCGCCGTGATCACCTCTTGGTAACTGATGCCAAGAATTGCGGCCATCAGGAAGGCGGCGGCACCCATGATCGGCGGGGTGATCTAATGGGATGAACTGCCTTCCCGCCAAGACCGCGGCTATTGTCGCGGAAACAGC
>NZ_WVNW01000024.1 GCF_013179285.1 Roseobacter sp. HKCCD6576-2 | reverse complement strand
AAAAATTGAATCAGCGACTTACCTCCCGATCAAGCTCGAGTTTTTCAACGAAATAAGCCCAATTTACCGAATGCTGCACTCTGCCTGAATGGCAGCTTTTCGATCCCAGAAAACAGCTTAGCTAAGCGATATTGACCAGGTACAGATATTTGTCGAAACTGTTCTCAAACACCGTCACGGACGTCCGGGTAACGATGGCCGACAGCCGTGGGGTGCGCATGCAAACAAGCAATATGATCGAATTTGTTTCGGAGAATGCACGCTGGCTTGCAGCGAGTTTCCTGTTGCTCTTTGCGTCGACTTTTGGGCAAACGCTGTTCATCGGGCTTTCAGGTGGTGAAATCCGTGAAACCTATGGCCTGTCCAACGGCGCATTTGGTGCTTGGTATATGGTCGTTACGCTGTCCAGTGCTGCCGTCTTGTCGGTACTGGGCTCTGTTCTGGACACAAGGCCGCTCCAGGCGGTTTTGCTCTGGACCATTCTGCTGCTGGCGACAGGCGCTGCCGCTGTCGGGTTTTCAAATAACTTGGTGGTCCTGATCTGTGGACTCTTTCTGCTCCGCCTCTTTGGGCAAGGGATGATTATTCATGCGTCGTTCACGGCACTTGGCCGATGGTTCAACGAGAAGCGAGGGCGGGCAACTGCGTTGTCGGTTATGGGGTTTAATGCGGGCGAAGCGATCCTACCACTCGCTTTTGTGGCATTTGCGTCCGGGTTGGGTTGGCAAGCCATGTGGATCGCAGTCGCTATATTCCTCGTGATTTGCGTCCTCCCGATTACGCTTGTGCTAGTAAGGGTCGAGCGTTCCCCTGTCGGCGCAAAAACCGCTGACATTATCTGCTCGCGGCGACATTGGACACGCCGTGATGCTCTACGAGACCCTTGTTTCTATCTCCTTAGTCTTGGTTTGCTCGCACCTGTTGCGATTGCAAGCGCAGTATTCTTTCATCAGTCCCATCTTGCTAAAGAACGCGGTTGGGAGGCTCATGTCTTTGCCTCTTCAATCACCGTTTACGCGGTTGTTGCGGTGATCTCCGTTTTACTTGCCGGTGCGCTCATTGACAGGTTTGGGTCATTGAAGATTCTTCCCCTTCATCTGTTGCCGCTTGCCGTTGGGTGCTGGGTGCTCGCATCCGTTGAAGGGCCTTGGTCGATTTTCGCGTTTATGGCCCTCTATGCGGTTGCAGAACCCTGTTCGCTTGCGCTGAGCGGGACGATTTGGCCTCAGATTTATGGAACGCGGCACCTTGGGGCGATCAGAGCGGTACAAGCTGCCGCGCTATCGGTCTTTTCAGCAGTTGGGCCAGGGTTGGCTGGCATCTTGATCGACCTTGGCATTCCGTTGGAAAGGCAGATTAGAGTGATGGGATGGTATTGCCTGCTCATCACGCCATTTCTTTTTCGTGCGGCAAAGCTGGTTGCAGAGCGTGAGACAGCCTAAGCTAAGCAGGATTTAAATGGCCTATCAGAATTTGAAGACCTGCCATTCGTCGGATTGGGGCGAATGGCAACTTCGTCCCGTGTTCAGTCGTCCGAACGTCAGCTTCTGGCTCCTCGCTATGCTATTCGGGTCGTGTTTTCCTTCCGAACCTCACCAGGTGTTTTGCCATACTTTTTCGCGAACGCCCGCGCAAAGCTTGCTGGCTCGGCATAGCCCACCCGCCAGGACACAGTTTCGACATTCAACCCTGCGGACGCGAGGAGCTCATAGGCAATCGCCATGCGCGCATCCGTATAGAGCTGCCGGAAGCTGGTGCCTTCGTCGGTCAACCTTCGTCTCAACGTGCGCTCGGTGACAGCCAGTTTGGCGGCGACGTTCTCGATTTGTTGGTCCGAGCCAATGCTGTCGACGATGGCGTCGCGTACTTGCTGTGACCACTGCGGCAAGGCACCGTCGTGCTGTTCGAGAAGCGCTTTACACTGGTCAGGGCAGAACTGCAGAGAGACGGGATCGGATTTTGGAAGCCATGTGTCGAGAACCTCAGCGGGAAAGATCAGAGCATTTGAAGACTGGAGTTGGAGTTCCCCCGGTTTCGTGGACGGTTATGGGCTTGGGGGTTCCAGCCCTTCAGCGGCGGCCCTTTCGTAGTTGATCGGTGACTTATACCCCAAAGCCGAATGGCGGCGAGAGGTGTTGTACCAGCCTTCGATGAACTCGAAGCAGGCAACACGCGCCTCGGCTTTGGTGCGGAACTTCCGGCGTTCGAGCAGCTCGCATTCGAGGTTGGCGAAGAAGCTCTCGCACATGGCGTTGTCATAACAATCGCCGACCGGTCCCATTGATGGCCTGACGCCCATTTCCTTGCAGCACAGACCGAAGGCGACGGAGGTGTTTGGGCGGATTCAACCGGTCGTCGCAACACCCCTTTGATGGAGGTGTAGATGACAAAACAGGCAGACGAAAGTCCGAGCGTTCCACGCGGGACAAATTAAACTCTCCAGGAAGGCCGCCGTTGAAGCAGGTGTATCTGCGCCCGTCGGAACGCGCTGGTTTCGGAGTTCTGGTGGAATGCCTCCCACACATCTTGCGCCATCGGCACCCTTACGAAAGAACCGTAGCCTTGCGGCCACATGGGCCCGCAACAACAAGGTTCGCCAGATCCTCTTTCGGCCAAACTGGCAGGGCCACGGCAAAGCCGCTCCATTCAAAGCCAACGATGTGATCATTGCGGCCAAGCCGATTGGCGTCTTGATCTTCGGTGGCAATGGCGTTGCGATAAACCTTGGTCAAAAGGCCAAAACGAAAGGCATCAAGGTCGGCGAGTTCACCGCTGAGTGAGCAAAACAATGGACGGTCCTGCAAAGGGCCGTCCATTTTCCATGTCTCAGATAAGAGTTGAACCCAGATCACATCGGATGGCACCGAAGCTTCAGTGGAGACTCTTGCTTGAGGCAAGGATCACGTCAATGGTTCAGACAGATTGGCCTCCGCTGACGCTCTGGCAAATCTGACGATTTTTGATTTTGCTGCGCCGCCATGAGAGGCGGCTGCGCTTGTTTTCCGATCGTCGGGTGGCCGACGATTTCCCTTAGCAGATTCACGCTGGCTCACAACCGCGCAAGCGCGGTCCTCCTCTGCGTTCCGGCCCCAAGGGGTGTTCACCAGCCTGAATCAGCACAGTCAATCTTTCACCGGCCCCCCTCTGCGCCGGAAAAACGCGGGAAGGGGGACAGACAACAGATGGCAGTGCAGAACAGGCCGTTTCCTTGGCCTGTTTGAAAGGGCTCTCCAAGCGGATAGCATCTGGCGTTGCACAACACGGAACCGAAAGAAGCAAAACCATGGAGCAAGCAGAATGAACCAGGTCGCAAAAGCAAACCGCCGACTGTGGAAGTCCGCGCAGCTCTACATCGGCTTTCACACCGATCCGCAGGGCAACGTGCGCAATCAGCCGAAGGTCTGGCCGCCGAAAAACGCGAACGCGACGATCCACGGCGACCCAAAGGTACAGGAGGCGTTCTTGGAGGTGCGTGCCGAGGACAGATCAACCACGCGGGATGTTCAGATTAAGTTGCAGTCAGACAAAATCGTGCTGCGACGCGATAGCGACGATATCGGCTGGGAAGGCATTGTCGTTGAGGATGACTCCGTCGCGATCCGCGTCAATGGCGCATGGGTGCGGGTCAAGGTCGATGGTGCGATCACGCGCCAAACGGACGAAGATACCACTTACATCGAGGCGGACGGTTCCATCTTGAAGATGACGGAATATGCCGAAGCCATGATGTCAGGCGATGGCGTGGAACTGTCACGCCGCACGCCTGACAACATCGCCGCGATCACCGAAGACGGGGTTGTTGCGCGTTCCAAGGATCGGTAGCCGCATTTCACCGGGCCGCTGAGGGAAAGCCGATGTCTACAAAACCGATTGTCAGGATCGCTTGCGATGCAATGCAGTTTTTCGAAATCGACTTGCCGGATGGAGTCGACCCGGAAACCTACGCCGATTCAGACGAAACCCGCGCGCAGTTTGCCGATTTGGTTTCGTCTCTGGAAACCATCAATTAGGCTAATTATTGTAGTAACAAGTATTGCGCCTTGACTCCATTTAGTGTAGTAACAATATATGAAGATCGAATATGACCCAGCAAAACGCCAGACGACCCTTGAAGCTCGCGGTTTGGATATGGCGCAAGCCGGGGAAGTGTTTGAGGACGCACGTATAACGGTTGAAGATGACCGCCGCGACTATGGCGAAACACGCAACATCACCATCGGGTTCTTAGGTGGTCGAATGGTTGTTGTGGCTTGGACGCCGCGCGGCACGTCGCATCGAGTTATCAGCATGAGGAAAGCCAATGACCGAGAGCAAAAAACATACGGCCCCGTACTTGGGCGATGAAGCTGACGACGATCTGCCGGACCTGTCGCAACCCTATTGGACTGAAAAGTTGGCCAAGGCCCCGGTTTCACGCGGCAGGCCCAAAGCCGAAGTCACCAAGGTTTCTACAACCATCCGTTTGGACCCTGAAGTATTGGAGGCGTTTAAAGCCGATGGCAAAGGCTGGCAAAGCCGAATGAATGAAGCACTGCGAAAGGCGGCGGGTCTGTGATGACCCGGCTTTATCATCGGGTCTATCTGGTTGGTTACAGTGGTTGGATAATGCCTCGGCCATTTCGCCGCGTTACTGCCCGGTCCCAAGTTCATCGGGCATGGCTCAGCGGTTGCGATGGCTGCTTTGTTGAGGCGGGCACGCACTACGGCCCAGCAAATCCCTATCCAAACTAACCAGCTCAACCGCTGGCCTGCCTTCTCAATTGAACCGGTGGTGAATGTTGAGAGCACGGGAGGGGCGCGCGCCTTGGCCCCTTCCTTATTTTCATAGTCGCTTCGCTGCCTTGAAAATATAGTCAGGCCCCCCCCTACGCCGGGCGCGCGCCCCATTCGCGCAAGCGCGAACTGATTGCATCAGACTGCTTGTCGGCGGCACCGGTGTTCTTCCATCAACAAGCCGTCTTGTCGGGCGACTTTGCGCGGGCGGGATCTTGGTCCGATGTGCCCAATGCGCCGTGCAGCTCATCAGCTGTCAATCAGTCGCGCACCTCATTTAGCCGGAGCTGTCACGCCTCCCAAGGGGCTTTCGCGGCATAAGCTGCGCGCGCGCAAGCGCGTGCTCGTTATTCCACGGTCCCCTTGTGCGCCGCGCCATCTCCGTCACATGAGGATTGACGCGCAACTGATCCGACGGCTGACGAGCAAGCCAGACGAGGCGCACCCTGGCCGCTGTCCTGACAAAGCGGCCGCAAGCGGCCACGATTTTTGTTTGGCCCCCCAAAGGGGGGCCGGCGCGCTCCCTCACCTCGGGCATCAAAGCAAGACCGAGAAATTCAGAATTAGTGTAGTCCATCTGTTGACATGTGTAAGCTGTTAGGCTACACTAATTCATGATCAAGAGCTTCAACAATAAGCAGCTAAAAGCACTCTGGGAAACCGGGAAATCAAAGATTGATGCGCGTTTGCACAAGCGGATTTTACGACGCCTTGATGCATTGGAAGCATCAGTGCGGCCAGAAGATATGAACCTGCCGGGTTTTAATTTTCACGCCCTCAAAGGCTTTGATCCAACGCGCTACACCGTTCACGTAAACGGACCATGGTGCATTACGTTTGTGTTCGAAGATGGCGATGCCCATGTCGTTGATTTTGAGCAGTATCACTGAGAAGGAGATGATGATGACCCGTGACCCGAAACGATGCCCGACGCATCCCGGCGAGCTTTTGCGCGAGGATGTCATACCTGCAACCAAGCGGTCAAAATCAGAGATCGCAAAGCTACTTGGTGTGTCGCGCCAACATTTGCATGACGTTCTGGCCGAGCGGAAGCCGGTAAGCCCGGAATTTGCTGTGCGTCTGGGTAAGTTATTTGGGAACGACGCCGGTTTGTGGATCAGGATGCAGGGTGCATATGATGAATGGAATGCTTCCAGAACTGTTGATGTGTCAAATATTCCAACTGTCGCTGCTGCAGAGTGAAGCAACAGTAGCAGTCAGCGAAACAATTGAGGCTATGGGCTGATAAACCAGTGGTGAATGTTGAGAGCACGGAAGGGGCGCGCGCGCCATTCGCGCAAGCGCGAACTGATTGCATCAGACTGCTTGTCGGCAGCGCCGATGTTCTTCCGTCAACAAGCCGTCTTGTCGGGCGGTTTTGCGCGACCGATCCGACGGCTGATGAGCAAGCCAGACGAGACGCACCCTGGCCGCTGTCCTGACAAAGCGGCCGCAAGCGGCCACGACTTTTTGTTTGGCCCCCCAAAGGGGGGCCGGTGCGCTCCCTCACCTCGGGCATCAAAGCAAGACCGAAAAGGAAAGTTGAAAGGGGTCAGGGGATAGGTCGGCAGGCGGGTCAGCATGACCCCAGAAATAGGGGTCAATCTGACGCCCTCCGAACCGGGAAAATCTCGGCCATGGCCGAGACATATTCGGCGCGTGTAATCGTCGCCCGATTATCGGCAAATCCGTGGTAGTAAGACCGGCCGGACGCCAGTGGCAGACCAGCCCAGACCGCGGCCAGCTGATCCATGAAACGGTCCCGCGAGATGCGTCCATTGATGAAGTCCGAGTAGCCGGCCTCTTCGACCAAGTAGCGCCCCATCATGTCTTGCGTCCGGCGATCATAAAGCGTGTCGCCAGACAGACCCAAAGCACGTACCACCCGATTGAAGGTCTCGGGGATGATCTGGTTGCGACCGATGGCATGGGGTTGTCCCGGAGTGGCGTGAACCCAAGCAACGATCTCTGCGATGGTCATCTGACTGGGCGGCTTGGGCGGCCGGATGGTCGCACGGTGATGCACGCTGTCGTAGCCGTGAACCGGACTCTCCGCTTGGCTGATCAGAGTGAGCAGGCGGTCCATCTGCGGCCCTTGGCTCTGCCGGACGGCGCGGACGAAGGGCACGACCCGGCGCGTTGGTTCGTCGGTTGCAGACGGCCCGGTTGCCGTGGCCGAGGCGGAGGAGAACCGATCAGCTGACGACCAACCCGCGCCGCTGGCAACAGGCCCCCAGCCCTCAGCTACAAGCGGTGAAGTGATGGCTGCATTGATGACCAGCAGCTGAGCGGCAGTCCCAAACCGTTGCGCGATTTTGGAAGCAGTGGCCAAACAGGTGTGGATGATAGGCGGGAGCAGGAGGGGTTTCGGTCCTGCGGCCCGATCAGAACGGCACACCTGACGCAGCTGAAGCTGCAGGGCCGTTTCGCTCAATAAAATAAGGGGTTTGAAAGGAAAAATTGAGATAATCCACTGTACGACAGAACTTTTACCTTTTATCTTCAACAGGTTACGTTTTTGCCTGCCAATTCGTGCCATGCCTGTGGCACGGCGTGGCAGGCCACGTGGCACGATATGGCACGAATTTTGGGGATTCTGAAAGCGCTGCATGGTCGGCCTATCGCTCCGTTCCGCCACGTTCCGGCTGGGGCTTTGTGTGTGTTGCCTCTTCTTCCACGATGGTCAGCCGTTCCTCTTCGGCGCGTCCGATCGCGTTTTGAACCTGCATCTGGCGGGACCTTTTCTGGTCCTGGACGAGGGATGAGAGAGCGGCGAGCTGCGTCCCGAATTCCTTCTCGATGTCCTGAAGGCGAGCATGCAGACGATCGCGTTCGGCACCGTCACTCAGATGGCTGCCAACCATGGTGCTGATATGGATGAGCAGTTTTTCGAACTCTCTGGTGCGATGATCGATCATGTCTGTGAGATGTGTCACTGAGTCCGATGTGCTGGACAGTGCCGAAGAAAGCGCGCTGTTGATTTCGAGAAGACGTGACACCGTTTGGGTGTTTGAGGCAGCTTGGGTTTCGAGATGCGCGACACGATCCGCAGTCTGCAGAAGGCGCGCAATCTCGAGATCGAGAGCCGTCGGGGTTTGTTCAGACTGTCGGTCGAGAAGATCCGTGGCAACAGGACCGAGCTTGATACGGTAGCCGGGTTTGGTGTTGTTGGGCATTGCTGGGTTTCCTATCGGGAGCGCTCGTCACGCTGTTTTTGGTCCTGGGTCATGCTGGCGATAAAACGATCAGCGAAGCTCATTTGAGCGTCCTTCGACTTGTCATCCTGATCGTGATCCTTGGGCACTTTCTCGGGCTGCTTTTTGTCCGGTTTTCCGACCTGAATATCGCGCTCGTGTTGACGGGCTTCATCGCGGTCCTTGGCGGGTGTTTTGGTGCCGGATTTTGCTTCGTCGCGTTGTGCGGCAAGCGCCTCCAGAGAGTTCATCCGTTCACCGGTTTCATCGGCAATTTTGGATGCCAGTTTGTCGACGCGGTCGGTCACCAAATGGATCGTGTCGCGCATCCGGGACAGCGCCACGTAGAAGCTCTTCTGAGTGGTGAGCTGTTCGGTGGAGGACATCCCCAGCAGAACCCGATCGACCGTGCTTCCCTGGAAGTCATGAGCGGTCGAGGCGTAGGCCAGTTGCATCCCGCGGGCGGCCAAGCTGTCGGTAGGGATGGACAGTTCATCACCGTCTTTTGTCACAACAGTGAATCTGTCTCTGCCGACTGATTTGAGGTAGCCTTCGGCTGAGTTGAAGATCCCATGTTCACGATCGGTGATCTTGAACTTGACCGCGTCGCCAACATGGAAGTCCTGCTTGTCCGCAGAGAACACAGCGAGCTTGTGGGCATCGGTGCTACCATATGCGAGGCTGAGTGTGATGGTTTGTTGGTCAGGGGATTGGAGGTGAAGTTTTTGGTCTTCGCGCGCAATGCTGGTGACAGTGTAAAGGACGTTGGCCGTCATCGGAGACTGGGAGGAGGCGACCGGTGCAACGACGATGTCGCCGACCTTGTAGCTGCCGATTTCCCGGGCCTCCGCCTGGCTAAAATTGCGCGGGACGAGTGAAGAGACTTCCACAGCGTCCTGCCCAATGAGGTTCGCGTCTCTGAGCTGTCCCTGGATCTGTTCGTTGACATCCTTGCGCAGGGCGTTGGTGAGGACAATGAGACCGGTCCCGGCGCGTTGTTCAGGCGTCATTGCCATGTACGTATCGGCCATCCGTGTCGCGATTTCATTGCGAACGTCGGCCAGCTTGCCGGCGCCAACTTCTGTCAGTTGATTGACTCCGGCCATGGCGGTCTTGATATCACCGGCGATGGCCGAGAGGACAACTGAGCGGCCTTCATCTGTCCGTTGCCGTTGAATGTCCGTCATAAGTGCAGTTGGCATGCCGGCATCCTGAAGCGCACGGAACGCCGATCCTGCACCGACGGCTTCAAGCTGTTTCACATCGCCAATGAGAACCACTTTGGCGTAGTCTTGCGCGGACGCCATCTTGAGAACCCGATTCATGGAGTCTGATGAGAGCATCGAGGCTTCATCAACGGCCAGGATGGTTTTGGATTTGTCGCCAAGATTTGCGCCGTTCTCATGGCGAACCAATGCGCTCTCAACCGTGGACGCGACGGGTAAAGCTTCGTTCAAGGCGGTGACGGCTTTGTGCGACGGGGCCAAGCCTTCAATCTCATAGCCGCGGGCCTGGGCCATCCGAAGGGCCGTCTCAAGCATGTAGGTCTTGCCGGTGCCGGCATAGCCTTGAACTGCAGTCACATAGGAGGTTGCAGACAGAACCATGCCGACGGCGTCTTTTTGGCCAGCGGTTAAGGTTGTCTCCGACAGTTTCTTAGCAATCGCAGAGTCGGATGAACGCTGGGCAAGAACTTGCATCTTCGTTCGGAGATCCAATACCGCTTCACCAATACGGGTGCGCATGAGGTTCTTGTTTTCGGTCTCAAGACGGATGTTCTCAACGTCTGTGTAGAAGCGGCCTTCCTTGAGATCGACGGGATAGAGGATCCGGTCTTTGACCCATTCCTTGAGTTCTGCTGCCGCCGCTTTTTCGGTGACGCCAGGCGCGAACTTCATCGCGGTCATCAGCAGGTCTTTTTCGGCATAGACCGCCTCCCGTTCGGAGTGGTGCGCAATCGCGAACTCAACAGCATCACCTGCGGACTTTTCGCGGGCCTCAAACGATGGTTGCTGGTGGCGCGATGCTTCACGAAGAGTCTGCTGAAGATCTATGTTGAGGGACTTCACCTCTGCCGCCCAGGCAGCACGAAGTTCTGACCGCTGGACAGGCTGTTTTGCGGATCGCGTCGCCAATGCGGCCAGGGAACTCGCAACAGCTGTCGGCTCATAATTCTTGTCTTTGAGAGCCTGTTCGATTTCTTCGCGCCGTTTTGAGAAGGTGTCCACAAGCTCCTGCGGAACCCCCTTGATGTCGAAGAGACCCTTGTCCAAGGCTTTGGTTTCGTATCCGAGGTCCTGCAGGTTCTGAGCCAAGGCTGATCGATAAATCTGACCCAGGAGCATCTTTCCGTTGTAGAGGGCTTCATTTGAGAGGGATCGGAAGTCGCCGTTGCTGTCTTTGACCATGTTGGCAATGACAGCATGGGTATGCAGCTGAGGATCGAGCGCGCGCGATGTGTCATGCTGAAACAATCCCGCAATGATTTTGCAACCGGTTTCAGTCCGGACCTGCCCGTTCACGTATCTTCGTGTTTGAACGAGATTGGCCTCGGCATAATCGAGCGCAGTTTTGACGGCGTCGGTGTGCGCTTTGAGGATCCGTGTATCGCCGCCGACGAGCGCCGCTATGGAGACCGCCTTTGGTGCGGAGAAGGTCAGATCAATGCCGGGTCTGTGCTCACGTTCGCCATCCCGGTATCTGCCAAGCGTCCTGCCGTCTGGTGTTTGGCCATCCAGAATGGCGGTAAAGCGGTCATCCGAGAAACTGTCCGTCAGGCCCGCTTCTTCAGCGGCCTTTCCGTAAAACTGGGATGATTTCTCGGCATCATTGCTGCCTTCCAGATAGTAGCCTTCGGCCTTGTAGTATCCGCTGGAGGCGTGGCCAGAAGACACATTTGACATGGAAAGCATGGATCAAGCCCCAGATGGCGTCTCTGGGGACCAGCCGCTCGGTAACGGTAGATTGGCTTGTGGCGGTTCAGCTGGGCTCGTGGCTTTTGTATCGCGGGCGTGCGCCTCGGTTTGGAGGGCAGGGAGGTCGTCATCGTCGTGATTCGCGTGGGCAAACAAATCGGCTTCGAGTTGCAACTGATCAGATTCAGGGCCGTCATACCGTGGCGGCATTGGACCTTCCGTCCTTACAACGGCATCGGATCCAGCATCAGCTGTCTCGACTGCAGCGTCGTCATTCTCGGGCGGGCAAATGGGCGCGTTCTTCATCAAGCCCTCACCCAGTGGGACGACCGGATGGATGTTTTCAGGGCGGGTGCCGGCGTTGAAGCGGCTCTTAAAGTGATCAAAGTAGACCTTGTATTCAGAGCACGGTTCAGTGGCATCGGAGGGGAATTCGCTGGCATCGCAGTCAAAGCGCCAGCCGCACCATTGGTGGAAGGCACGGACAATCTCAACGATCTTTGCGGGATCTTCCTTTGGTGGCTTAGCCTTCGGTTCGTCGTATTCAGCAAACCCAGGAGCGTTCCCCATGTAAGGAAGAAACCGCGGTTGGATTTCATCCAAGAAGACTTGTTTCATATCGACCATAGCGGTCGGTGAATCGTAGGCGAATTTGACCGCGGCTCTGTGCTGGGGAAGGCTTTGTATCTCTGCAGGCGAGATGATGGCGCGTTCAACACGTTGCTGCGTAAAGCCAACGCCGTCACGCGCCTCGTGGGCACCGACACTGATATTGGTGTTCGATTCCCACTTGTCCTGGTTGCCAAGCATCTCTGAACAGAGCTTTGCCGTCCGGAAATCCGGGGTGTTGAAAACAATCCGGTTGTTGACCGTCCCGGAAATTGTCTGAGCGGCTTCGCGTCCGTAAATGTCTTCAAGCTGGCTGTACACCTGGTACCCGAGGACGAAGGCCCCGCCGAACTGGCGGATCTCAGCCAGCGAGCTGATCAGGAAGGGCAGACGGTTGAGGGTAGGGACCTCGTCCATGAAGAAGTAACAGCGTGGCTCACTTGCGGGCCCCATCCCCATCAAAGCGTTGGCAGAAATCTCAAGCATCGTCGAAATGATGTTGCGCGTCGCAGCAGCGTGTTCAGCATCGCCGGTCAGGAAGAGGAACGACGGATCGTCAGATTTCATCCACTCACGGATAGAAAATGCCTCTGCGTCATCGCGGAGATATTCAAGAAAGCGCAGCTCTGAGATCAAGTTCGCGCGAATACTTTGCGCCGTTTTGACGATGTCTTCGTTGAAGAAGTGAGAGCCAGGCGTTCCGGCAAGGAGTTTGGCCAGAACGTCTGAGTCGAGATGCAGCAGATGCTGGATCAGAGATTTCACGGTGCGACGCTTGGTTTTGTAGAGTTCCCGCGCTGCATAGTCGAAGACAATCCGCGCGGCTTGAGACCAAAACGGGTCACTCGCCGCGCCGCGATGCTCAGGGATCATCACGTCGCCAAGCTGGGTGAAGGACGCAGCATCAAGAACGTCATCGAACGGGTTCCAGGATGACGAGCGGTCATCAAACGGGTTTATGAGAAAATCTGTCGTTTCATCATAGAAACGCGACACAAACCCACCCATACGATCATAGATAATGGCCTTTCCGCCGTTCTCGCGGATGATGGAAAGCATCTCGATCATGGCGTTGGTTTTACCCACACCAACCGTCCCATTGAGCATCGTCTGTGCTTCTACAGCATCGGGTGGAAACGGAATGCTGGCGATCGTCAAGGGCTTGGCGGTCTTCCGACCTTTGTGTTTCTTTTTATACTTGCGCCATTTGAGAGCGCTCCACGCGTTGAGTTCCGAGGCTGAGACAAGCCTGGCGCCACGCACGAACTCGTCCTCCTGAATGCGGTTGCCGGTCTTGACGAAGATCAGCAAGGAGACCAGGCCAAGGAGAATGGCAGGGATGGCAGCAAGGCGGGCTGAGCTATGGAACGTGTAAAAGAAGCCATCACGGATCCGCCGATACTCGATGTTCCGATAGAGTTGGATGGCAGGAACGGTGACGGTCTTTCCATCTAGAGTCTTGAAAGTGTAGGGCCTGTCGAAACCGTTTTGTCCAACGACGCCGCGTTCGGCCAACTCATAGTAGAAAGCGATGCGCATCTCGCTTGGGTTGTAAGCCCGTGCCAATAGGAAAACGAAGCTGCAGACGTAGATCAGCGCTCCAACGACCGTCGCAAACCGCAGGACCTGCCATCCCATCCGCCACCAATGCTGCGCCGTCTGGCCGCCACGAATGAGTGTTGAAGCGGAGCTTACTGTCTTGGCCATTATGAAACCCCGAAAAAATGATGTACTTATGGCTAGATTAGTTCATAAAACAGTTTAGAAAAAGATGTGACACTGCTTGAGATGAAAAAATGCGTCATTTGATTCTTCTGGTTGCCATGCTCGCCGGGTTGCCGCTTGCGGCGCAGGAAGACTTCGATCAGCGCGTCATGGAAGCCATCCTGAACAACCCGGAGGTTGTCTTGCTGGCGATCCAGAAACTGGAGGTGGAACGCGAGAGGGCAGAGGCGGCGTTTCAGACGTAACAGATTGACCAGGTGCGGGAGGACCTGTTTGGCGACGACCCTGACATCCTTCTGGTGGAATTCTTTGACTACCGTTGCGGATACTGCGCGCAGAGCGCATCCCATATGCAAACGCTCCCCCACCACCTGACAGAAAGGGTGCGCCTGATTGAGTTCCCAATCCTGGGACAGGAATCCAACGATATCGCCAAGGTGTCGATCGCCGTCCGAAACGTGGAAGGCGATGCCGCATATCGGCGTTTCCACTACGCGGTGTTCGATGCCGCCGGACGCATTGATGGCACCGAGAGCGCCTTGAGGCTGGTCGAAAGCCTTGGCCTAGACGCGGAAGCGGTCGCTGATGAAGCGCAGTCCAGCGAGGTCGCCGCACAGATCCTGCACAACCAGCGCCTCGCATCCACTCTGGGCATCAGAGACACACCCACGTTCGTTGGGCGTGATCAGATCCACGATGGGCTGCTGAACCCCGAAGAACTGGTTGAAATTCTCGATACTGAAAAGGACGAAGCTCGATGAAGCCGACAACTATACTGATATCCGCCGCGGCACTGGCAGGTTGCGTAAACACCGGCCAGTCCTTGCCGACAATTGGTCAATCGACAACTGATCCAGCGACACTAACGCTCAGCTGCGATGAACTGACCACGAGGAACAACAACATCACAGCCAGACTACAGGAGCTTGAAGCTGAGCAAAAACGTACAGCACGCACCAGGGCGATAACCAACACTGTTGTTGATGTTGGGCTCGGCGCTGTTATGGGCGCGGGAATGCAGGGTGGCCTGACTGGAATGCGGACCGCATCCGCCACGGTGCAGGGGATAAATACGGTGCGTAGCGCGGAGCAAGCCCGAGGGTCCCTGGTCAATGTGACAGACACAGTGGCGCTTGCGCAGCGCTCGGCGGAACTGCAGCGCACCTACGTAGAAAAGGGCTGTTGATCCGTGCCGTGCGCATTTGAAGGGCTGTCGGTGGGGAAGGTGCTTTCGTCATCGTTGATGTGCCGATGAGGAGTCTCGCGCATGGCAAAAAGACGGGAGCGCTCGGCATTGCCGGATCGCAGATTGACGGAGACCCGCAAGGTCGAGACCGCCCAGGGTCAAACGGTGTTCCTGTCGGTCGGTTATGACCCCGCGCAACCAAACGCGCCGAAAGAGGTCTTCTATTCATCGGGCTTCAAGTCTGGATCGATGTTGGAGTTTCAGGCGCAAGCCCCTCCATAACTTTTGCCTATCCAAATATAGTATTGTGATATTTCCGGAGAGAGCGGGCGGGTTCTAATCCTGGCCCAGGATCCCATTTATTGGCCCCGAATGCTCGATGAAATAGTCAGCAATATCCGAAATAGAACCAGCCTGTTACTTGCGGGTCAATTAACTGCGCCGTATCATCGGTTCATCGGTTCATCGGTTCATCGGTTCATCGGTTCATCGGTT
>NZ_WVNW01000023.1 GCF_013179285.1 Roseobacter sp. HKCCD6576-2 | reverse complement strand
CAGGGCGATCTTTTGACCCGTTGGGACGTCTCTCTCGTCGAGCTCAGTCTCGATCGTCGCCTCCGAGGGCGACGAGCTCGAAATCTCGATCTTAGGCTGCTCTGAAGCGGGCGTTTTGTGTGGTTTATAGTCGGAATTCTGCATGTTCTCGAGCCTATCTCAATTATGTCCGATAAGGCAACCTTATTGGACATGGAAAAGATGTTTAAGGCGGGGCGGTTTCTGCCGTATTTGGTGGACAAAAGCGCCGCGATAAGCGAGACTCTGTGGTATGACCTACGAGTCGCCGCGCATCCTTTCAGACCGATCCAGCCTAGCGGGCCTACCCGACTGGGTCACCAATCGTTCGGGCGAAAGTGCTCAGAACGTTGCCTTTTTGTCGGGCGCGAGCTTTGCCTTGCTGGACATGATCCTAATGCAGAAAGGTGAATGCGTACCTAAGGTTCTCCTGGCGAATACGCTGGCGCTACAAGCGTCCGCGGCAACGTCAAGGCTCGAGGGTCGGATGGCCCGAGAGACCGATATCCGCGATGCCTTTCATCTGACGCCAGCCGGCGACGCACTCGGGCCCGACGGAGATATGCTCGCGTTCTGGCGCGCAACCGTGCGTCTTTCCCTTCGTGGATCTGGCTGGATTGGGAGGGTTGCCACGCAGGCAGACGATTGTCTTTCAGATGATGTCCCGCACTGGATTGCCGAGGCGATTGATGCCGCAAACCAGATTGGCCCGCTGGCGGCCGCGAGCGATGTCATCGGCACTGTCGTACGAGCCGACGGTCGCGCTGAACGTTTGGCCTGCGTCCTCGCTGATGTGGTGCTTGCGAAGTCCCTGGGCTGGGATCATCCACTACCGCTGACGGCACACCATTTGAAAAAAGCGATGCTTCGGGATCTTCGCGACGGCAAGACTGAGACCGGCACTGCCGTCCAGGAGGCCCTTGCAAAGGGAGCCCAATCAGCCTATCAGGTGGCGCGCACCCTTACGTGGCGATCTGATGTGCTAAAAGCAGTTGCCCCCAAGTTGCGGACACGAGGTTCAGAGGATGCGGTCGCCCTTTTCCTGCGCGAAGATGCGGTGGCGCCATCCAGCATGCTGTCGCCGCGCATCCAGGGGACCAGCACACCGATGACCGGGCGAGCTGCGCGCCGGCTATGTTACCGTCTGGTCGAGCTCGGTGCTGTCAGGGAACTCACTGGTCGTTCAACGTTCCGGCTCTACGGGATCGCGCCATGAGTGTCGCGGCCGCCAAACGACCTCCTCCGGAAAAGGGCAGGGGGCTTTTTGACCGAGAGCTCGACGACTTACCGGTAGAGCTCAGGTGGCGCGAATGGATGGGAAGGATCGAAGCTGCCCTCTTTGCCAGTGCATCACCGGTCGGCCGCGAGGACTTGGCACACTTGGTAGGGCAAGGCGTTGCTGTCGAAATGCTGATCGACGACATCCAGGCCGAGCTGACTGCACGCCCCTACGAATTGGTCCCCGTCGCCGGCGGCTGGATGTTCCGCACCAAGGCACATTTTGCGGAGGCGATCAAGGCGGCCGCCGATATCGGCGAGCAGGAGATCGGCTTCACCGAGACCGAAATGGCGGTGCTGTGCGCCATCGCTTATCACCAACCCATCGATCGTGCTGGCCTGGCCGACATATTCGGAAAAGAAATCAATCGCGATCTCCTTTCGAGGCTTAGGTATCAGAAGCTGATCACGAACGGCCCTCGAGCGCCGCGTCCTGGCGCGCCGCATACATTCGTAACAACACCGCAGTTCTTGGCGATGTTCGATCTGCAAAGCTTGCGCGAACTACCTGAACTAGAACTGGACTCGGTGTATGGTGAGAGAGAATGACCGATAGCGAAATGCGCGGTGCGGCCTTTACAGACACTCGACCCTTCAAGATGAATGTCTGCGGCCTTTTGTGTTCATCCAGGAGTTTCGTTGTGGCGTAGCGCGTGGCCTGTGATATGCCCAAAGCATGATATTCTCCGATACCTCGGGCCACGCTTCGACATACGCTGATCGTGTCGGAAGGCACGTGCCAGGAATGCGCGACATGCACCATATGGCGGGGCTTCTGCTCGCTGAGTGCGTGCCTGAAGATGGGCATGTTTTGGTGCTCGGGGCAGGTGGTGGACTTGAGCTTGACACCTTTGCGCAGATGCACCCGGCATGGCAGTTCACCGGTGTAGACCCGTCCGCAGATATGATCGCTCAGGCGCGCAATACGCTCGGGGATAGGGCGCGCAATGTTTCGTTTGTTGAAGGTTATATCGATGACGCCCCTAGCGGACCGTTCGATGGCGCCGCCTGTCTGCTGACTTTACATTTTCTTGAACAGGCCGAACGATTGCGCAGCTTGCGAGAGCTTCGGCGCAGACTTCGACCCGGCGCCCCGTTCGTGGTTGCTCACCACAGCTTTCCTCAGAAAGTCCCTGAGCGAGACCTATGGCTTCGCCGGAACGCCGATCTCCTTATTTCATGGGGTCTTGACGCGGTGAAGGCCGAGAAAGGCATCGAGACCATGAAAAGCCATCTCCCAACGCTATCGCCGGAGGAGGACGAAGCACTTTTCGTTGAGGCCGGTTTCACCAGTGTTCAATTGTTCTATGCCGGTTTTACTTTCAAAGGATGGGTTTGCACCGCAAACTGAAATGCGCGTTGTGAATTCGCCGAACTGGCCATTCACGTTATGCACATGAGCGAGGGAACCGGTTTAGCCATGCAACAAATTCATGCTTTTTGTGTCTAACCGGCCTAGCTCTCTCTGTGGAAAAACGCCAAAGTTGAGCCTTGGCACGTGTCCTTGAAATATCAGCGTGGATTGGGTTGCTAGTGCTGAGTTACTCGAACCCATAGACCCAGTCGTTCTTAATGCGCCGAAGAACCCAAACCGCGTCTTCGCCAAAATCGAAAGCGACGATCACCCCGGTATGCTCCTACTCCTTCAGCAGACGTGAATCGTAGATCCATAGCTGTTGAACAAGACCGTCCTTGGTCGGGTGTTTCACGCCATCTCGTAGCGCGGTCTGAAATCGCTCCCGATCCGTCTTCCGCCGCGCTCCATCCACGACCCAGAACATCGGATTGTGAAACTCCGTCCTCTGCCGGGCCTCGGCCGGTTTGATGTAGGAGTGCTGAAACTCGACAACCAAACCTTTCGGCGTCTTGATATCAGCGATGTGGAGCTCACCGTGTTCGTCACCGGCTGCAACCTCTTGCCATTCTGCGGGGAACTGGTTCTTCCAATCCCGGTGCCATTGGGTTTCGTTCTCCCACCAGTGGTCGCAATGCCGTTGACTTTTGTGGGCCCAGTGCCAGACCTTTTTGGTTCCGCATCGCGCGATGAGTTCCGCACCGCAGCCGGGACAATAACCCTTCGCTCCAGGCGTTGCTTCAACGCGCAAATTGTTATGGAGTGCAAAGCGCATCGCTACATGGCACATTCATGGCATTGGGGTATTTGCAGAGCGCATTTCATATCCAACCTAAATCGCCTCAGCGCGCGCGTGAATGTGTGGAAGGGCCGAGAACGCCACAGAACCATGCTCGTCTTCGAGCAGAAGTGGTGGCTCGTTGTTCTCAAGGGGGCCTCTGATCAGGATACGGGTCTTGTCGAATAGTTTGGTTACTGCGCCCAGGCGCTGGCCGGAATCGTGGTTCCCCGCGATGACGACAATTGCCGCTTCGGTCTCTTCATAAATGCGTTCAATGAAATCGCTATAGAGCTTAACGGCGGCTTCTGCCGGTGAGGCCTTGTCATAGACATCGCCAGCAACAATCAGAACGTCAATGTTTCGCTCAACAACCGCATCAAATATCTGATTCAGAATATGGGCCTGATCGTCAAGCAGCGACACGCTGCGGAGTACGCGTCCCAGGTGCCAATCTGCTGTATGAAGGATTCTCATCTTACACCGTTAATTTATAAACATGTAAAAATTAGATGGACAAGTGAGATGAGTCAAGCTAGTTTCCAATCATGGCCTTCGAAGACCTTAAACATGCCCAGCGGGCGCGCTTGGAATTCCTCGACAGACTGTTTTTCTGGGACGGCGCGGCTACCCGCGCCTCCTTGATCAAGTGGTTTGGAATTTCGAATGCACAGGCCGCGCTCGATTTTCGCGCATACCTCGCCGAAGCACCAAAGGACTCTCTCTACTATGATGCGTCTTCGCGCCAATACCTGGCCCATGAGAGCTTTGAGCGACTGACCGGAAGAGCTTCTTTGATAGAGTTTGAGCAACTCCTCTCCGGCGAACCATCTTCCGCTTTCGATAGGTTGCCCGATTTGCAGCGCACTCAAGACATGCGTGTTCTACGACCGCTCTACCGTGCCTTCAGAGCCAAAGAGGCAACGAAGATCGTTTATCAATCGATGCGGGATTCAGAACCGATGACCCGCTGGATCGCGCCTGTGCGCTTTGCCTCTGACGGGGTGCGACTGCATGTGCGTGCCTGGTGTTTTGAGCGTGAGGGTTTCCGCGATTTCCATCCCGCACGCATAGACCCAGATCGTTCATTTGTGGCTACAAAGCCGGCCGATGCAGTGCCCCGCGATGATGATTGGTTCACCTGGGCCATCCTGAAACTCAAGCCGCATTCAAGACTGACTGACGCGCAACAACGGGTGGTCCGCATTGAATTCGGGTTCACCTCAGATGTGCTTGAAGCGAAAACCCGAAAAGCGCTTGAGTTTTATACAGAACGGCGCTGGGGTCTTGAGCAAAAGGAACCGCGTCTTGAACGGGTCTCTATCGACTATGTTCCGATGAGCGAGGAGGAGATCGATGCAAATTGACATGCGACGCGTTGATCCCTCCCTCAATATGAATCGGTTCTATTCCGTGGAGCTGACCAAAGACCTCTTCGGCCAACACGGTGTCCACCGCCAGTGGGGCGCTTTGGAACCTGGGGCCGGCATCGCCACGAATGGTACGCGACACAGACCGAGGCTGAATCTGCTCTTTCCGATCTGGTCAAGCAAAAGCTGGCGCGCGGCTATCTGATCAAGCTGCCCGTGTCTGAAACCTAAGGGGTCTGCAACGTCGATGTTTGGAAAATGGTCGCAGCAGGGCGTTCCCAAGAAAGGCTGGACCTGCATCGGGTTTGAGGATCTCGGTGATCCCTCCAGCCAATGTGAAATGTGCGAAAGCCAAGATATTCGGTATGTTCACCAGATGCAGCACCCTGACGATCCGCATATTCTTGAATGTGGCTGCGTGTGTGCGGGCAAAATGGAGGAAGACTACGCGGCCGCGTCAAGACGGGAAGCGGACAGCAAGAATTTAGCCCAACGCCGCGCACGTTGGCCGAAACGAAGGTGGAAGGTTTCGCAAGGCGGAAATCACTAACTGAAAACGGACGGGTTCCACATTGTCGTCTTCCCGAAACCTGGCGGGTGGAGCGGTACAATTACCCATCTTGGCAGCGGCGTCGTCACCCAGGCACGTCGTCTCTATGCCTCACGGGAAAAAGCAAAGCTCGGCGCGTTTGACGGAATGATCTGGCTAAAGTCTCACTGAGCCTGACCCAGCCATTTATGTTGTGCTGAGGATTGTGTGGGACCTCATGATTATAATACCGCACTGAACGCGGAATCTACAGCACGAATTTGCCAAAATTCATAAATCATGTATGTTAGTCCGCACTAAACGCGGATTACCTTACATGATTCAAAAGACACGCAGAACACTGGCCGATTATGTGACGGAGCTTCAGTCGAAAGGACGTATCGTCTTTGCGGCGGAGGATGCGGTTGACGCTCTCGGAACCAATCGCGGCGCCTTTCTTGATGCGGCACAACGCCTGCAGCGCCAGGGGAAGTTGATCAGCCCCCGCAAAGGTTTCTACGTGGCTGTTCCACCGCAATTTGCGTCTTGGGGCGCACCCCCGCCCTCCTGGTATGTGGATGCGCTCATGCAACACGAGCAGGCACCTTACTATGTCGGGCTTCTTAAGGCTGCGGAGATGCACGGTGCCTCACATCAAGCCGTCATGGAGTTCCAGGTTATCACCGCAAAACGCATGTCCAAGATCCGGGCCGGACGGAATTTCATCGTTTTCTATTTCAGGAAAGATATGGCTTCGATCATCGACGGCATTAAAGACATGAAGACAGACACGGGACCAATGAAGATTTCCTCTCCCGCGCTCACCGCGCTCGATCTCATGCGCTACGGAAACGCGGTCGCAGGGCTCAACAACGTTGCAACCGTCCTTTCTGACCTGGGTTCGAAGATCGACGCAGATCAGCTGGCAATTCTGTCACTCAGCTTCGAAAAACCCGTCGTGCAACGTCTCGGCTATATGCTCGACATACTCGACCGACGCAGCCTCACACGCAAAATGCATGATCTGCTCATGTCCAGTAACCGGCCCTCTTGGACAGAACTGGATCGGAAAGAAGCGCGCGATCCGATGTTCGCACCCGATCCGATCGAGCGAGATCAACGGTGGCGGGTCATCGTGCGCCGGCACCCGGAGGTCGATGAATGATCCCCTCCCAGAACATCGTCGCATGGAGCCAGAGCGCGCCATGGGCCGAGCAAAGACAAGTCGAGCAGGATCTCATTATTTCGCGCGCGCTTGTCGAAATATTCGGTGATGCATTCCTGTCAAACGAGCTGCGCTTCCGTGGTGGAACAGCCCTCAACAAATTGCATTTCGCACAACCGCTACGCTACTCCGAGGACATCGATCTTGTCCGCACGACAAACGGCGCGATCGGACCGATATTGGACAGACTGCGAAAGCTGCTCGAGCCTTGGCTCGGACCCGCCAGTTTTGCGCAAAGCCAGATCGCGCCAAAGTTCCGTTTCAGGGTGCCCGCAGAGGACGGAGGGGAAAACCTGATCCGTCTCAAGCTTGAAATCAACACACGCGAAATCGTTGCCTACGACCCCGTCATGATGATGCCGTTTGCGGTCGAAAATCCGTGGTTCACCGGAGACGCAACGATACCCACGTTTTCCAACGAGGAAATGCTGGCGACAAAGTTTCGTGCGCTCCTGCAACGCGACAAAGGCAGAGATCTATATGATCTGGCGCATGGCCTGGAGGTCTTCAATCCTCTTGATTGCAGGCGCATCGTTGCGCTGTTCGGACACTATCTGGCCGATAGCGACATGCAGATCACACGGGCCCAGGCCGAGCAGCGAATGCTAGCGAAACTCGCTAAAGGCAACATGCTGTTGGACCTACGACCTCTCCTGTCGGCGGACTCCGCAGGGCGTATCACGGAAGATGCGAGCGTCAACGCGGTAAAGGCGATCTTTGAACGCCTGATTGCGGTAATGCCAGGTGAGCCTTGGAGCCAGTCGCCTGAGGCAAAAGAGAAATTGGGGATTGATTGGTAATGGCCGTTGTTCGTCGGATCAAGATTAAAAACTTTCGCTCAATCTACTCTTTCGATTGGCGACCGACCGAAGGGTTCAAATGCATTGTCGTGTGTGGATGGCTCCTGCATAGCAAAAGATTTTTTGCGATTGCGATGGTCTGTCAGTACAGTCGTGTGTCCGGCCTTTTTGTGTGGCGGTTGCCACTGGCCCTGATAAGTTCCGCGAGCAAGGTTCCTATCGGCTAAACGACCTCGAAGGCCGCGACATTCATCGGAGTGTCCTTACTCTTGGTTGACTTCGTTTCGCATCATCACATCAAGCGTCTTGCATCTCGGGGCAGGATCAAGCGATTGGCTGCCGGTACTCTTCCTGTTTCGTCAGTAGCGCCCAGATGATCCCGGCGGATTTGTTGGCCATGGCGACTGTCGCCAGCCGGAAGGGCCTTTCGTCTAGAAGCTTCGCAGTCCAGGTGTCGGCTTTCTCTGGGCTGTTCTTGGCCATGAGCGCGCGCGATGTCATTCCGACAATGAGTAGCTTTCGAATGTAGCGGTCACCTTTCTTTGTGATCCGTCCAAGTCGCTCTCGACCGCCACTGGATTTGTTCAGCGGTGTCAGCCCCAGCCAAGCCGCCAAATCACGTCCGGTCTCAAATTGTTTTGCATCGCCAATGGTGGCGACAACGGCCGACGCGGTGATCGGTCCGATCCCCGGCATGCGCATCAAACGTCGGGCATCGGCATCCAGCCATGCGTGTTGTTCGATCAGTTTGGTAAGCCCATCAACCCGCGCATTGAGGCCGTTCAGTTGATGACACATCACGCCAAGAATGCCGTTCGCAATCTCGGGCATTTCCAACTGTTCCTCTATGTCGTGTTCCCGCGCGAACTTGGACACCGCTTCAATGCTTGTCGGCAGGATGTGACCGAACTCGCGAAGGATGCTGCGGATCATATTGACGACCTGAGTGCGCTGGCGGACCACCAGATCCCTGGCACGATGGATGGAAAGTACAGCCTGCTGGTCTTCTGACTTGATCTCAACGAAACGCATCGTTGGCCGACGAACCGCTTCGCAGATCGCCTCCGCGTCGGCCGCGTCGGTCTTGCCGCGCTTCACATAGGGTTTGACATACGCTGCTGGCATAAGTCGAACGTCATGGCCGAGCTTGCTTAGTTCGCGCGCCCAATGATGGGGCGAGCCGCAAGCCTCCATCCCGACCACACAGCGCGGCAATGTCTCGAAAAACGCAATCAGTTTCGCGCGTTTGATCTTCTTGTTGATGATCTTGCGTCCAGTGACCGAAACGCAGTGCACTTGAAAAACGTCCTTGGCCATCCCTCTCGGGACATTGCTACGCAATGCCCTGCCGGTCAGCGATCCAGGCCCACGGTCTTTACTGTCATTGGGTGGCTCCTTTCCTAGCAGTCGTTGACAACTGCACTTTGGCACGTCCAATGCCGGTGGAGCAGGAGCCATCCAACTCATCCGCTAAGGGCCGGTGTGATGGTTGTCAGGACGCCCCGACGTTTGGGTGCTGCAACGCATCCGATGTCGGCACCGAGCCCAAACTCAGAATGCTACAAGGCGCTTAATTGCTAGCGTTCGGAGATGACCTGGTTGAAGTCCTCGACTGGAGCGACCACTGCGAGTGCGGTTCTGTTGAATTTGCTCTTGGTCGCAAGGAGTAACGACCGGCGCGCTGATTGAAGGGCCGTTTGTTTGATTGCGATCTTGTCGAGATCAAAATCCATGACGCGATCCTCCGTGTCGATGGCAGAACACGCAACAAGAGCATAGTCCAAACTCACGTTCCGAAGCCGGTCCACGACCTCTGTGCCGACAAGAGACCCATCCCGACCGGCCATACGACCACCGAGAAGATAGATATGATGGTGGGCCGGATGGAACTTCATCGCCGCGGGCATTGAGTTGGTGAAAATTGTGAAGCCTGGTCGTTTCGCGAGCTCAACAGCACAGGCCTCAACCGTCGTCCCGACATCAAGGTAAAGTGTGGTGCCGTCCGGAATGATTTTGGCAGCGCGTCGCCCAACAACCTGCTTTTCAGGTCGCGCGATGCTCCGCTTTGCGCTGTAGTCAAGTCGAGCTGCTTCTGCCTGGCCCACTGGACCGGCACCGCCGTGAAATCTCTGCAAACGCCCTGCATCGGCAAGCGCGATGATGTCTCGACGGACCGTTTGTGCGGAGACATTGAAGCGTTCGGCCAATGCTTCAATTGTGGCAAACCCGCTTTGTTCGACCGTTTCCAAGATGTTCGTTTGCCGCTCAGTAAGTGTAAGATTTCTATCTTGGACTGTCATAAATCTGTGTCATATTTCTACCATATGTAATTTATCTTACAGAGCTGACGGCCGATGACAACAAGTATTTCCTTAGCCAAACGCGATGACGGAAAGATTGAGATCAATGGTTTTGAGCTTGATGCCGTGCGATGGCGCCTTGGACCAGGAAGTGACGGCGGGCGGCCCATTTCTTTGGAAGAATTCTTCCAACATTTGGGAAGCTCCGGTCAGCTAAGGGGCTTGGTCGTTGGCGTCATCGGTCCTCGTGAGGCCACGCCAAGCCAAATCAGCGCCGCTGAACAGATTGCGTATTCCTTAGGCCAATACGGCATCACCTTAATCTGCGGCGGCAAGTCTGGGGTTATGGAGGCGGCCTCACGCGGTTGCCGCAACGCTGGTGGAATGATGATCGGCATTTTGCCGGGCAGCACGCCAAGCGAAGCAAATGACTTTGTGAGCGTACCGCTTCCAACAGGTCTCGGCGAAGCGCGCAATATGATCATTGCGAAGGCTTCGCGGGTTCTGGTTGCCATTGGCGGGTCTTATGGAACGCTGAGTGAAGTCGCCTATGGACTGCACTTTTCCAAACCGGTGATCGGGCTCGAAGGCGCGGCCAAGATCGATGGCGTGAACCACGTCGAGAGCGCCGACGCCGCTGTGCGCGCTGTCCTGAACGCATTGGTTTTGGCAAGCATGGGCACCGAGCCCACCAAGAACGGCGATCTACGCGGGAGCGCCTGCGTATGAGGGGTGTTCTGGCTCTTGAGAGTGTTAGCAAGAGGTTTGGTGACGCCACCGCTGTAGACAATCTAAGTCTCGAATTGCGTGAAGGGGAGTTTGTGGCTCTTCTTGGTGCATCGGGCTGCGGGAAATCCACCACCTTGCGGTTGTTCGCCGGTCTCGAAAGGCCCACGGAAGGAACGGTACGGCTCTCTGGCCAAGACGTGACAACCTCATCGGCGTCGGCCCGCAACATCGCATTGATGTTCCAGTCCTATGCGCTCTACCCGCATCTAACGGTGGCACAGAACATCGCCATGCCACTCCGACTACGTCGCCTCTCGGCCTGGCAACGCTTGCCCGGCGCCTCTCTTGTCGCTTCCGGCGTAAAGAAAAAGACTACGGCGATCGCTGAGGCGGTCGGCCGGATGGCCGAGCTATTGCGCTTGAGTGAGCTAATTGATCGCAAGCCGGGGCAGCTCTCGGGTGGACAGCAACAACGGGTTGCTTTGGCCCGCGCCTTGGTACGCGACCCGTCAGCATTTTTGCTAGATGAGCCGCTGTCTAATCTCGATACGCAGCTTCGCGCCGAAACCCGCGAAGAAATCAAGGCACTTCACGATCGGACAGGCTATCCCTTCCTACTTGTGACCCACGATCAATCCGATGCGCTGTCCATGGCAGATCGTATCGCGGTGATGATCGAAGGGAAGATTGTGCAACTGGGGACGCCAGTTGAAATCTTCAATCGTCCTGCAACGCAGGAAATCGCGACCTTCATTGGACAACATCGCATGAACATCCTGCCCGCAGGAGCAGGCGAGAAGCTCCATGCCTCCGGCGCCGGCCTGTCTCTGGGCGTTCGGCCCGAGGATCTTTTCATCAGTGACGAAGGTCTGCCTGCCAAGGTTGAGCGTGTCACCTTCCACGGTGAAGAGACGATTTTGAAGCTGCGCGGACCGTCTGGGTTGGCGCTGAGTTCTGTCGTTCGGGGCGACTACGCCACACCATCGCTTGGCGTCTGCGTCCATCTCAATGCGCTTGAAACCGCATTGCATGGCTTTGACCGACACGGACAAAGACAAGAGATTGCCCGATGACGCGGTGCTGGATCACAGATCTCCTCCTTGTGGGGCCTGCGGCGATCGCAGTGGTGCTCTTTATCTTTCTGCCGGTCGGTGTCGTCTTCGTCCTGGCCTTCACAGATTATCAATTCGGGGCCACAACCGCGAATTGGGTGGGCTTAGAGAATTTTGGCGACCTATTCGGGTCTCGACTTGGCCGCAACGCCATCATCAACACCCTGATCTATGCGGGCATCGTCATTCCGGCCTCCGTGGGCTTGGGGCTTCTCGTCGCGATTGGGCTCCATAGTCTGGCCAAGAGCTTGCCGCGCGTCTCCAACGTCATCAAGGCCGTCTACTTCCTGCCCGTTGCAGCGACATTGGTCGCCATGGCGGTCAGTTGGCAGATGCTTATGCACCCTTCTTTGGGTCTGTTCAACACCTGGGCAAGCGCCCTTGGGCTGTCGACACAGCAGTGGCTGAGCGACCGAGACATTGTGCTGTACTCCCTCGCGGTCATCGGTGTCTGGCAAAGCGTCGGATACAACATGGTGCTGTTCCTGGCCGGATTAGCCTCCATTCCCGACACGCTCTACGACGCATCGGAAGTCGACGGGGCCGAGAATGGGTGGTCTAAATTCTGGCTCGTGACGTGGCCAATGCTCGGCCCGACGACTCTCTTTGTCCTCATCGTCACAGCGGCCAGCGCATTCCGCGTGTTTGAGACGGTAGCCACGATGACCGAAGGCGGTCCGGCCTTCGCCTCCGACACGATCGTTTATGCGCTTTACCGCGAGGGGTTCGTCTACTTCAAAGCCGGATATGCCAGCGCGATCACGGTCGTCTTCTTCTTTGCGCTATTGCTGATCACCGCGATCCAGCTCTTGGTGATCGAGCGGCGGGTGCACTACCGATGAAACCCTCCAGCATCATATCACTTGGTCTCGTTGCCATGGGCGCCGCAATGATCCTGCTTCCTTTCGTGTGGATGGTGTCGGTGTCGCTGAAACCGCATGGCGAGGTGTTCACCACCGATGTCAGGCTGTTTCCGCAATCGCCAACTTTGCAAAACTACTGGCACGCGATCTCAGAGACCGACATCCCTCTCTATCTGCTGAACGGCGTCGTGGTGACCAGCGGGATCCTCATCCTGCAACTGCTTGTGACCGTCCCTGCCGCCTATGCTCTTGCCCATCGTGACTTTCTGGGCCGCAAGTTGATGTTTGCAGGGATCGTCGTAGCGCTTCTGGTGCCGTTTCATGTGACCGCTATTCCGATCTTCATCGGTTTCGCAGAGCTTCAGCTCCTGAACACTTATACAGGGCTGATCCTTCCATTTATCGCAACAGCCTTCGGCCTGTTCCTTTTGCGCCAAGCCTTCGCCCGCATTCCCAATGAGTTGATTGATGCGGCTCGCGTCGACGGGATGTCGGAAATGGGGATCGCCTGGCGGGTCGCGTTCCCGCTGGGATTGCCCACAGTGATTGCGTTTTCGATTTTCTCTGTCACGGCTCATTGGAACGATCTGTTCTGGCCGTTGATTGCAACCACTGACCCCAACCTCGCAACCCCACCGCGCGGCATCCTGTTCTTCCGCGATGAAGAAAGCGGGGACGACATCGGCCCGCTCATGGCTGGCGCAACATTGATCACAGCTCCATTGGTGATTGGCTTCTTGCTCGCGCAAAAGCGCTTCACGCAAGGCCTCGCCGATACCGGGATCAAAGGATGAGGAAGAGCAGCAAGAAACCAAAATCCTCCAATTTTCTCGAACGCTTCAACCCAACGGAGATCCTGATGAAACACGTACTTTTGTCTGCTGGTTTGGCGCTCACAGCGTCGATGGCAGCAGCTCAAACTGAAATCCGCGTTCACTACGCGATCCCAACGATTTGGGCAGATACACAAGAACAATTGGCGGAAGCCTTTATGGCGGCTCATCCAGACATCACAATCGTCATGGATGGTCCGGCGGAGAGCTATGCCGAAGGCGTACAGCGTCTGCTGCGTGAGAACGTAGCGGGCACGGCACCTGACGTTGCCTATGTGGGTTTGAACCGCTGGCGCATCTTGGAAGATCGCGGCGTCATCTACCCACTTGATGACTTTCTTCCAGAAGACACGGAAGCCGCAGGCTATACCGATGCGCTTCTCTCCCTTGGCCAGTTTGAGGGCGCACAACACGCACTCGCGACATCCGCTTCGACCATGGTTCTTTATGTGAACCCTGATCTCGTGGAGCAGGCGGGAGGATCCATGGAGGATTTTCCAACGGATTTCGATGGCATCATCGAACTGGCCGCTGAGATCGACGCACTTGGAGACAATATTGAGGGCGTTTGGATTGGCCGTCACGACTGGCGCTTCCAGTCACTCTTGGGATCGCATGGCGGCCGCCCTCTGAACGCAGACGAAACCGACATCACTTTTGACAGCGAAGCAGGATTGATGGCCGCCAGCCTCTACAACCGGTTCATGACTGAGGGCGGCATGCCGTCCTGGGGCCAGGATGATGCACGGCAAGCGTTTCCAGCCGGGACTTTGGGCATGTTCTTTGAGTCTTCCTCGCTCCTGAAGCGCTTCGAGGAGGGTTCTGCGGGCAACTTCGAGTTGGTCGTTAGACCAACACCTGTTGTGGCGGAAGAAAACGTCTATTTCCCGACGGGTGGGTCCGCGATCGTCGTCATGACTGATGATCCTGAGCGGCAAGCCGCAGCCTGGGAATACTTAGCTTTCGTGACAGGCCCTGAGGGTCAGAGGATCATCGTCGAGAACACAGGTTACGCCCCGGCAAACAAGATCGTCTTGGACGATGCGAGCTATCTTGGTGCGTACTACGAAGCAAACCCGAACGCGCTTGTCGGCCATACCCAAGTCGCTGACCATGCTGGGCCTTGGTACGCGTTTCCAGGAGCAGAAGGCGTCGCTGTAACCGACCTTATCGGTGCAGCGCTCGTTGAGCTCTCCGAGGGTGCCGACGTCGAAGCAACCGTTAGCGAGCTTGCTAACACGGTGCGCGCTCAGTTGGGCATGAATTGAGCATTGTTGGTTTGGGCTGCGCGCATAGATCGCGCAGCCCGATTTTCTGTGTTGCGCGTTGATCAAAGTGTAAATCGCTGGTCCAGGGTAGGTCACTTGGGCTTTATGTTGAGCTGTTTTCGCGAACTAGGTCATGTTGACAAATGGCGGAGCCAAAGGCGGACTGACGTGATGTCGATGAAGCCTAGGAAACTCTCAGCCGTCTTGTCGTAGCGTGTTGCGACGCGTCGGGCGTTCTTTAGTTTGTTGAAGCAGCGCTCGACCAGGTTGCGCAGGCGGTAAAGCGAGCGGTCGACACCGATACGCTTCTTACGGGATTTTCGCATTGGGATAACGGGCAGGACGTTGCGCGCAATCAGATTAGCCCTGATGCAGTCGCCATCGTAGCCACGATCCGCCAGTAACACGCTGGGACTTGGCAGGTTGTCGGCCATGACCAGATCGAAACCGAGATAGTCGGATGTCTGGCCCGGCGTGATTTCTGTCTTCATGGGCAGACCATGCGCGTTGACGAGGAGGTGGATCTTGGTCGTGAAGCCACCTCTTGAGCGCCCGAA
>NZ_WVNW01000022.1 GCF_013179285.1 Roseobacter sp. HKCCD6576-2 | reverse complement strand
TGATTTTGTTTTGCGCCCTGTCCTACGAGCGCGCGAGGCGCTTGCTGAGCTATGATGCGATCTCGCCAGAGCTTCAGTGGCAGAGGCACGACTCTCCTGTCCAGCGCAACTCCGATGTGTTCCGATGAATAGCTCGGTGTTTACGGTAGCAGCCAACGCCGATGCGTGGGTGCTGATCGGGCCGGATCAAAATGGGCCAATTATTCGCATAACATCGGCGATGGATGACCAATCAAAAATGGAGTTCGCCCAGTTCGGCATCACTGCAGTCCCCAACCGCCTTGTATTCCGGGCACTCGAAATTGTTGCTGCGTCTTTTTTTGGTCCCGCGCCCGGCATGCGACTGATATTTCGGGACATTCTTGCGGGGAGCAGGGCGGAGGCCAGGTTGACGCAATATGAGCTGATCGCCCGGCATGACCACATTCTCAACGTCATCAAGCTCTTCGGCAGGTCCCAGGGCCTCCGCGTTTGTAACAGTTTCCTCGACATAAGACGGGGGAGCTTCGATACGCTGATCGATCTCGCTTAAGCGAGACGAGATGCGTCATGCAGTGGACTTGCCCTCACTGCGTGAACCCCAACTCTCTCCCGGTCGGTGTATTCTGGCCTCACCAGCACAGACCGGGGGAGCTCTTTTAATAAGGAGGTCCTCATGGGACAAGAAAATGAAACCGGAATGACCATATACCTTGATCGGATGTCCCTAGACGAACTGAAGGCACTGCAGATCAAGGTTAAAGAAGCGATCAAGGCTGCCGAGGCAGAGCGGAAAAAAGCCGCGCTCGCCGCCGCGCAGGCGGCCGCGCGCACCACCCAAGGAGCAGGCCGCATGACACCAGATCTGTTCAACCAACGCGACATCAGCCGGTTATCCTTGGATGATCGGTCGAAACCGCTTGCGATCATCACCTATAATGACGCACCGAATTGCATTATCAGCACCCAATCCGCAGGATACCCGCAATCAAGGTCGCAGAAAATGACTGCATCAAGCGCTTCAAACACAGTCGACCGCGCACTCGTGGCGAAGTCAGCCCCACCCGCCACCACTCTTTCCCCATAGGTCACAACCAGACCCCGCGGCTTCCTCCTTCCGAGGTTTGTCAACGCGGGCCGCACGCTTCGCCGGAAGGAAATGCTGCACCCCGGCCCGCATCGAAAAACCTTCAGGGGTGCAGTCTTTCGCTGCGCACCGCCTCAACGTCAGCAATGCGCAGGAAGCGGACTGTGCAACTTTGCAAAGTGCAACCGATTCTTTGTCCAAATCTTGAAACTAAACGCGGCACACGAAACGTGTTTCGCTATCGGGAATCCGAAAGTGTCTTACCCGACTAATCTGTAAGTTCACGGATGGAGAATCTCAACACATGTAAACATGGTTCCGGCAGTTCTCCGTCCGTCAATTCTTCCGCATTCGAAGCCCTTGCGCTGTCCATATGCTCAACTATTTGGCAAATCCAAATTGTCCGAGACACGGGTTTTACCGCTGTAGTTGAAGATGGACCAACGGAATGCGTCTCTCCTCATCTCCAATACCAAGTCATTCTGAGCGGTTGCGAGCGCTTGGTACTCTGGAGCAAGTGCAGGACTGTCAGGAGTCAGTGCAGCGTGAGCCTCCATATACCTTTGCTGTAATACACCCCACGCCATTAAAACAGACTTGTCTGCATAAAACATCAGCTTCGGGAAGCGCTCGATTGCGGGTCTTAGCGATTCCAAGAACTCTTCCTCCGTGGCATCCAGATATGTATCATTGAGGGGTGGCAATTCGTTCAAGAATTCGAGGTAAGTCTTTCGCTTTTCAGAGAGAATTCGTTCGGATTCCGCATAAAACCTCCCCAACAGGAATCCTAAAGCCGCCATAGCCACACTGCCGAAAGCTGTCAAGGCGCCTAACATGTTCAAAGCCTCGCTTCAGATGTGGGGAAGCCGCCAACGTCAATAAAATGTGGTGCCACCGTACATCCGCATTTGGTACCGCCAAAATCTATTGTTTTTTTAATCAAGGCAACTTTATCTAACGAGTTATGAGGCATGTTTCGAAACTTCGCTAAGGAGTAAAAGGCAGAAGGCCATAAACCGCATCTGCCGCCTTATAAAAGAGCCATCCAAATAAGCCTCCTAAAGTGAGCCTATGGCGTAAACTGTTGTCTTTGTTGTCAGAAAGTACGTTCACTGGAAAGGCCCATTTGGCATAGTCTGAAACGAAGCGGTATCCAAGGAGAACCAATCCTAGAGCATACAGGAAGAAGGCCCATCGATAGGCTTCCCAGTTACTTCCGACTGGAAACCAAGTCTCCATATAAAACGTCGCTACGATTAAGCCCGCGGGCAGTGCAACAAGCCAAACACCCGCGTCGTAAGTGAAAGATCGATGGATAGAACTGTACCAGGTACGGCGAGTTAGTAGCTTGGTATCAACAATCTGTCGAACAGCCCGGAAGAAGGTCATGTCATCCGCCTTGACCTTAACGCTACTATCATTGGGAGTTGGCTCCGACAGTACTGAAGTAGGGTCGAAAAGTGGTGGTTTCCCAAAATCTAGGAACACTTCAAGCCTATTGCGAGGTTCAGTTCGTGAAGCATGACGTTGCCAAGCTGTAATGTTGTTAAAGTAAACGGTTCTGATTGGGTTCGGTAGAGCGGCACTTTCAAAAACATCAGAGCTTTCGCCGTAGAGTTGTTGGTCTCGATCCCCTGTGATCGAAACTGTCAAACAGAAGGCATCCTGCAGCAGGAACGCTTTATAGTTTTCCCATTCCTCATCTGTAGTCTCAGGATTTCGGTGCAACGTTGCGATCACGTCTTCGCCAAATTTTCGGTTTATTGCGCTCAAATCGCTATAGATATCTTTGATATCTTCGATGCTCAAACTGCACCCTCTTATTTGTACAGTTTCCTCAAACCAACTGACGGGTTTCCTGCGCGGTGGTGCAGTAAGCTGGTTGTCGGGTCTGTCAATCAGGTCATCCATCCGTCGAGATATAGTGGAAGATAATCGAATTTGCACTAGCTGTGCTCGGGAGACAATCCCAGTTCACTTGAAGTGGTATGGGATCTCGTATGTTGCCCTGGGTCAACGTCCGCTTCGGGCTGGCCAGCGGTCGTAGGCGCGTGTCGCAGTCGACGGCGGCTGAGAGCCCACAGCAGAAGTCTTGAAATATGCTGCGAGCGCTCGCAGCACGAAAATCGCCGCATCTGCTTGGTTAGCCGCGCTGCTCGGCAGCGGGAAACCAGTCATCCAGGCACGGCACGCCGAGGGTTTCGAGTGCAACTCACATGTCGCAGACGGAACGAACTATCATTTTGGCTGCGCCCCTTGCTGCTCTTGGTAGTTATCAGATACTTTGTCCTTGCCCAATGCTAGGGTCAAACGAGTTCCTTCGCTGCCTTGGAGAGCTAGCCGCTATTCCGACGCCGAAGTCTTAGAGATCACTACACCGAAAGCGCTTGAAAACGTTTCTTGTGTCGGGATGCTGCATGGTGACGATGCTGCCTTCCCGCTCCTCGCCCCAAGCCTTTTCTCAATACTCCAACTCGCGGAACTCCAATGCTGTCAGGTGATCTGACAACAGTTGGATCTAATGTGCCCATGTGACATGGCGCTATCCTGCAAAGCATTCGCCAGTCTTATGAATACCTAAGGATTGTTAAATTGACTTAATGTTAGTGTCTCGGCCATCGTTTGCCTAGCGCGCAACGTGGGGCGACCAGTACTCAGGTACCGCATAAAACTGGATGCCCAACCGAGTTGAGATTAATGGGGAAACCGTGACGCAAAGCGAACGCTCTGAAATGGATCTTCTGGCACTCACCGAGGCTGCAAGGAAAGTAATCGTTTCACCCGGTCGAGCCAGCGTGATCACCAACGAACACCGCTTGCCGGAGATTGACCCTAGCACGGTTGAGACGCCTGACTTGCAACTCTTTCATTTCGGCTTCTCGATCTGCTCGCAAAAGGTGCGCGCAGTGCTGGATGAGTTGGGGCTGGCGTTCGGTTCCAACCAATACGCCGGACCCATCGAGTACGAGAATTATACGCCCGAATATGTCCGCCTGCGTCTGGCCTCCGAGGTCGCGCAGCAGGCGCGGTTCGTGTCGAGCTATTCCGGTGGCTCGTCCGTCGAAAGCGAAGGGTTCGACCCGCTGGTGGTGCCGACCTTGGTGGACACGGGGAGCGGGAAAATTCTCGCCGACTCCAAGCTGATCTGCCTGCATCTGACGCGCCAATATCGCGACCGGATCGACCTTTTGCCGGAGGATCTGGAGGCGGAGATTATGGCCCAGATCGACCATGTCGACCGCACGCCGCATGTGGCGATGCTCTACGGCGCGAACCCCGATCACGACACCCGGCCCGAAGAAATCCAGGCGCGGATGCCCGGCATCTATCAGAAAAAATACAAGAAAATCGCCGATTTCATGGCGCGGGTCGCTGATGAACCGGAGCTGATCGCCGCCTATGAGGCGAAACTGGCCAAGGAACGCGCCGCCGAAGGTTTTGTCGTCGATGCCGAGGCGATGTCGGCGGCCATCGCGCTCAGCGAAGAGTTGGTGCAGGGGCTGGAGGATACGCTCACGCAGTCACAAGGCCCGTGGATTTTTGGCGACCGGTTCACTCTGGCCGACATCTTCTGGGGCGTCAGCCTGATCCGGCTCGCGTATCTGGGCAATGCCGGGTTCTGGGGAGAGACGGCGAACCGCCCAAACGTCCGGGCCTATTACGACCGCATCATCCAGCGCCCATGCCTGATCCACGGGGTGCTGACATGGCCCGGCTCCGGCCGGCGCATGCCGACGAGCTGACCGCCTCAACACGACGCCATTGATCTCGGGAGGACGCCATGGCGGCCAGGATACTTTCGCGCAAAAACCGCCTGCCGCATCTGGGCCCGCACAGCCTGGAGGTCTTGCCACGGCAGGCTGGCATCGACCTGTCGGCAGTGCCGCGCTTCGACCCGATGTCCTTTGAGCGGCCCGATGACCCGCACTCGATCATCAACGCGATGTGCGACCATCAGGCGGTGCTGGACGCGATCCGGGTGGGCATGGTTAACCCGGTCCAGGCCGAGATGCCCAAGGGCCCTGTAGAGCGGTCCAACCATCTGAAGTCTTTTGGCTACTTTCAGGATGCCTCCATGGTGGGTGTCTGCGCTCTGCCGCAAGCGGCGCGCCTGGACGAGGCCTATGTGAACCCGCGCATCGCCGCTTTGGCGGAGGATTTGCAGACGAGGCGGGTGAAATCCGTGGCGCCGGGTTTCGACAAAATCATGGCAGATCTGAAGGAGTCCATGGCCGCCACGCCCGGCCCGGTTGACAGCCACACCCATGCGATTGTGTTTCTCTATGAAACCCCGCGTGAGCCCGACAAGGGCGAGACCGGCACGGATTGGCTGCATGGCGCCGCGTGCCACCGTTCGGCGCTGTTGGCCAACGAGACGGCGGCCGTTGTGGCCGATTATCTGCGGCTTTACGGGGTTGATGCGCGGGGGCATTCGGCGACGACCTCAGATGTGGACCTGAACCGGCTCGCCGTGGCCGCAGGGCTGGCTTATGTGCAGGACGGCGCGGTTGTGGCGCCCTTTGTCGGCGGGGGCTATGGGCTCGCTGCCGTCACCACAACGCTCACGCTGGCGCCCGATCTGCCGCTGGCCCCTACGCAACCCAAGCTCCGCTATGAACGCCGCTACGCCAAGCGCCGCTTCAAGGATGGCGCGCATCCGTTCGAGAGCATCAAACGCGTCGACACGCCCACCACCTTCATCGACGAAGACCGCGTGCCACGGGTTCCGAAACGCTCCGACATGTTCGTGCGCGCGCAGTTCGGCGATCTGGGTGAGAAGGTGCAGAATGTGTCGATCGGCGGTTATCACACGCTGAAATCGGCCATGGCGAGCGCGCAGCGCCGCGCGCTTGGGGCGCTTCTGTTCCTGCAGGACGGGCCGGTGGCCAAGGCGCGGATGGAGCTCAGCCCCGAGGCCGCCCATGACCTCGTGAAGGCCACGACCTATTTCATGAGCATCGACGCGGTCGGCATTTCGCGCTGCCCCGATTGGGTCTGGTACAGCCACGACGCGCTTGGCGATGAGATCGTGCCGGACCATGATCAGGCGATCTCGATGATCGTCGATCAGGGCTATGAGACGATGGATGGCTCTTCGGGGGATGATTGGATTTCCGTGTCGCTCTCGATGCGGGCCTATCTGCGGTTCTCGCTTCTGGGCGGGGTCGTCGCGCGGCAATTGCGCAATATTGGTTATGGCGCGCGGGCACATACAACGATGGATGGCGGCGTGCTGAACCCGCCGCTTCTGCTGCTGAGTGGTCTTGGCGAGGTCAGCCGCATCGGCGAGGTGATCCTGAACCCCTATCTTGGGCCCCGCCTGAAATCCGGCGTGGTCACGACCGAGCTGCCGATGGCCCATGACAAGCCGATTGATTTCGGCCTGCAAAGCTTCTGCGAGGCCTGCAAGAAATGCGCCCGCGAATGCCCCTCGGGGGCGATCACGGCGGGGCCGAAACTGATGTTCAACGGCTATGAGATCTGGAAATCCGACGCGCAGAAATGTGCCACCTACCGGATGACCAATCTGGGCGGCGCGATGTGCGGGCGTTGCATGAAAACCTGCCCCTGGAACCTCGAAGGCGTGTTGGGGGATGCGGTGTTCCGCTGGACGGCGATGAAACTCCCGGGCTCCGCGCCCGCGCTGGCGAAGCTCGATGATCTGCTAAATCGCGGCGATCTGAACGAGACCAAGCAATGGTGGTGGGATCTGTGCCTTTCGGAAGATGGCGGGTTTCGGTTGACCGATGCGCCGGTGCATAAACGCGGGCTGCAAAAGGACCTTGACCTGAAATACGAGGACCAGACGCTGGCCTGCTACCCGGCCAATCTTGCGCCGCCGCCTTACGCTTATCCGTTCCCCATCGACCGCGAAAAGGGGATCGAGGCGTTTCAGCAGATGGTGACCCCCGCCACGTATCAGGCGCGGCTCGCGGCGGGCGAGACGGAGGGTCTGGTCAAACCCTTCGAGATCACCGAAGCCAGCCCGGTTCTGGCGCTGGAGATTGCCGAGGTGACCTCAACCGCCGACGGGATATCGCGCTTCGTCTTCCGCGACCCGCAGGGCCAGGACCTGCCGGAGTGGACGGCGGGGGCGCATCTCGATGTGGTCGTGACGCCCGAGTTTTTCCGGCAATACTCGCTCTGCGGCGACCCGGCGGATCGCAGTAAGTACGAAATCGGCGTCTTGCGTGAGGCCGAAGGGCGGGGCGGCTCGAAGATGCTGCACCGGATCTTCAGCGAAGGGCGGCGGGTCTTTGTCTCGCACCCGGAGAACCACTTCCCGTTGGTGGAAGGGGCCGGGAAAACCCTCCTGATGGGGGGCGGGATCGGGATCACCCCGATGATCGCCATGGCGCATCGCTTGCACGCCCTGGGCAAACCCTTCGAGTTGCATTACTCGGGCCGCGCGCGGGGCAAGATGGGCTTTTTCGACACGCTCACCGATGCGCCCTGGGCCGACCATGTCACGCTGCATATCTCGGAGGAGGGCGCGCGCGCTGACCTCGCCCGGATCTTGACCTATACCGACGGCGCCCATGTCTATACCTGCGGGCCGGAGGCCTATATCCGTGCGGTCTTGGACACGGCGGAGGCGGCGGGGTTCCCCGAAGACCACCGGCATTTCGAATACTTCACTGTTCCCGAAACGCCCGAATATGAGAACCACGACTTCACCGCCGTTCTCGCCGCCTCTGGCCGCGAGCTGGTGGTGCCGGCTGATAAATCCCTCTCCGATGTGCTGCTGGAAAACGGCGTGCGGCTCGACATCAAATGCGCCGACGGGATTTGTGGGGTGTGCAAATGCGGGCTGGTGGACGGCGAGGTCGAGCATCGCGATTTTGTGCTGTCCAACGCGCAGCGCGAGACCGAGATCATCACCTGCCAGTCCCGTGCCGCCGCGCCGGGCGGACGGATCACGTTGGATCTATGAGCTAGCGGCGGCCCTTTGTCGGTCGCTAAAATTGTCGCGCAACATCTCGGCAAAATCCCAGATCAGATTCGGCATGACATGTTCGGGGCGGTAGATATAGCCCATTGGCCAGTGGGTGCCCTCGAGCGGGTAATCGAGCGCGACGAGCCCTTCGCTCGTGTCGCTCAGCTCCAGCAGCGCCTTTGGCATCAGGGCGATGTAATGGTTTGAGGCCAAAATGCTCATCAGGCTGGTTGCCGAGCCGAGCTCGATCTGCGTCTTGATCTGCGTGAAGCCGTTTAGCGCGAGGATCGTCCGCGTCTGGCTCTGGATCGCGGTGCCGATATAGTGTTCGAGCCAGTTCGCGTCCTCCAGATCGGCATGGGTGATTTTGCCCTTTTGCGCCAGCGGGTGGTCGCGCCCGGCCATGATGCAGAGATCGTCGTCATATAGCCGATGGGCCTCGAGCCCTTCGGGAGGCTGCGCCATGCCGATATAGCCCACGGCCACGTCGATATTGCCTTTTTCGATGCCCGCGATCAGGCTTGGTAAACTGTCCTCGAAGAGAGTGACGGCCAGTTTTGGCCGTTCCTTCAGGAATGTGCCGATGGCCATGGGTACAACCCGCGCGGTCAGGGGGGTCACGCCGATGGCGAGGCGGCCGAGTTTGCCTGCCTCCCAATCCTGGATGTCTTCTCGGGTGCGCGCCACCATCTGATCGATCACCCGGCCATAGCGCACGATGCGCTCACCAATCTCCGTCAGCTTGGCGCCCTGCCGATTCCGCTCCACCAGTTTCGCGCCAATTGTCTCTTCGATCTGCTTGAGGCTTTGCGACAGGGCCGACTGGGTCAGGTTCAACGATTGCGCGGCATGGGTCAGAGATCCGTGATCGGCGATACGGACCAAAAGGACCAGGTGGCGCGGGGTGATATGCATTAGATTACTGATCTTTCGGTTAGTTTATATAAATTGACTTAAGTGTAGCCGCTGGTCAACCTGAGCGTGGGAGGAATGCTTGCGATGCAGAACAGGGCTTTGCAGGCCGATGTGCTTTTAGCACTGGTCATGCTGATTATTTCGGCGGTTTTGTTTTATGGTGGATGGCAATTGCCGGCCTCGCGGTGGGAGCCGATGGGCCCTGGCGGCATGCCGTTGATCACCGCGAGCGCGCTTGCTGGTCTATCGCTTATCCTGTTGGCGCGGGTGCTTTTGAAGCACCGCTCGGCCGAGACTGCGGATCAGACACGCGCTTCGTCGCTGGCCGAGGGCCGCCTGCCCAAGGTACTGGCCTGCGTCGCAGTCTCCTTTGTCTATCTGCTGTTACTGGCGCTGGAGATCCTGCCCTTCATGGTCGCCACGGTTGCTTACATCATCGCCTACGGGCTGATCGATGGCGGACGCGGGCGGCGCGATCTGATGGTACTGGTCGCCACGGCTCTGGCGCTCGGCATTGGGGTCAGTCTGATCCTCACCGAAATTCTCATTGTGCAGTTGCCGGGCGCATGACCGGGGCCGTTTTTCACTGCATGTCGCGGGCGCAGCGGTAAGCCATGGAACAGCTTCTGACCTCGTTTTCCGAGCTTCTGACGCCAGTGCCGCTGTTCTTCATCGCGCTCGGTACGATCCTGGGCGTGGTGATCGGCGCCATCCCGGGGCTTGGCCCGGCGATGCTGATCGCGCTTTTGCTGCCGCTGACCTTCTATATGGACAGCGTGAATGCGCTGATCATGCTGGTCTCGATCTATGTGGGCGGCATCTCGGGCGGGCTGATCTCCGCCGCGCTTCTGAAGATGCCGGGCACGCCCGCAGCGATCATGACCACCATGGATGCCTATCCGATGGCGATGTCCGGGCAGGCCAGCCGCGCCCTGTCGCTCGGCGTCATCGCATCCTTTGTCGGTGGCATGATCTCCTGGGTGTTCCTCGCTGCGCTCTCGCCCTCGCTGGCGGAGTTTGCCCTGCGCTTCGGGCCGTATGAGTTTCTCGCGCTCGTGCTAATGGCTCTGATCTTGATCTCGGCGGTGTCGCAAGGCGCGTTGTTGAAAGGGTTGATCGGTGCGCTTTTCGGCTTCGGCGTGGCGATTGTCGGCCCAGATGTCGCCTCAGGCATCATCCGGCTGAACTTCGGCTATGATGAGCTGAATGCGGGCTTCCGGCTCCTGCCGACGCTCCTCGGCCTTTTTGTGGTCAGCCAGCTGATTGAAATGCTGGTCGGAAACCAGAAGCCAGTGCAGCAGGCGAGCACCACGGCGAAGGATATTCTGCGCAACACGCGCAACATGTTGAAACACTGGGGCAATGTGCTCCGCTCCTCGGTCATCGGCACGTGGATCGGCATCCTGCCAGGCGTCGGCAGCGCGGTCGCGGCCATCGTGTCCTATTCGGTCACGCGCAACGTCTCGAAGAAAAAGGAAGAGTTCGGCAAGGGTTCCGAAGAAGGCATCGTCGCCGCGGAATCCGCCAACAACGCCGCAGTGAACGGAGCGTTGGTGCCGCTGATTGCGCTTGGCATTCCGGGCAGCGTGGTCGACGCGATCCTGATCGGCGCGCTGATCGTGCATGATCTCCAGCCGGGGCCGGGCCTCTTTCGCGAGCAGCCGCAGGTGGCCTATGGCATCATCGCCGCAGCGCTCATCGCCAACTTCATCATGTTCGCCTTCATGATCACCTGCGCGGGCTATATCGCCAAGGTCGCTCGGATACCCAAGAGCCTGCTGGCCCCGGCGATCCTGGTGTTCTGCATCATCGGCGTCTTTACCGCGACCAACCGCTTCTTCGACGTCTGGATTATGCTCGGCTTCGGCGTCATCGGATACCTGTTGCGCCGGGCGGGCGTGCCTATCGGCACCGTGGTTTTGGGCTTCATCCTGGCGCCCATCGCCGAGAGCGAGCTGCGCAACGGGCTGATGCTCTACAATGGCAGCCTCTGGCCTCTGGTCACCCGGCCCATCGCGCTGGCCTTCGTCATTGCCTCTGTCGCGATGCTGGCCTGGCCGCTCGTCTCGAAACGCATCGCCGCACGACGACAAGCGCCCGATTAGAGGCGCAGATCACACCATCAACACCAACCACATAAAGGGAGGAAGACTTTATGACACAGACAACCGCAGTCAAAACACTGGTGTCCGGGATCGCCATTGCTGCGGCGACATCGTTCGGTACAGCCGCGATGGCGCAGGACGCGTTCCCCAGTGAGCCGATCCAGCTTGTCGTGCCTTGGGGCCCGGGTGGTCCGGGTGATACCTATGGACGGATGATCGCGCAGGCGATCAACGACAATGATCTGCTGACGCAGCCGGTGGTTGTGGTGAACATGCCCGGCGGCGGTACGACTATCGGCTCGCGCGATGTGCGCGATGCGGATGCCGATGGCTATCGCCTGCTCTTCTCGCATCAGACGCTGATCACTGCGGAGCTGATGGGGACCTCCGATTTCGGCCCCGATGATTTCACGCCCGTGGCGGAAACCAACAATTTCTGCCTGGTCTATGGTACGGCGGCGGATTCCGGCTTTGAGAGCATGGAAGATCTGCAAGCGGCAGTGGAGGCCGAGCCCGGCAGCCTGACCGACGCGACCCTTCTGGGTAGCCTGTCGCATTTCAGCTCCGCCATGCTGAACGACGCGGCGGGTATCGACATGCGCTACGTCAATGTCGGCGGCGGCTCCGCGCGGACGACCTCGCTCATGGGCGGGCACACGCAAGTGGCGGTGATGTCGCCGACGGATGTGATCCGCTCCGACGGGCGGCTGCGCGCGCTGGTCTATATGGGGCCCGAGCGGCACCCGGACCTGCCCGATGTACCGACCACGGCCGAGCTTGGCTATGGCTTTGAATCCTGCCTCAACTACTGGTGGTTCGCGCCTGCGGGCACGCCCGATGACCGGCTCGACGTAATCCGCGGCGCGCTGGAACAGGCGGTGGCCCTGCCCGAGCTGCAAGAGGCGATGACAAGCCGTGGCGTGACGCCGGAATTCCACAGCGGCGAGGCCCTTGAGGCGCGCATCGCGGCCAATGCCGAGGCCCTTTCCTCGGTGGCGAACGCCCTGCAATAAGTTCTCTCCCGGGTGGCGCCGATCCCTGCGGCGCCGCCCACTTTACCCTTTTTCAAAGACGGTCCTGACCCGATGACGAAACAGCCCAATATCATCCTTTTCATGACTGATCAGCACCGCGCCGATCATTTGGGCTGCTACGGCAACAGCGTGGTGAAAACCCCCAATATCGACCGAATCGCCGCCAAAGGCGTCTGTTTCGACCGGAGCTATGTGGCGAACCCGATCTGCATGCCGAACCGCGCCTCCATCCTGACGGGCCGGATGCCCTCGGCCCATGGGTTGCGCTCCAATGGCGTGTCGCTCTCGGTCCATGCCCGCACCTTTGTCGAGGAGCTGGCCGAAGCCGGTTACGACACCGCGCTGATGGGCAAGCTGCATGTGCAAAACATGACCGGCATGGAGCGCGAGTTTACGCCCCCCGGGGCCGAAAACCTGATCGAGCCCGACGGGTCGATCCGCGAGGCCGTGCGCCGTGGGCCCAATGGCGAAGAGTACCAGTCCGAAAACTCGATCCGCTGGCGCGAGCATGCCGACCACCACGTCAAGCTGCCCTATTACGGGTTCCAACATGTCGATCTGACGACCTTCCATGGCGACAATGTGCAGGCGGAATACCTGCGCTGGCTCGGCGAGCGTTGCGACGATCCCGACAGCCTGCGCGGGCCCAAAAACGCGCTGCCCGATGACCGGATCACCCTGCCACAGGCCTGGCGCACCGCGATCCCCGAGGAGCTGTATCCGAGCAGTTTCGTGGCTGAGAAAACTATCGATTACCTAAAGAAATGCGGCGCGTCCGACAGCGAAAGCCCGTTCTTTATCCAGTGCTCCTTCCCCGACCCGCACCATCCGTTCACCCCACCGGGGAAATACTGGGACATGTATGATCCCGACGACATGGAGCTGCCCGAGGCCTTCGGCAAAGGCGACACGCCGACCCTGCGCCATTTGCGGATGGAACAGGAAAACGGCACCGCCAAGCGCCTTGGCCAGATCCCCTTTGCCATCACCGAACGTGAGGCGCGGGAGGCCATCGCGCTGACCTATGGCATGATCACCATGGTCGATGATTGCATCGGCCGGGTGCTGGATTGTCTGGAGGATCAAGGGCTTGCCGAGGACACCATCCTGATCTTTATGTCCGATCATGGCGATCTGATGGGCGACTATGGCGTCCTTCTGAAAGGGCCGATCCACAATCAGGGCACCGTTCGCATACCTTTCATCTGGGCCGATCCGCAGGCGCCGTCTGGCACCCGCAGCGCCGCTCTGATGTCTTCGATTGACGTTTCCAGCACCATCCTAGATCGTCTCGGCCTGCCGCAGTATTACGGTGCGCAAGGGCAATCGATGCTGCCGGCTTTGCATGGCGAGGCGCCCGAGCGCGACGCGATCCTGATCGAGGATGACCGCGAGCGAATCTACCTGAACTATGACCGCCCGCAGCGGCTGCGCACGATGGTGACCGACACGCATCGCATGACGCTGTGCCGCCCCTGCGATTATCACGAGCTTTACGACCTGACCGACGATCCCTGCGAGGCGCAGAACCTTTGGGATGACGCCGAACCATCACCGCTAATGCACGATATGCAGCGACGGATGATGGAACTTCTGGTTGACTACGACGATTGGACCCCGGCCCTGAACAGCCGCGCCTAGAAGCCCAGGCCGACGCGCCCTGATCCCGGCGCGCTAAACACACGCCCCAACCCTGTTCCCACGCCATGGAGGACATCATGAACACGCAAGATCGCCGCCACCTTGTCCAGCGCCTTACCGCTTGCGGAACCACGCCGGGCTACATGCCGGGATTTGGCAATGACCACGAAACAGAAGCACTGCCGGGCGCCCTGCCGCAGGGGATGAACAGCCCGCAGAAATGTGACTATGGCCTCTATGGCGAGCAGTTGTCCGGAACGGCGTTTACCAAACATCCGCCAGAGCGGACCTGGTGTTATCGGATCCGGCCCTCGGTCAAGCACTCTCATCGCTACAGAAAAATCGATGTGCCCTATTGGAGAAGCGCACCCTGCGTGGCCCCGGACATCATCAGCCTTGGCCAATATCGCTGGAACCCGGTTGAGGCGACGGGAGAGGGGCTGACCTGGATCACCGGCATGAGGACCATCACCACGGCGGGTGATGTGAACACGCAAGTGGGCATGGCGAGCCATGTCTATCTCGTCACCGAAAGTATGATCGATGACTATTTCTTCTCCGCCGACAGCGAGCTTCTGGTGGTGCCGCAGGCGGGGCGCATCCGCTTTCTGACCGAGCTTGGCATCATCGATCTGGAACCCAAGGAAATTGCCATCATCCCGCGTGGCCTTGTCTACCGGGTAGAGCTTCTGGACGGCCCCGCGCGCGGCTTTGTCTGCGAAAACTACGGTGAGAAGTTCGAGATGCCGGCGCGGGGGCCGATTGGGGCCAACTGTATGGCCAACCCGCGTGACTTCAAGGCGCCCGTAGCGGCCTTTGAAGACCGCGAAGTGCACTCCACCGTCACCGTCAAATGGTGCGGTCAGTTCCATGTGACCGAGATCGGCCAATCGCCTCTGGATGTGGTGGCCTGGCACGGCAATTACGCGCCTTATAAATACGATCTGCGCGCCTATTGCCCGGTCGGCGCGATCCTCTTCGACCACCCGGATCCGTCGATTTACACGGTCCTCACCGCTCCCTCCGGCAGCCCGGGCACGGCCAATATCGACTTTGTTCTGTTCCGCGAGCGCTGGCTGGTCGCCGAGGAGACGTTTCGCCCGCCCTGGTATCATAAGAACATCATGTCGGAGTTGATGGGCAACATCTACGGCATCTACGACGCCAAGCCCGACGGCTTCGTGCCCGGAGGGATCAGCCTGCACAACATGATGCTGCCCCATGGTCCCGACCGCGGCGCGTTCGAAGGCGCGTCCAACGCAGATCTCGGGCCGGAAAAGCTCGACAACACCATGTCCTTCATGTTCGAAACGCGGTTCCCGCAACATCTGACTCCCTTCGCCGCAACCGAGGCACCCTTGCAGGACAATTACACCGAGGTCTGGTCCGACCTGGAGAAGTATTTTGACGGGATGCCGGGGCGGAAATAGATGCAGCTTCACAGTTATTGGCGCTCCACCACCGCCTATCGCGTGCGCATCGCCCTTGCCCTCAAGGGGCTGCCCTACGACACGCGGGCCGTCGATCTGGCGCGGGGCGATCAGCTCGACGAAGCCTATGCCAGGGTCAATCCCATCGCCGGCGTACCGACGCTGGTGCTGGTCGATGGGCGCGTGCTGACCCAGTCCATGGCGATCCTCGACTATCTCGACCGCATGCATCCGTCGCCACCGCTCTTGCCCGAAGACCCGTTTGCCGCCGCGCAGGTCCAGGCGGCCGCCTATGTCATCGCCTGCGACATCCACCCGGTGAACAACCTGCGCGTCGGCGCCCGGCTCAAGGGGATGGGCCACGACCAGCTGGACGTGGTTGCGTGGATGACCCATTGGATGCGCCACGGCCTCACTGCCTACAGCCAGCTGTTGCCCGTCGGACCGAAGCTCAGCTTCGCGGACACGCCCACACTGGCGGATCTGTGCCTCATCCCGCAGCTCTACAATGCGCGGCGCTGGGGCGTAGACCTCACCGGCCTTGAGCGGTTAACCGAGGTTGAACAGCACTGCCTTGCCCTCCCGGCCTTCGCGCAAGCCGGCCCCGAGGCCCAACCCGATGCCCCTTAAGGAGATGTCATGACCGACCTCAAACGCAGCTGGATCGAGAGCGCGAACCGTGCCGACACCGACTTTCCGCTCAACAACCTGCCTTACGGGGTGTTTTCCGTGGGCGCGGAGCGGCCCAGATGCGGCGTAGCCATCGGCGATCAGATCGTCGATGTGGCCGCCCTTGAGGCGGGCGGCATCCTCGCCTTCAAGGGCGCCCTGCAGACCGGCACCTGGAACGCGTTCATGGCCCAGGGCGCAGAGGCATGGGCGCAGCTGCGCGATGCGCTCATGGGCCTCTTGGTTGAGGATGCCGCCAAGCGGGCCGATGTCGAAAACCACCTGGTACCGATGGCCGATGCGACGCTACACTTGCCCTTCACCGTCAGCGAATACACCGACTTCTACGCCGGTCGTCACCACGCCACCAATGTCGGCACCATGTTCCGGGGCGCCGAAAACGCCCTGCCGCCGAACTGGCTGCACATCCCCATCGGCTATAACGGGCGCGCCTCCTCGGTTGTGGTTTCGGGCACGGATATCACCCGCCCGCAAGGTCAGCTGAAAGGCCCCAATGACGACGCGCCGCGCTTTGGCCCCTCGCAGCGCTTCGACATCGAGTTGGAGATGGGCGCCATCGTCGGCACGGCCTCACAGGGCCGGATCAGCGTCGATGACGCCTTCACCAATATCTTTGGTTATGTGCTGCTCAACGACTGGTCCGCACGCGATATCCAGGCCTGGGAATACCAGCCCCTCGGCCCGTTTCAGGCCAAGGCGACAGCCACCACGATCAGCCCCTGGATCGTCACCGCTGCGGCGCTTGCCCCGTTCCGCTGCGCCACACCCGCGCGCGAAGAGGAACTGCTTCCTCATCTGCGAGACACCGGCCCGATGCTTTATGACATTGCGCTGGAGGTCGGCCTGACGCCGGAAGGCGGGCGCGAGACGACCATTGCCCGCACGAATTACAACGAGATGTACTACTCTTCTGCGCAACAGCTTGCGCATCACACATCCTCCGGCTGTCCAATGCGAGTCGGCGACCTTTTGGGCTCGGGAACGATTTCGGGTCCCGCAAAAGAGGCTCGCGGATCGCTTCTGGAACTGAGCTGGGGTGGGAAAGAGCCGCTGACGCTCGACGCCGGAGAAACGCGTGGCTTTATCGAAGACGGGGATACGCTGTCACTCAAAGGCGCCGCCCAGGGTTACGGTTATCGCATCGGCTTCGGCCGGTGCGATGGGCGCGTTGTTTCGTCCGAGAATTAGTCGCGAACGCTGGCATCGCAGGTTGTCCACAAGCTTGCTCTCGGCATTGATACGACGGAGAACCGCTTATGTTCAGTTATAGTCAGACGGTGTCAGCCAAACGACAAACCGAAATGAACTTGATCTTGCTTTTGGCTGCCGGACCTGCCGCAGTCATAGTCTATAAATGGAGCCTTGTTCGGATAAGCATACGACCCAAAAAGGCGGCATATATCCTAGTCCGGGCGACGGCAGACTTAGGCGCAGTCACGGCGAATCTATCCTTGGTCCGCACTGCGGCCACCTACCGACTGCCATTCGATGTCCGCTTCGGGACCGCGCGCTGACCTTGCGGCACAACGCGGCTAAGATCAGCTGAGAGCCCCGTTGCGGACGTCGACTTGACCCGGGTTCGGCAAGCTGGCATGCGCAAAGAACGATGCTACCGGGCGGCACCGTAGCGAGAGGAGCCGACCAGCGTGTATTCAGATCTGGCTGAACTCAATCGGAAACCGAGGCCTTTTTCCCGCTACACAACCGATGTGCTCTGGACCGATCCTTGGATCGCGCAAAAAATGCTGAAAATGCATCTGGACGACAGCACGGACTTGGCCTCGCGCAAGAGCCCGACCATCGACGGCACCGTGGCATGGATTGACCGGAAAATCGGCCTGTCTGGCAAGAACGTCTGTGATCTGGGTTGCGGGCCGGGTCTTTATGCAAGGCGGATGGCGACAAGAGGCGCCAAGGTGATTGGCGTCGATTTCTCGGCCGGTTCCCTCGACCATGCCAGAGCCGAAGCCGCCGCCCATAAACTGGATATCGAATACCGAAAAGCAGACTATCTGATCGACGATCTGCCCGACGGGC
>NZ_WVNW01000021.1 GCF_013179285.1 Roseobacter sp. HKCCD6576-2 | reverse complement strand
AAAAATTGAATCAGCGACTTACCTCCCGATCAAGCTCGAGTTTTTCAACGAAATACGCAAGATTCCGTAGAAAAAACAACGTTTTGAAAGCACCGAGGGTCGCTGCCTGATCGTGATCCGAGTGCCCCGGCGTTAGAGCAAGGGAGTATGGCGTGAACGTGACTTTCAGCCCTGCGCTTGCGCTGAGGGTGCTGGTCTCGCCAATGGTGCCGAGCCCGGCGGCCTACCCCGCCGCGACGGCGTGGGCGGTGCGCGCATCGGGGGGCTTGAGCGGGGCGATCATCCGACTGTCTCGAAGCCGGTCAATCCGCGCCTGGAGGCGGTCCTGGAGCGCCTTGGTGGCGCGCTCAAACTCATCAGCATGGCGTCCCATCAGCTCCCTCCCGCCATCCATGCGGCGGCGGTCTCGACCACGCGCTCATCCAGTTTCTCGATGTCCTCATTGGACATCAGGCGCTCACACGCATCGGCCAGAGCCACGGCAAAGCGCCAGTTGCCCCCCGTCTTTTTGAGGAACGCGTTGGCGCTCTTTTGCGTGACGCCCCCGAAGCGCGGCGCAAGCACATATGCAGCCATCTCGCCGGCATCCTGGACCGGCTGCATGACCACCTTTTTGGTGCCCACACGCTGGCGGAATTGCTCAAGGAATACGCGGATTTGCAGGTGGGTGAATTTCTTGGCCAGCAAGTCAGTGCCCGCGATCACCAGTGGCGCACCGCCGATGTCAGAGATCGAGCGCAGCATCTCAAGGGTGGGCCAGCGCAGATGGTTGGCCTCATCGACAATGATCAGCTTGCCCTCGGCTCCACGCCGGATGAGGCGCTGGATCAGCGTGTTGGATGTACCGCTCTCATCAATGGGATATCCGGCCTTCGTGAACGCATGGGCCAGCTCTTGCAGGCAGGTCTTTTCCTTCATGCCTGCCCAGGCTTCGATGCGGATGGCCCCCAGCTTCTCGGCGAGCCAATAGGTCGCCGAGGTCTTGCCGGTGCCGGGATCACCTGTGATCTGACCCAGGCGGCTGTAGCGTGGCGCGGCCATCACCGTTTCGCACATCAGGCGCGCCCGGCTCACCATTTCCGTTTCAACGAAACTCCTCAATCCTCTTCCTCCGCAAATTTGAAGTTTTCCAAGACCTTCACCGGTCCAGTTTTCCATTGTTGAAGGGGTTTGCGCGGCTCAGCCTGGGCCGCATCGGCCAGGGCTTTCTCGCGCGCCTCGGCATCCATCCGAGCCATGCGGTCGATGATCCCAGCGTCCACAATCGCGGCGACTGGAGCCTCTGGAGCATCGGGCATGTGGGCGATGTGGCGCTCGGTTTCCTCGGTGAGGCTGAGGAGGGCCACATGCTTGCGCTTTTCGGCAATCTGGCGGCGGAAAGCCTTTCCGCGCCGGTTGACCTCCTGAGCGCCAGCGCCATCGAGGACGCCAAAGGTTTGCTCAGGGAAGGCTTGGCAGATCAGCTCACCATCTGCGAAACAGAACACAAATTCAGGATTGAAGGCGGGCACCCTGAGCGTGATCTTGTGATCAAGGCCCAGGAGCGCATCGTCGTAGAAATACATGGTCTCGCCGCGTCGGGGGGTGTAGCTGACACGCCCGCGATCCGGCATGCGCTCGACCTCCTCGGCAAAGGCAAGGGCCAAAACCTCGGGGTGCGAGAGCGTTGTCTTGCCCCAGCCCTGATCAATGAAATTGCGCAGGGCCTCATTGGGGCTCATGCCTGCAAGCCGCCCATGCTGAGGGCGCTTGTGATACCATTTTAAGGCCTTGCCAGCGGTCTCCAGAAAGGCACTCGCATCGCCATTGAAGGCCACCGGGTCTTTGCCCTTGGCGTGGGTCTTTTTGTTCATCCGGTCGCCAGCGGTCCAGCCTGGGATTGTGGTGAAAAAGACTTGCTCGATATTGCCAAAGGCACCCTCGATGCCCGGCTTGCCTTTCGCGTTGTATGGCATCGAACGCCTCGCGGCCCGTGGCCACGCGCTTGGCGACATTGGGGTCACCTTCCAGGTCAAACACCTTGAGCCCGCCCTGGGTCAGCTTGGAGAGCTGGGTGAACCCGCCGATCATGGCATCCCAGGAATACTCTGACCCGTTGTCGAGATAGAGCATCTCTGGGAGGCCCCATTCCGCGACCATCGCCTCAAAGCTCTGGGCCACATGTTCGCGCCGGATGCCTTCGCCGGGCTGCAACAGCACAAAGGTCATGTGGATTTCATTGGTGGCCACATCATACCAGGCAATCGCCTTGGGATAGACCACCGTGCCATCCTCGCGGCGCATCATGATGTCCACGGGGTGAACATCACCGACCACGATCTGACGTGGCAAGAGGCTGGAATAGTCCCGCCGGATCGAAGGCATGTACCTGTCCTGGAATGTCGCGTTGTCTTTGTTCTTGATCGCGAGAAGCGCGTATTGGCGGTGATGCTCCACCTGGCGGCGGGTCACATTACAGAGGCCGAACTGTGTGCCTTTGGCATTCGTGTCGCCACACCGGCCCAGCTCCAGCGCATCAAAAGCCAGCACGTTGAGGTCTCGGCTCATCTCGATCAGGCGGGTGGTGGATTTTTCAGTGATCGCGCGCCAGCCGCATTCCCCCGCTGCCCAGAGGGACCGGATATAGGTGGTCAACTCGTCGCCGATCCCGGCCTGCGTGGCCGCATCGACATGCGCCGCAAAGAACGCACCCCAGGCGCGGGTGACCGTCTGGCGTCTGACGCCGCGATCCGCGCGGCGCTTGCGCATCAGGCCATTCAAGCCCTCGGCTTCAAAGTCGCGCATCCAGGTATAGAGCGTCTGTCTCGACACTGACTTGCGGGTGCCGTTCGGGAACAGGCGCGGTTCCCGGGTGAGGCCCTCGATCACCGCCGCCCGCTCAGGCGAGCCCTTCTCAAAGGCCAGGGCCGGGCGGATCACCTCCTGCCGCCACCGCGCCAAAGCCAGATCGGCCTCAAAGCGTGCATCCGTTTGGTGGGCCTGCTCCGGTACAAGACAGGTGCCGCCGGTCGCCACATCGGGCTTTGCGTGGAGCACGATGCCACGCTCCAGATACCAGGCCTCCCGCAGATCAGTGGGCAGGCTGTCGACATGGACCTGGAGAGCCTTGCCGCCCGCACCGCCGCGCCCGATCTCAACCGGGCGCACCACAAGATCAGCACCGCGCCAGCGGCGGGATTTGAGGGCCTTCTGGGCAACCCTGAGAGCCACACCCGACAAGGATGCGACATCGGTCGCGCTCAGCCAAAACCCGGTGGTCGCCAATGGGTCGCCAACCCGGTCGCCAATAGGGGGACCGTATGGCATTGGCGACCCCGCGCCACGGCCCTCAACCCGCTCGAATTTGCGCGATGCCTGCCCCATACTCTACACCGCCACCGTCTCGGCGCGCGCGCCCCTTCTCCGGCACCGAGCGCGCGTTCCGTGACGCGTTCCCTTGCTCAGCACCGCATCGCGGGGTGTCATGCGCTTCCGGTGTTTGAGGCGCGCCTGGCCCGTGTCGTCCCCAGATTGTCCGCAGGTAGCCACGGGAGTGGTGCTGGTGTGGGTGCCGGGCTCCTCGCGCCAGGCATCACAAACGGAGCCTGAGGCGCGGCATGCGCCAACGAGGACCTCACATAGGACCGCTCCGGGCTGGAACGGCTTGCGTCTTGCTGACATAGTGTCCTCGCAATGCTGGGGTGCGTTGTGTCGTTGCAACGCAAATATACACCAATAATGGTGCTCAACAACAAGGATTGGGAAAATTTTGGCGTTTGCGGAGCGTTTTAGAGAGCTGGCGGCAGATAGAAATATGAATCTAAAGGAGTTTTGCGCAGAGATTGGCGTGAGCTATCGGACCGTTCAGAACTACCTGGCCGAGAAATCAACACCCAACGGGACCGTTTTGGCCGCGCTCGTGGAAAAAATTGGTGTCTCACCTAATTGGCTTCTTCTGGGGATAGCGCCAAAATATGTGTCTGATTTGGACGACCCTGCCGATAAGGAAGACCCTACCCGCACTAACCCGAGTACAGAATTTGTTCCCATACCTCGATTTTCCGTCGCTTCTGTGTCCGGTTGTGATGCCTTGGTCGATGAGGAAACCCAGACCAGGTTTTACGCCTTCAACCGTTCATGGCTAACGAGACGAAAACTTGCGCCTGACAACCTCGCCGTCATCTCCGTGCGCGGTGACAGCATGGAACCCCGGCTTTCGGATGGTGACCTCTTACTTGTTGATCGGGCTCAATGCGAGATCTCCGACGGCGTCACCTATGTGGTGCGATTAGGTGATGATCTTCTGGTAAAGTATGTTCAGCGCATAGCCCCGGATGCGATCTCACTTCTTAGCGAAAACAGCCGCTATCCACCGCGAGAGATCAATCTGGCGACACTCGGCGAGGACACGTCGATCATTGGGCGCGTGGTCGCATCGATGCATGAATGGTGAGAGTTAGTGCCGCTTTTGGAACCATCCGGCATCATCCGGCATAGTCCAGTTTAGTCCGGGCCACCCTTGCCGAACGGCCGATTTTGCCGCGCCGTCCCGCATCGCCAATAAAACAAGGCTATCATGCGATGATCTTCATCCACCCGTTCCAGTTTAAACCGTGCTCACCATTCCAATTAATTCCGATCCCCCCCAATGGTTAGAGACCCTCACATATATTTCGGTGGTCTTGAGGCTCGCATGCCCAAGGAGCGCCTGAAGCATTCGGATGTCGATACCCTCCTCGATTAGAAGCGTCGCGGCCGAGTGCCGGAACCGGTGTGGGGTCAGGTGGGGTTCGATGCCGAGGCGTTTTGACAGCGCTCGCAGCCGCTTGCGAAAGGTGGCCGCGCGGAGGCGGCGTCCCACCGTGTTGAGGAACAGCGGTGCTCCGATCGAACCGTGTTCGGAACGTAGCTGGCAGTAGCGTTGGAACTCCTCCTGCAGCTCCCGGTTCGGCACGAAGACGATTCGCTCTTTGCTGCCTTTGCCGCGCACGAGGATCTGGCCGCTGTCCGGCGACACGTCGCGGACCTTCAGATTGGTGAGTTCGCTGATCCGCAGGCCTGTCACGATCAGCAGCTTGATGATCAGGAGCGTGACGGCATTTTGCGAGGCCAGCGCAGCAGCGTCCGCGCCTGGCGTTGATCGTGCAGCGATGGCGCGCTCACCGGCTTGGAGAACCGCTCTGAGGATGTCTCGATCGACGGGACGCGGCAGGAGCCGCGGGATCCTCACGGAGATGCGGACGTCTGCGAACGGGGAGCGTAGGGCGCTGTTTCGATCTTCACGCCAGGCATAGTACGATTTGAGGGTCACCAAACGCCGTTCGATGGTCGCGGGTTTGGCGCCCAGATCGTCGCGCAGATGACGGTGGTAGGCGAGAATATCTTCCTTCGACAGCGGCTCGTTGAGTTGGTGTGTCTTGGTGAAGCGCGCGAAGGTGCGAAGATCTTGGGCATAGGCACGGAGCGTATGGTGGCCGAGGCTGCGCTCGTCGCGGCGTGAGTTGACGAAGGCGGCGTGATCGAGATGGGGCATGCTGAACTCCTTTGGGTGAGTTCAGCCAGTTCAACACAGGCAGTTCAGCGCTCCGAAATCTCCCGCTTGAGCGGTAACGATAATGGGACCCATTATCAGAGGCTTACGGCACCACACCCTATAAATCTCTGCCTATGCCCGTGAGCCTGCTCGCCCATAGAGCCCCCGACTTGTGCAGTAGAAATCGTATCTGATTGGTTATCCAACGGCGTTCAAAACCTATCCGATCACAAGTACCTGCTGTCACTTGGGCCTGCCTGCTAAGACCTCGGCAAAATCGGCCCTATACGCGCTCTCAAGCCGCCTCTTGCAAGGCCTGCCGCAGGAACCGAAAGAAGCGGGGATCGGCCGCGCGCGACAGGTTCAGCCGCATGGCGGGCGGCCCCTGGCGGCCTAGGCGGAAGATCTGACCGTGCGCCAGGAAGATACGGCGGTCCGACGCTTGCTGTGCAAGGCCCGCCTCGTCCAGGCCGAGCGGCAGGTGCAGCCAGGTGTAGAGGCCGCCGCCCCAGGGCCTTGCCGGAGCCATCCCCATCTCCGCGAGGCTGGACAGCACCGCCTCCTTCGCTGCGACCATCCTTTCGGCATAGCGCCGCAAATGCCGATCGAACCGGCCCGATTCCATGACCTGAGCCACCATCATTTCAGTGATGCGGGACGAATTGACGACCGTCAGCATCTTGATTTCTGCCAGATCGCGCGCGATCTGCGGCGCGGCCAGAACATAACCGGCCCGCAGCCCGGCATGCAGAACCTTGGCATAGGTGCCGATGCTGATGACCCGGCCGAACGCGTCGAGGCTGGCCAGCCGCGTTCCTTCCATACCGGGCAGGTCGATGAAGGGATCGTCGTCAACCACGAGCATCCCGGCCTCCTGCGCGATGCTGAGCACGCCGTGCGCGTGCCGCGCGTCCATCGAGGTGCCGGTCGGGTTCTGGCCGCGCGATTGGGTGAAAAAGAGGCTGGGCCGGTGCTGCGCGACCTGCTGGGCGAGATCGTCCAGGTCCGGCCCGAAATCGCCTCGCCGCACCCCTTCCACGGCGACTCCGGCCAGCCGCAGCTTCGCGAAAAGCGGGTAGTAGCCCGGATCGTCGGCCAGCACCGTCGCGCCCGGCACAAGATACCGGCGGATGACGAGGTCGAGCGCATGGTTGGCGCCGAAGGTGGTCAGGACATGATCCGCGCTCGCCGCGACCCCTTCGAGCCGGTGGCGCGCGGCGATGCGGGCGCGCAGATCCGCGTCGCCCATGGCAGAGCCGTAGCCTTCGCCGTCGCGCGCCACCGCATGCCACAGGGCGGGTGGCATCCGGCGGGGCAGGGTGGCGGCCGTCCACGCCGCCGGTGGGCGGCCGTCGCCGACGCGCAGATCAAACGTCTGGTTCAGCTGCGCACGCAGCAGCGACACACTGTCCACGGCCTGATCAAGCAGGGGCGGGGCAGCGGTGCGTTCGGGCGGGTCGGGCCGGCGGGCGGCGTGAAAGCCGCTGCCGCGGCGCGCCACGATCAGGCCACGGGCGACGAGCCTATCGTAAGCCTCGATCACCGTGTTCTTCGAGATGCCCCGCGCCTGCGCCAGCGCGCGGATGGATGGCAGCCGGTCACCGGGTTTCAGGCTGCGTAACTGGGCCAGCAGGTCGTCGGTTAGGTCATCGGCTTTTCCCATCGGTTGAAAGTGTAACCAACAGATGGTGGGTACACTACACGTAAATTGACCGGCACTGTAACTGTCGGTTGCGGTGGCCGCGCGGCACCCTCGCTCCATCTACGGGAGGGAAGCGATGCCGAACGGGTCACGGATCGAAGGCTTGCGCGCGATGACGCCGGACGAACGGCTACACGCGGTTGCGGGCGGGTTGGCCGCGGATGTGCGAACGGCCCTTGCAGGGCGCGGCGCGCTGCCCGAAGCGACGGCTAACGGCATGATCGAGAACGTCATGGGCGTCTTCGAGCTGCCGCTGGCGGTGGCCGCGAACTTCACCGTGAACGGGCGCGACTACCTGATCCCGATGGCGATCGAGGAACCCTCGGTCGTCGCTGCGGCTTCTTACATGGCCCGGATCGCGCGTGGCGTGGGCGGGTTCCACGCCTCCGCGTCCGAGCCGGTGATGCGCGCCCAGATTCAGGTGCTGGACGTGGCCGACACACATGCCGCCCGCGCCCGCCTGCTGGCCGCCAGGGACGAGCTGATGGCCGATGTGGACGCGTGCGATCCGGTGCTTGTCGAGGTGGGCGGTGGCTGCCGGGACATCGAGGTGCATCTGCATCACCATCGTTCCGTCGGCGCGATGCTGGTTCTGCATATCCTAGTGGACGTGCGCGACGCGATGGGCGCCAACGCGGTCAATTCAATCGCCGAAGCGCTCGCCCCGAAGATCGCGGAGATCGCCGGGGGCCGGGTGCGCCTGCGCATCCTGTCGAACCTCGCCGATCGCCGCCTGGTTCGCGCCCATGTCGCGTTGATGCAAAGCGCGCTCGCCACCGAGGAGCTGGACGGCGCGGATGTCGCGCAGGGCATGGTGGAAGCCTGCGCGCTGGCCGAGTTGGACCCCTACCGCGCCGCCACGCACAACAAGGGCATCATGAACGGCATCGACCCGGTCGTCCTGGCCACCGGCAACGACTGGCGCGCGATCGAGGCGGGCGCCCATGCTTGGGCCGCGCGCGACGGGCATTACACCGCGCTCACCCGCTGGGAGCGCACGCCGGACGGGGTTTCGGGCACGCTGGAGATGCCGATGGCCGTGGGCCTTGTCGGCGGTGCGACCAAGACGCATCCCACGGCGCGTGCCGCGCTGGATCTGATGGGCGTCAAAAGCGCGACCGAGCTGGGGCAGGTCATCGCCGCCGTAGGTTTGGCGCAGAACATGGCCGCGCTGCGCGCGCTGGCCACCGAGGGCATCCAGAAGGGCCACATGGCCCTACATGCCCGCAACATCGCGATCAGCGCCGGCGCAACGGGCGCGGACGTCGATCACATCGCGGCCACGCTTGCGCAGGAGGGCGACGTTTCGGTCGCCCGCGCCCGCGCGCTGCTGGCCGGAACGTGAAACCCGTGTCGCATAGGGAGGACAGATACATGACGACCAGACGCAAGGTATTGGCGCGCATCGGCACCGTAACGTTGGCCGCACCGGCCATCGTCACCCTGGGCGCAGTGAAGGTGCGCGCGCAGGAACAGGCCGTGGAATGGCGGATGCAGGCGCTTTGGGGCGGCGGCACCACCCCGCAACGGTTCGAGGAGCGCTTTTGCACCCGCGTGGGCGAGCTGACCGGCGGCAGCCTGACCATCACCCCCTTCGCGGGTGGCCAGATCGTGCCCGCGGCCCAGGCCTTCGACGCGGTGCGCGGTGGCGCTTTCCAGATGATGAAGACGTTCGACGGCTACACGGCCGGGCGCATCCCTGCGCACGGCTTCACCTCAACCGTGCCGTTCGGGTTCCCCGAAAGCGACCAATACGAGGCGTGGTTTTACGAACGCGGCGGGCTCGACATGGCGCGCGAAAGCTATGCCCAGGCGGGCCTGACCTACGTGGCCCCGACCGTTTATGGCGAAGAACCGATCCATTCCAGGGTCGAGATCCGGCGCATCGCGGACATGTCGGGCCTGAAGGGCCGCTTCGTCGGGCTGGCGGCGGCGGTGATGGGCGATTTCGGTGTCGCCGTGTCGCCCCTGTCCACGGGCGAGGTCTATTCCGCGCTGGACAGCGGCCTCGTGGATTTCGCCGATCGCGGCGATCTGCAGGCGAACTACGAGGAAGGGCTGCACGAGGTCGCTCCCTACATCATCCTGCCCGGCATTCACCAGCCGACCACCGCTACCAGCTACGTCGCCAATACCGTCGCGTGGCAGGCGCTGTCGGACTCGCAGCGGGCGGCCATCGAAGTCGCGGCGCGCGAGATCTCCGGCAGCCTGCGCCAGCACATCCTGGTCGCGAACGGCGAATACCTCGCGCGGTTCGAGGACGCCGGGGTGGAAACCATCATGCTCGACCCCGAAGACATCGCGGAGGCGCGCGCCGCCGCCCGCGAAAGCTGGCGCAATGCGACCAACAGCGACGCGCTGGCCACGCGCATCCTTGACAGCCAGGAAGAGCTGCTGACGGACCTGCGCCTGCTGTGAGCCCGGCGCTGACCTTGGCCCGCGGGATCACGGCGGTGAACCGCGGCGCCTTCCACGCGGCGAAGTGGGGCATCTGGGTTATCGCGGCCCTGATGCTCTACGAGGTGGTGGCGCGCTACGCCGCCGCCGCGCCCACGTCCTGGGCACCGGAATTCGCCACGCTGATCTTCGGGCCGTACTTCCTTCTGGGCGGGCCATACCTGCTGCACCTGGGCGGCCATGTCGCCGTCGACCTCGTCTCCGCCCGCGCGACGGGTGCCGCGGCGCTGGCGCTGGCGCTGGCGCTGGTCGGGTTTCTTCTTGCCCTAATCTTCGGGGCGATCCTGCTTTGGTTTGCCGCCCCCCTGGCCTGGCAATCCTTCCAATACGGCGAGACGAGCTATTCCGCGTGGCGGCCCGTTCTGTGGCCGTCGAAGATGATGCTGCCGCTGGCCGCAGGGCTGCTGATGGCGCAGGCGCTGGCCGAATGCGTCCTCGCCTTCGCACCCGAAGAGCCAGCCTGATGGAAGGCAACATCGTTCTTCTGGGCATGTTCGCTGCGCTGGTGTCGCTGATGCTGACGGGGGCCGGGCTGGCCTTCGTGCTGGGCGCCATCGCCTTTCTGGCGACGATCTTCGTCTGGGGTCCGCCCGCGCTGATCGTCACCGTCCTCAACACGTTTGAGACGATGGGCTCGGAAGCGCTGATGGCGATCCCGCTCTACATCCTCATGGCCTCAGTCCTGCAGAAATCCGGTATTATCGAAGCGCTCTACCGCGCGATGGAGCTGTGGTTCTCCCGCGTGCCGGGCGGCCTCGCCATCGGCACCATCGTCATCTGCACCATCATGGCGGCCATGACGGGCGTGGTCGGAGCCGCCGTCGCGGCGATGGGCATCCTCGCGCTGCCGTCGATGTTGGCGCGCCGCTACGATGAGCGCCTGGCGCTGGGGGCGATCTGCGCCGGCGGAACGCTGGGGATCCTGATCCCGCCCTCGGTCATCACTATCGTCTATGCGATTACCGCGCAGGTCTCCATCGGGCGGATGTTCATGGCCTGCATCGTGCCGGGCCTGATCCTCGCCGGATCCTACGCGCTTTACATTTACGTCCGCGTGCGGCTGAACCCGGTGCTGGCCCCCGTCGATGCGGACGCGCCGAACGCGCCCCTGCGCGAGAAGCTCGCGGCGCTCAAATCGCTGGTCCTGCCGGCCGTCGTCATCGTGTCGGTGTTGGGCACGATCTACGCCGGTCTCGCCACCCCGACGGAAGCGGCCGCGGTCGGCGTGCTGGGCGCGGTGCTGTCGGCCATCGTCGCGGGCAAGCTGCGCTTGTCGATGCTGTCGGAGGCGGCGACTGACACGCTGCGGGTGACCGCGATGATCCTGTGGATCACCATCGCGGCGCAGGCCTTCATCTCCGTCTTCGTGGCGACGGGCGGGGCGGACGGGCTGCTCAGCTTCATCCGGGGCCTCGATGCGTCGGCCTATGTCGTGCTGGCGGGCATGCTGGCGATCCTGATCTTCCTGGGCCTTTTCCTGGACGAGATCGGGATCATCCTTCTGTGCGTGCCGGTCTTTGCGCCCATCGCGATCTCGCTGGGCTTCGATGCGCTGTGGTTCGGCGTGCTGTTCATGATCACCGCGCAGATGGCCTATATCACGCCGCCCTTCGGCTACACGCTGTTCTACCTCAAGGGCGTATTGCCGCCCGAGATCGGGCTCGGCCAGGTCTATCGCGGGGTGCTGCCGTTCTTCGCGATCCAGCTGGCGGTGCTGATCCTGTTCGTCGCGATCCCGGACCTGGTCACCTGGCTGCCGTCGCAAGCAGCGCGCTAGGGCGACCGCCGCAATCACACCATGTACAGGGACAAGCAAACTTCGGACTCGCTCATGTCCGAAATATGTGGTAATCTTCGGACATGGCGGATAGTACATCACCTGCAACTCTGCCCTCTCAGATCCTTGATCGGATCGCTGCCGAACCCGCCAAGGTTTGGACGCCCGGAGACTTTGCGGATACCGGTTTGCGTGACGCCGTTGACAAGGCCCTCCAGCGACTGGCCAAGTCAGGCGAGCTCCGCCGTATCGAGCGCGGCCTCTACGACAAGCCGCGACTCAACAAGCTGACCGGGAAGCCGTCGGCACCGGATTATCGCGCCGTCATCGAAGCCGTCGCGCGGCGTGACAAGGTGCGCTTTGTCGTGGACGGAATGACAGCCGCCAACACTCTCGGACTGACCAATGCCGTACCCGCCAAGATTGAGGTTCTGGTCGATGCCCGACTGAAACCGATTGAAATGGGCAACCAAAAGATCGTTTTCAAGCATGCTGCGCCCAGTCGTCTGTACTGGGCCGGGCGACCTGGTATGTATCTCGTTCAGGCGCTCCACTGGATTCACGATACCATGCAGGCGAAGACCGAGCGCTCGAAAGTCGATCGGACCATTCGTAAGCTGCTCAACGATCGTGACAAAGGGCCCAAGCTCGCCGACGATCTTCGCATCGGTCTCTCGGCCATGCCGATTTGGATGCAGGATATCCTGCGTGGACCAATCATGTCGGCAGGTACGGCGAACAACACATGACGACAGACGCATTCTTGGACGTCATCCGTGCAGACCCTGCCGACCGAGCCGATCTCTTCCTCACGACTGCCCGGCGGCTAGGTGCGCCGCTGATCAACATCGAGAAAGACTTCTGGGTGTGTTGGACACTAAACACCCTCTACCATCGGCTTCCGACCAGCGGCCCGCGTCTTCTCTTCAAAGGTGGCACGTCGCTCTCGAAGGCTTATGGTCTGATCAACCGGTTCTCAGAAGACATCGACGTCACTGTCTTTAGGGATGACCTTGGGCACCCTGGCAGCACAGCCGAAATCGCGGCACTTTCCAACAAGAAGCGGAAGGCTGCCCTTGACGCGATTGCAGCGGATTGCAGCCACTACATCACCACAGAGCTCCTTTCAGCAGTTGCTGAGGCTTTGGAGGCCGACACGGGTGGGACGGGTCGCGTCGAAGTCGATGACGGCGATCCCAATGCTCAGACTCTGCTTGTCTGGTATCCGCGAGTGGATGCATCTGAAACTGGATATGTGCAGGCCGCAGTCAAGATCGAGTCCGGGGCCAAATCCGCTCTCGATCCGAACCGACCAGTCACGATCGCTCCCTACATCGATGCTGATCTCGAAGCATTGGATCTCAGAGTGCCAGATGTCACGACGATCCATGCCGAGCGGACCTTCTGGGACAAGATCGTCATTGCTCATGGCTTGCGCAGCTGGTTCGAGCGCCGCGGGGAGCTTCGCCAGGACGGGCAGCGGATTTCGCGGCACTACTACGACCTGCACTCACTCTTGACCTCGGATGTTAGCGCCTCGGCTATCTCCAATCTGGCACTCGGAGCTGATTGCATAGAGCATGCCCGAACGTTTTTCAGTAGACCGGATTACGATCTCGCGACCGCTGCGCCCGGTACGCTCGCCCTTCGACCCGTGGGCGACATGATTGATCGATTGGCCCGGGACTACGACAACACAAGGGCGATGGTCTTTGGCGATGCCCCCGATTTCGAGGATATCCTGTCGTCGATCGGTGAGATCGAGGACAGGCTAAACGGTTGATGGCGGACTTGCGTCAAGTTTGACAAGGCGCTGCCTCTTTGTCAGATCACCTAACACCGATACGAAATGCGCGGATTTTAGCGAGGTTGGTCTTGCGGACACCGCTGGCCAGTAGGCCGTAGTGGCGGATGCGGTGGAACCCGTCAGGGAGAACATGGGTCAGAAAGCGGCGAATGAACTCGGCCGTGGCCAGACGCATCGTCTTCTGGCGGTCACCATTCTTGACGCGGTAATCCTTCCAGCGGAAGGAGACGGTATCGGCATGAGCGCTGATGAGGCGATGGTTCGAGATTGCGACCCGGTGAGTATACCGGCTGAGGTAGGCGAGCACGGCCTCGGGCCCGCCGAAAGGCGGTTTGGAATAGACCACCCATTCGGATTTGCGGAAGGGAGCGAGCCAAGCGGTGAAGGCGTCGGTCTGCGCCAGCTGCTCGAGCTCCCCATAGAAAGCCAGCTCTTTGGCTTGGTGCAGCGCCACCAGCCCGTCCAGAAAGAGGCGGCGGAACAGGCGCGACAACACCCGCACATGCAGAAAGACCCCCGGCTTACAGGCGACCCACTTCTTGCCATCCGGCGACAGCCCTCCGCCGGGCACGATCATGTGGACGTGAGGATGGTGGGTCATCGCTGACCCCCATGTGTGCAGCACGCTGGTCATGCCCACCTTCGCGCCCATGCGCTTGGGGGCGGCGGCGATGGTCATAACCGTCTCGGCTGATGCCTTGAACAGCAGTCCGTAGACCGCGCGCTTGTTTCAATAAGCAATCTGGGCGATCTCGGCGGGCATCGTGAAGACCACGTGGAAGTACTCCAAGGGCAACAGATCCTCGGCGCGCGCTTCCATCCAGTCGCGCGCGGCCGATCCCTGACACTTCGGACAGTGCCGGTTCTTGCAGGAGTTATAGGCGATGTGGTGGTGACCGCACTTGGTGCAGCCCGCCACATGCCCGCCGAGCGCCTCGGTTCGGCAGGTCTCGATGGATGACATCACTTTGAGCTGGGACAAGTTGACATGCCCGGCATTGGCCCGTCGCCATGCGGGGCCATACCTGCGAAAGATGTCTGCAATCTCCAGCGTCGGGCGGGACAATGCCCCGGCGCGTCACTCCAGGCTTCGCCGCAGGGTCTGATCCTGCAGGCCAGCCAGCATCTCATAGGGGCTGACCGTGTCCTTGATCGTCTTGGTGGCCACATGGGTGTATTGCGCTGTGGTCGTCAGCTTGGCGTGGCCCAAGAGCACCTGAATGATCCGCACATCAGTGTTGGTCTCGAGAAGGTGGGTCGCAAAACTATGGCGGAGCGTGTGCAGTGTCGCGGGTTTGGAAATGCCAACCATGTGCTTGGCAGATGTGAACGCTTCAGTCCAGTCGTCGGAGACTTTGAATGTGCCGGGCAGATCGCTGTCATGAGCGGAGACAATCATGGCGATCGCTTGCAACTGCGCTTCTGAAATCAGGCCTTCCGTCACAAGCCGCTCGGGCAGTTTCGGCCCGCGGCACGGAATAGGCGGCACAACAGAGGCCATGGCCAGGCTTTCTACCAAGGGGCTGGGCTGTTCCTGCGCGCCGTCAAACACAATCCGCTGTGGCCGGGATCGTGCAAAGACATCTGAGACGGGTTTGCCGACATAAGGCTCATCGCGCTCACGGAACTGTACCTCAGAGATCCGCGCGACAGGGCGGGCATTGGGACGTGGCGGTGGTGTCGTTCGGGTCTTGGGTCTCGCTGTCACCGGTACCCGTGGCGTGCTGGATTTGACATCCAGACGGGGCTGAGGATGTTGCGCAATGAGCTTTGCGGCTTCCTCAATGGAACGTGCCTGAAAACTGGCGAGTGGCTGCTAGTCACCAGTTTTGTCGCAGACCAAAAGCGACGTCAGAATCTGGGTTCCGAGTTTGCGGTAGATCGCACTTGGCATGTCGATGCGCAATCGCGGCATGGCGATCTGGGTGAAACGCTGCCACCAATCGCTCATCCGCTCGGGTGTGAAACGGTCAGGAACGATCGCAACCAGGCGCCCGCCGTCTTCGAGTGCAAGCGCAGCTGAAACCAGATGGCGCGCCACCATTGTCGGATCTTCCCGTTTGGCACTTGTCGAGAAGGGTGGGTTCATCAGCACGGTTGTCGGGCGCGTACCCGGCAAAAGATCGTTGATGTGTTCGGCGTCAAGATGGTGAATGGGTTGTTGGAACACCGCACTCAACAACTCGGCACGGAAAGGGTCGATCTCATTGAGAATGACAGACTGCGCCTTACCAAAAGCCATAGCCGCCAGTGCGCCTGTCCCGGCCGATGGCTCCAGGACACGATCCCACGGAGACAATTCAGCTGCCTGGCCGACCAGCCATGCATAGGGCAGGGGGGTGGAGAACTGCTGCAGTCTGACCTGTGCTTCGCTCCGTCGACTCTCGGTCAACAGGTTGCGCGCCAATCCGATCAAAGCGGAGAGTGATCCGGTCGACTTCGATGAAATCGCCGTTTGTATGGCTGTGGCTTGCATGGTGTCGTAGGCTTGACGCCAGCACCACGCGCCTTCCGCGTCGCTGCCTCCGAAGGCGGAACGCATGATGTCGGACACGTGCTTTGGGGTGAGGGGCGGTTCCTGCAGTGCTATCCCGAGGTCTTTCAGGACGGCTTGTGTTTTGGGCTCTGCCATATCGGTCTCCTTCCGGTGTTTGGGTCACCGGCGGAGAAGCCGTCTTTCATCTTTATGTGGTCACATCAGTGATCTGAGGAGTTGGGTTATGAAGCGGCTAAAGTCGGGGTCCTGCAAGACCCATGCATCCTCGATTTTGTGAATGATGTTCTTTTGGTGAGTGCCGATACGACCACCCGGCTTCAACCAGCATGGTTTTCGCCAAGGCATTCCCAGTTTTGATCAATCGTCCCCGTCGGGTTGTGTTGCCGCTGGACTGCTCGCTCGGCACCAGATCGAGCCAGGCAATCAGCTGACGGGGGTTGTCAAAGCGGGTAATGTCGCCGATCTCGGTCATGACAGTTGACGCAATCGTGGTGTTCACACCGCTCAGGGCACGCACGGCTCGCAACATCAACCAAAGACAACAGCTTCCCAATCGCTGTCCGTTTCGATTTCCTCTTTCGGCTCGCAGACATGGACGCCGGCCGAGTGCATTCTAACCTCCACCCATTCACCCAACCAAAGGCTCCGAGTGACCGGCCCAAGATGAGGAATCTGCTCGTATACTGGATATTCATACCCATCCTCATCGACGACGGTCTTTTTGGCGACCGCTCCAGGGACGACAACAAGTTCTTTTGGCATTTCTGACTCCCTAAAAAGCGCGTTCCATCCGTACTGAGCGTAGGACTATATCACGTGTTTGTGATTATGAAAGAAGGCTGAGCATATCTGAGGTTGGTACGATGACAGTGGCCGAAGCGCTGCGCGATATCTCGCGGCGGCCAGAGCCGGACGTGACTGGGGCCATCCAGCATGTGTGCGCGGCGATGCAGGCGACCGCACGGGATTTGCCCGCCGGAGCGGTAACGATAATGGAGGCGCTTATCCGTACCCCGAGTGGGGTAATCGACAGCGGGGTCGCATCTACCCACAGATCGCCAGTTCTGCACGTTCTCTTCCAACCACGGCCAACTCGTGCTTAAAGAACAAACTGACTGCAAACGCAAAGGGTTGACCCCGTGCCGCTTCCCAAGATCGACAAGCTTTCCTTGGACGAGCTGAAAACGCTCCAGAAGCAAGTGGCTAAAGCCATCGACGACTTCGAGGAAAACCAGCGCAAGGAGGCCCTCGCTGCGGTCGAGGCGAAAGCCAAGGAGTTCGGCTACTCGCTGACGGATCTCACCGGTAAGACGAAGACGAAATCCAAAGCCTCGCCGCCGAAGTACCGCCATCCGGAGAATCCGGCACTGACCTGGAGCGGGCGCGGTCGTCGGCCGGCCTGGATCAAAGAAGGGCTTGAGGCGGGCAAGACGCTCGACGACTACGCCATCAAGTAGGGCTGGCTCCTCTCGGAGCGCCCTGGTCTGAAGGGCCACTCCGGTACACCGAAAGTAAAGGTTTCCTTTCTGTTGCGGGACTGACGGAAAAGGCCGTTGGGGGGGTGTATCTGACGGATCCGTTTTTGGTGTCTGGCCTGTCGGTCCGAATCAGGTGTCTCGCCCAAGCCTGCTGCAGGCTCGCATAGTCTGCCAGTCACAAGCGTCACGCGATGGCAGCACAACGTCCGACGCCATGATCGCGCCCCGGCGGCGCTGACCTCGCTCCGACCGCGCGGCGCGGCCGTTTTGCGACAGGCTGGTCGAGTTGGGCGCTGTGCGCGAGCTAACCGGACGCGACACGCCCCGTGTCGTGATTGGCGATTGCGCTCGGCCCTTGCCATGAGGACGAATACTTAGTGTCAGCGTTGATGTCACTGTACATGGTGTGGTTGCGGCGGTCACTCTTCTCTTTAGGACTGCAGCGCTACATGATCGACCTGTTCTCCTACGATCCCGCCGAGGTTGCGGAGGAATGGCAAGGCCGCACCCTCATCGTCCAGGGAAGGCGAGGATGTTCAAGTGCGCGGCCTCGATGCAGACCTGCTCGAAGCAGCCCTCCCGCGAGCCGCCCGCCTGGACCTCTCGGGCATGACCCACATGCTGAAGGATGGGGTCTTGGGCAGTCCGTTCGCCACGTACTCGGATCCCTCGCTGCCTCTGCATCCGGACCTTCGTCCGGGAATTGTCAGGTTCATCGAGGAGCAGTAGGAACTCGACAAGCGGATGCAAAGGCTCAAACGATGTCCCGCAACGGTTGGCCTTCGCGGTTCAAGACGTTTAGGCTTCGGTAACGGAGGCACCCCAGTCAAGCGGTTTTGCGCACAACAATTGACCCGC
>NZ_WVNW01000020.1 GCF_013179285.1 Roseobacter sp. HKCCD6576-2 | reverse complement strand
CAGGGCGATCTTTTGACCCGTTGGGACGTCTCTCTCGTCGAGCTCAGTCTCGATCTTAGGCTGCTCTGAAGCGGGCGTCTTGTGTGGTTTATAGTCGGAATTCTGCATGTTCTCGAGCCTATCTCAATTACGTCCGATAATGCAACATTATTGGACATAGCGGAGACCAGCAAAGCGGGGCGGTTTGCACATCATATTGTGGACGAAAGCGCCGCGAGAGACTAGTCTTGTGGCATGACATACCAGCCTGCCACCATCTCAGACGACCGGAATACCGTACCGCAACTGCCGGGCTGGGTCACCTCCGCACGGCCCGAAACCCCTGAAGATGTGGCGTTTTTGTCGGGCGTTGCGCTTGGTCATCTGCATCTGGTGCTGACACACGAGAACGTGCCCCAGACCTTGCTCCGCGCGCGGCTGGCGCTCAGGGCGGCGGAGGCCTGTGTGACCCTCTCAGGACGACCGGAACGGGCTGCAGAATTACGTGATGCGGTGGCGTTCTTGCAGCCCGGCGACAGTCCCGGACCGGCGGGGGACATCTATCTCTCCTGGCAACGTGCGGTGGAGCGTCCGGTTTCGATGAAGGCCTTGGAACGGGCATTGCCGGACCTGGTGCCAGACCAAATCGGCAGGTGGCTCGACGCCGGGCAGGGGGCGCCGATCCATCGGGCCGCAGCCGTGTTTCAAGCCGTGATCGGTGAGCGTCCGCGAGACCACACCGCGTCACTGCTGCTCGCGGATGCGGCATTGGCACAAGTGCTCGGGTGGACGCATGCCCTCCCGCTCCTGGCGCTCGGTCTCAAACGCGGCGATCTGCGGAAGACGGGCGAGGAGCTGCGCCTGGCCTGCCATCGGGCGATCTTGGCGGCTGCGGCCGAGGCATCGCGAGAGGCGGCCGACCTGGCAAGGCGCGCTGAGCGGCTCCGGGCCGTCGCGCCCAAGCTCCGGGCAAAGGGCGCCGACGAGGCTCTGGCACTGTTCCTGACCCGGGACGCGGTCGCGCCGGCGACGCTGACGTCGCTCCGGTCCGATCGCGCCGCGCGACGGTTCTGCGACCGGCTGCTGGAGCTCGGCGCGGTGCGCGAACTGACCGGGCGCGACACATTTCGGCTCTACGGGGTCTGAGGATGGCCAAGGATCACGCAGAAGAGGCGCTAGACCGGGAGCTGGGAGACTTGCCGGCTGACTTGCGGTGGCGCGAATGGATGCGTCGGATCGAATCCGTACTCTTTGCCTCCGCGTCGCCCGTGCCGCGCGAGGACCTGGCCCGGGTGGTGGGGCAGGGGGTCTCGGTTGACCTTTTGATCGACGACCTCGCCGCCGATCTCGAGGGGCGGTCATTTGAAGTTGCTAAGGTGGCCGGCGGATGGATGCTGCGGACGCGCCCGGCCTATGCGGCGGCGATCCGGACGGCGGCGGATGTGGGCGAGCAGGACCTCGACTTGCGCGAGTACGATGTCGCCGTGTTGGCCGCCATCGCCTATCACCAGCCGATCACCCGGGACGGGCTGAAGGACATCTTCGGCAAAGAGATCAACCGCGACCTGATCGGCCGCCTGCAGGCGCGCGGTCTCATTGGGACAGGGCCAAGGTCGCCGCGACGCGGCGCACCCTACACCTATGTGACGACCGAGAAGTTCCTTATCGCGTTCGATTTGGAGTCGCTCCAAGACTTGCCGGATCGTGAGCAGCTGGTGGATGCGGGGGTTGCAGGTGAAGGACCACAAGCCGCTTTCGGCTAGTCCGTTGCCGGTCTTGTTGGGTGCAAAGGCTCCGTGAGAGCACTGTTTTCCTCATATGGTTTCGAATCTTGCCGTTTTCCATTGTCGATGCCTGACGCACATTCGGCCGTTCTGCTTATCGTTTCATTCGCCGCGCAACGATTCATGTGGCATGACAGAAATAGTCTTAATTTCAATGTGATAATCGTTTCGGCCATTTCACGAAGGCGGCTTTTGCCTCCCGACGTCTGAATCGTTTCAAAATCCGTGAAACGAAAACTTGCACCGAGGAAAAATATATGTGTATCAATATACTAATCGTTTCACACTTGCGGGATATCGTTGCATGGCCTTGTCGGATCAAGACATTCTCGAATTTGTCGGCGAGAACCCGGGTGCCGGACGCGATGCCATCCGGAAGGGCGTTGCAAGGGATGTGAGCGAAACCACCGTATGGCGCCTCTTGAAGCGCATGGTGGAGGGGGGTCGCCTCGAGGTATCTGGCAAGGGCAGGGCGACGGGATACAGGATTGCCGGGGGCGCGGTCGTCCGGGCGCACTTGTCGACGCCATATAACAGGCGAGCGCCAGTTTCTTATCGACCGGAGTTTCTCGACGCATACGTCCCGGAAAAGACCTCGTACCTGTCTGCATCAGACCGCAAAAGGCTGTTGGAGGCCGGTAGCCCGCAGGGAGGCGCAATTCCAGCCGGAACATACGCACGTCGGATCCTTGAACAGCTTCTGGTCGATCTCAGTTGGGCATCGTCCAGGATGGAGGGGAACACCTACGACATTCTGCAGACTGAGCGACTGATCAGGTTTGGCGAAGAAGCTGCGGGAAAGGATCGAAAAGAAGCCCTGATGATCCTCAATCATAAGGAAGCCATCCAGTATGTCGTCGACAATCTCGATGAGATCGGGCTTCGGCGTCCTGATCTGTTCGCGATTCATGCGCTGCTCTCGGATGGTCTCCTGGCGGACCCTGCGATGTCGGGCCGATTGCGAGCTATGCCGGTCGGGATCTCGCACTCGAGCTATCGACCGCTAGACGATGCGGTCACGATCGCAGAGGAGTTCGACATCCTGCTGCACAAGGCTGCGCAGATCACTGATCCGTTCGAACAGTCCTTCTTCCTCCTAGTGCACATCCCGTATCTCCAGGCTTTTGCCGACGTTAACAAACGGACTTCGCGCGTGGCCTCGAACATCCCACTTCTGAAGTCCGATCTTGCGCCGATGTCGTTCACGACGATGGAGGACAGCGACTACATCGACGGGCTCATCGGGGTCTATGAACTGAACAACGTCGCGTTGCTGCGCGAGGTCTACATAGATGCGTATCTGGCTTCCGCCGAAAAGTACCGAATTCTTCGCGCTGAGGTGGAGAGCCCGGAAAAAGCGGCTCTGGCCTATCGGGACTTTGTTCGCGCAGCCGTCCGGCGCTGCGTTCTCGAGTTCAAGGAGTTCCGAAACGATGCGGTTGATGAGATGGCTCTGGCTGCTGGCGTGCCCGATGCTGATCGAGCGGATGTTGTCGCATACGTCCGTGAGCAGATCGCAGGGCTCCATGAAGGCAACGTAATCCGCTATCGGCTGAAGCCAGATGATCTGGAAGGAGTGAACCTCCGCTAGATCGTCGATCAAGCCGGACCGAGGAACTTCAACGCATCAATAGCGCATACAATCATTGCGATAGTCGTTGCAATGATGGGCATCCAAAATAGTGTAGTGCGGAGAGGGTTCTGTTAATGTCTTCAATATTCAAGTTTTTCCGAATTACATTCTTCCTCGTCCTGTATTTCTTTTTGTGCATGGTCGTGGTGACCACAATGCTTCAGGATTGGCCAGACGGCGGCCAGATGCTGTTTGCGTTCGGTGTTCCTGTCATTCTCGTGTGGTGGCAGGAAAAACGGAGATCGCGGAAAGTCGCTGCGCAAGCCAAGGGAAGTTCCGAACATCGAACATCCCGATCTGAGCCGAAAGCGCGACCAAGTGCCTACGACAAACGTGTCGAGCGTGAGCGGGCACGAACTCGCGAAGCCAACGTTTCCAAACCATCGGCTGCGACTCAGGCCTATTCCCCACCGAAGCAGGACTACGCTGAGATCGTTCGCGCTGGAAAGTCTGCGGCGCCAGCCCTTGCGGCAGCCGCTGAAAGAAAACAATCTGGGCGAGTTGCATCGAGCAGGTCGTCCCGAACAAAGAAAAGCGGGTGGGTCCCTTCTAGCGAAACAGCTAGCGTCGCCGGCCGCAACATCGGCGGGATGGTCTATGTTGGCACGCCTCCCCCGCTGAACTCCTACGGGTATCGAGACAAATGCCGAGCCTATATCGATCCATCCCTGTCGGTCGCGCGCTCGGGCAGGGACAAGGCTGGCGATGGTATGCCGTATTGGCCCGGATACTCGGATATCTCACCCCAGTGTCGGGCAACCTACTTGGAGTGGTTGGCAAGTGGGCGAAGCGACGCCTCCTATAACCCCGGCTACATGTTCCTGTACTTCTACGGGCTGGAGCGTCGCTTCTTCGTCGATCAGTCGAACGAAGATGCAAAGGATATCGTCCAGGAAGTTTGGCGGCTGCAGTCACTTTACCCTGATAACCATTCCGTCAGACGCTATTTGGGTGAGTTCCTCGACATTGCGATGCTTGTTGAAACCGACCTCGACGCTATCGAGCCGATTTTCGAGAAGCAGGGCTGGGAACTTCCGTTCTCACTCAAATACGCAATCGGAGCTCGGATCGACAAAGGCGAGCACCTGACTGCGGACTGGTTGCTGAGTTGGTTCATCTGCCATCCCGAAGGCAATCTTAGAACTCCCGCGACGCGGTGCCGCGACGAGTTCATCGCCCTCTTCCGCATGCGATTTGATGAACGATTTCCGGACGGACTAAAAGTTACCAAGCCTAGGAAGAAGCTCACGGCGTCCTATCGGGCCGCTTCCAGCGAGTTTCAGGGGTCCGCCAACCCAACCGTGGATGGCAAGCCTGTGCCAGATATTTCCGGCCTGCGCAAACCGATCGAGATTGCCCAGGAGCTGGCTGATGAGGTGATGAACGATCTCGACAAGCTCAGTCGCTTCCTGGGCCGAAATCCTGATGGCCGCGGAAGCGTTGAAGCGCATGCCTTGATGCCCACTGAACTTTGGGAGGCCTTCCCATCCGAGGAAATGGACCGCTTGAAATCGTGGGCAAGCGATATCGTCGATCGAGGGGGATTGGTGCCGCTTAAGGAGGTGATCGGACGTCTGGAGGGAGAAACGAACGAGAAGATCGGGAAACGGCAGATGACGGGAGCGGCCGACGCGCTCGCGCGCCTCGGTTTTGGTCTCGCGCCTGACCCTCGGTTTGCACTCCGATCACCCAAGGCGGAAGAGCCCGTTGTGCTGTTCAGCCTGGGTGAACCCATCGAAAGACTGGAGGAAGTTTCCGACAGCTATCGAAGCGCCTTGATGGAATTGGCGCTTGGATCGTTCGTCGCCCATGCGGATGGTCGCATCACGGAGCCTGAACGCAGGGCGCTGGAAGGTCAGGTTTCTGCCGCGGCCCTCAGCGATCAGGAACTCCGCAGGCTGCGCGCAAACCTTGAATGGTTCCTGGCTGTGCCGCCGGACATGACGCTTCTGCGGCGCAAATTGAAGGATTTGGGCCAAGACAGCCAGGCCGCTATGCGCGCAGCACTGGTTAGTGCAGCACATGCTGATGGAATTATTCACTCCGACGAAGTCGCAAGCATCGAGAAAATCTACAAGGCTTTGGGCCTCGATCCTGCGCTTGCTTACTCGGACCTGCATGCTGGTGAAGTTGCGGATGGTCCCCGTACTGTTCGTGCCTCGCAACCGGGTCGTCCGGGCGAAGCGATACCCGATCTTGAAAAAGCCAACGGACCCAAACTCGACGCGTCGCGGATCGCAGCAATCCGTTCGGACACTGAGCGGGTGTCGTCTGTCCTGGGCCAGATTTTCGATGTCGAAGAGGAAGAAAGCGGTGTTTCCGGACCTGCCTACCAAAGTCAGCTGGCAGGGCTGGACCCAAAACACGGCGCCCTTGTCCTTGAACTAGTAACTCGGGAGCATTGGTCTGAAACCGAGTTCGAGACGATCTGCGCCTCGCACGGCTTGATGGCGTCTGGGGCTTTGGAAGTCGTGAATGAATGGGCTTTTGAGACCTACGATGAAGCGCTTCTCGACGAGTATGATGGATATGACGTGTCTCCGGAGGTTTCGGAGGCGGTAAAAGAAAAGATCAGTGCGGAGGGCAGGGATGTCGAAGTTGAAACCACGTGAACGCGATGCAATCGTACAGGCCCTTCGAGCCGGGGTCGTGCCCAAGCTCGGTTTGCGCCATATCCAGGTCGGCCGCGTCCGGGAGATTGAAGAGCTCGTCAAGGACATGGACCGGATATCCGATGGCGGATCGGCAATCCGATTCATCATCGGGGAATACGGATCGGGCAAGACATTCTTCATGAACCTGATCCGCCTCGTCGCCTTGGAGAAAGGCCTGGTCGTCATGTTCGCGGATCTGGCGCCGGATCGCCGCATTCACGCGACCGGCGGGCAAGCCCGAGGGCTTTATGCAGAGATGGCCCGAAATCTGTCGACGCGGACAAAGCCAGATGGCGGGGCATTGGCCAGCGTGGTGGAGAGGTTTGTCAGCCAGGCTCACCGAGATGCCGAAGAACGGGATTTGCCAACAGGGTCTGTCATTCGTGAACGCCTTGGCCACTTTGAAGAGCTTACCGGGGGGTTTGAGTTCGCTGAAGTCATCCGTCGATATTGGGAAGGCCATGAGACCGGCGACGACGAGTTGAAATCTGCGGCCCTGAGGTGGCTGCGCGGTGAGTTTGCGACACGCACCGACGCGCGCAAGGCGCTTGGTGTGCGAACGATCATCGACGACGCCAGTGTCTATGACCATTTGAAGCTGATGTCGGCATTCGTCTGCGAGGCCGGCTACAAAGGATTGCTGGTCGGCCTCGACGAGATGGTGAATCTCTACAAGCTCACCTCGTCGCAGGCGCGCAATGCAAACTACGAACAAATCCTCCGGATTCTGAATGATGTGCTGCAAGGTAGTGCCGAGAACCTCGGATTTCTAATGGGCGGGACCCCGGAGTTTCTGATGAACACCCGTCGAGGGCTATACAGTTACGAAGCCCTTCAATCGCGTTTGGCCGAGAACACCTTCGCGCGAGACGGATTGATCGATCTGTCAGGACCGGTTGTCCGGCTGGCCAGTCTGACCCCTGAAGACCTCTTCGTTCTTTTGGCCAATGTCCGGCGGATCATGCAGGAAGATGCCGGATCTTTACCGGACGACGCGCTCGAGGCCTTCATGGCGCATTGCTCGGACCGGATCGGTGAAGCTTACTTCCGCACCCCGCGCAATACGGTGACGGCCTTCGTGAACCTGCTTTCTGTGCTTGAGCAAAACCCCGGTGTCGAGTGGAGTGATCTGATCGAACAGATCGAAGTCTCCGAAGACCTCGGCGAAGACATGACCGAGGTAGACGAGTCGACTGGCGCCCAAGACCCCGGTGACGATGACCTGATCAGCTTCAAGCTCTGACGCCGATGAGCGGTGCTTTCGACAAACTGGCGAGGCCTGTGCAGAAATGGATACGCCAGAAAGGATGGCGCGAACTTCGCGACATCCAGGCGCGATCCATCCGGACGATCTGCGAAACCAATGCCGATTTGATCGTTTCGGCTTCCACGGCGGGCGGAAAAACGGAGGCGGCGTTTCTGCCGTTGATTTCACAGGTGCTTGACGGGCCGTCGGGCGGCACCGGCTTCGACCTGCTCTACATCGGTCCGCTGAAAGCTCTGATCACGGACCAGGCCATGCGGCTGGAGGACATCTGCCAAGAAGCAGAGCTTCCGGTTGTTCCCTGGCACGGGGATGTCTCGCAATCGATCAAGACGCGCGCGTTGAAATCTCCAAAAGGGATCCTTCTGATAACCCCGGAGTCCCTTGAGGCGCTTTTCATTCGTCGCGGTTTGGAAATTGCCCGCCTGTTTGGGGCCACGCGGGCGGTCGTGATCGACGAACTGCACACAGTTCTGGATAGCGAACGTGGTGTCCAGCTTCGTTCACTGCTCACAAGGCTCGAGCTCGCGATAAAGCGCCCAATCCGTCGGATAGGTCTGTCAGCGACGCTGGGCGACATGGACCTCGCCAAGGCCTATCTTCGCCCTTACGCAGCAAGCTCTGTCCAGCTGATCGAAGCAGATGGCGGCGAGACTGAATTGAAGCTTCAGCTTCGCGGCTACCTCTCGGGAGGTGAAGATGAAAACAGCCCGTCCGCATCGGACGCCATAGCAGCCCATCTGTTCAACCATCTTCGAGGCAGCGACAACCTCGTCTTCGCCGGAGCGCGCCAACGGGTCGAGATCTATGCAGACCGATTGCGGGAGTTTTGCGAACGGGAGCACCTGCCACAGGAATTCTATCCCCACCACGCGAGCCTCTCCCGCGAACATCGTGATTTCGTGGAGCGCCGCTTGAAGGACCCTGCGAAACCGACGACCGCCGTTTGCACGTCGACGCTTGAGCTTGGAATCGACATCGGTGACGTGACCTGCGTGGCTCAAATCGGTGCGCCATTCAGCGTAGCGGCGTTGCGACAACGGCTTGGCCGATCAGGCCGGCGTGAAGGACAACCGGCCATTCTCAGGCAGTACGCTGTCGAAGCCAAATTGACGCCTGAGAGCAGTTTCGTGGATCGTCTTCGCCTCGGCCTGATCAGGTCCATCGCGATGATAGATCTTCTGCTGGAAGGCTGGTGCGAACCGCCAAAACCGCAGGCGCTTCATCTCTCGACGCTCGTCCATCAGATACTGTCGGTCATTGCGCAGCGAGGCGGTGCGTCTGCAAACGTGATCTACAACGTGCTCTGCCGCGAAGGCCCCTTTCGGAAGGTCACAACTGAAGTCTTCGCAGATGTGTTGCGTGCGATCGGTCACCCTGAAACCGGTTTGATCGAACAGTCCGATAGCGGGCTGTTACTCTTGGGCCCGACAGGCGAGAAGCTGGTCGAGCATTACAGCTTCTATGCGGTGTTCCAGACACCTGAAGAATTCCGTTTGGTTGCAGACGGGCGGGATCTTGGAACCCTGCCGATCGACAATGTTCTTGCCCCAGGGATGCTACTGATTTTCTCCGGGCGGCGTTGGGTTGTTCAAGAAATCCATGATCGTGACAAGGTTATCGTCGTCAAACCCGCGAAGGCTGGCGTGCCTCCCGTTTTCGGCGGCGATGCGGGGGACATTCATGACAAAGTAATCGACCGAATGTTTGCGGTACTCGAGGGGAGCGCTCTGCCGGCCTACATGGATGAGGCTTCTCTGAAGATGTTGGAAGAAGCGCGTGGACATTATGACGAACTCGGGTTTCGGACCGAGAATATCCACGTTCTCGGCGAGCATACATCGATCATCGCAACGCGGGTTGGGACAGTGAAGACTTCAACTCTTTCGCTCGCACTTAGAACCGCAGGGCTTTCGGTCGAGCAGCATGACGGGTTTCTGATGGTGGAGGCTGGGGATGGAACACCCGAACTTCGAGCGGTGCTGGCAGAAATGGCATCTGGCGAACCTCCAGACCTGTTCAGCGATGCGGGAAACCTAGCCACGGAAAAGTTTCACGCTTACCTTTCGATGTCACTTATACAGTTAGATGCCGTTTCTTCAAAACTAGCACCTGATCATCTGCCTGGCATGATCGATCGGATTGCTAAGCCATAAGGGCGGGGAAGCAGTCGTTCGCTTCGATGCAGCCAGCAACTGAAGATTTTTTTCAAATCGGACATCCAGTACTTCCGTGTTTAGTAGCCTTGAGAAGAACCGGCGTAGTTTATCAGTTGAGGATTGAAAATCCTCGTGTCGTAGGTTCGATTCTGCTCCCGGACACAAAAAAATAGTAATAACATATGCTTATATTTCTTCAGTCGCTCAACCCCTAAACGCGGGTTCGCGCTTGGGCGCCATTTTGGGTGACAACTCACAAGTTTTGGACGGTTTCTACGCTGAACGTAGCCACTGCAAAAAAACGTTCGTTTAAGGCGTTCAATTTGAGTGTGCAGCCTGGAACTTAACTTAGCTATGCCCAATATGCCGTTCGTCGCGTGCTGTCGAATCCACAGCGCTGACATTTAGGCCGCTACGTCTCTGTTCCATTCAAAGATCAAGTTGCCAACGCTATCCCGCTCTTCGCGCGGCTTTATGCCAAAATAGTCTGCTGGACCTCCTCGTCTTGACCGGGAGTTCCACTTTCGACGAAGTATTTCTTTCCATGCTTGGTTTGCAGAAAGACTAGAAAGTGACATGCGAGACCGAGAATTGATGTGGCTTAACATAGACTGCTTTGGAAGCCATGCGTCGTCAGGGTACTTAAATCGGATTTGTTCCTTACTCATCTGCGACTTGAGAATACTTAGGGCATTAGCATTGAAGAAGTGCGCATTTCGAAGAAACTTGTCGGCAGCATTGCAGCAAGAGACGTAAGGGTTGAGGTGCAAGAATTCGTTGTCCGCAAAGCCAAAATGAATGCCTTTGGCAAGAGCCAAATTTCTGAGCTCGAAGTGTGTGCTTACCTTTGCTTCGGCAGGTAAGCATAGCTCTCTTCCAACGCGTTTTGCTCCGGAGCTACGGTATACGTCCAGCAATTCAGGCGCGTTCTTAGAGAGGCTTATGAACTCTTTCGATGAGTTTTCTAACGGGAACTTAAGAAATTCGGCAGAAACGTGTACCGCGCCGTGGTCCGCGGCCAGATTGAGCAGTTGTGAAGCGACCTGCTCATGACCGGGTACTATCGGCTGTAGCCTAGCTGAAACTGGGACGCCGACCTCGGTGAGCCGAGCAATTGTTCCTAGCCGTTGCTCTATTGATGGAAGCCCTTTTTCCATTGAATTTAGCAAACTGTCGATTGCCGCTGAGAAAGAAATTCGGACATAGAAGTTTCCTTCAGCCAGCACCTCGCGGTACGTTTCTTCACCGATCAGTGTGCTCTTGGTGCTAATGATGGTTGGGTAGTCATACTTTGCAAGAATTCTCAGAGCCTGAAGGGAGACTTTCAAGCGCTCTTCCCAAGGGCTGAATGGGTCGGTCATTCCACCCATCTGGATTGGTACCCGTTTACGGAGAAATTCATCAGTGGCGCCAACGATACGGCCTTTAGATATACGATCTAAGCGAGCTGCGAGGGTCTTAGGATCAAGACGCTTGTTGGGGCCAGAGCTTCTTGAACCACCGCGCGCCTTTGCAAAGCAGTAGCTGCACGAGAATTGACAATTGCTATACGTGTCTAGGCGGAGTGGAACACTACAAAACGGAAGCTGGCTGGTCGGGCTCAAATAGTACTTGTAAGCATTCATCCCTTAATCAGCTCCAACGCGGAACTGATGTTTTCGACGACGGTCCACGTGACCAATATCAAAGCCAGCAGAAGCAAGAGCCACGCCAATGTCCGTGCAATCGCAGCCTGTTGAGCATTTCTGGCCAGAACTTCCCAGAAAATATCCCTGACTTTTTTTCATTTTCGTTTTCGTCAATGCACAGCTCATACACAGCGCCGTCGAGTTCAAACCGCGTGAGCGTACCGCGTTCCTCCACCTTGGGTTTCATAGGGTCTGCAGAAAGGGGCTCGCTGTCATGGGGTGTCGCGTAACCTTTTTCTATGAGACGTTTTTTCAATTTCTTCGTGCCGTCTTTCGTTCCAGACCGCAAATAGTAGTAGCACTGCCAAACAATATATCGTGGGGAGTGAAGTCTCTCCTCATACGCGCGCGCGTTCGGATATAGCTTAACGAAGGAAGGGCAGAAGAAAGTGTAGAGCAAGAAAGCTCCAGAATAGGCAATAGAGGCCAGCCAAAGCACCCACCAAGTGAAAGGCAGTTGGACAAACCAACTGTAGTCACGAATCAGCAGTGCGACAACAGGAGCGGCGGCAAACCAGGAGATAAAGAAGCGCATTACGACTGGTTTGAAGTAGCTATGCAAATTCTGCCAGTTGTCATTATCTCGGCGCCATCTCTCCCACCATATTTTCAGCCAATCAGTCACCGTCGACGCCTCTTTGTTTCATGTTTGTTCCAGAAGACACGCTAACAGTCTTCTTTTCAAGTTTGGTGAAGTAGGAGTGTTTGTATGCGTGAACGGGGGAAGCGCTGGACGCTTGCTTGATGCCAGCATAAGCGGATGGCGTTGTCGCGCCGCACAGCTGCCGTGGCCTCTCATGGATATCGGTGGTTTATTACAGCTTATGTTCGCGTCGCCTTTTCATGTTTAAGGCTATTCCGACAGCCAGCGAGCATATGCCTGGATGTCGATCATAGGCACCGTACCACTGAATTGCAGCTGCGAGATCAGCTTGAACAGGAAAGCGGTGGCGGTTTTTCCGCCGGCTTGCAGATCGTAGGATTTTGCCTTGTTATCGTAAGCGAAATAACCGTGCGACGCGACGCATCCGAGTTCCAACCTTTCTTCATCGCTCGCATCTTCCAGCGCTTTGATCAGGGGCTTGCCAAGTGGAGGGCTCCAGTCGCTGTCAAAGGTCAGTAGGCCGCCATAGATCGGGATTAGCGGCTTTGCACGATAGACCCCTTCGGCATAGGGGATCGGCAAGCTGGTGCGATGCAGACGGCGGACAGACGCAACCTTGTTGCGGGCATATTTGATCTGCTCGGAATTGCTTGTCTGCTTGGCCTCAAAAACAGCATAGACGCTTTCCGCAGGCACGATGATCTGACCTTCGTAGTGGAAGATGAAGGGCGAGTACTGGCGGTCGAACACAACCACATCGATCTGGTCGCTGAACTTCCCTTCACTATCGACGACATGCGCTTTTGCCGCCTTGTAGCGTTCGGGTAGGTACTTTTGCAGCATATCCAGCCATACCGTCTCACTCGCGTCGCCCTTGGTGACGTTGTGCCCGAAGGTCTTGCGCGCGGTCGCCAAGCGCTGCTGGATATCATCGTGCAGCCCCGACAAGAGCTCCTGTAATGACCAATTCGTCATGCTCCCAAATCCTTGAAGGGCGCTGTCGGCACCAATTGCTCGGCAATCTCGATGGCGCGGTCAGGCCTGACGGCTTGGTTCGGGTAGGCGTCGAGCACAATCGCGGGCATCAGCCTCTGCGTCAGGTCGGAAAAGGTAAATCCGTATTCGCGGCCTTGTCGCGCGCCGGTCGCGGCAACCATCTTGTCGAGCTGCTGGGGAGAGAACCCAAGCTGAGTCAATGTATCGCCCAGAACGATCCGTCTCTGCGCATCATTCGGCCTCTCGAATGCAAGGATGTCCGCAGCCCGCCGCCGCACAGCGGGGTCCAAGGCGTTCAGGCGGTTGGTGCACATGATGACCGCCGCAGGAATATTGCCGTGGCCGAGCCGGTCAACACCTCTAATGAAGGCATTGACGCCCGCGCGGTCTTCATGGTGCATCTGAGCGGCTTCACGGGACTGCGCCAGCGCATCAGCTTCATCAACGAGAAGTATTACCGCTCCGCGCGACCGCCCGTTGCTGCCCTTTAGCTTCATGGCTTCCTGCTGCGTGTAATCGAACGCTGCCGACAGTAGCTGGGTCATTTCTCCGACTCGGCCCTGACCGCGGGCTGACAGACTTAGCGGGAAAAGGGTGATCTCGATATCTTCCTGCCGCGCGACCGCATCACCGACTGTTTCGGCGAGTTCGGTTTTGCCTGAGCCCACGTCCCCGGCAAGAACGACAAGCGGGGGGCGGTTCAGTATTGAACTTAGCGACCCGTTGGCGGCGGGGTGGTGTTTACGCATCCAGCTTTCCAAGCTTGCGGGATTGACCAGCAGGCCGAGGATTTTTGTGAGGCGGGACTTCTGGTCATCAAGACCTACAAGCCGCGCGAGGCGCGCCTGCGGCTCGAAATCAGGATAGGTGATGCGGCGCTCGAATAGCTCGTCAATCGAAGGGCGTCCGGACATCAGAAACTCCTTACACTGGCCCGGCCGAGCGCGCGACCGCCGGAAGAATAAGTGCGGTCATCGGACAGGTAGCCGTTCACCGACGGTTCGTCTGCGCCGTTGCGCTGAAACGGCAGACTTTTCTTGAAGTTGGCGCGTTCGGTGTCGGTTAGGTTGTCCCATGCCGCGCTGTAGGCGAGGTAGCTGTAGAAACTCGCACCGCTTACATCTGCGCCGGGACGAATACGCCCAGGGTCGTCATCATTGGCAGATGCGCTTGCAAGTTCGTATGCGGTGTAGCGTAGCGCAGGCTCAATCCAGGCGTCGTCGCGGCGGAATCCGTAGGTGACGGTGCCCAGATAACCGGCTTTAAGCAGCGCGGTCACCTCTTCCTCGTATTCCGCGATGCTGGCATCAGTTGGCTTGCCATAAAGCCGCTGCAGACGCTTAAGGTCGGTCGCGACCTTCGCAGCCATATGGCGGGCGTGGGTCACGTTGAAAGTGATGCTCTCGGTTAATGTAAAGCTGCTCGACATCTGCCTCACCCCTGGAACGAAGGCCCGAAGACCTTCTGCCAGTAATATACGGTTTCTTGCTTGGTTGGCGCCGCTAGAGCCGAATCGATGGCATCACCGGCATCCAGCGCCGCGTCCACGATCATGTCCGCTTCAGCATTGGTGTAGAGGCGGCTGACATTGTTCTCCGCGTTGACCGGGTCGATGATCTGGACAGGCTCGGTAAACGAGCCCACCGAGCCCGTGGCGTAGTAGTCACCAAAGATGATCTTTTCCCGCATATTGCTGCGGGCAACGTAGGTGAAGAAGTGCTGCAGCGCTTCGGGGTAGTCTGAGAAGTCGAGCCCGTCGTCACACAGCTTGGACAGGATCATCTCGACCATAAACGACTTGAACCGGAAACCTTCCTGTTCGCGTTTCATGTGGCGGGTCCAGAACTTCACGAGACGCACGACCTGCGCGAAGTGCTTTTCTTGCCTGTTCTTCCGCTTGCGGGCAAATTCCAGATGCAGCGGGATACTGGTCTTCAGAAACGAACCGTCGTCCTGACTGACAAGGTTGCCGTACCAGTTTTCGTCCCCGTTGTAGAGGATCGGCACGACATCAACATCGAGGCCAGTTCCACGAAACGAGACCGTCACGCAGAAAGTTTGCGGCTGTACCTGATCCGGGCTGAAATTCGGGAAGGCATTACGCAGGCGTTCTGCGAGATATTCCAAGAGACCGGCAACATCGCTAGGTGCATCCGATCCGCTGATATAGCAGGCGACGTCGATATCGTTTAGCGATCGAAGCGCTGTACCCTTGGCAAGGCTGCCTGAGAGCAGCATCTTTTTCAACGTGAAATCAGGGTGTTCGGCAAGATAGCCGTCGAGTTTTTCGCGCAGACGGCGTGCCTGTGCACGATATTCGTCGGCTTTCGGCTTGGGCAGGTTGACCCTGTCCTGCGCGAAGCGTTCGATATCCGAGTGATCGGTGTGCTGCCTGCTCATCCCTGTTCTTTCTTGCTATTGTCTAACCCGCCATGCAAAGTATGTCGAATATGGTAGTGTAAGAAAAAGGAGTCAAGTCCTCCATGTCGATATCGTCATGAGCAAGGAGCCCACACCTTCCGAGATTTTCCAGACCAGGCTGAGGGCAGCGCGCGATCTGCGGGAGTGGAGCCAGAGCGAACTAGCAGACCAGGCAGGCATGCCACCAAGTTCCATTGCGCATTTTGAAGCCGGGTCGCGCAAACCGTCGTTCGATACCTTACGCAGGTTGGCGAATGCGCTGGAGGTGACAACAGATTACCTACTGGGGCGGGCCGATGACCCCGCACTCGCCCAATCCGGTGACCCGTTGTATCGGGATGTCAGCAAGTTATCTGCGCGTGACCGGGAGCTTGCGAAAGACTTTCTTCAAATGCTGGCCCAACGAAATGAGGCAAGGCGTTCCGGTGATGACGGATGAATCTGGCTTTTCGGCTTCGGATGGCAAAGCAACGCGGGGAACGAGTCGTGCGCGAACTCGGCATCGTCGAGTTGCCCGTCCATCCTGTGGATATTGCCGGTCGCCACGATATCCTGGTTGAGGCGAAAAAGGACGTCGGAGAAGGTGTTTCAGGCATGCTTCTTCGGCACGGAAACGCGTTCGGTATCCTTTATGCCACTCACATCCAGAGCGAAGGATTTCAGCGGTTCAGTGTTGCACACGAGCTTGGCCACTACTTCCTTGATGGTCATATCGACCATGTTTTGCCGTCTGACGGCGTGCATGCTTCTTATGCCGGGTTCGTTTCCGCAGACCCCTACGAAATGGAAGCCGACAGTTTTGCAGCGGGTTTGTTGATGCCGGAAAGACTGTTCGGCCGAGTCCTTCGCCGGCAGGAGGCGGGCCTGTCTAGCGTGGAAGCACTTGCAGACAGATGTGTGACGTCGCTAACTGCAACGGCAATTCGTTATGCCGAACTGTCGGAGGATGCCGTAGCGGTTGTCGTAAGTTCTGGAAATTCCATCGATTACTGTCGCCTGTCGGAGACGATGAAAACCTTGCCGCAGATCACGTGGCTGAAAAGGGGATCGCCAGTGCCGTCGGGAACAGCCACGGCAAGGTTCAACGCAGGTTCAAGAAACGTAGCCGAAGCGGCCCGGGCATACGCGGACATCGATATCCTGGATTGGCTGGGTGGCAGTAAGTCGGCACCGACGAGAGAAGAGGTTATCGGCCTCGGTAGCTATGGTCGTACTTTGACGGTACTGCACTGCCCTACGGTTACCGATCAGACCTATCAGGACGATGATGAAGAAGATGAAGACGATCTCGAAGAGCGGTGGACGCCGCGCTTCAGGCGGTAGGAATACGACCAGATATCCTAGTTTTCGGGGTTTAGATGGCAGATGACAAGTGCTCTGAGCTATCCGTCGTACAACCAGCAACGGCTGTTCACTTATCGGCAAGCTGTAGCTTTGATCGAGTTCACAATCGATTCGATTTCGCAGCCGCAGCGAATGTCGGCTTCCGCGCCCCGCAACTGCACAGGCCGAACTGTTGACCAAGGTCCGCAAAGGGCCGGGGTAAGCCATGCGGATGTTGTGTAGTAGCATTCATGCTTTGTCGGAGCGAAAGACGACCGCAATCCGATCCAAGATCTGTGTGTTTGCGTTTTGCGACGCGCTTTCGGCTGCTGCTAATAATTCTTCCATTTTGGCGTGCACCTCTGAGAGCGTCTTCGATGGCTGCTGCTCAAAGAAACCGTAAATCGCATCGATCCCCAGATAATCCGGGATCTCTCTTTCCTTTTCGCTGCGTTGGCTGACGTCTTTCTTGGCTTCAATCCAATAGGGGTCGAGTTCCTGGGCCCAAGCCTCCGCCAGCTTTTCAAGCGATGGAAGCGTTAGATGCCCGAACCGGTTGTAACCTTGGTTTTTTGAAGGCCCGGACGCGAGAAACCTATCCAAAGACTCCAACAGTGAAACCGTACGCTCGGGACGAATATCCCAGTGTGCCAGACCTTCCAAAGCCGGTTGGAGGCCCTCGATCACAGAACTCAGCTCGGCTTCAGTCGGTCTGCCCTGGTGTTTTCCGGCCTTAACGGTCTCGCCGTAGGCCTCGCGCAGCAGACGTGTCACTTCTGGCTGATCCCGGATGATTTCTTGTCGATCGCCTGTCTCGCGGACGGCCAACAGCCGGGGCGGCAAATAGGACATCTCGACCAGCGATGGCGAGCGCCCACCAAGAGCAATAATCGTCATTGGTGACTTGCCAGCGAGAAGACACAGCTCAGCGCCCCAAAGGCTTTGTGGCTTGATGCGCTCCATTGACTGCAGGAGATCGTCTGGCAACTTGCGCCGCATGTCTTCAACCAGATCGTAGAGGTTGTTCCGGCGAAGCGGCCGCGGTTTCTTGTGCTGCTCCAGGATCAGGTCTGTCAGATCGCCGGCAGAGAATTCCAGATACTCGTCTGTGAGATCTGCAGCACCGACCCCCGAAAGCAGAGCGATAGACTCGATGCGATCACGGCCTTTTTTGTCAGACGACAGCACAAGCCCAGGCAGATCGAAGGTGGTGTAAGTGATCTTGGAATGCGGGCTGTCGATGCGGTCGATCCTCCCCAAGCCCTGAAGCATGCTCTTGATGTCCGAAGTAACGCCGACAATGCCTAGGGCACGTGCGCGTTGGAGGTTGATGCCTTCCGCCATTTGAAAGGTCATGAACATGGCTCGGCGACTGTCGTCGGACGCCTTCTTTCCGTCGAGAGCCAGGTATTCCTGGGCTTCTGCACCATTTCTAGCGACGGTAATGCCTGTACCGGGACCCAATTTGTGATTGGCGGCCACGAGGATGACGTCCGGTTTGGGGCCCTTCCGGGAGGAGAGGAGGCGTGCGTAGACCTCCAGAACGCCAATCCGTTCAGATAGGAAAATCACTTGCCGATGTTGATTGAGCATCTCCGCCATATGTTCTGCGCGCTGCTCATCAATCGCGTCAAGTTCCGGGCTCTGCAGCAATTCACCGATGCGGTCGCAAATCGGCGTCGTCGTGCGTTTGTCGAGAGGAAGCTCGCCGCTCTTCGGCGTGATAGTGATTGTTGCGGTTTTTCCACCGCGGCTTTCACGTTCTGAGCGTCTAAGGCTCTCGCCAATCGACGTGCGGCCACGCGCATCTGCATCCGCGGCCCGCCTACGTTCCCAATCTTCCCGCGCGAAGGTGATTGATGACCTCAAGATCGCCAGAAAGTTCCGAATGTGAATCCGAGCCTTGTCATGAAAGCGAACTTCTGTTTGGCCTGCTCGTTTTGGGTCGGCAGATACAAGAGTTGTGCCTGTCGAGATGCTCTCAGCCAGTCTTCTGATTTCGTCCAGGATAACCGATTGCGCGGACGTGAGTTCGGCATCGATCCTGATGCTTTCGATCTCAGGGTAAGCATAGATCCCAGGTCCGCGTTTCTTGGACTCTCCGACGCAATGGCGCTGACGCCGGACCACGTAGGGCGCTAATGCGTCGGCCATGTCGGCCTGGATTTCGCGCGGATCGAGCCGCTTGCCGGCGAGACGCGCTTCGGCCTCTTCAATTGGTTGCGCGAGGTCTGCTTCAGACAGGAACATGTCTTCCATGCCAGACTGCTGACGATCCTCGAAGTTCTGCTTAAGAGTGCGGAGTGCGTTCAACTCCTGTGCTCTCTCGCGTCCCCGCTTGAGGTTATCGTTGATCCTGGCGGTGATTTCGGGGGGCACATAGATCGAGGCGCGTCGTTCATGGAAGGCGAGCAGTCCGTCCAAGCCCTGGTTTCCCATCAATGTCGCTGACAGGCACGACGTCCAGATCGCCGGGCTTTGCTCGAAGACCAGAGAACGTCTCGATGGGGCGAGATAGCGGGAGTTCAATCGATGACTCTCGTCCACGATCATAGAGGCAGAAGACCGGACGCCTCGATTTATCTCATCAAGCTCTTCGGCCTCTTCGCCTTTGCTGCGTGAAAGATGGCTGTGCTTAATGAGATTGAGGTTCGCTGGCTTGCTCTTGTCCCAATTGCGAAAAACGCTTGCCGGAATAATGCCGAGCGCACCATTGCGTGTTTGGTCAGGACGTTCATTTCCATGTCTAAGAACGACGCTCGAGTGCATCGTCGGCAAGACAGTCGCCAAGTGCTTGCCGATGTCCGTCTTACCTGCTCCTGTTGGTGCTTCGACAAATGCAAACCCGTGCTCGTAGGCTGTGCCTGCGGCCTCGTAGACGAGGTCAGTCTGGAACGGCAGCGGCGATCGCCCAGAGGCGCCGTCACCGCCAACACGCCACGGCGCATAGGACGTCATTTCGTGAACTGCTCGGGCGAGGGCTTCTTCCGCGCTTACGGGCCTCAGAAGTGCCCTAAGGATCTCGAGAGCTTGTTCAGTCCAGTCGATACCAAGCGACCAGAAGTCTTCGGCAACTGCGCGACGCTTTGTGGCAAGATCAGGGAAAGCTTGAAGATCGTCGGCGTACTCGAGGTTGCGTCTAAGGCCGCCAACCGAGAAGTTAGCGCTGCCTGCGAGCGCGCCTGCGTCACTGATGAAGAGCTTCGCGTGAAGCATCGCGTGTGTGCGACCGAACCGCTTCCGAGCCAAATCACTGTCGAAGATACGAAGCGAGATCGCTCCCGATGCGATCGCATCGTAAGCCAGGACAGCCCGTAGTTCGTCAAGGGAGCGCAGCGATAGCCCTCGCGTTTCAAGGAAATAGTCACGGGCCTCTTCCGAGAGTCCGCGTCCGCTTCCCTCGAGCCGGTCTTGGTTCTCTGTATTCGTCCCGAATATGATCCGGATCGTTTCAGGCGGGTCGGATACAACGCTTGGCCGAACCCGAAGTATGATCGACATCGCGGACAGAAAGTCCTGGTATCCCGTCACGACGAGAGCGGTTGATCCATTCAAAGTGCGCTCTACGAGCTCTCGGACGGATCGTTCCCCATTAGTTGCCCAAACCAGTTCATTGTCGCTGGCGGTTTTGACCAAGGGCGCTGGTTCAACATCGACGCCGACAGCCTCTCGCTCGCGTTCCTTGGAACCACGAAACAAAAATCTTGATATGAAACTGTCGGCTCGTTGTCGCGTCACACTTGCCTCCTCAATTGCAGTCTATCGAGAGTTGCGGCCAGGCCAAGTGCTTGAATTCAAAGACCTCAATGAGACTGTAGTAATCAGTTACTTCCAGTCTGCAAAAATGGCCGACAATACATCGGCGTGACCCAGCCCCCTGATCCGGGCCGCTCAGGTGTAGAATCCGTTCCTGTTTTTTTTCCGTTGATATGGTTGCGGTCAAGGCCTGCTGAGCGGAGCCCTTGCGG
>NZ_WVNW01000002.1 GCF_013179285.1 Roseobacter sp. HKCCD6576-2 | reverse complement strand
GCACGGGTGTGAACCGTTTTTCTGTCGCGGTTCCGAGAGCAAGTCCGGTCCGTCCCGCATGTTGATCGTTTGAATGCCTGATTCTAATGCCTCCTTCGTGCTGCGAGCGGTAGTCGGTGCGTGTCGCAGCCGACGGCTGCTGAGAGCCCAAAATACAGATTTAGGTGTCCAAGATTGGTCGGATGCCGTGCTTTCTTTCTAGGTTACCCGAGGTTCAGATGCACTTCCTCGGAGAGCCTGCACTCTGATCGGATGCCGAAGCAGAAACCGACCAGCAGCATGCGGATCAGAAGTTCTGGGTCTACGGACGGGCACCCAGTGTGGCCGTAGAAATCCGCCAGATGCGCCCGAATGCTGCTCAGATCGACGAAGCGATCAATCGAGCGCAGAAGGTGATCTTGTAGAACATGGTCTTCCAACGAGAATTCTTAGAACAGTGCCGCCTGCGCTTCCTGCTTCGGTCCCATCATCGTCAATCCCTCCCAGCAGGGGGAATTGAAGCAGCGATTTACCCATCGATCAACGAAGAGTCTTTCAACATAATACGCCCCGTTCTTCCCTTCGAGCATCAGCAGTTTGCTGCGGCGACCCCTCGATACAATTGTGTGTAGTGGCGAAACGCGGCTCGGAGGCTATTGCCAACACGTTTAACGCGGAAATCAGTTATGGCAAAGCGCTAAGGCTGCGCATCCCGGACAAGGGTTTGGCTCAGCGTTACAGTCTAGGTTTGCTTCCGCCGGGCCTTGATGAGGCCGCGACGTCGGTTGGAAAGCTCCTCTGCTTGCTTGAAATCGTCGCTGTCGAGCGGCAGCTTGTGTTCATAGTACTCCAGTAGCCGGTCTTTTTCATCATCCGTAAGGGCGCCTGTCTCGCGAAGTGCACAGACTTCCTCCTCACGCTCCTGGTCGGTAAGCTTGCCGTAGTATCGGTCCGTCGTGATTTCGCTTTCGTGGCCAAGATTGTCAGACCATGCTTTGCGCGCCCTCGCGGTCCTGCAGAGATGGCGGCCAAGAGCCGCGAGGGTGTGCCGTGCCGAGTGGGGCGTGAAGGCAATGCCGACCACCTCACTTGCAACGCGAAATGCTTCAGTGACCGCACTGATCGAGCGTAACGTGGGAACATGATTTCGCTGCTCAGGTGCCAGATGTGGCGTCCTGGTCAGATATTTATCTGGTGGAAATAGGGCATCATCGGGCCCGAACCCGGCCTCTGCCAACTCTTCGACCCAAGCCTGCAGAACATCCTGCATCGGCTCCGTCCTTGGGAACCAATGAGCCCTGTAGCTCTTACCATTCTTGGCCCGGATCTCTCTTGCGTCATGTACGATGCATTTGCGAGCGAGATCGACATGCTTGATACGGAGCGAGGCAAGCGCATTGGCCCTGAAACCACAGACGAAGGCCGTCGCGACCATTGCTCTATCCCTGATTTGGCGGGGAGTCACAGTAGGCATACCGTCAACCATCTTTGCCGCCTGCTCCAGAGTAGGATAGGGCCTAGCCTCTTCTGCCAAGCTGCGCGAGACCTCGCCTCGAGGCAGATCAAAGTAACTGCGAAGAGTTGGCTTCAGGCGCCGGTATCCGTCTTGCTCGACTAACCAGGATACGAAAGCGCCAAGATGTGATGCAATGTGTTGGATTGTTGATCTGCTCAATCCACCTGCATCCTTGTTCAAGCGCCCAAGCTTCAGGAGTTCTTCGCGGAAGGCGTTGCAGGCATACGGTGTGATCCTATCGAAACGACCACCCTTCATGGATGCCTCGAAGCGCCGGATCGCTCTGAGATGCGCGTCGATCGTTTTTTCATCGTGACGCTTTGCATAAATCTGCCATTCTTGGATCAGCCGATCATTGGTAGTATAGATCGGTTTGGCAGCTTTGGCCTTGATCTTCCCAATACCAGCCCGGGGAGGCGCGTTTGTTTCGTGTGTTTGACGCAAGCCCATGTTGGTATCGATGCATGATCTGATCTTGTCGCATTCCGTCACGTTTGTGATCTTCTGGATTTGCCCCCCACAATCCGGGCAAGTTGCCAAAACCCAACATCGGGGAGCGTGTCTCGCGTCGATCGATATGGTGGTCGGATCCGGATAGACAGCGATCTTGCATCGCATACACTTGAATTGCCCTTCACTTAACCTGAAGCTATCTTTCAGGCTTCGGCTCTTGTGAAACCGGATGAGCTCTGCTCCGCGAAACACCTGGGGGGTCTTCTTATCAGAAGGGTGAAGACCCGCTCTGACCCAGTTGGAAACGGTGTTGCGGCAGACCTGATAGAGCTCCTGAACATCCGCAACGCTATAGACGCGATCCACCTTTGGGCGAACGGAAGAGTAGGAGCGGCTCATTTCGAGGCCCCGCTCGACATCCGAGGGCGTGCTTCATCGAACTGAATGAGCTCTGACAATCGCCATCGTGTGGTTCCCGGTGATATCTCAACCGGAGTTGGAAACCCCGGGACGGCCTTGACCCAACGCCAAACCGTTTGCCTTGCGACCCCGTATCGCTTCGCCACCTCGCGATCCGGAAGAAATCGCTCCTCAAGCGCGTGTGTGAAGTCTATCGGATTTGGGGTGGGCGTCGAACCTGCCGCCGCCGCGACACCGTCCTGCAGAGAAACCTCATAACCAAGCGCGTCTTCGCTCTCGGCAGTTTGACCTTCAAAGAGATCAGAGGTTTCGGGACAAATAGGAGAGCGTGACATTCGAAAGCCCAAGACGTGGGCAAATCGAAGGCGTCATGCCCTCTATGTGATTTGCAGTTTCAGTTAGCAGTCCGACCGAAGCTGGGATCTGCACGACATTGTGCGTCGGATGGTGACTGAATCAACAGGGTTACGTCAAGGCCATTGTGGCATTGACCAAATGTGGGCCTGAATGTGGGTCTGTTGCCAGCGTTGGAGTAAATTTATTATCTAAAATAGATATTTAGCTGGATGATCTGGCGGAGGAGGTGGGATTCGAACCCACGGTACGCTCTCACGCACGCCGGTTTTCAAGACCGGTGCATTCGACCACTCTGCCACTCCTCCGCGGCTCTGTGCCCCTTAGCGACTGTGTAGCGATTCTAAAAGCCGGTGCAGATTGCCGCCGATCCGCGCGCGGTGGGTTTTCACACGCGCCTCTTGGTTGTATCCTGCGGCTGCGGGCCGGGAGAGTGGCGCCAACAGGCATGAAAAAAACAAATGATAGGCGCGCCGACATGCGTCAGGGTGGAGCGGGACAATTTCAATGACAAGCCGAATTCCGATGAGATCGGGCGTCCGGGGGGCGCTGCTCTTGACCAGTTTCGTGGCCCTCGCGGCGTGCGAAGACGGGTTTCAGATGCCCTTTGGACAGGGCGCCAATGCGTCTGAGCCTAGCGTGGCAGGGTCTACCGAGGCGCAAACCCCCTCGGGGGCAACCCGTTTGGTCGAGCGCGACGTCGAGGCGCCGGAGGTGTTTCAGGTCACCGATAGCGGGCTTTGGGATGGTCGTCCGTCGCTCGGCGGCGTTTGGGTGGCGCATCCCGACGCCACGGATCCCGAGCGCGTGATTATCCGGGATACGACCTCGGACCGGTTCGTGATTGGCGCGCTGTTCCGGCGCGAACGGGATAATCCAGGCCCGGCTTTGCAGGTTTCTTCCGATGCGGCCGCCGCCTTGAACCTGATTGCGGGCCAGCCGACCGAGTTGAATGTCACCGCCCTGCGGCGCGAGGCCGAGCCGGAGCCGCTTCCCGAACCGGCGAGCGAAGAGGTGGCTACCACCGGCGCGGCCCCCGAGAGTATCGAGGCGCAAGCTCTCGACCCGATCGCCGCTGCGGCCGCCGCGATTGACGAAAGCGAAACGACGGAAACTGTCGCCGCATCTGCCCCCGCGCCAAGCCCGGCGCCGGCCTCCGCGCCTGCGTCCAATCTGGACCGGCCCTTTATCCAGATCGGGATATTCAGCGTCGAGGAAAACGCGAACAACACCGCCCAAGCCCTGCGCACGGCGGGGATGGTGCCGACGATCTATGATCAGACAAGCAATGACCGGCGGTTCTGGCGCGTGGTTGTTGGCCCGTCCCGGACCCGGGCCGAGCGAGATCAACTTTTGCAAACCGTCCGTGGTCTTGGCTTCCAAGACGCCTATTTTGTGACGAACTAACCGAAAAAGGACTGTGATGATCGCCATCGCCCGTGCCGTTCTTGCCGGCGTCGCTCTTCTGGGCCTGACTGTTGCTGCCTCTGCTTTCGAGACCGAGGCCGAAGCGGCTTATGTGATCGACCACAATACCGGCCAGATCTTGTTGAGCCATAACGATCAACTGCCGCTGCCGCCTGCGTCGATGTCGAAGTTGATGACGTTGAACATGGTGTTCGAGGCGCTGGAAGATGGCCGCTTGTCGCTCGACACGACCCTGCCGGTCAGCGCCCATGCGATGAGCTTCGGCGGGTCGACCATGTTTTTGACCACCCGCGACAGGGTCACGGTCGAGGACCTGATCCGGGGGATTGTCGTTCTGTCGGGCAATGATGCAAGCGTCGTGTTTGCAGAAGCGCTCAGTCCTGACGGGACCGAGGAAGGCTTTGCCGCGATGATGACCGAGCGCGCGCGGCAGTTGGGAATGGACAACTCCACGTTCCGCAATTCCTCAGGCTGGCCTGCGCCGGGCCATGTGATGAGCATGCGGGATTTGGGCATTCTGGCCGAACGGCTGATCACCGAGTTCCCGCAATATTACACGTATTTCGCCGAGACCGAATTTGCCTTTGATGGCCGCGCGCCGGACAATCGGTTCAATCGCAACCCGCTTCTGGCGCTCAACATCGGCGCGGACGGGCTGAAAACCGGCCATACGCAGGAGGCCGGGTACGGGCTTGTCGGCTCGGCCGTCCAAGGCGACCGGCGGGTGACATTCGTGATCACCGGCCTCGAGACGACCGTTGGTCGCGCGCGCGAGGCGGAGCGGATCGTCAATTGGGCGTTCCGGCAATTTGCCGAGCGCGAGGTGGTGTCCGCGGGGTCGGTTGTGGCGGAGGCGGAAGTGTTTATGGGCGCGGCGGGCACCGTTGGCCTGACGCCGGCCGAAGATGTGACGATGCTGGTTCCCGCGGTTCAGGGCGAAGAGATCGAGGCGGAAGTGATCTATGAGGGCCCGATTGCCGCGCCGATTGAGGCGGGGGCCGAGCTTGGCACCTTGGTTGTGCGGATGGAGGGGTTTGAGGATCGCCATATCCCGTTGGTTGCGGCCCAAGCCGTCGAACGCGGCGGGATCACCACGCGCCTTGGGACGGCGGCCCGTTTGCTCCTCCGTGATCTTCTGGGTGATGACCCGGGTTTGGCGCCAAGCTGATGGGGGCAGGGCAGGGGCTGTTTATCAGCTTGGAAGGCATCGATGGGTCGGGCAAATCCACTCAAGCACAGCTTTTGGCCGAGGCGCTGCGCCAGGCCGGGCATGATGTTCTGTTGACGCGAGAGCCCGGTGGCTCGCCAGGGGCCGAGGAGATCCGCGCGCTGGTCTTGCAAGGCGATCCGGATCGTTGGTCGGCGGAAACCGAGATTTTACTTTTTACCGCCGCGCGCCGCGATCATATGGAGCGGGTGATCCAGCCCGCGCTCGAGGCAGGTCAAATTGTCATCTGCGACCGGTTTGCCGATAGCACCCGCATGTATCAGGGCTTGTCGCGTGGCGATCTGCGCAAGTTGGTTGATGACCTGCATGATCTGATGATTGGGCGAGAGCCGGATTTGACCGTGCTGATCGATATGGACCCAACCGCTGGCTTGGCCCGCGCCAAGGGGCGGCAGGGCGTCGAGGAACGGTTCGAGGATTTTGGCCTATCGCTTCAGGAGCGGATGCGCGCGGGCTATCTGGAACTGGCCGAGGCTGCGCCGGAACGGTTCCGCGTGATCGATGGGGGGCGCGATATGGATGCGGTGGCGCGCGACGTTTTTGCCACGGTCACCGCTGCGCTGCGATGAGCGGCGAAGACGATATCCCGCCCGAGGCTGACCGGCTCGACGGGGCGCCGCATCCGCGCGAGACCGATCAGATTTTTGGCCAAGGCGCGGCGGAGGCTGCGTTTCTGGGCGCGTTCACATCGGATCGCTTGCACCATGCTTGGCTTCTGACCGGCCCGCGCGGCGTCGGCAAAGCAACGCTGGCCTGGCGCATCGCCCGCTTCTTGCTGGCCACGCCACCGAATACCGGCGATGCGCTGTTTGCCGCTCCGGTGCCCGAGACGCTCGACGTCCCACCGGATCATCCGGTCGCCCGCCGCTTGCACGCGATGTCAGAGCCCGGGCTGATGCTATTGCGCCGCCCGTGGGATGAGAAGGCGAAGCGGTTCAAGGCACAGATTACCGTCGACGAGGTGCGCAAACTGAAAGACTTCTTCGCGCTTTCGGCCAGCGATGGCGGGCGGCGTGTGGTCATTGTCGATGCAGCGGATGAGATGAACACCAATGCGGCCAATGCACTCTTGAAGGTTTTGGAGGAGCCGCCCGCCAATGTCGTGCTGCTGCTCGTCGGGCACCAACCCTCGCGGCTTTTGCCGACGATCCGCTCGCGCTGTCGGACCCTGCGCCTGGATCGGCTGTCGGAGGCGGATTTGGGCCGCGCGCTCGGCCAGGCGGAGATCGAAACCGATGCCAGCCCGGCGCTGGCCGAATTAGCCGAGGGATCGGTGGGGGAGGCCGCCCGATTGACCGCGTTGGACGGCTTGGCGCTTTATGCTGATTTGATCGGACTGTTTGGGTCCATGCCGGGTATGAACCGGTCGGCGGCCAGCAAACTGGCCGAGGCGGCCGCCGCCCGCGGCGCAGAGGCACGGTTTGATCTGACACTGGTTTTGATCGACCGGTTGCTCAGCCGCTTGGCGCGAACTGGCGCGACGGGGCAGGCGCCGCCGGAGATCGTCACGGGTGAAGCACAGATGCTGACCCGATTGGCCCCCGATCCAGCGACAGGGCGAGCTTGGGCCGATATGGCGCAAGGGCTGACGGCCCGGGCCCGGCGCGGCAAAGCGGTCAACCTTGACCCTGCTGCGCTCATCCTTGATATGTGTCTCAGCCTTGAGAAGACGGCGGCGCGCATTCCCGCCTGAAGAGTTCCGAACAGAGTGTTCCATGCCCGCCACGCCTGAGATCGTCGACAGCCATTGCCACTTGGATTTTCCGGATTTTGCCGAGGAATTGCCGGAGGTTATCGCGCGTGCGGCGGAGGCGGGTGTGACCCGGATGGTGACGATTTGCACCCGGCTTCGCAACGCGCCGCAGGTCCGCGCGATTGCCGAGGCGCATGCCCCCGTGTTCTGGGCTGGCGGTACCCATCCGATGAGCGCCGCCGAGGAGCCGATGGCCACGCTTGCGGAGTTGGAAACCCTCGCACGGCATCCGAAATTCGTTGGCATTGGTGAGACGGGGCTGGACTACCACTACACCGCCGAAAGCGCCGCTGTGCAGCAGGAAAGCCTGCGTCTGCATATTGAGGCCGCCCGGGTCACCGGCCTGCCGCTGATCATCCATGCGCGCGCAGCGGATGAGGATATGGCGCGCATTCTGACGGAAGAGCATCGCGCCGGGGCTTATACCTGCGTCATGCATTGCTTCTCTTCGGGCGCGGGCCTCGCGCAAGCCGCGTTGGACTTGGGGTTCTATCTGTCGATGTCGGGCATTGCGGCCTTCCCCAAATCCACCGAACTGCGTGAGATTTTCGCCGCAGCCCCGGTGGACCGCATTCTGGTGGAAACCGATGCGCCCTATCTGGCCCCGCCGCCTTATCGCGGCAAGCGCAATGAGCCCGCCTATACCGCCTTCACCGCGCGGGTTGGGGCCGAGCTGTTTGGGGTGAGTGAGGCGGCGTTTGCCGCCCAAACCAGCGCCAATTTCGAACGGCTTTTTTGGAAGGCGGCCGCGTGGCAGGCGGCGGCATGAATGGCTGACCTGAAGCTCACCATCCTGGGCTGCGGCTCCTCCGGCGGCGTCCCGCGATTGGGCGATGTCTGGGGAGAATGCGACCCCAACGACCCCCGAAACCGCCGCCGTCGTTGCTCGCTCCTGGTGCAGCGGATCACGGAAGAGGGCGAAACAGCGGTTCTGATCGACACCTCTCCCGATTTGCGGCAGCAATTGCTGGATGCGGGGATCGGGCGGCTTGATGCGGTGCTGTTCACCCATGCCCACGCGGATCACACCCATGGGCTCGATGATCTCCGGATGATCGTGTTCAACATGCGCCAGCGGTTGCCGGTCTATGCCGATGGCCCGACGCAGAACGATTTGCTGGGGCGGTTCGGCTATGCCTTTGTGCAACCGGCGGGTTCGGCCTATCCGCCGATCCTGGACCTTCACGCGATTGATGGCGACGTGACGATTGAGGGGGCAGGGGGGCCGATCACCTTCACACCCTTTGAGGTCACCCATGGCAATATCGACGCCTTGGGCTTCCGCATGGGCGATATAGCCTATCTGCCGGATGTGTCCGACATCCCAGACGTAGTTTGGCCGGTTTTGGCGGGGCTGGATTGTTGGATCGTCGACGCCCTGAGGCGAACGCCGCATCCGAGCCATGCGCATTTGGACCTGACATTGGAGTGGATCGCCCGCGCGGCGCCCAAGCGTGCGGTGTTGACCAATATGCATATTGATCTGGATTATCAGACGGTTGCCGATGAAACGCCCGACCATATCACCCCGGCTTATGACGGTATGGTGATCCGCGCCGAGGTCTAGATGGCGGATTTGCTGTCCGTCGTTTTGCCGGTCTTCCTCGTGATCGGCGCGGGGTATCTGGCGGTCTGGCGCGGGCTGTTCTCTGATAGCGGCGTCGATGGGTTGATGGATTTCACCCAGAAATTCGCCATTCCCTGCCTGCTCTTCATGGGCATTTCGACGCTCGATCTAGAGCAGAACTTTGATTGGCGGCTGTTGGCCTCTTTCTACACCGGTTCCACCATCTGTTTCTTTCTGGGGATGTTCGGGGCGCGGGCCCTCTTTGGTCGGCCTTGGCAGGATAGCGTGGCCATCGGCTTCGCCTGTCTCTTTGCTAATACCGTGCTTCTGGGCTTGCCGATTATGGAACGCGCTTATGGGCCAGACTCTTTGGGGCCGAATTTCGCGATTGTCGCCTTGCATGCTGCGTTTTGCTATCTGCTTGGGATCACCGCGATGGAGATCGTGCGGGCCGATAGCAATTCTCCGCTTCGCATGGTGCGGACCGTGGGCTTGGCGATGTTCCGCAACCCGTTGATGATCGGCGTGGGGCTTGGATTTGTGGTCAATCTGACCGGCCTACCGATGCCAGGCGTGTTGACCGAGGCGATCAATCTGATGATCCGCGCCGCTCTGCCAGCCGCGCTTTTTGGCCTTGGCGGTGTGCTCTATCGCTATAAACCCGAAGGCGATGCGAAGGTGATCGCGTTTATCTGTGTGATGTCGCTCATTGTGCATCCGGCAATTGCATACGGGATGGGCGGGCAGGTGCTGGCGCTCAGTGAGGAACAGATGCGTTCGGTGGTGATTACGGCCGCGATGGCGCCGGGCGTGAACACCTATATCTTCGCCAATATGTATGGCGCGGCCCGGCGCGTTGCGGCCTCTTCGGTGCTGATTGGCACCGCGCTGACGGTGCTGACGGCCTCCATTTGGCTGGCCGTGCTGCCCTAACGCCGCGCCAGGGCGATCTCAGACGCCTTCGACGACCACGATCACGCTATCGGCCGCGTTGCGACGGATTTCGGCAACCTCTTGGTATTCCGGGTCATTATAGGCCGTCAGCGCCGCTTCATAGCTTGGAAACTCGATCACTACGTGGCGCTCAAAGGTTTCGCCTTCAACAACTTCCGACTGTCCGCCGCGAATAATGAACTGCCCGCCGAGATTGTTCAGGATCGGCGTGTCACGGCGCACGTATTCCGGGTAGGCCTCAGGGTCGGTGACGGTGATATGGCCAATAATGTAACCTTTGGGCATGAGATGCGCCTTTCCTGCAGATGGGTTGAGCGGTTTAAACCAACGTGTTGCGGGGATTACAACCATCGCGTGATGCGTCTTATCTCTTGCATTGCTGGCCTTGTTCCCATCTGACGCTTGGCGTAAGCAGCACACTCGACTGGCCGCAGGAACCCGCCCGCTCATGTCCGCCACTGATCAGACGCCCCCAGACCCGCAAAGCAATGATCAATCGCCTGATATGCGGGCGACGCATCTGCTTGGTCGGCTCTGGCGGGAACATGTCTCGGCCTATTGGGTGCGCATGGTCGCGGCGCTACTCTTGATGACCATCGAGGGCGCGACCCTTGGGGCCGCGGCCTATCTGATCCAGCCGCTCTTCGATCAGGTGCTTGTCCCCGGGAATGAGGGGATGATTACGTGGGCGGCGTTCGCGATTGCAGGTATTCTGCTTCTGCGCGCGGTGGCGGGGTTTGGCCAGCGGCTGATCATTGTCTCCATCGGTTTGAAGGTCGTCACTGCGTTGCAGACCCGGCTCTTGGAGCATCTTTTGCGCCTGGACGGCCGCTATTTCCAAGATAACGCGCCCGGTGCGTTGATCGAACGGGTCCGGGGCGACACAACCGCCCTGCAGAGCTTGGCCGCGACCGCGCTGATGTCGGCCGGTCGGGATGTGATTTCGTTGGTCACGCTCTTGACGGTGATGTTTTTGAATGACTGGCAATGGTCGCTTCTAGCGATGATCGGCGTGCCGCTGATGTTCTTTCCCATCGCGGCGCTGCAGCGGCTCATCCGGGGGTTCACCCACGCCGCACGAGAGGCCGCGTCCCGCCTTTCCACGCAGATGGATGAGATCTTCCATGGGATCCAATCGATCAAGGTCAACCGGCTCGAGGCGCATCAATCGAAAGAGTTCCGATCAGAGATTGGGCGCTTCTTGGGGCAGCAGATGCGTGCTGAACGCAGCAAGGCGGGAACGCCCGCATTGGTTGATGTCATGGCGGCGGGGGCCTGTTTGATCGTTCTGCTGGTGGGCGGGGCCGAGATCGTGTCTGGCGAAAAGACGGTGGGACAGTTCATGTCCTTTTTCACCGCGCTGGCGCTTGTGATGGATCCGGTCCGGCGGCTGTCGAACCTCTCTGCCTATATCCAAGCCGCGTTGGCCTCGCTGGAACGGCTTTATGAGGTGCTGAACGCAGAGCCGACGATCCTTTCGCCGGCCAGCCCGAAACCGCTCAAACCCGGCGATGTGGTCTTTGACGATGTGCATTTCGCCTATGGCGACGCGCCAGTTCTCAATGGTTTGAGTTTCACCGCAGCGGAAGGGCAGACCACGGCGCTTGTTGGGCCATCTGGTGCGGGCAAGAGCACGGTCTTTGGCCTGCTGACGCGTCTCATCGACCCCGATAGCGGGCAGATCACCATCGCGGGTACGCAGACCACAGCGGCGGAGTTGGAACGTCTGCGCGACAGCATCGCTGTTGTTGGTCAGGAAACCGCTTTGTTTGATCAAAGCATTGCGCAAAACATCCGCCTTGGGCGACTAGATGCGACCGAGGCCGAGATCCGCGCCGCCGCCGAGGCCGCCTCGGTCTTGGAATTCGCCGAGGCCCTGCCAGACGGGTTGGAGACGGCCGTTGGTCCGCGCGGATCGGCCCTGTCGGGTGGGCAGCGCCAACGGGTCGCCATTGCCCGGGCAATGCTGCGCGATGCACCGATTCTGCTCTTGGATGAGCCGACATCCGCCCTTGACGCAAGGTCAGAGAAACTGGTGCAGGCGGCGTTGGAGCGCCTCTCGAAAGGCCGGACGACGCTGGTGATCGCTCACCGTCTATCAACGATTCGTGAGGCTGATCTCATTGTCGTGATGGACAAGGGATGCCTTGTAGAAAAGGGCGATCACGCCTCTTTGATGCAGGCCGAGGGCGCCTATGCGCGCCTGCATGCCCTGCAATCCGCGGGCGTCACGACCGGATTGTGATGCCACGGCGCGACGGGTGATCGCGCGGTGCCAGAAAAGCTTTATTTGACTTTCGAGGGACGTCCGTTGACGGTGTCGGTACGCGAGTTCGAAGACTGGCGGTGGCCGTATCTGCCGTCAGATAACCAAAGGACTAACACGTGCCCCGTTGCGTCTGTGCAAAACCGACGTCTTTTCTGGCCTTCCTCTGTTGTGTGGTGGCCACGTTTTTTGCGGCTGCAACCGGTGTTAAGGCGCAACAACTTGCCGCGGCATCGACGGCGACACCGGCCAATCTTGCTGCGCGCGCTGCTGATCCCAATGGCTCAATACTGGCGGCCTACTACCACCAGATGGAGACCCATTTGGTGAGCCAGGGCCATCTGCGCCAAGAACGGCATCCGCGTGGATCGAACCTGAGTGCCGAAGTTTTGGCGGATAATTTCATGCAGATCGCGATGCGGAGCGAATATAGCTTGCGCGGCGGTGGCATTTCGCGGGGCGGGCAGGCGGCCCCCTTGCGCCGTTGGGTCGAACCGGTGCGCCTTGGCGTGCGGTTTGGAATGTCTGTCCACTCGGCGCAACAGCGGGCGGATATGTCGACCGTGCGCCAAGTCGCGCGGCGGCTTGAGGTGGCGACAGGCCATCCCGTCGCGGTGACGGCGAATTCGCCGAACTTCCATGTTCTCGTGGTCAGTGATGCGGAGCGTGCGGGACTTGCGCCACTATTGCGCGAATTGGTGCCGGGGCTCAGCCGTGCAGCGGTGAACGCGATTACCGGTATGGGGCGCAACACATTCTGTATGGTTGTGGCCGTGCCGAACCGCGACCTGAGCCAGGGATATGACCAAGCCATTGCCATCGTGCGGGCCGAACATCCCGCGCGGATGCGCCAATCCTGCATCGAAGAAGAGCTGGCCCAAGGGATGGGGCTTGCCAATGACAGCCCTGGGGCCTGGCCGTCGATTTTCAATGATGACGAGGAATTTGGTGTTCTGACCCGCCATGACGAGTTGCTCTTGCAGATGCTGTATCATCCGGCGTTGCATCCCGGCATGGCCCCCCATCAGGTGGCGCCGATCCTGCCTGCGCTCAGCCAGCAGATCGCGCAACGCGGCTGATCTGACGGGCGCGAACTGGCCGATCTCTGATCGATCTCTTTCCGTCTCCCGCAGGCCGCGCTAGGCTTGCCAAAAGAGCAGTAAAGAGGGTTCCGGCAATGCAGGTCACACGACGATGGGTCACTTTCGGCGCGGTTGCGGCCCTGACAACGGGCTGCGTGCCAAGCATCGGAACCAGCAATCGCGTATCTCCAACAGACACCCCTGGCATGCGCCCGGTGCCAAATCCCCGGTATGACGCGTGGGTCGCCGCATTTCGCAGGCGAGCAGAGGCGAACGGTATCTCTCAAAGCACCTTATCCGGAGCGTTTCGCGGTACCGGCTTCTTGCCCGGCGTGGTTGAGCGGGACCGCAATCAAACCGAGTTCTCTCGAACGCTTGAGGATTACCTCGCGATTGTCGCCCCGGCGGAAAAGGTGGCCACCGGCCGCAGCCGCTTGAACGCAGAGCGGGGCTTACTGACAGAGATCGAGGATCGCTATGGCGTGCCACCGCATGTGGTTACGGCGATTTGGGGCGTAGAGAGCAATTACGGCGTACGACGTGGCACGATTCCGGTGATCTCGGCCACCTCGACGCTTGCCTTTGATGGGCGTCGGGGCGTGTTTTTTGAGCGGCAGCTTATGGCGGCGCTGCGCATTCTACAAAATGGCGACATCAGCCCCGCTCGGATGACCGGAAGCTGGGCGGGCGCGATGGGGCATACCCAGTTTATCCCCACGACCTTCGAAGCTTACGCCGCTGATTTTCGGGGCGACGGGCGGCGCGATATCTGGTCGGACGACCCGACTGACGCGTTGGCCTCGGCGGCGGCCTATCTGTCCCGCTCTGGCTGGCAGAGAGGGCGCCCCTGGGGCGTTGAGGTCCGCCTGCCGGAGGGGTTTGACAGCGGCCTTGCAGGGCGCGGGACGCGCCGCGCGGTGTCAAGCTGGGCCGGGCTCGGCGTGCGCCTGGCGCAAGGCGGGCCGCTGCCTGATCATGGGCCAGGTGCGATTCTGATCCCGGAAGGCGTCACCGGCCCGGCCTTCCTGGCTTTCCGGAACTTCGACGTCATCCTGCGCTACAACAACTCCACCAATTACGGCATTGGCGTGGGATACCTTTCGGATCGTCTGGCCGGAGGCGGTACTCTGCGGGGGCAGTTCCCGCCAGACCAATATGGCTTGACCATCGACGACCGCCGCGCCCTGCAAGAGGGCCTGACCCGTGCTGGCTATGATGCAGGTACCGCCGACGGCGTCATCGGAGCACGAACCGAGGCCGCAATCCGCAGCTATCAGCAAGCCAACGGCCTGGCTGTGACCGGCACGCCATCGCGCGTACTGCTCAACCGATTGCGCTAGTGGTTAATCTTGCTGGGGAAGATGGTGCCGCAGGGGAGGATTGAACTCCCGACCTCGTCATTACCAATGACGCGCTCTACCACTGAGCTACTGCGGCCGCGTTCTCGCGTGGGCGGTGAATTAGACGCAATTGCCCTATGACGCAAGCGCAATCTGGACCCTGTTGCCCGCCTGCGGTAGAGGAGGGGCCATGGAGCGGAAAACCACGAAATCAAGCCCGTCAAACAAGGGCAAAACCCGCGAAGACAGGTTGAAATCGGCGTTGAAGGCGAACCTTCAGCGGCGCAAGGCACAGGCCCGCGCCCGTGATGCGGCGTCGGAGACCGAGAGCAAGAAATAAAGGCAGGCGGCAATGGATTCGATCATCGTTGAGGGCAATGGCCCGCTTTCTGGGCAAATCCCGATTTCGGGTGCAAAAAACACCTGTCTCAAGCTGATGACGGCGGCGCTGTTGAGTGATGAGCCGCTGACGCTGACCAATGTGCCGCGCTTGTCGGATATTCGGACGCTTTCGACACTGCTCGAATCTCATGGTTGCGAAGTCGCGTTGTTGCAGGAGGGCCGGGTGATGGTCCTCTCGGCGCGCGAGATCACCAATCGGCGCGCGGATTATGAGATCGTGCGGAAGCTGCGCGCCTCGTTCAACGTTTTGGGGCCACTTCTGGCACGCGAGGGTGAGGCGATTGTCTCGCTGCCCGGCGGCTGCGCCATCGGCGCGCGCAAGGTTGATCTGCATATGCTGGCGCTGGAAAAGCTGGGTGCCACGATCGTGTTGGAAGAGGGGTATGTCCATGCGACAGCCCCGAATGGATTGACCGGAGCTGTGATCGAGTTTCCGTTTGTGTCTGTCGGGGCCACCGAAAATGCGCTGACCGCGGCGACGCTGGCCAAAGGCACCACCGTGATCAAAAACGCGGCGCGTGAGCCAGACACCGTGGATTTGGCGAAATGTCTCACCGAGATGGGCGCGAAGATCAGCGGGGCAGGGACCTCGGAGATCACTGTGGAAGGCGTCGACCGGCTGCACGCTGCAACCCATCAGGTGATCCCCGACCGGATCGAGCTTGGCACCTTCATGATTGCGCCGGCGATTTGCGGCGGTGAGGTCGAGCTTCTCGGCGGACGGCGGGATTTGCTCTCGGCGTTCTGTGACAAACTGGAAGAGGCCGGCGTCGAGATTACCGAAACCAAATCCGGGCTCAAGGTCAGCCGCAAAAACGGGGCGATCAAAGCGGTGGATGTGACAACTGCGCCGTTTCCCGGCTTCCCAACAGATCTGCAGGCGCAGTTCATGGCGCTGATGTGCACCGCCGAGGGTAGCAGTGTTCTGGAAGAGACGATTTTCGAAAACCGCTTCATGCATGCGCCCGAGTTGATCCGGATGGGGGCGGAGATTGATGTCCATGGCGGAACCGCGACGGTGACCGGCGTGAAGGGCCTGACCGGTGCGCCGGTGATGGCGACGGATTTGCGCGCCAGCGTCAGCTTGATCCTCGCGGGCTTGGCGGCGGAGGGCGAAACGCGCGTTGCGCGGGTCTACCACTTGGACCGGGGCTACGAACGGATTGAAGAGAAATTGTCCTCCGTCGGGGCCAAGATCAAACGGGTGAAAGACGATGGTTGAAGACGCCCGATTTGAAGATGGCGGCGAACAGCCGGTGGCGCTGAAAGCGCTGGACGGCGACGATTTGCAGGTGATCTCGGCGCTGGTGCAGGATGCCGTGTTCCCGATCACCGAGATGACCTGGGACCGCAAAAAACGGCGCTTTGCGGTGTTGCTTAACCGGTTCCGGTGGGAAGATCGTGGCCGGAAGGGCGCACCGGAACGGGTACAATCGGTATTGGTCTTCGAAGACGCGATGGCCGTGGCCAACCAGGGGATCGATCAGACCGACCGTGATATGGTCCTATCGCTTCTCGCCTTGGAATGGGCACCGGGCGAGGATGGCACGGGCCGGATCACGCTGGTTCTGGCCGGGGATGGCGCAGTGGCCATCGAGGTGGAGGCGCTGGAGGTCACGCTGAAAGATGTGACGCGGCCCTATATCGCGCCTTCGGGCAAGGCGCCCGATCACCCGGAATGACGGTCCGCCGCCTGACCGCCGAGGATGCAGCGGCCTATCAAGCGCTGAGGCTTGAAGGTATCGCGGCATTCCCGCTCTCGTTTTTGCAAACGCGGGAAGAGGCCGAGGCATCGGAGCCAGAAGAGCTGGCGAAACGGCTGAATTCCGGCGCAATTTATGGCCTGTTTGACGGGGACAAATTGGTTGGGTTCGCCGGTTTGAGCCAGCAGCCTTGGTCGATGGCACGGCATCGCGCTCATATCGGCCCCTTTTATGTCTCTGCCAGCCACCAAGGGCAGGGCGGTGCGCAGGCCCTCATGGATCGCATGGTTGCCGATGCCGAAACCATGGGCGTCCGGCAGTTGGAGCTTTGGGTCTGGTCGGGCAATACCCGCGCCATTGCGTTTTATACCAAGAATGGGTTTACCCCTGTCGGGGTGATAGCGCAGGCGATGATCAAGGACGGACGGGCGCATGACGACCTGTTTATGGTCCGTCAGTTGGATCAACCCGCGCCTCACGCAGTACCAGCCAAGGATGGGCTGCGCAGGCTTCACCCTGAAGACTGGATGGCCTTTCGCGATATCCGGTTGGACATGCTGCGCCGGGATCCGACCGCCTTTGGCTCCACCCATGCCGATTGGGCGGGCAAACCCCAGGCCGAAATTGAGGCTTGGATCGCCAAGATGCGTCTATTTGCCGTTGTCGAGGGCGGTCGATGCCTGGCCACCGCCGCATGGTATCCGCTGCCGGGCGCGACCGTGCGCCACCGTGGCGCCGTCATCGCGGTTTACACCCGACCCGAAGCCCGCGGACGGGGATTGTTTCGACAGGTGATGGCGGCGGTGGAGCGCGACGCTAAAGCTTCAAGCATTTTGCAGCTTGAACTGGACGTGTCCGCTGACCAAGACACGGCGCAATCGGCCTATTTGGCGCAAGGCTACGCCATCTTGGGCCGCAGCCCCCGGGCGCTTTGTCATGATGGGGTCTATTGCGACATGATCATGATGCTGAAACGGCTCGATCGGGACGCTTGAGGCCGGTGCCGTGGCACGCTATGGCTCGCCAGAAGCAATAGAGGCGGGGATATGCCGGTTTTTCTGAACAGCACCGACCCGGATTTTGAGACGCGGTTTGCAGCGCTTCTGGAGATGAAGCGTGAGGATGCGCCCGAGGTTGATGATGTCGTGGCCGAGATCATCGGCGATGTGCGTGCCAGAGGAGATAAGGCGGTCATCGAGTTGACCGAGCGGTTTGACCGCCTCGCGTTGATGCCCGAGACGCTGGCCTTCACGCCCGAGGAGATCGCTGACGCCATCGCCCAAGTGCCGACCGACGAACGCGCGGCATTGGAACTGGCCGCTGACCGTATCCGCGCCTATCACGCGCGTCAGATGCCCGAAGATCAGAGCTGGACCGATGAGAGCGGTGCGCGGCTTGGCTGGCGTTGGACGCCGGTTTCCGCCGCCGGGCTTTATGTGCCGGGCGGGCTTGCGAGCTATCCGTCTTCGGTGCTGATGAATGCGATTCCGGCACAGGTTGCGGGTGTCGAGCGGCTGGTGATTTGCGCGCCCACGCCCGATGGCGTCGTGAACCCTCTGGTCCTCCTCGCCGCGCATCTGTCCGGCGTGGAGACGATTTATCGGATTGGGGGCGCGCAAGCCATCGCCGCGATGGCCTATGGCACCAACACTATCGCGCCGGTCGACAAAATCACCGGACCCGGAAATGCCTTTGTGGCCGCCGCCAAGCGGCGGGTCTTCGGCAAGGTCGGTATCGATATGATCGCGGGGCCGTCCGAGATACTGGTGATCGCGGATAAGGACAATGATCCCGATTGGATCGCGGTCGATCTGTTGAGCCAAGCCGAACACGACGAAAGCGCGCAATCGATCCTGATCACCGACGATGCCGGTTTTGGCCAAGCTGTGGCGCAAGCGGTTGAAAAACGGCTGGAAAGCCTAGAGCGGCGGGCGATTGCGGGCCCAAGCTGGCGCGACTATGGTGCGGTGATCATCGTGCGCGATCTGGAAGAGGCTGCCCGGCTCTCCGACCGCGTCGCGCCCGAACATCTGGAACTCTGCGTCGCCGACCCGACTGCACTCTCGGCGCAGATCAAACATGCAGGCGCGATTTTCCTCGGCCAATGGACGCCCGAAGCGATTGGTGACTATGTCGGCGGGCCGAACCATGTGCTGCCCACGGCGCGCTCGGCCCGGTTCTCCTCGGGGCTCAGCGTGATGGATTTCCTCAAACGCACCACTTTGGCGGAAATGACCCCTGCGGCCTTGCGCGCCATAGGCCCGGCGGCGGAAACTCTGGCACGATCCGAAAGCCTAGAGGCGCATGGTCTGTCCGTGCGCGCCCGTTTAGACCGTTTGAATGAAGGCCCGTTGGAAGAAGGCCCCGCAGAGTAATGACAATGCACTTATGCCATATTGAGATCGACACCACCGGCTTGCCTGCCCCCACGCCCGAGATCGAGCAGGAGCGGAAGGTCGCGATTTTTGACCTGTTGGAGGACAACTCTTTCGTCCTGCCCGCCCGCGAGGATCGCGACGTGCCTACCGGGCCCTATCGGCTGACCCTCGCAATCCGCGAGAAGCGCTTGGTGTTTGACGTAACCACCGAGGGCGGGGATGCCGCGGCGGAGTTTCACCTCTCGCTCAGCCCGTTCCGGCAGGTCGTCAAAGACTACTGGCAAATCTGCGAAAGCTATTTCGACGCGGTGAAAAAGCTGCCCCCCAGCCAGATCGAGGCCATCGATATGGCGCGGCGGGGCATCCACAATGAGGGGGCCCGTGTGTTGCAAGAGCGGTTGGAGGGCAAAGCCGCGCTTGATCTGGATACCGCACGGCGGCTCTTCACGCTGATCTGCGTGTTACATTTCGGGGCCTAGGCACGGTGTCCGACGACTTCCCCCAATCGGTTTTGTTCTGCTGCGATCATAATTCGACGCGGTCGCCGATGGCCGAAGGGTTGATGAAGAAGTTTTATGGCCATCGGGCCTATGTGCAGTCGGCGGGGGTGAAGCATGAGTTGGAAATCGATGGCTTCGCCGTCGCCGTCTGCGATGAGATGGGGGTTGAGCTGGCGCGCCATCAAGTGCGCAGTTTCGATGAGATGCAGGAATGGGGTGATGACCTGTCGGGCTTCGACCTGATTATCGCCTTGTCACCGGCCAGCCAGCGCAAAGCCCTTGAATTTACGCGGCATTATCACCTTGATGTGGAGTATTGGCCGATCATGGACCCCACCGGATTGGGGGAAACGCGGGAGGCGAAACTGGCGGCCTATCGCCAGACCCGAGACCAGATCATCAGCCAAATGCAGGCGCGCTTTGGCCCGCCGACGGAGGAGCAGGCATGAGCCAGGATGTGATCAGTCGCTACTATGCAGCGTTCGACGCGGGCGATGTTCCGGGAATGCTCGATTGCCTGACCGAGGATGTCGCCCATCATGTGAACGAGGGCGGTGTGCGGGTCGGCAAAGACGCGTTCGAAGCGTTTTGCGCCCATATGAACCGCAGTTACCAGGAGCGTCTTGAGGATATCGTGGTGATGCGATCCGAAGATGGCACCCGGGCGGCGGCGGAGTTCACGGTGCATGGTCGGTATCTTGAAACGGATGACGGGTTGCCCGAAGCGCGGGGACAGACCTATGTCCTGCCAGCAGGGACATTTTTCTCGCTTTCAGGGGGCAAAATCGCGCGCGTGGTGACCTATTACAACTTGGCCGATTGGACGCGCCAAGTCTCGGCATGAGCCTCCGCTATCAGAGGTTCATCGGGGCGGAGGTGGCCGAGATCATCGACGATCTGGCCCGGCTCAGGACCACTGTTTTTCGGGATTGGCCGTATCTTTATGATGGTGATCTGGCTTATGAGCGGGCCTATCTACAGCGCTATGTAAAACCCGGTGTGATCGTCGTGGGCGCATTCGATGATACGGAGATGGTTGGGGCGGCCACGGGCATGCCGCTCATCGAACATGCCGATGATTTCGCGGCGGCCTTTGCGGGGCAGGATATCAACTTTAACAACGTCTTCTATTGTGCTGAATCCGTTCTTCTTCCTGCCTATCGCGGCCATGGCGTCGGACACCATTTCTTCGATGCGCGAGAAGCTTATGCCAAGGCAGAAGGCTTTCCGTTTTCCACCTTCTGCGGCGTGATCCGGCCTGTGAGCCACCCAAGCCGCCCTGCAGGGTATCGACCGCTTGATCCCTTCTGGCGAAAACGCGGCTACAGTCCGTTGCCGGGCGTGATTCCCCATTTCAAATGGCGCGATATCGGCGATGATGTGGAGACTGAGAAGCCGCTGCAGTTCTGGATGAAAGCTTTGACATGAGATTAGCCGCCGCCGCCTATCCGCTCGACCCGCTGCCTGATTGGGCCGCTTATGAGGCGAAGATTTCGGCTTGGGTGGCGGATGCGGCGGGGCGGGGGGCCGAGCTTTTGGTCTTCCCGGAATATGGTGCGATGGAACTGGCTTATATCGACGGGCCGGAGGCGGCGGGTGATCTGGAACTGAGCCTATCTGCCGTCAGCTGGCGGATGGATGACGCGTTGGCGTTGCAAATGCGCCTGGCCGCTCGCTTTGGGGTGCATATCCTGACCGCCTCGGCCCCAGTTTTCGATCAATATGACCGCCCGGTCAATCGCGCGCATTTGATCGGGCCCGGCGGGTTGATCGGTGTGCAGGATAAACAGATCATGACCCGGTTTGAGCGGGAGGTCTGGCATGTCCGGCCCGGCGGGCCGTTGCAAGTCTTCGACACGCCGATAGGACGGATCGGAATTCTGATTTGTTATGACGCCGAATTCCCGCTTTTGGGCCGGGCGCTGGCCGAAGCTGGGGTGGAGATCATCCTCGCGCCATCCTGCACCGATGCGCTGGCGGGCTATAGCCGGGTCCGGGTCGGCGCCATGGCGCGCGCCCTGGAAAATCAATGTGTTGTGGTCCATGCGCCAACCGTCGGCGCGGCGCCATGGTCGCCCGCCGTTGACGAGAATGTGGGCGCAGCCGCAATTTATGGACCACCCGATCTGGGCTTCCCGCCCACCGGTGTCATTGCCGATGGGGCAATGAATGCGCCGGGATGGGTGCTGGCAGAGATCGACCGGGCGGCGATCGCGAAGGTCCGCGCCGAGGGGGCTGTCTTCAACCTGGCCCATTGGCCGGAGAGCGCCGCGCGCGCCACGCTTGGCCCAGAAATCCCGCCCGCCGCAGATTTGCCTTGAAAATCGGCTGCTCAAGGCGCATTTAGCCGCTACCCGCAGATTGGGCGGGGCGTTAAGCAAGGAGAGACCATGGCCAAGGAAGAAATGCTCGAATTTCCCGGCGTCGTGAAGGAACTCCTGCCAAATGCGACATTCCGGGTCGAGCTAGAGAACGGCCATGAGATCATCGCACATACGGCAGGCAAGATGCGCAAGAACCGAATTCGGGTTCTGGCGGGCGACAAGGTTCAGGTGGAAATGACGCCATATGACCTGACCAAGGGTCGTATCAACTATCGCTTCAAGTAAGCATGACCGTGATCCGAGAGACCGACTCCGGTCGTCGGGTGCGTTCTGAGATCATGATATGAGACTGATCCTCGGATCGGGCAGCCCTCGCCGGAAAGAGCTTCTGGCGGTTTTGGGCGTGACACCGGACGCGATCCAAGCCCCAGATATTGATGAAGATCCGCAGGCTGGCGAGTTGCCGCGCCCCTATTGCGCGCGGGTGGCGCGCGAGAAGGCGCTGGCGGTGCAAGCGGAGCCAGATGATCTGGTGCTCTGCGCGGACACAACCGTGGCAATGGGCCGCCGGATCATGGGCAAACCGCGCGATGCGGGCGAGGCGGCGGCGTTTCTTCTGGCGCTCTCCGGGCGGCGGCATCGGGTGATCACGGCGGTGGCGCTCCGCCGAGGCGCTCAGATTTGGGAACGCTGCGTGGAAAGCCGGGTGCAGATGAAGCGGCTCAGCGATGTGGAATTGAATGGCTATCTCGCGACCGGCGATTGGCAAGGCAAAGCGGGAGGATACTCGATCCAAGGTCCCGCCGGCGCGTTCATCCCTTGGATCAGTGGCAGCCATTCTGCGATTGTCGGCCTGCCTTTGGCCGAAACCGCCACAATGCTGCAGGCGGCGGGCTGGCCAGTTTGGAGGCAGGGATGAAGGGCCGGATTGTCCTGCTGGACGAGGTCTCGGGCCGGAAAGCGGCGGCCCTTATGGTCGATGGGCGGCTGGAAGATCTGGCCGTGGACCCGGATGAGGCCGCGCCCCCCGCGCCGGGCGCGATTCTGCGCGCGGTTTGCGATCGGCCTTTGAAAGGGCAGGGCGGGATGATGCTGCGCCTGCCCGATGGCAACGGGTTTCTCCGCCAAGGCAAGGGTTTGGCGCCTGGACAGACGCTCCTGGTGCAGGTCACCGGGCTGGGCGAGGGCGGCAAAGCCACGCCGGTGACCACACGCCTGCTCTTCAAGAGCCGCTATGCGATCATCACGCCGGATGCGCCGGGTGTGAACATTGCCCGCTCGATCCGGGACGAGGCCGAGCGAGAGCGGCTGCTGGAAATCGCGCATGAGGCAATGGTCGGCGCGCCGGAGAGCCATGGGTTGATCCTCCGTAGTGCGGTTGACGGTGTGGACGATGAGGAGATCGCGGGCGACATCGCCGCGATGCGCGATCTGGCGGCTGCGGTGCTCGCGGATGCCGAGGGTGCGCCGGAACTGCTTCTGGACGCGCCAGATGCGCATCATCTGGCATGGCGGGATTGGGTTGTGCCGGATCCCGATGAGGTGTTGGACCGCCCCGGATGTTTTGCCGATCTCGGTGTCTTGGACGCTGTTGAGGCCCTTCTGATGCCTTCTCTCCGGCTCTCCGCCGGGGCAACCGCGATGATTGAGCCAACCTCGGCCTTGGTTGCGGTCGATGTGAACACCGGCGCCGACACGTCTTTGGCGGCGGGTTTGAAGGCCAATCTGGCCCTCGCCCGCGACCTGCCTCGGCAATTGCGCTTGCGAGGGTTGGCCGGCCAGATCACCCTTGATGTTGCGCCGATGCCCAAGAAAGACCGGCGACAGTTCGAAGACGCCCTCCGCCGCGCGTTTCGGGCAGATGCCACCGATACGGCTCTTGCAGGCTGGACCCCGCTTGGCCATTTTGAGCTGCAACGCAAACGCGACCGCTGGCCCCTGACGGAGCTTTGGCCAAGATGACCTGCCCGATCTGTTCGAAAGAGACCGATCCGAAATACCGCCCCTTCTGCTCGCGCCGCTGCGCGGATGTGGATCTGGGGCGCTGGTTGAACGGCAGTTATGCTGTGCCCTCGACCGATCCCGACGATGTGGATGAGGTGATCGAGGCCATGGAAAACGCACAAAAAACCAAGCCGGATCGTCCACATTGAGACGTTCTGGCGCGTCGTGAAAAAATTGCACCGCGCCCTATGGACAGCCCCCGCCCAAACCCCTAGAACGCCTGCACCCAACGGAGGCCACCACGCCCCGTTTTCCCGTGCCCGGGTAGCTCAGGGGTAGAGCAGTGGATTGAAAATCCTCGTGTCGGTGGTTCGATTCCGCCCCCGGGCACCATAAAACTCTGATATTAATGTATAAAATCGGCCTCGTTGAGCCGTCGATCCGATCCTGATAAGTTATACACAGTTATACACATCAGGATCGGCAAGGTTGGCCCGCACATCGTCGAAACCCAAAAAGTCAACTGATTCAATCGTGTCGCAGAAGCAGCTGCGCAAGGGCCTTGCGATTTACAAGACGGGACGAAGCCCTTTTTGGTATCTGCGCCTGCGAGATCCGCTGCTGGGCAAGTACGTTGTCCGGTCGACGAAAGAGACCATCCGTCTCGAAGCCATCAAGTCCGCTGAAGAGTTTGCTGACGGCTACCGCAGCCGGGCAGACGGTCCATTTGCGCTGACGAAATCCACGAGCTTTGAACACTACGCGAAGGTGCTGATGGCGGCGCAGAAGGGGAAGACGAAGTGGCTGGAAGGAGACAACAAGCTGCTGAACCGCTCCAAGGACGGGCTGATCCCCTACTTCGGCAAGTATGACGTCACGAAGATCACGCCCGGCATGGTCCGTGAGTACCTGCTGCACCTTGATGAGAACCGGAATCAACCGCTGGCGGGCTCAACGAAATCCAAGCACGTGATCATCATCCGCAAGGTTCTGACCTTGGCCGTTGAAGACGGGCTGATGCAGACGTTGCCGCCGATGCCGAAGGTCAAGACCGAAGACACGCCCAGGCACACATTCACGGATAGCGAGTACAAGCGGTTCTGCAATGCCGCCGCCGAGTGTGCAAAACGCGGAGACACCGTTCGTGGCGTTCAAATCACTGGACACCACGTTAAGATGTTCAAGTTCGTCGTGCACAGCTTCCTGCGGCCGGCCGGCGAACGGCAGCTCTGGGCCGCTTTGGCCGAATTAGCACGTAGCCAATTGCTGCATGTGCTCCATCAATGTGCACAAGATCACCCATTGCCCGATGACCAAGGCGGCAGCATTTGGCAAACGCGCTCATCAACAGCCGCAAGCGGTTTTGTGGCAAAGTGCTTCTGAGGCTCACCCAGTCGTGCCACCATGGAAATGAAAAGGGAATCACCGCTTATTTTTGAGGTCAATCCTTGGGAAATACACTTCGCAGTTGGCTTTGCGCACGGCCTCTCACGACAGCGATGCTGGTGTTGTTCGGATACTTCCTGTCCTTCGTTGTGCCGGCGCTCTCGTCCGATGCATCACTTGGGCACGACGCAGATCGCCATGCGAATACCGTGGACTTGTCCCAGACCCCGCTCGAACTTGTGCTTGCTGGCACCCTGATCGCTATCATCGTTTGGCTTGGCTGGACAAAGCAGACACGTTTGACCACGAGACCGGCCTGGGGCGGTTTGTGGTATATGATTCCACCCATCCTCTTCATGGGCGGCTTGCTGCTGATCGGGATCATAAGTGCTAGCGGGCAATCGGTTTCCGTGTCCTTCTCGGCATCCTACCTTGCCGCCCTTCTTGCCCTGACCTTACTTGTCGGAACTTTTGAAGAGGGCCTTTTCCGCGGTGTGGTCTTTTACGGCTTCGAAGCGAAGTGGGGTCCGCTGATCGCTTTAGCCGCCTCTTCCGTTCTTTTTGGAGCAATGCACTACGTCAATTGGATTGGCGGGCAAGACTTTTCGGAGACCTCAAGCCAGGCGGTCGCGGCGGGACTGTCTGGTATCCTCTATGGCGCGCTCGCCCTGCGTACGGGATCCATCTGGCCCGGCGCCGTTCTGCATTGTCTTTGGGATACGATGGTCACGCTCAATGGCCGGATTTCCGCCGTTCGCCCACCCCTACCGACTGACGGCGCGGTCAATCTCGATGGTGATCCGGTGACCGAAAGCATCACCTTTGTCGTACAGTATTTTGAGCCGCTCTACGGGCTGATTGTCTTGCTGGGATATTATTGGTGGAAGCGGTCCAATGCGCGCCGGGCGGGTTAGGCAAGCCAGCGGCGGGCGCGGACCTCACTTGGTGCTTGGTTGGGCAAAAGGCTGCGAGGCGCCATTTCGCTGTCCAAGACAGTATGATCGGAGAGACCAATGTCCAGAAATCTGACTCTTCTCGCCACGTTGTATGCGGTCTCGGCCGCACCCGTTGCCGCTGATGCTGCCTTGGAATGCGGTGTGCAGGTGTCCACTCAGGTCGAGATCGCGTCGTGCGTCGCGGCTCAGGTCGACATCGCCAATCAAGCGCTGAATGAAACAGTTGGCTTTGCCCAAGACGCGGCGGCAGAACTGGACGGTGTGACTGAACGAGACGATGCCGTGCCTGCTTTGGCCGAGGCGCAAACAGCGTGGCTAGCCTATCGAGACGCGCAATGCAGCTACAGCGGCGCGTTGTTTGGCGGTGGCTCCGGCGCTGGGATCGCCGAGGGCGCGTGCCATGTCACTTTGACACGGGCGCGGATCGCCGAGCTATTGGCATTGCTGCCATGAGGGCACGGGCTTGTGCGCGCGCCGTCATGGCGATTGTGCTGGTGTCTTTGGCCAGCGCCGCTTCGGCACAAGACTCGACACCCGAATTTGCGCAGAACGATCCCGCGCGCATTTGGATGGAAGGGGATGAGATGTATTTCTTCGGCGCAATCTCCATCGCGTCTCAGGACGCGTTTCTGGACTTCATTGCCGCCGAAGACACGTCGCGCGTCCGCACCTTCGTCATCAATTCCCTTGGCGGGGACACGCACTCCGGCCGTGTCATTGGCCGCTGGATTCATCAGCAGGACCTGACTGTCACCGTCGACGCCATCTGCTTCTCGTCCTGCGCGAACTACATTTTTCCAGCCGGCGCAGACCGCATCATTCGGGCGGATTCTTTCGTTGGCTGGCACGGTTCCGAGACGCAATACGACGTGATCGCTGAAAGCTTGCCGGGTCAAAGCGGCGACGACCTTGAGCGGGCGGCCTTGCGAGCGGCCCTGATCCCGGCCCTCCCGGAAGGTGCCACCGGCGAGATCATCGAACAGGCGATAGACCAGCAGATCGCAATTGCGAACGCGTCGCGCACGGAAGAAGCCGAATTTTTCGAAACCATCGGTATCGGTCCGGAATTCACGTTGCATGCGATGCGTCACGGCAATCTCGACGCATGGCGCGCAAGCGGGCTTGCCGGATGGACCTATACTCTCGAAGACATGAACCGACTTGGCTTGGGCCCTGTCACATTTCTGGGCGAGGGTCCGTACGAGACCAGTCGCCAAGTCACCCGCAACGTGTTCGTGGTTCCATACGACACGGAATTGGCGGGACAGTAGCTTTGGCATGTTCAGTCTACTATCCGTTGTCGCTTCACCTCTGGTGGGTAGTTTTGCGAGAGAGGCGTTGATCATCCTTCGATCAGAAAAGAGCCGCCGACCATCGTGATCTTCTTGGCAGCGTTGGTGATGAACGTTCGCCTGCCGCTGTGCGATGAGCAGCCCAGTAGGCCCAGATCAGGTACCAGGCTGCAAACACATTGACGATTGCCTGCGGGCTAGCTCTGTCCGCCCGCTCGGTTCGAATGACGTGCTCCGATGGCTGAAATCTCGAAAGCTGCCGACGCTGTTCGAGCAGTTCGGACTGCGAAGCCCGTAGCTCTTTGTTCAACGGAATTTGACGGCCTGATTTGCCCTTCGTAGCTTCGTTTTGAAGCGCCATCTCAGCCGAGAGGACCCCATCCACGTCGAGAAGCATGTTGCACCGGAGACAGGCGATCTCCTTCGCTCTCAGCCCCGCCTTGACCTACAACAGGAAAATCGTCCGGTTGCGGAGGGCGTTCCGTCGCCGGTCGAGGTAGTTATGCGCTCCAACCGAACCATCAACGGGGGCGGGCGTGGAGACCGCGGACACCGCTCGAGTTCAAATCAAGTCAACAACCATTCTCTGCCTATAGGTGCCGTGGTTGCTGACAAGCTTGGTCTTACAAAAGGTTAAGGGCCCATTTGGCCAATACGCATGTGGTAGCGACACTTCAGTCGTCACTTAAACCAGCTCAACCACTCTCCGGCGTGCCTCTACAGAGTAGTCGATGTACCGCTCCGTCGTCTGAAGAGAGGTGTGCCCTGCAAGGTACTGAACGTCTCTCAAGGAACCGCCGACTGCTGTAATCCTCTTGGCAGCATTAGTGATGAACGTTCGCCGACCACTGTGCGATGAACAGCCCAACAGGCCAAGGTCACGATACCAGGACGCAAACATGTTGACGATCGCCTGAGGGCTTGTCCTGTCCGCCCGCTCGGTTCGAATGACGTGCTCGGACGGGCTGAACCCTCGGTCTTGTTGCCTTAGATCAAGCAGTTCCGAAAGCGATGCCCGAAGCTCTTTGCTCAACGGAATTCGACGACCCGATTGGCCCTTCGAAGCTTCGTTGTGAAGCGCCATCTCGGTCGAAAGCGCTCCATCGACATCAAGAAGCATGTCCCACCGGAGATAGGCAATCTCCTTCGCTCTCAGGCCCGCTCTGACCGACAGTAAGAAGATCGTTCTGTTGCGGAGGTTGTTTCGTCGGCCTGCGAGGTAGTTCAAGACAGCACCGATCTGATTCTTGTTCAGCGTCTTCGCCTGCTTGGTGAGAGCCATCGTATCCTCATGATCAAATCCATCTGATCCGGGCATAAGGCCATCAGTTTATGATGGGCACAGGCTAAGGGTGGAGAAGTTCCTATGAAAATCAGTTTGTTATAGGAATTGATGATGAACTCGTAGTTCTATCATCAGTATAGTTCCGAACAGGGCTTGTAGATTGGAGAACCGATCTCTGGCACCTTGCCTGGGCGGGTGGTTGGTTGCGTTCAAGGGACTGTTTCGGGGCTGAACTGCCAAAGGTTAAGTCGGAGAGCGTCATAGTCAGCGGCGCCCAAGCTATCTATTTGCGTCCCTTACGGCAGGCGACCGCCCATTTGGACGGCCACCCATTTTGTTGTTTGAAGATTTGGCGAGCGTTGATTTTAACGGCCTAGCCGCCGTCAGTCATCCCAGTACTGGCCGCAAAGGCTGTTCAGAATGTCCTGAACCTGTCTGGGCTGATCGTCGAGGATTTGTTGCGCCTGTTCGCAGATGTCTTCTAGGGACTCTGCGGTTTCAGCGTGACCCACTGCCGTGCTGCCGAGGAGCAAGCACACAAAAGCGAAAGCAGTTTTCATCTAAGACTCCATAGCTGGGCTGATCAAAGCCCGTCGCAACCTTGTTGACCGGCTGGCGCCGGGTGTTTGATCACGTGCTATGGACACGTCCCAAGTATTTCCGCACCGTCGGGAGCTACCCATTGGCTGGTAAGCGGTCTTGTATTTCTTGGGACACCCGACCTAGCGGGGTTCCCATAGGTGACGTGATCAAACGTCATCCGTCATCGGTCTATGACGGACGTGTGAAGGTTACCTGAAGCTTTGAGCAAAGTGAACAGGGGAACCAAACGGCAGGTATATCGGGCTGCAACTTGCGTTGGTTCATTATTGCGAGTGGCGGCTTGCCGCCCCGGCGGGTGTAAGATCACCAGTGCTGAGTTCATAGCGGACGCGAGGTACTCGACAAGCCTACGACCGCAATGCGGACATTCGCCGCAGGCGTATGTGGGGCCGCGCTGAGATGCTTCAGCGTGACACCTCTATCGCTGGCGCTGCGTTGGGTGCATCTCGAGTTGTCATAGTGGACCGTTCCGACAACTGGGCCACCTCATCTAGTTCGCCCCAGGTCTCGCGACCTTAAGTCATGATTTGGCGGCTTGTCGCATTTTTGTTATCGACAACAAGTGGAGGGCGACGCGTGTTGTTCGATAGTCTTTCGACAGAGTCGTTCTGATCTATTGAAAGTAGAGCCTCGTGCTCTTTTGCTTTTCGTTTTCGCCGCCGATCAAGTATTATTTTCCGAACATCTTCGGCGTCCATCTCGGTATCCAAGCAATAAGCCATGATTACCGCCTCTAACCCCCAGACCGCCTTCTCGTCACCTTCGCTGATTTCCCTATCTGCTAACTCCGCAAGTGTGTCCAGTATTACATCATTTAGTGTCATATCAGCCCCTGTCTTTGTGGGCGTGAGACTTGACTCAATTGGTTAATAGGTTGTTAATAATATTTTTTATAGGAGAGTATCGGTTATTTACGTGACGTCCTTCGACTAAGTAGCCGCTGCTGGCTCAGCATCCGTTCTAATGCAATTGCTGTATTTTCGAACCCCGCTGTTCGAGCAGCCAAGAGAGCGTTTTCAATCGAGTTCTCAATTAGAACTCCCTCATCTCCTGATGCTGTGATCCCAGGCACCCAGCGGCGTTTCATGGCCTCGATTACTTCCATTTCTCTTTTCCTCAACTTGATTCGATTTGTTAACGTCAATTGTTCGGACAATCGAAACATGAGGTTAAGAAAACCTTAATCTCCCTTTTTTATAAGGTTACAGTTCACCCTTCGGCTACAGTCCGCTGATTTGTTCGATATTGTAAATCGTCGGTGTGTTAATCATCAGGTGCCTTCGGCGTGTCGGTGCCTTCAGCGATTCGGACGATCACTGGGTTGCTTTAGCTTCGACTGATCTCCGGCGTCGGCTTGGACACCAGCCAAACCAAAACCGCCTTAACAGAAATTTAGCTTATCTATAGGTAGTTTTGATGAAAATGGTAACGATAAGGATGTGTGTGATGGACGCCGAAGACCTGATCTATTTTCCGTTTTCGCCCGAAGAGGCCTCTGCTGTCCTTGGACTCGCGAAACATGGGCGCGAGCCGGGAGGCACAGTGATGGTCGAGCGCTCTGCGTTCAACGAGCTGCGCCCAAATCGGCTGTTCTCATTTAGCAATTTCTACGATTTGCTGAAAGCGATATACGTGGCAGGCGGCCTGGAAGATGATCAGCGCCTAAACGATGCCCTAGATACGGTCGCCTTTGCTCTGAGCTATGAGTTTGACTGGATCACTGCCGACAATGTTGAGGAAGTCGCCCTCTACATCCTCCGCGCAGTTGGACACCTGCTAACCTATTCAGATGATATAGCGATGCCTGCCAACTGTGACGGCGTGGACAACCGCAGCCCGCTTTGCCAGGCGGTGACATTCGCCCTGACAATCTTCGTCGGGCGAATGTCTGGAAGTTTCGGCCCGCAGTTCGATGTCCTAAAACAGACCGTTATTGAACAGCTTGGTGCGATAAACTCCCACCGCTGCCCTCGCTCTCGGGAGCGCGCCCCTCGTTTAGACGCGATCCGACTTCTCACCTGTAAAATCCAACTCTAGCGCGTCGTCCGGCAATGGTTTTTGCGGAGCAAGTGCGGTCTCAACATCCCCGTGCAGCCAGGTTTCGAACTCGACTTCTGTGCGCAAGACAACCGGCATTGCTTTGGGGTAGATCGGAGCCACGACACTGTTCGAATCGGTTGTGGGGAAGGTCATCGCGAGCGTCGGGGTGTTGGCCTCGGCCAGTTCCGCATCCGCTTTCTTGCGCAGTCCGTCCTTCTCCCAACTCCAGCGACGGCAGAACCAGGCAAAGACAAATGGCGGGCGCTCCCTCTCCCCTACAACTCGGAACCAGCTTGCAGCCTTGATCGGCTTGCGAGAGGCACCGGGCATAGTCTCTGTCGGATGATACTCAGAAAAAGCGCTTGCGGGCACTAAACACCGCTGTTCTGGCCTCTCGATCACGAATTTCCACGGTTAGCCTGTGAGATTGCAGGCATTAGTTACGCACCCGAATTCCGCCTTACTCCATCCCAACCAGGCATAGCACAAAGCTCTATCGCTGTTCATTTCGACCCTGAAAATCGGCACTTCGGCGTCGCCGAAGATCGCGGACTGTGGGGCCGCGTTGCCCAGAAGGTCATGCTCTGGCTTGAACCTGAAGATCTGCCGCATGGCCTCTTGGGCGGTCGTATCTGAGTAGAGGTTGCACATCGGCGCTAGACAGACGTTGTGGCTGTAATTCGACAATAGCTACCGCACAGGAGCATTAAACTGCACCGACGACAAAGCGAACCCTGATGACGGCCCTTTCCTGCCATTCGATCTTTAATGCCGCGCGGCGCTACAGCATCCCAAAAGAAGATATCTAATCCGCCAAGCATTGTGGATAAAAGTTGCCGTTCTGAACACGTTGGTGACACTCGTTTCGTCCAATCTGACGGAGCAATAAAGACATGCGAAAACCTGCACACGTGCCCTCGTTGTCGTCTAAGGAGAACGTCAGAAAGCTGCGGCCAAGAAACAGCCCATACTGGAATATCTTGGAATTCTGCCGCCACATTGGTTTGCAGAAACTCGCTTCTGGCAGGCTTTACTGGATGGCTCGAGTTCGCCGGCTGGACGGCGGGTACTCCCAAACAAGGCTTGGGCCACATAGAACGGCACAGAGTGGTGGGCTGACCTACGAAGAAGCATTGGAGCATGCCAAGAACTGGTTTAACGAACCGGATGTTCTTGCCGTTGCCTCAGAGCCGTATCCAGCAGGGATCAATCGTGAGCTCCACTATACAAAAGTGGAAAGCCGCTTCACTGTCGGCGATGCGATGCATTCCTTCGTAGAATGGAAACGCATCGCGGCCGCAAGAACATACTTCGAAACAACCCTGTCGCTGATCAACCATCATATCATTCCTCGCCTTGGCCATTTACCCGTTGAGGAACTCAGCCAATCTGTTTTCACGCAGTTCTGCATTGACTTTCTTGAGACCGCACCCAAACGGGGTCGAGGCGCTCCAGAGGGGCGCGTTCGCCTCGAAGAGCTAGATCACGAACGACTTCGCAAAAGGAAAAAGATACTGAACACCATCATAGGACTTCTCCGAACAGCAATCGAGATGTCTTGGGAAAACGGCGATATCGATAGCGAGTTGCACTGGCGACGTTTTCGACGAATGCCCCACGCTGATACTCCGCGACAGTTCTTCTTGACCCGAGCCCAAGCCAAGCGCGTGATCGCCTCTTGCCGTCCCGATCTGGCGCTCTTGGTGCAAGGCGCTCTCTACACAGGCTGTCGTGTGTCCGAATTAGCGTGCCTCAAAGCGCGAGATGTTGGAGGGCATGCATTTGGCATCTACGCGGAACCTCCAAAGAGCTATCGCGGGCGCTACGTGGTGCTACCAAACGAAGGCATGACCTTTTTCTTGGACCAAGTCGAAGCTTTAGATGACGAAGATCTCGTCTTCAGGATGTCCTCAGGTCGGTTGTGGTCTGGCTGCCATAAGCACCTGTTCAGAGAAGCGGTACGACGGGCTGGCTTGCCCGAAGGCTTCGTGTTTCATGGCCTTCGACACACGTACGCAAGCCAACTCTTGCAAGCTGGAACACCCCTTGCAATGGTTGCCAAACAGCTTGGGCACACCAACACCGATACAGTTAGCCGAACGTATGGTCATCTGTGCTGTGATGGCCTCGAAAACGAAATCTTACGCCGATTTGCTCCACTTCAGACTGTCTCAAAAGATTCGAGACTGCAGCGCTTGCGAAATACATTGCAGAGCAAAACAGAGCCCCAATGGTCTTGGCCAAGAAAGAGTATGAGCAAGGCTTCCGGTGAGTTGGTGAGCCTGCTGCGGCAGCGTGAGGATGAACTGAAATAGAATTCGGCCCCTAGCTGCCGTTCGGATTGGGAGCCAGTGCTGCGGCGCGGCACCTTACACCAGGTGTTCACTGAACGACCTGATATGGCCCGCGACCCGTGGCGTATTGGCGGATACGTCGGACGCCCGATCATGCGGCGGCCATGGGTCCCTGGTCCTCGGCGGCCGCCCTTATGGTCAGCGTAAGCGGCGGGTCCAACACCCTACGGACCCCGCTTCTGGCGGTCACGACGAGGGCGGCAGTCCCGCATTGCGCGAAATGACCCAGCAGCAGTGTCATGGCGCTCTCGTTAAACCCGAGTTCATCGGCATCCACCAAGGCAACAGTGGGCTGGGCGATCAATCCGCGTGCAACGTAGAGACCGGTTCGTTCGGTCGATGTCAGGTTGCGTGCTCCCTCTGCGACTTGGCCGTCGAGGCCGCCGAGGCGCAGGGACAAGGCCGATAGCCCCGTGCGCTCAATGATCTCCATGAGTTCGTCGTCCCTCGGGGTCTGCCCGGTGCCCAGTGTAAGCGCGCGGCGAAGCGACCCCTTCAGCATGGGGGTGTGCGGGCCGAGATACAGCACCTGGCCCGTCTTCAGCGCGGCCGGGTCATTGCCCAAAACCTGCAGACTGCCATCGCGTGGGCTGGCCTCCAGCCCTGCAAGTGTCAGGAGAAGGCGACTCTTGCCACTGCTTGGGGGACCGACCAGGCGGCGCGTCGCGCCACGCTCCAGCACCAGATCGACAGGCTCCAGGTTCGGCAGGCAAAGACGGTGGAGGCGGATGGCTGGCGCCTCGGGGTCGATGGCAGCCTTTGCGACTTTTGGCAGGCGCGGACTTGAAAGAGCTGTTTCGAGCTTTGCCAGTGCGACACCATAGGCCTTTTGCCGATCCCGGACGTCCGCGAGGTGGCGGAGCGGCCAAACGATGAGCGACAGGGCCGTCAAGGCTGCCACAGCATCCGCGACTCCGAGGCCCTTCGACAGACAAACCCAGAGGCACAGGGCACCGGCCGCACCGGCCGCAGCATCGGGCATAGCCCGGACGCTCTCAGCAAGCCAGGCGCGTCGTACTGCGGCGCGAACAATCTCGCGGGAGCGCCCATCCAGGACCCGTAACTCAGTTCTGACGCGTCCTGATCGGCGCAAGGCAATGCCCTGCGGCAGCCGTTCCGCCATCGCGGCGGCAAGCCGCGCGCGTTTGCTGCGGAGCTGGGCATGGGCGTCGCCCAGCGGACCGCCGAGCCAGAAGATGACGGCCATCACAAGACTGATTGGGCCCGCCGCCACAAGCGCAAGATACGGATCAAGCACGTAGAGGATCACGAACGCCGTGGGGATCGTGGCACAGGCGGAGATGAGCCGCGCCACCCCCCGCGCGACCCACCCTTTGAACGCCGCCAGATCGCCGACGAACCGCAGCGCCGTGGCGCCTGCGCGGCGTTCGGCCATGGCGCTCAGCGGCATCTTGGTCATGTGCAGGAACAGGGTCCGTCTGATCGCGGCGGCATAGCTCTGGCCGGTGCGCTCGCCCAACGCGCCTTCGGCGGATCGCAAGACGAAGATCACGAGCCCAGAAATCGCGATGGCTGCAAGGGCGTCGACCGGTACCGTTGCGCCTTCCGCGCGCAGGGCACCGATGACATCACGGGTGGCGAAGGCGGTCACCACCATGGTGACCGCCTGGCCTAGGGCAAGGCCGACAAGCGCCAGCAAGCCGATCCAGCGCCTTTCGTCCGCGACCTTTGGCGCACGGCTCATGCCGCGCCCGCCTGCACCTGCCGCGCCAGAATGCCGGTCAGGCAGGAAGCCGTGGCCGGATCCGAAAGATCCTCGCGCGAGAAGACCGGGAAGCCGAGGGTTTCGGCTTCGGCGACAGCAAGCGGGGCCTGCGTCATCAGCCCGGTCAGTGCGATGGGGGCGATCTGCGCGTCGGCCCGGAGCCAGTCCAGCGCCCCCCGCGCCGCCAGCGCCCCCGGCGCGGCAAGCAGGAACGCATCGAAAAGCGCGTGATAGCTTGGGCGTCGCAGCAATTCGGCAGTTTCGACCTGGCTGACGCCATCAGCCAGTTCGACGATGGCGGTATCGGACTCGGCCGCCGCGGCCAGCAGGCTCTGCGTAACCATCTCCAGACGATCCACCGGCTGCCGGTAGGTCGAGGCCAAACCCGCATCGGTGAAGTCCAGGACCTGAGCGGCACCCGCCGCTTCGTAGTTCTGAACATCCCCGAAGGATCCGGTGCCCGTAACCTTGATCGCGGCGACCCTGTCGCCGAACCGGGCGAACCCATTGACCAGGCCCGCCGCGGCGGCGGTCTTGCCGGCATTCATCCCGGTTCCGATCACACCGATCACGCGACCCGGTCGCGCGCCCGGCTCGGCCTTCAGCGCGAAGTCGGCGATGTTGAGCACCCGGCCCGTCTCATCCGCCAACCGGCCGATCACCGATAGGCGCGTGGGGCGTTTGACCTTGCCGTTGCGGGCGCGCATTTGACCGATCACGCCGCCGCCCGCCAACAGGTCCGCGCCTTTCTCGGACAGGGCCGCGATGCCTTCGAACTGGTCCTCGGCGAAGCGGTCGGCGCAGGCCAAGACCACGCGGTCTTTGGGATAGAGCATCGAGAACCGGCCGTCGCTGAGCTGCAAGCGCTTGTGACTGCCAAGCTCCTGCACCTCCGCCAGCACGAGGTCACCGGACATGGCGGACGCAAGATTGCGATTGACGAGCCGTATCTCGGCGCGCGCAACGCGGCGCGTCACGAAGCTCCATTTGGCGCCTGCCAGAAGCGGCGAGGCGACGGCATTGATGTCGATGATGTGCATTATGCTACCTCTACAAGTTGGTCTTCGCCCGTCACGGGCAATCGGTTTGACGTGCATTGAGCGTAAGGGACAAAGGCGTGGTCGAGCCCGCCGTTGGCGACGCAATCGGCAAAGCTGTGGCCGCAGTCGGGCATCAGGTGGAAGTCGATGCGCGGGGTCAGGCCATGTTGTCCGGCGGCGGCCCGCGCGGCTACCGTCCAGGCCTGCGCGCGCTCGACGCGGTTGGCGCCCTGCTGCGCCATGATGGCCGAGTCCTGTCGCAGGTTCTGGTCTTGCTCGACATCGAGCGCGCCGACCCGAACGTCGATCTCGCGATCCAGAAACTGTGGCAGGTTGGCGGCCAGCCGGAAGGTTGTGGCCGCGGGACCCGCCCCGCCTGACTTGATGCCGAACGGGTAGGATCCGCTGGTGTCAGGAAAGGTCCACCACCCTGGAGCCACAAGGCACAGCCGCCCCACCTGGGTTGGATAGAGCCAGGCGAAGCGATGCGCGAACTGTGCCCCGCCGGAGAAGCCAGACAGGTCCGGGGCCTCTGCACCGATCCATCCATCCTTACGGAGAATTCTCAGCAAGGCGAGCAAGCCCCAGTCCGACCTCTGCGCACAGGCCGCGCGCTGGAAGCGCCGCCAGTTGTCCAGGTCGAAGACCGGCAGGACAACGGTGCGCCCTGTCGCGTCGGCCCGGGCCGCCAGCAGATCGGCCATCCGCTCGACCTCGCGGTTGAGACCATGGACAGCCACGACGGGCGGCGCGGCAGAAGGTTGCGCCGGACGGATAAGCCAGGCCGACGGCACAGCACCGGGGTGGCCCTCTCTGAAATAGATCTTGGCCATCGTCATGCTGCCTTCTGGAAAGCTGAGCGCGCCTTCTCCGTCGACGCGGCGGCGCGGGCGCGCATCTCGGCCGGAAGCAGGTCGAAAATGATGTGGATGCGATCTTCCCCACCGTCGTTGAAGGCTTCGTGCATCTGATCGTTGTCGAACCACCAGAGTTCGCCTTCAGCCATGCGAATCTCTTCATCGCCGGCCTTCAGCCACGATCCGTCCGAGGACTTTAGAACGAAGTGATAGCGGCCGCGCAGGCGGTAGTATTCGCCACGGTCGATGTGCGGATAGACCCGTCTTCCAGCCGGCAAACACACGATCTTGGCCCGGCTCAGATCGGCATCGAGTTCGGTGGCCACGTCCTGCAGGAACGCACGCGTGACGGGGAAGTTGACCGATCCCGTGGTCCAGCGGCTTTCGTGCACGTCGCGGCGTGCCCGGCCAAGGATCATCGACTTGCGCAACCCCCTGATCGGGATCGCCAGAGCCTCCCGCTGGACTGCGATCTTGTCCTGACGGCCAGTGGCATCGGCCCAGGCGCCGTTGACGCTTGCGATCTCGGTCAGAAACGGTTCGACCGGGACGTTGCTGCGGATCTTCTTGAAGAACTTCATGTCTTTGCCCTTTGTGTTGTGCCCGGTCCGGGACGGACGTGGCTAGAGAAAACTGGGTGGGCTACAGACTGAAGCATCGGCCGAGATCAGCAATCGGCAGAAGGTTGAGCCCAAGGTCGGACGAAGGCCTATGCTTTCGGTTTACGTCGCATTCGGGTGCCACCGCCGCCATAGATCAACGAGAAAACCTGTCTCGACAGTCTTTTGCAGTCATCGCGTAGAGGGCCACAGCGGTTGCCCAAAAATCTGGGCGCAAACATGCCGACCCAAGGTTCGCGACCACTAGGTATTCCTTTGGTTGATGCCCCTATGACGCTAGTTTGCGGCAACAGAGACGCTTGAGACGATGAGACAGTGCGGCAGGACGAAGCAATGCAACCAAACTCACTCCGTTTGTCGCGCCTAGCTGGCTTGAACCGAGTCAAGGCAGTCGGCCCGAAGCGGCCATTCAACAGGATTTGCCGCGCTGGTATACAGCTTGCCGAAAGCGGACATCAGCATCCGACTCGTTACTTCAGTGTTCCATAGCTTCAATGAGCAACTGAGCAAGTGCGGCTTCCAACGCTGGAACTAGGTCGGTGCTATCGTCGACAACACCCACGTCCGAATTGATTTGGAAAGCAATCGTGATGTTGTGGTCCGCATAGTGTCGAAGGCTTGAAACGTAGCCCGGAATCCAGCCTCCGTGACCGTAGACTTGTCCGTGCTGGGTTTCCTTATAAATCGCGACGCCGGTGCCGTAGAGCACATCCGGCGCGTCTGGGTGGCCGTCTCCCCCATCGTGCGCGGCGCGAGACCGAACGGATTGTCCTCTGTCACGTAACCGACAGCTATGCCTTCGAGTATCGATGTGTTCGAGGGCATTGTGTTGGTCAGGCCGAGTGGAACAAGAAAGCGTTCGGCAGCAAGCTCGAACACATCCGCATCCGTCACTGTCTCCAAGACCAAGCCCAACAGAATGTAACCATTGTCTGTATAACCCCACGCTGTCCCAGCCTCGAAGAGTGCAGGCTCGTCAAAAAGAAGCGATACCAAATAGGGTGGGTTGAACCGATCTTCGCGACCCATTGCTATCAGTTCGGTCGCGACCCCATCCATGTGAACATGATCCGGTAGGCCGGACGTATGGGTGAGAAGATGACCGACCGTTATGTCGCTAGCGTTCGGTATGCGGGTAAACCAAGGCTCGTCACCGGGGTGTTCCGTTACCAAGTCGGATCGGCTGATCAGCCCATCGGCCTCAAGTGCGAGCACGATGGCACCCCAGATGGTCTTTCCGATGCTGGCCGCCAACATCCGGGTTTCCGGCATCATCGGGGTACCCGCTTCGATGTCCGCGAGGCCAACCGCAAAGCTCTGGGGTTCTCAGTCAGCAGTAACGTAGGTGACTGTTGCACCTGGAAACCCATAGGTTTCATGAAAGGTCTCCAGCAGCGCCTCCACGTCGGTGCCAAGGTCGGATTGTTCCGCGCTGGCGGCTTGGACAAGCAGGGACAGAAGGGCAGGAACAACCACAATTGTGCGAAAGAGAGATGTCAGTGGCCTGCCCTCCCGGCTCCGGGGATGACCTCGGTCACCTCGCTTCTCCGAGACAGCATGGTCTCACGGTTCCACCAGACAACCGCAGCTGCCACGACGAGAAGGATCCAAGTGTCGTAAGGCTGTGCATCCGGCCAGATCGGAAGGATCAATTGCCAGTGGAACAGCATCGGCCAGAAAAGGCTGCCCCTCCCCGAGTTGAAGATGGGTGTCACGAGGACGGCCAGCGTGATGTTGCCGAGAAGGAACGGGAAGAAGTTCCAGCCCGCAAAAACCGTGCCCGAAAGGAAGAAAGCCGGAAGGTACCAAATGCCCCAGATGGTCCCTAAGATCATCCCCGCCCAGAGTGGCGCGACATGCCGTTGCAGGATGGGCTGAGCCACACCGCGCCAGCCGAACTCTTCAATCGGGCCCAGGAAGAGCATCATAAATGTGATGGCGATCATCGCGCCGACACCTTCGGGAGGAATGGGCGCAAGGAGTGAGCCCGACTTGAGTGACGACCCAATCATAAAGACGATAGGAACGCCAATCAGGATGAAGACCACCCAGAGCGAAGACAATCGCCACATTAGGAGCCGGGAGAGGAAGGCTTTGAGTCCTCGGGCACCCCCGAAGTAAAGCACCAGCACAAAAGCTGAGATCGCCGGTGCCCAAGTCGCGAGAAAGAAAAACGGATGCGACCCGCTGATCTCTCCGAAGGTCGATGACGACCAGTCGGGCGCCACAATGTACATACCTATGATGCCCCAAGTGATGGCAAATGTCAGAAGAAGAAAATCTAGAACAGCGTAGGATGGGACCTGAAAGGTCCGCGTTGGAGCAGCAATATCTGCCATGGGACGATCCACCAAAGGTTGAGATGTGTTTCCCTGCTCATGCTTCTACTCCACGGCCCGAATGGGGTTCATGAAGGCAAAGCTTCCCGGCGCAGCGCCGAGTGCTTTTTCTATGATTGTCTGCATCACCAGACGCCGTGCCCGGAGTTCGGCTTCGTTAAACCCGAACATGTCGCCATCCGTCAGGAACTGAGCACCGGTGAAAAGAAACTGGATCGTCTCGAAGGGCCTCTCGACATCGAAGACCCCTTCTCCATTCCCTTGCTCTACGATCCGGGCAAGGATTGGCGACAGTTGGAGAACCATCTGAATGTTGGTGAGCTCGTGAAGTTCCCGGTTCTCTGGAAGGTGCAGCATCTCGGCGACTTCCAGGCTGTCATCATCGCCGATGTGGCTGTTTTCCAGGAGCACCTCCATCTTCTGCATCGCGGATAGAGATGGTTCGTCTGCCACGTTTTTCGCCATCTCGACGATTTGACTGAGCGTCTTGTCTACGATGGCGACGAGGATGTCTGGCTTCGACTTGAAGTAGTAGTAGAACGTCCCCTTCGCGACGCCTATCTCGCGAATGATCATCTCAACGGAACACTTCGCATATCCGTGTGTTCGAAACAGCCGATCCGCAGTCTCGACGATCTCTGCGCGCCGTTCCTCTGGGGCTTTGACTATGCGTGCCAAGGTGAGTCTCCGTTTCGCCCCATTTAATCGACTGAGAGTCAGTCAGTCAAGGCAAAGCAAAAAAACCACCGCCAAGAACTGCCCGACGACGGTTCAATCGTTTTTGAACTCGATGCTGTGCCGCGATCAATTCGCGCCCAGTAAGCTGGGGGTTCGTCGGTTTTGGCAAACTGAGTTGGGTTGATGCTGCCCAGAGCTGCCGTTCACCAAAGTGTCCTGGTGCTGTGGTACGGCGCGCCAAACCGGACCCTCACTGCGAGAGCGAGAGTTTATCAACGCACAGATCGGCTCTGGCGGGACAAAGCGGCCACCCGAAATCATTAGACGAATGGCTGCTTTGTCGTTTTTGCTGATAGGTCGCAAAGTGGCGCGACACATAACATGTGCCTAATGGCTCAGGCAGCTGTAGCGCTTTCGTCGGGCTGGTGCATTCCGACAACCGTCAGAACCGTTAGCCCGAGAACCATATAGTACCAGAAGTCGAGTCCAGTGAATCCCAGGGCCATTGGGGCGGCAACAAAAGCTATGCCTACGAGGCCGTCGACGGCCAAATGCAAGCTGTAAGGGAGCACTCGGATCAGACCCAGATGATGGTCAGTCAGGACTGTGAGCCCGAATGCCGCCGCACCGGTGATGACAGAGAGCCAAAGAGCCAGTGGATTTTCCGCGCCCAGACCGAACAGGAACGGCATTGCAAGCAACCCAATAGCAACTGGATAGTCGAGGTAAGCGTGGATCGATTTTGTGATGAAGCGAGGAAACATGGGATCTTATCCTTTCTGTTGATCTCTGGATAAGATTAGGGCGCCCTGACCTACGGAAACATGCCTTGAAGTTCGCAAAAATATGCAGATCGTTCACACTTTCGAACGGGCGGCAATTTCTGCTCTCTTGAATTCTGCGGGCGTTCTTCCCGTCTCTTTCTTGAATGCGCGCGTGAAGGCTGAGTCCGAGGCGTATCCCGCGCTTTCGGCCGCATCTGCAAGTGACGAGCCCGACGCCAGAAGAACCTTTTTGGCCACGGCCATGCGCCATTTCGTGACATATTCTATGGGTGTCATCACCATCAATTTCTGGAACTCAACAGCAAAACTCGTCCGAGACATGCCCGCAGCTTTGGCAAGTGTCTCGACAGTCCAATGGTTCGCTGGTGCCTTATGAAACGCATCCAGCGCTCTGCTCAGGTTCTTGTTCGAGAATGCGCCCAAGCCCCATTGCGCGGCTTCTTGCCCCTCAATGAACGAGCGGATCGCCTGCGCAAAAATCGTCTCTGACATCTTTAAAGCGATCAAGTCGCCGCCCATCTTTTGCCCACCTGCTTCTTCGCCAATCACTCGAAGGCTTGCTTCCATCCATCGACCCGCACTTTCGCCGTAGTTCTTGATATGGATGTACGGCGGCAGGCGCTCCATCAGAATGTGTTGAGCGTGCGGGTCGAACGAGAAATGACCACAGATCAACTGGGTTTCGCTCTGCAGTTCTTCCCCGCCATAAACCAGGACCCCCGACCCATCGAAGCCAGAGGCTTGCAAGACCGCATCCAGAGGCATGATTGTCTGTTCGGACTCATGTCCGCAATAAAGTGAGTGAGGCGCCCCGTGGGGAATAATCACCAAATCACCTTGCGCGAGAGAAATCGGGTCTTCCGTTCCATCCACCCGCACCATGCACTGACCGCGATGGGCAAAGTGGAAGCGGGCAACATTCTCATAGGCAGGAACAGCGACGCCCCAGGGTTTGGTGAAAGATGTGCGGAAATAGAGCGTCCCACGCATCGATAGGTTTGTCAGGATGTCACTCAATAGATCAAGCATGACCCAAGCATATGCTGATCTGCCTGTCTGTACAGATATGTGAACGATCTGCGTGTTTTTTGGGACGCTGGGACATTCAAGGCCAAAGGTGCGCCGAGGTACTCAAATGAGATGAAAACACTCAAGGAGCCCCTGGCCATGAAAAAAATGCTTTCGACACTTGCCGTCGCGATTGCGCTGACTGGCGTGCAAGCTTCAGCTCAAGACGTCGCCGATATGAGCGATCTCGAATACGCACATATCGCCTATACTGCCGACAATATCGACATTCGCTATGCGCATCTGGCGCTTGCTTTGTCGAACAACCCAGACATCCACGAATTTGCGAACACGATGATCCGCGACCACACCGCTGTCAACGAAGCGGCACTCGCCCTGTTGGAAAGACTGGGGGCGACGGCGCAAGACAACGCATTCAGCCAGACGTTAAACGCAAATGCCGAAGAGATAATCGATACTCTGTCTGCCCTTCGTGGCGCTGAATTCGACGCGGCCTATGCAGCAAACGAACTGGCCTACCATCAGACGGTGAATGACCTGGTCGAGAACACGATGATCCCCAACATCGACAATGACGAAGTGCGTGCATTGTTCGTCCAGGGCCTTGAAATCTTCCAGGCGCATGAAGGCCACGCTGAGATGATGGTTGAGGCACTTCAGTGACATCGCCTGTGTTGTCGCGACGGGCGATTTTGAAAGGAGCGGCAGCTATTCCTGTCGCTCTGATCCCTTCGCTCACGTCGGCTGACCAGCCAGAGATATATGAGATCGAGATCAGCTCGTTCGCGTTTCAGCCGGAGGTCGTTCGGGTACGGATTGGAGACACGATACGATGGATCAATCGGGACCTCGCGCCTCATACTGCAACTGCGGATGAGTTCAGTTGGAACACAGAGACTCTCGAGCAGAACGAAGCAGGCGATATCCTCGTCACAGAAGGGATGGAAACGTCCTATTTCTGCGTGTTTCATCCGCATATGAAAGGTCGGATCGAGATCGTCACGGACTGAATCGGACCCCGAACTTCGATGCATTCAATGATGGGAAGTTAGTGTTCCAAATAAAGCGGATATATGAACCTCCATCATCTGAAGACGGACACCGCGTATTGGTCGATCGGATTTGTTCACGCGAAGGACCAAGCTGGGGATCACTGTGTCACCGTAGTCTTCCCGCTTGGTTGGGTTTGGCTTTCTGGTTTCGGTGAACTTTGAGGTGAGTTTCTGTTTCACAGAACCATGATAAGAGATCCGGAAACGCCACGTCAGGGACAATCCGAGATACATTGGAAAGCCTTGCGCTGAGGTGTTCTAAGCGATCAAAATACTTTCAAAGCTAGTCGTGCAGTGGGTTTCGACCGGCTTGGATTTCCTGAACCCGCTCGGGCCAAGTTGATCGGATGTAAGCCAGAATATCCCAAATCTCTTTGTCGGTGAGTGCGTCGCCAAACCCCGGCATTCCGCTTGCAAAACCCGTGATGCCACGCGCCGACAATGTCTCTTCTCCACCGAGCCGTGTGTACTCGAAGAGAAGCTGATTGTCGTGGTGCCATGTGTGCCCGGTTTCATCATGTGGCGGTGCAGGTAGAACACCGTTTTCATCAGGCGTGCGCCAATCGGGTTGCCCTTCGAGGTTGGCCCCATGGCAGGACGCGCATTGCACGGCATAGAGGGTTTGACCGTTGGTCAAATCGCGGTCGTCCAGTTCGTGATCGGCGATTGCACCGGTCGCGAGACAACATGCTGCAAGGATCAGGACACGGTTCATGCAACCTCCACCCATGTCTTCATACCCGCCGCCTGATGGCCCAGCATGTGACAGTGTATCAGCCATCTGCCGGGGTTATCGAATACGCAAACGATGTCTCTGGTCTCACCCGCGTCGACAAGTGTGGTGTCCCGTAAAGCGCCCAGATTGTCGTCGGCTCCGACCTCAAAGAAATGATGCCCGTGCAGATGGATGCCATGTGGAAAACGGGTGTCATTCACCAGGCGAATGCGTGCCGTCTGCCCGCGTTCAAAGCTGTGAAGCGGGGTATCCGTTAGACCGGATTGGCCGTTGAACGCCCAGATATCCCCACCCATCATACCTTGCATCATGCGGCGGCTCATGGCCCCGCCTTCCATGGTGAGGGTTAGAGAAATCGCGTTGTCCATATCGGGCTGCGCTACCTCGTTAGGCGGTAACACCAGAATGTCTCCTGGTTGCCGCGCGGTGTTCGTCCCCTCAACCGGGATTTCGCCCAACAGGTATGGGCCGTCTCGCGTCGGGAAGACAATGCTCACTGGGGTGGCTGAAGCAACATCAGTTATGATGTCGGCGCGTTGGGCCGGGGCGAGAATGAGGCCGGACAACTCCTGTGGGTTGACAAGCGGCATGCCGTCCAAGGCAACCACTTTGCCGTCGATGCCTTCAAACTCTACCGGGAAAATCCGATCTGTCGCGACGTTGATCAGCCGGAGGCGCACGCGATCTCCGCGACGGACTGGCGTGTTCGGTTCGACAAGCGCGCGGGCAAAGTTGCCAAGCCGCCCCTGATGCGCCTGATCATGCATGTTCTCAAAATCACCCGCGAGTGCGCCGCTTTCGGTCAGGCGCCAGTCGTCAATCATGACGATCAGATCGTGATCCACATCGGGTGGCGTCTGTTCATCAACGATGAGCGGGCCGTAAAGACCTTTGGCGACTTGCTCCCATGATCGGTTGTGCGAATGATACCAGAATGTTCCCGCGTCGGGCGCGCGAAAACGGTATTCGAACTCACCGCCCGCTTCGACAACATCTTGGGTCATTCCCGGCACGCCATCCATCGCATTGTCGATACGCAGACCGTGCCAGTGAACGGCCGAGCCTTCACCAATCCGGTTCTGGAACCGAATATCAAAGGTGTCGCCCCGACTGGCGCGAAGCACTGGACCGGGAGTGCCTCCGTTGAAGCCGAGCATCGGAGTCGCCGGTTCGCCTTCGGGGAGGATCTGGGCATTGACCGGCTGCGCAATCAACTTAATCGGAGTCGATGCAACCGCAATGCGCGGGAACAAAGTCGCCGCGCTTGTTGTGATTAAGAAGTCTCGCCTGTTCATGGGATTCCTCAATTTGGGAGGGTCAGAACGCTAGTGAGCGTCGCGGTTGCCGCAAGCACCACCAGAATGACCGCAGTTTCGATTTCGACGGAACGCACCAGATGGCGCGCGGCTTTGCCGTCCCCGGCCTGCATGGCGGGAACGAAGCGGAGCTTGTTGGCGGCTGCCATTGTCAGGACTGCGCCTACAAGCACCAGCTTGATCAGAAGGGCTTGCCCGTAGCTGGTTTCCACCAGTGCCCGGAAGTCGCCCAACAACAGCCAAGCCATCAGCAGCCCCGCCAAGATCAGGGCGGGAACAATCACCGAAGCGGCTTGCCCAAAACGATGCCCCAAGGTGGCTGCGCTGGCCAAATTCTCTGGTTGTCGTGACAAAGCGCGAAGCGGGCCAAGGATGCCGATCCAGAATGCGATGCCCAGAAGGTGCAAGAATAAGAGCACGCGGACACCAGTGGCCTCCAACTCGGGGACATGTCCGATTTGAGCAAATGACCACAGGGCGATCAATCCGCCGGCAAGTGCCACCGACTGACCAACAAGGGGCGTGAATAGTCCAATGATGATCAGAACTGTGCCGACAATCCGATAGACCAGAACGTCGCCGACCGGCGTTTGCCACAACAGGCCGAGCATTTCAGGATCGATCATACCATCGGCCCCGCCCGTCAGGGCGGCACCCCGTAGCATGAAACCAAGGATAGATGCGGCAAGCGCCAAACTTGCCAATAGAACAGCCTGTACCCGAATCCTATCACGGAGAGGCGACACCAGACTGACAAAGGCGACCCGAATGATCATAAGCCCGACTGATCCCGCAACGCCGATATAGAGCATCAGCTTCGTAAGGATTGCAGCTATTCCCCAGATGTCCGGCATGCTCAGTCCACCGTGAATGTGAACTCGCCCTGCATGGCGTGCCCATCCTCACCCAAGCCCCGCCATTCAATGCGATAGATGCCTTCACCCATGCCTTGCAGCGGAAGGGTGAACACCCGGTCAAAGCTGGTCTGGTCTCCAAGATCGAGCCCGACCGAGGGATGATCCTGATGGGTCATGTCCACCCGTGTCAGACGGATATCAGCAGCGAAGTTGAAACTGATTTCGGCGGGAACCTCGGCAATCACCGCCCCGTTTTCAGGTGTTGTGGTGTCCACGCGGGAATGCGCAAACGCACTGGTGGCAAGTGTCGAGATCAGCGTGAGGGTCAAGAGTTTTTTCATTATGTGTTCCTCAGTTAATTCCGTTGGCGCGCTGAATTTCGCGGATATAGGCGATGACCATAGTGACATCGCCGCGGGTCAGACCGTCAACCGGCGGCATGTCGCCAAACCGCCAGTGATGGCTTCTGACACCCATCGCAACAGCACGCTGAAAGGATTCGTCGGCATGGTGGCCGGGTTCATAGATAACATGGATCAGCGGCGGCCCCGCACCCTCAACGCCAACAGCGTTGATGCCGTGACATGCAACGCAAGCGTTTTCAAATATGCGCTGCCCGATAGCGGCGTTGCCGTTGATTGGTGGCATCTGGATTGCGACCATGGCGCTGCCGTCGGGCGGTGCCGAATTGGCAACATCGTTGGCGGGGGCAGGGCGTAGTAAGATGTAAGCGGCAGCGGCCGCCACAGCGCATGCGCCCATTAGGAGGTATTTTCGGTTCATGTGGTGATCCTAACCTTGTGAAACAGGGAAAAGCCGCAAACTCGTTGCGGCACACCGAAACGCGTTCAAAAGTGCGAACGGCGGCGAAAAACTGTTTCAGAGGTTTGGTGGTCTGTCCGGGTTGTTCGGTTCTTCAAGCGTGGATAGGCTTGAAACCTGCCAAGCCAAATCGGCTTCAGATTGGTCGCATGTCGCAAAAGAATGCTGCGACGTCAGCACCAGGACGTGGCACAGGGCTGGATTACAACCATCGTGTTCAAATCCGCCAGGCTCAAGGGGGGGGCCGCCTGTCGGTTGCCCCGAAACATGGCCTAGGTGGTGGTCCTCCACAGTCATGGACATGTGGGTATCACAATGTCCATTAATGCAGTCTTCAGACAACGCATGCACAGCCTCCACGAACCTGCTCATGAGGATCAGAAGTGAAACTAAAAACGCTGACGTTATATGTCGCAGCATCGGCATGTTCGTAGAATAGTGCACGGCTAACGCGGTGGCAACTTCACCGTCGCCGACGGCTCGGGTACTGTATGTGATGACGAGCGGCCCGACTAACGGTGACTCGATTGAAGACGCTCAAATCGATGGGCCCGTTAGTCATCTCGCCTAGTTCGAAATCAACGCGCTTTCCGTTGCTTTGCGTCCGGAATCGGCAAGGGACGCCACTGGGTAAGGGCTGGTGTTGATGCGCCTGGGAGAACCATTCGGGCGCACTATCGTTTAGAGCACCTTAGCAGCTGTGATCGACGCACGCCCGTGTGGGCCGTTTGCTTTTATCGAGTGCTTCGCACCGCCTTGTCGTCGTCAGCGGCGGCGCGTCGAGTGATTTGTTTGTCAGAACCCGTGTTATGGGGCCACTTTAAGAAGACCGAAATCCACGTGTCATGGTATAGCTTGGAGAGATATGCCTTGATCAGGGGCGGACTGATTGGAGACCAGAAAACTCAGTTGAAACGCATCTGGCGAAATGTGAGTGACAATCGCCGGGATCGGGGTTGCTTCTGGTCGTTCACCATATCGCTTTTGCGCGCCGGAATGGCATGAGTCCAGAGGTGACGCGCTTCGCCAGAGAGAATGAGCAAGCTACTCGGCCCGAGGACCAAGTCAGTTTTTTGACTGACTTTGGTATTCTCCAGACACATCACGCAAGACGACAGAAGGCTCAATGACGCAATCACATCACCAAAACAGGGCCTGCAATCCACATGCGCAGATATGCCCTGACCGGGCATGTATTCATTCACAATGGCCTGATCAGGGACGAAACCGAAATGACCAGCACGGGTCATTCGCTCTGCTAGACCTTGCAAGAACGAGGGAAGTGGACCGAGATAATCTTCCGCTCGAGCTTGCCTCGCCTTGTAGTCATACCGAAACCCATAGTGCTGAACGCGCCGTTTCAGATCATCACACCACGGCTGCGTATCAATCTTGCGCACCAGATAGTCGGCTTCTTCGGCCGAAATGAAATCAGGCAGGTACTTCAAGCCTTGGGGCAGATCAGGCTGAAAAACCGAACGTTGCGAAGGTTGTGTGCTCATCAACTTCCGGCTCCTCTCAAGCCGGCTTCTGATATGAACAGGCCGGATAGTCATCGGGGTCGGAAGAATAGGTGTCCGGCGCCCCGAAAGCGGCTTTCTTGTCAGTCTCGTCCATCTAATACGGACCCTTGGTAAAAGGGCGATTAACGGTCGAGATCGCGTTTGGGCACCCGGTTCAGAGTCCTGTAGTATAACGCTCCAGAAATCGGATCACGAGTTCATAGGTGCTGTTTTCTTGACCGAAAGTGAATTGACGCTGAGAAGTCCTGAGAGGGCAAAGTGAGTGTCATGGCTCTGCCGCCTGCCAAGATATCGAGATAAACAGCGGTCCGAGAAACCGAGCTGATCCTCATTACTCATGACCGCTGCTGATCTAATCGAACCCGAAGAGCTATGCCCTAGCTCGCCAGGGCCTCAGCGGGGGCCGCAGCGATCACCAGCACTTCGAGCTTGTAATGCGGCTGCGCAAGGCGAGCTTCCACACAGACACGTGTCGGCGGGGCGATGCCACTGACCCAACTGTCCCAGGCGTCATTGAAGCCAGCATAGTCGCTCATATCGGTCAGCCAGACCTGGACGGAGATGATATGACTGCGGTCCGTCCCGGCCTCTGCCAGCAGGGCATCGACCTTGGCAAAAACGTCATGAGATTGCGCGACGATATCGGCCTCTTTTAGCTGCGAGACCTGACCGGCAAGGTGGATTTGTCCGCCATGTGAGGCAATTGCCGAAAACCTGGCCGATCCACCGGTTTTCGTGAGTGTGTGGGACATTTTGGGATTCCATATGTGAGGGGCTGTTTCTGCCTTCTACCCGTAGCGGTTTCTTTAAGGCAAATGCGAATCTATTGAGTATATTTCAGAATTACTGAAGTTGTGGATGCCGCCCAGCCCGCTTCAGGCCATGCACAGCCGCTCAGCCGCATTGGGTCATCTCTTGCACAGTCTCTATGATGCCCGTCTCAACCAGGGTTTCGGCGGGGGATTGAGACGCGCCGGCTTTGCGCAGGATTTGAATCTGCCGCACTGCGTCCGGGTCTTCGAGGGGGCGAAAGACCAGATCATCTGGCCGTGTGGTCCAAACGGCCATCTCGGGCAGGATCGTCACACCGATATTGGCGCGGACCATCGCAAGGATCGAGGTTAAGTTATGCGCCGAAAGATTGGCGCGCCGGTGCAGGTCTTTCGACTCAGGATGTGCAATTCCCGCCGACAGGCTGTTCGAGATCAGGCGGGTGGATTGTAGATCCGACCAGGACACCGGGGATGTCTCTGTGGCAAGCGGGTGGTCGGGGGAGGTCACGACGCCGAACGGATCCGTCATCAGGGGGAGGCTACTTAGGCCCATGCCGGTATCGCTGCTCGTGGCGATGCCGATATCGACCCGGCCCCAGAAAAGCTCCTGCAGGACAGAGGTCGAATCCATATCGCGCACCTCTAAATGGATCGACTCGAGGGCATGCAGGTGTTGCGCGTAGAAGCGGGGCATCACGGTTCCTGCGACAGATGGGACCACGGCCAAGCGGACATGCCCCTGCCGACCGTGGGCAAAGTCTTGGATCGCTTTGACGGTCATGTCGAAATGCTGCAATTCGCGTTCGGCTTGCTCCAGAACATAAGCCCCGACCGAGGTCAGTTTGTTCTTGCGGTCTTTCTCAAACAGCGGCTGGCCAAGGTGCTCTTCAAATTGCTTAAGAGTCATCGAGACGGCTGAAGGCGTTTTGGATAGCAAATCCGCCCCGTCGCGAAGGGTGCCACTACGCGCGACTGCGGAGAGGCAGCGGAACATTTCGATCTTCAGCGCCATTTCAATATATCTGAAATTAGTTTCACTTATTTTAGTTTGAGTGAAGATCCGGCAAGTGTCAATACGATGACGAACCAGACCATTTGCGAGGCGATATGACATGACCGAGGTACAGCGAAACCTGATTGCGGGCGAATGGCAGACGGGTGAGGGCGAGATTGAGAATATCAACCCATCGGATCTGAGCGATTGCATCGGGGTCTTCGCGCAGGCCAGCGGGGATCAGCTTGAGGCGACCCTGGATCGGGCGCATGCGGCGCAGATCGAATGGGCCAGCTATGCGATGGAGCGCAAACAGGCGGTCTTGATGTCGATCGGCAATGAGTTGATGGCGCGGGCCGAAGAGCTTGGCACGCTTCTGAGCCGGGAAGAGGGCAAGCCACTCGCTGAGGGCAAAGGCGAGGTTTACCGGGCCGGGCAGTTTTTCACCTATTACGCGGCCGAATGTCTGCGCCAGTTGGGCGAGAATGCGGACAGCGTACGCGCCGGCGTCGAAGTGGATATCCGCCGTGAACCCGTTGGCACCGTGGCAATCATCAGCCCCTGGAACTTCCCCACCGCCACCGCGTCTTGGAAAATCGCGCCGGCGCTCTGCTATGGCAATGCGGTCGTGTGGAAACCGGCCAATGTCACGCCGGCCTCCGCCGTGGCGCTGACCGAGATCATCAACCGTCAGGACATCCCCAAAGGCCTGTTCAGCCTGGTCATGGGCGCAGGCCGGACGATCGGCCAGCGGCTGGTCGAAAGCCCCAAGATCAACGCGATCAGCTTCACCGGCTCGGTGCCGGTTGGGCGCGGGATCGCGGCGGCGGCGGTGCAGAATTTCACCAAGATCCAGGCCGAAATGGGCTCCAAGAACGCGCTGGCGGTGATGGACGATGCCGATCTCGATCTGGCTGTGTCGCTTGCGCTTGGCGGCGCCTTTGGCGGGTCCGGGCAGAAATGCACGGCGTCTTCGCGTCTTGTGGTCCATGCCGGAATCCATGACGCCTTTGTCGAAAAGCTCGTGGTCGGCGCGCAGGCGATGAAGGTCGGCCATGCGCTGGAGGACGGCGTGCAGATGGGTCCGATTGTCAGCGAACAGCAGCTGACCGAGAATCTCGCCTATGTCGACCTGGGCCAATCCGAAGGGGCCGAGCTGGCCTGCGGCGGTGTCAGGCTCGATATGCCACATCAAGGTTTCTACATGAGCCCCGGCGTGTTCCTGAACACCACCAACGATATGCGCATCAATCGCGAAGAGATGTTTGCGCCGCTGACCAGCGTCATCAAGGTCGGCAGCTATGATGAGGCGCTGGCCACGGTCAACGACACCCATTTCGGCCTGACTTCCGGCATCGTCACCCAAAACCTCGCCCGCGCCACACATTTCCGGCGGAACGCGCGAACGGGCGTGGTCACCGTGAACCTGCCGACCGCAGGCACCGATTACCACGTGCCCTTTGGCGGGCGGGGCGACAGCTCCTACGGGCCGCGCGAACAGGGCAAGGCGGCGGCAGAGTTCTACACCACCGTCAAGACGGCCTATATCTCTGCCGGAGCGCCGGTCTGATGCGGATCGACAATCTGCAATACGCGAACTGGTCGGAGAAGATCTTCCGGCAACTCCGCGAAGGCGGCGTGGACGCGATCCATGTCACAGTCGCCTATCATGAGAACTTCCGCGAAACGGTCCTGAATTTCGAGAAATGGAACCGCTGGTTCGAGCAGTTTCCCGATCTGATCATGAAGGGCAAATGGGCCAGCGATATCGACATTGCGCGGGACACGGGGCGCACGGCGGTGTTTTTCGGGTTTCAGAACCCGTCGCCGATTGAGGACGACATCGGTCTGGTCGAAATCCTGCACGACCTCGGCGCGCGCTTCATGCAACTGACCTATAACAACCAGTCTCTGCTCGCGACGGGCTGTTATGAGGCTGAAGATGGCGGCATCACGCGGATGGGCCGCCAGGTCATCAAAGAGATGAACCGGGTTGGTCTGGTGATCGACATGAGCCATTCGGGCGACCGCTCCACCATCGAAGCGGCGGATATTTCGGAGCGCCCCATCGCGATCACCCATGCCAACCCGTATGACTGGGCACCCGCCTTGCGCAACAAGAAACCTGACGTGATCCGCGCCGTGACGGAAAACGGCGGGATGTTGGGGTTTTCGGTCTATCCGCATCACCTGAAAGACAAATCCGACTGCACGCTTGAAAGCTTCTGCGAGATGGTGGCGCGCACGGCCGAGACCTATGGCGCCGAACATCTCGGGATCGGCACTGATCTTTGCCAGGATCAGCCGGACAGCATTGTGGAGTGGATGCGTGTGGGGCGCTGGACCAAAGAGATCGACTACGGCGAAGGCTCCGCCGCCGCACCCGGGTTTCCGCCCATGCCACATTGGTTTCGCGACAATCGCGACTTCGGCAACATCGAAGCGGGGCTGCGCGCAACAGGCCTGAGCGAGGCTGAGGTCGCCGGGATCATGGGGGGCAATTGGTACCGGTTCTACGAGGAAAACTTCACCCCTGGATAAGAAATGTCCGGGTGTCCGGGCGAGACTTCGCGCGGAAGGGAGCACCCGGCAGATGGCATGTCATGGGAGGACAATATGTCAGACGTCTCAATCACCGATAAACTCAAAGGCTCCGGGGTCAACATACCCCTTCTGGCCGTCTCGGGCGGATTCATCATCGCCTTTTGCCTGCTCGCTCTGATCAATCTCGACGCCTTGTCGGCCGCGGTTGACTGGGGCTTTGCGGTCTCAGCCCGGTACTTCGGGCTCTATTGGCAGGTGCTGCTGCTGGCCACGTTCCTGATCGGTCTGGTCCTGTGCATCCTGCCCGGCAGCCGCGCGGTTATGGGCGCGCTTGCCACGCCCGAGTTCACCACGTTCCAGTGGGGCTCAATGATCATGTGTACCCTTCTGGCGGGCGGCGGCGTGTTCTGGGCCGCGGGGGAGCCGATTGCCCATTTCCTATCTTCTCCGCCGCTTTTCGGGGCCGAGGCCGCCACGGTCGACGCGGTCAACCCCGCGATTGCGCAGAGCTTCATGCATTGGGGCTTTCTGGCCTGGGCGATCCTGGGCTCGCTCAGCACCGTGATGCTGATGCACTACCACTATGAAAAGGGCATGCCACTGGCCCCGCGTACTTTGCTTTATCCAGTCTTTGGCGACCGTGCGATCAACGGACCCATCGGGGTGATCGCGGATGCGTCGGCCATCATCGCTGTGGTTGCGGGTACGGTGGGACCGATCGGGTTTCTGGGCCTTCAGGTCAGCTATGGCTTGTCAGATCTCTTCGGTCTGTCGGATACGTTCATCACCCAGGCAATCGTGATCATCGCTCTGGCGGCGCTTTACACGATCTCGGCGATGACCGGCTTGTCGCGTGGCATCCAGTTCCTGTCCAAGATCAATGTCCTCTTGGCCGGGGCGCTGTTGCTCTTTGTGCTCATCGCAGGGCCAACCGGGTTCATCTTCGCGTCCTTCTTCGAAGGCTTTGCCACCTATCTGGGCAATTTCTTCCAGATGGCGCTTTATCGCGGTGAGGCGGGTGTATTCGGCGATCCGGGTTGGCTCGGCTGGTGGACGGTCTTCTTCTGGGGTTGGTTCATGGGCTATGGCCCGCTGATGGCGATGTTCATCGCGCGGGTCTCACGGGGCCGCTCGATCCGGTCGATCATCCTGATGCTGTCGATCGTGGCGCCCATCGTGACCAATTTCTGGTTCACGATCATCGGCGGCACCGGCATCGCGATGGAACTGGACGCACCGGGCACGATCTCCACCGCGTTCGAAGGTTTCAACCTGCCCGCAGCCCTTCTGGCGATCACCGGCAACCTGCCGATGGGCTTCCTGGTCTCGCTCCTGTTCCTGATCCTGACCACGATCTTCGTGGCCACAACCGGCGACTCGATGAGCTATGTGATCGCGGCCACGATGAGCGATGGCGACAATCCCGCCACCTCCGTGCGCGTCTTCTGGGGCGTGGTGATGGGGATCATGGCGATCATCCTGATCTCTGTCGGCTCTGGCGGCATTTCCAAACTGCAAAGCTTCATCGTCGTCACCGCTGTGCCAGTGTCGCTGATCCTTTTGCCATCGCTTTGGGATGCGCTGCGGATCACGCTGGCGAAAGGGAAAGAACTCTGACAACTGCCGCGCCCTGGATGTGTAGAGCGTCTGGGGCGCGGCTCGGTCCATCGTCGTCACGAGAGGTCTATTATGAACGACATCGCGCTCCGGCACCCCGATACCGTCATGCGTCTTGCCCGATTGGGCAGCTTTCACCAGTCGCGCTTGTCCTTCATGCGTGTTCTGACACGTCGTCTGGCCCGCGAAGGTTGGAGCTTTGAGCGCACCGCGTTTGAAATCGACGATTTTGGCGTTGGCCACGCGGTCTATACCACGCACGGCCCCGACCGATCATATTCCCTGGTCGCCTTTGCCCATGACTTGCCGCCTGAGAGCCGCTCTGACCGGGTGATCGCCGAAGCATGGGACACCACCTTTACCCTGTTCGACGGTATTCCTGATGTCGGCGATATTGAGCGTCTCTCCAAAAACATACCCTTGCAGGAGGCCGGTCGTGTCACCAGCAGGGAACTGTCAGTGTCTCGTGCCAACCGCTCCGTCCGCCTATGGGACCATGTGGTTGCGCAGCTGGCGGCGGGGGCGCAGCCATCGGTCGACCAGATCAACGCCGTTGGCTATCTGATGCGCACCACTGCGGTCTACGGGTCGGGCAAGTTGGGCGCGGCAGATCGCGAGATGATCGCGGGGCGACCTGAATTTCGCGCGCCGTTTCAGGTGGAAATGCTGTCGGTCTTTCTGACCCGCTGGTTCGTACGCGATTTGGTGCAACATATGGCCGACACGCGCGCAAAGCAGGCTGGCAAAACCGCCGCATGTCTGGATTCTGAAATCGCGCGGACGCTGGGCATCGGCAACTCCACCGGCCTTGGTATGGCGCCTTTTCTCCTGAACCACCCGCTGTTGTTCAACAACTGGGTGACCGCGCGGGAAGAGGCGCTCCGCATCGTCCGCAACATGCCGACCGCCAGCGCCGAGGCGGTTGCGCTGTTCAGGTCTCTGATGCGTCGCAGCCAGGCCGCAATCCAGAACTGGCAGTCGGAGCATCCGGTGCAGGTGGAGAGGTTGGCGCAGTTGCGCGCGGATGTGACCGCGTTGGAGGGCCATCTCGCCGATTATGATTTTTCGGTCAACGATCCTTGGGACACGCTGTTTCGCTGGGCGGAGGTCAATCTGACGCTGGAAGGGCAGGAGTGGCTGGCTTCGCTGATGCTCGAGCCCTATGACGCTGAGGTCGACGCCTTGGTCGAGGATATGGCCGCCGATACCAGCGCCAGTTTTCGTATTGCAGGCGCGACGACCATCGGGGAGATCCGGGCTCTGATCGCCGAGATCTACGGCTGGGCAATTGAGACCGATTGGGCGATACCCGAGAACAAGGCCCGGGCCTGGTATGTGTCGGAAGAGAAGCTGGAGCCGCGCCTCGGCGAACGCTTCGAAGAGCCAATTGAGGAGTATGAGCAACCTCTGGCGCCGGGCCGGGATGCCGCCGTGTTATACGAGGCGCTGACCCATTGGCCGGATGACACGCAGATTGCCGAGTTCCTGTTGCGCCATCCCCGGCACCGCCACACCGTGCGGCGGGTGCAGATCGTGGGTCGCGCACCTTATGGCGAAATCCGAGATAACACGATCAGCAGTACCATTCTGCCCATCGATATGTTGCGCTGTAAGCTCGCGTTTTTTGGGGCGACGCAGTTCGATCCGCGCTCGGATCGGTGGGTACGGATTTGCATGTATGGGAATGCCCCATACCCCGATGAGTTAACAACAGACACGGCGGATTTCTGGGTCTATCCGCCTGAGACGGAGGTTCTGGCATGACGCACTCCCTCAACGAAATCGAAGCATTGAGCAAGCGGGCAGCACGAGGCTCAGGCCTGTCCTGGGGGCTGGCCGAGGAGGCTGCGAAGGGAACCCGCTGGCTGGCGTCTTTTGGTTTGCCAGGGCCGGAGCTTCTGGCGGACCTCTTGGAACTGAACGACCGTCGCGCCGAGATCGACGTCTCACCGATGTCTCTCGATGGGGTTTGGGCGGCACCCGCCGGGCGGATGAGCCCGCTGATTTCGGGTGCCTCGCTGAGCGATTGTGCGGGCCGATTGCTGGCCTTGGGGCAAATCCAGCTCCAAAGTGTCAGCTATCCACTGCTTTTGGTGCCGTTTCTGGGCGGCGCGGCGCTCCGCCTGAAACAGCCGGTCTCGGCAGCGTGGGACGGAGCGCGATTGACCACAGATGGCCATCAGCTCTGCGTCCAGGGCGATGATGCGCTTTTGACGGACCATGCGACCTTGGTCACGGTCTCCGCACCGGCGCAGATGTTGGGGCCGAAAGAGCCGGTGATGCGGGCCCAGGTTTCGCCAGATAGTTGGGCGAGGCTGAGCCGGTTTGCCCATCGTACCTTTGCGCCTGCGACCGAGGAAAGCCGGATGCGCGGGGCCGGAGCGGGGCTGAGCGATAACGATTGAGCTACGCCTGAGACGTGAGGACGTTGCCTGTCATTGCGGACCGCGCCTTGTGAACACCCGCCTGAGGCATACAGACTTTGGCGAAACAGCAGATTGCTTTGATCCTGAAAAGAAGAAAGGTGCCAGGTCCGAAGACCTGACACCCATCCGTCGCAAGCGACAGGGAGAACGCTTGCTCAGTTCAGACCGGCGTCGAACAGATAGACTTTTTCGTCCGGACGCGGGGTCCAGTCGATCCGGTTGCTGACGCCGTAGAAGTCCGGCTGGAAGTAGAGGTGCAGCCACGGACCGTCGTCGTAGAAGACCTGCAGCATCTCATCGACGATCTGACGGGTTTCTTCTTCGGTCTCTGCCGCGGCGATGTCGGCCCAACGGTCGAACCAGCGCGGATCATCCCAATGGGTGTAGTTCGTGCCCGCATCGACGGCGGCCAGATCGGTCATGTCGTAGAGCGGGCTCCACAGAGCACCCCCAGATCCGATGAAGTAGAGCGGACCGGCGTTCCGTTCACGGATGATCGGAATATAAACACTGGACCATTCCATGATCTGCAGATCGACATCCAGGCCCACATCTTCGAGGTATTGTGCAATGGCCTGCACGACGTTGGCGTCGTTCAGATAGCGCCCCTGGCCAGCTTGGAAAGCGATGGAGAAACGTGTGCCATCGTCACCGCGCGGCCAGCCTGCTTCGTCCAAAAGCCGCTCTGCGGTCTCGGGATCATAGGGGTAGGGCTCAAGGCTCTGGTTCGCATTGGGCGGGTTCACGATACCGGTCATCCGCTCACATTCGAAGTTGAGCAACTGGCTGCAGATCGCGGGCACATTGACCGCATATTGCAAGGCGCGGCGCACCGCCGGGTCTTGGATGGCATCGCCACCGGGCTCCATTGCCATGCTGTCGCTGAGATTGAAGCCGACATACATCCGCCGCGTCCCCTGGATCGGGTTCACCTCGGCTGCACCGCTGGCATTGATGACATCCATCTGGTCCGGCGCCACATTGGTGATAATATCCACATTGCCAGCCATCAGCTCGGCGGAGCGGGTGGAGGCTTCGGGAATGAACCGCCAGATGATGCGCTCGAAACCGACATCGGCGCCCTCGACAGCCTCAAGCACAACCTGGGACCCGCGACGCCATTCGGCCAGACGATAGGGGCCGGAGCCAATCGGGTTACCCGACGCCTCATCGAGGGTCATCGCCTCATAGCTGTCCATGCAGTGGATGAAGACCTCCGCGATCAGACCAAAGGCGATGGGGTTCGGCGCACCGATGTTGATTTGCACCCGCAGATCGTCCAGCGCCTCGGCACTTTGGAAATCAATCGAGCTGAACACAAAGCCGGGGGTGTTGCCGGTGAAGGCATTTTCCGGGTCGGCGGCACGGTTGAAGGAATAGGCGGCATCTTCTGCCGTCAATGCCTCCCCATCATGACAGGTCAGGCCCTCGTTCAACGTGTAGACATAGGCCATCCCATCGTCGGAGATCTCCAGCGTATTGGCTAAGTCAGGGCGGGCCACGCCGTCGCCGCCCATGGTGAAGAGGGTGCCGAAGATATGCCGCGCGATATTCGAGTTGTCGCGCGAAGAAATCGGGGCCGGGTCGAGTGTTGTGATATCCGCGCTCAGACCGACGACAATCGTGTCATCAGCGGGCTGCGCATAGGCCCCCGTCATCAGCGCGACGCTGGCAGCACCGGCTGCAAGCAAGTGGTGTAGTCTTGGCATTGGCTTTCCTTTCACCTGTTGGATGGTCTTCGGTGGACTGTCTTTTATTTTTTGAACAACGTTTCTTCAGTCCGGGTTTCGGCAACCTCGAAGCCATCCAAGCCGCGCCAAGCGCGTTTTTCAGGTCTTCGCGGTTACAAGGCTTCGACAATGGTCGCCGGGTCAAAGGCGGCGAGAATGCGGGTATGGTCAGAGATCAGCTTTATGGCGCGCTCGGCGTCGCCATCGGCCAGGGCGTCCACAATCGGGGGGTGGTTGCCCGCGACCTCATCGAGATTGCGTTCGTCACGGTTGCGCAGCGCCATGATCTGGTGAATGCGGAGATAGAGGTTCTTCCACGAAGCCAGGAGCAGGTCATGATCGGCCAGAACGATCAAGGCATGGTGAAAGGCCTCGTCGGCGGCAACCAGCGCTTCAAAGTCATCGGCCGCCGCTGCGGCGGTCATCGCGTCGCAGTGTTCGCGCAACAAATCCAAGGGCGCGCCGTTTTCCAAGATCCGACGGACCGCCATCACCTCGAATACTTCCCGCAGAGAATAGGTTTCGGCCACCTCGCGCGCGGTCAACGGTTTCACCCGCTTGCCCTTATAGGCAATGGTTTCGACCAGACCGTCATTCTCCAGAATCTGGATCGCCTCGCGGATCGGCGCGCGGGAGACGTTCATTTGTTCGGCAAGGGCGGTTTCAACCAGACCCGTCCCGGGCCGCAAGCGCCCGCTCAAGATCGCGCTGCGCAATCGGTCCGCCACTTGAACGCGCAGGGGCACGTTTTCGATTGGCGCAATGTCATGGGGCATCGGGTCGGCAAGGGCAGGTTTTGCGGTCGTCATAAGGTCGCTCCTCCTAGGAAATCACTATCGGCCCGTTGGTGTGTCTGAGCGGACGGCATCTCTACAAGACGCCCAACAGGAAGGTGGCGATACTTAAAGGAGCGGGGCGTCGATCTTGCAACATCAATCGGCAAGGCGCAGGTCGATTGGATACAACCCGTGGCATTTGTCGCATCGTCGCCATGCAGGTTTGATGTTGTGTAATGTCGACAATCCATAAGTGGACAATGCAGCGCGACTTCGCGTGTTGTCAAGCTTTCTTGGGGAATAGCGCGCTTGAGAAAGCGCAAAGCGGTGTTTTCCGGGGGTCGTGAGCCGTATTGCGGCGTCCAACCAGCGGTGTTTTACGCGCCACCCGGTCATTCTTTGGGAACCTTGCAGGGGCCTTGGCTTGCCTCGACTGTCTGTGTCAGGTGGTGTGAATACACGCGCTCGCGTGCCCGTCACCCACGGACTTCAACTCCGGCACGACCTTTGCGCATTCAGCTGTCGCCATCGGGCAGCGGGTTCTGAAGACGCAGCCCGATGGCGGGTTGATCGGGCTTGGGATGTCGCCCTTCAACACTGTGCGGGAGCGGCGTTTGCCCGGTTCGGGGATCGGCACGGCCGACAGCAGAGCCTGGGTGTAGGGATGGTTGGGCCGGGCGTAGAGATCCGCCGCCGAGGCAATTTCCATCACCCGACCTAGATACATCACAATCACCCGGTCGCAGATATGTTCCACCACGCCCAGATCATGGGCGATGAACAACATCGTCAGATCGAGATCGTTTTTCAGATCTTCCAAGAGGTTGATCACCTGGGCCTGGATCGACACGTCCAGCGCCGAGACCGGTTCATCGGCAACGATGAACTCCGGCTCGACAGCGAGCGCCCGGGCAATTCCGATCCGCTGGCGCTGCCCGCCGGAAAACTCATGCGGGAAACGGGCGAGGTGATCGCGGGACAGCCCGACTTTTTCCAACAAGGCGGCGGCGCGATCCTCATGTTCCGAGGCGGCTCCGATTTTGTGCAGTTTCAAGGGGTGGGTCAGCACCTCGCGCACCTTCTCGCGGGGGTTCAGGCTGGCATAAGGGTCCTGGAAAATGATCTGCATCCGCTTGCGATAGGCCCGCATCTCGGACGCGTTCAGCCCCATCACATCGGCGCCGCCAAAACGCACCTCGCCGCTGGTGGCGTGTTCCAGCCGCAAGATTGTGCGCCCGACGGTGGTTTTGCCCGACCCGCTTTCGCCGACAAGGCCCACGACCTCGCCGGCGTTGATGTCAAAAGAGACATCATCGACAGCTTTCACATTGTTGACCACGCGTTGCAGCACGCCGCCATGAATCGGGAAGTATTTGCGCAGCTTGTCGACTTGGAGGAGTGGCATCGTCATGACGCGCGCCTTTCACTCAAATTCAGCTCACGCCAGCGGGTGCAGCGGATCATGTGGCCATCGCTGGCGTTTTCCAAAACCGGGGAGGTCATCTTGCAAATCTCCGTGGCAAAGGCGCAGCGCGGGTGGAAGCGGCAGCCTTCGGGCAGGCTGGTCAGGGCAGGGACCGTGCCCGGGATCGCCTCCAACCGCGTTTTGTTGATCGACGATCCAAGGCGCGGGATCGAGTTCATCAGGCCCGCCGTGTAGGGCATGCGCGGGTTGCGGAAAATGTCCTCCACCCCGCCGGTTTCGACCACTTGCGCGGCATACATAACGACGACCCGGTCCGCGACCTCGGCCACCACGCCCAGATCGTGGGTGATGAAGATGATCGCCATGCCGAGTTTCTGTTGCAGGTCCTGCATCAACTCCAGCATCTGCGCCTGAATGGTCACATCCAGCGCGGTGGTCGGCTCATCAGCGATCAGAATCCGCGGCTCGCAGGCCAGCGCCATGGCGATCATCGCGCGTTGGCGCATGCCACCCGACATCTCATGGGGATAGTTGTCAACGCGGGTCGTCGGCTCGGGGATGCCGACCAGCTCCAGCATCTCGATCGCGCGGGCGCGGGCCTTTGCTTTCGACAGGTTTTGGTGCCGAATGACCATTTCGGCGATCTGCTGGCCCACGGTGTGAACCGGGTTCAGGCTGGTCATCGGCTCCTGAAAGATCATGCCGATCTCTTTGCCGCGGATCTCGCGCATCTCGGTATCGCTGAGCGTGGTGATCTCGCGCCCGTTCAGCTTGATACTGCCGCCAGAAACACGGCCCACATCTTTGGGCAGAAGGCCCATGATCGACAGGCTTGTGACCGATTTTCCCGATCCGCTTTCGCCAACAATGGCCAGGGTCTCGCCCGCATGCACCTCAAAGCTCACGCCATCCACCGCCCGGACAGATAAGGTCTTGGTCAGATCGAACGTGGTTTGCAGGTCTCGCACCTCCAGCAATGGCGTCGCGGAAGGGACTTGTCTTTCGTCAGGCTGCATCGCGTGTCTTTCCTTGTGGCAGGCCAGTGGTCCAGTCGCCGTACCTATTGAGGCCTGGCGCTGCCGCCGCCGATCTGTCTCTTATGTGATCTGCACCCTTTTTCATCACCTGTGCCCCTTGGCGCTCCGCCTGTACCAAACTCGACAGTTCCGTCCCCGTTTTCTCGATTTGCATGCTTGACGCATCGGGAGCCACATGGTTTGGTTGTTCTACTGTCGACAATCTATAACCTACCTTGGGAGAACATCGAATTGATTGTCAAGCATCCCAAGGCGGTGTCGATGGAAAAGACAGGGAGAGGGGCGATGCGACGACCCAAATCGAGCAAGATGGATGATCTTTTGAGCATCCTGCACCGCCGGTTGGCGCGGCCCGCCGGCCGGATTTTCCCATGAACCTGCCGAACTGTTAGAGGGCGCCGCCGCATGTGGACATTTTTGGCAAGACGCCTTTTGCAAAGCATTGTTGTGCTGATCGGCGTCACATTGATCAGCTTTATCTCACTCCAGATTGGCGGTGATCCGACCTATCTGTTCGTGTCTGAGAACGCGAGCACCGAAGAGATCGAGGCGGCGCGGCGCGCGCTTGGCTTCGACCGGCCGCTGCACATTCAATACCTGAGCTATATCTGGAACGCGCTACAGGGGGATTTCGGCAATTCGCTCAGCTATCGCCAGCCCGCCATGGATGTGGTGATGGAGGCGATGCCCGCCACGATCGAGTTGACGTTTTTCTCCCTGGTTTTGGCCATTGGCCTGTCGATTCCGCTTGGCATCTATGCCGCGCTCAATCGCGGCAAGCCCGCTGATGGCGGCATCATGACCTTTGCGATGCTGGGCCAATCGATCCCGAATTTCTGGATGGGGATCATGATGATCATGTTCTTCGGCCTCTACCTGCGCTGGTTCCCGATCTCGGGCCATGTGCCGTTTTTGGAGCCGTTGTTTGAAGGCGATTTTGCGACCGCGTTCCGCAATCTACCGCAGTCGATGTACTATATGATCATGCCGGCCTTGGCGGTGGGTACCTATACGCTCGCCCGGAATGCGCGGCTGATCCGCTCGTCCATGTTGGAGGTGTTGCAGCAGGATTATGTCCGCACCGCACGCTCCAAAGGCATCTCTGAGCGCCGCGTGGTGATCCATCACGCGATGCGCAACGCTTGGTTGCCGGTGGTCACCATGATCGGCCTGGAATTTGGCTTCCTGCTCGGCGGCGTGGTCGTGGTCGAAACGGTGTTCTCTTACCCCGGCATCGGTCGTTTGGTGTTCAACGCGATCAACCAGCGGGATATTCCGGTGGTGCAAGCCTCCGTCATCTTGCTGGCGGTGATTTTCATTCTCCTCAATCTGATCGTCGATCTGATCTATGCGCGGCTTGATCCGCGCGTGAAACTCTAGAGGCGCGCGCGACATGGCCGATACAACACCCGCTCCAAGTTCCGCCTCGACCCAAGCCGTCGGCGGCATGGCGTCGTCCTACCGTCGCCGAGAGCTGCGCCGGGCGTTTCAAAGCATGGTGACCAGCCGTTGGGCGCTGGTCGGCATGCTGATCCTCTTGGTGGTGACATTCGTTGCGATTTTCGGACCTTGGCTCGCGCCGTTCGACCCAAATCGTCAAAACATCATGATGCGATTGCTTGAGCCGGGGCAGCCGGGGGCAGGGGACCTGACCTATTGGCTGGGTTCCGATCAGTTGGGCCGGGATGTGCTGTCGCGCCTGCTCTATGGCGCGCGCGTGTCACTACTGGTCGGCGTCGCGGCCATCGTTGTCGGCGGCACTTTGGGCACCATCGCGGGGCTTGTCTCCGGCTATTTCGGCGGGTGGATCGACGATGTGATCATGCGGCTTGGCGACATCCAACTGGCCTTTCCGTTCATCCTCCTGGCGATCATGTTCCTGGTGGTGCTCGGGCCGGGGCTGGTCAACATCATCCTGGTTCTCGGGATCGGGCAATGGATCACCTATGCCCGGATTGTGCGCGCGCAAACGCTCTCCTTACGCGAAAAGGAATATGTCGAGGCCGCCCGCGCGATGGGGGACAGCACGTTTTCGATCCTGTTTCGCACGATCCTGCCCAATATCATCGCGCCGCTGACCGTTATCGCCTCGTTCAACGTCGCTGGCGTGATCCTGTCCGAGGCGGCGCTGTCCTTCCTTGGCCTGGGCGTGCCGCCCGATGTGCCGACCTGGGGCAGCATGTTGTCGGAAAGCCGCGACCATCTGTTGTCGAATAAATGGTGGCTGGCGGTGTTCCCGGGCCTCGCCATCGTGTTCACAGTTCTGGCCTTCAACATCATCGGCGATTGGCTACGCGATTTCCTCGATCCGCGGCTGAAGGAGAACGGCTAGGATTTCTGGCGCGCGCCGGGGTCGATCTCCGCCCCCGGCAGGTCGTCGAACGAGGCATAGTTCACGCTATAGAGCTGCGCATAAAGCCCGCCATGGGCCATCAGCTCGTCATGATTGCCTTGTTCCAGCACCTCACCGGCTTGCAGCACGATGATTTTATCGGCATCTCGGATCGTCGCCAGGCGATGCGCGATCACCAATCCGGTGCGCCCGGTCAGGAGCGTCACCAGAGCCTTCTGGATCAACATCTCGGTATAGCTGTCGATGCTGGCCGTCGCTTCATCAAGCACCAGAATCCGCGCATCGGCAACCAAGGCCCGGGCGAAGCTGATCAGCTGCCGCTGACCAAGGGACAAAGTGCCGCCGCGTTCGCCCATGACGGTCTCATACCCTTGCGGCAGGGCCGTGATGAATTCATGCGCCCCGACGGCTTTGGCCGCTTCGATCACATCCTCTGCGGTTGCGTCGGTTTTGTTGTAGCGGATGTTCTCCATTACCGTGCCGCTGAACAGATAGGGTTCCTGCAACACCATGGCGATCTCGCGCCCGAGCGAGGCTTGCGTCACCTCGCGCACATCCCGACCGCCGACCAAAACCTGCCCATCTTGCACGTCATAGAACCGGTTTAGCAGCGACATTGCGCTGGACTTGCCTGACCCGGTCGGGCCGACCAGCGCCACCGTCTCGCCCGGGTTCACGGTGAAGCTCACGGACTTCAGAACCGGCGTGTCCGGCACATAGCCAAAGGTGACATCGCGAAACTCCACGCGGCCATCCATGTCATGCGGTAAGTCGATGGCATCGGTCGCGTCTTTGATATCGACCCGCACATCGAGCACGTCGATCAACCGCTGCCCCGAAGCCATGGCGCGTTGCATCACCGAATACTGCATCGTCAGCGATCGGATCGGGTCGAAAAACCGTTGGATGTAGAACAGGAAGGCGACCATCACGCCGACCTCCAGTTGCTGACCCAGCACCATGGAGCCGCCAACCACAACCACGACCGCCATGGCGATCCCGGTGAGGCTGTCGACGATTGGCACCATCACCTGCGCATATTTCGACGCGGTGCGATGGGCGCGCAGCGTCGCTTGCGCCTTGTCGTCATAAAGCGCGAAGTTCACGGGCTGACGATCCATGCTTTGCACGGTGCGCACGCCGTGGATCGCCTCGGCCAAAGCGCCATTGGTGACCGAGTTTGCCTCATGTGCCGCCATGAATGCGGCCCGGGCCCGGGGCAGCCAGATCACACGGACCAAAAACAGCACCGGCAACACGCAAAGGGTCAACAGGCCCAATTGCACATTCAGCCACAGCATCGAGACGATGATCCCGAAGAGCAGCACGATATCGCCAACCGACAGCACCGAGGTTTCAAGAAACTCCTGCATCGCATTCACGTCGCCTTGCAGGCGCGACATCAGGCGGCCGACCTCGGTCTTGTCCATGAAGCTGAGCGAGACATCCTGCAGATGCCCGAACATCGCGGTGCGGATATCGAACAGCACGTTTTCCGCCGCTTTGCCCACGACGCTTTCCTGCACCCAAGCGGCGACGAAGTTCAGCCCGATGGCCAGCCCGAAGGCAATCATCGCCGCCAGCAGGGCCGCTTGGCCCGCAGCGTCGCCGGTGAGGCCATTATCAATGGCATGGCGGATGATCAGCGGGATGGCCAGTTGGGTGCCCGTGAAGACCAGAACCGCTATGATCGAGATCACCAATTGCCGCTTATAGGGGCGCACAAACTGCCAGATTCGCATCACAATGTTGCGGTCGAACACCCGGCCGAACATCTCTTCTTCAATCCGGTGCGAGCCGACAACGGCGCGGGGCGGACGGCGGCCATTGTCGCGAACATCGCCGCGTTCGACTTCCAGTTCTTCGCTCATGACGCGGGCTCCTCTGGTCGAATTTGCAGGTCATGCAGCGCGCGGTATCGCCCGCCAAGCGCCAGAAGCTCGGCATGGTTGCCTTGTTCAACGATCTGACCGTTCTCGATGAACAAAATCCGATCCGCATGCATCAGTGAGTTGAGCCGATGCGCCACGATGATGGTGACCCGGTCGCTGGCCTGCGCCTGGATCGTGGTTCTGATCCGCTGTTCCGTGCCAGCATCGACGGCGGCGGTGCTGTCGTCGAAAATCAACACGGACGGGCGCAGCATGAGGGTGCGGGCGATGGTCATCCGCTGCCGTTGCCCACCCGAAAGCGACGCACCGCGTTCGCCCACGACCGTCTCGTATCCCGACGGCAGCGTCGCGATGAACTGATCCAATTGCGCCGAGGCGCTGGCATCGGCGATCCGTGAAGGCGGCGCCCAGGGGTCGCCATAGGCGATGTTGTTCTCCAGGCTGGTGGTGAACAAAAACGCGTCCTGCTGCACCACAACCACTTCGCGGCGGAGCGATTGCAGCGTCACATCGCGGATGTCCTGGCCATCGATGGTGATCCGACCCTGGCTCACGTCATAAAAACGCGGGATCAGATGCGCGATGGTGGATTTCCCACTGCCGGGTGGGCCGATCAAGCCGATGGTTTCGCCGCGCTTTGCGGTGAAGCTCAGCCCCTGAAGCGTGGGGGACGTGGCGGCGGGATAGGTGAAGCCAACATTGTCGAACCGCAATTCGCCGGCGCTGATCGCCAGGTCTGGCGCTTCCGGCGCGTCGGTGATGGCCAGGTCGAGATCCAAGAGGGCAAAGATCCGCTCGCCACAGGTCGCGGTCCTGGCGAAGGAATTTACCAGCATCCCCAACTGCCGCACCGGCATTTGCAGGATCGTCATGAAGGTCAGGAACGAGGCCAAGGTACCCACGGTGATCTCACCGGCGACGACCTTGCCGCTTCCGACCCAAAGCACCAGCCCCATCGCGGCCAGGAAGGAAAAGGTCATCATCGAGGTGTTGCGGACGCGGATATCGACCCGGTCATGGGCCAGTTCAAGCGCGCTTTCCGAGGCGTCGGCATATTTCGCCATTTCATGCGGTTTGGCCGCGAAGGCGCGGACCACGCGGATGCCGCCGAGGTTTTCCTCCATCACGCGGCTCAGCACCGAAAGACGGTTTTGCAACTCCAACCAAGTGCCGCGGAGTTTCAACTGTGTGACCGAGGAGCGCCAGGCAACAAAGGGCACGAAACTCAACGCCAGAAAGCCAAGCACCAGATCGGTCGAGAGCAGCAGATAGCCGCCAATCCCGATCAGCATGCTCAACAGAACGATCCGCACCAACCCGGTGGAAAAGAACATCCGCACGCCTTCGAGATCGAGCATCCCAAGCGTGATCAGATCGCCGGAATGCATCCGGTCATGAAACCCGAAGCTCAGGCGTTGGATTTTCTCATAATAGGCCAGCCGCAGCGTGTAGCCGACATTGTGGCCGACGCTTTCGCTGAAATAGTTCTGGAACACGGTGAAGAGGCCGCGCGCGACCCAGACTGCCAGGACCAGCCAAGCCGTGGTCCAAAGCGCCGCTGTCGCGGCCTCCGCCCCCGCCGGGTCCGAGACCAACGCCTGGGTTTGGTCCACCGCGCGCCCCAAGAGGATCGGCACCAGCAATTGCAGCGCCGAGGCGATCACGGTGGAGCCAAGAGCGATTGCGACCATCCAGGGTGTCTTGAGCGCCAGCCGGGTGACCCGTTTGATCGTGTTGAACCCGCTTTTCCAACTGACCGTGTCCGTTGGGCGCATAATTTCGGTGGCGGTCGCCATGAACGTCTTCCCTCAGCGGCGCAAAGCGGCCCGGGCCGGACGTTATCTGTCAGGCCGTTACCCGTCGTCGCGCGTCATTTTCCTGTGGCAGGGGTCACAAACGCCCCCTGTCCCTGTGGCCCGGTGACAGCGCCATCCAAGAACACCGTGTTGCCCTTCAGGATGGTCTGACAGACTTTGCCCCGCAGGGTCCGGCCCTCAAAGAGATGCGCCACTTCGCGGGCATGGGTGTGGAGTGTGTCGGCCGAAAGCGCGGTCTCACCGGCTAAATCCACAATCGTCACATCCGCAGCGCTTCCCGGTAGCAATGCGCCTTTGAACGGGTAGAGTCCATAGCGCCGCGCGCCATTGGCACAGATCAGATCATGGGCGCGTTTGAGGCTGAGCCGACCATTGGCCACCGCATCAAGCATGGCGGGCAGGATAAACTCGATCCCCGGCACGCCGGGCGGCGCGGCGGGGAAATTTCCCTCTGCGGCCTGTTTTTCGGCCTTGGCAAACGGCGCGTGGTCGGTGGTGACATAGTTGATCACACCATCTTGGATCGCCTGCCAGAGGGCGTCCTGATCAGCCTGATGGCGGATCGGCGGGTTCACCTTCGCGTAAATCCCGGCGCGCGCAACGTCATCCTCGGTGGCGAAGAGATATTGCGGGCAGGTCTCCGCGGTGAAATCCGAGGTCCCGGCAAAACCACGCAGCACCTCCACCGTCTCGGCGCTGGTCACATGGGCGATGTGCAGTTTGGCCCCGGCGATGATGTTCATCGCCAGAAGTTTCGCGACCGCCACCGCTTCGCAGATCGCGGGGCGGGATTTGCCATGGGTTGCGGCATCGGCCGGGTCCAGCGCTTTGGCCTCGGCCTCGTAATGGGCGAGTAGCGCGGCGCTTTCGGCATGGACCACCACCGGGCGTCCGGTTCCCGCCAAAAGCTGTAGCGCGCGAAGCTGGTCGGCCTCATCGGGAAAGGCCAGCCCCTCGAACTCATCGGCGCGACCGGCGGGCGACGGCGTGGTGAAGATCTTGAAGGCGATGGCGCCCAAGTCCAGCATCTTGTCGCGGCTGGCTTCGGTCAGATCGCCAGGGGCTGCGTAGAGCGCGAAATCTATGACCGCATTCTCGGCGAAATGATCGCGGCGGCGCGCCAATTCTTCGGGTGTGGAACAACAGGGTTTCGAGATCGGCATCTCGAACAGCGTGGTCACCCCACCCGCCGCCGCCGCACGGGTTTCCGACAGGACCGTGCCGCGTTCGGGATAGGCCGGGGCACGGACATGGAAATGGATATCGACAATGCCGGGCAGGACGGTCTTGCCGCTGGCATCGATGGTCTGCACGGCTTCAGGCGCGGTGCCTGGGGCGTAGACACCGGCAACCACCCCATCGGCGAGGCCCAGATCGACCCAGTGCAGCCCGTCAGGCAACAACACATCGCCGCCGGTGATCAGCGTGTCGAGGGCGCTCATGTTTTCAGCCCCAGTTCGGTGAGCGCCTTGGCGACGCCATCAAGATTGGTCAGATGCATGGAGGCATAATTGGGCGACAGCACCACCCCATGCCCGCCCGCGCGATAAGTCGCCATCACCGAACGATAGGCGATGTCCGGCGTGCATCTGGCCTGATCCGCGCGGACGCGGGGCGCATCAATGCCGAGACCCATAAATACTTTGGCCTTGTCATGCACACCGCGCAGCGCATCGGCACATTGGCCGTACACATAGGTGTCGGGGTCGAGGCCATCTTGCACCACCTGATCCAGATCGGACCCTTTGATGCCCAGAATACCATCAAGGACTTTCATCGCCGTGGCGGGATCGAAATCACGCAGGATCGTCTTCTGGAAGAAGCCGAATTCCTTGTGCCAGATCTCGCCAGACTGATGCTGATAGGTGATCGGCTTGACCCAATCGGCATACATCGTCTGTTCATGCCAGGGCCATTGGGCGCGGCGGAACAGGTTGAAATGATTGCGATTCCAGACGTTAAGGCCAAAGGGCAGGTCGGGTTTGCACCATTTCACCAGGCCATAAAGCTCTCGGTCCAGGTCTTTGTTCCGCTCTAGCCAGAAGCGCTCCCAGATCAGAACCTCGGGGTTCTCCAAAAGGGTGCGGATGAAGGTGATGAACGCGCCATCGTCGAACTCTTCGCCCGCAATCGCGGCCTGCATGAACTCATAGATCGCGATACAGCCACGACGGCAGGCTTCTACATCAATGCCACGGGCAATGGCCTCATTGCGGGCGGCTTCCGAGAAATCTCCCGGCGCTTGGCCTTGCATCATCTGATCCAGCGGGCTGTTGCGCTCATTGCACCACATGATCCCGTCAATGTCGTAATTGCGCACCTGATCTTCGATGATGGCGTGCATCCAGTTGCGGTAATCGGGGTTTGAGGTCGAGGGCTCATCCTTGCGGCGGCCAAACACGTCGACCTCCATGCAACTCGCCAAATTGGGGATGTCGACCGCACTTGCCGAGCCATGGCCCGCGTATTTGAAGAACGGCTCCATCAACTCGACATAGACTTTCATGCCGCGCTTATGGGCTTCGGGAATGACCAGATCGAGGATGTCGACCCCCTCCATCTCCTTATCCGTGGCGCGGAAATCCTTGATCAGCGTCTGCGTGTAATACTGCGGGTCAGGGTCGAAATAGGCGCCACCTTTCATCGTGAAGGGCTCGGGCACGCCATGATCTGGCCATCCATCCAGTTCATGCGCGATGCTGCGCCCGGTTTTCAGGCCAAGCCACGAAACGGTGCCAAGCATCAGCACATTGACGCCGACGCGGTTTTGCAACGTGTCTAGAACCGTTTCGACGCCTTCGTCGATGAAGCTGATCGGGCTGACTTGAATGCCGACGAATTTCTCATCCGGGTTGGGGGTCATATTGCTCATGCGGCGGCTCCTTTATGGGCCGCAATGAAGGATTTGATCCGCGCCATGGCCTCTTTGATCACCGGAAGCGGTTGCAGATAGGAGATGCGGATAAAATCGCTCTCGGGTTCGCCGAACATATCGCCGGGGAAGACCATGACGCCGGTTTCCCGCAACAGGTTTTCGCAGAACGGCTTGGCCTTCATGCCCGTAGAGGAGATGTTGGTGTAGATATAGAACGCCCCACCGGGCGCGCCATAGCTCAACCCCGCCTCGGTCAACGCCTCCATCAGATAAGCCCGCCTGTCGGCATAGTCGCGGAAGGTGGCCTCCATCTCATCCTGCGGGCCGGTCAGCGCGGCCAGCGCCGCAAATTGCGACACGGTGCAAGTGTTGATCGAGAGCGTGTGGCGCGGCTCGGTCAGTTTCTCGACGAAATCCGCCGGTGCCGCCATATACCCCACGCGCCAGCCGGTCATCGCATAGGTTTTGGAGAAGCCATTCAGCGTGATGGTCCGCTCTTTCATACCCGGCAGGGTGGCCAGCGACAGATGCTCATGCGGCGGATAGATCAGCTTGGCGTAAATCTCGTCGGCAATGATCAGAATGTCATGTTTGATTGCCAAATCCGCGATTTTGCGGATCACGTCCGGCGGTGTCACGGCGCCCGTCGGGTTGTTGGGCGAGACCATAACGAACATGCGCGTCTTGGGCGTGATCCGTTTCTCGATCTCCTCCACATCCAGGGCAAAATCGTCTTTCTGATAGGTCGGCACCGGGATCGGCACACCGCCGCACAAATGCACCGCCGTGTCATAGGTGGTGAAGCGCGGCGAGGTGATCAGAACCTCGTCGCCCTCCTGCACCAGACCCAACATGCAGAGCATGATGCTTTCCTGAACACCGGCGGTGACGATGATCTCATCCGCGCTGTAATCCAGCCCGTACTCCGCTTTCAGATTGTCACAGATCGCCTGCCGCAAGGGTGGCAACCCGGTTGGCCCAGTATAATGATGCTGATTGTCATCAAGCGCTTGTTTCGCGGCCTCGACAATATGCGCGGGCGTGTGGAAATCCGGATCGCCCCGGCCGAGCGCGATGACGTCATCCAGGCCAGAGGCGATCTCCAGCATTTTGGTGCGGAACGATCCATCTTCGTCGACGATGCGGGGCGCGGTGCGTTGCAGCAAGAGGGATTGGGTCATGGTCAGTGCATCCTTTTGCCGTCGATGAAGGTCATCTCGACATGTTCGAGGGCGGTCAGGTCTTGGTCGGGGTTGCCGTTCACCACGATCATGTCGGCGAGCTTTCCGGCCTCCAAAGTGCCAAGCGTGTCGCCAAACCCGTTCAGTACGGCGGCGCGCGCCGTGATCGCGCGGAGGGCGTCAAGATTGTTGGGGCAAACGCCGACCTCCACCATGAAACCAAGCTCCGGCACGATCCGATCATGTTCCACGGCCGGGCTGCCCGCATCGGTGCCAAACACAATCGGCACGCCGGCCTTGGCCGCGCGCACCAGACCATCGAACCGGGTCTTGTCGGCCACGGCTTTCTGGCGTTCTTCGATCTTCCATTCCGGGATACCGAAGGCGCGGGCGATGTCGGGATTGGCCTGGATCACCAGGGCGGAGAAGGTTGTGACGATCGGCAGCTTCTTGTCGAGCAGAAGCTGGATCGTCTCGTCGGTCATCGAGCCGCCATGCTCAACGCAATCAATGCCAAATTCCGCCACCCGTGCGATGCAGTCGTTATAGGTCGCGTGCGCGGTGATCGGAATGCCGTTGCGGTGGCTTTCATCGATCACGGCATGGAGTTCCTCGTCGGTAAACTCCAGCGTGTCATGGCAGGCCATGATCTTGATTAGGTCGGCACCGCCCTTGACCTGATCGCGCACCGCGCGGCGCATCTCATCCGCGCCAGAGGCCTCGCGGCAGACCCAATAGGTATGCCCGCCAGTCTGGATAATCGCCTCGCCCGAGACCAGCAACCGAGGACCGGGGAAGATGCCCTGCGCCACGGCCTGTTTGGCGAATAGGTTCGCATTGTGCACGCCCAGGTCGCGGACCAGCGTGATCCCGGCGCGCAGGCTCTTGATCATATTGCCGGCGGCTTTGTAGGCGCGGATCTCGGGCGCGTCGAACATGCTCTGCTGGCTCAACTCATGGATCCCGTCCCAGCTCAGATGCGCATGGCTGTTCATCATACCGGGCATCAGTGTTTTGCCCTTAGTGTCGATGACCTCGGCACCAGCGGGTTCGCTCGCCAGATCGGCACGCGCGCCAACACCGGCGATTTTGCCGTCTTTCAGATGCACATACCCGTCTTCGATCACCTCATCGCCGACGCAGGTGATGACGCGGCCATAAAACAGGCGCTCTACCACGGGCGCGTCAAACATCGGCTTGGTGATTTTCTGGTATTTCCAGGCGGCGGGTTCGGGCATCTTGAGGCTCCTGCTAAAGGGTCAAAGGGCGATGACGCGGGCGTCAATCGGGGTGTTGTTTTGGAAGCGCGAGGGCACATCGACACCGGTCTCGGTCACGATCATCGTGTTGATGGTGCGGTATCCGTCGCGGCCCGGGCGGTAGACGCCGGGTTCGTTGGAGAAGATCATATTGGGCTGGATCGGCGTCGGGTCGCCGGGCGCGAGCCAGGGCGCTTCATGCCCTTCCAACCCCATGCCATGACCGATCCGATGGCGGATGGCGGCGCCAAACCCAGCCTCGCGAAGGGCCTCCAGCGCGGCCTCATTGGCGGCGGCGCAAGTCTCCCCATTGGCGCAGGCCGCGATCGCCGCGTCGTTGCAGGCCGTCATCGCCTGCATAATCCGGCGCTGTTCGGCGCTGATCTCACCCACAATCAGGGTGACGCCGCTTTCGGCATGATAGCCACCGAGGCTTGCGCCGATCCCGGCAATCACGGTTTCGCCGGGCAATGGCGCGCGTTCCAGAACCGCGCCATGGGGCAGGGCGGCCCGGGGCCCGGAATGGACCGAGGCGGTGATGCCCATCGGCGTGCCGGTGAACGTCGCTTTGTGTTTCGTCATCAGTGCACCGCGTGCATGGGTCATGGCGTCGGCCATCAGATCGGCCTCTGTCCCGCCCTGGGCGATGATGTCGCCAGCGGCGGCCTGTAGACGCGTTAGGAAAAGATCCGCAAATCCCGCAGCCTCTGCGGTCAATGCAATCTCTTCAGGTTGTTTGATCGCGCGTTCCAACATGGCGTGATCTGTCAGGTCGAGCCGGGTCAGCCGATCTCGCGCGGCATCAAGAAGGCTCGCATCTAACAGATCGATGGCGATGGATTTGCGCCCGATTTGCGCCAACATCCAAAGGACCGCAGGCACCTCGCCCGGAAATTCGTCATAGAAGCGCAGATCGCTGAGGTCGGTGCCTTCGGCGTTCTCGCGCTCCAAACCCGGCAACATCAAGATCGGCTCACCCGCAACCGGCAGCCAGACCCCCATCGGGCGTTCATTGGCCGACAGAAACAGACCGGTGGCATAGGCGAGATTCGGCGCGCGCAGCAGGAGCAAGCCATCCAAACCGGCGGCCTCCGCCCGGGCACGGAGCCGGTCCCGCGCGGCGGCAAAGAACCCCGCGCCAAGCGGCGTGAGCGCCGCATCGGTCATAATGTTGCGCCGGTATAGGGGCCGAGGCCCATCAGTTTGGTCTTTAGCCCCAGTTCCTGACCCAGGGCCTGCATATCGGCCAGCACCACATCGTCAATCGGCACGCCATCGGCGGCTTTGGCGGCGGTTCGGCGGGCTTCCTGCTCACCGGGCACCAGGATTTCATCGAACCCGGGCCGCAGGGCGCGGGTCTTGGCCATCTGCACAAACTCCCCCATGCGTTTGGCATAGTCGTCCGGGTCCATGAACCAACTGATGTCGATGGCCTGGAAGTAATGCGACACATCCAGTTTCTTTGGGTCGGAATAAGGCGTCAGGCCGAAGCCGCCACCCGAGAGCACACCGGTCATCGCTTCGGTCATGAAGGCGAGGCCATAGCCTTTGTGCCCGCCAATCCCCAGCAACGGTCCCTTGAGCGCCGCCGCCGGGTCGTCGGTCTCATCTCCCTCTGGCGTGATGGCCCAATCGAGCGGCATTTTTTTGCCCTCGCGGATCAGCCAATTCATCATGCCCTTGCCGGCGGTCGTGATCGCTATGTCGAGCACCGTGGGAAAGCCCTGATCCGACGGCGCCGCGATGGACCAGGGGTTGGTGCCGGTTACGCCTTCGCGGCCGCCCCAGGGCGCCATTTCCGGGCCCGCATTGGTGTAGGCAATGCCGATGCAGCCATGATCCAGCGCCTGGCAGGCATGGACCGCGCTGGAGCCGTAATGGGTGGAGTTGCGCACAATCACCGTGCCGATCCCGCCCTCCTTGGCCTTCTTGATCGCCAGCCGCATGGCTTTGGCGGCGGCAACCGTACCAATCCCGTTATGAGCATCGACCAGGGCCAGTGCCGCGCCTTCTTTGACGATGGACCAATCGGCGCGCGGGTTCACCTCGCCATTGCCGATCCGTTCGTGATAGCGGCGCAGCCGGGCCACGCCCTGACCCTGCCCGGGGTGAAATCTGAGTTCAGAGAAGATCAGTGCATCAGCAAAAATGCCTGCGTCTTCCGGAGTCAGGCCAAGCGCCTCGAACCCTTCAGAGACGAAGCTCCGCAACTGATCACGGTCGACATTGGTCATTGGGATCGGCTGGCTCATGCGCTCAGCTCCAGGATATCGGCGATATTGGTGCCGGGCGCCTCGAAGCTGCCCAATTGTCCGGAGGGGGCGGTCATCACCACGGTCATGCCTGGGCCATAGCCCGCACGGGGGCCATCGGTTTGCCCGACAATCCCGATGCTCATCGCGCCTCTGAGATAGCCGTGATTATAGCGGCTGTCGGTGTCTTGGATGGCCACGACATCGCCAAGGCGCAAGTTGTCGAGCCCGTGTTTCGCAAGCGCGGCCCGATCGGTCGATTGGATATGCAGAGAGCCGCCTTCCGAGGTCAAACCAGCGCCTGCGCCGACGAAATGAGGTGGCACCGTGCCACAGACACCGATCTTCAGCACACCGTCTTCCAGACGTTTGGGCAGCGCATCAAAAAGCGCAGGCGAGAGGGATTTGAAAGACACCTCCGGGCAGTCCAGCACGGTCAGACCAACGCCCTCACTTTTGACAAGAATTTGGTCATCTACGGCAATCTTGCGCCGTGTCTCCAAATCGAAATGGATGATCACCTGATCGGAAAACCGGCCCGATTTGCCAGTGACCACGCCGCGTGCGCCTTTGGCTGCGCCGCTGACAATCATCGCCTCGTTGCCGACGCAGGCAAAGACGTTCAGGCCGCGGTTTTTGTTGGCATCGGGGTGCGCGATGCTGACCGAGGGGTGAATGCAATCGCCCGACCAGCCAAAGGCGCTGTCGCCGACCGTGACGTTATAGACGATGCCGCCAAATGTCGGCCACAGGAAGGCTTTGCCATCGGCATCCAGCCGGTAAGGTTCCGCCGGCAGGCCCGACAGAGACGGGTTGGCGACCTGGCCCATCACGGAGACGGTGACGATATCGGCGGCGTTGGTTTGAAGGGACATATCAGGCTCCGATATTCAGAAGTTGGGCGATATTGGCGGAGGCATCGACGGTGAAATCGATATTGCCTTCGCGCGCGGTCATCAGGGTCAGAATGCCGGGGCCATGCCCGGTCATGATGCTGTCGCCATGGATGCACAGGCAGATCGAGACCGCGTTTTCGCGATAGGAGCGGCCCCAATGATGGTCCGCATGACGGATGGCGATCAGGTCGCCGAGGCGCATCTGGTCAATGCCCAGCTCCGCCATCAAGGCGCGGTCCCCCGACATCAGATCCTGGTCGACATATTCGGAGTTCAATTCCGCGCCCGAGCCCATGATGCGCACCGGCAGTTCCATCGCCACATTGACGCGGAGCCGCCCGGCATTTTCGGTGATCCCCATCGCATGGAACAGGCGCGGGCTCATCTTTTTCAACGCCACGCCGGGGTAATCGGTGAGCGCGAGGCCCTGGCCCTTGGTCATCACTTGAATGCGGTCGCCGGGCGCCATCACCTCATGCGCCTCGGGCGAGAACTGCACCAAGATGCGGGCATGTTCGCCGACGACAATGCCGCGCTCGCCCGCGGCCATGCCGGAGGTCACCATCGCCTCATTGCCGATGCAGTTGAGGTAATGCAGCGCGTGGTGGCGGCCCGAATCCGCATCGTCATCAATCGATACGCCAGGTTCCACATGGTCGCCCGCCCAGCCAAAGGCACGGTCGCCGCAGCGCACATTATAGGTGATGCCATACATGCCGGGCAGCACGGTCGCGCGCCCGTCAGGATGGGGGATGTATTGGCCCGGGCGCACCGCGGGCGTGGTGATCACGCCGGATACGGCCATCTCGACCAGACTGGTTTCATTGGTGTTCGGGCTTGGCATCGGGGTGCGGCTCCTTAACGGACTGAGGCGGCGGACGAGGGCAATGTTTTGGTTTGACTCCTGCTGGCTTCCTTGCCATCAGTATATTGTCGACATTGCGCTTGTCCAAATGGGATACACGAGCGGAATGGATAGTCAAGCACCCTGCGTCGAACCCGCTGGTTTCTCGAAAACCCCCGGTGTTCCGCACGAAACGCCGAAGGGAGAACGGCCTGAAATGAGCTATGCTGGATTGATCGAGGTGATGGGCCGGGTGAATGATTTCCTGAATGCAGGGTCGGTTCTATCCTGGGATGCGCGCACGATGATGCCCAAGGCGGGGGCGGAGAGCCGGTCCAAGCAATTGGCCACATTGGCGGTCGCGGCACGCAATCTGCTGTGCTCCGACGAGGCCAAACGCGCGCTGGAAGGCGCGGATGCCGAGATGTCCGGCAAGCCCGAAGACAGCCCCGAGGCGCGGATCGTCGCGCAGGTCCGCGAAGCCATCGACTATCACGAACGCATCCCGACCGAATTGCTTCGTCGCAAGACGGAGCTTGGCGCGGCCGCCCATGAGGTTTGGGCCGAGGCGCGCGAGAAAGCCGACTTTTCGATCTTTGCGCCCGCCCTGACCACAATGGTCGATATCAACCGCGAAATGGCGCAGGCGATCGGGTTCGAAGATCACCCCTATGACGCGCTCATGTACCGGTTTGAGCCGGGCACCACGACCGCCGGGTTGAACACGCTTTTCGCGCGTCTGCGGGAGGGGATGCTGCCGCTGGTGCGCGCCATTGCCGACGCTGAGAAACCGCGCTCGGACTTCCTGTTCCGGGAATATCCGGTTGAGGCGCAAATGGCCTTTGCCCTCAAGATGGCCAAACGGATCGGCTATGACACGGATCGTGGGCGGCTCGACACAACGGTGCACCCGTTTGAGGTGTCCTTCACCCGCAACGATGTGCGGATCACCACGCGGGTTAACAAAACCTATATGCCGATGTCACTCTTCGGTGCGCTGCATGAGGCGGGCCACGCGATGTATGAGCAAGGGGTTGATCCGGCCTATACCCGCACGCCGCTCGCCACCGATTTGATCAGCCTTTATGCCGTGGGCGGGGTCAGCTTCGGTGCCCATGAAAGCCAATCGCGGCTCTGGGAAAACCATGTCGGGCGCAGCCGGGCGTTCTGGGCCAATCATATGGGCGATATCAAAGCGGCCTATCCCGGCACGCTGGACGATGTGAGCGACGAGGAATTCTACCGCGCCGTCAACCGCTCTGAGCCGAGTTTCATCCGGGTCGAGGCCGATGAACTGACCTATGATTTCCACATCATGCTGCGGGCCGAGTTGGAAAGTAAGCTGGTCGATGGCTCGCTGGAGGTGGCCGAGTTGCCCGCGGCTTGGAACGCCGCGATGAAAGAGTATCTGGGCGTCGATGTGCCCAACGATGCGCAAGGCGTGTTGCAGGATGTGCACTGGTCCTCGGGCCAGATCGGGACGTTCTGCAACTACACCATCGGCAACATCATGGCCGCGCAGTTGTTCGAGACGGCGACGACCGATAACCCCGGCATCCAGACCGCGCTTGATGGGGCCGATTACACCCCGCTCCGCGATTGGTTGACCGATAAGGTCTGCCAGCATGGCCGCCGCTACACCCGCGATGAGCTGCTGCAAAATGCGACGGGCAGGGCGCTCGACCCCGAGCCTTACATCGCGCATCTGACCCGCAAGTTCTCCGACATCTACGCTTTGGCCTGAGCGCCGCGGCAGAAGGAAACCGATATGACCTCACCAAACACCGCACGCCTGGCAAAACGGGTCAAACTCTCCGATGGGGCGTTGATCACCAAGATGTTGGACATCGCCGAAGGTCTCGACGATGTGATCAAACTGGGCCGGGGCGACCCCGATCTGGACACGCCGGAGCACATCATCAAAGCGGGTCAAGAGGCGCTGGCCAATGGTGCGACGCATTACACCCACCCGCTTGGCATTGCGCCGCTGCGCGAAGCGATTGCCGATAACATCCGGACCTATGGCGGGGCTGATTATGCCGCCGACGAGATCATGATCACGCCCGGCGGGCAGCAGGGGATGTTCATCATCGCCCTGTCACTGCTTGATCCAGGCGATGAGATCATCGTGCCATGCCCGGGCTACAACCCGTATCAGCAAGCCGCTGAGATGTCGGATGCGGTTGTCGTGAAAATCCCGATGACGATGGCCACGAACTTCACGCTGACCGCGGAGATGATCGAGCCGCATATCACCGAGCGGTCGAAAATCCTGGTGCTGATCAATCCGAACAATCCGACCGGCTCCGTGACGCCGCCTGATGAAGTGCGCAAGATTGCGGAACTGGCCAAGAAGCACGATCTGATCGTGATTTCGGACGAAATCTATGCCCGTTTGACCTTCGGCAACAACACTGTGCTGCCCGTCGCGTCCCTGCCGGGAATGCGGGATCGGACGATCACGCTCAGCGGATTTTCGAAAGCTTATGCGATGACCGGCTGGCGGATTGGGTATCTCGCAGGACCCCGCGATCTGATCATGCCGATGTCTGAGGTCAACCACGCCTTCGCCATCTCAACCGCTGCAGTCAGCCAACATGCGGCGCTGGCCGCCATGACCGGCCCGCAAGATTGCGTCGAAGAGATGCGTCAGACCTATGACGCGCGCCGGAGGGCGATTTGCGAGGGGCTTGATGCCATCGGCATGGGCTATGCCGAACCGCAAGGTGCGTTCTACGTCTATGCCAATGTCGCCAGCCTGGGCCTTGGGATCACCGCCGGGGCCTTCTGCGAACGGCTTTTGGCCGAGGGCCGGGTGATGATGTACCCGGGCACGATTTACGGCGACCACACCGACGATTTCGTGCGCATGTCGATGACCCAACCGGTGGATCGCATCAAGATCGCGATGAAACGTATGGCCGATGTGGTCGAAAGCTTCCGCGCCGAGAGCAGCCAACCCGCTTAAAAGCCAATCTGCCTAAAAGAATGAGGACCGACGCATGAATGTGAAATCCGACAATCCGAATATCAAAAGCATCAAACATATGGCCTTTGCCGTGAAAGATGCCGAGCAAGCCCTTGGGGCATATGCGAAATTCCTGCATGTGCCGGCTGAGACGGAAATCACCCATTTCCCCAAATCCGGCAACAAGGTCGCGTTGTTCTACCTCGGTGGGATTGAATACCAGCTTTGCCAGTCGACCGACCCGAATGGCCGGTTTGCCTCTTGGATCAAAGAACGCGGGGCAGAGGGGCTGCACCACATCTGTTACGAGGTCGACAATATCGACGATGCCTTGGCGCATGCGAAATCCCAAGGTGCAGAGTTGCGGATTTGTCAGGCCTGCGGCGTCTATGGCAGCCACGCACATCCCGAAGGCTGGGTGGCGTTTCTCGACAATGATGCTGGCGGGATCGAGATCGAATTCATGCAGGTCTACACCCCCGAACAATTGGCAGCTTACGAAAAATCGGGGGCGGAAGCGGTATGAGCACATCTGCGAACGAAAGCCTGACGGTCGGCACGGCCACGGCAGAACCGGGCCAGATGATCCGCGGGGCGATCCTGGCGGGCGATCTGGCGGGCGGCGTCAAGGTCGAGATCCCGGTTGTCGTGATCAATGGGGCGGCGCCGGGTCCGACCTTCTGGGTCAATGCCGCGATCCATGGCGATGAGCCGGAGGGGCCGCTCGCCTGTATGTTGGCCAGCAAACAGATTGACCCCGCCAAACTGCGCGGCGCGGTGGTGATGGTGCCTTGCGTGAACCCGCTGGCCTTTTCTGCGGCGGAGCGTGGCAATCCGTTGGATACGTTCACCTATGACATGAACCGGATCTATCCCGGTAAGCCGGACGGGTATTTCAGTGACCGGGTGGCGGACGCCCATTGGCAGGCGATGAAAGATGTCGTGGATCTGGAGATTTCGATCCATTCCGGCGGCGCGCATTCCTTCCTCGACAAGGCGATTTTCGTCGATGAGCGCGCCGAAAGCGTCGAACTGGCCAAGGCCATGGGCGCGGGCTGGGGCTGCATCATGTCGAACTTCACCAAATCCGGCAGCCCGATGGCCGCGATGAACAATGCGGGCAAGGTTGGCATCACCGTCGAACTTGGTGGGCGCTCCTATACCTCGCCCGAGCGCTTTCGCTATGTCGGGGCCGAGCTTGCCAAATCGATCCTGAATATCTGCTACCACTACGACATGCTGGATGGGGAGGCGACTTATCCAGACGATGCCACCAAAGGTCAGCAAGAGGCGTTGCTGGCCCCGGCCTCGGGTATCTTCCTGCCCGAAGAGGGCGTCGATTTCCTGACCATGATGAAGAAGGGCGACAAGATCGCCTCCATCGTGAACATCTTCGGGGATGTGGTCGGCGAGTTGCATGCCCCCGCCGATGGGATGTTCTTTGGTTTGCGCGCGCTGCCGAATGTGAACCAGGGCGACTGGTGTTGCTTCTTCAACAAGGTGGAGGGCCCCCGTGACTGAGCGGGGGTCTCTCCCGGCCGAGGTGGCCCCATGACCCGGCCGCGCGATCTGCTGGGTTATGGTGCCAATCCGCCCGATATCCGCTGGCCCAATGGGGCCGGGTTGGCGGTGAACTTCGTTCTGAATGTCGAGGAAGGCTCGGAGTATTCCGTCGGTGACGGTGACGGCCGGTCTGAGGCCGCGCTGAGCGAAGTGCGCGCCAGCCGGGTGCAGGTGGGCGCGCGCGATCTGGCGGCGGAAAGCATGTATGAATATGGCGCGCGTGTTGGCTTCTGGCGCTTGCGCCGGCTGTTCCAATCCCGCGGCCTGCCACTCACAATCTTCGCCAGCGCCCTGGCGCTAGAACGCACACCTGAGATCGCGGCGGCAATTGCGGCGACCGAATGGGATATCTGTGCCCATGGCTGGCGCTGGGTCGAGCATTACCACATGGATGCCGAGACCGAGGCCGACCACATTGCGCGCGCTTACGACAGCCTGACCAATACCCTAGGCCGCGCACCGCGCGGTTGGTACTGCCGATATTCCGCCTCCACCGCCACGCGGGAGTTGATCGTGGCCCATGGCGGCTATGACTACGATAGCGACGCCTATAATGACGATCTGCCCTATTGGACGGAGGTCGCGGGCAAGCCGCATCTGGTCGTGCCCTATTCCATGGTCACCAATGACGCCAAGTTCCTGTCTGGCGACGTGTTTCGGGCCGATGATTATGCCAATTTCCTGATCGACAGTTTCGATGTGCTTCTGGCTGAGGCCGAGGATGTGCCGCGGATGATGTCCATCGGTCTGCATTCCCGCATCATTGGCCATCCGGGCCGTCTGGCCGGGCTGATCCGCTTTATGGATCATATCGCGGACCGAGCCGATATCTGGGTCTGCGGACGTGATCAGATCGCTGATTTCTGGCGTGCGGCGGTGCCGCCGGGGCAAGGCGCATGACCGGCCCGGTCCTGAAATGTCAGCCCCCCGATCCGGTGGCGTTTGCGCCCTATGGCGATCTGGTCCTGCCGCCGGATGAGCCGGGCAAACGGCGGTTCTATAGCGAGGCATTGCATCAGCGGAACGAGACCAGCGCGCCGGTGCTGCATGTGAACAACGTGTTGCCGCAGAGCCTGCCGCTCTCGGTGACACGGATTGAGCGGCACCCCTATGCCGCGCAGTGTTTCTTCCCGCTCGACGTGTCGCGCTATGCGGTGATGGTGATGCCCTCCGATGAGGCGGGCCGCCCATGCCCCGATCAGGCGCTTGCCTTTTTAATGCCGGGCACGATTGGCGTGATCTTCAATCCCGGTGTCTGGCATCTTGGCGCGACGGTGCTGGACCGTCCCGGCCATTTCACGGTGCTGATGTGGCGCGGCGGCCCGCTGCAAGATGACGACTTCCGCACCATCGCGCCGCTGACCCTGATCGCCCCCACCTGACCCATTTGCGGGGCCCGGTCCCGCGTAGAAAGACCATGACGATGACCTCTCGCAAAATCGAACTGTTTGTTCCCGCCATCACCCCCTTCGCCGCCGATCTGTCGGTCGATATCGCGCGCTTCGTGGCCCATGCCAAGGCATTGATCGCGGGCGGGGCGGATGGGCTTGCGCCGTTTGGCACCACGAGCGAGGCCAACTCCTTGTCCGTCGCGGAACGAATGGCGGCGTTGGATGCATTGGTGGAGGCCGGGATTTCGCCCCAGCAATTGATCCCCGGCACCGGGTGCTGCGCCGCCGCCGATACGATCACGCTTTCGGAACATGCGACGCGCCTTGGCTGTCGCGGCGTGCTGATGCTGCCACCCTTCTTCTATAAGGGTGTCAGCGATGCCGGCGTGTTTGACGCTTATGCGCAGGTGATCGAGGCTGTTGGGCCGGATTTGCGGGTCTATCTCTATCACATCCCACAGATGTCCGGTGTGCCGATCACCTTACCGCTGATCGAGCGGTTGATTGACGCGTATGGGGCGCAGATCGCGGGCCTCAAAGACAGTTCCGGCGATTGGGACAACACCGCCGCCGTCATCGCGGCCTTCCCCCAGATCGACACCTATTCGGCGTCGGAATCGCTGATCCCTGAAAACGCTGCTAAGGGCGGCGCGGGCTGCATCAGCGCCAGTTCGAATGTGAACCCGGGCGGGATCCGCGCCTTGATCGACGGGCTGAACGGTCCTGAGCATCATGCGCTCCATCATCAAGTCAGCCAAGTGCGCAAAATCTTCGAAGGGCTGCCTTTGATCCCGGCAATCAAATCCGCCGTCGCACTGCAAAAGGATGACAATCACTACGCCCGGGTGCGCCCGCCTTTCACGGTCACAGGCCTTGAGCATGTTGATGCCGTTGCCGAGGCGGTGAGGGTTGCAAGATGAGCGCGCCATGACGGACGGCCCAATCCTTGTCACTGGCGCAGGCGGGTTTGTCTGCTCCGAGATTGCCTTGGCGCTGGCGCGGGTGGGCCAGGATGTGGTGGCGGTGGATCAGGCTTTCGATGCGGAGACCGCCGCCCGGCTTGCCGGTGTCCGCCGGGTCGAAGGTCCGCTCGAAGAGATACTACCGGAGCTTGCCAACCTGTCTCTCTCGGCTGTCATCCATGGTGCCGCCATCACGGCCTCGCCGGAGCGTTTGCGGATGTCCAAAGCGGCCCATATCCGCCGTAATATGGAACTCCTGACCGGCGCGCTGGATGTGGCGCAGCGGGCCGGGGCCACGCGGTTCCTCTTTCTGAGTTCGATGGGCGTCTTTGAGCCGCAAGATGGGCCGATCCAGGCCGGACGATTTACCGAAGCGACCCAGCCCAGTGCAGCCTGTACCTACGCCGCCGCCAAATCCGCTGGCGAGCTTTTGACCGCCGCCGCAGCGGAGCCCGGCTTCGCCACGCTAAGCCTGCGCCTTGGCAATATCTTCGGCCCGCATGAGGCCGTCCGCGAGACCCGCCAGCATCTTTGTCTGGTGCAACGTATGCTGGCCGAAACGCGGGCCACTGGCGTTATCACGGTGCAGACGCCCGAGGCCAATCGCGAGTGGTCTTGGTTGCCTGATCTGGCCGAAGGTATCGCGGGATTGATGGCTCATTTCCCCGTGTCCGGTCCAACGGTTCTGCATGCTGGCACACCTCCCGCCGAGACCGATATGGCCGTCGCCCGCGCCATTGCCGACCGGCTGCGGGGCACGCTGATCCGCCTAGCGCCGCCGCCGCACCCGCCGATCCGGCCGCCGATGGGCAGCGATCATCCGAGTGTCTTCCAAACGATTGATTGGACCGGCATGGATCATGCTCTGGATCAGCTTATCCCGGCAGAGGTGACCTCATGACCCCCCTTCGCCTGATCGTTGTTGGCCTTGGCGCGCGGGCACGGACTTGGCTGCAAGTGGTGGGTGACAATCCCGATATCGAGATCGTCGCCTTCTGTGACCCTGATCCAAACGCGCGCAGCCGTGCCGCTGATCAATTTCCCGATTTGCCAATCGGTGAGGCCCTGGACGATGTCATCGGCACCGAGGCCGATGCGGTTCTGCTCTGCACGCCTCCGTCCGGGCGGGAGGCACAGATCGCGGCGTGTTGTAGCTATGGGCTGGCGATCCTTGCGGAAAAGCCGCTCTCGGATGATGTGGCCACGGCGGCGCGCTTCGTGGAGATGGCCGAGGCGGCCAGCGTTCCGCTCATTGTTGGTCTCAACTTCCGCTATCTCGGCGTGACCCAGGCGATGCGGCGTCTTTTGACCGAACGGGCCATCGGCAAACCGGAGTTTGGCCGCTTCATCTATGAGCGTTGGCGCGACGGGACGCAGGACTGGCTGAACTCCTACCCGCTGACCATGGATCACCCGATGCTTTGGGAGCAGTCGATCCATCATTTCGACTTGATGCGCTACGTTTATGGCACGGAGCCTGCGTCTATTCAGGCGCATACGTTCAATCCAAGCTGGACGATGTATCAGGGCGACACGAATGTCTCGGCCCTGATCGCGTTCGAGAACGGGATGACCGTCAACTACCAGGGCACCTGGCAGTCGGGCCACGAGCCGATGAACTTCAACTGGCGAACCGATGGCTCCGAGGGCATCGTCGTGCAACGCGAGATGTTCGGAGATTTGGCATTCGCGCGCCGGATGGAACCCGATCTCACCCCCATCCCGCTGCCAGATCATAAGCCCTGGATCAGCGATGCAACCGCACTTCTGGCCTCTTTCGTGGCGACCTGCCGGGGCACCGCGCCGCCCGAATGTACCGGGCGTGATCACCTGCAATCCCTCTTCATGCTGCAAGCCTGCATTTTGGCCTCAGACCGCCGTGCCGCGGTTGAGATCGAGGAGGTTCGGACCGATGCAACGGCCCGGGCCTGAACGAACCAGAGAAGCTCGGGAAACCGGGCCCAAGATGACTTCAATGACGGCCTACTCCATCAAAAGAAGGATGTAAGACGTGAAAAGTATGACAAAGTTTTTGGCTGCCGCCCTGGTTTCTGGCGCACCCTCTGCCGTCTTGGCCCAACCATCCGAAGATACCCTTGTCGTCGGCCTCAGCGCGGATGCCAGTACCTTTGAGCCGGCTGAGATCCGATCCTTGGATAACTCCAACATCGCGCGCCATATCTTCACGGCGCTCACCAGCATTGGCGATAATGGAGAAATCCTGCCGCGTCTCGCGACCGACTGGAACACCAGCGCGGACGGGACGCGGTTGGAATTCACATTGCCCGAGGGCCGCGTTTGCGAGGATGGCGAACCGCTCACCGCCGAAGATGTCGCCTATTCCTGGAACCGCGCCGCTGACCCAGAAAACGCCTTTGCGGGCAACACGCCTGGATTTGTCTATACCTCGATGCAATTCGCCGGCGCCGAGGTGGTGGATGATTTGACCGTTGCGATCAATGTCCGCTCCCGCACCGGCATGGCATTGGGCTTTAGCTCGCAGGTCTTCATCCATTGCAAAGACAGCTATGAGGCGATGACCGAGGATCAGATCGCGCGCGCGCCGGTGTCTTCGGGGGAATACCGGCTGGTGGATTGGAACATCGGCTCCAATCTCACGCTTGAGAAATGGCAGGGGGAAGGCAATTTCGATCGGATAGAGTTCCGCATCATCCCCGAGGCGTCGACCCGCATTGCCGAGCTTCTGACCGGCAATGTGGATATCATCACAAATGTCTCGCCCGATCAGATGGATGTGGTGAATGCCAGCGGCGTGGCGGATGTCCAAGTCGTCCAGGGGCTGCGCCGGATGTATATCGGGTTCAACCAGTCCGACCAGTTCGACGGAGTCGCCGGGGAGGCTGTTCGGAACGCTGACGTGCGCCGTGCGCTGCAATACGCGGTGAATGTCCCAGCGATCTGCTCGCAATTGCTGAATTTCGAGTGCGAACGAGCGACTGGCCTTGTGAACCCGCCGAACGACAACCCGAACCTTGAGCCATATCCCTATGACCCGGCGACCGCTGAACGTTTGCTGGACGAGGCGGGCTATCCGCGCGGCGACGACGGGGTGCGCTTCGACATCACGCTGCAAGCGCCACGCGGTCGGTATCTGAACGACGCCAATGTCGCCCTCGCCGTGGGCAGCTTCCTGACCGAGGTTGGTGTCAGGACCGAGGTCGAGCTTCTGGAATGGTCGTCGGTCTATGTCCCGCTGATCCGCGGGCATGATGCCGGGCCGCTGTTCTTTCTGGGCTCAGGTGGCGCGCTTTGGAGCCCGCTTTACGACATGGCGGCCTTGGCCACTGTGGAAAGCGGGCCGAACTACACCGACTGGGCTGATCCGCGATGGTTCGACCGGTGGGTGGATATCGCCAGCGCAACCACCCCCGAAGAGGAACGTGAGGTGATCAACGAGATGCTTCAGGTCTTCTACGACGACGGGCCCTGGCTGCACATGTACTTCCAACCCGATTTCTACGGCGTGAGCCGACGGATCGAGTGGCAGGCCCGGCGGGATGAACACGTCAATCTATGGAACGCCCGCCTGGCGGAGTGACCCAAATTCCGGGCGGATGTGACCTCTTCGCATCCGCCCGACAGCACAAAGGAGACATCATGTTAAACGTCGGCATCATCGGGGCCAGCTTCGCCCGCGACGCGTATTTGCCCGCATTTGCTCATATTGAGGGGGCCAAGGTCGTGGCGCTGGCCTCGGGCCGTCTGGAAAGTGCAAAGGCGGCGGCCGCGCCGCATGGGATCACGGTGGTCTATGATGATTGGGAAAAGATGCTGGCCGAGCATGCGCTCGATCTGGTCTGCATCGCGACGCCCACGGTGATGCATGCGCCGATGGTCCTGGCCGCGATTGCGCGGGGGGCGCATGTTCTGTGCGAAAAACCAACCGCGATGAATGCAGGCGAGGCGCGCGCGATGCTGGATGCGGCGCGAGATGCCAATCGGCTGCACATGATCGACCATGAGCTGCGCTTCAACCCGACGCGGGCGCGGATCGCCGCGTTGATCCATGGTGGCGATCTTGGCGAGATCCGACATGTGAACATCACCAATATCGGCGCGTCCTGGGCCGATCCGGCCTCGCGCCCCAAGGGCGATTGGTGGTCGGACGCGGCGATGGGCGGCGGGCGTTTGGGCGCCAATGGCTCGCATCAGGTTGACATGCTGCGCTGGTGGCTTGGGGAACCCGCCTCGGTCATCGGGCAGGCCCTGACCATGGTGCCGAACCGGCTTTGCAAAAACACAGGCGAGCCGTGGACGGCGACGTCCGATGACCTGTCGCATTTCACGCTTGAGATGCAATCGGGCGCGCTGGCCCAGGTCTTCATGAGCGGGGTTGCGGCGGCGAATATGGGCAATGAAACGCAAGTGTTTGGGTCAAAAGGCACGATCACCTTGTCCAACAGCGACGAGAAGCTCTACTTCGCGAAGGCAGGTGAAAGTTTCAATGATATCAGTGTGGAAGACCCCAATGCCACGCTTGAGGGGTTGAACAAAGGCATCTGGAATGTCTCTGTTTTGGCGGCTTTGCAGGAGCTAACCGCAGCCATCATCGAGGAGCGCGGGTTGAAACGGGGTGCAAGCTTCGTCGATGGGCTGCGCAATCAGATGGTCCTGGATGCGGTCGTCGCCTCAACGGTGAGCCGCAAATGGGAAGATCTCAACATGTCCGGGGCGGTGTGATGCCCGCGCTCTCGGATCAACGGGTGCTTATCACCGGGGCGGGGCAGGGGCTTGGCGCCGCCATCGCCCGGGTCTTCGCGGACCATGGCGCCGATCTGGTGCTGATGGATGTGGATGCGGCGGGGTTGCAGGCGGTCCAGGATCAGATCGGTGGCGGGGCGCTGGCCCTGACGGTCGATCTGGCGGATGCAGAGGCCACGGCCAGGGCCATCGCGGCGATCCCCGGCCCGGTCGATACGCTGATCCACAATGCGGCGATCCTGCGACCGGAACCGCTGCAACAGGTGAGCCTTTCCACCTTCACGGCGACCATGAATGTCGGTATCCAAGCGGCGTTTCAGCTCAGCCAGGCGGTTTGGCCGGGCATGAAAGCCAAAGGCGGCGGCGCGTTGATTTTCGTGTCGTCCCAATCCGGCATCAAAGGCTTTGTTGACGAGACCGCCTATTGCGCGGCGAAACACGCGCTGGAGGGGTTCTCGAAATGCCTGGCAATGGAGGGGGAGGCCGATGGCATCCTGTCCTGCACCATCACGCCGGGCAAAGCGATGCATACCCCGATGTCGGAGCGCAACTACCCGCCTGAACTGAAAGCCGAATGGATCGATCCCGCACGCCTTGCGCCGGCCTTCGTGCAGATCGCCACCACCCGCGACCGCGCGTTGAGCGGGCAGCGCCTGAACGCGTGGGACATGTCAGAGCCGGAGGTCAACTGATGCAAGATATCTATGACTATATCGACGCGCATGCCGATGAATTTGTGAAGGATTTACAGGCCTTTGTGCAGCAACCCTCGATCTCGGCCCAAGATATCGGCCTACGGGAATGTGCCGCGCTGATCCGCGATATGATGCATCGCGACGGGCTGCCGGCAGAGTTTCATGAGTTGGAAGACGGCCCCCCGGTTGTCTACGGCGAAATCCCGTCGAAATCCCGCAAGACGCTGCTCTGTTATTCCCATTACGACGTCCAACCGCCCGAACCGATCGAGGCCTGGACCCATGGCGGCCCGTGGTCCGGTGCGGTGGTGGATGGCGTGCTGTATGGGCGCGGCGCGACCGACAATAAATCCGGGGTTTTGGCCTTCAACAAGGCGGCAAAGGCGTTCCTTGCGGTGCGCGGCGAAGTCCCTGTTGGCCTGAAACTGCTGATCGAGGGGGAGGAGGAGATCGGTTCGCCCAATCTTGGGCCCTGGGCGCAGAAAAACGCTGAGATGTTGGAGGCCGATGGGATGCACTGCCTCGACGGGTCGCTTGAGATTGGGGTCGAGGTGCCGGATGTCTCGCTTGGCCTGAAATCGGTGCTGTTTGTCGAGCTGATCGCGCGCGGCCCGAGGACGGATGTGCACTCGCTGAACGCGCCTTTGGTGCCGAACCCGGTTTGGGATTTGGTGCATGCCCTGGCCACCATCATGGATCGGGAGAAAAACATCCTCATCCCGGATTGGGCCGAGGGCATTTATGTGCCCAATGACGAGGATATGGGCTATCTGAAGGACAAAGCGGCGCGGATCGACTTTGACATGCTCAAAGAGGAGATGGGGGTGGATGCCTTCGCGCTTGGGCGCGATGGGGTCGACGCATTGAAGGCGCGTACCTATGAGCCGACCGCCAATATCCAAGGCATTACCGGCGGCTACACCGGCAAGGGCACCAAAACGATTGTGCCGTCAGAGGCGCGTGTGCGGATGGATTTCCGACTGATCCCCAATATCTCCCCCGCCAAAGCCATCGTGAAACTGCGTGATCATCTCAAGGCGCAGGGCTTTGACAATATCGAGGTCAAGGGCGAGGCGCGCACCGAAGACCCCTATAAAATCTCCGCCCGTGAAGACATCTCCGTCTCGATCATCGCGGCGGCGAACGAGGTCTATGGCGAACCGCCGATCGTCAATGGCGTCTCGGCCGAAGGGGCGATCCTGAAACATGTCTGGATTCCATGCGTGCTGACCGGATTTGCCAACCCGGGCTGCAACCTTCATGCGCCCGACGAAAACATCCATGTCGATAAATACATCCAAGGCATCAAATACGCTGCTGCCATCATGGACCATTTTGGCCGCAGCTAAGCGGTTCACTTAAAAGGAAAACCCGATGCCGAAAGTCGATATCGCCTTTGACACCTACTACACCTATCAGCAGATGACGGCGCATCTGCACGCGCTTGCCGAGGCATATCCGCATCTCTGCACGCTGACCTCCATCGCTAAGAGCTTTCGGGGCCGCGATGTCTGGTTCCTGACGATCACCAACCCCGAAACGGGTCCGGCATTGGAGAAACCGGGTTTCTACATCGACGCCCAGATCCATGCCGAGGAGCATGCCACATCCGCCACCGCGCTCTACGCGTGTTGGTATCTGCTGACCAATTACGGCACCGATGAAGAGGTCACCCGCCTCGTGGACGGGCAGGTCTTTTACATCATTCCGCGCATCAATCCCGACGGGGCCGAATACGCGCTGACCGCGCCTTATCACCCCTGGTGCGGCAATGGTCGGTTCTTGCCGGGTGAAGACCGGATCGAAGGTTTGATCCCACAGGATATCAATGGCGACGGCTACATCGTGCAGATGCGGGTGCCCGACACCAAGGGCGAGTGGAAGAAGGACGCCGAAAACCCCGATATCATGGTGCAGCGCGAACCGGGCGAGGAGGGCGGCGAATATTACCGTCTCTACCCGGAGGGCATGATCCGCAATTACGACGGCGTGCATGTCCATATCGAGATGCAGCAAGACGGGAATATGAACCGCAACTTCCCGACCAACTGGACCCCGCAGGAATATGGCGCAGGCGACTATCCGTTCTCCGAGCCCGAGGCGGCTGGGATGCGGGACGTGATCCTGGGCCATCCCAACATCACCGGAATGTGCGCTTATCACACCCATGGCGGGATTATCCTGCGCCCCTCGATGTTGCGGATGGATAGCGAGATGAGCGCGCCGGACCTGTCGCTCTACAAAGCGCTTGGCGACGTCGGGGAACGGCTCACCGGCTACCCGACGATCTCTGTCTATGAGGATTTCACGCCGGATAAGACCAAGGCGCGCCACGGGTCACTGACCGATTGGACCTATGAAGAGATGGGGATCATCTCCTTCGCGACCGAGCTTTGGGATCTGGAGCGCACGGCGGGTGTGCCGAAGGACGGGTATTACAACTTGGGTCCGCGCGATGCAGCCACGCAACGGCTGGTCCACAATTGGGTCGTCGAGAATGTGGGCGATCATGGTTTCCGCGACTGGGAAGCCTTTGATCACCCGCAGCTTGGCCCGGTGGAGGTCGGCGGCATGGTCTATATCTGGAGCTACCGGAATCCGCCCGGCAATATGCTGGAAGAGATTTGCCATAAGAACGTGATGTTCAATCTCAAACATGCCGCCGCCGCGCCCCGAGTTGCGATCGACAGTCTAGAAGTCGAGGCCCTTGGCGCGGGCTTGCACAAGGTCACGGCCGTGGTGTCGAACCACGGTTATCTGCCGACAAACCTGTCGGATGTCGCCGTGCAGAACGGCGTCGCCAAGCCGGTGACGCTGACATTGGAGTGCGAGGGGGCCGAGTTGATCATGAACCCTGGCGATGTGAAACTTGGCAATCTCGCGGGCCGGAATGAACGCCGCTATGCTTACTCCAATTGGGGCCAGCAATGGTCGCCAGTGACGAAAAAGGTCGAGTGGCTGGTGAAATCGCATGAGCCAGAAGGGTCGATCACTGTCACGGCCCGGTCCGAAAAGGGCGGTACTCATCGTCGCAGCACAGGGCTCGGAGAGGTCTAGCCCCCGGACGCCGGTGCGCTCCACGGCCATCTAGGGTGCACCGGCGTCCTGACGCTCCTCTGAGTCCGTCATACTTATCCGAGCACCGAGCCGCGCTGAGACGGCTGGACGCTCAGGGTCGCAGCGGTCAGGTACCTGTTTTAGCGTCGGTTTTCTCTGTTTTTCCGTCCCGTTGGCGAAATGGTTCAGTGGGTTATGCCTCTCCCCACAGCCTTGGCCTCTCGGCTCGCAAGACGGTGCGATGATCTGAGTCGACCCCAGGCAATCGCTCCTCCACCAAAGCTCAGCGTCCCCTCCGGCGGCGCCCGTCGGAGGTTTTCCGCCGATGCCCAAGTGATTGCAAACTATGATAGTGTATGATGCAACGGTTTCAGCGATGCTTTGAAATCGGGCCGCGACAGAAATTTCTGGACTGCCCAGATCGCGCCCTTCGCCAACACATGGGAGATAAACATGACCAGATTAAGCGCTCTATTTACATCCACAATCCTGGCTTGCGCGATCAGCGTACCGGCAGCAGCCCAAAACACCCATCCCGTAACTGGCGAGCCGCTGGCCGAAGATCAGACGTTCCAGTACCGTCTGCTGGATCAGTTTCCCTCCATCGATCCGCAGTTGATTGAAGAGACCGCTGGCGGCCATGTGGCCCGGCAGATCTTCGAGGGTCTTTTGACCCAGAATGCCGATGGCACCCTGCGCCCGGGCGTGGCCGAAGAATGGTCCTCGGAAGACAACCAGACCTGGGTCTTCACACTCCGTGAGGATGCGCGCTGGTCAAATGGCGAGCCGGTTACGGCGCAGGATTTCGTCTTTGCTTGGCAACGCGCGGCCGACCCGGCGACAGCCTCGGAATACGCCTGGTATGTAGAGCTGAGCCAGATTCGTAATGCCGCTGCCGCGATAGCGGGCGAGGTCGGCCCAGAAGAGCTGGGCGTGCGCGCCATTGACGATCGCACACTTGAGGTGACGCTGAGCCAGCCGCTGCCGTATTTCCCACAGATGACCGTCCATTACACCTTCATGCCGACCCATCAGGCGACTGTTGAGGCCCATGGTGCCGATTGGACCCGGCCCGAAAACATCGTCTCCAACGGCGCCTATGTGCTGGACGAGATCGCGGTCAATGAGTTCTTCCGCCTGGTCCCGAACACGGAATACTGGGGTGCCGAAGATGTGATCATCACCGAGGTCACCGGCCTTGTGATTAATGATGCCAACCAAGCCCTGACCCGATTCCAGGCCGGTGAGTTTGACATGATGGATGACCTGCCCGCGGGCAGCTATCCGCGGCTTGAAGCCGATATGCCGGATGTGGCCCATTCGGTGCCGCGGCTCTGCTCCTATTACTACACGGTGAACCAGTCCGAGAGCGGCCATGAGGCGTTGCAGGACCCCCGTGTGCGCACCGCTCTCAGCTATGCGATCAACCGCAATGTGATCACCGATCAGGTGCTGCAAGCGGGCCAAGCCCCAGCCTTTAGCTTCACCCATTGGGCGACGGCGGGCTTCGAGCTGCCTGAGATCGACTATGCGACCTGGACCCAGGAAGAGCGCATGGCGCGCGCGATGGAGTTGATGGAAGAGGCGGGATATGGCCCTGACAACCCGATTGAGCTGAACCTGATCTACAACACGTCCGAGAACCACCGCCAAATCGCGACTGTGGTCAGCCAGATGTGGCGACCTTTGGGTGTGACCACCGTGCTCAACAATTTCGAGTGGCAGTCCTATCTCGAAATCCGCGGCAATCAGAACTTTGACGTGGCGCGGTCGGCTTGGTGTGGCGATTATAATGAGGCGTCGACCTTCCTTGACCTTCTGACGTCGAACAACGCCAACAATGACGGCAAATATGCCAATGACGAGGTCGACCGGTTGATGGCGGAGAGCGTTGCGCTGGCCGATCCGCAGCCGATCTACACGCAGGTCGAGCAGATCTTGGCGGAGGATATGGCGATCCTGCCGATCTACCACTACACGCAGAACTTCGTTTTGGACCCGTCGATCCGGAACTGGGCGATGCAAAACACGGAAAACAACTGGTACGTCCGTGACATTTATCGCGTCGCTGCAGAGTGACCTTGCGTCGGGGCGGGTGACTTCACCCGCCCCTGTGCTACATCGCTCCGATGATTGCTTTCATAATAAAACGTCTCCTGGTCGCGATCCCGGTCCTGCTGATCCTGATCATTGGTACATTCGTGTTGATGTACACCGCCCCCGGCAGCCCGTTTGCCAGCGAGCGCGGTGTGCCGCCAGCGGTGCTGGCCAATCTTGAGGCGCAATACGGGCTGGATCAGCCGTTTTTCGTGCAGATCTGGCGCTATGTCGTTGGAATCGTGACCCAGTTCGATTTCGGGCCTTCCTTCATCTATCGCGATCAGGATGTGAATGACCTGATCGGCCAAGGCTTCCCTGTGACGCTGACCTATGGGTTCTGGAGCTTTGTTGTTGCGGTGCTGGTCGGGGGTACGCTTGGGATTCTTGCAGCCGTGCGTCACAACACCTGGCTCGACTATCTTGCCGTCGGCGTTTCGATCGGCGCGCAGGTTTTGCCGAATTTCGTTCTGGCCCCGATCTTGGTGCTGGTTTTCACGCTCTGGCTGGGTTGGTTGCCTGGCGGCGGCTGGCAAGGCGGGCAGTGGCAGTTCATCATCCTGCCGGTGATCGCGCTGTCGACCAGTTTCATGGCCTCGATCGCCCGCATCTCGCGCGCCTCGATGTTGGAGGTGCTCACCTCGAACTTCATCCGCACCGCCCGAGCCAAGGGCCTGCCGATGCGCCGCGTGATCTTCCGCCATGCGCTGAAACCCGCGCTTTTGCCGGTGATCTCTTATCTCGGCCCCGCCTTTGTGGGCATGATCACCGGCTCTGTGGTGATCGATATCTACTTTTCCACCGGCGGGATCGGGCAGTTCTTCGTCGCCTCCGCGCTCAACCGCGACTACGGCGTGATGATGGGCATCACCGTTCTGCTTGGCGCGCTCACCATCTTCTTCAACCTGTTGGTCGATATCCTCTATGCCTGGATCGACCCGAAAATCCGGTATTAAGCCCATGCTCGCGACCAAAGCCATCGCGGATGATCTGGCGGCTGCTGCCCCCATCAAGGGCCGGTCTCTTTGGGCCGATGCGCGTGCCCGTTTCTTCCGCAACCGCGCGGCTGTGGCCGGGCTCGTCGTTCTGGTGCTCGTGACGGCCTTCGCCCTGATCGGCCCGTTCATCGCGCCTTGGAATTATGAGGATATCGATTGGAATGTGCTGGGCAATGTGGCCGAGGCCGGGCGGCCCTCGCTCGAAACCGGCCATTGGTTCGGGACAGACGCGCTTGGCCGGGATCTCTTCGCCCGGACGGTGCAAGGCACGCAAGTCTCGCTCATGGTCGGGATTGTCGGTGCGCTGATCTCTGTTATCGTCGGCACGCTTTATGGCGCGATCGCGGGCTATTATGGCGGGCGGCTCGACAACATCATGATGCGGATCGTCGATGTGCTGATGTCGATCCCGTATATGTTTGTTTTGATCCTGCTGTTGGTGGTGTTTGGCCGCTCCATGCTGATGCTTTTCATCGGGATCGGGCTGATCAGTTGGCTCGACATGGCGCGGATCGCACGGGGTCAGACGCTCACCCTGCGCGGCAAGGAATTCGTCGAAGCCGCCGTGGCCACAGGCGTCGCGCCGTTTCGGATCATCCTGCGCCACATCATCCCAAATCTGCTTGGCGTCGTGATCGTTTACGCAACGCTGCTTGTCCCCTCGATGATCATCTATGAAAGCTTCATCAGCTTCCTGGGCCTGGGCGTGCAAGAGCCGCTGACCAGTTGGGGCGCGCTGATCAATGATGGTGCGGCTGAGATGAACAATGGCACGCTCTGGATGCTGTTGGCACCGCTTTTCTTTTTCGTCGTCACACTATTTGGCTTCTTCTTCGTGGGCGATGGCCTGCGTGATGCGCTCGACCCGAAGGATCGGTAATTCATGGCTTTGTTAGATGTCACCGATCTGAGTGTCAGCTTCGATACGCCGGATGGAAAGGTCCATGCGGTCAATGGGATGAACCTGTCGCTGAATGCTGGGGATAGCTTGGCGATTGTCGGCGAAAGCGGCTCCGGGAAGACGCAGCTTGCCTTCGCCATCCTCGGGCTGTTGGCCAAGAACGGTCATGCCAAAGGTTCGGTACGGTTTCAGGACCAAGAAATCCTCAACTTGCCCGAAGCGAAGATAAACAAGATCCGCGCCAATGAGATCGCGATGATCTTTCAGGACCCGATGACCTCTCTCAACCCCTATATGCGGGTCGGCGACCAGATGGCCGAGGTGCTGATGCTGCACAAGGGCACGTCGAAGCGCACGGCGTTGGATGAAAGCGCCAAGATGCTGGACGCGGTGCGCATCCCCGATGCCCGCTCGCGGCTTCGGATGTATCCGCATGAATTCTCCGGCGGCATGCGGCAGCGGATCATGGCAGCCATGGCGCTGCTTTGCCGTCCGAAACTGCTGATCGCTGACGAGCCGACCACCGCGCTTGATGTGACGGTTCAGAACCAGATCATGGAGCTGATGGCCGACATTCAACGCGATTTCGGCACGGCGCTGATCCTGATCACCCATGATCTGGCAATTGTCGCAGGGGCCTGTGCCGAAACGCTGGTGATGTATGGCGGGCAGGTGATGGAGATTGGGACGACCGATGATGTGTTTGAAGCACCGTCGCATCCCTACACACTTGGCCTTTTGAACGCGGTGCCGCGCCTTGATATCCCGCAAGCCTCGCTGCAAACCATCCCGGGCGATCCGCCCGATCTGACGGCCCTGCCGCCCGGATGCCCGTTTAGCCCGCGCTGCCCGGCGCGCCATGAACCCTGCGCGTTGTCAATGCCGCCCCTCGAAGGGTTCGGCGATGGCCGGTTCCGCGCCTGTCACGCGGCACGGGAGGATATCGCATGAGTGAGCCGCTTCTCGCCGTCAATGATGTCAGTGTCACCTTCAATGTGATGCGACATGGTGCCTGGCCTTGGACGCCTCCGGCCAAACTGCAAGCGGTGAAGGAAGCGTCCATTACGCTTGAGCCGGGCAAGACCCTTGGCCTGGTGGGTGAAAGCGGGTCGGGCAAATCCACGCTGGCCCGCGCGATTGTCGGCACTGTGCCGGTCAGCGCGGGGCAAGTTCTATGGCGTGGTGAAGACATCATGGCGATGAGTCCGGCCAAGCGACGCGCCCATGGGCGTCATGTGCAGATGGTGTTTCAAGACCCGCTGGCCGCCTTGAACCCGCGCATGACCGTCGGCCAGGTGGTCGCTGAACCCTTGGTCACCCATTACCCCGATCTGTCCAAGACTGAGGTGCGCGACAAGGTCGGCGCGATGATGGAGCGCGTCGGCCTCTTGCCCGCGCTGATCAACCGCTACCCGCATGAGTTCTCCGGCGGTCAGTGCCAGCGGATCGGGATCGCCCGGGCGCTGATCACCGAGCCGGAGTTGGTGGTCTGTGACGAGCCGGTCAGTGCGCTTGATGTCTCGGTGCAGGCGCAGGTGGTGAACTTGTTGCAGGATTTGCAGCGGGAAATGGACCTCTCGCTTCTGTTCATTGCCCATGACTTGAGCGTTGTGCGTCATATCTCGCACCGCATCGCGGTGATGTATCTGGGCCGGATCGTCGAGGCCGCGAGCGCGGCGGATCTGATCGCAAATCCGTGCCATCCCTATACCAAGGCGCTGATCGCGTCTGTCCCGATCCCGTCGCCCAAGGCCGAACGGGCACGTCATCGCCCGGTTTTGGAGGGTGAACTGCCATCACCGCTCGCGCCGCCCTCTGGCTGCGTGTTCCGCACCCGCTGCCCGATTGCGCGGCCTGCCTGCGCGGCAGAGATACCGACGGTTGCGGATATCGGGGATAACCACATCGTTGCCTGCCCGTATCATGCCGAGGCGGGGGATCCGGCGGCACAGCAAGACCTCGAAAACACACCGATGTGAAAAGCTTTGGCATGGGCGGGCAGGGACGTTTGCCCGCTTTCCTAAGCGAGGGAGGCGTCCGTTGTTCTGCGGGTCAGCCAGATCGTCAAAACCGCGCCGACCCACATGAAAAACACCGCGATGAGTGCGGTGATCGACAAGACCGCGCCGCCCGATACGCCCGCGCCCACGGCGCAACCCCCGGCCAGCATCGCCCCGAACCCCATCATGACGGCTCCGAAGAGGTAGCGCTCCATCGGCGCGTCGGGGCCGAACCGTTCGATCGAAAACTCCCGGTTCAGAACCGAGGCGGCGAACGATCCTGCGAACACACCGGGCACCAGGCCCAATCCGAAGGAGAGCGGCAGATTGCGCTCGGCGACCAAGGCCATCAATGTGTCGGTCGAGGGGCCGGTAAAGGTGACACTTGAGACCGGCACGATTTCAAAGGACGTGGCTGCTATGGAGGCTGTCAGGCCCCAGCCCATGGCCACCGCCCCGCCCACAAAGACACCTGCGAGGATCATGCCAGCGGACAAAGCGCGGCGCCGGGCCAAAACGAAAGCCCCCAGAAGGGCGAGACCGGTTATGAGAGCCGTCAGCGTCGGGCCAATGCCAAACGGGGCCAGCAAATGCCGCGCGGTGCCGCCATCGATGGTCCAGAGACCGGCGATGTTCTCTCGCGCTGGCGCCAACACACCGCGATAAGAGGCCTGGGCCACCAATGTCACCACTAGGCCGGTGACCAGCGCCCGCAGATTACCGGTTGCCGACAGAACGAGCAGGCGACTGGCGCAGCCGCGCGCGAAGATCATGCCTGCCCCGAACAGCAGCCCGCCGATCATGGCGCCCGACAGCGATCCCGTTCCGGCAAGTTGCCGCGTGCTGGAGACATCGAACACGCCCGAACCGACACCGGCTTGCGTCAGCGTCAGCGCGGTGAAGAACACAATCAACCAGATCGCCATGCGCGGACCGAAGCGGCCGCCCGCGACCTCAACCGTGGCGGCCCGCAAGCAGAACCGGGATCGTTGCGCGGCCCAACCAAAGATCACGCCCGTCGCGGCGCCGGCGAGCGCCAGCATGCGCGGCTCTCCCAATGTGATGAGCAGATCTTCAAGCATGATCACGCCTCCGTCCCGTCAGTGTGCCGGAGCTTAGCCGGTTGGCGCATGCGCCACGTTGACCAAGGTCAATACCGACGCCTGGTCGGGGTAGGGGACATGTTTCGGTCGCTGCCCTGCCAAAACGGTGAAGGGAAACGGCACCACCGGGGGGCGGTCGGCCTCCTATTCGTTGAGCGCTTCGAGGATGATCGCATCCAGCAAGGCTTCGACCTCTTGCATCGGACCGTCAGGATAGGCCCGGTGACCGATCATGACCTCTCCATCCATCTCGGCCACGAAGATGCCATAGGGACAGTGGGCAAGGTTCATCGGGTCAGCCTCCATCACCCGGCGCGATACGGCCGCCGAACAAAATACGAAGATGTCGGCCTGTTCGAAGATCACCACATCCGAACCGACATCGGCCGCCGTGCGGTTCAGCATGTCACCAACATGGCTGGTGTAATCGATCACCAAGCCGCGGTTCACGATCGCGTTTTCGACGGCGAAGGTCGCATCGTCGAAACTGCCATCATAGTCGAAGGTGATCGCCTGATCCGCCGCAGCCATCTGGCCCGTGATCAGTAGGGCCGCCATAAATGCGAGTGCTTTCTTCATAAGATCTCCTCCGGTTCAGGGACTTGGGCGGTCGAAGTTCAACCCGACCGCCCGCTTTGGGTTATCCAAACATGTCGGACGTGATCGCGGCATACCAATCCAGGCTTTCGCGATAGGTCTCCGCGCGCACCTCTGCGGTTTCGCCGACCTGGCTGACAAAGCCGCCGGTGGAGACAATGCCCTCGTCCGATGCCTCATAGGTCGCGCCGACCTTGATGCCGTCATCGGTGTCGATCAGCGACCAACAGGTGTTGGAGAAGCGCGGCGGGAAGGCCCGGCCATCACTTAGCGCCGCCACGATGGCATTGGCACAGACCTTGGCCTGGCTGTTGGCCGAGAAGCCCGATTTCGGCATCGCGCCTTGGGCCGCACTATCTCCGAGCACATGGATCTCGGGGTCCGCCCGGCTGGACAGATCATAGGCCGAAACGGGTGCCCAGTTGCCCTCGGTGATGTCGGCGGCAAAGGCGATGCTGCCCGCGCGTTGTGCCGGGATGACGTTGCAGACATCCACATTCTCAACCGCGCCATCGATCGACAAGGTCATGGCCTCGGCGTCGACTTCCACCACGTCGCCACCAAAATCCGGCCCGATCCGGGTGATCATACCGGGATAGTGGCGTTCCCATCCGTCTTCGAACAACCCCTGTTTGGAGAAGCCCTCTTTCGGGTCGGCGATCAGGATTTTGGCCGTTGGATTGGTTTGTTTGAGCATATGCGCCACCATCGAAATCCGCTCATACGGCCCGGGCGGGCAGCGGAACGGGTTGGGCGGCGCGACCATGGCATAGGTGCCGCCTTCGGGCATCGCTTCCACCTGGGCGCGCAAAAGCTGCGTCTGGCTGCCAGCCTTATAGGCGTGCGGCATGGCGTTCTGCGTCGCGAGCGACCAGCCGGGCACGCTATCTTCAACGAAGTCGATCCCGGGGCTGAGCACCAAGCGGTCATAGGGCACCGCGCCGCCGCCGGCCAAACGCACGGTCTTGGCATCGCGATCCACCGCGACGGCCCAGTCATGAACCACGTTCACACCATAGGTGGCGGCCAGATTGCCGTAGGAATGGCCAAGACTGTCATAGTCTCGGAAGCCGCCCAGATAGAGATTTGAGAAGAAGCAACTGTAATAGGCCCGCGTCGGTTCGATCAGTGTGACGTCGATGGCGCCCTGGCTATCATTCGCGATGTAGCGCGCGGCGGTGGCCCCGCCTGCGCCGCCGCCAACCACGACCACGCGTGGACGGCCTTGCGCGCTGATCACCATCGGTGTGGCAAGCGACGCCGTGACGGCGGCAGCCGAGCCCAGGAATATGCGTCTGTTGAATGTCATTGTCTTCCTCCCCTTTGCCCCGAAGGGCCGTTTCGTTCCGGTTAAATTGGACACCGGTCGGTCCGCGAAATCCCCCTCACTCTGTGGTTTCGAAATAGGCGGCGAGCGCGGCGATCTCCTCATCGCCAAGGCGCGCCGACAATGTGTTCATGACTTGATGCTCGCGGGTGCCATTGCGGTAGGCGACGATCCCGGCAATGAAGACCGAGGGCGCCATACCGGCGATCGACGGGATGTCTTCGCCACCCGTTGCGCGGTGGCAAGCCGTACATTCCGATGACAGATAGGCGCCATAAGCGACATCGCCCGTGATCTCCAAAATCGCGGCGATCTCAGGGTCGATGGCGGCGGGTTCGGCACCATTCTGAGACTCCGATGTGCCACTTTCGGCGCGCAGATAGCCGATCAGAGCGGCGCGATCTTCCGGTGATCGGATGCCGCGAAACACCATGCTGGTTTGGCGAAACGTATCGCGGGGACCGGCGAGAAACCGGTCCAGCAGTTCTTCGGACCAGATCACGCCACGGTCGCGTGCCGCAATCAGATCGTCGGAGTAGTCATACCCCTCAGCGCCGCCGATAGGCCGCCCAAAAAGGCCGTTCAGATGCGGGCCGACGCGGTGAACGGCCCCCTCACCAATCATGTGACACGCCCCGCAAGGCCGAAACAGCACCTCCCCCTCGGTCCGATCCGCCGCCTGCCCTGGCAGGGCCAAGACAGCAACGGCGAATGCGCCAGAGAGGAACGCGCGGGCCAACATGGTGCTATTCGCCTCCGTTGGCGCGGATATAGGCGATCACTGCGGCGATCTCCTCCTCCGAGCGCAGGCCTTGGAAGGCCATCCGGTTGCCACGCAGGAACCCGCGCGGATCGGTCAAATAAGCGGCGAGGGTTTCATCATCCCAGATCAGCCCGTCTTCGCCCGCCCCGCTCATTGCCGGGGAATAGCGGAACCCCTCGCGCGTGCCTGCGGTGGCCATATAGATACCGTTTAGCAGCGGGCCGGTGCGATTAACCGCGCCTTCGCCGATCTGATGACAGGTGGAGCAGCGGCGGTAGACGGCCTCACCCGCCGCGACCAATTCAGGGTCGGGGCCAGCGGCTTCGGGCATCGCCTCTTCTTCGACGACCGCGGCCTCTTCCGCGACGACCTCCTCACCTTCGGTCTCCGGCGTCACGTCCAAAACTGCGGCGCGCATGGTGATTTCCACCGGATCGCTGCAATCGGTCATGCAGGGCTCTTGGCTGAAGAGCGGCAATTCCACCTCGGCCCGGTTGTCGAGGAAAAATCCATCCTCATTGCGCAGCGCGATCTCGGCGAAGTTCTCGTTGGAGAGGACAAAATCATCCTCCACGACCTCGTTGAGATAGAGCAGATAGGCGAGGATCGCATAAACCTCGTCATCCTCCAGCGATTGCGCCGCGCCATAGGGCATCGCGCGGTGGATGTAGTCCCAAGCCGTTGAAAGATAAGGCCAATAGGAGCCCATGGTTTTCACCGGGTCCTCGCCATCCAGGCTACCGAAGCCCCCCGACAGAACCGGCCAACGGCCCACGGCTTCGCCAAAGTCACCATGGCAGGCCGAGCAATAGTCGACATAGGCCTCTTCACCGGTCCAAACATCGCCTTCGCCCACGGGCAGGCCCGCGCCATCCGGGCGAATGTCGATATCCCAGGCCGCGATCTCTTCGGGAAGCGCCGTGCGCCCGAGGCCATAGCCGCCATCGCGCGATGGGGCCGGGTTTTCCTGCGCCAGAGCGACCAAGGAGAACCCCATCACCAGGGCAGAGGCCGAAAGCAAAATCTTCTTCATGGCTTAGCCAACCTCCACATTTTCGGCTTGGCCCGTTTCGTCGATGGCCCAGGTTTGGATACTGTTGTTGTGATAGATCGAGTTCTCGCCTCGGATCTCGCGGAGCTGATCCTTCGTCGGCTGCACATATCCAGTGGAGTCATGCGCCCGGCTTTGCAACAGAAGCGGCCGCCCGTCCCAATCGAATTCGTAATAGAAGCGGTGCATCGACTTATCGAGGCTTGGCCCCGACATCCGTGCCTGCACCCAATTCGCGCCGCCATCCAGCGACACGTCGACCCGTGGGATCGTGCCGCGGCCAGACCAGGCAACGCCGGTGATCACGGTCGGCCCAGGGCCATGGGTGATCGGGGCTTGCGGGGAGGGGTTCGTGATGACCGACTTGGCGTCCATCTCCCAGGTGAAACGGCGCGCCTGGCCGTCTTCCAGAAGGTCGGTGTATTTCGATGTTTCTTCCCGGTGATGCCAGGGCTCATCGCCCACCTCGATCCGGCGGAGCCATTTGACCCACATATTGCCTTCCCAACCAGGCACGACGAGGCGGATCGGATAGCCTTGTTCCGGGCGCAGCCGCTCCCCGTTCATCGCGAAGGCGACCAGGCAATCATCCATCGCCTTTTCCAGCGGAACCGAGCGGGTCATCGCGGCGGCATCGGCACCTTCGGTAAGGACCCAAGCCGCGTTTGTGCGCAGGCCGGCCTCTTCGAGGAGCAGCCGCAGCGGCACGCCAGTATAGACCACATTGTGGATCATGCCATGGGTGAACTGGCAGCCATTGAGCTGCGCACCGCGCCATTCCATGCCGGTATTGGCGGCGCATTCCAGGAAATAGGTCCGGTTTTCGCGCGGGAACCGCAGGAGGTCTTCCATCGTGAAGACCAGCGGATTGTCCACCAGCCCGTTGATCATCAGGCGGTGCATGCCAGGGTCAATCTCGGCCACGCCGCCATGGTGGCGCTCAAAACAGAGGCCGTTGGGGGTGATGATGCCTTCGAGCTCATGCAGCGGCGTGAAGTTGACCGAACTCACCGCATCCGCCGTCAACCAGGGCACATTGCGGCGCACCACATGCGCCTCAAAGGGGGAGGGCATACCGTAAGGCGCGGCATCCACACCGGGGCCCAGATATTGCTGCCAAGGCTGCAACTCGGTGATCAACGGGTCCGGGCTTGCGGCCTGTGCATGCACCAGTTTGCCACTGGCCAGTACGCCGCCAGCCACGGCCGCCCCGCCGAGAAATTTCCTGCGGGAGGAAGAGAAGTTCGGATCATTGGCCATGCCTGGTCCTTTCGTCTGTTCGGTCATCCGTGTCATGCGCGTCAGGCCCTAGCCCGACACCACATCCACGCTGTTATTCGGTTCGATATTCACGGTGCCTTCGGCCCGGATATGGTCTTCCAACACATCCCAGATCGGCGGCCCTTCTGTGCCTTCGTTGACGCTGGCCCATCCGGCGACGACGTAATTGCGGCTCGGGTCCACCGGCTCGCCCGTGGCCAGGACGGTCATCTCGGAAATGCGGTTGCCGCTTTCGCCGCGCGGGTCGATCCGGTAGCCCATGCCGCCGATCCGCACCATGTCGCCGCCTTGCTGGTAATAGGGGTCGGGGTTGAAGATGTTCTCGGCCACATCCTCGAAAATCGTCTTCAGCCGCTCGCCGCTCATCTCGGTGCGATAGGCGTTGGGGTAGGACATGGCGGTGACGTTGTAGATGTCCTCGCGGGTGATCTCTTGGCCGGGCAGGATGGCCGCGCCCCACCGGAACCCGGGGCTGAGCGCAATCTCGGCGTCGCGCTGCGAGATCAGCGCATTGCAGATCACATCGTCCCAGGTGCCGTTGAAATTGCCACGGCGGAACAGAAGCGACCCCGAGGTGCCAATCACCTCCGCCATCTCGTCCTCAAACGGCGCGCGGGTTTCGGCGACCAAGGCGGCCATCTCTGGGTCTGGCGCGATCACATCGGAGAAGATCGGGATCAGCCGTGTCTCGAGGCCCATCATCCGGCCATCGCGCACGTCCAGGTCCAGCCGGGTCACAAATTTGCCGTGGCTACCGCTGGCGATCAGGAACGTGTTGCCGACCTGGACCGCTTCGGGCAGGGCATCATGGGTATGCCCGGTCAGGATCACATCGATCCCGGGGATATCGCGGGCGAACTGGCGATCCACGTCGAAGCCGTTATGGGAGAGCAGAACGACCACCTCGGCACCGGCGGCGCGCACCTCATCCACCACCTCAGCGATGCGTTCGCGACGCAGGCCGAAGGAGTATTCCGGGAACATCCAGGATGGGTTGGCGATGGGCATATAAGGGAAGGCCTGACCGATCACCGCGATAGACGTGCCATTCCGTTCAAAGATTTTGTAGTCGTCAAAGACCGGCTCGTCCCATTCCACATCGAAGATATTGGCCCCCAAAAAGGCAGGGTTGAGCGGCCCCTCGACAATCTCGCGCACCCGGTCGGAGCCGAGCGTGAATTCCCAATGTGAGGTCATCGCCTCAACGCCAAGCGCGTTGAACAGGTGTACCATATCGGCGCCATCTGTCCGCAGCGCGGGCAGGGAGCCCTGCCAAGTGTCGCCGCCATCCAGCAGCAAAGCATCGGGCCGCTCCGCCCTGATCGCTTTGACCACGGTGGCGATCCGATCCAGCCCGCCCATCCGGCCATAAGCCTGCGCCATCGAAGCGAAATCATCATAGGTCAGCGCGTAATCCATGGCCGAGCCTTGCTCGATCCCATAGGCGCGGCGGAACTCGGCACCGACCAGATGCGGCGGTTGGCCAAAGGCGTCGCCGACACCAAGGTTGAACTCCGGCTCGCGGAAATAGATCGGCTGCGTCTGGGCGTGGATATCGGTGATGTGGATCAAGGTCACATTGCCGAAATTGGAGGAGCCAATCAGGTCCTCTTGGCTGAGCGCCTGTTGCGCCGAGAGCCGTGACCAATTGCCAAAGCCCGAAGCCCCATAAAGTGCGGTTGTGGCCAGGGCGGCCTGGACAAAGTGTCGGCGGGAGATCATGAAACGGGCCTCGCTTTACATTCTGTTTTGTGAATGTGATTGAACGAACCCACCCCAGCCGAAGCCGGGATGGGCAGGGAGAGAACTAGTTGCGGACCGACGGACCTTCGACCGTCAGACCATTGCCGCGTGTCGCCACATACAGCTCCAGCGCGATGAACTCCGGGCTGCCGGGCGCGAAGGTCTCGGCGCGGGTGTCGCGGATGCAGCCGCGGAACCGGCCATGCACCGAGTTCAGACGCGCGTTGCGCAGACGGTAGGTTGGAAAACCATTGATCTGGCCCTGGCTCAGATGGTCCGCACGAATGTTGTTGCCATAGTTTTGCTCGTGGCAGTTCGCGCAGCTCAGCTCCAGAATGCCGTAGCGGGTATAGTAGATCTCGCGCCCCTGTTCCCAGGTTTCGGCAGCCGGGCCGTCGATGGCGACGTTGATCTCCATCCCCCGACTGACCGACGCGATCAGGGCGGTCATGTTGCGCATCGGGCCACTGTCATAGCCGTAGGGTTCGGCACCCATGCGTTCGGTCAAGCATTCATTGACCTGCATTTCGACCGTCTGCACACCGCCATGCTCTTCATCCCACTGCGGATACGTCGCGCGCACACCGCGCAGCGACTCTGGGTTTTCGTGACAAGAGGCACAGCTATTGCCCTCTGTCCCCATGGCCGTGTTGAAGGTGTCGCGGGCTTGATCGACGAAGATCATACCGGGATTGTCAAAATCATCGGCCTGCATGGCCTGGGTCTCATCGGTGCGGAATACCCACCCCGAATAGATCGTCCGCAACGCGCCATCGAGATGCTCCGGCGCCTCGGTTTCGATCACCATTTCGATTTCGCCGTTGACGACAAGGCTTTCATCGTCGCCGATATCGGCGAGCGACAAGCTTGCAAACCCCAGGGCTGCCACCGCGACCCCGCCCATAAGCCCAAGTTTTTTTGTGTTGATCTTGGCCATGTCCATCCTCCCTCGATGGCCGCGCGTCAGTTGACGGCGATATCAGCGGTTTCCTCGTAGACCGACCCGTCGTCGTCATACCAAGTGAAGGTGAAGGTGCCGCTTTCGGGGACCACAGCTTCGAATTGGAAATACGGGTTGGTCGATACCGAGGGCTCGATCGTGACATCCAGCACCGTCTCGCCGTTAAAGCTGCAAACGAAGCGGTTGATGATCGAGCGCGGGATCAGGTTACCATCTCCATCGCGGCGTTGGCCTGTCTCCATCGGGTGGCTGATCAAGGTCCGGATCGAGATCGTCTCGCCAGCGGAAGCTTCGCGAGGAACCCGAACCCGGGGTGTTACGTTTTCTGCCATTTTTAGTCTCTCCTCGCCCGGCTCAGCCGCCGCAACCGCCAATTGTCACGCGCACATTCTGGCGCGCCATTTGATAGGTGCCGTCCCGCATACGGGCGACGGCGATCACATCTTGCTCACCAGCCAGGCGAATCCGGGTCGAGGCCGCGGAGGAGCCTGAGAGCGGGCCGAAATTGAACGTGGCCACATCCGGGTTCGGATTGCCGGGGGCGAAGACGATGATCGACTCGGCGCCGGGGGCGTCGACTTCAATTGGCACCGTGTTGCCGTTCTCGGCGATCTCGGGCGCGATCAACGTGATCCCATCGGAGCCCATCTCGGCTCCGCCGGTGAAGGCGCTGATGGCGTCATCGACCGCATCGGCCTGAGCCAGACCGGGAAGGGTCGCAAGGGCGAGGGCGGCGGTCAGCGTTGTGCCGACGAACTGCCTACGAGTGAATGTCATGCTCTGATCTCCTTTTCCTGCCCGCCGGTCACTCGGTGAGCAATTGTAGATATGCCACGATGTCTTCGACATCTTGCGCTGTGAGGATTGGGTCCACCGGCCCCTCGGCGGCGCGGCCGGTATAGCCGTTGCCGGGCCGAATGAAGCCATCGGTTCGATAGAAAGACGGCATCATACTGCCCGGGAAGGCGTTCTTGGCGTCGACGATGATCCCGCGCAGCGCTGCGACATCCCATCGATCGCCCGCCCCGTCGAGCGAGGGTCCGACCTCTCCGTGGAACGGAAACTCTTCCAGAGCGGTGATCTGGTGGCAAGCAATGCAATTGCCCAAGCCGCGATCGGTCATCACTTCGACGCCGCGCTCGGGGTCACCGGGCTGACTAGTGAGCGATGCCGCGATATCTCCGTATTCGTTTGTTATGACGTCCGATGGCGCGATCACATCGGCGTTTAGGGTTGTTGCGGCCATAATTAGAGCGGCCGCCAACAGCGAATGGCGCATCACTTTGATTTCCTCCCTTAGACGAGTCGGTCGTCTATGGTATACCGTAGCCAGACCGACCCCCTTCTTGCAACAACACATTTGATTTTTTGCATATGAGGGTCGGGTGCCCTTGTTTTTCGATGCTCAGTTTTCCTGAGACAGTTGTGTTTGCAGCATCCGGGCGTGATAGCGCTGGAAATCTTCCTCGCCGTCGTAGCCCCTGTCCAACACCCAGGTCAGCATGTTGAAGGTTGTCCAGCGCTCAAACGCGCCGGGCATGGTGACCACGGCGGCCTCAGTGGCCGTCAGGTCCTCGGGCACGTCCTCCGGGAAAAACAGGATCGTCGGGGTAAACAGGGTGCGCCAGCGCCGCGCGGCATCGCGCTCGCTCATCATCTCGCCGTCGAAATCAGTCACTTCGGTCGAGCCGTGCATATTGATGCGCACGAAAAAGAAATCCTCGGTCAGCATCTGCTCGATCTCGGGAACGACGAAGACCTCTTCATGCATCTGCGTGCAGTAGATGCAGCCGCGCTGTTCGATGATGATCGCCAGCCGCTGACCATTGGCATTCGCTTCGTCCAGATCTTCGCGCAGATCGCGGAACGTGTCGTTCAGCCAGGGCGCGATATGCAGCCCATCATCTCCGACAGCCTCCGCCTGAACCATGACGGGGCTCACCGCCAGCACCGCCGCCGCAATCATCGCTCGGATCCACATGGCAAACCTCCTCCTGAATTGCCGTCCGGTCGATCCTCACCCCATCGTCCGGAACACCTCGAAATTCTCAATCATCCACTGCCCGATATAGAGCAGCCCATTGGTGGCGATGAGCACGCCGAACAGAATCAAAAACGCCCCCATCGTCTTCTCCACCGCGCCCAGATGGCGGCGGAACCGCCCCATCAGCACCATGAATGGGCCGACGAAGGCGGCAGCGCCAATGAAGGGCAGGGTCATGCCCAGCCCATAGGCCGTCAGCAGCCAAGCCCCTTGGCTCGCGGTATCGGTGCCCGCCGCAGTGAACAGGATCGCGGCCAAGACCGGCCCGACGCAGGGCGTCCAGCCAAAGGCGAAGGCCAAACCGATCAGATAAGCGCCGCCGAGGCTGAGATTGGACATGCTGCCGGTGTCGGCCTGCCACTGCCGGTTCAAAATCCCGATTTTGAACACCCCAAGGAAGTGTAGACCCATGACAATGATCAGTCCCGCCGCAATCCAGCGCAAGATGTCGAACCAATCCCGCAAGACCTGCCCAAAGACGGAGGCGGAGGCGCCAAGCCCCACAAAAACCGTCATGATACCAGCGGCGAAGATGCAGGCGGCAAAGATCGCGCGGGTCCGCACCGCCGCCGTAACCGGCGCGCCATTGGCGACCTGCGCGGCGCTCACACCCCCAAGATAACTGAGGTAAAACGGCACCATTGGCAGGATGCAGGGCGACAGGAAGGACAGAAGCCCGGCTAGAAACGCACCCGTTGTCGTGATATCAAACATGCGTTACCTACGTGACTTCACATTCAAATATTCATATTAGAGATAATATGTCGATCCGGTCAATCATCCCTTTTCTAATTCGTCTGTGCTTTGTCACGGTCGTTCTTGGTGTTGCCGGTGTGGCGGCGCCACGCATCGCCCAGGCCGAGATGACATTGGTGATGGTGGAGGAACCCGGTTGTATGTGGTGTGCCCGTTGGCGCGCGGAGGTCGGGCCGGAGTATCCGATTACACCCGAAGGGCTGGCCGCACCGCTGCACAGGGTCACGATGGGCGCGCCCCAAATCGATGACCTGAGCTTGACCAGCGCGCCGGTCTACACGCCCACCTTTCTCTTGATTGACGAGGGGCAGGAGGTCGGGCGGATCGAAGGCTATCCGGGAGAGGAGTTTTTCTGGTGGCAACTTGGACAACTCTTGGATCGAGCCGATCCTGATTGGGCCACACCGACGATTAATTGATTAAGGGAATAGGACGTTTTTATTGACCTCTCAGCCCCCATATCCCATGTCTCAGCCGGAAAAAGGGACTGCCGATGACTGAGAACACCGACATACGCAGCGCCGTTGCGATGGATCGTGCGATCCCGCCAAGCGGGGAGACTGCGATGTCGACGATTCTGCCTGACCTCGACGCCACGATGGACGAAGCGACGAAGGCCCGGATTCGCGCCAATGCCCAGACCGCGTCGGATTTTCTGAAAGCGATCAGCCATGAGGGCCGTTTGATGATCCTCTGCGCCTTGGCCAATGGCGAGCGGTCGGTCACTGACATCGAGCGGCTCTTGGCCTCACGCCAGGCGGCAGTGTCGCAACAGCTCTCCCGGCTGCGGCTGGAAGGGCTGGTCACGGCCCGCAGAGAGGGCAAACAAATCTTTTATCGTTTGACAGATGATCGGGCGCGCAAGATCATCGAACAAGTCTACGAGTTGTTCTGCACCTAAGATCGTCAGTTGAGAGACCTGCGGTCGGTGCATGGGAGGGAACGTGCTCGACCTTATCTCTGAGGCGCAGCTTGTGCTGCTTATTGGGCTTGTGGGCGGTGTCGTCTTGGGCCTTGCGGCGCGGCTGGGCCAATTCTGCACGCTCGGCATGATCGAAGACGTGCATTATGGCGATGACCGGGGCCGTCTCTGGATGTGGGTGGCGGCGCTGGGCGTTGCTATGCTGGCCAATTTTGGCACGAGCGCCGCGGGCTTAATTGACCTGGGCCAGACGATTTACTTGTCGAACCGGTATTCGGTTTTCGGCGCGATCCTTGGTGGCCTCTTGTTCGGCTATGGCATGGCCCAGGCTGGCAATTGCGGCTATGGGATGCTCGCCCGGCTCGGCGGCGGCGACCTGCGGGCGCTGATGATTGCGCTGGTGATGGGCGTTGCGGCCTATGTGACGATCAGCGGGCTCTTCAGCCCGGTCCGCGCCAGGCTCTTTCCAACCATTCCGGAGCCCGATACGGCAACCGGCTATGCCCATATCCTGTCGGGCACCTTCGGGGTCTCGCCTGCGGCGATCGGGGGCGTGATCGGCGCGGTCTTGATCGTGGCCGCGCTGCGATGGATCGGGCCGAGGGACCGCCTTCTGCGCTTGTTCTGGGGCGCGATGGTGGGCCTCGCGATCAGTTCGGGTTTTGTGGGGACCTATTGGGTCGCCACCCATGGGTTCGAAGCACTGCGGATCGGCTCCCACACCTTTACCGCGCCGATTGGCGATGCCATCCGTTATGTGATGTTCTCTACCGTTCTGGCGCCAAGCTTTGGAATCGGGTCCGTCCTTGGCGTGGTGATGGGTGGCTTTATCGGCAGTGTGATCCGCGACGGGTTCCGCTGGGAAGCCTGCGAAGACCCGCGGGAGTTGAAACGCCAACTGGCGGGCGGCGCGCTCATGGGCGTCGGCGCTGTCCTTGCGGCCGGGTGCAGTGTGGGGCAGGGGCTGTCAGCCCTGTCCCTTCTTTCGATCACGGCCCCACTGGTGGCGGCCTCGATCTGGGTCGGAGCCTGGCTTGGACTTCGCCATTTGATTGTTGGGTTGGTCTCGGCCAATTGAGGCGTGTCAAAAATGTCGCCAACGGATACGACGTCGAAATCCGCAAACGCTCTTTTGATTGAGAGAGCCTGTGGGTGAGCACCATCGGGTCTGTGAGCTTGTTCGACACCTTGTCACAATGGGGCAGTTTTATGCGTTGCATCCGCATGGTTTTGGTTGCTATATCCGCGCCACGTTCTGAGAATGAGACCAAGGAACGGTTTGCCCCTATAGCTCAGCTGGTAGAGCATCTGATTTGTAATCAGAGGGTCCGCGGTTCGAGTCCGTGTGGGGGCACCAATTCATAACCTCGATATCTGCTTCCTAAAATATCTTTATTTCAATGGGTTACCTGCCTTGAGCAACCTCGAAGCTTCGGTCATGGGGCTCTTAATACGACGGCGCGGACACGCTGCCGAGTTCGGGGGCACACGTTTTGCAAGAATAGAGGACCCTTTCGCAGAAACTCATAGCGAGTGTAGCTCGCCACGACTTTTTGCAGTGTGTGACAAGGATATTTGCAGCAGAACTTTTTCTGTCTCTGGGCGATTTGGCGACGCGAATGACTGAAAAGTGCAGATTTCCCCAGTTTCCATTTCGAGCGTCCGTCGCATTTCAGGCCAAGGCGGCAAACAATCCTCTCATACAAGCCGAGTAGTGATGCAGGCGTCAGAAGCGGCCTTTTCACCTCTTCAGTATCTGCCACGCTATTCAGCAGCTTCGGTTTGATCGGTGTTGTCGCCAGCGAACAGGCGATCACCTTTCTGCGTGAAAGACAGCCTTGCGGCCTCAAGGAAGTTCTGGTTGCGCACTTTTGCGTCCCGAACCAGCTCTTTCCATTCCACGACCTCAATGGTGCCTTTGTCGTCACCTTGCAGATATTGAAAACGCCCACGTCCGCTCGGGGAGCGATTCCAGTTTCGAGTGTCGGCTTCGAGATCGCCGACAATGTCGGCGACAACGTAACAATGGAACACAACATCTTCCGACAACTCGACAATAGTGCCGGTGTGCGAGCGCACTTCTCGGTTCTTCAGTTTCTCGATGTATCGATTCATCTGACGGCCGAGAACATAGTTCCCGCTGTAACCGGTGCGTTCAGGTTTTTTGAATTCCACAAGAAGAACCCGTGACAGCTTGTCGTCATGTCCAAGGCCCAAACCATGCACCTTGTCCCAGATCATCAAGTCAACCCGATCCTTGTCACCGTCGACCATAAAATCTTCAATTCGTGCGTCCGAGGCGAAATATTTTGCCGGAGCTAACCGTTCATCCAGAAGCCATAGATCATGCGAGGCGGGAGCCGTGCGGTATGGGTCGTTCCCGACAACCCGCATAGGACAAATCAGTTGGTGGAATGTCCCTTCAAGGTGTGTGTCGAACTTCCCGCTTAGGACCCGGACCTTGCCCAGAAGCGCATCCAGTATCTCTATAATGAACTTCCGCCGTATCACGTATTCCATGAGTTGGCGATTTTCGTCTGCCGATGCGGCGGCTGCCACCTTTCTGATTTCTTCTGATAGGTCAGGCTGGATTCCCTCGTCAGTCATCAAACGATCCAGCACTGCCTGCACCTGTTCTCGCCGATCCTTGTCTGCGCGAATCTTGTGCGGGATGAGCGCCTTTGCGAAGGCCTCATGGTTGTCCGCACTCACGGGCGTCCTTTTCAGAAGCGAAGGCGTGTCTTCGAACCCAAAGCTGGGGTAGTACTCGACGAAATCATCCAACCGTCCAATACGGTAATCCTCGTAGGATGAGACCTCTTCGACCACGATATTTGCTTTGGCCTGATCCACGCATTCTTTTGTAAGGTCGGCGGCGACATCTTCGCCGAAATTGAACTGTGTGCGCTCTTGGTTCACCCGCTCATCCAAGAACGGTCCGGTTACGCAGCAATGAAGTACACTGTCATTGTCCGGGCCGATTTTCTTGACCCCGAGCAAGCCGTCGATCTTTCGGGTCTGTACCGTTCGACCAGACGAAACCAAGTGCATCTGGTGGCTGCCGTCGAGATCGGAACTGGCCTCTTTCTTCATGATGTAACCATCAAGAGTCAGATCGCCGAAAGTGTTCGAGGTGAAGTCAACGCTTTCCCGTTTCTCAACCAACAAATCATTCACCGCTTGCGGAAACGATGCATCGCGGTCTTCGAAGCTCACCGTCATCGCAGGCGCTTTGCCCAACAGAAAGTCTGCGAGGAAATGGGAGGCGAAGTGTTTCTGAATTACCGCAAACTGGACTGGCATGGCCGTTGCGTATGAGTTTGACCTTAGGCCAGTGAGCGTAATCGCCGTCCCGGTCTCGGCGCGTCCAGATATCTCCGATAGCTCCTCGTTGAATATCGGTTCGACGCCCGAAAGACTGAAATCAAAGGTCCGGCGATACAACCTTCCGCCTTCTTCGAATATACTATTGACGTGGATCATGCTGAACGCGTCCAGCCACAGAAGCCTTCCCACGCCTTTGCCACCGCGCGCAATCTTGAATGCTGTGTCTGTGGTGCAAAACGCATTGAAGCGCTCGTCATCGAGCCCAATCCCGTTGTCTGTAACAATGACTTGGTACGTCGCCGAGTTGCGGATGTCTTCGAAAAGAACTTGCAACGACCCGGCCGACTGTGCCTTGTCGCGGAACTTGTCTTGTATCGCGTGCATGCCGTTGCTGACGGCTTCGAACACCGGTTGCAGTGCATCGGCTGTGTTGGAAGGCTTGGGTAGGCGAAGCACTCGGTTTGCTACGTCGCCGATAAGTTGTGTCATGCCGTCCCCCAAATACTAACTGTCCCAGCTTCCTACCACGGTGAATCGCGGCAACGCGAAGGAAATCGCATGCTCACTGAGCGCCCAAAGGTTGATTGCTCATCTTGAAGGGAAGCCACGAGTTCGGACCCCTACGGCCATAAGGGCTGTTTGCAGTAACGTTTGTAGCCGCTCGAAGTGTTTAAGCGGCGTCGGATGCGGCCTGTTCAAGCGAGACCTTGAACGGTACTTCAGGCAAATCTACACATCGGCCCAGTACGTCCTTTTTAAATTCATCAGGTGCCATTGCGAGGTCTCGCGCGGCTCGGTAGCCTTCGATGTAACCGAAGATCGCACCGACGTAAGCCAAAGCTGACATAGGGGAAGACACTCCGGTTTTGTCCATCGGGTTTTTTATGCGGTGGAGTACATCGGCGCAACTCGCTTCGGAAACCCACGCATCCGGTGCCAGGTCTTCAGCGATTGCTTGAGGTGCGGTCAGGGCGAGCGCTAGAGCGGTCGATGCTACCAGTTTCATTAAACCGTGTTCCTTCGATAGTTCAGTCGAATCTAAAGTTCGAGATCAGCAGTTCGGCGCGCTGGCCTCGTCCTTCATTGACCTTGCTGACCGAATAGGTAGTGGAAACCTGACTTAGGTGGAAGGCGTCAAAAATCTCACGGATTTCGGGTACGTCATTAATCGACATCAGGAAGCGGCCTTTGATCCGGCCGAGCTGGTCTGCCATCTGATCAAACTCTTCACGGGCGAACATATCTTTGCCGTAGTCACTCTCGCTGCCCCAATAAGGTGGGTCGAGATAGAACAGAGTAGCTGGGCCATCATAGCGCCAGATGAACTCGGCATAGTCCAGGCATTCGATCACGACACCCGCCATGCGGCTGTGCAAGTCTTCCAGCATGGGTTCTAGCGTGGTCAGGTTGAAGCGGCCCGGCCGATCCTTGCTGACACCAAAGTTGCGGCCTGAGACCTTGCCTCCGAAAGCGGTGCGCTGCAGGTAAAGAAAGCGCGCAGCACGCTCCAGATCGGTTAGGGTGTCTGGATCGGTATCGACCAAGCGTAGAAACTCGGCGCGGGTGGTGAGCTGGAAGCGCAGCACCTCCAGGAATTGCGGATAGTGCCTTTGCAGGATGCGGAACAGATTGCTGACATCGCGGCCGAAATCGTTGATCACTTCCGAGCGCGGCTGCATTGCGCGCCGCAGGAAGATACCACCCATGCCGACGAATGGCTCGGCGTAGGTCTGGTGCTGGACACCATCAAGGATGGCGGTGATCCGCTTCGCAAGATTGCGCTTCCCGCCGAGCCAAGGCGCTACTGGATTGACGGGTTTAACGGGGTGTAAAAGCTCTCTTTTCATAGGGTGTAGAATCGTGCCTCAATGCCGATCCCTTCGAAGGGAGGAGCGGCCATAAGCTTTTGCTGGTCGGCGGGGTCGGATGTGAGAGTTTGGCCCCGTGTTGAGGGGCGTTGGCGCGCCCCTTGACCTCCGTTATTCGACGCTCAATTCGCTCATCCCTTGCCCTTCTCATTGTCGCGCTCGGCATCAAAGCTGGTGGTCAGGGTGTCGGTTAGACGGTGCTGGACACGGGTGATTAGCCATTCGCCGGTCAGCTCAGGCTTGATGCCCTGGAGATCGACCTTGGCCTCGGCCATTAGGTCACCCCAGAAACCACCCAGTTCGATGCTGATCTTGCCGCTGGCCCGGCGTGAACGCGTGAGGGCAGCGTCGGCCGCACTTTGGGCTTCAGCTTCGGTGGGATAGCGATGGCGCAGCGCCAGCTCTGGCTCCCTGTCCCCGGCGGTCGCCCTGCGGGTAACTGCGGTACCGCGCTCGCCCCATTCAGCAGTCACCCGGCCGTATCTCCCGCGCCCGGTGATTTTCCAGGAGCCACCCTTCATTTGAGTGCGGTGAACGACAAAGATGGGCAAATCTGATCCGTCCGCAGCTTTGCCTTCTCCGTGCTTGGTGAAGACTAGGTATTCGCCTGCGGGCTTTGAGACAGCGTCTAGACCCTTGGCCAGCCGGGTCAGGAAGTTGAGATCGCTCTCGGATGTCTGCGCTTGGTACCTGTAAGAATGCGCCTTCAAACTGTCGCTCACCAGCGATTTAAGACCGTGTTCACCGGCGATCTTGCCGACGATGTCCTCGATCGTCACGTCGCGCCAGCTTCGTGTCTTGCGGGCGCGGATACCACTCAGCATATCGGTCGCCTTGGCGCTGATCGTCATGGTGTCCGGCGCGATCTCCCCGCTTGTTTCATCGACAACATAGGTTCCGATCTCGACAAGGTCTCCGACAAAACCGAGAGCGATCTTGAGCTTTGCGCCAGTTTTAGGCAGCGCGACCAGGTAATCGCGATCATCAACCATGATCTCGGCCGTGTCGGACTTCAGCCCGGCCTCATCGATGATGGTCAGGCTCGTAAGGCGGTCCTGAAAGTTGCCGGTGACATCCGTTCCGTCAGCGATGATCTGATAAGCGATGTGCATGGATCACCCCCAGAGCCGGATCGGTTTGCGGACAGTTTGCTCGGGCACGTTGGGCAGCTTGATCAACACGCCCTTTGGCAAGACTGGCCCAAGCGCGGCGAGGCCGGGATTGGCATTATAGACGGCGACCGTCATATCTTCGCGGCCGTAATGAGACTTACAGATGGCATCGACCATGTCGCCATCGATCGTGCGGTAGGTACTCATAGCAGACCTCCGATGAACGAAGCCAAATCGCCAGTATCCGGCCCGTAGCTCTTAAGAGTGAGTGAGAACTCAATCTTGCGTGGCGCGCCGTCGCGTAGGAGATAGCTCTTGCGCTCTTCCACCCGCACAATCACCCAGCGTTTCCAAACCCAACCCAAGCCATCGACCATCATCATCGGTAGGCCATTGCCTGCATTCAGACGCATCAGATCGACCTGGTGCAGTCCCCCCTTGAAGTGCGGATAGATCACGCCCTCGATCGCAACCTCCTGTGCGCCGGGACCGAGATACTGCAACGCCGGTTCGCGGCCGATACGTTCGACCTCGTTCCAGCGATACCCGGCGTTTCGTGAAAACTGTTGGTAAGCCCCGTTCGTCATTCCAAACCGAAAGCTTCCGAGCGCCATCATGACCAGTCCAAGCTGCATCAGTAATCCACCCCGTCGTGCAGATCTGCGCGCCGCGCATCTTCACGCCGTGCCAGACGACGCTCAACCTCGCGGCCAATGTCTTCCGCACTCATGCCCTGCGTCGGATAAATGTTGATCGTGACAGTGTCGCCTTCTCGGGTGATCTGTGGCGCGGGAGCTGGAGCCGACATCACCGGGCGACGATCAAGAGTTTCGACGATCTCGGCATGGGAGGGCATCGCAGCAACCGGCGCGGCAATCGCCGAGGCCGCCATTGCGGCCTTCAGCACACGACCGGGCAGAATGGTGCCCGATACGCCCGGCACGAAAATCTCCGGGCTGCGTTCGCCCACCAGGTAAGGCATGCCCGCACGGACCGGGCCTCCGCGATCGCGTTCACCGTTCGGGTTTGCTTCAGGCGCATCCTCTGCCGCAGTCACCCAGTTCCAGGCATCCTGCATCCAGTCTGGCACGATGCTAGACAACTTCTCTGAGATCGCGGCAACCATCTGCGGCACAAGGGAGGCCATTCCGTCCCATAGCCCCTGCAGCAACTCGACACCGACATCAAATAGGCTGAACTCACGGAACGCTTGAACGATCTCTTCCGGGACGCCCAACAATTCCATGACATAGGCTATCAGACCCTTCATTGCCTCGGTCGCAAGCGTAAACGGATTGAACTCAGCCAAGAGTTTAAACACCCCGTTTAACAGCCCTTCATCAAAGGCCGCTTTGACGGCATCCACCTTCTCGATGACGAAGCTGACGATCTGATCCCAGTTGTCGTAGACGACGTAGGCAAGCGCTGCGACACCGGCGATGATCAGCCCGATCGGATTGGTCAGCATCAGAACGCCGAGGCGGATGAATGCCTTGGATAAGAGGCCAACGCCGCCTAGCAACCACTTGATCGGACCAGTTGCTACCCACGCCAGAACGCGACCAGCGGTGCGGATCGGAGCCATTGGGAACTGCCAGATCAGGCGGAGTGCAAAGAACCACGCATAGAGCCTGGCAACGGTGCTGATCAGCCCTTTGTTCTCTTCAACCCAGCGTGCAACACTACCGACCACCTCACCGAGGGCTTCACCGGCGTTCTGACCCCAGCTCAGCCATTGCTCTTCGGTTGCATCCATCGGACCGAGCAGGTTCGTGAACCATTCCCAAATCTGCTGGGCGTAGTTGATGATGGCGTCAAGCATGGGAGCGGCCGGGCCAAGCGCCTCGCGGAAGGTGCGCCAGAAACCGACAAAGAAAGTCTTCAAACCCTGCCAGTTGTTGTAGATCCAGATGCCCGCCATCGCGACACCGGCCAACAGTGCACCGATCCCGGTAGCGAGAAATGCAAGACGGATCGCAATCAACGCGCCGCGCACCAGCTTCATCGGGTTTAAGAGTGCCAGCAGCGCGCGGCCGAGCTGCGGCAGAAGCACCAGGAGCCAGCTTCCGGCGCGGATAATATGCAAGATTGGTGTCAGTATTGAGAACAGCACCCACCGCAGTGCTATCGAGCCGAGACGGAAGACCAGAAGCCCAGCAGTCAGTTTGAAGATCAAGCCGATCAGTTCTGGGTGTGCCTCGGCCAAGCCCTGGAGAGCTGCGATCGCAGGAATGACAGTCTCAATCAATGCGACGATCTCGGGTAACAGCACTGTGCCGATCGAGATCGCCGCGCTTTCAGCAATGCTTTGCAGTCGCTTCAATGACCCTGCTGTGTTCTCATTGAGTTTTGCGGCCACACGCGCAGCCGAACCTGCCTCGGTCAGGCTATCGGCATAGGATTGCAGCGCACCGCTGCCCGCCTGTTCGAGAAGGATCGTAGCGGCGCTGGCGGCTTCCATGCCGAAGATATCGTTGATCAGCTTGGCTTGCTGGCCAGAGCCGAGGCGCTGAAGGCTCTCATGCACTTCGGCAAGGATTGTGGGCATGTCTCGCAGGTTGCCGCTGGCATCAACGGTCTGTACGCCCAGTTCGGCCATTGCGTCGGCCGCAGGCTTAGGAAGCGCCGCCAGACGCAACATCATGGCCCGGAGCGCGGTGCCCGCCTGGCTGCCCTGGATGCCAGCATCACCAAGCTTGCCCGCCATCGCCGCTGTCTGTTCAAGAGATACGCCAAGCGCAGCCGCATTCGGGGCTACGTATTTCATGGTGTCACCCAGCATGGTGAGATCGGTGTTAGAGGTGGTGAAGGTGTTGGTCAGCACGTCGCCCAGACGGCCCATCTGATCGGCTTCCATGCCGAAGCCACTCAAGACGTTCGAGGCAATATCCGCCGCCTGACCGAGATTGATTGCGCCGGCGCTGGCAAGGTTGAGCATTCCGGGCATTGCCTCAACAGTCTCGTTGACCTCGAAACCTGCCATTGCAAGAAAACGCATCCCCTGGGCGGCTTCCGACGCAGCCCAGGGTGTCGTTGCGCCCAACTCTCGGGCGGTCTCTGTCAGCTTGGCAAGCTCTTCATCATCAGCGCGGGCGACGGCCGCGACCTCGGCCATCGAGCGTTCAAAATCAATCGCTGGCTTTAGCGAGGCGGCCAGCGATCCAGCCAGAGCGGCGACACCGAAAGCTTCGCCCATGAGGGCCGAACGGCGAGCCTGATTTGCGGCCAGTTGCTCATTGGCCCAGGCGACACCGGCGCGACCCGTTTCTTCCGTGACCGCACCGATCCGGCGGAGGGAGTTCGTAACAGCGCGTGCTGGTCCGGTTGCCTGATCCACCAGCTTCAGAATGAGCGCAATGTTCAGGTCGCCAGCGGCCATCTCGTTTCCGTTCCTATCGTTGGTTCAACGGGGAACGTCCCGGGTTGTTCTGAACCTCGAAGCGTTCTCGTGCCTTCTCGCGCCACCGTGCCAACTCTTCGAGGGGCATGCCCCTCATCGCATCAGGCTGCCAGTGGAAGACCGAGGCGATGTCGGCCATCGCGTCTTCCACATCGTCGGGTAGCTTCAGGTATTCGCTTCCAGCGCCTGAAGCTCCGACTTCTTCGCGAAAAAAAGCACTGTCTTCCCGCAGAGCGCCACGAAGTCGGCCGGATCCAGTGCGGCTACCTGAGCCGAGGTCAGCGGGGGTTGAGTGATGCGTGGCAAGAGCTTGATCATGGCGTCGGTGTCCATCTGAAGCACATCCGTCATCTTGAGGCCGCGCAGTTCGCCAGTCTGGGGCTTGCGCAGATCAATGCCGGTCACGTCTTTGCCGTCGATCTTGACGGCAGCGGACAGGGTAACGTCATGTTTCTTCTTGGTCATGGTACAAATCCTGTTTGAGAGGGTGTTTTAACCAGGCGTGAACGGGGATGCGCTAACGCCTGGAGGTTCACTGTAGGCGGTTCAGAAGCCCATCGCGGCGCGCAACTCAGCGAGCTGATCTACACCGCCGATGATCCGCTTGCCTGCCTCGATATCGATCTCGAACAGCTCGTCGCCGTCCTTCAGCATGCGGAAGTAATCGACCTCGAGCGTCAGCTTCAGCGGCATGTCAGACCCGGACTTCAGATCACCGAAGTTGGTCATGGACCAGCGACCACCAAGCGTGCCGACATAGCTGTCGGCCGAGAAGTCATTCTCGCCCATCGCGCCGGGACGCAGGGTCATCCGCTGGCGGGTGCCAAACATCTTGATCAACTCGGGTGGCCATTCAGCGAGGGTCAGCTCGGCCTGCATTGCCTCCATGCCCATATCGACAGCGACAGGGCCGTCCATACCGCCACCACGGTGGCTTGCCGTCTGTATCTTCAGTTCGGGCAGTTTGCCCTCCAGGACGCGACCAGCGTAGCTGACCCCATCGACGAAGGCGTTGAAGTTACGGATTGTGCGCGGGTACTGCATCATGATCAGTCCTCCTTATGCTGCCGCGCCAACTTCGGCGATCAACTCGTCGTAGTAGTCGCCGTTGCGGTGTGCGCGGAAGATCAAGTGCTCAAGCGGTGCGGGTGGTTCAAAGTCGAAGTCGAGGTAGAGTTTCCCGGCCTTCAGAGTGGCTTCTGTGTTCAGCTCGGGATCCAGCCAGCAATTGAAGCCCAAGAGAGCGCCAGTGTTGACCATCTGCTGACCGAACGCCTGAACGCCGTCGCGAATGTCCATGAGGAGTTGCGCCGACATTGGGCGGTCCATCGCCCAGAGATGGGCGCGCTCAATGCTCTCATAGATGATGTCGGCCGTGCGGCGGACAGACAGGAAGGCCCATTGCGCATCAGGGCTGGTGCCCCGGTTGCCCCAGAGCCGGAAGCCGTCGCGGCGGATGATTGTCGCAACTTCGGCCTCATTCATCCGGTTGGCCTCGGTTTCGGTTGAACTGAGGTGGAAGCTGACCGGGCGCGCCGTGCCGGAGATCCCATTGATCACCTGGTTGGACGGCGACCACCAGAAGCCCTTCTCGATGTCGCGCTTGGCGATCAGCCCGGCAACATAGCCAGAGGCCGGTCGGGTCACGTAAGAGGCCGACACGTTGTCAAACACGGTCACGGCGGGATCTACAATGAACAGTCTGTCGGACCCCCAGTTTTGGCGGTCTGCCTTGGCGTCGGTTTCATTGGTGTTTGGGCCATCCGCCACCACCACCGCTCGCAGTTTTTCGGCGACTGCGATCAGGTTGGTGACGACCGGGCTGGCAGGCTCGCCAGGCACGGTTTGGGTGAAGCCGGGTGCAGCGAGGATGCGCGGCGTCAGGTCAAGCTTGGATGCGGATGCCTCAAAGGCCCAGAGGCCGGTGCCTTGGGTGGCATCGCCGACCACTTTAGCCAGCGTCGTGGCAGCATCCGCACCTTCGGCGACACGAACCATCACGACCAAGGAAGCGCCCTGGGCATAGACCGCTTCATAGGCATCCTTCAGAGTGCCCGCGTCACCGAGCAGCGCCGCTTTGCGCGGTCCTTCGATCAGTAGCGGGGTGTCTTCGGGGAACTCGTCGACGTTAGCATTTGGGGCGGTACCCACGAGGCCGATCACCGAGCTTTTGGCGGTGCGAATGGGGCGAATACCATCATCAATCTGGATGACTTCCACCCCGTGGAGAAACTGCTCAGGCATGGGTGCCTCCTTTGGTTGCAGATTTGTTTTGCTTTTGGATTGTCATGATTGGCCTCCTGCCAGCGTCTGAAACGCGGCAAGAGCCTCGGCGTAGAATGCCTCACGTGCGGCTTGCAGGTCGTCATGGGTGGCAGCGGCCTTGACGGCGGCGCGACCCGAGGCACGAAGAGCAGCGGCCTGACCGATGTGGTCATGATATGCGGCGTCTTCCAACTCATTCTTGTTGATGATTTTCTCGGCCAGATCGTCAGGCGAGATACCCCCGCCCGCCGCCTCGGTTTCAATCAGCGCCGTCTGAGCATCTGTGGCCGTTCCGGCCATGTATGCTTTTGCGGCACTGGCCTTTATGGGCCATGTGTCCCGCTCTTCCTGCGAGGCGCTCTCAAGCAGCGCACGCAGATAGCTTGCGTGCGCTGCGTTCACTTCGGCCAAAGCATTTGCCTTGGCGTCTTCAAACGGGACGACCGGGGCAGCAGGCGGCGTGAATGTCTGGCCGTCATAAACATCATTGATACGAACGGCGGCGTCTGCTTCGACCCAACCTTCAGGGACGGGCGCGTCATCCTCAATCCTTATGAGATTTGAAACACAGCCATCGGTGATTTGCGCTGCCTTTTTCATCAGTAGTACTCCGTAACGATGATGATGCCGTCAGCGCCATCTCGCCCCTCAGATCTAGGAGCAGGAGGAGGGGGCACCCCGACAGGCTGAGTTGAGGCCGTAACCCGAGTGACGCCGCCAGCGCCGCCGGTGCCGGGTACTGTGGCAGCTTGCTGAATGTCCTCGTCATTTAACGAGTCAGACGGCCCGAAAATGGACCCACCCGGCATTTTTGGACGCTCTCGGCCTTCGCTGTCTTCGAACCAGTTCTGAATGCCCGGAGAGCCGCGAAAATTGAGGTTGCCCCCCGATGCATGTGCTGTCGGGCCGGGAAGGGTCCCACCGCCGCCATTCGCGCCAATGTGCCCAAAGGAGGTATTGCCGCCTTGGCCTCCCCATGCGCCGTTGATCCCGCCAGAACCGCCCGAACCACCTGCACCAACTGCGTAGGCGTACTCCTGTCCCGGGTCTGGCGTCAGCCATGCTTCAAAACCCGCGCCGCCGCCGCCCGGATGTCCATAGCGCCAATCACCTGATAGGGTGGCGAAGGGTTGTTCACCTCCCTGACCGCCAGCCACTCCTTTCACATGTATGGCCTTGCAGCCTACCGGTGTGGTGTACACGCCCGCGCCATGTGTGAATATTCTGACCGTTGGGGGTCTCACTCCCTTGATCGCTTCGTCCACGCGCAGGGGGGACATTGCCTTGTCTGCACGCTCGCCCGCCAGCGCTTGGGCTTTGGTGGCGAAGTCCAAGGCGAATGTGCGATCTTCGGTCAGATCGCCGCCGCCCTTCAGGCCAGTGCCTGCCGTCAGGGTGCGGTCTGCCGATGCGTAAGCGGTGCTGACATCGACACGGATGATCAGGTTTTCCAAATCTGAAAACACCACGTTGATCCGCAGATGCGCCGAGACTGTGTTAAGCGGCTTGTTTACCGGCGGGTCATACATTGCCACGGCAATCATGTCGCCATCCGCATCGAAGAGACCGGCCTCGCGGATCACAAACGGACCTTCATTCTCGGCCAGCAGCACTTCGAAAAAGGCAGTGTTGAGCGCACCTTCCGTGACACCCTGTGCCGAGACCGGCTTGCGCCCCTGTTCATTCTCCAGTGCGATCTCGCCGCCAGCCGGAATGCGCTCGCCATCGCCCCACGCAATCTCGGCAATGTTGAGTGCCGAGGCATTGGCAAGAGCCGCCGCTTCTTTGTTGCGACCGACACTTGTGAGCATTGCGTAAGACGCCATCTTAACCTCCTTCAGCTCCCAGCGCGTCAAACGCCGCCTGTGCCTCGGCCTCGAACGCGTCCAGTGCGGCTTGCAGCGCATCGTGGGTGGTAGCGGCCTCGACGGCGGCGCGGCCCGAAGCACGGAGATCGTCGGCCTGACCGATATGGCCAAGGTATGCGTCTGCCTTGGTGATGATGGTCCCGGCCAGCCCGTCAGGCGTGACGCCGTCGCGCGCCGCCGCCGCGTCCATAAACGCGATCTGGGCAGCGGTGGCGGTGCCCGCTAGGTAGGCTGTTGCAGCCGCGCTCTTCGCAGGCCATGTGTCCCGCTCTTCGGGCGTGGCGTTGTCAGTCGCTTGGCGCAAGTAACTGGCGTGCGTGTCGTACACTGTCGCTATGGCCGAGGCTTTGGCCTCTTCAAACGGGATCACCGGAACTGCAGGGGCAGCAGGGGCCGTGAATGCTTGGCCGTCAAAGAGATCGCCGATACAAACGGCATCGGTGCATTCGACCCAGCCGTAAGGCACAGGCGCATCGGCTTTGATCCGCGCGATATTGGTCACACGGCCATCGGTGATTTCAGCGACAGTCTTCATCAGTAGTACTCCGTCACGACGATAATCCCGTCAGCGCCAGACCTTGGGAACATGGGCGCCCCCGTAACGCCGCCAACACCTCCTGTTCCGGGAACTGTGGCGTCTTGCCCGCTGCCCCATGCAACTATCGAATCTGACGGTCCGAAGATGGACCCCCCGGCATCCTGAAAGAATTCACGGTTGTCGTCGGAACTGTAGCTGTCACGTCTTCCCGGTGATCCGCGAAAAGTGAGCACTTTCGTTAACGGATCGTTGCCATGCCATGCCGTCGCTGTCGTTGACGGATGGACGTTGGTACCGCCATTGGCAGTGATGCTCCCAAAACGGGTGGTGCCGCCGGAGCCGCCGGAGCTGCCCTGCCCATCGCTGTAACTGCCAGGCGAACCGCCTGCACCAACTGTGTAGGTGAACTCCTGCAATGGCTCCGGTGTGAGCCACGCTTCAAACCCGGCACCACCGGCACCGGGCATGCCAAAGCGGATTGGGATGCCTGTGTGGCTTCTCGGGAATTCACCTCCCGCCCCCCCGCCAACGCCTTTGACGTGCAGCGCTTTGCAGCCTTCCGGCGTGACGTAGGTGGCGTTTGCGCCCTCGGTGAGAAGTGTGACTGTCGGGGCTTTCAGCGCTCCAATCGCTTGAGCCAACTGCTCCGGTGTGACGAACGCAGTGGAGGCGTCAATCTGAATAATCAGGTTTTGTAGGTCGGTGAAAACCACTTTGATGCGCAGATGGGCCGAGACTGTGTTGAGCGGTTTGTTCACCGGCGGATCATAATGAGCGATGGCGATCATATCGCCATCCACATCGAAGATACCGGCTTCGCGGATCACAAACGGTCCTTCGTCCTCGGTCAACAGCACATCGAAAAAGGCCGTGTTGAGTGCGTCTGCAACAGTGCCCTGGCCTTGGACAGCTTTACGTCCTTGTTCATTCTCCAGGGCAGTTTCGCCGCCTGCCGGAATACGGGTGCCATCGCCCCACGCAATTTCGGAGATTTCGAGTGCCGTGGCATTTGCCAGCGCCGCCGCTTCCTTGTTACGGCCCACATTCGTAAGCATTGCAAACGATGCCATGTCAGCCTCCGACTTCCACGCGCAGGTGGGTGTGCGCCACCGCTGCATATCCAGATTGCGCCGTCAGAACCGGTGCGGGCGGTATGTCTGCCACCGCTTCTGCCCTTATGGCTGTGTGTTGAAACGCCCCGGCATAGGCGGGGGTATCGATGCAGACATTGAGCGCCACGTCGAAATGCGCCCGCACCGGCTTCACGTTGTCGATTACTTCGACGATCTCGGCCAAGAGGTCCGGGCTGATCTCGATGCCTAAGGAGTGCGAGCCGAGAACATCGACTGCGATGCGGAAGGTGTACGGTGTTCCGCCATATTCGAACCATTCGGAGATATCGATGGCATAGCCCAGCGTCTCCAGTGCCCGCCGCACAGCGCCGATCGTACCCTTCAGGCGGTGCAGTTCGATGCTGCGCTTGATGACCGCGCGCTTGGTAGCCTCCGGCCAGCTTGCCTCCCAGGTCTCGACCGAGAAGGCCCAAGCGAGCCACCCAAGCAATTCGGAAGGGCATGTGTCGGGGTTCATCAACGTGGCCACCGACGTCAGATCGGGGGTGCCCTTGCGGATCGCCTGCTCAATCGCCTGGTCATGCCGCGTCGCGTTGGGTTTGAGGACCGAAGAAAGATCAGACATCACGACCTCCCACGGTCAGGGTGATGCCGGTGCAATACGCCGCCTGATAATCATCCACCTCGATATGGGCGGCGGGCTGGATCAGATCGACATTCTGCACTCCGGCTTGGTGTAATGCCGCATGTAGGCCAGAAATCGTGATGTCGTGGCCAAGCCGGTGATGCTCGTCCACGTAGGCTTCAATGGCCTCTCGGGCGGCTGCAAGCACAAGGCCTTCGTCTGGCCCGTTGTAAAGGGTCAGCATGGCTTCGACCTGATAAGGAATGATTGTGGGGGGTTTGACGCGCGGATGATCGGTCAGAGGACGAATATCTTCTTCGTTTAACCCGGTGCTAACGGCACTCAAATCCTGCTGTGACGGAGTGCCGTCACCATCGCGGGAAAGAACCGTAACTGCCACATCGCCCGGCATAGGATCGTCAAGCCCAGCGTCATCGACGACCCGAAGCACTAAAACATCTGCGGGCAGTTGAGCAGCAATAGAGGGATCAAGCTCCAGCTTATCAAAGCGCGGTGCGTCAACAGACACGTCCTTAATTGCACCCGACGCAGACAGCGCCCAGAAGATGTAAGCGCCTCGCGGTCCCGCTGTTGGGAAGCCTTCCGGCGCGAGATGCGCACGGATGCGCAACCGGTCGTCATCCTCAAGCACCTCGGGTATTGGCGGCACCGCATTCGGGTTAGCCTCTTGGATCACTTGCCGGGTAACGCCAAAAAGAGCAGCGAGCTGATCGAGGTTGCTTCCGGTGGAAAGCGCCAACATGCAGGCCCTTGCCCCGTCATTGAACTCCAGTCGATCGAGCATCCGGTAATAGGCGCAGACCCGCAGGAGCTGCGCGGTCGGTTCACTCTCGAGCGACAGATAGGCTTCGAGATCAGGCATAAAGCTGATTGCCTCGGCCTTCATTTCAGCCAGCAGCACCTCATATTCGACCGTCTTGATAACCTCTGGCGCGGGCAGTTTGCTCAGATCGATCGAAGTGAAACCACTCATGCTGCCACCTCTGCATTGAGATCGACAGGCATCGGGATCACGTTTCCTTCCGCGTCATACAGTTCGAACTCGGCGTAGCCCGCACGGGTGGCAACCAATTCGATACGGGCCAGATCGATGCGAGGCTCCCAAAGGTCAAGCGCCTCGGCTGTCGCGAGGTAAGCGTCGATCATGGTCTCGCCATTGAGCGGCTGGTCGATCACGTCAGGCAAATCGGAGCCGTAGTCTCGCAGCATCACCAGCGAGCCTTTGGGCGTCGTCAGAATGTCGAGGATCGACTGCGCCAGATGCGCTAGACCTTCGATCTTCCGACCCGTATGCCTGTTCATACCGATCATTTCTTGGTGCGGCTCCGTTTGTTAGTTTCAGCTTTTGCCTTGTCTGCCGAGATCTCGGTGACAACGGTTTCGTCAGCGCCTCCAGCCAGATCGATGCCGATCAACACAAGAGTGACGTTTTCGTACTTGGCTTCGACAGCGGTCAGAGACACGGTGCTGCCCTTGGCGCGCCACTTGCCTGCAACCCAGCCATCGGCTTTGACGGTGTAATCTTTCTTTTCATTCATCAGATCGGTTTCCCTGTGTTGGAAGGTCCACGCTCGACGCCACTGTGGGTGTGGTTGGCAAGGCTGACGCCCTTGGCAGAGACGTCGCCGTTAGCCAGCACAGCACCGCCAACATGAACAGCGCCCCCAACGTGAACGTCCCCGCCGACCTGAACATCACCGCCAACATGAACGTCGCCCTCAACGTTCACATCGACGGTCACGTTGAGCGTTCCCTTGATGATCATCTCACCACCGGCCAAGTTGATTTGCGGGACGGCGGCGTCGGAGCTTGGTGCGTTTCCCGCATAGATCGAGGCTGCGATACAGCCCTGAGCGATTTCACCGCTCTCGGATATGACGATCACCTGCTCCCCAACTGTGGGCATCCACCAAAACTGCATCCCACCGGCGCGCAGTTGAGAAACGGGTAAAGGCGGTGATGAAAAACTGCCAAAATCAACGATGGCGGTGGCGGTACCAGGATCGACAGAAGCGATCCGGCCTACGCGGACGATGTTCTCGATACGGCGATCCGCTTCGGCGAGCGCTTCAGACATCAGCCTTGCCCCCCGATTTGGGTGTAGTCTTCTTCGACCTCAGGCTCGTCTCCAGACACCTGCGCCACATACAGCTCTACTCCGAGCGGTCGCGCTTCAGGCTGAAAGAAGCTGATCGGTTGATCCCATGTCACGGCCCAAAGCGAGACTGCATGATCCTTGGCCTTGGAGGAGACAAGCGTATGCATTCGGACGTTGCGGGCTTCGCCCATCGCCGGGTTGTCCCAGTTTTGACCAGGAACGAATGACAGGATCTTTTGACAGATGTTCGCTGCACGCACGTCGCGCGGCGCTCCCAGCCCATCCCTGACCACGACATAGACCGCCATTTGCAACATGAAGGTGTTGGCGTGTCCGGCATAAGTGGTGTCTTGCTTTGCACCCAGAACCGAGACCAGGACCGAGGGCGACGGCAAACCTTTGCGCTTCAACTCCTCAAGCGAGAATTTGCCCGCGTGCGGTTTGCATTCGGCCAGATCAGGCATGAAGGACTTAACCATTGTGCTGACGGTCTTGGGCAGGTCGGAAAGCAGTGTGTCGCTCATTGCAGACGCTCCTCCAGTTTGCCGGTGACCAGATCAGCCAGATCGATCTCGTCTTCATCGGAGATCCCGAGATAAGGACGCGCTGGGATCCCGCTGCCGATCTCATCGCCGCCAAAATGATGATGCGCGGCGTAAATCAGGTTCGATCCCACATGGACTTCGCCGCCGCTTGAGTAACTGGCGATGCTGTCGCGTAGATCACCCTCTTCAACGAGCAGCGAATGGCGATCTTCGCGGGTGTCGTCATAGGCTTCGGACCAAGGCACCCAGGCCGCACCATCCGGGGCGGTCTTAGTGTCGAAGCGATTGCGGGTGGAGCTTTCCAGAATTGCACCGGCCGCGTCGGTCAACTCGGCCATTTGGAAACCTTCGAGACGGCTCAGCCGCTTGATTGCCGCGTCAAGTCCTTCGGTCGTCAGGGATGCAGTTACACCAGCCATGCTTACAGACCCCGCATTTTCTCGCGTGTGAACACACGCGGAGGCCCACCGGCCACGATCGGACGGGGTGAGGTGTGAGTGGCTTCCCCGGTGTTGGGATCCACAGGACCACGCAGGTTCAAGGACGCGGTGCCTTTGGCGATCTTTTCGAGGTGCTTGATCGTGTCTTCGTAGCGGCGGCGATGTTCTTCAGAGAGTACATCGCGGGACAACGCCAACCGATAGAGCGCGATATCCACACAGAACTGCTTCAACAGCTCTTGGGCTGCGACCGCATCAGCCAAATCTAGCGGTAGGGAGTGGCGCACGCCAATAAAGCTGTCGATTTCGCCAGAGGCTGAGGTCAAAGCGCGGGTCACAGCATCGGCATCAACCACACCATCACCATCCCGATCCGCAACATAGAGCGCGTCCTCGGAATAGAGCGTGATGATATCTTGCTGCGTGGCGTAGGCCATGATCTTCCTCTGTTTGAGTTACCCGGCCAGCGGTGCTGCCATTCCGCCGACCGGGCTGATCCGACGCGCGCCACCTGGGGGATGTCTGCTCGCCCGCGTGTCGGGTTTGAATTCGGGGGCAGTTTTCTGACATGCCCAGGTCGTGGCGTGTTGGGGGCTTCGCTTTGCGCTACACTCTTGGCGTCCCCTGCGCCGGTGCCCCGAGGGTGCTTTCAAACCGGCGGTCTATGGGTGCTGACGGACTTGCGGCCCGGACCAGTTGCCCCTCTCTCAGGTATTGGTCAGCTCGAAGCAGTTGGTGCTTTGAACCCGTTTTCTGTCATGGCGACCCAGACGCGGTCGCGTTCTGCGCCTGTGATCTTGCCCAGCTCGTCGCTCAAAAGGGCGTTCAAGCTGTCGAGCTTGGGCTTACCGTCACGCTGGAAGTCCTCGGCTGAGAACGCGGAGACCGCTTCAGCGATCTTCTCAAGCCGCTCCTTGATCGCGGCGGCATCGTCGTCCGATGCCTCCTTGATGCGAAGTTTGACCTCGGCCTTCAGGCGCTCCCACTCCTCGTCGGTGAAGTCGGCTGCATCAACCAAGATGCCACTTTCGGTGAAATGCCGACCGCAGCGCCAGAAACCAGCGGCGACGGTGGCAGCAATTAGAAACTTACCAGTCATAGCTCAGCTCCTCACGCGACCCACGGCGTGTCGAGAACATCGACCGCCTCGTAATTGGCATTCGACGCACCGCCTGCGCCCAGCATGACCTTGACGGTCTTGTTTGCAGCGGAGCGCAGCTTGGGACCAACCACCATCAGGCTCGGCTTGATGCCCAGCGGGCGTCCGTTGCTATCGCGCAGCCCGCGCATCTTCTCGATCGCCGCGTCCAGGCTGTCGCCATCAAGCGCCGCATTCGACGCATAGGCCATCTGCCAGAGACCGAAGCCCACATTGCTGCGGGCATCGACGCCGTAGAGGAACTCCTTATTCATGAAGACATGATCGGAGTTCTGCGGATCGGTCTTCGCAACGAACTGGGGCTTCTTCCGTTCCTGATAGATCATCGGCTTCAACGGCCGGGTCACATCGAGCAGATACCACCAGGGGTTTCCAACCGCGCCGGAAGCATCGACGTTGGAGACGGTGATTGCATCGCCGTTTTCGTTAAACGAGGGATGGTCACCGTCAAAGAAGTACTGGCCATCATAGCAAGTCTCAACGCGACCCTGGGCCATCAGGCCAAAGGTCAAGTCGTCAGGCTGCTGCGCGGCACTAACCCCCATCTCCTGCATCAGTGGACCATAGACACCCAAGTTATCGTCCTCGATGTCGTTGCGCTCGACGCCAACGGTGGACTCAAAGTCCTTGTTCGTGATCGTGTAGCCCTTGGCTTCCATGTCCTTGATCACGCGGGCACCGACCCATTCCCGCATCTTCGGGAACTTGCCGAGCCAACCATAGGTTTCCGACTTGGAAGTCGAAGTGATCACCGTGGCGACGCTGGTGAAGTCAGCGTCAGGCCGGGTTGCGGTGAACGCGTCCTGGAAGTTCTTCTTGAAACCGACCTGAAGGGCGGTGAGGGATGCGGCTGTGACCATCATGGCGGTTTACTCCTTGTTCTCGTCAGCCTTGGCGGCGGCGAAGTCCTCTTCGGTCATCCCCAGGGCACGGCAGGTGGCCAGCTCTTCGTCGGTTAGAGCGGTTTTGTTTTGGGCTTCGACCTTCTTGCCATCGAGGTCGCTTTTGGCAGCGATCTCGGGGCTGGCCTCGACCATCTTCTGAAAGCGTTCGAGACCGCCTTCGTCGCGGCAGGCGGCTACATGATAGTCACGGCTGGCTGGAGCGATTTTGCCCGCCTCAATGGCAGCGTCGACGGCAGTGTTGATTGCTTCGTCTTCGCGTTCTACTTCGGCGTCCTCGAACTTCTTGATCCTGTTCAACGCGAGATCGTGGTCAGCACGAGGCACAAATTTTGAGGCGTCGGGATTTTCGGCGCGATTGCGCGCGGTGGCCTCGTCGGATTTCAGCTTGTTGATCGCCGTCAGGGCATCCGTTTCAGATGCGCCCTCAGACAGGCCAAGGGCCTCAAGGATCGCCTTGTTCATGGCAGGTTCCTCCTGATCGCCCTCAGTATTGAGAGCGGCGAGTTGCAAGTTGGGTTGATTGGTCAGACCGGCAGAGAGCATCTTGAGGATGTCGCCTGCAGCCTTTTTGAAAGTGAACACAGGGCTGATGTAGCGATAGCCTTTGGATGCAATGGCCTGTCGACCAACTTCGTTCCATTCGACACGGCCCCAGATCGCGCCGCTCCGAACTTCCAAATCCTTGATCCAGCCAATCGCAGGGGCCGCTTCGCCCTTGGGACCTTTCACTTGCGTGGCATGTTCGAAGTCCACAGGCAGATCCGCAGCGTTGCGTTTGAACGCAGCGACGACCTCTTCGGGGTTCGGCAAAACCCATTTGCGACCGTCACGCCCCTCAATGTCTGGGCCTGCCGGTGTGAGCTGAATCCAGTCTGGCACAGCATCACCAGACGCATTCAGCGCCAACGCTATTGTTTGCACGGAAGTGTTCACTGTCATGGGGCGACAATGCCCCGCTCCTACAAGCGATTGCGCCCCGACAGTTGTCGGGGGTAAGACTGCGTGTCAGTGATGGTTTTGGGTCAAGCGCTCAGAGGGCCGGAGAGGGCCATCATTGGTCAGACGCTACTGTGGGCCGGAATTTTTCTCAAGGTCGCTCCTGACCCGTTTAAACCCTGTTTAACGGCGAAGCTTGTATAGACCCTTGCCCACGTTTGAGGCTCCGCTCCATGACAGGGTCGGTTCGGTTGAAAATCCGGGGCAGATTGCTTATGCTTGGATTGCGTCTGAGCCAAGCGGGCAGCCGGTCTCGAGCCGCGAAGGAGACACCGTCCTTCCAGACGCTTTATTCCCTCACCAGATCGACGCCATCGCGCTCAAGAAGTCTGCGCCATTTGGCCAGCGTTGTTCGATGGAAGGTGCTGAGGAAAATCTCATCACCCACCACCGTGCGTTTCAGCACCAGACGCCAACGCCGATCGGCACCACCTTCGATAATCAGACTTTCCGTGCCGGTGGAGGAGACCTCCCGAGCCACTGAGCCAGTCTCTAGCAGATCCGCCACGCGGACAAACTCTTCTGCTGTCGCCTCGCCATGTTTGCGCCGGGTCTTTTCGGCGGTGTAGTCGGAGAATTGGACGACGCGGGTGCGCGCGCTGATCGCTGAGGCTAGCTCATCGGGCAACACTGCCACAGGGACAGCGCCCTTAGCACTGCCTTCATGAATGCGCCGCAGCCGCCAGCTTGCGGCCATGTCCCGCGCGGCAGCACCCGCAACTGCCGGATCGGCCGCATCCAACTTGCCCGTTAGGAAGCGCTCCATCTGGCGCTGACGGTAAAGGCCGGGGTTCATCTCCCAGCCGGGATCGATGCCGGAAGGGATGCGCTTGATTTCGCCAGTGCGCCGGTTGAAGACTTCTCGCATCGGGATCTCCGGGCTGTCCGAGATCCCGCGTCGCTCGGCCTCGCGCCTGGTGATCTGGCGCACATGGCATTTGCAACCCCAGCCATTGGGCGGATACCAACTCTGCCAGAACGGGTCATCTACGGGCAACACCAGACCTTCCTTGGCCTCATGGTGCGGACGATGGTTTTCGCTGGGGCCAAGCAGGTAGATCAGATAGGGCAAGGCGTCCTTCGTGCGCTGGATGCGATCCCACTGACCTGCAGCACGGGCCGACCGGATGTTCGCCCGATAGATTGTCTTGAGACGGCGCGGACTGCCAAGCCGTACCTTGCGCACATCGCCAGTGACCGGATCAACCTGTTCTTTAACGCCCCACCAGCCGAGTTTGCGCAAGCGTGGCTTCAAATCTTTGGCAAACTGCTCATAGGGAATGCCTTCGTCGATAGCCTCTTGCAATGCGCCCTGGATCGCCTCCAGCACATCGACCTGCATGGCCTTGGCAACCGAGAAAGCCACGGCATGCTCTTCAGGTTCGACATCCTGCCAATCAAAACTCGGCCGTAGCCCTTTGTTGCGAAAAAAGGACGCCACCTCGGGCGGCGCACCAGGGTTGAATGCGTAGCCCGGCTTATCCGAGAACTCAGTCATCCTCGGCCTCGCCAGACGCACGGGATTTAACAGAGGCTTTAACGAGGGATTCAATCATGGCTTTATCGCCGAGCTGTGGGAAAGCATCCGAGATGATCCTGCGGGCCTCGTCATAGCTGGATGCCCCTTCCAGAAGCGCGAGCGCAGGCTCCAGCACATCGCCCATGACCTCCTCCCAATCGGCAAAGAGATCATCCTCCACCTCGTCGAGATCCGCATATGGGTCATCCGGCTCTGCCCGGTTACGCGCCTCGGCTGTTTTGGCCGCTGGCTTCACACCGCCGATCACCTCGTCGTCATCGTCCGGTTCGGAAAAGCCCAGTTTGGATCGCAGCTCCGATTGTTTGACGCGCAGGCCCTGGCTGATCATGCGGAAGGCGTTCTTCATGATCATGTCAGTGTCTTCGACTTCCTCGACGAGGATCGACAGACGGGGGTAACGCTCCTGGATCCCGTAGTTGAGATCGACATAGGGCTTTATCAAGTCGCGGTTCAGCGTGCCGGAAACCGAGCGCGCATCTGACTGAGCTACGTCATGGCGCACCTCGTTATGCACCTGCGCCTGCGCCATTGAGGAGCCATTGTCCGAGGTCATGGTTTGACCCAACACCGCCTTCGATGTCTGCTCATCTACCCAGCGTGCCAGTTTCTCGAAGATGTCATTGCCTGGGCCACCGGCGATCTGCTCGAAGTCGATCCGCATACTGTCAGGCAAAACGGCGGCAGCATCGGTGCCGATGTTGGCAACAGCAGTGAAGAGCGTTTCGACATCCTCGGCAGTGGCGCTGGCCCCATATCGGCCAAGGCGCAGCGGCAGGCCATAGGTTTCAATGAAAGCGATCCAGTCTTTCAGGGTGTAGCTCTTACACATCCAACCGAAAGCAATGAGGCGCGCCAAACCACCTCGGCCGACCAACCCGGACTTGAGTTTGGCCTTGTGGCTGATCCATTTGAACGGCTCGAGCGCCAGCCCGTTAACCATGTCACTCTCATCGATCAGGCGCACTTCCCGGCCGGTATCTCGATCAAACATGAAGAAGCGGGGATCCCGGTGAATGAATTCCTCGATCCACCAAGTGCGTTTGCCACGGCCCCAAATCAGCTCGACCTGCGAAAAACCTTTGCCGAGCGCATCAAGCATATCCTCAACCAGATCGGTGAAGCTGTCATGTTGGGCCAGATTGGTCCGAACATCATCAGCGATCTTCACGTCTCGCGGATCATCAGAGGAAGGCTCGACGATCGGGGCGACACCGGAGACGGCGCGCTTGCGCACACCCAGCACGGAGGCATAGTGCGCATCGCGCTCCTCCATCTCCTCGGCCAGTACCAAATAATCATAGAGGCTGCCCTCTGCGGCGGCTGCCAGTATGGATGACAGACGAGATGGTGTAAGGCCGGATGCAACAGAGTGCGCCCATGCCGTGCGAATGGATGTGATGCCTGGTTCAGCAATACGCTCGGTCAGAAGCTTCTTGCGCACCGGGCGCTCATATTGGTCCACAAGTTGATAAGCCATCACCACACTCCTTTCTGTGTCCGGAACCCGGCCGTCAGCTTAATCGGGCGGCGCACATCTTTTCCCCCACCTGGTGGGACAGGGCGATAAACATAGGGTTGATACTCTGTCTGGGACGCCTCAACGGCTAAGGCTGCGGCCCAAAAACGGTCGGCGTGACCATCCGTATCCCCGTCCGCGACAAGCCGCCGAACACCTGTCGCGCCGACAGTTGATTTTATTGCATGCAAATCGGCACGCAGAAGAGGCTGGCCTTCAGGGATAAGAAGCCCTCTTTCTTCCATTGTCTCTTTCAGACCGGTTGCAAGATCAAGCTTGGATGCGACGCCAAACAAGATGCCTTCCACCCGATCCTCGCCATGGGTGGCCTTCGCATCTTCGACCGGCTTTTCGCCCATGCCGGTTTGGTCCATGCAGCACCGCACAACACGATACCGCCGGAAAACACCGGCAAGTAACTCATCCTGCTTTGAGAACTTGATCTTCTTCTCTTCGATAATCTCGCGGGTGATGAGCTGTCCTTCGACCACCTCACAAACCCAGATCACAAACAGGTCGTTGCGCGCGGCAATATCAACGCCAACAAAGCATGGACCGCCTCGGTAAACAGAAGGATGACCCGCGCGAACATCTTCACAAGACGAGATCAGATCGTAAGTCAGCCACGCAGAAGCAGCATCCATCCACTTGAGTTCGAATTCCTGACCCCAGGCGTCTTCGTCGTTCAGCGCCCTTCGCAGCTCATCTGGATCAACATCGAGGCCCTGTTTAACGGCTTCGTAAATGTCGACGTGATGTTTGGACCAACCATTTTCTGTGGTGGTCATCAATTCGTAGAATTTGTTCCCTTTACCGTTTGGTGTCGAAATAGCTCTGATCTTATGGTTCCCGCGTGCGGCAACGGGGAAAGCCGAGGCCCAGATCCTGCGGCTGTCTCGGTGAAAGGCAAACTCATCAAGAATGAGGTTGCCGCCATAACCACGGGCAGCATCCGGCGACGCAGATATGGCAGATATTCTGGAACCGCCGGGAAAGCGCACTTCCTGGACTTTGTATGTTGCTTCCTCGACATGGACTTCATACACGCGATCGCCCTGATTGAGGGTCTTGGTGTGGGCGGGGACGATAAAGTCTTCTTCGCTGAACTCGGGTTCCCCATGCTTGGCCAGCGTCGAGTAGACCGAATAATATGCTTTGGTCATCGGCTTTACGGCATCTTCGATCGCCTCTTTGGCCGTGCCCTCCGATCGGCTGAGAATTGTCCAGCGTTCTTTGCGCCCCTCAATCTCGGCCTGAGTACAGTCGTCAACAGCTTCGCCGCAGGTCGCGAACGTCTTGCCCCCACGGCGCGTCATCATACCAACCTTGAAGCGGGACTTATCCTTTATCCACGCCTTCTGATAAGGAAGAAAGTCAATGACCGGCTCCACACTCATGCGCCTGCCTCGCGAGCTTCGGCCCAGGCACTCATGTAGCGTGCGGCAAGGCTGTCTTGTGCCTGATCGTTGCCGAGCAGGTCAGGTGCAAAATCGGCGGGGCCGAGCCGCCAGAGGTGACGACAGTGCAGTGAATTTACCACATCACCCTCGGCCGGGTAGACTTCGATCGCGCGGGCATCACAGCCCCACACCTCATTCTTGATCGCCTGAAGCTGATCCCAGGTGACCTTGCCATCATGGATGACCCACAGGTGTCCGATCTCATTGTCGACGTGTACCTCATAACCGTGGCGCTCCCCCCACCAGTTCTCGTCGTCATAGGACATCAACCAAACCCCATGATCTCGCGAGCCTTCTCAGCGGCGGCGCGATCAATCTGCCCGGAGGCCACCGCTTGGTCTAAGCGTTCGGATTGCGCGGCACGTTCGGCTTTCAAGATGCCGTCACGCAGGCTGGTTGACCGGATCAGGTTGTTAAGCGCGGTGGTCAGGTCTTTCATACCACGCGGGTCGGGAAGTTGATCGGGATCCGCCATCATCATCTGCAAGCGCCACTGGATCGTGGTGAGCTGCTGAAACAGCGCCGAGGTCACATCGACCTCTTCCTTCAGGCTGGCTTCTTCAAGGAAGGCACGGATTTCATCCTGGGCTTGCTCTTGCATTGCCGCGTATTGCTGGAATTCCTGACCATATGCGTGAACAGCCGTTTTGCCGATCCGTAATTCCAGACCTTCATCAGCAAGACGGAAATTCAACGCTTCCGTCAGCTCGTCATAACCTGAGAAACCTCGGTCCTTCAGCTCATCCTGAAGCCATTGCCGAAACTCCCTCGGCAACAAATCAATCTTGCGGCGAGGAGGCATATCACACTCCCGGTCGAGGACGCTGCACTCCGTCATGGCGGGCTTTGCCCTGGGCGATCTCGACACCGCGCGTCGTGGCGGTCACAACGATAAAGTCGCCATGATCTTCGAACGTCACCATGCCTTGCTCTTTCAGCCAGGCCACTTCACCGGCCACTTGGTCACGCGTGGAAGTGACGCCGAAAGTATTGCAAACCTCGACCATGATTGAGGCGTTCGAGGTGTATTCAGGGCTGTCCAAGAGGAATTTTAGGATTGTCAGGCGACGGTGTTTGGAAAGGGTGCCTACATAGTCGTTCATTTACCTTTACCTCCCTCGAGTAGGTGATCTTCATGGCGGCTCACAATGGCCTCGAGGCGTGCCATGATCTTGGCATTGCCCTCCATCACCGCGCGCATTTCGTTGAGAGAGCCGGTCTGCTTGACCAGCTCGAGTTGAAGGGAATGCATGTCGTCCTTGCCAGGCATGGTCTGGACGGTCTGCTCAATCGTCGCGATCCGGTTCTCGTGGCGGTCCATCCGATTGGAGCCTTCTCGGAAACGCTCATCCACATCCTTTCGCCGGTTGACGAAAAAGGCATAGACCATGGCGGCAATAGATAGTCCGAAACTTGCCAGCTTCAGACCGGTGTCGATGTCTAGTGTCACGCAGATGCCTCCCGCCAAGCCTGGACGGCCGGGTTGTCGCTGGGTTCGATCGACGCAACGGTCAGCTCAGTATCTGTCCCTGTGTCGGCCACACCGGGGCTATCATGCCGCAACGCGCGAAGACGGCTGATGTTCTCCATGACCTGCGGAACCATCGCTGTCGCCTGAGCCACTGTTTGCTGGAACTCGTGCGCCTTGATTTGGAAACGGCCACCGAAATAGAAGGCGACGATCGTGCCTGCGAGCCACCAGAGTGGTTCCGGCACCAGTGCCAACCCCTGCATCCGCTCCGCAAACCAGATCGGATCGAACATCGCTGATGCGAACAGCGCGAATGTCGCCACGACCATCAGCGGGCGCGGCAATCGGTTGAGACCATCTATGAAGCGGTCAAAGCACCCCTTGCGCTCAATCTGAAACTCCGTGCCGAATTGCGCCAGCGCGGCCTGAGCATAATCCGATTGCCGCTGTGCGCTGGCCTCCGCGTTCACGCGGAACACCTCGGCCGTCTCGGCCACCACATTCCGACCGCCGCCGAAAAGCCCTGTCAAAATCCGTCCGATCATGCCCATGCCGAAACCCTCCGCTGAAACTCTGAATCGCTCATGTGAAATTGCGCGCTGATGAACTCTTCGGCGCGTCGAATCCAGCCGCCTTTACCGCCAGCGCGGGTACGGGCGTATTTGCGCGAAGCTGCGCGGTGGTCAGCGATCCGGAAATAGTAGTTGCGCCGGGCGATGCCATAAGCGTCGACCAAATGGACACCGGCTTTGGCAAATGCCCGTCTCGCGGCGGCTGCAGTCTGAGGTCCGAGCGCGCCATCGACGGTGACCGGCTCCTGGAATTCACTCAGTAGCCGTTGCAGGATTTTCACCGCATTGCTGCCTGCGTTCACATACATGTCGAAAACCGATGCTTGCAGCGGCTCGGGCAACAGGTTGATGCGCGGTTTCTCAAAATAATGGCGGATGAAAATATCAACGGCTTGGTCGCGTTTCAGCGCCCGCACATCACGTGCATCGACATCTCCATCGCGGTCCAGGTCCAAGCCCAATCGTCGCATGGTGTGAATGGTGACGCCGAAGTTTGTGGCTCCACCCGGATCATCAGGGTCATTCACATAGCCACCTTCGCGCGCAACAATCTCTTCCGCGATTTGTCTGACAGACTTCATCTCGTTTGCTCCGTTTGCTTGAGGAGGAACCTAAGCAATCGGGCGTTCGAGACGCGCCCCGACAGTTGTCGGGATCACTCGTCTTTGGCGCTAAAAGGGGAGTTTGGGTTCACTGTCGTCGCGCAGTGACGCGACAACACGTTCCACAGTTCTCGTGTGCACGTCAACCTCGGCAGCAATCTGGGCATGGCTGAGACCTTGATGCCATAGCGTCTCGATCCGTGCGCGCCGTCCACCAGCACCGCCGATATTGCCACAAGGTACCTTGAGCGTTCCATGCCCGAGCAGCTTGGAGAGTTGCTTGGCAGCCTCGAGGCCTACGATCTGCGACAGTTCAGAACCAGGCTTGGGTGTCTTGGGCACATATACGGCCCGTCCGCCTCTCGCCTCTGCCAAGCGCACAGCAACCTGCTCGCTGATCTCCTCTGCGATCATGGCCAGCACACCCGGCAGATATGGCTTGAAGCTCTTGTTCATTTGCGCCGCCGTTGCCCTCGACGGGTGCGTTTCTTGACGGGTACGCAGGTCGTGACGGCTTTGCCCCGAAGCTTGTAAGTGACGCCATTCACAGTAACGCCGCTCGGATCGGGCAGTTCTTCGATCAACAGCGCGTCAATCTTGCGGCCGATCCGGCGGCGCAGGCGTTCGACATCAACCAGTAGAACGCGCTCGAGATACCGCACCAGGGCGTGATCCGTGATATGCACGACGGGTTTCTTCACCGCTTCAGCTCTACACCTTCACGGGCGCACCAGTCCTTCAGCGCATTGATGATCTGGCTGATTTGGCGATGGTCGCGCAGGGTGTCCACGTCGATCGGTACCGACTTCCATGTCCCCTCAAAGCGCGAGCGGATGAATTTGTTGAGGCCAGCGCGACCGGGTTCGTGCAGGGCACCTGCCTCGCCGAGCTTGCGCCAGAGTACATGCACGAGGCGCAAATCGCCACGGGGCGCGGCCTTGTAATCGCGCCGTTTAACACCCCGTTTAAACCCGCCTTTCCAACCGCGCTCTTTCAGGTGATTGACCACAAGTTGCAGGTCCGCTTCCGACATGTCGCGCATCGATGCCTTACCGCAGGCCGCGATCTGGATATTGTGACGGGCGTCGGCATCAAGGCCGAGATCGCGACATGCGATGTGGATTTGTTGCTGGAGCGAGCGGGAGGTTTTCAATGGATCACACCGCCGCCAGGTCTAGCGGGATTGGCTGGCGCATGCCGGTCTCTGTATCGACCTCGTAGAACCTGATGTAAGTCTTGGAACTGGTCACGCGCACCGCGTCTGAGATCGCATCCATTGCGCGCTTCCATTCGGCATCGTCGATATCCAGGCGGCGCAATCCCAGCACGCGGCCAGTGTCGATGCGGCCTTCCGTGTTGACCTGGAAGGCGTGATTAACCAGCGCACGAATGTTGTCGTTTGCACCCTCCGACCAGCGCTCGACGCAGGTGTCAATCAGCTCCTTAGCGGCTTGCAGCTCCGGTCCGAATGACAGGTTATCGGAGACAGCCACCTGCATCTCGAACTTTCCGTCGAAGCTGCGCAAGGTCATGTTGCCCTTCGCGCCACCTTTGCTCGCACCATATTTCTCGGCGACCAGGGCGCGGAAGGCATCCGCCTCATCCAGTGCAGATCCCTTAAAGGCCGACAGGGAATTACGGAGCGACTGCGCGGACCCGGCAAGACGACGCACCAGCTCGTCCTCGAGCTTGTGTTCCGGTTTCACTTTCGCTTCCGGTACAAGGTTGCCCTGGGCGTCTTGCATGTATCCTTCGGGGATCATGTCCGTTCCTTTCGTGTGGTTCTGAATTCAGGGTATGTGCCCGCGTCGATCCGAGCATCGACAGGCGAGAGGGTGCCGGAAAGGGCGATCACCGCAGCCATCGCGGCGACCTCCTCACACGTCACCAGCGTGGTGCCCCGTTGACCGAGCAGGTCCACCTTGGTGACGCCGCTGGCAGCTAAGCCAAGCATCTCTGCTTCGGTCCAACGCTCAGCCATGAGACACCGCTTTCGAAAGCAGGCTTGCCTCAAGGAGAGACGTAGCAGCTTCGCCAGGGGTCAACTCCTTGGTCTGCTCGTAAAGTGTCAAAAGCTCATGAAGTCGATCAGGCAAGACCACTGAGGAACCGGGGCGCTTGGAAGTCTCGGTCATCGCTGTTTTGAAATACGGGATGACCTCACCCCGCGTGCGCGCTTTACGGATTTCAGAATAGACCTTGTCCTGCGAGCACTTTACCAGCTTGGCGATCTGTGTCGGTGGGATACGCTTCTTGGCAAGTGTCACGATCTTGGAATGCAAATCGCTCATGATTGGCTCTCCCTTGCGTTTCGAGGGCAGTGATTACAGGCACGGAACATGCGGACGCGCAGCATGTTGGCGTTACCGAACTGGCGGGACTTCTTTCGCCAGTCGTGGCATTCATTCGAGGGTATTGATCCGAGCGCCGGGCATTCAATCGTGCCGTTCATGAACACGCCGCGCACGCAGTCTTCGACAGCGGCCAGATCGCCGTTGTATTTGTTCTTCAGCACTTGGTTGACCAATGCGCCCGAGCGGTCGAGACGACCGGCCACCTGACGTTGCGAACTGGCTGAACATTCTTCGGCGAGGCGGATCACCCAATCCGGCGCATCTGCGCCCCAGCTTTGTGTCACGGTTTCCAAGGGCGCGCTCATTGGGCGGCTCCCGGATAATAAGTGACTTCACGGATATTCGGATCGAAGACTTGCTTCACGCGCTGGATTTGGGGAGGCAGCGGCCCGGTGTAACGCACGAACTTATAGGTGGCCTGCCGCTTGCCGGGCACGGCCTTCTGGATAACGCGCAGATACTGAGCCTTCAGCAACATCGAGCAATAACTCTTTGCCGTAGCCTCGGTGACAGACACGGTGTCGGTGGTCGAATGCACCATGATGTCGCGCGGTGTGAACTGCCCGAGCATCCGCATTGACCGCCACATATTCTCCGTACCTTTGCCCTGGGTGACGGGCTGACCGTTAGGCCGAATGCGCGGTGGATGAATTCCTGCATCACGCACCAGGACGTAACGGCCACTGTCTTCGAAGGTGGAATGCTCCTCAACGTAACCGCCTGCCATGAGACGCTTCACGTAGTCCGTGATCGTCTTGTTATGGATGTCGGTGTTCTCGTGGATTTCACGTTTGGTGAAGGTGTTCAGGCGACGGATTTCGGCCCAGACGCCGTCCATGCCCTGCGGCTTTGGTTCTTTGTTCAACTGATCGATAGGTTTACGGGTCATACTGATTTCCCCTCCGCTTCAATGAGGTCGGCGAGATTGCGCAAGAACGCGACGACTTCTGAGCGATCATGCTCATGAGGCTGAAAACACGCGGCGAGGTTCTCAACGCTCTTGGGGTCAGCGCGCTCCGCGAATTCAGCGACTACCCACATCGTATGATCTTCGTCGGCGTAGAGGAGGGCTTCGGCCATCTGTCCACGCAGCACATCAGCATTGAACTGAAAATCGCTCATGCTAGCTCCCTCCGAGGCTTGGGCGCGGCGCAGGCGAAGAACGCCTGATCTCCCCACGTCGAAAGATCCACTCGCTCGACGCCCCGAGTCCGGGCGAACTCGGCAACGCGACCGAGGTTTACACAGACGCGGCGAATAGAATGCTGTGAGGCTTTGAGCAGGTGTTCCTTGAAAGCAGGATCAAGCGCCACATCCGCGCAATACAGGGTCGCCAGATGGTCGAGGTCCGCCATGCACGCGGGCAATGCAGGCACCCAGTCCAGCATGCGGCCATGGATGTTTTCCCAGCGTTGTAGATCCTGCGGCAGGTTCTCTTCGCCGATCAGAATGATCGTGTTACCGCTGCTCTCATAGATGTCCCGCAGGATCCCGATGATGCTGCGCTTGACCAGATACTGCGCGTCATCCACGATCAGCACCTTTTCGGAGAACATCAGCTCCTGGGCGATCTGATCGACCATATCGGCAATCGTCTTGGCTGGCTGAAGGCTCATTTCACCAAGGATCGCTTGGCACAGTTTCCTGCCCGTCCAACTCTCTTTGACCTGAACTTGGAGCGCGTTGAACTTGTTTGCGGCGTAAACCGCAGCCGTGGTCTTGCCGTAGCCCGAATAGCCATAGAAAGTGGCCATGCCAGGCAACCCCAAGGCGCGCTCGTTGACGCGATGGATCAGGGTGACCAGGGCGGTCACATTCCTGAGCGGCGCAACGCTGTTGTAAAGCTGGTTCGTCTCTGACATCTTTCCTCCTGTCTCTGGGCCTTGCCGCCCGTTTCATTGCCGTTCGCGCGGGTTGCAGCCCGCGCGGCGGCTTCACTCAAACCACACGAAGTGATCTCCAACGTCTTGGTGCATGTCGCGATGCGCGAAGTATTCCGGGGATCCTTGGTAGCCCCGCAGCCAGTTGGCCAATCCTGCGCCGATGTCCTTCCCGGCTGATAACTCTCGTTCGAGCGTCACAGCGCGGCGATAGCGATCGATCGGCTCTTCTTCCTTAGCTTTGGCCTTCTTGCGTTCTTGTTCCGCATAGAACTGCTCTTGGAAGGCGATGACTTCGGCCTCCTGCTCTGGCGTCATCTTGTCCTCGTATTCAGGACGCGCCACGCGGGCGGCCACGGGTCGGGCATCACCCTTGGGCATAGCCACGATCTTGTTTTCAGGGACAACCGGATCAGAGGCCGGGATCGCATCAAGCTGCGCTGCGATCTCTTTCTGACTGAGGCGACGCTCGGCCGTCAGCAGTTTGCGATGCGCCCTGCGGAATTGCGCTTTGGCGCGGGCGTTCTCTTTCGCTGCCGTGAGGTCGCGGAAGCCCTTGGCAAGCTGGCATGGAGCAAAGCCCATGAACTCGCCGGTCAATTCGTAGATATAGACGCCCGATTGCAGATCCTCGATGTCGAAGCGGACGATGACGCGTTTGCCCGCATATTCAGACATCCAGTCCGACCAGAAATAGTTACCGAAGGCGTGAATGCGGCCGTGGTTCTTCTGCATGGTCAGCGTCTTCTGACCCATCAGCCAGAGGCGCTTTTGCTCATCGGTGGCACGGCGAATGGCTGAGCGCTCATAGCTCTCGGCAAAGGTTATATCGAAGCTGCGGCCATTCGCGGTTTCCGACATCCGGCCGACACGAGCGTTATGTTCCTTGATGCGCTCATCAACCACCCGAATGAAGTCTTTGATCGGAATGGCGCGGGATTTGTAGTTCTCCGGCTTGGCATCTGGCCGATTGCCGACATAGGCACCGGCAAAGCGGATGTCCTTGGCAATGTCGCTGGCAAAGTCGCGGAAGGTCCGCTCGACCGGCTTGGCCTGACCATGGCCGGGCGTGGCCCAGTGGATTTGAATGCCGAGGAGTGGCAACACGCCCATCGGATCGTCGTCACGCGCCTTGCCGCGATAGCGCGTCTTCACGCCCCCGCTCAGCCATTTGGCGGCGAATTCGCGGCCGTTGTCGAAGGTGCAATGCTCGGGGATACCCCAGTTCTCGACCATTTCTCCGAAGGCTGACATTACTGCAGCCTCGTTGGGCGTATGGTCAATGCGCCAGCTCAGAACCTTACCCGAATAGATGTCCTGGAAGGCAACGATCTGGCAGCGATCAATATAGCCGTCATCCCATTCCGTGAAGACATCGAACTTGTGGCAGTCGGCATTCACATGCTCCATCGCATGCATGTCGAGCTTCGATCTGATCATCGGCGGGAAGCATCGCTCAAGCCCGGCGATGCCTTCGCGTGCGTAGACTTGAACGACCCGGGGCACCTGCTCATTCAGGCGGCGGCGCGCGGTGCGATCGCACAGAACGGTCCAGCCGTTGTTGCGAGCAATCTTCTCGGCATCGCGCCATGCCTGGGCAAAAGTCGGGCCTTCAAGCTGCAGAAACAGACCCTTTAAATGGTCCATAAACTCTGGGCTGCATTGCGCAGACGGCTCTTTGCGCGCACCCGCCTTGTTGCGCGGCGCGAGAAGGTAGAGCCAATCCGCTTCAGGATGCCCCCTAACCAGCTTGAACCAGTTCCAAATCGTGCGATCGCCGATATCATGCATAAGCGCCACTTGGCTCACCGCAAAAAATCGCGTCAGGCCCGAGCGCTCGTGCGTCAGCACCTCACACAACACCTTTTTGCGGAGTTGCGCCTTGGCTTTGACGGCTTCGGGCAGGCTCTCGTAGTAGGCTTGCATATCAGCCAAATCAGGCGCGACATCCTGTCGGGCCTGATCTGGGAGCCTTGTATCGTTCAAGAGCTTGCGACGCGACGCGATCGGAAAGAGCTGCCAGTTGTACTCCCAACCTCCACCCTTGCCTGAACGTTGGCGACACCATTCCGGGTGCTCGCGCCATCCCGATCGCTTTGCAAGCGCGTCGACGTTCTGCCGAGTATTGGGCACGTCTGGTAGCCGGGCATCAGCGATCTCGGTGGCAGTCCACCAAACCTTTTCCGGGCTTAGCGTAGGCAACGTTACAGTCCTCCATCCAGGTCTTTGAGGAGGCTCAGCAACTCGACACTTTGATCGGCGACAAAGCGGCGCTTCATTTTCATGGGCGTGCGTTCCCAAGCAACCGCGAGCTTCTGGAAGGCGACAGCATCAAGATCCTTCGCGTTCGAATTTCCGGGCTGCAGTTTGCCCAGTGCGTCAGCGACCGATTTGACCTCACCGCTCGAGAGGCGACCGACGATGTCCGCGCGAACGATCGGCTCTCCAATTTTTGCAAGCGCCATCAGATCTTTGAGCTTCAAAGGTTCCTTGGCAGCCGCAAGCTCAGCAACCTCACGTGGGCTGAGCGCGTTGCCAATCTGGATGAAGTTGCGGATGTGGCGTGCGCTCAACTCACGCTTTTCAGCTACACTTTCAGCAAAGGAAATTATTTCCGTTGCTGATTTCTGGCGCGCTTTTCCCCCTGCAACACCAGCCTTCGTTTCTGGATACATTCGTTCATAGACGCGCTTGCGCTCAGCAAGGAATACGCTGAGTTCGAGGTTACTCAGATCTGCACCGGAAAGGTTGTCGTCAATCTCCATCAGGCGGGCAAAGTCATCAGTGACATCAGCCCAAACACGCGCCGGAATGGTCTCCCAGCCTAGTCGCCTGGCTGCTTCAAGGCGGTGTCCACCCGCCATCAAAACAAGTGTTTTACCGGAAGCGCGCCGTTTCTTGCGCACATGGATCGCGTCCTTGATCACACCCAACTCTTCGATCGAGGCGATCAGGCTTTGTACGCCCGCGTCCGACACAGGCCGCAGCCGGTTCTCGGCATCTACCTCAATGTCAGAAAGGGGTAGTCGCTGGATCTTGGGTTCAGAGATTTTCGTCACGCTTTAGCATCCTTTTGGGCTTTTCTTGAGCCGGTAGTAAAACAGCCGTTGACCATCCCTGATCGCCTGTCGGCAGGTGATCTCGGCTCCGTTTTCGCGCAGCTCAGCAATGACCGAATTGACTGCGCAAATGTCTGCCGCCCTTGACAACTCGTAGGTTGTGATCTCGCCCCGGGCCTCTTGAAGAACCTTCAAGGCGCGGCGCAGGCGCGGGGAGGTATGCAGGCGGGCGTGATGCATCAGGACAGTGCCCAGCCAAACAGCAGGAGCAGATAGCAGATGCCAAATAGGCTGACGGCCCCGATCAGATCACCAACCCAACTATCATCCAGCCAGCGTACCGCACGTTTGAGTTGGCCCCAGCACCGCGCTACAGGCAAACGCAGGCTGGAGCCGTTCCCGCCTTTGGGTGCGTGACCAACCTTGGGCGGGATCTTTGTGAGTAGCGTTGGGGATTTGGCATCTCCATGATACTTCATCATCCGCGCTCCTTTTCATGAGCAGCACGGCAGAGCATGTGGGCATGCTGGCCAATCCTGTTTGACGCAATTGTCAACGCTGAACCGTTGGCGGGATCGGTGATGCCGTGACAGACCTCAATGGCAAAAGCGACCTTCTCCTCATCGGTCATGCCAAGCGTGGCCTCACGAGCCATTTCGACAAGCTTGACGGGTGTGCCGATCATTCCGCCGCCACCTTTCTTGGGTCGGGTCGCTCAATGCCTGACGGCCATTCAATTTCTTGATCTGGCCAATGATCAGAAAACCACTGAGCGACCTTGTGCGCCGTCTTTAACGTGCATCCAGCGCCGTCTTCCTTGAGACGACGAAAGAACATCCCGTCACCCCGTGCGAGATAAGAAACTCTCCAGTGAGAAATGCCTTTATGCTTCGCGTAAAGATCGCAGAGTTGGATAAGGGTGCGTTGGATATCATTCATCATGCCCGCATAAGACAGAAATATCCTCACACAATCAAGATATAAATCACCTTAGTACGTAAGATATTTTTATCTTGCGAATCGGAGACGTTTTGCAGATCACTTAGAAATGGCGCTTGCTAAACGACACAAAGAGGACGCCAGTGACTGGCTCCGCGCTGTCATTGAAGAGGCGCTCGAATCAAAAGGCGTGTCTGCGCGCCAGGCATCTCTCGATGTGGTTGGGCATGATGGACTAATTAGAGATATTCGCGCAGGTAGGCTTCCGAGCATCGATAAGCTTCAAGCACTATCTGAGTACTTCGGTCTGGAACTCTACATCGGTCCACCGATCTCTCGTGAGGCTATAGAAGACGCCAAAAAAAGAGCCTCAGTTTTTTCGGACGCCGAACGTTTGGCTGCAGCCATCTCGGCTGTTGAAGAGGGCCTGTCGCAAAGCAGGCGAAAGATGAAACCTGCAAAGAAGGCAGAAGTTATTCTCCTTGCATATGAGTTGCTCGGTGATGTTGAAGATGGTGCTGAGGAAAAGATTATTCGTTTAATCAAGGCGGTGTAACTTCAAACTCAGGGCAGCAGCAAATGAAGGATTCCCGCGAAAGGGAGCAAGAACTTCTAAAGAAGATTTCGGAGGCTGTTCGCGATGCCTCGACAGACGAAGAAAGCAAACCTGAATCTGGCAGCAGCTACTTCATAGCTGGGGGCGATATCTTCAATATAACTTACAAATACGACCGTGGTGATGTGCCCCATGAACCCCCAGGAGTGCCTTGGGGTGCTGTGCCAAATCCAGGGGTTCGAAAGCTGGAGGCTCCACTCACAGACGTGCAACGCCACTGCACAAGACGGTGGATTTACGCTAAGTGTGCTAGCTTGGGAAACCAGACGTTATTCGTTGATTACTGTGAGCTGCATTTCGGCACGTCCACACTGTCTCAACTCTCAGATGATGAGCTAGTTGACGTGTTGGAATGGCTAGGTCGCCAGCAAGGTTAAAGTGAAAATCGTGCAAGTTGCCCGAAACTCCTACGCCGATCAAACCCTATCTTTTTCTTTAAAAGATAGGGGTTTGGCCTAACTTGCACGGATGGAAACAAACTTGCACGCCAACGTGCATGTTCGGAAAATCGCCAGAGCCGCAAGCTAGCCGCTCACCGCCTCATGGAACCCTTGTAAATAAGCGTTTAAACTTGGTTTAAGAGGGACGATACAAGGATCGGCACTGAGCGTCACGACAGTCAATCGCCGCGATTTCCGCCTGCACTGCATGACAAGCTTTCACGCTCGTGACACAGGCCGTGCTTGTTAATTTTCCTTTTATTTTCAATGAGTATTCGGGGTTGTCCGGGTTCAGACGGGATAGTTCGGGGTACTGTAATAATCTGTGTCAACTAACAGCGAGTCACTATGGCTTTCGAGGATGTGCGCGTGCTCCCTGCTTTGGTCGAACCTGTGGATCAAGCTGAACGCGTCTCGGGCGGCGTCCGAGTCATCTTTGAAGGCTGACAAGTAAGTCATGCTTGAGCGTTCTTCTCTGCCTCCTTGGTGTTCTGCGGAGGCTGACAAGGTCCGATTGCTCTCGGCTCGAACTGTCATACTCACGCTGTCTTCGCCCTTGTTTTCGGGGTTGAATGCCCCCGTTGCCACCACTAGTAAGGCGCAAATTCTTTGAGGGTGCCACCGCCGGTGCCCATGTCACCTATGTGAGGACCCCTATGAACGTCACCGAGACGCTGAACGACGGACTGAAACGCGCCTATGAGATCACCATCACGGGTGCTGAGCTGGACGCGAAGGTGGATGAAAAACTGGCCGAGGCACAGCCCGAGGTCGAGATGAAGGGCTTCCGCAAAGGCAAAGTGCCGATGCCGCTGCTGAAGAAACAGTTTGGTCAGCGTCTGATGGGCGAGGCGATGCAGGAAACCGTCGATGGCGCTGTGCAGAGCCAGCTTGAGGAAAGCGGCGATCGCCCGGCGATGCAGCCCGAGATCAAGATGGTCAATGAGGACTGGAAAGAGGGCGACGATATCGTCGTTGCGATGTCTTACGAAGCGCTGCCCGAGATTCCGGATGTGGATTACAAGAAGCTGACGCTTGAGCGGCTGGTTGTGGCCCCAGGTGAGGCGGATGTGGAAGAGGCGCTTGGCAAGATTGCCGAGAGCGCACAGAACTTCGCGACCAAGAAGGGCAAGGCTGCCGATGGCGATCAGGTTGTCATCGATTTCCTCGGCAAGGTGGATGGTGAGGCGTTCGATGGCGGCGCGGCCGAAGACTATCCGCTTGTCCTGGGCTCAAACTCCTTCATCCCGGGCTTTGAAGAGCAGTTGATCGGCACCAAAGCCGGTGAAGAGAAAGACGTCGAGGTGTCCTTCCCCGAGGAGTACCAGGCCGAGCATCTGGCGGGCAAAGCCGCCGTGTTTGAATGCAAGATCAAAGAGGTCAAAAAGCCGGTGCCTGCCGAGGTCAATGATGATCTGGCCAAGCAATATGGCGCCGAGGATCTGGCCGCCCTGAAAGGTCAGATCGAAGAGCGGATGAAAGCCGAATACGCGGGCGCGGCCCGGCAAGTGCTGAAACGGCAGCTCTTGGATCAGTTGGATGCGCAGGTTGCGTTTGATCTGCCGCCGTCGCTGGTCGATGCGGAAGCCGGTCAGATCGCGCATCAGCTGTGGCATGAGGAAAACCCTGACGTGCAGGGCCATGACCATGGTGAGATCGAAACCACCGATGAGCATAAGAAACTTGCCGAGCGCCGGGTGCGCTTGGGCCTGCTTCTGGCCGAGCTGGGGCAGAAGAACGATGTGCAGGTGTCCGATTCCGAAATGACCCAAGCGATCATGAATCAGGCGCGGCAATATCCGGGCCAGGAACGGGAGTTCTTTGAGTTCATCCAACAAAACCAGCAAGCGCAGCAACAGCTGCGCGCACCGCTGTTTGAAGACAAGGTTGTCGATTTCGTGTTCGAGATGGCCGATGTCGCAGAGAAAGACGTCTCGAAAGATGACCTGCAAAAGGCCGTCGATGCGTTGGAAGACGAAGCTTAAGCGACGCTCCCGTTCTCAAAATCAATCAAGGCCGCCTGTTTGAGCGGCCTTTTTTGTTGGGGTTTTCATAAATTTAAGACGGGAAAGTTGCAAACGAAATTACTTTTCGACAGGATCATTACCAAAATAATCTGCGAGGGTTCCATGCGTCTGTTCTTGTCTGTTCTGCTTCTTTCTTTTGGTCTCGTCGGTACGGCGATTGCCTGTCCGCAACCGCAACAGGCGGTGCAAAGTTTCAGCTATACCGGTGACTTTCTCTGGCAGCCGCGAACCCACAACGTGACGGCAGGGGGAGATGTCAATCTTGAGCGGTGCCGATTGGCGCCGACGACGATGCGCGGGTTCGTCATTGCCCAACCTGATTTCTCGTTCCAGTTGAATGGCATGTCGGGCTACGATCTGGCGATCGATGTGTCCGAGGCGAATTGCGACACCGTCTTGTTGGTGCGCGATGCCCGCGGCAACTGGATTTTCGATGACGATAGCGGCAGCGGGTTGAATGCGTATATCCGTTTGAGCCGCCCTGGCAACGGGCGCGTCGATGTTTGGGTCGGAACATATGATCGATCCTTGTGCGATGCGCGGCTCCGCGTGGAGACCTGGCGCTAATCCTCGAAAAAACGGATCTCGCCTTAGGTTTTTTCTATGCCTTTGGCGGGAACCTGCCTATCCTCGACGCACGCCCAGTTCGGGCGGTCCGACCTCGTGCCCGGTTTGATGTTTATTGACCTCATTGCATATGGCTGCGGCATGGCGACCGGGCATTTGACCTTCATCCCGATCGGGGGTCTGCGCGCCCTGGGCCGGATGTTTGATGTAGACACGGCAAACGGGAGGGAATTGATATGAGATTATTCCTCGCCAGTATTTTTCTATTTTTTTCGATGGGCGTGGCCGCGATGGCCTGTCCGAATTATCAACTCGCCAGCGGCGCGTTTAGCTACACAGGCGACACGCTTTATACCCCCACCACCTTCGGCGTGCAGGCTGGCGGGTCAAACGCGCTCTCCAATTGCGGTTTGGGCGGTTTGGGCTCCGGGTATTTCCGCTCGGCACCGGATTATTCCTTTGATTTGAGTGGTATGGACCCCTACCGGTTGGTCATTGATGTAGACAGCCAATGCGATGCAGCGCTTTTGGTGAATACCGCCAACGCGCAATGGCTGTTCGATGATGACAGCAACGGAAATCTTGATCCGCGGATCGAACTGACCAATGCGGCGCAGACCAACGGGCGCGTCGATGTTTGGGTCGGTACCTTTGGTGGCGGTTCCTGCAGTGCAACAGTGACTTTGGAGACTTTCTTCAACCAAGCACCAGCCCCGGCCCCGGCACCCACGCCGCTCCCGGCCTCTTGCCCAACTTGGAACTTGCAAGGTGCGCAGGTGACACTGACGGGACAGCAACTCTACACACCGCAGCGCTTTGGCGTTCAGGCTCAAGGTGGCACGGCCGCGTCGTCTTGCGGCGAGTTCCAAGGTGCCGGGTATTTCAGCGCAGCGCCGCAATATTCGTTCTATCTCAGCGGGATGGACCAATACCGGCTTGATCTGGATGTGGTGGCCGATTGTGACACCACGCTTTTGGTCAACACCGCCGATACGGTTTGGCATTTCAACGATGACGGCGCGGGCTATCCGAACCCGAGCCTGAGCTTGACCGGCGGTCAGGCGTTGAATGGCCGGGTCGATGTCTGGGTCGGCAGCTATACCGGCCAAAACTGCAACGCGACGCTGAATATGGAGACCTTCTTTGCCTCGGCGCCCCAGCCCCAACCGCAACCACAGCCCGCCGGCGGCTGCCCGACCTTCAATATGTCGGGGCAGCAACTGACCTTGACCGGTCAGCAGCTTTACAGCCCGCAGGCCTATTCGGTGCAAGCTGGCGGCGGGACCCCGGTGAGCAACTGCAATATCGGGGCAGGCGGATATGCCAATGCGGCGCCGCATTACACCTTCTTCCTGAGCGGGATGGAGGAATATCGCCTGGCCATCGATGTGGACAGCCAATGCGACTCGACGCTGATCGTGAACGCGGCCAACGGCCAGTGGTTCTATGATGATGACAGCAATGGCAATCTGGACCCCCGGATGGACCTGCGGGGTGCGAATTTGCTCAACGGCCGAGTCGATGTTTGGGTCGGAACATTTGGCGGAGGTGCTTGTCCTGCCACGCTAAATATGGAAACTTGGTTTAACTGAACGGGTGTTCCGAACGGCGGTTTTGCTGCGGGGCATGTCCGCGGTAAAGCCGCCCTTTGGGGCGGTGTTTTCACTGAAACCAAGAATGGAAGACTTACATGAAACGCTTAATTGCGGCCGTTTTTGTGCTGTTTGGCCTGGCCGTGCCAGCTTTGGCTTGCCCGACATTTGATACAACCGGGGCAACCTACACCCTGACCGGGGATCAACTCTACAGCCCGCAAAGCTATTCCGTCGTTGCGGGTGGACCGAACCAGCTTCGCAACTGTGGCTTTCAATACTCCGGCAGTGTGATTTCGTCCCCCGATTTCTCGTTCTATCTGAGCGGGATGGACAATTACCGTCTGGAGATCGAAGTGACATCCGCCTGTGACACGGTGCTCTTGGTCAACTCGGCCAACACCACCTGGTTCTTCGACGATGATTCCCGTGGCAATCTTGACCCAGTGATCAACATCCGTGGCGGCGAGCATCTCAATGGCCGGGTCGACGTTTGGGTCGGCACCTATAATGGCGATTATTGCGACGCCACGCTTGAGATGGAAACCTGGAACAACTAATCCAGGCCAACTGCATCTGACAAAACTGGAAAACCCGCCATGATGGCGGGTTTTGCTTTTTCCATGGGCGCACTCTTCTGGGGACAGCGCTTCGTCGGGCACGAAAAAACCGCGCCCATAAAAGGCGCGGTTTTGATTTGTGATGACCCGATGGGGATCAGGCGGTCTCGTCGCCGTCTTCCTCAGTGGCCACGTCTGCCGAGGTCTCGTCGGCACTCTCGGCGGGGGCTTCTTCCAACTCATCGAGCTGTGCAGCGCCGATATCGTCGAAGAGCTCCGCGATCTCGAACTCGGCAGCCGCTTCTTCTTCGGCGGCCAATTCCTGGATCGATTTGCCGGAGGCTTGCAACTCGGCCTCTTCGGTCGAGCGGGCCACGTTCAGAGTGATGTCCACCTCGACCTCAGGGTGTAGGACCACATGAACGGTGTGCAGGCCCAGCTCTTTGATTGGGCGGGCCAGTGCCACCTGTTTACGGTCAATTGTGAAACCATCCGCCGTGGCCGCTTCGGCCGCGTCGCGGGTGGTGACAGAGCCGTAAAGTGCGCCGGCATCAGAGGCCGAGCGGATCACGACAAACTGCTGACCAGCGAGCTTTTCGCCCATCTTGTCGGCTTCGGCCTTGGTTTCCAGGTTCTGCGTCTCAAGCTGAACTTTCTGAGCCTCAAAGGCTTTCAGATTCGCTTCATTGGCGCGAAGAGCCTTTTTCTGCGGCAAGAGGTAGTTGCGCGCATAGCCCTGCTTCACAGAGACCACATCGCCCATCTGACCGAGTTTTGCCACGCGTTCTAGAAGGATAACGTCCATTGGTCAGTCTCCTTATTTCACGGCGTAGGGCAGGAGGGCCAGGAACCGGGCGCGTTTGATGGCCTGGGCCAGTTTGCGCTGGTTTTTGGCACCCACGGCGGTGATCCGCGACGGGACGATCTTGCCACGCTCAGAGATGTAGCGTTGCAGAAGGCGGGTGTCTTTGTAGTCGATCTTCGGCGCGTTATCGCCCTCAAACGGGTCGGATTTGCGACGGCGGAAAAACGGTTTTGCAGCCATTGGTCTAGATCCTTCCCTTAGCGGCGCTCACGGCGGTCGCCGCGTTCGTCACGTTTTTGCATTTGGACCGAGGGCAGTTCGGCATGTTCGTCGACCTTGATGGTCAGAACCCGCATCACGTCATCATGCAGACGCATCAGGCGTTCCATTTCCTGCACGGCGGGGGCCGGTGCGTCGGAACGCATATAGGCATAGTGGCCTTTGCGGTTCTTGTTGATCTTGTAGGCCATGGTTTTGACACCCCAATACTCGTGATCCACGAGGGTGCCGCCATTGTCGGTCAGCACGGTGCCAAAATGTTCGATGAGGCCTTCGGCTTGCGTGTTGGACAAGTCCTGACGCGCAATCATGACATGCTCATAGAGCGGCATGTTATCTCCAGTTCATATCAAAGCGTGTTTCAAAGACCGGGGCGTATCCTCCGCCCCCCGGTCACGAGAGACCACGCCGGTGCAAAGCAACGACGGAGGAAGGGCGTCTTATACAGGCGTTCGGCCATGATGCAAGGGGTTTGGCCGCGTTTTGGGGCATCGTTTCAATGGTGGGTTTTGGGTGCGCCGCTCTTGGTTCTTCGGCGGATTTTTGCCCGTGCGCCCACGCACACAGAGTGTTGAGACAGCTTGAATTGCCATTTCTGTGGAAGACCCGAGTTTTAGACCTACGTGAATTCGATACGCCAGGGAGTCATATAACCATGAAACGCCTTCTTTCCTCAGCTGCGGTTTTGGCCGCGTTGTCTGCAACCCCCGCTTTGGCCGATGCCGAGCTTTACATGCTTGATGCCTCGCACAGCCAGATCGTGTTTAGCTGGAACCATCTCGGTCTTTCGACCACCTATGGCATGTTCTCGGGCTTTGAAGGCGAGATCATGTTTGACGCCGACGCGCCGGAAAACTCGTCCGTCTCGGTCGCGATGCCCACCACCTCGATGTTCACCGGTTGGGAAGCGCGCACCGCGCATATGCTGAGCGATGATTTCTTCGCCGCTGCCGAAGGCGACATGATCAGCTTTGCCTCCACCGGGATCGAGGTGACTGGCGATGATACCGCGCTGATCACCGGCGATCTGACGATTGGCGGCGAGACCGTCGAAGTGGTGCTGGACGCCGTGCTGAACTCCGCCGGGCCAAGCCCTTTGCCGCAGATGAACGGCGCGTTGGTGGCCGGATTTGACGCCACCACAACCCTGAGCCGGACCGAGTTCGGTCTGGGCGCGTTCACACCCTTTGTGGGCGACGAGGTGACGGTTCAGATTTCGATCGAATCGATCCGTGCCGAAGATATGGAAGGTTAAGCGAGGCCGACACTCACGGGCCTTGGGGCCGCCCTTTCGGCAGGGCGGCCCATTTTTTTGTGGACCCGCTCATGGCAAACTGGGCGGAGTGATAGGAGGCGGTGATGGCGGAACGGATCGATTGGGAGGGGATCAAGGCCTTGGCTTTGGGCCTGGACCTGCCGGAGGTTGTGGAGGCGACCAGTTGGGGGGAGCCTTGTCTGAAGGCACATGGCAAGCTTTGGGTCTGGTGGAGTCCGCATGAGGACGTGCCGGTGTTCAAAGTGGATCGGGATATGCGGGACGTGTTGCTTGAAGCCGAGCCCGACCGGTTTTTCACCACCAATCATTACAAAGCGCATGCGTTGATCCTGGTGCGGGTGGATCAGTTTGATCCTGTTTGGGCAGAGGCCAATTTGCGCGCGACTTGGCGGGCAATGGCGCAGAAGCGGTTTCTAAAGGCCTGGGATGCGCAGAACGGCGGCTGAGCCGCGCCGCGTTTGGCGCGGCGGCCTGTTACTCGCTGCTGCGGGTCGCGGTGACTGAGACTGCGACTTCGACTCCAAACCCCACACTGGCTTCGTCCGGGTAGCTCGGCCCCATCCCGAAATCACGGCGGTCGAGAGAGAGGCTGCCGGTCGCGGTGGCCGTGTCGCCCTCTATTAGCAACGTGAAGGGCAGGCGGGCAGGGACCTCTTGGCCCACCAATGTGAGCATGCCATCGACGACATAACCGTCCTCCGCGGCCAGGATCGGGCCCGCGAATTGCGCGGTTGGAAACGCCTCGGCGTTGAAAAACTCCGCCTCAAGCGCTTGTGGGGTGACGCCGCCGAGGCTGAGCGAGGGAATAGCGATGATCACTTCAACCGCGCCATGTACGCCATCGCTGGCTGTTTCGCTAAAGTCGATCTGGGCGGTCCAATCGGCAAATTGGCCGGTGACCGCACTGCCAAGCTGCTGAACTGTGATCTCCAGCGCGCGATCGGTGACCTGCCACTCCGATTGCACCTCGGCCAAGGCGGGGCCAGTGGCCTCATGATCCGATTGCAGGCCGAGCGCTGTGCCACCGGCGAGCGCCAATGCCCAGATGGTCGCGGCCAGGCCGAAGGCGCGGCGCGATTCTGTTGCGGGCGAGTCCGGCAAATCGGCTGGAAGGTCTGGACGGCCCCGCAACATCCGCGCGAGCGTGGCGTCGCGATCCACATAATGGTGTTTTAGAGCGCCCGCGATGTGGAGAAAAATGGCGAGGGCCAAGAGCTTGGTGAAAAGCCAATGCCAGGCGGTAAAGAATTTCGCGACCGACTCGGATTGCGGCACGAAAGGCAAGGTCTGGCCAAAGGGCCACCAGATCGGCGCGAAGCCGGTTGTCGCGGCATGATGGAGCCAACCCGAGAGCGGCACGATCACCAAGCTGACATAGAGCACCCAGTGTGTCGCTTCGGCCAATATTGCTTCAACGCCGTGTCCGGCATTCAGAAGCCTGGGGCGCGGTTGGACGATGGCCCAAAGGATCCGCAAAAGCGCCACGAAGAAGGCTGTCACCCCGATGGTTTTGTGCAAAGAGAAGAGCGTGGCTTTCACGGCCAGTTCTTCCGAGGTGTCATAGGGCAGCCAGTTGGCAATCAGACCAAGTGGCAGGGCCGTCAGTATCAAGAGCGCCGTTAGCCAGTGGAAAAGCTTGGCGACCGAACCGAATTGGCGCTCGGAATTGGTCCAATGCGTCGTCTCTGAGGCCGTCATGGTTGCCGTCCTTTGCCGCCGTCCATAGGCTGAGAGATAGCGGTTAACTGAGACGGTGCAACGCACAGCGGTTGTTCGCAATTGCGAAGCGTGGGCCCATGGGGTAGCCCGTTGAGCCAGATACAAGATATTGAGGAACGTCTGATGACCCGAGCTTTTATCTTCCCCGGACAGGGCGCACAGACCATCGGTATGGGGCGCGATCTGGCCGAAGCTTATCCCGGTGCCAAAGCCGTTTTTGACGAGGTTGATGAGGCCTTGGGCGAAAAGCTGAGTACGCTGATCTGGGAGGGCGAGATCGACGAGTTGACGCTCACCCGGAATGCGCAACCGGCTTTGATGGCAACCTCGATGGCGACAATGGCGGCGTTGAACGCCGAAGGGGTCGAGGTGACAGCGGCGGCTTTTGTCGCTGGGCACTCTTTGGGAGAATACTCGGCGCTCTGCGCGGCAGGATCGCTGAGCTTGGCGGATACCGCGCGGCTTTTGCGGCGGCGCGGCGAGGCGATGCAGGCGGCGGTTCCCGCAGGCGAGGGCGCGATGGCCGCGCTTTTGGGATTGGATTTCGAGGCAGCGACGGCGGTGGCCGCCGATGCGGCCGAAGCGGAGGTGTGCCAAGCCGCAAATGACAATGACCCAAGCCAAGTGGTTGTGTCCGGTCATCGCGCAGCGGTCGAGCGGGCGGTGGAGCTGGCCAAGGCGCGCGGCGCGAAACGGGCGGTGATGTTGCCGGTGAGCGCGCCCTTTCATTGCAGCCTGATGCAACCAGCGGCGGAGGTTATGGCCGAGGCCCTCAGCCAAGTGGAGGTGTCGGACCCGGTCGTGCCGCTTGTGGGCAATGTGGTGGCCCAAGCGGAAAGGGCAAACACGTCAATCCGGGAGAACCTGGTCACGCAGGTGACCGGCTCGGTGCGCTGGCGTGAAAGCGTGCTTTGGATGGCGGCAAACGGGGTGACCGAGACTTGGGAGATCGGCGCGGGCAAAGCGCTGTCGGGGATGGTGCGGCGGATCGATCGCAATATCGCGATCCGGCCCGTCGGCACGCCCGATGACGTGAAAGCCGCCGTGGAGAGCCTCAATGCTTAAACGCGCTCTGATTTGGGGGGGCGCGATCGCTGCGGTGGTTGTGGCAACGGCGGGGTTGATGATTTTCGCAACCGCAGGCGCCACGGTTTTCCGCGTTGAGGGCAACCGGCTCTATATGTCCGGCCCGATGACCGGGGCGAGCCCCGAGCGGTTTGAGATGTTGGTGGAGCAGCATCCGGGTCTGACCACGGTTGTGTTCGGCGATATGGCGGATGTGGCCGATATCACGGCTCTAATCCAGAACGGCTATCGCATTCGCGGCTTGGGCCTGGTGACGGAAGTGACGCCAGGCGCGCGGATCGAGGGGGATGCTGTTTGGCTGATCCTTGGCGGTGTCGAGCGGCAAATTGGCGACCGCGCCGAGATCGTTCTGCGGGATTGGGGCGGTGCCGCGCTGGACAGGGAGGCCGCGGCCCATGAAGAGCGGCGGCGCTATGTGGCCGATATGTTGGGCGACGACGCGTTCTATTGGCGGAGCTTGGACGGGGCCGCGAGCGGTCATGTGATGACAGGCCTTGAGATTGAAGACTTTGGGCTGGCCACGGATGGCTGAGGCCCACGACAGGAGTGAGATATGGCAGATTTGACAGGCAAATGCGCGTTGGTAACGGGTGCCTCGGGCGGGATCGGCGCGGATATCGCGCGGGCGTTGCATGGGGCCGGCGCGACGGTGGGTTTAAGCGGGACGCGGGTCGAGCCGCTAGAGGCGCTTGCGGCAAACCTTGGGGAACGCGCCTATGTGTTGCCCTGCAACCTGAGCGATGCGGAGGCTGTCGAGGCGCTGCCGAAACAAGCCGTCGAGGCGATGGGCTCGGTCGACATTCTGGTCAACAATGCCGGGATCACGCGGGACAATCTGTTCATGCGGATGTCGGATGAAGAATGGGCCTCTGTGCTGGAGGTCAACCTGACTTCGACGATGCGGCTCTGCCGCGGCGTGCTCCGGGGCATGATGAAGGCACGTTGGGGCCGGATCGTGAATATCAGCTCCGTCGTGGGTGCGACTGGCAACCCGGGGCAGGGGAATTACGCTGCGTCGAAGGCGGGCATGATCGGCATGTCGAAATCGCTGGCCTATGAGGTTGCGTCGCGGGGGATCACCGTGAATGCGGTGGCACCCGGTTTCATCGAGACGGCGATGACCGACAAGCTGACCGAGGATCAGAAGGGCAAGATCCTGGCGCAAATCCCGGCGGGCCGGATGGGCGCACCGGGTGAGATCGCCGCCGCGGTGCTTTATCTGGCGAGCCCCGAGGCGGGGTATGTCACCGGAACAACCCTGCATGTGAATGGCGGGATGGCGATGCTCTGATCCTGCATCGCGCCAGCAGCGGTTGAGCTTGCTGCTGGCGCGGTATGGGCATGAAAGCCGCCAGCTGCAGCCGCCATTCTTTCAGATAGCAGAGACAAAACGGCGCTCTCACACTCTCGCAATGCGGTGAAGATGTAAGAGTGCCGAACGCCATCAACCGCGATCAGTCCGCATCGCCAAAGTAAACGAAGCTCATCTTGTTGCCATCAAGATCACGGACATAGGCTCCGTAGAAATCAGGCCCATATTGCGGACGCGGCCCCGGTTCCCCTTCATTGGTGCCACCAGCAGAGAGTGCCGCTGCGTGGGCCGCTTGCACTTCGGCCTCATTCTCGCATCGCAGGCCGACCATATTTCCATTACCTGGCGTTGCCGCTTCCTTGTTAAACGGCGGCGTCACCCAAATCCGCCCGCCGCCCCGTAGACGATAGCAAAAACCATGGGGCATGAATTCCATGGCCACAGTTCCCCCAATGAGGGGCAAGACAGCATCAAAGTAAGCTCTGGCCTTTGCTACATCATTGGACCCGATCATCACATAATTCAGGGACATTTTAAGCCTCATTTAAAATAGAACATATGCGGAACACATGACATCCCATCGTCTAGAGCACAACCCATGATATACCCGGTGTGATCTCGATTTTGCGCCCAAAAATTATGCTTCCCTACGTCTCTTGATGGCATAACCGAACGCGTCAGAGCAGTTTAAAATACGCTGTCTGTAAGGCGGAAGTGAGCGCCCGCGCTCTGCCCAAGGACAGGTGCCGACAGTCATTGGTCGCGCAGCCTAAAGTGAAGTGCTCTCAAGGCGGTTCTGGATATTTGGACCTCGGTACCCCATGTTTGGCATCTGACAGCGGGGCGGGTGCCCGAGGCGGGTCGCGGTATCGCGGAGCGGCTCGGGTTTCTAAAGCGCCGTATTGCAGGGGAAAGAGGTTGATAACCGCCCGAGGAGGGGATTGAAAAACCAAGACCTGCATAGTTGCCTTCGCGTCGGAGTGTGCTATAGGCGGCGCAGATTTGCCGGGGGGCGGGAACGCCTGACGGATGGGGCCGGGAAACCGGGCCAGAAACCGCCAGATGGCGAAACGAAATGCGGCGGGGCATGTGCCTGCCCGTAACGGATGAGGAAAGATTATGAGCGACATCGCAGATCGCGTGAAGAAAATCGTCGTCGAGCACCTGAGTGTGGAAGAGGGTAAAGTGACCGAGAATGCGTCGTTCATCGACGATCTGGGCGCAGATTCGCTCGACACCGTTGAGTTGGTGATGGCGTTTGAAGAAGAGTTCGGTATCGAGATCCCCGATGATGCGGCGGAAACGATCCAGACTTTCGGCGATGCGGTGAAATTCATCAAAGAAGCTCAGTAATCTGTTCCGGCCCTCTGGGGCATAACAGTTTTTGTGAACAGCGCGCCCACCAGGTGCGCTGTTTTCATTTGTGCGGGGTCAGAATTTCGCGGTGTCATCTTAACTGTTGAGAGTATATCTTCGCCGCGCTCGGCAATCGACCCGTGCCCAAAGGCGCGGCGCGCATTCTGTTTCAGAAGCAAGTGTTGCGCACAGCGATTAAGACCGCTTGGAGGGCGTCAGCCGTTGAATAGGATGCCGGACGGTGTTGGAGCGGTCCTTGCCAAGCGTATCGTAGGTATTTGTATTGAAACACTATCTCTGAACCGCAGGAGTGTGGCAGCCGCTGACGCTATGAGCACGGGATGGAGGTGTGGGGCTTTGGTTTGGCGTGTTCTGATCCGTCGCATCTTGCCGGGTTACGGGTCGTCGCGCGCGAGGGATTGCGCCTGGGTCCGCTGACACGGTATCAGGTGGCGGATTGCGCTAAAGAAAGAGGGGCAGATCATGCGTCGAGTGGTTGTCACGGGGCTGGGGCTGGTTACGCCATTGGCATGTGGAGTGGAAGAAAGCTGGTCACGGCTTTTGGATGGGCAGTCGGGCGCGGGTTCGATCACCAAATTCGACACCACCGGATTTGCCACCACCTATGCTTGCGAAGTGCCGCGCGGCGATGGCACGGACGGGACCTTCAACCCTGACGATTGGATGGAGCCAAAAGAGCAGCGCAAGGTCGATGAGTTTATCCTCTACGGCATGGCCGCCGCAGATCAGGCGGTGAAGGATGCCGGTTGGACGCCGGAAAATCGGGAGAGCCTGGAACGCACGGGCGTGATGATTGGCTCTGGCATCGGCGGTTTGAATTCCATCGCCGACACCTCGATCACGTTGAACGAGCGTGGGCCGCGGCGCGTGTCGCCCTTCTTTGTGCCGGGTGCGTTGATCAATCTGGTCTCTGGCCAGGTCAGCATTCGCTATGGCTTCAAAGGGCCGAACCATGCGGTGGTGACGGCTTGTTCCACAGGTGCCCACGCCATCGGCGATGCGGCGCGGCTGATCATGCTGGATGATGCTGATCTGATGATCGCAGGCGGCGCGGAAAGCCCGATTGGGGCGATTGGCGTGGCCGGGTTCAACGCTTGTAAGGCGCTCAGCACCAAGCGCGGCGAGGAGCCGGAGAAGGCCAGCCGCCCTTGGGATGCCGATAGCGACGGGTTTGTGATGGGCGAGGGCGCAGGCGTTGTCGTGCTGGAAGAATATGAGCACGCAGTGGCGCGTGGCGCGACGATTTACGCCGAGATTCTTGGCTATGGCCTGTCGGGCGACGCGCATCACATCACCGCGCCGCCGCCGGATCATGAAGGCGCGGAGCGGGCCATGCGGGCGGCGCTGAAACGCGCCGGACTGGAGCCGTCTGCCGTGGATTACGTGAACGCCCATGGCACCTCGACCATGGCAGACACAATCGAGTTGGGCGCTGTGGAGCGGCTGATGGGGGATCATGCGGGCGATCTGCTGATGTCGTCGACGAAGTCCGCGACGGGGCATTTGCTCGGTGCGGCAGGCGCGATTGAGGCGATTTTCGCGATCTTGGCGCTGCGCGATCAGGTGGCGCCGCCGACGATCAATCTGGACAATCCAGCCGCCGAGACAGCGATCAACCTCTGCGCCAACACCAAGGTGGAAGGCGAGATCAACGTCGTGCAATCTAATTCCTTCGGCTTTGGCGGGACCAATGCCTGCCTGATTATGGGGAAAGTCTGATCACATGTGGAAACACATCGCCGCGAACGGGCTGAGCTTTCTGATTGTGGCGTTTATCGCCTTTGCGGGGGCGATTGGCTGGGGGCAGCGGGAGTTTACGACTGAAGGTCCGCTCGAGCAGGCGATTTTCTTCGAAGTCGAACGCGGCGCGAGTTTGCGGGCCGTTTCGGAGGGATTGGCCGAGGACGGCGCGATTTCAAGCGCGATGATCTTCCGGCTGGGCGCGGATTATACGGGCCAGGCAGGCGAGTTGCGGTTCGGCAATTACGAGATTCCGGCTGGTGCGTCGATGGTCGATATCCTGGAGATTGTGACCTCTGGCGGGGCCTCGACCTTCCGTTACACCGCGACATTCGTGTTGCGCAATCAGGGCACCGGCGAGATCCGGCTGCGCGAGCGGGTGCCGGGGACGGGCGAGATCGTGGAACTCGCAACCTTCGCTTATGAAGAAGAGGTGCCGGAGATCTATCGCGAGCTGACCGGGAGCGATGCGCGGGTGGTCTATCGTGTCTCAGTGCCCGAGGGGCTGACCAGTTGGCAGATTGTCGAGGGGCTGAACCAGGCGGAGTTTTTGAGCGGCGAGGTGCCGGAGCTGCCCGATGAGGGGACGTTGGCGCCGGACACCTATGAGGTGACGCGCGGGGCGGATCGGCAGGAGTTGCTGGATCAGATGGTCGCCACGCAGCAGGAGATTTTGGCTGCGGCCTGGGCTGGGCGGGCGGATGACGTGCCGCTGGACAGCGCGCAGGAGGCGCTGATCCTGGCGTCGATCATTGAGAAAGAGACCTCGGTGCCCGATGAGCGGGGGGCGGTGGCGTCGGTTTTTGAGAATCGTTTGAATCGCGGGATGCGGCTGCAGACCGACCCGACGGTGATTTATGGCGTGACGAATGGGCGGGGTGTCTTGGGCCGCGGCATTCGGCAGAGCGAGCTGCGCGATGATAATCCGTGGAACACCTATGTGATCGATGGGCTGCCCGTGACGCCGATTGCGAACCCGGGGCGGGCGGCGATTGAGGCGGCGGTGAACCCCGATGCGACAGATTACATCTTCTTCGTTGCTGACGGGACCGGTGGGCATGCCTTTGCCGAAACCCTTGATGAGCATAACCGAAATGTCGCGCGCTGGCGCCAGATTGAGGCGGAACGGGACGCGGCGGCGACAGAGTAAGCGTTCTAGGCCGGGCGAGGGGCCAGCCCCTCGCGCTCCCCGGGATATTTGTGAAGCAGAGAAGGCGAGGTTAACAGAGTGTGAGTGCGTACGCACCTCGTTAACCCTTTGGAAATACAAAACTTATTGACTATGCGAGCGGTCTCTGGCATCACTTGTGAGATGCTGGAAGAAGTGGGTAAGCGGCCCGGGAGGTAATCCCCGTGGTCGCTTTTTCGTTTCTGCTCGTGCGGGGTTTCAAGCACGGGGATTTTTAAACATGTCAGCTATTACTCACGAAACACCGGCTTCGGAAACGGAGCGGGAGGCGGCGGCGCGGGCGGAACGGGTCGTGTCGCAGGCGATGAAGGCCTTTGAAGTGACGCTGGAGGCTCTGGAAGCGGCGGTGGATGCGTTGCGGACCGAGGCAGCGACGGGCGAACAGGCGGTCTCGAAAGACCTGAAGGCGATGAATGCCGCCTTCCTGTTCGCTCTTCAAATGGAGGAGAAGGCGCGTGCAGCAGGAGACAAACATGGAGCCGGGTTAGGCACCGGACAGCTCGACCTCGACGCCGCACGAGCCGAGATCGACCTCCGCCTGGCTTGCCTCAGAGCCGCCCGAAGTGGTGGAGGCGTTCCTGGCAGGGCTGAGTGATGAGGCCTTGGCGGCCTTACCCTATATCTTCGATATCTGGGCTTTGCCGCATCAGGTGCCGCCGGAGGGAGATTGGCGGACTTGGGTGATCTTGGGTGGTCGTGGCGCGGGGAAGACCCGCGCCGGGGCCGAATGGGTCAGATCGATGGTTGAAGGTTGAACGCCGGGAGTGCCGGGACGGGCACGCCGCGTGGCCTTGATCGGCGAGACCTATGACCAGGCCTTGGCGGTAATGGTCAAAGGGGAGAGCGGGATATTGGCCTGCTCTCCACCTGATCGCCGCCCGCGATGGGTGTCGGGCGAGCGGATGTTGGTCTGGCCGAACGGGGCGGAGGCGCGGCTTTACTCGGCGCATGACCCGGAAGCGCTGCGCGGGCCGCAATTTGATGCGGCCTGGGTGGATGAAATCGGCTGTGGCGCGGTCGATAAGGGCACCAATCAGCCGAACAAGTTCCTGGATCCGAAGAGTTCGGAAAGCACGTTGCCCCATTTTTCTAACGGGCGGCGCGATGATCTGATCCAGGCGCAATACTTGCGCGCGACTATGGCCTATTGGACCAACCCGGCGAACAACCCGACGTCCGACCAATATGATGGCCCGATGATCGACGTATCCAAGGCGCATGTCTGGGCGTGGGATGCGCGACCCTGGCCGGCATTTCCAAATGATCTGGCCCAGTGGAGCGATGGGGCGAACCATGGGCGCGGGCATTGGATAACCGGACGCTCTGCCGGGCAGCCACTTGCGATGGTGGTGGCCGAGATTTGCGAGAGCAGTGGGGTGACCGACTATGACGTCTCGCGCCTGTTTGGATTTGTGCGGGGTCATGTGTCGTCAGATGTGGAGACGCCCCGGGCGCGGTTGCAGCCCTTGATGCTGGCCTATGGGTTCGGTGCCGTGGAGCGGGATGGGAAATTGGTGTTCCAACACCTTCCGGACCTGCCAGGCGCCGAGATCGCGGAGAGGGATACCGCCGCCGATGAGGATGGCGCGGCGGGCATGCGTTTGACCCGCGCGTCTGAGGCGGAGACGGTTGGTCGGGTGCGGGTTGGGTTTACCGAGGCTGATGGCGCATTTGAATCCCGGGTGGCCGAAGCGATCTTCCCGGATGACGCAGATATCGGCGTGAGCCAGAGCGAGTTGCCATTGGCGTTGACCCAGGCAGAAGCGCGCGGGATTGCGGAGCGGTGGCTGTCGGAGGCTCGGGTTGCGCGCGACACGGTGGCGTTTGATTTGCCGCCGTCGCAGCGCGCGCTGGGCGCTGGCAACATGGTGGCGCTGGAGGATGGATCGACCTGGCGGATCGACCGCGTGGAAGATGTGGGCGCGCGCCGGGTTGAAGCCGTGCGGGTGGAGCCAAGCCTTTCGGAGGCATCGGATGCGACCGATGCGCCGGTGGAACTGCAGGCCTTCGTGCCGCCCTTGCCAGTGCAACCGATGTTTATGGATTTGCCACTTCTGACGGGCGATGAGGTGGCGCATGCCCCGCATCTGGCGGTGGCCGCCCGACCCTGGCCTGGGCAAGTGGCGGTGTATTCGTCAAGCACCAATAGTGGGTACAAGCTCAACCGACTGATCCAAGTTGGATCGGTCATTGGACAGCTGAAGACCCCCCTTCTTGCCGCCAAGCCAGGTCTTTGGGACCGCGCCACGCCAGTGCGGATCACGACTGGATCGAGTGGCGCTCTGTCTTCGACGGATCTTCCGGGCGTTTTGAACGGGGGCAATGTGGCGGCGATTGGTGCTGGAGACAGCGGCCCGTGGGAGATCATCCAGTTTGCCAATGCCGAGATGGCGGCTCCGAACGAATGGGCGCTCTCGATGTTGTTGCGGGGTCAGGCGGGAACCGATGGCGTAATGCCGGATGTTTGGCCAGCGGGCAGCTTCTTTGTCTTGTTGGATGGACGGCCCGAGCAGATCGAATTGCCCAGTTCGGCCCGAGGTTTGGAGCGGTACTACCGTGTTGGCCCGGCGCAGCGGTCGCTGAGCGACGAGAGCTATCAAGAGCGCGTTTTGGCCTTTGATGGGGTCGGGTTGCGGCCCTATGCCCCGGCGCATGTCAGGGCCCGGCGGAGTGGCGCCGACTTAGAGGTCAGTTGGATCAGGCGAACCCGGATTGATGGCGACAGCTGGCAGGGTGCGGAGGTGCCGCTTGGCGAAGATATCGAGGCCTATCTGATCCGCGTCTCGGACGCTGACGGGCTGAAGCGGGAGGTGACGGTGAGCACGCCGAATTGGACCTACAGCACCGCCGAACGCACCAGCGATGGCACGACACCACCCTTTGACATTCAAGTCGCGCAAGTGTCCGGCCGCTTCGGCCCGGGCCCCTTCACAAGGATCATGATAGATGACTAACACACCACAACTGAACTTACCGTTGTTGAGCCCGTCTCAAGCACAAAAACATGTCACCGTGAACGAAGCCTTGAGCCGGTTGGACGGGATGGTGCAACTGCGCTTGATCTCTGTCACGCAGAGCACGCCGCCGGTTCTTGCGGAGGACGGCGATTGTTATGGCGTGCCGATTGGGGCCACCGACGCATGGTCCGGTCAGGTCGGTGAGATCGCAATCTATGTCAACAATGGCTGGGATTTCATCTCACCTCAGCAAGGATTCCGCGCCGTGATTTTGGATCAGGGCGTGTTGGCGATGCATGATGGCGACAGTTGGCGCGACGGCGCGGTGACGCTGACGCAGAATGGCGCTGGGATGGCGTTGCGCTCGGTTGAGATCGATGTGCCGATCATCGCTGGGCCGACCGTCACCACGCCGGTGATTTTTCCAGAACGGTCGATTGTCTTTGGCGTCACGGGGCTTGTCACGCAGGCGCTTGGCGGAGCCACGACCTGGCGCTTGGGCGTCGCATGCGATGCGCAGCGTTATGGTTCGGGCCTTGGCGTGGCGCAGAATTCTTTTGTGTCTGGCCCGTCGACGCCGACGGTCTATTGGACGCCGACCGAGTTGCTGATCAGCGCGGATGGGCCGGATTTCACGGGCGGAACGGTGCGCTTGGCGGCCCATTACGCGATGCTGTCTTTGCCCAATTGGGTTTGATGATGGGGCCCATCACGGTTTCTTTCTTGGGCTTGCCTTCCTATCTGGTATAAAGGATCGGCAGAGCCTTGAAGGAGACCGCCATGGCGGAGCGTCAGTCACATATCGCGGAGATCGACCCAGTCTGGACCCGGATTACTGCCGAGGCGCGTGAAGCCGTGCAGGCGGAGCCGCTCTTGGGCGGGCTGGTGCATGGCACCGTCCTTCATCACGGAACATTGGAGAAAGCGCTGGCCTATCGGGTGGCGCAAAAACTGGCCTCCGGCGATATGTCGGAACAGATCTTGCGCGAGATCGCGGATGAGGCCTTTGCCGCCGATCCAATGCTTGGGGTCGCGGCGCGCGCGGACATCGTTGCGGTTTATGAACGCGACCCGGCGTGCCATCGGTTCTTGCAGCCTTTGCTTTATTTCAAGGGCTTCCAGGCAATCCAAGCCTATCGCATCGGCCATTGGCTATGGCGCGAAGGGCGGAAGGATTTCGCCTATTTCATCCAGATGCGGGTGAGCGAAGCCTTCGGGATCGATATCCACCCGGCGGCGCGGATCGGGCAGGGGATCATGATCGACCACGCCCATTCCATCGTCATCGGTGAGACCGCGGTGGTCGGCGACAATGTCTCGATGCTGCATTCGGTGACGTTGGGCGGGACGGGCAAAGAAGAAGAGGACCGGCATCCGAAGATCGGCGATGGTGTTCTGATCGGGGCGGGCGCGAAAGTGCTGGGCAACATCCATGTGGGCAATTGCTCTCGCGTCGCGGCGGGATCGGTCGTGTTGGAAGATGTTCCCGCCTGCAAAACGGTTGCTGGCGTGCCCGCGAAAATCGTCGGCGAGGCCGGGTGTGATCAGCCGTCAATGTCGATGGATCACTTGCTGCCATGTGGCGGACCATCGGATTAAAGGCGCCGCATAATATATTGATGATAAAAGAAAAGAGGCACTAGATAAGTGCCGCTTTTTGTGTTTAGCCAGCCGCGCGGGCCTGCCGTTTGCGCTCATGGGGGTCGAGGAAACGTTTGCGAAGGCGGATCGCGTTGGGCGTGACTTCGACCAACTCGTCATCGTCGATATAGGCGATGGCTTGTTCCAGCGACATGGTGACCGGCGTGGTCAGGCGCACGGCCTCATCCGACCCTGAGGCGCGCACATTGGTCAGTTTCTTGCCTTTGAGCGGGTTCACTTCCAGATCATTGTCGCGGGAATGCTCGCCGATGATCATACCGGTGTAGATCGCCTCCTGCGCGCCGATGAACATTTTGCCGCGCTCTTCGAGGTTCCAAAGCGCGTAGGCGACGCTCACCCCGTTTTCCATAGAAATCAGAACCCCCGCGCGCCGACCCGGAATTGGGCCTTTATACGGCTCCCAGGCGTGGAACACGCGGTTGAGCACCCCCGTGCCGCGCGTATCGGTCAGGAACTCGCCGTGATAGCCGATCAGGCCGCGCGAAGGGACCTGCGCCACGATGCGGGTCTTGCCAGCGCCGGCCGGTTTCATCTCGGAAAGCTCGCCCTTGCGCGGGCCGGTGAGCTTCTCGATCACCGCGCCGGTATATTCGTCATCCACATCGATGGTGACTTCTTCGACCGGCTCCACACGCTGACCATCCTCTTCGCGGAACAGCACCTGCGGGCGGGAGATTGAGAGCTCGAACCCCTCGCGGCGCATGTTTTCGATCAACACGCCCATCTGCAATTCGCCCCGGCCTGCCACTTCGAAAGCCTCGCCGCCCGGCGTGTCGGTGATACGGATCGCGACATTGGATTCCGCCTCTTTCATCAGGCGCTCGCGGATGACGCGGGATTGGACCTTTTTGCCGTCCTTACCTGCCAGCGGGCTGTCATTGATGCCGAAGGTGACGGTGATCGTGGGCGGATCGATGGGTTGCGCAGGGATCGCGTCAGTGACGGAGAGGTCGCAGATCGTGTCGGCCACCGTGGCTTTCGACATGCCCGCAAGGCTGACGATATCGCCCGCTTCGGCCAGGTCGATCGGCTGCTGCGCCAGGCCGCGGAAGGCGAGAATCTTGGTGACGCGGAACTGCTCGACCTTCTCGCCATCGCGGCTGAGCGCTTTGACGGTTTCGCCGGTCTTCAACGTGCCGCTTTCAACGCGACCGGTGAGGATACGCCCGATGAACGGGTCGGAGCCGAGCGTGGTGGCCAGCATCCGGAAGGGTTCTTCGGCCTGATCGACCTGTTTCGGCGCGGGGACATGATCCACCACCAGATCGAAGAGCGCGGAGAGGTCCTTGCGCGGGCCTTCCAGGCTGTCATCGGCCCAACCGGACCGGCCCGAGGCGTAGAGATGCGGGAAATCGAGTTGGTCGTCATCGGCGCCAAGATTGGCGAAGAGGTCGAAACACTCGTCCAGCGCCCGGTCCGGTTCGGCATCGGGTTTGTCGACCTTGTTCAAGACCACGATCGGGCGGAGGCCAAGCGCCAGCGCCTTGGAGGTCACGAATTTCGTCTGCGGCATCGGACCCTCTGCCGCATCGACGAGCAGCACAACCCCATCCACCATTGAGAGAATGCGTTCCACCTCGCCGCCGAAATCGGCGTGACCGGGCGTGTCGACGATATTGATCCGGGTGCCATTCCATTCGACCGAGGTCGCCTTGGCCAGGATCGTGATCCCGCGTTCGCGTTCCAGGTCGTTGCTATCCATCGCGCGTTCGGCCACGGCTTGGTTGTCGCGGAACGCGCCGGATTGTTTGAGCAGCTCGTCGACAAGCGTTGTTTTGCCATGATCGACATGCGCGATGATCGCGATATTGCGGAGGTCCATGAGAGGCGGCCTTGGGTCAAAGAAGGAGTTGAGAGGGGCGTTACAATGACGCGGGCGCAAAGGCTAGCGGAAAACGCGCCCCGCCGGTTTCATCAAGGAAACCGTGTGAATTTCGTAAGAATATCGGGTTTTCGCGTCAGTCTTTCCGGCGAAGACGGATCACCACGTCGACTTTAGCGATCTCATGGCCTTCCGGCGGCGCGGGGAGCGAGGTGATTTTCAACTCAGCCGCGGGCGCATCCGTCAGCTTCGCCTCATCTTCCCAATAGAAATGCGGGTGGTCATCCATCCGCGTGTCGAAATAGGATCGCGAGCCATCAACGGTTACTTCTTGCATCAGCCCTGCGTCGCAGAAGGCCTTCAGCGTGTTATAGACCGTCGCAAGGGAGACTTTGTCGCCGGTGCCAAGCACCGCTGCGTGCAATCCTTCAGCCGTCACATGGCGATCTTGACCGTCGCCAACCAAGAGCGTCGCCAAAGACAGGCGCTGGCGCGTCGGCCGCAAATCGGCCTGTGCAAGCCATTTTGTGCCGCGTTCAAGGGCTTCTGGTGTCATCAGCGGGGGCTTTCCTTGCGTTTCCACCCTTATATAGAGTGCTTGGGGCCCATTTTTCAAACGGATTCGCGCGATTGCTTCGCAACTGCGGCATCTCGAGCCACCCTTGCCAGCTTTGCACCCTGAATGATAGGGACGTGGGCGTAAACGCATCTGAGAATGCTAGATATAGGGGTGGGCAGGGACATATGGCAGATTATCCAACGAGCTTCGACAAAGAAGGGCTGCTGAAATGCGCGCGCGGTGAGCTGTTTGGCCCCGGAAATGCGCAACTGCCAGAGCCGCCGATGCTGATGATGGATCGGATCACCGATATCTCGGGCGATGGCGGGGAACACGGCAAAGGCCATGTGGTCGCTGAGTTCGATATCACGCCGGATCTGTGGTTTTTCGAGTGCCATTTCCCGGGAAATCCAATCATGCCGGGCTGTCTCGGGCTTGATGGGCTCTGGCAGCTCACCGGCTTCAACCTGGGCTGGCGCGGCTGGCAGGGGCGCGGCTATGCGCTTGGGGTTGGCGAAGTTCGGCTGACCGGGATGGTGCGACCCGACCGAAAGATGCTGACCTATTATGTTGATTTCACCAAAGCGATCCAAACGCGCCGGTTGACCATGGGTGTGGCCGATGGCCGGGTCGAAGCCGATGGCGAAGTGATTTATCAGGTCAAAGACATGCGAGTCGCGTTGTCGGAAAGCTGAGATTTGCCAAGGAGGGTGCCGGGATGCGCCGAGTGGTTGTTACAGGGTTGGGCATTGTCTCACCCATTGGGAACTCCGCCGCTGAGGTCACTGCGGCCCTGAAGGCGGGTACGTCGGGGATCGAAGGGGTCCCTGACATGATCGAACATGGCTTCCGCAGCCAGATCGCCGGGACGGTGAAGATCGACCCGTCGGAACATATCGACAAGCGCACATTGCGGTTTATGGGGCCTGGGGCGGCTTATGCCTATATTGCGATGCAACAGGCGATCGCAGATGCCGGGCTCGACGAGGGCGAGGTCAGCAATCAGCGTTCGGGGTTGATTGCGGGCTCTGGCGGGCCATCGACGAGCGCGATGTTCGCCGCACATCAGAGCGTGCTGAAGACCGGCGCCACCAAGCGGATCGGGCCCTTTGCGGTGCCGAAATGCATGTCGTCGACGATCTCTGCCAATCTTTCGACGGCCTTCAAGATTAAGGGCATCAACTATTCGATAACCTCTGCCTGTTCTACCTCTTTGCATTGTATTGGGGTGGCGGCTGAACAGATTATGATGGGAAAGCAGGACGTTATGTTCGCGGGGGGTGCCGAGGAGCTGGATTGGACGCTCTCCTGCCTGTTCGACGCGATGGGCGCGATGTCTTCGAAATATAACGATACGCCCACCCGCGCGAGCCGGGCTTTCGATGCTGATCGCGACGGATTCGTCATTGGCGGCGGCGGCGCGATCTTGGTGCTGGAAGAGCTGGACCGCGCCGTGGCGCGCGGCGCAAAAATCTATGCTGAGGTCACCGGGTTCGCCGCGACATCGGACGGTCATGACATGGTGGCCCCCTCCGGCGAGGGGGGCGAACGGGCCATGCGATTGGCGCTCGACACGCTGCCCGAAGATCGCAAGGTCAGCTATATCAACGCGCATGGCACCTCGACCCCGGTCGGCGATGTGGGCGAGGTCGAAGCCGTGCGCCGGGTCTTCGGAGAGGGCGCGACGCCGCCGGTGTCCTCCACCAAATCCATGACCGGTCATGCTCAAGGCGCGGCCGGCGCATTGGAGGCCAGTTTCTGCCTTTTGATGTTGGAGAGCGATTTCATTGCCCCCTCGATCAACGTAGAGACGCTCGACCCAGGTCTTGCGCCGGAAGAGATCGCCACGGAGATGGTCGAAAATGCGGGGCTCGACACGGTGATGACCAACTCGTTTGGGTTTGGCGGCACCAACGGCTCAATGTTGCTGTCGAAATATAGCGGATAATAAAAAATGGCAGATTTGATGAGAGGCAAACGCGGGCTGGTCATGGGTGTGGCCAATGATCGCTCGATTGCATGGGGTATTGCCAAAGCGCTGCATGCCGAAGGGGCGGATCTGGCGTTTTCCTATCAGGGCGAGGCTTTTGGCAAGCGGGTGGAACCGCTGGCCGCGTCGCTCGGCTCGGACATTCTGATTGATGTGGATGTGACGGATGATGCGTCGCTTGATGCCTGTTTCGGGCGTTTGAAAGACGAATGGGGGCAGATTGACTTCGTCATCCATGCCATTGCGTTTTCAGATAAAACCGAACTCACTGGTAGGTTCATCAACACCACGCGGGAGAATTTCAAAACCTCGCTGACGATCTCCTGCTATTCGCTGATCGACATTGCCAAGCGCGCCTCTGAAATGATGCCCGAGGGGGGCACGATCCTGACCTTGACTTATCAGGGCTCAAACCGCGTCACGCCGTTTTACAATGTGATGGGTGTGGCCAAAGCCGCGCTGGAATCAGCCGTGCGATATCTGGCGAATGATCTTGGGCCAGATGGCATTCGGGTGAATGCGATTAGCCCGGGGCCGATGAAAACGCTTGCGGGGGCGGCCATTGGTGGCGCCCGAAAAACCTTCAAGGCCACCGAGGCCAACGCGCCCCTGCGCGCCAATGCGACCCTTGAGGCGATCGGCGGGACCGCTGTTTATCTAATCTCGGATTACGGCGCCTGCACCACAGGCGAGATCATCACAGTCGATGGTGGCTATCACGTGCTCGGCATGATGCAGCCGGAGAACCTTTGATCTTTTCCGACGAATGCAGGCGAGAAAAACGTGCCTTCTGACGCGGATTTTTCTCAGCAAAGCAAGCCTGTTTTGCTGACCCGTAAGCCTTTTGCGTGCGCTGAACCCGGCAAAGTCTCATCTTGCGAATTGTCGGATGGCACCGGCTGTGTCACCATGCGCCCGACGAAACGGGGAGGGCGCGTGAATGCCGATTTCTACCTGCGTTTTCGATGCTTATGGTACTTTGTTTGATGTGAACGCTGCGGCGCGTAACTTGGCGGAAGAAGACGGGCTCGAAGGGTTTGCTGCAGTTTGGCAGCAAGTGTCGAGCCACTGGCGAAACAAACAACTGCAATATTCGTGGATTCGGGCGATCACCCGCGATCATGTGGATTTTTGGCAGGTCACCCAAGACGCGCTCGATTGGGCGCTGGATGTGACGGATCAGGCCAACCCCGCGCTGCGTGATCGGCTTTTGGGGCTGTATTGGACCCTTCCAGCCTATCCCGAAGTGCCGGAAATGCTGGCGACTCTAAAGGCCGGCGGGTTGCAGACCGCGATTCTGTCGAATGGCTCGCCCCGAATGCTTGAGGGCGCGGTGGACAGCGCCGGGATCGGCCCCGTGCTTGATGAGGTGTTGAGCGTCGAAGATGAAGGGATCTTCAAACCCGACGCGCGGGTCTACGGATTGGTTGGGCGCCATTTCGACGTGCCGAAAAACGAGGTGCTGTTTGTGTCCTCCAACGGATGGGATGCGGCCTCGGCGGCGTCCTATGGGTTCCAGGTTCTTTGGGTGAACCGGGCGGGCGAGCCGATGGATCGATTGCCAGGCCAGCCGGGTCAAGTGGCCGAAGACCTCACCAGCGTGCCCGAGATGGCGGGATTGGCACGCGGATGATCAGCTATGCGCCGTCGTCTGATGGGTTAAACCTAGCCTATGACGATCAAGGTCAGGGCGTGCCACTTCTGTGCCTGCCGGGGCTGACCCGGAATATGGAAGATTTTGAACCTGTTCTGGATCGTTTTTCAGATCGCGCGCGGATCATTCGGATGGATTCCCGGGGGCGGGGCGCATCCGATTACGCGCCCGATCCGATGAGCTATTCAGTGCCGCAGGAGGCGCAGGATGTGCTGGCGCTTCTCGACCACCTGGGGTTGGAGAAGGTCGCGATCCTCGGCACTTCGCGCGGCGGTTTGGTGGCGATGATGCTGGCGGCGACGGCGAAAGCGCGGTTGCTGGGCGCGGTGCTGAATGATGTGGGGCCGGTGATCGATCCGAGCGGGTTGGACCAGATCATGACCTATATCGGTCGCCCGCCCGCCTATCGCAGTTTGGAGGAGGCCGCCGCCGCGCTGCCCGCCGCCTATGCGCCGGATTTTCAGAATGTGCCGGACGCGACATGGGCCGATTTCGCGCGGCGCCTGTGGCGGGGGGAGGATGGACGGCTGCATCTGCGCTATGATGCGCGGCTGCGCGAGGCTGTGGCCCCGGCCTTCGACACAAGCCAGCCCGCGCCGGACCTTTGGCCGCTTTTCGATGCGCTTGAGGGGGTGCCGCTCGGATTGATCCGCGGGGCAAACTCCAACCTGCTGTCGGTGGAAACGGCGGGTGAGATGCGCCGCCGCCGCCCCGATATGCTCTATGCCGAAATCCCGGATCGCGGCCATGTGCCGTTTTTGGATGAGCCGAGATGTATCACCCTTCTCTCGGAGTTTTTGGATGGTCTTTCATGAGTGATATCAAGATGATCGAGGCGGCAGCTCAACGTGCTCGCGGCCATGTCAGACGCACGCCACTGCTGTCTTCGCCGTTCCTTGATGAGATCGCCGGGCGGCGGGTGTTTGTCAAAGCGGAATGCTTACAACACACCGGCAGCTTCAAGTTTCGCGGTGCGTGGTCGGCGCTGTCGGGGATGACGCCGGAGGCCCGCGCGGCAGGCGTTTTGGCATTTTCCTCTGGCAACCACGCGCAGGGTGTGGCGCTCGCGGCGCAGCTGCACGGGGTGCCTGCGACGATCATCATGCCGGAAGACGCGCCAGCGCTGAAGATCGCCAATACCCGCGCGCTTGGTGCTGAGGTTGTGCTTTATGATCGCGCAGGTCGTGAGAAACGCGAGGAGATTGGCGCCCGCCTTCAGGCCGAGCGTGGGCTGACCCTGATCCGGCCCTATGATGAGCCTTTGGTGATTGCCGGGCAGGGCACCTGCGGGTTGGAGATCGCGGCGCAAGCGGCGGAACTGGGTGTGACCCAGGCCGAGGTTCTCACCTGTTGCGGCGGCGGCGGCCTGACCGCGGGCATTTCCCTCGCGCTTGAAGCGCATGCGCCCGAGATGCGGGTCCGGCCGGCGGAGCCGGAAGGGTTTGACGACACCGCGCGGTCTTTGGCCTCGGGCGGGATCGAGACGAATAACGGCCCCGAAGCGGGTCTATGCGACGCGATCCTGACACCCTCGCCGGGGCAGATCACCTTTCCGATCATGGCGGCGCGTTGCGGCCCCGGATTGGTGGTCAGCGATGATGAAGTGCGTGCGGCGATGCGCGAGGCCGCGACCCGCTTGAAGCTGGTCGTGGAACCGGGCGGGGCGGTGGCCCTGGCGGCGGCGCTCTATCACGGGGAGGCGCTAGACGGCGATACGGTGATCGCCACGGCGTCCGGTGGCAATGTGGATGCTAGCCTTTATGCCGAGGTTTTGGCCGCGGCTTGAGCAGTGACCGCTAGGGCGAAGGCCCGGGCGATCTCGGGGGCCTGTCCGAGAGAGGCGGTTGCCGCGCGCGTATCGATCTCCGGGAAGGCTTTTGTAAAGAGGGCAGGCAAGGGTGTGTCTTTCACTTGAGCTTCGGCGCATAAATCTTTGATTTTGCGCTGCGCATCGGGCCTCGGCATTTCTGCCGCCAAGGCAAAATTCAATGCTTCGGCGTGGATCAAGCCTAGCCGCCCCTCCATGTTCGCCGCCATTCGGTCCGGGTTCGGCACCATCGTTTCGGCGAGATCAGCGGCGAGATGCACGGCTTTGGCCGCGCCCATGACCATCGCGGGCAGGCTCAACCATTCGGTGAACCAAGCCGCGCCGTCCCGTTGATGGGGATGCAGCACCGCGCCTTGCATCGCGCCATTTAGTGCGGCGGTGTGATGGGCCAGGGCGACGAGCACAGACGGGCCAACCGGGTTCTGTTTCTGTGGCATGGTCGAAGAGGCACCAGCCGCGCCCAGATCGATCTCGGCGATCTCGGTCTGGGTCAGGCGCAGCAGATCCTCGCCGAGCTTGCCACAAGAACCCGTCACCAGCGTCAGCCAGCTCGCTAGGTCCGCGATCTGGTCTCGCTTGCTGTGCCAGGGGGCGGGGCCCGTTTGCAGCCCAAGCGCGTCGGCCAGAGCGCGGGTCAGTTCGGGCAGATCAGGCCCAAGCGCCGCGCCGGTCCCTGCCGCGCCGGAGAGGGAGACGGTCAGGAGGCGCGGGCGCAAGCCCTCCAACCGGTCCAAATGGGTCAAAAAGGGCTGTCCCCAATTGGCCGTAACAGCGCCGAAACTGGTCGGCGTGGCATGTTGGCCGTAGGTGCGGCCCGCCATTGGGGTTTCGGCATGCACTTCAGAATATCCCGCCAAAACATTGCAAAGCTTAGATATTCCTGTCTCGATCCGCAGAAGGGCCTGACGCAGCCGAAGGATCAGCGCCGTATCGATGATATCCTGAGAGGTGGCGCCCCAATGGACGTAATGCGCCGCCTCCGGGTCGCCAATCTCGGCGCGGAACGCCGTCACCAGCGCCGGCACGGAGACACCGTTCTCACCCGTGGCTTGTGCCAACGCGCCGGGGTCGATCTGCGCCTCCAGCGCCGCGCGGTGAATTGCGTTGCCCGCCTCTGCCGGGATGATCCCGAGCCCACCTTGAGCTTTCGCCAGCGCCCCTTCGACCAAGAGTATCGCCCTGATCTCGGCGCTATCGGTGAACAGTTTCGCGGTGTCACGGTCGCAGAAGAGATCGCGATAGAGCGCGCTGTCGAAGGGGGAGATGCTCATGCCGCGCCCTCAAGATGGCCGATCTCGCGGAGGAACTCGATCAGGAGAGCGGCATAGGCCTCGGGCTTCTCGACGCAGGGCAAATGGCCGGTGCCTCGGATCAATTCAAACCGTGCGCCGGGGATCAGTTCTGCCATTTCGCGGATCAGATCGGGCGGCGTGGAGCCATCGTGATCCCCTGCAATCGCCAAGGCGGGCAACCGCAGCGCCGCGGTGGTTGTGTAGAAATCCGTGCCCGCAATTGCGGCGGAGCAACCCGCATACCCATGGGCGGGCGTGGTTTCGACCATCCGTTTCCAGGGCAGCATCGCGGTGCTTTCGCGGAAGGGTTTGGCGAACCAGCGCTCCATGATCGCGTCTGACATCGCGGTCAGCCCTTCGGTTTCGACCATGGCGATCCGGTCCTGCCAGATCTCCCGGGTGCCTATCTTGGGCGCGGTGTTGGACAGGACCACGGCGCGGATCTGGTCCAGCCGTTTAGCCGCGAGACCCTGGGCGATCATTCCCCCGATCGAGAGCCCGACAAAGACGCAATCGCGGACGTCCAGCGCATCAAGCAACTGCTCCGCATCGCGGACAAGTGTGCCCATCGTATAGGGCGCGGGCCGGCAGGCGGAGAGGCCATGGCCGCGTTTGTCATAGCGGATGACCCGCAGGTTTTGCGGCAGGCGGGCGACCACATCATCCCAGAGGCGGAAATCCGTCCCAAGCGAGTTGGCGAAGACCACAGGGCGGCCCTTCGGGTCGCCGTCTTCGCGGTAATGCAGATGGATATCGCCCAGTTGAATGCAGTTCATCACGCCCTCCGTTCCCGTCTTTCTCCGACAGTTCCTGCAAAGCTGCAAGCGCCGCAAATGAGCCAGTCATGCCGCGATTGGACTTGCAGCAGCGGCAAAGCCTTCGCAGTCTGGCCGGAAACCATGGAGAGACAGTCTTGACCAAAATCAAAGCGGCAATCTGCCATGCCTTTGGCGAACCACTGAAAATCGAAGAGGTATCCTTGCGTGCGCCGGAGGCCGGAGAGGTCGAGGTGACGCTGGAGGCGGTGGCGATTTGCCATTCCGACATCTCCTATATCGACGGTGGCTGGGGCGGGGTGTTGCCCGCTGTCTATGGCCATGAGGCGGCCGGAATTGTGACAGGGATCGGCCCTGGGGTGAGCGGCTTGGAGGAGGGTGCACGGGTGATCGTGACGCTGATCCGGTCTTGCGGCGCTTGTGTCGATTGCGCCAGCGGCGACGCGGTGTTTTGCAGCAGCGCCGAGCCGATCCCGCCGACCCTGACGGCGGCGGACGGCACGGTGTTGCAGAAGGGTCTGAAATGCGCCGCCTTTGCTGAGAAGGTGGTGGTGGATCAAAGCCAAATCGCGCCGGTGGGAGATTTGGCGCCCGAGGCAGCCTGCCTCTTGGCCTGCGGTGTGCCGACAGGCGTGGGCGCGGCGGTGAACACGGCGGGCATTCGGCCCGGGGACAATGTGGTGGTGATCGGCGCGGGCGGCGTGGGCCTGAACGCGATCCAGGGAGCCTATATCGCCGGTGCCGCGAAGATCATCGCGATGGATTTGGAGCCGTCGAAGCTGGAAGATGCGAAGACCTTCGGCGCGACCGATGGCGTTTTGGCCAGCGAGCCAAAGCCGTGGAAGGCGATCCGCGCGCTGACCGGCGGGCGCGGCGCGGATCACGTGCTGGTCTCGGTTGGCGCGATCCCGGCTTATGATGTGGCGCTGAGGCTGCTGGCGCCGAAGGGCACGGTATATGCGGTGGGCATGCCGCATTCGGGCGACACCTCGACCTATGAGCCGGTGATCATTGCCGCCACGGGGCAGGGGATGCGCGGCTCATTGATGGGCGAAGTGGTGCTGAAGCGCGACATCCCCTGGATGGTGGAGCTTTATGGCCAGGGACGGTTGAAGCTTGATGAGTTGGTGACCGGGCGCTGGTCTCTGGAGCAGATCAACGAGGCGATTGTCGATACCAAAGCGGGCAAGGCGCGCCGCAATGTGATCATGTTCTAATCGGTCCCGAGCCCGTTATCCCATCCGAAATAGACCCCTTGGATCTCCGCCCCACCCATCGCGCGATAGAGGCCCAAGGCGGGGGCATTGTCCGCTTCGGTGCCGAGCCAGATGCCTTGGCAGCCCCGCGCCCGGGCGATTTCGAACAGCCGCTCAGTTGCGGCTTTGGCAATGCCTTGGCGCAGATGGCTGTCTCGCGTGCCAACCTCATTAACGAACATCGCGGGCGCTTTGTCGGGGTGGAGCAAGACGGTGCCGCTCGCCATGCCGACCACCAGATCGCCGTCGAAGGCGAGCACAAGCTCATGCAACGGGCTGGCCAGAAACGCCGCCGCTTGCTCGGCATCAATCGGGTTGTCGAACAATCCGTCGGGCACAGCGAGAAGCGCGGCCAGGTCGTCTGGACCCATTCTGCGAAACGTGATCTGATTTTCCATGATGGCCTCAAGCGAAGGATGCACCGATGAAACTTGCCGATCTTGAGGTCTTTGTCACGGCCCCGCCGCCGCCAGGTTGGGGCGGGCGCTATTGGGTGATCGTTCGCGTGACGACGGCCTGCGGCATCACCGGGTTGGGCGAGGTCTATGCCGCTGGCGTTGGGCCGGAGGCGATGCGAGTGGTGATCGCGGATGTGTTTGGCCGACATATGGCGGGCGAGAGCCCCGAGGATATCGAAAAGATGTTCCGCCGCGCCTATTCCAGCGGGTTCACGCAGCGCCCCGATCCAATGGTGATCGGCGCGTTTTCGGGGCTTGAGATGGCCTGTTGGGACATCCTGGGCAAGGCGCGGGAGCGGCCGGTTTGGGCGCTTCTGGGTGGCAAGATGAATGACCGGCTCCGCGCCTATTCCTATCTCTACCCGATGGCGCATCAGGATGCGGAGGCATTCTGGACGCGCCCCGATCTGGCGGCGGAGGCGGCAGACGCTTTGGCAGATCAGGGGTGGACGGCGGTGAAGTTTGACCCCGCCGGGCCTTACACGATGCGGGGCGGGCATATGCCCGCGCGCCTCGATATCGCGCAATCGGTGGCCCATTGCGCGCAGATCCGCGAGGCGGTCGGGGATCGGGCCGATTTGCTCTTTGGCACCCATGGCCAGTTTTCGACTGCCGGTGCGATCCGCTTGGCGAAGGCCATCGAGCCCTATGACCCGCTTTGGTATGAGGAACCCGTGCCGCCCGACAATGCCGCCGCGATGGCCGAAGTGGCGCGCGCCACATCGATTCCGGTCGCAACCGGCGAGCGGCTCTGTACCAAGGCCGAGTTCGCTCTGGTTCTGCGCCAAGGGGCGGCGCGGATTTTGCAACCGGCGCTTGGCCGGGCGGGCGGTCTCTGGGAAGTGAAGAAGATCGCCGCGATGGCCGAAGTCTATAACGCGCAGATGGCACCGCATCTTTATGCCGGGCCGGTTGAGTGGGCCGCGAATGTGCATTTCGGCGTGAGTTGCCCGAACCTTCTAATGGTGGAGGCGATCGAGACGCCATTCCATGAGGCGCTCGTGTCGGGGCGGCCCCAAGTCGAAAACGGCTTTGTCGAGGCGCCCACCGCGCCGGGCTTGGGGATCGAACTCAATGACGATGTGGCCACCGCCAATCCTTATACCGGCGACCGGCTGCATCTGGAAATGCGCGATGCGCCCTGCGACTGGCAAAACGGCAATAGCTTCGCCGGCGGCGCCGCGGACTGAGCCGTGCCCAAGGTGGTGACCTGAGATCCCGGTCATATGGCCGGGATCTGATTTTGAACCCAGACCGCCCCTCCAGACACTCACGAGACATCGGGGCATCTGGAGGGTTTCGCCATGATCATCACAGGCACGGACGGGTTGGACTGGCTCTATGGCACAGACAGTGCCGATTGGATTTACGGCTATGACAGCGCCGATGTGATCTATGGCCGCAAAGGCAGCGATTACATCTTTGGCGGCAACGGCAATGATTGGATGAATGGCGGGCGCGGCCATGACACGATCCGCGGTGGTCGCGGTGACGACCAAGCTTTTGGCGGGCGTGGGCATGACGTGCTTTATGGCGATGAGGGCAATGACACTCTCGACGGGGGCGATGGCCGAGATGAGCTGCATGGCGGGTCGGGCAATGATTGGATGTTTGGCGGTGCGGATGCGGATATTCTCGTTGGCGGCGATGGTGGTGACATCCTCAACGGCGGCGCGGGCGCGGATTTTCTGAACGGCGGCCATGGCGTCGATATCGCGGCCTATGCCGGATCGGGCGTGGGCGTCCATGTCTCGTTGTTGACCGGAACCGCCCAATATGGCGACGCGGCGGGCGATACGCTGATCAGTATCGAGGGGCTGACGGGGTCTGCCCATGCCGATGTCTTGATTGGCGATCACTCCGCCAATTGGCTGTCGGGCGGAGCGGGCAACGATGCTTTGTCAGGCAATGGCGGGGCTGATGTGATCGGCGGCGGGGCCGGAGATGACATTATGCTGGGTGGTGCTGGTAATGATCGGGTGTTCACAGGGTTGGGTTTTGACATTGCCGATGGCGGCATTGGGGACCGCGATACCCTCGATTTCAGCGAAAACAGCGCCCATGGTTGGACCATCGATATGCTGACCGGACGGGCGGAGCAGGTGGTGTCATCCAAGGGGCAGACCGTCACGCTCAACGCAACGGATTTTTCCGGTTTCGAGGTCATCGTCGGGTCAGGGGCCGATGATGTGATCCTCGGCGACAAACACAGCAACAGCCTCTATGGCGGTGCGGGCGATGACGCTTTGGTCGGCGCTGCAGGCAACGACTATCTCTATAGCGGCGCGGGCAGCTATGACCGGCTCTTTGGCAATACGGGCGATGATGGGCTGGTTGCGGATGCTGAGGCTGCGTTTGTCGAGATGACCGGCGGGAGCGGAGCCGATGTGTTCTTGTTTGCCTTCGACCCCGTGCTGTCCACCGGGCTGCGTGGCGAGATCACCGATTACGACCGCACCGAAGGTGATCGGATCGCCTTCTCCGCTGCTTTTGCCGATGATCTGATCTTCATCGGAGAGGCGGCGTTTAGCGGCGACGGCCAAATGGCTTTCCGGGTGCAGTCGATCCTCGGTGGGATGGCGACGCAGGTGCAGGTGGATTCCGATGGCGATGGTGCAACGGATTGGTTTTTCAACGTCCTGCAGGATGACGGTTTAGGTCTCCTGGGCGCGAGTGATTTCTATTTCGACTAGGCCGGATCAGCGCGCCTGTTCGTGTTCATAGCGGCGGCGGGCGATCTCCTCGTTGCGATCAGCTTTCTGCTGATTGCTGAGGTCTTCCTCGACATAATCCATATGCGCGGTGATCGCGTCGCGGGCGGCTTCGGGGTCCCGGGCCTGGATCGCGTCATTGATCGCGCGGTGCTGGTCCAGAAGCGCATCGCGGGTGGTGCGTTGCTTGAACATCACCTGACGGTTGTAAAACACGCCTTCGCGCAAGAGATCGAACATCGACCGCATCATATGCAGCATAATCACGTTATGGCTGGCTTCGATGATTGCGAGGTGAAACTCCGCATCCAGCTCGGCTTCATCTGAGGGGTTCCGCTTTGAATGCGCCGCCTCCATCTTGTGGTAGATCGTATCGATCACCTTCAGATCGGTATCCGAGCCATGGATCGCAGCACGGGACGCGGCCAGACCCTCCAGATCACGCCGAAACGAGACATAGTCGAACACCGCCTCGTCATGTGCTGAAAACAGCCGGATCAGGGCGTCGGAAAAGGCGCTGCCCAGAACATTTGCGACATATATCCCGGCACCGGCGCGGGTGGCCAAGAGACCCCGGTTCTGCAACTCCGCAACCGCCTCGCGGAGCGACGGGCGCGAGACGCCGAGCCGTTCGCTGAGTTCACGTTCCGAGGGCAGGCGTTCGCCCGGGCGCAGAATTCCGCGTAAAATCAGTTGCTCAATCTGGCGCACAACCGAATGCGATAGCTTCTCCGCTTCGATCCGCTGAAATGGCATCTTTGGGGTTCCTCCCTCCCAATTGGTCAAAACATATGACCGGACAGGGCGGATTGTCCAGGGAAGAGATCGCAACCGCATGCGCGTGCGCCCGCCTGAGCCTTGGCCCCCGCAGGGGCCAAGGTGAGGTCAAAACAATGCGCCGGAGGCGCTCATTTGGATAACAAGCCGGACCGATCAGCGGGTCGGGCGAATAACGATCTCGACCCGGCGATTCAGCTGACGACCCTCAGGCGTGAGGTTGCTTGCAACCGGCTCATTCTCGCCACGGCCGTAGCTGCGGATGCGGCCTGGATTGACGCCCTCTTCCAAAATCACCCCGGCCACGGCGCTGGCCCGGCGGGCCGACAGATCTTGGTTATAAGAGGCCGATCCGGTGTTGTCGGTATGGCCGATCACGTCCACCGTGCTGTTGGGATATTGCTGCAAGTTGCGGGCCAAGGCGCGGATATCCTGTTGCAGCCCGGCACGGATCGCGGCGCTGTCTACGGCGAACAAAATCCCTTCGGGCATCGTCACAATCAGCTCTTCGCCGGTATTGTTGATCAGGATCTGATCATTGGCCATTGATGAGCGCAGGTCGCGGGCCTGCCGATCCAAGATCTGCCCGATTGTGCCGCCAGCCAAGGCGCCGGCTGCCGCGCCGATCAATGCGCCGCGCCCCCGATCATCGTCATCCACTGCGGCGCCAAGCACGGCCCCGCCAAGCGCCCCGGCGATCAGGCCGGTCTGTGTGCGTTCTCCCATGGGTTCGCCTTGCGGCACGCAAGCGGCCAGGCCCAATGTGGCGGTCATGGTTACGGCGATGCCGGTTTTACGGAGTGTCATGCTGCTGCCCTTATCTTCCAAAAATACAACGGCCCGGTTGTGCCCGAACCTTCTGATTTTGTCTTATAGCAGGGCTTTGATAGTCAATAACATCCGCGATTTTCGCGGGCGGAAACCCGCCGGTTTCGTGCAGCGCGAGATCAAGCGCTTTCCCGCGCATCCGCCTCCGCGCTTTCCCAGGCCAGCATCGCTCGTTTCACTGGCAGACCCCAGTGATAGCCCGCCAAAGCGCCGGATTTTCGCAGCGCCCGGTGGCACGGGATCAGCCAACTGACCGGGTTTCTGCCAACCGCCGTGCCCACGGCCCGCACCGCTTTCGGGTTGCCGATGGCCTGCGCGATCTCGGAATAAGTGGTGACCTGGCCCGATGGGATCGCAAGCAGCGCCTCCCAAACCTTGATCTGAAACGGGGCGCCGATCAGATGTAACCGCGCCTCGCCGGTTTGGCCGAACGCCGCAGCCACCCAATCGGCCAGCGCTGCGGGATCTTCCAGATAAATGGCTTTGGGCCAGCGCGCACGCATATCGGCAAATGTTGCCTCGCGCCCGGTTTCCGAGGCAAACGCCATGCCGCAAAGCCCACGCTCGGTGCCCATGGCAAGCGCTTCTCCAAACGGGCTGTCGAACCAGCCATAGCGGATCGTCAGACCCGCGCCACCGCGTGCATAGTCGCCCGGGCTCATCGCTTCCCACCGGAGGAACAGATCGTGCAATCGCCCACCACCTGAGAGGCCCGTCTCGGCCACCGTATCGAGCACGGTGAACCGCTCCGCCAAAAGGCGTTTGGCGTGATCCAGCGTTAGATATTGCTGATACCGTTTAGGCGACACGCCAACCCACCGGGAAAACACCCGCTGGAGATGCGCGGGGCTCATTTGCAGCGCTGTGGCCAGCTCTTCCAGCGATGGCCCGGGGGGCGGAGCGGCATCGATGATGTCGATTGCGCGGCGCACCACATTGAAATGATACGCGGTATCGGCGGTTTCTCGGGTGATCTCGGTCATATGGGTCATCTTACGCTCCATCTTTGATCCAAAGATAGGGGCAGGGGCCCGGCTTTCGCGACCCGGTTCTTGCGTGAAAGCCAGCGCCTGCCAGCCGGCTTTGGTCTTCTTCTGCACGTGATGCAGCGCGCCGGGATCGCGCCATCCGGTCTCCGCTGTTATTCAGGGCTTGCCCCGCAAGAGCCGCCGCGCCATACGGTGGCCCAACATGGCCAAACAGCTCGATTATCATACGCTGCATGAGATTTTTACCCGGTTTCAGGCCTCCGAGGCCGAGCCGAAGGGCGAGTTGCATCATGTGAATGCCTATACGCTGGTTGTGGCCGTCGCGCTGAGCGCGCAGGCGACTGATGCGGGCGTGAACAAGGCCACTGCGGCGCTGTTCGAGATTGCCGACACGCCGCAGAAAATGCTCGACCTGGGTGAAGAGGCGCTGATCGGGCATATCAAGACCATCGGGCTTTATCGCAACAAGGCCAAGAACGTCATCAAGCTGAGCCGGATCTTGGTCGAGGAGTATGGCGGCGAGGTGCCATCGAGCCGCGCCGCGCTGCAATCGCTGCCCGGTGTCGGGCGCAAGACGGCCAATGTGGTTTTGAACATGTGGTGGGGACATCCCTCGCAAGCGGTCGACACCCATATCTTCCGCCTCGGCAACCGCTCCGGCATCGCGCCGGGGAAAGATGTCGATGCGGTCGAACGCGCCATCGAAGATCATATTCCGGTGGAATTCCAACACCACGCCCATCATTGGATGATCCTGCATGGGCGCTATATCTGCGTCGCGCGTAAACCCAAATGCGGCGCGTGTATCATTCGCGATCTCTGCCAATTCGAGGACAAAACAGAATGACCAAGACCTATGATGTCGTCGGTATCGGCAACGCGGTTGTCGACGTGATCTCTCATGGCGATGACAGCTTTCTCGACAATATGGGGATCACCAAAGGCATCATGCAGCTGATCGAGCGCGAGCGGGCCGAGGTGCTCTATGCCGCGATGTCCGACCGGGTGCAGACGCCGGGTGGCTCGGTGGCCAACACCTTGGCCGGGCTGGGCACCCTGGGGCTGAGCACCGCCTTTGTGGGCCGGGTGAAAGATGACGCCTTGGGCAAGTTCTATGCCGAGCGGATGGTGGTCGAAGGGACCGATTTCCCGAACCCGCCGGTGGATGGCGAGCATTTGCCGACCTCACGCTCAATGATTTTTGTTTCCCCCGATGGGGAGAGGTCGATGAACACCTATCTGGGCGTGTCCTCGGAGCTTTCTGAAGAAGATGTAGACCCAAGCGTCATGGGGGCCGCGCGGCTTTTGTTTCTAGAGGGGTATCTCTTCGACAAGGACAAAGGCAAATCCGCCTTCCTCGCCGCTGCGGCAGCGTGCCGGGCCGCGGGCGGGCAGGCGGGCATCACGCTTTCCGATCCGTTCTGCGTCGACCGGCACCGGGACAGTTTCCGGCAACTCATCGAAGACGAAATGGATTTCGTGATCGGCAATGAGGCCGAATGGCTCTCGCTCTATGAAACCCACGATCTTGATGTGGCGCTGCGCGAGGCGGCGATGGTCTGCCCGACGCTCGTCTGCACCCGTTCTGGCGACCCGGTGATCTTGCGCCGGAACGACGAACAGGTCGAAGTGCCGGTTGAGAAGATCACCCCCGTCGATGCCACCGGGGCCGGGGATCAATTCGCGGCGGGCTTCCTCTATGGTCTGGCGACGGGCCAGGAGCTGGAACTGGCGGGCCGGATGGGGGTTGCGGCGGCCGCCGAGGTGATCCGTCATATCGGCCCACGCCCGCAACGCCCGCTGAAAACGCTCTTTGCTGAACAAGGGTTGATCTGACGGCCAAATCGACCGCCGCGGGTTGACTGACGCGGCGAGATACTTAGCTCTCTTATTGGCAGGCCCGGATGTCCGTTCCGGTTTGGCCACCGACGCAACACCGCCGGAGGCATGCAACGGATGACCGACGCAATCAGCAGCTACATCTTCTATGAAATCGCCGCGCTTTTGGTGCTGGCCGCCTCGGTTGGCTTCATCGGGCTGATGCTGCGCCAGCCTCTGATCGTGAGCTTCATCGCGGTCGGTATTCTGGCCGGACCGTCAGTGCTCGATATCGCGCGTTCGGATATTCAGATCGACCTTCTGGCCGAGTTGGGCATCGCGGTTTTGCTGTTCCTGGTCGGGTTGAAGCTCGACCTGAACATGATCCGAACGCTTGGCCCTGTGGCGCTGTTGACCGGCCTGGGGCAGGTGGCGTTTACCACGGTTTTCGGCTTTCTGATCGGTCTGGCGCTTGGGTTTGGCTGGCTGATCAGTCTTTATATCGCGATCGCACTGACCTTCTCCTCGACGATTATCATCGTGAAACTCCTGACCGATAAGCGGGAGCTTGGCTCGCTTCATGGTCGGATCGCGCTTGGCTTCTTGATCGTGCAAGATTTGGTCGTCGTGATGGCGATGATCATCCTGTCCGCCGTGGGGGTTGGGGCCGGGCAGGACGGGGCTTGGACCGAGGTCTTGGCGGTCTTCGGCTATGGCGCGCTGATGCTGGTCGCGGTGGGGCTGTTCATCCGCTATCTGGCGGACCCGTTGGTCGAGCGCCTGTCACGCTCGCCTGAGCTGCTGGTCTCCTTTGCGATTGGCTGGGCGGCGTTGCTGGCCGCACTTGGCCATTACCTGGGCTTCGGCAAGGAACTCGGCGGGCTCCTGGCGGGTGTCTCGCTCGCCTCCACCCCGTTTCGGGAGGCGATTGCGGCGCGACTGGCCAGCTTGCGGGACTTCCTGCTGCTGTTCTTCTTCATCGCGCTTGGTGCCTCGCTAGACCTCTCCGTGCTGGGGGCAAGCGTCTTTGCCGCGCTGATCTTCTCGGCCTTCGTCTTGATCGGCAACCCGTTGATCGTGTTGGCGATTATGGGGGCGATGGGCTATCGCAAGCGCACCGGGTTTCTCGCCGGCCTGACCGTGGCACAGATATCGGAGTTTTCGCTGATCTTCATGGCGATGGGGCTGTCCATCGGCCATGTGACTGAGGAGGCGCTTGGTTTGGTGACATTGGTGGGACTGATCACCATCGCCGCCTCGACCTATATGATCACCTATTCGCACCAGCTTTATGATCGGGTCGAGCCGCTCTTGGGGATGTTTGAACGCAAAAACGCCGGTCGGCTTGAGGATGACGGCGCGGCCCCGGCGCAGGCTCATGACGTGATCGTCTTCGGTCTTGGGCGTTATGGCATGGCAATCTCGCAGGAGTTGAGCACCCAAGGCTGGCGGGTCTTGGGCGTGGATTTCAATCCGGTCGCGGTTCGCTATGCGCGGTCGCAGGGTATGGATGTGATGTATGGCGACGCGACGGACCCGGAATTTCTGGCGCATCTGCCGTTGACTGATGTGGCCTGGGCGGTCTCTGCGGTGCCGGAACATGACACCGGGATCACCCATGACGATCCGCGGCGCGCCCTGGTTCTGGCGCTGCGCGAGCTCGGCTTTGGCGGGCGCGTGGCCGTGGCGGTTCATAGCACCGAAATGGGCAATGAAATGCGGCAGGCTGGGGCCGATCTGGTGCTGCACCCGTTCCGCGACGCGGCCGCGCAAGCGGCGCGCTTGGTTCTGGAAGGCGGCGGGGCCTCCGCCGCCTTGGCGCCCGCCGACCCGGAGGGGCAACGAGAGCTGGTCTCCTAGCCGAACTTGCCCTCGATGAACGACCGCGCTTCGGCGGTTTCGGCGCCGGTGAACATCTTTTCATTGGGCCCGATTTCAACCAGTCGGCCCAGGTGGAAATACGCGACCCGGTCGGCCACGCGGCGGGCCTGCATCATCGAATGGGTGATGATGACGATGGATTTGCTCTGCTTCAACTCCATCACCAGTTCTTCGACTTTCGCCGTGGCAATCGGGTCGATGGAGCCGGTCGGTTCATCCATCAACAGCACATCAGGCTGCGTTGAAAGCGCCCGGGCGATGCAGAGCCGCTGCTGCTGCCCTCCGGACAGATCGGTGCCGGCTTTCCGATGCAGATCATCTTTCACCTCATCCCAGAGATGCGCCCGTTTCAGGCAGGTCTCTACATGCGCCTCCAACTCCGCCCGGTTGCGCATCAGCCCGTGCAGCCGCGCGCCATAAGCGACATTGTTGAAGATCGAGGAGGGGAAGGGGTTCGGCTTCTGCGCCACCCAGCCAAAACGGCGGCGCAGCAGGGGCGGATCGACCTCGGGGGCGTAGATATCGTCCCCTTCGAGGGTCAATGATCCCTCGACCCGCACGCCGCGGGTGTCGTCATGCATCCGGTTCAGGCATTTCAGCGCGGTGGATTTGCCGCAGCCAGATGGGCCGATAAAGGCCAGGGCTTCGGTCTCGTAGAGGTCGAAATTCACATCGGTCAGGGCCTGTTTTTCCTCATACCAGAGGTTCAGATCCCGTATCTCCATGAAGGGCGGCGCGTTGCGGCCCGCTGGATGGCTCACGGTCGTGGGGGCGTCGGTTATGTCAAACATCTTGGCGCTCCTGAGGTTAAATCCTAACCCCGAGCCTGCTCGAAACACGTAACGTCTGATTTGATCTGGATCGAACCAGCGAAAACTTCACAAAACCTTCATAAAGCGCTCGCGGCTAGAGCCTCGGTAACAGCGTCCAGAGCCGGACCGTCTGGCCCAACCTGGGTTCTTCGCAGACCAGCTGCGCCAAGGCCGGATCGCCGGGTGCGTGAAAGAGCGTGGTGAACCGCCCCGGTATGCAATCGCGGCGGATGTCAAAGAGGCCCGGGCCATAGGGATCGGGTCCGATGCCGCCGCCGACGCGGTGGAGTGGCAAGGCATCGCGACCTGCTTGCAGCGTCTCGGTGACCCGGCGCGTGAGCTCGTCGAGGGACAGGGCGTAGATGCGTTCTTCCCCCGAGCCCCATGCGGTGACCCGGAAACCGGTGGCATCCAGAGCGATATCGGCCGTCTCCCAGAAATCTGGCACATGCACCGGCCAGGCACCGAAATCGGCGAACACATCATAGGGGTTGGCGGGCGCGGCAAGCGGCAGCGTCTCTACCCGAGGGGCTCCATCGGGCCCGTAATCAATCACCCGGGAGACGCCGTGAAACGTCTGATCATCGCTGCTGGAGAGACTGCGCGCAATCAGCAGGGTGTCGGTCTGCTGAACGAGATGCAGGCCGTGATTGTCGATGATCCGGCGGAGCAGAAACAGCGTGTCCGCATTTCGTGCGAACAGCTGATCCTCGACATGGATCACCTGCGGCGGTGTGGCGAAAACTGGTGTCGCCAGCAGCGCCGCGATGAGCGCCGCACCTATCCTAGTCGCCCAGTTTCGCATGGACCTCGTCCAGATCGATCTCACCAATCGGCATTTTGTTCGACGGGTCTTCGAAATCGTATTTGAAGAGCTGGAAATCGCGTTTGTAGATTTCATAGACCAGATGCATCGACAAATCGTCGAAATACTCTTCGACCGGATGCGCCCGCTTGGGCCCGTGGCCTTCGCTCTCGTTGAACCGGGGGACGCCGTCGAGCTTCACCTCATGGGCCATCGGGATCGCGTCGATCACCGTCTGCATGCCGTCATTGAAGGCCTCGGTCCAGAAGATATGGTCATAGCGCCCGCCATTGACGATGAAGGTCGAGACATGGCCGGACATGGCCGACCAATGAATGTCCGGGTCCATCGGGCGGCGCCAGCGGATCGTGTCGCGCGCGAAGAGCAAGAAGCGGCGGAAGCTTTTGATCTGGTCGAACTCCTGCTTCCCGTCGTCGCCGCCCACTTCAATCCCGTATTTCTGGATCAGAAGCGGCACCATATTGCCGCGATAGCGTTTGCCGTTGCGCTGGATGCCGCAGATTTTGTCGAAGAAGCTGGATAGGATGCGCGTGTAAGGGTTGCGGACGCAGGTGAAGGCGTAGGATTTGTGGCCCTTCACATTCGCTTCGATCTTCGGCTGGCTGTCCTCCAGGGCCCATTTATGCAGCCCGTCCTTGGCGTCATGGATGTCGCCGTCGAAGAACTTGCCCTGGTCGGAGTAATACATGATCTGACCGATGGTCGAGCAGGCGCATTTGGGCACCACGCGGTAGACCACGCTCTCGCTTTCGGTCATCCATGTTCCCGGAAAACCCATGTTTTCGCACCTCCTACGCTACGTCGCACGCCTTATACCGCGCGGATTGATCCCGAAAAAGCAAAGAACTAGGGTTACTTCAACCGCTATTAGGCATTAGTGGCACAACGATACCGAAAGATTGAGGCCTCTGTTTCGAAAATGGCAAAAATCGCCTTCATCCTTTTGTGTCACAAGGATGCGCCCGCCATCATCCAACAGGCGGAGCGTCTGACGGCGACGGGCGATTATGTGTCGATCCATTTCGATGCGCGGGCCAAGCCCGCCGATTATGCGGCGATCACATCGGCGCTTGCCGACAATCCGGGTGTGGTCTTCGCCCGCAAGCGGATCAAATGCGGGTGGGGTGAGTGGTCATTGGTGCAGGCCAGCCTCTATGCCCTTGAGGCGGCTGAGGCTGCCTTCCCGAAAGCGACGCATTTCTACATGCTGTCGGGCGATTGTATGTCCGTGAAATCAGCGGCTTACGCCAAGAAATTCCTGGACAGTGCAGATAAGGACTATATCGAGAGCTTCGATTTCTTCACCTCGGATTGGATCAAGACCGGATTCAAACGGGAACGTTTGGTGTATCGCCATCTGGTCAATGAGCGGAAGCATAAATGGCTGTTTTATGCGCTGTTCAACACGCAGCGGCGGTTGGGGCTGGAGCGCAAAATCCCCGAAGATATCCAGATCATGATCGGCAGCCAATGGTGGTGTTTGCGCCGGCGCACGATTGAGGCGGTGCTGAAATTCTGCCGACAGCGGCCCGATGTGATCCGATTTTTCCGCACCACTTGGATCCCTGACGAGACGTTTTTTCAAACCATCGTGCGACATCTTGTGGCCGATGTGGAGATCGAGTCCCGGTCGTTGACCTTCAAAATGTTCTCCGATTACGGGATGCCGGTGACCTTCTACAACGATCATTACGATTTGTTGTTGAGCCAGGATTACCTGTTCGCCCGGAAAATCAGCCCCGAAGCGACCTTCCTCAAAGAACGATTGGGCGCGCTTTGGGCGTCGGACAAGACCGATTTCGCGCTGTCGGGTGATGGTCGACGGCTGCACGGCTTCCTCACGGGGCGGGGCCGGATCGGGCGGCGGTTCGCACCACGGTTCTGGGAGCGCGAGGCGACCCTGGGCCAGGATCGCGAATTGCTGATGATCGTCTGCAAGAAATGGCATGTGGCCAAGCGGCTGTTACACGCGGCCGAAGCGGCCACCGGTATAACGGGGATCGAGTATCTTTTTGACGAAGCCGGGTGTGATGTCCCCCATCTTGGCGGGATTGAACGCACGCTCGAGAAGCGCAACCGGCATCGCCGTGCCTTGATGCGGATGTTGTTCGATTATCACAACACGGATCGGATGATGATCTGTCTTGATCCCAATAATATAGACCTCATTGGGGATTTTACCTCGGATCGCGCCAATACCAAATTGTTGGAAATCCAATGCACCTTCGATGACCGATACCTGATCGGGCATGCGGAGCGTGTGGGGCTGGCGGCGCCCGATTCACCGCCGGAAGTCATCGGTCGGATTTTGCCCACATTACGCTATGAGTTCGACTATGAATCGGCACGCATTCGCGAAGCAGAGTTCCCAAATCATCTGCGCCTGCGTCAGGATCGCAGCACAGATGAGAACACCGAGGTTTTGCAGAGCTTTTTCCGGAGCACGAAAGAGACGGCCTGGAAACTGGCCGAAACCCCGCACCTGTTCGCAGATTAAGCCGCTGGCGCTTTGGCCGAGGTCAGTTCGACAAAGACATCCTCGAGATTGGGTTCCTCGGTCGCCACATCTCGGATCGTGATCCCCGCCGCGCGCACCGCTTGAAGGATCGTATCGGCCGAGACAGTTGAGCGGTGATAGGAAAACACCAGCGCCCCATCGGCCCGTTTACTGCATTCCACGCCGTCGGGTGTTTGAACCGGACCGGCGACGCCCTCGGGCATAATCACCAGAGTCTTCGCATCCATCTGCGCCAGAAGCGTCTCGGTTCGGTCGCGGACGATCACCTCGCCATGGTTGATGATCGCGATTTCGTCACACATTTCCTGAGCTTCTTCCAGGTAATGGGTGGTCAAAATGATTGTCATCCCCTGTTCATTCAGCTTGCGGACATTGGCCCAGAGCATCTGCCGCAACTCGATATCGACGCCTGCCGTCGGCTCATCCAACACCAGGATTTGCGGGCTGTGGACCAGGGCTTTGCCCAAGAGCAGCCGCCGTCGCATCCCGCCCGAGAGCGACCGGGCATAGGCCTCGGCTTTGTCTTCCAAGCCGATCAGCGCCAGGATTTCATCGGTGCGGCGTTGCGCTTTCGGCACGCCGTAAAGACCGGCCTGAACCTCCAAGGCGCCCCGGGGGGTGAAAAACGGATCGAGGTTCAATTCTTGTGGCATTACGCCAATCGCGGCCCGGCTCTGTCGCGGGTTCACATCTTGGTCGAAGCCCCAGATATTCACCTTACCCGATGATTTTGTCACCAAACCGGCGAGGATGTTGATCATCGTGGATTTGCCCGCGCCATTGGGCCCGAGAAGTCCGAAAATCGAGCCCTGCGGAATCGTCAGGTCGACCCCTTTGAGCGCTTCTTTCGCAGCGCCGCGTCCGGCCGCCGCGTAGGTTTTGCGCAACCCGGTCAATTCAATCGCATTGCCTGACATTTTGCCTCCGCTGGCTGGGCTTGCCCGACGCCGGGCAACCTGCAATATGAACGGGACTTATGACGGGATGGACGGCCCGACAAGCGTGAGGACGAGCAAAATGACCCAAGATGCCCCGGAAACCGAAGTGGTAAGCACCTGGCGCGTGGCCTGCGATGGGGGCGAGGGCGCGCTTGGCCATCCGCGGGTCTGGTTGCAGATCGGGCAGGATGTCGGTTGGGTCGAATGTGGCTATTGCGACAAGAAATACATCCATGAAGATTTCGCGGATCAGCTCGACAAAGGCTGATGCTGCGCACCCTGCGCCGCGCGCTTTTGGCGGTTTTCCTGGTCATCGGGCTTTACCTATCGGCGGCTGTTATTGGTGCGGTGTTCCCGGGTCCAACCGCGCAGATCGCGCCGGGTGGCGCGCCAGTTGAAATCGGCCTGATCTCCGGCCCGATCCACTATGATTTCCTGCTTCCTGCAACGCCTGAAACCCGGGCGGCGATGGTGGTTGCCGCTGATGCCGGCGTCCCGGTACAGAACCCTTTGGTGGAGCATTTCCTGGTCGGATGGGGATCAGAGGCGTTTTACACAACCGCCGGGACCTATTGGGACATTTCGGGACGTGCCTTGGCCCGGGCGGTGACCGGAGACAGCTCGGTCTTGCGGGTCGAGGTGGTCGGGGCGTTGCCGGACGGGTTTCTCTATGATCGCCTAACGCTCAGCGGGGCGCAGTATCAAGCGCTCTTGGCCGCGATTGCGGAGAGCACGACGGATATTCCGATCTTAGAGGCCGGTTTTACCGAAACAGACGGGTTTCTGAAGGCGCATGACCGGTTCCACATCCTGCGCACCTGCAACACCTGGGTCACGCAGATGTTGCGTGCCGCGGGGGTGGAGGCCGGTGTGTGGACCCCAACGCCTTTTTCGGTCCGGCTCTCGCTTTGGTGGCACGGATAGATCAAAAACGGGGATGCACGGCCCGATTGCATTGCGTAGAACAGATGTGAAACGTGCGGAGGGTGGACGATGAGCGACGGGACATTTGGCAAAGGGCATCACCTGCATCTGGTGGATGGCTCGGCCTTCATCTTTCGGGCTTATCACGCGCTGCCGCCGCTGACGCGCAAATCAGATGGCTTGCCGATTGGGGCGGTCAGCGGCTTTTGCAACATGATCCACAAGATGATCGAGTCCAACACCGGCCCGGATGCGCCGACCCATGCGGCGGTGGTGTTTGACAAGGGCTCGCACACTTTTCGCAACGACATGTATGATCAATACAAGGCCAATCGCGACGCGATGCCGGAGGATCTGCGCCCGCAGATCCCGCTGACCCGGGAGGCGACGAAGGCGTTCAACTTGGCCTGTCTGGAGCTGGAAGGGTATGAGGCCGATGACATCATCGCCACGCTCGCCCGCCAGGCGCGCGAGGCTGGAGGGCGCTGCACGATCATCTCCTCCGACAAGGACCTGATGCAGCTTGTCGGCGGCGGAGTCGAGATGCTGGACGCGATGAAGAACGCGCGGATCGACAGCGAGGGGGTGGAGGCCAAGTTTGGCGTCGGCCCGGACAAGGTGATCGATGTGCAGGCGCTGGCGGGCGACAGCGTGGATAATATCCCCGGCGCGCCGGGGATCGGCGTTAAAACCGCGGCGCTTTTGATCAATGAATACGGGGATTTGGAGACACTTCTTCAACGTGCCGAAGAGATCAAACAGCCCAAGCGCCGTGAAACACTGATCAATTTTGCCGATCAGATTCGGCTCTCAAAGCGCCTGGTCACGCTGGATGAGGAGACACCGATTGATGTGACGTTGGAGAGCCTGGAGGTGAAGGACCCGGAGCCCGAGGCCTTGATGGGGTTCCTGGCTGAGATGGAATTCCGCACGCTGACGCGCCGGATTGCCGAGCAAATGGGCGTCGAGGCGCCCGAGATCAAAGAGGTCGCCGCACCGGTAACGGAGGACGCGCCCGAGGTGAAACCGTTCGACATTTTGGCCTATGAGATCGTGCGAGACATGCCCGCGCTCGACGTCTGGATCGCGAAGGCGCATGCGGTGGGCTATGTGGCGGTGGATACCGAAACCACTGGCTTGAACGAGATGACCGCCGAACTGGTCGGCGTCTGCCTCTCCACGGCGGCGGGCGAGGGGTGCTATGTGCCGGTTGGCCACAAAGAAGGCGGCGATGACCTCTTCGGCGGCGCGAAGCTGGCCGATGGGCAATTGCCGCTTGACGATGTGCTGGCCGCGTTGAAGCCGATGTTGGAGGACGCGTCAGTCCTGAAGATCGGGCAGAACATGAAATACGACGCGAAGATCTTGGCCCGCTATGGCGTGGATATCGCGCCGATCGACGACACGATGTTGATGTCTTACGCGATGAATGCGGGTCATCATGGGCATGGGATGGACACGCTCAGCGACCGCTATTTGGGCCATGAACCGATCCCGATTAAGTCTTTGCTCGGCAGCGGGAAATCGCAGATCACCTTTGCCGATGTCAGCATTGAGGATGCAGCACCCTATGCCGCCGAAGACGCCGATATCACTCTGCGTCTTTGGCAGCAGTTCAAGCCGGGTCTGCACCGCGCCGAGGTGACGACGGTCTATGAGACCTTGGAGCGCCCGTTGGTGCCGGTTCTGGCCCGGATGGAGATGGCCGGGATCAAAGTTGACCGCGACACGCTTTCCCGGATGTCGAACGCCTTTGCGCAGAAAATGGCGGGGCTGGAGGCGGATATTCATGCCCTGGCTGGGACGCCGTTCAATGTGGGCTCTCCAAAGCAATTGGGTGAGATTCTCTTTGATCAGATGGGGTTGGAGGGGGGCAAAAAGGGGAAAACCGGCGCGTATGCCACCGGCGCGGATGTCTTGGAAGACCTTGCCTCGCAGGGCCATGATCTGCCCGCGCGTGTGCTTGATTGGCGGCAATTGTCGAAGCTGAAATCGACCTACACGGATGCGTTGCAGGACCATATCAACGCCGATACCGGGCGCGTGCATACGTCTTATTCGATTGCGGGCGCGAATACCGGGCGTTTGGCCTCCACTGATCCGAATTTGCAGAACATTCCGGTGCGGACCGAGGAAGGTCGGCGCATCCGTGAGGCGTTTATCGCGGAACCCGGCAAGACGCTGGTCTCGCTCGACTATTCGCAGATCGAGCTGCGTATCTTGGCGCATATCGCCGGGATCGATGCACTGAAACAGGCCTTTAAAGATGGGCAGGACATTCATGCGATCACCGCATCTGAGATGTTCAATGTGCCGCTGGATGAGATGACTCCCGATGTGCGCCGCCAGGCGAAGGCGATCAATTTCGGGGTGATCTACGGGATCTCCGGCTTCGGCCTGGCGCGCAATCTGCGCATCCCACGGGCCGAGGCGCAGGGCTTCATCGACCGGTATTTTGAGCGCTTCCCGGGCATCAAGGACTATATGACCGAGACAAAAGAGTTCGCGAAAACAAACGGATATGTGCAGACTCTGTTCGGCCGGAAAATCCATACGCCTGAGATCAATGCCAAAGGCCCCAAGGCAAGTTTCGCCTATCGCGCGGCCATTAATGCGCCGATCCAGGGCACGGCGGCGGATGTGATCCGCCGGGCGATGATCCGGATGGAGGCGGCGATTGAGGGGCTGCCCGCGAAGATGCTGCTCCAGGTGCATGATGAATTGCTGTTTGAGGTCGAGGAGGGTGCTGTCGGCGATCTGATCGGTGCCGCGCGCGAGGTGATGGAAGGTGCCGCCGATCCGGCTGTGAAACTCTCTGTGCCGCTGACGGTCGATGCGGGGCAGGGGGCGAATTGGGCCGAGGCGCATTGAGGTGCCCTGGGGCTGAAACATGCTGATTGCCTTCAACAAACCGATGAATGTGTTGAGCCAATTCACGTCTGAGGGAGGGTGGTCCGCGTTGGATGGGTTTGGCTTGCCGAAAGGGGTCTATGCGGCAGGGCGGCTGGATCGGGATTCCGAGGGGCTGCTTCTGCTCACTGATAATGGGAAATTGCAGGCGCGGATCGCGTCACCGCGCGCCAAGATGCCCAAAACCTATTACGCGCTGGTTGAAGGTGTGCCCGGGGCGGAGGCGCTGGAGGCACTTCGGATGGGCGTCGCGTTGAAAGATGGGCAAACCCGCCCGGCGCACGTCGCGGCCACCGATGTGCCGGAGTGGCTTTGGCAGCGTGATCCGTCGGTTCGCTTTCGCAAGACGGTCACCGATCGCTGGCTGCGCCTGACTCTGACTGAAGGGAAAAATCGACAGGTGCGGCGGATGTGTGCCCATGTCGGGCTGCCGGTTCTGCGGCTGATCCGATGGTCGATTGGGCCTTATGATTTGACTGGCTTGGCCCCCGGTGCATGGCGCGAGGTGACCCCATGAGTAAGACGGAGACTGTAACGGTGAAGAGCCGCGCCGCGCTGCGGGCGTGGCTTGAGGCCAATCATGCCAACACGTCCTCGATCTGGCTGGCGACTTACAAGAAACATCATCCCAACTACCTGCCTTGGGGAGAGGCTGTGGAGGAGTTGCTTTGTTGGGGCTGGGTTGATGGGCAAGTGGCGGCGCTGGATGCGGACCGGGTGAAGCGCCGGGTCGCGCCGCGCGACGAGAACTCGACCTGGTCGGCGGTGAACAAAGAGATCGTCGCCCGGATGCGCGCCGAGGGGCGGATGACGCCGGCGGGCGAGGCGAAAATCGCGGCGGCGGAAGCCAACGGGATGTGGCATTTCCTGGATGATGTGGAACGGCTGGAGATGCCGCAGGACTTGGCGGAGGCGCTTGGCGATTTACGCCCTGTTTGGGACGGCTGGCCGCGCACTGTGAAGCGCGGTACCTTGGCGTGGATCAAGACCGCCAAGACGCAGCCAACGCGAGAGAAACGCATCACCGATGTGGTGGACAGCGCGCGGGCCGGGCTCAGGCCGAGCCCGGCCCGGCGCTAGGGCGACGCGCCGTTACACTTGACCCGGCAGCGCGGATGACGATCCCTGATGGCGCATCACAAGAGAGGATCACATGAGCGCTTTGGTCTCTGTCATCAATGAAACCGGTCCGATTGCCGAAGTCCGGCTCAATCGGCCCGAGAAGAAAAACGCGGTGACGCTGGAATTGCTGGCGGAGCTGGTGGCGGCGGGCGAGGCGATTGCGGATCAGCCCGGGCTGCGTGCGGTGGTTCTGAGCGGCGCGGGCGGAGATTTCAGCGCCGGGATGGATACAGGCGTGTTGATGCAGATGGCCGGTCGGCTGGACGAGGTGAAGGCCGAGATGGTTGCGCCGCCGGATGGCGCCATCGCGAACCGGTTCCAACGCCCGGCCCAGGTTTGGCAAGAAATGCCGGTGCCGGTCATCGCCGCGATTGAGGGCGTGTGTTTCGGGGCCGGGATGCAGATCGCCCTTGCGGCTGATTTTCGGATCGCCGCGCCCGAGGCGAACCTGTCGATCATGGAGGCGAAATGGGGCTTGATCCCGGATATGGGGATCAGCCTGTCCTTACCGCGGCTGATGCCGGTGGACCGGGCCAAGGCGTTGATCATGACGGGCCGGGTCTTGTCGGGGAGGGAAGCCTTGGACGAGGGGCTGGTGACGCGTGTCGCCGAGGATCCATTGGCGGCGGCGCGCGAGTTCGCTGAGGAATTGGCCGAGAAATCACCGGATGCGGTGCGGGCGGGCAAAACACTGGCGGATGCGCTTTGGGGCCGCGATGCAGCGCCTGATCTGGCCCTGGAAGCGCGGCTTCAGGCCGAGTTGATGGGCGCGCCGAACCAGGTGGAAACCGTCATGGCGCAGATGCAGAAACGCCCGGCGGTCTATAAGTAGCCCGCCGATTGGAAGTTGATCTGAACAGCAGTTTTTCCGTTTTTTTACGCAAGCCTGTCAGTGAAAGCCGCACGATCGGTGTCCTCCCCGCCAAGCGATGCCGCAAGGCGCGATGGATTGCGAAACCCTCTCCCGGAGATGGGTGCGGCGGGCGGCGGTTCGTTTCCGGGACAGGGATCATCGGCGCGGGCCGTCAGTGGCGTTGGCAAGTGGTGAGATGCCCCCGGCCTTGTAAGCGAAGGGGCCGCACGATCCGCACGACCCCTTCTTTCTGGCAGGTCTTTCCTCCCCAAAAGACCTGCAGAGTTAGGCCAGCATCACCATCGGGTTTTCGAGATTATCGACAATGGCTTGCAGAAGCTCTGCGCCAAGGGCGCCGTCGATGACCCGGTGATCGACGCTAAGCGTGACCGACATCACGGTGGCCACGGCCAATTCGCCGTCTTTGCCAACGATAGGCTTTTTGACGCCCGCGCCGACGGCGAGGATCGCGCCATGCGGCGGGTTGATCACGGCGTCGAAATTGTCGATGCCAAACATGCCGAGATTGGAAATTGCGAAACTGCCGCCCTGATACTCATGCGGTGCCAATTTGCGTTCCCGAGCCCGGGTGGCGAGGTCTTTCATCTCGGCGGAGAGCGCGGAGAGGGACTTCATCTCGGCATCTTTCAGAACCGGGGTGAAGAGCCCGCCTTCGATCGCCACGGCCACGGCCACATCCGAGGGCTTCAGGCGCAGCGTGCGGTCATTGGCCCAGACCGAATTGGCTTCGGGCACCTGTTGCAGGGCATTGGCGCAGGCCTTGATGATGAAATCATTGACGCTGAGCTTGGTGCCGCGGGCTTCGAGCTGTTTGTTGAGCTGCGACCGGAAGGCCAGCAGCGCGTCCAGTTGAATGTCGCGGCGCAAGTAGAAATGCGGGATGGTCTGTTTCGCCTCGGTAAGCCGCGCGGCGACGGTTTTGCGCATCCCGTCGAGTTTGACCTCTTCGAACTCCCGGCCTTCGTACATTTTGAGGATCGTTTCGGTGGCCGGACCTGCGGCCATGGCGGCGGCGGGCGCAGCGGCGGCCGCCGGGCTGGCGGCGGGGGCTGCGGCTTGCGGAGCAGCGGTGGCGCCTTCCACATCGGCTTTCACGATCCGACCTTTCGGGCCGGAGCCTTTGATCTGCGCCAGGTCGAGGCCTTTGTCTTTGGCGATGCGGCGGGCCAGCGGGCTGGCGAAAATCCGGCTGCCATCGGCGGCGGCAGGCGCGGCGGGGGCAGGGGCCGCGCTCTCGGAGCCCCCTGCGGGAGTCGCCTCGGGCGCGGCGTCAGACGCCTTTGGCGCTTCCGGGGCTGCGGCAGGCGTCGCATTGCCGATATCATCGGCGCTTTCGCCATCGTCGAGCAGAACGGCAATCGCGACATTCACTTTGACGCCCTCGGTCCCCTCGGGGACCAGAATCTTGCCGATCACCCCTTCATCGACGGCCTCGAACTCCATCGTGGCTTTGTCGGTTTCAATCTCGGCCAGAAGGTCGCCGGAGGAGACCTCGTCACCCTCCTTGACCAACCATTTGGCCAGTGTGCCTTCTTCCATGGTTGGCGAGAGGGCGGGCATCAGAATTTCGGTGGGCATGTCTTAACTCTCCTCTGCGAGCGCCAGGGCATCAAACGGGGCGCGCGGGGGTTGTTTTCCGGCCGCCAACACGCGGACTGCATCGGTCAGGGCGTGTTGATTGGCGGCGATCCATTCATAGGCGTCGCTGTGGCTCACCTTGGCATCGCGCCCATATTCCGAAGACAGGAGCGCATCACTGACCAAGACCTCCACCGGTTTGCCGTCTAAATCGACGACCACCCGGTAGGCCTGTTCCAGTTTATCTTTGCCAAGGACTTGCATGAGGTTAGCGATAGGTGACCTGTTTGACGGTCTCGATCACCTCGGCGGTGGTGGTGAGCGCCAGTTTCTCCAGGTTTGCGGCATAGGGCATCGGCACGTCTTTCCCGGTGCAATTCAGGACCGGCGCGTCGAGATAGTCAAACGCATGGGTCATGATATAGGCCGACAGGTGATTGCCGATGGAGCAGACCGGGAAGCCTTCCTCAACCGTCACGCAGCGATTGGTTTTCATCACCGATTGAATCACCGTGTCATAATCGATCGGGCGCAGCGTGCGCAGGTCGATGACCTCGGCGCTGATGCCCTCTTCGGCCAGTTTATCGGCGGCTTCGAGCGCGTATTGCATGCCAATGCCGAAGCTGACGATGGTCACATCCGTGCCTTCGCGCCAGATCCGGGCCTTGCCGAAGGGAATCGTGAAATCATCCAGCACCGGCACATCGAAGCTGCGGCCATAGAGGATTTCGTTTTCCAGGAAGATGATCGGGTTCGGGTCGCGGATCGCGGTTTTCAGAAGGCCCTTCGCGTCGGCGGCGGAGTAGGGCATCACGACCTTCAGGCCAGGCACATGGCTATACCAGGCGGCATAATCCTGGCTGTGCTGTGCGCCGACGCGGGCAGCGGCGCCGTTGGGGCCACGGAACACCATGGGCGCGCCCATCTGACCGCCCGACATATAGAGCGTTTTGGCCGCCGAGTTGATGATCTGGTCCATCGCCTGCATAGCGAAGTTGAAGGTCATGAATTCGACAATCGGGCGGAGCCCGCCAAAGGCCACGCCAACGCCAATCCCGGCGAAACCATGTTCGGTGATCGGCGTGTCGATCACACGTTTCGCGCCGAATTCATCGAGCAATCCTTGCGAGACCTTATAGGCGCCCTGATATTCGGCGACCTCTTCGCCCATCAGATAAACCGTTTCGTCGCGGCGCATCTCTTCGGCCATCGCGTCGCGCAGCGCTTCGCGAACCGTGGTGGCTTTCATCTCGGTGCCGGCGGGGTAGTCCGGCTCGACCGACTTGACGGCGACCGGCGCGGCAGGTGCAGCGGCCACAGGCGTCGGTGCAGGGGCTTCGGTCGCCGGGGCTTCTGCGGCGGGCGTGGCCGGGCTTGGCACCGCCGATGCGTCCTCGCCTTCTTCTAGAAGAACGGCAATGGCTGCGTTGACCTTCACCCCTTCGGTGCCCTCAGGCACAAGGATCTTGCCGATCACGCCTTCATCGACGGCCTCAAACTCCATTGTGGCTTTGTCGGTCTCGATCTCGGCCATGATGTCGCCGGACGACACGGTGTCGCCCTCTTTGACCAGCCATTTTGCCAAAGTGCCTTCTTCCATCGTCGGAGAGAGCGCGGGCATGAGAATTTCGGTTGCCATGTCTGTCGTCTCCCTCAGGCGTCGGCGTAGATGTCGGTCCAGAGCTCTTCGAGCGCTGGTTCCGGGCTGGTTTTGGAGAATTCGGCGGCCTCGTTGATGATCTCTTTGATCTCTTTATCGATCGCCTTCAGATCATCCTCCGAAGCATGTTTGCCCTGAAGCAGCAACTCGCGCACATGTTCGATGGCGTCCCGTTCCTCGCGCATCTTCTGCACCTCTTCGCGGGTCCGATACTTCGCCGGGTCCGACATCGAATGGCCGCGATAGCGGTAGGTTTTGATCTCTAGGATGTAGGGTCCCTTGCCCGCGCGGCAGTGCGCGACGGCTTTCTCACCGGCGGCTTTCACCGCCAGAACATCCATCCCATCGACTTCTTCGCCCGGGATGCCATAGGCCGCGCCGCGTTCCCAATAGGAGGGCGATTTGGTCGAGCGTTTGGTCGAGGTGCCCATGGCGTATTGGTTGTTTTCGATCACGAAGACCACCGGCAAGTCCCAAAGCTCGGCCATATTATAGGTCTCATAGACTTGGCCCTGGTTCGCGGCCCCATCGCCGAAATAGGTGAAGGTCACGCGCCCGTTTTCTTTGTACTTATCTGCAAAAGCGAGGCCCGCACCAATTGGCACTTGCGCGCCGACGATGCCATGCCCGCCATAGAAATGCTTCTCTTTCGAGAACATGTGCATGGAGCCGCCCTTGCCCTTGGAATAGCCGCCCTCGCGACCCGTCAGTTCGGCCATCACGCCCTTGGGGTCCATGCCACAGGCCAGCATATGGCCATGGTCACGATAGGAGGTGACGCGCTTGTCGCCTTCTTCGGCAGCGGCTTCGAGACCCACCACGACGGCTTCTTGTCCGATATAGAGGTGGCAGAACCCGCCGATCAGACCCATGCCATAGAGCTGGCCGGCCTTTTCCTCGAATCTGCGGATCAGCAGCATTTCGCGGTAGTATTCCAGCAGTTCTTCGGCGGAAACATTTGGTTTTGCGGCAGTTTTTGCCGTTGTCTTCCGTGCGGCCATGCGGGGCGGTCCTCCAGCCTAAGGCAGATAGTTTAACGTTGAACTACCCATAGCAAAGCTTTTGGTGAAATGCACCAGTCGAATTGAACGTTGCGTCAAAGCGTCTGTTTGGGGGGGTTAGGGAAGGACGATTTCGTCAGCGCGGATCAGACCCAATACGCTGCGGGCTTGCTCATCTAGAAGATCGAGGTCGAGATAATCATCCGACAGGCGCCGGGTCAGGATTTCCATCTCGGCGGTCTCGGCTTGCAACTCGGCCAGTTCAATCCGCAGGCTTTCGGCCTCGGCTTCCACTTGGATGCGATGGAACAGGCCGAAATTCCCTTGCACAGCGGCAAAGGTGAAATAGGCCCCGACGAACAAGAGAGCCATCGGGATCAACAATCCGGAAAGAGAGCGCTTTTTCTGCATAGTCTCTTCTGCCGCCTCAAGATCGCGCCACCTCTGCCGGGCAGCTGCATGGCGGAGATTCGCATATCTCGAATCAAAAGGGAATCCCCTGAAATCAAAAAGATTTTGCGCTATCATGGCGTTGGAGGTGTGAGATGGATGCCAGATCGGATTTGCCAAGTCATGAGGTGACCAACCAGCCGCCACCGCGCGGGGATCGCGATCTTTGGGCCAGCGACCCGGTGCTGCGGGCGCATGCGATTGGCGCGAATGAGGATGTGCTGGCCCGATATGGTGCAGCCCTTGGCCGGGCAGAGATGCGGGACGCGGCGCGGCAGGCCGAACAGATCGCGCCGGACTTGCAGCTCTTCGATCCTGGCGGGCGTCGGCTGGACGAGGTGCGTTTTGCTCCCGGGTATCACCAGTTGATGACGCTTGGGCTCGAGGCCGGCTACGCTGCCGGGCCGTGGAAGGGCGGCAGCCATGTGACCCACGCGGCGCAGGTCTATATGCACTCCCAGGTGGAGCCGGGCACCTGCTGCCCGATGACAATGACCTACGCCGCCGTCCCGGCACTTGCCGCAAGCCCGGCGCTGGCCCAGCAATGGGTGCCGAAACTGACCGCGCCCGCCTATGACCCGCGCGTGGCCCCGATCCATCATAAACAAGCCGCAACGCTTGGTATGGCGATGACCGAGAAACAGGGTGGATCGGATGTGCGGGCGAATACCACCCGCGCGGAGCCGGATGGTGATGCCTACCGGTTGACAGGACACAAATGGTTCTGCTCCGCGCCGATGTCGGATGGTTTCCTGACCCTGGCCCAGGCCCCGGGCGGTCTAAGCTGTTTCCTGGTTCCGCGCTGGCTGGAGGGGGAGCGCAACGCGATCCATCTGATGCGGCTTAAAGACAAGCTTGGCAATCGCGCCAATGCCTCGGCGGAGGTCGAATATCACGGCGCGCTGGTCTATCTGGTCGGCGAAGAGGGCCGGGGCGTGCAGGCGATCATCGAGATGGTGCATCACACGCGGCTCGATACCGCCATCGCGCCGGCGGGCTTGATGCGCGCGGCGCTGGATCACCTGCATCACTGGACCCGCCATCGCACCGCGTTTCAGCGCAAGCTGGTGGATCAGCCGCTGATGCAAAGCCTCTTGGCCGATCTGGTGCTGGACTGGGAAGGCGCGACGGCCCTTGGCCTGCGCGTGGCCCGCGCCTTCGATGGCGACACGCCGGAGGATCGGGCCTTTGCCCGGATTGCCGTCGCCTTGGCGAAGTTCCTCAACAACAAACTCTGCCCGCGTGTCGTCGTCGAGGCGATGGAAGGGCTGGGCGGCATGGGCTATGTCGAGGAAACCGGCCTGCCGATGCTGTACCGCGAGGCGCCGCTCAACGGGATATGGGAAGGCTCGGGCAATGTGATCTGCCTCGACATCCTGCGCAGCTTGGCGAAAGACCCACTGGCCGGAGAGACCCTCGCGACGGAACTATCGGCCGCCAAAGGCGCGGATCGCACCTATGATACGGCCCTCGCCGCGCATCACGCACGTTGGCCAAAGGGACCCGAGGAGGCCGAGGCCCGTTGGTTCGCCGAAAGCCTGGCGGTTTTGCTCACCGCCTCGGTCCTGATCCGACAAGCCCCTGGCGCGGTCGCCGAGGGGTTTTGCGCGACCCGCCTTGCCGGAGAGAGAGGCCATATCGCCGGCGCGATCAGCGGCCTGAACACCAGTGCTTTGCTAGAACGGCTTGGGCCCTAGGCCGTCCGTCCTCTTCTCTGCTTCCCAAATATCCCGGGGGTCTGGGGGCAGCGCCCCCAGGCACTTAGCTCACGTGGTAGACGCTGCGTGGATGCTGTCGATCGAGGCCGCGATCTGGGCGTCGAATTCGGCATCCGATTGCTGCGCCGACAGGCCTTCGGTCAGCGCACGGGAAAAGCTGGCGATCACGCCCGCGTTCTCCGCCAGTTTCGCGTTTGCGTCATCGCGAGAATAACCGCCGGACAGGGCCACAACCCGCATGACACCAGGGTGCTCCACCAATGGTTTGTAGAGGTTCGGCTGGCTCGGCAGGGTGAGTTTTAGCATCACTTGCTGGCCTGCGGGCAGCGCGTCCAGATGACGGGTCAGTTCGGCCAGCAGGATGTCTTCCGCTTCGGCCTTGTCGGCGATGGAAATCGTGACCTCCGGTTCGATGATCGGCATCAGACCCTTGGCGGTGACCTGCGCCGCGATCTCGAATTGCTGCGCCACATTGGCCGCGATCCCGGTGGGCGACGCGGCATTGATCACCGAACGCATTTTCGTGCCGAAAATGCCTGCGGCCACAGCCCGGTCGAGCAGATCATCCAGGCCGGGCATTGGCTTCATCAGTTGAACGCCACCCGCCTCGGCCTCCAAGCCCTTGTCGATCTTCAGAAACGGCACCACACCACACTCTTCCCAAAGATACTGCGCCGCAGGTTTGCCGCCGATCTCGCGCTCCATGGTCATCTCAAACAGGATCGCGCCAATGACCTTCTCGCCGGTGAAGGCAGGGGATGTCGCGATCCGGGCGCGCATGGCGTGGATCAGGTCGAACATCTCCGCCTCGGAGCCATAGGCGTCTTCGTCGATGCCATAAAGCTTGAGCGCCTTCGGGGTCGATCCGCCGGATTGGTCCAGCGCGGCGATGAACCCGGGGCCAGAGGTCATTTGGGCGGCTTGTGCATCAGTCATGGGCGGGGGCCTCGGGCTTGTGAATGGGAACTGGCCCTGTCCTATGATGGGTCGGGGCGACGGGCAAGCATGATGGCGCTAACGCGCGGATTTGCCCGCCGCCCTGGGTCTGTGCGTGGCCGGCTAAGGCGCGCGGAACCGGCTGGCCAGATCGAGCGCGATCCAGTCGGCCAGGGCGGCGCGTTGGGTCTCGGCGCTGAGCGCGATCCAGAACGCCCGGACCTCGGGGCCGCGGGCGCCAAACCGCGCTTCGATCTCTTCGCGCAACACCGTCGCGCCGATATCGCCCGCCGCTTCGGCCAGGAGCGCATAGTAGTACGCCCGCTCATAGGCGCGCGGCGCGCCAAGCCCGGTGAAATGGGCGAGCGCCAGGGCGCGGAGCGCGCGCGGATCGTCGGTCGCGCCAATCGCCTCTGCCGGGCTTGGGGCACCAATCGCCGCGAGATAGGCGGCCTGGGCTGCGACCACATCGGGGGTGGTGATCCGGGCTTCCAACCCGTCCAACATCGAAATCGCCCCAGACACTTCTGCTGCAGAAGCCCGGAGCGCTTGCGGATATGCGGCTTGGGGGTCGGTCGGGGCAAGGGCGGTGGCCGCAAGCGCGGCGGCGTCGGCACCGAGCGGATCGGCCCCGTCCAAGAGCGGGGCGAGGAGATCGGGCACCAGTGCCGACCCCATCGGAACGCCGTCACCCGCCATCAGGGCGCGGGCCAGGTTCAACCGGTCCTGGGCGCTCAGATCGCCGCCATCGATCTGCGCCAGAAGGCCGGTATCGATGAGCCGCGCGCGGGAGAGCGGTGTGGCACGCGCATCCAGCGCCAGGGCGGCGATCAAACCATGCGGTTTCTCATAGGTGTCGGGTTCCAGTACAACGCCGCCGGGCGGCAGATCGGCCTCAATGGTGATCTCGCCGGGGTCGCGGATATAGGCCTCAACCTGGGTCATCAACGCCTCAATGAAGTTCCGTTCAATCGCGCTGAGATTGCGACTGCCACCTTCGGAGAGGGCGACGGTCAGTTGTTCGGTGCCAAGGGCACGGATCGTTTCCGGCGCGCGCAGGTTCTCGGGCAGAAGCTGCGAGAAGGCCGCCCACCCGCCGCTATCGCGGAGGCTTGCGACGGCGCGCGTGACGCGGATGGCCGGATCGTCCGTGCCGCCAAATTCGTTCATGCGGGGCAGAAATGTGCCCGCCGCCGAGACGTCCAACACGACCACGCCATTGATCGCGGCGGAGAGGTCAAAGAGGGTGGCCCCGGTGCCATAGACATAATCGGCGCTGAGCGTCAGCCGGTCGAGGATGATCTCGTTGAACCCGGCGGTGCGCAGACCGATAGATGCCTCCTGCGGCAGGCAGGCGATACCAGCGGTTGCGCCGATCAAGGTCACGGCGACCTCGGTTGAAACCGAGAATGGTTCCGAGACGTCCGAGCTGATCACGACGCGTTCGACGGTGATCTCGCATTGCCCGGCGCGGTCATAGGGCAGGTTGGGCCGCGCGGTGACGCCGGAGAGCGAAATCGTGCCGCGCAGCACATCGGTGGAGAGGTATTGGTACTCCAATTCCATCTGGGTCCGCGCCGCCGCGATCCCGACATTGGCCAGCGCCGTGGCAAGCCGGTCGGGGGCGAAAATCTCGGCAAATCCGGGGCGCGGGTCCCCCTCTTGCGCGGCGGCGGGCAGGGCCAGGGCGGTGACCAGGCACATCGCGCCGGTCAGGTGTTTCAATGCGGACATCAGCTATCTCTCCCCTTAAATGATGCGGAGAGACTAGACGATTTTTGCGAATTCTATAGGCAGGTTTCCCTTACCGCCCGGATTGGCGCGGCGGGTCAGCCGACGAGGGCGGCAACGCCAGGCAGGGTTTTGCCCTCCATCCACTCCAAAAACGCGCCGCCTGCGGTGGAGATGTACGTGAAGCGGTCGGCAGCGCCAGCTTGGTTCAGCGCGGCCACGGTATCGCCGCCGCCTGCCACCGTGATCAACTGGCCTTGAGCGGTGAGTTGAGCCGCGGCCTCGGCGGCTTGGTTGGTGGCGGCGTTGAACGGCTCCAACTCAAACGCGCCAAGCGGGCCATTCCAGATCAGCGTTTCGGAAGCGCCAAAAACGCCTTCGAGCGCCGCGACCGTAGCGGGACCCGCATCGAGGATCATCGCATCCGCCGGGCATTGATCGGCGGGCAGAATCTCATGCGGCGCATGGGCCTCGAAGGCGCGGGCGACCACGATGTCTTTCGGCAGATGGATGGTGCAGCCGCTGGCCGCCGCCTTGGCCAAGACGGCGCGCGCCGTCTCTGCCATGTCTTGCTCGGCCAGCGAGGTGCCGATCTCATACCCTTGGGCAAAGAGGAAGGTGTTGGCCATGCCGCCGCCGATCACCAGATGGTCGACCTTCTCGACCAGATTGCCCAGAAGATCGAGCTTGGTTGAGACTTTCGCGCCGCCAACCACGGCCACGACGGGGCGTTTTGGGGTGCTGAGCGCGGCTTCGAGCGCGCTCAACTCGGCCTGCATTAGACGCCCGGCGCAGGCGGGAAGAAGCCGCGCGATCGCTTCGGTCGAGGCATGGGCGCGATGCGCGGCGGAGAAGGCATCATTGCAATAGATATCGGCCAGACCCGCCAGACGACCGGCGAACCCGGGGTCGTTCTTCTCTTCCCCCGGCGCGAAGCGGACATTTTCCAGAAGCAGGATCTCGCCTGGCTGCAGCGCCTCGGCGGTGGCGCCATATTGGCCATCGGCGAAACCGACCGCTTGGCCAAAGGCGGTTTCCAGCGCGGGCAGAAGCGGGCGCAAGCTCATCTGCGGCACGACCAGGCCTTTGGGGCGGCCAAAATGCGCAACCAGGATCGGCATGCCGCCTTTGGCGAGGATGTCTTTCACCGTCGGCACGATCCTGTCGATGCGGGTCGTATCGGTGACCTTGCCATCTTCGACCGGCACATTGATGTCGACCCGGGTCAGCACCCGTTTGCCCGCGAGGTCCATATCATCAAGGGTTTTCCAGGTCATTTGTGCCTCCGCCTGCGTGCAAATCTGGGTGCAGGGCGTCCGGAGGCGCCCTATTGCCCGTTGTCAAAGTAACCCGGATGCGCCGGTGTCAGAGGTATTTTGCCATCTCAACGGCGGTGTCCGCCATGCGGCAAGAGAACCCCCATTCGTTGTCATACCAGGTAAGGATGCGGCACATATTGCCATCCATCACTTTGGTCTGATCGGTGGCGAAGATCGAGCTGTGCGGATCGTGGTTGAAATCCATCGAGACCAGCTTGTCATCGGTCACGCCCAGGATGCCCTTCAACGGGCCGCTGGCGGCGGCGGCGTGGATCGCGGCGTTGATTTCCTCGATGCTTGTGTCACGAGCGGCCTCGAACGTCAGATCAACAGCGGAGACATTCGGGGTCGGCACGCGGATCGCGACGCCATCGAGTTTACCGTTCAACTCCGGCATCACCAGGCCCACGGCCTTCGCCGCGCCGGTGGAGGTCGGGATCATCGACATCGCGGCGGCGCGCGCGCGGTAGAGGTCGGAATGCATCGTATCCAGCGTCGGCTGATCGCCAGTATAGGAGTGGATCGTGGTCATGAAACCGCGTTTGATGCCGATTGTGTCATGGATCACTTTGGCCGGCGGTGTCAGGCAATTGGTGGTGCAAGACGCGCAGGAGACATGCAAGTCATCGGCGGTCAGGCTGTCATGGTTCACGCCATAGACGATGGTTTTGTCTGCGCCGGAGGAGGGGGCAGAGACCAGGACGCGGCTGGCGCCGTTCTCCAGATGCACCTTCGCCTTGTCGCCTTTGAAGATGCCGGTGCATTCGAGCACGATATCTACATCGCCCCAGGGAAGCTCCGCCGGGTTGCGAATGGCGGTCACGGCGATCGGCCCGCGGCCAACATCAATGCTGTTTTCGGTTGTCGTCACCGTTCCGGGAAACCGGCCATGCACAGAATCGAAGCGCAGCAGATGAGCATTGGTTTCCACCGGGCCCAGATCGTTGATTGCGATGACCTCAATATCGTGGCGGTCCTGTTCGATGATCGCGCGCAGGATATTTCGGCCAATCCGCCCAAACCCGTTGATTGCAACTTTAACGGCCATCTCAACTCTCCTCGAAACCTGATGTGATCCATGTTCGGCCACTATGCAGCAATTGCAACCGCGTGGCGTATGTTAGCGATAACATGGCGCTTGTAACCCTGCGATGACCGGATGGGAAGGGGGGTGCGGCACTAGCGCCAGAAAGCCACCCACTCCAAGACGCGGAGCAGATACCAGCCGACGATCAGGTGCAAATCCCAATGGAAATAGAGGAAATCCGCCGCGACCACCGCGAGGATGATGCCACCGAGCCAGAGGGCGATTGTGTTGGTCATATGAGGCCCATTGTCCGCGCGCTAATCTGCAAGGCAGACACTGGGCCGCGCCGGGTCTGGGCGCAACCCCTCAGTGCAGAAGGCGGCCCATCGCACCGGCCACATCTGCCATGCGGACCGAGAAGCCCCATTCATTGTCATACCACGCCAAGACCCGCACCGTGCGCCCGCCAACCACTTTGGTTTGGTCCGGCGCGAAGATGGAGGAGTGCGTGGTGTGGTTGAAGTCGATGGAGACTTTCGCCTCCGGGTCATAGGCCAGAACTGCGCCCATATGGCCCTGCGCCGCTTCGGCGACGACGGCATTGACCTCTTCCACGGTCACATCGCGGCCCGCCTCGAAGGTCAGATCGACGGCGGAGACATTTGGTGTTGGCACGCGAAGTGCTGTGCCATCAAGCTTGCCATCCAGTTCCGGCAACACCTCTTTCAGCGCTTTGGCCGCGCCGGTGGAGGTTGGGATCATCGCCATCGCGGCGGCGCGGGCGCGATACAGATCGGCATGGCGGCGGTCGAGCGTCGGCTGATCGCCGGTATAGGAGTGGATCGTGGTCATGATCCCGCGCTCAACTCCGATTGCGTCGTTCAAGACTTTGGCGAGCGGCGCCAGACAGTTCGTGGTGCAAGAGCCGTTCGAGACAACTTTGTGCTCGGGCTTCAAGGCGCGGTGGTTCACACCATAGACGATGGTTTTGTCGGCGTTCTTGGCAGGTGCCGAAACCAGCACCCGTTTTGCGCCATGCTCGAGGTGAATCGCGGCCTGGTCGCGGGAGTTGAATTTGCCGGTGCATTCCAGAACCACATCGCAGCCGGACCAATCCAGCTCGCGCGGTTCATAGGTCGAGAAGACTTTCATCGGGCCGCGGCCCAGATCGAGCGTATCGCCATCGACCCGAACCTCGCCGCCGAACCGGCCATGGACCGAGTCGTATTTCAGCAGATGCGCGTTGGTTTCAATCGGCCCGGTGGCGTTGATCTTCACGACCTGCACATCATTGCGCCCGCTCTCGGCGATATGGGCCAAAGTGCAGCGCCCGATGCGGCCAAATCCGTTGATCCCGATGGTGACGGTCATTGCCGCGCTCCTTTGCCCTAACGATTCTGCCCCTGCCTTGGGCGCGGTGCATACAAAATCCTTGGGGCGACGGGAAGGAAAAACCGCTTATTTTCTTTATGTTAGCGCAAACCACTTCTGTTTGCGCTAACGGTTGGAGCGATGCGGAAAGCCGGGTAGAGTGCGCCAAACCGACGGAGGCAGGGCATGAGCGGGTTACTGGCGCTATTGGATGATGTGGCGGCGATTGCGAAAGTCGCGGCCGCCTCGGTCGATGATGTGATCGGCCAAGCGACAAAGGCCGGGGCGAAGGCCGCAGGCGCGGTGATCGACGATGCCGCCGTGACGCCGAAATATGTGCATGGGTTTGAAGCCAAACGAGAATTGCCGATTGTCTGGCGGATCGCAAAGGGCTCGATCTTCAACAAGCTGGTGATTTTGCTGCCCGTGGCGCTGCTGCTCTCGGCCTTTGCGCCGTGGATGATCCCACCTCTGTTAATGCTCGGCGGCGCGTATCTCTGCTTCGAAGGGGCGGAGAAGATTTGGCATAAGTTCGGCCCGGGACATCACAGCGCAGAGGAAGAGGCCGCCGCCGTCGGCGACCCGGCGCATTTGGAGGAAGAGAAGGTCCAAGGCGCGATCAAGACCGATTTCATCTTGTCGGCGGAGATCATGACCATCGCGCTTGCGGCCCTGCCAGAGAGCAATGTTTGGTTTGAGGCGGCCGCTCTGGCGGTGGTCGGGCTTGGGATCACCGCGCTGGTCTATGGCTCGGTGGCCTTGATTGTGAAAGCAGATGACGTCGGGCTGCATATGGCCAATGAAGGCCGGCTTGGTCTCACGCGCAGCGTCGGGCGCGGCATCGTGCGCGGCATGCCCGGCTTCATGTCGGTTCTGACCTGGGTCGGAACCGCGGCGATGCTCTGGGTTGGCGGCTCGATCATCATCCACGGGCTGGCCGAACTGGGCTGGCACACGCCGGAAGAGATGATCCATCACGCCGCCGAGGCCGTGGCGCATCTCTTGCCCAATGGGGCGAGCGGTTTTGTCTCCTGGCTGGTAAAAGCGGTGATTGACGGGGTGTTGGGGCTGGCCCTCGGGCTCGCGCTGATCCCGCTGGTGGCGACGGTCATCGGGCCAGCGTTGCGCGCGGTCGGCATCGGTGCAAAGGCCGGAGATCACTAACCCAGATCAAGGCTGAGGCTACCGCCGCTTGGTATGATCCCTGAAATGGGCGTCAGAGACAGGAGGAGCCGAGGCCATGAGTGCACTTGGGTTGAGGATCATCGACGAATCCGTTCAGCAGGCCAATCTTTGGATCAATGATGTGGATTATCGGGCCGGATGGGCCAACAAGCAGCGCGCCTATCGGCTGCTCCGCGCGGTGTTACATGCGGTGCGCGATCATCTGAGCGTCGATGAGGCGGCGCAGCTTGCCGCACAAATGCCGATGCTGATCCGGGGTCTCTATTACGAGGGCTGGAATCCGTCCAAAACCCCGGTCGTGATGCGCAGCCGCGCGGATTTCGTCGCGGCGGTGCAGAAGGACTTTGCCAAGGACCCGATGGGGGATGCGGAAGAGGCGATCGGCGCGGTGCTGGATGTGTTGGATCAGCGCATCTCGGAAGGGGAAATGGCCCATGTCCGGGCCAGTTTCACCAAAGAGATCCGCGCGCTTTTTGCCGACTAAACCGGCGTGAGGAGGCCGCGGGCGCGCGCGCCAACGGCCCCGCAATCTCAGGACAGGAGCGATTTCGCCTTGTCGGCCACAGCTTCGGCGGTGATACCGAAATGCGCGAAGAGCTCGCCAGCCGGTGCGGAGCCGCCAAAGCTCTCCATCCCGACGAACCCGGCTTTCGCCTCGCGACCCCGCTCGCCCAGAAGCCAGCGATCCCAGCCAAGCCGAACCGCGGCCTCGACCGCGACGCGCACCGCACCACCGGGAAGGATCCGTTTGCGATAGGCCTCCGGCTGCGCCTCGAACAGCTCCCAACAGGGCATGGAGACCACGCGGGTGCCGATCCCTTCAGCTTGCAGCAGATCGCGCGCGGCCATGGCCACGGAAACCTCGGAGCCGGTGGCCATCAAGATCACCTGACGTTTGCCTTCGGCATCGGCCAAGACATACCCGCCTTGGGCGGTCAGGTTCTTGGTCTTGTGCTCGGTCCGAACGGTGGGCAGGCCCTGGCGGCTGAGCGCAAGGACCGAGGGCGTGGCCCGTTGTTCGAGCGCGACTTCCCACGCCTCAGCGGTTTCCACGGCGTCCGCCGGGCGGAACACAAGGCAGTTCGGCGTTGCCCGCATCATTGCCAGATGCTCGACCGGCTGGTGTGTCGGCCCGTCTTCGCCCAGGCCAATCGAGTCATGGGTCATGACATATTGGACATTCACCCCCATCAGCGCCGAAAGGCGGATCGCGCCACGCGCATAGTCGGTGAAGCAGAAGAACGTGCCACCATAAGGCCGCACGCCGCCATGAAGCGCCATGCCGTTCATCGCAGCCGCCATGCCATGTTCGCGGATGCCGTAATGGATATGGCGGCCCTTGCGGTCTTCGGGCGCGAAGACACCCAGATCGGCGGTTTTGGTGTTGTTGGAGCCGGTCAAATCGGCGGAGCCGCCCAATGTCTCGGGCACCACCGGGTTGATCACTTCCAGCGCCATCTCGCTGGCTTTCCGGGTCGCGACCTTGGGTTGCGTCTCGGAGATTTGCTTTTTCAGCGCTTTGATCGTGGCGGAGAGCTTCTTCGGCATCTCACCAGCGAAGGCGCGGGTGAACTGCGCCTGACGATTGGCTGAGGTGAGACCGAATTCGGTTTCCCAGGCTTCGCGGGCAGCGCGCCCCTTGGCGCCAATCGCTTCCCATTCCGCTTTCAGATCGTCGGGGATCTCGAACGGGCCGTATTTCCAGCCGTAGGCGGCTTTGGTGTCAGTGATCAGCTTCGGATCGGTCAGCGCGCCATGGCCTTTCGCGGTGTCTTGGGCCGAGGAGCCGATGGCGATATGGGTTTTGCAGGCAATCATCGCCGGGCGCGGAGAGGCTTTTGCCTCGACGATCGCGCGGTCGATATCCGCCGGATCATGCCCGTCACACTCGAACACATCCCATCCGGAGGCGGCAAATCGTGCCTTCTGATCGGTCCGGTCGGACAGCGTCACCTCACCATCAATGGTGATGTTGTTATTGTCCCAAAACACGATCAGCTTGCTCAGTTCGTGACGCCCTGCGAGGCCAATCGCCTCCTGGCTGACCCCCTCCATCAGGCAGCCATCGCCCGCAATGCAATAGGTGTAATGGTCGATCAACTTCTTGCCCCATCGGGCGCGCAAGCTTTCTTCGGCCATGGCGAAGCCAACCGCATTGGCGATGCCTTGGCCCAAAGGCCCGGTCGTGGTCTCGATGCCTTTGGCATGGCCATATTCCGGATGGCCCGCCGTGATCGCGCCCAACTGGCGGAAATTCTTCACCTGCTCCAGCGTCATATCCTCGTAGCCTGTGAGGTAGAGCAGGCTGTAGAGCAGCATCGATCCGTGACCAGCAGACAGGATGAACCGGTCGCGGTTTGGCCAATCGGGTGCGCTTGCATCAAAGCTCAGATGGTTTTCAAACAGAACTGTGGCCACATCGGCCATGCCCATCGGCATGCCGGAATGGCCGGAATTGGCGGCCGCGACGGCGTCAAGCGTTAGCGTGCGGATACAGGCGGCGCGGCGCCAATGGGCGGGGTTCTGGGCGGCGAGGGCTGAAAGGTCCAAGGTGAGCGTCCTGTCTCAAGTGGCACTGGGTCCGCGCGGTGATAGCAGAGGCAAGCCGAAGTGCAAGCGGGCCAGGGCAGGGCAGAGGTGGGTTTTCGACCGGAAATGCGCCGATTTGCCCGCCGAATGGCCGGAAAGAGTTGCAAATCCGGGCCGGATACGATTCGCTAGGGATAGAGGTTCGGCGTGCGGCATCAGGCCCGCCGGGCAGGGTGAAAATGGCCCCGCAAAGGGTGCCAGTGGACAAGACCGGGGGCATCGGCAGAGCATGAACGACACGGTGGCAATGGAGCGGATTTCTGAGCTTGAAGGTCGTTTGGCCGTGGCTCTGGATCGGATTTCGTCGGGGGTTGGGACGCTAAAAACCCAATCCGGCGCAGGCGGTGGCGATATTGAAGCCGCCGCAGCCGCATTGGCGGAGGCTGAAACCCGGGCGGCGGAACTGGCCGCGCGTTTGGCCGATGCCGAAGGGGACGGTGGATCGGCCTTGGCCGAAGCGCAAGAGGCGCTCGACGCGGAGCAGTCTGCCAATGCGGCGCTGACCGAGCAGTTGCGCGCGCTTGAGGCGTCGCGCCAGGCCAGCCAAGACGAAGCGGCACGACTGACCGCGGCGCATGAAGAGAAGATGGCCGAACTGACCGGAGAATTGACCGAGTCGCGCGCGGCCAACGAAGAACTGCGTGCTCAAATTGCCGAGCGCGATGCGGCCCCCGCCATTGCCGAGCCGGACCCAGAGGATAAGGCGACGATTGAGCGGCTGGAGGGCGAGGTGGAAATCTTGCGTCGCCGCGTGAAACGGTTGCGCGGTGAAGCGGCGACGGCCCGTGAACAGCGGGACGAGGCGCAAGATATCCTCGATGAGTTGCGGAGCGGTGACGGCGATGGCGCGACCGAGGCCGCGCTCCGGGTCGAACTGCGGGAACTGCGCCTCGCCAATGCGGAGCTGCGCGATACGAGCCAAGAGATGCGCCAAATCGTGGCGCAGGGCGAGACGGTCGATCCGGACCTCTTGAATGCCTCGATGGCGGCGGAACTTGTGGCGCTCAAGGCGGAACGCGCCGCTGAGGCGGCCGAGATGCAGCAAATTGTCGATGAATTGACCCCCCTCGTGAGCGGAGACAGCGCCAATGCCTGAGTTGAATATCGAAATAGGCGGGCGCAGCTTCACGGTCGCCTGTCAGGAGGGCGAAGAACCTTTTCTGGAAGCGGCTGCACGGATGCTCGACACCGAAGCAGCGGTTGTCTTGGGGCAAATCGGACGGATGCCGCCGGAACGGATGTTGTTGATGGCTGGGTTGATGCTGGCCGACAAGACCGCCGGGCTGGAGGAAGATTTGGGCCGGATTCAGGGCGAGTTGGAGGCGGCAGAGGCGGCGCTGACCGCGGCACAGAACAAGCTTGATGATCGGGCCCGGCGGATCGTGGAATTGGAAGATTCCGCCCCGCCCGCCGAGATCACCGTAATCCCGGCGCAAGTCACCGACGGGTTGGCCGAATTGGCCGCGCGCGCCGAAGCATTGGCCGAAGAGGTCGAAAGCGCCGCGGGCTAGTTACGCTTGAAAGACATCTGGCAGAAGCCGCGCGGCCTCGTCGCGCGGACTGCTCAGCGCGTCTCGATCCTCGCCAGGGTAGAACCGGGCGCGGATCGCGGTTGGCATCGGATTTGGCCGCAAGAGATGGACGCCCAGATGCGATTTGGCACTCTCGGCTTGCCAGCTTTGCACCAGTGCGCGCTCGGCGGCCTTGCTCATGGCGTAACCGGCGGCATATTTCTCATCCCAATCGCTGTCGAAGAACACCGCTTTCGGTGCCTCCGCCGGTGCGATCAGCGGGTCGACCAGCGCAATCAGCCGGGCGAAGGCGCGGATATTGGTGCCGATCAGCTTATCGAGATCTTTCGCGGTCAAATGTGGCGTTGGTGTCAGCGCGGTGGCGTGAAACGCGCTGTGGACCCAGATATCCGCCTTGCCCCATCGATCAAAGATCGAACGGCAGAGATGCGCCATCGCCCCTTCATCGGTGACGTCCATCGGGGCCAGGGTCGCGCTGCCGCCGGCCGCTTGGATCCGGTCGTCGAGTTCTTCCAACCCGCCGGTGGTCCGCGCCACGGCCACAACATGGGCGCCGCGCGCCGCCAACCATTCGGCGCTGGCCGCGCCGATCCCGCGAGAGGCGCCGGTGACCAGCGCGATCTGTCCGTTCAATAACTGTTCCATGCGGGGCAAATGCAAGCTTTGGCCGCGATTGGCAAGATGCCACGCCTGCGGCGGATTGCTTGACTTTGCTGCGCCTGCACGGGACAACTCCCCTCAACAACAGTTTGCAGTTGCAAAAAGGAGAGGCCGATGAGCCGTGACACCACCCTTAGCCAAGCCGCGCTTGGCACCGATGGCATCGGGCGCAAGGCGCTTCTGGTGCTCGGCGGCACGCTATTCATCGCGGTTGCCGCGAAGATCTCCGTGCCGATGCTCCCGGTGCCGATGAGCTTGCAAACGCTGGCGATCTTGATCGTCGGTTTCGCGTTTGGCTCGCGCCTGGGCGCCGTGACGCTGCTGGCCTATCTGACCCAAGGTGCCATGGGCTTGCCAGTTTTCACGCCGACGACGGCCCCTGGGCTTTTGGCTTTTGCTGGCCCGACCGCAGGTTTCCTGATCGGCTTTGTGGGTATGGCGTATCTTGCGGGTCTGGCGGCCGAACGCGGCCTGGCGCGCGGTGTGATCAGCACGGCGCTGGTCGCAATTGCGATCTCGGCGCTGCTTTATATCCCCGGCGTGGCTTGGCCGATGGCCGTGGCAAGTGCTTTTGGCGTTGAGGCAGGTTGGGTTGGCCTTTCGGCGGCACCGATCTGGGCGAATTTCGTGGCGCCGTTCTTGCTGGGTGACGTGATTAAATCCGTCCTTGTGGCGCTGATCGTCACCGGCGCGTGGCGAGCGCTGGCGCGCCGCTAAGGCCGCAAACCTTCGAACATGGAAAACGCCGCCCAAACCGGGCGGCGTTTTTCTATTGGGGTCGGCGCGTTGATGACAGGTTAGTCTGCTTCGTCATGCAGCCGTGTGAGAGCCGCTTCACAAACGCCGAGCGGCAGCCAGTCGCAGCCTGCGCAAATCTGGGCAAGATCGCCGGGTTTGACCCGCTCTCGGATACGCGATTTGGCCGCGCCCCAGGTCAAGTGCTCGCCATCGATCAGCTCCAAGGCCGACGCATGGGCGGTGTCCAATCGGTCGATCTTTGCTTGGCTGGTGCAGAGCGCGCCGCGGCGCTTGGGGCAGGGCGCACAGATATCGTCGGTGGTTCGGACCACCTCGATCTCCGTCTGGTCGCCCTCGGCCGACCTGAGCCGTCCGACCACAATGGCTGTCATGTTCGTGGTGAAGGCGTCGGAATAGCCTTTGCCCTCGAACCCGAGCGAGCACAAAAAATGGTGCGGTCGGTAGCGCAGGGGCGCGGTGCTCACTCCGCAGGTTCCTGAACCTCGAAGCCCTTGGCCTCCATATCCGTCGGACGGACCGGGTAATCGCCGGAGAAACAGGCGTCACAATAGGCGGGTGATTTCGGGTTCCGGCCCTTGGATTCGCCCACCGCGCGATAGAGCCCGTCAAGCGAGATGAAGCGCAAGCTGTCGACTTGCAGATGGGTCTGCATCTCGTCTTCGGTCATGGTCGCGGCGAGGAGTTTTTCCCGCTGTGGTGTGTCGACGCCATAGAAACAGGGCCAAGCCGTGGGCGGCGAGGCGATGCGGAAATGCACCTCGGCCGCGCCGGCATCCAGGATCATCTCTTTGATCTTCCGGCTGGTGGTGCCGCGCACCACGCTATCATCGACCAAGATCACCCGTTTGCCGCGAATAAGCGCGCGGTTCACGTTGAGCTTCAGCCGGACACCCATATTGCGGATCTGCTCGGTCGGTTCGATGAAGGTCCGGCCCATATATTGGTTGCGGATGATCCCCATCGCGTAGGGGATGCCCGATTGTTGGCTATAGCCAATCGCCGCAGGCGTCCCGCTATCGGGCACGGGGCAGACGATATCGGCGTCCACCGGCGCTTCACGAGCCAGTTCGACGCCGATCTGACGGCGGGTTTCGTAAACCGACTGACCACCAATCACGCTGTCAGGGCGGCTGAAATACACATGTTCGAAAATGCAGGGGCGGGGCTTGCGCGGTTCGAACGGCATATAGCTTTCGACACCCGCGGGGGTGATCACCACCATCTCGCCCGGTTCCACATCGCGCACGTAATCCGCCCCGATGATATCAAGCGCGCAGGTCTCGGAGCTCAGCACCCAGCCTTCGCCGATCCGGCCCAGAACCAGCGGGCGCACGCCAAGCGCATCCCGGACGCCGATCAGTTTGGTCCGCGTCATCGCCACAACGGAAAACGCGCCCTCGACTCGGCGGAGCGCGTCTTTCATCCGTTCGGGGATGGTTTTCTGATAACTGCGCGCCATCAGATGGATGATGCACTCACTATCGCTGGAGCTTTGGAAGATCGAGCCGCGCCCGATCAACTCACGCCGCAACTCCTCGGCATTCACGATATTGCCATTATGGGCCAGCGCCGCGCCGCCCATGGAGAATTCGCCGAAAAATGGCTGCACATCGCGGATCGCGGTATGGCCTTTGGAGCCGGTGGTGGAATAACGCACATGGCCGATGGCAAGCGGGCCGGGCAGGGTCTCCATCACCTTATGCGAGGTGAAGTTGTCGCGCACATAGCCAAAGCGCCGGGCCGAGTTGAACCCGTGATCGGGGTGATGGGCAACGATGCCACCGGCCTCCTGGCCCCGATGTTGCAGGGCATGTAGGCCGAGGGCCACGAAATTTGCCGCATCGGCGACGCCGATCACGCCAAAGACGCCGCATTCCTCATGCAGTTTATCATCGTCAAACGCATCGAAAGGATGTGCGGGAAACCGGGCGTCGTCGCCAGTCCGGTGGCTCATTCAGTCGCTCCTGTGACAGCAGGCAAGGGCCGAATCCGATATTAGATTTAGGGCAGTATGTAGGGCCTCTGACCGGCGCTGTCACGCACCGGTTCATCAAGCTGTCACAATTGTTGCGGTGAGGCCCTAGTTCCCGGTCTCGGCCGGGGTCTCTTCCGCAGGGGCGGCATCTTGTGCGGCAGGTTCGGCCGAATTGATCAGCTCTTCATAGCGTTCCAAAATCCAACCTGGCGCGTCGGTCGGAATTTGCGCCTCGATCCGCTCTTGCATCTGGCCGAAAATCTGCGCGGTGCGGCTGTCGTCGACCATCGGGATCGCCTGGTCGCCTGCGATGCGATCATAGACGATCAGCGCAACGACGACCAAAAGCACGCCCCGGGCGACGCCGAACAGGAACCCGAGTCCCGCATCAATCCCGCCCAGAACCGAGCGCTGAATGGCCGATGAAAACAGCGGCGTGAAGAGTGACACCACCACCAGCGCGATGGCAAACACCCCGGCAAAGGCGGCGATGATGCCAAGTTCGTTGCTGTCGCCGATGAAGTCGCCGACATAGGGGATCTCGCGAACCAGCGGGAAGGCGGTCGGGGCAAAGATAAAAGCCACAATCGCGGCGATGACCCATCCGGCAATCGCCATGACTTCGCGGACAAACCCGCGAGAATAGGCCAAAATGGCGGAGATCACGATAACGGCTGCGACCACGCCGTCGATGATGGTGAAGCCTTCCATAAGTGGCCCTCGTCCTGTTTCCTGGCACCCCTGCCGGTGCCGTTTGTTTTTAGGCGCTTAGCCCGCGCCGAATACATCCCCGACAAAGCGGGTCAAATCGGCCATGGGGTTAAGCGTCATGCCCGCCCCGTCGCCGGTTTTGCACCCCTCGGGTACGATCGCAGAGGAAAAACCAAGTTTCCGGGCTTCTTTCAACCTGTTTTCTGCCTGAGACACGGGTCTGAGTGCGCCAGAGAGGCTGAGTTCCCCGAAAACCACACAATGTGGCGGTATTGCGGCGTCTTCCCGCGCAGAGAGCAGCGCCGCCGCAACCGCTAGATCGGCGGCGGGTTCGGAAATCCGCATCCCGCCCGCGATGTTGAGATAAACATCGAGGCCTTGGAATGAGATGCCAACGCGCGCCTCCAGCACCGCCAGGATCATCGACAGACGCCCGCTATCCCAACCCACAACCGCCCGCCGTGGCTGACTAAGTGAAGAGGGGGCCACAAGCGCTTGAATCTCCACCAGAACCGGCCGTGTCCCCTCGATCCCGGCAAAGACGACAGAACCGGGGGCCGGATTGTCGCGGTCGGTCAGGAACAGCGCCGAGGGGTTCGGCACTTCGGCCAGTCCTGCACCGGTCATCTCGAACACACCGATCTCATCGGCGGGGCCGAAGCGGTTTTTCACGCTGCGCAGGACGCGGAATTGATGCCCACGTTCGCCTTCGAAATAGAGCACGGTGTCGACCATATGCTCCACCACGCGCGGGCCCGCGATCTGGCCTTCCTTGGTCACATGGCCGACCAACATCACCGCGACGCCGCGCTTTTTCGCGAATGTCACCAATTCATGGGCGGCAGCGCGGACTTGCGAGACGCTGCCCGGTGCGCTTTCAACCGTGTCGAGCCACATCGTCTGAATCGAGTCGATGATCGCCAGATCGGGGCGCTCCGCATCCAGCGTCGTCAGGATATCGCGGAGATTGGTTTCGGCGGCCAGTTTGACCTCTGCATCCGTCAGTCCCAACCGCTGCGCCCGCATCCGCACCTGCGCCGTGGCCTCTTCGCCTGAGACATAGATGACCTTCAACCCGGTGCGTGCGAAACTCGCGGCGGCCTGCAGCAGAAGTGTCGATTTCCCGATACCGGGGTCCCCGCCCACCAGCGAGGCAGAGGCGGGAACCAGGCCACCGCCCAAAACGCGGTCGAGTTCCGCCAAGCCAGAGCCTTGGCGCGGTGGCGGTGTTTCTTCAGTGGTCAGATCGGTCAGGGCCATCGCCCGGCCTTTCACCGCGCCGAGCGATTTGCCCGGCCCCGATGACAGCGGGGCTTCCTCAGAAATGGTGTTCCACTCGCCGCAATTGTCACACCGGCCCGACCATTTCTTATGGACCGAGCCGCAGGCGGAGCAGATGAACTGGGTGACGGGCTTTGCCATGACACAGGCCTAGCGCAGCGGGTGGGGGATGACCAGATGGGGCGTAGGCGTCGCATGGTTCAGGGGCGGCTGGACGGACCGCGCAGCCTTGACGGCCTTTCGATCTCGGCATCCCATTTTCTTCTCGGGACGCGGTTTGTCTGTCTGGAACCCGTAAACTCTACATCTGAGCGCCGCAAAACGCTATCCCGCCTGGCGTCTTGCGGACTCTAAGGGGCGTTCCAAAAGGGTGCCAATAGTGGCGCAGTCTGGGTCGAGAGGTGTGTTGCCCCATTGCCTCATCAGATTTTCCTAAGGCGCCTCTACTCCTTGTGGGAAAACGAAAAACGCTAAATGCTCGGCCCAAGGCGGCTGGGGACTGCGTCGCTGTAAACAGTATGAGGGGATCACAGTCATGCGCAGGACACTTCTTCAATTCACCACTTTGACATCCATAGCGGCGCTTGTGTCAGGCTTTGCGCAGGCTGACACCATTTCGACGTTGGCAAGCGAAACAAGCACATTTGCTAGTTGGGGTTTGCCGAATACCGCAGCGTATGGGCAAACCTTTGTTGTTGAGGCCGGAGCCACATTGAACCGCGCACAATTCCGCATCAATGACGGCGGAACAACAATTTCTTTTGACATGCACGTCTATGGCTGGGATTCGACGACCAACCGGGTAACTGGATTAACCCTTGGATCGGTTGCCGGCGTAACGGCCGGCGTGGCCGGCATGGAGACGGTGACCGTCGACACAACTGGGATAGAGCTTGTCGATGCCGGCGATTACGTGGTGTTCTTTCAGGCTACCAGTAGCGGATCGGCCAGCTGGGGAACGGCACCTTCAACCACCTACGCCGATGGCGACTTGGTTTACCAGAACAATGGCGGTGATACCTCGCGGTGGGATGCGCGGAGTTGGGTTGTTGCTTCTTTCATCGATACAGCGTTTGAACTCCTGCTTGCGACCGGTCCGACGACAGAAGAAGAATTGGCCAATCTGATGGCGGCGACCAGTGGTGCGACACTGGTGTTTGTCAACAGCGCCCGAAATGTCGTCCGTATTCAAGGGCAGGCCAGTCTTGTCGCTCGGGACCAGCAGATGACAGCCACACGGGCGGGCGGCGGTTCCAACGCTGATCTGGTCACCGTCTCCACCCGGAACAGCCAAACCGGACTAGTCGGCAATCTGTATACTTGGGCCGAAATCACCGGATTGCGCGCGGAAGACGACGCGAATGACCGCGATTTCACCGGCCGCGGTTTTCAGATTGGCGGCGACGTTCCGATTTCGCCGAACATGGTCGCAGGCCTCAGCTTCGGCGTTCAGGACCTTGATGTGTCTGGCCCGAGTTTCAGCCAAGAGGGTGTGCTGCGCTATCTTCAGCCCTACTTGGCTTACCAATCCGGTCCCTGGAGCGGGGAGGCGAACATTATCTATGGGCTTGGTGAGTTTACGCAGACTTCAACCAGTGGCACCGGCACTGGAGATACGCGCTTGGCCGCATTGAGTCTGTCTGGTGGGTATGATTTCGACATGGGCGACGGCTTGACGCTTCGGCCCACCCTCGGTCTAACTCATGGCACTGAAGAGGTTACTGGTGATACCGGCACCTTGGCGGGCGCGGGATCGACAACAGTGCGGTTCACCGAGGTGTCGCTAGGTGGACGCTTGACGCGGAACACCGCGCACGGATCGTTCTTTGCTGGCTTACATGCCGATTGGCAGGACACCAGCGGAGACACCCAGATCGTGTCCGACCTTTTGGCCGAAGACGGTTGGACCGGGCGGCTGGAGCTTGGCGGTTCATTCGAATCTGACAACGGCCTATTGTTCGACACTTCCGTCGAGTTGGGCGGATTGGGTGGAGATTTCCACAGCACCAGCGGCGCATTGCGCCTGGCGATCCGGTTCTAGACCTTGATCCCGAGGCGCTTGGCGGTTGCGACGGAGAGCAAGAGTGACCCTAAAACGCACCCTGTGAAGAGCCAAAGGCCCCAGGCGGTCTCAACCCGACCGACGGTGATGCCTTTGGCAATCACTATGTAGAGCGCGATCAGGAACACATCCGCCATCGCCAGCTTGCCAAGCAGGTTGGTCAGGCCGAGGAAGCGCTCGGGCAGGCGGCGCAGATGGATCAGCGCCAACGTGATGGTTTTGCCCATGGGCGCGATCAGCGCGAAGAAGATCACCAGAAGCGCCAGCAGCTTCTCATCCTCCCAAAGTGCCACGATGCCGGAGAGGACCGAGATTTCCTCCAGACCGAAAAGCGGCAGCAACCCGGCGCGCATCAAGGGGGCGGTCCAGGAAATTGGGAAGAGGATCAAAAGCGCCAGATTGGCGAGGACGAGCAGGCGCATGGGCCGGGCCTTTCGGTCAGGTCGTTGGACGGCACATGGCCCGATGCGCGCCGCCACGCAAGTCTTGGCAAGAAATCGCTGCGGGCCACGCGGGGATGATTGATAAAATGTTCATGATATGTTCTTATGCGTTCATGCTGTCCACGATAGCCGGTGGCGATGTGCAGTCGTCGCCCAATATCTGGCAGAAGAAGAATATGGTGACGATTGATGGAACGCCCGCGTGACTCTTCGATGATCTTTGACATCCGCCCGGCGGATTGGGCCGGGTTCAGCGCGGTGATGGGTGAGAAGGGCGGCTGCGGCGGCTGTTGGTGCATGCTCTGGCGCTTGTCCAAAGCCGAGATGGACGCGCAGATGGGCGCGGGCAATCGGGCCGCGATGAAAGCGCTGTTCGAGGCAGGCGAGGTGCCGGGCCTTGTGGCCTATCACGATGCGGTGGCGGTGGGCTGGATACAGGTGGCGCCGCGCGCGGAGTTCCCCCGGCTCGAACGATCCCGGGTGTTGCAGCCGGTGGATGATCTGCCGGTCTGGAGCGTGTCCTGTTTCCTGGTCGATAAACGGTTCCGACGGACAGGCCTTTCGGTTCAATTGCTGCGCGCGGCTTGCGATTTTGCGCAAGAACGCGGCGCGGAGGTCTTGGAAGGCTATCCGATCGACACCCCGAAAAAGAGCTATCCGCCGGTCTATGCTTGGACGGGATTTGCTGGCGCATTCCAGGCGGCGGGCTTCGCCGAGGTGGCGCGCCGATCCGACACAAGGCCGATCATGCGGAAAACCTTAAACTAGGCTTCACTCTGCGGGCGAAGACGCCGTGTGCATGGTGATCACCCGCGGTTCATCCGCCGGGCGGTGACGCAGCTCGAAACCCAGTTCGGTCAGCGCCGCGCGCAATTGGTGTTCGACCGCGCGGCGTTTCTCACCAAGTCGAATCTCTTCGTCTTCCACCTGCTCGGCCAACACCGTCAACTCGGCACAAGCGGCGCGCGCACGATCCAGATGCGCTTCGAACCCGTCAATCTCATGTTGCCGCTGCTGTAAGAACCGGCGCGCGCGCTCGATCTTTTCGACGCTGAAGCTTTGCGCCAATTGACGGCTTTCCAAGCTCATCTGCGCCGCCAGTTCCAGGATCTGTGGCTCCAGCGTTTCCAGCTCGGGGTGTTCCTGCAGAAACGCATAGCGCTCCCGCACCGCGTCGAACTCGCGATCAAGGCCAAAGAACCCTTCACGGTCGGCTTTGTGGCACGCGGCATAGGCCCGGGCCACATCCTCCATTCGCACCCGGAAATCCCGATGACTGGTCTCCAGCCGTATCATCCGCGCATTTGCCGGCAGATAGAGGCTCAGCAGAATCAGCAATCCGGTCACACCGATTTGCAGATATCGCCCGCCATCGGGCAGGGTGGTCGCGCCAAAGCTCAGCGGAAGGTCGAGCCAAGGCAAAACCCCAAATGCCGCCGCAAGTGCCGCGGCCAACAAGACCGCCGCTGCCACCACGACGATCACCATCGCGAGGCGCTGTAAAATCGAGGTCATCGACACCAAAAATCTACCCATCCAATCAAACATCGCGCGTCCCCCAACGAAAACAATGTCTTACCGGAAAGTTAACCACAATTTGGCCCAACTGTGGGCAAAATCTCGCCACAGTTCACGAAGGCGTGCGGAGCAACAATATCTGGGGTGGCGGTGTGTTCCGGCACAAGATGATGACATCAGATGGTAACAATCGTCGACAAAGTCCGTGATCGGTTCCGGTTTGGGAACAGTGGCCGCATGGTCAAGCCGCCGCAATGTCACCCAAACTGTCGCCGCCAAATGACCAAAGCAGCGATCAAAAGAATCACCGCGAGTTTGACCCCTTCATACCGCCAGCTCGTCTCGCGCAGGTCGTTGAGCGATTGATGCAATCCGAAGGCCACCCCGGCGGGAAACAGGACTGCGATGATCACGACGACCGAGGGCAAGCCAATCAACGCCCCGGCCATGACCACAACCACAAGGGCAATCATTGCCGGGACCAGATTGCCCAGAAGCTCAGCCATGTGAGGGATGTGTTGCCGCCGCTCAGACCGTGCCACGTGCCGGATCCATTCGACCAAACCAACCCCGGCATAGACCCAAAGGACGGTCGCGATGGCTTCGATGATGGCAATTGGGGTCAAATCGTGAGCGCCATTGCAATGAAAAGGGACGGTGTTGCGATAATGGACAAAAGCACAGCGCAGCCCGCCCATCGGGGTCTGAGCCCGCTCCGCCGTGCACCGCGCCAGAAATCCAACAGGGTCCAGGCGTATAGAAAGACGATGGTGAATCCCAACATATCGGACACTCTCAGGACATCCGGAACCCACCGGGGCGCAAGAAACACGGTGAGCATCATGACGCTTGTCAGCGCCGCGGAGATCGTGGCCGTGATAAAAAGCACCCGATTGTCTGAACGGCTCTTGAGGTTCAGGGCCGCAAAGAGCAACGCGGAGACGGGTATCAGAATGATCGCAAGCGCAAGCGCCTGGCTCAACGCGAGCGTGGTTGGCGCGAAATCGGGGTTGATCAGGGTGTCGAGGAAGACATCGACATCGCTGGCCGGCAACTCAGCTGCGGGAGCTTCGTCCATCAGCGCACCGCCTCGATCGGCCCCTCCGCCGATCCGGTGATAAACTGGTGCAGGAAGGGGTCGGTTGCGTCATCCATCCGCGCCACCGGTCCGGTCCATTTGACCACCCCGTCATGCAGCATCGCCACATGATCGGCGATGGCGCGGACAGAGGACATATCATGCGTGATGGTCATCGCGGTTGCGCCCATTTCAACCACGATCTCGCGGATCAGCTCGTTGATCACGCCCGCCATGATCGGGTCGAGCCCGGTGGTTGGCTCATCGAAGAAGATCACATCCGGTTCGGCGGCGATCGCCCGCGCGAGCCCCACGCGTTTCTGCATCCCGCCCGACAATTCCGAAGGAAACAGATCGGCCACATCGGGGGTCAGGCCGACGCGGCGCAGCTTCTCAACCGCGATCTCGCGTGCCTCGGCGGCGGGCCGTTTCAAGGAGCCGCGCAAGAGGCGGAAGGCCACATTTTGCCAGACATTGAGCGAATCGAAGAGCGCGCCGCCCTGAAACAGCATCCCGAAGCGCGCTAGGAACGCATCGCGCTCGACCGTGCGCACATCTTCGCCTTCGAGTGTGATCGCGCCGCTGTCATGGCGGATCAGGCCCAGGATGCATTTCAAGAGCACCGATTTGCCGGTGCCCGATCCGCCAATGATCACCATGCTCTCACCCTGCCGGATCGTGAGATCAACGCCGCGCAAGACCCGTTTGGGTCCGAAAGATTTATGGACACCGGAAAGCTCAATCATGCGGTGAAAAACAGCTCCGTCAGCAGGTAATTCGCGGCCAAGATCATGATCGAGGCAGAGACAACGGCATTGGTTGTTGCGCGACCGACGCCGCGCGCGCCTCGGCCCGAATGCATCCCATGAAAACACCCCATAAGCGCAACGATGAAGCCAAAAACCGCACCTTTGACCAGGCCGGAGAGCACATCCCAAAGCTCCAGGAAGTCGACCGTGTTGTCGAGATAAGTCACCGGGTTGAACCCAAGCCGCGTGGTGCCGACGAGATAGCCGCCGAAAATCCCGATAATGTCGCCCACCGCGACCAGAAGTGGCAAGGTCAGAGTGGCGGCCAGAACCCGTGGCACGGTCAGGTATTTCATCGGGTTGGTTGAGAGCGTCACAAGCGCGTCAATCTGCTCGGTCACCTTCATTGTCGCGATCTCAGCGGCAATGGCCGAGGCGACGCGGCCCGCAACCATCAAGCCGCCGAGAACCGGACCAAGCTCGCGCACCATGCCGATGGCTACGATCGACGGCACAACGGATTCCGCATTGAACCGCGACCCGCCAGCATAAATCTGCAGCGCCAGCGCGCCGCCGGTGAAAAGCGCGGTCAGCCCGACCACGGGCAGAGACAGCCAACCGATTTGCATCAAAGCATGGGCAAATTCGCGCGGATAAAACGGCGGCCGGATCAGATGGCTGAGCGTTTGCGCGCAAAACATCGCGACGCGACCAATGACAGCCAAGGCCGAGAGGGTGGAACGGCCAAGCGCGCCAAGGGGATAGAGCAAGATCATATCGCGCCGCCAGTGTAATGGCGTTCATAGCGGTGCCCGAGCGAGGTCAGGATCTCATAGCCGATTGTCCCTGCTGCCTCTGCCAAGGTATCGACGCCTTGCGCCGGGTAGAGGATATCAAGCTCCTTCGGAATGTCGGGCAGATGGGTGATATCAACGGTGATCAAATCCATCGAGACACGGCCGAGCACGGGGCAGGGGGTGTCGCCCGCAAAAAGCCGGGCGTGGCCGCTCATCGCCCGGAGCAACCCATCGGCATAGCCGCCGGATACCGTCGCGGTTTTGCGGGGCCTGTCGGTGACAAAACTGGCGCCGTACCCCACGCTTTCGCCCGGTTTCAGATCGCGGGTTTGGATCACTGGCAGAGTGAGATGCACCGTCGGACGCGCTCCGGCGAAGGGCAGGCCGCCATAGAGCCCAATGCCCGGGCGCGAGAGGTCGAAATGATAGTCGGGCCCTAACAAAATGCCGCCCGTGGCTGCCAAAGATCGTCGCGCTGTAACGCCCGCCGTCATCTCGGAAAAACTGACCAACTGCGCGGCGTTTTGCGGGTGTTCTGGCTCGTCAGCGCAGGCCAGATGGCTCATCACCAAAGAAAGTGGTCCGGCTTCCAGATCGCTGCGAAGGGCCGCCCATTCCTCTGGTTCCATCCCGAGCCGGTTCATGCCGGTGTCAAGCTGCACGCCATATGGCTGATCCGGAAGAGCCGCGCGATGCCGCGTCACTTGGTCGGCGCTGTTCAAAAGCGGCGTCAGGCCCGCGTCGCGAATGGCATCTGTGTCACCCGACATATGGCCAGAAAACACACTGATTTCTGGGCCTTGGCCGAGGGTCTCGCGAAGCTCCCGCCCCTCTTGCGCCGTTGCCACGAAAAACTGCCGGGCGCCCGCCTCTGCCAAGCTCCGCGCGACCTGGCTGGCGCCGAGGCCATAGCCGTTGGCTTTGACCACAGCAGCGGTTTCGCCCGTGGTCATCGCGTCAAGGGCCCGCCAGTTCGCGACCACCGCATCAAGATCAATATGTAACTGCCCGCTTGCCATGATGCTTCTGTCGGTGTTCCGCCGCGCAGGGTCAAGAGGCAAGCCGGGTTCGACCTATCTGAACCCGTTGCCGCCATCGGCTTGCCAGGGCTGGACCAGGTTGCCGAACTTGGTGAACCGCCCTTCGAAGCTCAGATCGACGGAGCCAACCGGCCCGTGGCGCTGCTTGCCGATGATCACCTCGGCTTTGCCGTGCAGTTGCTCCATCTCCTGCTGCCAGATCGCCATCGCCTCCAGGTTTTCTTCGCCCGGCTTCTCGCGTTCTTTGTAATACTCGCCGCGATAGACAAACATCACCACATCCGCGTCTTGTTCGATGGAGCCGGATTCGCGGAGATCGCTCAATTGCGGGCGTTTGTCATCGCGTTGTTCGACCTGGCGCGAAAGTTGCGAAAGGGCAATCACCGGGATGTTCAGTTCCTTGGCGATCGCCTTCAGGCCTTGGGTGATTTCAGAGACCTCATTCACCCGGTTTTCCGAACTACCTGTGCCGCGTAGAAGCTGCAGGTAATCGACGATCAACAGGTCTAGCCCTTGCGGCGAGCGTTTTAGCCGCCGGGACCGGGCGGCCAATTGGCTGATCGGCAGGGCGGGCGTGTCATCGATATAGAGCGGGCAGCCCTCCAAATCCTGCGCAGCCCGCAGATATCGTTGGAACTCTTGCTCGTTGAGATCGCCCTTGCGGATCAACTCGGATGGCACTTCGGCCGCCTCGGACAGGACCCGTTGTGCGAGCTGAGCCGCCGACATCTCGAGGCTAAAGAACCCGACGACACCGCCATCTACCGTGCCCTCGCTGCCATCGGTTTTCTTACCGCGTTTCCAGGCTTTGGCGACGTTGAACGCGATATTGGTGGCGAGCGATGTCTTGCCCATCGATGGACGACCGGCCAAGATCAAAAGGTCGGAATTGTGCAAGCCGCCAAGCATTTTATCCATATCGGTGAGGCCGGTGGAAATTCCGGCCAACCCGCCGCCACGATTATAGGCGGCATTGGCGATGTCCACCGCATCGGTCAGCGCCCGCAGAAAGCTCTGGAACCCGCGCGAGGTGGTGCCGGAGGAGGCGAGTTTGAACAGATCGGCCTCCGCCTCGACGATTTGCTCGTCCGGCGTGGCGTCGTCGCGCACGGTCTGCGCGCGGTCGGCGATGTTACGGCCCAAACCGATCAACTCGCGCCGCAGCGCCAGATCATGGATCAGTTGGGCGTAATCGCGCGCCGCAGAGGTCGCGATAGCCGAGAGTTGCAGCCGCAGCAGATATTCCGCGCCGCCAAGCGCTTTCAGCCCGGCGTGATCGGCCAGAAAATTCTTCAGAGTCGTGGCGTCGGTCTGCAGGCCTTTGGTGATCCGACTCGCGGCGGTGGCGAAAATCTCGCTATGCACCGGGTCATAGAAGTGATCGGGCTTGACCAGGTCATCGACCCGGTCCAGCACATCATTCGAGGACAGGATTGCGCCTAGAAGCTGTTGTTCCGCTTCGATATTATGGGGCAGATCGGGGGAGTCCGATGCCTCCGGCGCGGCCGCTTTAATCGGCATAATCTCTGTCATGTGCCTCCCCCTATTGCTGTCCCCCGTGATGGGATCAACTGACTATCCTGCCCCCTGCGGAGCGGTCAATCTGGATATCCTGTGGACAGGCTGTGGGTCGTTTTTCGCCTCAGCATCTTGGTTCTGACGTGGCGCATCTGTCAATATATTGTGTATCTCCTGGCGGCGCTGCCGCGTGGTAACAGATTTAGTTTGACCGGCGGATCAACTCTTGCCTCTCGCCTCAGACCAAGCGTCCGGGTCGGTCAAGAATCGTTCGACCTCGGCCAGGGTCTCTTCGTCGAAATCCCCGGCGCGCCGTGCCTCGGCCACCACATCCGCCCAGGTGCAGAGGTGATGCAGCACCACGCCTTCGGCCGCCAAGTTCGGCACCGTCTCCGGGAAGATATCGTAGAAGAAAATCACCGCCGTATGGCCGCAGGTCGCACCGGTCTTGCGGATCGCCTCGACGAATTTCAGCTTCGAGCCGCCATCGGTGGTCAGGTCTTCCACGAGCAAGACCCGCTCGCCCTCGTTCATCTGCCCCTCGATCTGCGCGTCGCGGCCATAGCCTTTCGGTTTCTTCCGCACATAGGTCATCGGCAGCGCCATCCGCTCGGCCACAAAGGCCGCGAAGGGGATGCCTGCCGTCTCGCCGCCGGCGATATTGTCGAAGGCTTCGAGACCCGCATTGCGCATCACCGTACAGGTCAGGAAATCCATCAGCGTCGCGCGGATGCGCGGGTAAGAGATCAGCTTACGGCAATCGATATAGGTCGGCGCCTGTTTCCCCGAGGCATGGGTGAAGGGTTCGCGCGCGTTGAAGTGCACCGCGCCGATATCCAGGAGCATGCGCGCGGTCATCTGGGCCATGGTGGCGGCGTCGGGATAGGTCGATGGGATCATCTTGGGGCCTCGGGAAGCGGGGGTTAGGGATGGACGGACCAGTACAGCGGATGGCCGGGGTCGAAGAGGGTAACCGGCCCCTCGCCAGTGTCGATTTTGTCGGGGTAGGGGACGGGGTCGGCCTGTTTGGTTAGCGTGATGGTGGCTTCGTTTGGCGGCAGGCCGTAATGGGCCGGGCCAAAGAGCGAGGTGAAGCCTTCAAGCTTGTCGAGCGCGTTTTCTTCTTCAAACACATGGGCCAGACAAGACAGCGTGTTGGTCGCCGTAAAACACCCGGCGCAGCCGCAGGCGCTTTCCTTATTCGGGTCCGTATGCGGGGCGCTGTCGGTGCCAAGGAAGAAGCGCGGATTGCCCGAGGTTGCGGCGCGGCGCAGTGCCTCTTGGTGAGTGCTCCGCTTGGCGACGGGCAGGCAGTAATAATGCGGTTTGATCCCGCCGACCAAGATGTGGTTGCGGTTGATCATCAGGTGATGCGTGGTGATCGTGCCTGCGATTTTCCCTTCGGCTTCAGAGACATAATCGATGCCCTGCGCCGTGGTGATATGCTCCAGCGTGACCGTCAAACCGGGCGTGGCGCGGCGGAGCGGATCGAGGACCGTCTCCAAAAACACCTGCTCCCGGTCGAAAATGTCGACTTCTGCCGTGGTCACTTCGCCATGGATGCAGAGCGGCAGCCCGATCTCCGCCATCCGTTCCAAAACGCCCCGCACTTTGTCGAAATCGGTGACGCCGGAGGCGGAGTTGGTGGTGGCCCCGGCGGGGTAGAGTTTCACTGCCGTCACCAGCCCGCTGGCATGGGCCGCGGCCACATCATCTGGGTCGGTCTCTTCGGTCAGATAGAGGGTCATTAGCGGAGTGAATTCCGCGCCCTCGGGCAGGGCGGCTAGGATTCGGTCGCGATAGGCCGCCGCGTCTTGGCCGCGCACCACCGGCGGCACCAGATTGGGCATGATGATCGCGCGGGCGAAATGACGGGTGGTTTCGGGCAAGACACCTTCCAACATCGCGCCATCGCGCAGGTGCAGGTGCCAATCATCGGGGCGGCGGAGCATAAGTGTGGTCATGGTCCCTCCGCTACACTGGGGCGCGCGTGCTGCCAAGGGGCAAGGCCGCCGCAGGGGGATGTCGATTGTGCTGCATTTGGCAGCGCTTTGCCTGAATTTTGGGCGATGCGCGATCTGCGCCCGGGGCCGCGCCTTGGGTCGCTTGTTTTGCGTCCAGCCGCTTGCCTAGGGTTTGGCGATGCTGGATGCCACCACCACTGATTGCCGTCTGCAACGCACCCGGGGCCGCGCTGATGTCGGCTTTGCCAAGGGGCGTCTGAGCCATTTGCATCAGGAGGGCGCGGCCAAGGCGATGCTGCCCCGGATGCATGGTCGCTGGCCCGAGATCGTGTTTCTGAACACGGCGGGCGGGATCACGGGCGGAGATCGGTTGTCGTATTCGGTTGCGCTTGGAGAAGGGATGCAGGCCGTTGCCACGACCCAAACCGCCGAGCGGGGCTATAAAAGCACAACTGGCACCGGGCGGGTGCAGGTGCATCTGAGCCTTGGGGCCGGGGCGGAACTGCATTGGTTGCCGCAAGAGTTGATTTTATTCGATCAGGCAGCCCTGGAACGCGACATCACGGTTGAGATGGCCACCGACGCCCGGCTCGTCTTCCTGGAAACGCTGGTCTTGGGACGGGCCGCGATGGGGGAGCATCTGGGCCGGGTTCATCTGACCGACCGGCGGAGCATCCGGCGCGGCGGACGGTTGGTGGTGTTGGAACCTCTCCGCCTGCGACCGGCGGACTTGACCCGCCCCGGCACGGCCGGGCTGAACGGCGCAACCGCGCTCGCGAGTCTCACACTCGTCGCCCCCGATGCCGAGGATCATCTGGAGCGTCTTAGACGCATCTTGCCAAACACAGATGTTTCCGCCGCCGCCTCAGCCTGGGGCGGGCGCCTGACCGCGCGCTTCATGGCTGAGGACGCGTTTCCGCTCCGCCGTGCCGTGGCAGAGGCCGTGCAAATCCTGACCCACCAGCCCCTGCCACGGGTCTGGCAACTCTGACAGCCAAGGACGACAGATGAACCTCACCCCCCGCGAAAAAGACAAACTCCTGGTCAGCTTGGCCGCCATGGTGGCGCGCAACCGCCTGCTGCGCGGTGTGAAGCTGAACCACCCCGAGGCGATTGCCTTGATTACCGATTTTGTCGTCGAAGGCGCGCGTGACGGGCGGAGCGTGGCCGATCTGATGAGTGCGGGCGCGCAAGTAATCCGGGCCGATCAATGTATGGCGGGCGTGCCCGAAATGATCCACGATGTACAGGTCGAGGCGACCTTCCCTGACGGCACCAAATTGGTGACCGTGCACCACCCGATCCGTTAAGCTTCAATGAGAAGTGATCGAAACATGACGCAATTCGGGGTAAAGATGGCTCATGGACGCTCAACCCGACCAACATCTGCGCCAAGCCGCGCTAAGCGAGCGCGACTTTCGTTTCGCGGTGGCGCAATACGGCCTGTTCTCGGACCGCGTGACCGAATTGCAGAAAGAGCGCGAGGTTTGGATCCGGCATTCCATCATCGCGACCTTCGCGTTTTTCGGCTGGCTCGCGGTGTATCGCGACAGCATCTCGACCACCTTCATGCTCGAAATGGTCGGGCTGCAGACGATCTATTTCCTGCCTTTCGTGTTCAATGCCGGCGGCGCGCTGCGGTTCTATTTCATTCAGCGCGACATCAACCGTCATGTGATTTTCCTGACCGAGATGGAGCGCGACACACTCTGTCTGCACGACAGTATTTGCGAGGGGCCCTCCGGGCGCGGCATCCGCGACCGGCACTGGCATCTGCCCTCAATCCTTTATTGGGTGTTTATCTGCCTGCTGTCTTTGTCGGTGGCGCTGATCCTCACCTATCAAATCGTTCTTTAGGGCCAATCCGGCCCGCAGTTGGAGCTGCCTTATGATCCCTGGTGAAATCCTGCCTGCGGCGGGGGAGATTACGTTGAATGCCGACCGCCCGGCGATCACGCTGAAGGTGGCCAATACCGGCGACAGGCCAGTGCAGGTCGGCAGCCATTATCATTTCGCTGAGGCAAACACGGCGCTGGATTTCGACCGCGCCGCGGCGCGGGGCCACCGGCTGGACATTCCGGCGGGTACGGCGGTGCGCTTTGAACCGGGCCAAGCCCGAGAGGTGCAACTGGTGCCCTATAGCGGTGCAGGCGTCGTCCATGGTTTCAATCAACAGGTGATGGGCAAACTATGATGACCCTGTTTGATATCTGGCTTGGGATCGACGCCAATTCGGCCATCTGGAGGCGGCGATGAAAGGACTCTGGGCAGTCTTGCTGCTGATAGTTCCGATGCCGGCTGTGGCGCAGGAGTGGGACTGCACCGATTTCGCGGCTCTGCCGCAGCAGGGCATCAATGCCTGCCTGGCCGAAGAGTATGCCCGCGTCGATGCGGAGTTGAACGCGGTCTATCAATCCGTGCTGGCCGACGCGCAAGGCGCGATGCCCGACCTGATCCGCACAGCGCAGCGGGCCTGGATTCCCTTCCGGGATGCGGCATGTGAGGCCGAGGCGGAATTCATGCGTGGGGCGCCGGCCGAAGCTGCGCTTCGTCTGTCCTGTTTGATTCGGCTGACCGAGACACGCACAGACGAGCTGGGGTATCTTGATCATGGCGAGTGATACGATGCGGCGACAGGCAGAGACAACCGAGCAGACCAATGGCGACAACCAGGGAGGAGCAAGCCATGTGTGATATCTGTGTGATGACTGCCGTGAAGGAGCAGATGCTCTCACGGCGGGGTTTCTTTACGGCGGGTGCGGCGGCCACCGCTGCGGTGGCGTTGAGCAGCGGCACGACAACCCCGGCGATGGCGGCGGGCCATGGTGGCGTCGTGGACATGACCCATATGATGGATGAAACCTTCCCGACTTATTTCGGCGAGCCGGGCATCTCCTATGAGGCCACCGCGAACTTCGCGGAGAACGGTTTTAATCTCAACGTGTTGACGGTCATGGAACACACCGGCACCCATATCGATGCGCCGCTGCATTTCTCCGCCGATGGGCTCTCGGTTGATGAGATCCCGGTCGAGAATCTGGTCTGCCCGCTTTGCGTGGTTGATATCGCCGCAAGGGCTGCGGATGACCCGGACACGCAAGTGACGCCAGATGATCTCTCGGCCTGGATCGCCGCCAACGGGGAGATCCCGGATGGCGCTTGCGTTGCGATGTATTCCGGGTGGGCCGCCAAGGCGCGGAGCGACGGGTTTCGCAATGCCGATGGCGACGGGGTGATGCATTTCCCTGGGTTCCATATCGAGGCGACGCAGATGCTCTTGGAAACCGGTGCCGGTGCGATTGCGGTCGACACACTGTCGCTCGATCACGGGCCGTCGGCGGATTTCGCGACCCATTACGCCTGGCTGCCTGCCAACCGCTATGGAATCGAATGTATCGCCGGGCTTGATCAAATGCCCGCTGCTGGCGCATCGCTCGTGGTCGGTGCGCCCAAGACCGGGCGCGGCACCGGCGGCCCGGCCCGCATCTTCGGGATGGTGTGATGGGCACGGTTCCGCTTTTGTCGGACGAGGAGGTCAGCGCCGAGGCGCTGGCCGTCTTCGACGACATCCGCGCGGTGCGGGGGACGGACTACGTTAACAATTTCTGGCGCGCCTTGGCGCATGATCCCGAGACGCTTGCGGCCACCTGGGCGCGCTTGAAGCAGGTGATGGCGCCGGGCGCTTTGGACCCGTTGGTGAAAGAGATGCTGTATGTGGCGGTCTCCACGGCGAACGGGTGTTCTTATTGCGTCCATAGCCACACGGCGGGGGCCAAGGCGAAGGGCATGACGCCGGAGATGCATGGAGAACTGCTCGCGGTGATTGGGATGGCGATGCAGACCAATGGGCTGGTGACGGGGCTTCAGGTCGAGGTGGATGAGGTGTTTCAGGCGTGAGCAGAGATGGCCTAATGCTCCGGCGCGGAACCAAGGCGCAGCCGCCGCGCCATCGACGGGCCGCCCCCCGGCACGTCGATTTGGTTGGGCTTGGTGCTGCGCTCGTATGGCGTGCGGGACTGAACCATAAAGTGCGCAGAAAGACTGTCGGCTCGACGCATGGCAGCCCGTCGATGGCGCTCAGGTGTCTCCCATGACCGAAGCTCTCGCATTTCCCGGTCTGCATTTTCACAAAGTGTATTGGATACACTCATGTTCGGACGACCCCTCGATATTCTTCTATGAAGTCCGCGATGACTGGGTGCTTCGGGTAGTGGAAGTCTATGAAGATGGTCGACTGACCTGGGCAGATAGTCCCGATGAAACGGGTGGCGCGAGATTTCCTGATCAACCTGTACCGCCACTGGATGAACTGGACGAATTGCAGCATGCGGTGATTGACATCCCAAAGCAGCAGTTCGAAGCCGCATGGACGGCGGCAAGAAACAAAGGATAATCCATGCCAACCCAAATCCCCCGCACCACCTATGCCGATATGTACGGCCCCACCACGGGCGACCGGGTGCGCCTCGCCGACACCGACCTCATCATTGAGGTAGAACGCGACCTCACCACCTATGGCGAGGAGGTCAAATTCGGCGGTGGCAAGGTGATCCGTGACGGGATGGGGCAGAGCCAGGTCACGCGGGCGGGCGGCGCGGTCGACACCGTCATCACCAATGCGCTGATCGTGGACCACTCCGGCATCTACAAGGCCGATGTCGGCCTGAAAGACGGGTTGATTCACGCCATCGGCAAGGCAGGCAACCCGGACACACAGCCCGGCGTCGATATCATCATCGGCCCTGGCACCGAGGCCATCGCAGGCGAGGGGCGGATTCTGACCGCAGGCGGCTTCGACGCGCATATTCACTTCATCTGCCCGCAGCAGATCGAAGATGCGCTGCATTCCGGCATCACCACCATGCTCGGTGGCGGCACCGGCCCGGCCCATGGCACGCTGGCCACCACCTGCACGCCGGGGTCCTGGCATATCGGGCGGATGTTGCAGGCGCTTGATGCGTTTCCGATGAATTTCGGACTGAGCGCCAAGGGCAATGCCAGCCAGCCCGAAGCGCTGGTTGAAATGGTGGAGGCTGGGGCCTGCGCGATGAAACTGCATGAGGATTGGGGCACGACGCCGGGCGCCATCGATTGCTGCCTCTCCGTCGCCGATGAGATGGACGTCCAAGTGATGATCCACACCGACACGCTGAACGAGAGCGGCTTTGTCGAGAACACACTCGCTGCCATGAAGGGCCGCACGATCCATGCCTTCCACACCGAGGGCGCGGGCGGCGGGCACGCGCCGGATATCATGAAGGTGGTGGGGTTTGACCATGTGCTGCCGAGTTCCACCAACCCGACCATGCCCTACACGGTGAACACGCTGGAAGAGCATCTCGATATGCTCATGGTCTGCCACCATCTCGACAAAGCGATCCCCGAGGATGTGGCCTTTGCCGAAAGCCGTATCCGTAAGGAGACCATCGCAGCCGAGGACATCCTGCACGATATGGGCGCGTTCAGCATCATCGCATCCGATAGCCAGGCGATGGGCCGGGTTGGCGAAGTGATCATCCGCACCTGGCAAACCGCCGACAAAATGAAGAAACAACGCGGCGCGCTGCCTGAGGAAACGGGCAACAATGACAATGCGCGGGTCAAACGCTATGTGGCGAAATACACGATCAACCCTGCCATCGCGCATGGGATATCGACACATATCGGCAGTGTGGAACCCGGCAAACGCGCCGATCTGGTGCTGTGGAACCCGGCGTTTTTCGGCGTGAAACCCGAGATGTCGCTGATCGGCGGGACCATCGCCATGGCGCAGATGGGCGACTCCAATGCCTCGATCCCGACGCCGCAGCCGGTCTATTCGCGTCCGATGTTCGGCGCGTTCGGTCGTTCGGTGGAACAGTCGGCCGTAACCTTCGTGTCGGAGGCGGCGCAGAGCCGCGGCATCGGCGGCCCGCTTGGCCTGCGGAAAACCACGCTGGCCGTGGAAAACACGCGCGGCATTGGCAAGAAAGATATGGTTCACAATGCTGCGACGCCCGAAGTCGATGTGCATCCCGAGACCTATGAGGTGCGTGCAAATGGTGAGCTGCTCACCTGCGATCCAGCCAAAGAACTGCCGATGGCACAGCGGTATTTTATGTACTGACGCCACGCGCCTCTCGTGATCCGCCCACGAGGCGGTGATTTTTGATTGCAAGTCACAACTATTGCGCTCAGCATATATTTGTTGTGGCGGTCGTGCCCCGCCGGAGCTTTCTGAGGAGACACGATCATATGACGGCTTTCATTCCGACCTTCCGTATCTGTGTGGTTCTTTTGCGTGCCTTGCCGGCTGTTTGTCTTGCAACTGGGCTATTCATGGCTGCGCCAGCTTTGGCCGATAACAGTTGCCCATGGGCCTTTGACGGTGAATGCGACGAGCCTGGTATCGGAACTGGCCTTTGTGGTGTGGGGACGGATACGGCGGATTGCGGTGGCGGGACGGCCAGTGGTCCGAACTCTTGCCAATGGGCCTTTGACGGGGAGTGTGACGAGCCGGGTATTGGCACGGGGTTATGTGCTGCTGGCACGGATACGGCAGATTGCTCTGGTGTCGGGGCGGCCAGCGATGCGAACTCCTGCAATTGGGCGTTCGACGGGGAATGTGACGAGCCGGGTATTGGCACCGGCCTATGTGCCGCGGGTACGGATACGGCGGATTGTTCCAGTAGTGGGAGCAATAACAGCCTACTCAACCCTTGCCCGTTCACGAATGACGGCGATTGTGATGAGCCAAACGGCCTGAATCTCTGCGCTTGGGGAACGGACGCGGCGGATTGCGCGAACCCGAATTCGAATTTCGGAAGCGGCAGCGGATACATCGAGCGCAAGTAAACCGTAACCATCGAGATGCCAAAGCTCCCCCCAACACTGGGGAGAACCTCAGACTGCCCCCGAACGGTCTCGGCCTTCAGGCGGCGGCGGTTGATCATGGTTTCGATCTAACCGGTCCGTGCATTCCGGGTTTGCAGAATTGGCAATTGCCCAGCTCACCGGTGGTGCCTAGCTTTGGGCCAAGGGAGGGAACACTTGGTATCACCATAGGAGTTTCCACATGGCCACGAGCACAACAAATCTGAAATCCGGCGTTGGTTTCGCCGACCTGATCTTGCTGCCGTTCACCGCACTCGGCCACTTTCTGGGCGCGATCATGGACAGCAACAGCCGGGTGCGCGAAGCGCAGGCGCTCAATGCGATGAGCGACGCCGAATTGGCGAAACGCGGGCTGAAGCGCGAAGAGATTGCACATCACGTCTTTCGGGATGCGTATTACGTCTGATCCGACGGACGGGTTTTTGAGACGAGGCGGCCTTGGCGGGCCGTCTTTTTTTGTTGATCAGTCAGATATCGCCGATCCAAGAGCGCAAATCTGCCGCAGTGCAGCAAATAATGCCGCGATTGCGAGAAAACGGCGGCGCTCGCGCGGGGCTTTTGCTAGTCTGCGTGTGAAGGGAGGGCCCAAACCGAGCAGAATGAGGGTCCCGAACATGACGATACATGCCGCGAATATCAATTGCTCCCCTGGGCTGCGCGCCCAATTCGATGTTTATTTTTGCACGCTGGGCCAAGGGCTTGCGGCAAAAGACCTGACGCAAGATAGGTTGGCCCATGCCGCGCGATTGGATCGGCTGCCAGATCCGGCCCTGGCGGCAATGGGGATTGCGCGAGACGACATCCCGCGTATCGTGTTCCGCGATCTTTTTTGCCTTTAGACAGGATGATTTCGACGATGACAGCCGCCCATATCCATCGCAAAGCCGGAACCTGGCAAGGATCGCCCGCCGATCAGTTGGTGCTCGACTATCAGGCGCGGTTTTTGCGGCGCAAGCGTGTGGTGATGGCTTCGGGTGCGGATCTGATGGTGGATTTGGCCGAGACGGTATCGCTGAACGAAGGGGACGCGCTGGAGACCAATCTCGGCCAATTGATCGAAATCCGCGCCGCGCCGGAGCCACTTCTCAAGATCACTGGCGATCTGACCCGGCTCGCCTGGCATATCGGCAACCGCCATACGCCCTGCCAGATCCTGCCCGATCATCTGCTGATCCGCGCCGATGATGTGCTGGCCGAGATGCTGGCGCGTCTAGGCGCGACGGCCACGCCGATCATGGCACCCTTCACGCCCGAAGGCGGGGCCTACGGCCATGGTCGAACCCACTCGCATGCCCACTGACGGCGGACTTCTCAAGCTCAGCCAATGGCTGTCGCCCGGGTTTCCAATCAGCGCCTATGCCTATTCGCATGGGCTTGAGACGGCGATCGCACGCGGCGATGTGCGGGATGCGGAGACCCTGGGCGACTGGATCACAACCGTTTTGGCCGCCGGGGCCGGGCGCAATGATGCGATCCTGCTCTGCTTAACGCTCAAGGGCGACATGCCTGTCGAAACCCTGGCGGAAATGGCGGAGGCGCTGGCCGGGTCTGCCGAGCGGTGGGAGGAGACCCGCGCCCAAGGCATGGCGTTCGCGGAGACCTTGCGACCGATAGGGTATGAGCTGGACGATGCGGCCTATCCTGTCGTGCTCGGGCAGGCCGCGCGCGGGCTTGATTTGGCGGCGCACACCGTGGCCGCGCTATTTTTGCAGAGTTTCGCCGCCAATCTGGTTTCGGTCGGGGTGCGATTTATCCCGCTTGGCCAGACAGAGGGGCAGAATGTGCTGGCGGGCCTGCATAAGACGGTTCAATCCGTCGCGGCGGCGGCTGCGAAGGCCGGTTCGGACGATCTCGGCGGCGCGGCGTTCGCCAGCGACGTGGCGGCGATGGCCCATGAAACGCAAGAAGTGCGATTGTTTCGCAGCTAAGGTTAGAAGGACCGAGAATAATGCCTGACACAACTGAGGTGGGGCGCGCCTTATCCGAAAACCTGAACCCTGGCATGGAAGCCGCGCTTGAGGCGCGGTATGGCCATCTGCTGCCGGGTATGGCGGAGGGCGTGGTCGATTTTGCCTATGGGCGTCAATACGCCCGACCCGGATTGCCGCTCAGGGAGCGCTATCTGGCGACGATTGCGGCGTTGACCGCTTTGGGCGGCCAAACCGCGCCGCAACTCAAGGTGAACATTGCCGGGGGTCGCAAGGCGGGGCTGAGCCAGGAGGAGATCGCCGAGGTCATCTGGCAGATGGCGCTCTATGGCGGGTTTCCAAGCGCAATCAACGGGTTGAACGCTGCACTTGAGGTGTTTTCAGCAGAAGAAGAGGATGAGGCATGAGCAATCCAAATGGGCCCTTGCGGGTTGGCATCGGCGGCCCGGTGGGCGCGGGCAAGACCACACTGACCGAACAGCTTTGCCGCGCGATGGCGGCGGATCACTCGGTCGCGGTGATCACCAATGACATCTACACCGCCGAGGATGCGGAGTATCTGCTGCGCGCCCAAGTCTTGCCCGCTAACCGGATCAAAGGGGTCGAAACCGGCGGGTGCCCGCATACGGCGATCCGTGAAGATGCCTCGATTAATCTGGCTGCGGTGGCCGAGTTTCGCGCCAAACTGCCCGATCTGGATTTGATTTTCATCGAGTCGGGCGGCGACAATCTGGCAGCGACCTTCAGCCCCGAGTTGGCCGACTTGACGCTCTATGTGATCGACACGGCGGCGGGCCAAGACATTCCGCGCAAGAAAGGCCCGGGCCTGACGCGGTCGGATTTGCTGATCATCAACAAAACCGATCTTGCGCCCCATGTGGGGGTGGATGTGGACCTACTTGAGAGCGATGCCAAAACCGCGCGCGCTGATCTGCCATTTGTGATGGCAGAGCTTCGGAACGGCGTTGGCGTCGACGAAATCGTGCGGTTTCTAACCCGGGAGGGCGGGCTCTGACGGCTTCTGCCCGTCGAGCTTCGCCAAATAATCGGTGAAGCGCGGGTCTTTGGTTTCTCTTGCGCCGAACCTTGCCACTGTTCGGGCGAGTTCGGGGTGACCACGACCCAGTGCCAAACCGATCAGCTTGACAAGATATGCTGCATTTCGGCGGCGCGTGTTTCGCGTGATCTGTGAAAAACGCAGGGGGGTGAGTTTTCCGCGAGACTTGGCTTGCAACACACGATCAAGCGCGCCATCGCTCTGCAAGAAGGTTTGTAGATCGGACCCGACCCACCGCATCGGAATGCGTTGCACATTGCTTCCACGATAGAGCGCGGCATGGGCGGCGGCGAGTGGTTCATAGGGATCGTAAAGAACCGTGGCCTGGGCCGCGCCCTCCAGCATATAGGGGGCATAGCCATAGCGGTCGGTGAAGTTTAGCCGCCGCGCTGTGCGAAAGCGCGGCTCAAACGGCGCGTCTTCACGGTCAAGCGTGGCCGCAGGGCTAAGCGCCAGGACCCGTGCACCGGGTGCCGTGACCGAATACGCGCAGGCCGCATAGCCGCACATCGGGCCGCAGCCCAGAAAAATCACGCGATCAAAGTTTTCGAAGAAATCCTCGTCCACCAGCCGGTCGAAAAACTGATAGAGATCCGCATCGCGAAACCAGCTTTGGCCCGAGGCCATGATATTCAGAAGTGACCATTCCCGCCGCTGCACCGCGTCGAAGCCCAAGGGCAGGCCATCCGATGTATGGTTATAGACGCGCCCGGCCTCGTCGAAACTGACCAAAAGCGTGCTGCCTTCTTGGACGAACAGCGCCGAATGTCGGCTGCCAATCCGCTCAAAGAAACCGTGGCCCCGACCGATTTCGGTCAGATGGGCAAGCCAAGCTTGACGGGAGGTATGGTGTGGCTGGGGGGCAGGGTTGGCACTCATTAGCTCTTCTTACATCTTCTCGGTATTCGGACGTGTTGTCTCGGCCAACTATGGCGAAGCTGGGCGCGAGGCGTGGCAATTCGACGAGAAAGAGTTACCAAATTCTTAACGCGAGTCGAAGGGTTAAAGGCACAAAGGTTGTGGATAGATTGTTTCGCGAACCGAGGCCGGGGCTTGACGCCTTCTCTCGCGGACGCCTTGATGGCGCGGGAGGAGGACAGGCCATGCAATCCATCGATGAGGTGCAACGCGCCTTGGCGGCAGAGAACTATGTCTGTGGCCGCGCGCTCGCCACCGTTGTGTTTTTGGCGCTGAAGCTGGGGCGACCCTTGTTTTTGGAGGGGGAGGCCGGCACTGGCAAAACCGAAATCGCCAAAGCCATAGCGGCCACGCTTGGTCGTCGCCTGATCCGATTGCAGTGTTATGAGGGCCTGGATGCGTCCAGTGCAGTCTATGAGTGGAATTTCGCCGCGCAGATGGTGGCGATCCGCGCGGCCGAGGCCGCAGGCAGGGCTGACAAAGACGTGCTGCAGGAGGCGCTGTTCTCTGCCGATTATCTGATCGAGCGGCCCTTGCTTGAGGCGATGCGCCCCGACGCCGCGGGCGCGCCGGTCTTGTTGATCGACGAGTTGGATCGGACGGATGAGCCGTTCGAGGCGTTCCTTCTGGAAGCGCTATCCGATTTCCAGGTGACGATTCCAGAGCTTGGCACAATCAAAGCGCCGGAGCCGCCGATCGTGATTTTGACCTCGAACCGCACCCGAGAGGTGCATGACGCGCTGAAACGGCGCTGCCTCTATCATTGGGTCGACTACCCGGATTTTGCGCGCGAGATGGAAATCATCGCGGCCCGCGTGCCCGAAGCGGCGGATGCGTTGAGCCGCGAGGTTGTGGGGTTCGTGCAAAAGCTTCGCACCGAGGATCTGTTCAAGCGTCCCGGCGTGGCCGAGACGATTGATTGGGCCAAGTGCTTGCTGGCGCTGGATGTGATCGACCTGAGCCCTGAAGTCATTGCCGATACTTTGGGGGCGGTTTTGAAATATCAGGATGATATCCAGAAACTGCAGGGTTCTGAGGCGAAACGGATTCTGGATGAAGTGAAAGCGGAAACGCAGGCGGCGTAGTTGAAAGCATGCGGCCCCTGTCCTGGACTGCAACAATGCCCCACGACCAGGCGTCAAATTGATCGGCGCGACACCAGGTCGGCGCGCTGACGAAATGAGGAGCGATCCAATTCGCGATTGGATGGATCATATCGTTATCAGTGAGCGCGGCAGGCCGGACCTGCCGGAGGGTCTCCATGGTTGAACATCATGCGCTCGAACTGCCGGATGCCCCAAAGCTGACCCATAACATCACCCATTTCGCCCGGGCGCTGCGCGCCGCGGGGTTGCCAGCGGGGCCGGGCCGGGTGGTGGAGGCGATCCGGGCGGTCGAGGCGGCGGGGTTCACCGAGCGTGCCGATTTCTTCTATACGCTCCAGGCCTGTTTCACCTCGCGGCCCGAACATCGCGCGGCCTTTACGCAGATCTTCCGGCTCTATTGGCGCGACCCGAAGTATCTGGAGCATATGATGTCGATGATGCTGCCTGCGATCCGGGGTGTGGCGGAAGAGCGGGCGGTGAAACCGGCGGAGAAGCGCGCCGCGGAAGCGCTGCTCGATGGGGTGGCGCGCGATCTGCCGGAGATGGGCGATGGCGAGGACCAAGGCACCGAGATTGAGGTGGATGCCTCGCTGACCATGTCCGCCGAGGAGCGCTTGCGGAGCCTGGATTTCGAGCAGATGTCCAATGCTGAGATGGCGGAGGCGAAACGGATGCTGGCCCGCCTGAGCCTGCCGATCCGGCCCTTGAAAAGCCGCCGCACGATGGCCGCACGCCACGGGGCGTTGCCGGATTGGCGCCGGACCATGCGGGCCGCGATGCGCCAAGGCGGGGAGATCACCGGATTCGAGATGAAGGCGCGACGCATCCGCTGGCCCAATCTGGTTTGTCTTTGCGATATCTCCGGGTCGATGTCGTCTTACTCCCGCGCGGCGTTGCATTTCCTTCATGCGGTGGCGAACCAGAAAGGGGCGGGATGGGCCAAGGTGCATGCGTTTACCTTCGGCACGCGTCTGACCAATATCACCCGCCATTTGGCCGCCCGCGACGTGGATGCGGCGCTGGCGGCGGCTGGCGCGGAGGCGCAGGATTGGGAAGGCGGCACGCGGATTGGCGCGTGCCTGCATACATTTAATCGTGATTGGTCGCGGCGGGTTCTGGGGCAGGGGGCGGTGGTGCTGTTGATTACCGATGGGCTCGACCGGGATGATGCCGATGCCTTGGCGCGTGAGATGGAGCGGTTGCACCTGTCGGCCCGGCGGGTGATCTGGTTGAACCCGCTGTTGCGGTGGGAGGGGTTTGCGCCGAAAGCCGCCGGTATCCGGGCTATGCTGCCGCATGTAGATGTGTTCCGGGCAGGTCACAATATCGCGGTATTGGAGGGGTTGGCGGAGGCTTTATCGCGCTCCGATGATCTGGGAGAGAAGGCGCGGTTGATGCGCTGGCTGGCGGCGTGATCTGTTGTGAAATTGAGCGCCTTGCGGCGCATTGTTTTTGTTTGCGGGGCGCTTCGGGGCCCACCAAAGCGAATATCGCTTACGGGCCTGCCCGCGCATGAGGCTGTCCTGACAAAAGCCCAGCCCCGCCTGCAAGCAAAATAGCCGTCTCCCCATTCTGGGGCCCCTCGGCGATTTTCCTTGCAGCCGCGTCTGGTTTTCGTCCTGACTGTCACATGCGAGGGCGGCTCCGAAGCGAAACGCGATGTGGGAGGTAGCGATGGCCGAAAGCGGAGAGCGAATGCCGGAATTGGCGCTGGAGTGGCATCGAGCGGGCAAAGGCGCGGTTTTGGCGACTGTGGTCGAAACCTGGGGCAGTGCGCCGCGTCGGGCGGGCAGCCAGTTGGTGGTGTCGTCAGAAGGGGAGATGGAGGGCTCCGTTTCGGGGGGCTGTGTTGAAGGCGCCGTAGTGGTCGAGGCCATGGAGGCGCTGGAGGCGGGAGATGCGCAGCTTCTCGAATTTGGGGTCAGTGATGATGAGGCCTTTGCTGTAGGGCTTGCCTGCGGTGGCACGATCAAGGTTTTGGTGGAGCCGGTGGGACGGGTCCTGCCGGTGGAGATGTTGGAGGCTTTGGTCGATGCCCGCGCGGCGCGTCAGCCGGTGGCTTATATTGTCGATGTGAAGGCGGGGACGCGTCAGTTGGTTGCGGCGGGTGATCCGGAGGTGGTGGATCGGGTCCGCGCCGATCGCTCGGGGCTGGACGGGTATCGCTATATCGGGATCCACAACCCGCCGCTTCGTATGGTTGTCGTCGGCGCGGTGCATATCGCGCAGGCGATTTTGCCGATGGCGCGGATGGCGGGCTATGATCCGGTCTTGGTCGATCCGCGCCCGGCTTTCGCAGCCGAAGCCCGGTTTCCGGGCGAGCGGATTTTGGAGACCTGGCCGGATGAGGCGCTGTCTGAGCTGGGCCTGGACGCGCGCACGGCGGTGGTGACGCTGACCCATGATCCGAAGCTGGATGATCCGGCGATACAAGCTGCTTTGGCTTCGGACGCCTTCTATCTTGGCTGCCTTGGTTCGACCCGGACCCATGGTAAACGGGTCGCGCGGCTGACGGAGGCGGGGATTGCCGAGGATGTCCTCGCGCGGATTCATGCGCCGGTTGGGCTCGATATTGGGGCGCAAAACCCGGCGGAGATCGCGGTGGCGATTATGGCGGAAATCACTCAGAGGCTACGTCAGGGATGAAGTTCGGACCGATGCCAGTGGAGCAAGCGGAGGGGGCGGTTTTGGCGCATTCCCTGGCGCTGCCCGGCGGGCGGCTCCGCAAGGGGCGGGTGTTGACCGGTGCCGATCTCGCGGCGCTGAAAGAGGCCGGTCGGGCGGAGGTGATTGTCGCGCAACTGGAACCTGGCGATGTCGATGAAGACACCGCCGCCGGAGCGCTTGCCGCGGCGCTGGTTCCTGATCCGGCGGCAGCAGGGCTCATCGTTGAGACGCCGTTCACCGGCCGGGTGAATATCAGGGCCAGCGGGCCGGGTGTGGTGGGGATGGACGCCGAAGCGATTGCGGCGCTGAACGCGGTCGACCCGATGATCACGCTGGCCACTGTGCCGGAGCATCAACGGGTCACCGAAAAGATGATGGTCGGCACGGTGAAGATCATCTCTTACGCGGTGCCGAAAGCCGCGCTCGACCGGGCGGTAGCCGTCGCGCGCGGCGCGCTGTGGCGCGAACGGGTGCGGCGGCAAAGCGCGGATTTGATTGTGACCCAGGTGCCTGGCGCGCCGGCCAGCCCCGAGGACAAGGGCGTTCGCGCCGTCGCCGGGCGGTTGCAGGCGCTTGGGATTGATTTGAAGCGGATCGAGATCGTGGGCCATGACACCGCCGCCATCGCGGCGGCATTGGGCGAGTCCGGCGCCGATATGGCGCTGATCCTCACGGCCTCTGCCACGTCTGACCCCGCGGATGTGGCCCCTGCGGGGCTGATTGCGGCGGGGGGCGTGTTGACTCGGTTCGGGATGCCGGTGGACCCGGGCAATCTGCTGTTCTTGGGGGATTTGGGCGACCAGCCGGTCATCGGTTTGCCGGGATGTGCCCGGTCGCCCGCGCTGAACGGTGCGGATTGGGTGCTGGAGCGGGTCGCCTGCGGCTTGGAGGTCACCAGCGCTGATATCGCGGCGATGGGGGTCGGCGGCCTGCTGAAGGAGATCCCGTCTCGGCCACAACCGCGAGAGAAACGCCCGAAATAGGGCTCAATCATCTTGTCGGTCGCAGCGGTCGAGTGTGTGATATGCGGATGGGGCGGGGAGGCCGGACGGCTCGAACCGGCGAGGCCGTCACGCACGGAGTCGGGGGAGAAGGCGGGGCGTGCGGCGGGCGTAAGCCTCCCATTCCGGACCAAACTGATCGGCCAGCATCCGCTCTTCCGGCCCGATGCGGAGCGCGTACAGAAGCGTGAAGATCACAAGCCCCGCAGGGCCAGCGAACCAATTGGTCAACAACAGCGCTTGGGCGGTCACAATCAGGAAGATCGCAGTGTACATTGGATGACGCATGCGGCTGTAGATACCGCTCGTCACAAGAGTGTGGCCCTCTCGCAGTTCTAGATGGGCTGACCAGAGCTGGCCGAGGTCGGCATGGGAGCGCCAGAACACGTAAAGACCTGCGAGGCCCAACAGACCGCCCAACAAGAATTGGCCGGGGAGAGGGGAATAGGCAGCAGAATCAAACACTGGCGTGCCCAGTGCGATGAGCGGGACAAAGATCATGCCGACACCCACCGCAGTCGTGAGCAATCGCTCGCGTTTCGCGTCGCGCTCTTCCCTGACGTTGGGGGGCGCGTCGCTGGTGAGCATCATGCGGATTGTGTACCAAGCCATCATCAGCATGACGAGCAGAAGGGTCGCGTAGGGCGCGTCGCGCCATAGGGCGGCGCCAGTGACAACTGCCAATATCGTATAGGGGATGAATTTGCCGATCATCGTCTTCCTCACACGTGCTTTGGGGTTTGCTGGCGGGAACACTGTCTGGCTGATGCGCGAGAATAGCCTAATTGCGAGTCATTCTCAACTAAATTGACGGGGACAATGGCCGCCTGGGCAGGTTACGTCTCCAAATCCTCTCAGCAACACATCCCCTGGCGCGCTCTTACAGTACTGTGAGGTGCGACTGTCATGCAGGTTGTGGACGTCAACACGAGCCTTGGCATAACCACCCGATGCGACGTCCGGTGAAGCGAGAGTGGCCTTGGCGCAGTTTAGCGGTGGGTGCAATTGCGGCGCGGTGCGCTTTCTGTCGATGGGCCGCCCCGACCGGGTGGGTCTTTTCCACTGTCTGGAGGGCCGCAAGAATCACGGCGCGTTGTTTTATGCAGCGGCGATTTGCCCAGACGCGGCCGTGACGGTTGGGAGAGAGCCAAAGGAAGATGCCAGGCGGTTCTTTTGTGCGACCTGCGGATCATCTGTCTTTGCGCGCAGCGGGGATGAGAACGAACGGCACCTCGGTGCGGTTGACGTGCCCAATCAGCTGACTCAGAGTTATGAAAGCTAGGTGATCCGTCGCGAAGCGCGGCTGCCTCTGTTCCTCGATACGAAGATGTATCTGCGTGACCTGATGGAGACTTAAAGACCAGCGCGCCCAATTCGGCCCGGCGTTGGGCTTAGGCCGATCTCGGCCCGTCTCAATGGATCGCGCAGAGAACAACGTCACATTTACTTCTTCATCGAATCATGACAAGTGGGCTTTACTTTATGAAAAGGATACTTCTCATGCCCCTTTCTGAGAGAACCCAAGCTGCGGCACTGTTTGTCATTTTTCTAGGTACCACGGGTTTAGTGCTATTTGACCCTCCCTTCATCGCGCTGGTCGTCTTTGTGTTTCTCTGTTTCTCGTGGTCAGCGTGGTGTTTTGCTTCTGTCTTCTTCGGATCAGATGAAGTGGAAGCAGCAAGTGCGCGATACGCGCTGGCATTCGCCAGCGGTATTGGTGTGCCGATTTCGATAGCATCTATCCTACTGATGAGTGCAGTGCCTGTCGTGCAAAACGCAATCACCCGCATCGCAACTTCGGAGGGACTTGATCTGAGCCCTGCCGCCACTGGGTTCGGATTGGGTGTGGTTTATACCACCGTAGTTTTGTGCATCTCGTTCTGTGTCGGTTTGACAGTCTGGTGGGCATCAAAACGATGAAGAACAGCATTCGAGTGCTGCGTGCGGAGCGAAGGTGGACCCAAGCCGACCTCGCGAAAAAACTGGGCGTTTCCAGAAACTCGGTCAATGCGATCGAAAACGGGAAATATGATCCCTCCTTGCCTTTGGCCTTTCGTATCGCGCGGCTCTTTAAAAGAAAGATCGAAGACGTTTTTGAAGAAGAGGGCTGACAGTTCGCACAAAAGGGGGGCGCTCTAAAGACTGCGAGCCATCTGCAGGATCTCTTCAATCACCAGTGAAGGTTCGTCGTGATGAACATAGTGACCGCTCGCTTCTGCAATCACGGTTCGCCCCAGTTCCACTTGGCCGATGAAGTCTATCTGTATCTGCTTAAAAATCTCGAACATCACTTGACCAAAGCCTCTGTCACATCTTGATGCGACGATGGCGGTCACTGGCAGGCCGCGAAGGTTTTCCGGCCGCGCCGCTTGTCGTTCCGCTGCTGGCGCTCCTCTCACTTCCGCCTTCATCTGGCGAGGAAGCAACAGTCTGACGAACCAGTTTGGCTCTGGAGAGAGTCCGGCACGCAGACATGCTGAAGAGAATGCTGGCATACGGCTATCTATCAGCACAAGGCCCGAAACCAGCTCTGGATATGCATTGACGAAGGCCAAAGCATACAAACCTCCTATCGAGTGGCCAACCAAGATGTAGGGAGGTTGAATATCTGCTCCGTCTAGGCATGCCTTGAGATGGTTTGCGACAAACTGACCGTCACGGCCCGCCTTGCAATTTGGAACATGAGAACTGCCACCGTAGCCAGGCCGGTCATAGCTGAACGTACGGACATGTGGTTCGAGACATGAAGCAATATAATCCCAAGTCTTCATGCCATCTCCGAGCCCTGACAGCAAAACTACCGTACACTGACCGGTTCCCCCGCTTCGATAGGCGACGGTCTGTTCCCCAGTCTTTAGTGTCCGGTTTTTCAATGCAGAACTCTCTTCTATCTATCAAACAAGTGGGGCGTCGCCGTCGGATTTTCAAAACAGTCTTGAGCTGCATCCAAACGTTGTGGCCCGTTGGTCGAGAGGCAAATACAGAGGCGGTCCTGAATAGATACCCGGCGCAGGTGAAGCGGCTCTTGAAGCGGACCATGCGTCGATCAAGACAAATGTCTCAAAGGTCTCGCTTGGCTAACCTCCATTTGCCTCCTGGCACAGCGCTTTCCATTTGGGGTGCGATGCCCTTTGTCTGGTCCACCCACGAGCACTCGGTTTGCCGCAAATCGCCACAAGATATGGTTACCACAGGTGCCGGTCTCGACGGGTGGTGCGCCCCCTTCGGCAAGTCGTGACGGTACTGTCGGGAAATGCACAGAAATTCTCTTTTGCGTTTCGAGGATTCCATGCTTGGATAGGTCGATAACCAAGGGAGGAATTGGATGACCCAGGTCACGATGACGGTAAACGGCGCGGCCGTTTCCGGCGACGTAGAAGGACGAACACTGCTCGTTGAGTTTCTGCGCGAAGGCCAAGGCATGACCGGCACCCATGTGGGCTGCGACACCAGTCAATGCGGGGCTTGCGTGGTGCATGTGGATGGCAAGGCGGTGAAAAGCTGCGCCGTTTTCGCCGCTGAAGTGGATGGTGCAGAGGTTACGACAATCGAAGGCATGGCGAACCCCGATGGCTCGCTTGGCACGATCCAGCAGGCATTCCAGGACCATCACGGGTTGCAATGCGGGTTCTGTACGCCGGGCATGGTGATGTCGGCGGCGGCCTTGTTGAAAGACAACCCGACGCCGACCGAGGCGGAGATCCGCGAGTATCTCGAGGGCAATATCTGCCGCTGCACCGGCTACCACAACATCGTGAAAGCGATCATGGCGGCCTCGGGGCAAGACGTTTCGGCCATCGCGGCGGAGTGAGGTGGACACGTCGCGCCGGAGGAGGGCGCGGTGGACCGACCGACGAGCCGAAAGAGGACGGGGCCAGTGCACCCACGCGCCCCGCAAGAATATCCCTCCAGGCCCCCTATGGTGGCGGTGCCGGAGGCAGACAGCATAAGGGAGGACGACCATGCCGAAAGACAGTGGCATAGGCGCAAGTTCCAAACGGCGCGAGGATGTGCGGTTTCTGACCGGGCAGGGGCGCTATACCGATGACATCAATCTTCATGGTCAGGCCTATGTGCATTTCCTGCGCTCGGATTTGGCCCATGGGAAGATCAAAAAGGTCGACACCTCCGTGGCCCAGAACATGCCGGGCGTGATCCGGGTCTTCACCGGTGCCGATTTCGAAGGCGTCGGCGGAATGCCCTGCGGCTGGCAGGTGACCGACAAACATGGGCAGCCGATGCAGGAGCCGGCCCATCCAATCTTGGCCCAGGGCAAGGTGCGCCATGTGGGCGATCCGATTGCCGCCGTTGTCGCCGAGAGTGCGGCGCAAGCCCGAACGGCGGCCGAAGCGATCGAGATGGATATCGACGAGTTGCCCGCCGTGATCGACATGAAGGCGGCGCTGAACGATGGCGCGCCCAAGGTCCATGACGAATTGGACAACAACCTTTGTTATGATTGGGGCTTCGTTGAAGAGAACAAGGCGGCGACGGATGCGGCGTTTGAGGCGGCGGCCCATGTGACCACGCTGGAACTGGTCAATCAGCGGCTGGCGCCCAATGCGATGGAACCGCGCGTGGCGGTTGGCGATTACGCGCCGGGCACCGATGAATCGACGCTCTACACCACGTCGCAGAACCCGCATGTGATCCGGCTTCTGATGGGCGCGTTCGTACTCGGTATTCCGGAGCATAAGCTCCGCGTGGTGGCGCCCGATGTCGGCGGCGGCTTTGGCTCGAAGATTTTCCACTATGCCGAAGAGGCGTTTTGCACCTTTGCCGCCAAGGCGATCAAACGCCCGGTGAAATGGACCTGCTCGCGGTCCGAGGCGTTCATCTCGGACGCACATGGCCGCGATCACGTCACCAAGATCGAGCTAGCGCTCGATGGCGACAACAACTTCACTGCGGTCCGGACCGAGACATATGCCAATATGGGGGCTTATCTCTCGACCTTCGCGCCCTCGGTACCGACCTGGCTCCATGGCACGTTGATGGCGGGCAATTACAAGACGCCGCTGATCTATGTGAATGTGAAGGCGGTGTTCACCAACACAGTGCCGGTCGATGCCTATCGCGGCGCCGGGCGGCCCGAAGCGACCTTCCAACTGGAACGCGTGATCGACAAAGCGGCGCGCGAGCTTGGGGTCGATCCGATCGCGCTCCGTCGGCAGAATTTCGTGACCGAGTTCCCCTATGCCACGCCGGTGGCGGTCGAGTATGACACGGGCGATTACAACGCCACCTTGGATAAGCTTCTGGAGATGATCGACCGTGACGGGTTCGAGGCGCGGCGCGCCGAAAGCGCCGCCAAGGGCAAGCTCCGGGGCCTTGGGGTGAATTGCTATATCGAAGCCTGCGGTATCGCGCCGTCGGCCCTGGTGGGGCAGCTTGGTGCGCGCGCCGGGCTTTATGAAAGCGCCACGGTGCGGGTGAATGCAACCGGCGGTCTGGTGGTGATGACCGGCAGCCATAGCCACGGCCAGGGGCATGAAACCTCCTTCGCCCAAGTTGTCGCCGATATGATTGGGATCGATGAAGGCATGGTCGAAGTGGTCCATGGCGACACGGCCAATACGCCGATGGGCATGGGCACCTATGGGTCCCGCTCCATCGCGGTCGGCGGCTCGGCCATGGTGCGGGCGACTGAAAAGATCATCAATAAGGCCAAGAAGATCGCGGCCCATTTGATGGAGGCTTCCGAAGGCGATATCGAGCTGAAGGATGGTCAGTTCTCGGTTGCGGGCACGGATAAATCCGTGGCTTGGGGTGATGTGACCCTTGCCGCCTATGTGCCGCATAACTATCCGCTGGAAGAGATCGAGCCGGGCTTGGAAGAGACGGCGTTTTATGACCCCAACAACTTCACCTATCCCGCCGGTGCCTATGCCTGCGAGGTGGAAGTCGATGCCGAGACCGGCAAGGTTGATGTGGTGTCCTTCGCGGCGGCCGATGATTTCGGCAATATCATCAACCCGATGATCGTTTCGGGCCAGGTCCATGGCGGCGTGGCGCAAGGCATCGGTCAGGCGCTGTTGGAGCAGGCGGTCTATGATGAAAACGGTCAAATGGTGAACGCTTCCTACATGGATTACACCATGCCACGGGCCGATGATGTGCCGTTCTATCAGGTGGATCATTCCTGCGCGACGCCCTGCACCCACAATCCCTTGGGGGTAAAGGGCTGCGGCGAGGCGGGCGCGATTGGCTCGCCGCCCTCGGTCGTCAATGCGGTGGTCGACGCACTGCAACGGGGCGGGCATGATGTCACCCATATCGACATGCCGCTCAGCCCCTCGCGGGTCTGGCAGGCGATGCAAGGTTAGGGCTTGTCTGGCCTGCAAGACTGTGGGCCAGATTTACCATTTCGAACAATGGAGCGGTGGTCATCGCTTCGCTAGGAGAAAACGATGTATAATTTTGACTTCACACGCCCAAGCAGCATCGATGAGGCGGCCTCGGCGCTTCAGGGCGAAGAGGCGCAAGCTTTGGGGGGCGGGCAGACGCTTATCCCAACCATGAAACAACGGCTGGCCGCGCCCGCGACTCTGGTGAGCCTCACGGGCATATCCGAGATGCAGGGCGTGTGTCTGAGCGATGCGGGCGAGGTCTGCGTCGGCGGCGCGACGCCGCACGCGGTGGTCGAGGCCGAAGCGGCAGCGCATTTCCCGGCGCTGGCGGCATTGGCCAGCCGGATCGGTGACCCGGCGGTGCGCAATCGCGGCACCGTTGGCGGGAGCCTCGCCAATAATGACCCTTCCGCCTGCTATCCGGCGGCGGCGCTCGGGACGGGGGCCACAATCAAGACCAACACCCGCGAGATCGCCGCGGATGACTTCTTTGAGGGCATGTTCACCACGGCCCTGCATGACGGCGAAATCATCACAGAGGTCCGTTTCCCGGTGGCCGAGGCCGCGAATTACCAGAAATTCGTGCAGCCAGCCTCACGCTTCGCCCTCGTCGGTGTGTTTGTGGCGAAATATGCCTCTGGCGTCCGCGTGGCGGTGACCGGTGCGTCTGAAGATGGCGTGTTCCGCTGGTCCGAGGCGGAGGCGGCCCTTTCGGCCAATTTCTCCGCCGATGCGATTGCGGGTTTGAGCCTCTCCGGGGAGGGTATGATTTCTGACCTCCACGGGTCCAGCGATTACCGGGCGCATCTGGTCAAGGTGATGACCGGGCGAGCCGTCGCTGCCGCTTAAATCGACGGTTTTGGAACCATGGAAAGCCCCGCCAACCCGGCGGGGCTTTTCTTATTCAGGATCAATCCAATAGGGATCGATCGGCAAGTCGGCCAACTCGCGTTTGTCCATCCGAGCGATGTCAGGATGAGACAGCGGATCCCGCCGCCAGCGGCAGCGCGGCGACGGTTCGCGCGACACGCGCCAGGGCCGCAGGAAGGAGGAGAGGGAGAGTGTCTGTAACATGGCTATAGACATACTCTTCCTTTCAGCCTCATGTTATGGAGAATGCGCGAAGTCATCTTTAGGAAAACTAAATGCTTGAACTGAACCGCGTCCATCTCTCTGGCCTCAGGGCGGTCGAGGCGGTTGGCCGCCTTAAAGGGTTGCAACCCGCCGCCGAAGAGCTTGGGGTTTCCGTCGGCGCCGTTAGCCAGCAGGTCAAGAAAACCGAAACAGCACTTGGCCGGACGCTTTTTCACCGGACGCCCGGGGGGATGCAGCCAACTGCGGCGGGCGAGGAGGTTTTGGTGCACCTGAGCCGGGGCATGGCCGAGCTTGCCACCGCCATTCGCCTCGCCGGGCGCGGTCAGGAGGATCGGCTGGTGGTCTCCGTGGCGCCGATCTTTGCCAGTCGTTGGCTTGTCTGGCGGTTGAGCAGTTTTCATGCGCTGCATCCTGATGTTCGGGTCCGGGTTGAGCCGGATATGACGCTGGTCAATCCCGACGAGGCGGATGTGGATGTGTGTATCCGTGTTGGGCGCGGCGGGTGGCCTGGCGTGAAGGCGGATAAGCTCTTGGATCAACGGGTCTTTCCAGTCTGCACCCCGGAGATTGCGGCCAAGCTCAAACGCCCGGAGGACTTGGCCAAGGTTCCGGTGATCCGCGAGAACGAGGCATTGTTTGGCTGGGATGTCTGGCTGGGCGCGCAAGGGATCAGCCCGGAGATTCTAGGCGAGGGGCCGACCTATGCCGACGCCTCGCTCTGCCTCGACGCGGCGATTGCGGGGCAGGGGGTTTTCCTGGCGTGGGAGACGCTGGCTTGCCCGGCGCTCGGTATGGGGCAGTTGGTGGCGCCGTTCCCGGAGCGCCCGGCAACGGGGGTTCATTACTGGGTGATCACGCGGCAATCGAGCCTCCGCGCGCGCGCGATTGCGCAGTTCACAGAGTGGTTGAAAGCCGAAATGGCCGCCTCGGTTCGAGAATGGCGGGCGCAGGAGGATGGTTAGGCTATGGCGTTGAGCGAGCGGGAAAAAATGGCAGCGGGAAAGTGGTATCGCTGCCTCGACGATGAGCTGGAAGAGATGCGAATGGCCGCGCGGCGCGCGGTGCATCAACATGCAACGATGGATCCAGATGCGCGCGGAGCGATGGCACCGATGCTGCGGGCGTTGTTTGCCGATGTGGGGGCGGATGTGACGCTCGAGGCGCCGTTTCACTGCGCCTATGGCGTGAACATTTCCTTGGGCGATCAGGTCTACCTCAACGCAGGCTGTGTGATTCTCGACACCGCACCAGTGACAATTGGATCGGGGTCAATGTTGGGGCCGGGCGTGCATATTTATTGCGCCGAGCATGATCATGATCCGGAACGCCGCGCGGCGGGTTGGGAAATTGCAAAGTCGGTGACGCTTGGTACCGATGTTTGGATTGGCGGCGGCGCGATCTTGCTGCCGGGCGTTTCCATTGGCGATGGCGCGATTGTTGGGGCCGGGTCTGTTGTCACGCGAGACGTCGCGGCGGGCCAGACCGTGGTCGGCAACCCGGCGCGGGCACGCGGGTAACCCCAGAAAAAAGGCGCGGCGGGATCAGACCCGCACGCGCCTCTTTTTCAGCGTCTCATCAAAGGATTACTTGGCGGGCCCGATCATCATGACCATCTGGCGGCCTTCCATCTTGGGCATGTTTTCCACCTTGCCCAACCCCTCGACATCCTCAGCCACCCGCTCCAAGAGCTCCCGACCAAGATTCTGGTGCGCCATTTCACGGCCCCGGAACCGCAAGGTGACCTTCACCTTGTCGCCGTTTTCCAAAAACCGGGTGACGTTGCGCATTTTCACTTCGTAATCATGGGTATCGGTGTTGGGGCGGAACTTCACCTCTTTCACCTCAATGATTTTCTGCTTCTTCCGCGCCTCGGATTCGCGCTTTTGCTGTTCATATTTGAACTTGCCGAAATCCATGATTTTACACACTGGCGGATCGGCATTGGGCGAGATCTCAACCAGGTCCAAACCGGCTTGATCGGCCAGTTCCATGGCGCGCGCGGGCGATACAACGCCGACATTTTCACCTTCGGCGCCAATAAGGCGTATTTCGGTGGCCCGAATGCGGTCATTGACGCGGGGGCCGGTTTCGCGCGTAGGCGGCGCGTTATGGGGTCTGCGGGCTATTGGATTTTTCCTTCTGTAGCCAATCAAATCAGGCCCCGAACCTAACTGTCGATTGGCCTGCGTTCAAGACGAAACCCAAGCGAGCGCTTGCCGAGGGGAGCGGGGGCTGCGGTTTCCCATTGTGCGTGCTTTGGACTGCGCCTATGTGCGGACTCGTATCCGTTTGAACATCTTTGGGGGACTAAAATGAACCGAATTATTATCATTGTTGTTGTGCTTCTTGCCGTGGCCGTAGGGGGGTATTTCCTGACCCAAGGTGGCGATGAAGCTCCGATGGCCGATGCGGTTGAAGACGCCGTTGAAACAGTAACCGACGAGGCCGAGGCCGCCGCTGCGGAAGCAGAAGCCGCCGCCGCCGAAGCTGCTGCCGCTGCTGAAGCGGAAGCCGCCGCCGCTGCAGAGGCCGCCGCTGCTGCCGAAGCTGAAGCTGCTGCCGCCGCCGAGGCCGCTGCTGCGGAAGCGGAAGCCGCTGTTGCAGAGGCTGCCGCCGCCGCCGAGGCAGAGGCCGCCGCCGCAGAAGAAGCTGCTGCCGAGGCCGCCGCCGCAGCGGAAGCCGAAGCGGCCGCCGCAGCGGAAGCCGCAGCTGCAGAAGCTGAGGCCGCCGCGGAGGCCGCTGCCGCAGAAGTCGATACAGCGACCGAGACCGCGACGGAGGCCGTCACCGATGCGGTTGAAGCCGCCACCCCCGACTTGGCCTCGATCCTGACGGTGGATGGGTTTGATGCCGATGCCGCCCTGGCCGCGGTTGATGGTTCCGACCTGAACCCGGTGATGAAAACCACGCTCAGCACCGCCATCGAAGGCGCGCGTAACAACCCAGAGCTGGTCGAGGGCGTTGTGACCCAGGTCCGCGAGGCGCTTGGTCTCTAAGCCAAACCCTGTTCGAAAATGTAGAAACCCGCGCCACACCCGCGCGGGTTTTTTCTTGGCTGAACCTGTCTTGCGCTGGCTTGGGGTCGCAGCCGATCGACCGAAAGACCTGCTCTACGTCTCAGACGTGCGGATTTCGTCAATGATCCGAACCAGTTCCACGGAATAGTATTGGCGCTGTTTCTGGAACTCGTCGGAGTTGAGGAACACCATATGGCGGGCCAGTTCACCGCGAGCCACCTCGCGCCATTCGGTCGAGTGCGTGTTGGCGAGAACCGCGTCGAGCGAATAGAGCATATGGGCCACGAAAAGCTCGTATTCGACCATGCGGCCCGCCTCGGCCAGTTTCTCATGATCCGGCGAAAGAAGGTCCGGCCGTTCAAGCGCCTCCTTGAGATAATCGCGAAACAGGCTTTTCGCCATGTTTTCGCTTTGAACCGAGCGGTACGAGCGGACTTGGACGATGGCAATGACAACACCAATCACCGCGACGAGGGCGGCAATCGCGGTGCCAAACCCGCTGATGATGGTCGCGAGATCGATTAGGGACATGTCATGGATGCTGTTCATATGCGCCTCCTAAACCTGTGCTCAAGGCGCCAAGCCAGCGTCTCGCGCCCTGACCATCCGTTATGCGGTCAGGGAAGATAACCCGCGAGCATCGACGCTGTTCCGCCAAGCGGCCATCGCCCCGATACCGTATAGATTGACCGCGCGGCGCAGGGCTTAGTCCAGAAACGCCTTTTCCACGACGTATTGCATCGGCTTCGAATTGGCGCCTTCCTCCAACCCGTATTCCTCCAGCATCTCTTTCAGTTCGAGATTGAATGCGAGATTGCCGCAAATCATCGCCCGGTCATTTTCGGGGCAAAGCGGCGCCACGCCCAGATCGGCAAACACCTCGCCGGACCGCATCAAATCAGTGATCCGGCCCATTTTTGGGCTCTCTTCGCGGGTTGTGGTCGGGTAATAGCGCAGCTTCTCGTGGAAGCCTTCGCCCATCAACTCGGCCAGCATCTCGTCATTTCGGATGGTCTCGATTACCTCCGCGCCGTACGCCAATTCGCCAACCTCGCGGCAGGTATGGGTGAGGATGATCTCGTCATAATCCTCATAGGTCTGCGGGTCGCGCAGCAGGCTTGCGAAGGGCGCAAACCCGGTGCCCGTGGCGAAAAACCAGATGCGTTTGCCGGGCAAAAGCGCGTCATGAACTAAGGTGCCGACCGGTTTCGGGCGCAGGATGATCTCATCACCGGGCTGGATATGCTGCAAGCGGCTGGTCAGCGGGCCGTCTTGGACCTTGATCGAATAAAACTCCAGCTCGTCATCCCAGGAGGGCGAGGCGATGGAATAGGCGCGCAGGAGCGGTTTCTGTTTTCCGGTTTTCGGGTCCGCGTCGCCCATCAGCCCGATCATCACGAACTCGCCTGAGCGGAACCGCAAGCTGGCAGGCCGCGTCACGCGGAAGGAAAACAGCCGGTCGGTCCAGTGTTTGACATGTGTCACGGTCTGGGCGTCGGGCAGGGTGGGGACGGGTTTCGCGGCGGTTTGTGTCACGGGTGTTTGCTCGGTCATGCTCATATCACGGCTTTAGCAGCCGCCCTTTGTCTTAGGCATTGATCTGGATCAGGGAAAGGGGGATCAGCCGCGCAGGCGCGCCTGGTAGTGATGCGCCTGCCAGTTGGCGCGGGCCCGCCACTGCGCTTCGGGCTGGCGCGCGGCCAACTCGGCACTGATCTCAACTTCGTCGAACCCGGCCCGCCGCGCCATGGCGTATTGATCGGCCAGAACATGGCCCGCCGCACGGAGACGACCGGTGTAGCCAAGCGCGCGGAGCTGCCGGGCAAGGGTAAATCCCCGACCATCGGCAAAGCTGGGGAAGGCGATGCGGATCATCGCGATCTGGTCGAGGGTGTCGGCCAGAGGCTGGATATCATCATCGGACGCGATATCCACACCGCCGCAATTGGCGGCGATCCCGTCGGCCAAAGCGGCAAATCCGCCGGTCCAATCGTCCGTTTCAAAACCTGTGTCACGCACCAAAACCGGATCGGTCATTTCGTGCCTCTTTTCGTTGTCCAAACTGTCTTTATCGGCGCCATCACGACGCCTGTTTTAGCGGGCCGCGCACCATGCGCCCATCGATGAAATGAATACCGCACTCGTCTTTGTCCTGGCCCTGCCAGCGCCCGGCGCGCGGGTTTTCGCCGGCGGCCACCGGCTTGGTGCAAGGCGCACAACCGATCGACGGATAGCCCTTGGCAACCAAGGGATGGCGCGGCAGGCGGTTGTTGATCATATAATCCTGGACGTCCTCAGGTGACCAATGGGCCAATGGGTTGATCTTGATGCGGAAATCACCCTCTTCTTCGAAGAACTGTAGGGCGGCGCGCTGCCCACCTTGGAACCGTTTCCGACCGGTGATCCAAGCGTCAAACGGGGCCAGCGCGTGGTTCAGCGGCACGGTTTTGCGTAAAGTGCAGCAGGCGTCAGGGTCGGTCTGGTGCAAATCGCCATCGGGGTCATGCGCCGCCAGGCTGGTTTGGCTGGCGCGGATGATCCGTAGGTCTTCCAGGCCGAGATGGGCCGCGAGTTCTTGCTGGTAAGTGAGTGTTTCCGGAAACAGCATTTCGGTGTCGATGAACAGTACCGGTGTCGCGCGGTCGATCTCCGCGAGCATATGCAGCAGCACCACCGATTCCGCCCCAAAGGAACTGACCAAAGCGATCCGGCCCGTATCTGGGTCACTTAACGCATGGCGCAACACAGCGGTCGCCGAATGGTGGCGATAGCGCGTGTTGAGCAACGCGGCGCGTGTGGAGACAGGGGCGTCAAGCGGCATCGGCCTTGGCCTCCGCCGGGTAAAGCGCAGCTTTGAACGGCGCGAGGCCGAGGCGGCGATAGCTTTGCAGGAAGGTCTCGTCGGGGCTCTCGCGCAGGTCGAGATAGGCATAGACCAGGCGCTCGATCGCCGGGATGATCTCGTCCGCGCCAAAACCTGGGCCAGCCCGTTCGCCAATGCTGGCATCTTCCGTGCCGTCACCACCAAGGGTGATCTGATAGTTCTCCACACCGGCCCGGTCGAGGCCGAGGATGCCGATATGACCGACATGGTGGTGCCCGCAGGCATTGATGCAGCCGGAGATTTTGATCTTCAGCGGGCCCACATCATGTTCAAGTTTCAGCTCATCAAACCGGGTTGCGATCTCTTGCGCGATCGGGATCGAGCGGGCCGTGGCCAGGGCGCAGTAATCCATGCCGGGGCAGGCGATGATGTCGGAGATCAACCCGATATTGGCGGTGGCGAGGCCCGCGTCGCGCAGCGCCGCATAGATCGCGGGCAAATGACGACGCGGCACATGCGGCAGGATTACGTTCTGCTCATGAGAGATGCGCAGCTCATCATGGGCATAGGTTTCGGCCAAATCGGCCATCACACGCATCTGATCAGCGGTTGCGTCACCCGGGGTCGCACCATGAGATTTCAGCGAGATCGAGACAATCGCGTAGCCATCCCGCTTATGGGTATCCACATTTGTATCCACAAAGGCGCGAAACGCGGGGTTTGTTGCATATGTGCTATCATAGTCGCCAGTATCGGCAGATTCGAAGCGTGGTGGCGCAAAGTGAGATGTGATTTCCGACAGCATCTCTTGATCAACCCCCGCAAAGGCGGGCTTGCGGGCGGCAAATTCATCCCCAACCATGCGACGGATCTCGTCCAGGCCGGTTTCATGCACCGTGATCTTGATCCGGGCTTTGTATTTGTTGTCGCGACGGCCGAGCAGATTATAGACCGCGACAATGCTTTCTAGATAGGGCAACAGGTCGTCGCCCGGCACGAAATCCGCCAAGACCTTGCCGATCATAGGCGTTCGGCCGAGGCCGCCGCCGACGAGGATTTGATAGCCAATTTCGCCATGCCGCTCGACGATGCGAATGCCGATATCATGGGCGGCGGTCACCGCGCGGTCATTTGGGCTGCCGGTGACGGCGACTTTGAACTTGCGGGGCAGGAACTGGAACTCGGGATGGTCGGTCGACCATTGCCGGATCAACTCGGCCACGGGCCGCGGATCGGCGGTCTCATCGGCGGCGGCGCCAGAGAAATGATCTGCCGTGACGTTGCGGATCGTGTTGCCGGAGGTCTGGATCGCATGCATGCCGACATCGGCCAGCGCGTCCAACATGTCCGGCACGTCCTGCAGTTTCGGCCAGTTGTATTGGATGTTTTGCCGCGTCGTGAAATGGCCATAGCCTTTGTCCCACCGCTCGGCGATCATCGCCAGTTGCCGCATCTGCCGGGAGTTCAGCGTGCCATAAGGGATCGCCACGCGCAGCATATAGGCATGCAATTGCAGATAGAGTCCGTTCATCAAACGGAACGGCTTGAACTCATCTTCAGTCAGGGAGCCATCGATGCGCCGCTCGACCTGAGACCGGAATTGCGCGTTGCGCTCCTGAAGAAAGGCGGTGTCGAACTCGTTGTAGCTGTACATCTGGATCGCTCCGGTTGCGTTATTTTGAGCATGTCGTGCGGCTGTGTGGGCCGGGTGGGTCTATCGGAATAGCGGGCGGGGTTTCGGCATAGATCCCTATTCGTTTGGATAGGGCGTCAGGCGCCTGCCTGCTTTCCATGGTGGTAATTGGACGGGCCGCGGCTGCGAAAAGCTTCGCGGAAATGGGTGGGTTCCGGCCCCGCCGGTCCGGCTTTGACATCGGCCAGATAGGGGCCAACCACACGGCCCGGCTGCATCTCTGCATCCAGCAGGCGGAGCTGCGCATGGGCCTCGTCTTCGATCAGCTCGGCCTCGGTGAGCGTTCGGGTCCAGCGGTCATCTTCGGTCAGATAGACCACATCGCCTTCGAGAAGCGCATTTGCGGTGACGACTTTCGGCGTAAAGGGGCGGGGCATCAGGCTTGATCCTTTTGCAGTTGCGGGAGGGCCAGCGCCGCATCGCGGGGTGCCAGGCCATAGAGCAGAATGGCGGGGCCGGACATGTTGGCGGCGTCAATATCGGCAGGCAGGCGCGCCAGCGTGGTGGCGAGCGTTTGGCCATCGGCGCGCGAGGCATTTTCGACCACGGTCACGGGCGTGTTGGGCGCGGCACCATGCATCAAAAGCCGACCTTGCAGGAAGCGCGCACCTTTCTTGGCCATATAGATCGCGGCGACCTCACCCGGACGGGCGAGACCCCGCCAGTCATGTTCGGCAAAGCCCTTCACGTCATGACCGGTCAGAAACCGGAGCGCCGAGTTCCGGTCGCGTTTGGTCAGGCTTTGGCCGATCCCGGCGGCGGCGGCGGATGCGGCGGTGATGCCCGGAATGATCGACCAGGCGACACCGGCTGCGTCCAGCGCATCAACTTCCTCGTCCAAGCGGCCATAAACCGTGGGGTCGCCAGATTTCAGGCGGACCACATAGGCGCCTTGAGCGGCATGCTCGACAATCAAGCGGCAGATCTCGTCTTGCGACATCGACGGGCCGAACCCCTCCTTGCCGGCATTGATCATCAGGGCTTCGCGGCGGGCAAGTTCGAGGATTTCGGGCGCGACGAGGCGGTCATAGATCACCACATCGGCCTCATCAAGGGCGCGGCGGGCTTTCAGCGTCAGCAGTTCCGGATCGCCGGGGCCTGCACCGACCAAGGCGACACGGCCCGGTTGGCTGTCACGCGAGAGATGATCGGAGAGGAGGGCGTCCAACCGGGTTTGAATACCGGCCTCACCCTCTTGCGCGAGCGCTTCCGGCCCGGTCTTGAAGTAGTAGTCTGACCAGAAATCGCGCCGCGGGCGACCCATCGGCAGAGCCTCGACCGCCTTGCGGAAGGTTTTCCCGATCCGGGCCAGCAGGCCCAATTGCACAGGCAGCCGCGCTTCGAGGTCGGACTTGATCGCGCGGGCCAGAACCGGGGCCGCGCCTTCGGTGCCAATCGCCACGGTCACCGGGTCACGGTCAACGATCGCGGGTGTGATGAACTGGCTTTGGCCAAGATTGTCGACCCAGTTGGTCAGCGCGCCATCCGCTTGCGCAAGGCGGGTCACGCGGGCGTCTTCGGCATCGTCCTCGTTGGCGGCGTAAAAGAGCGCGGCGCAGAGGGCATCGCCTGCAGCCAGGGCGCGTTTGGCAAGGGTCAATTTGCCTTGGGCCGCCCAATCCACGATCTCTTGCGCCGGGTCTGCAGCGAAGACCGTCAGATGTGCTTCGGTCTTGAGCAACAGGCGCAGTTTGGCCAGCGCGGCCTCTCCTCCGCCGGAGACGACGATGCGGCGGCCAGCGACGGCGAGGAAGATCGGAAAATGCTGCATCTGAACGGGACCTGTTGGCTGCGATTACCTGTCATAGATAGAATAATTTCCCAAGATTTGGCAGATCACGCTTGCAGATAGGAACGCATGTTCTGTACATCGCGGAAAAGCGAATGCCGTGTTTGGTCAAAGAAAGGGCGCGCGAATGTCTGTTCAGGTCGATGAGATGGACCGGAAAATCCTACGGGCCTTGCAGGAGGATGCGAGCCGGTCGCTGGACGATATTGCCAAGGAAGTCGGCTCGTCCAAGACCCCGGTTTGGACCCGGATTCGCAAGCTGAAGGAGGCCGGGATCATCGGGCGGCAAACGGTGATTTTGGATGCCGAAGCGCTTGGGCTCGAGGCGTGTTTCTTCGTGCTGATCCGCACCTCGGAACATGAGGCGGAATGGCAGCAGGCCTTCCTTGCCGCGTTGCAGGCCCGGCCCGAGGTGATGGAGGCGCATCGGTTGGCCGGGGAGATCGACTACATCCTGAAAGTCCGGGTGCCGAATGCGCGGGCCTATGACGCGTTTTATCAGGCGCTGATCTCGGAAGTGCGGATCTACAATGTGACCGCGCTTCTGAGTATGGAAGAGATCAAGTCAACGCCACTTCTGCCGCTTGGACCAGCTCCGTCGAAATCTTAGCGCTTTGCTCTAAGCTTTTGTGAACCGGGCATTTATCGGCGATCTCCAGCAGCCTTTGCCGTTGGTCCGCATCCAGATCGCCGGTCAGCGTGATGGCCCGCGTGAAATGATCCAGCGGCATCGCCGGGCCTGCCGCGTCTTGGCCATGGACCCGATTATGGGTGACATCGACCGAGACATGATCCAGCGGCCAACCCTTGCGGCGGGCATACATCCGGATCGTCATCGAGGTGCAGGCGCCAAGCCCGGCGGCGAGGAATTGGTAGGGCGTCATACCCTGGTTCGTGCCGCCATAGCTGAGCGGTTCGTCGGCATAAGCGTGGTGGAACGGGCCGGCCTGGACATCTTGCAAGAAGCCGTCTGAATTGGCCTCCGACACGCGCGTGATCCCTTCGGGCGCGCCGGGTGGCGGGGCGGGCGGGCGCAGATTGACATAGCGGGCGACCCAAGCGGCGATGACCTCGGCGGCGTATTCCGCGTCTTCGGGGCGGCTCACCAGATGATCAGCGCTGTCAAGCGTGACGAAACTTTTGGGATGTTTTGCGGCGATGAAAATCTGCGTTGCGTTCTCGACACCGACAACGGCATCGCGCGGGGCATGCATCACCAGAAGCGCTTTGTTCAAGCTCGCAATCGCCGGTTCGATATTCTCGGCCTTCACATCTTCGACGAAGCCGCGACCGATCCGAATGGGGCGTCCGCCCAGATTGACCTCGCCCACGCCCTCGGCGGCGATCCGGTCGAGCGCATCACCGAAATTATGGGTGACATGGCCCGGGTCAAAGGGCGCGCCGATGGTGGCAACGGCTTTGACACTCTCGATCTGGCCCGCCGCGCGTAAAACCGCCGCGCCGCCAAGTGAATGGCCGATCAGGAGCGCGGGCGGCATGCCGCGCGCGGTAAGTGTTTCGGCGGCGGCCAGAAGATCGCCCACATTGGAGGTGAAGGAGGTGTTTTCAAACTCGCCCGCTGAATGCCCTAGCCCTGTGAAATCAAACCGCAAAACCGCAAACCCCATCGCCGCCAGACGCGAGGAGATGCGCCGGGCCGCGGCAATGTCTTTGCCGCAGGTGAAGCAATGCGCCAGGATTGCGGTCGCCAGATGCGGCCCATCCGGCATATCAAGCCGGGCGGCCAGATCGGCGCCGGTCGAGCCGGGAAAGGTGAAACGGTCGGTGGGCATGGCGGATGGCTCCTGATGGCTAGACTGCCAGAATGTGGGCGCGGGGCCAGCGAGACAACCCGCGTGACATTGATTTCACGGCCTCGTGTTGGGAGAGTGTGCAGAGGTGATGTGCGGTGATGCGAAAGAGGGGCTGAATTGGGCCGGGTGTTGAGATGGGCGCTGCGGATTGCCGGTTTTGCCTGCGCCTTGGCTATTTTGGGCGGATATCTGAGCGCGCTGCATCCGATCGGTGATTCTCTCGCGGTGTTTCGGCTGTGGCTGGCGCTTGTTTTGGCCGTCATTGCCATAGGGTTGGTTTTGCTTGGCGCGCGGCGGTTTGGGGGCGCTGCTCTTACCCTGGCGGTTGTGGGCGCAGCGCCAATCGCGCTGGCTGGTCTCGTGCCGACTGGATTAGCGGCGCAAGATGGGCGCGAGACGCGTTCGCTTTATCAGAAAAACCTGTTGTTTCTCTTATCCGACGCTGAACCCCTCTTGGAGGATGTGCGCCTTACATCGCCCGATTTCATCACCTTGCAAGAAGTGAGCGCCAGCAATCGGCGGCAGGTCTATGATGCCCTCCCTGCGACCTACAATCGGCATATCTGCCCTTTTGCCGGTGTCGGCGCGGTGGCGGTCGCGGCCCGGTTCGAACCGGTTGAGGGAAGCCGGATTTGCCAGGAGGGGTCTGGCCTTGCTGCCATGCAGGTCGTGACGCCAGACGGCCCAGTTTGGGTGGTCTCGATCCATCTGCACTGGCCCTGGCCCTTTGGCCAAGCGGCTCAGGTCGAGGCGCTTTTGCCGGTCCTGAACAATCTCGAGGGGCCGGTCGTGATTGGCGGCGATTTCAACATGGTGCCCTGGTCACATGCCGTGCGTCGCATCCGAGCCGCCGCAGATGTCGAGGTCGGTGCCCCGATCCGGGGCACGCTGCGAGAGCGGTTTCCGCTAATGCCGCTCCCGATCGATCATGTTTTTACCCCGTCTGCGCCGATCCTGACCTACCGACCGCGTCTGGGGTCCGACCATAATGGTGTTCTTGCCCGGTTCGACCTAGCCGCCCATTAACCGCGCATCATAGGGATAGCTGATCAAGTTCTCATACCCATCCTCGGTGATCAGCACCTGATCTTCGAGCTTGATGCAGAAATCGCCATCTTCCTCACCAATCAACGCCTCGACGCAGAGCATCATGCCGGGTTCCAGCACCGCCTCAAACGCGCCCTCTTTGTAGTGGTCGGGATAGTCGATATGGGGCCATTCATCGCACAGCCCGACACCGTGCATCCGGCAGGAGTATTTCCGCTTGTCATATTTCGGGTCCAACTGGTGGCCCTTGAAGACCAAATCGCGAAGCGGCACACCAGGCGCCAGAAGCTCCATATTGGTCATGATATGTTCATGGCCGTGCTGCATGGCCGCGATCATATCGGGGCGCGGATCACCGGGGCCGACCCACCAGCTGCGCGAGATATCGACGCAAAGCCCGTAGCAGCCGATCAGATCGGTATCGAGGGCGCAGATTTCGTTTTCCTGGACGACCCTGGGGCCACATTCCTGGAACCAGGGGTTTGTGCGCGGCCCCGAGGCGAAGAGGCGGGTTTCGATCCATTCGCCGCCACGTTTGATATTCTCCGCATGCAGAACGGCCCAGATCTCGTCTTCGCTTTTGCCAGGCGCGATGGCCTCTTCCATCAGCCCAAGCGCGGTTTCGCAGGCATGGACGGCGCAGCGCATGGCGAGGATTTCATCGGGGCCTTTGATGGCGCGGGCCTTTTCGGTGACCTCTTCGCCTTCTTCCAGTGTGAACCCGGCGGCTTCGAGCTTGCGTGCGCCGGTCAGCATGATCTTATCGACAGCGAGCCGCGTATTGCTGCCCGCATGGGCGCGCATCACCTCGGCGACCTCTCCAACGAAGCTTTCCGCCGCCTCCTCGATTCGATCCCCGACGGAGAAATAGAACATCGATGCGCCCGAGCGCACCTCGCGGACCAGCGGGTTGTGATCGGCCAGAAAGGGCGAGTTCTTGTAATCCCAGAGCACCATATGCCCATCGGCGCAGACCAGGCAGGCGCGGAACGGGTTATGGGTGTTCCAGAGCTGCATATTCGTTGAGTCGGTGGCGTAGCGGATGTTGAGCGGGTCGAACATCAACACCCCGCCATAATCGCGCTCGACGAGCTTCTCGACCAGCCGGTTCAACCGGAACTGCCGCAAGCCCGCCAGATCGGGCAAGGTCAGGCCCGCCGCTTCCCATTCCCGATAGGCCAGCATCGTTGGCCCGATCTCGATCCGGTCATTGTCGTTGAGGGTGCCATCGTCCAGGGTCACGCCCTTGGTCGGGTCGATCTTGCGCTCATGACGGCGATAGGCTTCATTCATCGCGAGGTGTCCTCCCAGAGATTTGACATCAGCCTGCGGGCTCCAATCAGGTGGAGCGCGCCAGAACGCGGCACCAAAAGGGTCGGATTTGGACCATATCTGCCAAAATTCGCTGCCAAATGCGCCTTGGATGGCGCCCGCGACCCGGCGTTTGCCGGGCGTGCAGCCCTTGGACATGTCGGAATGGCTGGTGGTTGATGAGGCCTTCGCAGCGCAGATGGCGCTGCGGGATCGGTTGCTTTCGGAGCGGCGGGCGGAGGTCTATGCCGAGGGGGCAGAGGCCGCATCCCGGGAGCTTTTGGCGCTGATTTTGCGCCATTTGGGTCCGGAGTATGATCGCACGGCCTCTCGGGTGACGCGACCGGATGGTGTTGCGGTGCCCCTGTCTGATCTGCCGCTTTTGGTGGCCGGACGGTTGGTGCAAGAAGACCTTTGTCTCTTGCAGAAACCAGAGGGCGGGGCAGAGCATGTGCTCAGCGCTGCCGTGTTGTGTTTCCCGGCGTCTTGGACTTTGGCGGAGAAGATCGGTCGCCCGTTGACCCGGATTCACCGGCCAGTTGCCCCCTATGACGAAAGCATGGCGACCCGCGTGCAGCGGCTTTTCGATCTGATGCATTCCGACCGCCCGATGTGGCGGCAAAACGCGCTGTTTTACGAAGATCCCGCGCTTTACCAACCGGTGCCGGAGGCTGCGCCGCGCGAAACATCGGCGGGCCGCCCTGGATTTGTCCGATCCGAGCGGCAATGCCTGCTGAAACTGCCCGAAACCGGCGCGATTGTGTTTTCGATCCACACATGGGTGCTGCCATTCGCGCGCTTGACGGCGGCACAGCGGGCAGGGTTAGAGAGCCATCCGATTGAAACCGCGGACCGATCATGACCGATGTGACCGAACAATATGAGGCCTATCCCTATCCCGCCCGCGACCCGGCGGAGGAGAAGACGCGCCTGATCACCGGCTCGCCCAGCCATCCGTTGGAGATCGACCATTTCCTCTTTGCCGGGCAGCGGGATTGGTCGCAGCCTTTCCGGGTCCTGGTTGCAGGCGGCGGCACGGGCGATGCGCTAATCCAACTTGCACAAGTGCTGACAAGTGCCTGGAAACCCTATGAAATCACGTATCTCGACCTGTCGAAATCGTCGCGTAAGATTGCCGAAAGCCGGGCCAAGACACGCGGCTTGACCGGGATCAGCTTTCACACCGGCTCGCTTCTGGATGCCGCGCAATATGGGCCGTTTGATTACATCGATTGCTGTGGTGTGCTGCACCATCTGCCCGAGCCGCAATTGGGGTTTGATGCGCTTGGCGCGGCGCTGGCCGATGGCGGCGGGATCGGGTTGATGGTCTATGCGCCCTATGGCCGGGCCGGGGTCTATCCGTTGCAAGAGGCGTTTGGTACGCTCTTGACCGGGTCGCCGCGAGATCGGCTGCGCCGGGCGAAGGCGATTTTGGCGCGTCTGCCCGAAGGGCACCCATTCAAACGCAACCCGCATCTGGGCGATCACCAAGATAGCGATGCGGGGTTTTATGATCTGCTGCTGCATAGCCAGGACCGGCCCTACACGATCCGGCAATTGGTCGAGACCCTGGCCAAGGCAGGGTTGGAGATGGTCGGCAGCCCGCAAGCGCATCTCTATGATCCAGCGCCGCTTTTGGGCGACCCGGGGCTGCTGGTGGGCTTGGATGATCTGACGCGGATGGAACTGGCCGAGAAACTCCGGGGCACGATCAAAACCCATGTGGTGTATGCCGCCCACAATGCGGCGGGTCGTGTGGCGCGCCCGAGCCCACATGCGATCCCGCATCTGAAAGGCGTCACGGGGCCAAAGCTGGCCGATGTGATCATGAAGAAAGGGGTTTTACCGGTCACGCTTGGCGGCGAGAAGATCGAGCTGCCGGTTTCGGCGGCGGCCGGGCAGATGCTGCGCCATGTCACGGGCCGGGCCGATCTAGCGGCCATTGCGCGGGCCGCGGAATTGGACCCGGTGGCGTTTGCGTCGATCTGGAACCCAGTTTCGGCGGATCTGACCCGGTTTGGCCTGATGTATTATTCGACGCTTCTGAAACCTTAGCCTGCGACGTCTTACATCTTGAAATGTTTGGAGAGTTTCAGGCCCTGACCCTGGTAATTCGATGACAGGTCCGCGCCATAAAGCCGGTCGGGCAGGGCGGCCATCTTTTCATAAACCAAGCGGCCCACCACTTGGCCATGTTCCAAGACAAAGGGCGCCTCGTGGCAGCGGACTTCCAGCACGCCGCGCGCACCGGCGCCTCCGGCGGCGGCATGGCCAAAGCCCGGGTCGAAGAAGCCCGCGTAATGCACCCGAAACTCGCCGACCATGGCCAGATAGGGCGACATCTCGGCGGCACAATCGGGCGGGATCGTCACCGCTTCGCGACTGACCAAAATGTAAAACGCGCCAGGGTCGAGGATGATCCGACCGTCTGAGGTGCGCACTTCCTCCCAGAAATCGGCGGGGTCATAGCCCGCGATATTGTCCAGATCGATGACGCCGGTATGCGGCTTGGCGCGGTAGCCAACGAGATCGCCCTCCGCCGGTTCCAAATCCACGGAGAAACCGAGTCCCTCATCAATCACCGCCTCACCGGAGACCAAGGGGCTCTCGGCATGACGGGTTCGCAGATCGTCGTCGCTCAGCACGGCTTGGCCCTGACGGAAGCGGATTTGGTTGAGCCGCATGCCCGGACGGACCAGGACACTGAAGGAGCGGGGGCAAATCTCGGCATAAAGCGGGCCGGTATAACCCGGGGTGATCCGGTCAAACTCAACCCCGCCATCGGTGATCGCCCGGGTCAGAAGGTCGAGGCGTCCGGTTGAGCTTTTGGCATTGGCGACCGCGCTGATATCCTCGGGCAGCGCCAGCGCCTCCATCAACGGCACCACATAGACGCAGCCCTTTTCCAGCACCGCGCCCTCGGTCAAATCGACCTTGTGCATCTCAAACTCGGCCAGCCGCTCGGCGACACTTGCGCCGCCCCCGGCCAAGAAGGACGCGCGCACGCGATAGGCCGTGCTGCCCAAACGCAGATCAAGGCTGGCCGGCTGGATCTGGTCATCGGTCAGGGGCCGCTCAATGGTGATCTCGCCCCGGTCGAGCATGCCTTGGATCGCGTGGTCTGGCAGAACGCCTTGCATCTGGCTCATCCCCTCCTGGCCAATCAAAAAACCGCCCCGCCCAAACGGGCCGGGGCGGTTTTTGTGTTGGTCGGGCTAGCAGGACTCGAACCTGCGACCTTCCGTCCCCCAGACGGACGCGCTACCAGGCTGCGCCATAGCCCGAACTTCCGCCCTTCTAGCGATTTTGCGGGCACGTGCAAGGTGGAAACCGGCGGGGAAAAGGCGGGCATCGACGCGGATCAGGATCGCGGCGTGGCCAGACGGTCACGCAACACCTCAAGCCGCGCAACCAGCGGGATCAGCGCTTTGCGGCGGTCTTCCGAGAGCGCCGGGAGACGCGAGACCAGATCGCGGAGATGATCTAATGCATCGCCATCGGTCACCGGCGCGGGCGAATCGGCGGCGGGCTCCATCTCGCCCGTGTCTGCCGCGCCCGCATCGGCGTCGGCGGGGGATGTATCGGTAGGGGCGGGGTCTGCGCTCGTATCGGAGGGAGCCGGTTCTGCAACGTCCTCCGCCGCAGGCGCTTCCGTCTCCAAAAGTTCGCCTTGGGTGGGTTGCTGCTCCACGGCTGCGCCGTTTAGGGCCTCAGTCGCAGCCTCTTCAAAGGGCGGTGCGAGGCTGGCGATATGGGCGATGCCTTCTTCGCGGATCATCTTCTGAACGCCGCGGATGGTCAGGCCCTGGTCATGCAACAGCACCTTGATCCCGCCGACCAGTGCCATATCGGCAGGTCGGTAGTAACGGCGGCCACCCGCGCGTTTCACCGGTTTGATCTGCGCGAATTTGCTTTCCCAAAACCGCAGCACATGGGCTGCAACGCCAAGCCATTCGGCCACCTCGCGGATGGTGCGGAAAGCTTGGGGCGATTTGGACATCTCTGCGCCTTACTTGCGATTGCCCGCGGCGACGCGGTCTTTCATCAAATGGCTAGGACGGAAGGTCAGGACCCGGCGCGGCAGGATCGGAACCTCTTCACCGGTCTTGGGATTGCGCCCCACACGGGCCGTCTTGCTGCGCACCGAGAAGGTGCCGAACGAGGAGATTTTGACCTGGCCGCCTTCGACCAAGCTGTCGGACATCACTTCCAACACGCGCTCCACCAACTGGGCGCTTTCATTGCGTGACAAACCGACCTCGCGAAACACCGCTTCGCTCAAATCCATCCGTGTAAGTGTCTTCCCGGCCATTCCAACTTCCCCCGTTGAATTTCCAGGCAGCATGAGTGATGGGATTTCTCAAGTCAATATCAAGGGCTTGTGGATAAGCGCTGATTTGCCGTTCGTACGGGTCTTACCAGCGCAGAACCACCGCGCCCCAGGCCAGCCCGCCGCCGATCGCCTCGGCCACCAGAACATCGCCCTGTTTGATCTGTCCGCGGGCGACGCCAACGGACATGGCGAGGGGAATCGAGGCCGCCGATGTGTTGCCGTGATCTTGCACCGTGACCACGACCCGATCCATGCCGACGCCCATCTTCTGCGCCGTCCGGCTGATGATCCGCAGATTGGCCTGATGCGGGACGATCCAATCGACGTCATCGGCCCCCAATCCGGCCTTATCCAAAGCGGCATGGGCGGTTTGTGCAAGCTTTTCAACGGCGTGCCGGAAGACTTCTCGCCCCTGCATCCGCAAAACACCGGTGGATTGTGTCGAGGACACACCGCCATCGACATAGAGCAGATCGCGATACTGACCGTCAGAATGCAGATCGACCGAGAGGATGCCGCGATCGTCAGAGGTGCCAGTGCCGTCTTGCGCTTCCAGGATCAGTGCGCCCGCGCCATCGCCGAACAGCACGCATGTGGCGCGGTCTTCCCAATCCATGATCCGGCTGAACGTCTCCGCACCGATGACCAGCACCCGTTTGGCCTGCCCCGAGGCAATGAATGCCTGCGCGGTGGACAGCGCATAGACAAACCCGGCGCAGACCGCCTGCACGTCGAAGGCGAAGCCGGTTTTCAGGCCGAGGCCCGCCTGCACCATCGTGGCGGCAGAGGGGAAGGTGAGATCCGGCGTCGAGGTCGCCACGATCAGCGCATCGATATCGCCTGCCGTAAGGCCGGCATTGTCCAGCGCAGCATTGGCGGCTGCGATCGCCATATCCGAGGTCGTTTCCCCCTCGGCGGCAAAATGGCGACGCTCGATGCCGGAGCGGGCACGAATCCACTCGTCGGTGGTGTCGATTTTGCCTTCGAACTCGGCATTGGGCACAACCCGCTCGGGCAGGTAATGGCCAATACCAACGGGGACGGCGCGCAGGGTCATGCTTTGGTCTCTTCTTCTGCATCGAGAATGGCGGCTGCGGCCGCCGCCTCGGCGTCGGAAATGCGGGCGGCCAGGCGCTCGGTGAAATCTGCAGCGGCCAGCCTCGCGGCCAGTTTGATCGCCGCGGACATGCCTGTTGGGTCTGAGGACCCATGCGATTTCACGATCGTGCCGTTCAGGCCCAGGAACACGCCGCCATTGACCCGCCGCGGATCAATCCGCTTGGACAGGCGGCGGAGCGAGGTATAGGCCAGAAGCGCCGCGATGCGGGACAATGGCGAATAGCGAAACGCCTCTCCCAACAACTCGCGGATCATCCGCGCGGTGCCTTCACCGGTTTTCAACGCGACATTGCCCGAGAAGCCATCCGTCACGATCACATCGACTCGATCCGAGGGCAGATCGCCGCCCTCGACATTGCCGACAAACTCGAAATCCGCCGCCGGTGCGACCCGTTCGATCAGGTCATGGGCCATTTTCAACTCGGCCCGACCTTTGTGATCCTCGGTGCCGACATTCAACAGGCCGACGCGCGGGCGGGTCAGATCAAGGCCGTTGCGGGCATAGCTGACACCCATCAGGGCGTATTGCAGCAGATCTTCGGCATCGGCGCGGATATCGGCGCCCGCATCCAGCATCACATTGAACCCTTGCGGATTGCGCGAGGGCCAGAGGCAGGCAATGGCCGGGCGATTCACCCCGTCGATTTTGCGCAAGCGCAGCATCGACATCATCATCAGCGCGCCCGTATTGCCGCAACTGACCGCAACCTTGGCCTCTTTGTTGCGCACGCTTTCAACCGCCGACCACATCGAGGTGTTCTTGCCATGGCGCATAACCAAGCTGGGCTTTTCATCCATCGAGACGACGGCCTCGGCATGGCGGATGTCGCAGCGCTCCGCCAAGCCTTTTTTGCGTTCGATCAGACGGCGCAGCTCAGCGGCATTGCCGTGAACGATGAACCTGAGATCGGAGTTTTTGCTGGCCGATTTGGCCATGCCCGACACAACGGCAGAGGGGCCAAGATCGCCCCCCATTGCATCAATCGACAGAACCGTACCCGGAACCTGGGTTCCGGTCAGTGCCGTCGCCTCTGTCATGCCGCGCCCGGGCCCTTAAGCAGCGTCGTCGTCGAGGTCGATCTCGTCGGCCTGCGCGATGACTTCGCGATCCGCATAATATCCGCACGAGGGGCAGACGTGATGCGGGCGCTTCAGTTCACCACAATTGGGGCATTCATTTGGGTTATCGGCCACCAGCGCATCATGCGAGCGGCGCATGTTGCGGCGCGATTTGGTGATCTTGTTCTGGGGGACAGCCATGTCTCAACCTCGAATTTCGGCGGGGTCGGCTGGGCCGGTTTCCCCTTGGTTTCTTCGTTTCTATTCCTATTTCACGCCTCAGCCAAGCGGCCAGCGGCAGACCCGTCCGTCCGGGCGCATCCTTCGTCAAAAGGCGCGTCTTTGCTTGGCGGCGAATGAGGCCGGGAACATAGCCTGATTCCTGTGCCATGCAAGCCCTAATCCGGCCTTGCGGATAAAGGGCCTAATCGCCCTGGTTCTCTTCGTCATCTGGCGTGTCTTGCAACGTCTCTCGCAGCCCTGCCAGACCGGCAAATGGGCGGGCATCTTCATCGCGCATCGGGGTCACGCCTGGTGCGGAAAACACCGCTTCGCCCAGATCGGCGCCGTCGGCGCGGGGGTAAAGCGGCAGGTTCAGGGCCAACGCCTCGATCATTACCTGGGCCAGATCAATCACCGGGGTGAGTGGTTCGAGTGTGTCGTCTTCCGGCATCTCGACCTCTTCCTCGTCACCTTGTGGCTCAGGCAAGTCGCGAAGGAATCGCCGGGTGACATCGGCCTCGATCCGGGTTGTCACAGGGGCCAATGTGACAACGCAGGGCTGAATCACGGTGGCCCCCAGATGGGCGTCGAGCCGGAGTTCATCTTCGGAAAGCAGATCAAGCGTGCCTTTGAAACGGAGTTTGCGCAGCCCATCAATGTTCAGATCCGTCGCAATCGCGCTCATCGCCTCGGCATCGGGAACCACCTCGAACGGTTCGGCGCGGTCGCGGCGCAAATCGGCGATGCGGCGGGGCACCTGCGGAAGAGAGGACATGATATCTGTCTCCAAGGGCAAGGGATTGGCGCGGGCAGCTTGCTCTGTGCGCACGGGTCGGGTAAGCCGATAAAAAGGTTTGGCGGGCCTGGCAAGGGCTTGCATCAGAAGGGTTGGGCAATGGCGATCGGGCATATCTCCCCCATTTGGCAGCGGGCGCGGCTTGGCATGGCGGCGTTGGCGATATGTGGGATGGCGGCCTGTTCGGCCACCTATAACATTCACGGATATATCCCGCCTGAAGAGGAGTTGGAGGTGATCCTGCCCGGGGTCGACACTCGCGAAAGCCTGCAGTCTTCCGTTGGACAGCCCGCAGCCACGGGAGTGATCCGCGAAGATGCTTGGTTCTATACCGACTACCGGATTCGCAACTTCGCCTATCGCGCGCCAGAGATTGTCGAGCGCAACATCGTCGCCATCTCATTTGACGACGATGGAGTCGTACAGAATGTCGAGCGATTTGGTCTAGAGGATGGGCAGGTGGTGCAATTGTCCCGCCGGGTCACAGAGAGCAGCATCCAAGAGGTCACTGTGCTGAGCCAGATTCTGCAGAGTTTCGGCCGGATTGATGTGGCCAATATCCTGGGCGGCGACAACTAGCATTTGCTTAACACCTTGTCGTTTTGCTGACATAGTCCCACGTTATCGGAGTGAAACTGGTTGTCGGCTTCTTGAGCCGCGATCGGATATGATGCCCAGCAAAGGCAGGAGCTCGGGCCATGTTGAGTTTGCGGAAAGGGCGCTATCGCGTCCGATTTGCCGATACGGAGGCCGATCTAGAGGCGGCCCAATCTCTGCGCTATCTCGCGTTTCGGGCCGGCTCTGCGGACACGCCGCAGGTTGGCCTTGATAAAGACGCTTATGATACCGCCTGCGCGCATGTGTTGGTTGAAGAGTTGAAAACCGAGCAGCTCGTCTGCTGTTTCCGGTTGATGCACCTGTCCGACGGGGCTGAGATTACGCAATCTTACTCGGCGCAGTACTATGAGTTGTCGGCGCTGACCAGCTTTGATGGTCCGATGGTCGAGATGGGGCGGTTCTGCATTCATCCCGCTTATAACGATCCCGATATTCTGCGTGTCGCTTGGGGGGCGATGACAGCTTATGTGGACCGGGAAGGGGTGGAGATGCTGTTTGGCTGTTCGTCCTTCCATGGGGTTGAAGCGAAAGAGTATTACGATGCCTTCGCCCTGCTTCGAGATCGGCATATCGCGCCGAAACGCTGGTTGCCCCGGGTCAAGGCGCCCTCGGTCTTTCGGTTTGCCAGCCGGTTACGCCGCAAGCCCGACCTGAAATTGGCCCAAGCCAAGATGCCACCGCTCTTGCGCACCTATCTGTTGATGGGTGGTTGGGTCAGCGATCATGCGGTGGTCGATCAGGATTTGAACACGTTGCACGTCTTTACCGGACTGGAGATCAAAGCGATCCCGCCCGCGCGGGCGCGCTTGCTGCGGGGCGTTGCAGGTTAGCTTTCCTCTTTGGCTCGATCCCAGCGATTGAACAGATGGCTGAGCCGTTGGCATGGGCGCGACCGTCGTCTACCGATCAGTAACCGCGGTTCCATCGGGCGATTGCGTGGGCGGGGCCGAGTGGTGCGCTGCTGAGCCAGGTTCCCGCAAGCTTCCGCGGGCGGGCGCCGCTGCCCAGCTGGAATCGCGCCAGCCCAGGGGTTTGAGCGGGGGTATAGGGACCAAGGTCAATCCGGTCATGACCTAATGCAGCAAGTGTTTGCATTGCGTGCCAGAGCAGCGAGTTGTGGGCCGATTGGGCCCGACCTTCCGGACCTGACCAGCCGATATGGTAGGTGGCGGTTGCACCATGGCTGAGAAACAGCATCGCGGCGCGGACATCCCCCCCTGCGCGCGCTGTAAAAAGCTTGACCGCGGCCGGGTCGGCCGCCGCCATCGCCAGAGTGACAGCATGGGGCAGGGTCCGATGGCGAAGGCGCCGCCGTCGCGCCCGGTCTTCGGCCAAGAGCCAATGCGCCGGGTCTGGTCGGAAGCTGTCTTGGGTCACGACCAGCGGGGTTTTCTCTGCATGACGCAGGCGGTTGCGCCATTTTCCATGCATGCGCGCCAGCCAGTCTTCTGGGCCGCCAGACAGCGAGATCTCAGCAATCTGTCTGGGGGATCTGAGGTGCAGAAATCCGGCCGCGCTCGCGGCTTGTGCGTCCGCATCCGTTTCCGCTCGCAAAATCAAATGATTGAGCCGCAACGCGCCGCGCAGCCCAAAGAATGCATCAGTGTGCGGTTGCCCTGCCCAAACGGGACCACGTGAAATCACCCCAACCGATCCCAGCCCGAGCCATCGTCGCCGAACAACCACGGCGCGCCCGCCGGGGAAGACATGCGAAATTGCCTTGATGCCGGTGGTGTTTAAGGCATCAGCGAAGAGGCGCGATTGTTGTAGCGGCAGGGGAGCGGTGTGTTGTGCGGGCGAGACATCGAACATGGGGCTAACCTTAAGTCGCCCAAACTTAACGAGCCGTTAACCTGCGCTCTCGATGCGATCTGCGCGCGTTGACGGTGCGGAGATGACCAGAAATTCAGCCGCCTCGGCGCCAGGGTTGCGGACCTGGTGAACGGCCTTGGCCGGGACTGGCAGAGCCTCGCCCAAGGTCAGGTGATGATCCACGCCGTCGAGTTCGATCTCAAGCGCACCAGAGAGGCAGAAAAACACCTGCCGCGCCGTGGTGTGATGATGGCGCGTTTCGGCCCGACCCGGCGGCATCCGCTCGTGTATCACCGACAAATCCGGCGCATCCAGAAGCCGCCACCCCTCGCAATCACCTTGCCAAAAGTAATGCGGCGCGGTCGCGCGGGAGGTTTTGGTCACGCCAATACCACCAAAGCGTGCCGTTTCTTGCCCGCGCTCAGCTTGATCGGCTCCGACAGATCATCCGCCCGGATCATCAGCCCGGCATCCGAGAGCGGCGCGTCGTTGAGCCGGGCGCCATTCTCCGCGATCAGCCGTTTGGCCTCCTTGCCGGACCCGGCGAGGCCGGACCGGGTGATCAACTGCACGATGGAGATGCCATCGCCAAGCTCCTCGGCGTTGAGCGTGAGCGTTGGAAGATCTTCGCCCATGCCGCCCCGCTCGAACACCTCGCGAGACGTCGCTTCGGCCGTTTTGGCAGCTTCAGCTCCGTGGGCCAAGGTTGTGACTTCATTTGCCAAAATCACCTTTGCCTCGTTGATCTCGGAGCCTTCAAGCGCGCCAAGGCGGTCGCATTCATCGACGGGCAGTTCGGTGAAGAGCTTCAGGAATTTGCTCACATCCGCATCGGCCACGTTCCGCCACCATTGCCAGAACTCATAAGACGACATCATGTCTTCATTGAGCCAGACGGCGCCCTCGGCAGATTTGCCCATCTTCTTGCCATCGGAACGGGTCACCAGCGGCGTGGTCAGACCGAATGCATCGGTCCCCTCGACCCGGCGGATCAAATCCGCGCCAGAGACGATATTGCCCCATTGGTCCGAGCCGCCCATCTGCAACACGCAGCCATAGCGGCGATGCAGTTCCAGATAGTCGTAGGATTGCAGCAGCATGTAATTGAACTCGATGAAGCTCAGTGCCTGCTCCCGGTCGAGCCGCGACTTGATGCTCTCAAAGGCCAACAGCCGATTGATCGTGAAATGCTTGCCGATATCGCGCAGGAAATCGATGTAATGCAGCTTATCCAGCCATTCAGCATTGTTGACGAGCGGTGAGTCGGTCGGCCCGTCGCCGTAAGAGATGTAGCGCGAAAAGACCTTGCGGATCCCCTCGGCATTCTTGTTGATCTGCTCAACCGAGAGGATTTTGCGCATCTCATCCTTGCCGGACGGATCGCCCACCTTCGTCGTTCCACCGCCCATAAGCGTGATCGGGCGATGGCCGGTCTTCTGCAGCCAGCGGAGCAGCATGATCTGCACCAGATTGCCGATATGAAGCGACGTGGCGGTCAGATCGAAGCCGATATAGCCCGTCACCACGCCATTGATCAGACGCTCATCCAGCTCTTGCAGATCGGTGCAATCGGCGATGAAGCCGCGCGTGCTCAACTCGCGGAGGAAATCGGATTTGGGGTGGTAGGTCATGCGGGTTCCGGTCCATTCTTTTGGCAACGGGTCTATAGCGGGGCAGGTCGTGAAGGGAAAGAGCGAAGCAAGGCCGATGCGGGTGGCCGGTGCCATGTCGGGCACGTCTTTGGACGGGGTCGATCTGGCGGTGATCGAGACCGATGGGCGGGAGATCCTCGGCTTTGGTGAGACGGCGTATCGGCCTTATTCGGAGGCGGAGCGGGCGGTGCTCAAGGCCGCTCTTGGTCGGTGGCCCGGCGAAGCAGGCGTGGCCGAGGCCGCCGCGGTGGTCGAAGCGGCGCATTTGGAATTGATCACCGGGCTCGACCAGGTGGAGCTTTTCGGGTTCCACGGGCAAACCCTGGCCCATGCGCCGGGCTTGCAAGGCACGCATCAAGCGGGCGATGGCGGGCGACTGGCGGACGCCCTGGGGGCCTCTGTGGTCTGGGACTTCCGCAGTTCGGACGTGGAACTGGGCGGGCAGGGTGCGCCGCTGGCGCCGTTCTACCATTGGGCCTGCGCCCGCTGGATCGGAGTGGAAAGGCCGGTGGCGTTTCTGAACCTCGGCGGTGTTGGCAACCTAACTTGGGTGGACCCAAAGGCGGCGAGCCCCGATGCGCCCTGGGCCTTGCTGGCGTTTGATACCGGGCCCGCCAATGCGCCCTTGGATGATCTGATGGCGGCCCGTGGTTTAGGCGTGTTTGATCGAGATGGGATGCTTGGTCTGTCCGGGCGGGCGGATCGCGACGGCGTCGTGGAGTTTTTGAAAGATGGGTATTTCTTAAAGGTCCCGCCTAAGTCTTTGGATAGAAGTGATTTTGACTATCTGGTCGAGGTGGTCTCCGGTCTGCCCGATGCGGATGCGATGGCCACGCTGGTCGCCTGCGTCGCTGGCTCCGTCGCGCGCGGGATGGAGCATTTTCCGCAACCTGTGGCGCAGGTTCTGGTCACCGGCGGCGGGCGGAAGAATCCGGCGGTGATGCAGGCTTTGGCCGCGGTGATTGAGGCCGATGTGCTGCCGGTGGAAGCCGTGGGTCTTGATGGCGACTATCTGGAAGCGCAGGCTTTTGCCTATCTGGCGGCGCGGGTGTTGCGCGGCATGACGACTTCGGCCCCGGGCACGACCGGCGTGGCGGCGGCGATCGGCGGCGGACGGATCAGCCGACCTGAAGGATAGGGAGCCCCGGAAAGGGGGCGGCGACGAGAGATGTCAGGCGCGCGGGATATCGAACCCGGGCGCGGCCAAGGTGAATCCATCGAACTGAAAGCCTGGCGAGACGGTGCAAGAGACCAATGTGAACGCGCCGGTGCTTTGTGCCGCCTGCCAGTGGTTTTCCGGCACGATGAGTTGCGGTGCGCCTTCGGTGAGGTCGGGGGCGAGGAGATGATCCGCCGCCGGGCCGGTTTCCGTCTCGCTCAGCGACAGGATCAGCGGGCTCCCTGCGTGATAGAGCCAGATCTCGGTCGCATCGACCTTATGCCAATGGCTGCGCTCACCTGATTTCAATAGGAAATAGATACAAGTGCCGGTGGGGCGGCCTTGGTTTTCCGCCACCCAAGTCTGCCGGTAATGCCCGCCTTCGGGATGCGGCGCGAGGTTCAACTTGGCGATGATCTCATCGGCGGTCATTCGGCGGGCTCCGTCGTTCGGGTGTCTTGCTCAAAACCCGGCGTGCCCTGATCTTCCGGGTGACGGGAGAGGTGGCTGGCCTTGATCTGTTCCGAGGTCTGGCGAGAGCCGTCATGGCTCCAGCCCGGCGGCGCCACGGCATACATCACGCGCTGCGAGAAGGTGAGACCCGGACGGGCGATGTCCTTGAGCATCCCGACCCACTCATGAAACGCCACCCGCAGCGGATTGAAGGTGCCGATGTTATGGACCAATCCGTAATCGGGTTTCTCTTCCTCCAACTCAGGCACGAAGGTGCCGAACAGCTTGTCCCAGACGATGAAGACGCCCGCATAATTGGCATCGAGATAGCGCGGATTGCGGCCATGATGGACCCGGTGATGCGACGGCGTGTTCATCACCGCCTCGAACCAGCGCGGCATCTTTCCGATCGCTTCGGTATGGATCCAGAACTGATAGATCAGGTTCAGCCCCCCGACGAAGAGCACCATTGCCGGGTGGAACCCAAGCAAGATCAACGGCGCGCGCACCACCATCATAAAGGTGAAGGTGCCGGTCCAGGTTTGGCGGAGCGCGGTGGTCAGATTGTAGTGCTGCGATGAATGATGGTTCACATGGCTGGCCCAGACCCACCGGATGCGGTGGCCAAACCGATGCACCCAGTAATACCGCAGATCGTCGAGGACAAAGCAGAGTGCCACGACCCAGATGCTCGTGCCCAGATCAAGCGGGGTGATCGCCCAAAGGGTCATGAAGAACCCCCAGGCGATGAACCCAAGGATGATCCCTGAGGCGACGCTGCCCGCGCCCATGATCAACGAGGTGAGCGCATCGCGGGTTTCGTAACGCCCACCGCGATGTTTGATCGTGATCCAGAGCAATTCCGCCAGGATCGCGGCCAGAAAGAGCGGCACGGCCCATTGGACAACATCGGGGTAGCTTATGAGATCGGTCATGCATGCTCCGTCAGTTTTTGGCGCCAAAGGGCGCGCGCGTCGGCGGGGAGGCGAACGGTGAGGCCCGGGGCGGCAAAATCATGCAGGTCGATGGTCAAGCCGTCGTCCCGCTCCGTCACCGTCACGTCTTCCGCCCGGTGGGCCGTGCTATCGGCCCCCATCACCCAGAGGAGGCCCGGACCATGATCGGTCTCGACCAGGGCCGACAGCGTATCGGCGCTGAGATGGGCGGCGTTGACCTGGTCTTCGGGAAAGTGCCGGGCCCATTCGCGGCGGATGATGGCCTCGCTCTCCAAATGCAGCCGCTTTGAATAGCCCAAGAGATGCAACAGGATCACCACCATCGTGATCCCGCCGATGACCAGCGTCAGCAGCAGTGGCAAGGGCATCGCCCGATCCTCCTCCCAGAGGGAGATCAGTCTGCCACGCCTGTTGGCTCTGTCAAAGATTGCGTTGCGTCAAGTTCGCCCTGAGGAAGGACCAAGATCGCCTCCAAACCGCATTGAGGCCGGTTTCTGAGCGTCAGCGCCCCCTCGGTCTGTTCCGCGAAACCCAACACCATCGACAGCCCAAGGCCCGAACCCTTGCCGAGAGGTTTTGTGGTGAAGAAGGGGGCCTTGGCCTCTTCGATAATGGCTTCGGGGATGCCGGGGCCGGTGTCATGGACGGTAATGGCGCAGAACGATCCCGAGAGCTGGATGCCATCGGATCGGTGCGGCGTATTGCAATCCGGCAAACCCCGCGGCCGTGCTGTCACCATGATTTGGCCACCCTCCGGCATGGCGTCACGCGCATTGATGACCAGGTTGAGCAAGGCAGTAGAGAGCTGATTGGGGTCCGCCTGGCAGCGCAGTCCGGGCGGGCCTGGGTCGATGGCGAGCGTGATGGTCGCCGGGAGCGTCCGGCGGAACATCGCGCCGAGGCTCGGTAGAAACACCGCCAATTCAACGGATTCGGGTCGAAGCGTTGCGCGCCGCGAGAAGCTCAACAATTGCGCGGTGAGATTGGCGGCACGGTGGGCCGCAATCTGCACCTCTCGGACAACGGTGTCGCGATCCTCGCGCGTGTCCAGTTCCTGGTAGAGATCGAGATTGCCGAGAATGACGGTCAGAATATTGTTGAAATCATGGGCCACGCCACCGGTCAGGCGGCCTACGGCTTCCATCTTCTGTGCCTCAGCTTTGATCGTCTCGGCGTTGCTCAAGCGTCCGCGGATCCGCAAACTGCTGAGATAGGCGACGCCGAAGTAGGCCGACAAGGCGCCAACCCCGACAATCACCAGAACCTTTTGGCCGAAATTGTCGCTATACCCGGTAAAGACCCAGATGATCAGGATCGCGCCGAGCCCCATCAACAAAATATCTGAGATCGCCACATGCGTCAGGCCTTGATGGCGCACCAGATTATGCACGCAAAGCCCCAGAAACCCGCAAACCCCGATGAAGGTCAGCCCGACCTGCTCGGTCGTGATCAGGTAGTAGGGCATGCTGGCAAAAAGACAGGAGGTCAGGATGTTGAGGCCAAGCGCGGCGGCATACCCAACGGGCCCGACCGGCGCCCGATACCGCCGCATAATCGCGACATAGGCGCTGTCGATACAGATGTAGGACGCCGCCCAGATGAGCGGCAAGTTCATCCCTATCGCATACCAAAGAGCTAGCGCGCCCGCCGCGACGGTTGCCCATCGCATGCCGATGTCCAAAGCAACCTTCGCGTCGGCCGCGACCAGTGCAGAGACCTCGGGCCAATAATCCCGGGGGCGGGGCCGCGTGTCATCCGCGGTGCCATCATGGCTGGTTTCGGGCGTCATCACTCACAGCATAGCGGGTTGTGGGTCGAGGTCATCGGCGAAGTTGGCCGACCCCCCCGAGACTGCCGCACCGTCGCGGATGCGACAGATCGGGCGCTGGCATAGGGTTATCCCCGCAAAATGCTCTTCCCGGCATAGGCGGCGGTCTCGCCCAGCATTTCCTCAATCCGGATCAGTTGATTGTATTTCGCCAGCCGGTCGGAGCGGGCCAGTGACCCGGTTTTGATCTGACCGCAGTTGGTCGCCACGGCGAGATCGGCGATGGTGGCATCCTCGGTCTCGCCCGAGCGGTGCGACATCACGCAGGTCATCCGGTTGCGATGGGCGAGGTCGACGGCGGCGAGTGTTTCGGTGAGGGTGCCGATTTGGTTGACCTTGACGAGCAGCGAGTTTGCCGCGCCTTGGTCGATCCCCATTTGCAGACGGGCCGGGTTGGTCACGAAGAGATCGTCGCCAACCAGTTGCACCGTGTCGCCAAGCGCGTCGGTCAGCATCTTCCAGCCGTCCCAATCATCCTCAGAACAGCCATCTTCAATGGAGAGGATCGGATAATCGGCGCAAAGCGCCTGCAGATAGGCAACATTCTCTTCGGCTGAAAGGGATTTCCCTTCCCCGGTAAAGACATATTTACCGTCTTTGAAGTATTCCGTCGCGGCGCAATCAAGGGCCAGCATGATGTCGTCGCCCGCCGTATAGCCCGCTTTCTCCACCGATTTCAGGATGAAATCCAGCGCATCGCGAGTCGAGGAGAGGTCCGGCGCGAATCCACCCTCATCCCCGATCCCGGTTGAGAGGCCAGCAGCAGACAACTCCTTCTTCAGCGTATGGAACACCTCGGAGCCCATCCGCACCGCCTCAGCAATGGAGCGGGCCGAGACCGGCATGATCATGAATTCCTGAATATCAATCGGGTTATCGGCATGCTCGCCGCCATTGATGATGTTCATCATCGGCACCGGCAGCACATGCGCCTGGGTGCCGCCAACATAGCGGTAGAGCGGTTGGGTGGTGAAATCGGCGGCGGCCTTGGCGGTCGCGAGCGACACGCCGAGGATCGCGTTGGCGCCCAAACGCCCCTTGTTCTCGGTACCGTCAATCTCGATCATCGCAGCATCAATCGCGGCCTGTTCGGTGGCATCAAACCCCACGAGACCCTCGGCCAGTTCGCCATTGACCGCAGCGACAGCCTCCAAAACGCCTTTGCCGAGATACCGGGCCTTATCGCCATCGCGTTTTTCGACCGCTTCATGAACGCCGGTCGACGCGCCAGAGGGCACAGCGGCGCGACCCATCGTGCCGTCTTCGAGCAGGACGTCGACCTCAATGGTCGGGTTGCCACGGCTGTCGAGAATTTCGCGGGCGTGAATGTCGATGATCGTGCTCATGGCGGTCCTCATGGGTCAAATGTTGCGCGTTCTATAACAGGGCCGAGGCGTGGATCGAAGGTATTTGTTAGCGGTAACGTCGCCCCTGCGTCATCGCGCCCGCAGCCGTGCCTCACGGGCGAAGCTGTAAAGGCCGGTGGCAATGACAATCGCGGCGCCAATCAAGGTCCAAGCGTCGGGCCGTTCGCCAAAGATCACCAGCGCGATGATTAGCGCAAAGATGAGCCGGGTATAGCGAAACGGGGTGACCGCGCTGATCTCGCCCACCCGCATCGCTTTGGTGATGGAGAAATAGGCGACAAGCCCCATGACGATGGCGCCCAGCATCGCGCCCCAGATGATTGGGGAGGGCCAGGCGGCCCCACCGCTGAACGCCAAAAGGCCAAGGCCGGCCGGAATGATCGCCGCCATGCTGTAGGTCGAAAGCTGCGCGGTCGAGATCGTGGTGGGCACCGGCCTTGTGGCCAGGTCACGGGCGGAGAGGAAGACCACACCCATCACCGCAAACCAAACATTGGCGTCAAAACCCTCAAGGCCCGGTCGAATGATGATCATCACGCCGATGAGCCCAACAAAAATCGCGGTCCAGCGTCGCCATCCAACCGGCTCACCCAAAAACAAAGCGGCCCCAAGGGTCACCAAAAGCGGGTTGGCTTGGATGATCGCCGAAAAGGTCGAGAACGGGATCAGGGCGATGGCCGTCACGACGCCAATCGTGGCCCCCATTTCCGACAGATTGCGGATGATCACGGGCCGCATCAGCAGAACCGGAGAGATCAGGCGCACCCCCTCGCGCTTGGCCAATATGCCGAAAACCAACGCGCCGCCGAGGCCAAACATCGCCAAGATTTGCCCGACCGGCAGGGTTTCGGAGGCGAATTTGATGAACATATCGGCCAGCGCGAAGCCCAACATCGCCAGCGTCATCCACGCCATGCCGCGTATATTGTCCAAACCGCTTATCCTTGTGCCGCCGCCTCTTGGCCGTAACGCGCCGCGTCGGCGATGGAAAGGGTAAAGCGCGGATCAGGTTCCGGCGACTTGGCGGGCATACTCCGCGGCGTCGAACCAGCCTTTTGAGGCCTGGACCTTGCCATCTGCGCCCAAGTCCCATTCCTCCCATCCGCGAATGTTGAGCGGATGGCCGGTGCTCGCATCATGGCCCGTGAAGGTCCAGACAAATACCGCGTGATCACCGGCCAAGCGGATATCGTCGCAGAGAAGCGTCAAATCGGGCACATCGGCATAGAAGCCTGCCGCCATTTCGGCGACTTTCATGCGGCCCAACCATGGGTCTCCCCGATTGATCACGATCTTACCGTCTTCAGCGTAGAAAGACGCGACCGCGTGCGGGTCTTTGGAATTCCACGCGGCGGTGTAATCCGTCGCGATCTGGGTGAGGGTTTTAAGGTCGAGAGGCATGGGCACGGGCTCCGATCGATGCGGGCGGTGCGCCCGATATCCGATCAGATTGGCCTGAAAGGCGGCATGCACCTAGCCTTTTTTGAGCGGCACACCGTAAAGCTCCAGCTTATGGCCCTTCAGCTGATAGCCAAGCTTGGCGGCAATCTTTTCCTGCAGCGCCTCGATCTCGGGGTCGACGAATTCGATCACCTCGCCCGAATTCATGTCGATGAGGTGGTCGTGATGATCCCGCTCCGCATCCTCATAGCGCGCGCGGCCATCGCCGAATTCGAGCCGGTCGATGATGCCTGATTCCTCAAACAGCTTCACGGTGCGATAGATTGTGGCGATGGAAATCCGCGGGTCGCGGGCCGAGGCGCGGGCATAAAGCTCCTCCACATCGGGATGGTCGTCCGATTCTTCGAGAACTTGCGCGATCACCCGACGCTGCTCGGTCATCCGCAGGCCGCTGGCCTCGCAGCGGGCCTCAATCGTATCACTCATCTCCCGGCCCCCGGCTTCATCCTTGGGGGTCTGTTTTAGGCGAAAGTGACGGGCGGGGAAAGCCCGCCTTTAGGGAAAGCCGGGTTTGAAACAGCCCCGTCCGCACAGCGCGCGCCAATGGTTGACACCGGATGCCTCTCAGCCTCTGTTCGTCGAAAGAGCAGGTGGAGGTCGGGTATGCAGCGCAAAGATCATTTGGACGCGTTTGGTGTGATCTCGCTGACTGGCTTTTCGCTGCTTCTGGCGTTCAATCAGGTGGTGATCAAGGTCGCCAATGAGGGGATACAGCCGGTCTATCTGGCCGGGCTGCGTTCGCTTGGCGGGGCGTGTTGCATTCTGGCCTGGATGTGGTGGCGCGGCCTCTCGACCCGGATCAGCCCGGGCACAGGCTGGGCGGGCGTGTTGATCGGGGTGATCTTTGCGCTGGAGTTCATTTTTCTGTTCATGGCGCTGGATTTGACCACGGTCTCGCGCATTTCGGTGATCTTCTACACGATGCCGGTCTGGCTAGCGATCGGGGCGCACGTGTTGCTGCCGGGAGAACGGCTCACGGGCATCAAGGTTCTTGGTCTGGCATTGGCGGTGGCAGGCATGGCTTGGGCGATGTTTAACCGCAGCGGCCCGGTCGGAGAGGCGTCGGTTCTGGGCGATTTACTCGCGCTGGCCGGGTCGATGGGCTGGGCGGCCGTTGCGCTCACGGTGCGGGCCACACGGTTGAAAGAAGAAACGCCTGAGATGCAGCTCCTGTGGCAGCTTGTGGTTTCCACGCCGATCCTGTTGATCGCGGCGCTGTTCTTTGGGCCACTTCTGCGCGACCCAAGCTTGATCCATTGGGCGGGCTTGGGGTTCCAGATTGTCGCGGTGGTCAGCGCCGGGTTCTTGTTCTGGTTCTGGCTGCTCAGCATCTATCCCGCGGCTTCGGTCGCCTCCTTCAGCTTCTTGGCGCCGATTTTCGGGGTGATCCTGGGCTGGGCCCTTTTGGGCGAGCATGTTGGGCCGGAGATTTGGGTGGCGCTCGCCCTGGTCTGTGCCGGGCTGGTCCTGATCAACCGTCCAGAGTCAAATCCGCCCAAATCGGCAGATGGTCCGACGCCCGCCCCGCAGGACCCGCGCGCATAACACCGGCTTGCGCCAGGCGCAGCCCCGGCCCGGTCGCGACCCGATCCAGGGCCGCCATCGGGCGCCAGGACGGAAAACTGCGCCCGGGATTGTGCAGCGTGAAATATGGATCAAGCGGGGCGAACCCGGCGGCGGGCGACCATTCATTGAGATCGCCAAGCAGGACCGTTGGGCGCGGCGACAGATGCGCCAGCTCGGCCATGATCAGGGTCATTTGCCGTTGCCGATCCCGACGGCGCAGGCCCAGATGCGTGGCGACCGCGCGGACATCTCCGACCGGTCCAACCAAGTCCGCAATCACCGCGCCGCGCGGTTCCAGCCCAGGCAGCGGCAGGCGGTTCACCCCCTCGACCCGCCAAGTGGGGCCGGTGAGAAGCGCGTTGCCATGCCAGCCGAGCGAGACCGCGTTCGAGGCGACCCGCACAGGTTGCAGCTTTGCTTCCTCAGTGATGATCCGCGGGGGCAGGGCACTCCGCCGGGCGCCAAGCCGTTTATCGGCCTCTTGCAGGGCGACAATATCCACGCCGATCTCGGCCAATATCCTGGCAATCCGATGCGGATCGCGGCGACGATCAAGGCCGACGCATTTCCGGATATTGTAACTGGCCACGCGCAGATGGCCGGGATGTTTCGGGAAAAAATGGCTCATATCAGGCAAGGTTATCGGCGCGTAAGGTCTAGGAAAGCCCGACGGGCAAGATTAGATTAATTGGCATGAAGGCCCTGCGTGATCAACTCTGGCTGACCTATGTGATCTGGGGTGTGTTGATGCTGTCGGCATTGACCGCCTTGGCTACGGCGCGCTGGCCGGTCGCGTTCGTGGCTCTGGCCACAATCTTGGTCTCGATGCTGCCGATGATACTCGCGCCGCGACTTGGGCTGCATCTGCCCCGACGGTTCATTGCGGTTATCGTGCTCTTTGTCTTCGCCACGCTGTTCCTGGGCGAAGTCTATGATTTCTACGAGCGGTATTGGTGGTGGGATATCGCGCTGCACGGGTTGTCGGCGGTCGGGTTTGGCCTGATCGGGTTTCTCCTGGTCTTTATCCTGTTCGAGGGGGATCGCTATGCCGCGCCCGCCTGGGCACTCGGGATGATCGCCTTCTGCATGGGCGTGACCATTGGTGTGACCTGGGAGATTTTCGAGTTTGGGATGGATCAGATTTTCGGTCTGAACATGCAGAAGTCCGGACTGATGGACACGATGGGCGATCTGATTGTCGATTGCATCGGGGCGGGGATTGGCGGGCTCACCGGGTATCTCTACCTCAAAGGGCGTGACCTCGGCGGCAGCCGGGCCGTGATCGACGAGTTCATCCATCACAATCGCCGCTTCTTCCGCCGGTCGGGCAAGCGCCGCGACCGCTAGGTGCCGCAGAAGGTGCGGGTGACCTCTTCCTCCTCGCCCGGGGCAGTCTGATAGGCGCTGTGCTCTGGTTGATCGTCGAACGGGCGTTTCAAAATCTCATGGAGTTTGAAGAACGGCCCGTAATCGCCAGAAACAGCGGCCTCAATCATCTCTTCGACACGATGGTTGCGCGGGATGAAGGCGGGGTTCACGGCCTGCATGGCGGCTTGGCGGCTTCGGTCGTCGCCCGGCTCACGCGTGAGGCGGTCTTGCCAGCGGGGCATCCAGTCGATGAACCCCTGCGGGCTGGCGAACTCCTCGACGGCGCTGCCCGGTTGCGCGCCGCTGAGAGCGCGGAAGGTGCGGGTGAAATCGGCCGCACCCGTCTCCATCAGATTGAGCAGGTCAAAGGCCAGGGCGATATCGTCCTCTTCGACGGTGCTCAGGCCCAGTTTGCCACGTAAGATGCGATGCCAAGCCGTGTTGAACAGATCGGGGAAGCGGTTGATCTCCTCGGTGAAGATCTCAATCGCATCGTCCTTGTCCGGCATCAGCGGCAGCAAGGCCGTGGCCAGCTGCGCCAGGTTCCAGACCGCCACATTGGGTTGATTGGCATAGGCATAGCGCCCGAATTGGTCGATGGAACTGAACACTTTTTCGGAGTGATAGGCATCCATGAAGGCACACGGCCCGTAGTCAATTGTCTCGCCCGCGATCGACATATTGTCGGTGTTCATCACGCCGTGGATGAAGCCAACCCCCATCCAACCCGCGATCAACTCCGCTTGTGCCGTCACAACGGCTTGCAGAAGCCCAAGCGGGCCGTCCGCCTCCGGGTAATGGCGTGCAATGGCATGATCGGCCAGTGCCTGAAGCGCGTCGGCGTCTTGCCGGGCCGCGAAATACTGGAAGGTGCCAACCCGGATATGGCTGGCGGCGACGCGGGTGACGATGGCACCGGGGAGCGCCGTTTCGCGGAGGACGGTTTCGCCGGTGGTTACGGCGGCCAGGGCGCGGGTCGTCGGAATGCCAAGCGCAAACATCGCTTCAGAGATCAGATATTCCCGTAAGACCGGCCCGAGCCAGGCGCGCCCATCTCCCCGGCGGGAATAGGGCGTTCGGCCCGCGCCTTTGAGCTGGATGTCGCGCCGTTGGCCTTTATGATCGACAACTTCGCCGAGAAGCACCGCCCGGCCATCGCCAAGCTGCGGCACCCATCCGCCAAATTGATGCCCAGCATAGGCTTGCGCCAAAGGAGCCGCGCCGTCGGGCAGGGTGTTGCCGGCAAAAATCGCGGCAATCTCCGCCTCATCTTCCGGCAGAATGATGCCGAGTTCCTTGGCCAGGGGGCGGTTGACGGCAATCAGGCCGGGGGCCGCGACCGGGGTCGGGGGCAGGGCCGTGAAGAACCGGTCGGGCAAGCGGGCATAGGAGTTATCAAACGGGATTTGCATAAACGCGGGTGCCTTCTGTTCGCTCCTCTTTAGGTAGTCCTGTGTCGGTCCCTTGCAAAGGTGACCGCTGGACATATCTCGCAAACCTAGGTAACAAGTTACCAAATTGGAGACTCGATATGGCCGTTGACCGTACACAGACCGGGGTGCGCCTTTACACACCACTTTTGAAAACCCTGAAAGGCTTGGCGGAATACCTCGATATGACGCTCAGCGATCTGTTGGAGGGGATCATTCTGCACGGGCTTGAGAACAAGCAGGCCTTCACCGATGAGCAGCTTGAGGTGATCGGGCGGATCAAGGGCATCTATGGCTGCGATTGGGTTGCGACGGACAGTCATATGCACCCAGATCAGGAGGGGAAAGATGACAAAAGCTGAGCAACCGGTCCGCGATGATGCGTGGATTTCCTATATCGGTGAGGGGTTTGCGGATCGCAGCTTACCGGCCTCGGAATTCTCGCATCAGGCGCATTGGGCGGCGGTGATTTGGCTCCTGGCCGGTCACGATCCGGCTTGGGTGGCGCAGGAGATGCCTGGGATGATCCGCGCTTTCAACGAGGCCCATGGCGGGGTGAATAGTGACAGCGAAGGGTATCACGAAACGATTACGCTTGCCTCAGTCGCGGCGGCAGCACATCAGATGGCGCAGATGCCGCGTGCAGATATGTCGGAGGTTCTGGCGGCGATTTTCTCGGCAGAGTTCGGCGACCCCAACTGGCTGCTCCGTCATTGGCGGCGCGAGACGCTGTTTGCGCCCTCCGCACGACGGCACTGGGTGGCGCCGGATCTGGTGCCGCTGCCATTTGGGGTGTTTCACCCGCTGGCCAAGGTCGCCTAGAGCCGCGCGATCCGCTCGGTGAGCAGGGCAAAGAACCCTGTCGCATCCACATCGCCCATGAAGGTGGCGTTCGGCGCGCGGTTGGTGACGCCCCACCAATCGGCCACGGTCATGCCAAGCGTCAGTTCCGATTGTGTCTCGATCTCGACATTGACGAAACGGCCCTGGAACAGCTCCGGTTGGATCAGATAGGCGATGACGCAAGGGTCATGCAGCGGCGCGCCTTCGGAGCCGTATTTCTCTTTGTCGAAGCGTTCGAAAAAATCGGTCCATTCCGCGACCATCTTGCCCACATGAGTGCCCATGGCCCGGAAGGTCGCGACCCGCTCGGCGGTGGTCAGCGCCTTATGCGTCAGGTCGAGCGGCATCACCGTGATTCTGATGCCGGATTTAAACACGATGTCAGCGGCTTGCGGGTCGACATAGATGTTAAACTCCGCAGCGGGTGTGATGTTACCAACCTCGAAATAGGCGCCGCCCATCAGCACAATTTCGGCCACCTTCTCGACGATATCGGGCGCGCGCAGAAAGGCTGTCGCGATATTGGTGAGCGGCCCGAGCGGGCAGAGCGTGACCGTGCCGGCGGGCTCTTGCCGCAGGGTGTCGATGATGAAATCGACACCGTGTTTGTCCTGCAACGGCATGGTTGGATCAGGCAATTGCGGGCCATCGAGACCGGTTTTGCCATGCACGTGTTCCGCGGTGACCAGTTTCCGCGCCAATGGGGCGTCGCAACCCGCAAAGACCGGAATATGCATGTGCCCGGCCAATTCGCAGACGATGCGGGCGTTCTTCTCCGTCAGCGCGAGGGGCACATTGCCCGCCACCGCCGTGACACCCAAAACCTCGATCTCTTCGGGGCTCGCCAAGGCCAGAAGGATCGCGACCGCGTCGTCTTGGCCCGGATCGGTGTCGATGATGATTTTGCGGGGCATGGGCACGGTCCTGTTATTGAGATGGCGCGAAATTGGCGCGACCAGCCAGAAGATTCAATGCCTCCGGCGGGGATATTTGGGAAGCAGAGAAGGGGACGCCAAACCGCAACGGAAAAGGCCGCCCCGGATGAGGCGGCCTTTTGTCGGTTGGACCGGCTTTTAGCGGTTTTCGATATCCACATAGTCGCGATAAGTCGCGCCGGTATAAAGCTGGCGCGGGCGACCGATTTTGCCCGATGGATCGGCGATCATCTCTTTCCACTGCGCGATCCAGCCCACGGTGCGGCTGAGCGCGAAGATCGGGGTGAACATCGAGGTCGGGAAGCCCATCGCGTCGAGGATGATGCCCGAATAGAAGTCCACATTGGGGTAGAGTCTCTTGTCGTGGAAATAGGAATCCTCGACAGCGATCTTTTCGAGTTCCTTGGCAACCTGCAGCGTCGGATTGTTCTCGATGCCCAGCAAATCCAGCACCTCATCGGCGCTTTCTTTCATCACCTTCGCACGTGGGTCGAAGTTCTTGTAGACCCTGTGGCCGAAGCCCATCAGACGGAACGGATCCTCGCGATCTTTGGCGCGGTTGATGAACTCAGGGATGCGGTCGACGGTGCCGATCTCCCGCAGCATCTCTAGGCAAGCCTGGTTTGCGCCGCCATGGGCCGGGCCCCAGAGACAGGCGATGCCAGCGGCGATACAGGCAAACGGGTTCGCGCCCGAGGAGCCCGCCAGACGCACGGTCGAGGTCGAGGCGTTTTGCTCATGATCCGCATGCAGCGTGAAAATCCGGTCCATCGCGCGCGAGAGGATCGGGTCCGGCTGATACTCTTCCGCCGGAACTGCGAAACACATCCGCAGGAAGTTCGTGGCATAGTCACAATCATTGCGCGGATACACAAACGGTTGCCCGATGGTGTATTTATAGGCCATCGCCGCGATGGTCGGCATTTTCGCGATCAGGCGGATCGTCGCCACTTCGCGTTGCCAGGGGTCATTGATATCGGTCGAGTCGTGATAAAACGCCGACATCGCGCCAACCACGCCGGTCATGATCGCCATTGGATGGGCGTCACGGCGGAAGCCACGGAAGAAATTCGCCATCTGCTCATGGATCATCGTGTGACGCGTCACACGATCTTCGAAGTCTTCCAACTCGGCGGCATTGGGCAACTCGCCGTAAAGCAAGAGGTAGCAGACTTCCAGATAATGCGACTTGCCCGCCAGTTGGTCGATTGGATAGCCCCGATGCAGCAGTTCACCCTTTTCGCCGTCGATAAAGGTGATCTGACTTTCGCAGGCCGAGGTCGAGGTAAAACCAGGGTCGTGGGTGAACACGTCGCCCTGACCATAGAGTTTGGTGATGTCGATCACATCCGGCCCCGCCGTCGGCGAGTGCATCGGAAGCTCCAGGGTCTTGCCGTCGAAGCTTAACGTGGCGGATTTGCTGTCAGCCATCTCAGTCCCTTCCTAATTGGCCACACCCGGCCAGATGCCGGGCGGGTCGTTCCAGGGGCCTTGCGTCGGCCCGTGATTTCTTGGCCAAAACCCAAGCGCCGTCATTGGGCGGGGGCGGCGGCCTCCGTCAGGCGGGCGATCGTTTCATCGCGGCCAATGACGAGCATCATGTCATAGACACTGGGCGTTGCTGCCCGACCTGCCAGAGCCGCGCGCAAGGGCTGCGCAAGCTGGCCGAATTTCAGCCCGTGGGCCTCGGCCGTTGTGGTCAGGACCGCCTCAAGCGTGTCACGGGACCAGCTATCATTCTGCAGCTGCGTAGTCAATTCTAACAGTATACCACGGGATACATCGGTCAGCGCCGCCTGGCTCTTTTCATCCCGGTCAAGTGGTCGTTCGGCCATAACAAATTGGGCCTTTTCAATCAGATCGGGCAGGGATTTGGCACGATCCTTGAGGCAATACATCGCAGTCAACAATCCGTTATGCTGCGCTTGCGAAAGAACCGGCTGGTCTGTCATTGTCCGAAACCGAGCGATCTCTTCGACCAAATCGGCATCATCCATTTGCGCGATATGCCAAGACGCCACATGCTCAAGCTTTTTGAAGTCGAGCCGGGCGGGCGATTTGCCAATTCCGCCCAGGTCGAACCACTCCAGAGCCTGCGCATCGGTGAAAAGCTCGTCATCGCCATGGGACCAGCCGAGCCGGGCCAGATAGTTCCGCATCGCGGCGGGCGGATAGCCCATGGCGGCATATTCTTCGACCCCAAGCGCGCCGTGGCGTTTCGAGAGTTTCTTGCCATCTGGCCCATGGATCAGTGGGATATGGGCGAAGACCGGCAGATCCCATCCCATCGCGGTATAGATCTGCGCCTGCCGCGCGGCGTTGTTGAGATGGTCGTCGCCACGGATCACATGAGTGATGCCCATGTCGTGATCATCCACCACAACTGCGTGCATATAGGTCGGTGTGCCGTCGGAGCGGAGCAGGATCATATCGTCGAGCTGATCGTTGCGCACCGTCACGGCACCCTGGACGGCGTCTTCGATCACGGTTTGCCCGTCACGCGGGGCTTTCAGGCGGATCACATAGGGCGCATCGGGGTGCTGATCTTGCGGCACATCGCGCCAGGGAGAGAGGAAGAGCGTGGAGCGGCCCTCGGCACGGGCGGCATCGCGGAATGCGGCGATCTCATCTTGGGTGGAGAAGCATTTATAGGCTGACCCTTGCGCCAACATTGTCGTTGTGACTTCGGCATGACGGTCGCGGCCAGCGAACTGACTGATCGGTTCCCCGTCCCAATCGAGGCCAAGCCAGGTTAACCCATTGAGGATCGCCTGCGTCGCTTCGGGGGTAGAGCGCTCTCGATCGGTGTCTTCGATCCGAAGCACGAATTTGCCGCCCCGGCCACGTGCGTAGAGCCAGTTGAACAGCGCCGTGCGCGCGCCCCCGATATGCAGAAAACCAGTGGGCGAGGGGGCAAAGCGGGTGACCACGGGTGCAGGCGTATCGGCCATCTTCATCCTTTCGGCGCGGGGTTTGCATCGCGCGCGTTAACGTCTTGGAAACCATGAGGCGGGTAGGTGTTGAGCGAGTGTTTAGGCAACCGCGCGGGAGGTGACAAGGGTGCGCCTCTGGCATCTGATCGACCAGGTTCAGCAAGGCCAGCGTGGGGCGTTGATGCCGTGGGCGCCGGTTTTTGTCGGTCTCGGTGTGGCGTGGTATTTCGGGTTGCGGGTGGAGCCCGGTTGGCGTGTCTACAGTTTGGCGCTCCTGCTGGCGCTCGTCGCAGCAGCGATCACATGGCGCTTGCGAGAGATGGCGGGCCCCGCTGTCACGGCGCTTCTCCTCGTCCTGTCAGGTCTGTGCCTGGCCGGGTTTCGCGCCCATGATGCTGCCGGACCGGTGCTGGAGTTTCGCTATTACGGGCCGATCGAGGGGCGGATCGTCGCGATTGATCGTTCAGCCTCCGATGCGGTCCGGCTGACCTTGGATCAGGTTGTGTTGGAACGGACATCGCCCGAACGCGTGCCCAATCGGGTTCGGGTCTCGCTGCATGGGGAGCAGCGCTGGCTCACCCCGGAACCGGGGGCGCGGGTGATGATGACCGGCCATCTGGGGCCGCCCGAGGGACCCGCCGAGCCTGGCGGTTTCGATTTTCAGCGCCATGCTTGGTTCCTCGAAATCGGTGCGGTGGGGTATACCCGTGTGCCAGCATTGCTTTTGGAGCCACGTGAAGGTTGGGCCTTGCCGTTGACCCATCTGCGGCTGAATCTGTCGGCCGCGATCCAAGCGCGGATCTCGGGGGAGGCGGGTGCGTTCGCGGCGGCGGTGCTGACCGGCGACCGATCCGGTCTCTCTGCCGGGCCGCTGGAGGATATGCGCCGCGCGAACATCGCGCATCTGCTGGCGATTTCAGGGCTGCACATGGGGCTGTTGACCGGGTTCGTCTATGCCGCTCTGCGCTTTGTTCTGGCGCTTATCCCGGCTCTGGCGCTGCGTTATCCGATCCGCAAATGGGCGGCGCTGGCGGCCTTGGGGGCAGGGGCGTTTTACCTGGCCCTCTCAGGTGGCAATGTCGCGACGGAACGGGCCTTTATCCAGGTGGCGGTGATGTTTGTCGCCGTCTTGCTTGACCGGCGCGCGATCACGCTCCGCTCCGTGGCGATTGCGGCCCTGATTGTCCTGGCACACCGTCCTGAGACCTTGCTCAGCCCCGGGTTTCAGATGTCCTTTGCGGCGACCGCGGCGCTTGTGGCCGTGTTCAACGCTTTGCGCGGCCATCCGTGGATGACTGAATTGCCGATTTGGTCTAAGGGCATGGTGGCGCTGGTGATTTCTTCCGTTGTGGCGGGCGCAGCAACCGCGCCTTTCTCTGCAGCGCATTTCAATCAAATCGCGGTCTATGGGCTCTTGGCCAATCTGTTGACGGTGCCGGTGATGGGCAGCGTGGTGATCCCTTGTGCGGTTTTCGCAGCATTGCTCTGGCCGCTTGGCCTCGAAGGGATCGCGTTTTGGGTGATGGAGAAGGGCCTGGTTTGGATTTTGGCCGTCGCCCATGAAGTCGCCACACTGCCTGGCGCGACGCGCCCGATCGTCGCGCCGCCTGCCGGCGTTTTGGCGGCGATCAGCCTCGGGGTAATTTTCGTCATCCTTTGGCAGGGCCGGGCACGGCTCCTGGGGTTTGCGCCGGTGGCGCTCGCTTTGGTGATCTGGTCAGGCAGCGACCGGCCCGATCTTCTGCTGTCGTCGTCGGGTCGCTTGGCAGGGCTTGAAACATCGGAGGGGCGCGCCCTGACCAAGCCACGGGGAGATGGGTTTGTTGCCGGGATCTGGCTCGAGAATGATGGGGATCGGGCGGATCAGCCCGAGGCTGCCATCCGCCCGGGCTGGCAGGCCGAGGGGGAGGGCTGGCATGTTGTTTTGGAGAGCGGTCATAGTCTCTGGCATGGGGCCGGTCGCCGCGCCGCGCGCGAGATGGAAGCCGCCTGCGCTCGCCATGACATTGTCTTGGTTTCTGAGCGGTTGCGGGATTACGCACCCGACCTCGTACCTGTGGCACAGGAAACGGCGGCACATCTGTCGGCTGTTGAACGTGTGGATTGGATCGGGGCGACGCAGTCGCCGGATCAGGTGGACCGCGCGGCCTATGCCGAGGACCTGCCGGCCATCACCCCCGATGCCCCTTGCTTGTTGATCTCGGGTGACACATTGGCCGAAACCGGCGCGATTTCCCTCTATGTGACCAAGGATCGCGTCGAATTCACCACCGCGCGCGCCCTTCAAGGCGCGCGGCTTTGGACCGGAGGCCGTCAATAGGTGCGGATCAACCCGACCAATTTACCCTGAACCTTGACCTGATCGTCGCGCAGCATACGGGTCTCATAAGCCGGGTTCGCAGCTTCAAGAGCGACCATATTGCCCTTCTGACGGAAGCGTTTCAGCGTCGCCTCCTGATCTTCGACCAGCGCCACGACGATATCGCCGTTGTCCGCCGTCGCGCCTTCTTCGATCACCACGATATCGCCATTGTTAATCCCGGCCTCAATCATGGAATCGCCTTTGACCTCAAGCGCGTAGTGATGCTTGTTCGTGCTGACCATCTGTTGAGGCACGGTCACATGAGTCGCCACTTGGCTGATTGCTTCAATCGGCGTCCCCGCGGCGATCCGGCCCATCACCGGCAGGTCGGTCGCGCCGATCCCGCTGACCGGAATCGCGCCCGCAGGCGGGGCGCTCCGATCACCTTCGATCACGCGCGGTGTGAAGCCGGTTTTCGCCTCCAGCGCCTCGGGCAATTTCACAATCTCGATCGCGCGGGCGCGATGGGCCAACCGGCGGATGAACCCTCGTTCCTCCAGTGCGGTGATCAGCCGGTGAATGCCGGATTTCGAGCGCAAATCCAGCGCCTCTTTCATTTCATCAAAAGACGGCGGCACGCCATCGCGTTGCATCCGCTTGTGGATAAACTCCAAAAGGTCGAGCTGTTTCTTCGTCAGCATCTGATGGCCTCCGCCTGTCCGATAAGGATCTCGTTCAGGGAATGTTCTACCCCTGTTCCCCCTCTGTGTCAACGAATCGGGTGCAGAGCGGATGAATTCTTCCTGCTCCAGGGGCCATCTCACCGCGTTGACTCGCCATCCTGACATCTCATGACATCGATTTTCTTGGCCATGGCGCAGTCTTTGCTTTTCCCTCGGCGGATTTTCAGGGAGCAATGGTGGTGGAGGAGGCCCGATCCGCATGGACCATAAACCCTATCTGACCCATATCCGATCCTTCGAGGCCGCCGCGCGGCATCTGAGTTTCACCGCGGCCGCCGATGAGTTGAACTATACCCAAGCGGCGATCTCCAACCATGTGCGGTCCTTGGAAGAGTATCTCGGCAAACCGCTCTTTATTCGCCATGCCCGCAGCTTGGAGCTGACCGGGCCGGGGCAGGCCTATCTGCCCGGCCTCCGTCGCGCCTTGCAACAGATCGAAGATGCGACCGAGGCGATCGTCACACGGACCCATGATCAGACGGTGGTGATCTCCTGCCCGATCAGCTTGGCGGAGAACTGGCTCGCGGCCCAGGTCGCTGCGTTTCTGGCGGATCACTCCAGCTATACGATCACCTTAAATGGCACGATCTGGGCCGACAGCGTGGGTGAGGTGGCCGATCTAACCATCGAGATCAAACGCCAAGATGCGGTGTTGCCGGGCGATGCGCTCCTGGCGTCGGAAGAGCTGACCGTGGTTTCCGCGCCGGGCTATCAGGTGGCGGGCGAAGCGCTGTCGCGGCCTGAACAATTGGTCAGCGCCGATCTGATCCATATTCTGACGCGGCAGGATTGCTGGGGCGCGGTGGCCGATGGATTGGGGCTCGACAATCTCGATCTGCAGGGCGGAGTGCGGTCGAACTCCTCCAATGTGGCGCTGGAACTGGCGGCGAACGGGTTGGGCTGCGTCGCGGTTCTGCGCTCTCTGGCGCAGCCCTATCTTGACCGGAATGTGCTGATCGAGCCGTTTCCTTGCGCGGTGGAAAGCCCGTGGAGTTACTACCTCACCCGTCCGGCGCGGGCGTTGAAACCCTCGGCCCGGCGGTTCCGGGACTGGCTTTTAGAGAGATCAGCTGCGGAGCCGTAGCCCGCCCGGATCGAATGGCGGCGCGGCCAGCATGCGGGCCTTATGCGCCTGACCCAGAACAAAAATCTCTACCTCGTCGCCGGGCTGCACCGTGCCGGTTTTGGCAAAACCGAGCGCCAGGGATTTGCCCGTATGCGCGGAATAGGCGCCGGAGGAGACATGGCCGACCGCCGTACCATCGAGCCGGAATATCGGCTCGCCGCCGCTGGCATCGGCGTCGCGAGCCTCCATCTCGAATATCTGCAAGGTCTCGCGCGGTTCGTTGTCGGCCAGCGCCAGAAAGGCATCTTTGTGCAGGAACGCCTTGTCGAGCTTGATCAAGCGCTCCAGGCCAAGCTCCTGCGGCCAGTATTCCGGGCTATATTCACGCCCCCAGGAGCCATAGCCCTTCTCGATCCGAAGCGACCCGAGTGCGCGGCTGCCCACTGGCCCGCCGCCGAGGTCGCGTGCGGCCTCAATGAGCGCGGTATAGAGGGCTACTTGGTACGCCGCCTCGCAATGCAACTCCCACCCGAGATCGCCGGTGAAGGACACCCGCAGCGCCACAACCGGCACGCCCGCCACGATCATCTGCCGCGAGCGTATGAAGCGGAAGGCGTCGTTGGAGAGGTCCTCATTGGTCAAGCGCTGCAACAGCTCGCGGGATTTCGGCCCGGCGATATTCATGCCGCAAAGCGCGTCGGTGCGGTTTTCAAAGGTGGTGCCGTCGGGCAGGGGCACCATATTGAAGAACCGCTGATGATAGCGCTCGGCCATGCCGGATCCGATCATCATGTAGTGGTCTTCGGCCAGTTTGGTGACGGTGAAATCGCCCGCCACGCCGCCGCGCACGCCGATGAGCGGCGCGAGGCAGGACCGCCCGATCTCCGTCGGAATGCGATTGGCCAGAAGCGCATCGAGCCAAGCCTGGGCGCCCGGGCCTTTGATCTCGTAGTTGGCGAAATTGGAGATATCGAGCACACCCACGTGGTTGCGCAGCATTTGAACCTCGCGGCCCACCGGCTCAAACCAGTTCTGCCGCTTGAACCCGATGGTTTCGGTCACGCCCGGCTTATCGGCGAACCAAAGCGGGTGTTCCCAGCCACAGTTCATCCCGAAGACCGCGCCCATCTCGGCTTGCATCTCATGGGCTGGCCGCACCCGCGCAGGGCGCCCGGCGCTGCGCTCCTCATTCGGGAAATGGATTGCGAAACGGTTGGCATATTGGTCCTCAACCCGGGCCTTGGTGAAGGCCTTCCCCGCCCAGGAGCCATAGCGCGCCAGGTCCCAGCCAAACATGTCGAGCTTCGGCTCGCCCTCAATGATCCATTCCGCCGCCAAAAGGCCGAGGCCACCGGATTGCGAGAAGCCGGGGATGATCCCGTTGCAGCAGAAATAGTTCCGCAGTTCCGGCAACGGGCCAAAGAGCGCGGAACTGTCCGGTGACCAGATCATCGGCCCGTTGATCACCCGTTTCACGCCAGCATTGGCGGCCGCAGGCACCCGCTCCATCGCGCGCATAACGTTTTCCATGATCCGGTCCAGGTCATCGGCAAAAAGCTCATGGCCGAAGCCCTGCGGTGTGCCATCCTCGGCCCAAAACCGCATGTCGCGTTCATAGGCGCCGATCAGCAAGCCCTGACCTTCTTGGCGCAAGTAGTACTCCCCGTCGCGATCGGCGACGGAGGGCAGGCGGGTGCCATGGGCGACGATCTCGTCGATGGTTTCGGTGACGAAATACTGGTGCTCGGTCGGTTGCAGCGGCAGGTCGATTCCGGCAAGGGCGGCGACTTCGCGCCCCCAAAGCCCGGCGGCATTGATCACCCACTCGGTGTGGATATCGCCATTTGGTGTCTCAACGATCCAGGTCCCGTCTGGCTGTTGCCGGGTGGCGGTGACGGGCGTGAAACGGTGGATCTCGGCCCCCATCGCGCGGGCCCCCGCCGCATAGGCCATGGTCACGCCGGATGGGTCCACATTGCCGCCATCGGGCTCATACATAATGCAGCGGATGCCGTCGAAATCGACCAGCGGATGCAGGCGCTCGGCCTCATCGCGGCTGATTTCATGGAAACTCATCTTGTAATAGCGCGCCTTGGCCTCTTGCAGGCGCAACTGATGCTCGCGGTCTTCGGTTTGGGCGAGATAGAGCGAGCCGGGTTGGAACACGCCGCAGCCTTGGCCGGTTTCCGCCTCCAACGCCTTGTAGAGGTTCATCGTGTAATGCTGGATGCGGCTGATATTGGTGTTGTCATGCAATCCGTGGATATTGGCCGCCGCATGCCAGGTGGAACCCGAGGTCAACTCGTCCCGCTCCAGCAGGACCACATCTTTCCAGCCGAGTTTCGCCAGATGATAGAGGATGGAGCAACCGACCAACCCGCCGCCAATCACCACGGCCTGAGCAAGTGTTTTCATCGGGTTCTGTCCTCTGCCAACAAGCGCGCCTCACCCACGGGTAGAGGGCTAGCTCCGGATCGGCAAAGAAAAAATCTTATGGCAATGCCCCCGTTTCTTTGGGGTCATGGCGTTAAATCAGCAAGGCTTCCACAATTGCGCCGGCGGTCTGCGGCTCTTGATGCGGTGGCCGGACCAAGAGCGCGTCGGCATCGGCCAACCGGGTCAGGAGCGAGCTGTCTTGCGCGTCCAAAGGCGTGATCTCGGGCAATCCGTTGCCGGGGATCAGACGGGCCCGCATGTAATGTTCACGCGGACCGTTCGCAGGTAGGTCGACGGCGAGTCGGGCATGGGTCAAGCGCCGCTCACCCGTCGGCAGGCCAAGGAAAGCATGCAGCATCGGAACGATGAAGAGATGGCCGCAAACCATTGACGAAACGGGATTTCCGGGCAGGCCCACAAGGGCCGATCTTGCCAACCGCCCCGCCATCAGCGGTTTGCCAGGCCGCATCGCGATCTTATAGAAGGACCGCTCCAGACCCATTGCAGCAGCCACCTCGCCGACCAGATCATGATCGCCCACCGAGGCGCCGCCAATGGTCACGATCAGGTCCGCACCTGCGGCCAACCCAAGCACGTGTTCCAGGCTTTCGCGGGTGTCCCGCGCGATGGGCAACATCCGGGCATGGCCACCCTCTGCCTCGATCAACGCTTTCAACCCATAGGTGTTGGACGCAATGATCTGATCCGGGCGCGGCGTCTCGCCAGGCTGCACCAACTCGTCGCCGGTGGCGATCAACGCCACCTCTGGCCGCCGCGTGACGGGCAGGGTGGCGTGGTTCATTGAGGCGGCCAGCGCAATATCCGCCGGGCTCAGTCGGCGCGGCGCTTCGATCCGGTGGCCTTTGCGGAAATCGCCGCCCGAGGGGCGGATATGGGTCTTTTGATCAAGCTTATCGCCAAGGGTAATCCGCTCGTCGTCGCGGGTGACGTCTTCTTGGATGATGATCCGATCCGCACCCTCGGGCACCGGCGCGCCGGTGAAGATCCGCAGCGCTTCGCCAGCGCCGATCTGACCATGCCAAACATGACCGGCGGCGGCCTCTCCAATAACGCGGAACTGCGCCCCTGGCGCGGCCTCGTCGCTGCGCACGGCGTAGCCATCCATGGCGGAGGCGGCGAAGGGCGGCTGGTCCCGCTCGGCCAAGACTGACCGTGCCAGGACTCGGCCCGCGGCCTCGGCCAACGGCACGTCTTCAACCTCCAACACCCGGGTCAGGGCGAGGCATTGGGCCAGCGCTTCGGCAACAGTGATCACGTGTCGGCCTCGAACCGGCCGGATTTGCCGCCATCTTTCAACAGAACGCGCAGGCCGCCGATTTCCATCGCCCGGTCGGCGGCTTTCAGCATATCATAGACCGTCAGCGCGGCCGTCGATGCGGCCATAAGCGCTTCCATTTCAACGCCCGTCTGCCCATTGGTCTTGACGGTCGCTTTGATCCGTACACCCGGCAGGTCGCGATCAGGGTCAAGCTCCATGGCCACCTTGGTCACCGGCAGAGGGTGGCAGAGCGGGATCAGATCGGCGGTGCGTTTGGTTCCCATAATCCCGGCCAGCCGCGCCACGCCCAAAACATCGCCCTTCTTGGCGATCCCTTTTTCAACCAGATCAAGGGTCTCGGGTCGCATTTTGACCCAAGCGCCTGCTGTCGCGACCCGCGCGGTAACTGGTTTTTCCGAGACATCGACCATATGGGCCTGCCCCTCGGCGTCGAAATGAGTGAGATCTGGCATCAGAGCCCCGCTTTTAAAGGATTGGCGAGCAGGTTTCTGGTGGCCTGCGCCACATCCTCCTGCCGCATCAGGCTTTCGCCGATCAAGAAACAGCGCGCGCCATATTGCGCCATATCGGCGAGATCCTCCGGGGTGGACAGGCCGCTTTCGGCCACCACAAGCCGGTCATCGGGGATCATCCGGACCAACCGGCGTGTGACATCAAGAGAGGTCTCGAACGTATTGAGATCGCGGTTATTTATACCAACGAGGCGTGACGACAGGCGGCTGGCCCGCTCAAGCTCTGCCTCGTCATGCACTTCGATCAGCGCATCCATACCCCAATCCGCCGCAGTCGCTTCAAGCTCCGCCGCCTGCCCATCATCGAGGCTCGCCATGATGATCAGAATGCAGTCGGCCCCAAGCGCGCGCGCTTCGGCCACTTGATAGGGGTCGTAAAGGAAATCTTTCCGCAAAACGGGCAGGTCGCACGCGGCGCGCGCCGCGATCAGATAGCTGTCATCGCCTTGAAAGCTTCGCCCATCGGTCAACACGCTCAGGCAAGTCGCGCCACCGGCGGCATAAGCCTCGGCCAAGGCGGGCGGGTCGAAATCGGCGCGGATCAAACCCTTCGACGGGCTCGCCTTTTTGATCTCCGCAATCAAGCCATAGCCTTCGCGAACGGCGGCGTGAAGCGCATCGGCAAAAGGGCGCACCGGATCGGCGGCGCGGGCCTCGGCCTCGACGGTTTCAAGAGGCCGCTCTTGCTTGCGCGCGGCGATGTCGTCCAGCTTGTAAGCCTTGATCTTCTCAAGAATGGTTGGGGTGCTCATGCCGCCTCCGATGTGATGCGCGCCAGCGTCTCGACCGCGTGTTTGGCCTTGCCGCTATCAATGCTTTCCCGTGCCATTTCAACACCTTCCACCAGGTTTGTCACCTTATCCGCGACGATCAACGCCGCCGCCGCGTTGAGCAAGACCGCGTCGCGATAAGCCCCTGGTGCCCCGTCAAGCAGCGCCTGGAAGGCATGGCCGTTTTCCTGCGGTGTGCCGCCCAATATATCGCGCAGCGGATGAACCGGCAGCCCCGCCTCTTCGGGGTGGACTTGCCGCCCGCGGATCTTGCCATCTTCCAACACGGCGACCGAGGTCTCGCCGCTGATCGAGATTTCATCAGTGCCATCCGCGCCATGCACGAGCCAGACTTTCTCCGAGCCAAGCTCCTGCAAGGTCTCGGCCATTGGATAGATCAGGTCGATGGCGAAGGCGCCGGTGAGTTGGCGTTTCACGCCTGCGGGGTTGGTCAATGGGCCGATGATGTTGAAAATCGTCTTGCAGCCGAGCTCTTGTCGGGTGGGCATGACATGTTTGATCGCCGGATGGTGCATCGGCGCCATCATGAATCCGATGCCCGCTTCCGCGATGCCACGCTCCACGATTTCAGGGCCAACCATCACATCGATCCCCATCTGGCCAAGCGCATCCGCCGCGCCGGATTTCGAGGAGAGATTGCGGTTGCCATGTTTCGCCACCGGCACACCGGCCCCGGCCACAACAAACGCGGTGGCGGTGGAGATGTTGAGCGTCCCCATCCCGTCGCCGCCAGTGCCGACGATATCCATCGCGCCTTCAGGTGCGCGCACCCGCACGCATTTCGCCCGCATCACGGCCGAAGCGGCGGCGTATTCAGCCACGGATTCTCCACGCGCCCGCATCGCCATCAGCAATCCGCCAATCTGCGCCGGTGTGGCTTGGCCTTCGAAGAGGTACCCGAAAGCTTCTTCCGCCTGCGCCCGGCTCAGCGGCCCTTCGGAGGCGGCGAAGATCAGCGGCTTCATTGCATCATTCATGCGGGCTCTCCGATCCGCGCCATATCGAGGAAATTCTTCAGCATCTGATGGCCGTGTTCGGAGCGGATGCTTTCGGGGTGAAACTGCACACCTTCCATCGGCAGCTCTTTGTGGCGGAGGCCCATGATCGTGCCGTCTTCCAACTCGGCGCTGATCTCCAAGCAGTCCGGCAACCCCTCGCGGGCGACGACCAGCGAATGGTAACGTGTGGCGAGGAAGGGCGAGGGCAGGCCTGCGAAGACACCAGCGCCCCGGTGGCGCACTTCGCCCAATTTGCCATGCACGATTTCGCTATGACGTTGAACTGTGCCGCCAAAAGCTTCGCCGATCGCTTGATGGCCCAAACACACGCCCATGAGCGGCGTGCGTGTTTCCGCCGCAGCCTGGGTCAGCGCCAAGCAGATTCCAGCTTGTGAGGGGTCGCACGGGCCCGGCGAGAGCAAAATCGCCTCCGGCTTGAGCGCCATTGCCTCTTGCACATTGAGCGCGTCATTCCGCTCAACCCTGACATCCGCACCCAATTCCCTTAGATAATGCACGAGATTATAGGTGAAACTGTCATAATTATCGATCAACAGCAGCATGGGGCCGGGGCCTTTCCGAAAGGGGGTGAAGGCGACGCGCGCCCGCGTTATACATGTTCAACAGCCGCGCCCCGGGGTCAAGGGATCGGGCAAGAACGGCGCGCGAGAATGAGGAGCGATGATGGGCAGAGGTGTGATCATTGGGATGGTCTGGGGCGTGTTGTTTTCAGCGCTTTTTCTGGCCGTGATTTCCTTGAACGCGCCGCTGCCGGAAGAGCGCGCGCCAGCCGCTTCAATGGTGGGAGCGGGTGATGTTGATACCCGGCCCGAATTGCCAGAGCTTGCCGCCGAGGATGAAGCTCCCAATCCCCTTGAGACACCGGAGGTCGAGACGCCGCCGACAAGCGATGCCACCGCAGGCGCACCGGAGACGGGCGGGGCGGTCGAGCAATCTGAGACCGCGCAGGGACCAGCCGATAACGTGCCTCTGCCTGCCGGGTCGGAGTTTAACCGGCCTCCGCCGGACGAGGCAGCGGCCCTCCCCATCCCAGATCAAGCGCCGGACGTAACCCCTCCAACGGGGAGCGCGGCACCGGCCCCGGATGTGCTGACCGGGTCGCCTGTACCCGATACCGCCTCCGCGCCACTTCCGACCGCGACTGCGGCGCTCGATCTGCCACAGATCAATGTGCCAACCGCGGATGGAACCACGCCAGAGGTCACGAATACGGATCAAGACCCACTTGCGCCGCCGCAAGAGTTGCAACCGGCACCGCTCGGATTGCCGCAGATCGAGACCGATCCCGGCGCGGTCCGCCTCGATACGACGCCAGCCGCCGCGCCAATTTTGGATCAGCCATCGGAGTCTGGGGACCCGGCAGAGACCTCTGAGCCGCAGCCGGTTGAGCCGACAGGCCCCGGTCCCGCTCCGCTGGAAGCCGCTGGTCTTTCTGAACCGCGCTTGCCTCGGATCGGTGATCTACTGCCGACCGATGTAGGCACGGAGATGGATCAAGAGGATGCTGCATCGACGATGCCAGGGGATATTGCTACGCGCCCGGCAATCGAAGCCTTCGCGGCGGAGTTTGACGCCGCAGAGACACGACCGTTGATGGCGGTGATCCTGATCGATGACCCAGCTTTTGGTCTCGACCGGACCCTTTTGCAGAGCTTTCCCTTTCCTGTCAGCTTCGCGATTGACCCGACCCGCCCGCAAGCGGCAGAAAATGCAGCCGCATACCGCGCGGCAGGGTTTGAGGTGCTGATGCTGGCCGAGGATATGCTTCCCGCCGGTGCGGCCCCAGCCGATGTCGAGGTGGCCTTGGCAGGCGGATTTGAAGTCTTGCCGGAAGCGGTGGCGGTTTTGGATAGCGATCAGAACCGGGTGCAAGGCGATAGGCCTGTACTCGACGCGGTGATCTCGGTCCTACAAGAGACCGGCCATGGGTTGGTGGCCTATCCGCGCGGCTTGAACGCGGCGGAACAAAGTGCGGTCCGGGTGGATGTGCCAGCGGCAACGCTGTTCCGGCAAATCGATTCCGAGCGGGAACGGGCCACGGTGATCACGCGCTATCTGGACCGGGCGGCCTTCGCGGCAGGGCAGGATGGCAGCGTCATTGTCATCGGTCATACCTATTCCGATACGGTGACGGCGCTTTTCTCTTGGGCCCTCGGGGCGCGGTCCGAAAGCGTGGCCATGGCACCGGTCTCGGCGGTCTTGACCCGATAGACACCGAAGCCACTCGAGGCGCGGGGGATCAGCGGTTGCCGCGTTGGGTGAAGGCGCCGGCGTCCTCGGCGGCTTTACGGATCGCGCGGGATTTGTTCACCGTTTCCTGGAACTCCGCTTCCGGGTCGCTGTCATAGACGACGCCACCACCGGCTTGGATATAGAGCGTCTCATCTTTCACCACCGCGGTGCGGAGCGCGATGCACATATCCATATCGCCTCCGGCCGAGAAATACCCCACGCCGCCGCCATAGACGCCGCGTTTTTCCGGCTCCAGCTCATCAATGATCTCCATAGCCCGCACCTTCGGTGCGCCGGAAACGGTGCCCGCAGGGAGACCCGCCAGAAGCGCGGAGAGCGCATCATGCTCGTCGGAGAGTTCACCCACCACATTCGAGACGATATGCATCACATGAGAATAGCGTTCGACAATGAACTCTTCGGTGGGCCGGACCGTGCCGATCTTTGACACACGGCCGGTGTCGTTCCGGCCCAAATCCAGCAGCATCAGATGTTCGGCCAACTCTTTCTCATCGGAAAGCAGATCGGCTTCCAGCGCTTTGTCTTCGTCGGCTGTGGCTCCCCTGGGGCGGGTGCCCGCAATCGGGCGGATCGTGACCTCGCCATCGAACACCCGGACCAGGATTTCCGGGCTGGCGCCGACCACCTGAAACGGGCCGAAATTGAAGAAGAACATGAATGGCGAGGGGTTGGTCCGCCGGAGCGCCCGGTAAAGCGCAAAAGGTGGTTCCGAGAAGGTTTGGCGCCACCGCTGCGACGGCACGACCTGAAAAATATCGCCTGCGCGAATATAATCCTTGGCGGTTTCAACCGCAGCCAGATAGTCCGCTTTGGCGAAGTTCGAGACCGGCGCGGCGGTCTGTGTCACTTCGCCCATTTCACGCGAGGCGGTCGTGGGCGCACGTTCCAGATCGCGGAGCGCGTCGCTCACCCGTTCGGCGGCCTGGGCATAGGCCGCGCGGGCCGACAAACCACCACCGACCCAGGCGGGCGACACCACGGTGACTTCGCCTTTAACCCCATCCAGAACCGCAATCACCGAAGGGCGCATCATCACCGCATCGGGCAGGCCAAGCGGATCGGGGTTCACGTTTGGCAGATGTTCGACCAGGCGGATCATGTCATAGCCGAGATACCCGAAAAGACCCGCCGCCGCCGCGGGCAGATCATCGGGCATATCGATCGCGCTTTCGGCCAAAATCTCGCGGAGCGCGTCCAGGGGCGGCGCGTCGCAAGCGGCGAAGGCATCGCGATCAAAGCGGGCCGTGCGGTTGATCCGGCTGGTCTCGCCCCGGCATTCCCAGATCAGATCGGGCTTCAATCCGATGATCGAATAGCGGCCACGGATTTCGCCGCCCGTGACGCTTTCCAAGATGAAACTGTCTTGTCCGGCCTCAGCGAGTTTCATCATCACCGACACTGGCGTGTCCAGATCGGCCGCCAGCCGGGCGTAGACAAGCTGGTTGCGGCCCGCCGCCCAGCCTTCGGCAAAGTGCTCGAATGTCGGGGTCAACGCCATGGCTCAGGGGAACTGCGCGTGCACGGCGTTGATCGTCGTGGGGTTGAGAGAGATGCCGACATCCGCCTCAAGCGCCTGGCCAAAGGCCTCAAACACGTCCTGCGCGATGGATTGCGTGCCCTGTTCGCCGATCAGAGCCAAAAGCGCGTCGGTGCCAGGGGTGCCGCGCGCGCCGCTGTTGATGGCATCAAGCCGGGCAATCACGGCGAATTCTGCGCCGGGGATCACCGCAGTATCGCCCACCGCCGCGAGTTGGAACATCTGCGCCACCAGGGTCGGCGGCAGATCGGGGATGAAGTCTTGCCGCCGAATTTGCACCTCTTGGGTGACCCGCGGGCCAAGCTCTTCCAATGCGCCGCCAGTGATCATCTCCGACACCAGTGTATTGGCGCGGGCGGTGACCTGATCACGCAGCTCTCCGGCGCGCCAGCTGGCCTCCACCTCGTCGCGGATATCATCTAGATCGGGCAGGGTGGGCGGCACAATCGCGTCCAGGCGCAAGGCGAAAAGCCCGCCATCAGACAGTTCCAGCAGTTCGGGGAAATCCCCCTCCTGCGCGGCGGCTGCGGCCGCGCGGAACGCGTCATAGCCTGCGATGCCTTCATCGGAGCCAGGACGCCAGTCGATGGTGCCCAGTTCCATAATTGTGTCTTCGGCGAGCTCTTCCAAGGTCGCGCCGCCCGCCATCAGGTCATCCACATCTGTCCGGATATCGCCAATTGCCCGGCGCGCAGCCTCGGAGGCCAATTCAGCCCGCAGATCCGGCTCGGCATCTTCGAACGGCACCTGGGTTGCATCCAAGATGGCATTCACCCGGAACAGGGCAGGGCCAAAAACGCTGTCCACCGGGCCGATGATGTCTTCATCTTCGGTGCCAAAAATCGCCTCCGCGGCGGCATCGCTGAGATCTTCGCGGGCGACTTCGCCCAGATCCACATCTTCCAGGGTGAGACCCCGGGCAGCGATCAGATCATCATAACTGCTATCGCCGGCATCCAAAGCGGCGCGGGCGGCCTCGGCCTCTTCCTGCGAGGGGTAGACCAGACGCTCCAACAGGCGGCGTTCGGGTTGATTGTAAAGCTCGCCGCGCTCGTCATAAAGCTCGCGCAAGGTGGTTTCGTTGACCTCGACATCATCCATGATCATCGTCGGGCGCACCCAGGCATAGGTGATGGTGCGGGCCTCGGGCCGGGTGAATTGCGCGGCGTTTTCTTCGTATTCTGCTGCCAAATCTGCGTCGTTCGGCGCGCGCAGCCCGGTGGGCAAGTCCAGTTCGGTCACTCGGAGGAGCGAGAAATCCCGCGTCTCCGTCTGATAAGCGGTGAGGGCTTCGGCAAAAAGCGGCGGGGCGGAGACACCGCCAACAATCGCCACTTGCAACAGGGACCGGGCCACATCCTCGCGTAGGTTCTGTTCAAATTCTGCCGGTGTGAGCCCGGCATCGCGCAGGGCAAACTCATAGCCAGCGCGGTCGAAACTGCCATCGGAGCCCATGAAGCCGCTGGTTTCCTGTACTTGGCGCGCCACCTCTTCGTCGCCGACGGAGATGCCCATGGCGCGGGTCTCATGGGCCAAAGCCGCGCGCGCCACCAACCCGTCCAACACGGCGCGGTCCACGCCTTGCGCCGCCAAATCGCGCAAGCTGATCGGGCGTCCGGTCTGCGCGACCTGGGCGCTGATCTCGCGTTGCAGCGCGCGGGCATATTCATTGGCGGTGATCCGGGCGTCGCCGACGCTGCCGATCTGGCTGGCCGAGCCGGTGAAGCTGGTGATGCCAAACCCGGTCAAGGCCAGCATCAACAGGCCCAAGATGATCCAGACAAAGATATTCGAGGCTTTTTTGGCGGCGTTCTTGGCCATCGCGGCAGGTCCCTCCCAAGGGCGTCGTTTGCAGTGATCTACGCGCTCGGGCGTAAGGGGGCAAGAGGTGGCTAGGTCGAGAGCTGCGCCAGTCGGTCCACCACATCTGACAAGCCCTCTGCATCGGCATTGGCAAAGGCGATCCGCAAGGTCGTCTCGGCCTGACCGTTGCCGCCTTGATCTTTGGCCGGACCAAACATCGTGCCGGGCAGAACCAAGAGGCCCGCATCATGCACCAAACGTTGCGCGACCTGATCAGAGGGCTGCGAAAATGGGTGTTTCGTATAAGCGAAGTAAGCGCCACAGCCCAGAAGCTGCCAACCAGGCAGGCGTTGGAATCCGGAGACCAACGCGTCACGGCGGCGTAGGATTTCCAGACGTTCACCCGCCAGCCAATCGCCCAGATGCCGCATCCCCCAAAGCGCGCCGATCTGGCCGATCTGTGGCGGGCAGATCGCCACTGTGTCGAGGAATTTCTCCACTTCGATGAGCCGGGTGGGGGAGGCCATGACGGCACCAACCCGATGGCCGGTCAGCCTATAGGCCTTGGAGAAGGAATAAAGATGGATCAGCGTCTCATCCCAATCCGGATCGGTGAAGAGATCATGCGGCGCACCGGTCTGCGAATGAAAATCGCGATAGGTCTCATCGAGGATCAGGGCCAACCCATGCCGTTTGGCTAGATCGTAAAAGGCGCGGAGCAGGGCGGCGGGGTATTCAACACCGCCGGGATTGTTCGGGCTCACCAGGATGATCGCTCGGGTCCGATCACAGATCAGTGTCTCGGCCTCTTCCGGGTCGGGCAACAGGTCGTCGCCTGTGGGCAAGAGCTTGGCCTCAACCCCCTCCATGTCGAGCCACATTTTGTGGTTGAAATACCAAGGTGTCGGCAAGATCACCGCATCGCCAGCGCCCGCAAGCGTCGAGAGTGTGCTGGTGAAGGCTTGGTTACACCCCGCGGTTACGGCCACTTGGTCGGGCCGGATCACACCGCCATAGCCCGCGCTCCATTGGCTGGCCAATTCGGCGCGCAACTCTGGAAGCCCCAAAACCGGCCCATAAAGATGACTCTCCGGAACCGTGAGAAGCGCTTCCGCCATGGCCTGTCGCAACGGCTCTGGCGGTGGGGCCACCGGCGCGGCTTGGCTGAGATTGATCAACGGGCGGTCCTCGGGGAAGCTCACCCCGTCGATCCAGCGTCGCGCCTCCATGACCGGCGGCGCAATGGTCGCCGCATAGCGCGGATTTACCGGGGTGGGCCTAACGCCTGACATCCTGTCTCTCCTCACAACGCCTTGAAATGCGCAGCAGATGCGCCGCGTATCAGTCCCACGCTGCTTGCCAATCGCCGTTCCCTCTCAGGAGCGCGCCAAATCATGTGTATCTTGGCCCGGAACGGGCCTCCGCATAACAACAGGCAAGACCTGTCTAGGCTCAGAACGGGATCTCATCATCCATATCGCCGCCACCGCCGAAGCCGCCAGCGGGCCCGCCGCGATCATCAGGTGGCCCGCCACGGTCGTCGCCATAACCACCGCCGCCGCCATAGCCGCCTCCACCACCGCCGCCTTCATTGCGACCGTCGAGCATGGTCAGGGTGCTGCCGAACCCCTGCAGCACCACTTCGGTGGAATAGCGATCCTGACCGCTTTGATCCTGCCACTTGCGGGTCTGCAACTGGCCTTCGATATAGACCTTCGAGCCCTTGCGCAGATATTGCTCCGCCACCCGCACCAACCCTTCATTGAAGATCGCGACAGAATGCCATTCGGTCTTCTCACGGCGTTCGCCGGTGTTGCGGTCTTTCCACGTCTCCGAGGTCGCGATGCGCAGGTTGCAGACTTTGCCGCCGTTCTGGAACGTGCGGACCTCTGGGTCGCGGCCCAGATTGCCTATCAAGATCACTTTGTTGACGGAACCGGCCATGTCACCTCCCAAATGTCGTGTCGCGAATCTGCGTTTGCCCGAGAGTTAGAGCATCCGTATCTGATGATTGAAAGGCGAATTGCCCGGCCTGAACCCGTTGGTCTGGAAACTTGCGGGTTTTTTTGTATGATGCCGCGACTGGTTAATGGCTTTGGAAGGATCGGGGCCGTGATGGGGGATAGGCTTGGGGCGATGCGCTTTGCGCAGATGGCGTTTGGCTTTTGTCTGGCCGCGCTGCTGGCGGCGCCGGCATTGGCGGATCGACTGGACCGGTTTGGGGCCGCAACCCGGCTCCTCGATAGTCGGGCCGCAACGCAGTATTCGGGCTCGGTGCGCCTGACGCCAAATTACATTGAAGGCACCCGGTCGTCCTCCACCATCGTGCCGCGTTGGACGGGCAGCTATCGCGGGCCTTACTTGGATATCGCCCGCGCGGCGGCACGTCGCCATGGCATCCCCGAGGATTTGTTCCTGCGTCTGGTCTCGCAGGAAAGCAATTGGAACCCGAATGCAGTCAGCCATGCCGGTGCGATTGGCTTGGCGCAGCTCATGCCGGGAACGGCGCGCATTCTTGGCGTGAACCCGCGCGATCCGTCGCAGAACCTCGACGGCGGCGCGCGCTATCTGGCCGAGCAATACCGCACCTTCGGCTCCTGGCGGCTGGCACTTGCGGCCTATAACGCGGGGCCCGAGGCGGTGAACCGGCATAATGGTGTCCCGCCTTATCGCGAGACCCGGAACTACGTGCGGATCATTCTCGGCACCAGCTAGGCCTTAGATCGCCTTCAACGCCCGCAATCCGTCACGCAACGCGTCCACCTCTGGCGCACCGGCCTCCAAGGCGAAGACATAAGCGTGGGTCAGATAAAATGCCTGCGCTTGACCGGTTTCCGCTGCCTCCGACGCTTGCCTATAAAGGTCGATCAGCGCGGCCCTGTTGCCCGCCGCATGGGCGGCAAGCAGCGCCGCATCTAGTTCTTCGCGAGTCATTCGCGAGCAGCGGCGATCCGGCCAGCGACCCAGGCATGGAACATGTGGGTTGGTCCATCCATCGCTGGTGAAAACCGTCCGCCGTCAAACCCTGGCGCAGCGCGACCGGCCTGCATCCCTTCGACAACAAAGATGTCCTCCTCGAACACCTCTTTCCAAAGCGCTGCGTTCCGCTCTCGCAGCTCCTGATCTGTGTCGGGCTGGGCATAGTAGAGATGCACATGTTCCCGCGTTTGATTGTGCGCCACCGGTTCCAAAATGATGGTGAACGCATGGTCGCGATGCACGCCGAGAAGCACATTGGGATAGACCGCGATGTATTCCGCGGCGGTGTCCCAGGTGACGGAGAGGTCGTCGAAATCGGGGAAACTCTTGCCGTCCTCGTCTTTCAACTGCCGATAGACATAGGTGCCCTGGCCGGAATACCGCCCCTCCGCCTCGATATGATAGTGATCTTCAAGGCGGGAATAGCTGTTCAGCCCGGGGTGGATCCACGGCAGGTGGTAGCTTTCGCAGTAATTCTCCACCGCGAGCTTCCAGTTCGTGGCCACCTCCAAGATGAAGCTGCTGCCCGCGCCGCCATGGTGCAGCGGTTGGTCAAACTCAGACCAGCGGGCGATGAGATCGGCATGAACGTCCTCGAATGGCGCGGCCTCGCCGGAGAGGTTCACAAAGACCACATCGCGCCAGATATGGCTGCGCACCTCCACCAGTCCAAGCGTCGCTCTGTCGATCCCCGCATGGGTGTTTTGCCCAGGTCCGCCCACATGGGGTGTGGCGACCAAGCGGCCATCCTTGGCATAGCACCAGGAATGATAGGGGCACCGGATCGCGCCTTCGATTTTGCGCGGCTCGGAAACCAGGATCATCCCCCGATGACGGCAGATGTTTTGGAACACCCGAACCTGATCATTGTCGTCCCGGAGCAGCAGCAAGGGCTGACCTAGAAAGCTGATCGGCACCGCGTCACCGACCTCAGGCACATCCGAGCCGACCGCTAGGCCCGCCCAACCGGTCGCCAGAACCGCTTCGTTTTCTTCGGCGATGGTTGCTGGATCAGTGTAATGGGCATTGGGCAGCCCATGGGCCCGCTCAATCGGGGCCTGAACATCTTCCAATCCGGTGAGGCGAAAATCATCTGCCATAGGGGCCCTCCGCTTTTGTCGGTTGCTCATTCTGCCCACAAGACTGGCGTGTCCGCGTTTTGGCCGTCTTCTTCATCGGCGACATGGCGGATGTCGCGAATAAGCCGTGATTTCCGACTGTGGCTTGGCACATCGATGCCATAAAGACGCGCTGTCATGTTGTGATATGAGACGCCAATGAAACCTTGCCTCTCTCTGCCAGAGGGCCGATTGCGGCCGACGGAGCCCGGGGATCTCAACGCGGTCCTGGCGCTTTTGCATGATCCTGACGTGCGGCGCTTCCTCTGCGATGACATCATGCTACCACGTGCGACGGTGGCCGATATGTTGGCGCGCAGCGATACGTTGGCCGCGCGGGGTCTGGGCCTCTGGGTGATCGAAACAAGCCGCGGCAGCGTGGCTGGTTTGGCCGGGTTGGAGCCGGTGTCAGCTGAGATTGCGGTGGCGGCGGATATGGCCGGGAAGATCGAACCGCTTATTGCTATCGATCCGGCCTATTGGGGGCGCGGTCTGGCACGGGGCGCGCTAGAGGCGCTTATCGATTATGCCCGCGACACGCTTGGTTTGACCGAACTTGTGGCGTCTGTCGATGTTCCCAATCATCGCTCTCGCCAGTTGATGCAGCGCTGCGGATTTACCGATCATGGCCGTGCGACAGGACCCGCGCATGGGTTGGTTCTCTATCGGATGGCGTTCGGCGGCCCCGCAACCGCAGAGTGATCTGTCGGGCGCTTGGCCTTGGATTCATCACTGATCGAGAAGGGCCGAAACCGGTGTATCCGGGCTCAGCCCCATCTTTTCGCACAACGCCGCGCGGCCTCGGGCCAGGCGGGAGGTCACAGTTCCAATGGGCAGGCCGGTGGCGGCCGCGATCTCGGCATAGCTTTGACCTTCGATCGCGCGGAGCCGTAGCAGTTGCGCTTGCTCCGGCGGCAGGGCGTCGATGGCGGCCAAGGTGTCAGCGCAGGCGAGGCGGGCCGGGGCTTCGGGCGCTTGGCCAGGATCTGTCGTGAGTTCCGAGAAGGGGAGACTGCGCGCGCGAGCGCGGTTGCGCAGTGCGGTGAAGGCATAGGCGCGGAGATCGGTAATCTCGCCTGCGTCCGGGTCGGCCATCCGGGTCCAGACCCGGAGAAGTGTGTCTTGGACCAGATCGTCGGCATCTTCCCAAGTCCGACTGAGCCGACGGCCCACGCGTCTCAGATCAGGCAAAAGCGCTTCGAGATGGCGGGCCGTGTCCGTTGGTATCACGCGCGGCTCGGGCGGTTTTGGCGGAAATTGGAACGCTGGGGTGTCGGGCATAGCGCCTCTCGGGCAGGGATCACGAGTGAGGCGCATAGGATTAGGGGCGACGGGCGGTCTTGCAATCTCCGGTCCGGATTGTCGGCAACGCTTGGCTCAATGGTGCGCCGCATCGGCGGGGCTTTGCAACCCGGGGTTTGGATCGGCGGCGGGTTGCTGAGGCGGATCTGCGGGTTTAGCGGCGGGCTGCCGAAAATCCGGGCAAGTCTCGGTCATGGGATGAAATGCCGGTCGAGAGGGTCTTGGTATGCATGGGGGCCGCAAACAGGCGGTCCTCGGACACCAACTGTTCTCAAAGGAGACATCACGGATGACCTTTCCCCAAATCCAACAGGCCAATGGCCGCCGCACATTTGCCCTCTGGCTCGGCGCTCTGGCGCTTGTCATGGGTCTCGTTGCCGCAGGCTATGCGATGGGCCAGGGCTCCTCGCTGGATACCGATGGCGACGGGCTGGTCTCGTATACCGAGCTTCTGATGGCCATGCCTGATATGACCGAGACCGATTTCGCCACGCTGGACGCGGACGAAAGCGGCGCTCTGGACGCCGACGAGCTGAACGCGGCGCAAGAGGCAGGCATCATTCCCGCCGGTTAACGCGGGGGACCGTACGCATGGGCCCCTCGTAATCCCCGATCCACCGAGGGGCGTATGAATACGGGAAACCGGCGCGGCTGTTATGCCTCGGCTGCGCCGGTTTTTTCTTTGAGACTGCTGTCAAACGGAGGCCCGTTCCGGGCCGCTGTTTTTGCTTTTGGCTGCGTTTTGTCGGGCGGTTCCGCGCCGGATGCGGGATCAGACGCCGCGGGCGATGGCGGCCACGCCAGTCCGGGCCAGACGGACATCGCCCAAGGGGCGCATCAAATCGCAAAACGCGTCGATCTTGTCTGGTGTCCCAGTGATCTCAAAGACGAAGCTTTCAAGCGTCGAATCCACCACATTGGCGCGGAAAATCTCGGCGATCCTGAGCGCTTCGACCCGGGCCTCGCCTTTGCCCATGACTTTGATCAGCGCCAATTCGCGGCTGACAAATGCCCCTTCGACCGAAAGGTCGGCCACTTCATGCACCGGCACCATACGCTCAAGCTGCATCTTGATCTGGTTGATCACCTGCGGTGTGCCCGAGGTCACGATCGTGATCCGGCTCCGATGGCCCTCGTGATCGACCTCGGCCACGGTCAGGCTGTCGATGTTATAGCCACGGCCGGAGAAGAGCCCGATGACGCGGGCGAGGACGCCCGCCTCGTTGGTGACCAGCACGGCCAGCGTGTGGGTCTCGATCTCTTCCGACATATGACTGCGAAGGTCATAGGCAGAATGGCTCGAGGCGCCTTTTTCGATTTTGAGCGGAGACATAAGGGATCTTTCGGTCTTGTGGTGGGGGAGCCCACCGGAATGTGTCATCTATGATTGGCGGGGTGCGTGCCTGAGCCAAAAGGCTCAGACCATCACCGCGCCATCAGCATCAATCGCATCTTTGGTCGAGGCTTCGCCCAAGAGCATCTCGTTATGCGCTTTGCCGGACGGGATCATCGGGAAGCAGTTTTCATGCTTCTCGACCAAGCAATCAAAGATCACCGGCCCATCATGGTTGATCATCTCCATGATTGCGTCGTCCAGATCGGCGGGGTCGGAACACAAGATGCCCTTGGCCCCAAACGCCTCCGCCAGTTTCACGAAATCGGGCAGCGCCTCGGACCAGCTATGGGAATAGCGCTCCCCATGCAGCAGCTCTTGCCACTGGCGGACCATACCCAGGCGCTCATTGTTCATGATGAACTGTTTGACGGGCAGGCGGAACTGCACCGCGGTGCCCATCTCTTGCATATTCATCAGCCATGAAGCTTCACCCGCCACATTGATGACCAAGGCGTCAGGATGGGCAACCTGCACCCCGACTGAAGCCGGGACGCCATAGCCCATCGTGCCGAGGCCGCCGGAGGTCATCCAACGGTTCGGGTCTTCAAAGCCCAAATACTGCGCGGCCCACATCTGATGCTGGCCCACCTCGGTGCAGATATACCGGTCGTGGTCTTTGGTCAGCGCCTCAAGCCGCTCCAAGGCATATTGCGGTTTGATCACCTTGGTGTCGGCTTTGTAATCCAGGCAGCGGACCGTCTTCCAGGTTTCGATCTGCTCCCACCATTTGGCCAGCCCCGAAGAGTTGGTTTTACGCCCGCGCGCTTTCCAAACCCTCAGCATATCCTCCAGCACATGGCCGACATCGCCGATAATCGGGAAATCGGCATGGATCACTTTGTTGATCGACGAGGGGTCGATGTCCACATGCGCCTTCCGGCTGCCGGGCGAGAAATCCGCGATCCGTCCGGTGATCCGGTCGTCAAACCGCGCGCCGATATTGATCATCAGGTCGCAGCCATGCATCGCCAGATTGGCCTCGTAGAGACCATGCATCCCCAACATGCCGAGCCAGTTCTTGCCGGAGGCGGGGTAGCTGCCCAGACCCATCAGAGTCGAGGTGATCGGGAAGCCGGTGGCATCCACCAACTCGCGCAGCAGGGTGCTGGCCTGCGGGCCGGAATTGATCACGCCGCCGCCGGTATAGAAAAGCGGGCGTTCTGCCGTCTCCATCGCCTCGACCAGAGCGGTGATCATGTCGATATCGCCTTTGACGCGCGGCTGATAATGGCTGACCTTGGTTTTGGCCTTCTCGGTATAGCTGCCGGTGGCGAATTGCACATCTTTCGGGATGTCGATCAGAACCGGGCCGGGGCGGCCGACGCTGGCGATATGAAACGCCTCGTGAATCGTGCTCGCCAGCTTGTCGGTTTCTTTCACCAACCAGTTCATTTTGGTACAGGGCCGGGTGATGCCGACGGTGTCAGCCTCCTGAAATGCGTCGGAGCCGATCATGAAGGTCGGCACCTGGCCGGTCAGAACCACGATCGGGATCGAATCCATCAACGCATCGGTCAGGCCGGTCACCGCATTGGTGGCACCGGGGCCCGAGGTCACCAGAACAACGCCAGGCTTGCCAGTCGCGCGCGCATAGCCCTCGGCAGCGTGGACCGCGCCTTGTTCATGGCGCACCAGGATGTGACGGATTTCGTTTTGCTGAAACACCTCGTCATAAATCGGTAGGACCGCGCCGCCGGGATAGCCGAATACCGTGTCGACGCCCTGATCCTTCAGAGCTTCAACCACCATTTTTGCGCCGGTCATCTGACGTGTCATCGTTTTGGTCCTTTTGTCACGCGCCTGTCTATCAGGCCGTCAGGTTTGCATAAAAAAGCCCCCGGTGAGACGGGGGCGCATGGGGTACCGATATGGTTGTCGTCACCGACCCATGCGCGCGTTTCCTACAAGTACGAGAATGCCGAGCATTCCAGAGGCTCCTTTACGTTGCGGGGGCGAGATTAGGAGCGACCGAAAGGGGCGTCAACAGCCAAATCTGTTCTGAAAGTGTCGTGTGTGCAGTTTTTTACGCAATATTGCTGCGCCAAACTGTCGCCAGGGCGCGGAAATGGAATTTGGGCCCGGATTTACGCCGGGCACATCATCGCGGCCAATTGCGCGTTTGCCATCTCAGGGGCGGCGTCCGGGCTGATCCCGCTTGTTTCAGGAAAGAAGGTCAGGACCTCTTGGAGCTGCGTCGTGAGCAGCTCATGCGAAAGCGGGGCCGGGGCGACCGGGGCGGCGAGGTGCAAATGCATCGGTGTATCATGACAGGTCAGATCCGCCTCATTTACATCGACCAGATTGAGATCGGTCTCGCCAATCAGGCGATAGTGGATTTCACCGGCGCGGGGCGAGAACACGATCTGCCATTGGGTCACTGGGTTGGCGAGATCCTGCAGCAGGCGGATGGCGGTTGTATCATCAACTGGCCCGCTTTGTGCCCGCGCCGCGATTGCGCCGATGGCAAAACGTTCCAGGCTGGACGGGTTGCTGGATTCTGATCCGTGCGGGATCGGGCGGTTGCCACCAAACCCGTCAAACACGGTGATCTCATCAAGCAGGTCGTCATAGCTCGTGTTGGTCAGGGCAGGGATCGGCATCTCGTGGCCGCGATATATGTCGATGCCAGAGGCGCGCGGCGTCAGGATCGCCATGTCGCCACGGGCATCGGCCATAAAGAAGTGAATCGGAACCATCCCGACAATCGCAATCTGATCCAATAGCGTGAGCGCCTCCTCCACAGTTGCCGCGCTGTCCAGCAACAGCTGAATGAACTCCAATTCATTGAGGATTGGGCGGGTTGGCGGCCCGCCATAGACGACCGCGTTATTCCACATCAGCGTGACGACCAGGCCTTCGGTGTTCTGGCCTGCGGTCGGCATGCCTGGCCCAAACTGATTGAACGTCACGCTGCCGAAGCGAGCGGTCCAGACGTGCCCGGCGGCACCCATGATTGAGCGACGCTCGGCACCTGCGGGGTTGAGAAGAAGGATGCCCGCGCCGCTTTCCGATTGGTCATAGCTATAAACAATGCGCAGATCGGCATCGCTTCCAAGGGCGACGGTCGAACAGGCCAATGCGAGCGATGAGAGGCCGAATAACCAGATTGCGGCGCCAAGCCCTGTGATCCGATTGATGAACGACAGACCACCTAAATGATTGACCATATGCTCTCTCCCACATCATTACGCGTTGAGGCGGGGTGATGAAGCTTGAGCTTGGCGAGGGGCTGCAAGACGGTTTTCGTGAACTGCGCGGATCATTCGCCAATGGCGTTCGATCGCTGCGACGTGCTCGGGATGATCTGGCTGGTCCGCTCGACACTGGCCCTGTTCCGCGCGGGTGACAGTTTGAAGGGAGACTCATAAGGGAGTTTCGGTTGCTGTCAGAGCCGGTGAGACTCGCGTTTGCTGCGCCGTTTCGGTGACTCGTTTACGGTAGCAACTAAATTTTTGAGACTCCGCGAGAGTTAGCGATAACCACACACAACCATAGGTTGAAATTTCCGCGAAAACCCGATTTTGGTAAAAAAATTTGACAAAATCGGCGATTTCGGGTTGAAAACTGTTTGATGTGACGCAGGGCTTCGCTAACGTGCGTCTACCATAAACCAAAAACCGCTATCCGAGGGGGGTGGCGGAAATTCCAAATGGGGAGGATACCATATGGATCGTCGTTCTTTTCTGAGAACGTCTGCACTCGGTGGCGCAGCAGCGGCATCGACAACGCTGGCCGCACCGGCTTACGCGCAAGGTAACCGTACGCTGACGCTTGTGACGTCTGTTCCAGATGGGTTTGCCATCTTTGACGACGCGGCACAGATGGCTGCGGATCGCATCACTGCGATGACCGATGGCGCCCTAACCATCAACAAAATGCCGGCTGGCAGCTTGGTGGGCGCATTCGAAGTGTTCGACGCCGTGTCGTCCGGCCAGGCCGACATGTATCACTCGGCCGATTACTACTTCCTGAACCAGCACCCGGCCTTCGCCTTCTTTACCTCGGTGCCGTTTGGCATGACGGGTCAGGAAATGGCCAACTGGTATTACCACCGCGGTGGTCATGACCTGCACAACGAACTGGCCAGCCTGTTCAACCTGAAATCCTTCATGTGCGGCTCGACCGCGATGCAGCCCGGTGGCTGGTTCAACACCGAGATCACCTCGGCAGAAGACCTGCAGGGCCTGCGTTTCCGGATGCCCGGTCAGGGTGGTCAGGTGCTTGGTCGCCTTGGTGCTTCGGTTCAGAACATCCCCGGCGGTGAAATCTATCAGGCGCTGGCTTCGGGTCAGATCGACGGCGCCGAATGGATCGGCCCCTACGCGGATGAGCGGATGGGCTTCCAGGAGGTGACCAACACCTATTACACCTCCGGCTTCCATGAGCCCGGTTCGGCGCTGACCCTGTCCTTCAACCTTGAGGTTTGGGAATCTCTGACCGATCAGCAGAAAGAGATCGTGGATACGGCATGCCGTGCGGTCTATTCTGACAACCTCGCGCTGTCGCTTGCTGAAAACGGTGCGGCCTTGGCCCGCTTGCAGGCTGAGGGTGTCCAGGTTCGCGAATTCCCCGAGGATGTGTGGGATGCCTTTGGTCGCGCCGCTGCAGAAGTGCGTGAGGAGAACATGGGTGATCCGATCTACGCGCAGATCGCAGAGAGCTATTTCAGCTCGATGGCAGAATCGGCAACCTGGTTTGAACTCGGTGACGGCGAATACATGCGCCAGCGCAACCGGGTGAACGCGGCCTGATCCGCGACTGACCAACCGTTCCGCCCGGGCCTGTCACTTCGGTCCGGGCGGAATATGCTCTTGCTTGCGCTTCATCCGATAGGGGACGCCGCGATCGTGGACGTTCGGGGGACCACCGCATGATCGATTTCATTTTATGGGTGCTGCAGAATATTGCATTGGCGCCTTATAATCTCGCCATTGCCATCGCCAATCCAGGGGATTGGTTGAACTGGAGCAACCCCGAAGCGGTGATGCGCTTCATCTATTATGGGGCCTCGGTCGAGTTCTTCTTTGTCGTGTTTACGACCTTCTTGGTGCTCTCGGCGCTTGGCATGTTCTGGAAACGGTCGATCCTCTGGGGATGCGTCCGGGGTCTGGAAGCCTTTGCCAATGGCGTCGGACGCTTCGCCGCCTGGGCGGGCCTTTTGATGGTTCTGCAGCAAGTGATGATCGTGTTTCTGCAGCGGATCTTCCGCGTCGCGGAAATTCAGCTCGGGCCCTTGGGTACGGCCTTCAGTCAGGATCTGAGCTGGTGGGGCGAAGAGCTGAAACTCTATAACGCGCTCGTTGTCTGCCTCTGTGTGTCCTACACCTTTGTGCAGGGCGGCCACGTGCGGGTCGATCTGGTCTATTCGGCGGTGCGGCACGGAACCCGGCGGGTGATCGACATGTTCGGCTGCTTGTTCTTCATGATACCAGCGATCACCATCACGTATCTCTACGCGTGGTTCTTTATGTGGCGGCACCTGATGACGCCGACCGTGACGGCGACCAGCGACATCGACCGGATGTTGATGCAGTCGCGCATTTTCCGCTGGAACGTGGAAACCATCGGTTTTAGCCCGAACGGCTTCAACGCGTATTTCTTGTTCAAAGTCCTGATTGTCGCCTTCTGCGTTCTCGTCTTCCTTCAGGCCATTGCGTTCTTCTGGCGCTCCTACCTGGAATGGGTCGAGGGCGAGGAAAGTGCGGGCAAATACTTGGACCGCGACAGAACCGGCGACGAGGCCGAAGATTTGGAACACGCCATTCACTCGGGCTCGACCTGAGGCAAGGCGACAACGGCAATCGCCGATTAACAGGATAAGAACGGCGCGTCACGCGTCGCTCAACGGAGGGGAAAGGCGACATCATGCTTTTCGGATTGGATGGGGTCGAGGTTGGCCTGATCATTGTGTTCCTGACGCTGTTTGCGGGAATCATGACCGGGTTTCCGGTGGCTTTTGCCATCGGCGGCGCTGGCGTCATCTCATTTGCGATCATCGCAGCGCTTGATAGCGCTGGCTTGCTGATCCACGAGGCGATCGACACCAGTTCGGCGGAATATGCCGCGTTGGTGGCCGAAGGGGTGGTGCGCGAATCCATATCGGTCTTCCGATACCCAGAATTGCCACGGATCGAAGAGGCGCTCTTCATCGGTGGTTGGGAACAGGCGATGGACCGCAACATCTCGTTCATCGTCAACCGGATGAACGAACGCGTCATCGCGGGTCAGTCGATCGAAACCCTTCTGGCGGTTCTGATGTTCGTTCTGATGGGCATCACGCTCGAACGGTCCAAAATCGCCGAAGACCTTCTGACCAGCATGGCGCGCGTCTTTGGCCCGCTGCCGGGCGGTTTGGCGGTGTCGATTGTGATCGTGGGCGCCTTTCTGGCGGCCTCGACCGGGATCGTCGGCGCCACCGTGGTGACGATGGGTCTGCTGGCATTGCCGACGATGTTGCGCAACAACTACTCGCCCGAACTGGCCACGGGCGTGATTGCCGCATCGGGCACCTTGGGGCAGATCATTCCGCCCTCGATTGTGATCGTTCTTTTGGGAACGCTGGTGGGCGATCTCTATGCCACCGGGCAAGAGACGCGCGCGCAGCTTGCCGGCTGTTCCGATGCGTTGACCTATTTGGGCGAACCGGCGGTTCTCTCGGTTGGTACGCTGTTCCAGGCGGCGTTGCTGCCGGGGATTTTCTTGGCGGGACTCTACGGAGCGTACGCGTTCGGCTTTGCGATGTTGAACCCGTCCAAGGCACCGGCTGTGCAGATCGAAGGCCAGGCCAATGGTGCCGTTCGCACACGTTCTGAGGCGCTGACGTGGTTCCTCATTGCTCCGATTGGCTTGATCGGTGCGGTTGTGTTGGCGGGCAGTGTCGGGCTTGTCGGCAATCAGGACATTCGGGTGTCCGATTATGGAGAATCGAGCCAGGGCGCGAGCCTCCGAACCAATGTGTCCGAGCAGTGCCAAGGCGCGATGATCGAGTTGCATGGCCAAGAGGCCTGGGATCAGGCCGTTGCCGAGCGGGCCGCTTTGGGTGCTGCCGCCGATGGCGGCGCGGGCGAGCAGCTTAGCGAGGACGAACGCGCGGCGGCCTTGGTCGAGGCGCTGGCGAATGCGGCCCCAATTGGTCTCGGTGTCGCGATCCTCTTTGTGCTGCTGTCGCTGATCCTGATTATCGCGCGCGGGGTGTCGCCAAGCGACGATGCAAGGCCGCTGATGATCGGGGGCGGCGGGGTCGTTCTGGCGATCTTGGCGGATATTCTGTTCATCGGTCCGCAGACCAGCCCCGGTGGCACCTTCATGATCCTCGCGATCCCGATGGCGATCACGCTTTATGGCTGCCGATCTGCTTTGGGGCGCCTAGCGCAGAATGAACTTCTGCGCGTGGTCTTCCCGCCGCTGGTTCTGATCGTGGCGGTTCTTGGCTCCATCCTCGGTGGCATCACCAACCCGACCCCGGCGGCGGCTCTGGGTGCCGCAGGGGCGATCATGCTGGCGGCATATCGCAAGCTGAAAGAGGAAAACGGCAAATCCAAGATCGTGATCTGGGCTTCCTTCGCGGTGGTGATCATGATCCTTCTTGGGGTGAATTTCGACCTTCGGATCACCCGCGAAACCGTGCCGTTTGAGGATTGGGTGGCCTATATCGCGGCGCAGTTCGCCTATCACTTCGCCTTCTTCGGTCTGCTCTTCTCCTGTTGGGTGCTGTTCCGCTCGAACATCCTCAGCCCGGTGGTGCGAGAGACCGCGAAGGTGACCTCGATGGTCTTTACGATCCTGATCGGGTCGCAGCTTCTGAACCTGGTGCTGATCTCCTTCGGCGGCGAGCATTACATCCAGCAGTTCCTGCGGAGCTTCGACAATGAGATGATCGTGTTCCTGGTGGTGATGCTGATCCTGTTCATCCTCGGCTTCGTCCTGGACTTCCTGGAGATCATCTACATCGTGATCCCGATTGTGGGGCCGGTAATCTATGGCGGCACACTTGACCCGAAATGGGTCACGATCATGATCGCGGTGAACTTGCAGACCTCGTTCCTGACACCCCCGTTCGGCTTTGCGCTCTTCTATCTCAGGGGGGTCGCGCCGAAATCGGTGACGACGGGGAACATCTATCGCGGTGTGATCCCGTTCGTGGGCATCCAAGTGGTTGGTCTCGGGCTGCTCTGGCTCTTCCCGGGGATCGTTACTATCGTGCCGGACCTGCTGCCGTAAGGCGCGCGAAGATAATGAATATGAAAGCGGGGCCCTCGGGCCCTGTTTTTGCGTTGAGTAACCGGGCTCAGTTGCGCCGGATTCTTCGCCTCATGTGTCACGTGAGAGTGCTGTGATCTCAGTCGATCACCGAGGGTGCCCGGATATCGGGCAGGGTGATCTCGGCAACTTGATGGGCAATCGGATCGACCGAGAGCGGATGGGTCTGATCCGAATACTGCTCCGGATCGCCCAAATCCTGCCAGGCCCCGTTGATATAGATTTCGACGCCGGAGAACTTCGCCTTATAGCCCATCTTGGCCGAGCCCGGCACCCAATAGCCGAGATAGACATAAGGCAGCCCCGCCTCACGGGCGATTTCCACATGGTCGAGTATCACATAAGTGCCAAGCGATTGAGCGGGCAGGTCGGGGCGGAAGAAGCTGTAGACCAGGCTCAGCCCGTCATCGAGCACATCAGTCAGGCAAACGGCGGTCAAGTCTTCGGTGTCGCGGTTGCGGTATTCCACAACGCGGGACCGGACCGGGGTTTCCTCGATCATCGCGGCAAATTCGAACACATCCATATCGGCCATGCCGCCATCGGCGTGGCGGCTGTCGAGGTAATCGCGGAAAAGCGCGTATTGCTCTTCGGTGGCCCAGGGAGAGCGCGCGGTGCGGGCCAAGTGGGCGTTGCGCCGGATCGCGCGGCGTTGACTTTTCGAGGGCTCGAAATCGGCCACGCGAATGCGCGCGGAGAGGCAGGCGGAACAATCGGCGCAGGATGGGCGGTAGAGCACATTCTGCGAGCGGCGAAAGCCTTGCTTCGACAGCGCATCATTCAGTTTGCCCGCATGTTCACCTTGCAAAGCGGTGAACAGCTTACGCTCTCGGCGCCCATCCAGATACGGGCAGGCCTGCGGGGCAGTGACGTAGAATTGGGGCGCTATCGGAAGGGTGTGGCGCATATCCAGCGGCTAAGTTGTTCGCGTTTATGAACAAAGCCTGCACCAGCTGCCCCATAGGGGCAACTGGTTTTTAAAGTGTTAACGCTGATGGTTTAGCGCGGACGGTTGATCATCGCCGATCCTATCAAAAGATCATGCAAACCTTGGTGCTTGTCGCCGATCACGATCAGCACCAGTGAGATCAGTTGCGGGATCGCGAAGGCCGCACAGGTCAGATAGGCCAGGGTGTGAATGATCGCCTCGCCACCGGAAAGGCGCGCGCCGGTCGCTCCACGGAGTTGGATGTTCATGATCCGCATCCCAATCGTGGCGGAGCCGCCAGCGATGGTGGCGCTGCGATAGAGGAAGCTGACGATCAGATACACCAGCGGCCAGATCCAAAAGACGAGGGTCAGCGTGACCAGGCCGAGCATGATTGTAATGAGGGTGATGATCACCACGTCGATCAACCAGGCGAAGAACCGTTTGGCCGGAACGCCGTCATAGAACACGGCCTGATAATGCGGGTCGGGTAAACGGGAGGTCATAGCGGGAGTCATGGCGTGTCTAGGGCCTCTTGAAAAGGGGTTTTGAGATGCGCGGCCCCGTACGTTGGTGGACGGACAGGGCCGCGCGGGCGGTTTAGGCCGGAGTTGTGGCACCAGCCTCCCGCGCCTCGCGACGTGCCGTGGCACGGTCGTCGAGGAACCGGTCAAATTCGGATTTGTCTTTTGCCTCGCGCAGTCGGGTCAGGAAGCCTTCGAAATCGGTCTGTTCCTTCTCAAGCCGTTGCATCAGCGCGTCGCGATAGGCATCGAAACTGGCATTGCCGCTGGTTTTCGGACCGGGTTCAGGCACGCTCGGGCGCAACCATTCGATTGGTTGCGGCGGCGTGTTCCGGCCATTGAGCGCCGGGAGGCGGCCCCATTGCCAGGCAAAGAGCGCGGCCAGGACAACGCCGATGATGCCAAACAGCGCCATGGCGACGATGGAGACGGAGATCGCGAAACCGGCATAAAAGATGATGGTGAGGATTTGGACGGGGAGGGGGATCTGCGTTGATCCGCGGTCCTGGTGGTGGTCTTGGTCGAAGCTGTGCTCACTGTCGGTCGTCATCTTGTCTGATCCTTACGAAACGCCGGAGCAAATCCGGGGCTGGGTAAAAGATATGCGGCCCCCTTGGGGGGAAAGGGGGCCGCATCAGGCGTTGCTCGATCAGGCTTCTGTCGGCTCGCCGTTTTCAACCGGCTTCGCCTTGGACCGGTCGTCCATGAACTGGTCGAACTCGGCCTTGTCCTTGGCATCGCGCAGGCGCTGCAGGAACTCTTCGAAGGCGCTCTGCTCTTCTTCCAACCGGCGCAGCGTGTCCGCTTTGTAGCTGTCGAAGGCAGTGTTGCCCGAGCTGCGGAACTTATGCCCGTGCATATGGGCGTGGCGGCGGGATTTGCAGGAACCGTTGAACATGCGTTTGCTCCAGATCATATAGAACAGAAGGGCGAGGCCGATCGGCCAGAAGAAGATAAAGCCAAGGACCATGAAGGCGATCCAAGCGCCTTTGCCTTTGCTGTCTAGCCATGCCTCGGATCGCGAAAGCCAGCCTTGGGCGGTTTCGACAGGGGCGGCGGTGGTGGTGGTCATCACTGGGGCTCCTTTTGAGTGCGTGTGGATGTTAATGTTAATCACATTAACTCATATGGCATCGCCGAAGCGCGACGCAAGGGGGTGGATGTCGAAAAGTAAATCTTTTTTACATTTCTGTCTGCGGGCGGGATTTGCGCTACATAGCTAATCTGTTATATAAAGCACACTCTATGTTTGGAGGCCGCCATGCAGCTCGACCGCACCTTTTCGGCTTTGTCCGATCCAACCCGCCGCGCCATTCTGGCCCGCCTGGCCGAAGGTGAGGCGACCGTCACCCAGTTGATGGCGTTGTCTCAGATCAGCCAACCGGCGGTGTCGCGCCATCTTAAAGTGTTGGAAGAGGCGGGGCTGATCGGCACGCGGGTGGCCGGGCAGTCGCGCCCGCGCGTGTTGAAGGCCGAGGCACTGACCCCGGCCCGCGACTGGCTGGAAGAAACTCGCGCCGCATTCGAGCAAAACTATGCCCGGCTGGATGGGCTTCTGGCGGAGTTGCAGGGCAAAGGAGAGGGCTCATGACGGCTTACACGGCCCAAATCCGAGAGATCAGCGCCACCGAGATTGAGGTCTCCCACCGCTTCGCCGCCCCGCGCGATCTGGTCTTTCGCGCCTTCACCGAACCAGAGTTGATGCAGCGCTGGTTGCTTGGCCCGCCCGGCTGGACCATGCCGGTTTGCGAGATGGACCTGCGGGTCGGCGGGGCCTATCGGTGGGAATGGCAGAGTGAGACGGAAGACGCGCGGTTCGGCTTTCACGGCACATTTCTAGAAGTGGTGACACCCGAGCGCCTGGTTGAAACGCAGTATTACGACCCGGGCAGCCTTGGCGGAGAGATGGGGTTTTGCACCTGCACGCTGGTCTTTGCCGAAGTCGCGGATGAAACCGTGGTCACGACCCGGATTGCATACGAAACGCCCGAGGCGATGCAGACCGCACTGGCGACCGGCATGACCGAGGGTATGGAAATGAGCTATCAGCAGCTCGATCTGGTGTTGTGGGCGGGTCCGACTTAGCCGCGCCCGCGCGCCTCAAACCGGGGCAGCATGGCGGAGAAATCTTTGCCCTCGCCATCTTCGGTTTCCACAAAGGTCTCATAAAGCGATGTCGCTGCCTGACCCATCGGCGTATCGGCATCCGACGCATCGGCGGCCTGTTGGCTGAGCCGCAGGTCTTTCAGCATCAGTTCCGCCGCGAAACCGGGCTGGTAGTCATTATCGGCGGGGCTTTGCGGGCCCACGCCCGGCGCGGGGCAATAGGCATTCATCGTCCAGCTATAGCCCGAGGAGGTGGAGACCACATCGAACATCGCCTGCCGGTCGAGTCCCAGTTTGTCGGCCAGCGCGAAGGCCTCGCAGGTGGCGATCATCGTCACGCCCAGGATCATGTTGTTGCAGATCTTCGCGGCCTGACCATTGCCCGCGCCGCCGCAATGCACGGCTTTCTGCCCCATGATCTCAAAAAGCGGGGAGGCGGTGGCAAAGGCATCATCGCTGCCGCCAACCATGAAGGTCAGGGTGCCCGCCGCGGCCCCGCCAACCCCGCCGGAGACCGGCGCATCGACGAAGCCAAGCCCGGCGGCCTCCGCCGCTGCGCCGACATCGCGGGCCGCGTCAACCTCAACGGTTGAGCAATCGACCAAGACCGCGCCGGGCGCCATGGCGGGCAGAATCTCATCGGCCACCCGGCGCAGGATCGCACCATTGGGCAGCATCGTGATGACCACGTCCCGGCCCGTCGCCGCCTCCATCGCACTGTCGGCAGGGGTCACGCCCTCGGGGCAATCGGCCACGAGGTCAAAGCCGGTTACCGTATGGCCCGCCGCCGCCAGATTGGCCGCCATGGGTGCGCCCATATTGCCCAGGCCGATAAAGCCGATATTCATCATCTGTCTCCCTCAGAATTTGAGTTCATCCGCCCCAAGCGGAAGCAGCATAGCGCTGACATCGGCCACGCCGACCGCGTCCAACGCGTCATGGCGCCATTTGGGGCTCTTGTCCTTGTCGATAATCGCCGCACGAATGCCTTCGAGGAAGTCGCCTTTCTCCATCGAGCGCGCGGTGAAGCGGTATTCCTGCGTCAAAGCATGGCGGATGTCATCCCGCGTCCGCGCGCGATGCACCAGTTCGACCGCCGCCGCGACGGAGAGAGGCGCGCCGCGCTTCAGTTTTTTCAGCGCTTCGGTTGCGAAATCACCATCGGTCTGGTGGAGCAGGTTCAAGATGTCCCGCAGGGTGCTGCCAGCAAACGCGGCGTCGATCTCGGGTTGCAACGCGGCGAGCGGGCTGTCGGGCGCGGGTAGGGCGCGTCGATCAATCTCGTCCCAGTCTCCGGTCTCGCAAAGCGTCTCGATCAGCGGCCCCCACGCCTCGCGCGGGATATAATAGTCGGCAAAACCCGCGAAGATCGCATCCCCCGGCCCCATGCGCGTGGCGGTGGTGCCGAGATATTCGCCAACCCGCCCTGGCGCGCGGGCGAGGATCAGCGAGCCGCCCACATCGGGGACCAGACCAATCCCAACCTCGGGCATCGCGATCTGGCTGCTTTCGCAGACGACCCGATGCGAGCCGTGGCAGCCGACCCCAACGCCACCGCCCATGGTGAAGCCTTGCAGGAAGCTCGCCACCGGCTTCGGGAAGTCGAACATCCGAGCATTCATTCGGTATTCATCGGCCCAGAACTTGCGGCCATAACTGTAGTTGCCAGCGGTGCCGGTGGCATACATCTCGGCAATATCGCCGCCGGAACAGAAGGCTTTCTCCCCCTCGGCATCAAGGATCAGCATCTCGACCGCCGGGGTCTCCGCCCAAGTGATCAGGGCGGCGTCGATTGCCAAGCACATCTCATAGGTCAGCGCATTCAACGCCGCAGGCCGGGCCAGGGTGATCCGCCCGGCTTTGCCTTCGATGCGGATGTGGATGTCGTCGTTCATATTCTACCTCTGTCGCGCCCGGAATTTTGCAAAATTCCGGTCCGGTTTCTTGTAAGAAACCGGGCTGCGCAAGCTGTCATCCGCGCTCCGCCAGCATATGCCGCGCCGTGATCACCCGCATAATCTCATTGGTGCCTTCCAGAATCTGATGCACGCGCAAATCGCGGACCAGCTTCTCGACCCCGTAATCGGCCAGATAGCCATAGCCGCCATGCAGTTGCAGGCATTGATCCGCAATCCGGCTGCCCGCTTCGGTGACGAATTTCTTCGCCATGGCGCAATGCTTCGAGGCATCCGGGCTGCCATTGTCCAGTTTCCACGCCGCTTGGCGCAGGAACACGCGGGCGGCCTGCAACTCGATCTCCATATCGGCGAGACGGAATTGCAGCGCTTGGAACTGGTCGATGGATTTGCCGAAGGCTTTCCGCTCACCCATATAGGCGAGCGTCGCGTCAAGCGCCGCCTGCGCGGCCCCCAGAGAACAGGCCGCGATGTTGAGGCGGCCGCCGTCAAGACCCATCATCGCATAAGTGAAACCTTTACCCTCTTCGCCGAGCAAATTCTCGGCCGGAACGTGGCAATCGTCCAACTGGACCTGCCGCGTCGGCTGCGAGCGCCAGCCCATTTTCTCTTCCAACCCGCCAAAGCTGAGGCCCTCGGCGCCGTCTTCGACGATGATCGAGGAGATGCCGCGCGGGCCATCCTCACCGGTGCGCGACATGACGATATAGGCATCCGCATAGCCGCCGCCGGAGATAAACGCCTTGGTGCCGGTCATCCGATAGCCATCATTGGTGCGTTCGGCCCGGGTTTTCAGCGCCGCCGCGTCGGAGCCGGAGCCGGGCTCGGTCAGGCAATAGGCGAAGAAGGTCTCCATGCTGATCGCGCCGGGCAGGAAGCGCGCCTGCAATGCATCATCGCCGAATTTCTCGACCATCGCGGCGCACATATTGTGGATCGACAGGAAGGCCGAGACCGATGGGCAGGCCATCGATAGCGCCTCAAAAACCAGTGTCGCGTCCAGTCTGGTCAGGCCCGAGCCGCCATTCTCTTCCGAGACATAAAGGCCGCCAAACCCAAGCTCGGCCAAGCGGGGCCAGAGCTCTTTCGGGATGACGCCATCCTTCTCCCAAGCCTGTGCAAAAGGCGCGATATGCTCGTCACCAAACGCTTTGGCCATGTCGAAAATGGCGTCTTGTTCCTCGGACAATGCAAAGTCCATCGGCTCCCTCCCCGGATGAATTGAACGCTTGTTTAATTAACGATTGTTGCAGCACTATTGCAACCCGTCACAGATCGGCGTGGAATTCCTCGATCAAATGCCGCACCACATCGCGCATCGCCTCGTCATGGGATTTGCCGGCCTCTTGCGACGCGGCATAGACGCCGCGTTGTCGGTCGGCACTGGTACCGCCTGTGAGGATGTCTTTCGCGGCAACGAGTTCATTGGAACAGCCCAAGACTTCGGCGTCTTCCGCCACCAAATCGATGATTTCATCCAAAAGTTCGGCCACGGGCACCACGGCCCGGCGGCCAAAATCGATCAGACCCTCAGATGGGCCATAGCGCTGCGCCCGCCAACGGTTTTCGCCGATCAGAAAGCCATCATAGAGTCGCCAGCGTTGGTTTTTCTGCCGCAGTCGGGTCAGCATGCGGGCCAAGCACTGGATCAACGCGGCAAGGGACAACGTATGCTCCAGCCGCGGCTGCACATCGCAAATCCGTGTTTCCAAAGTCGGGAAGCGGTGCGAGGGGCGCAGATCCCACCAAATCTTGGTCGAGTCCTCGATCAGCTCCAGATCAATGATCACCTGCACCGAGCGTTGATAGTCGGACCAACTGTCGAAGAGCGGCGGTAGGCCGGTGCGCGGCAGGTTGTCGAACACCGTCAGCCGATAGGAAGCGAGCCCGGTATCCTGCCCCTGCCAATAGGGGGAGGACGCCGAGAGCGCCAAAAGGTGCGGCAGGAAATAGCTGAGTTGACCCATCAGGTCATTGCGCAGGTCTTCGTCATCGATCCCCACATGCACATGCATGCCGCAGATCAACATACGTCGGGCGACCCCGGCCAGATCGCGGGCGAGGGTCTGATACCGGTCGCCATCGGAATGCTGCTGATCCTTCCAGTCGGCAAACGGGTGGCAGGAGACGGCAATCGGCGCGAGATTATGGGCCTTGGCTTGGGTCGCGACACAGGATCGGAGGCGTTTGAGATCCTCCCGCGCGGCGTTGATATCGGCGCAGACCTGGGTGCCGATCTCGATTTGGCATTGTAGGAACTCGGGGCTGACCTGGCCTTCCAATTCCGCCTTGCAAGCCGTCATCAAGGCCTCGGGCGCAACCGCCAGATCGAGTGTGTCCAGATCGACCAGAAGATACTCTTCCTCGATCCCCAAAGAGAATTTGCTGTCCGCCATGACGGCCCTCCCGGCCCCGAGTGTGGGCCGGGAGGCGTCATCTGGCAAGCCGGGTTAGGTCACGCGGATCACACCGGTCATATTGGGGTGGAATTGGCAGAAATAGGTGAACTCGCCCGCGTCGGTCATCCGCACCTCGAAACTGTCGCCCTGGTTCAAACGCCCGCTGTCGAAAAACCCATCATTCGCGGTGGCGGTGTGAGGCGCGCCATCGGCATTGGTGAAGACGACAAAATCGCCTGCGCCGAGTTCGACATCAGCGGGGGCAAAGGCAAAGTTCTGGATTGTCACCGGCAGGCGCACATGCCCGGCGGCATGGGCCGATCTGATCAGGGCAGGGGCCGCCAAGAGCCCGGTGGCGAGTTGCAGAAACTGGCGTCGCGTGGAAATGGTCATCGCAATATCCTTTGAATGCACGTCAAAAGTGCACCCATGCTGCCCGACCCGATGGCCGCCCGTCCAGTAAAACCGCGACTGGCCTCAGAGAAGGCGGACCTGCGCGCCCGTCGGGGTCAATGCGAACAGCTCCGCGATATGTTCGTTGAAGAGCCCGATACAGCCTGACGAGGACCGTCGCCCGATCTTCCGCGTGTCATGGGTGCCATGGATCAGATAGGCGGGCCAGGTCAGATAGAGGGCATGGGTGCCAAGCGGATTGTCGGGGCCAGGCGGCATATAAGCGGGCAGGGATGGGTCGCGCTCGCGCATTGATGCGGTGGGCGTCCAGTCCGGGCCGACGCGTTTCCGGACCACTTCGGTATAGCCGCGCCTGGTCAGCTCTTCGGTGAGCGGGATTGACGAGGGGTAGAGCCGGTAATCGGTGCCATCGGCGCTCCAATAATGCACCGCGCGGCTTTCCATATCGGCGAGGATCGTCACACGGTCGAGACGTTCGAAATGGTCCTGCCAATTCTGCGAGCGAAAGGAGGACAGGTTCCGCCGGGCTTCGGCATCTGCGCGCAAGGCGGGGGCTGGCGTCTCGGCCAAAGCCAGCATCGGTGTGGCCAATGTGGCGCCGCTGGCCAGAACCATGCTGCGACGGGTCATTTTGAAATGGCTCATTCCTGTCTCCCGAAATCTGATCGTCTCTTGCGCGCCATGTGGTCGGAGCGGGCCGATCTGGCAACGCCTGAACAGCTATCTCACGCGATTGTCAGAGGATTTCGCTCTTCACGGCCCACGCTGTTGCCCGAAGCCCACAATTCGGCGAGACTTCCTTAGATTAACGCGATTGCAGCCATATGATTTTTCAATGATCGAGGAGGCTTTCCGATGTCCGATACCCGGGTCGCAATAGCCGTCATTCACGGCATGGGCAGCCAAGGCGAGACGCCGCAAGACCCCGATGCGATCAGCTTCTCTGCCGGGCTTTACCGGGCGCTGCGCGGCTATATGGCGCCTGAGGAATGGGATGGCCGGGTGGCGTGGCGGGAGATCTTCTGGGCCGATATTCTGCAAAGCCGACAGGACAAATATGTCGAAGAAGGGCTGGAGGGGGAGGCCCGTTGGCTTTGGGCCCGGGAGTTCGTCATGCATCGGTTGGCGGATGCGGCCTCCTATCGCAAGGTTAGCGATAATCCGACCGATATCTATCAGCGGATCCATGGCCGGGTGGAGGATGCGCTCGAAAATCTCGAAACCGTGGCGGGCGGGACGACGCCACTTCTGATCTTCGCCCATTCGCTTGGTGGGCACATCATGTCGAATTACATCTATGATATGCAGAAAGCCGTGGCGCTTGGCGCGCCTTGGGTCCAAAGCCGTTCCGGGTTTCAGCGCTTTGAGACGATGGCGGGGTTTCTGACCTTCGGTTGCAATATTCCGGTCTTCACCTTCGCCTACCCAAGGGATCAGGTCCGCCCGATCAAGCGCCCGGGAACCCGTATACCAGCAGACAAACGCCTGACACCCTGGTGGGAGAACCTCAACGACAAGGACGATGTGTTGGGCATGCCGCTTGGCCCGGCCGGGCCACAATATGAAGCCATGATCAACGCGGGAGAGTTGCGGGATGCCTGGATCAATGTTGGCAACCTCTTCACCTCCTGGAACCCGGCGTCCCACAATGAATACTGGGATCATCGGAATTTCTATCGTCCGGCTGCCGAGATGATCCGCAAAGCGCTGTTGATCGGCCCGGTCAGCTAGACAGAAAAGGCGCGCGCGGCGAAGCCGCGCGCGCCCTGGCGACGGGCGGCAGCCCGGCGCAAACCCTCATCTTATTCCATCACTGGAATGGTGAACTCGCCGCCTTCTTTGATGCCCGAAGGCCAGCGGGCCGTGACGGTCTTGGTCCGGGTATAGAACCGGAATGCATCTGGCCCATGCTGGTTCAGATCGCCGAAGCCCGATTTTTTCCAGCCACCAAAGGTGTGATAGGCCAGCGGCACCGGGATCGGCACATTGATCCCAACCATGCCGATATTGATCCGGTTCGCAAAATCACGCGCCGTATCGCCATCACGGGTAAAGATCGCGGTGCCATTGCCGTATTCATGGTCCATCGCATAGCCGATGGCTTCTTCATAGGTTTTCGCCCGCACCGTCGACAGGACCGGCCCGAAAATCTCGGTCTTGTAGATGTCCATATCGGTGGTCACGCGGTCAAACAGATGCGCGCCGACGAAATAGCCATCCTCGTAGCCCTGGAGTTTGAAGTCCCGCCCATCGACGACAAGCTCCGCGCCTTGGTCGATACCGGTCTGCACCAAACGTTCGATATTCGCCTTGGCCGCCGCCGTCACCACGGGGCCAAAGTCCACATCATTGCCCGCAGTATAGGGCCCGATCTTGAGGGCTTCGACCTTGGGCACCAACTTTTCAATCAACCGATCCGCGGTTTCTTCGCCAACCGGCACCGCGACCGAGATTGCCATGCAGCGTTCGCCCGCCGCCCCGTATCCTGCGCCCACCAGCGCATCCGCCGCCTGGTCCAGATCGGCATCGGGCATGATGATCATGTGGTTCTTGGCGCCGCCGAAACACTGAACCCGTTTGCCATTCTCACAGCCGCGCGCATAGATATATTGCGCGATCGGGGTGGAGCCGACAAAGCCCACACCGGCAATCGTCGGGTTGTCGAGGATTGCATCTACGCTTTCCTTGTCGCCATTGATAACCTGCAACACGCCATCGGGCAGACCCGCTTCTTGCAGAAGTTCCGCCAGCATCAGAGGCACGGAGGGGTCACGCTCTGAGGGTTTCAAGATGAAGGCGTTACCGCAGACCAGCGCCGGGGCCATTTTCCACATCGGGATCATTGCCGGGAAGTTGAACGGGGTGATCCCCGCGGCCACACCAAGCGGCTGGCGGAGCGAATACATATCAATGCCAGGGCCGGCGCTGTCGGTGAATTCCCCTTTCAGGTGATGCGGCGCGCCGATGCAGAACTCGACCACTTCCAGGCCACGCACCACGTCGCCCTTCGCATCCGGGATCGTCTTGCCATGTTCGCGCGAAAGCGCCTCGGCCAGCTTGTCCATATCGCGGTTCAGAAGGTCGACGAAGCGCATCATCACCCGCGCGCGGCGTTGCGGGTTCATCGCGGCCCAAGCGGGTTGTGCGGCGGCGGCATCGGCCACGGCGGCGTCCAACTCGGCCTTGGAGGCGAGCGGCATCTTGGCCTGGACCTCACCCGTGGCCGGGTTCATCACATCGGCAAATCGGCCGGATGTGCCCTTGACATGTTTGCCGTTGATCCAGTGGCTCAGCTCTTCCATCTCTCATCCTCCATATGGCGCTCGCGCGGAGCGTAGCCTTGCAATGCTGCCTGGAAAAGAGGCAGGTTCTCAAAAGCGTTTTGCAAAAATGCAAGGATGAGACGGATGCAGAATTGGGATGACTTGCGGATTTTCCTGTCCGTGGCTCGGGCCGAGAGCTTGACCGGGGCGGGCAAGACGCTCCGGATGGACCCCGCCACGGTGGGGCGTCGGATCGCGCGATTGGAGACCCGGCTTGGGGCGGATTTGTTTCTGAAGTCGCCGCAGGGCTATGGCCTGAGCGAAGCAGGCGCTCGGCTCTTGCCCGCCGCCGAAGAGGCCGAAACCGCGCTTGGCGCGGGGCTGAGCGATCTGACCGGGGCGGGCGAGGGCCTGTCGGGCACAATCCGCATCGGCGCGCCGGATGGATGCGCGAATTATCTTTTGCCGCAGGTCTGCACCGAGATTTGCGATGCACATCCTGGGCTTGAAGTGCAGATTTTGGCCTTGCCACGCGTTGTCGATCTCAGCCGCCGGGAAGCCGATCTGGCGATTGCAGTATCGCGGCCTCGGACCTCCCGGCTCAAGGCCGAGAAATTGAGCGATTATCGCCTGTCGCTTGCGGCGTCCGGAGCTTGGCTTGCCGAACATGGCCGGCCCGCTCAGCGATCGGATCTCAGCGGTGCCCGGATGATTGGCTATATCCCTGATATGATTTTCGATGCGGAACTGGATTACCTGGCAGAGCTTGGCCTGACACAGGTGCCGCTCACGTCAAACTCCGTGTCGGTGCAACTGAACTGGGCCCGGGCCGGGGCGGGGCTGGCCGTGGTGCATGACTTCGCGCTTCCAGCCGCGCCCGAGCTGATCCGTGTTTTGCCGTGCGAGGTGTCATTGACCCGGTCTTTTTGGCTGATCCGCCATGCGCAAGCTTTGAGAGATCGCCGGTTGCAGCGCTTCGCCGATCTCTTGGGGCAGGGGATTCGGCGCGAGATCGCGCGTCTTGAGGCCCTCGTTGTCAAGCAAGAGACAGCTCACGCGGCAACACATCTGCTTGACACAAAAGGGTGATCCAGAGGACGCTGAGGTCAAGGGACGCGACAACCGAGTGATCAATTGAAGGGAGGCGCCCATGCTCGTCCAGCAGATTCTCAAGAGCAAACCCACGACAGGTGTGGAGACGATCCAGCCTGGCACAACCGTCGCACAGGTGGCGGAAATCTTGTCGCAGAAGAGATTTGGGGCGCTTGTGGTCTCGCCGGATGGCAAGGCGGTGGCGGGGATCGTATCGGAACGGGATATCGTCCGAGAGTTGGGCGCGCGCGGTCCGTCCTGTTTGACAGACCGGGTTGACGCAATGATGACGTCGGAAATTGTCTCCTGCGCCGCCGATGAAACATCCGATGAGGTGCTGGCAAAGATGACCCAGGGCCGGTTCCGTCACATGCCGGTGATGGAGGGGGCCGAGATGATCGGGCTGATCTCCATCGGCGATGTGGTCAAGGCGCAGCTCAGCAAGCTGTCGATGGAGAAAGAGGCGTTGGAAGGCATGATCAAGGGGTTCTGACTTGTCCTGGATGTCGCGCCTCTGACCAAATTGCGCGCCTGCGGCGCATTGTTTTTTCGTCTTTTTTGATATGCTTGGGCTGTGACGCCTGACAACTGACGATGGTTCTGCTGGCAGGGGGTGGACAAGGCGTGCGCAATATTGTTGCGTTGGCGCCAATGACCGAGAAGAGGGACGGCGGGCTATGCGTGTAGGTCTTTATCCAGGCACATTTGACCCTATCACATTGGGGCATATCGACATCATCCGCCGGGCCTGTACCCTGGTTGACCGTTTGGTGATCGGGGTGGCGATCAATCGCGACAAGGGCCCGCTTTTCACCTTGGAAGAGCGTGTCGCGATGGTGGAAGCGGAATGTGCCACCCTGTCGGCAAAGATGGGCACCGAGATCGTGGTGCATCCCTTCGAGAATCTGTTGATTGATTGCGCCAAGGATGTGGGGGCCGGGATCATCATTCGCGGTCTGCGTGCCGTGGCCGATTTTGAGTATGAGTTTCAGATGGTTGGGATGAACCGGAAGCTGGATTCCGAGATCACCACTGTGTTCCTCATGGCCGAAGCCGACCGGCAGGCCATCGCTTCGAAGCTGGTCAAAGAGATTGCGCGGCTGAAGGGCGATGTCTCGCATTTCGTGCCGCCCGCGGTGCATCAGGCGCTCTTGGGCAAGTTCCCGCGTTAGGCGCTTTTCCTTTCCAGCCGGGCGCAGTAGGGTCCGCTCCGACCTTAGAGGATAGGAGCGCCAAATGGCCGAGATCAAAGACCCCGAAAACACCATCCTGATGGAACTCACGGGCGGCACCGTCACAATCGAGTTGATGCCCGATGTGGCACCGCAACACAGCGAGCGGATGAAAGAGCTGGCCCGTGCGGGGGAATATGACGGAGTGGTGTTTCACCGGGTGATCGAGGGCTTCATGGCCCAGACCGGCGATGTGGCCAATGGCAAGGAGGGTGGCAATCTGCGGATGGCGGGCACCGGCGGCTCCGACAAACCCGATTTGCCAGCGGAGTTCTCGAAGCTGCCCCACGATCGCGGCACGCTTGGCGCGGCGCGGTCGCAGAACCCGAACTCGGCCAACAGCCAATTCTTCATCAATTTCAGCGACAACCACTTCTTGAACGGCCAATACACTGTCTATGGCCGGGTCATCGAAGGGATGGAGCATGTGGACGCGATCACGCGAGGCGAGCCGCCCGCGAACCCTGACAAAATGATCTCGGTGAAAGTGGCGGCCGATGCGTAAGCTGGCTTTGGCACTGTCCCTCTTGGCCAGCCCGGCGCTGGCCAGCGGGCTGGAGATCGACGTGGCGGGGGAGGCCGAGGGCACGATTGTCATCGACCTGTTCGAAGACCTTGCGCCGCAGCATGTGGAGCGGATCAGCACGCTAGCCGCCGAAGGCGCTTATGAAAACGTGGTGTTCCACCGTGTGATTGACGGGTTCATGGCGCAAACTGGCGATGTGGAATTTGGCCGGATGGGGCAGGATATGCGCTATGCCGGGCGGGGCGGGTCGAGCTACCCCGACTTGCCCGCCGAATTCTCAGATCGCCCGTTCGAGCGCGGCATCATCGGCATGGCGCGCAGCAACGATCCAGACAGCGCCAACAGTCAGTTCTTCATCATGTTCGGATCGACCCCACAGTTGAACGGTCAATACACCGTGGTGGGTGAGGTCGTCGAAGGGATGGAGATTGTCGATGCGATCAAACGCGGCACCGGGCGCAATGGCGCGGTGATTGGCGAGCCGGACCGGATGACGGCGGTGCGGGTCACCGACTGACACGAGACCGTGAGCGGGGCTAGGCGATGCGCCCTCTCTCTGGCAGGATTTGCGGACCTGGACCAGGAGAGCCCTGATGCGCTTTGCCCCGCTTGCCGCCTTTCTCTGCGCCGCCACGCTGGCGCTGCCCCTCGCCGCGCAATCCGTCATGATGCGTGTCGAATGGCCGAATACGGATTTTGAAACCCGCTCGGTCGATCTCGACGAAATTCGCTCTGGCGGGCCGGGGCGGGATGGGATCCCGGCTCTTGATGACCCGCGCTTCATCGCCGCCGCCGCCGAGACTCGGGTCGGCGATATGGAGGCGGTGATTACCCTGGAATTTGAAGGGGATACGCCGCGCGCTTATCCGATCCGCTATCTGACCTGGCATGAGATCGTGAATGACGAGGTGGGCGGCATTCCGGTTGCCGTGACCTTCTGCCCTTTGTGCAATTCCGCGATCACCTTCGACAGGCGGGTTGACGGGCAGGTGCTGTCTTTCGGTGTCTCGGGCAATCTGCGCCATTCCGATATGGTGATGTACGACCGCGAAACCGAAAGCTGGTGGCAGCAAGCGATTGGCGAGGGGATTGTCGGCGAGATGACCGGCACCGATCTCATCGAACTGCCAAGCTGGATGGAGAGCTTCGCCGAGTTTCGCGACCGCAATCCGGATGGTTTGGTGATGGATGAGCCCGATTGGCGGCGGCCCTATGGGCGGAACCCTTATGTCGGCTATGACAGTTCCACGCGCCCGTTTCTCTATGATGGCGAGATGCCGCCGCATGGGATCGAACCGCTGGCCCGGGTGATCCGGGTGGGCGACCGTGCCTGGCCGATGCAGCGCCTGGCCGAGGTCGAAGAGGTGACAGAGGCCGGGGTGACGATCACCTGGGAAGCCGGCAAAGCCTCGGCGCTCGACACCGAAAATATTGGCGCGGGCCGTGATGTCGGGATGATCCGAGTGAGGGATGCGGCGGGTGCGGATATGCCCCATGACGTGATGTTTGCCTTTGCCTATCACGCGTTTTGGCCAGAGGGCGAATGGATGCTCGGCAACTGACATCTTGACCTCAGCGCGCGCGGCAAATAGCTGGCAGGCATGGCGCGCGCACCTCTGTTACAGCTCAATGATATCTCGCTGACCTTCGGCGGCGACCCGGTCTTTTCCGGGCTCGATCTGGTGGTGCAGGAGGGCGACCGGGTGGCGCTAGTCGGCCGGAATGGGTCGGGAAAATCCACACTTCTCAAGGTCATGGCGGGTCTTGTTGAACCCGACCATGGCACCCGGACTCTGCCGCCGGGCACCCATACGGGCTATATGGAGCAGGAGCCGGATTTTGAGGGCTATGCGACCCTCGGCGATTATGCGTTGAGCGATCTTGGTCCCGACCAGGCTTGGCGGGTCGAGGCGGCGGCGACCGGGCTGAAGCTGCGGCTTGAGGCCGATGTGGCGCAGGCCTCGGGCGGTGAGCGGCGGCGTGCGGCGCTGGCCAAGCTTTTGGCCGAGGCGCCGGAGCTGATGCTGCTCGATGAGCCGACCAACCATCTCGACATTGAGGCGATCCGTTGGTTGGAAGCCGAGCTGGCGCAGACCCGCACGGCCTATGTGCTGATCTCTCACGACCGGGCGTTTCTAACCGCGCTGACCCGCGCCACGCTTTGGGTTGATCGCGGCAAGGTGCGGCGGCAGGAGAAGGGTTTCGCGCATTTCGAGGCCTGGCGCGATAAGACCTGGGAAGAGGAGGACCTCGCCCGTCACAAGCTCGACCGCAAGATCAAAGCCGAGGCCCGATGGGCTGTCGAAGGCATCTCTGCCCGGCGCAAGCGCAATATGGGGCGGGTCCGCGCCTTGGGCGATCTGCGCGCCGAACGGGCGAATATGATCCGACGGCAAGGGGCGGCGGGGATGGTGCTTGAGGCAGGCCCGCAATCCGGCAAGCGGGTGATCGAGGCCAAAGGTATTTCAAAGAGTTACGGCGAGAAGCTCATCTTGAAGCCGTTTGACCTACGCATCTTGCGCGGTGACCGGATTGGCTTTGTCGGCCCAAATGGCGCAGGCAAAACCACGCTCCTGAACATTCTAACGGGGCAACTTGCGCCCGATACCGGCAGTGTCACCCATGGCACGGGTCTGGAGATGGCGGTTTTTGACCAAACCCGCAGCGCGCTCGACCCGGAGGCGACGCTTTGGGATAGCCTGACGAACGATCCACTGATGGGGGTCAATGGCCGCTCCGATCAGGTGATGGTGCGGGGCCAGCCGCGCCATGTGGTGGGGTATCTGAAAGAGTTTCTGTTTGATGATGCGCAAGCCCGGGCGCCGATCAAATCGCTCTCGGGCGGTGAGAAAGCCCGGCTGCTGCTCGCGCGGATCATGGCGCGGGAATCGAACCTTTTGGTGCTTGATGAGCCGACCAACGACTTGGATGTCGAGACGCTTGATCTGTTGCAGGATCTGTTGGGCGACTACCCCGGCACGGTGCTCTTGGTGAGCCATGACCGGGATTTCCTCGATCGGGTGGTGACGACGACCGTGGCAATGGAAGGCGATGGCCAGGCCACAATCTATGCCGGCGGCTGGACCGATTACCAAGCGCAGCGCGGCGCGGCCCGCAAGGTGGATGCCGTCAAACCAGCCGGAACAAAACCGGCAAAACAGGTCGCGCCGAAAGCGGCGGAGAAGCCGAAATCGCGCCTGTCCTTTACCGAAGCCCATCGTCTGAAAGACTTGCCAGATATCATGAGCCGCCTGGAGGCGGAGATCGGTAAGCTGGAGGCGCTTCTGGCCGATCCGGAGCTGTTCACCCGCGAGCCTTTGAAGTTCCGCAAAGCAACGGAAGCCTTAGCTGAGCGTCAGACGAAGCTGACCAACGCCGAGGAAGAGTGGTTGATGTTGGAAGAAAAAGCCGAGGGCTAGCCGCGGCTGGCGAACTGGGTCAGCGCGACGCCCAATGCCATCACCAAGATCCCGGCGATCCGCATCGGTGACAAAGACGCGACCTGCGCCCCGAAAAGGCCGAAATGATCAATCGCCGCCGCCGAGATCAGCTGCCCCAACAGCACGAAAAACACCGCGTTCCCGACCCCGAATGTGGGCGCGACCCAGGTGATCGACAACACATAGAAGGCAACGAATAGACCCGCCAGAAACAGGTGCTTCGGTTGTGCGGCAAGGTTTGACAGCGCGCCGGTGCCGCCGCTTACCACCATGGTGACGGTCGTCGCGATCAATGCCACGAGAAACAAGATCAGCGCCGCCGCCGCCGGCGAGCCGATATTGGCCCCAAGCCGCGCGTTCAAAGCGGCTAGAAGCGGAATGCCGATCCCGGCGGCCAGCATGATTAAAGCGTGATGTGTCATCTTAAGCCCCAGATAAGGCGGGCGATCTCACGAACAGATCCCCCGCAACTCCACCCCATCCCAGGGCAGGTAAACCTCAACCGCATCAGCCCGGGATTGCAAGGGCTGAACCGGCATCACCTCTTGCAAAAGCTGCTCCAACCGCTCGGTGCGCGCGCCGCCCGGATCAAGCGTGCGGCAACAGACATATTCCTCGACCAGGCTCGCCTGCTGCTCATAGCCGTAATCTAGAAAGGCGAATGCGCTGTCGCCATCCAGCAGATACGGGTCCTCGGTGCGCAGATGCTCGGCAAAGGCGCGGGCCGGATGATAGCCGGTGACATCACGGTTTTGCCATTGCCAGATATGGGTCATCTCATGGGCGAAAAACATCGCGGCGACCAGGCTCATGCCGCCATCCGGGGTGCGGACATAATCGGGCACGGAATAGGTCTCGCGCACATGTAACCGGTTGAACAACACGATGCCGGCCGTCCGCCCGCTGATCTCATCGCCTTCGGGCTCGGGGAAAATTCGCTCGCGGCAGGTGGTCCGGGGGCGGACCGGGTAGGTCTGGGTCGACAGACCGACCAACGGGTTCTCGATGATCCGAATGCGGTCCACATCCAGCGCATCGCCCTGCAGCCCGCCCATAAAGGCCCGTTCGGCCTCGGTCAGGGGGCGGCCGCAGGCGGCAAGGCCAAGGCAGAGCAGAAAGACGATCACGCGCATGGGGCCACGATAGGCGCGCCATGTCGGCTTGGGAATGGCGATCACGAAAAAGCGAACCGGCCCCGCGACTTGACCCCGATCAATGTGCCGCCTGTCAGATCGGGCATGCTGGCCGCATCAGATTGGAGGAGGTTTCGATGCGCATCATCCCCTTTATCCTTGCAACGCTGGTCTCTGCCACGCCCGGCCTGGCGCAAGATGCTGAGTTGGGGCGAGATCATTTCATGGTTTATTGCGCCGCTTGCCATGGTCAAAGCGCGCGCGGCGATGGCCGGATGGCGCCGCTTCTGACTGTGCTGCCGCCCGACCTGACGCAACTCAGCGCCTTGAATAACGGGGCGTTCCCGACCTTCCGCGTCACGCAGCAGATCGATGGGCGTGACCCGCTCTTGGCCCATGGTGGCGACATGCCGCTCTTTGGCGGGTTTTTCGAGGGCGACGGGCCGGATGTGGCGATACAAGACGCCTCAGGACAGCGGATCATGACCAGCGCGGTGATCGCCGATTTGGTGACATATTTGCAAAATATCCAAGAGTGAGACCGGGCCCGACTCGGGCCCCAAACGGCGCGGAATGGAGAGACTGACAATGCGTGTTTTGACGACGGCCCTGGCTTTGATCCCTCTGGCGCTTCCGGCTTTGGCTCAGGATGTGGATCGCGGGGAGCGGCTCTATTTCCAACACTGCGCCGTCTGCCATGGCGAGATCGCCGAAGGTGGTGGGCCGATGGCCGAGGTGCTGACGGTGCCGCCTTCCGATCTCACCCAAATCGCCGCCCGCCGCGATGGCGCCTTCCCGGTGATCGAGATCGCCCGCCTGATCGACGGTCGCGACCCGATCCTGACCCATGGTGGCGAGATGCCGATTTTCGGCTTCGTGTTCGGCGAGTTCAACGTGGTCCTGCGCGAACGGGGCGGGGGGACGCTCTTGACCAGCCGCGAGGTGGTGGATTTGGTCGGGTGGCTGGAGACGGTGCAGGTGGAATAGCGCGCTAAATCCAACCTAGACTTGAAGCTCTACTCAGCCCGGAACCAAGGCGCAGCCGCCGGGCGAGCGCCTGCCCGTCCCTGCGGGCTGGCGCTTTGGAGGTGTAGTGCGTCGATCGGATCGGAGAAGGGTTTGGCTGGCATAAATCGCGCCAAATGGACGTTGCAGCGCCATCCCACGGGCAGGCTCTCGCCCTTTCCGATGGCCCAGAGCCGACCGAAGAGCTAGCTCACCTGCAGATCAAATATCTCACCATCATTTCGCTGGCACACGCCAATAGCAGTAATCGTAACCAGGCTATATCGGAACTCGCACCTCATTGAGTTGCCTTGGTCAGATCTAAGTATGGCGTTCCCGTAACCGCTGTCTGACTCTGCAAAAATTGACGATGTGCCGAATAGAGTGCCGTCGCTGGTGCTGGCGTTAAACAAACCAAAGCCTTGAGCGCCTGGATCACGTACGGTCACCCAATTGCCAACATAAGTTTCATCGGCGAACTGGAAGGTTAATCTTCCGGAATTGCCGAACGTGGCGCCTTCAATTTGCCCGACCCCGGTCTCTCCTGTTGTTCGACTCATAACAACAGCGGATGGCTCGCAAGCGGTAAGCAACAGACAAGCAATGCTAGCAACGCATAAGCCTCTTCTTAACTTCGGCATCGGTCTCCCTCTAGCTTCTCACTAAACATCCAACTCTTCCACAAACCGCGCGTTCTCCTGGATGTACTGAAACCGCAGCTCCGGTTTTTTGCCCATCAGCCGCTCCACCAGATCGCCGGTTTCCCCTGGCTCGTCCTCGTCAATCGACACCCGGATCAACTTGCGGGAGGCCGGATCCATCGTGGTCTCTTTCAGGTCTTTCGCATCCATCTCGCCCAGGCCCTTAAACCGCGAGAGGTCGATCTTGCCCTTGCCGCCTAGGCCCTTGTCCAGCCACTCATCGCGCTCGATCTCGTCCAGGCAATAGACCCGCCGCGCGCCCTGGGTCAGGCGGAAGAGTGGCGGGCAGGCCAGGTAGAGATGCCCGCCATCGATCAGCGGGCGCATCTGGCTAAAGAAAAATGTCATTAGAAGCGCGGCGATATGGGCGCCGTCCACATCCGCGTCGGTCATGATGATGATCTTGTCATAGCGCAGATCATCGAGGTTGAATTTCGTGCCCATGCCGACGCCAAGCGCCTGGCAGAGATCGGAAATCTCGGCATTCTGGCCCAATTTCGACGAAGCCGCGCCAAGCACGTTCAGGATTTTACCCCGAAGCGGCAGGAGCGCTTGCGTCTTCCGATCCCGCGCCATTTTGGCCGAGCCACCCGCGCTGTCGCCTTCGACGATGAACAGCTCCGTGCCGTCACGGGCTTGTTGTGAGCAGTCCACAAGTTTGCCGGGCAGGCGCAGCTTTTTCGTCGCCGATTTCCGCGCGGTCTCTTTCTCCTGCCGCCGCCGCAGACGTTCCTCGGCCCGCAGGATAAGGAAATCGAGGATCGCGCCCGCAGATTTGGTGTCCGCCGCCAGCCAGTTGTCGAAATGGTCCCTGACGGCACCTTCGACCATCCGCGCGGCCTCGGTCGTGGCCAGCCGGTCTTTGGTCTGGCCAACAAATTCCGGCTCGCGGATGAAGCAAGAGACCAGCGCGCAGCCGCCGGTGATCAGGTCATCGCGGGTGATCTGCGTCGCTTTCCGGTTGCCCGCCAACTCGCCATAGGCGCGGATGCCTTTCAAAACGGCGGCCCAGAAGCCTTGCTCATGGGTGCCGCCCTCAGGTGTGGGCACGGTGTTACAGTAGCTTTGGATGAACCCGTCGCGCGACGGGGTCCAGTTGATTGCCCATTCGACGCTGCCCGGCTGGTTGAAACGCTCCTGAAACGAAACCTTCCCGGCAAAGGGTTTCTCGGCATAGGTCGAGGCTGCGCCGAGTGTCTCGCCCAGGTAATCGGACAGGCCGCCGGGGAAATGGAAGGTCGCCTCCGTCGGGGTCTCGCCATCGTCAATCGCAGTTTTCCAGCGGATTTCGACGCCGGAGAAGAGATAGGCCTTGGAGCGGACCATCTTCATCATGCGCGCGGGTTTGAATCGGTGCGACCCGAAGATTTCCGCATCGGCATGGAAGGTCACCGAGGTGCCACGCCGGTTCGGCGCGCTGCCAGCCGCCTGCACCGGGCCTTGCGGGATGCCGCGCGAGAACTCTTGCACGAACAGCTCGCGATTCCGCGCCACCTCGACCCGCAGATGATCGGAGAGTGCGTTGACCACCGAGACGCCGACGCCATGCAAACCGCCCGACGTCTCATAGGCTTTGCCAGAGAATTTGCCGCCCGCATGGAGCGTGCAGAGGATCACCTCCACCGCGGATTTGTCGGGGAATTTCGGATGTGGGTCGATCGGGATGCCACGGCCATTATCGCGGATCGTGACGGAGTAATCGGCGTTCAACTCTACCTCGATCCGGCTGGCATGGCCGGCCACGGCCTCGTCCATCGAGTTGTCGAGGACTTCGGCCACCAGATGGTGCAGCGCGCGCTCATCGGTGCCACCGATATACATGCCGGGGCGTTTGCGCACGGGCTCCAACCCCTCCAGCACTTCAATCGAGGAGGCGTCATAGGCGGAAGGATCGGGCGCGCCGGTGAGGAGGTCGTCTGCCATGCTCTGCTCTATCTTGTGGTTCTTGCCACGCATTAGAGCAGGTTTGGGGGCAGGGGGGAAGTCTCTCCGGTCCCTTTAACTACAGGCGACCACCAAGGTCGACGGCTCGGTTTCGGCGCGGCTGAAGAATTCCGATGCGCGGGCCGAATTGCGGTCGATATCTGCGGTCGAGCGGATCGACTGGCTGTTATTGCAGGCCATCCGGGCATCGGCGATGCAGTCGCCCGGCACAGCGCACCAAAGCGCGAGGCCGCGGCTGCCATCGGTCAGGGTCACGGGGACGCCGTTGACCACCGGGGCGGGCGACGGGTTGGCGATCGGCGCGGGCGTGCTGGTTCGGATGGGTTGCGTTGGAAAGGTGACGCAGCCCGCAAGCGCCACAAGGCTGGTCAAAAGTGTCACTCGGATCATAACTGCTCCCTCCGTCATTTCCTGCAACATGACAGCGCGCGCGGGGCGCAATCAAGCCCCGCGCGTGGGGTCGGCCAAATTCTGCTTGGGTCTCAGAACGAGAGAAGCCCGTAGTTATAGGTTTCCACATTGATCTGGCGCGGGCCCTCACCCACCTGTTCCAGCTCGATATGAACGGGCGGGTGGCCCAAATCGCTGGCCAGTTGATTGGCGGGCGAGTTTGGCAAGACATTGATCCGCGCGCCGCCGCCCAGATTGTCGAAGCTGGCCCCGCCTGAGGGGGAGAAATGCCCGTCGCCGCGCACATACCCGCCAACCGGGCCGACGCTAACACCTGCTTCGACACGGACATCCACACGGCCATCGCCTTGCACCAGCACATGCGCCGAGAAGCCCGGCACCGCGACGGAGAAGCCAGCGTTCAACCCTGGGATCAGGATGCCATATTCCGGCAAGTCTTCCTCACAGCGATAACTGGTCGGATAGGGTCGACCCTCCATGCAGGCGATCTGGGCGGAGCTGTTTTCGATCTCGCAGGTGACGGACATCAACCCGCCGATGATCGAACGGGGGCAAATCTCCTGGCAGCGGAAATTCACATCGCATTGGTTTTGCAGCGCTTGCGAATAGCTTGGCCCGGCACTGGGCAAGCGCGGTAACGTCTCCAGAAGTGCCAAGCCATTCGGCTCCAAGAGATGCGCCCGAGCCAGCGCGGCCGCGGCCCCTTCGGCATCGCCCGCAGCATCCAGGGCGCGAGCGTGGTTGGTCCAATAAAGCGGTTCTTCTGGGGCCAACTCCGTGGCGCGGCGGCTGTGGTCGACGGCTTCATCGTGCAGACCCAAGCGGCGGGCTGCATTGCCCAGATTGTTCAGGATCGCCGGATCATCTGGTTGCAACTCATTGGCCAATGTCAGGGCGTCATAGGCGGCCTGCAAGAAGGCCTCCGACCAGTCATCCGGCGCATCGGCATAGACCTCCATCGCCATGGCCCCGAAATTGTTGAGACTGGCGGCGGTGGCGTTCGGCGCTTGCGCCGCCGCGCCAAAGAACCACGCCGCGCGATCAAACTGGCGACGCGGGTAGAGCAGATGCCCGATTGTGTCGGCGGTCACGCCATCCGGCAGGCTGACCAGCATTTCGGTGAAATTCTCCGCTTCACCTTCTGGGAAACTCTCGGCCAACGCTGCCATGACGGCTGGCATCGCCGCACCGTTCGTCGGCATGGCGTCTGCACTGTCCGAGCTTTCCGAGGGGGACGGGGTGTCGGCTTCGGGGGCGACGATCTCTGCCGCCTCCGCCGCGCCTGTGGCCTCTGGTTCTGGGTTTTCTGGTGTCGCCTCGCTTTCGGTTGCCTCGACCTCTGCCTCTGTCGGAGCGGGCGCCGGCGTTGGTTGCGGGGCAGGGGTGTCGTCCCCTTTGCCGCCCGTATCGGCCGGAGCGGCAGGTGGCGGCGTGGGGGCCGGCTGCGGGACGGGTGTGGGTTGCGGGCCTTTGTCGCCGGTATCGGTCGGTGTCGCTGGCGGTGTGGGCGTGGGCGTGGGGGTGACGGCGGGGGCGAGCGGCCCGGTGCCTCCGGGGACGTTCTTTCCCTCATCGGGATTGGTCAGCGCGGTTTGCGCCAAGCTGCTGCCTGGAGTTGTGGCGAACACGGCCGCTGAGATCAGCGTCACCGACACAAATGTCATTGCTTTGCGGATATAGGTCGCGCGGCTCGGGCTGACGAAAACGGCCATGCCTCTCTCCCCCATTCGAAATATTGGTCTGGCCAGGAATACGCGGCCTTAATGGGGAAAATCTATCACAGTGATATGCAAAACCAAAGCCTGACCGGGTAATTTGACTCGGATCAAGGCGCTGCCCGCGGGTTTGTGACAGTTTCGTTTCAAAACCAACGAAAATGCTACAGGACCAAAAAAGGGACAGTGCCAATGGAAGATCTCAAGACCGTCGAAACCGCGCCACCGATAAAACCCGCCAAATCGGTGCGACCGAATGTGGGTTTCCCAACCGTCACACCGGATACCATCCGTCAGGCCTTCGAGAGTGGGGCGTACCCTTACGAGACCAAGCTCTCGCGGCGGAGCTACGAGAACCAGAAGGCCAAGATTCAAGCTGAATTGCTCAAGGCGCAGAAATGGATCGGGGAAACCGGCCAGAAGATCGTGATCCTGTTCGAAGGCCGCGATGCGGCGGGCAAAGGCGGCACGATCAAACGCTTCATGGAGCATTTGAACCCGCGTGAGGCACGTGTGGTCGCGCTGAACAAACCCACGGATGAGGAACGCGGCCAGTGGTTCTTTCAACGCTATGTCGAGCATTTGCCGACAGCGGGCGAAATGGTGTTCTACGACCGCTCCTGGTACAATCGCGCCGGTGTTGAGCGGGTGATGGGGTTCTGCGCCCCGAACGATTATCTGGAGTTCATGCGCCAGACGCCGGAGCTCGAACGGATGTTGGTGCGCTCCGGGATCAAGCTCTACAAATACTGGTTCTCGGTGACGCAAGAAGAGCAACGCGCGCGGTTTGCCAGCCGGGCCGACGATCCGCTCAAGCGCTGGAAGTTGAGCCCGATTGATAAGGCGAGCTTGGACAAATGGGCGGATTACACCGAGGCGAAAGAGGCGATGTTCTTCTACACCGACACCGCCGATGCGCCCTGGACGGTGATTAAGTCAAACGACAAGAAACGCGCGCGGATCAACTGCATGCTGCATTTTCTCGACAGCTTGGACTACCCGGACAAAGACCTGCGGATTGCCCATGCGCCGGATCCTCTGATCGTTGGGCAAGCGGCGCATGTGATCCACAATGCAGACCATATCCTGGGCACCTCGCTGCACCCCGATAAGCGGTATAAGAGCTAAACCAGCCGTATCAACACAAGAAAGGGCGGCTATTTGGCCGCCCCCATGATCTTTTGGCAAATGGGTGTGTCAGACGTCGGTTCCGCCCGAGGGGTCGGTTCCGATTCCGAAATGCTCGAAAAGCACCGCATCATCGACGATGTTCCGCTGATGCGCGACAGAGGCGATCGCCTGAAGCGCTGCCTCTTCTTGCGCGGTTAGGGTGCCCGCGATCTTTTCCGGAATTCCGGCTTCCAATGCGGCGATGATATCGCCATTCATCAGTTCATTTGCAGCGTTAAACAGGTCACCGGCCTGTTCTTCGGTCAGAGTACCGGCTTGGTAAAAGTCCTCGAAATCGGCCGAGGTGAACTGCACGAAGTCATCGCTCAGTTGCTGATTTCGGAGTTGTGCCTCGAGCCGGGACGACACATCGCCGATCGTGCTGTCGAGAACATCCGTCGTCGCAATCGCCATAGAGACAGCCGCGGCAGACAGGACCACCCAGTCAACTGAGATGGCGCCACTGTCTTCTTCCAGAAATTGTCTAAGATATTCAGACATTTTTCCATACCTCGCGACGTAAAAGTGCGATTCTCTTATGGGCTGCGAACTGGGCGTAATTGTGACCAATTGGGGGCCGATCTGACAACAATGCTTAGATATTGTTCACATTTGTGCTGGCGGCGAGAGTTGGCTCAAGGGCGCACGGAGTGGTTGCGATCTCTGCGATCTCAGACCTATATCGCTGGCATGGTGCGACGTATCTTGCAGTTTCTGGCGCTTGCCGCGGGCTTTTGGGCCGCACCACCGCCCGCACAGGCGCATCCGCACATCTTTATCGATGCAGGGCTAGAGTTGATACATGATCTCTCTGGCTCTTTGGTCGAGGTGCGGGTGACGTGGCGCTATGATGAGCTCTATTCGCTCCTCTTGCTGCAAGATTATGGTTTAGACCAAGATTTCGATGGGGCTCTGACTGAGACCGAGATTGCGGATACTCTTGGTTTCGATCTGAACTGGGGCGCCGGCTTTGAAGGGGGGCTCACCTTGATATCCGGCGGGCAGATGCTGGAGATCGGCGCGCCAGCACCGGTTTCGTTGATCCTGACTGAGACCGGACAGTTAGAGACCGTCCATCGCAGGCTTGTTTTTGGCGCAGCACCAAACCCTTCGCTCGAAGCCGCGATCTATGATCCGGAGTTCTACATCGCCTTTGAAATGACCTTACCAATGCAGGTCATCGGGCGCGATGGGTGCGCGGCCGAGCTTGTCCGGGCCGATCTCGATGCGGCCTATGCCGTTTTGCAAGAAGAGATAGAGCGAATTGGTGGCGCGGTCTCGGCAGAGGACAACTTTCCCGCTGTTGGAGCGATATTTGCGGATCGGGTTGTGGTGACATGCGCGGCGGACTGATCTGGCTTGCCATCGTCTTGGCCCTCGGGCTGGCTGCGCTGTTCCTGACCGGCGCCGATGATGCGCTTTATCGCTGGGCCTTAGCCGAGCAGCGCGACACGCAAAACGGCCTGGCCCGGGCGCTCCGCGCCTTGCGGGCTGGCGAGCCAGGGGCGTTGATCGCCTTTACCGGGCTTTGCTTCGCCTATGGGTTTTTTCATGCCGCTGGGCCGGGTCATGGCAAGATTCTGATCGGCGGCTATGGCGCGGCGCGGCGGGTTGGGCTGTGGCGGCTCTCCGGCATCGCGCTTCTGTCGAGCCTCGCGCAAGCCTTGACCGCGATTATACTGGTCGGCGCGGGTCTTTGGCTTTTGGGCTGGGGCCGCGAGCGGATGACGGGCCTGGCGGATGAGACATTTGCGCCGCTCAGTTTTGCACTGATCGCGCTGGTGGGGCTCTGGCTTGCCTGGCGCGGCGCGCGCGGGCTGATCCAGCGAGGCCATGCCCACACGCCAGGAACGGATGGCACTCGCAGCACCTGCGGTCATACCCACGCCCCGGATGCCGACGCGCTCAGCCAGGCCACAAGTTGGCGCGATGTGGCGATGTTGGTGGGCGCGGTGGCGATCCGGCCCTGCACCGGGGCGCTCTTCATCTTGATCCTGACTGCGCAGATGGGGATTTTCCCCATCGGAGTAGCCGGGGCCTTTGCCATGGGGCTGGGCACGGCCAGCGTCACGGTCGCCGTGGCGATCGCGGCGGTGACCCTCCGCGAAGGGGCGTTGGCAAGCCTGCCGGGCGGTGCTGCCATCGCCCGGGCACAGCCGCTTCTTGAACTCGGCGTCGGCCTGATTGTCGCGCTCTTGGCGGGCAGCTTGGCGCTGCAGGCGCTCTAGCCCAAGCGGTCCCATTCGGCCCGCGCGTTTCGTGACGTCTTGGCAAGCCTGATCTGGCCAGATAAGCCAGTCTGATCATGTCCCCGTTCCGCACTCATATGCGCGCCACCCTGGCGCTTGGCTTACCCCTGATCGGCAGCCAATTGGCCCAGACCTCAATCGGTCTGACCGATACGATCATGGTGGGTTGGTATGGCGTGCCGGAACTGGCCGCTGTCGCTCTGGGAGCCAGCTATTTCCATATCGTGCTGATTATCGGCATGGGGTTTGCGCTGGCGGTGATGCCGATGGTGGCCGCCGCGGTGGCCAATGACGACAAGACCCAGGCCCGGCGGGTGACCCGAATGGGCCTTTGGCTCGCCGCGATTTTCAGCGCGCTCAGCCTGCCGCTCTTTTGGTTCTCCGGCGCGCTTCTGCTGGCGCTTGGCCAAGAGCCGCAAGTGGCTGCCGATGCGCAGGATTATTTGCGGATTGCGGGCGGGGCGATTGGCTTTGCGGTGATGTTCATGGTGCTGCGCAGCCATCTCTCGGCATTGGAGCACACCAAAGTAGTGCTTTGGGCGACCCTTGCGGCGGTTCTGCTCAATGCCGGGCTGAATTGGGTGCTGATCTTCGGCAACCTGGGCGCGCCTGAACTGGGCCTGCGCGGCGCGGCCTTTGCCTCGCTTGGCACCCATGGGCTGATGTTCTTGGTCTTGGCGCTCTATGCGGCGTATGCCAAAGGTGTCGCCAACTACGACCTCTTCGCGCGGCTTTGGCGCCCGGATTGGGAGGCGTTTGGCCAGGTGTTCCGTCTCGGCTGGCCGATCGGGCTGACGCTGCTCTCCGAGGGCGGGTTGTTCATGGCGACGATGATCATGATGGGCTGGATCGGCGCGTTGGAGCTGGCGGCCCATGGCGTCGCGCTGCAGATCGTGTCGACAACCTTCATGGTGCATGTCGGGTTGAGCTCGGCGGCGACGGTGCGCGCGGGCCATGCCTGGGGGCGGGGTGATATCCCCAATCTCCGTCACGCGGCCAAGGCGGCTTTGATCCTCTCGGCGGTTATGGTCGGGATCACCATCGCGCTTTTCCTGAGTTTCCCGGGTCCACTCATGTCCCTCTTCGTCGATCCGATGGATCCGTTGCGGCCGCAGATCATCGCCATCGGCACCTCGCTTCTGGTCGTGGCCTGCCTGTTCCAACTGGCAGATGCGGCGCAGGTCATGGCGCTTGGCCTGCTCCGAGGCGTGCAGGACACCAAGCTGCCGATGTTCTATGCCGTCGTCAGTTATTGGCTGGTCGGCATCCCGTCGAGCTATCTCTTCGGTTTCACGCTCAATATGGGCGGGGTCGGTATCTGGCTCGGCCTGGTGGTCGGTCTTGTCCTGGCGGGCGGTCTGATGATGGCGCGGTTCTGGCGTGGACCCGCACGGTTGGCATCACCAGCCTGACGCCTCAAGCGAAAAAGACGCCAAGGGCAGGTCGTCACCGTGCCACTTGGCGCCCATGTATCGCGTGGCGCGCGACCAGCGCGCCTCCGCTGGGTTACTTTGCAAGACCGCCCAAGATGCGCGCCCAGGCCCGAATGCCACGATGGAAGCTCTCCAAATCGTATTTCTCATTCGGCGAATGCACGGCGTCATCATCTTTGCCAAACCCGGCCAGAAGGGCATCCATGCCCAGATAGGTTTTGAAATACCCCGCGACCGGGATCGACCCGCCGCAGCCGATATAGGCCGCCGGTTTCGGCCACTCCGCCGACAGGGCGCTCAAAGCCACATCGAAAGCCGGGTGGCTGGTATCCATATGTCCGGCGGGGGAGGCGCCATGATCGGTAAACTCCACCTCACAATCGGCGGGCAATTGCTCCGTCACCCAGGCCCGGAAACTCTCGCGCAGCTTATGCGGGTCCTGACCGCTGACCAGCCGGAAGCTGACCTTCGCATGGGCTTCAGAGGGCAGCACGGTTTTAAACCCGTCGCCGGTATAGCCGCCCCAGATCCCGTTGATCTCCGCCGTGGGGCGGGACCAGATCATCTCAAGCCCCGAGCGTCCGGCTTCCCCCGCCGGGTCCGACAGGCCAACCGGGCCCAAGAAACCGCCCGCGTCAAAGCCAAGCCCGTCCCACTGTGCTTTCAGCTCGGGCGTCAACTCCGCCACATCATCATAGAAGCCGGGCACCTGGATCACGCCATTCTCGTCATGCAGATTGGACAGCACATCGCTCAACGCCCGGATTGGGTTCATCGCGATGCCGCCATACATGCCCGAATGCAGATCGATCCGTGGGCCGGTGACCGTGATCTCCTCGCCCAGAAGCCCGCGCAACTGCGTCACGATGGCGGGGGTCTCCGCATCGAACAGCCCGGTGTCGCAGATCAGCGCGATATCTGCTGTCAACTCCTCGGCATTCTCTTCCAGGAAAGGGATCAGGGAGGGTGAGCCGCTTTCTTCTTCCCCTTCGAAGAAGATCGTCACCTTGGCGGGCAGGGTGCCGGTCTCCGCTTTCCATGCGCGGCAGGCTTCGACAAAGGTCATCAACTGGCCTTTGTCATCCGCCGCGCCCCGGCCACGGATCACCTTGCCATTTGGCGTTTCTTCGATGGCGGGCTCAAAGGGCGGTTTGTGCCACAGGTCGAGCGGGTCCACCGGCTGCACATCGTAGTGGCCGTAAAACAAGACATGTGGGCCGTCGCCCCCACCATGGGCCACGACCATCGGGTGGCCAGGTGTAGGCCGCACGGAGGCGTCCAATCCCAATCCGGTTAGTTCGGTCACCAGCCATTCCGCCGCCGCTTGGCAATCTGCGTCAAACGCCGGATCGGTTGAGATCGAGGGGATCCGCAGAAGCTCCATCAACCGCCCTGTGGCCTGATCCAGATCGCTGTCGATCCGCGCCAATACTGCATCCAATGACATTGGGTGTCCTTTCCATAAAACCGGGATTGCCGCGAACTCTACGCTCCGCTGACGGGATGTCCAGCGGTTGCCCGGGGCGGGGGAAGCCGCTACATGGAGAGACCGTGACGTTTGGGGGTTATGGCCCTTGTGGGACGTTGATTTCGGATGAGCAGAAGGAGAGGGTGATGCGCGCGATTGTTGGAGCTTTGGCCTTGGTGGGGCTGACCCTGCCGGCGTTTGCGCAGGATTTGCCCACGGGCCGCGAAGCACAACGCGAGTTGTTTTCAGCGCGCGGGCCGGCGGAGGGCGTGCTTGTACCGCATGATAGCCTGAACGCTGCCGAAATCGGGCTTCTGGAAGGGGCGGTGAGCGACGGGCTGTTGCCCGATATGCTCTATTATGGCGCGCTCGCGATTGCACCTGATGCGGGGCTGGCCAATCCAAACACAACCGCCGCCGTCGGAAACTATCATGATGAAGAGGCCGCCCGCGCCGCAGCCCTCGCGCAATGTGAGGCTGGCCGCGAAGACGGGGCAGAATGTGTTGTGGTGCTGGTGGTCCGCCCGCGCGGTTGGGAGCCGGGGGCGGCGATCCAGCTCAGCGCTTCGGCCAGTGCCGTTTTGCGGGGGGACTATCGCTTTGCGGATCGCCCCAAGGTTTTCGCGATTTCGCCAAGCACCGGCGCTTGGGGCTTTGGGCCGACCGACGAAGCGGCCAATTTAGATTGCGGAGTCGCGGATTGCCGTGCAATTATCGCCAATTAACGGCCCAGATACAGCCATGGGTTGATTCAAATCAAAGTGGGTTGCGCGGCAATTTGTAACTTGGCGAAGACAGCCCCACCGCAGTATCAGCGGTAAGACAGAAATGGCCGTTCGCGAAGGGGCGGCGCAAACAGACAGCCAGCGTCTTTTGGCCCAGGGGACCGGGGAAGGTACCTCCCGGGGGTCAAAGAAGGAGACAGCCAGTGAACTACGATACCGCGCTTGATACGGCCCTGAACCGTTTGCATGAGGAGGGCCGCTACCGGACCTTCATTGATATCGAGCGGAAGCGCGGTCAGTTCCCGCATGCGGTTTGGAACCGGCCCGACGGCACCAAGCAGGATATCACCGTCTGGTGCGGCAATGATTATCTCGGCATGGGGCAGCACCCGGTTGTTCTGAATGCGATGAAAGAAGCCTTGGACGCGACTGGCGCGGGCTCAGGCGGCACGCGGAACATCTCGGGCACCACAGTTTACCACAAACGGCTTGAGGCCGAACTGGCCGATCTGCATCAGAAAGAGGCCGCGCTGATCTTCACCTCGGCTTACATCGCCAATGACGCGACTTTAAGCACGCTGCCCAAGCTCTTCCCGGGTATGATTATTTACTCCGATGCGCTGAACCATGCCTCGATGATTGAGGGTGTGCGCCGCAATGGCGGTGCGAAACGGATTTTCCGCCATAACGACGTCGCGCATCTGCGCGAGTTGATGGCGGCCGATGATCCGGCGGCCCCGAAGCTGATCGCGTTCGAATCGATCTATTCGATGGATGGCGATTTTGGCCCAATTGAAGAGATCTGCGATCTGGCCGATGAATTTGGGGCGCTGACCTATCTGGATGAGGTGCATGCTGTGGGCATGTATGGTCCGCGCGGTGCAGGCGTGGCGGAACGGGACGGGTTGATGGACCGTCTGGACATCATCAACGGGACCCTGGGTAAGGCATTTGGCGTGATGGGCGGCTATATCGCTGCGTCTGCGAAAATGTGCGACGCGATCAGGTCTTACGCGCCGGGCTTCATCTTCACCACCTCGATCCCACCGGCGATCGCCGCGGGCGCGGCGGCATCGGTCAAGCATCTGAAAACCGATCAGGCGCGCCGCGATATGCAGCAAGAGCGCGCCAAGGTGTTGAAACTCCGTCTGAAAGCCATGGGCCTGCCGATCATCGATCACGGCTCCCATATCGTGCCGGTGATCGTCGGCGATCCCGTTCATACGAAGAAAATCTCGGATATGTTGCTGGCCGATTACGGGATTTATGTGCAGCCGATCAACTATCCGACCGTGCCACGTGGCACCGAGCGTTTGCGCTTCACGCCATCGCCGGTTCATGACCCCAAAATGCTGGATGGTCTGGTTCGTGCGATGGATGGGTTGTGGAGCCATTGCGCCCTCAATCGATCCGAGTTGAGCGCCTAAGATCCCGATCAGAACGCGCCTTCACCCGGGTCCCGGCTTGGGTGGATTGCATGCCCACAGTTAGGGCGCGCCCGTTATGCGCTGAATTACGCCGACAGTGATGCTGCGTTAACCGCTAGTGCACAGAGTTTTGCTATTGTGGTAAGGTGCCCGCCAAGTTGAGTGGTTTTGGGGAATCACTCTTTTGGGGATGACGGGCTGTTACAGCAAATCTGGCCACATACAGGCGAGTTACGTGGACCAGCATAAAAAACGGGGCAAGGCCAGTATGGGCCAAAACAGGGCAGAGGATCGGGTACAGGCTGTACCGTTCGAGGAGCTAGCCGCCCTCGAGGTCCCCCTGGGCGATCTGTTGCGCGGCGAACGCGCGACCCTCGGCAAATCTCTTCTTGATGTGGAACGTGAGCTAAAAATCAAGGCCGCCTATATCGCGGCCATTGAAAATGGCGATCTGTCCGCCTTTTCCTCGCAAGGGTTTATCGCAGGTTATGTCCGATCTTACGCGCGCTATCTGTCGCTCGATCCAGAATGGACCTTTGACCGGTTCTGCGGCGAAAGCGGGTTTTCAGGTGTGCACGGGTTTTCCGCACGTCAAGCGGTTGAGGCCAAACGCTCCTTGGCAGAGGCGCCGGGGCGGATCGACCCCAATGATGTGATCAAAGTAGCGCGGGTGTCGTTCACCCCGGAACGTGAGCGCCTCTTCTCCAATATCGAACCGGGCGCGCTTGGCTCCGTTTTGGTGCTGGTGGCGCTGGTTGCGGGCATTGGGTACGGGGCCTGGGCCGTATTGCAGGATGTGCAGCGGCTGCAATTTGCACCCGTGGAGCAGGCACCCGACACATTGGCTCAACTTGATGCACTTGGCGGCGCGGCCCCAGATGGCACGTTTGGCACGGGCTTGCCCGACGATGCAGCCACATCCCTTCCCAGGGCGGATGCGTTGGATCGGCTGTATCGCCCTCAGGCATTGGATATGCCCGTGATGACACCGCGCGACCAGCCCTTGGCAACGCTGGATCCCGATGAAGTTGGCGCATTGGCCCCGCCCGTGAATCGTCTCGCTGGCGCTGCTGCACCGGTCGAAGAGCTGCTTCCGGGCAGTGCTGTGCAAGTCACCGAGCGGACCGAGGATCAGGTTGTGCTTTTCGCGGTGCGCCCGTCTTGGGTGCGTGTGACCTCGGCCAGCGGCACCGTCATCTTCGAAGGGACGCTCGACGCTGGTGACAGCTATGAACTGCCGATCTCGGAGGTGCCGCCGACGCTGCGCGCGGGTAATTCCGGTTCGCTCTACTTTGCAGTCAACGGCGTGACGATGGGGCCCGCCGGGCCCGGGACCTCTGTCGCACGCGACGTGGTGCTTTCGGCGGATGCAATCTCAGACAGCTATGTCATAGCAGATGCCACAACAGACCCGGACCTGGCGGAAGTGGCCGCTCTGGTACTCAGCCCGGAGCCCGCTGTCGAGGAATGATGCCGCAGGCCGTTGTGCCTCTGCGCCCGTCGCTCTATCTACCCAAAGAGAGACAGTCCTTCTGACCGGAGCCGCGCAGCCCATGTCGCATAACCCGATCCGCCCGTGGCGCAATATCGACCGCCGGAAAAGCCGCCAGATCCATGTGGGAAATGTGCCCGTCGGTGGTGATGCGCCGATTTCCGTGCAGACGATGACCAACACGCTGACCACGGATATCAAAGGCACCATCGCGCAGGTGCAGGCCTGCGCCGAGGCGGGGGCCGATATTGTCCGCGTGTCGGTGCCCGACGAGGACAGTTCCAAAGCTCTGAAAGAGATCGTGCGCGAAAGCCCGGTGCCAATCGTCGCCGACATTCATTTCCATTACAAACGCGGCATCGAGAGCGCTATGGCGGGCGCGGCATGTCTCCGGATCAATCCCGGCAATATTGGTGACGAGACCCGCGTGAAAGAGGTGATCAAAGCGGCCCGTGACCATAACTGTTCGATTCGGATCGGGGTGAACGCTGGCTCCCTCGAAAAGCACTTGCTGGAGAAATATGGCGAGCCATGCCCCGATGCGATGATCGAAAGCGGGCTCGACCATATCAAGATCTTGGAAGACAACGATTTCTTTGAGTTCAAGATCTCTTGCAAAGCCTCCGATGTCTTTATGGCCGCCGCCGCCTATCAGGGCCTGGCTGAGGCGACCGACGCGCCAATCCATTTGGGCATCACGGAGGCGGGTGGCCTCATGTCCGGCACGATCAAATCGGCGATTGGGCTGGGCAGCCTGCTTTGGATGGGCATTGGCGATACGATGCGGGTGAGCCTTTCGGCCGATCCGGTGGAAGAGGTGAAAGTCGGCTTTGAGATGCTGAAAGCGCTCGGCCTGCGTCATCGCGGCGTGAACATCATCTCCTGTCCTTCCTGTGCACGGCAAGGTTTCGACGTGATCAGAACCGTCGAGACGCTCGAAAAGCGGCTCGAGCATATTAAGACGCCGATGAGCCTCTCGATCATTGGCTGTGTTGTGAACGGTCCGGGTGAAGCGCTGATGACTGATGTCGGCTTTACCGGCGGAGGGGCTGGGTCGGGCATGGTCTATCTGGCTGGCGCGCAAAGCCACAAGCTGTCCAACGATCAGATGGTTGAGCACATCGTCGAACAGGTCGAGAAGAAGGCCGCTGAGTTGGATGCCGAGCGGGCCGCAGAAGAGGCCGCGAGCAAGGCGGCGGAATAGCGCATCGTCCAGCGAGACTTATACTGGTAACGCGTGAGCCAGCTTTTCGGGCCGCAGAGGACCGCTCAATGGCAAGCCGTTGAGAGAAGCCGTGTTGCCCGGGTTTTGGACGTTTCAATTGTCCTCGCCCAGACCGGACCGCCAAGGCACACTAAGACGCCCAATTTCGTTTGGAGAATGACCATGGAATCCGTTGAACTGCATCGTGGCCGCCTCATCGACCACGTCCAACTCGTCGTCCGCGACTTCGCGGCGAGCCGGGAATTTTACACCGCTGTTCTGGACGTCTTGGACATTCCCATTGTCGATATGGCCGATGACGTCTTTTTTGCCGACGAGTTGGTCGTATCCTCGGCTGAGAGCCCTGCCGCGCTCGGCGCGTTGACCGGGAGGCACCACTTGGCGTTCCAGGCGAAAGACCGCGCCACGGTCGATGCCTTTTACGGCGCGGCGCTGGCCCATGGCGGGCGCGATAACGGCACCCCCGGCGAGCGGGCCTATCACCCGGGGTACTACGCGGCTTTCGTGCTCGACCCCGACGGAAACAACATCGAGGCCGTCTACCATGGCCCCGCACAGCGAAGTGCGCCATCGGTGGTCATCGGCTTTTAACGAGCAACCGATCATGTCTGAGTGATCGGCAGTAAATCCCGCCAAACGGGGCCGTCGGTGAAATGACAGACCTTAGTCGTCAAATCGAACCGGGCGCTGCCGGGTTCGATTCACGTTGAGTTGCAAGATATCTGGCCGTGCATAATGCCCAGATTGATCGAGGTTCTGCCGTTCGCCGCGGACGACGCCTGCGTCGATTTCGGCCACGATCAGGGCCTCCTCATCCACAACCGGATCAACCAACACTGTGCCATCCGGGGCCACAATCGTGCTGCCGCCGTTCGAGATCACATCGCCACCCGCCGCCACGATCTCGTCTCGGGCAAGCGTATCCTCGGGCAGGTCCGACACCCGCAGCAATCCACTGGCCGCGATCACATAAGACCGGCTTTCTTTGGCGATGAACACGGGCAGATCGCAGGTGTTATGGAGACCGCCGGGCCAGACACTCACATGCAAGCTCTCACCTTGCGCATAAAGCGCTGAGCGCGCAAGCGGCAACCAGTTTTCGTAGCAATTCAGCCCGCCCACACGGAACGGGCCGAGATCATGGACCCTTAACCCATGACCGTCGCCAGAGGCCCAGGCCAGCCGTTCTTCATAGGTCGGGTGCAGCTTGCGATGGACAGAGCCGATCTGCCCATCCGGCCCGATATAAACCAGCGTACAATAAAGGCTATGGCCGCCGCGATCCGGTGCGCGCTCCATCACGCCCAGATAGATCGCGATCTGCCGTTCGGCGGCCAAGGCACAAAGCGGCTCGAGATCGCCGCGCTCAATCACCACGCCCTGATCGACATAATGGGCATAGATCGCCTTCTGCTTCGGGTCATTGAAGCGCGCGCCATCCGTGCGCTCTATCCAAACCGGATAGCCCGGCACCAGAGCCTCGCCAAAGACGACGAGATCGCAACCCGCATCGGCGGCCTCCGTCGTCGCAGCCATCACTTTCTCCAACGTCGCCGCGCGGTTCAGCCATATGGGCGCGATCTGCGCGATCCCAACCGCGAGCCGGTCGCTTTCATGTCCGTCTGGTCTGATCTCGGAACGGATGATCTTCATGCCGGTGGCTCCCCTGTTGCGAAGAGCCGCTTATCATGGGGTAGGGCGCCGAAAAAGGGGCAGCCCGAAGAGCCACCCCTGATCGTCATGAAACTGGGTTGTACCGCGGGCAATCCACGGGTCGCGTAAGACACCTTCTGATCGTCAGGGGCCGACCCCCATCTTCTGCCGGGGGCCGCGCGGATGGGGGACAGTGCGGTTGATCCCGGCTAGGGCAGGCTCCCGCATCGGGAAGGTCAGGCGGGTGCAGAAAGTGTCGACCTCGAATGTGACGGCTGCGCGACAGAGGGACGACATGCACGTGATTTTCCGGATTAGATATCGGAGACTGGTGGACAATGGGTCGCTCCCATCCGGTCCACCGCCAATTGCCTCGCCCAAACCCGCCCGCTAATCTGTGCGTGGATTTCTTCGGGAAGGATCTGGCGATGGCCATTTTGGCGGATATGCCCCGCAATGAGGCGGGGATTGCCACCGCGCTCGGCATCTTGGCGCAACGGTTCGGGCCGCGGTTCGAGACCGGACAGGCGATGCGCGAGCAGCACGGCCACACAACGACTTGGCTCCGGAATCAGCCGCCCGATGGCGTGGTCTTTGCGCGTTCCACCGAAGAGGTGCAGGAGATCATGCGGGTTTGCGCCGAACATCGCGTGCCGATCATCCCATTTGGCACCGGCACCTCGCTTGAGGGCCATGTCAACGCCCCCGCAGGAGGGATCAGCGTCGATCTGAGCCAGATGGATCAGATCCTTGCCGTGAATGCCGAAGATATGGATGTGGTGATCCAGCCCGGCGTGACCCGGAAGGCGCTGAACACGCATCTGCGCGATACCGGGCTGTTCTTCCCCATCGATCCGGGCGCGGATGCCTCGCTTGGCGGCATGGCGGCGACCAATGCCAGCGGCACCAACGCGGTGCGCTATGGCACGATGAAGGACAATGTGCTGGCCCTGAAAGCGGTGTTGCCGTCCGGGGAGGTGCTCAAAACCGCCGCGCGAGCTCGGAAGACCTCCGCAGGGTATGACCTGACCCGCCTGATGGTCGGCTCTGAGGGCACGCTTGGCCTGATCACCGAGCTGACGCTGCGTTTGCAGGGCATCCCCGAGGCGATCTCAGCGGCGACATGTTCTTTTCCGAGCGTTGAGGCGGCGTGCAACACGGTGATCGCGACGATCCAGTTCGGCCTGCCGGTGGCGCGGATCGAGCTTTTGGATGCCCTGACGGTGAAAGCCGTAAATGCCTATTCCAAGCTCAGCTTGCCCGAGACGCCGCTGCTGCTGGTGGAGTTTCACGGCTCGCCGGCCGGTGTTGCGGAACAGGCCGCGAGTTTTGGCGAGATCGCCGAAGACTTTGGCGGCCATGATTTCCAAGCCACGACGCGCGAGGAAGACCGCAACAAACTTTGGCAAGCCCGTCATGATGCGTATTGGGCGAGCCTCGGCTTGCGCCCTGGGGCCAAAGGCATTTCGACCGATGTCTGCGTGCCGGTCAGCCGCCTGGCCGATTGCGTCACGGCGGCGCAAGCGAAAACCGCCGAAATGGGTTTTGTCGCGCCTGTCGTGGGCCATGTGGGGGATGGGAATTTCCACGTCCTCCTGCTGATCGATATGGAGGACAGCGCCGAAATTGCGCGGGCCGAGAACTTCGTCGGCTGGCTGAACGATCTGGCGATTTCGATGGACGGGACCTGCACCGGCGAACATGGGATCGGCCAGGGCAAAGCGCCCTATCTTGTAAAAGAACTCGGCGCCCCCGCGATGGAGGTCATGGCGGGGATCAAAGCCGGGATCGACCCGCTGAACATCCTCAACCCGGGTAAGATCGGCCTCCCGAACCCGTAAATCACCCTCGCCAGCCAAAGAGCCAGCATGCCACACGCGCCAGAGTATTCCGCTCACAAAGAACCGCATCTCTCGGGCCGGTCCGGCTGGCTCCGCGCCGCTGTGATGGGGGCGAATGATGGCATCCTGTCGACGGCCTCCTTGATTGTCGGGGTCGCCGCTGGCGGTGCGGACCGGGTGGAGATGATTTTGGCGGGTGTCGCCGGGATGGTTGCAGGCGCGATGAGCATGGCAGCGGGGGAATATGTCTCCGTCTCCTCCCAAGCGGATGTGGAACGCGCCGACATCGCACGCGAGAAGGCCGAGTTGACCCGCAATCCGGACGGCGAGCTGCGCGAGTTGGAAGCGATCTATGAAGAGCGGGGCCTGAGCCAGGCACTGGCGGCGCGCGTCGCGCAAGAATTGACCCAAGCCGATGCGCTTGGCACCCATCTGCGCGATGAGATCGGGCTGACAGATCTGTCGCCACCGCGGCCGTTGCAAGCGGCGTTAGTCTCCGCTTTGACCTTCGCTTTGGGCGCAGCCGTGCCTCTGACTGTCTCCGCGATCAGCCCGATTGCTTCGGTCTTACCGCTGGTCGGCGGCGCAACCTTGGTCGCTTTGGCAATACTTGGTGCGCTTGGGGCTCATGCGGGCGGGGCGCCGAAATTGCGCGCGGCAGGGCGGGTGATGCTTTGGGGCGTTCTGGCGATGGCGGCGACGTCGGCAATTGGTGCGCTGGTCGGTCAGGCGCTGTGATCGTGGGGCCTGAAGAAGATCGCTTCGCCATTGTCAAAGCTTGTGATCCCATCAGCATCTGAGACGCAGAACTGCGCGCGAGTACCATCGGCAATCCGGGCCGGCGCGCCGGTCAGAAGACGCCAAGGCCGATCAAATGCGAATGGTAGCGTGTCCACGGGCGGGCGATTCAGCACCTGGGCCAGATACATCACGCTATCAAGCAGGCTGGTATCGGCACCGGCCAATGTACCATCCGCCAGGGTCAGGCGCCCCTCCCGCCGCTGAATCGCCCGACCGTTCAACTGAAAACGGGTTACATCGGTTCCCGCAACGGCCATCGCATCGCTGACAAGCATCAAAGCATCGGGACGGGCGCGGGCCGCCAGACGCAAGCAGGCGTCATGCACATGATGCCCATCCGCGATCAGCCCAAAGGCCTCCGCCCGGTCCAGTGCGGCCCCGACCAGCCCCGGGGCCCGATGATGCACCCCCGACATCGCATTATAGAGATGCGTCGCCATCCGCCCGCCGGCGTCGAAGGCGGCGATCGCCATGTCATAATCGCAAGCGCTATGCCCGAGCGAGACGGTGATGCCAGCCTCAGCTAAGGCGCTGATCTGTGGCAAGCTGACCTGCTCAGGCGCGAGCGTGATCATCAAACTTCCAAGCCGTGCTTTCGCGTCAAGATACAGCGACAGATCGGCCTCGGTCATCGGTCGAAGCTTTGCCGGATCATGCGCGCCAGGCACCGCCAAATGCGGCCCCTCTAGATGCAGGCCCAACAGCCCTGGCTCATCCGCCATCGCCTGTGCCGTTAGGTCGATCACCCGCGCCGTTACCTCCATGCTGTCCGAAATTAGCGTCGGGAGGATAAAACCCGTGCCAAGCCTGCGATGCGCGGCCATGATCCGGCGGATATCGGCGGCGCTTTGGCAATCGCCCAGCATCAGACCATCGCCACCATTCACCTGGAGATCCACCAATCCGGGGAAGACGGTTTTCGCTCCGGGGATCGCCACACTCTGGCTGATGCTGGCCACATGGCCATCGGCGATTTCGATATCGACGCCTTTGCGCCAGCCGTCGCCGTCAAGAATATTCACGCCTTTCAGGATCATGGCAGCGCGGCCGCCATTGCCAATGCGCCATCCAATGCGGTGTCTTTGGGCGCAACCAGGCTCACGCGGAGGGGCTCCGGTAGAAAGGGAGTCAGCGCTTGGCCAAACCCACCCGCGATGACCAGGGGCGCACCGGTTTCATGACCCAGATCTTCCAGGCCCCGGCTGATCTCCGCCATCGTTTCGGAGAGGAGCTGTTGCCCGGTTCCGGTTTCGGCATGGTCCAACACCAAGGGCGCAAGCGCCGCATAATCGCTTGGGTCCGCATCTTGCAGTGTGAGCAGCGGGTGTGGGGCCAGCCGTACCATCACGACCTCCGACAGCGCATCTGTGGCCATCCGGCCCTCGCTGGCCTGCAAGCTCACGGCAACCAAACGCCGCCCGAGCCAAGCGCCCGAGGCTTCATCGCCAAGCTGAAACCCCCAACCGCCGAGATGGGTCACCGTCTCGCCCGCCTTGCGGATGAAAAACGACCCTGTGCCAAGACTGACCAAGGTGCCATCCGCCCCGTCAAACGCGCCATGAAGCGCGGTGACGCTGTCATCGACGATCTGCGCGGGGAAGGGCAGGCGGGCAGCCAGATCCTTGGCCAATTCTGGCAAGCGGCAGCCTGCGATCCCGGCGCAAATCCGGGCGCGGGGCAAAACCGCGCGGGTCAATCCAGCTTGAGATAAGCCGCGGCCCAGTGTTTCCGACAGTTCGATGGCGGCTCCGGCGGGGTCGGTGAACGCATTGGCCGGCCCGCCATTGACCCGCATCACCCCGCCACCGGGCAAACGAATGGCCACGCGGCAGCCGCTGCCGCCGCCATCGATCCCTATGGTGATCCGCGCTCTCATATCCGGCAATCTATGCGGGCCAAAGGGTCTCCGCCAGTCTTAGAGCGTTACAACCCGCGCCTCGCGCGCCGCCTCTTGCGCCGCAAGCCCCATGCGGACGGCGGCGATCCCGTCGCTCAGGCTGACCGCCGGCGCTGTGCCGTCCTGGGCCGCTGCCAAAAACAACTGGTGTTGATAAAAGGTTGCGCCGTTATGGTCACCTGCGTCAAGCAAGGTTGGATCGACGGGGATTTCCATCTCGCGCGGGCCTTGCGGAGCACGTGGGCTGACGATGACTTTCGGGGTTGGGGCCGGTCCCAAATGAGTGGGCCAGAACCGCCCGGGGCCGGGCACAAGCGCTTCGATCTTGCCGGTTGGCCCAATTGCGGAAAGCTCCTCTTGATAGCGCGCGCCTTCTGCGAACATGCATAATTCCAACATGCCCCGCGCGCCGTTGTCAAAATCGACGATCACATAGCCGCTGTCCCAGATGTCTGGGGTCATACCCTGATATTGTTCGCTCAAATGGTTCAGGACCTGTCCTGCGCTGGCCATGACGCGCACCGGTTCAGCGCCGAGGGTCACCCGCATCAAATCAAAGAAATGGCAGCATTTTTCGACCATCGTGCCGCCGGTTTTCTGGTTGAAGCGGTTCCAATCTCCGACCTTCTCCAAGAAGGGGAACCGATGCTCGCGAATGCTCAACATCGATACGCCGCCGGTCTCCCGCTCGGCCAAATCGAGGAACTTCGCGATTGGCGGCATATAGCGATATTCCAACGCCACCCAAATCAGCGCGCCATAGCTCTGTTCCAACCGTTTCAATCGGGGCAGTTCTGCCGGATCAGTATAGACGGGCTTCTCGACCAGAACCGGTAGGGCGCGGGTCGCTGCAATCTCCTCAAGCTGCGCCAGGTGTTGATAATTCGGCGTGGCAATCACCACGACATCCACATCGTCCCGCGCCACCAATTCGGAGATACTGTCGCAAGCGAAAGCGTCGGGAACCAAACCCAAAGCCTGCGCCCGCATGCCCGGGTCCGGCTCGACAATCGCGCGCACCTCACAATCGCCCAGAAGGCGGATGTTGCGGATATGCTCTTGCCCCATCATGCCGCAGCCAATGATGCCGTATCTCATAGTCGTGTCTTTCTGCTAGCTGATCCGTGCGACGTAGCATGCACGGCTTGTGTTCACCCAAGAGCGAGAAAACTCGATGGGGTCATTGGCTTGGCTCCAGGTTCGACGTGCCACCAAACAGGCTGGCGCGCCGGAGGGCAGGCCAATCTCGTCCGGGGTCCAATCCGGTGCCGTATCGACGCCCACCCGATCCTCAGCCCGGAGGATCGCGAGTTTCAAGGTCTCGCGGTAGTAGAGATAGAGCGATTGGCTGAGCTCGTCGGCGGCGAGTGTTTCGGTAAATCGCCCGTCGAGCCAAATCTCCTCGGCCGAGACCGGTTGCCGGTTGAGCGACCTGACCCGCCGAATGCGCCAGGCGAACGGGGTGTCGCTGCCCAGATCGGGGATATTGTCTGGTTTCGCTTCCCGCGACACGTCCAGTACGCGCGCTGTTGGAAAGCCGCCGCCTTCCAGCAGTTCCAGACGGAAAAGCGCGTAGACGCCCCCAATCTCGCCATTCGCACGGATCGTGTTGCCCGACCCTTGGCGCCGCTCAAGCAGCTTGCGGGTCTCCAATTCGGCTAACGCCTTGCGCAGGGTCATGACCGATACACCATGCTCGGCGGCCATCTCGCGCTCGGGCGGCAGGCGCTGCCCATCGGCCAAGCGCCCCGCCGCGATGTCGCGGATCAGCATCTCGCTGATTTGCAAATACGCCGGAAGCGCGCCGGGCTCGGTCACCTCTCACGCCCTCCCGCGTGGAAATTGATATAGCATTGATCTACTCTAAAGCGAGTGCTACGCAAGACAAAACTGCGCATCCGGGGAGGATAAAGATGACAGTTGTGCCCGTGACATCCGCCGATTTGGACGCCGCCGAGGTCTCTTGGTTCGCCGCGCTTTGTTCCGATGATTATCAGTTTCTGGGCGTGCCCGATGGTGATCTGCGCTCATCGTGGGCGCATTGCTCGTCGATCCTGAAGGAGGCGGAGGCGCAAGGCTTCCGCAATATCCTATGCCCGTCGAGCTATCAGGTGGGCCAAGATACCCTCAGCTTTGTCGCGGGCTGTGCCCCGATCACGGATCGGATCAACATGTTGGCCGCGGTGCGTTGCGGCGAGATGCAGCCGATCATGCTGGCCCGCACCATCGCCACGCTGGACCATATGCTGGAGGGGCGGCTGACGGTGAACATCATCTCCTCGGATTTCCCCGGCGAGGTGGCCGAAAGCGGGTTCCGCTATCAACGCTCGCGTGAAGTGGTGGAGATTCTGAAACAGGCTTGGACCCAAGATGAGATTAACTACGAGGGTGAAGTCTATAATTTCCAAGGCTTAACCACCGATCCGGCGCGACCCTACCAGATCGGCGGGCCACTCTTGTATTTCGGCGGGTATTCCCCGGCGGCTTTGGATCTCTGCGGGCAGCATTGCGACGTTTATCTGATGTGGCCCGAGCCGAAAGAGCAGATCGCGGAGCGGATGAAAGCCGTTAACGCGGTGGCGGAGCGCTATGACAGAACGCTCGATTATGGGCTGCGCGTGCATATGATCGTCCGCGATACCGAGGCGGAGGCCCGAGAATACGCGGAGTATCTGACCAGCAAGCTGGATGACGAATATGGCAAACTGATCCGCGACCGGGCGCATGACTCGATCTCGCTTGGGGTTGCGCATCAGGCGAGGGCCCGCGAGCTGGCGGATAAATTCGGCTATGTGGAGCCGCATCTCTGGACTGGGATCGGCAGGGCGCGGTCGGGCTGCGGCGCGGCGCTTGTCGGCTCCACCGACCAAGTGCTCTCCGAGATCGAAGCCTATCAGAAAATGGGCATCCGCGCCTTTATCTTCTCCGGCTATCCACATCTCGACGAATGCCGGCATTTCGGCGAAAAGGTGATGCCGCAGTTGAAGACCTGTTCGCTGCCGCAGGAATACGGTCGGGTGCCCAGAGAGACCCCGGCGACACCTTTGGGCGCGGGAGAGCGACGCTGATGGAACGGATAAAGCTGGCCGATGATCTGGATTTCTCGCGGTTGATCTATGGGATGTGGCGGATCGGGGATGACGCCGACACCTCGGCAGATCATGTGCAGTCCAAGGTTGAAGCCTGTCTCGCGCAGGGCATCACCACGATGGATCAGGCCGATATCTACGGCGATTACGGGGCCGAAGCGATCCTTGGCGCGGCGTTTCAAGCGGCTCCTCGCTTGCGAGATCAGGTCGAGCTGGTGACCAAATGCGATATCATCGCGCCGATTGGGAAATATGCCGACAAGCGGGTGAAATACTACGACACCTCTGCCGCGCATATCACCGGATCCGTTGAGGCGTCTTTGCAGTTGATGCAGACAGATCGGATCGATTTGCTGCTGATCCACCGGCCCGATCCGCTGATGGATCACCACGAGACCGGCAAGGCTCTGGATGGTCTGGTTCAGTCCGGCAAGGTCCGCCACGTCGGGGTATCGAATTTCAAACTGCATGACTGGACGCTGCTGCAATCGGCGATGTCCACCTCGCTAGTGACTAATCAGATCGAGGTCAGCGTGCTTTGCCATGCGCCCTTTACCAATGGCGATATCGCCTGGATGCAGGAACGGGGCATCCCGCCGATGGCCTGGTCGCCGCTGGCGGGCGGGGCGTTGTTTGGTCCCGAAGGAGCGGCGGTGCGTGCGGTTCTGGACCGGATTGGCGCGGCGCATGGTGTCGGCGCGGATGCGGTTGCCGTCGCCTGGCTCTTGGCGCATCCGGCGCGGATTATGCCTGTTCTGGGGACAAATAATCTGAATAGGATCAAGAAGATCAGCGATGCTCTTAAGGTAAACCTGGATCGCGAAACTTGGTTTGAGATTTATACGGCGGCGCTCGGGACCGAGGTGCCTTAAGACAGGGCCGCGATCACCCCGCGTAACTCTGCAAGGCCTTTCATCCGACCAATCAGCGGGTAGCCGGGTTGCGATGCGCGCCGATGGTCATCCAGCAGATCATGGCCATGATCGGGCCGCATCGGCAATTCCCAGTCGGCGCGGCCTTCGGCTTTGCGGCGATGTTCCTCGGCCAGAAGGGCGCGGAGCGTGGCAACCATATCGGTATCGCCGGCCAGATGATCGCTCTCCATGAAACTGACCCTGTCGCCATTCCCATCACGTCGCGTGTTCCGCAGATGCACAAAATGGATGCGGGACCCGAGCGTGTCGACAAAAGCGACCGGGTCAAAATCGGCCCGGACGCCAAGCGAGCCGGTGCAGAAGGTCACGCCATTGGCGGGCAGGTCGACGGCCGCCAGCACGGCGCGATAATCGGCAAGGTCGGACATCACCCGGGGCAGGCCCATCAGCGAAAAGGGCGGGTCATCGGGATGACAGCACAGGCGCAGACCAAGCCCTTCAGCAACCGGGGCGACCTCCGCCAGAAAGTCGATCAGGTTTTGGCGCAGCCGCCTGGCGTCGATCCCGGAGTAGGTGGCGAGCAGGGCGCGCACATCGTCCAAACTCCAGCTGTCATTTGCGCCGGGCAAGCCCGCAACGATGTTGTTCACCAACTGCGCACGGGCGGTGTCATCTGTCTCGGCAAAGCGCCGCGCGGCATCGGCCCGAACCGCGTCGGCGTAATCCTCCGCCGCTCCAGGGCGCGCCAGCAGATGTAGGTCGAACATCGCGAAATCGGTGAGGTCGAAGCGCATCGCCGTGCCGCCATGGGGCAGGGGCGCCCGCAGGGCGGTGCGGGTCCAGTCAAGGACCGGCATGAAATTGTAGCAGATTGTCTTAGGGCCCGTGGCGGCCAGGTTGCGCAGGCTGTCTTTGTACGCGGCGATGTGGTCACGCCAGGGGCCAGTTTGGGTTTTGATCGCCTCCGACACCGGCAGGCTTTCGACCACATCCCAGGTCAGGCCCGAGCCGGTTTCGATCTCCGCCTTCCGCCGCGCGATCTCGGCCTCAGGCCAAACCGCGCCGGACGGAATGTGATGCAGGGCCGAGACAATGCCCGCCGCGCCCGTTTGCCGGATTTCAGCAATCGAGATCGTGTCCGCCGGGCCGAACCAGCGCCAGGTCTGCCTCATGGCGCCTCGCGGAGCGTCAGGGTTGTGTCGGTGTCGAAGAGATGCACCGCGTCTGGTGCGAAGCTCAGCGCGACATTCTCGCCGGCCTGCACCTGGGTTTGGCCCGGGTTATGCACCGTCAGCCGCGTGCCATCGGCCAATTGGCCATAGAGATAGCTGTCGCTGCCGAGCTGTTCGACGGCGCGGACCTGGATATGGATCGACCCATTCGGATCGGGCAGCAGGCTGTTCGGCCGCACACCAAGCGTGACCTTCTCGCCCGCCCGATGGGCAAACCCGGTCACCGGCAGGCTGACCTCTTCGCCCGTATCCAGCGTCAGAAGCGAGCGGTCGGCGCTATGCACAACCCCGGTCATGAAGTTCATTTTCGGCGAGCCGATGAACCCGGCGACAAAGAGATTATGCGGATCGTTGAACAGGTCGAGCGGGCGGCCGAATTGCTCCAGCTCACCCAAGCGCAGCACGGCAATCTTGTCGGCCATGGTCATCGCTTCGACTTGGTCATGGGTCACATAGATCATCGTGTTGCCCAAGCGTTTATGCAGCGCCGAAATCTCTCCGCGCATATCCACGCGCAACTCCGCATCAAGATTCGAAAGCGGCTCGTCAAAGAGGAACACTTTCGGCTCGCGCACCACGGCCCGGCCAATCGCGACGCGCTGCCGCTGTCCGCCAGAGAGGTCTTTGGGGCGACGATCCAGAAGCATATCGATCTGCAACATGCCCGCCACGTCGTTGAGTTTGCTTTCGATTTCCGCGCGCGGCGTCTGGATGTTTTCCAAGCCAAAGCTGAGATTTTGGCGCACCGTCATATGCGGATAAAGCGCGTAGGATTGGAACACCATCGCCAGGCCCCGATCCGCCGCGGGGATCTTATTGACCACCTCACCGCCGATTTCGATATCGCCGGAGGTCACGCTTTCCAGCCCCGAAATCATCCTCAGAAGCGTGGATTTCCCGCAGCCCGAGGGCCCGACAAAGACGCAGAACTCGCCATGCTCGATCGAGAGATCGATGCCCTTGATCACCTCCGCCGCGCCATAGGCTTTGCGCAAGGATTTCAGCTCGATGGATGCCATCATTTCCCTCCTGTCGAGGCGATGCCGGTGGCGATGTATTTCTGCAAGAACATGAAGACCATCGCGATGGGCAGAAGTGTCAAAACGGTCATCGCCAACAGGCTGGACCAATCGGTTTGCAACTCGCCCTGGAAGGAGTTGAGCGCCAGTTGCAGGGTGAAATTCTCGGTCTGGGTCAAGACGATCAACGGCCAGAGGAAATCATTCCAGCGCCACATGATCGCAAGGATCGCCAGAACCGCGATGGCGGGTGCCGAAAGCGGCACGATGATCCGCCAGAAAATCTTCCATTCGCTGGCCTTGTCCATCCGGGCGGCGTCGAGAATCTCATCGGGGATGGTGATCATATATTGCCGAAGCAGGAAGACACCCGTGGGCGTTGCCGCGCCGGGGATAATGACACCCCATAAGCTGTTGAACATGCCCAATTCCGTCACGATCAGGAAGAGCGGCACCAAGACCACCGTCTGCGGGATCATCAATGTGCCGATGACCAGGAGCAACACCACTGTGCGTCCGCGGAACTCATATTTCGAGAGGGCGAAGGCGGCCATGGAGTTGACCAGCAGCATCAGAAGCGTCGCCGTGACGGTGATGAAGGTCGAGTTCCAGAAGAATTGCAGGAAATTGAACCGCTCAAACAGGCCCGCGTAATTCTCCCAGGCCAGGGAGACCTGTTCCACCGGCTCGCGTTGATCGATGGTCACGCGCAGCCGTTCTTCCGGGTTCGCCGGGTCGACCATCTGCGCTTGCAGACCGACGCGGCGCACCTGGGCGAGAACACGCCCCTCAAACTCGCCATCGGTCATCAAGAACAGTGGCAGCGGCTCCTCATAGCCATCCACCATCAGGGTTTCTTGCTGATAGGGCAGGAAGGTGGGCGGGAAACGCTGCAAATCCGCCTCGGTTTTGAACGAACTGAGCAGCAGCCAGATCACCGGGAAAAACATCAGGAAGACGCCCAAGGCCAGATAGCCATAGGTGATCCAATCGGTCCAATCGAGGCGGCCATTGCCGCGTGTGGCCGTCAAGAACTCCCAAACACGGCTCATGATGTGCCCTCCGATGTCGAGATACGGCCCTTGATCTGCGCCATGGCCGCGTCGCGGTTCATCTGCTCACCCATTGACATTTCTCCGGTTGACCCAGAGCTGCACCAAGGTGAGCACCACCAGCACACCGGCCACCATTAGCGAGGCGGCTGCCGCGAGGCCGAAGAGGCGCGGCGCTCCGGCGAAGCCTTCTTCATAGATGTATTGGATGATGAAGGTTGTGGCCGTGCCCGGGCCCCCGCCGGTGAAGGCAAAGACCTCATCGAAGGTTTGCACCGACCGGATTAGGGCCAGAACCAAAACCACCAGCATTGTGGGTGACAGCAACGGCAGCGTGATCCGCCGGAAGGTGCGCCACGGGCTGGCCCGGTCCATCAGCGCGGCCTCATAGACGTCGCGCGGGATCGCTTGCAGGCCCGCCAGCAAGATCAGCGTATAGAACCCCATATGCGCCCAAACCGTCAGGAACACCGTCCAGGCAAAGGCCCATTCCGCATCGATCAACCAGTTGAACCCGCCGAGGCCGGTCCAATCGAGAAACGCGTTCAACACGCCCTCGCGTTGCAAAATCCATTTCCAGATCAGCGCGACGACAACCGGCGACAGCAGCACCGGGAAGAAGAAGACCGAGCGGAAAAATCCGCGGGCCTTGATCTCGCGGTTCAAGACCAAAGCGGTCAGCAAAGAGAAGCCGACCATGAACCCGACTTGCAGCGTCACAAACCACAGCGTGTTCCACACCGCGCGCCAGAATTTATCATCGCGACAGGAGTTCGGATCGAAATGATTGGCACAATCGGCCAGTGTCGAGAAATTGCGCCCGCCCACATAAGGCCGATCCGACAAAAGCACGTTGTCGCCGCCGGTCATCGCATAGGCGATGTTCAAGATGACCGGCAGGAAGGCAAACAGGGCAAAGAGAACCAGATTGGGCAGCAAGAACACCCAGGCCAGCCGGTGGATGCCAAGCATCCGTTGCAGCGCCACCATCGGGATTTCGATGAGACGCATGATGGGGGAGATGATGCGGAGCATAGCCGTCACGCCTAGGGCAAAGGATCTCAGGCGCGGCTTGCGCGCCTGAGATCGGAGAGGAGCCGTTAGTTGGCTTCGGCCATAGCGGCCTCAAGATCGGCCACGGCGCGTTCCATGGCCTGCTCCACGGTCAACTCGCCAACGATGGCTTGGCTGACACGCTCAACCGTGATGCCAAACATCGCCCGGTTGCCGGCATAACCCTGATAGGCAAAGGCGGCTGGGGCTACATCTGGCAGATCGCCCGCGAACGCGTTCAGTGCGGCCTGAGCGGCGGGCGAGGCACCCTCATACTCAACCCCGGCACTGGCCACGCCCAAATGCGCGGGCAGGTTCGAGGTGCGCGCGGTCACTTCGGCATAGATGTCTTCCTGCGCCAGGAAGTCGATCACGGCGGCCACGGCTTCAGGATGCTCGGTCTGTTCAAACCCAACGATCCCCGCGCCACCCGGCATGCCGGAGCAGGCGCCGGCCGGGCCACAGGGGCTGCCAACCACTTGCCAGTCGAAGAAATCGCCAACCTGGTCGTTCATCCGGTTCACCTGCCAGGAGCCGGAATAATAGAAGACCAGCTCGCCATTGATGAACTCTTGCGCGGCGTCCTGATAGGTCTGACCGCCTTGGCCAGCCCAGACATCGCGCGCGATGGTGCCGTCTTCGTGCCAATCGACAAATTGCTGCACAAAGGCGGTGAAGCCGTCATCCACCAGGATCGCCTCGCCATTGTCGTCAAACAGCGCTGCACCGTAGGAAATCGCCGGGCCTGCCACGCGGTGGCCAGAGCGGTCGATCGCCATCGGGAAGTCGGTATCCGTCGCCTCAGCCACGGCACGGGCCGCCGCGGCCCAGTCTTCCCAGGTCGCATCCTCGCCCGGGATAACGACACCAGCCTGTTCAAAGAGCGTCGCGTTGACGAAGGCCCCGGTGATGGTCAGCTGGCTGTGCATCCCGTAGATACCGGCGTCGTCCGGCCCGCCGCGATACCAGCCAAGCGTGTCGCCGAAGCTGGAGGCCCAATAATCCGCATCCACATGCGGCGTCAGGTCGAGATAGTATTCATTCAAACCGCCCAGGTCGGTGACCTTAGCGATATCCGGCCCGGTACCTGCGGCCAATTGCACTGGCAGGTTCTCCAGGATCGCCTGATAGGGCACCACATCTATGGCCACAGTGATGCCCGGATTGTCGGCCTCGAACCGGCTCAAGACATCTTCGTAAACTTCGCATTCATTGCCGTCCGAGTAGCACATGAAGCGGACTTCCTGCGCCGAGGCGGCGCCGGCGAGGGTTGCAAAGCCTGCCGCCAGGGCAGTCGTCGTCAGTATCTTATGTTTCACGTTTCTAATCCTCCCTATGGAATACGCGATTGTTTGACATCGTCATTCATTCCGGTGGTGCCTTGTTCCGGCACCCAACCGGTGTAGCTTGCCGCGTTTGCGGCGAGCGGTAAAGCAATCCTTTCGCCCGAGCGGGCGGCGCTATAGATCGCGGTGACCAGTTCGATTGACCGGCGACCATCGTCTAGCGTGACCTCGCGGCCCGTATCTCCCGCGATGGCATCAGCAATCGCCGCGAAGTAACCGACAAAGCCCGATTTGATCCCGCGCAAGCCCGCGACGACCGCATCCACCTCCCCTTGGCGCGCCGGATCACGCGCCGTGAAGCTCCATGTGCCCTCCGCCGGGGCATAAGGCAGATCGCCGCTTGTCGCGGTCAGATGTTCAAAGACCAAACGCAATCGCGTGGTGTCACTCGCAGCGCCGAGCGTAATCGCGCTTGTGGCCAAGGCGCCGTTTCCAAACTGCATTGAGATCGCCGCGCAATCCTCTGTTTCTATGGCATTTACCCGCGTCGCGACCTGGGCCGAGAGCGCGGCGACAGGCCCAAAATACCGGCAGAGCAGATCGTGATTGTGGATCGCATGGCCCAGAACCGCGCCGCCACGTTCGCCCTCCCATGTCCCCCGCCAAGGCACCGCGTAATACTCCGCCCCCCGGTTCCAATGCGTCTCCAGGCTGGCGACTTGCGGCGCGCCCGCCAGCCCCGCCGCGATAAGCGCGTCCAGCGCCGCCGTGCCCGGGCCATAGCGATATTGAAAGACCGGAAACACTCGACCCGGCGCACGCGCTTCCGCCTCCGCCAGCGCATCGCAGTCCGCCAAGGAAGGCGCGATCGGCTTTTCGCAGATCACGTGTTTTCCGGCCGCAAGCGCATCCATCGCAATCGGCACATGTAGATGCGGCGGCAGGCAGATATCGATCAAATCGGTCTCGGCGTCGCGCATCACCGCATTAATATCGGTCGTGACCTCCGGCCCTGTATCGCCGCCCAGGATCGTATAGGCTCGCGCCGTGTCCAGATCGCAGATCCAGCGCACTTGGAATTGGCCGGGCAGGGCGCGATACCCTGCCAAATGCTCCCGCCCGATCCCGGCGCCGATGATCGCGACCCGGATCATGCCCGCGCCTCCGCCATCTCTTGTGCTTTCAGCCCCAGTTCCATCACTTTGAACGCATGGGCCTGCGGCATCGCGGTTTCGGTCCGATCACGGATATCGGCGGCGAGGCGTGCGAAATAGGGCAGGCCCGCATCGGAGGCATCGATATTCTCGCAGCGGGTGCCGTTCACCAAAACCAGATGGTCGGTGCCGTCGCGCCCGCCCACATCGACATATTTCCTCAGCTCAATATAGCCCTCGGTGCCCAGAATGGTCAGCCGCCCATCGCCCCAATTGGGCAGCGCATCGGGCGTGTACCAATCGACCCGGATATAGCCATGCCCCTCGGGCGCGCGGAGGGCGATCTCGCCAAAATCTTGCAAACCAGGGTCGGACGGATTGGCGAAATTCCCGACCGAAGCCAGCGTGATCTCCGCATCCGTCGCGCCGGTGAAATAGAGAAATTGGTCGATCTGATGGCTGGCGATATCCGTCAGGATGCCGCCATAAGCGTCGCGCTCGAAAAACCAATCCGGCCTGGTCGGGCGATTCAGCCGATGCGGGCCAAGCCCCACGGTTTGCACCACTTTGCCAATCGCACCCTCGGCAACCAACTCGGCGGCGCGGGTCACGCTTGGCACTTCGAACCGTTCCGAGAAATCCACCGACCAGATGCACCTGGTCTGCGCGACGCAAGCCTTGATCGCCTCCAGTTGTTCAAGCGTCGTGCAGCCCGGCTTGTCGACCATGACGTCTTTGCCCGCCTCCATCGCCGCGATGGCCAGCGCGGCACGGTCGCGCGGGATGGCCGAGATCAGGATCAGATCGATCGTTGGATCGTCGAGCAATTGCGCCTTGTCCATCGCGCGGGGCACACCTGGAAAGCGCTTGTCGAACCCGTCCAGCGTGCCCGGGTTGCCGTCGGTCCACCAGCCCACAAACTCCGCGCCCGCCACGATCATATTGCCCGCCATCCCATAGATGTGCCGGTGATCCAAACCGAGGGCTGCGAACCGTAAACTCATACATGTTCTCCGAGTGTTACAATGCGGCCCTCATGTGCGGAGAGCGTGATTGCATCGATCAACCGGTGGCTCTCTAAGGCCTGCCGTCCGGTCACCAATGGCGCGCGCGATTGGCGGAGCGCGTCGGCAAAATCTTCCAAGATACTTTGGTGCCACTCATGGGTGAAGGCCATCGGATCGGCCCCGCCGCCGGTGCTGGCCGTCGCGCCAAAGCGCTCAACCCGCCCGTCCCGCCAGGAGACGGTCAGCACGCCTTCGCCCAGATGCAGGCTCGCCCGCTCGAAATGCAGCGTGATGGTTTCCGCCGCCCCCGGAAAACTCGCGGTGGAAGCAACGAGGGACCCCGCAGCGCCATTTTCAAAGCGCAAGCCCGCGCTGGCGAAATCCTCCGCCTCCATCTGGTGGAACCGCGTGGTGGCGGTCATCGCCTGCACCTCGGCCACCGGGCCCGTGAGGCTCAGCGCCAGATCGATGGTATGGATCGCCTGACTGATCAAGACTCCGCCGCCGTCGCGTTCATAAGTGCCGCGCCCGGGTTCGTCATAGTAGGCCTGATCGCGCCACCAGGGCACCGCGATCTCCACCAGACCGAGGGGCCCGAGTGTGCCGGAGGCCACCAATTCGGTCGCTTTGAGCGACGCCGCCCGCATCCGGTGTTGAAAGACAATGCCCAGGGTCGCATCTGCCGCCTCGCAGAGGGCCACAACCGCCTCGGCTTCGGCCCCGGTCCGTGCCACGGGTTTCTCCAAGAGGATCGCTTTACCAGCTTGGGCCAGGGGCGCGATCAGCTCTGCGCGGGCATTTGGCGGCGTGACAATGATGGCCGCATCAATCTCGGCATCGTCCGCAATGGCCTGCGCATCGGCATAGATCGTTGGCCGATATCCCAATTCCGCCTCAGCCTTGGCCGCAAACGCCTCCGCACTCTCACGCCGCCGGGCGCAGATCGCGGCTAGGCGCAGGGCAGGGCGCGCATCCCGGATCGCGAGCAGATGGGTCATCGCCACCATGCCCGTGCCAATCAAAGCGATATTCAACGGGGCCGAGCCCATGCGCGCAGATCTCCCTCCCAGATCACCCCATTCCTGCACGCCCCACCGCCATTGTCAATAAACCTGTATACCGGTATGCTGGTTGCGAGGAGACAATTCAAACCGATGCCGCCCCGTAAGAACCCGCTTGATCTGACGGCGATCCCCTTCGAGGGGTTTGAGCCGTCCGGCCCGCCTGCCGATCAGATCTATGGCCATATCCGCGCGGCGATCCTGCGGATGGAAATCCCGCCCGGCAGCCTTCTCTCCGAGACCGAAGTCGGGTTGAGATTTGGCGCCAGTCGAACGCCCGTGCGCGAGGCGTTCACCCATCTGCGCGAGGCGGGGTTGATTGTAACCCGCCCGAGCCGGGGCAATTTCGTCACCCGACTGTCGGAAAGCCGCCTGCGTGAGGCGCAATTCCTGCGTGAGGCGATTGAGTTGGCGGTGGTCGCGCGGCTTTGCACGGTTGGGATGCCGGAGACATTCGTAACAGAAGCCAAGCTGAACCTCACACGGCAAGCCACTGCAATTGCGGATAACAATGATATTGAGTTTCAAGATCAGGATGACCATTTCCACGCCATTCTTGCCGAAGCAACCGGCTATCCCCGTGTGCCGATCCTTCTGGCGCAGGAGAAGACGGTATTGGATCGGCTGCGGGTCCTATCGCTGAGCGATCGGGGGCACAAAGCGCGGCTTTTGGCGGAACATGGCGATATCCTCAGTGCCGTGCGCGTGCGCGACTTGGCGCAAGCGCAAGCGGCGATGACGCACCATCTCGCCTCGGTCCTCGACCTGATCTCTGATCTGCGCGACAGCCATGGCGATTATTTCGAATAGTCGCGCCGCTTACAGCCGCCGATCCAGGAACTCCAAAACCCGTGCCCGCATCGCCGCGCTTTCCGCATGGCCAAGATCGGTCTCGATATGGGTTTCGAGCATGTCGGCAGTGCCCGCGGTTTCATAGGCCGCGACTAAATCCGCGAGGCCCGCCTCAAATGCCTCTGGCGGTGTGCTCCAATCCTGCATTCCGGCGCAAACCAGTTGTGCCCGCGGCGCGGTCAGCCCGGCGATTTGCCCCGACCGGGCGATTGTGAACAGCCCCGGAACCATCATGTAAATCCCATGCCCGTCATGGGCGCCAAGCGCCACGAGCGTCTCCAAATCAGCGAAGCAGCACATCGAGACCGTGGCTTTGACCTGCGGAGCCAAAGCGCCGAGCCACCAAGCGTGCGTGCCGCCCATCGACAGGCCCATGACGCCAAGCCGCGACTCGTCGATGTCGACCTGGGCGGCCAGCCAATTCAGACCCGCCGCGAGTTCCGCCAGCATCTGCCCAAAAAGCGGTTTGCTCGCCCAGAGACCGGCCTTCGTCCTCGCGCCTTCGCCGGGAGATGCCCGTTCTCCGAAACAGGGCATCTCCAGACACAGGGCCGCGGTGTTCTGTGCCACGAGATCGGCGGCATAGGGCGCTTGAAAGGCGGGTCGCCCGGCGATCAGTTCCTCGCGCCCGATGGTGTAGGTGTTCCCATGCGCATGGCAATAAAGCACGGCACGAACCGGCGCCGCTCCTTCTGGCGGATGCAAGAAATAGGCTGGAATGACCTCTCCCGCGGTCGTCGTCAGCTGCAGGTCGTCCAGATGCCATCCCCCGAGATCGGCGCGCGCCAGCCGCGTGGCTTCCACGATTTCTGACGTGCCGATCTGGTTCCCCAGAAGGGCGTGAATCTGGTCGATCTCGGGGGCTTCGGTCATGTTGTCAGCTAAGGCCCAAGCCGCCGCCCTTGGCAAGCCTAACCGGAGGCGGCCAGCAGGCTGGCATTGCCGCCTGCCGCTGTCGTGTCGATGCAGATATGGCGCTCCAAGATCAGGCGCGGGGCCGGGTCGGCCTCGGCGATCAGCGGGATCAACGCCCCGTCACGCCCGGCGAGCGCTTGGCGCAAGGGCCGCAACACGCCGTCTTCCGCCCAGATCACCACCGCATCGATCCCGGTCAGTTGCGCCAATATCTCAGGCGTTACAGACCCATCCAGCCCGTCCTTTACCCCCGGCGCGACGACCAGCGCCGTGTTGCTCAAATCGCCGGCGATCTGCGCCTGTTGCATCGCGGCCTCTGCCGTTGGCCCCAAGCAGAGAACCCGCCCGCGGGCATAGGTGGCCAGCCGATTTGACTCGCCCGTCGGTCCGGGCAGGTCGTTTGCCGTCAGCGGTGCGGGGTTTGGCGCGGGAAGCGCCTCCAGGGCGGCTTGGACCTCGGCCAGAGTAAGCGCACGACCAGTGCCCGCCGCCTCTTGTCTGGTATCACTGCGGGTGAAACGTGGCACGTAGTGCGGCCCACCGGCTTTCGGCCCGGTGCCAGAAAGCCCTTCGCCCCCAAACGGTTGCGAGCCGACAATCGCGCCGATCTGGTTCCGGTTCACATAGGTGTTTCCGACCTGCAATCGCGCGCAGACCGCCTGCACCCGATCATCGATCCGGCTGTGCATGCCGAAGGTCAGGCCAAAGCCCTTAGCGTTCACCGCATCCACGACGGCGTCCAACTCATCGGCGGCAAACCGCGCCACATGCAGCACAGGGCCAAACACCTCGCGTTCCAAATCCGCGATCCCGCCAGGTAGGTCGATGACGGTCGGCGGCACGAAATACCCGGTCTCTGGGGTGGGCAGGGTTTTCAATACACGCCGCCCCGCCGCGGCCTCTGCGATATGACCCTCGATATCGGCTTTGGCGTCGGCGGAAATCACTGGCCCGAGATCTGTCTTCAAGGCCCACGGGTCGCCCAGAACCAACTCATCCATCGCGCCGTAAAGCATGTTGAGGAAGGGGTCGGCGATATCCTCTTGCACATAGAGCATCCGCAGCGCGGAGCAACGTTGGCCCGCCGACTGGAACGCGGAGGTCAGGATATCCCGGATCGCCTGTTCCGGCAGCGCGGTGGAATCGACAATCATTGCGTTGAGCCCACCGGTTTCCGCGATCAGCGGCGCGGTCGGGTCCAAGTTGTCCGCCATCGCGCGGTTGATCCGTTGCGCCGTCGCGGTCGAGCCAGTGAAACAGAGGCCCGCAATGCGCGGATCGCTAGAGAGGCCCGCGCCGATCACCGATCCGGGGCCGGGCAGCAATTGCAGCGCCGCGCGCGGCACGCCCGCGTCATGCAGCAGTTGGACGGCGCGGAACGCGATGAGCGAGGTCGCCTCCGCCGGTTTGGCAATCACCCCATTGCCCGCGGCCAGCGCGGCGGCGATTTGCCCGGTGAAGATGGCCAGCGGGAAGTTCCAAGGCGAAATGCAGGCAAAGACGCCGCGCGGCGGCGCGGTGAGCGTCTCGGCCTGAGCCGCGTAATAGCGCAGGAAATCCACCGCTTCCCGCAGCTCCGCAATCGCATCCATCTGGGTCTTACCAGCCTCGCGGGCGAGCAGCGCGAACATCGCGCCGAAATGCGCCTCGTAAAGGTCGGCGGCGGCGTTGAGAGCCTTGGCGCGCGCCGCAGCAGGCGCGCTCCAGGGCATGGCATGACCAAGGGCGACCTCCAAATCAGTGTGATCGGCTTCTTGCAACTCGCCGACCCTATCAGAGGGCTGCGCCGGGTTTCTCACCTCAAGACTTGGTCCGGATGGCGCGCCCCCCGCCATGAGCGGATAGGCCTGCCAGCGGGTGGTCTGAAACGGGGTCCGCGCGGCGTCGATCTCCGCCAGATCATCGGTGTCGCGCAGGTCCCAACCCCGGGAATTGCGCCGCTCAGGTTGAAACAGGTCCGCAGGCGGGGCGACCGCCGGGTTTTCGCCGAGGGTTTCGAGGACTGAGAAAGGATCGGCGGCGACCTCTTCCGGCGCGACCGTGTCATCAAGAATCTGGTTCACGAAAGACGAGTTCGCGCCGTTTTCCAACAAGCGCCGGACCAGATAGGCCAGAAGATCGCGATGGGCGCCGACGGGTGCATAGATCCGGCAGCGGGTGGCATTGGCCTTGAGCACCTGGTCATGCAGCGCTTCGCCCATCCCGTGCAGGCGTTGAAATTCAAAGGTTTGTGGGTCATCGCTCATCTTAATGATCGCGCCAACCGTGTGGGCGTTATGGGTGGCGAATTGCGGGTAAATCCGGTCGGTCATGCCAAGCAGTTTCCCCGCACAACACAGATAGGCCGCATCCGTCGCCGCTTTGCGGGTGAAGACAGGGAAATCGGCCAGGCCCTCGACTTGTGCGCGTTTGATCTCGGTGTCCCAATAGGCCCCTTTGACAAGCCGCAGCATTATCTTCCGATCCAGCCCCTCCGCCAGAGCGTAAAGCCAATCGATCACTGCTGCGGCGCGTTTGCCATAGGCCTGGACCACCACGCCGAACCCGCCCCACCCGGCCAGCGCCTCGTCGCGCAGCACCGCCTCGATCACATCGAGCGACAGATCCAGCCGGTCGGCCTCTTCGGCGTCGATGTTAAGTCCCATCCCGGCCTCGCGTGCTTGCAAGGCGAGGCTGCGGGTGCGCGCGACCAGTTCGGACATCACGCGATCGGTCTGGCTGACCTCATAGCGGGGATGGAGCGCCGAGAGCTTGATCGAAATGCCCGGGTTGTCGCGAATATCGTCGGAGCGGCATTCCGGCGCCAGCCGTGCAATCGCCGTCTGATAGGCCGCGAAGAAGTCGTCGGCATCCGCTTGGGTCAGCGCCGCTTCTCCCAGCATATCAAAGGAATAGGTGTATCCCTTCATCTCCATCTTGGCGCCGCGTTTCAGCGCTTCATCCATCGTCTGGCCCAGAACGAATTGCTGCCCCATCTCCCGCATGGCGCGGCCCACCGCCACCCGGATCACCGGTTCCCCCAAACGGCGCACGGCCCCCCTAAGGACGCTGGCCAGACCCTCGCCATCTTGCAGCACCTTGCCGGTCAGCATCAGCGCCCAGGTCGAGGCATTGACCAGCGATGACGAGGAATTGCCCAGATGTGCGCCCCATTCCGAGGGGGCGATTTTGTCTTCGATCAGCGCGTCCATCGTCTCCGCATCGGGCACCCGCAAGAGCGCCTCGGCGAGGCACATGAGCGCGATGCCTTCCCGGGTCGAAAGCCCATATTCGGCCAGAAACACCTCCATCAAGCCTGGGGCGCTGTCCTCGCGCAGGCCGCGCACCAGGCGCGCGCCGCGCATGGCTGCGGCGGCGCGTGTGGCGGTATCAGGACCGGCCTCAGCGATCAGATCCGTCAGAACATCGGTTTCGGGGGCATGCGCCAGAGCGCGAATGCGGGTGCGGAGTGGGGCAAGCGGGGACATGGGCGGCCTCATCAAAACAGGGGTTGCCTCAGGTTACCTCGGAACTGTGCGGGCCGTCTGCCTTGACTTTTGCCTGTGGCGGGCGTTTGTCCTGAAAGTGAGCGAAGAACAGGGAAGCTGGATGTCAGATATATCGGATAGCGGGCCACTTGATGTCTTCGATCGGAAAATCCTGCGGATTCTGTCGACCGATGGGCGCATCCCGGTCACCGATCTCGCGCGGCACGTCGGCTTATCGAAAAGCCCTTGTCAGGTGCGGGTCAAACGGTTGCAAGCGCAGGGCTACATCCTGGGCTTCCGCGCGGTTTTAAACCCCGCGAAACTGAACCGGGATCACGTGGCCTTTGTCGAGGTGAAGCTGACCGACACCACCGAGGCGGCGCTTGGGGCTTTCAATACAGCGGTTCATAAGGTGCCCGAGATCGAACAATGCCATATGATCGCCGGCGCGTTCGACTATCTTCTGAAGGTGCGGACCAGCGACATGCGGGCCTATCGACGGGTCTTGGGTGAGGTGATCTCGGCCCTGCCTCATGTGGCCTCCAGCTCGACCCATGTGTCGATGGAGGCCGTGAAGGACAGCGCGTTTTAGAGATGCACCAGATGCGAGGCGCATCCCGTCAGCGCCGCATAGTCATCCGTGACCACGGCCACACCGAATTGCTGCAAAAACGGTCCGAACCGGCCTTTATCCTGCATGGCTTCGGCAAATCCGAACCGGGCGAGATAGGGCGCGAAAGCCCGGCTAACGCCGCCGACGAGATAGATCCCGGCAAAGGGCAGGTGGATCAGGGCCAAATCGCCCACCACCGTGCCCAAGAGCCGGACAAAGAGACGCGCGGTGGCTTCGGCCTGGCTGTCACCGGCCTCAAGCCCGGCCATGATTTCGGCTGCTGAGAGTTTCGTGTCATGGAGGAAGTGGTGCATGGCTTCCAGACCGCGACCGGAGAGCGCTTCTTCCACGGCGGCAAAACCATGGCTGTCCAAAAGCCGCGCCGCCAAGGCCGCGCCATCGGGGCCTTTCACCGGCAAGCTGATATGACCGCATTCCGAGGGTGGCACAAACCGGCCCATCGCGGTGTCATAGATCGGCGCGGCGTTGAAGCCGGTGCCAACGCCAACGACCAGTTTCGCTGCCTGACCGCTCACATCGGGCTGCGCCACGACGGGCGTCACCATCTCGGCGGCCAGATGGCCAATCGCGTGACCTTGGGCCTGCAAATCGTTCAAAACGGCGACTTTTTCGGAGCTCAGCACCTCCGAAAGCATCGCCCGGTCGACCCGCCAGGAGAGGTTGGTCAGCTCCGCCACACCGTCATGCACAGGGCCCGCTGCGGCGACGCAGACGCCGGCGATCTCGCCATGATCGGTGCCCGTGTCCTGAAGATAGCGCCGCAACACCTCTGCCAGATCGGTCGCCTCGCGATTGGCATAGCGCCGGACACTGTCACTATCGACAACCTTGCCGCTGGCCAGCGCCACGCGCGTATTGGTGCCGCCGATATCGGCCACAAGCGACAGGGCAGAGGGCATGGGCGGGATCCTTCGTGACGAGTCTCTGGTACGCGCGGCGTCTAGCGCCACCATTTAGCTAGCGCCTGATAAGATGCTTTCGGTGTCCGCTGCAAGCTGTCGAAGTCCACATGGACGAGGCCAAAGCGTTTGTCATAGCCCAATGCCCATTCGTAATTGTCCATCAGCGACCAGGTGAAATAACCCTTCAGCGGAACGCCCTGGGCAATTGCCTCGCGCGCGGCATCCAGATGCCGGGTCAGGTAGGCGATCCGCGCCGTATCGGGGGTGTTATGCGTGTCCGGGTTCGCCATACCGTTTTCGGTCACATAAAGCGGCAGGTCGCCGGTATAGTCCGTGGCCGTGCGGATCAGAAAGTCGCGCAGGCCTTCGGGATACACTTCCCAGCCCATCTGGGTCTTCTCCAACGGCCCATCCACCTCGCGGTAATTCGGCCAGGGCCCCGGCGCGTGATCGATCAGCTTTCGTGTGTAATAATTCAGCCCCAACCAATCCAGCGGCGCGGCAATCGTGTCGAAGTCGTCTTGCCAGCCGCGGGGCAGATGCGCGCCAAGCCCAACCAGAACCTCGGTCGGATAGCTCCGTTTGAACAAGCCGCCCAGGAAGAAGCGATTGTAAATCGCATCATAGGTTGCGGCGGCGCGCAGGGTTTCGGGCGTCTCGCGCGCCGGCTGGCTCCATTCGAAATTGCAGACCGCGCCCAGGTTCGACATGCCGAGATCCCGCATCACCTGGATCGCCTGGCCATGAGCCAGAAGTACGTGATGCATGGCGCGCGCCGTGGCGCGAACATCGCGCAGGCCTGGCGCGTGATGCCCATCAAAATGGCTGAGCCAACCGACACACCAAGGCTCGTTGATGGGCGCGGCGGACCAAACCCGGTCGCCGATCCGGCCCATGATCGTGGCGGTGAAATCGGCAAACCAACCGGCAATATCGCGGTTCCGCCAGCCGCCCAGATCGGCCAGAGCGCTTGGAAGTTCCCAGTGATAGAGCGTCGCCGCCGGTTTGATGCCGCGTTCCAGCAATCCATCGACCAACCGGTCGTAGAAATCCAGCCCGGCCTCATTCACCTGGCCGCGCCCGTCCGGTAAAACCCGCGCCCAAGAAGTCGAGAAGCGATAGGCATCAGCGCCGAGATCAGCCAGCAAATCCAGATCCGAATTCATCCGGTGGTAGTGATCGCAGGCCACGGCGCCGTTTTCGGCGCGCACAACATTGCCGGGCGTGGCGGCAAAGCTATCCCATTGCGTCGGGCCCGCGCCGCCAAAGCCATGGCCCTCGATCTGATAGGCCGAGGTGGCGGTGCCGAAAACAAAGCCTTCGGGGAAATCTGCACGGGTAAAATTCATATCACGACGTCCTTTACGCGGTGTCGACAGGGGCGGGCCCGGTGGAGCGGCCGACGGTCAATTCGGGTTCCCACAGCTCTTGGATAACGGGCTGATCGGGGCTGTTAATGAGGTTGATCAAAATCTCGGCGCAGCGTCGCCCGGCGGCGCGGATCGAGGAGCGTGTGGCGGTAAAGGCCGGCCCGTCCGCGTCATTGTTGAGGTAAGACAGCACATCGTCATGGGTGATCAGCGACACATCCCGGCCCAGCACCAAACCGCGATCGGCGACGGCCCGGCGCACCCCGACCGCAGGGATGACGGAGGAGACCAAAAACGCGGTGGGCCAGACATCGCCCGCCAGCATTTCGGTCGCCGCGCTATACCCATAGCCTTCGGTCATCACATCGGAGCGCATCCAATCGGGATTCGGTGCCAACCCACGGGCCCAAATCGCCTCACAAAACCCGGCGCGACGGCGCGCGGCGAAGTCGAGATTTTCCTGCCCGTTGATCAACGCGATGCGTTTGTGACCGAGATCGAGCAGGAAATTCGTGGCTTTGCGAAAGGCCGACAGATTGGCCACGTCAAGCCAGCTAAACCCGTCGGGCTCTTGGGTGCGGCCATGGACCAGGAAGGGCAGGCGAAGCTCCTGCAAGAGGCCAATCCGCGCGTCATTGGTTTGTGGTGATTGCACCATCACCCCATCGACGGAGCCATTGGCCGCCATTTGTCGATAGGCGCGTTCCGCTTCGCCGTCGGAGACAATCGAGAGCAGAAGGTCATAGCCCTCGCGCGCGTAAACCTCGCCAGCGCCGGCCAGAAAATCGGCGAAAATCGGGTTCACCATCTCGGCCTTGCCGGTCAACGGGATCACATGGCCGATGGTCATCGCGCGACCGGTCGCCAGGCGCCGTGCCCGCGAATTGGGCTGATAGTTGGCGGCCTGCGCAGCGGCCAAGACCCGCGCGCGGGTTTCCTCCCGCACTTCCGGATAGCCATTCAACGCCCGGCTGACCGTCGTCTGGGACAGGTTGAGCGACTCAGCCAATTGTTTGAGATTCATCGCCAATTCGGGCCTCAAAGCGCTTCGAAAACAGAGGGTAGACTAGGCGCGCCTTGCCGCGCTTGTCAAAGGTTCAAAATCCATGCGTTTTTCTGCACCTGCAAAATAGACCGTTATTTTTCAGGGGAATATGACAAGATGGATTGACTCAGGACGTCGCTTGGCGGAGGGTGCAAGAAGCTCAAAGCGCTTTGAAGATGCTTTGACGTGGAGGGATACCACGCGACCGCGACGGCGGCGCGACATTTGGGAGGTACCAATGAAACACTCACTTTACACCGGCGCGGCGATCCTGGCTTTGACTGCCGGGATGGCCCAGGCCGATGGCCATATGGTCTTCGCTCCGGGTGAGGGCGATTTTAACTGGGAGAGCTATGAAGCTTTCGCGGCGGCCCATGATCTGAGCGGCCAGACGCTGACCATGACCGGCCCTTGGACCGGGCTCGACGCAGAGTTAGTTGAAAGCGTCGCCGCCTATTTCGCCGAAGCCACCGGCGCCACCGTCCAGTATTCTGGCTCTGACAGCTTCGAACAGGATATCGTGATCGCGGCGCAGGCCAATTCCGCCCCCAATATCGCGGTCTTCCCGCAGCCTGGCCTCGCCTCCGACATGGCCGCGCGCGGTTTTCTGACGCCGCTGGCCGATGGCACCGCCGATTGGGTCCGTGACAATTACGCTGCCGGGCAGTCTTGGGTCGATCTGGGCACCTATGCCGGGCCGGACGGCGCGGATGCGCTTTATGGCTTCTTCTATAAGGTCGATGTGAAATCGCTGGTCTGGTATTCACCGGAAGCCTTTGATGAGGCAGGCTATGACATTCCCGAAAGCATGGAAGAGCTGCGTGAACTGACCGACCAGATCGTGGCCGATGGCAGCACCCCGTGGTGCATTGGCCTGGGCTCTGGCGCGGCCACGGGCTGGCCCGCGACCGACTGGGTGGAAGACATGCTGCTCCGCACCCAAGCGCCCGAGGTCTATGATGCCTGGGTCGCCAATGAGATTCCGTTCGATGATGAGCGGATCGTGGCGGCAATCGAAGAGTTCGGCAGTTTTGCCCGGAACGACGATTATGTCGTCGGCGGCGCGGCGGCCGTGGCCTCGACAGATTTCCGCGACAGCCCCGGCGGCCTCTTCTCCTTCCCGCCGGAATGCTACATGCACCGCCAGGCATCGTTCATCCCAACCTTCTTCCCAGAAGATTCGGATAGCGCGTTCTTCTACTTCCCGGCCTATGCGGGCCAAGACCTGGGCAACCCGGTTCTGGGTGCGGGCACGCTGATGGCGATCACCAATGACTCGCCGGCGGCGCAGGCCTGGATCGAGTTCGTGCAGACCCCGATCGCCCATGAAGTCTGGATGGCGCAGCAGGGCTTCCTGACGCCCCATAACGGCGTGAACACCGATCTGTTCCCGACCGATAGCCAGCGCGCGATGAACGACATCCTGCTGAACGCGACGACCTTCCGCTTCGACGGGTCCGACCTGATGCCGGGTGAGATCGGCGCGGGCGCGTTCTGGACCGGCATGGTCGACTACACCACCGGCGCGGATGCGGCTGAGGTCGCTGCCGGTATTCAGGAGCGCTGGAACTCCATCCAGTAAGGCCCTGAAGACGTAAGACATTCCCCGATCCGCACCGCGCGGGTCGGGGGCATAAAACACCCGAAAACGGGATCAGGGAGGATCTGCCCCATGTCACCACTCGTCCAAGGTGCCATCACCATCATCATCGGTGTGGGCGGCTGTATCGGCTATTTCTACTTCGCCAATATGCTGCTCGACAAAGTGATCTTCCCGGCGCGCGGCAATGATGCGGGCCGCAATATCAACCGCGCCAATCAGGTCCGCCCCTGGCTGTTCCTCTTCCCGGCGATCTTCGCGCTTGGCCTCTACCTGGTTTATCCAGTTGTCGGCTCTTTCCTGCGCTCGCTTTACAACCGGGCGGGCGACGAGTTTATCGGCTTCGGCAATTACGCCAATCTGATCGCCGATGAGGGCTTCCGCACCGCGTTCTTCAACAACTTCCTCTGGGTCCTTGTGGTGCCTGCGATGGCTACCTTCCTCGGCCTTTTGGTGGCGCAGCTGACCGACCGGCTTTCCTGGGGCAATATCGCCAAATCGCTGATCTTTATGCCGATGGCGATCTCTTTCGTCGGCGCCTCGCTGATCTGGAAATTCGTCTATGCCAATGACCCCGATATCGGGATCATCAACGCTGTGCGCGCTTCGATGGGGATGGAGAGCCTCGACCCGCTGCAAATCCCGTTTTGGAACAATTTCTTCCTGATGGTCATTCTGATCTGGATTCAAACCGGCTTTGCCATGGTGATCCTCTCGGCCGCGCTGCGAGGTATCCCTGAGGAGACTGTCGAGGCCGCGATCATTGACGGGGCGAACCCGTTCCAGGTCTTCTTCAAGATCAAGGTGCCGCAGATCATGGGCACCATCGTGGTTGTCTGGACCACGATCACCATTCTGGTGCTGAAGGTGTTCGACATCGTCTACACCATGACCGGCGGCAATTTCGGCACCGATATTTTGCCCAGTTACATGATGAGCTTCATGTTCCGCGATGATGGCCGGGCGACCGCCGTGGCCTTCGTGATCATGCTGGTGGTTCTGCCGGTGATGATCTGGAACATCGTGCAAGCGCGCAAAGAAATGCGCTGAGGGGGAGCAGAGATATGGATAGCATCGCTGGAACCAAATCCTCGCTCACCTGGGCCGTGAATATCTCGGTCGTCGTGCTGGTGGTCTTATGGCTGATTCCGACCATCGGGCTCTTGGTCTCGTCGTTCCGCGACCGGGATCAGATCTCGGCCTCGGCCTGGTGGGAGGCACCCCTGCCTGTGGAACAGGCCTATCGCCTGCGGGCCGAAGGGGAGGTTCGCCAAGATGGCGGGCTCTGGGTCATCGAGGGCAATGTCTTCGACGCCTCCGAGATGGTCGAAACCTTCCCGGCCGGGTCGGAGCATCCGCCGGTTGCCGCCTTTGGCATCACCGGGCGGGAGCCGGGCGCGACGGCAGCAGGGCAGGAAGCCGAAAACCGCGATGGCGGCACGTTGGTGGTCAATGCGGACGGCTCCTATGTCTTCACCACCAATGAAGAGCCGGGGGATCGCCCGCCAAGGATTTATGTGGTGGCCGAAACGCCGCCGGAATTCACCACGGAGAATTACAACACGGTGCTCGGCGGCGATGGTATGGGCCAGGCCTTCATCAACACGCTCACGGTGACAATCCCCGCCACGGTGATCCCGATCTTGATCGCGGCCTTCGCGGCCTATGCCCTGGCTTGGATGGATTTCCCGGGCAGGGGGCTGTTAATCGCGGCGGTGGTGGGACTCTTGGTGGTGCCCCTGCAATTGGCGCTCGTGCCACTCCTGAGCCTGCACCAGCAGGTCGGCATCGGGCAGAGCTTTGTGGGCATCTGGCTCGCCCATACGGGCTTTGGCCTGCCGCTCGCGATCTATCTGCTCCGAAATTACATGGTGGGCCTGCCGCGCGACATCATCGAAAGCGCCAAGGTCGACGGGGCGACGGATTTCCAGATCTTCACCAAAATCATTCTGCCGCTCTCGTTCCCGGCGCTGGCCAGTTTCGCGATCTTCCAGTTCCTCTGGACCTGGAATGACCTGCTGGTGGCGAAAGTCTTCCTGCCGTCCTCCGATGAAAGCTGGGTTATGACGGTCCGGATCGCCGATGACCTTCTGGGCTCGCGCGGCGGCGATTGGGGTATCTTGGCCGCTGCCGCCTTCGTGTCGATCGCCGTGCCGCTGGTCGTCTTCTTCTCAATGCAACGTTACCTGGTGCGCGGTCTCCTGGCCGGCTCCGTAAAATAAGGTCGGACGAAACGAATGAACCTGATGCAGGATCTCGCGCCGGAAACCGTGCTGGCGCATGACAAAGACTGGTGGCGCGGGGCGGTGATCTATCAGATCTACCCCCGGAGCTTCCAGGACAGCAACCATGATGGGATTGGCGATCTGACCGGCATCATTCACCGGTTGCCGCATATTGCCGATCTGGGTGTCGATGCAATCTGGATCAGCCCGTTCTTCCGTTCGCCCATGCTCGATTTCGGCTATGACGTGAGCGATTACCGCGATGTGGACCCGATGTTCGGCTCGCTTGGCGATTTCGACGCTTTGATCGCGCGCGCCCATGAGTTGGGTCTGAAAGTGCTAATCGATCTCGTGCTCAGCCACACCTCGGATCACCACGCCTGGTTCCAGCAATCCCGCGCCTCCCGCGACAACCCGAAAGCTGATTGGTATGTCTGGGCCGAGGCCAAACCCGATGGCAGCCCGCCCAACAATTGGCTGTCGATCTTTGGTGGGTCAGCCTGGGAATGGGATGGCGAGCGGATGCAGTACTACCTGCACAACTTCCTCAAGCAGCAGCCCGACCTAAACCTGCACAACACCCAGGTGCAGCAAGAACTGCTCGACGTGGCCCGCTTCTGGCTCGACCGCGGCGTTGACGGCTTCCGCCTTGATACGATCAATTTCTACTTCCACGACCCGGAATTGCGCGACAACCCTGCGTTGGCACCCGAAGCCCGCAACGCCACGATTGCGCCCGAGGTGAACCCCTATAACTGGCAAGATCACCTCTATGACAAGAACCAGCCGGAGAACCTGGAGTTCCTGCGCCGGTTCCGCGCGCTCTTGGATGAATACCCTGCCGCCACCGCCGTGGGCGAGGTGGGCGATGGCCAATATGGGCTGCAAATTCAGGCCGATTACACCTCGGGCGGCGACAAGGTGCATATGTGCTATTCGTTCGAGTTCCTCTCCGGCATCGCGCCCACCGCCGAACGGGTCGGGCAGGTGATCACCGATTATGAGGAGACCATTGGTGATGGCTGGGCCTGTTGGGCCTTCTCCAACCACGACGTTGTGCGCCACCCCTCGCGCTGGAATCTGGGCGAAGAGGCGCGGCGGCTCTATGCAGGTCTGCTGCTTTGCCTGCGCGGGTCGGTCTGCCTGTACCAGGGCGAAGAGCTTGGCCTGACCGAGGCCTATGTGTCTTATGACGATCTGCAAGACCCCTATGGCATCCGCTTCTGGCCGAAATTCAAAGGCCGCGACGGCTGCCGGACGCCGATCCCCTGGGTCAGCGACAATCAAAATGGCGGTTTTTCCGATGCGAAGCCGTGGCTGCCGATGGCGGTGGAGCATCTCAACCGCTCCGTCGCCAATCAAGAGTCCGAGCCTGGCAGTACTCTGGCCTTCTACACCGCGATGATCCGCTTCCGCCGGTCTTATCCGGTTCTGGCCAAAGGCGATTTCCGTTTTGTGGCCTCGGCGGATGGCATCGTGTCGTTCATCCGGGCGTATGAGGGCGTGCAGATCCTCTGCGCCTTCAACCTCACCGATACCTCAAAGCGGATCAACCTACCGGCGGGCGACTGGCGCGAAGACAAAGGCGCGCCGTTTGCCGCCGCATCCACCGATGACGGGGCGGTCACGCTGCCCCCATACCAAGCCTATTTCGGCGTTCAAGACAGCGCATCCTAAGCGCCGCAAAAGACAAAAGGGAGGAGACACCAATGGCCGAGCTCAAGATGACCGATGTCGCAAAGGCTTATGGCGACGTGCAGGTGCTCAGCAATATCAACCTGGAGATTGACACTGGCGAGTTGATCGTCTTTGTCGGCCCCTCCGGCTGCGGGAAATCCACGCTGCTGCGGATGGTGGCGGGGTTGGAAAAGATCACCGGCGGCGCATTGGAGATTGATGGCCAGGTGGTCAATGACGTGCCCCCGTCTGAGCGCGGCATTGCGATGGTGTTCCAATCCTATGCACTCTATCCGCATATGACGGTGCGCGATAACATGGCCTTCGCCCTGAAAATCGCCGGTAAATCTAAGGCCGAGATTGATGAGGCGGTCGAAGCCGCCGCCGAGAAGCTGCAACTCACCAATTTCCTTGACCGTTTGCCCAAGGCCCTCTCGGGCGGGCAGCGGCAGCGGGTGGCCATTGGCCGCTCCATCGTGCGAGACCCCAAGGTCTATCTCTTCGACGAGCCGCTTTCCAATCTCGACGCCGCGCTCCGCGTCGCGACCCGGATCGAGATTGCGCAACTCAAAGAGCAGATGCCCGACTCGACGATGATATATGTGACCCATGACCAGGTAGAGGCGATGACGCTGGCCTCGCGGATCGTGGTTCTGGCCGGGGGCGGGATCGCGCAAGTGGGCAGCCCGCTTGACCTTTATGAGCGTCCTAACTCGAAATTCGTCGCGCAATTCATCGGCTCCCCGGCGATGAACCTGCTTGGCGGCGAGATCGTTGGCACCGGTGAGACGACGACGCTGAAACTCAATGAGGGCGGCGGCACGATCACCTCTCATTACCCCTCCAAACCGGAAGATATGGGGGCGGTTGTTGAGGTCGGTATCCGGCCCGAGGATATGATCGAAACGGACGCCGCTGATTTCGCCTATCAGGCTCGGGTGAATATCACCGAAGCCCTGGGCGAGGTCACGCTGCTCTATTTCGAAAAATCCGCGCCGGACCATGACCCGGTGATCGGTAAGCTCGCAGGCATCCACAAAGACCTGCGCGGTCAAATGGTGAAACTCACCGCCGCGCCCGAAAAGGTGCATGTTTTCAAAGACGGCGTGTCGCTGCTCTACCGGGATCAGGGCGTGTTCTTGCCGGGCGTGCAGCCACATTAAGCGCGTCGGCGGACGCCGCCCGCGTTGAATTGACCGGCCTGCTCATTTCTTGTAACTGAACACCTGTTCAATTCTTGGGAGGGCAACGCCATGGACATTACCCAAAGCAAATCCATCGTCACCGGCGGAGCCTCGGGCCTGGGTGAGGCCTGCGTCCGGTATTTGGCCGGGCAGGGCGGGCACGTTACGATCTTCGACCTGGGTGCTGCGCGCGGCAAAGCCATCGCGGCGGAGCTGCCCGGCGTGACTTTTGTCGAAACCGACGTGACCTCGGAAGAGGGCGTGGCCAAAGCCGTTGCGGAGGCCAGCGCGGCCATGGGCGGGATCACCGCCGTGATCAACTGCGCCGGTATCGCGACGGGCGCAAAAACCGTGGGCCGCGACGGCGCGCACCCCCTGGGGCAGTTTCAGAAAACCATCGACATCAATCTCGTCGGTGCCTTCAACGTCTTGCGGCTCGCCGGTGCCGAGATGGTCAAAAACACGCCGAATGCCGATGGCGAACGTGGCGTGATCGTCAATACCGCCTCGGTCGCGGCTTTCGACGGGCAAAAGGGCCAGGCCGCTTATGCAGCCTCCAAGGCGGGCGTCGCGGGCATGTCGCTGCCGATCGCGCGGGATCTGGCCTCGCTCGGCATCCGCTGCATGGCGATCGCACCGGGGATTTTCCGCACGCCGATGCTGGAGGGTCTGGGGCAAGAGATCATGGATGGCCTTGCGGCCGATGTGATTTTCCCCAAACGCCTGGGTCAACCCGAAGAGTTCGCCCGGCTGGCCGGGTTCATCATGTCCTGCCCTTATCTGAACGGCGAAACGATCCGGCTTGACGGCGCGCTACGCATGCCCGCGTGAACACCTCCTAAAGAAACCACCGGATAGGTTACGAAAAATTCCGGATCGCCTAATTTTCGTAACCTATGGTCCGGGCTGCGGCGGAAAACCCTCTGGCACCGTTAGCGCTAACATGTTATGCAGCGCGCATCGGAACCCAGGAGCGAGTCATGCCGCTTAACGACCGCATTGCCCAGATCACAGACCGTATCGAAACCCGCTCGCGCGAGACCCGCAGGACCTATCTTGAGCGGATGCGTCGCGCCGCCGAAGACGGCCCGCGCCGGGCGCATCTGAGCTGTGGCAACCAGGCCCATGCCTATGCTGCGATGGGCGATGACAAGGGCAGCTTGGTGGCGGAACGCGCACCCAATCTGGGTATCGTGACCGCCTATAACGACATGCTCTCTGCCCACCAACCCTTTGAAACATATCCGGAAAAGATCAAGGCCGCGGCGCGGGCGGCCGGGGCCACGGCGCAGGTTGCGGGCGGCGTGCCCGCCATGTGCGATGGCGTGACCCAGGGCCAGGTCGGCATGGAGTTGAGCCTGTTTTCACGCGACGTCATCGCACTGGCCACCGGTGTCGCGCTCAGCCACAACACCTTTGACGCGGCGGTCTATCTCGGTGTCTGCGACAAGATCGTCCCCGGCTTGGTGATCGCGGCGGCCACGTTCGGCTATCTCCCCGGCATCTTCATTCCCGCAGGCCCGATGGTCTCCGGCCTGCCCAATGATGAGAAAGCCAAGGTTCGACAACAGTTTGCAGCGGGTGAAGTCGGACGCGAAACGCTGATGAGGGCCGAGATGGACAGCTATCATGGCCCCGGCACCTGCACCTTCTATGGCACGGCCAACTCCAACCAAATGTTGATGGAATTCATGGGGTTGCATCTTCCCGGCGCATCTTTCGTGAACCCCGGAACGCCGCTTCGCGAGGCGCTCACCGCTGCGGCTGCCGAACGCGTCGTCTCGATCACTGGACTCGGAAATGACTACTGCCCGGTTTGTGACATCCTCGATGAAAAAGCCTTCGTAAACGGGATCGTCGGGCTGATGGCGACCGGCGGTTCGACCAATTTGGTCATTCATCTGGTCGCCATGGCGCGCGCGGCGGGGGTGATCCTCGACTGCACGGATTTCGCCGATATCTCGGCGGCGACGCCGCTGATGGCGCGGGTTTATCCAAACGGTTTGGCCGATGTGAACCATTTCCACGCCGCAGGCGGGCTTGGCTATATGATTGGTGAGCTGCTCGATGTGGGCCTCTTGCACTCCGACACCGAAACCGTCGCAGGCACCGGGCTTCGCCGCTACACCGAAGAGCCGAAACTGAAGGACGGCGCCCTGACCTATGAAACAGGCGCGGGCGAGAGCCTGAACCCCAAAATCCTCCGCCCAGCCACCGATCCGTTTCAGGCCACCGGCGGGTTGGCCGAGCTGCGCGGCAATCTCGGGCGTGGCATCATGAAGGTGTCTGCCGTCGCGCCGGAACGCCATGTGATCGAAGCGCCTGCCATGGTTTTCGAAGATCAGGCGGATGTCAAAAAAGCCTTCCAAAACAAGGAACTCAATCGCGACGTTGTGGTCGTCATCCGATTCCAAGGTCCAAAGGCCAATGGGATGCCAGAACTGCACGCGCTGACGCCGATCCTCGCGGTCCTGCAAGACCGCGGCCACAAGGTCGCGCTGGTGACAGATGGCCGAATGTCGGGCGCGTCCGGCAAGGTGCCCTCCGCGATCCATGTCGCCCCGGAAGCGCTGGATGGCGGTCTCATCGGCAAATTGCAGACTGGCGATCTCCTCCGCGTCGACGCCACCAAAGGCACATTGGACGTCCTCACCCAAGGTGTCGCCGATCGCCCCGCTGCCACACCGGATCTCAGCGCCAACAGCCACGGGATTGGCCGCGAGATGTTCGAGATATTTCGCCAAACCGCAGGCTCCGCAACCGATGGCGCGGGCGTGGTGGTCTGATCTTCTCTGCTTTATAAATATCCCCGCCGGAGGCATCCGAAAAATGCCGCGTGCCCGAGCCGAAAGGATGATCCATTGACCCCGCAACAAGCGAGCAAGAAAGCCCGAGAAATCTGCGCCTTGGCCCCGATTGTCCCGGTGCTTGTTGTCGAAGACGCCGCGCAAGCAAGGCCCCTGGCCGAGGCGCTCGTTGCCGGCGGTTTGCCCGCGTTGGAGGTCACCCTCCGCACCCCGGCAGCGCTGGAGGTGATTGCCGAGATGGCGCAAGTGCCCGGCGGTGTCGTTGGCGCGGGCACGCTTCTGACCCCGGCGGATGTGGCGGCGGCGAAAGAGGCGGGCGCGCAGTTCGGCGTTTCGCCCGGCGCAACGGATCGGCTCCTTGCGGCCTGTGAAGAGGCCGACTTGCCGCTTCTGCCAGGTGCTGCGACAGCCAGCGAAGTGATGGCGCTTTATGAACGCGGATATGACATGCTGAAATTTTTCCCGGCGGAGGCGTCAGGCGGCGCGCCGGCGCTCAAAGCCATTGGCGCGCCTATCCCGCAGGTGAGCTTCTGTCCAACCGGCGGTGTGTCACCCAGAAACGCCCAAGACTACCTCAGTTTAGCCAATGTGATTTGCGCCGGGGGAAGCTGGGTTGCCCCAAAAGATGCGGTGACAAGGGGGGATTGGGGCCAAATCACGTCACTTGCGCGTGAGGCCGCGGCCCTCGGCTAAGGTCAGCCGAAACCCCGCAAAACTGGCGGCGAAGCCTTGCCAGATTGGCGATTTTGCCGATCTGGTTCAAAAAGATGATCGAAATCTGCATCGCTTTTGGCCCGCCGCGTCCCCAAGTTTGCCGCATCGCGCAAGACATAATGAAAAGGAGTCGCTCGATGCGTAAACGATCTCTTCTCGCTCTGCCCATGGCTGTGGCCGTGGTCGCCGGAACAGGCCCGGCCTTGGCAGGGAACCTGGAGGAACCGCAGCCGGAGCCGATGGTGGTGACCCAAGCTGCGCCGGTCTTCGCTGGCAATGACTGGACCGGGTTTTATGCCGGTGGTCAGCTTGGCTATGGCGATGTCGGCACCAGCGGCGCTGCAAACGTCGATGGAGACGGTGGCTTTGGCGGCTTGCACGCCGGCTATAACTGGGATTTCGGCAATACCGTGATCGGTGCCGAAGTTGATTATGATTTTACCGAGTTCGATTTGGATGCAGGCGCAGGCTCGATTGACGATGTCCTCCGCCTGAAATTGCGCGCCGGGTTCGATGCGGGCAATTGGCTCTACTATGGCACCGTCGGTGCGGCGCAGGCCAATGCCGAGATTGGCGGCGTCGATCGGGACGATACCGGCTGGCTCGCCGGTGCGGGCGTGGCCTATGACCTCGGCAACAACTGGTTGGTCGGTGGCGAGGTTCTCTACCATGAGTTCGAGGATTTCGACTCCACCGGCATCGACGTTGATGTGACCACGGTCAGCGCGCGTGTGTCGTATCGCTTCTGATCCAGTGTATAATCCAGGAGCGGGCGTTGGGATGACCAGCGCCCGCTTTTCTATTTGGTCGGTGCGGTGAGCATCGCGGCCAATTTCCGGCCCCCAAACCCGTTCGCCAGAGCCGAAAAATCACCGTCATCAAACATCGTAGTGGCGGCGTCATAGATTGCCCGATGGGTGACGCTGGCCAGTGCCGAACCAAGCGAGATGCGAGCCACACCAGCGGCGGCAAACGCGGCCCGGCTGACCTTGGTGTAAGGGCCGGCGGCCAGGGCGTTTACCGGCGCAGGACTCGCGGCGCAGAGCCGGGCCAGGTCTTCCATGCTTGGCGGGATCGGCGTGTAGACACAATCGGCGCCCGCCTCCGCATAGGCCAGACATCGGCGCATCGCTTCGTCCATGTCATACTGCCCGGTCAGAACGCCATCGGCCCGGGCGCAGAGCACGATATCGCGCGGCGCGGCGCGGGCGGCGGCCACAGCGGAGCGAATCCGTGCGACGGCGTCATCAAACGGGTAAGGGCTTTGCTCGGGCAGGGCGGTGTCCTCGATTGAGAGCCCGGCCAGCCCGGCCTCGACCGAGAGGCGCACCGTTTCCGCGCAGTCTTCCGGCGCATCGCCAAACCCGTTTTCGAAATCACCGGAGACCGGCAGGGGCGTGGCCGCGACCAGATCGGCGGCATGGGCCAGCGCCTCATCACGGGTGACCGTGCCGCCGTCAGGGCGGCCAAGGGTGAAAGCATGAGCGGAGGAAGAGGTGCCAATTGCCTGCGCACCCAGATCCGCCAGCATCTTGGCGCTGCCCTGGTCCCAGGCATTGGCGAGGATGAAGGGATTTCCAGGCTGATGCAGGGCTCGGAAGGCGGGGCCGGGGTCGTGACGGGTCATGGGGTCTCCTGTGGTGGGCGGGCATAACTGAGTTCGGTTTTCAGCAGTTGATCCTTGCGCCAAAGCCCGCCGCCATAGCCGGTCAGCGCGCCATCTGCCCCGGTGATCCGGTGGCAGGGGACAAGGATCGCGATGGTGTTGGCACCATTGGCGCGGGCCACGGCGCGGACGGCTTCGGGGCGGTTGAGGATCGTCGCGAGGTCGCTGTAGCTCTTCCGTGTCCCTGCCGGGATGGTTTGCAGCGCGGTCCAGACCTGTTGCTGAAAGGGCGTGCCCGGTTGGCGCAGCGGAATATCGAACCGCGCCTCTGTGCCGTCGAAGAAGCGTGTGAGCTGCGCCTCCACCTGGTCGATCACATCATTTCGCCCGAGCGCCAACCTGCCGTGGCTGTCTTTCAGAAGCCGTTGCAGCGATTTCGGCAGACCTTTGCGATCGATGAACTCGAGCAGATGTAAGGCGTGCAGACTGGCCACGGCAATCATTGGCCCAAGGGGCGTGGCAATCCAATCGGCGGTGAGGGGACCGCCGCTCCGCAGTTGACCGGGTGGCAGGCCGAGAAGCCGGGTCACGGCCTGGCGAAATGCATCGGGCGAGTCGAACCCGGCGTCGAGTTGCGCGTCGATCACCCGCCCGCCTTCCGCCAGCGTGCTGAACCCGGCGGCCAAGCGGCGATGGCGCGCCATTTCCAGAAAACTCAGACCAAAGGCGCGCTTGAAGGCCCGGCGGAGGGTGGATGGATCGACGCCCATCGCCTTGATATCCGCTTCCGACCAGCGATGCGTCGGGTTCGCTTCCAGCGCGTCGATCAAACGCGTCACCATCGGTTCTGGATGCGCCAGCGGGTTACACCGTTTGCAGGGCCGAAACCCGGCGCCGAGACAGGCGGCGGCGCTGTCGAAGAAGCGGCAATTCTCCTGCTTCGGTTTGCGGGCGGGGCAGGAGAGGCGGCAAAACACGCCGGTCGAGCTGACACCCACAAAGATTTGGCCGTCATAGGCCGGATTTCGGGTCAGCAACGCCTCATACAGCGTGTCAGAATCAGGTGTGGTCATCAGCATGGCACCACCCTAACGCGGGATATGCGGCCTTGCTGCCGGAAATCGGGCGTTTATTCCACGGCGGGGGTCGCGGCCCGGGCGGTTGCAAAGCGGATCAACCGGCTGGCCGCCTCGGCGAAGGCGTCATCTGGCAGGGTCAGCGCCACACGGATATGGCCCGCCGCGGCGTCGCCGAAGCTTTCGCCCGGCATGACGGCGATTTTCTCGGCATCGAGCAGGGCATTGGCAAAACCCTCGCCGGTCAGACCCGTGGCGCGGATATCCAGCATCGCATACATCGCGCCTTGCGCCGGGACCGCGCGGATCACCTGCTGCCCCGCCAAAAGGGCGTTCAGGATGTCGCGGCGGCGACGGAAGGGTGCGCCAATCTCAGCCTCGAATTCCGCACCCAAGGAGAGCGCGTAAAGCCCGGCATCTTGGATATAACCCGGCACGCCATAGGTCGTATGCGTCGCCAAGGTGATCAGCCGGTCGATCACCTCTGCCGGCCCCGCAACCCAACCGAGCCGCGATCCTGTCATCGCGTGGCTCTTTGAGAGCGATCCAACCACAAGCGTTCGCTCCGCCATACTGGGGAGGGCGCGCGGGCTGATATGGTGGCCATCCCAGACTTGCGTGTCATAGACCTCGTCGGAGATCAGCCAGAGGTCTTGCGCCTCGGCAACTTCCGCAATTCCGGCAATGGTATCGGGAGTGTAGACGACGCCTGTGGGGTTGTTGGGCGTGTTGATCAGCAGGCTCTGCGCGCCTTGCGCGGCCTCCATCAGCACGCCTTTCCGCGGCTGGAACCCGTCTTCGGGGCGGGCCTGCACCGGGACCGCTTCGGCACCCACGGCGCGGATCGTGCCGGGATAGGTGGCGTAATAGGGGTCGATGAAGAGCGCGCGATCCCCTTGATCGCAGGCCGCATGGTGCGACGCGAAAAGCGCGGCCTGACCGCCCGGGGTGATCAGGATGTTGTCTGGCGTGGTTGGTACGCCTGTCCGGTCGCTCAGGCGTTTGGCCACTGCCTCCCGAAGTTTCGGGATGCCGGGAACCATCGCATAACCCGTATGCCCATCCCTGGCCGAGCGGAAGATCGCTTCCAGAATTCGGGTATCGGTGCGGATGTCGTGCTCCCCAATCGTCAGCTCCAATACCTCTTCGCCCGCCGCGATCATCGCCCGGGCCCGGATGAAAAGGCCCCAGCCATCGTCTTCGGTGCCAGTGAGCGTGCGGATGCGGGTGGAGGGTTGCATCGGTATTCCTTGATCTTGGGACTCGGGCGCAGATGGGCATGGGGCAAAGCCGAAGGCAAGAGGCTTGATTCAGGTGCTCTCCGCGCGTATCACGAAGCCCATGATCAAGAAGATGACCCAGATTTGCGGGATTTGCATTCCCACCTGACATATGTCGGCGGGCCGGTCTTCTTTGTTTTCCTTACATCTTGAAGCTGCTAGGTCCGCCGGGCACCCCACGTTTGTGGACCGAAGAAGGCGAGAGTTGATGGTTGAGATCCGTCTGAAGAACACGAAAACCCGGACCGTGGAGCGGTTTGAGCCGCTCGATCCGAAGAATGTGCGGATGTATGTCTGCGGGCCGACGGTTTATGATCGGGCGCATCTGGGCAATGCCCGGCCAGTGGTGGTGTTCGACGTGCTGTTCCGGCTACTGCGCCAGGTTTATGGCGCGAATGCAGTCACTTACGTGCGGAACTTCACGGACGTGGAGGATAAGATCAACGCCCGCGCCGCCGAGACGGGGCGCCCGATTTCCGAGATCACCGAAGAGACGATTGGCTGGTATCTCGACGATATGGGCGCACTCGGCACGTTGGAGCCGACCCATATGCCGCGTGCCACCGATTACATCCAGGAAATGGTCGATATGATCGCGGATCTCGTTGCCAAGGGCCATGCCTATGAAGCTGAGGGCCATGTGCTCTTCCGGGTGCGGTCCTACGAGGCCTATGGCGCGCTGTCGGGCCGATCAGTCGATGACATGATCGCGGGCGCGCGGGTTGAGGTGGCGCCCTACAAAGAAGACCCGATGGATTTCGTGCTTTGGAAGCCGTCGACCGAGGATTTGCCTGGTTGGGACAGCCCTTGGGGTCGGGGGCGACCGGGCTGGCATATCGAATGCTCGGCCATGTCTTATGAGCTGTTGGGCGAGAGTTTCGACATCCATGGCGGCGGGATTGATCTGCAATTCCCGCACCATGAAAACGAGATCGCGCAATCGTGCTGCGCCCATCCGGGCGGCGGGTTCGCAAAGGTCTGGATGCATAATGAGATGTTGCAGGTCGAGGGCAAGAAGATGTCCAAAAGCTTGGGCAATTTCTTCACCGTGCGGGACCTGTTGGATCAGGGTGTGCCGGGCGAGGTGATCCGCTTTGTGTTCCTACACACCCATTACCGCAAGCCAATGGACTGGACCGAAAAGAAGGCGAAGGAGGCCCAGGCTACCTTGCGCAAGTGGCGAACGCTGACAGCCGGAACTGAACCTGCCGCCAGCGCTTCTGCCGTAGTCATTGATGCACTCGCTGATGATCTGAATACGGCAGGTGCCGTTACTGAGTTGTATCGGCTGGCCACTGCCGGAGATGCGGCGGGGCTGCTCGCCTCCGCTCGTCTGATGGGGCTGTTGACCGACGAGCTAGGAGCTTGGTTTGCGGCGGAGCAGGAGATCGACAAGTCTTTTTTTGCAACAGAAGTTGATGCGTTAATGGCGCTTCGAAGCGAGCTCAAGGCCATCGGAAAGGATCGGTTCAAGTTAGGTGATCGCGAGGGCGGCGAGGAAGCCTTCGCGTGGTCCGATAAGGCGCGTGAGGCATGCGAGGAATTTGGTTTCGCAATAATGGACCTGCCAGACCGTTATGAATGGGAACTGGGCCCGAAATTGCGCCGGTTCGGTATAGTTAACACAAGTCTGGGCGGTCAGGTGGTTTCCACCAAAACCAAAGCTGATCTATGGGGCGAGGTGTTGAAGCGTTTGAAAGCCTACCGTTTGAATTTGAGAAGGCACATGGAAGAGCGGGATTGGTTGTGATGGATGCAAGCCAGTTAGGGCGTTGTCTGGGGAGGGATCTTCATGTCTAAGCGCCTTTATCTCTACGACACCACACTGCGCGATGGGCAGCAAACTCAAGGCGTGCAGTTCTCGACGCCTGAAAAGATCCGCATTGCCGAAGCGCTCGATGGGCTCGGGCTTGATTATATCGAAGGCGGTTGGCCCGGTGCGAACCCAACCGATAGCGGGTTTTTTGACGCTGCTCCGAAGACCCGCGCCACGATGACCGCCTTTGGAATGACCAAACGTTCAGGGCGCTCGGCGGAGAATGACGAGGTTTTGGCGGGCGTGTTGAATGCGGGCACATCGGCGGTCTGTCTGGTGGGTAAATCCCATGTGTTTCATGTGGAAACCGCGCTTGGTATCAGTCTGGAGGAAAATCTCGACAATCTCTCGAAGAGTTTCGCACATCTGGTGGCGCAAGGCCGCGAGGCGCTGTTTGATGCGGAGCATTTCTTTGATGGCTACCGCGCCAATCCCGACTATGCGCTGTCTTGTCTGAAGGCCGCTTTGGAGGCGGGCGCCCGGTGGGTTGTGCTCTGCGACACCAATGGCGGGACCTTGCCCGAGGAAATCCACCGGGTGGTGCGCGAGGTTATCGCGGCCGGTATCCCGGGCAACAAGCTTGGTATTCATACCCATAATGACACCGAAACCGCTGTCGCCGGGAGCTTGGCCGCCGTCGATGCGGGCGCGCGGCAAATCCAAGGCACGTTGAACGGACTCGGTGAACGCTGCGGCAACGCCAATCTGACCGCGCTCATTCCGACGCTTTTGCTGAAAGAGCCTTATGCGAGCCAGTTCGAAACCGGGATCAGCGTCGACGCTTTGGAGGGTCTGACCCGGGTTAGTCGGATGCTGGACGATATCCTAAACCGGGTGCCACAACGCCAGGCGGCCTATGTCGGTGCCTCGGCCTTTGCGCATAAGGCGGGGCTGCATGCCTCGGCGATCCTAAAAGACCCGACCACCTATGAACATGTGGAGCCAGGCGTCGTCGGCAATGCCCGGATTATCCCGATGTCGAACCAGGCGGGGCAGTCGAACCTGCGCCGTCGCTTGGCCGAGGCCGGATTGGATGTGGCCAAGGACGACCCGGCGTTGCCGCGCATTTTGGAAGAGATCAAGGCGCGCGAGGATCAGGGCTATTCCTATGACACGGCGCAGGCGAGTTTTGAGCTTCTGGCGCGGCGTCAGCTTGGCCGCTTGCCGCAGTTTTTTGAGGTGGAGCGCTACCGCGTGCTCTCGGAGCGGCGGCGCAATGCCAAGGGCGGGATTGTTGTCGCCTCCGAGGCCGTCGTGACCGTGCGGGTCAAGGGCGAGAAACGCACCAGCTTTTATGAGAATGAAAACCCTGCCGAAATCCAAGATGCCGGGCCAGTGAATGCGCTGGCGCAAGCGCTTGGGCAGGATTTGGGGGTCTATCAAAGCTATATCGACGACATAAGGCTGGTCGATTTCAAAGTGCGGATCACCAATGGCGGCACCGAAGCGGTGACCCGCGTGATCATCGATAGCGAGGATGGCACAGGGCGCCGCTGGTCCACGGTGGGCGTCTCAGCCAATATCGTAGATGCGAGTTTTGAGGCGCTTTTGGACGCGATCATGTGGAAGCTGGTGCGCGATGGAGCACCGGGAGCATGAGTGTCACGAAGGTCCTGTTCGCCTTGGATCGGCGGTTTCGGTTTGACCGCATCGGGCGCGCAGGTTTGCGTGCGCGCGGCGGTGTCGTGAAGCGGTGTAAGGCGGCATGAACAGCGCGTTTTTCAAATTGCACGCGGATTTGCCGCGCGAGGGCCCGGGCGAGACGGCAGATGTGGCCTGGGCGGCGGAGATCGCGGGGATCGGACCCGACGCTCGGATTTGCGATGCGGCCTCGGGGCCGGGCGGCGATATAGGCGCGCTGCTCCGGGCTGCGCCGGAGGGGCATGTGACGGCAATTGATGCCCATGCGCCGTTCATCGAGGCGGCTCAGGCGCGGTTTCGGGACAATGCCCGGGTCCGCCTGCAGGTTGGGGATATGTCTGCCCTGAACGGACCTTTCGACCTGATCTGGTGCGCGGGCGCGGTCTATTTTTTGGGGATCGAGAATGCTCTATCGGCTTGGCGCGCGGCTTTGGCACCGGGCGGGGCGGTGGCGTTTTCGGAGCCATGTTTCTTCACCGATAATCCATCGGAGGGCGCGCAAGCCTTTTGGCAGGGCGAGGGCGTTGTTGTGCGCGATGCGGCGGGCATTGCCGATCAGATTGCGGCGACAGGGTATCAGACACTGGCGACGCGGCGGCTCTCCGATGTCGCTTGGGAGAGCTACTATCGGCCCATGGAGGCGCGGATTGCCGCGCTGAAACCCGGGGCGGAGATCGCGTTGCAAGAAGTCCTCGACGAGGCCGAGCAGGAGATTGCCGGGTGGCGCGCGCATCGGGCGGAGACCGGGTATCTTTTGTCTGTGGTGCGGCCGCTATGACATTGGATGCCTGCGCCGCATTGGTGGAACGGGCCGACCCGGACCGGTTCTTGGCAACGATGGCCGCCCCGCCCGCGGCGCGGCAGGTGCTCTTCCCACTCTACGCGTTCAATGTCGAGGTGAGCCGCGCGCCCTGGGTGACTGAGGAGCCGATGATCGCCGAGATGCGGCTGCAATTCTGGCGCGATGTGGCCGATGAGATCGAGGCAGGTAAGCCAGCGCGGGCGCATGAGGTGGTTGCGCCTTTGGCGGCGATTTTGCGGCCCGAGGATGGACGGCTGTTGGACGAACTTGCGGCGGCCCGCCGGTGGGACATCTATAAAGATGCCTTTGAGGATCAGGCGCATTTTGATGCCTATCTGAACGCGACCAGTGGCAATTTGATCTGGGCAGCGGGGCGGGCTCTGGGTGCAGACGATGCAGCAGAAGCGCCGATGCGCGACTTCGGGTTTGCGATGGGCGTGGCCGGGATGCTGCGCGCCGTGCCTGAACTGGAAGCGCGCGGGCGGGTGCCGCTTTTGGATGGCACACCGCAAGGCGTCCGCGATTTGGCCGGTCGTGGATTGGCGGCTTTGGCGGCGGCGCGGGCGCGCCGGGGGGATGTACCAAAACTGGCGCGGCCTGCGCTTTATGCGGGATGGCGGGCCGAAGCGACGTTGAAGGCCGCGCAGGATCTGCCGGAACGGGTGATCGAGGGCAAGCTGGATGAAAGTGAGTTTGCCCGGCGGGCGCGGTTGCTCTGGGTCACCAGCAGCGGACGCTGGTAACCGGAATTTTCAAAAATTCCGGCACGAATTCTTGCAAGAATTCGGCTCGCCCCAGTGTCAGGCGATTTCGCTTTGGGGACGCAGGGACAGCCAGATCAGGGCGGCACCCGCGAGGGTCAGGAACGGGATCATCGCGATATTGACGGCGGTCCAGCCCGCTTCTGCATCAACGCCAGAGGTCATCAAAATGCCGGAGGTCAGCGAGGCGACAGTGACACAGCCAAAGACCATGAAGTCATTCATGCCTTGGACGCGGCCCCGCTCTTCGGGGGCATGGGCGGATTGCAACATCGCGGTTGCGCCGATGAAGCCGAAATTCCAACCCACGCCGAGCAGGATCAGGGCACCGAAGAACTGGTAGAGTTCAACCCCGGTCAAGGCGATGACCCCGGCCCCGGCCAAGAGGAAAAGGCCGATCGCGACGATCCGGGTTGCGCCGAAGCGCGCAATCAAGTGGCCGGTGAAGAAAGAGGGGGCGAACATCGCGATCACATGCGCCGAGACGATATCGGCGGCATTGCCGGTGGTGAACCCGCAGCCAACAACGGCCAGCGGTGTTGAGGTCATCATCAGGTTCATCAGCGCATAGGCGACCATGCCGCAGATCACCGCCACAGCGATGCGTGGATCGCGCAGAAGGTCGAGCCGAGAGCGCGCCGGGGCGGCACCGGGTTTGGGTTTTGGCGGCGTCGGCAAATCCAGGAACAGGAACATCGCCATGCCGACGAGGTTGATCAATAGAGCCACGGCATAGGTGCCCATGAAAGGCACGACCGTCATATCGGTCGTGACTTTTACGAGCTGTGGACCGATCAGGGCAGAGATCAGGCCGCCGGCCATGACATAAGAGATGGCTTTGGGGCGGAAGGCTTCCGACGCGGTATCGGCGGCGGCGAAACGGTAGAACCCTTGCGCCGACATGTAGATGCCGGTGAAATAGGAGCCGATCAGGAAGATCGGGAAACTGTCGATATAAAGCCCGTAGGCCGCGACCATCGAGCCGATGGCCCCGCCGATGGCGCCAACAAAGAACCCGGTTTTCCGGCCAAAACGTTGCATCACCGACGAGAGCCACGGTGCCGTGGTCATAGACCCAAAGACGATGAGCGAAATGGGCAGGGTGGCGAGCGCCGGGGTTGGGGCGATCATCAAACCGGCCAGACCGCCGACCACAAAGATCATCGTGATCTGGCTGCCCAAGATCGCTTGGGCGGCAACCAGGACGGCCACATTGCGTTTGGCGCGGGTGTCGTCGATTAGGATGTCGGGGGCGGTCGCGTCACTCATGGCGCAATGCGTATCGCAGCGGTTGTGCGGGGTCCAGTCACATGTGAGATGTGAGAGCGTCGGAGCGAGGGGCCAGCCCCTCGCGCTCCCCGGGATATTTTTGAAGCAGAGAAGGGGCAGATGCGGATACGGGATGCAGCGGATTTAGAGCGGGGGGCGGCGGCGCTTATGCGCCTGGAGCCGCGGTTTGGGCCTGTTTTATCAGAGGTGGGCGATTTGCCTTTGCGGTTGCGCCCGGATGGGTTTGCCGCGCTGTTGAATGCGATTGTCAGCCAACAGGTGTCGACCGCCTCTGCGGCGGCGATCTGGGGCCGGATGGAGGCGGCGGGGCTGATTGACGCAGCGGCGGTGCGGGATGCAGACGATGCGGCGCTGAAGGCGGTGGGGTTGAGTCGCCCGAAGATGCGCTATGCCCGGGCACTGGCCGAGGCGGATCTGGATTATGCCGCACTTCGGGAGATGTCGCCCGCGGAGGTGGTGGCCGCGTTGGTCAGGCTGCCAGGCATTGGCCGTTGGACTGCGGAAATCTATGCGAAATTCTCGCTTGGTCATGCGGATGTGTTTGCGGCCGGCGACCTAGCGCTTCAGGAGGCCGCACGGTTGGTCTTTGACCTGGAGACGCGGCCAAGCGAGGCGGAATTGCGCGAGATGGCCGAGGCTTGGGCGCCTTGGCGCGCGGTTGCTGCGCGCGCGCTTTGGGCCTACTACCGGCTGGCAAAAGGCCGAGAGGGGATCAGGTGACACGCGTATTGGATTTTGGGCGCAAAAACGCGCAATCGGGCCAGGCCGATAGTTTGGTGATTTTCCTGCATGGCTATGGCGCCGATGGGAAGGACCTGTTGGGTTTGGCCGATCCTTTGGCGCCGCATTTGCCGAACACGGTGTTTGTTGCGCCGGATGCGCCCGAGCGTTCGGCGATGAACCCGATGGGGTTTCAGTGGTTCCCGATCCCTTGGATCGATGGATCAAGCGAGGAACAGGCCGAGGCGGGCATGGCGCGCGCGGTGGAGGATCTGGATGCATTTTTGGATGCCGTGATGGCCGAGGAAGGTGTTTCTCCAGACCGGGTGGCCTTGGTGGGGTTCAGTCAGGGCACGATGATGAGCCTGCATGTCGCGCCGCGCCGGGAGGCGGAGTTTGCCGGTGTCGTCGGCTTTTCCGGGCGGCTCCTGTCGCCGGAGACACTGGCTGACGAGGTGAAAATGACGCCGCCGGTGCTGTTGATCCATGGCGATCAGGACGATGTGGTGCCGCCGCAAAGCCTGCCCGAAGCGGCGGAGGCGTTGCAGGCAGCGGGGTTCGATGTTTATGCCCATATTATGAAGGGCACAGGCCATGGCATTGCGCCGGATGGGTTGAGCGTGGCTCTGGCCTTCTTGCGGGATCGGTTCGGGATCGAAAGCTAACGCAAAGGGCCTTTAAGGGGCCCAAAGTTTTGGCTCTGCGAACTCGATCGAGTTGCCCGCAGGGTCGCGGGTATAAAGCGAGCGCGCGCCATTCGTCCAATGAAAATCGGACTCGATCTCATGGCCCGCGGCGTCCAGCACGGCACGGATGGCGGTGATCTCTGCATCAGAAGCTGAAAAGCATACATGGCCGGGGCCAGTCGCGCCATGGGGGGGTACTGGCAGAGCGTCCGGCGCTGGTGGATGGCGCGTCTGGTCGGGATTGAAGATCAACAAGATCGTCGCGCCGACGCGAAAGAACACGTGCCGATCCCCCGCGCGCATCAAGCGGGGCAGGCCCAGGACCGTGCCATAGAACTGCTCGGCGGCATCAAGATCGTCGACATAAAGGGCGGCTTCGAGAATGCCGGAGAGCTCTGGTATGGCGTCGGTCATGGGCGCAGCGTAGCGCGCCGCCGCTTTCGATGCCAGAACCTGTGGATAACGTCACAAATCTGTCAGAGAGCGCCTGTATCTCTTTTCATGCAAACCACAGCATATTGCGGGGGTTGCCAGAGGCGGAAGCCTATATATAGTCATGACAATGCTGGAGCGGGGCGCTCGCTCTGGTGCCGAGATTGCGGCAGGCAGTGCGAGAACGGAGTCACATATGACCCTAGTTGGCGACGGCGATTTCAGGACCAGCTTCGTGAGAGAGGCAGGCGGGCTACGGCAGCACCCGGCCTTGGTTTTGAACGCTGATTATCGGCCACTTTCCTATTATCCTTTGTCGCTCTGGCCTTGGCAGGATGCGATCAAGGCGGCGTTTTTGGACCGGGTGCAGATCGTTGCGGAATATGACGAGGTGGTGCGGAGTCCGACCACGGTGATCCGAATACCCTCGGTCGTGGTGTTGAAAGACTATGTGAAACCTCAAAAGCGCGTGGCCTTCACGCGCTTTAATTTGTTTCTGCGGGATGAATTCAGCTGTCAGTATTGCGGCGGGCGGGGTGATTTGACCTTTGACCATGTGGTGCCGCGCGCCAGGGGGGGGGTGACGTCTTGGGAAAATGTGGTCGCCGCCTGCTCGCGCTGCAATCTCAAGAAGGGCTCGAAGAGCTTGCGACAGGCGGGGATGGCACTGCGCAAACCACCGCGGCAACCGGCATCGGAAGAGCTGCGCAATACGGGCCGGAAATTCCCGCCAAACCACCTGCATGAAAGCTGGCTCGATTTTCTCTATTGGGATGCCGAACTGGAGGCGTGACGGGGCCGGATCGGGCTGCTAGCGTCGGCCCGACCAAAGGAGGCGCTGCCCATGTCCGATCCGTTTTTCTCTCCCCCCTCCGGGACTGACTTGCCGCGCTATGCGGGGGTGCCGAGCTTCATGCGGTTGCCCTATCTGACGCCGGACGATCCGCGCCGGGCAGAGGTGGATATCGGGTTTTTCGGGCTGCCTTGGGACGGGGCGACGTCGAACCGGCCTGGTGCCCGGCATGGGCCGCGCGGGCTTCGCGATGCCTCGACGATGATCCGAGCGATGAACCGAGCGACCGGGCAGTTGCCTTTCGAGGCGGTGGCCTGTGCCGATCTGGGCGATGTGGCGATGAACCCGGTGGATCAGGATCAAGCCATGGGTGATGCGGAAGCGTTTGTTTCCAATATTTTAGCGCAAGACATTCGACCGATCATGGTGGGCGGTGACCATCTTTGCACGCTAACTGTTCTGCGCGCGCTCAAAGCGCAGCGGCGCGCGCCCTTTGGCCTGATCTTGCTGGACAGCCACACGGATCTTTACCCGGCCTATTTCGGGAGTGAGACGCTGACTCACGGCAACCCGTTTCGTCAGGCGGTGATTGAGGAACTGATCGACCCGAAGCGCAGCATGATGATCGGGATGCGCGGCACATCCTATAACAACGAAGATTTCGAGTTCGGCCAAGCGCATGGCCTCAAGATCGTCCCGATCGAGGCGTGTTTTGAGCGCGGATTTGATGCGGTGATGGCGGAGGCCCGTGAGATCGTGGGCGATGGCCCCACCTATGTGAGCTTTGATATCGATTTCATTGATCCGACCTATGCGCCGGGAACCGGGACGCCGGAAATCGGTGGCCCGACCAGTTTTCAGGCAGTCCAATGCGTTCGGGCGCTGCAAGGGCTTGATATTATTGGCGCTGATCTGGTCGAAGTGTCACCGCCGTTCGACCCCTCGGGGGGGACGTCTTGGGTTGGGGCCTCAATTCTGTTCGAGTTGCTCTGTGCGATGCTGCCAAAATAACCGGGCTTTGAGACAGATTTACGCGGCGCGGCCGAAAACCGCGCCTGCGCCACGCGGTGCCATTGTGATGGTGGTTGAGTTTGCTAGACTTGATGTGCCGGGGCCTGTATGAGCGGGTCTGTGGCGTAGTTAGCGCTAACATTTGCCATATCCGAGGCGGCAAACTTCAGGAGAACACATGGTTTCGCGCGTTATTCCGGTGGATCCCTTCGATCTGGTGATTTTTGGCGGCACCGGGGATTTGGCCCGGCGGAAGATCTTGCCCGGGCTGTATCGACGCTTCTGGGCCGGACAGATGCCCGAAGGCTCCCGTATCATCGGCGCAGCCCGTTCGGAGCAAGGCAGTGCCGCTTGGCGGGACTTCGCGCGCGGCGCGATTTTGGAGTTCGTCTCCAAAACGAAGCACGACACGGCCATGATCGACGCCTTCCTGGAGCGGCTGCACTATGTTCCGGTCGATGCCCGTGGTGACGGTGGCTGGAAAGAGCTGGCCGGGATGATGCGCGATGATGTGATTCAGGCGTTTTATTTCTCGGTTGGACCGGGCTTGTTTGGTGATCTGGCAGAACGTCTGCATCGCTTTAAGATCGCCTGCGAAACCTGCCGGGTTGTTGTAGAAAAACCCTTTGGCCGGGATCTTGAAACGGCCCGAGCGTTGAATGCGACCTTGGCGGCGCATTTCCAGGAAGAGCAGATTTACCGGATCGATCATTATCTTGGCAAAGAGACGGTGCAGAACCTCATGGCGGTGCGCTTTGCCAATGTGCTCTTCGAGCCGCTCTGGAACGCACAATATATCGACCATGTGCAAATCACCGTGGCCGAAGAAGTCGGCGTTGGGGGGCGGGGTGGCTACTACGACAAATCGGGCGCGATGCGCGATATGGTGCAGAACCACCTGATGCAGCTTCTTTGCCTGACGGCGATGGAGCCGCCAAGCCGGTTTGAACCCAATGCGGTGCGTGATGAGAAGCTGAAAGTGATCCGGGCGCTTGACCCGCTTGGCCAAGCCGACATCGTGTGCGGCCAATATGCGGCGGGGACGGAGCCGTCCTATCTGGAAGATGTGGACGACCCCGAGAGCCGGACCGAGAGTTTCATTGCCTTGAAGGTGCATGTGGCGAACTGGCGCTGGAACGGGACGCCATTTTACCTGCGCACGGGCAAGCGGATGAAGGCGCGGAATTCCGAGATTGTGGTACATTTCAAAGAGCCGCCGCATTCGATTTTCGATGCCGATGCGGGGAGCCGCGCCAATGTGCTCTCGATTCGTTTGCAGCCTGATGAAGGTATGGACCTGCGCGTGACGATCAAAGAGCCGGGGCCGGGCGGGATGCGCTTGGTCGATGTGCCGCTCGACATGAGCTTCGCCGATGCGTTGGGGCCAGAGGCGGCGGATGTGCCGGACGCCTATGAACGCCTGATCATGGATGTGATCCGGGGCAATCAGACGCTCTTCATGCGGGGCGATGAGGTGGAGGCGGCCTGGGCCTGGACCGATCCGATCATCGCGGAGTGGACGGATCGCGGCGACCGACCGCTGCAATACGAACCGGGGAGTGCCGGGCCGGAAGACGCGTTGATATTGTTGCACCGGGATGGGCGGCGCTGGCGGGAGATTGCACCATGAGACATCTGGTTGAATACCCTGATCGCGACATGATGATGTTGGATTTGGCGGATATGCTGGCCGGCGAGTTGGCCGATTGCCTGCGCCGCCATGAGACCGCCAGTTTCTGTGTGCCGGGCGGCTCAACGCCGGGGCCAATTTTCGACGTGTTGAGTGAGCAAGCGCTGGATTGGGACCGGGTTGCGGTGTTTCTGAATGATGAACGGTGGGTGGCTGAGGATGATCCGCGGTCGAACACAAGGCTGCTCAAAGAAAGGCTTTTGATATCAAAAGCCGCCAAGGCAAACTTGATCCCACTATACGCACCAGCCACGGCACCAGAAGATGTCATCGATACACTCGCGGTCGGATTTGAACGGCATCTGCCGATCTCGGTTCTGGTCCTCGGCATGGGAGCCGATATGCATACGGCGAGCCTTTTCCCTGGTGCGGATCGGCTGGCGGAGGCGATGGCGAGCGACGCGCCGGTCTTGATGCCGATGCGCGCCGAGGCGGCGGGCGAGCCGCGGATCACGCTCACCGCGCCGGTGCTGAACGGGGCGTTGTCGAAACATATCGTCATCTTCGGGACCGAAAAGCGCGCGGCGTTGGAGCGGGCGGCCCATCTCGACCCGATGGACGCGCCCATTCGCGCGGTCTGGTCCGATGCCACGGTACATTGGGCCGAATAGTCACATAAAGGAAGAGCGGCCATGTCGATTTGGGATGAGCTGAAGGCCCATCGTGCGGCAAAGTCCGGACGCCGGATCTTGGACTTGTTTGAGGATGAGAGCCGAGCGGAGAGCTTCTCACGGCGGAGCGATGGGTTGCTGTTCGACTTCTCCAAAACCGCGATTGATGGCGGGGCTTTTTCGCTGTTGCTGGAGTTGGCGCGGAGCGCAGAGGTGGAAGCCAAGCGCGACGCGATGTTTGCGGGGCATCGGATCAACGAGACCGAGAACCGCGCGGTGCTGCATACTGCGCTCCGCGCGCCGGGTGGCGCGATCAATGTGGATGGCCAAGATGTAATGCCGGGCGTGTTGGAGACCCGGGCGCGGATGGCGGCCTTCGCAGAGGCGGTGCGTGACGGCCGCGAAACCGGGCAGGGTGGGTCTTACACGGATGTGGTCAATATCGGCATTGGCGGCTCCGATTTGGGACCCGTGATGGCCACATTGGCGCTCGCGCCGTGGCATGATGGGCCGCGTCTGCATTACGTCTCGAACGTCGACGGGGCGCATATTCAGGATACGCTCAAGGGCCTCGATCCGGCGCGGACTTTGGTGGTTGTGGCCTCCAAGACCTTCACCACGATCGAGACCATGACCAATGCCGAAACCGCGCGCACCTGGATGGCAGAGACTGTGGTTGACCCGGCGGCGCAGTTCGTCGCTCTGTCGTCAGCCACCGAGAAAACGGGCGCCTTTGGCATTCCTACTGAACGGGTCTTTGGTTTCGAAGATTGGGTCGGGGGGCGCTATTCGCTTTGGGGGCCGATTGGGCTGGGGATCATGTTGGCCGTGGGGTCTGAGGCGTTTGAACAGATGCTGGCCGGTGGGCACGCGATGGACCGGCATTTTCGCGAGGCGGATCTGGCCGACAATCTGCCGGTGCTTCTGGCGCTGGTCGGGATTTGGCACAATCAAGTCTGCGGTTATGCGACACGCGCCGTCTTGCCGTATGAACAGCGATTGCTGCGATTGCCCGCCTATCTTCAGCAGTTGGAAATGGAGAGCAACGGCAAGCGCGTGGCGATGGATGGCAGCGATCTGGAGACCCATAGCGGGCCGGTCGTTTGGGGCGAGCCTGGGACCAATGGTCAGCATGCGTTTTATCAGTTGATCCATCAGGGCACGCGGATCGTGCCCTGCGAGTTCCTGCTTGGCATTGAGGGGCATGAACCCGAACTGGTGCATCAGCACAGGCTGCTTGCGGCCAATTGTTTGGCGCAATCGGAGGCGTTGATGCGGGGGCGCACGCTTGATGAGGCGCGCGCCTTGATGGCCGCGAAGGGGCTGGGCGGCGCAGAACTGGAACGCCAGGCCCGGCACCGGGTTTTCCCCGGGGACAGGCCCTCGACAACACTGCTCTATCCGCAGCTCACGCCGTTTGTGCTGGGCCAGATCATCGCGCTTTATGAGCACCGTGTGTTTGTCGAAGGCGTGATCCTTGGGATCAATTCCTTCGATCAATGGGGCGTGGAATTGGGCAAAGAACTGGCCGTCGCGCTGGAACCGGTTCTGGCGGGTGAGGCCAGTGGTGCCGACAAAGATGGATCAACCCAGCAACTCGCCCGGGTCTTGCGAGATGGCGGTCTTTAGCAGTTAGTGGAGATTTGGAGCGGGTAACGGGAATTGAACCCGTAACTTAAGCTTGGGAAGCTCGCGTGATACCTTTTCACCATACCCGCAGAGATGTACCGGATAAGCCGCTGACCTCGGCAGGTCAAGGGGCATCACGACAGCCAGCCCAATTGCGCCAACCCGCCCCAAGCCAGATGCCAGATTGCATAAAATCCGAGCCGCATGGACAGCATGGCCAGAAAGCCGAAACGCAGAAATATGCGTAATTGCAGCAGGTTAAAGAGCATTATGTAAGTCGCGATGAAGATGGTGATGATCGGGTCCGTTTGGGACATGCCGACTTGCATCGCCACTTCTAATGTTGCGACCGCGAGGCAGCAAAGCATCCTCCATGCGCCAGGGCTAAGCGGCCATATCAGGGCCAAAACAGCCAGAGGCAGAAGGTGGAGCGCCGTCTCCGCCAGAACCGCCATCCCGGCGTAATAAAACGGGGCGGCGGGCCATGGCACGTGCAGATCGGGCGGAAACGGGTCGGCGACAAGATCAAGGCCAATCGGCAAGAGCGCGAAACTACTGCCCATTAGCAGGAGGCGAAGATAGGGCACGGACCCGCGCGTCTGGTCGGCTCGCGCCCCGCGCCGGTTTAGTATGACGAGCGCAGTGACGCCAAGCGGTGCCAAGCCCAAGAAAACCGCCCAAGCTGGCCATGCGCCGAAGAAACGCCGGCCTGCCTCCGGGGAGGTGATCTCAACATAGCCCAAGGCCAAGCATGCGGCGGTGACGCAGATCAAATATGCCGGGAGATCGCGCGCCGCCTGTCTCATCCGTCACACCCTGTTAAGCCCGCCGCCGTCGCCTCCGCCCGCCGCCATTGCTCCCCGATTGCGCACCAGACGCGCCGAAATGCACATCCGGCAGCGGCGCGACCTTGGCGAGATCCGGGAATGGATCTGTCGCGTGTGGGATCGCGTTGGCATTGACGAAATGCTCCTGGAATTTCGGCTCCACAGCGGTTTCGATCTTGTGAATCTCGCCCACGGTCTGTTCGATCTTCTGCCGCGCCGCGCGATTGCAAAGCGCGATCCGTGCGCCATGCCCGGCGGCGTTGCCCGCGCTTGTCACCTTGTCGAGCGGCGCATCTGGGATCATGCCCAGAACCATGGCGTGTTTCGGGCTGATATGGGCCCCGAAGGCCCCGGCCAGGACCACGCGGTCGACGCGATCCACCTCAAGTTGATCCATCAACAGCCGGGCACCGGCATAAAGCGCCGATTTGGCCAGTTGGATGGCGCGAACGTCGCCTTGGGTCACCGTGATGCGTGGCCCGCCATCGGCACTGCCATCGTGGATCAGATAGGCGTTGGTGCGGCCTTCGGGCTCGGCGCGGGCCGTGCCAGTCTGTTCTGCCGATCCGATCAGGCCCGACGGGTCCAGGAGGCCCGCCATGCGCATTTCGGCCACCGCTTCGATGATGCCCGAGCCGCAAATTCCGGTTACGCCGGTGACGGCTGTCGCTTCGGCAAAGCCTGGATCGTCAGACCAAAGATCGCTGCCGATGATGCGGAACCGTGGCTCCTTGGTATCTGGGTCGATCTCGATCCGCTCAATCGCGCCGGGCGCGGCCCGTTGGCCAGAGCTGATCTGCGCCCCTTCGAAAGCCGGGCCGGTGGGAGAAGAACAGGCCAGCACCTTCTCCTTATTGCCGAGTAGAATCTCGGCATTGGTGCCAACATCGACCACCAAGACCAAATCTTCGGATTGGTTCGGGGCCTCACTCAGCGCGACGGCGGCGGCATCGGCGCCGACATGGCCCGCGATACAGGGCAGCAGGTAGACCTGTGCCTCGGCATTCAGTGCGGTGAGGTCGAGATCGCGGGCGGGCAAGGTGAGGCTGCCAGAGGTCGCCAGCGCGAAGGGGGCCTGGCCCAACTCGACCGGATCAATGCCCAAGAACAGGTGATGCATGACCGGGTTACAGACAATGACCGTTTCCATAATCAGGCTGGCGTCAATCTCGGCCTCGGCGGCGATTTCGCCGGCCAATGTGTTGATCGCCTCGCGGACCGCATTGGTCATCTCGACGTCGCCACCCGGGTTCATCATCACATAGGACACCCGGCTCATCAGGTCTTCGCCGAAGCGGATTTGTGGGTTCATCAGGCCGGAGGAGGTCCGCACTTCGCCGGTCACCAAGTCACACAGATGTGCTGCGATAGTGGTCGAGCCCAGGTCGATGGCCAACCCATAGAGACCGCCCTCATGCAAGCTGGGCCAGACATCGAGGATCATGGTTTTATCTGAGTTCGCAGGGGTATGGAGGGCGACGCTCACCTTCCACTCGCCCTTACGCAGGGCCGGTTGCAACTTGCGCAAGACGGGCAAGCCCGCAGTGACATTCTCAATCTGCCACTGCTCTCTCAGCGCGTCTTGCACGCGTTCCAGATCGCCGGATGGCTCATGCATATCCGGCTCTTGCACCTCGATCAGCACCAATCGCGTGGCCGGGTCCATTGTGATCGGTCGGGCGGAGGCCGCTTTGCGGACCACTTGCCGGTGCACTTGGCTCTCCGGAGGCACATCGATTACCGCGTCGCCCTGAAGGGTCGCTTGGCACCCGAGGCGGCGGCCCTCTTTCAACCCGCGCACGCGGTCATAGCGCTCCTCGACCGCGTTCCATTCCGAGAGAGCGGTCTCACTGACCGTGACCCCATGTTTCGGGAAATCGCCGAAGGAGGGCGCGACTTGGCATTTTGAGCAGATGCCACGCCCGCCGCAGACCGAGTCCAGGTCGACACCCAATTGCCGCGCGGCGGTCAGAATCGGCGTGCCGACCGGAAATCGACCGCGTTTGCCCGAGGGCGTGAAGATGATGAGGGGGTCCTGGGTCATAGCTGCGCCGGCTCCGTCCAGGTCACGCCCGGCGGCGTCCGCCACGCCGCCCGCCGCGCCCACCACCGGCGGACATCGCGGCCTTTGCGGCTTCGGGGAAGGGGGTGCCTTCCTTCACGGCCTCAAGCACCTTCGCAAAGCCGATCCACTTGCCGCCATTGGCGTCGTGGTTCATCAGGAAATTGGCCGCGTTCACCGCCTCCATCTCCACCGGACGGACCGGGTTCATGATCGCGCTGGTCATGCCCGCGCCAATCGCCATGGGCAGGAAGGCCGCATTGATGCCGTGCCGATTGGGCAGGCCGAAGGAGATATTTGACGCGCCGCAGGTCGTGTTCACGCCAAGCTCTTCCCGCAGTTTCTGCACCAAGGTGAAGACCTGCCGCCCGGCCGTCGCCATCGCGCCCACGGGCATCACCAACGGGTCGACCACGATGTCATGGGCCGGGATGCCAAAATCGGCGGCGCGTTCGACGATTTTCTTCGCCACGGCGAAACGGACATCGGGGTCTTCGCTGATACCGGTATCGTCGTTGGAGATCGCGACCACGGGCACGTTGTATTTCTTGACCAGCGGCAGGATCGCCTCAAGTCGATCTTCCTCTCCGGTGACAGAGTTCAGAAGCGGGCGGCCTTCGGCCAGTTCCAGGCCTTTCTCTAGCGCGCCCGGCACTGAACTGTCGATACATAGAGGAACGTCCACAAGCCCTTGAACAAGCTCGATCATCTTGCCCATAAGGGGCGGTTCGGTCTCATTCGGGTTCGGGTTGGAGTTATAGACCACGCCCGCATTGACATCGAGCACCATCGCGCCACAGGCGACCTGTTCCAGCGCGTCTTTCTCAACCGTGGAGAAGTCCCCGGCCTCAAGCTGCGCGGCCAGGATTTTGCGGCCCGTGGGGTTGATCCGCTCACCGATCACGCAGAACGGCTCATCAAAGCCGATGGTGACGGTTTTGGATTTGGACTCGAGGACGGTACGGGTCATATGGCTTCCCTGCTCAGGTGTTGGCGGGGCGGGTTGAAGCGCCCCCATTATCGATGGCCCATTGGGCGTTGGTTTTGATGCCCCCCAAGGGGAAGAAATGCACCGCCTCGATGTTGAAATCGGGCGTCGCGGCCTTGTGGGCGGCGAGTTTTGTCAGGATATCGGTCGGCTCAAACGGCAAGAGCAGCTTGGTCACGTCTTTGGCGCGTTTCTGCAGCACGTCGAGCGAGGGGCCTACGCCGCAGGCAATCGCGAACCGGATCAGTGTTTGCAGCTTGGCGGGGCCCGCGACGCCGATATGAATCGGCAGGCGAATGCCCTCGGCGGAGAGCCGGTTGGCCCAGGCGATCACTGGGTCCGCTTCGAAGGCGAATTGCGTGGCAATGGCCATCTGCGCGTCGGTGCGTTCCGAGAAGGCTTGCTTCCAGCGGAGCGCCTCCATCACCATTGCATCGCCGCCATCGGGGTCAATGTCGCGATTGCCTTCCGGGTGGCCCGCCACATGCAGGCGTTTGAACCCGGCCTTGTCGAAAAGTCCGGTTTCGATGAGTTGCATCGAGCTTTCGAACTCTCCGGCCGGTTTGGGTGGGCCACCGGCCAGAAGCAGCGCCTGATCGACGCCAGCCTCGCTTTGGTAGCGATCAATCCAATCCGACAAAATGGCTTCGTTGGCGATGATCCGGGCCGGGAAATGCGGCATGACGTTGTAGCCATCGGCCGCGAGACGGGCCGCGGTTGCGACCATATCCTCAATCGGCGTGCCTTCGATATGAGCGATATAGACCCGGGTGCCTTCCGGCAGCAGCGCGCGGAAATCTTCGACCTTTTCGGCGGTCCGCGGCATCACCTCGATGGAGTAATCCTTGAGGAATGTCTCGAGTTCCGGATTGACGGGTTTGGCCGAATCCGGTGTCGCGGGGCGTTTGAAATTCAAAAGGGCCATCAATCTCTCCCAGGGTGATGTCGGTGGCATGTGTTAGGCCGCCTTGTCGTTATCCCATCCGTCATTGGCGATCAGGGCTTTGAGCCGGTCTTGGTCATAGCTTTGGTCCAAGGTTTCGGCCTGTACCCGCGCGATCTCATCAGGGTCACCGTCGACCTCAAACGGCTCCGCCTTCCGCCAATCGGCCAGATAAGCGTCATCGTCTTTCGCACCGACCTTCATCGCGCAGCGGTCAATCGCCTGCTCGAACCGTTCGGGCAGGGGGGCTTTCGATCCGCGACGGCCTTTGCCGACGATGATCTGGGCCGGAATATCGCGCCAATAAACAATGGTGACAGCGGGCATAGGCGAATCCTCTTCTCTGCCCGTCACCATATGAGCGCAGGCCAGACCCACCGGGCCTGTTTTCGACATCAATTGGGGCCGGAGCGACCCCGGGAGAGTCCTAACGGGTTCGCGGCGCGCAGGCGAGGTGCGGGGAGGGTCATAATTCTCATGATCATCTTGAGGTGCGGCAAGAGCATTGTGAGATCGCGCGTGGATCGTTACATTTGTCGCAACTTATGAATTCGGAGGGGCCGATGTCGCGCAAGCGTCCTCACGGTGCCGGCCCGTTCCCCAGACCCGTTGCGCCGGTGACCCCGGTTTCGACCCCGCCTGTTGAACGTAACCCCGCACCCAAATCACGCCCGGATCCGGCGGATCTTTATGCTGCGCTGGATTTGGGCACCAACTCGTGTCGCATGTTGATCGCTCAACCCAAGGGCAATCAACTGCATGTGGTGGATTCCTTTTCCAAATCGGTACAGTTGGGTCAGGGTCTGGAGGCCTCGGGGCGGCTCTCGCGCAGTTCGATGGCGCGCGCGGTTGGGGCGTTGAAGATCTGCCAGCGGAAATTGGCGAAACATCATGTGCGAAGCGCGCGGCTTGTGGCGACCGAAGCCTGCCGTCGGGCGGTCAACGCGGATGATTTTATCGCCGTGGTGAAGCGCGACACGGGGCTGGAGCTGGAGATTATCGAGCCGGAGGAGGAGGCGCGTCTCGCGGTTGTCTCCTGTGCGCCTCTGGTGTCGACCCGGACCGAGCAATTGTTGGTGGTCGATATCGGCGGCGGGTCGACGGAATTGGTCTGGATCGATCTGAGCCGGGTGCCCGCCTTGGAACGGCCACGGGCGATTATGCGGCTGCATCATGGCTTCGATCACAAAGACAGTGTGTTCCCACGCGCCAAGGTGGTGGATTGGATCTCCGTGCCTTTGGGGGTGGCGACGCTGAAAGACATGTATTCGGATGTGGCGGACGATTCCGGGCGCTTTGCGTTGATGAGTTGGTATTTCGAAGAGCAATTGGCAGCGTTCTCGCCCTATGACGATGCGGCGGATCAGGCGCGCGAGGGGTTTCAGATCATCGGCACCAGCGGCACGGTGACAACCGTGGCGGCGAGCCATCTGGGTCTTCGGCGCTATGACCGGAATAAGGTGGATGGCTTGCGGATGACCTCGGATCAGATTGATACGGTCATTCAAGGCTACCTGAGCCTGGGCCCGGATGGGCGACGGCGCGACCCGCGGATCGGGCGCGACAGGCAGACGCTGATCATGTCGGGGGCGGCGATTTTGCAGGCTTTGTTGCGGGCCTGGCCGACGGACCGGTTGAGTGTGGCGGATCGGGGGCTGCGTGAGGGGTTGCTTTATGCCCAGATGTCGTCAGATGGGGTGTTGGAGGACGGACCGCTTTGAGGGATTGCGCCCGTGCCTGTGCGGCACGTCGCGGTGGGGGCGCCCGCGTCAGCCCCTAAAGGGGCCTCCATGGGCGCGGTGCCTCCGGCGGGGATATTTTTGAAGCAGAGAAGCAGGGACCTGAACGCAAGATGGCGAAGGGCACAAGCGGGCGCGGGCAGCGCGATTTACGGGTGAAGGTGAAGACGGCGCGAGGGCGGAAGCTCAGCTCGACGCTGTGGCTGGAGCGGCAATTGAACGACCCCTATGTGAAGCGGGCCCAGGCTGAGGGGTATCGCGGGCGGGCCGCGTTTAAAATCTCGGAATTGGATGACAAATATCGGTTTTTGGTTCCGGGCGCGCGGGTGGTCGATTTGGGCTGCGCGCCTGGTGGATGGTGCCAGGTGGCAGTCAAACGGGTCAATGCGCTTGGGGAGAAGCGTGGCAAAGCCGTGGGCCGTGTGATTGGGCTGGATTTGCAGGAGGTGGAGCCGATTGCGGGGGCCGAGATCCATCTGCTGGATTTCATGGAAGATGGGGCAGATGATCAGGTGAAGGCGTGGTTGGGCGGCAAGGCTGATGTGGTGATGAGCGACATGGCGGCGGCCTCTTCGGGGCACAAGCAGACAGATCATTTGCGGATCATGGCGCTTTGTGAGGCGGCGGCGGAGCTGGCCTTTGACGTGCTGGATGAGGGTGGGACTTTCGTGGCGAAAGTCCTGGCGGGGGGCGCCGAGGGCGAGTTGCAAAAGCGCCTGAAGCAGAGGTTCACGAAAGTCGCGAATGTGAAGCCGGGGGCCAGCCGTGCGGACAGTTCGGAGAAGTTTGTGGTGGCCACTGGGTTTCGAGGCCAATCGGACGAGACTGAGGACTGACGGCAGAAATCCGGGCAAACTTGCGTATCTCCCAGATTTAGGGGTTTCCCTCCGGCGCGCCCCATGAGAAAGACACGTGCCAACTGAAACTCCCGCTGGAGGTCCGAGATGGAGATTCGTGAGGCGCTTACCTTTGATGATGTGCTGTTGGTCCCTGGGGCCTCCTCCGTTCTGCCGAGCACGGCGGATACGCGTACACATGTGACCGCCTCAATCGCGCTGAACATTCCTCTTCTCAGTTCAGCGATGGATACCGTGACCGAAGCGCGGATGGCGATTGCCATGGCGCAGGCGGGTGGCATGGGGGTGATCCACCGCAATCTCGATATCGAGCAACAGGCCCGTGAAGTGCGGCGGGTGAAGCGGTTTGAGAGCGGCGTGGTCTATAATCCAATCACGCTGCGACCGGATCAAACGCTAGCCGATGCAAAAGCCTTGCAAGAGCGGTATCGGATCACCGGCTTCCCCGTGGTCGACGAAGATGGCCGGGTGATGGGTATCGTCACCAATCGCGATATGCGGTTTGCCCGCGATGATGCGACGCCGGTGCGGGTGATGATGACGGCCGAATATCTGGCGATGCTGGAGGAGCCAGCGGATTTGGACGAAGCGCGGAGCCTGATGCAGGCGCGGCGGATCGAGAAGCTGTTGGTGGTGAGCAAAGAAGGCCGCCTGACCGGGCTTTTGACGATCAAAGATATCGAGCAAGCGGTGTTGAACCCGACGGCTTGCAAGGACGAGTTGGGACGCCTCCGGGTTGCGGCGGCGACGACGGTGGGCGATGCCGGGTTTGAGCGGTCGGAGGCGCTGGTCGATGCGGGCTGCGATCTGATCGTGATCGATACGGCGCATGGGCATTCCGAGGGCGTCGGCCAGGCCGTTGAACGGGTCAAGAAGCTGTCGAACGCGGTGCAGGTTGTGGCGGGTAATGTCGCGACCGGTGAGGCGACGCGGGCTTTGATCGGGTCCGGGGCCGATGCGGTAAAGGTCGGGATTGGACCGGGATCGATCTGCACAACGCGGATCGTGGCCGGCGTCGGCGTGCCACAACTGACCGCGATCATGGATTGTGCCGAGGCGGCAGCCGCAACCGGCACACCGGTGATTGCCGATGGCGGCATCAAGTATTCGGGCGATTTTGCCAAGGCGATCGCGGCGGGGGCGCATTGCGCCATGGTCGGCTCGATGATCGCCGGGACCGATGAGAGCCCCGGAGAAGTCATTCTCTATCAAGGCCGTAGCTTCAAAAGTTACCGTGGTATGGGCTCGCTTGGTGCGATGGCCCGGGGCTCAGCAGATCGGTATTTTCAGAAAGATGCGGCCAGTGACAAACTGGTGCCCGAGGGGATCGAGGGGCAAGTGCCCTATAAAGGCAGCGCGGGCGCGGTGATCCATCAGCTTGTTGGCGGGCTCAGGGCGGCGATGGGCTATACCGGCAGCGCGACGGTTGCCGATATGCGCCAAGGCGCGCAATTCGTTCGGATCACCGGATCGGGCCTGAAAGAGAGCCATGTGCATGATGTGCAGATTACGCGTGAAAGCCCAAATTATCGTTTGGGATGAGTGTATTGTGGGCTGATCTTCGAATTCTGGCATGACACCTGCAGCCCGCTATGCTGCGGCCATTACCGTGTTGGACCGTTGGCTCGACGGGGTGCCGGCTGAGAAGGCCCTGACCGGATGGGCGAGAGGCGCGCGCTATGCCGGGTCGAAAGACCGAGCCGCGGTGCGGGATCATGTCTTTGATGTCTTGCGGATGAAGGGGCGTTGCGCCTGGCTCGGCGGGGCAGAAACAGGTCGGGGCCTGACCCTCGGGCTTCTTCGGTTGCGCGGGGAGGCGCCTGCGGAGGTGTTCACAGGTGATGGATATGCGCCGGCGGCCTTGACGCCAGAAGAACAGACGCCGCCTGCGGACGATCCAGAGATCGACCTTGATGTGCCGAATTGGCTCATGCCTGCGCTGCAAGCCCGGTTTGATCAGGATCTCCCGCGCGCGCTTGTTGAAATGGGCAAACGCGCGCCGGTCTATCTTCGTCTCAATCAGAGGAAAGCCGATGCGTTACAGGTGATTGACCGTCTGCGTTCCAGTGGTGTTGAGGCCGTCGAAAGTGCTGACTGTGCAACTGCCTTAGACGTGTGCGCGGGCGCCCGGCAACTGCGTCAGGCATCCGCCTATCTCGATGGGCTGGTGGAGATCCAAGATCTCTCGGTGCAGCGGGCGATGGGGGTCATTGATTGGCCTCTGAAAGGACGTGTCCTGGACTATTGCGCCGGGGGCGGCGGCAAGGCTTTGGCCATCGCGGCCATTTCTGACGCGGAGATTACGGTCCATGATGCCCATCCGAAGCGCATGGCAGATATCCCGGCGCGGGCGACGCGGGCAGGGGTCCGGCTGAACATGCGCGAGACAGACGCTCTCGCAGCTGAGGGTCCGTTCGATTTGGTGCTGTGTGATGTGCCCTGCTCGGGAAGTGGTACATGGCGCCGTGATCCGGAGGCAAAATGGTGCCTGACGCCGGATCGATTGGCGGAGTTGTGCCAGCTCCAGGCCGATATTTTGGAGAAGGCGGCGGCGTTGGTTCGGCGCGGAGGTCGGATCGTCTATATGACCTGCTCGCTGTTTCACGATGAGAATGAAACGCAGATCTCTGGCTTCTTGGCGCGCAATCCGGATTGGCGGCAAACGGTCCAGCATTTTGATACCCCGTTGACCGCATCGGACGGTTTTTTCGTCTCGGAGTTGACGCAGCTCTTAGAGACGCCCTAAGAATCAAGGATGTGGCGACAATGAACCGCCGATTTTAAGACCCGTTTAATTATTTGTTTGCGAAATAGGGTGTGACGAATCGGATTGGAGGTTGGCTGTGGCGGATCAGGCGGTTGTGCCCGAGAAGTTAGCTGTGCCGATTGGGGCGGCTTCGCGACAGTCGTGGTTGCTCTTCGGATTGGCAATCGTGTGTGCGGGCCTTGCCTGGTATGTGCCGTCGCAGGCTGGATCTCTAATGCTGTTCGCGGCTTCTGGCTCTATTATTGCTGTCGCGATGCTGCTGCTGCTGACATCACATTTCCAAGTGAAGCGTGATCGCCGGGCTTTGGTGCAAGCGGCAGATTTGATTGATCTTGATCCGGCCCCGTGTTTTTGCACCGATGAGTATGGGGCCATTGTGGCTCAAAATCTTTCGGCGACGGAGCGGTTCGGTGGCCGAATGGGGCAGTCAATGTCCCAGGCTCTGTCTGGCCTGTTGATCAATGCCCCCGCAGCGGTGTTTCGGCAGGAAACCGCTCTGGTGCGGGAGCGGATGGCGCGCGAAACACTCGTGACACGGCGCGGCCACGTACGCGTGACAGCGCATCGCGTCGGCAAAGGTGCCCTCTGGCGGCTGGATGAGAGTGTCGAAAGCGCTCATCGCAGTGGCGACCACATCGCGCTGCCGATGATGGTGGTCAGTCCGAATGACACGATTCTGTCGATGAATGATGCGATGCGCGACACGCTCGGGCGGCGGGCGCGGAGACTTTCCGAGGTGTTTTTGAAACTGCCTCTCGTGTCGGGGCAGAGGCGGAGCGTTCAGACTGCGACCAAGACCATCGATGTGCTCCCGGTAGAGGTCAGGGCTGTCGACGGGCGCCGCGAGGTCTACTTGCTCCCTGCGGGCGGTCAGGCCGGCATCAACGATGATGGTGTCGCCGCGCGGGCCTTTGAGGCACTGCCTGTCGCATTGCTCCATATCGGGGGCGATGGCGAGGTTCTGGCTTTCAACCAACATGCGCAGGCGCTCCTCGGCCTCACGCCTGGTGAGGGGCCTTATCTGTCGGACTTGGTCGAAGGTCTCGGACGGCCGGTCGAGGATTGGATCCGCGATACACTTGAGGAACGCATTCCGCATCGCCCAGAGGTGCTGCGTGCCAAGCGCCGGGAAGAAGACTGTTTTCTCCAAATCACGCTCGGGCGGATCGCCACTAGCAAAGGCCCGTCGCTCTTGGCCGTGCTTCACGATGCAACAGAGTTGAAAACGCTGGAACAGCAGTTTGTCCAAAGCCAAAAGATGCAGGCGATTGGCGAACTGGCGGGCGGTGTCGCCCATGACTTTAACAATCTGCTCACTGCGATCACGGGACACTGCGATCTTCTGCTCTTGCGCCATGATCAGGGTGATCCGGATTACGGTGATCTCGTTCAGATCAACCAGAACGCCAACCGCGCGGCGAGCTTGGTTGGGCAGCTACTTGCCTTCTCTCGCAAGCAGACCTTGCAGCCTGAGCTCTTGGATTTGCGAGACACGATGGGGGAGTTGACCCATCTCCTAAATCGGCTGGTTGGCGAGAAGGTTCAGCTGCACCTGTCTCATGACCCTGCGCTTTTGCCGATCCGCGCAGATCGGCGTCAACTCGATCAAGTTTTGATGAACATTGTGGTCAATGCGCGGGATGCAATGCCAGACGGTGGTGTCATCGATATCGAAACACGCATGGTTCGGTTGCCCGAGCCTTTGCGAAGGGATGAAGCAGAAGTTCCTGCCGGACAATATGTCAGCATTCGCGTCAGCGATGAGGGTGTCGGCATTGCACCAGACAAGCTAAGTCGGATTTTTGAGCCGTTTTATACGACTAAGGGTGTCGGCGAAGGTACGGGTCTGGGATTGTCCATGGTGTATGGGATTATCAAGCAGACCGGTGGCTATATCTTCGCCGATAGCACCGTGGGGCAAGGAACGACATTCACGATATACTGTCCTGCCCATGATCGACTCGCCGACGAGTTTGCGTCGCCAACAAAAGAGCGGCACATGTCGCCGGCTGAGCTCAGCGCCATAGATGCTGTCTCCGCAACCACTCAATCTGAACCGCCTGTAGTCAGCCCGACGGATGGCGTTGTCTTATTGGTCGAGGACGAAGCCCCGGTTCGGGCCTTCGCCTCCCGAGCCCTTCGGTTGCGAGGGTACACCGTTCTGGAGGCTGAAAATGCGGAAGAGGCTTTGGAAAAACTAAGAGATTCGGCCCTGGCCATCGATGTCTTTGTGACAGATGTTGTGATGCCAGGTATGGATGGGCCGAGTTGGGTTCGGGAAGCGCTCAAGAGCCGTCCGGGAGTAAAAGTGGTCTTTGTTTCGGGCTATGCCGAAGACGCGTTGGACAAGACCAGCGAAGAGATTCCCAATTCGGTTTTCTTGCCAAAGCCGTTTTCCTTGTCGGATTTGACAGAAACGGTACAGCGCCAGTTGCATTAGCGATGGTCCGCGGTCTTTCTTAGTGGCGAAGACTGTCTACCGGGTGCTCGGACCAGAGCTGAACTTACTAGCTTGCGTCAGGTGTCTTTGACGGACAATCACGGTGGTCGGCGATATCTGAACAGACTCTTCAGCTATAAAAAACGCCTCCTGTATAGGCCAGTTTCCAGCACATGATGCCCTGGTTTTCAGAGAATCCTGACAAGGTCTCGCAATGCTGGACGATGAAAACACACTTCATCCCAGTTGGGTCGAGAATCGCGGCGCTGCTATAGGCATAAGCGCCGTCTCCAACGCAGCCGTTCCGGCTTTCGGCGGGGCAAAAAGAGCACAAGTTTTGCGTCCAAAACGAGAGTAGATTGTCGTTTTGCATCAGTGTTTCTTGCGGTAACGCGTCCTTAACCCTTCTCAAGAAAGACTGGAACGCGCACGATTTTACTTGAAATGTTCTTCTTTTGTGCGCATCCATGTGCAGAACAAGAGGCGAACATAGAGCATCATTGCCGCCCCCATGGCGGTATGAAATAAGGGATCAACACTCATGGCAATGGCGAACCTTCTGGACATGACCGACCGAAAATCCGCGGATAAACAAAAAGCGCTCGACAGCGCCCTGGCCCAGATCGAACGCCAGTTCGGCAAGGGCTCGATTATGAAGCTCGGCGACGAGAATGCCGTCCAAGAGATCGAGGCGACATCGACAGGCTCGCTTGGTCTCGACATTGCGCTTGGGATTGGCGGGCTCCCGAAAGGTCGGGTCGTTGAGATTTATGGTCCGGAAAGCTCGGGCAAGACCACATTAACCCTGCACGTCGTCGCGGAGGAGCAAAAGAAGGGCGGCGTCTGCGCCTTTGTCGATGCGGAACATGCGCTTGATCCGCAATATGCGCGGAAGCTTGGCGTCGATCTGGACGAGCTGTTGATCAGTCAGCCGGACACTGGTGAACAGGCGCTGGAGATTGTCGATACATTGGTGCGCTCTGGTGCGGTAAATCTGGTGGTGGTCGACTCGGTCGCAGCGCTTACGCCGAAATCGGAACTGGAAGGCGACATGGGCGATAGCTCGGTCGGCGTTCATGCCCGCTTGATGAGTCAGGCCATGCGCAAGCTGACCGGATCGATCAGCCGGTCCAACTGCATGGTGATTTTCATCAACCAGATCAGGATGAAGATTGGCGTGATGTTTGGCAGCCCGGAGACCACGACCGGCGGCAATGCGCTGAAATTCTACTCCTCCGTCCGGCTTGATATCCGCCGCATCGGTGCACTCAAGGATCGCGACGAGGTGGTGGGCAATGCGACCCGCGTAAAAGTGGTTAAGAACAAAGTGGCGCCGCCGTTCAAACAGGTTGAGTTCGACATCATGTATGGCGAAGGCATTTCCAAAATGGGCGAGCTGCTCGATCTCGGCAACAAGGCCGGTGTGGTCGAGAAGTCCGGTTCTTGGTTCTCTTATGGTGATGAGCGCATTGGCCAGGGTCGGGAGAATGCCAAACAATTCCTGAAAGATAACCCGGCCATTGCTCTGGAAATCGAAGACAAAATCCGCGCCGCGCATGGGTTGGATTTTGACATGCCCCCCGGCAGTGCCAAAGCGAGTGCCGATGAGGACATGATCGAAGATTAATCATCCCCCGGGCGAAACGCCCGTGTGATCAGCAAAACGCTGAACCAGGAAAGGGCGCGGTGAAACCGGCGCCCTTTTCGTTTGGCGTTGGCCTATGCATAGATTGTCCTGTGGACAGTCCCCCGGCGCCTCGCTACATCCAACAGACCAGCCCTAGTAGAGACGCCCGCCATGGCCAGCCTGAACGATATTCGCAGCACTTTCCTCGACTATTTCGCCCGCAACGGGCATGAGGTTGTCGACAGCTCTCCGCTTGTCCCGCGCAATGACCCGACCCTGATGTTCGTGAACTCCGGGATGGTGCAGTTCAAGAATGTCTTCACCGGCATGGAGCACCGCGACTATACCCGCGCGACGACAAGCCAAAAATGCGTCCGCGCCGGCGGCAAGCACAATGATCTGGATAATGTCGGCTATACCGCCCGGCACCATACTTTCTTTGAAATGCTGGGGAATTTCAGCTTCGGCGATTATTTCAAGGAAGAGGCGATCCCCTATGCCTGGGAACTGATCACCAAGGACTTTGGCATCGACAAGAGCCGACTGCTGGCGACGGTGTATCATACGGATGACGAGGCCTTCGACATCTGGAAAAAGGTTGGCGTGCCGGAAGATCGGATCATCCGGATCCCGACCCATGACAATTTCTGGCAAATGGGGCCAACAGGTCCGTGCGGCCCTTGCACTGAGATTTTCTACGATCATGGTGATCATATCTGGGGTGGCCCGCCGGGAAGTCCCGAGGAAGACGGTGACCGGTTCATCGAGATCTGGAACATCGTGTTTATGCAGAATGAGCAGTTCGCCGATGGCTCGATGGTGCCGCTCGATATGCAATCGATCGATACCGGTATGGGCCTGGAACGGATCGGCGCGCTGCTCCAAGGCAAGCACGACAATTACGACACGGATTTGATGCGGAGCCTGATCGAGGCGAGCGCGCATGCGACCTCCGTTGACCCCGATGGGCCGAAAAACGTGCATCATCGGGTGATCGCGGACCATCTTCGCTCCACGTCATTTCTGATCGCCGATGGGGTGATGCCGTCGAATGAAGGGCGCGGCTATGTGCTGCGCCGGATCATGCGCCGAGCGATGCGGCACGCGCATTTGTTGGGCACGAAAGATCCGTTGATGCACCGTCTGGTGCCGGCTTTGGTGAGCCAGATGGGCCAAGCCTATCCTGAACTTGGCCGGGCGCAGGCGTTGATCACGGAAACGCTGAAACTGGAGGAAGAGCGGTTCCGGACCACGCTGGATCGCGGTTTGCGGCTGCTCGACGAGGAGTTGGGCGACCTGGCGGAAGGCGCGGACCTGCCGGGCGAGACCGCGTTCAAGCTCTATGACACCTATGGCTTCCCGCTGGATCTGACCCAGGATGCGCTGCGCGAAAAAGGGCGCGCCGTGGATACCGAGGGGTTTGATGCGGCAATGGAGGCACAGAAGGCCAAGGCGCGGGCCGCCTGGTCCGGCTCCGGCGAAACCGCAGATGCCGCGATTTGGTTCGATCTGAGCGAGACCCATGGCGCGACCGAATTCCTCGGCTATGACACCGAGACGGCGGAAGGGGTCGTCTTGTCGATTGTGTCGGATGGCAAAGAGATCGCCCAATTGGGCGAAGAGGGGGGCACGGCCTGGGTCTTGTTCAACCAGACGCCATTTTATGCCGAGGCGGGCGGCCAAGTGGGCGACCACGGCTATGTCCGCATTCTCGAAGGCACCCATGAGGCCTCGGAGATGCGCTTCACCGGCCATGTGAGTGATGTGCAGAAACGCGGCGATGGCCTGTTTGCGCATCATCTGACGGTGGATAGCGGTCATCTTGAGGTTGGCGACGCCGTTCGGCTTGAGGTGGACCACGCGCGCCGCGACACGATCCGCGCCAATCACTCCGCGACGCATCTGTTGCACGAGGCGCTCCGCCGCGCGCTTGGCGATCATGTGGCGCAGCGGGGCTCGCTGAACGCACCGGACCGGTTGCGGTTTGACTTCAGCCACTCCAAGGCGTTAACGGCGGCGGAACTGGACGCGGTGGAAGAAGAGGTCAATGCCTTCATCCGGCAGAACGCGCCGGTTGAGACGCGGATCATGACACCGGATGCCGCGCGCGATCTGGGCGCGCAGGCGCTCTTTGGTGAGAAATACGGCGACGAAGTCCGCGTCGTCTCCATGGGCATGCTGGATGGCTCGGGCAAAGGCGGTGATGGCCGGACCTATTCGATCGAGCTTTGCGGCGGCACCCATGTGCGCCAGACCGGCGATATCGGCGTGTTCGTCACGCTTGGTGACAGTGCGTCGAGTTCCGGTGTGCGCCGGATCGAGGCGCTGACCGGGGCCGCGGCGTTTGACTATCTGTCAGGGCAGGAGCGCCGTTTGGCGGAGGTTGCCTCGGTGCTGAAAGCGCCCGCAAGCGAGGTTCTGGACCGGGTGACGGCCCTGCAAGAGGAACGCAAGAGCCTGTCGAATGAGGTCGCGCAACTGCGCAAGCAATTGGCGATGGCGGGCGGCGGCGTGGCCGCGCCAGAGGTGCAAGACGTCAACGGGATCGCTTTCCACGCGCAGCTTTTGAGCGGCGTGACAGGTAAGGACTTGCCGGGTCTGATCGATGAACATAAGGCGCGGCTTGGCTCTGGTGCGGTGCTTCTGATCGCCGATGCGGGCGGCAAAGCGGCGGTCGCGGCGGGCGTGACAGATGACCTGACGGGCCGGATCAGCGCCGTTGATCTGGTGAAAGCCGCGGTGCCGGAACTGGGTGGCAAGGGCGGCGGCGGTCGTCCGGACATGGCCCAGGGCGGCGGCGCGGATGCAAGCAAGGCCGACGCCGCGATCAAGGCGGCCGAAGCCGTTCTAGAGGGAGTGTAAGAGATGCCCGGAGCGTTTTGGATTGCCCATGTGACAGTGACCGATGAGGTGGCCTATATGAAATATGCCGCACTCGCGACGGATGCGATCGCGGCCCATGGTGGCGAGTTTCTGGCCCGCGGCGGTCGCGCCGTACAAAAGGAAGGCCGCGCCCATCCGCGCAATGTAGTGGCGCGCTTCCCAAGCGTTGAGGCGGCGGAGACCTGCTATCACTCTGACATCTATCAAGAGGCGCTCAGCCATGCGCGTGGCGCGTCGGAACGGGATTTGGTGATTGTCGAGGCGCTCGACTAGCGCCCGATATACCGATCTTGGCGGTGGTTGACGCCAATCATCACGTTGACCACCACCGCACCAAGCAGTGACCAGCCGACAAGCGGCAGGGGCAGCACAAAAAGCGCGGCGGCAAAGAGGGCGATGTCGAAGCCCAGTTGCACCCATCCGGCCTGAAGCCCGACACGATCTTGCAGCCAGAGGCCCAAGACGCCGATACCGCCAAGCGACGCGCCATGACGGAAGAGCACCATCAGACCCAGTCCGGTTATTGCGCCCGCAAGAAGTGCGCCGAATGCCGGGTTTAGGTGCTCAAACGCAATCAGCCTTGGGAAGAGTTCCACCCAGATCGAGGTCATCGCCACGGCAATCGCGGTTTTGATCGTGAAACGTGGCCCAAGGCGCAGCCAGGCCAAGATGTAAAATGGCAGGTTGACCGCGAAGAACAGCAAGCCGATGGGCCAACCCGTGACATAGCTGAGCAAGACCGCGAGCCCGGCAGTCTGGCCGGTGATCAGGCCCATATGGGCCAGAAACACCAAGCCAAGCGCGCAGAGCGCGGTGCCCAGAAAGAAGGCCTGAACATCCTCGATAAGGCTGTGCGATAGGGTCTTATGCGGCTCCGTCATAGCGCGCCTGATCGCAATCCCAGGCCGCGCCGTCCATGCGTCAGAGTGGCAGGGCGGCGGTGTCTTTCAACTCTTCCATCACGAAGCTGGCGGAAACATCGCTGAGATCAACTTTCTGGATCAGCCGTTGATAGAGACGGTCGTAATCCGCCACATCCGCAACCCGCGCGCGGATCAGATAATCCAAGTCACCGGTCATCCGATAAACGCCCATGATCTCGGGCATCTCGCGAACGGCGCGGGCGAATTTGTCCAACCATTTGGCGTCGTGATGCGCGGCGTGGACTTGGATGAAGACCATCAGGCCGAGGCCCAGTTTCGCGGGATCGAGCAGAGCCACGCGCCCGGTGATGATCCCCCGCGCTTCCAGCGCACGGACCCGGCGCCAGCAGGCATTGCGTGAGAGGCCGACGCGGGTTCCCAACTCTTCCAGCGGGATATCTGCCTCGCGTTGCAGAACGCTCAAAATCTGACGATCTATCGTATCAAGTTTCTCCATGATTCGATGTATAGTGTGAAAATATCCCAATATCACGCCCTCAATCGCGACAGATTGGGAAGCAATCTCAACCACTGCATGGCAAAATCACCCTGCGAACAGAGTTTGAGGAGAGCGCCCATGATCACCCGTATCTTTTTGAGCCACCCCCGTCAGGTGGAAGAAAGCTATCTGGAACACGCCGCGTTTGCGGGCCGGTTCTCGGGCAAACTGTTTTTGGCCAGTTGCGCGGCGGCGGTCCATGCGGTGATCCCGTGTCTGTTTGAAAAAACGGCGAGCCGGATGATCGCGGATATGTATGCCAAGACGCATAATCGCGGGCAGTAATCTATGTGCCGATGGGTCGCCTATACGGGCGCGCCGGTGTTTTTGGAGGATCTCGTCTCCAGTCCCGGTCATTCGCTGATTGAGCAAAGCCAGCACGCCACGGAATGCAAGACCGAGACCAATGGCGACGGGTTCGGGCTGGCTTGGTACGACGCGCGGCCTGAGCCGGGGCTCTATCGCGATGTCTATCCGGCCTGGTCCGACACCAATCTTCGTGCGATTTGCGCCCAGGTGAAAGCGCGGCTGTTCCTGGCCCATGTGCGGGCCTCGACCGGCGCCGCGACCAGTCGGAACAACTGCCATCCCTTCGTGAAAGGGCGGTGGTCCTTTATGCATAACGGACAGATCGGCGGGTTCGAGGCGTTTCGCAAACAAGCCGATATGGCGATCCCGGATGATCTCTATAATGAGAGAAAGGGCGGGACTGATAGCGAGGTTCTGTTCTTGCTGGCGCTTGCGGCGGGGTTGGAGACGGCCCCGGGAGCGGCCATGGCCGAGGCTGTCGGTGCATTGGAGGCGATGTCGCGCGCCAAGGGGCAGGGGCCGTATATGCGGATCTCGGCGGCGTTCAGCGCTGGGGAGGCGCTTTATGCGCTGCGCTATTCCTCCGACCATATCGCGCCTTCGGTCTATTACCGCTTCAGCGACAGCCGCCAGGGATGGGCGGTCGTTTCCGAACCGCTGGAAAGCGATCAAAGCGGCTGGCAGGAGTTACAGCCCGGCCATATGGCGCGCTTCGTCGGGCGCGACGTGCAGGTCACGCCCTTCGCGCCAGTGATGCAACCGGCGGCGGCTTAGGCAGTTAGTCGCGGGCGTAAAGCTCCGACTCCGCGCCGAGATAGCCGTTCCAGGCGAACCAATAGGCGATATGACCGGCAACGCGGGGCAGGCTGCGGCCATCATCGGCTTCCAGCGCGTCTTCGGTGACGCGCCAGGTCATGCCATCATTCGATGTCAGCGTCTCGGTGTCGCCGGAGAAGGTCAGATCACCACGCTCATAGGCGCGGACGCTCCGTCGATCAGCCTCACCGATCAGCACCAAGGACGTGTCGAGCATGCCGTCGTTCAGCACCATCTGATCCGCGAATGCGTCCAGCGGCCAGGCTTTCGCGCCGCCGAATTGCCGGATGCCGAAGACATAGTCTTTCTGCAGATGTTCGGATTGGTCGACCAGTGTCGGGAACATCAGATCGTCTGAGGCGAAATAGTCGCGATAGACCACGCCGGAGCCGTAATTCCGCGAAAATCCGGTGTTGAGCGAGAGAATCTGCGTCTCGGGATTGGCCGCGCGCCAGGCCTCCCAGGTGTCGATCACCACCGGGCGCTCTCGCAGCCGGATGCCACTATCGACCAGCGGGCCAACAACAGGCTCCCCGGTGAACTGGTTCCAGAGCGAATGGGTGGCGCGGTCGAACATCAGTTTGTTGGAGCGGTAGAGAAAGCCGGAGGAGCCGAAAATGAAAGGCTCCGCCCGCGCTTCGACTTCGGTTTCGAACAGAATGCCCGCGCCGCAGAGCGTGCAATAGGCCAGTGCCACGGGGACGCCGCCGATCACCTCGTTAAACATCTCATGCCAGCCCATGATCCGAAGCGGATAGGCCCGCGCATCGCCATTGATCGAGACGCCGAAGACCAGATCGTCGGGGCGCATATACTCAGCCTCGGCGGCAGTTATGAGGTCGGGATTGTCGAGCGAGGGGATGCCATCCTTCCGCACGCCGCCCCAAGTGATTTCCTCAAATCGGATCCGCATCCGGTCGCGCTCCAGATATTCCGGGCGCAGGAAGGCCGAGAAATTCGGGTCGATTTGGAGGAAGAGCGTGCGTTTGACCTCAACGAAACTGGGATGCGGGATGACCTGTGGGTTGGCCTCCTGCCACAGCATCCAGTCAAACCAGCCGCGCCTGTCGGGCTCTCCGGTGACATGTTGCAGCGCGGCGTCGATTGCATCGGGCGAGATCGGCGTGAAACGGAGTGCCGTGATCAGCCCCGCGGCCATGTCAGGGTTGCCACGGGTGTGGATGAACTCAAGCGCGGCGATGAAGTCGCTCGGGCTGCCATAGATCAGATCGTATTGCGCCCGAAACAGCGTGTCGAACTCATCTGAGGTCTGGGCCAGAGCGGTGATCGGGGTGAGGGCCGCGCTGGCCGAGAGCGCGGAGAAATGGCGGCGGGTGAGCATGGGCCGGGTCTCCTTTGATCGGCGGGTAGCGCAATCATGCGCCCGGCTGGCTTCACATGCATCTGACGTTCGGGTGATCGCGGGTGCCTCTCGCCCGCTGCTCAGTGGACATTGGTGGAGGAAAACACATTGATCACCACGATCCCCGCGATGATCAGCGCAATGCCGACCAATGCTGCAAAATCGATCCGCGGCCCGAACCAGACCAGCCCAACCGCCGCGACCACAACAATGCCGAGCCCCGACGCTTGCGCGTAGGTAATGCCGACCGGCATGTATTTCAGCGCAAGCGTCAGGAAGTAGAACGAGCCAGCAAAGCCCAGGATAACCAAGAGAGACGGCCAGAGGCGGGTGAATTGTTCGCTCGCGTTTAGGGCCGAGATTGCGATGGTCTCGCCGATGATGGAGAGGGCGAGATAGAGGTAATGCGTGGGCATGGAGGCAAGTGCTTTCAAACGGGTGTGGGACGGGCAGGGAGAGCCGAAACGCGGGCGGCGGTAAGTGGCCTGTTGCCCGCAGCAGGTCGCGCCTCGCCAGATGGGCCTAGGGGATCGCGGCGCGTCTTGGCGGCAATAGGGCAATCCATCGGGATGAATAGAGGTGAGCTATTAAAATCAAAAAAGGCCGCCCTGGGTCGGGCGGCCTTCGATCTCTTGAAGCCTCTCCGGTTTAACCGGCGAGCGCCTTGTTCAGGTTCTCGTCGATCTTCTCCAAGAAGCCCATCGTGGTCAGCCATTTCTGATCGGGGCCGACCAGGAGGGCGAGGTCCTTGGTCATGTCACCGGCCTCGACCGTATCCACGATGACCTTCTCCAGCGTCTCGGCGAAGTTCATCAACGGCGCGTTGTCGTCCAGCTTGGCGCGGTGTTTCAGGCCACCGGTCCAGGCAAAGATCGAGGCGATCGAGTTGGTCGAGGTCTCTTTACCCGCCTGATGCTGACGATAGTGGCGGGTGACGGTGCCATGGGCCGCTTCGGCCTCCACGATCTTCCCATCGGGCGTCATCAGTTGCGAGGTCATCAGACCAAGCGAGCCGAAGCCCTGCGCGACAGTGTCGGATTGCACATCGCCATCGTAGTTCTTACAGGCCCAGACAAAGCCGCCGGACCATTTCATCGCCGCCGCTACCATGTCGTCGATCAGGCGGTGCTCATAGGTGATGCCAGCGGCTTCGAACTTCTCTTTGAACTCTTCCTCATAGACCTTCTGGAACAGCAGCATGAACTGACCGTCATACTGTTTCAGAATGGTGTTCTTGGTCGACAGATAGACAGGCCAGCCAAGCGACAGGCCATAGTTCATCGAGGCGCGGGCGAAATCCATGATCGACTGATCAAGGTTATACATCCCCATATAAACGCCCGAGGAGGGCGCCTTGAACACTTCGCGCTCATCGACCGTGCCGTCTTCGCCGACGAATTTCATCGTCAACGTGCCCGGCCCGGGGAATTTCATATCCGTCGCGCGATACTGATCGCCATAGGCGTGACGGCCGATGACAATCGGCTGCGTCCAACCCGGCACAAGACGCGGTACGTTTTTGCAGATGATCGGCGCGCGGAACACAACGCCGCCCAGGATGTTGCGGATCGTGCCATTGGGCGACCGCCACATCTGTTTCAGGCCAAACTCTTCAACGCGCGCCTCATCGGGCGTGATAGTGGCGCATTTGACGGCGACGCCGATCTCTTTGGTCTTTTCGGCGGCATCGATGGTGATCTTGTCATTGGTCGCATCGCGGCTTTCGATGCCCAGGTCGTAATAAAGCAGATCCACATCCAGATAGGGTTGGATCAGCTTCTTCTTGATGAAGTCCCAGATGATCCGGGTCATCTCATCGCCATCCATCTCGACGATGGGGTTCTCTACCTTGATCTTCGACATCTGCCGTGTCCCTCATATGTGGTGAAGCATTCGATTGCGCGCGGTCTAACGGAAACCATTGCATCTGGGAAGTGGGTATACCGATGTATACCGGCGTCGTGATGTCGCGGAGGGTTTCGCGATTGGATTATCCCGTCTCACAAACAGGATAGCGCTATCGGCAGATTAACGCTTGCTTGAGCGCCTGCGCGTCTGGTTAATTAACTCGTTGCCGTTGCGTAAGTCTCGCGTGTTTTAGCTGTTTGGCTTTTGTCGCGCCCGAGGCTCGGCAAGAGCATTATGTGAGGTGTGAGGGCCGCCCGTGAGACTGTTACCAGTATGGGCCGCAGCTTTGGCGGTGACTGTTTTCTCCGGGCTTCTGCCTGTGTTCGGACCCGACCGCGTCGAGGCGCAAGTCATTGACGCCACGTGCTCGGAGGACACCCTGTCCAGTCCAGCCATCTTCGATGGGTCGTTCCTCAGTAGGAACACTATCGTGAGACAGGACGGCGTCTGTGGCTCCTCATCGGCTTACGCAGCTTTGATTGGCCTTTCAATCGGTCGTGGAGGTGTCGGCGGTCGCTTAAGGGTTAATGTTGGTGGCGCGGATAGTCCGTTTGTATCACCAACCTGCACGAGCGCCGCCGGAGGGCCGGTGACGGGCGACGTTTTTGCCCTTGATACGCTTCATACCTGTGTCGCCGAGTTCGACTTTGGGGGCCAGAGTCATGCTTTCTCTTACACCCTTTTCGGCACGATCACCGACAATGGGAATGGCACGTTCCGTGGCACGGCCACACGTGGGGTCGCCACCTACACCCGCACCCCGCCGCCGACGCTCACTCTCGCTGTGGATGCATTTACGAACAACACGTTTGATGTGACATTGACCTCAGATGTGGCGCTAGACGGCGCGTCGATTGCGGCCAGCGATCTGACCATCACGCCGGTCGGGCTCGGCACGATATCAAACCCGGTCTCTGGTGCTCCGGTGCGGGTGTCGGACACGGAGTACAGGTTCCCGATCACTGTCGTTGGGAGGGGCGACCTCGAGTTTCGGGTTGCCGCGGGTGCAATCAACGGCGCAACCGGGCTTGCCAATACCGCGGCGTCCAACACCGCATCCACGAATACCAATGACGAGCGCCCGACCGGGGCCTTTTCAGGCTTGGCCAGCACCGTGGGGCTGGCTGGGGATCAGGTGACCATCACCTTCAACGAACCGGTTGGTCTTATCATTGAGCTTTTGACGCTGAACAATCTCCGCGCGTCGAACCTGCTAAGTGGGGACGCCCTGACCTACACCTTCGATGTCGAGCCCATTGCAGATGGCCCTGCCAGCATATTCCTGCCTGCCGGTTTGGCCGCCGATCTCGGCGGGAATAGCACTTTGGCTGTTGGGCCGATCACCACCAATGCCGTTGTCTCAAGGCCCGAGATCACCTTGGCCTCCACCCAGGTCAATGGGCCGGTCGGGCGGAGCTTCACGTTTGACATTACCCGGCCTGGTGGCGGGCGCTATCGGATTGATGGACCGGCGGGTTTTCCGGGCGAGATCACGAACTTTTCCATAACTGGCTTTGCGTCGAACCCTGCTGCGGGCCGCTTCACCATCGCGGGGGAGGGCGGCGGCGGGCCGGTGGTCGTCAGCTTCCCCGAAGGCGCCTTCACCGATGACGAATCGGGCAATCTCAGCCTTGCCTTCGCCCCCCTCGAACTTGCCAATTTCGACCTGACCGCGCCGACCCCGACGATCACCTTTGAGGGGTATGATCTGGAAAACACCTTCACGGCGCGGATCACCTGGGATGAGGATGTGACGGGGTTTGAGGCCGGGGACATTACGCCGGTGAATGCGACGCTTGGGGCTTTTGCGGCGGTGAATGCGTCGGAATACACCGTTGAGGTCACCGCGATTGACCTGTCGACCGCGCCCTCGATCAACATCGCCCCGAATGTGGCCACCGATCTGGCGGGCAATGACAACGTGGCGGCGAATGGCGTGCCGCCCGGGCCGGATGGGACCGCGCCGACACTCAGCATCATCGGGCTGCCAACGGACGGGTTTGGCGGGCCGCAGACGGTGACACTGACGTTTGATTTCGGTGAGCGGGTGTTGGGCTTTGAGAACAGCGACATCGCGGTGACTGGCGGCACGCTTGGCGCGATCTCTGGTGGGCCTCAGGTCTGGACGGCGGAACTGGATATCCTGGGCACTCAGGATGTGAGCGTGACCGTTGCGGCGGGCGCGGTGCTTGATGCCAGCGGCACGCCGAATGCCGAGACCCGCGCGGGCAGCGCCGCTGATGCCGATCCGCCCACGGTGCAGATCACTGGCGCGCCGGGCTTCCCGGGCGATCCCTACACGCTTGATATCTTGTTCTCCGAGCCGGTCGCGGGCTTCGTTCTGGGCGATATCCAGGCCTCCGGCGCGGCTGTCTCCGACTTCACCAACACATGCGGCAGTGACCCCTGCGCCAGTTTCAGCATCGTCGTGACGGCGGAGGCGGATCGGCTCTTTACCCATGCGGTGGATATCCCGGCCGGCGTCGCGCAGGATGCGGCGAGCAATGACAATCTCGCCCTGGGCTTCGCCCCGCCGTCGCCAGATGGGACAGCGGCGCTGCCGGTGATCACCGGGGTGCCGGAGGGGTTCACCGGCCCGGTCTCGGCCACGATCACCATCGATTTCGGCGAGCCGGTGGTTGGGTTTGACGGCACGGATGTGACGATCACCGGCGGCACGCTTGGCGCGCTGACCGGCGGGCCGCAGATTTGGACCGGAGAGCTCAGCGTCACCGGCGATGCCGATGCTGTTGTGAGCATCGCGGAGGCGGCGGCGCAGGATGTCACTGGCACGCCGACCGCCGCGGCCAGTGTCACCGGCGCCTTCGGCAGTTCCGATTTGGCGGCGGAGTTGATCCGGGAGTTTATGAGCGCGCGCAGTGCGGCGCTGCTTGGGTCGCAGCCGTCGGTGCGCGGCTTTCTGACGGGGCAGAGCGCGACCGGGGCGCTGGAGGTAACGCGCGGCCAAGGCACCATCTCTCTGCAGACCGGCGGGCGTGCTCCGGTTTGGGCGGCGCTGGAGGCCAGTTGGAGCGAGCTGGAGGAGGCCGAGTTGAACTACGCCTTGGCCACGCTCGGCGCGCATACCTGGCTGAGCGAGCAGGCGCTGGTGGGCGTGATGCTGCAATATGACATCGCCGAAAGCGAGGATGGCGCGGCGCGTCTGGAGGGCACCGGCTGGCTGGCGGGGCCGTATTTTGCTGCCGCTTTGGGGCCGGGGCCGGTCTATGTTGATGGCCGCTTACTCTATGGCCGGACCGACAATGAGATCAGCCCGGTGGGCACCTATACCGATGCGTTCGAGACCGAACGCTGGCTGGCGACCTTGGCGGTCTCGGGCCGGATTGAGCGGCCGCAAGTGACCTGGTTCCCGAGCCTCGAACTGGCCTGGACCGAGGACACGCAAGAGGCTTATACCGACGGCTTGTCCAACACCGTCCCGGAACAGACCGTGCGCCTGGGGGAGTTGGCCGCCGGGCTAGATTTTGAGCACGCCCTGAACCCAACCACGCTGCTGCTCGGCGGGGTCTCGGCGATTTATGCCGATAGCTCAGGCGGCAGCGCTGGGATGGACGGCGCACGCGGACGGCTTGACTTCGGCCTGCGCCATACCGGGCACGACGGGATGAGCTACGATCTCAGCGCATTCTATGATGGGCTTGGAACGCCCGACTACCGCGCCCATGGCCTCGAACTCACCTTCCGCTTCGCGTTCTAAACGGGCTTGGCCGTTTGTTCTGAATCGCCCTGCCGGGCCGCGCGGCCCTTGGCCAGTTGCTCGGCCAAAAACCGCCGCGCGCGTGCCTCGGCCATCCGAACACGAACGGCGGTCCGAAACGCCTCTTCAGTTGAGGGAGACGATGCGCCGATCACCTCCGCCACGCGGTTCGGCAGAAGATCATCATCCAATTCCTCGGCCGCCGCGATGACGTCTTTGGCCAATTTATCTGCGAGCTCATCGACAATATTGCTCATCGCGTGAGGCCTTTAGCGTGTGGTTTCCGTCAGGCGGCGGCGAACATAGGTCTGAACGCTCTCGATCATCGGGTCCATATGCGGGTCTTCGAAGAAGTGACCGGCGTTTTCCATCTCTTCATGGGTGATGGTGATGCCTTTTTGCTCATGCAGCTTGTCGACCAGGATCCGGGTATCTTGCGGCTTGGCCACGCGGTCCGAAGAGCCGTTGATGATCAGGCCCGAGGCGGGGCAGGGCGCGAGGAAGCTGAAATCATACATATTCGCCGGGGGCGAGACGCTGATGAACCCCGTGATTTCAGGTCGACGCATCAAGAGCTGCATGCCGATCCAGGCGCCAAAGGAGAAGCCCGCGACCCAGCAATGCTTTGAGTTCGGGTTCATCGACTGCAGGTAGTCGAGGGCGGAGGCAGCATCAGACAGCTCGCCGATCCCCTGATCATATTCGCCTTGGCTGCGGCCCACGCCACGGAAGTTAAACCGGAGGACGGTGAACCCCATATTGTGGAACGCGTAATGAAGGTTGTAGACCACCCGATTGTTCATCGTGCCGCCAAATTGCGGATGTGGATGCAGGATAATCGCGATTGGCGCGTCCTTGGCCTTTTGCGGGTGGTAGCGACCCTCGAGCCGACCTTCTGGGCCGGGGAAAATGACCTCGGGCATTATGCCTCCTTCATGGTGTTCGGGGTGCGGTGGCTTGACGCGGCGCCTGACGCAACCTAGAACAATTCTAAACTCCGGGCGAGCCGGACAAAACGGGTTGATGGCAGTTAAGCGCCCCGTTCGGAAAGGTCAATCTTTTGGCGTGATTTGCGTCAGTTGCGAAGGTGGCGGACATGAAACTCAGCACCAAGGGACGTTATGCAATGGTGGCCTTGGCCGATTTGGCCTTGCAGCCCGAACAAGAGCTGACCTCGCTGGCTGAGATTTCCAAGCGACAGGATATCTCGCTGCCCTATCTTGAGCAGCTCTTCGTGAAATTGCGCCGTGCGGGGTTGGTCGAGTCTGTTCGTGGTCCGGGGGGCGGGTATCGCCTGGCGAAGCCGCCATCGCATATTCGTGTCGTCGATATCTTTTCCGCAGTCGATGAAACGGTGAGTGCGATGCATACCGGGGCGGGCGCCTCAGGGGGCATTTCGGGCAGCCGGGCGCAGAGCATGACCAACCGGCTTTGGGAGAGTTTGAGCGCCCATGTCTATGTCTATCTGCATCAAACGCGGCTGTCGGATGTGGTGACCAATGAGCTGACGCCTTGCCCGGCAGTGCCAACGCTGTTCGAAGTGGTCGATGAGGCGTGAGTGAGCCGATCAACCAAGCCCCCAAGATAATCTCGGTCAATCCCGATGATCGATCTGGATGGCCGGGAGTTTGACACGCCCGTTCCGTCAGGCGGGCTTCGGCATGATGTTTGCGTCCCGCTTCAGCGATCAATCGGATCGCCGCTATATGAGCGAAGCGCATTGCCTGCTTTACATGCACCGCCGGACCGCAAGCGTTCAGCAAGCATTGGATCGTCGCGGAAATGTCTTTGGTCGGGTTTATAACATGATCACCGGCGCGAATCATCGCTATGTCATTTTGACGGGTCATGTGCTCGACACGGTTCTGCGTATCGCTGAAGAGCCTCGTTTGGATGAATGCCAGCGCAGCGGCACCTATAAGGTTCGTCTTGATGTGGCGGAAGCCTTGCTTGCGAAGTTTACCAATTACATGCAGAAGGCGGGGCATCTGCGATGAGCCGTATCTATCTCGACCACAACGCAACCATGCCGCTGCGCCCTGAGGCGCGGGCGGCGATGATTGCGGCGATGGATGTCTCGGGCAATCCGTCTTCGGTCCATGCCGAAGGGCGCGCGGCGAAGGCCGTGGTTGAAACAGCGCGCGGCCAGATCGCCGAAGCCTTTGGGGCGCAGGCCGCCGATATTGTGTTTGTCTCGAGCGCGACGGAAGCGGCGGCCTTGGCCTGCGCCGGGCGCGATCTGCGCGGATCCGCAGTTGAGCATGATGCGGTGCGGGCCTGGATCAGCGATACATTGGCCGTGGACGCCGCTGGTCATGTGAAGATTGAGGACCCGGCGCGGTCGGTCCTACAACTGGCCAATTCCGAAACGGGTATCCTGCAAGACCTGCCCGATGGGCTCGCCGTCAGCGATATGACCCAAGCCTTTGGTAAAATCCCTGTGGCCTTTGATTGGTCGGGTGTCGATATGGCGCTGATCTCGGCTCACAAGCTGGGTGGGCCAAAGGGAATCGGCGCTTTGGTCCTACGCCGGGGCCTGGATGTCGAGGCGCAGATCAAGGGCGGCGGGCAAGAGATGGGCCGCCGCTCCGGCACAGAGAATATCACTGGCATTGCTGGATTTGGGGCCGCTGCAGTGGCTGCCACACAAGATCTTGAAAATGGGGTCTGGGAAAAACTTGCCAAACTTAGAAATATTCTAGAAACAACTCTGGACCTCGGCACTAAAGAGACTATTTTTGTCGGGAAAGACGCGGATCGCCTTCCAAACACCTCCTGCATCGTGACGCCGGGCTGGAAAGGGGAGACGCAAGTGATGCAGATGGACCTGGCCGGTTTCGCGATCTCCGCGGGCTCTGCCTGTTCCAGCGGCAAGGTCAAATCCAGCACGGTTCTGCGTGCGATGGGGATGAACGAGACAGAGGCGTCCAGCGCCATTCGTGTTTCACTCGGACCGGAGACGACCGAAGAAGAGGTTTCGCGCTTTTGCGAGGCTTGGTTGAACGCCCATGCCCGGTTTCGGGCGCGGGTCGCGTAACAGGATAGAGCCATCGGCGATGTCCTTAGGAAACGGCGCGACCCGGGCATAGTGGTAAATCAGGGCGGCGCGCACCGCCCCAGGAACGAACGGGATACCCCATGACAGCACTCGACACGGATATTCGCGACGGTGTGGACCGCGAGACGGTGGAAACCGTCCAGGCCATGGGCGGCAAATACAAATACGGTTGGGAAACCGAGATCGAAATGGAATACGCGCCCAAGGGCGTGGATGAAGACATCGTGCGTCTGATCTCGGAAAAGAATGAAGAGCCGGAATGGATGACGGATTGGCGTCTGCAGGCGTTCAAGCGCTGGAGGCAGATGGATGAGCCGGAATGGGCGATGGTCCACTATCCGCCGATCGATTATCAGGATCAGTATTACTATGCGCGGCCTAAGAGCATGGAAGAGAAGCCAAAATCGCTCGATGAGGTCGATCCGAAGCTTTTGGCGACCTATGACAAGCTGGGCATTCCGCTGAAAGAACAGATGATCCTGGCCGGGGTCGAAGGCGCAGAGAACGCGCCAGCCGAGGGGCGCAAAGTCGCCGTCGACGCGGTATTCGACTCGGTGTCCGTTGGCACGACCTTCCAGAAGGAGTTGAAAGCGGCGGGCGTGATCTTCTGCTCGATCTCCGAGGCGATCAAAGAACATCCCGAGCTGGTGAAGAAATATCTCGGCTCCGTTGTGCCGATCACCGACAATTTCTTTGCGACGCTGAACAGCGCGGTCTTCTCCGACGGGTCGTTTGTCTATGTGCCGCCGGGCGTGCGCTGCCCGATGGAACTCAGCACCTATTTCCGGATCAATGCCGAGAATACCGGGCAGTTCGAACGGACACTGATCATCGCCGATAAAGGCTCTTATGTCAGCTACTTGGAAGGCTGCACCGCGCCGCAGCGTGACACGCATCAGTTGCATGCGGCTGTTGTGGAACTGGTTGCGCTGGAAGATGCGGAGATCAAGTATTCGACGGTTCAGAACTGGTATCCGGGCGATGAAGAGGGCAAAGGCGGAATCTATAATTTCGTCACCAAACGCGCCGATTGCCGTGGGGACCGCTCGAAAGTGATGTGGACGCAGGTCGAAACCGGCTCCGCGATCACTTGGAAATACCCGTCCTGCATTCTGCGCGGCGAGGGCAGCCAGGGGGAATTCTACTCCATCGCGATTGCCAACAACATGCAGCAGGCCGACACTGGCACCAAGATGATCCATTTGGGCAAGAACACCAAGTCGCGGATCGTCTCCAAGGGGATCAGCGCGGGTAAGGCGCAGAACACCTATCGCGGGTTGGTGTCGATGCATCCGAAAGCTAAAGAGGGCCGCAACTATACCCAGTGCGACAGCCTTTTGATTGGCGATCAATGCGGGGCGCATACGGTTCCGTATATCGAGGTCAAGAACAACTCCGCCCGGGTTGAGCATGAAGCGACCACCTCAAAGGTCGATGATGATCAGCTGTTCTATTGCCGTCAGCGCGGCATGGATGAAGAAGAGGCCGTGGCGCTTGTTGTGAACGGGTTCTGTAAGGAGGTGCTGCAAGCTCTGCCGATGGAATTTGCCATGGAAGCACAGCAGCTTGTCGCGATCTCTCTGGAAGGGTCGGTAGGCTAGGCCTGGGCTGAAACGCGGCTCGGACGATCAGATGAAATGGGAGCCAATCTGTTATGCAGGACCGTCGAACGACGTCGTTCGTGGTATAGGTGCTGCTGATGGCAATGGAGGGGCATAATGGCAGACAGATTGGCCAATCGCAGAACCCGATTTCTGATTGAATCCTTGGCGCTTGAGCGCCCCATGCACATTGTGGATGTGGGGGCTAATCCGTTTGGTGCTCGACCGGATTACGATCCTTTGCTGAGCCACGGGTCGGCTCAGCTTTGGGGATTTGAGCCGAACGAAAAAGCCTTCGCCGAATTGGCCTCCCTGAAAGACGAGAGCCGCACTTATCTGCCTTACGCGGTTGGCGCACCAGGCAAAGCGCGCTTCTATTCGCATAAGATTTCGACGCTGTCGTCTTTGTATAAGTTTCGGCGCGCCGCCGCGGATTTCATGGGCAAGGGGCATTGGTACAAGCGGGAGATCACAGAAATCGAGGTCGATTTGGTGTCGCTTGACGATGTTGATGAAATTCCGTCGATTGACCTGCTGAAAATGGATGTGCAGGGCGCGGAGTTGGACGTTCTCAAGGGCGGGAGAACGAAGCTCACCGAAGCGATTGCGGTGATACCCGAAGTGGCCTTCTATCAAATCTATGAAGGTCAGCCGATGCTGCGCGATGTCGACGCGGAACTCCATGAGCAGGGGTTCGTTTTGCACAAGATCCTGTTTCAGAAGCCCGCTTTGCTGCCGAGTTCACAACGCAAGCAGTTGCATCCCCGTCTTGCGGCGAGCCAATCGATTGATGGCGATGCGGTCTATATCCGCAATCTGGAAGACAAAGAAGCAGTCAGTACCGAGGCGCTGAAACGGCTCGCCCTGGCCGCTGATACCGTCTTCAAAAGCTTTGATCTTTGCCTGATGTGTCTGGATGAGCTTGTGCGCCGCGAGGCGGTCGAACGCCGGCTCCCACGAGTTTATGTGCGCAAGCTGCCTGAAGAGTTGCGGATCATGAAACCAGCGGTTGAGGCGAGCAGTTGATGGCCGGAGCAAATGCCAACCGGCGCGCGGTGTTGACCGAGGCGTTGCAGCCCTCGCGAGTGATGCGGGTGTGCGATGTGGGGGCGAACCCGCTCAGCGATCCGCCGTATAAGCCGCTGCTTAAGGCGCAGAAATGCCATGTTTATGGGTTTGAGCCGAACCCGGAGGCCTTTGACGACTTGCAAAAGGCCAAGTCGGATCATGAAACCTATTTCAAAGACGCGGTGGGTTTGCCCGGAGACCGGATTCTCCATCTGCATCCCTGGCCTGGCTTTTCGTCGCTCTACCCAATGGACCGGGCCGCGCTGAAATCCATTGGCAAAGAGAAATGGATCCGGCCTGCCAAGACCCAGGAGGTGCCGCTCCGGCCCGTGACCTTGGATATGTTGGCTGAGTTGCCGCCGATCGATCTGCTGAAGATGGATTTGCAGGGTGGTGAGTTGGAAGTTCTGCGTGGCGGCGTCGGTAAACTGTCTGAGGCCGTGGCTGTCGTGACCGAGGTGCGGTTTCATCGGATTTACGAGGGCGAACCACTCTTTGGTGATCTCGATCAAGAGCTGCGGCGCCAGGGCTTTAAGCTGCATAAGTTCATGTTCACCAAATCGGTGATGATGCCGCATGAGCACGAAGACAAGGTGCTGCGCCCGCGGATGACGAGCCAATTGCTGGACGGCGATGCGGTCTATATCCGCGATAGCGACTGGGCCGAGACGCTGAGCGATGATCAGTTGATCTATCTGGCGCTCGCCGCCGATACGGTGTTCGACAGCCCCGATATGGCGTTGTTATGCCTTGATATTCTGACCGGCCGGGATCGTCTTTCCGCAACGCTTGCCGATGTGTATATCGCCACATTCCCGGAGCATCAGCTGCGTAAGGAGGATGCGTGATGGCTCAGCCAATCCCAGTTCTGGCCCTCTCGAAGGTCGACATTTGCCTGATGCGGCCAATTAGTGGTCGTCCCCCTGCATATGCAGGGGACCCGAACGCGGCACATCTGCGTTTTGCCGATCGGATTGAACAGAGCCAAAATGACCGTGACGGAGAAACACTATGATCGTGACCACAACCCCCTCGGTCGAGGGGTATCAGATCGCCGAATATCACGGCATCGTCGTCGGCGAGGCGATCTTGGGGGCCAATGTGTTCCGGGATCTCTTTGCGGGGATCACCGATATCATCGGCGGGCGCTCGGGCGCCTATGAGCAAGAGTTGGGCAAGGCCAGGCAGGTGGCGCTTGATGAGATGCAAGATCGTGCCACGGCGCTAGGGGCCAATGCGGTGGTTGGCGTCGATCTGGATTACGAAGTGATCAACAACATGCTGATGGTTTCGGCCTCCGGCACGGCTGTGCGGCTCGGCTGAGTTGTGGGAAATCAAGGGCCATGCGCGAACGGTCCGTAACGAAAGATGGGAAGAAGAAATATGCTAGAAATCAAGAACCTGCACGTCGCTCTTGAAGAAGAGGATAAGGCGATCCTGAAAGGTGTGGACCTGACTGTAGAGGCGGGCAAGGTGCATGCGATTATGGGGCCGAACGGCTCTGGCAAATCCACGCTCAGCTATGTCTTGTCCGGTCGGGATGGCTATGAAGTCACCGACGGGGCAGCCTCGCTGGAAGGCGAGGACATTCTAGAGATGGACCCTGAAGAGCGCGCCGCCGCTGGCCTGTTCTTGGCATTCCAGTATCCCGTCGAGATCCCCGGCGTCGGCAACATGACCTTCCTGCGCACCGCGGTGAACGCACAGCGTAAGGCGCGTGGTGAAGAAGAAATGAGCGCGGCGGAGTTCCTCAAGGTGATCCGGGAGAAAGCCAAGGCGCTGAAGATCGACGCCGAGATGCTGAAACGTCCGGTCAATGTCGGCTTCTCTGGTGGTGAGAAAAAGCGCAACGAAATCCTTCAGATGGCGATGCTTGAGCCGAAAATGTGCATCCTGGACGAGACCGATTCCGGCCTCGATGTGGATGCGATGAAGCTGGTCGCCGAAGGTGTGAACGCGCTGCGCGATGCGGGCCGGGGCTTCCTGGTGATCACCCATTACCAACGCCTGCTGGATCATATCAAACCCGACGTCGTGCATATCATGGCCGATGGTCGGATCGTGAAAACCGGCGGGCCCGAGCTGGCGCTTGAGGTTGAGCAGAACGGCTATGGCGATATCTTGGCGGAGGTGGCGTAATGGCGTTGGCTGAAGCCAAAACCGACCTGACCGACGCGCGTCTGGCCGGGTTGCAGCAGCCCATCGGGGCGGGATGGGCCAATGAGGCGCGCGCCGATGCCGAAGCGCGGGTGCGGCGCATGGGCCTGCCGACCCGGCGCGACGAGTATTGGAAATTCACCAATCCGGCGACGCTGACCCAACCGTCAGCGCCCGAGGCGGCTGTGTTCGAGGGTAATGACGAGACGCCGCTTTATGACGGGATCGACCGGTTGAAACTGGTCTTTGTCGACGGAGTTTTCGACTCCGAAGCAAGCGATGACCTTGCAATGGAGGGTGTCGAAGTCGAATTGCTCTCCGATGTGCTGACCAAAGACATCCATTGGGCGAAAGATCTCTATGGTGTGCTGGAAACCCGTGGCCAAGACCCGGTGAACCGCCCGCTGGCGGCGCTAAACACGGCCTATGCCACAAATGGCGTTGTGGTCCGTGCAACCGGCAAGGCGGCCAAGCCGATCAGCTTGATCTATCTGCATCAGGCCGAGACCTCTGATGCCATCTTGCACCATCTGGTGAAAGTGGAAGAGGGGGCCGAAGTCACGATCCTGGAAAACGGGCCCGCCGCGGCGCGGTTCAACAAATGCATGGAGATCGAGATCGCCGATACCGGCACCTTCCATCATGTTCGGGCGCAGGGCCGCGATCATGAGCGCCGGGCGGTGACGCATATGTTCTCCCGCCTCGGATCGGAATCGACCTTCAAGTCTTTCACACTCACGGCCAATGGCGTGCTGACCCGGAATGAGAATATCATCGAGATTGCGGGCGATGACGCGATCGCCCATGTGGCGGGCGCGGCGCTTGGCGATGCTGCGAATGGTGCATTTCATCACGATGATACGGTCTTCATTACCCATGATGCTGAACGCTGCGAAAGCCGTCAGGTGTTCAAAAAGGTGCTCCGGAACGGGGCCGAGGGCGTCTTTCAGGGCAAAATCCTGGTCAAACAGGGCGCGCAGAAGACTGACGGGTATCAGATCAGTCAGGCGCTTCTCTTGGATGAGGACAGTAGTTTTCAGGCCAAGCCGGAGCTTGAGATTTACGCCGATGACGTCATCTGTTCGCACGGGTCCACGACCGGGGCGATTGATGAGGAGGGTCTGTTCTATCTTCGCTCGCGCGGTGTGCCGGAGGATCAGGCGACCGATCTTCTGGTGCTGGCCTTCCTGGCTGAAGCCATCGATGAGATCGAGGATGACCGTCTGCGCGAGGACATCCTGATGCGGCTGCAGCAGTGGCTGGAGCGGCGGCACGGGTAAGACATGGCGGTGACGTCCGATATTCTGCAAACCTGGCGCCGTCCGCGCCAGGTAATCCGTCGTCTCCTCGATATGGGGCGGCGGGAAGATCGGGCGTTGATCTATCTGATGCTGGCTTGCCTGCTGATCTTCGTGGCGCAATGGCCGCGGCTCCAGCGGGAAGCAATGTTGGACTCAACCGTGCCTCTGGAAGGTCTCTTGGGTGGCGCGCTGTTCGGCTGGCTCTTCGTTGCGCCAATCCTACTTTATGGGATCGGCACCCTCAGCCATCTCGCCGCCCGGTTGTTCCGCGGCCAGGGCAGCGCCTATGCTGCCCGACTGGCGCTGTTCTGGACGCTCTTAGCAACCAGCCCGGGGTTTTTGTTTCACGGGCTGATCATGGGCTTCATTGGGCCGGGCCCTGCGCAAACGCTGGTTGGGGCCGGGTTGGTCTTGGCCTTCCTCGCAATCTGGGGCATGACGCTGACCGAGGCGGAGACCGCCCCGGAAAGGCAGGCGTGAGATGACCGATATGGCGACCCTTGGCGGCTTGGTGCGATTGGCCCGCGACACGGTGCGGGACCCGCGCGAAGGTGCCGCGACGGTGTTGAGTTTCGCCCCGCCGCACCAGGCGCTTTGGCTGATGTTTGCGCTGGTGATCGTGATCACCATCATTCTCGGCTCCGTTGTCGATCTGATCACCGACCCGATCGAGGGGGCGGTCCTGGTGTTTTCGCCGGTCACGCTTGGCCTGATCCAAGGCGCGCTGCTCTTTGTGATGATCCAGGCGATCCACCATATCGGGCGGGCCTTTGGCGGAACCGGGCAGTTCCATGAGGCGCTGCTCTTGGTGATCTGGCTGCAGTTCATCTTCATCTGCGTTCAGATCATTCAGCTCGTCGCCCTGATCATCGTGCCATTTCTCGCGCCACTGATCACCATTGCCGCCATGGCCCTGTTCTTTTGGCTCTTGGTGAACTTCATTGCCGCGCTGCATGGATTTCACTCGCTTGGACAGGTCTTTGTCATGGTGATCCTCTCGATCATCGGGATTGCGTTTCTCGCCAGCGTTGCCCTGACCATTCTGGGCGTATCCGTGCCACAAGGAGGCATCTGATGTATGATGTGGAGCGCATCCGCGCTGATTTCCCGATCCTCGCGCGGGAAGTGAACGGCAAGCCGCTGGTCTATCTCGACAATGGCGCCTCGGCGCAGAAGCCGCAGGCCGTGATCGACACCATCACCCAGGCCTATTCGATGGAGTATTCCAACGTCCACCGGGGTCTGCATTACCTGAGTAACCTGGCGACCGAGAAATATGAGGCTGTGCGTGGCACCATCGCGCGGTTCTTGGGCGCGGCTGACGAACAGGAGATCGTCTTTACCTCCGGCACCACCGAAGGGATCAACCTCGTCGCCTATGGCTGGGCGATGCCACGGATGCAGGCGGGCGATGAGATCATCCTCAGTGTCGCTGAACATCACGCCAATATCGTGCCCTGGCATTTCCTGCGGAAGCGACAGGGGGTCAAGCTGGTCTGGGTCGATGTGGATGCCAATGGCGACCTCGATCCAGAGGCGGTGCTGGCGGCGATCACGCCGCGCACGAAACTGATCGCGCTGACCCATATGTCGAATGTGTTGGGCACGGTCGTCGACGTGAAATCGATTGTCGCCGGAGCGCAGGATAGGGGCGTGCCGGTATTGCTGGATGGCTCGCAATCGGCCGTGCATATGCCGGTCAATGTCGATGAGATTGGCGCCGATTTCTATGCGATTACCGGGCACAAACTCTATGGTCCCTCGGGCTCCGGGGCGATCCATATCCGCAAAGAGCGGATGGCGGAGATGCGACCGTTCCTGGGCGGTGGCGATATGATCCGAGAAGTGCATCGCGATCAGATTACCTGGAACGACCCGCCGATGAAGTTCGAGGCCGGGACGCCGGGGATTGTGCAGCAGATCGGACTTGGTGCCGCGCTCGATTACATGATGAGTATCGGCATGGACCAGATCGCGGCGCATGAAGCGGCGCTGACATCTTATGCGAGATTGCGGCTGGATGGGCTGAATTGGCTGAATGTGCAGGGAAATTCGGCGACGAAAGGCGCGATCTTCTCTTTTACGCTGAGCGGCGCGGCACATGCCCATGACATCTCAACCATTCTCGACAAGAAAGGTGTCGCCGTCCGGGCCGGCCATCATTGCGCGCAGCCATTGATGGAGCATCTGGGCGTCACGGCCACCTGTCGCGCGAGCTTTGGGATGTATAACACCGAAGCAGAGGTCGACACGCTGGTCGATGCGCTTGAACTGGCGCATGAGCTTTTCGCCTGAGTAACACGCTGAATCTGAGGTGACGACGGATCAATGGCTTCGTGCGTTTTCTCAATTCGGTCAGCCCCAGGGCGGTTCCTGATTGCAGCGCCCGACACATCTCGCTATAGGTCGCACCCAAGGCACCTGTAGCTCAGCTGGATAGAGCGCTGCCCTCCGAAGGCGGATGTCAAGTCTGGCGAAGTTTGAAGGTGCTGGAAGAAAGAAGTGACGAAACAACGGCTTGGGCGAATGTCGGGTTCGCTCTTCAAGAGGCCGAAAATCTCGCGTAAGCATGGCGTAAGCATCTCGCGAACGGTATGCACCCGTAGCTCAGCTGGATAGAGCGCCGCCCTCCGAAGGCGGAGGTCAGAGGTTCGAATCCTCTCGGGTGCGCCAATTTCCTCCATAAAATCAAAGCATTAGAAGTTTCCGCTAATTGGGAAACAGTGCTTACGCGCTGCTTACGTGGCCATTTTGCGGAAGCAAGCGGTTCACTCGGACGCGCTGAAACATCGATCAACCCGTTAAGCCTTGCTGCGCCCCTGGGTTCGAATCTCACGTGGCCCACCACCTGAGAAATGGTTCGCCACGATGCGACTGCGCGCTCGATAGCGCGCCGCCACCGCCAAAGGTTCGACTCTCATCCGGCGGGCCATGCGAGTCAATAATGCGAACTATTCATTCGCCATCGCACTACGCTAGAGATACTGCAGAGCACGATTAAGCTTGATGCTTTCAACAGGCCTCGCGACCCTTCGGTGATGCCGTGTTGAGCAACAGTGCGGAACTGAAGCCAAGTCATGACCGATAGCTGGCGGGGTGGAAGCCATCACCATCCCGGACATGGGTGTCCGCGCCTTCAACCCGGTCGGTGTTCTGGCAACTGACGATTTCGAATCCAGACGGCCCCCGCCGCGTGACCATCGAGATGACAGCCACGCGGCGGCCTGCTTCCGAGCCGCCCAAGCCCGACTGACCGTCAAGGGTCGAGACGGTGTGGACGATATGAATGTCTGTCGTGAGGTCGCGCACGGCCAGTTCAATGATCTCGACCCTGGCGTTCTGGAAGATGCGCCGGAAGCCGTAAGCATGCGCCTTGCGAATGGCCTTGCGGTTGCGCCACCACAGGCCCACGACATTGACGAAGTCGGCATCCTCGGCAAACAGAGCGCCGATGCCGTCGGCGTCACCCGCGTTCCAGCGGTCGAAAAAGGCCCGAGCAACAGCTTCTCCGCTTTCGAACATGGCTTGTTTCCTCCCGCTACGGTGGTGATCAAGGGACCGTTGCCGCTCTCCGGTCACACCGTCTTGGCTTTGGTGTCCTCACCCCAACCGGCGCTTTTCAGATAGGTCTCGAAATCCATGGCATCAGGATTGAAGCGGCGCATATAGGCAGGACCCCCATCCATACCGAACGTGTCGAAATAGCGATACATCAGCATGAGTTCCTCTCCTTGTTCGGCGACGCACTGTTCCCAGCTCATCTGCTCGTAACGCAGCGTCTGGCCGGTGATGCGCGACAGGGTCGCGGTGATCTCGTCCATGGTCGAGACGTCACCGGCGAGCGGCATGATATGTCTGGTCCAGATTTCCGGGTGCTCGAAGGCCGTAACGGCCATGGCGGCGATGTCGGCGACAGCGACCTGCCGGTAGAGCGTATCCGGCCGGATCGGATAGCGCACGACACCGCTTTCCAGGATCGCCCGTCGATCCCATTCCCAATTGTCCATGAAGGCGGCGGGCCGAAAGACGGTCCAAGGCGTATCGAGGGCGCGGACACGGGTTTCGACCTGCCATTTGCTGTCCAGATGCGGGACGGCGGTGTTGCGATCCATCGTGGAGGCACCGCTATAGACGATGTGTTCGATTCCGGACGCGGCTGCGGCTTCCGTCAGGTTGAGGCCCTGGCGCAGTTCGGCTTCGACACCGGCTTCCAAAAAGTCCTGAACCGAGAACAGCGCGCCGGCGCCGGCAAGCGCGCGATCGAGAGAGATGCGGTCTTCCAGATCGGCGCGAACCACCTCCGCGCCCTTTGCGGCCAGTTCTTGGGCGGCCGGCTTATCGGGGCTACGAGTCAGCGCGCGAACCTTATGGCCTCGCGCGAGAAGGCGTTTGGCAACGGCGCCGCCCTGTTTGCCGGTCGCGCCGGCGACGGCGATTGGACGATCGTGAACCTTGGTATTCGACATCTGACAAGCTCCCTGCATGGATGATGCGGGGAAAATAGATGTTGCAATTTAGCTTATAAGACCTTCCATCGCGCACTTGACGCGCATTATTGCAGCATTAGGGCGTAACGCGTTTCATCGTCTGGACAAAGGCCTGCACCTTGGCAGACCGGTGCAGGTCTACATGGGTCACCGCCCAGACCTGTTCGTGCCAATCGTCTTGCGCTGGCGCCAATTCAATCAGCCGCGCATTCTCGGCCATCGTCCAGGGCAGGAAACCCGCGGCGCTGCCAGCACGCACGGTGGCCCACAGAGCCGCGATGCTGTCACTGGTGATGACGATCTGCTCAGCCGGGATTGTCTCACGCATCCATTCGAAATAGGGCGTGAACGGGGCGTGACGCCCCGGTCCGGCGAACCGATTCCTATCGGTTCCAGGCCCGTACAGGCCGACCGGCAAGCGCTGGACCGGCAGGACGACATTGTCGGGGTGCCCCGGTTTGGGGCCGATGCGGAAGGCGATATCGGCTTCGCCGTATTCCAGCTTTAGCACCCGGTCGCTGCTGACCAGATGAACGCGGACGCCGTCATGTTCGCGCTGAAATACCTCGATGATCGGTAGGATCGTCGGGACCAGCACATCGACGCAGGTGACGGTGAAGACACCCGTCAGATCGCCGGCGCTCCCCTTGGCCAGTCGAAAGAGTTCACCGAATTGCGCGTCGGTCGCATCGGCGATGCGCAGCAGGTCACGGCCCAGATCGGTCGGTGAAAAGCCGCGGGCATGGCGCTGGAAGAGCTTTGCGCCGAGCGCGGTTTCCAGGGCGTCGATATGGCGAGTGACCGTTGCCCGATGCACGCCAAGCGCCTCCGCGGCGGCGCTGATAGTGCCTAGACGGGCTACCTGCGCTGCCGTTCGAATCTCGTCCCAGTTTTCCATGTCGCATCAATGCGCATATGACGCGCATTACCTAAACTTGTGAGCATTGACGTATCATTATGTAACCGGGCTCAGGATTTCAAATCGGAGCCTCCTCGTGTCCAGAAAAATCGCTTCACAGCCCGGTCGGCGAGCCATCGTGTCAGAAGGTCCACCGCTCCTGCGGCTGGCCGTCCCGGTCATCATCGGCCTGATGTCCGGGACGCTGATGGGCGTCGTCGACACGCTGATGATCGCCCCCCTCGGCACCGATGCGCTGGCGGCGATCGGTCTTGCGACGAGTGCTCTGATCATCGTCTATTCGGGTCTGTTCGGCCTGTTGTCGGTTGTTGCCGTTGCCTTGGCTCAGGCCCATGGCGCGAAGGACCAGCATGCGCTTGCGGCGCACCTGACGAGTGGGATGGTGTTGGCGACGATGGCATCACTGACGGTGGCCGGAGCAATGGTATTGGCTTTTCCAGGGTTTTCCCGGCTCACGTCATCGCCAGCGGTGCTCGACGCGCTTTTCCCATATTGGTGCGCCGTGGCGGCGATGACTGTGCCTTATGCTCTTTTCGGCGTGTTTCGCGGCCTCTACAACGCCGTCGATCGCCCTTGGGCCGCCGTATGGATCGGATTGGCCGGTGTGGCTCTCAACATCCCGCTGAACTGGCTCCTGATCTATGAGGCCGACCTGGGGCTCTTGGGTGCCGGGCTGGCAAGCTTCGCCGCCAAGAGCATAACCCTTGTGATCGCCATATGGCATTGGCGGCATGCGCCGGGCATCGCCGCTCATCGGCAGACCGCCCGCTTCAACTGGGCGTACGTGTTGCGCCATGTGAAGGAGGGTTTGCCGGTCTCTCTCGGCAGTCTCGGCGAGGGCAGCGCCTATGCCGCCACAGGGCTGATGATGGCCTTGTTCGGCGCCGTCGCACTTGCCGCAAACCAGGTCGTCCATTCCATCGGCGCGATCATGTATATGGTGCCGATGGGCATGACGGCGGCCGTTGCCATCCGCATGGGTCAGGCCGTGGGGGCCCGGGAGGTCAGCCGGTATCGCCCAATCTTTCTGGCCGCAAACGGCGTCGTTCTCGCCTGGGCGGCATTGGTGTTCGCACCACTCCTGGCCTTTCGCGATGACATTGCTGGCGCGCTCAGCACCGACCTTGAAGTCATTGCCTTGGCCGTGCCGATGTTCATGACCATGGCCTTCATCCAGTTCGCCGACGGGCTCCAGTCCATCGCCCTGGGCGCCTTGCGAGGGCAAACCGACAATCGTGTCCCGAACGCGATTACCATCTCGGTCTACTGGGCCGTCGCGCTGCCGCTCGCTTATGCCGTCGGTTTCGTCCTCGGCCTCGGCCCGAGTGGGGTTCTGGCGGGCTACGCCATCGGTGTGCTGACTTCGGCCCTGATCCTTCAGGCGCGGTTCTGGAAAAGGACGCGAGCGGCATAGGTCACAATACAGGACGTGCCAAAGCAATCAGATGATATCTTGTACACATAAACCTGTCACCAAGTCGTACTGCAAAGACAAGCCATCGCGCGCGATATCGTACAGAGACGGGCATAGGAGTATGGCGGGCCACGCGAGTCGATAACACGAACTATTCCTTCGCCATAGCACTACGATAGAGCGACCGCCCGATGCGCCCTAATGCTCAAAACTTCGAAGTTGCGCTCAATTGCCCGACGCTCACACGCTAACGGTCAACTATCTAAGCGCTTGTCGGCTTAAGCGGTTTGAAGCCCACAAAATGATTGAAGCTATCTTGGCATCGATCGCGGTCGAGCGGAGCCGGTACTCACATGTCCAGTGTCGATTACAGATCGCGCTTTGGAGTTTGCATGTTCTACTGGGAAGCGGCTTGGTCTCTGGGCATTGCGGCTGGGCAAAGCCGACCGGACGATGCTTAGAGCGTCTTCACCATGGGCTGGCTGCTCCGAATTCCGCGTATCTTTGCTTCACCCACATCCTGATAGCCCGCAGCTCGATAGAACCGATGCGCGGTGCGGGTGCTTTCCAGCCTGCTTCGGTCGTGTCCCTTCTGACGCAGATGCTCTTCCATGGCCGTGAGCACAGCCTTACTCACGCCCTGGAACCGGGCCTGAGGCGACACGTAATTCAACAGGATATCACCGCTTGTCGAGACCGCGCCGACGCCGACGATCGCCCCATCCTGTTCGGCCACCATCACGGTGACATCGGGCGCGTCGATCCAGGTTCTGACGTTGTCTGGCGTTTTGTTGGCCAACCATTGGTCGAGGGTCTCAGCATCATTTTCATGGTCTGCGACGCACAGTTTCTCGATGGATTGGCGAAGGGCATGGCAGGCCGCTTCGGCGTCTTTTTCTTCAGCTATGCGAATTCTCATGGTCAGCCCTCAACGCGACCGAATGATGAAGTCATCATTTGAAAAAATGATGCCCCGATGCCTGCGACTCCGAATGACGCCTGCGGCTTCTCACGCACGTGTTTCCATCCGGTTCCAGTCAGGGTGGAACATCGCGGGCTCATCGGCCTCACGACATTGAAAGCCCAACGACCGATAGAACGGCTCCGACCCTGCATTGGCGTGCAGGGTGACGAACGCCGTCGAATGGGCGTGTTGTGCAAGCCAGTCGAGCACATCCCGCATCAATCGACGGCCGACACCCTGGTCCTGAAACTCCGGACGCACCGCAACGTCGACGATCTCGAAGAAGATGGCACCGTCGCCGACGATGCGTGCCATGCCGATCAGGTCCTCCTGATGGTGATGGGCGGTCACACCATAAAGGGAGTTGGTCAAGCCGGCCGCGACGACCGACTCGTGCGGCGCCGACAGCCCGGCGGCAGCACAAAGCGCCAGATAGTCTTTCGGTGTGGGGACGCCTTCATGCAGTTCAATCATTGTTCAAACCTGCAGGATCTCTGTGTCCCGTCAACGCCGAAGGGCTGGCTCGGCTCCGTTTGTCACAGCGCGACCGCGAGCGTTCAGGCGGGTCAACGACACTTGTTTCTGCGCATAGCCCAGCAGCCAGGAGCGGAAGCTGCGAAGCGCTGGCCGGGTCGCGTGTTCGGGCGGGTAGGTCAGCGCATAGGTTTGAGGGATCGGCAGCGCGCGCTCGAAGGGGGCGGCGAGTACGCCGGCTTGGATGTCGTCTACAACGAGCGTGCTGACGCCGAGGGCGAGGCCGTGGCCGTGCCGTGCCGCTTCAATCGCCAAGTGGCAGGCGCCGAACTGTATGCCGTTGAGCGCGCCGAGCTGGCTCACTCCGGCGGCGCGTAGCCAGTCCTGCCAGCCGGGCATTGGCGGCTGAACCGATCCGTCGGTCACATGCAGGAGCGGCGCGTTGGTGACGGCCGCGGCATCGCCGAGCACAGCATATCGCTCGAGAAACGCTGGACTGCCCACCGCGACGAGCCGGTTCTCAAACAGGCAGTCGGTCTTGAGGGTTTGATCGGTGCTACAGCCGAAGACGATCGCCGCATCGGCGCCGTTCCGCTCCATATCCGGCGCATCGGTAGGAGTGAGCGTCAGGTGTACGTCTGGGAAGCGCTCACGAAACTTCGGCAGGCGCGGCAACAGCCAAAGGCTCGCAAAAGATGGCGGCACCAGCAGCGTCAGATGCTCTGCGCCGCACTGGCGCAGCTTGGCGACCGACATCTTCAGGCAATCGAAGCTCTCCGAAAGATCGTGCGCGATCCGTGCGCCTTCCTCGGTCAGCGTGACTGAGCGGTGGCCGCGCCTGAACAGCACGACACCCAGCTCCGCCTCCAGATTGCGGATGCGATGGCTGATCGCTGTCGGCGTCAGGCCGAGCTCGTCCGCTGCGCGCGCGAAGCTCAAGTGCCGCGCGGCCGCTTCGAAAGCCTGCAAACCATTGATTGAGGGAAGGCGATCATTTGTTTCTGGCATGAACTGATCTCATCTCATCACCGCCGATTTCAGCACAAAGCACGCTTTCAATGAACTATCTGCATCCAAGAGCGGAAAGCAAGGATGATGCAGATGGTGCTTGAACCGGTGGAACAGCGCGCAGGTATGTGGCGAGGTGGGCTGATCCTGTTCAGCGTTTGCGTCGCGGCGGTGTCGCTGACCATCGATCTGACCATCATCGGCGTCGCGCTCGATCCCATCGGCCGATCGCTCGATGCCAGCTTCGCTGAACTGCAATTTCTGATCGGCGCCTACAATGTGCCGTTCGCAGCGCTGTTGCTGATCTCCGGCGTGTTGGCCGATCGATATGGGCGGCTCAAGCTGTTCATTGTCGGCAATGTCTTGTTCGCACTGTTCGCGCTCTTTGCCGGCCTCTCGGCCAGCATGGAGACGCTCAACACCTGGCGCGCCCTGCAGGGGCTCGGCGCGGCGATGATCATGCCAGCCTGTTCGGCGCTGATCGCCCATGGCTTCCAAGGCCGCGCCCGTGCCGTCGCGTTCGGGGCCTTCGGCGCATCTTTCGGCCTGGGCACCGCCATTGGCCCGCTGATCGGCGGCATGCTGATCGAATGGCTCGACTGGCGTTGGGTGTTCTTCATCAATGTGCCGATCGCCGCCGTGATCCTGCTGGCGACCATCGGTGCGGAGGAATCCCGTGATGCAGATGCGCCGCCCGTCGACTGGCTCGGTCTCGGTTTCTTTTCACTGGGGCTGTTCGGTTTTATCTGCGCCCTGATCCTGGCCCCCGATTGGGGTTGGGCCGCTCCGGCGATGCTCGGCCTGATGGCGGTCTCGCTCTTGCTGATCGGGGGCTTTCTGGTCGTGGAGGCACGCAAGGCCGTTCCGTCCTTCGACCTTGCGCTGTTCAAGACGCCGACCTTCACCGCCGCGCAGGTGGTCCTGCCGGTCGGTGTGTCCTTCGCCTTCATCACGCTCCTGTTCTACCTGCCGTTCTACCTTCAGGGGCTCGGCGGTTTAGGCCCGATGCAGTCCGGCTTGGCGCTTCTGCCGCTCACGTTGCCCTCCTTCTTCGCGCCGTTCCTGGCGGGATGGCTGGCCGGATTCCTCTCCTTCCGGCTGATCGCAGCGGCGGGGCTCGCCATGCTCGGCGTCGGCACGCTGCTACAGTCCACGCTGACGCCCGGCGCGCCCAATCTGACCGTCTTCATCGGCATGGCGCTTGCTGGCTCCGGTGTCGGGATCGTACACGCGGTCAATGACAATCTCGCCGTCAGCACTGCGCCGCCCGGAAAGAGCGGCGTGGCAGCCGGCATGCTGCACACCATGCGGCTGTCGACCGAGACGGTCGCCATCATCGCCGCCGGCGCGATCATGGTCACACTGACGCTCAGTCAGTTGCAAGCTGTCGTTCCAGGCATCGGCGAGGACGCCGCCCGGCTGGTGGCGCGCGCCGACATTGCCGGTGCCGCCGCGCTCGTGCCGGATGCCGATGCCCGAGCCTTCACCGCCCTGGCGACCGAAACCTCGGCAGCGGCGCTGCGCTTGGTGCTCATGGGTCTCGGCACGGTGGCGATCTTATGCGCAGTGCTCGCCGCGCTGCTGATACGCCAGCGCGACATTCTCTCCCCAACCGACGAGGACACCCCATGACATCCGTCCAGACACCGGAGGACATGAGCCCTGCGCTCGCGGCCGCCTTCAATGCCCGCGATCTCGACGCCATGGCCGCGCTTTACGAGGACGAAGCCGTTCTGATCGACGAGGCGGGCGCGAAGCATCAGGGCATCGCCGCCATCAAGTCAGCGCTCAAAGACATGCTGGAGTCCGGCGGCGTCATGACCTCCTCGGCGCGCCTTGCAGTGATCGTGGGCGACATCGCCCTGTCCGGCGCCGATTGGTGGCTCGACCCAGGCGATGGAGGCGAGACGCTGGAAGGCCGTAGCCTGGAAGTGCTACGCCGCCAATCCGACGGAAGCTGGCGCTATCTCATCGATTGCCCATCCGGCTTCGACAAAGGCTAGCATGACCGACCGTGCGCCCGTTCCCTGTTTGCAGCGCATGGAGTTCTATGACCTTCGGGTCATGCTGACGGTCGCCGAACTTGGGAGCTTTCGAAAGGGAAGTCAGTTTCTGGGGATTGGTCAGTCAGCAGTATCTCGGCGCTTACAGAAGCTTGAAGACATGCTTGGCGTGTCTCTCTTTGAGCGACGCCCCGCTGGCGCTCGCCTCACAGGCGCCGGTTGGCAGTTCGCAAATCGGGTTAGGCCTTTGGTCCAAGAATTGGATGAAGCCATCCAAGCGGCTCTTGCGGCGGGTTCCGCAGGACGGGGTCATCTAAGTCTCGGACTGATCGCCTCGCTTTCCCAGGGTCTTATCCGAGAGCTTAGTGCCGACTTCATTGCACAGCACTCTGAAGTCGATCTGTCGATCATTGAAGCCGAACGTGGCGAACTTCTTACTCTGCTAAGCCATCGCCGGCTCGACGTCGTCTTGGCGTCTGGCGCGTTCGTTGGCGATGTTGGCGACAGTTTCGTTCTGACCCGAGAACCGATCCACATAGCCTTGCCAGAATCGCACCGGTTGGCGTCTCAGGTTCGGCTGTCTTGGAGCGACGTGCGGCAGGAACGTTTCGTCGTCAGCGCCACTGAGCCCGGACCAGAGATACATGATTACCTTATCGGTCGATTAGCGAAGCTCGGCCATACTCCAAACGTGACTCGGCACCGGTGCTGTCGCGAGGGAATCATGAATCTCGTCGGCTTAGGCTTAGGCTTGAGCTTGGTTGCAGACCATTGGTGCGGAGTCGCTTACCCCGGCGTCGCTTTTCGACCCATAGGACAGCCCGATGAGCGAGTTCCATTTTCGTTGTTGTGGCGCCCGGAGAACGACAATCCGGCGCTTAGGCGGTTTGTGAGCCTGGCGCGGGTCCACGCGAGGAAGGCGGCTTCTGACGGCGCTGCTTCGCAAAGGCCCGATCCGTTGCCATGAACCGCGCCAGCATGGGTGCGATCAGCTTCGCTGGTTCGAGAGTCTGGCCGGTCTCTCGGGCGAGCGCATCGGCATAAGCAACGAGATCGCGGTGGACGTCGGCGGGCAGTTCCAGCGCCACCTTTACGGGCTTGTCGTCGGGAATGGGTCCGAGCTTCAGTTTCGTCATGGCTCAACTCTCATAGGGTTCGAGGATCAGGTCGCGGGTGACCATCACACGGACTGGGAAACCGGGCCGGATGGTCAGCGTCGGCGGCACGGTGAGTTGGCGCCGCACGATCTCGTCACCGGCGCGGCCGACCGTGTCCTGCGCGCCATCCCGTATCGCTTCGGCGATCTCGTTGTCATCGTCCTGACCGAATTCGAGACCGATGTTGAGGATGGTCGCGAGACCCGCGGCGCGGAAGAGCTGGCCCCAGTGATAGTCGACGCCGTCTTCGAGCCCGGCGTAACCGGCCTCGTCGGCGCCGGGCTGGCGTTCCAGCACGATCGACCGGCCATTCGGCAGGATCAGCCTGTTCCAGACCAGGAGCACGCGGCGCTGGCCGAAGGCGACGCGGCTGTCATACTCGCCGATGAGCCGCGCACCTTGGGGAACCAGCAAGAAGCGCCCGGTCGGGCTGTCATAGATGTGCTGTGTCACCTGGGCAGTAATCTGGCCGGGCAGATCGGAGCGCAGGCCGGTCACCAGCGCGGCGGGGATCACCGCGCCGGCTTGCAGCACATAAGGGCTCACCGGATCGGTGAGACGTTCGCCGCTTGTCGTGCGCCGGTCGACGGGCTCGTCGAGAAACGCCTGTCTCTGGTCCACCGCGTCCGGTTCCGGCGCGGGCTGCGCGACCGCCGGAAACACGGTCTGCGGATCGATCCGCGGACCCGTCGGGGTGGCGATGTCGAGTGTGCTTCCATCCTGGGCCGTGCTGGAATCATGGAACAGGGTGCTGAGCCGCGCCGCCTCTTGCTCCTGCAAACGCATCTGTTCTTCCGGATCCATGGTCGGGCCCGGGGCGACCGGCGCCGCCGGGACGGGCTCGCCGCGCTCCCGCGCCGCGAGAACCGGACGCCCGAGTTCGCCAGGCAGCGGCGGACCGAGTTGCGGAACCTGGCTGTAATCCTCGGGCAGCGACAGAAGCTCGTCGGCGGTCGGCACACGATCGGTGTTGAACAATTCCGTCGGCCCTTCGCCGCGTTCGGCGTCCTGCAAGGCGACGATGAGGACTGCGCCGAGCGCCAGTCCGCCGACGGCGGCGAGGATGCCGAGGGTCTTGCGCGACAGCCGCATCACGCGCGGCGGATCGGGCCGCAGGCGCAACTCCGCGGCGATCTCCGCCTCCGGGCGCGGACGCGGCCGGACCTCCTTTTCCTCCCGGCCGTCTTGTGGGTCGCTCATGACTCGCCCCGGACTTCATGGCGGTCTGGCGTGCGCCTGACCCCATCGGTGCGGACGATGCGCACCACCTGCTGACGATCGCCAAGCCGCAGCTCGGCGGCAGCGAACAGCCGGTCGACGATGATGTAGTTGCGGCGGATGCGGTAGTTGACGAGTTGGCCTTCGCCTTCCGGCCCGATGATGAAGAGCGGCGGCATCTCGCCCTGGCCAATGCCGCGCGGGAACTCGATGAAGACCTGCCTCCTGTCGTCGAAGGCGCGGCGCGGGCGCCAGGGCGGCCGATCGCCTTCGATGCGGTAGCGGAACCGGAGACTGTCGAGGGTGATGTCGCGGCCGATCGGCAGCGTGGTTTCGGCGTCCCGGTTGTTTCGGCGCAGCGCGATCAGTTCGTCTTCCGGGTAGCGCCAGGAGACCGACGCCATATAGGCGCTCGGATGGGCTCTTAACTCAAGATGATAGGTCCGCCGGTCGGTGTTGATGACGAGATTGGTGACGATGTCGGGTCGGGTCGGCTTGACGAGGATATGCGTGCGCTGCGTGTCGCCCGAACCGCTAATCGTGTCGCCGATGATCCAGCGCGCTGTGTCGCCGGCTGCGATCGGACCATTGCCGACGAGGCTTTCGCCGGGCTGTAAGGCGATGTCCGTGACCTGTCCGGGCGACGAATAGACCTGATAGAGCGCGCCGGCGCTGTAGGGATAGAGCTGGACGGCATTGATGAAGCCGTCGCTGACGGGTTCGATGCGGGCGGCGGCGTTGGCCTCTTCGATCCACTCGGGCGGCTCGCCGGCTTCGGGTAGTGGACCGCCGTCTTCCACCGACATAAGCTGTCCGGGAAGCGGTAACGGCACGGGCCGCTCGACCACCTCGACCGGACGGGCGGGTTCAGGCAGAAGCGTCGCCTCGATCGGCGGCTCGTCATACTCGATCTGGGGCGGACGGAATGTGGAACACCCGGATAGCGCCGTTGCCGAAAGAAGGATGGCCGGTAGGACGGCAGAGTGAAGGATCTTGTTGTTCATTGGGCGCTCTCCCGTGACCAGTTGATGGCGTGAACGAAAATGCCGAGGGGATTGCTGCGCAGCCCTTCGGCGTCTCGGGGCGGCTGGACCGCGATGGTGAGGATCGCCGTCCAGCGTTCGGTCGCTGCGAGCTGGCCGTTCTGGTAACGGCGCTCGATCCAGGCGATGCGGAAGCTGTTGTCTGAGGCGCGGATGACGCTGGAAACCTCGACGGAGACCTGCGTGTCGCCGACCCGTGCAAAGGGATCGTTGACGCGAGCGTAGTCGTTCAGCGCCAGGGCGCCGCGGTCGGTGGTGAAGTCGTAGGCGCGCAGCCAGCTCTGGCGCAGCACGATCGGATCGGCCGGGACCTGCCGGACATTCTCGATGAAGCGGGCCAGGTGGAAGGCGATTTGCGGATCGGTCGGCCGATAGTCCGCGGTCGCGGGCGCCACGGCCTGGGCCTGTCCGAGTTCGTCCACCTCGACAACGTAAGGCACGATTGTGCCTTGGGTCGATTGCCAGGCCAGCGCGCCCGCAAGGCCGCCGGAGAGCGCGAGACAGCAGAAGGCCATGAGCCGCCAGTTGCGCGCCTGCACGCGCGCCGACCCCCAACGCTTCATGCTCGGCGTCAAGCAACCGGCCGAAGGGGCCGCCGATGCAATAGGGTTGCAGCGCGCGTTTGAGGTCCTGCGATTGCAGGAGCACGGACAGGCCGGTGAGCGTGCGCTCTTCGACCGGCGCGGAGGCGAGCGAGGTCAGCGCTGACCAAAGATGATCCTTGGCGGTCGGATCGATTGCGACGCCTTCTCGCCCGAGCAGACCGGCGAGCCAGTCCTGCGCCCAGCTTCGCTCGGCGGCATCGTCGATCCGCGCGAGCGGCTGCAGCGAGACTGCGTCCTCCGGGTCCAACAGAGCGCCCGCCAGATCCTCGAAATCGCCACCTATGGCGAGGGTCGCGCAGCGGATAGAGCCGCCGAAGTCGAAGGCAAAAACTTGGGCTTGGTCGTAACGGCGGAACTGTAACGCCATCAGCGCCAATAGGACGCTCTTGCCCGTGCCGGTTGGCCCGATGGCCAGCGTATGGCCGACATCGCCGACATGGGTGGAGAACCGGAACGGCGTCGAGCCTTCCGTGTCAGCGAAGAACAGCGGTGGACCGTCGAGATGATCGTTGCGCGCGGGCCCGGCCCAAACGGCAGACAACGGGATCATGTGGGCGAGGTTCAGGGTCGAGATCGGCGGCTGGCGAACATTGGCGTAGAAGTGGCCGGGCAGCGACCCGAGCCAGGCTTCGACCGCGTTCAGGGTCTCCGCCATACAGGTGAAATCACGACCCTGAACGATCTTTTCGACGGCTTTCAGCTTAGCTTCGGCGCGGCGCTCATCCTCGTCCCAGACCGTCACAGTGGCGGTGACATAGGCCGCGCCTGCAAGGTCGGCACCAAGTTCCTGCAACGCCTCGTCGGCGTCGGCAGCCTTGTTGGCGGCGTCACTGTCCATCAGCGTGGAGGCTTCGTTGGTCATCACCTCCTTGAGGATCGCGGCGATGCCCTTTCTCTTGGCGAACCATTGCCGGCGGATGCGGGTGAAGAGCTTGGCGGCGTCGGTCTTGTCGAGGCAGATGGCGCGGGTTGCCCAGCGATACTCGAACGCCTGACCGTTGAGTTCGTCGAGTAAGCCAGGCCAGGTCGCAGTCGGAAACCCAGTGATCGTCAGCGTCTTGAGATGCGAGTCCCCCAATCGAGGGGCCAGGCCGCCGACGAGATTGCAATCGGCGAGCAGCGCGTCGAGATACATGGGCGTCTCGGGAACGCGCACGCGCTGGCGCCGCGTCGAGATCGTCGAATGCAGATAGGTCAGCATCTCCCCGTCGGAGAGCCAGTTTGCTTCCGGCATGAAGCCGTCGAGTAGGCCCAGGAGGCTGTCTGTTCGGGTGACGAAGCTGATCAGATGCTCGCGCGGGTCGGCGCCGCCGTCTTCGGCGCCCTCATAGAGCCAGCGCTCGGCGCGGCTCGCATCGTCCGCCGGCGGCATCCAGACCAGCGTCAGGAAATAGGCGCTCTCGAAATGCGACCCGGCCTCTTCAAACTGCGCGCGGCGTTCGGCGTCGACCAGGGCCGAGACCGGATCGGGAAACTCTGAGAGCGGATAGTCTCGGGCGGGGAGCCGTTGCGCTTCGACGAAAACCGCCCAGCCTGAGCCGAGCCGCCGGAAGGCGCTGTTGAGGCGCCCTGCGGTCGCGACCAACTCGGCCGGTGTCGCTGAATCCAGGTCTGGTCCGCGAAACCGCGCCGTGCGCTGAAGGCTGCCATCCTTGTTAAGCACGACGCCGGGCGCGATCAGTGCGACCCAGGGCAGGAAGTCGGCGAGCTTGGACGCTTTGGAGCGATATTCGGCGAGGCGCATCATCGGCTCACACCTCGAACCAGGTCGGAAACCGGAGATGCCGGCGCGTGACGTCGACGATGTCCGGGTCACGCTTGGCAGCCCAGACCGCCAGGAGATGCCCGACCAGCCAGAGCAACAGGCCGACGATCCAGAGCCGAAGGCCCAGACCGACGGCGGCCGCCAGTGTGCCATTGGCGATGGCGATCGCCCGAGGCGCTCCGCCGAGCAGGATCGGCTCGATCAGCGCGCGGTGGACGGGAGCGTAGAAGCCGGGGATGTCCTCGCCGGGCTCCATCAGATGAGCGCTCCGCCGCCGAAGTCGAAAAAGGTCAGGAAGAAAGAAGACGCCGCAAATGCGATCGAGATGCCGAACACGATCTGCACTAACCGCCGAAAACCGCCGCTGGAATCGCCGAAGGCGAGCGTCAGCCCGGTGATGATAATGATGATCACCGCGACGATCTTGGCGACCGGCCCTTCGATAGATTCGAGGATCGCTTGCAGCGGCTCCTCCCAAGGCATGCCGGAGCCGGCCGCATAGGCGGGACCGGCGGCCAGAAAGACGCCGAGCGCGAAGGTCGCCGTATATATTGGCCAGCGTGGAGTGAGGATGGATAGTCTGGTCACGGAATGTCTCCTTCTGCGGGGTTGAGGGCGTAATCGCCTTGGGTGTCGAGGCCGGTGACGCGGGCGAGTTCGGCGAGGCGCCGGTCGGCGCCCCGGCCTGCGAGCACGGCGACGAGGTCGATGGTCTCGGCGATCAACGCACGGGGAACGGTGACCACGGCTTCCTGGATGAGTTGTTCGAGACGGCGCAGCGCGCCGACGGCGGAGCCGGCATGGATCGTCCCGACGCCGCCCGGATGACCAGTGCCCCAGGCCTTAAGGAGATCCAGCGCTTCCGATCCGCGCACCTCGCCGATGGGGATGCGGTCTGGCCGCAGCCGGAGCGATGAGCGCACGAGGTCGGAGAGTGTCGCGACACCGTCCTTGGTGCGCAGCGCGACAAGATTGGGCGTCAGGCATTGCAGTTCGCGCGTGTCTTCAATGAGGACGACCCGGTCGGAGGATTTGGCGACTTCGGCGAGCAGCGCGTTGGTCAGCGTCGTCTTGCCGGTGGATGTGCCGCCGGCGACCAGAATGTTTCGGCGTTCGGCGACCGCGATGCGAAGCGCGTCCGCTTCGGCGCCGGTCATGATCCCGGCAGCGACATAATCGTCGAGGGTGAACACCGCGACTGCGGGCTTGCGGATCGCGAAGGCCGGTCCCGCGACGACCGGCGGCAACAGGCCCTCGAACCGCTCTCCCGTCTCGGGCAGTTCGGCGGAGACACGCGGGTTGCCGGCATGCACCTCGGCGCCGACATGGTGTGCGACCAGCCGGACGATCCGTTCACCGTCGGCGGGCGCCAGTCGCTCGCCAGTGTCCGCGAGACCTTCTTTTAGACGGTCCAGCCAAAGACAGCCGTCCGGGTTGAGCATGATCTCGACAACAGCCGGGTCATCGAGCCAGGCGCCAACATGCGGCCCCAGCGCGGTGCGAAGCATGCGGGAGCCGCGCTTGATCGCTTCTGTTCTGAAAGGTTGGACGGTCATTCGCGGCCCCGCAGTTGCTTCGGGGTCAACTAAGAAGACCGCTATTGGGCGATGATCAACAGACGTGAAGGCGTAGTAGTGCCGTGGCGCGGAAGGACAGGAGTTCGGCGGATCGGTGGCATAGAGGTCGGCTTAGCGGGCTTTGCTGCCATTTGATTAGGGTCCGCTCTCAGACCCAGTACTAGAGCTCGACCAAACGCTCTTCGACCGGTGACGACTGAACAACAGACGAGTTCGTCGCACCGAACGGCACGATCCGATCGATCACGGCCTCCATCTCGGCCACGTCGCGGACATGTGCCCGCGCAACGAAGCAATCCTCGCCGGATACACGATCACAAGCGACAATCTGTGGCGTCTCCTGGATCGCTTCAATCATGTTCTTCATCTCACCTGGCAGCGGACGCGCACGGATCAGGATCGTCAGTCCGTAGCCAAGGCGGGCCGGGTCAATGCGAGCGCCGTATCCGGTGATGATGCCGACATCCTCAAGGCGCCGCACACGGTCTGCCACGCTTGGGGCGGATAGACCCACTCGGCGGGACAACTCGGCACGAGGAATGCGGGCATCCGCGCAAAGCTCGCGAAGAATCGCTGCGTCGATCTTGTCGAGGCCACTTTCTTCGGATCGAAGGCTATCGATAGATCGATCCTTCTTTTTTGCGTCTAGTTCAGTTTTTGACATAGCTGATCTCCATATCGAAGTGCTATTCTGCCTTGCATTATGGATGTATGCCAGATCAAGATCACGCAAACCCCGCTCTCGCGAACGCCTCGGGAGCCATGTCGCGCCTGTCCGAGGCCGTTCCTCCGCACGCATGGTTCGGCGTCTCCGCCGTTTTTCACTATCTCGGCCCGGCTTTCGCGGTCCTGTTGTTCCCTGTCGTCGGCGTGCTTGGTGTCGCGTGGTTCCGTATCGCGTCGGCAGCTTTGGTTTTCGCTCCCATCACGAAGCCTTTGCGTACCTTCAAGAAATCAACACCCCGCGAGTGCCTTCTTCTTCTCGCGCTTGGCGGCTGCCTCGCGGTGATGAACAGTTCTTTCTATTTGGCATTGGACCGGTTGCCGATCTCGCTGGTCGCTGCCATCGAGTTTGTCGGCACCATCGGTATCGCCCTCTGGGGCCTTCGCACCGGGCGCAACTATCTGGCCTTCGCCTTGGCCATCATAGGTGTGGCCCTTCTGATTGACGTGCCGTCGCTTCTGGCAGCAGATGGTCCTGAGCTGACTTCTGACCTTCTTGGCCTGTTCTGGGCGGTCCTGAATGGGGCGCTGTTCGTTCTCTACATCATCCTCGGCCACAAGATTTCCGAAGGTGGCGCATCGGGCGGTGTGGAACGTTTGGGCGCTGCCATGACGGCAGCCTTCATCTTCGTCATGCCCATCGGCTTCCTGCAAGCCCTCGACGCCTTCGGCGCGCCTCTGCTAGTGCTGGCAGGCATCGGCGTCGGCATCTGTTCGTCCGTCATCCCCTATGTCTGCGATCAGCTCGCGATGGCCCGTCTGCCACGCGCCAGCTTTGCGTTTCTGCTCGCTCTCTTGCCCGCGACTGCCACGATCATCGGCGTGATCGTCCTGCGCCAGATACCGAGCGCCGTGGATGTCCTGGGCGTGGTCCTCGTCATGGTCGGCGTGGCTGTGCACAAGCCCGCGCAAATGCAGTCTGCGACGGCCAAGGTGACTGATACCGATCTTTCGCCGCACCCTGGCGAATGAGCGGGTTGGGCACGACGCGAACCCTCGCCTGGGCGACGACCGGATGCGGCCGGTCGCCCAGATGCGGCGTCTTCATCATCGCGGTTAGCGTCGCCTCGATCGGTCGACGGGGATCGGAAAGGAAGGCGGCGACGTCAGCGAGCGTCTTGTCCGCCTCCGCGTAGAGGACGTGGAGGATCGCGCCGACCAGGAGCGCATGACTGGTCTTTTCCCAATGGTTCCGGCGTTCGAGCAGACCTTCGGGATCGACCAGGATGTCGGCGACGTTCTGGACGTCGCGCACTTCGCTGTCACCGCGCCGGACTTCGAGCAGTGGATTGTAGGCGGCGCTGTCGGCATTGGTCGGATCGAAGAGCAGCACGCGGCTGAAACGCGACCGCCAGCCGGCCGTGAGCTGCCAGTTCTCGCCCTTGATGTCGTGGACGATCGCTGAGCCCGGCCAGGTCAGGAGCGAGGGCACGACCAGCCCGACGCCTTTGCCCGACCGCGTGGGCGCGAAGCAGAGCACATGCTCTGGACCGTCGTGACGCAGATAGTTCCTTTCGAACCGCCCGAGGATCACGCCGTCCGGCTTCAAAAGGCTGGCCGCTGCCACGTCCTTCGTCTCGGCCCAGCGCGCAGAGCCGTAGGTGGTGATGTCGCTCGCTTCGCGGGCGCGGAGGATCGACAGGAAGATGGCGACAAGGATGGAGACGATGCCGCCCGCGCCGGCAATGATCGCGCCTTCGACGAAGACGCGTGGCGCATAAGCGTCGTACCAATACCACCACCAGAAGAAGGCGGGCGGTACGTAAACAGGCCAACCGAAAAGCGAGAACCATGGTTCGCCGAGCTCGGGTTGGAAGCCGAGCCGCCACGCTGTCCACTGGGTTGCCGTCCAGACGAAAAGCACGGCGACCAAGGCGACGATCAATATCTGTCCCCAGAGGATTGTCGTGGCGGGTGATTGCGGATCGCGTTTTGTCATGAAGGCCTCTTTTCTCGGCGGCTCAGATGGCTAGCCCGCGCTTGCGGCCGAGCGACCAGTCAACACCACCGCCCGGCGTGATGGTCCCGGTCACGCTCTGGCCAAGATGTTTTTCGAGCTGCGGCTTCCAGGGGACGAGTTCGAAGCCCAAACCGTTGTCGAGCATGGCGAAGCGGCCCGAGGCGAGATCGAGGCGCTGGCGGTATACGCCGGCGACCGTGTCGCCTTCACCGCTTTGGTGACGTTTCAATCCGGTCTCGGCTTCGAGCCTTGCGGCGACGGTCGCCAGTTCCCGCTCGCGCAACGTTTTGAGGAGGTCGCGGGCGAAGTTGATACGGTCGCCCTTGCGGGTGGCGAGACCGTCCGCCAGCAAATGATCAGCCCGCCGTTTCAGCGCCGTGGACACCTCGGCGCCGAAGCCTCCTTCGCTCAGCGGCGCCCGGTTGCGCGCAAGCTGCAAGCGATCAAGCCAAGTGGCCCCGTCGGCGGTAACCTGCGCTGCGAGCGAGAAATCGGATCGCCCAACCAGCGAAAGGCGCTGACGGCCACCGTCGCGCGCGATCCAGTTTCGTGTTTCGACAATGCCGCCGACGGGTGTGTCGCCCGTCCTCTCCAGATCGGAAATGCGCAGATGATGGACGCGGCCGTCGACCCCGTCGATGACGGCATAGGCCTCTCCCTTCAACTCGTTATGAAGGCCGCGATCGACCAGCCGGCCGAGGATCGGCTCGGAAAGCTCGGCTTGGATCGCGAAGTCAGTAAGAGGCCGCTCGACCCCGGCGCCCATCGCCCGGTGCATGGTCTTGATGATGTCGCCACGTATGGCGAGTTCGCGCAACGTGTCTTCGACGCCCGGCTTCAGCGTCCAGACAGCAGGAGCCAATTTGTCCGCGACACCCAGACGCTCCAGCGTTTGGGCTCGGCTGATCAGCCGTCGGCGCATTTCGGGGTCTCGCGGTTCCGGCGATCCAGGCCGCAGATCGGCGACCCCGGCATTGTCGTCGGCGAGGCTGCGCAAGGCTTGGTCAAGGCCGGTCCAGCGCTCGGCCTTCATCTCGGCGTCGAGCCCGGCGGCGATCTCACGCGCCGACCGTGGCCCAAGCTCCAGCGTCACCAATTCCTCGGCGCGGGAGCGGAAACCGCGGCTGATGTAATCGCGTGAGATGACGAGATCCTTGTCATCGTCCGCCTTGCCGCGCACGAGAACGTGGATATGCGGATTGTCGGTGTTCCAATGATTGACCGCGATCCAATCAAGCTTGGTCCCGACGTCGCGCTCTGCCTGGGCCATGAGATCGCGCGTGAAGGCGCGGACGTCCTCCATCGATCCAGCGTCCTCGGGCGAGACGATGAAGCGGAAATGGTGGCGGTCGTCTTCGCAGGCCGAAGCGAAAGCCCGCTCGTCGGCGGTGTCGCCGTCGCGGTCGAACATGGTCGCATTACGCCCGTCTCGGGTGACACCCTCGCGCTTCAGATAGTCAATGTGCTTCGCCAGCGGCGCCGACCGGAACCTCTGTCCGCGATGCCGGACGATCCGCGCCTTGATGACGACGCGCCGCTGTGTGCGTGAGAGCCCGCGCGTCGCCTTGACGAAGCGGCCGCGTCCGAAGCGTGAACTGCGCCCGTGCTGCCTGGGGCCGGAGAAACGATAACCGGTGTGCCCGGCCTTCTTGGCCGCGCGCATGACTTGGTTGACGAAGCTCTTCGCCTGCTGGCCGCGCGTCCCGCGATCGCGGATGCGCCCCGGCCGAATGCGCAGGTCGTTATCGCGATTGCTCATGGCGTTCGCCGCCCTAGAAAACAGGTGGCACGGTGAAAGTGCTGGAAAATCAGTAGGTAAGCGATGTGCGCGGCACTGCGGTCCTTCGCAGGGTGGGTAAAAACATCAACAACAACAACGCCGTAGCGCCAATTGGCGCGCGGCCTTTTATCTCGCCCTCCAGCCGTTGGTCGGCTCTCCGATCCCCGCACTCCACGTAAACACGCGCTGGTCCGCACCGGAGCATTCCTTAGTGCGACACAGGATTTCACGGTGAAACCTCCGCTTGGGGACCAATGAACAGTGCGTTCGGAGGTTGCGTAGGTCCTTCGTCGTCGGCACGCGATGTGCTTTCGGAGGGGGTGCCGACCGTCTCTTGATTGGGTGGTGAAGCTGTTGTTGCAGCGTCGCCGAACTGCTCAATGAAGAGCGGTGCTACACGCCAATCGGAGACGATCGGAGGCCCGTTGTCCTGCACACGCCCTGCATCCGGCCGCTCAATAAGCGGCGCGAGGCGGGCCACATAGGCGCGCGTCTCGCGCGGCAAGGGGCGACCGGTCGAGAGGTGTTCGGCGTAGCGCCCCGGCCCCGCATTATAGGCGGCGAGGAAGCCGGGTGACCCAAAGCGGTTGTACATGGCGCGCAGGTAGGCGGTGCCGGCCATGATATTGTCTCGCGGGTCGAACGGGTCGTCGCCGAGACCATGGGCAGTGGCAAGTTCGTCCCAAGTGCCGGGCATGATCTGCATCAGGCCCATCGCACCAGCCTCGCTGACGGCGCCCGGATCGCCCGCGCTTTCTGCCTGCATCACGGCACGTATCCAGCGCTCGGGAATCCCGAAACGCTGTGACGCCTCGGCAATGATCGCGTCAAGCGACGCCTGGGAGAATGCTACGGTGATGTCCGTGACGCGCGGGGTAAGCGGCTCGCTTTGAGCCATGGATGGCGTGCTTGTGAGCAGCATTGAGAGCGCGATGGTGGTGATCGTGGCAACGTGCAGGCGATGGCCGGAAAGAAGAGGAAGCGGCATGGCTCAGCCTTCCCGAATCCAGATCGGGGTCGCCTGGCCGAGAATTGTTTCCGCACCGATAGGCCCGAAATAGCGGCCGTCGAGGCTGGCCCGATGATCCGCGTTGAGGAGGAAGATCTCGCCGTCGTTGAGGATGCGGCAGCCTGCCCAGACGGGCAGCGGACGGCCGAGCCGGTCGCGCTCGTGCGCCTCGGCGACGGCCTTGACGTCTATGCGGATGCTGCTCCCGTCACGGCAAACCTCTGCCCCGGGCAGCGCGGCAATGCGCTTCAACAGTGGCGTGTCGCGACCGAGATAGCGGTTCTCGATCAACCAGGATTCAAGCGCCTTTGGTGGCCGGACGGCGACCAATGCGCCAACATCCAAGGTGTCGATCGGCGTCACGATGTAGAAACCTATCGGAACGCTCGGAGAAGGATTCCAGAGCACGAGTGGACAGTTTCTGACCACAACGGAAGCGCCGATCAGGGCGAGGCCGATGACCGTGGTGAAGAGAATGCGGGGGGAACGGATCATCTGCCGACGTCCCGTCGCATCAGCCAGGCACCATGTCTGAGCTTTGTGTAAGGACGTGGTTTGAAAGCGCCGGTCAGGCGATTGTGGACGTGTCGCCAATGGTCCGGACAGGCGTCCTCGGGAGCGATCCCGAGCGCTTCAACTTGATCGATGGCGTTGAGCGCCGGCTCGACTTTCGGCCATCCGGTGAGGCGCAGGAGGATTTCCCCGCCGGGGGTGACATGCGGGACGGTCGAATAAGGCTCGCCTGGGCTGACGGCACGCAGGATGTCGATCCGGCTTTCGACCGTGCCATAGTCGTTCGACGACCACCGCACGAAGGCGAAGACGCTTTCCGGATCGAAACCGACGGTGCTCCGGCTGCGGCTGTGAATTGTCTCTTGAGTGATGCGGCCGAAGCGGATCCAGCGCTCGATCCGGCCTTCGATCCACGTCAGATCGACGGTGGCTCGGCCGGTCATCTGTGCGTCTTGTCCGCATAGGCCGGCGCGATGGCCGCATGCCTCTTAGCGGGCAGAACCTCATCACCGGTGTCGTCAGAGGTGGACGTCTTTTCGCCGCGACCGACCCAGGCCTGCAAATCCTCAACGGCGTAAACAACGCGTCCGCCGATCTTCGAATAGCGCGGCCCGGTGCCGTAGGTGCGGTGTTTCTCCAGCGTTCGGCCGGAAAGGCCGAGAAAGCGGGCAGCTTCGGGGGTTCTGAGATAGCGCGGGGGAAGGCCGGCATTGGGATCTGGCATGAGTGCACCTCCAACGGTTGGCGAGCGCCACGGGTTGCGGCGACCTGTTGGAGGCAAGAAAAGCGGAGAAGTATCCGTTGAGGGGATGACGAGTTGGGAGCGGCGGAATCGTCACTCCTGACGACTTGGAGACGACGCGGACAAGAAATGGCGATCCAAACCGTCGTGTTTCGAACCAGCGACCGTTTGGGCCCCCGGCCTGAAAGATGTTGCGGTCGGGACGTAGCTTCGTTTTAGGTCATGGCCTGCGCAAGACAGCTCCAAGCCTGGAAATCGGCACACGCGAAAGATGGTCCGTAAGCGTGGCTTCTGCTGCGGAAAGTGCGGCATCCACTTCGGTACGAAGTTCACGTTCTACAAGGCATTGGGGCGGATTGTCGGTGCCGTCCGGGTCCGGCCGCATAAAGCGCTCTCCAAGCGCCAGGTACACATCCGTAAGGCTGATATCTTCCGGCGCGTGCGCCAACAACCAGCCTCCACGCGGGCCTTTCTCGGATACGAGAAGACCAGCTTCCCGCAAAAGCCCAAGGACGCGCCGCACGAACACCGGATTGGTTTGGTTGTGTTCGGCGATCTCTGTCGAAGTCCGCGGCTGGCGTGGCTCTGCCGCCATGTGGCCGAGCGCGTGCAATGCGAGGGACAGTCTGGAATTCCGTTTCATGACCAAAGTGTAACTTTTTCAGTTGCGGAAGTCACGCTTCCAAGATAGATCGCATATTCGCAACTGAAGAAGTTGCGAATATGAAAGCACGCTATGACCATTTCTCCCGACTTCCTTGCTGGTCCGCGCCTCGCGGTTATTGCGGCCTTGTTTTCGTTCAGCGTCGGGCCGGTCGGAGTGGTCGTCCAAAAATGGCTCGTAGCCTCATTTAGTCCTTTCCTGATTGTGGCCGTGCAGATGACGGGTGGCGCTGTCGTTCTTTGGGCCATCCGGTACTTCGCCTTTCCGAAGGCCAGTGTCTCGCGCGCAAGTATGCTGAAGGGCTTTGGCTTGGGCGTTCTGCACCCTGGCAGTTTTATGATCGTCTATACCGCGGCAAGCGGTTGGCTCGACAGTGTGACTGCCGTGCTCCTGCTCGCATTGGTCCCGGCCTTAGTCGCCATTGGCGGGCGGCTCGTGCTGAAAGAGGCGTTGCGCCCGGTCGTGTTGGTTGGCATCGCAGTCAGTCTTGCGGGCCTTGTCGTCCTCGTATCTGAGCGCGACGTGACTGGCTCTAACGAACCACTCGGTTTCCTGCTCGGCATTTTGGGTCTAGTTCTCGCGAGCGGATCGGTCATTGCGGGGCGCGCGCTGAACACCGGGGCTGTCCTGCCCTGGTTTGTTCTCGCCCCATTGCAGGTGACGGGCGCGGCTTGTGTCGCATGGCTGGGCGTGCTGGCAACGGGGACCAGCATCCATGTTTCAAGCATCGCTGAGAATGCGGGGGCTTTCCTGTACTTGGTGCTTGGCATGACCGCAGCCAGCTACTTCGCCTATAACTTCGCGCTTTCGCTCTTGCCAACACCCGCTTTAGGTTTGTTATCTGCGGCAGGTCCTGGCGTTGGGGCGCTGGCCGCAGCGATCATCTTCGCGACATCCATCGGCACTGTCGCACTTCTTGGCATAGCTGTGATACTCTTCGGTGCGGCTCTACCGTCTTTGACGGCTGTGATCGCCCGACGGAAAGCCGAACCCAATAGTTGAGAAGAGCCGGAGCGGCGTTCGCATTGTCGTCATTGGGTATTCGCTTCTTCAGTTTTTGGAACCACATTCAACGAAGCATGAATGCTGCTTAAGCTAGGATTCAGCGATCTCGGCGTGCAATCGATCGGCCTGAATTGCCGTTGAGCAGCATGCGGTAGCCGTCCTTGATCAACATGCGGCCGTGCATGGCGAGACGAGCGATCTGCGCCTTGAGCGAGCTTGTTTTCCATGGTTCTTGAGACACACGGCGGCTGCCGAAAAAAGCACTGGCGATGGTCCGATAGCTTGCGCCCTCTCGCCTCCCGTCGATGGTTCGGAGCGCGCGTTTGAGGCGTTCGCGCCGCTGGCGGGTCAATGGCGGGTCTGCGGTGTTGCCGATCAATTGAGTTCGCAGACGATGCGCGGCGGCAACTCGAACGGGCCAGTCGTCATCGATCGGGATGACAACGCTTAGCGAGTCAGACTCGATATCTGCGTCGGTTCCAACGACAACGGGACCGTCATGCAGACGCACCCAGGATCACCCATCTCAAGCGCTTCTCCATGGTGAGGCGCGCGTCCTGCTGCGGTTTCGACCGCGCGACGGCGGTGATGCCCTGCACGAAGTCGAACACGCTCTCGGGCGGACGCCCCTCCTCGGCGAGGACGGTCTCGACGATTTTCGCTGTCTCCGCCTTCGAGAAACCGCGCTTCCGCAGGAAGTCGGTGCGGTCCTCGTCGCTGCGCGCGACGATCCGTTCGCGGGCCGCGCGGATGCCCCGGATGAAAGGTTGTGGTGAGGAGTCCGCGAAGCTGGTCAAGGCCGGGGCCGCCTCGTGGGCGAAGCGGTTGGCGGCGTATTTGGAATGCCGGATCGTGATCTCCTGGAAGTCCTCGACGCCCCAGAGATTGCGGTTCTGGCACACGGCGCGGAGATAGAAGCTCGCAATGCCGAGCGTCTTCGCACCGACCTCCGAGTTCCAGCAATAGAAGCCGCGGAAGAACAGGTCGGGCGAACCGTCGGGCAGCGTGCCTGCCTCGATCGGATTCCTGTCGTCTACCAGCAACAGGAAGACGTCGCGGTCCGAGGCGTAGAGCGTGGTCGTGTCCTTGGTGACGTCGACCATCGGATTGTAGACGCCCGTCGACCAGTCGAGCACGCCCGGAACCTTCCAGCGCGTGTCGCCAACGCCGTCGCCCGCGATGCGCTGGACCGCCGAGACGAGTTCATGATCGTAGATGCGGCCATAGTCCGGGCCGGTCACAGCGCGAAGTTCTGTGCGCCCGTTGGCGACTTCCATCGTCTTGACCTGCTCGGCGCGGTGGTTGGTCAGGCCATATTGCAGATTGATGCCAGCGAGCGGCGCCGGGAGCTGACGCAGATAGGCCGCCGGGGCGCTCACCAGGCTCGCGAGCTGGCCGAAGCTCCAATGGGTCGGCGCGATGGGCGCCTCCGCGTCCGGCAGGACGAGCGCCAGCTTCTCCGGATCATCGCGATGGGCGTCGACGCGGATCGCCGCGCTCTCGACGGTTCGCGTCTTGCTCCGCTCGGCCCGGCCCTTCACCGAAGCGTAGAGCTCCGAAAGCGAGAGATACTTCTCGTCGTCGGGCCGGGAAAACCATTCGGACGATACCCGCCCATTATGCCCGCCGCGGGACACATCCACCTTGTAGCCGCCGCTCTTGGGACGGCCGTTCGTGATTTCGATTGCTGTCATGGCTTGTTCTCCATGACGGGCGGCCCGAGAGCCTCTCTCTCGACCTTCAACCCGTCACGGCGACAGCCGTGGCCCTTTTGCTCTGGCCGCCTTGCATGACATGGCGGCCTTGCGCCACACCGGCGCGCCGCGCGCCGCGTCAGGGATGGACGCCCGTCAGGGGGAAGACCCATCAGGGGCTTCCGCTTCGCCGACAGCCCGGCCCGCAGGGAGACGCCCGTCTGAAGCCTTGACTGATACAAAACCTCCTACAACAGGGCCCGGAGTTGGAGGAAAGGTATCATTCCCGCCATTAGATCGACTGCGTGGAATCGATCTTCCCAGCCGACGCTCCCAATCTGCGGGCTACAAGCTTCCAATCAGCGGTGCTGTCCGAAGCGTGTAGACAGATTTCGGACAGAAATGCCTCTGACCGCTCATCCGCCAATCACCTTGCCAATTGGGCGAAATTGCACTATCAGTCATATTTGACGGTTAAATAATGTTTGGACGTCAGATATGGCGGTTAAAGTGAACTCAGTAAGCGCACGCCGAGCCTTGGAGGCTCTGGGAGCAAATATCAAGACGGCGCGTTTGAAGCGGCGCATCTCCGTGAAAGGCTTTGCGGAGCGGATCGGCGTGTCCGAAAGCACGGTGGCCCGGCTCGAGAAAGGCGATGACGGCGTGAGCATCGGCACGCTCGCCATGGCGTGTCTCGTCCTGGGCGAGATCGACCGCATCTCAGACTTCCTGGACGCGGGCACGGATGACACCGGATTGCTGCTCGACCGGGAAAGCCTGCCCAAGCGCATTGATCGCAAGCGCACGCCGAAGTCGTCGAGCAAAGGCCAGGACAAGGTTACTCCGATCGCTGATGGCGATGACGAGGAAGGGGTCGGTTTCTGATGCCCGAGGCCATCGTCGCGCTTGGCGAAGGGAAACGGATCGTGGGGCGCCTGCGCTTTGAAAGCGACGGGCGTCGCCAGCATTCGCAGTTCGAATATGATGCGGCGTGGCTGGCGGCCGAGGATCGCTTCGCGCTCGCGCCGGGACTGCCGCTGCGCGAGGGCAGCCACTTTTCATCCGGGAAGGATGACAAGCGCTCGGCGTTACCGGGCTGCTTTGCCGATGCGGCGCCAGATTCCTGGGGGCGCGCGCTTATGACCAAGGCCTTGGGCGGCGGCCTCAGCGAGTTTGACTATCTCGTCCTGTCAGACGACCGCACGCGGCAAGGAGCGTTGCGCTTTCTGGGCGAGGACATGCAGCCGCTGTCCGATCTGATCCCGCCCATTCCCCGGCTTGTCGAACTGGAACGCCTGCGCACGCTCGCACAACGCTTCGAACAGGATCCGGGCGGGGCGGAAGAAGAAGCGCGTGATCTAGCCGGTGTCGCCGGATCGCTGGGCGGTGCGCGGCCCAAAGCCAATGTCGAAGGCAATGGGCATCTCTGGATCGCCAAATTCACGTCCGCACAGGACACCAAACCGGTCGAGCGCGCCGAAGTGGCGACCCTGAAGCTGGCGCGCATGTGCGGGCTGCGCGTGGCCGAGGCCCGGCTTGAGCTGCGCGACAGCGACAGTCCGATTGCGCTAATCCGACGGTTCGACCGCCGCGGCGACATGCGCATTCCTTATATCTCGGCGCGCACCGCGCTGGACTGGCAGAGCGAGGACGGAGGGTTCTACACCGACATCGCCGATGTCATCCGCCAGATTTCAAGCAAGCCGGTCGAGGACCTGCACGAACTCTGGCGACGGATCGTTTTCACCATCCTGGTATCGAACAGGGACGATCATCTGAAGAACCATGGGTTCATCTATGCTGGCGGCGATCGCTGGCGCTTGTCACCGGCTTTCGACATCAACCCATCGCCTTCCCGGCACCGCGTTTTGGAAACTGGCATCATCCGGGGTGGGCCGTTCGATGCGTCGATGGCGATTGCACTTGAAGCAAGCGAGTTTTTTGACTTTGCACCCACCGATGCCAGGCAGCAGACATTTCAGATGGCCGAGACGCTCGCCAACAACTGGAAGCGAACCCTGCGAGATGAAGGCGCAACGCCGGACGATCTGCGGACCTACGTGGATGCGTTTGAGCATGTCGAGGCCGAAAAAGCGCTCGAATTAGGTGGCTAAGGCGAACCATAAACTTCTTGAGAGCGTGCAAACGCTGCAACGCGAGCCCTTCTTAAAGCTCTTCAACGAGCTTGGGGAGACCGACAAGCGGGTTGGGCTAGTATCGCTGCGGGCCCATCTAACCAGATTGGCCCGTCTTTTCGGGACGCTTGGCGCGACCACGGATGACGAACATTGGAGCGGTTGCTGGTCCAATATACACATGGCTGCAGCACTGCAGGGCGTGGAAATCGACACGGATATTCATGGGGATGCTATGTGGTGTGGCCCAGCCTCTGATTTCGAGTCGGCCAAGAGTGAGGTTGTCGGTCGGTTTGTGGCGGGCCGTCTAACTTTTGAAATGGTTTTCCACGCATACGAGATCCTTGGCCAGTATTTATGTAAGAAAACCAGATCTGCGACGAGTCAGGAAATTTCGAGACGCCTGATGGCAGATGAAAGGCACCAGCCGCTTTCAGGCCTCCGATGCACAGTCATAGAGGCCATCCAACATTTACCAGTAGCTTTCGATTCGACGACGAACGACGCCCGACGTGCTATCGTCAAAGGCTCCTGGATTGGACTAGGGGCTGAGAATATTCGGCAGTTTCGAAATGCGCTCGTGCATGGAAGGCTTCAAGTGCCAGACCCATTGGATTGGGGTAAGAATGCGGAAGACCGCACCGCAGACGAGCAGTCCGAACTGTTCCGATGGCAGATCAGATTATGTCTGATGCTTATTCAGATTATGAGCTATCGAGCCGCCGGCTCGGTGATGTTGGACACGCTCAGCAACGAGTTTAGCGTCGAGGAACTCGCTTTCAGCTTGCACATACAAAGTCGACATGTCGATGACGAAGACGATCCCGACGAACCAAGTCTCGATGGCATTGAGGCAGCTCCCCGCTTTGACGGATGGTAGTCGTTTGGAGCTGTTTGAAGATAGTTGCGAGTAGTTACTCTAAATCTTCGGCTCGCGTTGATCTCTCGAATCTTGTTTTGATCCATTCAATAGACCCATCCCGCATTACTTGCAGCCAGTCATCAAGCCTCCAGGGCGCCTATAAATTCCCGCGTATTAAAGCTGAACAGGAGCTGAGTGAAGTAATATTCAGCCCATAATTTGGTCATTTTTCCAGTAAAACGTAAGAATCTACACCCTAATTTCGGAGTTGCACTGGCTTAGAGCTTGCTCGATAAGATTGACGGCATCATTGATATCACTATCGGTTGTTTGCCGCCCGATGCTGAAGCGAATAGATGAGTTTGCCTGATCTCCTGTGAGACCGATGGCGCGCAATACATGTGACGGTTCTGGAATTCCCGATGTACAAGCTGAACCGGTTGAGGCGGCAAGCTGCGGCTGCAGAAATTGCAGGATTTCCGCTGCTTCGAATCCATTGAACTGAACGTTGGCATTTCCTGGGTGACGACGATTACTTTCAGGACCATTGAGGCGAACCGGCCACGAAAGGTTATGCAATTGGTCCACAAAGTCTGAAGTTCGCCTTCTCAGCTCTCCGCGCTCACAGTCAGAACTAGTCAAGCTCACCAAGCTAACTGCTTCCGCCATTCCGACACAGAGAGGGACCGGAACCGTACCGGAGCGCAAGTTGCCTTGCTGGCCTCCTCCATAAATCTGTGGCTCGATATGAGCGTGCAAATCACGACGGACATATAGCGCACCAATACCTTTGGGACCGTAGATCTTATGAGCCGAGAGGCTTAGAAGATCTACAAGTGTGCCGATCGCACTCATTTCGATTGCGCCGGGCGCTTGCGCGCCATCGCAATGCAATAATGCACCGGACTTTCGAACAAGTTTTGAAATGGCTGGAATGTCCTGAATCGTACCGATCTCGTTGTTTACCAAAGCAATAGAGACGAGTAGGACATCTTCTGACAGCTCCTTTTCAAGGACCATAAGATCGACGAAACCCTGCGCGTCCACCGGAAGATATTGCACCTCATATCCAAGTTGCTCTCTTAGGGCGCGGCTCGCCGCGAGGACACATTTATGCTCTGTTGCTGCGATGAGGACCCGACGCCGTCTGTCGCCAGTAGCGCGGCGTCCAAGGCCAAGCAGGGCGAGATTATTTGCTTCGGTAGCGCCGGACGTGAAGATGATTTCGTCGCCGTCCGCGCCAATTAATTCGCCAATTGTCGCGGCCGCCGTTTCAACCGACTGCAATGATTCCCATCCCAGCACATGATCTGCGGAATGAGGATTTCCGAACGTCTCTGCGAAAAAAGGCGACATTTTCGCAAATACGCGAGAATCGACAGGTGTCGTTGCTTGATGGTCAAGATAGATTGTTTGGCCAATTCTCATTATTTTACAATCGCATAGACATCGTTCCAGTGGTTTTCTCGGCTGTCTCTCCGAGATTTTCAGTCTGGACGATCCCTCCAGCTTAGTTGACCCTAGCACAGAGGTTCGCCTACAGTCGACCTGGAGGGTTCATCCAGTAGGCCGGGGAGTACGATGGCGCGCGGACCGCTATTTCAAGACAGTTATAGCCCGCAGTTTTCGGGGCACGAGACTTTTCCGCTGCGTTATGGGTGGCTGAAGAAGGCCTATGACCGCGTCGCTGAGACCGAAGGCATGCCGGAGAATCGGGCGGCATGTTGGGATGATGAGGCGATCGCTCGGTTCGGTGTCGGCAAGAACATGGTCGCGTCGATGCGTCATTGGGCGAAGGCGGCGGGAATCATTGAAGAGCCAACAGTAAATAGTGTGCGCACGACCGGGCTTGGCCGATTGCTTTTCGGTGCCAGGGGGGTGGATCCCTTCATGGAGCACCCCGCAAGCCTTTGGCTTGTCCATTGGCAGCTAGCCGGCCACGCCGAAAAGACCACATGGTTCTGGGCTTTCAGCCATTACCCCGCAGTTACATTCGAACGCGAGAACTTCATGAAGAAGCTCGACCGCCTCGCCAAGGATCGGAATTGGTCACGCGTGGCGCAGGCAACGCTCAAGAACGACGTAGCCTGTTTCATCCGCACTTACGTCGCGCGGCCGCCGTCGGGCAAGGTCGGTCACGACGATGCGTTGGAATCGCCTCTCACAGAACTCGGTTTGATCAAAGCCATCGGAAAGAAGGACGGATTTCGCTTCGTGCGCGGTGCAAAGTCGAGCTTGGGCGACGGCGTGTTTACCTATGCCCTGCTCGATTTCTGGTCGCGCTATTCGGGTGCCGCGACGCTTTCCTTCGAGGCGATCGCTCATGCTCCTGGGGGCCCGGGTCGCACGTTTCTCTTTGACGAAAACGACGTCGCAGATCGGCTGGTAGGCCTCGAAGATGTGACGAGTGGAGCCTTGCGATGGTCTGAGGCCGCTGGACTCAAACAGGTCGTGCGCAACACCGAGATCGACGCTTGCGCTGCGTTGGCGTTGCTAGCGGGAGACTATGTAGAACCGGGTGCGAGGGAAGCTGCCTAATGGCTCTGAACGAGCATGTTTACATCGCACGACGATTTCTGAGGTCCATCCGCATCGACTCCGATTTGGGGGATGCCACGGCGCTTGAGGGTTTTGTCTGTCCGCAATCTTCGGCTGCTGTTCTTTCGACAATGGCACGGCATGTGTCAGAGGCAGGCCAAGGCGCCTTCACCTGGACCGGTCCTTATGGCAGCGGCAAGTCGAGCCTGGTCGTCGCTTTGAGCTCGCTGCTCAACGGTGATCCAACCCTCAAGAAGCAAGCGGCAAAGGTCTTTGGCAAGACATTGACCAAAGAGATCCACGCAGCCCTTCCCACTGGGACCAAAGGATGGCGTATCCTTCCGGTTGTCGCCCGTCGTGACAATCCGGTGACGGTGATTGGAGAAGCCGTTGGGCGTGCGGGTCTCGTATCGAGGCGTCCGCGTGGCGGTTGGACTGAAAGCAATCTCATTTCCGCCTTGACGGAGGCGGCGGCCGAAGCGCCGCGCTCGCACGGTGGCTTGCTTCTGGTCATCGACGAGATGGGCAAGTTCCTCGAAGGCGCGGCGCAGGACGGTTCGGACATCTATATCTTGCAGCAACTGGCCGAGGTCGCTTCGCGTAGCAAGGGCCGGTTTCTGATTGTCGGTGTGCTCCATCAAGCTTTCGATGAGTATGCGCATAGGCTATCGCATGAATCGCGCGATGAGTGGGCTAAGATACAGGGCCGCTTCGTCGATCTTGTGGTTGATACCGCTGGCGAAGAGCAAATCGACCTCATCTCACGAGCCATCGAAAGCGACCATCGACCGAAGCTGCCGGGTGCAATCGCGACGACTGTGGCGGCTCAAGCCCGGCGGGGACGCGCAGACGATGCGGAGCGCCTCGCTGGGATGTTGGAGGATTGCTGGCCTTTGCATCCGGTTGTCGCCTGTCTCCTGGGGCCGATTTCCCGACGTCGTTTTGGTCAGAACCAACGAAGCATTTTTGGTTTCCTGAATTCGTCGGAACCATACGGCTTTCAGGATTTTCTGCGCCAAGCCGATGATGACCAAATCTACGGACCCGAGCGGTTGTGGGACTATCTGCGAACCAATTTGGAGCCGTCAATTCTTGCTTCTCCGGATGGCCATCGTTGGGCCCTTGCTGCTGAAGCACTTGAACGCTGTGAGGCGATCGGGGGTGATGAGCGCCACATCAAGGTTCTAAAGACGATCGCTGTTGTTGATCTGTTCAAGGAACGGTCGGGCCTGGTCGCCAACTCGGAACTGCTTGGCGCATGTTTTCCCGAAATTTCGGCCAAGTCGCTCGCAAAGACATTGGAGGACCTCGACCGCTGGTCTTTTACGATCTTCAAAAAATTTCTTGATGCACGAGCAATTTTTGCCGGTAGTGATTTCGACATTGAACGCGCGGTTCTCACCGCCTTGGACGAGATCGACGAGATCGATTTTAGCGAGCTGAAGGCTCTCGCTGGTCTTCAGCCAATACTGGCCAAACGCCACTATCACGAAACAGGTGCGCTGCGGTGGTTCGACGTGAACATCGTTCCAGTGAGCGGCGTGGTCGCCTTTGCCGCAGAAACCCGTCCAGTGAATGGTGCCATTGGCCAATTCTTGCTGGCAATTCCGACGGAAGGCGAAGACGAAGGTGTGGCGGAGGAGCTTTGCCGTAAGGCTGCACGCTACAGCGATGAATGGGACTTCGTCGCTGGCATATCCAAGCGGTCTTGGGCTGTGGTTCCACTGGCTCGCGAGTTATTCGCTCTCGAAAACGTCAGCAACGATCATCCAGAGCTTCAAGGTGATGCAGTCGCAAGGCGTGAGGTTTCTGCTCGACTGGCCTCTTTGCAGGCCCTTCTTGAGACTGAGCTTAACAAAGCCTTCGACAATGCATTGTGGTTCCGAAAGAACTTCCAGCCGAAACGCTTACGCCAAGCCGATTTGAATGGCGTCGCATCTGAGCTTGCCGACACGAGGTTTAAGAAATCGCCGTGCCTGCATAACGAATTGCTTAATCGACAGAAACCGTCAAGCAATGCCATCGCGGCACAAAACAACCTTCTTCGGCGCATGGTTCTGAATGAAGGCGAGCGCCGGCTTGGAATCGAAGGTTTTCCTGCCGAAGGTGGGCTGTTTGCATCCGTCCTGGAAGCGACTGGCCTTTACGCTCAGGACGAGGACGTCTGGCGGTTCGTAGCGCCGCAGGAACCGGCTGCTGATCCCTGTCGGTTGGGTGCGATCTGGACGATGGCGACTGACTACATCCGACAGCATGCCAAACGCACAGTGGCGATATCTGAACTGTTCGAGGAATGGCGCAAACCGCCTTTTGGGGTGAAGGACGGGCTGATGCCGATCCTCGCCGTAGCCTTCATTTTGTCGCAGCGCGACCGGCTCGCTGTTTACCGTGACGGCATCTTCCGATCCAGGTTCGACGACGTGGATGTAGAGCTGCTGGCCAAGGACCCGGGTTTCATTCAATTGCGATGGATGGATCTGTCAGATGTCTCCCGCCGCCTTCTCTCGGGCATGGCGGAAGTTGTGCGGAGCCTAGATGATTCCAATGATCTCGTTCATCTTGCCCCCATCGATGTTGGGCGTGGGCTCGTTGCGATCTATGATCGGTTGCCGCAATGGACAGCGCGCACCATGCGCTTGTCGACAAACGCAGTGAAAATTCGGGATCTGTTCAAGCGCGCCCATGATCCCAACCAGTTTCTTTTCGATGACATCCCCGGAACGCTGGGAGAGGACGTAACGCTCGGCAACGAAGACGCCCTTCGACGCATCATCGGGAGCGTTCGCGATGGCTTGGGGGAGTTGGCTGCCGCATACCCGTCCATGCTTCAGCGTCTGCGTGATCTAATGCTCGCCGAACTGCAGGTCCCGAACGTGTCACCCCAATCGCTGGCTGAGCTGCGTGAGCGCGCGGAGAACATTCGCCAGTTGGCGGGCGATTTTCGACTAGATGCCTTTGTGGGTCGGTTGGCCCAGTTCGATGGCAGTGAGGAGAGTTTCGAAGGGATCGCCAGCCTCGCCGCCAACAAGCCACCTCGGGATTGGGTGGACCCCGACCTGGACCGGGCGACGGTGGAACTCGCGGAACTCGCTCAGAAGTTCCTGCGTGCTGAAACCTATGCGAGAGTCAAAGGCAGGCCCGACAAACGACATGCGATGGCGGTCGTCGTCGGTATCGATGGCCGCCCCACGCCGGTTTTGGAGGAGTTCCAGGTCGTAGAGACTGATCGAGCAGAGATTGACGTGCTAATCGCGCAAGTCAGGGACGTCCTGGAAAAATCGCAGCTTAAGCAGCGCAATGTCATCCTTGCTGCGCTGGCCGAATTGACGTCGAGCTACATGCAGGCCTCAGCCACGACCGGAACAGACGCGAGGCTGGTTCAACATGACTGACCCAAAGTCTCGCGAGGAGCTCTGCTACGTCCAGAATTTCGAGCAGTTTAGGAATCTAAATGCGCAGATGAACCACATCCCCGCGCTTGCAATGACGCTCACGGGAGGTCTTTGGTTTGGTGCCGGCGCCACTGAGAATCTTGATATCGAGATTCGGTTCGCGCTGCTCATGTTGGCCGGGTTCAGCAACCTAGCATTGATCTTGATCGTCTATCGCATTCGTGACGTTCTGGAGAGTTACCTGGAGCGCATCGAGACCTTTCATCCGTCGAGCTTCGCGGGGGGTACCCCCAAAAATCCGCGGCTGCCTTGGCTTGGCAGCTACAGCATGATTACGATTTTTTGCGTGCTCATGCTGTTGGCCGCAATGTTCTCATTCATTGGCGCATTCTGGAAATACTGGCCTTTTGAGATCTGCGTTTGGTGGGGCGTTGCTGCGCTCAGTCTTCTGTTGCTCGGCTTGTATCTTCTTATCTTCCGGCAAAGCTCGGCGAACGATCAAACAAACGCAGCTGGAGATGAGAGTGCTTAGCGTGGCTTCCGGCAGCACTGAGAGCGAAACCGATCAATACTATCAGGATCATGCGCTCGCCTACGCAGAGTCCACGCTTGGTGTGGACATGTCGGAGATTTACGGTCTCTTTCTTGGTTATTTGCCAAGGTCCGCAAAAATCCTCGACGCGGGCAGCGGTTCAGGGCGCGATACTCTTGCCTTCAAGAACCTTGGATACGATGTCGATGCGTTCGATGCGTCACCGGCACTTTGCGCATTTTCGACGCGACTGACGGGAGTGCCAGCGCGGGTTCAAACGTTCCAGGATTTTGAGTCTGAGCCCGTCTATGACGGAATTTGGGCTTGCGCCTCTCTGCTCCATGTCCAGGCGGACGAGCTGGCCGACGCAGTTTGTCGACTGGTTCGTGCGCTCAAGCCAGAAGGGGCGCTCTACATGTCTTTCAAGCATGGCTCAGGCGAGCGGCTTTCGGCAGACGGGCGCTTCTATCTCGATATGGATGAGGGTCGTTTGCGCGCCGCGGTGAACGACGTTGCCGATGCACATCTGTGTGAGATCTGGGTTTCGCATGGCGAGGGTACCCGAAGAGGTCGGGATGCATGGCTGAATGCCATTTTGGTAAGGAGTCCGGGGGCAAACAGTAATCGTGGGTAGATCCGTCTCAGAAAAACATGTTCTTGGATTGTCTGGTGGGCGCGATAGCGCCGCACTTGCCGTGTATATGCGGCAGCACCATCCTGAGCTTCAAATCGAATACTTCTTCACTGATACCGGTAAAGAGCTTCCCGAGGTCTACGAATATCTTGGTCGTCTCGAAGGGTTTTTGGGACAGCCGATTCTGCGTCTCAATCCCGATCGCGATTTCGACTTTTGGCTGAAGCAGTACAATGATTTCTTACCGTCGCCACAAACTCGCTGGTGCACACGCCAACTCAAGCTGCGGCCTTTCGAGCAATGGCTTCGGCCGATGTTGGACGATGGCGCAACAATCCACAGCTATGTGGCGATCCGGAGCGATGAAGAGTATCGGGAAGGTTATGCTTCTAAGCACGACAGGCTGATTGTCCAACTTCCATTCAAAAACGCAGGCATAGACAAGGCGGGCGTCATCGACATTCTTGATGGGGCTGGCCTCGGGCTTCCCGACTACTATTCCTGGCGGACCCGTAGCGGCTGTACCTTTTGCTTCTTCCAACAAAAGATCGAATGGGTCCGGTTGAAAGAACAACATCCGGAAGCATTCAAAGAAGCCAAGGCCTACGAGAAAGATGCGGTCGCACACGGCTCCCCTTTCACGTGGAGCCAAGGAGAATCGCTCGATGATTTAGAGCGTCCCGAACGTGTCGCGCAGATCAAGTCTGACCATGAAAAGAGAGTTGAGCGCTTGCGATCAAAAGTTCAGGCCAATCCGTTGAGAGCTGACAAGGAGCCCATTGATATTGATGATCTCTATGGGAAGGCCAAGATGTGCTTAGCTTGCCACAAATGAAGCGTGCTTATTACAGTGGAGCCAGTTCAATTTTACTGGTGGCGGTAGATCGCGCCGATGCCGCGGGGGGAAAATGGCACAGAACGAACTAGTCAATTTCCTTGCCGCCTACGGACCCACCTCAGATGGGAACAATATGTACGACGAATTCGTCGTTGCTGCGGCCGCGAAAGCCGGCGTCAATCCCATCGCCATTCCTGAGAAGCGCTCCGACGAGATTCTCAAAGACCTGACTGCGGAGCAGCCTCGCTCGGTTATCCTCACCGGCACAGCCGGTGACGGCAAAACCTACACTGCACGTAAAGTCCTCGAGGCGTTGTCGGGCAGCAGCGCGACCTGGGGGAATACGCAGGAAACATATGAGTGGGTCGATCCCAAGTCTGAACGACGCATCGTCTTCGTCAAAGACCTCAGCGAACTGGAGGCGACGAGCAAGGGAGCGGTCATCGCTCGCATGGTGGCAGCCTTCTCAGATCCGGTGTCGACTGAGCATTTTGTACTTTGTGTGAATGACGGGCACCTCCTGCGCACTTGGGAAGAACACATCAAAGGTGATCCGCGGGGCGAACGGATACTTGCAATCTTTCGGGAGCTTTTGAGGGACGATAAGGACATACCGCCTGACGGCATGGCCTTTCGGCTCATCAACATGTCCCGCACTTCGCATGCGGCTACAATCGACGCGATTATCGAGCAGGTCTGCAATCATCCTGGCTGGAACGGCTGTGCGGAGGGGTGTTCCACTCAAACTGCCGGCAGCTGCCCAATTCTTATCAATCGAGACGTCCTTTTGAAGCGGGAGAGCGCCAGCTTACGGAACCGCCTGCGTGCTCTTGTCGAAATAGCGGCAGCCGATGAAAGGCATCTCTCGATCCGTCAGATAATCATTCTGATCGTCAACGCGCTCTTGGGCGATTCCAAGAACCCTTATCAGACACCGCTGATGAATTGTGCCCGCGCTGAACAGCGTGCTGCAACTGAAGAATATCAATATACCAATCCCTACAACAACGTCTTCGGAGAGAACCACCCCGTATCCCGCCGTCTGCAGCACTCGGCATTTGCGGCCCTTTCCGAGTTCGGCATCGGATTCGAAACGAATAACTTCTTTGATGATCAGCTACTCGATGTCGATCACAACGCCATGCCAATCGACCACCCGCAATACGGCGCGGCGAGCTATCAGCGGTTGCGAGCTAACTATCGTGAGAACCCCAGCGCCCATATTCGAGACCTCCGTAATGCGCTCACGGCACAGCGTCGACGTTTGTTCTTTGAGTGGCCCGACCCAAGCAGCGATGCGAGAGAGAAAAGTCCTTGGCAGCTTACGGTCCACAGCTATGGGGACCTCTACCTTAACCTACTGAGTCTGGAAGGTGCCCGCGACGGCGACCTATTTTCGCTCACACGCCCGAAAATTATCAAAGGGCTAAACCGTGCGCTGACCGGATCCCTCACCGAGACTGCGGATCGGCTTTGGTTGACGCAGCCATCGGGCGTTTACAAGGGTGCGGACATCCCAATCCTCGTTGCCAACCCGATAGGTTGGAAGAGCAAGCCCTATTGCTTGAACCTTGAGGCGCCGAACCATCCCGGACGGCCGCCGAGCTTGGAACTCATTGCGGCGTATCCGACTAGACGGGTGCTCACGAAATTGCCTCTGACGCCGACGCTCTTCGAATATCTCATGCGCGTCCATGACGGTGCCCTTCCCATGAGCTTTTCAAACCAATGTTTCCAAGATGTCAGGAGTTTCCAGATTCGGTGTGTCGGCGCGATCCTCCATAATGAGGGAGAAGACACCCTCGATTTCAAAGCGGTCGATACCAGCGGAGAGTCTCTCGGCGAGCGTGTCATAGGTTCGTTGGGGGAAGAAGTCTGATGCTCGACACCATTGTGCAGGACACTCCCTCGCTCAAATCGAATCTTGGAGAGGATGGAAAAGGTGCTGACACCCTGATGTGGGTGCAGGAAGCCATTTTCGGGCATCGGTTCGTCGAGGAGCAGTTGCCATATATCTTGGTTCTCGAAGTCCTCGCTATCTGCCGCGTCCTTCAATTAGGGGACGATGGGCGGCACTACGAAGAAACCAGGATCTTCAATCATCCGGTAGCAGCCTCGGACGAGCATGAGAACGTCACAATTCCCATCGTGAAGTCAGTTGCTCTGAGGTATGTCCTCTTCAAGGATCGCTCGCTCGACATCGTCGCGAAAGACCCGCAGCTATCGCCGGAGGAGCGCCTCGGGGCCTGGATCACAGCCTTGAACAAGGGCTTTGCCAACGAGGTCAGGTCGGGCAGTCCGGTGAACTTCGAGTACCTGCGCTCCCGATTTGGCAACCGCTTCGACGATGCGCGCCAAGCGGTGAAGATTCTGCAGGGTCTCGAGATCGATGTCCTCAACAACCGCCGCTACACATCGCGGTTTCTTGCGCCGCGCGGTGCCAACCTTATTCTGAACGACGTTGACCAGAAATTTGTTGCCGACCGGATGTTTTTTGGCCGTGGCGGCGAGATGGTCTACCTGATGCTCAGCCGGTCGTCCCTGGCAATGGAACTGGCTCCCGTGATCGCAGAGCAGTTCTTGTCAAGCAGGGATCCGATCGATCGGATCGCGGCCAAGTTTATTCCGGATGCACCCGATCGCACAGCGGGCGGCTCTATCGGTTATCTTCCCAAACGCGAACACTCTGCCTACGAGCGGATGGCTGAAGACTGGCATGCGATACTGACACTGAAAGAACTCCCCCCTCCACAAAAGTTCGAACCGCTGTTTCGTATGACCGCGCTCAATCTAATGCGCTACTTCGCAGAGCGCGGACAGGTGGTTGCAGGAAACAGCGTCGTTGATCCTATCCCGCTCGACATGCTCGGCGGTCGAGACGCCAACCTTCGAGATGTTTCAAAGGCGTTTTTGCGTAGACACCGTCAGGTCATCGAAGACGCTGTTGAAAGCTATATCCGCAGGAAGATCGAACCGACACCGGCCTGGGAAGCGGCACTGAAACAACCGGACAATGCGATGCAGTCGACCCAAGCGCTTGAGGTCATTCAGCGTACATTCGACGCGCATCGGTGGAGCTCAAAATCCGAGAGCATTCGGTCACCAGAGGCATGGTTGGCAGCGTTTATTCATGACGCGAAGCGCCGCAGTCGGAACAACATCTCCACCATGATAACGCCGCTTGGAACCAATTCCGGGTTTGTGGTTGCTCGGCGCGGCGCCGGGACGTGGTTTGCTTCTTCCGATGACTTTCTCGAGGCATTGGTGCTTGCCGTCGTCAAACGGCCAATCACAATCTCGGATTTCCTTCAGCAATTGTACGAGCGGTACGGAATCGTTGTCGGGCCAGAGGAATCGCGCAGAGCGTTTTCGGTTCCGCCCTGCGATATCTCGTCGTTTGAGGAGAATATCAGAGCCTTTGAGCGCCGGCTGACGGGTCTGGGCTACGTCAAACGCCTTTCCGACGACTGCGCCTTTGTCTCCAACGTCTATCTTGGGTCCGAGTAGGTCGAGAATGAACACCACCACTATGATTAAAAAGGTCGACTTTGATCCGATCGCCGAGCGTGCAGACCTTGTCGGTCGGGTCGTTTGGGGAATGGTCCTTCAAGAAGCTGATCGCAAAGCAGGAAGGGTGCTGCTTCAATTGGTCGGCATGCGGCCTGAGCACCTTCTTGGCGTGGCTTCAAACTTTGCCGAGATTGAAGGCAAGTCCGTCAAGCTTGCGATCTCGACTGACATCGATGGCGATCTGACCGACCGACTTGAAGACCGCTTCAAGACTACGAAGCCAGCCGTACACTTCCGGCATCTCGATGAAGCCGAGGTGATCCTTTTTGCAGTTACAGACAGTCAGCGAGACACGGTCGGATCGAGTTTGGGGCAGGTCACTCGGCTTGATCGCAACGCCATTCAAGACAAGAGCGAGCTTTGGCTTGATGCCATCCTCGACACCCTCGGGGCGGCCTTGAAAGGCGAAGAGCAGCGTACGTGGATTCGCGCAATGCTCATCGGCCTTGATCAGTCTGGTATCACGAAAGAGCTCGATCAGTTCGCGGAATTTGTCCGCCGGTTCGTGGCTTTGAACGAACATACATTGCCTAACCGGCTTCGGTTGTCTGCTCCGGCTCTCAGGCTTCCCAGGGCTTGCTTTGGCCCCATTCCGGCTCAAGGACTGGATCAGAGGAAGTTGGTTCAGGATTTCAGGGCCATGTTCCGAACGGCTGATCGCGACCTTTCTAGTGTGCCCTACCTGTTGGACAACAAGGAGTCGCGGCTCGATGTTGATCCTGTTCTCACCTATCTGACAACCAATCGACCGGATTTCAATTCTCAAGAGGTCAAAGCAGCTGAGGCCATCGAAGCACTGATTGCCGACCGCAAGAACCTGCGGCACGGAGAGTGGCGAGAGAGCCAGGAGCAGTTTTGCGAGGCCGTCGAATGGAACGACTTTGGCAAGTCTGTTTTCGCGATCAAGGCACGCAAGAAGGCGCTGACGTTAAGTCAGCGTACCCGCGATTTCATAAGAGACGAGTATCCCGACCGTCTTGATGAAACGACGGTAACTTATCTCGAAGAGCTTGAGGCTGGCACTAATTCCCCAGAGCAGGACCAGGACTTCTTTGCGAGTTGGCAGGACCCGATCCGCACGATCAAGGACAAGAAACTCTACGAGTCCTGGCGACGCCACTTATTCACCGATGAGGTGAGAGAAGCTGACCTTCTGTCAGTGATGGTTAAAGGCATTCGGTCGCTACTCATCAAGAACGCGTCTGACGATGGCGTTATCGCATCGAACGCCATCATCAATATTAAGATCAAAAACGCAGAGAAGACGTCGGCGTGGGCTGACCTTAACCCTCGACTAGTGAATTTACTCCAGCTGGAAGGCCGACTGATTGAGAAATCGCTCGACCAGCATGTCAGGTTCGAGTTCGGCAAGTGGCTCGAGGCCAAGGGCGAGAACACCGGACAGAGTGTGCCAGCAAATCAAATTGAGTTCGAACTGCGGCTGGAAATAGATGGCGAGATAAGCCCGACACAGGTTCGGATGTTCTGGCAACCGGGACATCAAAGCATGGCCCTGAGCTGGGCAGAAGACATCGCCGAGATCAAGAAGGGCGCAGCTGGAGGACGCACACGCTACGTGGCCGCTCCGTTTGATCTCAAGCAAGGAGGTGCGGTCGGCGGAATGCCAGCATCCTTGCGCGACACCTCTAGCTTTATTGACGTCGCTGGCACCGAAAAAGGCCGGATGGCCAATCCGACCGAATACGGGGTCGATGACGACGCTTTCGAGATCATAGCGGACAGGCTCAACCGCGCCGTTGGCGCACGCACTATCGATGCGAGTGCGCGTGACGCCGTGGGCGCCGCTCTTGAAGAGTTCCGCAAAGCGTTTTCCGCGGCTCTTCTGCACCTGCACGACGATCCGTCAACGCTCTACGGGACCGATCTCATCGAAGCCCAAGCCAGCGCGTTTGGACGACTTTGTGACGTGGCCCGTGCAAAGCTCGCACATACGAACTCAGTTCGCGAAACCCTTTTGCGCCCAATCGTTGAGTTCGCGATCCTGCCTGCGAGCAATGGACTAGCAGCAATCATTCCGGCCTGGCATCCGCTTCGGCTTCTCGAACGGAAGGCCAAGGCACAGGATCTTTCCCTTTTTGTTGATCTGGCCATTCGAAACGAAAACACGTCCGTGGATGGGTTGGAACGGGCCGCTGATGAACAGCAACGCATCTTTGGACAGTGGTTTTTCCCAAAGATCGTCTCGATGGGACTTGCTCCTTTCGTGACCGTCGAGGATTGCGGCGGATACAGCCTCGCGGTTCCGGTCGACTCCAAGCTTTCGAGCGAACAGAAACTCGAGTCTACGGCGGAGATTGCGTGCAAGCAATTCATGAACGCATCGGATCGCTTTATCGAGCTTAACCCTCACGAGGAGGGAAACTTCTCGACGGCACTGTACAATGCCGATGCGGTTAGCCTCGCCGGTCTAGTGGCCAAAGAGCTCGAGAAGCGCATGAGCCAAAAGAGCCATCTTCGTGCGAGTCTGCTTATCACGCATGACAGTCCGGAGCGCCTTAGGGACGTTTATGCCAAGCAGAACACACGCTTAAGCGGAAGTAATTTGGACGAGGTCACGGAGGGATTTCTTTCACGCCTGCGGGTGGGAGTCGGCAAGGGTGGGACAGTCGAGCTCGGGCGTCGTAGCAATATAGACGTCGTTTATCTTCACGATGCCTATTATAAGCACGCAACGATGGCCTGGGAGTTTGTTGAGGGCATCTCCGAGGCGTTGCCCGAAGCGATCGACTTTCGCAACGCCGCGCTGCCTCGCAGGCGGACGGATTCGGACGCCTTGGGCAATCTCGCAACACAAGCGATTGAGGTTTACATGATGGCGTCGCGACCGCCGCGTGCGGCCGCGCAATTCACTGATCTCTGCTATGTCGCGGCAAACGATACGCGGGTAATCCCAGACGAGTCTCGGATCGTTCCGATCCAGCGTATTAATTGGGACAACCAAGACATTTCCCGGACGATCCGCCGCGCCCATGAATTGGGGGAGTGGGTCATCAGCGTAGACACGATGTCGAGCCGGCAGATGTTGGCATCGAACGGGATCAAAGTCATCCGTGACGTGCAATTGCCAGATGCTGACATGCGCGTGCTGGTATCGTCACGTGAACCCAGTCCAAATCTTGTTCGGCACTTGCGATTGGACTTCGAGTCCATGCAGGATCAATACTTGAGCCAGAATGCAGCGTCGTTGGCGCAAACTTCCATTGCAACGGTAGTCGAGGTTTGCGGGCAAAAAATCCTGTCGTCGGCGAAATCGAGAACGACTGCACGTGAGATCATGGGCCTTGCCGCGGCCACTAGCATCATCAACCTTGAAAAGACCGTGAGGGACGTTCGCCCAGTGTGGTTCTCACTGGACGACAATCAGGCGTTCTTTGGGCTTAAGGGCCGGATGGCGGACACTCTGGCATTGGCGATCCGCAAGGAAGGCGGCAGGTTCGTTGTCGCAATGACCGTTGTAGAGGCTAAATGCGTGGGGCAAGTGTCAGAGGCAATTGAATCGAAGTCAAGCCGCGACCAAGTCGCCTCAACCCTTGCGACGATTGAGGCCAATTTTGTCACGCAGAAGGACATCATGTCCAAGCGGGCTTGGGGGCGGCAGCTGCTCTTCTTGATGTCGCTTCGGCCAGACTACATTCACTTCTTCGCTGACAACTCGGAGTTGGAAGAGTTCCGGCAAGCTATTGCCGATGGAGACATCGACTATTCGGTTGATGGTCGCTCGGTCGTTGTCGTCCATGATGATGTGTCCTTGCCGGATGACATAGGAGTCCGCGCTTCGGAGAAGAATGACGCCGTTGTGCAGTACACGATCAAGCAGCGAAGCTTCTCCCAGATCATGCAGCATCTCGAAGATCCTACGACGGCTCCGGTGCCACAGTTGCCGTCGATGCCAGCGGGTCACGCCTCAGCTTTGCCCGCGCAGCGTGAGGTGGCTTCCGCTGCGCCCCCAGCATCCGACGAAAGGGCTGACGAACGATCAGCGGACTGTGACCAGTCGGTTGAACCCGAATTCGAAAACCCATCTGCAGTGGATGTCGCGACGGGGTCGGAAGTCCCTGAAGTGGATCAAACAGCGCCGGCGGTTCAGGAGATCGAACGCAATGAGGCACTACCTGCTAACCTTGAAAAGGTCCTTCGGGAAATCGCGGCACGGAAAGGTTATGGCGACCAAGTAGAAGCCGAGGCGGAGTTCGCAGATGTCACTGCAGTCAATCTTCAGGCAGCGCTTACCGATTTTGGAATGACAGCACGGTTTTCAGAGCCACGCACGATTTCGACGCCGAACGGCGTGTTGGTAGGTTTCGCGGGCCACAACACACTGACGGTATCAAAGCTCAATCAAAAATTGCTGGAGCTCAAGACAACCCACGGCCTCGACGTCACCGACATCCGAACGGGGCTCGGGCGCATCTCCCTTTTTGTGGCCACACAACAGCGAAGAGTAGTTGATCTGGCTCGGGTCTGGCTCGAAGCGGAGTGGCCGAACTCGGCGCCACGGGAAACGTCGAGTTTCCTCTTGGGACTCCGTGAGGACACCGGCGAACCACTTTGGCTGAATTTGCGCGGTGCGTTTGGGGGCAATGAAGAACATGCGCCACACACACTGATCGCTGGGGAGACTGGCAGCGGAAAGGGTGTGCTGACGCAGAACCTGCTGCTGCAGATGATCGCATTGAATGCCCCGGAAAGCCTCAAACTGTACCTGATAGATCCCAAAATGGGCGTCGATTTCCCTTGGATCAGCGATGCCCCGCATATGGCTCATGATATCATTACCGACCAGGATGAAGCTGAACAGGTTCTCAACACGATCGTCGCGGAAATGGATCGACGATATGAGCTGATCAAGGCAGAACGTGTTCCCAAAATATCTGAGTATAACGATGTCGTGCCGCCACAGGACCGACTGCCGTACATATTCGTCATTCATGATGAGATGGCCGATTGGATGGCTAGTTCCGACGAATATCGGAGGGTCATTCAGAGCACGATGACCCGTCTTGCTTCCAAAGCGCGTGCCTGTGGCATTCACGTTGTGATGGTTACACAACGAGCAGCTCAAGATGCGATCCCGCCAGGTATCCGAGACAACCTAGGGAACCGCCTAATTTTGAAGGTTGCCAGCGAGGCAGGATCGAACCTTGCGCTTGGTATGCGTGGTGCAGAACGACTGCTCGGCAAAGGGCATCTTGCCGCGAGGCTCGCTGGCGACAAACCGGCCGGGGAAGAGTACTTCGTAGCGCAGGTTCCTTTTGGATCGACCGATGAACTCGCGCGGTACGCGGAGAGCCTTTTCGATAGAGAGTGATTAGCATCCGTCGCAATTATCCTGCGGGTCTAGCCTCTGTCAGCACTTGGTGGATGGCATTCCTGCGTGTCTGCCGGTCAAGCGTGTATGTGTTTCGCCTGAACTCGACCCCTTCAAGGAGAGCTTTCACATAGCCTGAAACTGTGTCCGCGGCCATGATCAAGGTAGAATCGAGCGTGTGGACATACTTGCTCGTGACCGAACCTTTGGCATGACCGATGAGTGCGGCGATGGTGATTTCGGTGAAGCCGAGATCATTGGCGATACTGGCAAAGCTGTGCCTTAGTACATGCGGTGTGACATCCCACAGTGGTGTGTCTGCGAAGAGCTTCTTCCAGCTCTGGGGAAAGTTTCCGACTGCGTTGTCCTCACCTTGGCCGGGAAAGACATATGTTCCCTCCCGCTTCAGGCGCGCGGCCTCAAGATAGTCGATGACCGGAAGGCCAACCGGGCGCACGGAAGCGCCTTCCTTGCTGTCTCTCAGTCGCAAGCAACTGCCTTCAATATCCACCTCGCTCCATCGTAGGTTGATGATCTCGCCACGCCGACAGCCGGTCAGGGCGATGAGGCGAAGGATCTCGGCGTGGATGCCGTAGTGGCTGTCATGCTGCATGTCCTTAAGAAGTCGACCCAGCGTTCGATACTCCGCCTCGCTCAACCGCCTGTCTCGCACCTTGTATCTCGGCTTTTTGAGGCCATGAGTCGGGTTCTGGTCGATGATCCCTGCGTCGATCGCGTAAGTGAAGATGCCGCCGAGGAGACCCATCGTACGGATCGCGGTGCCAGGACCGCCCGTGACGATTGCTTTGCCACGCAACTTCTCCGTCTTCATCACGACACGCGTTTTACCGGCGATTATGTCCTTCATGAGATTGTTCATATCCGGCTTTGTGATGTCCTTGATCCTCCGCGTGCCGAGCAACGGGATGATGTGCCGGCGAATGCGACCGATGTCTGTTTCGATCGTTTTGGGCTTCTTCGGCCGTCCGCCTTTGCCAAGGATAAGGCCCGCCTCCATGTCAGCGATATATTGTTCACAAAGTTGTTTGACGGTGACGGCGCGCCTTTCCTCCGCTCTTTCCGTCGCAGGATCTTCTCCTTGCGCAATCTGCCCAAGCAGGGCCTTTGCTTCCCGCCGTGCAGTCTCCGGCGTCCAAATGCCGTGTATTCCGATCGTATATCGCCGCGAGCGACCTTTAGCTCTATACTGCAGGAGGTAGCTTCGCTTGCCGGAGGGATAGACACGAAGACCGAAACACGGCAGTTCGTCGTCCCATACGACATGGCCTTTGCTTCTTGGTGTTATGGACTCTACAAATCGTTTCGTCAGTTTGCTCATGCTCCGGTCCTTCAAAAGCCCCATTTCACGCAAGCGACACGCAAGTGAGCGGGCGGAAATCAAGGCGTATTGTCGGATAGAGACTTCGGAGCGCTGATTTGAGAAATCTAGTGTTTTCCGTTAGTTATCGTGCTCTGGCGTGCTCTATCGCGCAATTCGGAAAGGTCATTTGACCAGCTCCGAAGGCAGAGGCCAGAGGTTCGAATCCTCTCAGGTGCGCCATTACTCATACTGCGACTGTTGAGTGTGATTGCTGCCAAGGCGCGGTCACGTTGATCCCGATAGCTATTTGCTCCTAACCGCATTATGCGGCCACCGCAGCAAACCTACGGGAAACCTCCATTGCGCAAGATTAGCTCTTGTTTCGCAGGATGGAACCGCTACCCAATTGATAGATTGGTTTAATTCCTGAGCAGGTGCGTTTTGGAAGGTTTCTTTGTCCTACTCGGCTTGGTCGTTTTGGCCATTCCCTTTGCGGTCGTTTATCTCCTGGTCGCCAACGCGCGCTTGACGCGGCGGGTTGCCGATCTGGAGCGGCAATGGGCCGACCTAGACGGAGTGCCGCGCCAAAAGGATGCGGTTCCTGAGACGATGGCCGCGGACGCAGAAACGACCTCACCGGTCGCCACACCCCCTCCTGCGGATCCTGCCGAGGAGGCGGTCAAGACACCACCGGCGTCGGGCCCATGGCAGGGGGGCAGGGCGTCTCGTCCGTCGTCCCCCGATGTGCCGCCTGCATCGACGCCGCTGCCGCCAGCACCCTCCGAGCCCAAGTCGCTGTCCGCGATTGTGCGGGACAAGCGGCGAAATCGTTTCGGGGATTGGCTGAAAGAGAATTGGTTCTACGCAGTTTCCGCCCTGTCCTTGGCCTTGGCCGGTGTCTTTTTGGTGCAATACGGGATGGAGCAAGGTCTGTTGCCGCCACCTGTTCGCGTCTTGGCGGCCCTTGCGTTCGGAGCGGCCTTGATCGCCGCGGGCGAAGTGATCCGCCGACGTTATGGCGATGATGAAGCCGCCACGACGGCGTATCTCCCCTCGACCTTCTCTGGTGCGGGCATCGTGACCCTGTTTGCCGCCATTTTGTCGGCTCGCGTTCTCTATGACCTCATTGGGCCCGAGATGGCGCTGGTCGGGATGATGGCGGTTGGGGCCGTGGCCATAATACTCGGCTGGTTCTACGGTCCGCTCTTGGCGGGTGTCGGGATCATCGGTGCGATGGCCGCGCCTTTCGTGGTCGGCGGATCGAGCGAGAATCCCTCCTGGCTCTTCGGCTATTTTGCGGTGGTCACATTGGTCGGGCTCGCGGTGGATGCGATCCGGCGTTGGGCCTGGGTCACTGTGGTCTCGCTTGTGATGGCCTATGGTGCGGGGTGGATGGTGCAAGCAAGCGCTGCGCCAGTCACCACGGTGCCCTATGTGATCTATCTTGTTGGTCTGATGCTTGCGGCGATCGCGATCCCACCTTTGCGGCTCATCCCGACCCATGCCGGGGCAATGTGTTTGCAGGCGATAATCCGAGCCAGCGCCTCGTCCAAGTTCCCCGAGTTTCCGACCTATATCGTCGGCGGCGCGGTTGTTGCGAGCACGGGCTTCATCGCGCTGATCGATCAAAGTACCGCCGCCGATTTTTGGCTGATCATTAGTGTTTTGACGGTCATCACGCTTGCCCTCTTGATCTGGGCGCGGGGGGCAGAAGCCTTGGCCGATCTCGTGGCTGTTCCGGCGGTTACATTGCTCTTGATGTCCGTTGCGCAGTCCGAAGGCGGGGTGGTGAGCCGGGCCTTTCGAACCATTCCCGAAAATGCCGAAGCCGGGATGCCTTTAACCGTCACATGGTTGGTTGGGATCGCCATGCTGATCACCGCGACGTTTGGGTGGCGCGCGCTGACGGCATCGCGGTACAAAGTGATCTGGGGCGGGGCCGCAACGCTTTACGCGCCGGTCATGGCAATCCTTCTGGAGCTCACCTGGCGTCCTGCCGAGGTCATCGGTGCGTATCCGTGGGCGCTTCATGCCGCCGCGATTGCGGGGGTGATGGTCCTTCTGGCCGAGCGGTTTGCGCGGGCGGATGGCGCGGATCGATTGCGGGTGTCTTTTGCCACGCTGTCGTCGCTCGCGGCGCTGTCTTTTGCCTTTGTGATCATCTTCAGTGACGTGGCGCTGACGTTGGCCTTTGTGGTCACCGTGGTTGCTGCGGTCGCGCTTGATCGCCGGTTCAATCTGCCTCTCATGACGTGGTTCGTCACCATTGGCATCGGGGCGATTGGATATCGCTTGATTGTGGATCCGGGTCTCGACTGGGCGCGAACGGCTCCGCTCGCGGAGGTCGTCTTGGCCTATCTCGGCGCATTTGCGGGTTTCCTCGGCGGGCTTTGGCTGCTGCGCGACCGGGACAGGATGCAGATGCGCATACTGTTGGACAGCGCGGCGTGGTCCACCGGCGGCGTGCTGATCTCGCTTCTGCTCTATCGATTTGTGCGCGATGCGGCGGGTGTGGATGCGGTGACGACCCATTGGTCCGCGGGGCTTCACGCGGTCATTTGGCTTGTCTTGGCGCTTACGCAGGCGCGAAGGCTGCAACTTGGCGGCCCGTTTTATACACTGCGTCTTATCTTGGCCGGGATATTTGGCACCATTGCGGCGGCGGCAATGGTGCTCGGCATCGTGTCCTATAATCCGCTTTGGGCGGTCGGAGATGGGCGTGTCTTGGGGCCGGTCCTGATCAACTCGCTGATCCTCGGCTATCTGCTGCCCGCGCTTGTGCTTGGGTTCGGCGCTTGGCGCTTGACGTCCCTGCCGAAAAACATCCGCCTTGGGCTGGCTGCAATTGCCTTGGTGCCCGCGATGGTGTGGCTCTTTCTGGCGATCCGACATTTTTGGCAGGGCGCGGACGGCATGGCCTTGCCGGGCATGGGGCAGGGCGAGCTTTACAGTTACACCATCGTGCTGCTGGTGATCGGTGGTGGACTCTTCTACCAATCCTTGGCGCGGGGGGCTGCGTTGATGCGCCGCGCCGGGATTCTGGTCCTGGGACTCGCGATTGCAAAGGTTTTCTTGGTGGATATCTCGGGCCTTGGCGGCTTGATCCGGGTCTTCTCGCTTTTGGCACTCGGCCTGCTGCTGGCCGGGCTGGCCTGGCTCAACAGATGGGCGCAGGCGAAACATGCGCCGCGCGCTGATGACGATGACGGGGATGGGCCAGAGGTGTGACCCCCGGCCCATCTTGGTTATTCGGCCGCCGTCTCGCGACGGGGTAGGACCCAATCGGGCCGGATGAAATGGCAAGTATAGCCATGCGGAATGCGCTCCAGGTAATCCTGGTGCTCCGGCTCGGCTTCCCAGAAATCGCCGACCGGTTCGAGTTCCGTCACAACTGGCCCAGGCCAGAGACCGGAGGCGTTCACATCGGCGATGGTATCCAGCGCGACCTGCCGTTGATCCTCATCGACATAATAAATCGCGGAGCGGTAGGAGAGGCCGATATCATTGCCCTGACGGTTCAGCGTCGTTGGGTCATGGATCTGGAAGAACAGTTCCAACAACTCGCGGTAACTGACAATCGCCGGATCGTAGATAATCTCGATCCCTTCAGCATGGGTGCCGTGGTTGCGATAGGTCGCATTGGGGACGTCACCGCCGGTATACCCGACTCGCGTTTTCAAAACGCCGGGGCGCTTGCGGATCAAATCCTGCATGCCCCAGAAGCAACCACCGGCCAAAACAGCGCGCACGCTCATGCCACATCCTCCACTTGGTCGAGATAGGCGCCATAGCCTTCGGCCTCCATCTCATCGCGATGGACAAACCTGAGCGAGGCGGAATTAATGCAGTAGCGGAGGCCGCCGCGATCCTGCGGCCCGTCCGGGAAGACATGGCCCAGATGACTGTCGCCATGGGTCGAGCGCACTTCGGTCCGGATCATCCCGTGGGAGACATCGCGGAGTTCATTGATATGGGCGGTCTCGATCGGCTTGGTGAAGCTGGGCCAGCCGCAGCCGCTTTCATATTTATCAGCGGACGCAAAAAGCGGCTCACCAGAGACGATATCGACATAGATGCCGGGCTCTTTGTTGTTCAACAGCGCGCCGGTGCCCGGGCGCTCGGTCCCGTTTTCCTGTGTCACCCGATATTCTTCTGGGCTCAGCTTGGCGAGGGCCTCGTCTGTCTTAGCGTAGGCGGTCATGGGGTTCCTCCAAGTCATCGGCGTTGGGCCAAGATATGGGGGCAGGGCACGCAATGTCCAATCGTCAAACACAGAAAGGCCCCGCAAAACGGGGCCAGATCAAGGGATTGTGTTGTGAGAGACGGGTTAGCGGCCCCAGGTCCGGACCGGACCGCAATCCATATGGACGAAGTTGGACCCGGAATAGCGGCCAACGCCGCCTGCGTTACACGCTGCGGCAGCGCGGGCAATCTGGCTCACGCTGCGCGAATTGATCCGAAGATCGGCGGCTTCACCTTGCATATGGCGAGAGTTCCGCGCCACACCGCGCGACCGGGAGCGCAACATCGCATTGGTTGCTGGCGAGCGGTAGCCGGAGAGCAGGGTGTAGGGCTCGGATGTTTCCAGCAGATTATGGGCAGCGGCCATGATGTCGATCGTGCGCGTGTCGATCGTGCGGACTTCATTGCGCCGCCAGTCGCGCATATGAATGTTGATCTCGTCGAGGGCCGGGCCGACATAATCGCCATCGATCCAGTAGATCATATCGAGGCTTTCGCCGGTGCGCCCATTATACATGGCCAGTTTGCGGATATCGCCGGCGCCGCGCAGAAAGCCAAATGCATTCGCCATAACCGGTGCGGCCGTTACAGTGGTGGCCGCGAAAGCGCGCAACAACGCGCGCCGCGTAAACGCTGATTTTGTCATTGAAGTCTGTGCCCCATCTCGTCTTCTGCCCGTTCCGTCGCACATCATGCCGCTTTTTTGCGGCTATCTCGCGTATCCATCCCCACAGATGTGGTGTTCATGACACAAACGAGACAAATCTTAAAGTCTCACTCTTCCCTTTTGGCCAATTGGTCGCGGATTTCGGCGATATTTCGCCAAGCTGTGGCAGAATCGCCGTCCAATCTGCGAGGCAGCCGAGATCAATTTCGGCCGTTGCAGTCGGGGAACAGTTTTCTATGTTCTTGCTTTATTCCAAGAGGCTTGCGATTTTGTGAATAGACAGGATAAGGGCGCAGGCGGCAGGGTGGTCACGAGGGCGTGATCCGCGACACGAACAGGTATTTGATTATGATGACACGAAAATTTTCTATGACACTGACCGGTTGGATTGCAGGATTTGCCCTGCTGCTGGTCTTGGCTTTGCCGCAAAATGCGGCGGCGCATCACCACACGGCGCTTCGTCAGTCTATTGCTGAGGCGGCTTCCTCTGACGAAGCTCTGGCGGCATTCTATCGGGAGCGGAACTTCGAGCCGATTTGGACCACCAGCGACGCGGCAGAGCGGCGCAACGCACTTCTGGCGGCGCTTGATCGGGTTGAGGATCACGGGCTGCCGGCATCGCGTTATGACGCGGACCTGTTACGCCAAACCTTCCGTGACGCCACGAACCCCTATGCGCGCGGTCAGGCCGAGGTGCTCGCCTCGCACATGTTCCTGCAATACGCTCGCGATGTGCAGTCCGGTATGTTGGAGCCCGACGACGTGGTGGCCGATATCGTTAAGGATTTGCCGCGCCGCGATCCGCTGGAGCAGATCACTCAGTTCGTCTCGGCCAACCCCCATGAGTTCATCCGTGACCTGCCGCCAAGCCACCCGGAATATGTCCGCTTGATGCGCGAAAAATTGCGCCTGGAGCGCGTGTTGGGTGCCGGTGGCTGGGGGCCGACCGTACAATCCGGTGCACTTGAAATGGGCGACAGTGGTGAGGGTGTCATTGCGCTGCGCGACCGGTTGATGGCGATGGGCTATCTCGAGCGGTCCGCCACCGCGACCTATGACGGGGTGTTGCAGGCCGCCGTTCAGGCGTTCCAAGCCGATCATGGGCTGACACCAGATGGCGAGGCCGGAGCGGCCACCTTGGCCGAAATCAACGTTGGGGTTGAGACACGTCTTGGACAGATCATCCTCGCGATGGAACGGCAGCGCTGGATGAACCGCGAGCGGGGGGACCGTCATATCTTGGTCAACATCGCCGATTTCCATGCCTATGTGATTGATGGGGAGCAGGTGAGCTTTGAGACCCGGGTTGTGGTGGGCCATCGCGACAGCGATCGCCGCACGCCGGAATTCTCTGACGAGATGGATCACATCGTGATCAACCCAAGCTGGAACGTGCCGCGCTCGATCACGGTTGGCGAGTATCTGCCGCAAATGCGGGCCAACCCCGCCGCGGCGGGGCATCTGCAGCTGATGCGGGGCGGTCGTGTGGTGAGCCGCGAAGGGATCGATTTCAGCCAATACACCAACCGGAATTTCCCCTTCGATCTGCGCCAGCCACCGGGCAACAGCAATGCGCTTGGCGAAGTGAAGTTCATGTTCCCGAACCAGTGGAACATCTATCTGCATGATACGCCGTCGCGGAACCTCTTCGACCGGCAAGTGCGGGCCTATTCCCACGGTTGCGTCCGCGTGCATCGCCCCCAGGAATTGGCCTATCATCTGCTTGCCCTGCAAGAGGCCGATCCGCGGGGGTTCTATGGCCAAATCCGCGCCTCGCGGCAGGAAACCCGGGTGAATCTAGAAGACCCGGTGCCGGTGCATCTGGTCTATTGGACCGCCTGGATCACACCAGAAGGCCGGGTGAATTACCGCGATGACGTCTATGGCCGGAACGCGCTGCTCTGGCGGGCAATGCAAGACGCAGGGGTGGCGGTCCGGGCTGTCACCAGCTAAACCTCTCGCCGCACGGATTTCGTAGGGCGGCGGGCATGAGCCATACAATTAAAGAGATTGCAGCGGCGCTTGGGGCGGAAGCCTTCGGCGCCGTTGATCTTGAGGTGACCAGTTTGGCGGAGCCCACGGTGGCCGGTGCCGATCAGCTTGCCTTGGCAATGTCCGAGAAGTTCATCGACGGCTTGGCTGAAGGGCAGGCCCGCGCTGCGGTTTTGAGCGCTGGCACAGACTGGCAGGCGCTTGGCTTGCAGGCAGCGATTCTCGTGTCGCGCCCACGCTATGCCTTGGCCGGGCTGACGACAGCGATGGATGCCGGGCCGCAGATTGCGCCAGGACACCATGCAACCGCGGTCATTGATCCGAGCGCCGAGATCGGGGACGGCGCTGCGATCGGGCCCTTTGTGGTGATCGGAGCGGGAGCGACGCTCGGGGCGAACGCGAAGATCGCCGAACATGTCAGCATCGGTGCGGGCGCGGTGATTGGCGATGACGCGGTGATCCACGCAGGCGCGCGGATCGGCGCACGGGTCAGTGTTGGAGACCGGGTCTTTATCCAACCCGGCGCGGTGATTGGCGGCGACGGCTTTTCTTTTGTCACACCGGAGAAATCCACTGTCGAGACGGCGCGCGAAAGCTTGGGCAAAGCCGACGCCCCCGCCGAGGCGCAAAGCTGGACCCGTATCCACTCTCTTGGCTCCGTCACCATCGGCGATGATGTGGAGATTGGGGCCAATTCAGCGATTGATCGAGGCACGATTTCGAATACCGAAATCGGCGATGGCACCAAACTCGATAACCTGGTGCATATCGGACATAACGTGCGGATCGGGCGCGATTGTCTGATCTGTGGTCAGGTGGGCAGCGCGGGCTCGGTCGTGATTGGCGACCGCGTCGTGTTGGGCGGGCAATGTGGCCTCTCCGATAATATCACCATCGGAGATGACGTCGTCGCGGCGGGCGCCACGAAAATCTACTCAAATGTGCCTGCGGGCCGCATGTTGATGGGCGCGCCGGCGGTGAAAATGGACACGCAGGTTGAAATCTATAAAGCCATGCGCCGTTTGCCCCGCGTCATGAAGACCGTGGATGCTTTGCAGAAAGCCGTTTTCAAGCGCGACCAGAATGACTAAGTGATCGGGTGAAACCAAGACCCCGAGGGACGGAGCAGATGGCCGATAGCGTTCAAGACCAAGTGATCGCGATTATTGCGGAGCAGGCCGTGTTGGAGCCTGGCGATGTTGCTCTCGATAACTCACTCGAAGACCTGGGTATCGATAGCCTCGGCCTGGTCGAGTCGATCTTTGCGATAGAAGAAGCCTTCGATATTCAGGTGCCGTTCAATGCCAATGAGCCGGATCAGAGCGATTTCGATATTTCGAGCGTCGCGGCAATTGTGAAGGCGGTTGAGGGGCTGGTGGCCGACCAAAAATGAGACGGGTTGTCATTACCGGGCAGGGCACGATCAACGCTCTGGGGCAGGATGTGCCCTCGACACTCGAGGCCATGCGCGAAGGGCGCTGCGGCATTGCCGAGTTGGAGCTGCGCGATGTGGACCGGCTGTCGGTCAAGATTGGCGGGCAGGTCAAAGACTATGACCCCGAGGCGCTGTTCAATCGGCAGCAGATCGTTCTTTATGACCGCTTCACGCAGTTCACCTTGATCGCCACGAAAGAAGCGCTGGAGCAGTCGGGCCTCCGCTTTACCGGCGAATTGGCGGCGCGGTCGGGCGTGGTACTTGGCACGGCGGCGGGCGGTGTGAACACCTGGGATGAGAATTATCGGACCGTTTATGAAGAGGGTAAAAACCGGGTTCACCCGTTTGTCGTGCCCAAGTTGATGAACAATGCGGCGGCCAGCCATGTCAGCATGGAATACAATCTCAAAGGGCCGTCTTTCTCCGTGTCGACCGCTTGTGCGTCCTCCAACCATGCGATGGGTCAAGCGTTTCAGATGATCCGGACGGGCATTTGCGACGCGATGGTCACTGGTGGATCAGAGGCGATGTTGACCTTTGGTGGGGTCAAAGCCTGGGAAGGGTTGCGGGTGATGTCGAAAGACGCATGCCGCCCGTTCTCAGCAACGCGCAATGGGATGGTCCAAGGCGAAGGCGCCGCTGTCTTCGTCTTTGAAGAATATGAACACGCCAAGGCGCGGGGTGCCGAAATCTTGGCGGAAGTGGTTGGCTTCGCGATGACCTCGGACGCCGCCGATATCGTGATGCCGTCGAAACAAGGCGCCGCACGGGCGATTTCGGGCGCGATGCGGGATGCGAAGCTGAAGCCAGAAGATATTTGCTATATCAACGCCCACGGCACCGGAACGGCGGCCAATGACAAGACCGAATGCGCCGCCGTCGCAGATGTGTTCGGCCATCACGCCGATGAATTGATGATCTCCTCGACCAAGTCCATGCATGGCCATTTGATTGGTGGGACCGGAGCGGTTGAGCTTCTGGCCTGTGTCATGGCCTTGAAGGACGGGGTGATTGCCCCAACGATTGGCTATGAAGAGCCGGACCCGGAATGCGCGCTGGACGTTGTGCCGAATGAGGCCCGGGAGGCCAAAGTTAAGGCCGTGCTATCGAATGCCTTCGCATTTGGCGGTCTCAATGCTGTTCTGGCCCTGCGCGCGGCGCCTTAACAAAAAAGGCCCGCGCAATTGGCGGGCCTTTCGTTGATTTCAATCCTACTATTCTTGCAGCGCTTCAAACGCGGCTGATCGTTCGATCAGATCGTTATAGGCGGCGGTGAACCCCGTCAGCGAGGCGCTCAACTCCACAACCTGATCGGGAGCGGGCAGGGGCACGATGCTGACAACGGCGTTTGCACCTGCGCGGAACGCGGCAATATCAGCCTCACTGAGGCCAAGACGGACAAAACAGCCGATCTGTTGGCAGAAACTGAATGGATAGCGCTGCGCTTGGCCGCTATCGATTCTGAGCTGCAGCTGCGGCAGCAGCAACGTATCCAGCGGTGTGACAATCGTCGCGCCGGCAATGACGTTGCCCTCATCCGGGATGTCGAAGAGGTTGAACTCCGCTACGGGGTTACCGCCTTCATCGCTCAGCAACTGATACATCTGGCAGGGTTCAGGCTGCCCCTCTTCAACGCGAATGCAGCGGATTTCCCAAGCGCCATGGGTGGCGGAGATATAGGTGCTGCCGATGCCATTGGGGTCTTCCACCGGCGTGCCCAAGGACAGGCCCGTCTGCGGATCAATTGTCGGATCGGTCTCGACCGCGGCGTCTTCCGCGCCATCTGTCGCGGTGTCTTGCGAGAAGGCCGGGCCTGCAAGCACAAGGGCCAGAAGGGCGGGAATAAGGGGCAATGCGGGTTTCATTTCAACATGTCCTTTTGCAGGTTGCTCTGCGTATATCGGTGGTTGGCTAGCATGGGAAAAGGCCGCTGTCAGGGGCAAAATGTGTGCCGCGGCGGCAATGGCGCTTCAACGCCTGCACCAATAAGAAAAGGGCCCGAGTGACGAGCCCTTTCCTAGATTATTTTCTCTCCCTGTCGGACTGGCCGACGTTGTGGCGGTGACGCTAGTCCAGCAATCCTCACAGGTCAACAGCCGATATGATAGTTTTTCTATGGGCCACAATCGCAGAAAAAACCGCGCCCAACAAAGGGGCGCGGCCAGTCAACAGGGAGGAAACACATACCGCCCGTCACAGATGGGCGGGCACATCCACGAGACTGGCATCGAATGGTTAAGAATGTATTGTGATGACAGAAAAACCTTTGGGACAGGCAAGACATATGAGTGATGGCATCTTTATCGGCGGTGGCGGCACGGACTATGCCGAGCCGCAGCACCTTCTTCTGAAATACGCCAATCGCCACGGATTGATCGCCGGCGCAACGGGCACTGGCAAGACGGTCACGCTGCAAATTCTAGCCGAGATGTTTTCCGCCCAAGGCGTTCCCGTGTTTTTGTCGGATGTGAAAGGTGATCTGTCGGGCCTTGGGGCGAGCGGGACGGCGGAGTTTAAGCTGCATGAGGCGTTTACCTCGCGGGCCGAGACCATACAGTTCGCCGACTATGCCTATCGCGCGTTCCCCGTAACGTTTTGGGATCTCTATGGTCAGGCCGGTCACCCGGTGCGCACCACAGTGTCTGAGATGGGGCCGCTTTTACTGTCAAGGCTGTTGGAACTCTCCGAGGCGCAGGAGGGGGTGATGAACATCGCCTTCCGTGTGGCCGATGAGCAGAGCCTGCCGCTTTTGGACCTGAAGGATTTACAAGCGCTCCTGGTCTGGGTCGGTGAAAACCGGCAGGATTTGAGCCTGCGCTATGGCAATGTCTCCACCGCCTCGATTGGCGCGATTCAGCGGCGGCTGTTGGTGTTGGAGGGGCAGGGCGGTGATCAGCTTTTCGGCGAGCCGGCGCTGGATCTATCCGATATCTTCCTGACCGATGAGGCCGGGCATGGCCGGATCAATATCTTGACCGCCGACAAGCTGATGGGCGCCCCGCGGCTTTATGCAACCTTCCTCCTTTGGCTGTTGTCGGAGCTGTTCGAGACCCTGCCCGAGGTGGGCGATCCGGACAAACCGAAGCTGGTTTTCTTCTTCGATGAGGCCCATCTGCTGTTTGACGACGCGCCGAAAGCGCTGGTCGATAAGGTCGAGCAGGTGGCGCGTTTGATCCGCTCGAAAGGCGTGGGGGTCTATTTCATCACCCAAAACCCGGCCGATGTGCCGGAAGACATCCTGGGCCAGCTTGGCAATCGCGTGCAACACGCGCTGCGCGCCTTTACAGCAAAGGACCGGCGCGAGCTGAGGCAGGCGGCGGAGAACTATCGCGAAAACCCCGATTTCGATACGGAAGACGCGATCCGCGAGGTCGGCGTGGGCGAAGCCGTAACCTCGATGCTGGAGCGCAAAGGCATCCCCGGCGTGGTGCAACGGACCTTGATCCGCCCGCCATCGTCGCAACTTGGCCCGATTGCCGATGCGACCCGGGCTGCCCTTATGGGCATGTCGCCCGTGGCCGGCAAATATGAGGCGTCGGTGGATCGGGAAAGCGCCTTCGAGATGCTGTCGAAACGCGCCGAGGACGCCGCCAAGGAAGCCGAAGAGGCCGAGGCCAAGGAAGAAGAGACCGAGAGCGCCGCCGAGCGGGAATTCCGCGCCGGGCGACGGTATTCCGGCAGTCGGGTCAGTCGCTCAAGCGCGAAACCTGCCGCGACCCGGCGCCGCTCAAGCCGCAGCGACAGCATTGGCACGACTTTCGCCAAAAGCTTCGCCCGGCAGCTTGGCACACGATCCGGGCAGGCCCTGGTGCGGGGCGTTTTGGGCGGGCTGTTCCGAGGCCGCTGACAAGGGAGAGATATGGCCGAAAGCGTAAACCCTGACGGTATCTGGCCGCCGTTCGGCGCCTTCTCTCAGGTGGTTATCGCCGGAGAGGGGCAGGTGGTGCACCTGAAAGGCCAAGTCGCGCTTGATCAAGACGGTGAGATCGTTGGCGCGGGCGATATGGCGGAGCAGACCAAGCAGGTTCTAGAGAACATCAAGACTTTGCTGGCCTCCCTCGGTGGCCGGTTGAGCGATGTCGTTTCGCTCACCCAATACACCACCGATCTTGGCGGGTTTGTGGAGATGGGGGCGCTCCGTGCCGCCTATTTCACAGCGCCCTATCCGGTGACGACCACCGTCGAGGTTGCGGCGCTTTATCATCCCGACCTGCTGTTGGAGATCCAGGCGGTGGCCGAAATCCCAAGAGAGCGGTTTCGGCGACCCGAAGGCGCATTGCCGCTGCATGGCTGACGAAATCCCGACCCGCGACACCAACGCGCAATCCTATCCGATCTCAACGCGCTATCTATTGGCGCATCGCCCCCCGGCAGCATAAGATAGAGACATGATCGTAGAACTCGGACATTTCGCCCTCGTCTTGGCCTTCATGGTGGCCATCTTCCAAATGATCGTGCCGATGATTGGCGCCGCCCAAGGCCGACCGGGCTGGATGGCGGTGGCCGATCCCGCCGCAACGGCGCAGTTCGTGCTGACCGCGATCAGTTTCGGGGCGCTGACTTATGCGTTTGTGACCTCGGATTTCTCGCTCAGCCTTGTGGTGAACAACTCCCACACCCTGAAACCGATGATCTACAAGATCACCGGGGTTTGGGGGAATCACGAAGGCTCGTTGCTGCTTTGGGTGCTGATCCTGACACTGTTCGGTGCGATGGCGGCCTGGTTTGGCAAAGGCCTGCCGCCGACATTGCGCGCCCGGGTGTTGGCGGTGCAATCTTCCGTCGCCGTGGCGTTTTTTGCCTTTATCCTCTTCACGTCGAACCCGTTCCTGCGGCTCGAAACACCGCCGTTCAACGGTCAGGATTTGAACCCGCTTCTGCAAGACCCCGGTCTCGCGTTCCACCCGCCGTTTCTTTATCTCGGCTATGTCGGCCTCTCGATGGCCTTCTCTTTTGCCGTAGCGGCCTTGATCGAAGGCCGGGTTGATGCGGCTTGGGGCCGGTGGGTGCGGCCCTGGACGCTTGCGGCTTGGGTATTCCTCTCCATTGGCATCGGGCTCGGCTCCTGGTGGGCTTATTACGAGCTTGGTTGGGGCGGGTTCTGGTTCTGGGACCCGGTGGAGAATGCCAGTTTCATGCCATGGCTGATCTCGGCGGCGCTGCTGCATTCGGCCATCGTTGTGGAAAAGCGTGAGGCTTTGAAAAGCTGGACGATCCTTCTGGCGATCCTCGCCTTCGGCTTCTCGTTGATCGGCACGTTCATTGTGCGCTCCGGCGTGCTGACCTCGGTTCATGCTTTCGCAAATGACCCGGAGCGGGGCGTCTATATTCTCGGCATTCTGGTTGTCTTCATGGGCGGTGCGCTGCTGCTCTTTGCACTCCGCGCCGGGATTATGGAGGCGAAAGGCGTCTTCTCGACGGTCAGTCGGGAAAGCGCCTTGGTGGTCAATAACCTGCTTTTGGCGGTTTCCTGCTTCGTGGTGTTCATCGGCACGATCTGGCCCCTAATCGCAGAGATGTTCTTTGACCGGACGCTCTCCGTCGGGCCTCCCTTCTTCAACGCGGCCTTTATACCGTTTGTGATCCTCCTGGCCATCGTTTTGCCGATCGGCGCGATGCTGCCGTGGAAGCGCGGCAAGATTGGCCGGGCGATGCGCCCGTTGATCGGTGCGGCGGCCTTGGCTGTGGCGGCGGTGCTCTTCACCTATGCGATGTTTACCGGCGACTCTGCGCTTGGTCCGCTGGTCATCGGCCTCTCGGTCTGGCTGGTCGCGGGCGCTGTGGTTGATCTCTGGTCCCGCACGGGCCGGGGTGATGTTCGCAACCGCCTTTCACGGCTCACACGCCTGCCGCGCGCCGATTGGGGCAAGGCGACGGCCCATGCGGGCTTTGGCCTGACGATGTTTGGGATTGCCGCGCTGACCACTTATCAGATCGAAGATATCCGCGTGGCTCAAGAAGGCGAACCGTATCAGGTTGGCGCCTATGAGATCGAGCTTGTGGAGGTCCGTCGCCTTGAAGGTCCGAATTACCTCACGACGATGGCGACCATCCAAGTGACCGATCATGGCGAGGTGCTTGATCTGCTCTATCCCGAGCGGCGCATTTACCCGGTGGCGGGGATGCCGACGACCGAGGCCGGGATCAACAATGGCTTCACCCGCGATGTGTATGTGGTGATCGGCGATCCGCAGGAAAACGGCGGATGGGCCGTGCGAACCTATATCAAACCCTTCGCCAATTGGATCTGGGGCGGCTCGATCATTATGGCGCTTGGCGGCTTCCTCTCGCTCAGTGACCGGCGGTACCGGGTTGCGGCCGGGGCGGCGAAAGCCAAACGCGCGCCCATCGGCGGAGTACCTGCCGAATGATCCGCGTTGTCCTGCTCAGTCTCGCGCTGCTGTTGCCTTTTGCAGCTGGCGCGGTGCAGCCTGACGAAATCCTCGACGATCCGGTTCTGGAGGATCGTGCCCGGGACATCTCTGCCGGGCTGCGCTGCCTTGTGTGCCGCAATGAGAGCATCGACGAAAGCAATGCCGAGCTGGCCCGCGATCTGCGTCTCTTGGTGCGCGAACGATTGGTCGCGGGGGATAGCGATCGAGAGGTCGTCGACTTCGTCGTTGATCGTTATGGCGAATATGTTCTGTTGAACCCGCCGGCACGTGGATCGACTTTGATCCTCTGGCTCGCTGGCCCGGCGCTTCTGCTGCTCGGCCTCGGTGTTTCGATCAGTTTTTTGCGTCGCCGATCACAGGCCACGGCCCCGGATGAGGCGGCGTTGAGCGATGACGAGGCCGCGCGCCTGGCAGAGATTATGAAAGACTGACGCCGCGTTTCCGCTTTCCTGAACTGATCGGTTTGCTATGGTCCGCCGGGAATAAGGAGCGCGGAGACGGCCATGCAATACGAAACCATCACTCTAGATATCACTGACGGGATCGCGACAGTCACCCTGCGCCGCCCCGATGTGATGAATGCGCTCAACACCCAAATGCGGGCCGAGATCACCCATGCGGTGGGCAATGCGGGCAATGAGGCGCGGGTGGTTGTGTTGACGGGCGAGGGGCGGGCGTTTTGCTCCGGCCAAGATCTCGGGGATCGCGCCAATGTCGGTGACATCAATCTCGAACGGACGCTCCGCGACGAGTATATCCCGATGCTGATGGCGATCGTTGATTGCCCGGTGCCGACGATTTCCGCGGTGAATGGTACGGCCGCGGGGGCGGGGGCCAACCTGGCGCTGGCCGCCGATGTGGTGATTGCGACGGAAAGCGCGAGCTTCATTCAGGCCTTTGGCCGGATCGGCCTGATCCCTGATGCAGGGGGCACTTATGTCTTGCCGCGCCAGATCGGGATGGCCAAAGCCATGGGCGCTGCGCTTTTTGCCGAGAAGATCACCGCGCAACAGGCCAGCGATTGGGGCATGATCTGGGAAGCGGTGCCGGATGACAGCTTTGCCGCCCATTGGCAGGAACGGGCCGCTTATCTGGCCAACGGGCCAACAGTCGCGTTCAGCAAGATGAAAGAGGCGATGCAGGCGAGCTTTGGCAACACGCTCTCCGAGCAACTGCTTCTGGAAGGCAAGCTGCAAGGAGATTGCGGTCGGACCCGCGATTTCAAAGAGGGCGTGTTGGCCTTTCTCGAAAAACGCCCGGCACATTTCGAAGGCCGATAAGCTCAGGCGCGCCGGAAAACGGAAGTCTTCCGGCGCCTTGACCTTAGCGTTCTGGGATCAACCCACGGGGGCTGAACCGCAGCACCAAGAGCAGGATCAGCCCCATCGTCAACAGTCGCATATGCGCCGCGCTGTCGAGCAGATGCTCGCGCAGCCCACTGTCTTCCGCCATGCCTGCGGTAATGGTCTGCATCAGGAACAGCCCGATCGGCTCCACCTGAATCCAGAGCCACCAGATCAGGAACCCGCCGAGCACCGCGCCCCAGTTGTTGCCAGACCCGCCGACGATCACCATCACCCAGATCAGGAAGGTGAAGCGGAGCGGTTGATAGGTGCCGGGCACAAGCTGGCCATCGAGGGTGGTCATCATCGCGCCCGCGAGACCGCAGACCGCCGAGCCGAGAATGAAGATCTGTAGATGCCGGGCTTTGACATTCTTGCCCATGGCCGAGGCGGAGATCTCGTTGTCTCGGATCGCCCGCATCATCCGGCCCCAGGGCGAATTCAGCGCCTTCTCTGACAGCCAGATCAGCGCCAGAAGGACGACAATGAACAGCGCCGCATAGGCCAGCTTCACGGTGATCGTTGAGGCGGTAACGGGGTCCGACCCGACATTCTGCGCGAGCGCCAGGAAGTTCTCATTGGCCTGCAAGTCGATCTCGTAAGGCACGGGTCGGGGCAGGCCGGTGACGTTCTTCACACCACGCGCCAGCCAATCCTCGTTTTTCAGAACTGCAATGACGATCTCGGCAATGCCAAGCGTGGCGATGGCCAGATAGTCGGAGCGGAGACCCAACGCGGTCTTGCCAATGATCCAAGCCGCCCCGGCCGCCAGGAGCCCGCCCACGGGCCAGGCCAGCACCACCGGCAGTCCCAGGCCTCCGAGATACCCGGTCAAGGCTGGATCGACGCTTTCGACGGCGTCGACGCCGGCATCGAAGACCGCCCGGAAGATGAAGAACCCGGCCACAAGAATGACCGTGATCGCCAAGCCGCGCAGTCGCCCGGGCGGCATTTTGCTCCAGACCAGAATGGCGCCGACAATCGTGGCCGCGCCCAGAACAAGACCGAGCAGAACCTGAAGCCCGCCTGCGGCCCAGGCCTCATTAACCGGCGGCATGGAGACCAGAACAGCCGCAAGCCCGCCCAGGGCCACGAACCCCATAACACCAACATTGAAGAGCCCCGCATAGCCCCACTGCATATTCACGCCCAAGGCCATGATGGCCGAGATCAGCCCCATGTTGAAAATCGTCAGCGCCGTATTCCAGGATTGAACAAAGCCGGTGCCGATGAAGAGAACCCCCACCAGCCCGAAAAGCAGCATGTGTTTCGGCTCCATCGTTTTCATATCGATTTGCCTTTCATGATGCCTGTCGGTCGGAACAGAAGCACGATCAACAAGATCCCAAAGCTGACCGCGAATTTGTAGTCGGTGGACAAGAGCTGCAGCAGCCCGGCGGGTTCCCAGCCTTCCGGCGCGAGATAGCCGACCACTTTGCGGAAGGCATAGGTCACGCTGATCTCCGAGAAGGCGATCACAAACCCGCCCAGGATCGCGCCAAGCGGGTTGCCAAGCCCGCCGACAATGGCCGAGGCGAAGATCGGCAGCAGAAGCTGGAAATAGGTGAAGGGTTTGAAGCTTTTGTCGAGCCCATAGAGCACACCGGCGGTTGTCGCCAGCGCGGCCACGATCAGCCATGTATAAAGCACCACACGCTCGGGGTTGATACCAGAGAGCAGCGCCAGGTCTTCATTGTCAGAAAAGGCGCGCATACTTTTGCCGGTTCGAGTGCGGTTTAGGAACCAGAATAGAAGGGCCACGGCGATGATGGCGACGACGATGGTCAGCCCTTGCGAGGTGCGGAAGGCGAGCCCCTCGTCCAGCCCGGTCATCTCGCGGAAATTCCGCGCCGAGATGATGAAACGTTCGCCATCGGCAAAGCGTTGGTCGTCGACACCGATGATAAAGCGGACGATCCCGTTCAGGATGAACATCACGCCAAGCGAGGCGATCACATAGATGACCGGTTTGGCCTTCTGCGCCCGGTAGAACCTATAGACCACGCGGTCCGTCCCGATGAGCAACAACCCGGTGGCGGCAATCCCGATCGGCAGCGCCAGAAGCGCGGTGGGAAGCGGGCCGAGCGACACGCCCGCACCTTGCAACATCCAGGTGACGAGGATCGTGACCATTGCGCCAAACGCCATCGTGTCGCCATGGGCGAAATTGGAGAAGCGGAGGATGCCGTAGATCAGCGTCACGCCCAGAGCGCCAAGCGCAAGCTGTGCCCCGTAAGCCGTGGCCGGGATGATGACGAAATTGGCGAGCGCGACAAACGCGTTTAGGAAATCCATGGGTCTACAGGGCCTCGCAGGTTCCAAAATAGGTGACGGCCATGGCGGCGCCGTCGAAGATATGCGCCGTCATCAGCGCTGTGCTGTCGGCCTCGACCGTGACCATCTCGGCCAAGCCGGATGGCCCGGCGCTGGCATAGCTGGCAGGCAGGGTGCCTTCCGGTGTGAGCCGGGTGACGGGGGTGTCTCCTACAACACTGGACAGGAAGAGTTGCCCCTCATGGTCGGCGGCTAGGATTTCGATCTCATAGGCACTGGCCTCGCACCCATCGCCCGCGATGCACTCGACGGTGAACTCGCAGGACCACGGCTCGGCCAAGGCGGGCGCCGCAAGCGATATGAGGAGGGAGCCAAGCAGCATCCTCATCCGCCCAAGAAACTCTTGCGGACTTCAGGATCGGCGAGCAGCTCTTTGCCGGTACCGCTATACGCATTGCGGCCCTGAACCATCACATAGCCTTTATCCGCAATCTCAAGCGCTTGGCGGGCGTTTTGCTCAACCATCAGGATCGGAATACCGGTGCGGGCGACCTCAATGATCCGGTCAAAAAGTTCATCCATCACAATCGGCGAGACGCCCGCGGTCGGCTCGTCGAGCATCAAGACCTTGGGTTGGGTCATCAGCGCGCGGCCCACGGCCACTTGCTGTCGCTGGCCGCCGGAAAGCTCGCCTGCGGCCTGATAGCGCTTCTCCTTCAGGATCGGGAACAGGGTATAGACCTGCTCCATCGTGCCAGTGATGTCGTCGCGCCGAATGAAGGCGCCCATCTCAAGGTTCTCTTCGACGGTCATCGAGGTGAAAATGTTCGAGGTCTGCGGCACGAAGCCCATCCCCTTACCGACGCGCGCTTGCGGCGTCAGACCGGTGATTTCTTCCCCATCCAGCAGCACTTCGCCTTGGCGCAGGTTCAACATGCCAAAGACTGCCTTCATTGCAGTGGATTTGCCTGCGCCATTCGGGCCGACAATCACCGCAATCTCGCCGGGTTCTACGGCGATGGTGCAGCCATGCAGAATATCCGCGCCGGAGCCATAACCGCCAGTCATCGCGCGCCCTATCAGGAACGGATTGTCGCCCTCGACCGGCTGTGCGTGGCCGCCGGGTTTGACCGGATCGCCCATGCTTGGCGATGGCGGGCGGGTGATCGAGCGGTCTTTGTTGCCGCGATCTTCGTCATAAGGGTTTCCGGCGCTCATGCGGTGGCTGCCTTGTTCTTCAGACCGGTGCCCAGATAGGCTTCGATCACTTGCTCATTGGCTTTGATCTCGTCGATCGTGCCCTCGGCCAGCACGTGGCCTTCGGCCATCACGATCACCGGATCGCAGAGGCGGCCAATGAAATCCATATCATGTTCGATCATGCAGAAGGTGTAGCCACGCTCTTTATTGAGCCGCAGGATCGCATCGCCGATGGTGTTCAGAAGGGTCCGGTTCACACCCGCGCCAACCTCATCAAGGAAAACAACCTTGGCATCCACCATCATCGTGCGACCCAGTTCGAGCAGTTTCTTCTGCCCGCCGGAGACCATGCCCGCCGGATGATCGGCCAGATGTTCGATGGTCAGAAATTCGAGCACCTCGTCAGCCTTGGCTTTCAACGCGCGCTCTTCCTCGGCGATGCGTTTGCGGCCAAACCAAGTGTTCCACAAGCTTTCGCCCGACTGCCCTTCGGGGACCATCATCAGGTTTTCCCGACAGGTCATGGAACTGAACTCATGCGCGATCTGGAAGGTCCGCAAGAGACCTTTCGAGAACAGCTCATGCGGGAGAAGACCGGTGATATCTTCACCGTCCATGATCACGCGGCCAGTCGTAGGTTGAAGAACCCCTGCGATCACATTGAAAAGAGTTGTTTTTCCGGCTCCATTTGGCCCAACCAACCCGGTGATCGACCCGGTTTCGATGGTGAGTGAGGCGCCATCCACCGCGCGGAACCCGCCAAAATGCTTGTGCAGGTCTTCGACGACAATCATCTGTGCATATACCCCCAAAGAGAGCAGCCCGGATGGTTTCCGGGCTGCCCCAATCTGTATCTCAGATCAGCAAAGATCAGCGGAACTGCGCTGTGGTGATCTCGCCGCCTTGGATTTCGATCTCGCGGTAGTTGCCAGCGCTTTCGCCGGGGCCGATCAGTTCGACAGCGGAGGCACCGACATAGTCGATGTCTTCACCGGCGGCGATCAGTTCCAGTGCGCGGCCAAGCTCACCCGGCTGGATCGGCTCGCCAGGGGCGTTGGCGACATCCATCAGGTGTTCGGCATAATCCGCCGGCGTGGTCGAACCTGCGGCCTGCATGGCCAAGAGGATCAACGCGGCGGCATCATAGCTTTCCTTGGCAAACGGCGAGGTGCCGTCGAAGCCAGCTTCTTCCGCCATACCGTGGAAGATGTCCGCGCCCGCGCTGTCGGTGCCTGGATGCTGGCCGAAGGAGCCATCGATGTCGGAGCCGAAATTGTCGGTCAGCGCTTGGCTCACCATGCCGTCGGGGAAGACGAAGGTGTCAAACGCGCCGGTGTCGAGCGAGGCCTGGATGATGCCGGACCCGCCTTGGTCGACATAGCCTGCGACGACGAGAGCTGCGCCACCCGCCGAGGCGAGCGCGCCGACTTCAGCGGAGTAGTCTGCGCGGCCATCTTCATGGGCGGCGACCAAGGTGACAGTGCCACCCGCGGCCTCGAAGGCGGCGGCGAAGCTGTCCGCCAGGCCCAGGCCATAGTCGTTATTGGTGTAGGTCACGGCGACTTCATCGATGCCGCGATCCATGATCACATTGGTCATCACCTGACCCTGGCGCGCATCGGACGGCGCGGTGCGGAAGAAGAGGCCATTGTCTTCTACAGCTGAGAGCGCCGGAGAGGTGGCCGAGGGCGAGACCATGACCATGCCGTTCGGCACGGCCACATTGGACAAGATCGCCGTGGTCACGCCAGAGCAGTCAGCGCCGACAATGCCCGCGACACCATCGGCGGTGATCAGACGTTCGGCGGCGGCAGTGGCGGCGGCGGCATCGATGCAGGTCGAGTCCGCGCGGACCGAGGCGACACTCATGCCGTCCATCAGATTGCCGCTTTCGGTAACCTCGGCCATCGCCAGTTCGGCGCCATCGGCCATATGCGGGGTCAGCGATTCAATCGGACCGGTGAAGCCCAAGATCACACCCAGAGTGACGGAGTCGCCATGGCCTTCGGCGAGCGCACCAGTTGCCATGACTGCGGTGGCCGTGGAGGCCAGCAGAATTCTTTTCATATTTTTCTCCCTGTTTGGATCCGAAGATCCGGTCATGGCGAAAGATTAGTCCGGGCCAAAGCGATTGAAAAGGCGAAAAGATCGGGCGGATTGCCGGTTTCTCCACGTAAACCCGGCTGTTTCACGATCCGGAAAGCGACCTGGTATGTGGAAGGCCGAATCCTAGATCAAAGAGCAGATTTCATTTCGGAGGATATCATGCGCCATTTCTTTGCGGTTCTGTCTCTTAGCCTCGTCATGTCCACAATGGGAGAGGCCCAAACGGTGGACAGTTCCGCAGGGCCGCTGGAGATCACGCCGATTGTGACAGGGCTCGACGAGCCGTGGGCGGTTGCGTTTTTGCCGGAGGGTGGCTTTCTGGTGACCTTGCGCGGCGGCGAGATGTGGCGCTTTGCTGACGATGGATCTGTGGCGTTGGAAGGCTTGCCGCCGATCGCCGTTGACGGGCAGGGCGGGCTCTTGGATGTGATGGTGCCCCGGGACCATGCGCAATCGGGCGAGATTTTCTTCACCTTCTCGATGCCGCAAGGACGGCATGCAGGCACTGCTCTGGCGCGGGCCCGATTGCTGGAAGATCGGCTTGAAGATGTGACGGTGATCTGGGCCTTGGAGCCCGGCAGTTCCGGTGGGCGGCATTTTGGCAGTCGAATTGTCGAGGGGCGCGACGGGTATCTGTACGTGACCGTTGGCGATCGGGGGGATCGACCCTCGGCCCAGGATTTGAACGTCGAAAATGGCAGCGTGATCCGAGTGGCGCGCGATGGGTCCGTGCCGGGCGACAATCCGTTTGTGGGTCAAGCGGGGGCTCAGCCAGAGATTTGGTCCTATGGCCATCGTAATGCGCAAGGTGCGGCGTTGGACCCATCCGGGCAGCTTTGGGTCGTGGAACATGGCGCACGCGGCGGCGATGAGGTCAATCAAGTGCGGCGCGGGGCGAATTATGGCTGGCCGGTGATCGCCTATGGGCGGCATTATTCAGGCTTCAGGATCGGTGAGGGGACCGAGGCACCGGGCATGGAGCAGCCGGCGCATTATTGGGATCCGTCCATCGCGCCCTCGGGCATGGCCTTCTATGAGGGCGATTTGTTCCCTGAATGGCGGGGCGATCTGTTGGTTGGGGCCTTGGCGTTCGATTTGATCTCCCGGCTCGACCCGGATCAAGGCATGGCGGAGGTGGAGCAGATCGAAGCGCCGGAAACCTCCCGTGTGCGCGATGTACGCGTGGCCCCCGACGGCTCGATTTGGTTTTTGTCAGTGAATGATGGCGCGCTCTACCGGATGGCGCCGGTCGGGCAGTGATCCAGCGGCGCCGCTGACGCGGCATTGTCTTTCTGCGCGCCCGTGGCAATGTGAGCCCGGTTCGAGAGGTCAGGTAGGCGCGGAGATCGTGATTGGTTCGGCCAGCCAGTGTTCTTCGAGATTGTCGCCCGGGCCGATCCGGTCGATCACGGCAAAAAGCCCCGGCGCGTGAAGCGGTGTCAGCACGCCATGCCATGTGCCGCGTGCGAGATTGATACCTTGGCCCGGGTTGGTCAGAAACGCGACAGGCGTGCCCGGAACGCCTGAATCATCCGGGGCGACGATCACCAGAAACGGATGCTCTGTCATCGGCAGGAAGGCTTGGCTCCCCAAGGGATGCCGTTCCAACATGTCGAGTTCGTAGGGCAGGCTGCGCGGTTTGGCTTCAAATAGGCTGATCCCGGCTTGGCCGGATTGGAAATCGAGCGTCGCGCGGTCGTGGAACCGGCCGCAGAGCCCCTGGTTGATTAGCTTGTCCGGCGCACCGGCGGCTTCAAGCACCTCTCCGAACGGGGCGAAAGCCTCCGCAGTCAAAGGGATGACGGTGATCTGTCGTGGTGTGGTCATCGCAAGCTGAGCTTCGGATGGCGGTTGACGTCTTTGTAGAGTAGGTAGCGGAACCGGCCCGGCCCACCCGCATAACAGGCCTGCGGGCAGAAGGCGCGGAGCCACATGAAATCCCCGGCTTCCACTTCGACCCAGCTTTGATTGAGCAGGTACACGGCCTTGCCTTCGAGCACATAGAGCCCGTGTTCCATCACATGGGTTTCCGGGAAGGGGATCGCGCCGCCGGGCTCAAATGTCACGATGGTAACATGCATATCGTGGCGGAGGTCCTCGGGGTCGACGAAACGCTGCGTGCCCCAAGCCTCGTTTGTATCGGGCATGTACTGGATCGGCGTCTCGGTCTCATGGGTGACGAACGCTTCCGGTACGTCGACACCAAGGGCGGGTTCATAGGATTTCCGAATCCAATGGAAGGTCGCCGGCGCCGAACCTTGATTGGAAATTTGCCAATCAGCCCCAGGTGGCAAATAGGCATAACTGCCGGGGATCATCTCATGAGTCTGGCCCGAGATGGTCAAGGTAAAGCCGCCGGAGGTGACGAAGAGGACCGCCTGACCGTTCGGGTCGGGTTCCGGCACATCGCTGCCGCCGCCTGGGGCCAGTTCTACAATCAATTGCGCGAAGGTCTCGGCAAAGCCGGTGAGCGGGCGTGCGAGGATCCATGCGCGGGTCTTGGTCCAACCCGGCAAGGCCGATGTCACGATATCCCGCATAACACCATGCGGGATCACCGCGAAGCTTTCATGGAACTGCGCCCGCGTCGTGGTCAGCGCGGTTTGCGGCGGCAAGCTGCCGGGCGGCGTGGCGTAGTCGGTCATGGCAGAAGCCCTTTCAACCGATGCAGAGCAATGCGTTCGACCTGGGTGCAGGCTTCGGCAAATTCGGTTTCGGTGTCATTATGCAAGCGGCGCTCGAACGCGGTCATGATCGTGGTCTTGGTGTGGTCACGCACGGCGATGATAAATGGAAACCCGTGTTTCTCGACATAGGCCGTGTTGAGCCGGGTGAAGACCTCGTGCTCCGCCTCGGTCAGTGCGTCGAGCCCGGCGCTGGCTTGTTCGGCAGTGCTGTCTTCGGTCAGCCGTTTGGCAGCGGCGAGCTTACCTGCGAGATCAGGGTGGGCTTTCAAAACGTCAAGACGTTCGGTGCGCGAGGCGCTGCGGAAGACGCGGGCCATCGCGTTCGCCAGGCCAACCGCTGTGTCATGAGCAGGGCTAAGCTCCAATTCATGCGCGCGTTCTGCGACCCAAGATGAATGCTCGAATATCGCCCCATAAGTCTCTGTGAATGTGTCTTTATCCATTTCAGACGGGCGCGTGACTTGGCCGGGCGCAGGGTGGGTCGCGATCCAGTGTTCCGCGATATCGATCCGGCGGGCGAACCAAACCTCTGCATGCGATTTGGCGTAGTCTAGGAACCGTTTCAACGCCATGATCCGCCCGGGTCGCCCGATCAGTCGACAGTGCAGACCGATCGACATCATCTTGGCCGCGCCCGCCTGACCTTCGGCATAGAGCGCATCGAATGTGTCGCGCAGATAAGCTTCGAACTGATCGCCCGCATTGAAGCCTTGCGGCGTGGCAAAGCGCATATCATTGGCATCCAGCGTATAAGGAATGATCAGCTGATCGTGACCACCAAATCGGCTCCAGTACGGAAGGTCATCGGCATAACTGTCAGAGACATAAGCAAAACCTCCAGTCTCGGCGGCCAGGGCGACGGTGTTTGTCGAACACCGCCCGGTGTACCAGCCGCGTGGCGGGGTGCCGGTCACTTCGGTATGAAGACGGATCGCCTCGGCCATCTCCGCCTCTTCCGCTTCGCGCGAGAAGTCTTTGTATTCAATCCATTTTGATCCGTGGGACGCAATCTCCCACTCCGCCGCTTTCATCGCCTCGACTTGTGCCGGGGAGCGGGCGAGGGCGGTGGCAACGCCATAGACCGTGACGGGGATTTCCATCTCGGTGAACAGCCGATGCAGCCGCCAGAACCCGGCGCGCGCGCCGTATTCATAGATCGACTCCATATTCCAGTGGCGCTGCCCTGGCCACGCCGCTGCGCCAACGATCTCGGATAGGAATGCCTCGGAAGCTGGATCGCCGTGGAGGATGTTGTTTTCGCCGCCTTCCTCGTAATTCACCACGATTTGGACGGCGATCTTGGCACCTTTCGGCCAATTGCTCTTCGGTGGGATCGGGCCGTGGCCGTGCATATCCCGCGGGTAACGTGGCGTCGTCGTCATGGATCCTCCAGGTTGGTCCGGACGGTGTATGCCGAAGATCGGTGCTCCTACAAGGGGTCGGTTAGTCGGGCGCGTCTTCTTTTGGGTCGGCGCGGAGGCGTTCTGGCAGAACCAGGTTGAGAAGGATGGCGAGGGTGGCGGCGGGGACCAGGCCACTGGTCAGGAGGACGTGGACCGTCTCGGGCAAATGTTGCACGGCCTCTGGTTCCAACTCCAATCCCAGGCCGAACGATAGCGAGACCGCAAAGATCAACATGTTCCGCTGGTTCCATTTGACCTCTGAGAGGATCGAGATCCCGGCCGCCGCGACCATCCCAAACATGACGATGACGCCACCGCCTAAAACCTCTATGGGAATGGTGCGGATCACAGCGCCGACTTTCGGGATGAAGCCGCAGAGGATGAGAAAAAGCGCGCCGATGGTGACGACATGGCGGCTCATCACGCCGGTCATCGCGATGAGGCCGACATTTTGCGAGAAAGAGGTGTTGGGCAGGCTGCCGAAGACACCGGACAGGAGGGTGCCGAGTCCATTGGCGAAGGTTGCGCCGGTGATTTCGCGGTCGGTCGCTTGGCGATCGGCGCCGGTCTTGGTTATGGCTTCCACGTCGCCGACAGTCTCAACGGCAGACACAAACGCCATCAGGCAGAAACCGAGCGCCACGGCGATGGAGAACTCAACGCCATAGCGGAAGGGCTGGGGGAGGGCGAAAGCGGCGGCACTGCTCCAGCTTTCGGTGATGGCGGCTGGCGGCAGTAGGCCTGTGCCGAGCGCATAAAGATATCCGGTTAGCAGCCCGACCAAGACGGCAGAGACGGAGAAGATGCCTGGGGCGAAAAACTTGACACCCAGGGTGACCACCACGACGAGGAGCGCCGCCGACCAGCTGTGCAGATTGCCATAAGCCTCGGTTCCGATGGCGGCGGTGCCACCGGCGGCGTATTGGATCCCAATCTCCACCAGAGCCAGGCCGATCATCATGACCACCAAGCCGGTGACAAGCGGCGGCAGGGCAAAGCGGATGCGGCCAATAAAGAGACCAAGTACGATGTGGAACAGGCCGCCAACAATGATCCCGCCATAAAGGGCGGCCAGCGCGTCAACGCCGCGACCGGCAACAACCGGGATCATGATGGGCAGAAAGGCAAAACTGGTGCCTTGCAAGATTGGCAATCGCGCACCAACCGGGCCAAAGCCGATGCTTTGCATCAGCGTGGCGATACCGGCGAAAAGCATTGCCATTTGAATGAGATAAAGAAGCTCTGGCAGATCGGGCGAGCCGGACCCAAAACCGAACCCGGCCGCGCCCGCCACGATGATCGCTGGCGTGACATTGGCGACAAACATCGACAGCACATGCTGCAGCCCAAGCGCGACCGCCTGACCTGTGGGCGGCATATAATCGGGGTCTTGAAGCTGCGCTTTGGTGCCGATGCTGCGCGATGACATGGGGGCTCCTTTCTGGGTTGGTTCTGTATTTGACTAGGCGGTCAAATCTTCTTAGGCCTTGATTTCGGTCAAGGGTTTGCCGGATGCTGCGGTGTCGGCCCGGATATCCGACAGGCGATGACTGATGGAGGGATCAGGTGGCAGGATTTTTGACGACCCATGTGCTCGATACGGGCCGGGGCTGCCCGGCGGAGGGGGTCGCGATTTGGCTCTACCGTGTCACCGGCAACAGCCACAGCAAGATCGCCGAGACCGTGACCAATGCCGATGGCCGAACCGATGGCCCGATCCTGCCCGCCGAGACATTCACCACCGGGACCTATGAGTTGATCTTTCACGCAGGCGATTATCTGCGGGCAACGCGGCAAGCAGGCGCGGAGCCCTTGTTCCTCGATCAAATCCCGATCCGGTTTGGCATGGCCGAGGATAGCCACTACCACGTGCCGTTGCTGCTGTCGCCCTATGGCTATTCGACCTATCGGGGCAGCTAGATGGACCAGACGATCCTCCTCCACTGGGCCGAATTCGCCGTCAGGTGGCTGCATGTCATCACCGTCATCGCCTGGATCGGCTCGAGTTTCTATTTCATCGCGTTGGACCTTGGGCTGCGCCGCGATCCGAAACCCGCCAGCGGGGCCGATGGCGATGAATGGCAGGTCCATGGCGGCGGGTTCTATCATATTCAGAAATACATGGTGGCTCCGGCGGAGATGCCCGAGCATCTGGTCTGGTTCAAATGGGAGAGCTATGCCACCTGGCTTTCGGGTGTGGCGCTTCTGGCCCTGGTCTACTGGATGGGGGCCGAGCTTTATCTGATCGATTACAACGTGATGGAGTTAGTCACGTGGCAGGCGGTGCTGATCTCGGCTGGCTCTTTGGTGATCGGATGGGTGATCTATGACGCGCTCTGTAAATCACCGCTTGGCGACAACCCAACCGTATTGATGCTCCTGCTCTTCATCATGTTGGTCATCATGTCTTGGGGCTATACGCAGGTGTTCTCGGGCCGCGCAGCGCTGCTCCATCTGGGCGCGTTCACCGCCACGATCATGACGGCGAATGTGGCGATGATCATCATCCCGAACCAGAAAATCGTTGTCGCCGATCTGAAGGCGGGCCGAACGCCGGATGCGAAATACGGCAAGATCGCCAAGCTCCGCTCGACCCACAACAACTACCTCACGCTGCCGATCATCTTCTTGATGTTGTCGAACCACTACCCGCTGGCCTTTGCTTCGGAGTATAATTGGGTCATCGCCAGCCTGGTCTTTTTGATGGGCGTCACGATCCGACATTTCTTCAACACCATGCATGCCAAAGGTGGGATGCTTTGGTGGACCTGGGGCGCGACAGCGCTTATTTTCGCGGTGATTGTCTGGCTGTCTGTGCTTCCGCTCAATCGGGATCCGCCGATCGAGGAGGCGCGCCTGTCGCCACTGGCCGAGCGGTTCGCGGCGCATGAGGATTTCCCGGATATTGCCAATACGGTGCTGGGCCGCTGTTCCATGTGCCATGCGCAAGAGGTGTTTTGGCCGGGCATCGCCGTGGCTCCGCGCGGCGTTCACTTGGAAACGGATGCAGAGATTGCCTCTCAAGCCCGGGCGATCTACCTTCAGGCGGGCGTGACCCACGCCATGCCCCCCGGCAATCTGAGCTTCATGGAAGAAAGCGAGCGCGCGGCGATCCGGGCGTGGTATCGCGAGGTGACGGGCGGGGCGCTCTGAGAGTTTTGGAGGACGAATGCCGGCACCGATAAACCCCCTGAAGGCCGCTTTGAAAGCGGGGCAGTTGCAGCGCGGGCTCTGGCTAAGCCTCGGTTCTGATCTTGCGACCGAGATCGCCGGGCAGGCCGGGTTTGACTGGTGCTTGATCGATGCCGAACATGGCCCGTTTGATCCCGGTACGCTCCGAAGTCAGTTGATCGCACTGGCCGGAACCGGCACCGCGCCGGTGGTCCGCGTGCCGATCAATCGCGATTGGGTGTTGAAACAGGTGCTCGACCTGGGCGCGCAGACAGTGCTGGTGCCAATGGTAGATACCGAGGCCGAAGCGCGCGCCGCGGTGCGCGCCTGCCGTTACCCGCCCGATGGCGTGCGCGGCTTTGGCGCGGGCGTCGCGCGTGCCGGGGCTTTTGGTGCGTATGAGAATTACCCGTCCAATGCGAATGATGAGATTTGCGTTCTGGTTCAGGCCGAAAGCCGCGCAGCGCTCGACAATCTCGACGCGATTTGCACGATGGAGGGGGTGGATGGTGTGTTCATCGGTCCTGCCGATCTGGCCGCCGATATGGGCTATCGCGACGACCTAAATAACCCCGAGGTCTTGGCCGCGATTGATGCCGCGATTGGCAAGATCACCGCCTCCGGAAAGCCTGCTGGTATCATCTCGTTCGCGCCAGAGATGCGGGCGCATTATGCCGATCTCGGTGTGACCTTCCTCGGCATGGGTAGCGAAGCGGTGGAACTCGCCACCGCGCTCCGGTCTCTGGCGCAGGAACGCTAGATGGTCACGCTCCGTCATGGCGATGCGCGGCTGATCTTTGATCCGGCTGTGGGGAATATACCGCTCTGGGAGGTCACCGGCCGCAAGCCGCTCCATGCGGCCCCTTGGCGGGATGAGCCAGAGATCCAAGAAAACCATGACATCCCGCTGGTCAATCGGCGCCTCGCGGGCGATTTCCTCTGTGCACCCTTCGGCTTGGACGATGTGGAGGGCGACCCGATCCATGGTTTTCCGGCCAACAGCATCTGGGAGCCGATGGCGCAAGATGTGGCCAATGCGCAGTTTCGGTTGCAGGCCCGCGTCAGGGGGGCGGTGATTGAGAAAGACCTCCGACTTACCGGGCCGGTGCTCTATCAAACCCATCGGCTGAGTGGCGGGGAGGGGCAGATCACGCTCGCGCACCATCCGATGAGCCATACGGCGGCGGGCGGGCGGCTCAGCTTCTCCCCCAAACGCGCCGTTTTGACCGACCCGATGCCGCAATATGAGGGGCGGAATCTGTGGGCGCTGAACCAGATCCAACCCGATTTGCTCTTGCCTTGCGAAGATGGCTCGGATTGGGATCTGCATGTCTACCCGGCGGGCCATGCCGTGGAGGATTTCGTGATCCTGGCCGAGGCGCGGGAGAGCCGTTTGGGCTGGACCGTCCTGATCCGGGAGGCGGAGGATGACATGCTGTTGGTCCTGAAAGACCCGCGTGTTTTGCCGATCACCATGCTCTGGATTTCCAACGGTGGCCGCGATTTCAGCCCGTGGAACGGCCGGCACACCGGGGTTTTGGGCATTGAGGACGGGATAGCTGCGGGCGGGATCGGCCTGGCCGCGTCCACGCGCGAAAACCGCCTCACCGCCATGGGCATTCCAACCTGTCTGACGCTTGGTCCAACCCATCTGATCCGTCATGCCATGGTGTCCCTGCCACGTCCGCCAGGGTGGGCCAGGGTGGTTGACATCCAGGTCGGCGGGGCGGCGCTCACGCTGACCGAAGCGTCGGGCGAAACCATCTCTGTGCCCTTTGACGAGGGGTTCTTTCCAGCATGATCTTGGTCGATGCAGATGCCTGCCCTGTGAAGGAGGAGATTTATAAGGTCGCCTATCGCCACAAAATGCCGGTGCGCCTCGTGGCCAACCAATACCTGCGCCACCCGGAGCATCCGTTGATCTCGATGCAGATGGTCTCGGGCGACTTTGACGCCGCTGATGATGCGATTGCCGAGGCCGCGAGGCCTGAGACACTGGTCATCACCGCCGATATCCTGCTCGCGGAGCGTTGCATCGCGGCTGGTGCATCGGTGATGAGTCCGAAGGGCGGGGCCTTCACCGCCAACAGCATCGGCACACAAGTCGCCACACGCGCGATCATGGCCGATCTTCGCGCAGGTGTAGACGGGCAGGGGATCGGTGGCCCCGCGCCCTTTTCCAAGGCGGATCGCTCGCGGTTTTTAAACGCGCTGGAGGTGGCGCTCCGCAAACTGCCGCGCGGATGAGTATTTTCGCGCCAAAGCCGCGGATGTCTTTTCAAGCTCCGGGCTTTGCGTTAGGACGCGCGTCTTGCATCAGAAAGATCAGGTCATGAGTTTTACCCTCGCCATTATCGGGCGGCCCAATGTGGGCAAATCCACGCTGTTCAACCGTTTGGTTGGCAAGCGCTTGGCCTTGGTCGACGATCAGCCGGGCGTCACGCGAGATTTGCGCGAAGGCGCGGCACGCTTGGGCGATCTACGCTTCACCGTCATCGATACGGCGGGCCTGGAAGAGGCGACCGATGACAGCCTGCAAGGCCGGATGCGTCGGCTCACCGAACGGGCGGTTGATATGGCCGATGCCTGTCTTTTTTTGATCGACGGGCGCGCCGGGATCACTCCGACCGATGAGTTGTTCGCTGATCTCCTGCGCAAACGTGGGGCGACCGTGATACTGGGCGTCAACAAGGCCGAGGGTCGACAGGGCGAGGCGGGTGTCTTGGAAGCCTATGGCCTGGGCCTCGGCGATCCACTGGCGCTATCTGCCGAGCATGGCGAAGGCATGGCCGAACTGGCCGTGATGTTGGCGCCTTTGGTCGAGGCGGCAGAGGCGGCATCAGAAGAAGCCGAAACCGATATTGATTTGGAAGAGGGTGAAGAGGGCGCGCGGGTGATCACCGCCGCCAAGCCGCTGCAGATCGCGGTTGTGGGGCGACCCAATGCCGGGAAATCGACCCTGATCAACCAGATCATTGGCGAAGAGCGACTGCTGACTGGCCCCGAGGCGGGGATTACACGCGACTCGATCTCCGTGCCGATCACCTGGGGCGGCACGCCGATGCGGATCTTTGATACCGCTGGTATGCGCCGGAAAGCGAAGGTGCAGGAGAAGCTGGAAAAGCTCTCGGTCTCGGACGGTCTCCGCGCGGTGAAATTCGCCGAGGTTGTGGTGGTGTTGCTCGATGCCGCGATCCCTTTCGAACAACAAGACCTGCGGATCGCCGACCTCGCGGAACGGGAGGGCCGCGCCGTGGTCGTCGCGGTCAATAAATGGGACCTTGAAGAGCACAAACAGGAAAAGCTGCGGGATCTGAAAGAGGCCTTTGAACGGCTTCTGCCGCAGCTCAAGGGTGCGCCGCTCATCACGGTGTCAGCGAAAACTGGGCGGGGGCTTGATCGGCTGCACGCGGCGATCTTGAAAGCCCATGAGGTTTGGAACCGCCGGGTCCCGACCGCTACACTAAACCGCTGGCTCACCGGTATGCTGGAGGCGCATCCGCCACCCGCCCCAAGCGGCCGCCGGATCAAGCTGCGCTATATGACCCAGGCGAAGACCCGACCGCCAGGCTTTGTGGTGATGTGCTCGCTGCCCGAAAAGCTTCCGGAAAGCTATTCGCGCTATCTTGTCAACGGGTTACGGGAAAGCTTTGACATGCCGGGCACGCCAATCCGCCTGCATATGCGCAGCCAGTCGGACGCAAACCCCTATAAAGATCGCAAGAAATCGACGCCTTCCCGGCTCAACAAACATGTTCGCCGGGGCGCCACAAAAAAAGGCTAACCCGATCCGGCTCGGCCCTTCTCTGCTTCATAAATATCCCGGGGGTCTGGGGGCAGCGCCCCCAGCCGGATGCCGTCAGGCATTCGCCTCGCGAATTTTGTCCGCCGCGGCCTTGTCATAGGTGACGCCTTCGGTGTCGAAGAGTTGATCCAACTCGCCCGACAGAGTCATCTCGGTGATGATGTCACAGCCGCCGACAAACTCGCCTTTGACATATAGCTGCGGGATTGTCGGCCAATCGGAATAGTCCTTGATGCCCTGACGGAGCTCTTCATCGGCCAAGACATTCACATCCGAATAATCCACCCCCATGAAATTCAGCACACCGGCCACGCGGGAGGAGAACCCGCATTGCGGCATCGCTTTTGTGCCTTTCATGAACAGCACCACATCATTGGCGGTGACGGTCTCTTTGATCGTATTTTCTGCGCTCATGTCGCGTTTTCCTTTTATTCCGGTGCTTTGGTTGTCAAAGCTAATGCATGTAGCTCGCCTTGACTGCCGTCCATTTTGCCTTTCAGGGCCGCATAGACCGCGCGTTGTTGCTGCACGCGGTTCTTGCCGCGAAAGCTTTCGTCGATCACTTCCGCCGCGAAATGCGCGCCGTCATCGCCTTGTACAACGATCGTGGCATTAGGAAAGCTCTCGCGGATCAGCGTCTCGATATCGTGGGCGGAGATGGCCATTCAGTAATCCCTGACTGTTTCACTTGTGAAGATAGAGAGGCAACCCGACCCGTGCAAGCCGATGGCTGGGACAGAACCGGGATTGTCGTGCCTCAGGCAAAGACGTCGGCGAAGGCGCTCCGGTAGAGGTCGGTAAGTTCGGAGAGGGGCGCCTCGGAACCACCGATCCGCACAGCATCGCCGCCAAACCGACCGACTGTGGTCAGCGGCACGCCGGCCTGACCTGCCGCGACCATCAGCGCCTCAGCTTTGTCATAGGAGCAGGCGATGAGATAGCGGGCCTGATCTTCGCCGAAGAGCGTGCCCATGTCGCTGGCATCAAGGGTAACGCCGACCCCCGCGGCTTCAGCCAGTTCAAACGCCGCCAACGCCAAACCACCATCGGAGAGATCGGTGCAGACATCGACCCAGTCTCGATTGTCGCGGATGAAGTCGCCATGGCGCGCCTCGGCCTCCAGATCAACCATCGGCGCATCGCCGTCTTCGCGGTTGAAGACTTCGGCCAGAAGGGCGGATTGACCCAGATGGCCTTGCGTGTCACCGACCAAAATGGCCAGATGCCCCTCGCGCACCTGCCCGCCGATCAGATCGTCGATATGCTCCAACAGGCCGACTGCGCCGATGGTCGGCGTCGGCAAGATGCCTTGGCCATCGGTTTCATTGTAAAGTGAGACATTGCCCGAAACGATGGGCATATCCAGCGCCGCACAGGCCGCGCCGATACCTTTGATCGCGCCGACGAACTGACCCATGATCTCTGGCTTTTCGGGATTGCCGAAATTTAAGTTGTCGGTGCTGGCCAGTGGTTTCGCCCCGATGGCGGTCAGGTTGCGATAGGCTTCGGCGACGGCTTGTTTGCCACCTTCGACCGGGTTCGCCTTCACGTAGCGGGGCGTTACATCCGACGTGAAGGCCAGCGCCTTGTCGGTGCCATGGACCCGCACAACGCCTGCGCCTTGGCCCGGATTGCGGATCGTGTCGGCCATGACCATCGAGTCGTACTGTTCATAGACCCATTGCTTGCCCGCGTAATTGGGCGAGGCCAGAAGCGCCTTTAGCCCGTCGATCGGGTCGATCTCGGGCACCGGGTCCATCTCCGGCGCGGGCTCGGTCGGGGTCCAGGGGCGGTCATATTCCGGCGCGGTCGAGGCGAGTTTCGACAGCGGCAGATCGGCTTTCACCGTATTGCCATGTTGGATCAGAAAACGATCCTCGGCGATGGTTTCGCCCACGATGGCGAAATCCAGGTCCCATTTCTCGAACACCGCTTTGGCTTCGGCCTCCAGCTCGGGGTTCAGCACCATGAGCATGCGCTCCTGAGATTCCGAGAGCATCATCTCATAGGCGGTCATGTTTTCTTCGCGCACCGGCACGCGGTCGAGTTCAAGCTTGATGCCAAGATGGCCTTTGTCGCCCATTTCAACGGCGGAGCAGGTCAGGCCCGCAGCGCCCATATCTTGGATTGAGATCACAGCACCTGTCTGCATCAGTTCCAAGCAAGCTTCGAGCAGGCGTTTTTCGGTGAACGGGTCGCCGACCTGGACGGTCGGGCGCTTTTCCTCAATCGTGTCGTCGAATTCGGCGGAGGCCATCGTCGCACCGCCAACCCCGTCGCGCCCGGTTTTCGCACCAAGATAGACCACCGGCATGCCAACGCCGGACGCAGCGGAGTAGAAAATCTTATCCGCATCGGCCAGGCCTGCCGCAAAGGCGTTGACCAGGCAGTTGCCGTTATAGGCGGCGTGGAAGCGAACCTCGCCACCCACAGTGGGTACGCCGAAGCAATTGCCATAGCCGCCGACGCCTTCGACGACGCCATGGACCAGTTGCCGGGTTTTCGGATGCGAGGGGTCGCCAAAGCTCAGCGCGTTCATCGCCGCAATTGGGCGCGCGCCCATGGTGAATACGTCGCGCAGGATACCGCCAACGCCCGTCGCGGCACCCTGATAGGGCTCGATGTAAGACGGGTGGTTGTGGCTCTCCATTTTGAAGACCACCGCCTGACCGTCGCCAATATCGACCACGCCCGCGTTTTCACCGGGGCCGCAGATCACTTGCGGGCCGTCCGTCGGCAGGGTGCGGAGCCATTTCTTTGACGACTTATAGGAGCAGTGCTCGTTCCACATGGCTGAGAAGATGCCCAGCTCGGTGAAACTCGGCTCCCGCCCGATAATCTCGAGGATGCTGGCATATTCCTCGTCGCTCAGCCCGTGGGCCGCAATCAGATCGGGCGTGATGGCCGGGTCTTGCATGATGAGACTGTCCCCAATTTGTTTGCGCCCGTCTTTAGGCCATGGGGCCGAGGGGGGGAAGGGGGGCAAAGCGCGCGGCGGAAGGTCAGCGATGTGGGGCGGTCAAATCCGGGATGGCAGGTTTCCCCGGACTGGGTGAAGCCAAGGGCGCGGAACGTGGCATGGTTTTCGGTCAACTCGACGCGGGTTTGCAGCGTCAAAGCGGTGGAGCCGAGAAACTTGGCGCGGCTCAAGGCGGTCTCGATCAACGCGCGGGCCAACCCCTGGCCGCGATGTTCGGGGGCGGTGGCGAGTTTGCTGAGATAATATGCGCTTCCTTGGGCCTGACCGAATAGGCAGGCGATCGGTTTCGGTGCACGGATCAGGAAAAGGTCGTTGTGCGCCGCTATCGCGCGGAGGCTTTCCGGTGTCATCCGCGTGAAAGAGGAGGGTGGGGTGATCCGGCCCTCCATCGGGCCGAAACAGGCCGTGAGAAGAGTGAACAGATCGGGCCAATCGTCAAAATCTGTCGGGTTTGTTTCCACCATCGAAACGGGCATCTGCGCTCCCATTTGCCAAAAAAAAGGCCGAGACGAATCTCGGCCAAAGTCCAACAGGGAGGTAGGGATGATCTCGTTTGCACTAAATCATCCACTACTGCCCAATTAGTCAGCAGGTTAGAATCGTTCAAGGGGTTTTCTGCCGCGCCGCCGCATTCCTGCTATGTCTGTGGCGCATAGCCCACATCTTTACGTTGCGTCAGATGCGACCGCATCGCGTCGCCGACGACGATAAGCGATGACCTCGTCAGAGACAAAATCACGGAACACTTCGATCCGTTTCGAGTGGCGCAATTCCTCGGGATAGGCAAGGAAAACAGGGACTTCGTTGCTTTCCACTTCCGGGAGGACATGGACCAGTTCGGGGAAATCCTCGGCCAGGTAATCGGGCAAAACGCCGATGCCCAAGTCATGGATCACCCCTTGCAACACGCCAAAATAGTTATTGACGGTCAAAAAACTGCCGATCTCATGCGACATCACCTCGCGCACGAGCACGGCGCCCGCGCTTACTTGGGCACTTTGCACGTTTTGGCTGATCAAACGATGGTCGCGCATGTCGTCGAGCGAGACCGGCGTGCCATGCGCCTCCAAATAACGTGGCGAGGCGAAGAGGCGCATGTTGATCGTCATCAGTCGACGGCGGATCAGATCGGCCTGAGACGGCTCTTTCATCCGGATCGCCACGTCCGCCTCCCGCATTGGCAGGTCGAGCAAGCGTTCCTCGAGCATGAGGTCGATCTTCAGATGTGGGTATTTGTCATAAAGCTGCGGTAGTCGCGGCGCGAGCCAGAGAGAGCCGAAGCCGATGGTCGTTGTCACGCGCAACTCGCCAAACACCTCCTCCTCGCTGTCCCGAATGCGCGCGGCGGCGGCATCCAGCCGTTTTGACATCGATCGGGTGGCATCAAACAGCAACTCGCCCTGTTCGGTCAGGATGAGACCGCGGGCATGACGGTGAAACAGCGTCGTGTTTAGGCTTTCTTCCAGCGCGCGAATCTGTCGGCTGACGGCGGATTGGCTCAGATGCAGCGAGTCCCCGGCATGGGTCAGGCTGCCCGCATCGGCCACGGCATGAAAGATCCGCAGCTTGTCCCAGTCCATCTCCCGTCTCCCTTTGATAGCGCCATCGTTGCCGCGCTTTCAGACAGATAACGGGTCGGGCAGGTCTTGCAAACGGGGAATTGAAGTCGGGCTTGGCAGAAATGGGTTTTCAGGTCAGCACTTTTGACCTATACTCGTTGCATTGACATCATTCCGGGAGGGGAGGACCGAATGGGCGTCCAGCATGTTTCGCTAGAAGACCGCTTTGATCTCACCAAATCGCCCGTGCTGTTGAACGGCACGCAGGCGTTGGTCCGCCTGATGATCGCGCAGAAAGAGCGTGACCGGGCGGCGGGCCTGAACACGGGTGGTTATGTGACGGGTTACCGTGGCTCCCCCCTTGGCGCGGTGGATTTGCAGATGGCGCGGGCGCAGAAACACCTGGAAGCCTCTGATATTCTCTTTCAACCCGGCTTGAACGAAGACCTCGCGGCCACCTCGCTTTGGGGCAGCCAGCAGGCAGAGCTGCGGGGCGAAGGCAAATATGACGGTGTCTTTGGTCTCTGGTACGGCAAGGGGCCTGGCGTCGATCGCTCCGGCGATGCGATGCGCCATGTGAACATGGCCGGCACCTCGGCCCATGGCGGGGTGATCATGGCTATGGGGGATGATCACACCGGTGAAAGCTCCACCACCTGCCACCAATCGGATTGGGCGATGGTGGATGTGCATATGCCGGTTCTCAGCCCGGCCGGGGTGCAGGAAATCCTGGATTATGGCGCATATGGCTTCGCGCTCAGCCGGTTTGCAGGCGTTTGGGTTGGACTGAAGGTGATGAAAGACACGGTGGAAGCCACTGGTGTCGTCGATGGCCGCGCCGACCGGATGCAGTTCGTGACGCCGGAGTTTGAGATGCCACCGGGCGGGCTCAATATTCGGCTCAACGATCATTGGATCGATCAAGAGAAGCGGCTTTTGGAGTATAAGCGCTTCGCCGCCGAAGAATTCGCACATATCAACAAGATCGATAAACGCGTTCTTGGCAAATCTGGGGCCAAGATCGGTTTCGTCGCGGCGGGTAAGAACTGGCTCGATCTGGTTCATGCGCTGGAGTTGCTTGGGATCGACGCGGCCGAGGCTGAGCGGCTTGGCATCACCACCTATAAGATCGCGCAGACCTGGCCGATAGATATGAAAGGTGTGCATGCCTGGGCCGAAGGTCTCGACCTGATCGTCGTGGTGGAAGAAAAGCGCAAGCTGATCGAGGTACAGATCAAAGAGGCGATCTTCGATGACCGGCGCGGTCGCCGCGTCTATGGCTATAAGAAGGGCGGCGACGGGCCGATCCTTTTCCCGTCGCATTATGCGCTCGACCCGCTCGATATCGCCGAGAAGCTGGGCAATATTCTCATCGAAGAGGGCCGCCGGACTGACCGGATCGAAGCCGGGATCGCCAATATTATCGAGGCGCGCCGGGCCGATAACGCCCCGGATCTGGCGCAGCGGACGCCTTGGTTCTGCTCGGGCTGCCCGCACAACACCTCGACCAAAGTGCCTGACGGATCGCGCGCGGGGGCGGGCATCGGCTGCCACGTGATGGCGCTCTGGATGGATCGGAACACCGAAGGCTACACCCATATGGGTGCGGAGGGCGTGAACTGGGTTGGCGAAGCACCGTTTTCCAAACGCCCGCATGTGTTCCAGAACCTTGGAGAAGGGACCTATAACCACTCCGGCATCTTGGCGATCCGCGCGGCCTTGGCGGCCAAGACCAACATCACCTACAAGATCCTCTATAATGACGCGGTCGCGATGACCGGCGGGCAGGACAATGAAGGCGATCTCAGCCCGCAACAGATTGCCCAGGAACTTGTCGCGATGGGCGTCAAAAACATCGCGTTGATCTACGACCCCAAGGAAGACATTGATTTCTCGGGCTTTCCAAAGGGCCTACCGCGCTATGAACGCGATGAGTTGATGAATGTGCAGGACCGGATGAAAGAGGTTGAGGGCGTCTCGGCCATTATCTTCATTCAGACCTGCGCAGCCGAGAAACGCCGCCGCCGCAAGCGGGGCACCTTCCCGGATATCGACAAACGGGTTTTCATCAACACCGATGTCTGCGAGGGTTGCGGCGATTGTGGGGTGCAGTCGAACTGCGTGTCGATTGTGCCGGTCGAAACCGAGTTGGGGCGCAAACGCGCCATTGATCAATCGACTTGCAACAAGGATTTCTCCTGCGTCAAAGGGTTCTGCCCGTCTTTTGTGACCCTCGAAGGGGCGCAGGTGAAGAAACAAGCAACCGCCGAGGTCGATATCGGCGAATTGGCGATGCCGACACTGCCCGAGATCGACGGAACCCATAACGTTGTCATCACCGGCGTTGGCGGGACGGGCGTGGTCACAATTGGCGCGATCATGGCGCAGGCGGCGCAGATCGACGGCAAAGGCGCCGGTATGATCGAGATGGCGGGCTTGGCGCAAAAAGGTGGGGCGGTGCACATCCATCTGCGCTTGGCCAATGCGCCCGACGATATCTCTGCGATCCGCGTGGCGACCGGAGAGGCGGATGCGGTCATCGGCGGCGATTTGGTCGTCTCGGCCGGGGCGAAAACCCTCGGCTTGATGACGACAGGGCGCACTGGGGCCGCCGTGAATTCCCATGAAATCACCACAGGCGACTTCACACTGAACACGGAATTCCGCATTCCAGGGAAAGACTTAGAGGTCGCCCTTCAAGCCCGTCTCCGTGATCGGCTGAGCCTTTTTGATGCCACCGAACTGGCACGTGTCCTGATGGGCGACTCGATCTATTCCAACATGATGACCTTTGGCGCGGCCTGGCAGATGGGCCTGGTGCCGCTCAGCTATGAGGCGATCTTGGCGGCAATCGAGCTGAACGGCACAGCGATCGAGCGGAACAAACGCGCGTTTGAGTTGGGCCGTTGGGCGCATCTTAACCCGCAAGAGGTGACGAAGCTGCACAAGCCGACACTGGTCGAGAAGCCGAAGTCGCTCGACGAAAAAATCGCGTTCCGCAGCGATCACCTGGTGCAGTATCAAAACGCGGCGCTGGCCAAACGCTACCGTAAGCTGGTCGATGGTATCGATGACTTGCGTCTGAAGGAAGCGGTGGCAAAGGGCTATCATAAGCTCTTGTCTTACAAGGATGAATTTGAGGTTGCGCGCCTGCATTTGGACACCGAAGCCAAGGCACGGGCGCAGTTCGATGGCGATCTGAAATTCACCTATCACCTGGCCCCGCCGCTTTTCCCAGGAAAAGACCCGGCACGGCGCCCAAAGAAACGCGAGTTTGGTGCCTGGATCAGCACGGCCTACAAGCTGCTGGCTCGGATGAAGCCGCTTCGCGGCACGCCGTTCAACCCGTTTGGCTATACCGCTGAACGCAAGATGGAGCGCTCCCTGATCACCGAATATGAGCGGGACATGGCGGAGATATTGCCGAAGGCTGCGCCGGAAACGCTGGATACCGCCGTGGCGCTGGCTGAACTGCCCTTGAGCATTCGCGGCTTCGGCCCGGTGAAGGAGAAAAACGCGGAGAAAGCGGCCAAGCAACGAACCGATCTGCTTGCCAGTTTCCGGGCGGGCGGCGCCCCCCTGGCCGAAGCCGCAGAGTAGCGCCGCTGCGGCACTGCAGGGTCGTGCCTTCTCTGCTTCTTAAATATCCCCGCCGGAGGCATCGGAACAGATGCGCCCGGCGCGGCGCTTATTGATCAGGCGCAATCAGCCCCAAACCGCGCAGGTAGATCCCGATCCCGCTTTCCAATAGGTCTTCGGGCGGGAAGGGCGCATTGCCACCCGGGCGGCCCCGGGCGAAAAGCTCGACAACGCCATGGCTCAACGCCCAGATATGCGCGCTAAACATCGAGGGCGGCGGGCGTTTGCCAGGCGGGATATGTTCCGAAAGGGCTTCGGCTGCGCGTTCCAACACGTCGCGGGATTTGGTGGCAGCGGCGGCCAGTTCCGGCGTTTGATTGGCCGAGAGCCCGCTTTCAAACATCGCCATGTAGTGACCGGGGTATTTGCGCGCAAATGCCAAGTAAGCCCGCCCCGTGGCTTCAAAGGCGGCGAGCGCCGTCGGTTTACCCTCGTTAAACGCAAACTCCATCAAATCGGCAAAGATTTCATGGCCTTGCCGGGCGCCTTCGGCAATCAAATCCTCGCGCCCCTCAAAGTGCCGATAGACCGCTGCCGGCGTCACGCCGGCGTTTTTGGCGGCCTCGGATAGGGTCCAACCGGTCGGCCCTTTCTGCTCGATCAGCACAAGGGCGGCCTCAACAAGGGCTTGGCGCAGATTGCCGTGATGATAGCCGCGTTTAGGCATGGGCGCGATCTGCCCACATCTCTGGTCCGCCGCAAATCTCGGGGTCTGGGTGCGAGACAACCTTATCCTTGCGCCCGTCATAGGGCAGGCCTGAGAGGATTTGCCGGATCACCGAGAGCCGCGCGCGGCGCTTGTCATCGGAGCGGACCACGGTCCAGGGCGCATCCGCCGTATGACCCAAGCTCAAGGTCTGGCCGATCGCATCGGAATAAGCGTTCCATTTCTTCAGACCTTCGACATCGATCCAGCTCAGCTTCCATTGTTTCAGCGGGTCTTTCTCGCGGTCAAGGAAGCGGCGCAGTTGTTCCGCCCGGCCAATATTCAGCCAAATCTTCACCAGATGGATGCCATCTGCGACCAGCATTTGCTCGAAATCGGGCAATTGGTGGAAAAACACATTGCGCTGCTCGGGCGTGCAGAAGCCAAACACATGCTCGACCACACCGCGATTGTACCAGCTGCGGTCAAACAGCCGGATCTCGCCCGCGGCGGGGAGATGGTGGATATAACGCTGAAAATACCATTGGCTGGCTTCACGGTCCGTGGGCTTGGAAAGCGCGACAACGCTGGCCACCCGCGGGTTGAGGTTCTCCCGCACGCGTTTGATCGCGCCGCCTTTGCCCGCCGCGTCGCGTCCTTCGAAGACCACGGCGATGCGTTGGCCAGTATCGCGGACCCAGGCGTGGCATTTCACCAGTTCGATCTGCAGCGCCTTCAGGTCGGCCTCATAGGCCGCTTTGTCCATCCGGGTGTCATAGGGGTAGCTCGCGTCCAAGACGCTGTTCTTATCGGCGTTCTTGATCGCCGCGCGGATCTGCTCCGGCGCTTCTTCGCGGTAGAACTGGGTGATCGCGCCATCGAAGGGTTTACCCATGCGCTGCCTCTTTTTTCTGCTCGTCCCTGGGTTCAATATGGCGGTCGGACCGACTTAGCGCAATCCGGCGCGGCTCACGGCACGCTGAATTGCGGCGAGTGCGGCATCGGGGTCAGCGTGGTGGGGCATATGGCCAACCCCTTGGAGAACCGTCAAATTGGCGCCCGGCACCTGGGCTGAGAGCGGCTCCGAATGGGTGGCCAGGGGCACGGTATCGTCCGCCGTCCCATGGATGATTTCCAAGGGCAGGGTGAGCGTGTGATAGCGCCCCGACATCTCGGTCACATGGGTCAGAAGGCTGTTCACCTGCCGGCCATTGGCCCGCAGAACCGCGCTTTGCAGGGTCAATTCGGGGCGGATATGGTCGAAATAGCCATCGGGCACAGGGTCTGGGTCAAATATGCCGGTGATCGCATTCCGGGTTGCGCCGCGCGGGGCCAGATTTGCGATGAGCGGTACAATCGTGATGCCGCCGAGCCGTGAGGCGGTGATCGGATAAAACGCCTCCAAGCCGCCCTCCCAGGGTTGGGTTGCGCCCGCCAAGGAGACCACGGCGGCGGCCTGATCGGGATGGTTCAGCGCCCAGGCCATCGCGACGGCACCGCCATAGGAATGGCCGACAATCACCGCTTGTGTCACGTTCAACTGCGTCGCAGCTTGGGCGAGCAAGGCCGCCTGATCCGCCGGGCTTTCATTGTCGCGCCCGAGCCCGTCGGACAAGCCAAGCCCGGGCCGATCAAACGCAATGACCCGATTGGTTTCGGCAAGATCTGGGGCCAAGCGAAATGTGAAGTCCCTCAAGTTGCCGCCCGCGCCATGGAGCAAGATAACCGTCGGCCCCGAGCCTGCCTCCCAAACATGAATATCCAAGCCCTGAACCTGGATGATCCGGCTGTTCGGGTCGCTCATCTCTGGCCGGCCGCAAGCCGCGACAACAAGAAAGGCCAGCCCAAACAGAACATTACGTGCCGATCTTCGACATATCGAAATTGGTCGTTTGATAAATCTCATTGATCCAATTGCCATAGAGAAGATGGGCGTGGCTGCGCCAGCGGTTGGTTGGGTCGCGTGTCGGGTCATCCTCGGGGTAGTAGTTCACCGGCACCGCAATTGGCGTCCCGGTCTCCACATCGCGATCATATTCCTGTTTCAGCGTGCCGCTGTCATATTCCAGATGATTGAAGATATAGAGCGCCCGGTGGGCCGCGTCCTCCACCAAACAGGGGCCAACCTCATCACTGCCGATCAATGTTGTGAGACCGGCCGCCGCGTCGACTTCGGGGGCCCGCATCTCGGTCCAACGCGAAACAGGGATTAGCACGTCGTCGGAAAAGCCCCGGAGATAAGGCGAGGCGGGCGCGAGATTGCGATGCCGGAAACAGCCAAAGGCCTTCTCCGACAACATATGTTTTGGAACATCGTGAAAATGATGGATCATCGCCATGCCGCCCCAGCACACGCCGAAGGTGGAATGCACATGGGATTGCGTCCAGGCGAAAACCTGTTTCAACTCCTCCCAATAGGTCACCTCTTCAAACGGCAAATGCTCGATGGGTGCGCCGGTGATGATCAGCCCATCGAATTTCTCGCCTGAAGCGGCGACCTCGGCGAAAGGGCGGTAGAACGCCTCCATATGCTCCGCTGCGGTGGTTTTGGTCTGATGTTCCGACATGCGGATCAAGCTCAGATCGATTTGCAGCGGGGTCGCGCCGATCAGTCGGGCGAACTGCGTCTCGGTTTGGATTTTCTTCGGCATCAGGTTCAGCAGACCGATGCGAAGGGGCCGGATATCCTGCCGCGCGGCGCGGTTCTCACCCATCACCATGACACCTTCGCGCTCCAGTTGGGCATAGGCGGGCAGGGTTTCTGGCAAAGTGATGGGCATTTGTCTGGTCCTTGGCGCGTCGGGCGAAGGCTGGATTTAGGCCGTTTGACCGCGCCTGCCAAGGGCTTGAGCGATCAGCGCGGTGGCATCATGCGCGTCGCGGATCGTGGCAACCTCATCGGCCTCAACCGTCACGCCCCAGTTTTCCGCCATCGCTTGATACAGTGGCGCGCGATGCGCCAGCGCTTTGGCATAGGCGAAACGGACAAACGCATCTGGATCAACATCACCCGGCAATACATTGTTTTCTTTTAGATATGCGTGCCATTGAGCCGTGAGGAATGCGGGCTGGTAATACATCGGCTTGGGCGCCTGATCGAACCGCCGGATCAGGTCATCCGTATGTGCGTCGCTGCCTCTGATCCAGACCATCAGGCTATGCGCCGAGAGCGTGCTCAGCACATCGTCGTCCGGGTCCGACGGGGTCACGACCTCGCAGATCGATCCGCCGGTGTCGCAGATGAAATGCGGATAGTTATAGAGATCCCGCGCCCGGGCGATGAAACTTGGCGTGTCCAAAAGCGCGTTGATTTCCGCGCGGCGATGCAGAGCCTGACGGCGTTCATATTCGTCGAGTGGCAAGCCGCCTTTGGCAGGGTCGCCGGGTTTGCCCAGATAGGTCGAGAGTGGGGCGAGATTATCGAAGGTGATGTTGGAGCCGATATAGATCGAATCCGAGCGCAGCAATTCGGCCAGAAACGGCGTCTGCATCGCGATCCGTTTCAGATTGTCGGCGATGTGTTCGCCCATATAGGCGGTGCCGATGCGGTAATCGATCGAGTAATGAAACCAGTCACCCGCGCTGCGGAGCAGGTTTGCCAGATGGGTCTTGCCCAGACCGGACATGCCGAACACCAAGAGGCGCTTCTCCGGCGCGTCCAGCCAAGCCTGTGGGGTCTCATAGATCAGCGTCATGCGCGGGCGCCTCGTAAAACAGGCCTAACCCCTAGCGCTTGCGGCAAATATCGTCATCAAGATTTTTCAGGCCCGGACGATTTTCGGAACATCTGTAACATCCGACCATCAAGGATCATCAACCCAAGAGCGAGCAGGGCGAAGCCCGCGAAGGCCTCTGGTGCCAAGCGTTCGCCCAAGACAACCGCACCAAGGATGATTGCCACCGGCGGGATCAGCAGGGTCACGATCATCGCATTGCCGCTGCCCGCCATGCTGAGCACGCGGTAGTAGAGCAGATAGGCAATCGCCGTGCCGAGGATGGCGAAATAGCCGATAGCCGCGAAGGTTACGGGCAGTTGCGGCATCTCAGGTGCCCCGTCGACGACCCAGGCCAGCGGCAGCATGATGACGGTCGCGCCGGTCAACATGCCCGCCGCGGCGACTTGGGGCGCAAGCCCGCTAAGATAGCCGCGGGCCCAGGCTGCGGCGAATGCGTAGGACACAGTGCCGCCGATCACGGCAAGCTGCGCCAGGCTGCGAATGTCGAAACTGGCGAAACTGTCGAGCCCGATGGCCACGGCCACACCGGCAAAGGCAATGCAAACACCGATCCCCCGGCGGGGGGTGAGCCGTTCATCCCGAAAGAACATCGCGGCGACGAGCACACCAAAAATCGCGGTGGCGGCGTTGAAGATCGAGGTTAGGCCGGTCTCAATGAACTGTTGCCCCCAAGCCATGAGCGTAAAGGGGATGATGTTGTTCAGGATCCCCATCATCAGAAACGCCCCCCAAATCTTCGGACTGCGGGGGATCTCCAAGCCACGCCAGAGGACATAGATCCAAAGCAGCAGGGTCGCCCAGAACACCCGATGTGCCACCAGGGTGAACACTGGCACCTCTGCAAGAGCCAGCTTTATGGCGAGAAACGAGGCGCCCCAGATTAGCGCCAGAAGCGCCATCTCTGCCCAGGCCCGTGTAGATAGGGATTGCTGTGTCATGCCAGGGGTCTAGCAAACAGACGATGTCCTCGCGACCCGGAACATGCGGCAAAGAAAAACCCCCGCGCGATGCGCGGGGGTTTTCATCTTAAGCGAAACAGAGATTAGAAGCGGAACCCGACGCGAAGGCCGATCCCAAACACTTCGTTGTCGGTGAAATTCACCGTTGTTGGGCCAGGCCCGATTACGGTTTGGTCGCCTGGCATGCCATAAGTTATGCCACCTGAGATCGACATATTATCGAACTCATACTGTCCAGCTAGAGTAATGGTATCGAGGCCTGTTGTCGGCGACAGTGCTGTGTCACTTGGAATTGTGCCATCGGTCCGATGCGTGTAGGAAATTGAACCCGACCAATTCTCGTTAAGGCGCCGCCCGATACCAATTGTATAAGTCGTGGTGTCGGAGGTGAAGTTTACATACTGTGCTGCTGATCCGGTGGCTGAGCCCGGCACAGTCAGATTAAACCCATCCCAGAATTGGTGGCGAACTGAGCCGAATAGCAAGGTGTTCTGAGCGATTCCAGTCTGAAATTCAAGGTTAATGCTTTCCGGGAACTCAACGTCAAAAACCTGTGTCGTCGGTGCGCCGGGCGGCAGGATGACCGTTTCTGTCGCTGTGAACTCAACATCGATGCTCGAATGATATGTCAGAGCCACGCGCAGCGCGATATCAGGACGCTCATATGCCACACCGACAAGACCACCAAAACCGAGATCACTATCACCTGTGAGGTTCGCAAATTGGCCATTCACACCGGTAAGGATGCTGCCTTCGGCGCTCAGCGCTCTTATCCCAGCATGGGCGCTGAAACCATTACCGAACTCATACCGACCGACGATGGTCGCAGCATCAGTCTCTACTGTCGCGTTCCCCCCATTGAAGATGCTCGCTGCGGGATATTCAACGCTGGCACCGAAAGGCTGATCATAGATCAGAGCAACGGAGAACTGTTCATTAAACCGGTGCAGATAGCTGAACCCGGCCTGTGTGTAGTCGCCAAGCGGGTTATCGATGCCTGGCGTATTGGCCTCTGGCGATACTCTTCCGAAGGACAGTTCGACATAGTTGCCGGACGGTCCCACATCTTCGAACAGCACACGCATGGACTGATCTGTCCGACTGATATCTGCGCTCGCGATGGATGTGGTGGCCAGTAGGGCCGCGCTTGCTGCGACGAAAATTCTCATTGCTCTCCTCCCCGAGAGATGTCTTCCCAATTCTGCACCTAGGATAGGCGCAAGATTATTACGTGGGTCAAATGTTCCCTGGCGTCAGGTCGCTATTGACGTAAGGGTCAGGCCAGATTCGCCGTTATTTGTGTCAGATATGTTACAGTTGCTTTCTGGCACGATTGCGGCGCGTTTCATCCAGGATATTCGCATAATTCGCAGCAAAGATTAATGCCGCGCCCAAAAACACCGCCAATTGCAGGGGTTCATCATAGAGGATCATGCCCACCAGCGCGATGGCGGGCAGGCGGACAAAGTCGACCGGCATGACGACGCTGGCGGGGGCAATGCTGAGCGCCATCGTCATGCAGAAATGCGCCGTCAGGCCCGCGATGCCAACCAGGACAACCCAAGGCGCAACCGACAGGCTTGGCAGCGCCATCTCGCCATCGATCAGACAGACGACCAGACCAAAGGCCAATTGGATGGTGGCGAGGTAGAACAGGATGCAGGTGATGCTTTCGGTGCGAGTCAGGAATTTGGTGAAAATCGCGGTCGCAGCAAAACAGATTGCGGCCAGCGCGGCGGCGATCATCCCCGGCGAGAGCGGTACGCTGCCGGGTTGCAAGACGATCAAGACGCCGACAAACCCCAAGATGCCCACACCGATTTTGAGCCGTGTGAGGCGTTCGCCCAGAAACAGGGCCGCCAAGATCATCACCCAAAGGGGCGAGGTGAACTCCAGAGCGAAGACTTGCGCTAGGGGCACGACCGTAATGGCGTAGAACCAGAGGTTTTGGCCGGTGAAATGGGCCAGGTTGCGGATGCCGTGCAGGCGCAAGTTGCGCCGGGTGATCTGCCCCAACGTGCCGGCCATCCCACCAATTGCCAGCACAAGGATCAGGCTGACCGCCGACCGGTAGGTCATCAACTCAAACGTATCGAGTTCGACGGCCACGGCGCGGCCCGCAACGGCCATTGCGCTGAACGAGATGATCGCGCCGATCATCCAGATTGCCGCACGACCGGGGTTTGAGGCCGGTGCCACTGCTATCTCGCTCATCTCTGATACTCCCTTTCAGCCAATCGGCTGAACCGCCTCAATGCCGATCTTTCGGCGGCGGGGCAAGCGGCGCGCTGCTATAATCCGTTTGCTTTTGCTTGATCCCAAAGCGCATCCATCTCGGCCAAGTCGCTCTCGGCAGGGGTACGGCCCAAATTGGCCAGCTCCGCTTCGATATAGGCGAACCGTCGCGTGAACTTGCCATTGGCAGCGCGCAGGGCCTCTTCGGCGTCGACACTGAGATGACGGGCGAGATTGGCCATCACAAAAAGCAAGTCCCCCATTTCCTCCGCGATTTGCTCAGGCGGCATGTGATCTCGAGCCTCGGCCAATTCGCGGGCCTCTTCGGCGATTTTATCAACCACCTGGCCAATCTCAGGCCAATCAAATCCCACCCGGGCGGCCCGTTTTTGCAATTTCTCCGCCCGCATCAGCGCAGGCAGATGACGCGCGACATCATCAAGCACCCCACTGCGGGCTTTCCCCGCGCGCTCCGCGGCTTTGATCGTCTCCCAATCCCTTGTTTGCTGTTCGGCGGATTTCTCGCGGCTCTCGCTGCCAAAGACATGCGGGTGGCGCGCCACCATCTTGTCGGAAATGGCATCGGCGATGGAGGCGAAGTTAAACAGGTCCCGCTCGGCCCCGATCTCGGCGTGATAGACCACTTGCAGCAAGAGATCCCCCAACTCGCCCTCAAGCTCGTCCCAAGCTTCGCGTTCAATCGCGTCGGCGACCTCATAGGCTTCCTCAATCGTATAAGGCGCGATGGTTTGAAAGCTCTGCTCGATATCCCAGGGGCAGCCGGTGTCCGGGTCCCGCAAGCGCCGCATGATCTCCAGCAGGCGCGGCATTCCGCCTTTGGGGTCGTGGATCAGGATATCGCTCTCGTCGCGCATTGAAGCCTCTCGAATTTTGCGACACTGTTTCGAGGTTCCGGTTGCGTATCAAGGGGAGAAACCACCATGGCCGTCATCAATCGTATCGCGGGCTTTGCAGATGAGATGACAGCTTGGCGGCGACATCTGCACCAACACCCGGAATTGCAATTTGACTGCCATGAGACGGCCGGATTCGTCGTTGCGCGGTTGCGCGAATTTGGCATCACGGAGATCCATGAGGGGATCGCGACGAGCGGGGTTGTGGCCATTATCGACGGGCAGGGGGCGGGGTCCACCATCGGGCTGCGCGCGGATATGGATGCGCTGCCAATTGAGGAGGCGACGGGCTTGCCGCATGCCTCGACCAGCCCGGGAAAAATGCATGCCTGTGGCCATGACGGGCACACCACAATGCTGCTTGGGGCCGCAAAATATCTGGCCGAGACGCGGAACTTTGCCGGTCGCGTGGCGTTGATCTTTCAACCCGCAGAAGAAGACGGCGGCGGGGCCAACGTGATGTGTCAGGAGGGGATTATGGAGCGGTTCGATATCGCCGAAATCTATGCGCTTCACAACGTGCCCGGTCTACCCGAGGGACGGATGACGACGACGCCCGGCCCGATCATGGCCGCCGTCGACACGTTCCATATCTATGTCACAGGCGTCGGCGGGCATGGCGCCATGCCCCATGAGACGAAAGATCCGATCATCGCGGCGGTCGGTATGGTCCAGGCGATTCAGACCATCGTGTCGCGGAACCATTATGCGGCGGATGATTTGGTGGTGTCGGTCACACAAATCCACAGCGGGACGGCCGATAATGTGATCCCGGCGGAGGCCTATATCTGTGGCACGGTCCGCACCTTTGACCCTGAGGTCCAGGCCATGGTGAAGCGCCGGATGGAAGGCATCGTGGCGGGGCAAGCTGCGGCTTATGATGTGGATGTGAAGCTCGACTATCGGGCAGGGTATCCCGCTACGGTGAATGACCCCACCAAAGCCGCCTTCGCAAGCACGGTGGCGGAGCAGATCGTGGGTCCAGAGAATGTCGACGGTGCTGCCGGGCGCGAGATGGGGGCCGAAGACTTCGCCTATATGTTGGAACGCCGGCCCGGAGCCTATTTGTTTCTAGGCCAGGGGGATAGCGCCGGATTGCACCACCCGGAGTATGAATTCAACGACGCTATTGCACCCATCGGGGCGAGCTTTTTTGCGAAACTTGTTGAGTCGGCACAGCCTGTGGCGTGATCGAGGTTTTGGAAGCAGGCTTCACGGTTCTTTGTTGAAATATCTAGAACGTCTGCTTGCCAGAAACCATTCGTGGCACTATGCCGACCTTACGTACTGCACTGTGCAGAGCGATGGAGATTTTATGTCTACGATTGCGGCCCGCCGCTAAGGTCCACCTGATTGGACCAACCTGAACCAGAAGACTTCCGCGCGCGGTGCCGGAAGCCTTTTTGGCTGACATAAGATCAAGAGACAATCCATTGAATATCTAAAAATACGAACAGCGTGTTTTGCACGTTCTGACGCAAGGTGGAGCCATCCACTTTGAACGCATAACGAACGGCAATATGCGCGATGTTTCCTGCTTCAGACGCGGCGGCCATGTCTTGGCTGATTGCTCGCTGAAGGCCTTTGACCGCCTGAAAAAGAGGCGGCTCATCCGACCCGAAAGCGGACGACCCGACGCGCCACACGGCGCGGCATTCGTTCCGTAAACCCCGAATACGACACCCGATAAGGACATCCAAACAATGACAAACCCAATCATCAAAGCCACTTCAACCGACGATATTGCCGGGCTTCAAGCCGTGTTAGATGGGACCGAGCTTTTCCCAAGTGAGATGCTGCCGGACATGCTGGCGCCTGCCTTGGCTGGCGAAACAGAGGCCTTTTGGCTCACCTGCCTTTGCGACGGCGAGGCCGTTGGCCTGTGCTACACAGTTCCGGAAGACCTCGCTGACGGCACCTGGAACATGCTCGCGCTTGCGGTACGCCCAGATCTGCAAGGCAAACGCATCGGCGCGGCCTTGGTCAAGGCGGCGGAAGAGCGTTTGAAAGACAGGGGTCAACGCATCTTGATCGTGGACACATCCAGCTCCGACGACTTCGCGCTGACACGGAAGTTCTATGCCCAAAATGGTTACGAAGAAGAGGCGCGCATCCGCGACTTCTGGGCGGACGGTGACGACAAGGTTGTTTTCCGTAAGGCCCTTTGAAACTCACGCCCCTCGCCGTCCTCATGGCGGGGGGCACACAAAGCTGACTTTCGGCTCAGAGCCGCTATTCGCCTAGTGCTTCTCGGCCCTAAGATATCGCCGCATGCCGTATAGCAACGGGCTGCCTTCTGGGGCAGTCACGACCTTATCGACCGCGCCGATGCAGATGTGGTGGGTGCCGTGTTTTTCCGCAGAAACCAAGACGCAATCGAAGCTCACCAGAGCCTCAACCAAACGCGGGGCACCCGATGGCATCGCCTCGATCTTGGTGCAGTTGAACTTGTCGCCACCGGGCGCGGGCAGGCGGCTGGAGAACACGTCCGACACGTCATTCTGATCGATCCGCAGCACATTGATGCAAAAACAGCCATTTTCCAGGATCAAGGGCAGGGCGCTTGATGATGCATTTACGCAGGCCAACATCGTCGGCCGTTCACCATCGGCCGAGATCGACGTCATCGCGCTGACCGTGACACCCGCGCGCCCGGCGGGCCCGTCAGTGGTTACCACGCTGACCGAGGCTGCGGCCCGGCTCATGCCTTCGATAAAATCGTCGCGCAATGTGGGTGTATCGCTCATCTGTCGTCTCCGCCCGTCCCTAAGTCGCCTGCATGCCTCGGCTGAGACATAGGTGCAAGCGGACGGGTGTCATTATTCGCGCTTGAGTTTTTTCCGCCTCGTCTGCCAGATGTGGCAAAGCGGAGGGCGCGGCATGGCATTGGAAGACTCAAAAACCCAAGTGGATCTGGCGCTGACCCGAGAGGGGCTGAAGGGTCTGGCCCATGAAAACGCTTTCGGCGGCATCCCTAGTTTTCTGCGTCGACGCTACACCAAAGACCTGACCGGCGTCGATGTGGCGATCACCGGCGTGCCATTCGATCAGGCGGTGACCAACCGTTCCGGCACACGGCTTGGCCCGCGTGCGATCCGAGAGGCGTCGTCTTTGCAGCCGTTCGACCCGCCTTATGGCTGGGACGGGTATTCGCCGCTGGAAGAGCTGGCCGTCGTCGATTACGGCGATTTGGCCTTCGATTATGCCCAGACTGGCAGTTTCCCAGAGTTGCTACAGGCCCATATCGAGCGGATTTTGGCCGCCGATGTGGCGGCCATCTCGCTTGGTGGGGATCATTCGATCACCTTGCCGATCCTGCGCGCCCATGCAGCGAAACATGGACCGCTGGCATTGATCCAGGTGGATGCGCATACCGATACCTGGCCGGAGTTCGACTCCAAAACGCGGATTGACCATGGGACCTTCTGCTACACCGCGGTGAAAGAGGGGCTGATCGATGTGGCGCGCTCGGTCCATGTGGGCATCCGTACGGTGGTTGAGGACAATCTGGGGATCGAGATTATCGACGCGCGGCAAGTGCATGAACGCGGGCCTTCGGCCATCGCCGAGCGGGTGCGCGCCGTGGTGGACGATGCCCCGGTCTATCTGAGCTTTGATATTGATGGATTGGACCCGGCTTTTGCCCCGGGGACCGGAACGCCGGTTTGGGGCGGCCTCAGTGCGGGCCAAGCGGCGATTTTCCTGCGTGATCTGGCCGGGATCAACTTGGTCGGCGGCGATGTGGTCGAGGTGTCGCCGCCTTATGACGCCGGCGGGATCACGGCGGTTGCCGCGGCGCATGTCGCGATGGAGCTCCTATGCCTTTGGGGGTGGACCCGGCGCTGAAGACACGGGTGGCGTTCAAACCTGGGCGAGCCTACTAGAAAGAATCGCCGAGGGGGCCTATGCCGAATGCAGGGACTCCATCGGACGCGACGGCATCATGACCGGACGGCAACGATCATCGGAAAAGAGACAGGTGGCACGCGAGATCAGCTATGCCTCCTCCGCCGCCTCGCGTGGTGGGCGGGCGATGATCCGGGTTCTGGAAAACGCGACCGGGCGCCTTGGCCTGATCAAGCTGGCCGACGGCTATGATGAGGATGTGCGTCAGGGCCGTGATTTCTGGGAGGTGATGGTCGAGCGCTATGGGTTGGAGCTGGAGATAACCGGCGGCAGCCTCTCGAACATCCCTGCCGAGGGGCCCGTCGTGGCGATTGCAAACCACCCATATGGCATTCTCGACGGGCTGATGATGGGCCATATCCTCAGCAAGGCGCGGGGCGACTTCCGCATTCTGGCTCATCGCGTGTTTCGCAAAGCGGAAGATCTGGACCGGATCATTTTGCCGATCTCCTTCGACGAGACAAAAGAGGCGGTGCAGCTCAATATTCAAACCCGGAAAGATGCCCTGCGCTACTTGGCCGATGGCGGGATTATCGGGATTTTCCCCGGCGGGACGGTCTCAACCGCGAATAAGCCGTTTGGCCGCCCGATGGACCCGAACTGGCGTGGCTTCACGGCGCGGATGATCGCGAAATCCGAAGCCACAGTCGTGCCGATCTATTTCGATGGCCATAACTCACGCTTGTTTCAACTAATGAGCCATCTGCACTCGACATTGCGTATGGGGATGCTGATCAAAGAGTTCCGCGCGCGGATCAACTCGCCGGTGAAAGTGGTGATTGGGGAGCCGATCCCGCGCGCCGATCTCGAACCATATGCAAAAGATACCCGCGCAATGATGGATTTCCTGCGCGAAGCAACCTATGGGTTAAGCCCGGATCCGCTGAACCCAAGCGAGATCGGGTTTGAGTTCGAAGACAAGCACCGGGACGGGCCCCGGGAAAGGTATTGAGGCGCAGATGGCCGTCGGAATTTTTGACAGCGGGTTGGGCGGATTGACCGTGCTGGATGCGGTAAGCAAGCGCCTGCCTGAGGTGCCGTTTGTGTATTTCGGTGACAATGCGCATACGCCCTATGGGGTGCGCGATGCCGATGACGTCTATGAGTTGACCACGGCCGGGGTGCAGCAGCTCTTCGACGCCGGGTGTGATCTGGTGATCTTGGCCTGCAATACGGCGTCCGCGGCGGCCTTGCGCCGGATGCAAGAGGGCTGGGTGCCAGAAGACAAGCGCGTCTTGGGGGTGTTTGTGCCGCTGATCGAAGCGCTGACTGAGCGGAATTGGGGCGACAACTCCCCACCACGCGAGGTTGCCGTGAAACATGTGGCACTTTTTGCAACCCCCGCAACGGTGTCGAGCCGTGCCTTTCAGCGGGAATTGGCGTTTCGCGCCATAGGCGTAGACGTCGAAGCTCAACCTTGTGGTGGTGTGGTCGACGCGATCGAAGATGGCGATATGATCCTTGCCGAAGCCCTGGTGCGAAGCCATGTGGAAGCGTTGCAACGGCGGATGCCGAAGCCGGAGGCCGCCATTCTTGGCTGCACCCATTATCCGATCCTGGAGGACGTGTTCCGCGATGCACTTGGCGCCGATGTGGCCGTCTATTCGCAAGCCGATTTGGTGGCCGAAAGTCTTGCCGATTACTTGGAGCGACATCCCGACAAACTGGGCGCCGGGACCGAGGCCAAGTTTCTGACGACCGGGGACCCAAAGCGGGTGGGGGCGAAGGCGGTTCAGTTCCTGCGACGCTCGATCTCATTCGATGCGGCGGCCTAGCAGCCAGCGTTCCATCAGACCGGCCAGAGGGTCAGTAGTGATCCTGATTTGATCCCACTTCCGAATTGGCATACTCCCCGCGGAGTACCATCACGAGGCCAAATCCATGACCCATTCCATCGCCATTCTCGGCGCCTCCGGCTATACCGGCGCAGAGCTTGTTCGGCTGATCTCGACCCATCCCGAGCTGCGCATTGCCGCGCTGACTGGGGATCGCAAAGCCGGGATGGCTATGGGCGATGTGTTCCCGTTCTTGCGGCATCTGGACCTACCTGTGCTGCAGAAGATCGATGAGGTGGATTTCTCTGCCATCGATCTGGCGTTCTGCGCGCTACCGCATGCCACATCGCAGAATGTTATCAAAACTTTGCCGGACGATCTTAAAGTCATCGATCTCTCCGCGGATTTCAGGCTCCGTGATCCGGAGGCCTATCAAAAATGGTATGGCAAACAGCATGATGCGCCCGAGCTACAGGCAGAGGCTGTCTATGGCCTGACCGAATTCTATCGGGATCAGATCAAGACGGCGCGGCTGGTCGCGGGCACGGGCTGCAATGCGGCGACCGGGCAATATGCGTTGGTGCCGCTGCTCAAGGCCGGTGTGATCGACCCCGATGAGATCATCATCAATCTGATCACCGGCGTTTCCGGGGCAGGGCGGAGCCTCAAAGAAAACCTGCTGCATGCGGAGCTGTCGGAAGGCGCGAATGCCTATGCAATTGGCGGCACCCATCGGCATTTGGGTGAATTTGACCAGGAATTCAGCGCCTTGGCCGGTCGGCCCGTGCAGGTTCAATTCACGCCACATCTTGCGCCGATGAACCGGGGCATCCTCGCAACCGTCTATGTCAAAGGCGATGGGCAGGCGGTCTATGAGGCGCTCAGCCAGGCCTACGCAACGGAACCATTCATCCAGGTGCTGCCTTTTGGCGCAGCCCCCTCGACACATGACGTGCGCGGGTCCAATTATGTGCATGTCGGTGTGGCGGCGGACCGGCGAGATGGGCGCGCGCAAGTTTTTGTGGCGCTGGATAATCTGACCAAAGGGTCCTCTGGCCAGGCGTTGCAAAACGCCAACCTGATGCTGGGGATCGCGGAGACGACGGGGCTGACCATGGCACCGCTCTTTCCGTAAAGAGGAGGTGGCCATGCGAGGCCTAAAGAAACAGCGCCGGATTCAAGTGATCATGCTGGCGATTGTGTGTCTGGCCGGTGCTGCCGCGTTGATCGGTTATGGCTTCCGCGATGGCATCAACTTCTTCCGCCCGCCATCGGATATCGTGGCGGCCCCGCCACCGCCGACCGAGGTGTTCCGCATCGGCGGCTTGGTCGAGGATGGCACCTTGGTGCGTGGCCAGGGCGAAACCATCACCTTTAACGTGACCGACGGCGGCGCATCCGTGGCGGTGGCCTATACCGGCGTGTTGCCCGATCTCTTCGGCGAGGGCGAGGGGATGGTTGGCACCGGATCCTATGTGGACGGAGTGTTCCAGGCGACCGAGATCCTGGCACGCCATGATGAGACCTATATGCCCGCCGAAGTCATCGATGCGTTGGAAGAGCATGGGATGCATTACCTTCCTGAAGAAAGCTGAGATACCCCAAGGTTTTTGGCGGCGGCTTTAGCCTTTCTTTACCTTTCTGCGACAGTCTTTCCCTCAGTTGAACCACTGAGCATGGAGGGCGAACCATGCAGTCGGTTCACCAAATTGCATCCGAAATCCTCGACCGCGAAGGCGGTTTTGTGAATGACCCCGACGATCCCGGCGGTGCGACGAATTTTGGCGTTACGATCCACACGATGCGGCGCTTGGGTCTCGATCTGACCGGCGACGGCACGGTGTCGGTGGCCGACGTCCAAGCGCTGACCCGGGCGCAGGCGCAAGAGATTTTCATTGAGCACTACTTTGAACGACCCTCGATCGACCAGCTGCCCGACGTGCTGCACGCGACCGTGTTCGATATGTATGTGAATGCCGGGGCCAATGCGGTGACGCTTTTGCAGCGGTTGCTGCGGGATATGGGGCTCGAGATCATCGTTGATGGGGTGATTGGGCCGCAGACAATCCGCGCGGCCCACGCGGCTGAGACGCAGGCGCCCGATCATCTGGTCGATGCCTATGGGATCGCCCGGCGGAACTATTACTACCGTTTGGCGGATCACCGTCCAGCGAGCCGAAAGTATGCCCGCCGCCGGGATGGGGGCAAAGGCGGCTGGATCCGGCGGGCCGAAGAGTTCATCTCGCCCCGCTACCATCTGAGCGATGCCGAACATCACGCCCGGGTGTCGGCATGGGATTGATCAATCGCGTGATTGGTGGTGCGGCGGCGACCCGCGCCTTGGGGGAGGCTGCGGAGGGCGTCGCGGAGGTGTTCGTGCCTTCGGCGACCCGTCGTATGGAACTGAGCGCCGAGGCGCATCGCGCCGCGTTGGACAGCCATTCGGAAGAGTTCCAATATGTTCGGCCAGGTCTTTTTGACCGTTTTGTCAATGGACTAAACCGCATGCCGCGGCCGATGTTGGCGCTAGGGACCCTCGGGCTCTTCATCTATGCGATGGTCGATCCGGTCAGTTTTGCCAGCCGTATGGTCGGGCTGGCGGAGGTGCCCGAACCCCTCTGGTGGCTTCTGGGCGCGATCGTCAGTTTCTATTTCGGCGCGCGCGAGATGTATTACTTCCGCAGCCCGCATGCCCCCGCCGATAATCGGCCACCCGAACCACGCCCGGCGCGCGACGACAATCCCGCGCTCTCGGCTTGGCGGAACGAGGTGGCGCGGCGCGCCCGGTGAATTAGGGTAGATAGGCGGACCGATCCGCCGCGCCCAGATCCCAGAACAGGCCGGTCATCATGCCAAGTGCATCGCGCAGGACGGCGGCCGGCAGATGTTCATTCGGCGCATGTTGCGAACAGCCAGGATAGGAATGTGGCACCCAAATCGTCGGCAGGCCCAGAATGTCGGTGAAGATGTCATTGGGCAGCGACCCGCCAAGCGACGGTAGGGTGGCGGGCGCTTTACCGGTTGTCTGCTGCAACGATTGCGCCGCGAACGCAACCGCGGGGTGATCGGCGGGTGTTTGGCTGGCCCGAAACGCGCCGCCCTCCGGGGTAATCTCCACATGGGCAAAGCCGTGCGCGTCCAGATGGGTGCGAAGGGCCGGTAGGATGCCGTCCGGGTCAACACCGGTGACATAGCGCAACTGGAGCCAGGCATGGGCCTCGGGCGGGATCGCATTGACCGGCTGTTCCGGGGTGCCGCAGGTGAAAGCGAGAATCTCGGCCGAGGACCAGGCGTGAACCCGCTCGGCAGGCGTCAGCCCCGGCTCGCCCCAATCTTGATCGACCTCACCGCCCACGGGCACAAGCCCGGCCAGGGCCGCGCGGGCGGCGGCGGGGATGTTATTTGGTTTCCAAGCCTCAATCTTCAGATAGCCATTAGCATCGACAATGCTCGCCAAAGCGTTGGCCAGCTCAAACCCGGGATTGGCCACCGCACCGCCGAAATTGCCCGAATGACGGCCGCCAACCCGGCGGCGGATGCTCAGCTTCATCGTAAGTCCGCCACGTGCGCCGAGAAACAGCGTCGGGTGATCCGCATTGAGGCGCGGCCCATCGGACGCCACAAGCAGATCGGCGGCAAGGCGGGATTTGTTTTCGGCGCATAACCGAGCCAGGCCCGGAGATCCCGCTTCCTCGCCCATCTCAAGGATCAGTTTTAAGTTCACACCGAGATGCCCCCGCGCAGCGATCACGGCGGAGATGGCGGAGAGATTGATCAGATGTTGGCCCTTGTTGTCGGCCACCCCCCGTCCGAACCAGAGCCCATCCGCATCCGTCAATTGCCAGGGGTCGCGGTCGGCATCCCAACGCCCTTCCATGCCCGGCACTGTGTCACCATGGCCATAGCTGAGGATGGTTGGCAGGGCGGGGTCTTCGATCCGCTCGGCCAAAAGAAAGGGCAAGCCGCTTTCGGGATCGGTCAAGACCTCGGTTTTGAATCCTAGAACATCGAGCTTGGCGATGATCGTGTCGAGATATGCTGTAAGATGCTGCCCGGCGCCGGGCGCGGCGCTGTCGGATGGAATTGCGACGAGTTCGGCGAGGGCATTGAAAAACCGGCCATCATCAAAGGCGTCATGGGCGAGGGTGATGGCATCGGCGCGGGTGGCGGGGGGCATGGAGGCTCCGGATCAATAGGGGGGACGATCACTATAGAGCCAATCTCCGAGTCTGGGATCAAGACCCGATCGCGCACGCCACCGGCTTGGGACGTCACTCGCCGGCGAGGTCTCGGGCGATGGCGCGGAAGGCGGCGATGGTTTCATGGTCGTTATCGTCGAAGTGATAGTCGGCGCTGGTCTTGACGATCACCACCTCCCGAACCGGATCGACATAGATATACTGCCCCCAAATGCCAATCGCGGTGTAATCGCCCTGCGGCTCCTCAGGAATCCACCAGTGATAGCCATAGCCGAAGGTCCAGGATGAGGCCGGATTGTCTCCCGGTTCAAGATGCGGCGCCGATGGCGTGACGGATGCCGCGACCCAATCGGCAGGGACGATCTGTTGCCCGTCCCGAGCCCCATTTTGCAGATAGAGTTGACCAAAGCGGCCATAATCCCGCAGCGTTGCATTGAGGCAGCAGAGCGGCAGGACGTCACCGGCGCGATTGGTGCTCCAAAACGCATCCGCTTCTGCCCCCATCGGCCCCCAAAGGCGGCTCTGCAAATACACATGCGTTGACATGCCCGTCGCCCCTTCCAGCGCGAGGCCGAGGGCGATGCTGTCTGAGCTGATATAGTTGTTATACTCTCCGGGCGGGCGGAGCGCGTCTTGACCGTGAATCGTCTCGGCAAGCGGCGTGCCCATCGGAAAGCTGACAAACAGCATATTCACGTCTGACATCGGATTGTCGTAATCCTCGTCAAACCCGATGCCCGATGACATGGTCAACGCATCCTCAATTGGCACAGCGCCATAGGCCGTCCCGGCCAGCGCGGGCACATATGTCTCGATCGGGTCCGTGATATCGGCGATATGGCCTTCGTCGATCGCGATGCCAATCAGTGCGGAGAGGACGGATTTCGCAACGGACCAGGACGTGAATTGTGAGGTCTCATCACCGCCCAGATAATAGCTCTCATGGGCGATCTGACCTTGGTGGAGCACGAGAAAGCCGGTGGTTTCCGTGCGCTCTAGGAATGCCGATAATGCGAGATCTTGGCCATTGAAACCATAACTCTCGGGCAAAGCACGGGGCGCGGTTTCCAGCGCCCAAACCGGGCCGCTGCGGCTCACGGGCTCGAAGGGAAAGACAGCGTCCATGCTGCGGAAATTCGCGACGCGATAGTCATCCGCGAAGAGCGTAACACCGACCCAATAGGGGCTGTTTCGCAGCCAGATATACCCGGCGATGGCGATGATCAGCAACGCCCCCAATAGCCAGAGAAAAATGCGAGAAGTCTTACGTAAGGTCATGATAATTGAGGCCATTTAGGGATGCGTCCAACGCGCTCATCATATCGCAATTGGTCCGTTGCGAGAAGCTAAACGCTGCAGCCGCGGCGCGATAATCCGATGGGACTTTCCTATCTAGTCAAGCCTTCTTGCCTTGCTCCATCTGCTTGGCTTGAAGCGATACCCACCAGACAAAACCGGCCCCGAGCATAAACACCCCGAAGCCCGCGAAAAACAGACAGATAAATAACATCGGGTTCATCATCATATCCACCTTCGTTGATCTCCATTCAGAACATGCGCCGAAAACTACGGGCTGAGAGAGCGGGCGGCGATGACATGTGTCAAAGAGCCGATGTTTCGCGCGCCAATCAGCATCGTTTGCAGCGCGTTGCGTATCGCGCATCATCGAACCGACAGGTTTGATCTTGGTCAAGGCAGAACCCCGAGGCTGTGACATGTATCGGGAAAACCAACCCGGATGATGGTGCCATGACTACTGAAAAACGAGGTCGGATCGTCTGGCACGATCTGTTTACGCCCGATGCCGAGCGGTCCAAGCCCTTCTACCAAGACGTCGCGCATTGGAGCTACCTTACTGAACACGCGACGGATTTTGCCTGGGGCGGTGGCGAGAAAGACTTCACGCTTGCCCTGTTGGATGGCGAAGCCGGGGCAGGGATCATCGATCAGACGCCCGGACCGGTTGTTGGCTGGATTCCCTATGTCGAGGTCGAAGATGTGGATGCCACGGCTGCGCTTGCGGCGGACCATGGCGGGATGATCGTCAAGCCGCCATTCGAAGTCCCCGGCGTTGGCCGCAACTGCGTCCTGCGCGACCCGGACGGGGCTCATATCGGGATTTCGCTGTCGCGTCATGCGTTTCCTGCCCCGACAAAGCAGTTTGCGGCGGAGCGGTATCTGAACAGCGTGGGCGGCTTTCCGGCAACATTCTACCATCGTCTTTTTGGATGGGAGGCGGCGGAAGATCTTTCCATTTCGGCGAAAGATAGATCAATCACCTTAAATGGGGAGACGGTAGCGTTCTACGATGGTGGCGATGATGCGTCCGATACGGCGCCGCTTTGGGTCCCAAGCCTTCGGGTCGGGGATTTGCCGGAGGCTCTCAACCGCGGACGCCTCGCCGGTGCCACCGTCCTGCGGCCAGCGAAAGGGGCGCAGCAGGACGCCCGTGGCACGCTGCTTCGCGATCCAACTGGGGGGCTGTTCTCATTGGCCGTGGGGTGATCTTGGGCGCAGCGATCCGAGAAAGTCGTGAGCGACGCATCGGGTGCCAAGGCAGATTAATCAGAGAGTGTGGACTGATTGAGTTGGTTGCGCATTGACGGTTTATGGGGGGCGAGCAAAGGGCGGCGGCTCTGATATCATGCGCCGCCCTTTGCCATTAAGAGTCTTGCAGTCGGTTCCAAGCATTGGTGAAGCCAGCAAGCGAAATCTCAACGATAAAGGGGGCCTCATCGGCGCTGGTCATCTGGATTTGAGCGATACTTCCACGTCGCAGCAAACCGACTTCCTCGTCCGTGAGTGTGCCGCGGGCAAGACACCCGGCGGGCAGGCAGGTCCGGAACGCCAGAACTGCGACTTGGCCTTCTTCGACATCGATTTGAACACCGCCGGAAAGAAGCAGCCCAAAGGGTGTCAGGATGACCAGATTTGCGTCATCTCCATCAGGTTGGAGCACGACGCTCAAAACCCGCTGCCCGCTATCTTGTTGCTGTAGCTGCTGCGACATTTCGCAGAGCTGCCTCTCAAGCGGTTCGCCTGCGGCGTCCACGCTGACGCAGTTCACTGTCCAAGCGTCATAGGTTTCTGTGACTGTGCTGGGCAGCGGCGCCGTCTGTTGCGCAAAAGATAAGCCTGGCACCAAGGCCAGGACGATGGAAAGGGCGAGAGATCGCATCAGCAGGGGGTCCTGTTTGTTAGGGGAGGGTGCCTCCGCCAGTGCAGGCGGGGGCGATGTTGATGGTGCTACGTTGCAGTTTTGGCACCGCATCCGCTGGATCAGAAGTCCATTCGGAATCCTGCCGAAAGGCGCAGGCCCCGATTGTCCGAGGAGGCACCGCCCAGAGCGGTTCGGTAGCTGGCCTCACCATAGAGAGACTGCCCCGGGGCAAGCTGCAAATCGCCGCCAATGCCGATTTCGGCCCAGGTGGACTCGGCCTCTGCCGACAGATCGGCGCCAGCGACATTTGTGGTCTGCGCGCCGGACAGGTCATGCCAGATATTGCCGATGGCATTGAACTGACCACGGTCGGTGACGTCCGTTTCATAGGCCAGACCAAGCCGGGTCACCAAGGTGTCATTGGTTCCCGGGTCCACCGCATTGCCGTCCTCGTCGGTCATGGCGTCGCCATCGACCATGCCCCATATCATCTGCGCTTGCGGGGTCAGCGTACCGCCGCCAGCAAGGGTGATGCGCTGCCCGATCTCGGAGCTGATTGCCAGAGCTTGGCTGTCATGTCCGGTTGCGAGGGTGCCAGCTGCCGACGAGGCGATATCACTGGAGATCCAGTTCGCTTGACCTTGGATATCGAGATACAAGCCTGTGCCACTGAACCAGGTGCCGGTCGCCCCGATCCCATAACCATCGGCGTCAATCTGACCTGTGCCACTCGCGCCGCTCATATCGGCGGAGATCTGACCATATTGCATGGTTGCCCCGATAACCCAACGGCCGATGCCATTGGTTTCCAGGTCGAAATCGGCCCCGGCTTGCAGGCCGGTCTGGGTGCTTTCATAGCTGATGCCATCCTCGGAAGAGGAGGGGGTCGTGTCCAAACGATCGCCGACAAAGCGCACCCACAGCTCTTGGCCTTCTATAGATGACCGCTGGCGCACACGCTGCTGCATGGTCGGCAAGTTGTTGAACCCGGCAAGAACCAGGGGAAGGCCCTCATAGATCGCGCCGGTGCTGCTGAGTTGGCCGGTGGAGCGCAGATACCAATCCAGATCGGTTGTGTCCTGATCCAGGTCATAGAGGAACGCGCCGCTGGTCACGGGGCCGGTCGCCAAAGCAAAGGCATCGGATGGCGATGCAAGCCCATCGGTATCCACAACAAGAATCTCGTTACCGCTTGCTGTCGTCGTCGAGACATCGACAATCTCAATCGACGTCACGCCCGACACAGCGCCCTGAACCGTAAGGGTGTCTGCAGTGTCAGCGGCAAAATCGACATCGATCAAAAGCCGACCGCCGCCGGTGTAGTCGCCAGATACGGTCACTGTATCAGCGGCGGTACCGTTCTGAAGTGTAACAGTTCCCGCATTGGTTAGGTTGCCACCATCAAATATGCCAGCACCTCCGAAGGTAAACAGGTCGCGAACAAAAGAAAGGGTGCCGCCAACATCGACGGTCGTCGTGCCAGCCGTCATCCCGAAGTTGTCCAACGTTATGGCTGACCCTGCTCCGATATTGACCTGTTCCCAGTTGTCGATATTCCCCCCCCCAAGCGATCCACTGGATCCGACAAAGGTCAGGACGTCAACAGAGCCATCCGTTGCGTCGATGTCATCACCACCATCAAACTCCGCATCCGTGTCAAAGCTCCCGCCAGCGAAGGTCAAGTTGTCGGAACCGTCACCTAGGCTGATATCACCGGCAACCGAGGCGCCCGTGTTAACGAGTGTCTCTGAGTTGCCGCCATCATTTGAAATGGCAAATCCACCGCTGCCGCCTCTGACATCGGCACCCGTGTTCAATGTGATGGTGGCAGTGGTCCCGCCCGTCACTGTGAGAGTGCGGATGCCGTCACCCCTTCGTGACGTTCCGCCGGTTACGATGTCGCTCACCGTGATGTTCAGCGCACCCGACCCACGATTGTCCGCGGAGATCGCGTGTTGTCCACCGGTCACGTCGTCTGAGGCGTCGATCTCCATTACCCCCGTGGCGGCATTCGTGTTTACGGCCAGAATGCCCGCATTGCCGCCATCCACTACTCCAGACGTCGTTACTCTCGTGAGGCCGGTACCATTATTGGTGACGCTGATACCTGTAACACTACTGGTGACACTCGTCGCCGAAATGGATACATCGCCTGTGCTAATGCTCTGATTGAACGCAAAGATGCCCGCTTGGCTGGTTCCTTCAACGGCGGCCGTGCTCACGATGCTGATGTTGCCGCCATTGGCATTTTGCGCCCGGATCCCTTGCGCCCCACCGGTAACGGTGTCTGAGGTCTGGATCACAAGATCTCCGTCATCCTGTTGGGTCGCATCAATCGCATAGTTGCTGCTACCAATGACCTGACCACCAGTGGTAATCGTGAAATCGTTTACCCCAACACTGTTCCCATTTGTTGCCCGGATGCCATTACCGCCAGCCGAAACGGTTGTGCCCGCCGCTGTTGAGATCGTCAAAGCCCCGGTGTTATTGTTTGCAGAAATCCCGGTACCTCCGCTGCTTAGTCTGCCGGTCACATCCCCACCAACGTCGATCGTGCTCCCCGACCCGAGGCCGGTGTTGTTGAGTGCGATGCCAGTCGAGTTAACCCCGGTGATGGCTCCAGTCGTTACAACTGTTACGGTGCCGCCGTTGTTGCGAACGCTGAGACCCTGATTCAGTCCGGTTATCGTAGAAGAATTCGTGTCGGTGAAAGTGACGCCGCCAGTGCCTTGAATATCGATGCCGTTGACTTCGCTGTTAGAGCCTCCAGAGTCGGTGCCGGTCGTGGTGTCGTTCCCAAAACCAGCGGCGGTCTCAACCGAGACTGCTCCGCCCGTGTCAATCACCACCTCTGCATCTGAACCGCCGACGTCAGCCGGGCCCGAGCAGCTAAAGACGCCCGGCGATGTTTCAACACAGGTGCCCGCGAACCCTGCACCCGAGGACACGAAGAGTGTTGGCATTGCCAAACCGGTTGCCAGAGCCAGCGCCCGCAAGGAGCAAGACGACAGGAGCCGTCCACCGGTCGGCGATATGGATGCGACCTTACCTTTCCACTTCGTCAGACGCCCGCTGGACGGACGCAATTGTACTGTGATCTTCATCGTAACTACCCTTTCGCCTCAGTCTTTCAATCTTTTTCGAGTTAAAATACTCAGATTGATTGATTAACTTTTTAACTGAAATATTTTCAATGTCAATGAATGTTGCGGAAGGGCATGATGTAAGCGTTCATAAGTGACGCTGATATGTTGGCGGGACGGAGGCACATAACCCGAAGCGCGTTAGGTCACTGGTTTCTCGCGCATAATGGACATTGCAACCCGATCTGACGATGTCCGGTAGCGGTCTTGCGAGAGCGAGAACGCCTAAAATTAATCTTATATAGAGAAAAATGTCACTTTCGTGCGGTTGTGTGGTGGAGTAAGGTCGCATCTTCTGTGCCGAAATCGGACGACAATTTGATACGCCTGATAAGCCGCCTATCGGCGATGCTCTGATCGCGAAAGCGAGACATCTCGCAGAAGTCGGTCAGCACCTTAGGTCTATCAATAGCGGAGTTAGATGTGATCAGGTCGACCCGACAGCGCGGCCATAAAAAACATTTATGATTAAAAAACGACCGACGGCGAACGGCATCGGTCGCAATAAGACCTTATCGAGACGGTCGGGCCGCCAAAAGGCAAAGCCGGGTTCGTTTTCGAAGGTGGCGGAGAGACAGGGATTCGAACCCTGGGTAGGCTTGCACCCACAACGGTTTTCGAGACCGCCCCGTTCGACCACTCCGGCACCTCTCCGCGCTTAATCAGGGGTCGTGGAGCGGGGGAATAGCCGCAGCCGTGCGCCCGCGCAAGGGGGGTCTTGCCGACAAGTTTGCCGCGCGCCAGAAAGCCGGACCGGCGGAGCTTCGCTCAACTCTTCGAGACGGGCGCCGTTTGGCGGTGGATTTCCGGCGCCCACTTGCCCATGTTTTAGAGAAAGATCGGGTCGTGACGGCCCCAACAAGGAGAGCCCATGTTGCGTGCATTGCCATTCGCCACCTGCTTTACTTTGAGTGTCATGGCCGGAGCCGCTTTGGCGCAGACCGCGCCGGAGACACCGGTGGAGGCCCAGATTGCGCCGGGCAGTGTGATCGCGGCGGAGAACCCGGAGCTTTACACCCTGTTTCAGGCGATTGGGCTTTACGACGTGTTGGAGATCATGTCGATCGAGGGCATCGATTATGCCGATGATCTGGAAGCGGAGATGTTTCCGGGGCAGGGCGGGGCCGCCTGGCCTGCGATGGTTGCGCAGACATACAGTCTCGAACGGCTGACGCAGGATTTCGAAGCGGCGGTGCCGGAAGATGCGTTCAGCGCCGATGAACTCGACACTCTGAACGCATTTTTCGCAACCGAGATCGGGCGGCGCATTGTGGAAGGTGAGATCCTCGCCCGGCGCGAATTCATCGACCCGGTGGTGGAAGAGGCCGCCAATATCGTGTTTCGCGAGGAGCTGGCCGCAGAGAACCCGCGCATCGATCAATTGCGCGCCTTCAACGACGCCAACGCCCTGATCGATTTGAATGTGGCGGGCGCCTTGAACTCGAACTTCGCCTTCTATCGCGGGCTGGTGGATGGCGGTGCCTTTGACGTCGAATTGCCCGAGGATTTGATGTTGGCGGAAGTGTGGAGCCAAGAACCCGAGATCCGCGCCGAAACGGAGCTTTGGCTCTATTCCTATCAAATCGTTGCCTATGATGCGCTCAGCGATGCGGATATGGATGCCTATATCGCCTTGTCAGAGAGCCCCGCCGGACGCGTGTTGAACCGCACTTTGTTTGCGGCCTTCGATGCGATGTTCGAGGCGGTGAGCTATGATCTCGGCGCGGCGGCGGCCTTATTTGTCGCCGGCGAAGAAACCTGAGCTGCGCGGCGGGTCTGGGCCCTTGGTACGGGACCCGTAAAACCGCTGTTGCATCGCTTGACAGCAGCGCGAGGCTCGGGCATATGCAGGCCTCTGTCGCCGCCGGGGTTCCCTGCGGCTGTTTTGATTTGTCGAAGATGTCCCGAGAGGGGCACGCAGCCCGAGGCGCGGTTTGATCCGCGAGAACACCCGAAGATGGGGGCCACAGGGCGCGGGGTAGAAGGAAGATGATGATGTTTGCGGTCCTGAAGACCGGTGGCAAGCAGTACAAGGTGCAGTCCGGCGACGTTCTGCGCGTGGAAAAGCTGGCCGCAGCGGCGGGTGACACCGTCCAATTCAATGAGATTCTGATGCTCGGCGGCGACGCGCCTGTGCTGGGCACGCCGAATGTGGACGGTGCCGCGGTGCAAGCCACGGTGATCGACCAGATCAAGGGCGAGAAACTGATCCATTTCGTGAAGCGCCGGCGGAAGCATTCGTCGAAGCGCACCAAGGGTCACCGTCAGCAACTGACGCTGCTTCGGATCACCGACATTCTCGCCAAGGGTGGTGACAAAACCGGTGTGATGGCTGCGGTTGGTGCCGGCTCTGCGCCTGCAGTTGCCGCGGAAGCGCCGAAGGCGAAAGCCAAACCCGCCGCGAAAGCCAAGGCGGAACCGAAGGCCGAAGCCGCCCCGAAGAAAGCCGCGCCGAAAGCCGAAGCAGCCGTCGGTGGCGACGATCTGAAACAGCTGTCGGGTGTTGGTCCGGCGCTGGAGAAGAAACTGCTGGCCGCTGGCGTTACAACCTTCGCACAGATTGCAGGTTGGACCGCGGACGATATCGCTGCTATGGACGAGAAACTGTCGTTCAAAGGCCGGATCGAGCGCGAAGGCTGGGTCGAACAAGCCAAGAAATTGGCCGAGTAAGGAGAGAGACACATGGCACATAAAAAAGCAGGTGGCTCCTCGCGCAACGGGCGCGATTCTGCCGGACGCCGGTTGGGCGTCAAGAAATTCGGTGGGGAACTTGTGATCCCCGGCAATATCATCGTGCGTCAGCGCGGCACCAAATGGTGGCCGGGTGAGGGCGTGGGCATGGGCAAAGACCACACAATCTTTGCGACCGAACAGGGCCATGTCACCTTTGCCAAGGGCTTCAAAGGTCGTACCTTCATTTCCGTCATGCCAGCTGCCGAGGCCGCTGAGTAACGTCGAACCTTATAGAAAATTTGGGGGGTCGGCGGAAACGCCGGCCCCTTTTTCATTATTTGGTTACTGCAAGTGGGAGACCCTTGCGACCGCCCCCATCGATCGCCACCTGAGAAGGGAGGCAGGAGAAACATAAGGGGATCTGTTTCGGAGGAGGAACAGGCATGAGACAAGAAACCATCATCGCGCAGGCCGTGATCGACACGCCGCGTTTTGTGCTGCGCCCGATCCGCAAATCCGATGCGGGCCTGATGACAATGTATGCCTCGGATCGTCGGGTCGCCGATATGACCTCCTCGATCCCACATCCGCTGCCGCCCGGGACCGTCGAGCTGTTTATTACGAGCGCGTTGGACGCGGAGCGGACGGAGCATGTTTGGGTGATGGATGCCTCCGAAGATGGCGGCTCCGAGCTGTTGGGGGTGATCTCCCTCAAGCAGATGGATCGCAACCAGTCCGAGATCGGCTATTGGATTGCGCCAGGCATGTGGAACACAGGCCTCGCCTCAGAAGCGGTTGCCGCCCTCGTCGCGGCAAACCCCTTGGGCAACACCACGGTTTTTGGCAGCGTCTTTCAGGACAACCCGGCCAGTGCACGCGTTCTGACCAATGCCGGGTTCGATTATCTGGGCGATGCAGAGGCGTTTTCCGTCGCGCGCGGCGCCAAGGTGGCAACCTGGACCTACCTGAAAAAGCTGCAATAGAGCACATCTGGGTCGGGGATGACTTGAGCCCCGGCCCAAACCTCTCTATCGCAGGGGCCGCGCGACCCGCGCCCGGAGCCTGAGCCGATGAAATTCCTCGATCTAGCCAAAGTCTATATCCGTTCTGGCGGCGGTGGCGGCGGGGCTGTGTCCTTCCGGCGGGAGAAATACATCGAATATGGCGGGCCCGATGGCGGGGATGGCGGGCGCGGCGGCGATGTCTGGGCCGAAGCCGTGGATGGACTGAACACGCTCATCGATTTCCGTTACCAGCAGCATTTTTTCGCCAAGAACGGCCAGCCCGGTATGGGCAAGCAGCGGACCGGCAAAGACGGCGATGATATCGTGCTGCGCGTGCCGGTTGGCACCGAGATCCTAGAAGATGATGAAGAGACGGTGATTGCCGACATAACTGAGGTGGGGCAGCGGGTGCTGCTGGCCAAGGGCGGCAATGGTGGTTTTGGCAACCTGCATTTCAAATCCTCCACCAACCAGGCCCCGCGCCGGGCCAATCCCGGGCTTGAGGGAGTGGAGCGTACAATCTGGCTCCGGTTGAAGCTGATTGCGGATGTTGGCCTCTTGGGGCTGCCCAATGCGGGCAAATCCACTTTTCTGGCCGCGACGTCGAACGCGCGGCCCAAAATCGCCGATTATCCATTCACCACGCTGCACCCCAATCTCGGGGTTGTCGGCGTCGACAATGCCGAATTTGTCGTGGCCGATATCCCCGGTCTGATCGAGGGCGCGCATGAGGGCCGGGGGCTGGGCGACCAGTTCTTGGGCCATGTGGAGCGTTGCTCGGTGCTGCTGCACCTGGTTGATGGCACGGCCGAGGATGTGGCGGGGGATTACCGCACCATCATCCATGAGTTGGAAGAATATGGCGGCGATCTTGCATTGAAGCCGAGGGTGACGGCCCTGAACAAGATCGACGCGCTGAGTGATGAGGACCTGGCCGAGAAACGCGCCGCTCTGGAAGCCGTCGCCGGACCGGTGATGGAGATGTCTGGTGTCGCCCGCACCGGCCTAGTCGATGTGCTGCGGACCGTGCGGGCGCAGGTCGATGCGGACCGCCTGAGGTTGCGTGCCGAAACTGAGGACCCCGGACCGTGGCGCCCCTGACCCCCGACCTGACCCAGGCCAAGCGCCTGGTGGTGAAAATCGGCTCGGCGCTTCTGGTCGACCGGGTCAGCGGTGCGCTGAGAGCCGATTGGCTGAAGGCCTTGGCCGAAGATGTGGCGCGGATCAAGGCGCGGGGTGCGGATGTGATCTTGGTCTCGTCCGGGTCGATTGCGCTTGGTCGCGGGGCATTGAGCCTGGGCGAGGGCGCTTTGTCATTGGAGCAGGCGCAAGGCGCGGCCGCGGTCGGGCAAATCCGGCTCGCGCGCGCCTATGAGGAGGCGCTGGCGCCGCATGAGATCACCACGGCGCAAATTCTGCTCACCTTGGACGATAGCGGCGATCGGCGGCGCTATCTCAACACGCGGGCGACGCTTGGCGCGCTGCTGAGCCTCGGTGTGGTGCCAATTGTGAATGAGAATGACACGATTGCGACCGACGAAATCCGCTATGGCGACAATGACCGGCTGGCCGCGAATGTGGCCGTGATGGCAGGCGCCGATCAACTGGTGTTGCTCAGCGATGTGGACGGGTTCTATTCCGCCAATCCAGGCGAAGACCCGTCAGCCAAGCGGTTCGACTTGATCGAGGCGATCACGCCCGAGATCGAGGCGATGGCGGGCGATGCGGGTTCGGGCCTGTCCAAAGGTGGTATGAAGACCAAGCTGATGGCGGCGAAAACCGCAACGGTGGCGGGCTGCGCGATGGCGATCACCGAAGGCTCGGTTGCGCGCCCGCTGAACGCGCTGGAGCAAGGCGGCAATGCCACTTGGTTCACCGCCACGCTCGACCCGCAAACCGCGCGGAAACGCTGGATCGCGGCGATGAAGCCGAAAGGTGCACTGACGCTCGATGCTGGGGCTGTTGCGGCTCTGGGCCGGGGCAAATCGCTGTTGCCCGCCGGGATCACCAGCGTCACGGGCAGCTTCAAACGGGGCGATCCGGTGGAGCTGGATGGCCCGGATGGGTCCCGCCTTGGGCTTGGCTTGGCGCGCTATACCGCTGAAGAGGCGCGCGCGATTGCGGGGCATCATAGCCGCGAGATTGAACCGATCTTGGGCTATCCGGGCCGCGCGGCTCTGGTGCATCGCGACGATATGGTGCTCTGATCCGCTCTCTTTCCCCTGCGACCAATTCCGCCTATCCTAACCGCTCAGACCCGTCATGAGGTTCGCTATGAAAGACCTGACCGATAATATCCCCGCCTTGATGGCCGAGATTGGCCAGCGCGCGAAAGCAGCTGCTGCAGACCTGGCTTTTGCGCGACCAGAGGCGAAAGAGGCGGCACTGAACGCGGCGGCGGATGCGGTTTGGGCGCGCCGCGCCGAGATCATTGCCGCGAATGAAAAAGACATGGCGTTCGGCAGTGAGAAGGGCCTGAGCGCCGCGATGCTCGACCGGCTGATGTTGGACGAAGACCGGGTGCAAAGCATCGTGACCGGCCTCCGCGCCGTGGCGGGGCAGGTCGACCCTGTGGGCCAGACCATCACCGAATGGGACATGGAAAGTGGGCTACATATCAAGCGCGTCCGCACGCCGCTTGGCGTAATCGGCGTGATCTATGAAAGCCGCCCGAATGTGACGGCGGATGCGGGCGCGCTTTGCCTGAAATCGGGCAACGCCGTGATTTTGCGTGGCGGGTCCGAGAGCTTTCATTCCTCCGGGCTGCTGGTGGACTGTCTAAAAGACGGGCTTCGCGCTGCCGGGCTGCCCGAAGACGCGGTGCAGCGCGTGCCAACCCGCGACCGGGCGGCTGTGCAAGAACTCCTGACGATGACCGAGACCGTCGATGTGATTGTCCCGCGAGGCGGCAAGGGCCTGGTAGGGTTGGTGCAGCGCGAGGCGCGGGTGCCGGTCTTTGCCCATCTCGAAGGCATTTGCCATATCTATATCGACGCCGCCGCCGACCCGGAGAAGGCGTTGAAAGTCACCTTGAACGCCAAGACCCGGCGCACGGGGATTTGTGGCGCCGCCGAGTGCCTCTTGATCCATCGTGATGTGGTCGAGACGATCGGGCAGGGGGTGATCAAAGCGTTGATCGATGCGGGCGTCGAAGTGCGCGCCGATGCGACCTTGGCCAAGATCGACGGAACGGTTGCCGCTGAGGGCGATGATTTCGGGCGCGAGTTTCTTGATATGGTGATCGCCGCGAAAGTGGTGGACGATATCGACGGCGCGATTGCGCATATCCGTGATTATGGCTCGAACCACACTGATGCGATTATCACGGAGGATGACGCGGCGGCGATGCGGTTCTTCACCCGGCTCGATAGCGCGATCCTGATGCATAACGCCTCGACTCAATTCGCCGATGGCGGGGAGTTCGGCATGGGCGCGGAGATTGGGATCGCCACGGGTAAGATGCATGCGCGCGGGCCAGTGGGCGCCGAGCAATTGACCTCGTTCAAATATCTTGTAACCGGTGACGGAACGGTGCGGCCGTAACGCTGCCCGTTCCCCACTGACCGACATCCGCGGCGGCGCGCCGTCGCGGTTAATTCTGTGAGATTTACCATGACTGACCGCCCCAATAGCCGCCCGGAAACCCTTGTGCGCCGGACGGCGTTTCCTGAAAGCGTCAGCCGGGCGGTGGTCACGCCTTTGCAGCAATCGGTGGTCTATGCCTCGCCCTCGCCGGATGCGCTCGATGCGCAATATGAAGGTACGACGAAGGGCTATACCTATGCCCGTGAGGGGCATCCCAATGCGGAAGTGCTCGCCAGCAAGATCGATATGCTTGAGGGCGCGACGGGTGGCTTGATCACCGGCTCCGGCATGGCGGCGGTCACGGCGGTTCTGATGGGGCTTCTGAAAGCGGGCGATCATGTCTTGGGAGGCGATCAGCTTTATGGCCGTTCGCTCCGGCTGATGAGCCAAGACCTGCCGCGCTTCGGCATTACGACGGGGCTGGCCGACCCGACCGATGCGGCCGCGTTTGAAGCGGCGATCACTCCCGAAACCAAGATGATCCTGGTGGAGGTTGTCTCGAATCCGACGCTGCGCGTGGCGGATATGGAGGGGATCGCCGCGCTGGCCCGGAAACATGGCCTCCTCTTGGTTGTCGACAACACCTTCACAACGCCGTTCGGCTACCGGCCCTTCGACCATGGCGCGGATGTGGTGATTCATTCCGTGACCAAGCTTTTGGCCGGACACTCCGATGTGACCCTCGGATATGCGGTTGCGAAGGACCCGGTGCATCAGAAAGCGATCTATGACTTTGCGGTCACAACAGGTCTGACGCCGAGCCCCTATGAATGTTGGCTGGCCGAGCGGGGCCTCTATACTTTCCCACTGCGCTTCGACTGTGCCGAGGCCAATGCGCGCGCGCTGGCCGATCATCTGGCAACGCTGCCAGGTGTCGAAACCGTGCTCTATCCGGGCCGGTCGGATCACCCAGACTTTGCCCGGGCACAAGCGCTGCTTGGCGGGCGCGACGGCAATATGGTGAGTTTCGTCATCAAAGGCGGTCGGGCCGAGGCGAACCGGATGATCGAGGCGGTGCCGCAACTGGCCTTTGCGCCCACGCTTGGGGATGTGGGTACAACGGTGTCTCATCCGGCCAGTTCCTCGCACCGGGCCTTGACACCAGAAGCGCGCGCGGCCCTTGGCATGACCGAAGGGTTTTTCCGCGTGTCGGTGGGGATCGAAGAGATTGAGTTGCTGAAGGCTGATTTCAGCCAGGCTTTGGCCGCCGTCTAAAGCGAGTGCAGCGGTGACGAGCCGTCGAGCACGATCATATCGAAATTCAAATCGGGCGACTGCGCAGCGACTTCCCGCCGGATCAGATTGGCGCTTGGCAATTTGTCGACGAGCGCCAGATAGCGCCCGCGATACCCGGACTCGGTCAAGAACTGCGCCATATCGAGCGCATCGAACATGGGCGTCACGAGCGGTGACAGGATCAGCAACGGGGCATGGGTGCCGATTAGCGTGACATTGCCCAACATCTCATAGGAGACGCGCTGGACGATGGAGTTTGGCTCCAACACATGGCGCGGCAACAGGTCGATGACATTGGCACTCAAGGCAACAGCCAGGACAGAACGCACCTGACCATCACGTGCATCCCTGGCCTCGTGGCGCAATGCGCGCTGATCCATCGGGCCGTCCATCATGTGCCTCGCATGCCGAAGCATGTCCTTATGTTCGATCTGCGTCTGCTCTTTCGAAACAGGCCGCTCCGTTGTCACGGTTGCAGATGAAAGCAATCTAACGGTTTCCTTGCACTTGAAAAGGGGTGGGGCGCGATTTTCTGATATATGCGCGTAAAAGCTCGCAATGACGTCGCGCCATTGTGGAGCTTCGCAAAAGTCGCTATCGCGACGACACGAATTATTTTGAGTTCTGAAAGGCCTGAGCCATGCCCGATATTGTCATCGGTAGCCTGCTGGAGGCGGTTCCGGAACCGATGTTGCTGTTGGATGCGGCAGGGCTGATCCGGGCTGGAAACGCCCCGGCGACGGAGCTTCTCGGGGACTGGATCATTGGCCGGAATTATGTGACCGCGCTTAGACAACCTGCATTGTTAAGTCGGATCGAAGCCGCCTACGCCACGCGCGAAAATGGCGAGGCCCGCTTCGTTCAAACCGATCAGGCCGGTGAGACGGTGTTTCGCATCACGATCCGACCGCTTAGCCAGGACGTCACAGGCTATGATGACGTTTTGCTGCATTTCCAAGACATCACGCATCTGCGCGAGGCCGAGGAGATGCGCCGCGACTTCGTCGCCAATGTGAGCCATGAGTTGCGCACACCGCTGACGGCAATACTGGGCTTCATCGAAACCTTAAAAGGCCCGGCTCGCGATGACCCAGAGGCGCAGGAGCGTTTCCTTGGCATCATGGAGGATGAAGCCCGGCGGATGAATCGGATGATCTCCGATCTTCTTTCGCTCAGCCGGGTCGAGGGTCAGGAACGGATGCGCCCGTCGGAGACCGTGAATCTGTCGGACATTCTGGCCAGCACCATCGCTTCTCTCCGTCAAGTGGCGGAGGAGACCGGCAATCGGATTGAGATCGAGGGCGCAGAGGCGCCCGTGATGGTGACCGGCGATTCCGATCAACTGACGCAGGTTTTCCTGAACCTCACTGAAAATGCGCTCAAATATGCCGGAGCTGACCGGCCTGTGGTGCTCCGGGTCAGTGAAGAGACCGGCACAGGATCTTTGAAGGGCCCTGTGGTTCGCGTCGATGTGGTGGATCAGGGCGACGGGATCGATCCGCTTCACCTGCCACGCCTGACCGAGCGATTCTATCGGGTCGATACGCATCGCAGCCGGGCCATGGGCGGCACCGGGCTTGGCCTCGCGATTGTGAAACACATCGTCAATCGCCATCGCGGGCGGTTGCGGATTTCCAGCGAACTGGGGCAGGGGAGCACGTTTTCGGTCCTCTTACCAAAGGGTTAATTGGTCGTCGCCAGAGGGAATCCTTAAGGTCCGGTGAATGTCTGATCGGTCGACATCCGTCACTGTCATAAAACTGTTACGAACCTGTCACAAAAGCATTGCGTCATCTCGATAGCTCGCGGGTTGAGAGCGCGTGATGTCTGCGCGTTCGAGACGATTTACAAACTCTATGGGAGTCTCCTTACATGTCTTTCGCTAAATTGACCGTATCCGCGCTGGCCGTTGCCGCCGTTTCGGCCACTGCCGTTGCTGCTCAAAGCCGCGACAACGTGCAGGTCGCCGGGTCCTCGACCGTGCTACCCTATGCTGCGATTGTGGCCGAAGCGTTCGGTGAAAACTTCGAATTCCCGACCCCTGTTGTCGAATCCGGTGGCTCTTCGACCGGTCTGCGCCGGTTCTGCGAAGGCGTGGGCGAAAACACCATCGACATCGCCAACGCCTCGCGTTCGATCCGCGACAGCGAAGTCGCAACCTGCGCCGAAAACGGCGTGACCGACATCATCGAAGTGCGCTTCGGCTATGACGGCATCGTGTTTGCGTCCGACATCAACGGCAACTCGTTTGAGTTCACCCCGTCCGATTGGTACCTGGCCCTGGCCGCCGAGCTCCCCGTTGATGGTGCCATGGTCTCCAACCCGAACAGCTCCTGGGCGCAGGTCCGTGACGGCCTTCCCGATCAGGACATCGCGGCCTACATCCCCGGCACCCGCCACGGCACGCGTGAAGTCTTTGAAGAGAACGTGATCCTTCAGGGCTGCGAAGACACCGGTGCCATGGAAGCCATGATGGGCATGGGCATGGATGAAGATGCCGCCGAAGAGGCTTGCCTCGAGCTGCGCGCCGATGGCGTGTCGGTCGACATCGACGGTGACTACACCGAGACCCTGGCCCGCATCTCGGCCAACCCGGAAGGCATCGGCGTCTTTGGTCTGGCCTTCTACCAGAACAACACCGACACGCTGCAGGTTGCCACCATGTCTGGCATCACGCCGACCGTGGAAAGCATCGCAACGGGTGAATACCCGGTCTCGCGTCCGCTGTTCTTCTACATCAAAGCCGCGCATATCGGTGTGATCCCGGGCCTGAAAGAATACGCTTCTTTCTTCGTCTCCGATGACATCGCTGGCCCCTTCGGCCCGCTGGCAGCCTATGGCCTCGTGGCCGATCCGGAGCTGGCCGACACCCAGTCCATGATCGAAAACGAAGAAACCATGTAAGCAGAGCTTGCTCTCGGCGGGGCGGTCGTTATGACGGCCCCGCCACTTCTTTCTTTCTGACTTAGAAAGCCAGACCTCCATGCCTCTGCTTTGGATCTTCGTGATCGTGCTGGTATTCGGCGCTGTGGGCTATGTGATGGGTCGTCAACGGGCGCTAGCCAGCGCCGGAGGCGACAGCCGCATCCTGCATTCGCTGCCGAATTACTACGGGACCAATGTGTCCATCTTCACCATTGTGCCCGCGCTTCTGGTTCTGTCCATTTGGCTCATCTTGCAGCCGATGGTGATCGAGCGGCAGGTGACGTCGATGATCTCGGAGACCGCGATCGAGGAAGCCGGCTCGCGCAGCCTGGTGATGTCCGATGTGCGGCGCGTGGCCGAGGGTCTGGACGTCGCGGTGGAGCAGGGCGCGCTTACCGAAGACGAAGCGCAGTCGATCCGCGCAGAATTCACCGATGTGCGCGCCCGTCTTGGCGCTGTTGGCGTGGCGCTTGGGGGCGAGGTGACCGCCGATGTCTTGCGCGCCGCGCAACGGTACCGGTCGCTGAACACGACGGGCAATGTGATGATGACGGCCGCCGTGCTCATCCTCGCGGCCCTTGGTCTGGCCTATGCCTATGTGCGGACGCATCAGGAGTTTCGGGCGCGCAACATGGTCGAACGCGCCGTGCTCTCGATTTTGATCCTGGCCTCGACCATCGCGATCATGACGACCATCGGCATCGTGTTTTCGATGCTGTTCGAGACCTTCAATTTCTTCGAACTCTATCCCTGGCAGGACTTCTTCTTTGGCCTGGAATGGCGACCGAGCTTCGAAGGCGGGTCCGAGCTTGGCCTAATCCCGCTGCTCTGGGGCACGCTCTATGTCTCTTTCATCGCGCTCTTGGTCGCGGTGCCGATCGGGCTTTTCGCAGCGATCTACATGGCGGAATATGCCGGGCCGAAGGTCCGCTCAATCGCCAAACCACTGATTGAAATCCTCGCCGGTATCCCAACCATCGTTTACGGGCTTTTCGCGCTGATCACGGTCGGGCCGATGCTGCGCGACTATTTCGCGGAACCGCTTGGGTTGGGCAGTTCCTCCTCCTCGGTGATGACCGCCGGGATCGTGATGGGCATCATGCTGATCCCATTTGTCTCCTCGCTGTCGGATGACATCATCAATGCTGTGCCGCAAAGCTTGCGCGATGGGTCTTATGGCCTGGGCGCGACGCAATCGGAAACCGTGAAGCAAGTGATCCTGCCCGCCGCTTTGCCCGGCATTGTCGGCGCAGTGCTCTTGGCTGCGTCCCGCGCCATCGGTGAGACAATGATCGTCGTCCTTGGGGCAGGGGCCGCGGCCAAACTCGACCTGAACCCGTTTGAGGCGATGACCACCGTGACTGTGAAGATCGTCGGCCAGTTGACCGGCGACACGGATTTCTCCAGCCCAGAGGCGCTGGTCGCCTTCGCCCTTGGTCTGACGCTCTTTGTCATCACCCTCGGGCTCAACGTTCTGGCGCTTTACATCGTGCGCAAATATCGGGAGCAGTACGAATGACCGACGCAACCGCAGAACCGCGCCGGGTCAAAAGCTCGCTTCTTGCAACCGATGACCGTACCAAGCGCCGCAACCGCGCCGAGGCCCGGTTCCGTGCTTATGGTATGGCGGCGGTCATTGTTGGGATTCTGGCTCTGATCCTGCTGCTGACCTCGATTTTGTCGAACGGTCTGAGTTCCTTCCGGCAGACCTTCATCACTTTCCCCGTGGAATTGGTTGCCGAACGGCTCGACCCGGCCGGCAATCGTGACCCTGCGGAGATGGCCCGAGTCACGACCTTTGGCTATGCCCCGCTTCTAGGTCAGGCTTTCGTAGATCACGTGGCCGAGTTGGGCATTGAAACCGACCTTGGCCCGCGCGAAATGGCGGCGATGATCTCCGAAGAGGCGCCGGCGCAATTGCGCGCCATGGTCCTCGCCAACCCGGAGATCATTGGCGAGACCGTGACGCTTGAACTCCTCGCTCGTGGCCGGATTGATGGCTATTTCAAAGGCCGCGTGACGATGGACAGCGCCGAGCGGGATCGGAATGTCTCACCGGGACAGCTTATGCTGGCCGATGCAATGGTTGACGCGGGCGCGATTGAAACCCGCTTCAACTGGAACTTCATCACCGCGCCGGATGCCTCCGGGCAACGCCCCGAAGCTGCCGGTCTGGGCGTCGCGATCTTGGGCTCGTTCTATATGATGATCGTGGTGTTGGTGTTGGCCCTGCCAATTGGCGTCGCGGCCTCGATCTATCTCGAAGAGTTCGCGCCGAAAAATCGGGTGACCGACCTGATCGAGGTGAATATCTCGAACCTGGCGGCGGTTCCGTCGATTGTGTTCGGGATCCTGGGTCTGGCGATTTTCATCAACTTCGCGGGCTTGCCGCAATCGGCACCCATCGTGGGCGGTCTGGTCCTGACGCTGATGACGTTGCCGACCATCATCATCGCGACCCGGGCCAGCTTGCGGGCCGTGCCGCCCTCGATCCGCGCGGCTGCCTTGGGGCTGGGCGCGTCGAAGATGCAATCGGTTTTCCATCACGTCCTGCCGCTGGCTGCGCCGGGGATCCTGACCGGAACGATCATTGGGTTGGCGCAAGCCTTGGGCGAAACCGCACCGCTGCTTCTGATCGGGATGGTGGCCTTTGTGCGCGAATACCCGTCGGCCCCGCCAGAAGGCTTCTTCGACCCGGCGTCGGCGCTGCCGGTGCAGGTGTATAACTGGACACAACGCTCGGACCCTGCCTTTGTAGAACGTGCGTCTGGCGCAATCATCGTGTTGCTTGTGTTCCTGATTTTCATGAATGCGGTGGCCGTGCTTCTGCGCCGCCGGTTTGAGCGTCGTTGGTAAGAAGCGCGCTATGGAGGACGCACATATGAATGATATGCGAGCAGTGGAGCGCAACGTGGACACCAATGAGCTAAAAATCGCGGCGCGCGGCGTGGATGTTTTCTATGGCGAGACCCACGCGATCAAGGCGGTCGATGTGGATATTGTCGACAACACCGTGACGGCCTTCATCGGTCCCTCGGGTTGCGGTAAATCCACCTTCCTGCGCTGTCTGAACCGGATGAATGACACGATTGACGTGGCGCGCGTGACCGGTGAGATCAAGCTCGATGGCGAGGACATTTATGACCCCAAGGTGGACCCGGTGCAGCTCCGCGCCAAGGTTGGCATGGTGTTTCAGAAGCCAAACCCGTTCCCGAAGTCGATCTATGACAATGTGGCCTATGGGCCGCGCATTCACGGGCTGGCGAAAGACAAAGCCGCGCTTGACGAGATTGTCGAGAAATCCCTGCGCCGCGCGGCGCTGTGGGAAGAGGCGAAGGACCGCTTGGATCAGCCCGGCACCGGGCTTTCGGGCGGGCAGCAGCAACGTCTTTGCATTGCGCGCGCTGTGGCCACGAACCCCGAAGTGTTGTTGATGGATGAGCCCTGCTCGGCGCTCGACCCGATCGCGACAGCCCAGGTCGAAGAGTTGATCGACGAGTTGCGGAGCCGATTTTCGGTCGTGATCGTGACTCACTCGATGCAGCAAGCCGCACGGGTGAGCCAGAAGACCGCGTTTTTCCATTTGGGTGAACTGGTCGAATTTGGCGAGACGGGCCACATCTTCACCAATCCCGATGATCCGCGCACGGAAAGCTACATTACGGGCCGTATTGGCTAAGAGGACGGCATTTTATCATGGCAAATCAAGAACATATTGTAGCATCTTTTGATCGTGACCTGGAAGGAATCCAGGCGATGATCATGAAGATGGGCGGCTTGGTTGAGGAAAGCATCGTCAACGCCGCACAAGCGTTGGAGACACGTGACGAGGACTTGGCACAAGTGGTCAGGGCAGGGGACAAAGCGATCGACGCGCTCGAAGAGCAAGTCAATGAAGAGGCGGCGCGGATTCTGGCCCAACGCCAGCCCATCGCGTCGGACCTGCGGACCGTGCTCAGCGTCTTCCGTGTCTCGGCCAATCTGGAGCGGATCGGCGATTATTCCAAAAACATCGCCAAACGCACCTCGGTTGTGAACCAGATGCAGCCGATCGAGGGTACGGCGACAGCGTTGAAACGGATGGCGCGCGCGGTCGAACTGATGCTGAAAGACGCGCTTGATGCCTATATCCAGCGCGATGCCGATCTCGCCGCCGATGTGCGTGAGCGCGACTTGGAGGTCGATCAGATGTATTCGGCGCTGTTCCGCGAATATCTGACCTTCATGATGGAAGACCCGCGCAACATCACCACCTGTATGCATTTGCATTTCATGGCCAAAAACATCGAGCGCATGGGCGACCATGTGACCTCGATTTGCGAGCAGGTGATCTATCTGGTCACCGGCGAGATGCCCGACGAGGATCGTCCGAAACAAGACCGGACACCGTATGAACAAGGTCGCGAGGGCTAAGTCATGGCAGGCGAGCCATTGGTTCTGGTGGTGGAGGACGAACCTGCGCAGCGCGAGGTTCTAGCCTACAATATCCGTGCTGAAGGGTTTCAGGTGGTCACGGCCGAGGCCGGGGACGAGGCCCTGGTTGTCGTCCGGGAAACCCCGCCAGATGTTATCATTCTGGATTGGATGCTGCCGCATGTCTCGGGTATCGAGGTCTGCCGTCAGTTGAAAAACGGGACCGAGACCAACCGTATTCCGGTGATCATGCTCTCTGCGCGCTCGGAAGAGGTCGATAAGGTCCGGGGGCTGGAAACAGGCGCTGATGACTATGTGGTGAAACCTTATTCCGTAGCCGAACTCCTGGCGCGGCTTCGGACGCAGCTCCGCCGCATCCGACCGGCTGCTGTGGGTGAGCGATTGGAGTATGACGACATCCTGCTCGATATGACCGAACACAGGGTCTACAGGGCAGGGGAGTCGCTTAGCCTCGGTCCCACCGAATTCCGTTTGCTGACGGCGTTCATGGAGCGCCCCGGACGGGTCTGGAGTCGGGAACAGTTGCTTGATCGGGTCTGGGGGCGAGACATCTATGTCGACAGCCGGACGGTCGATGTGCATGTGGGACGTCTAAGGAAGGCATTGCGCAGCACCGGCAGCGAGGATCCGATCCGCACCGTTCGTGGCGCAGGATATGCGCTCGGTTAGGTGAGGTTTAGCCCGTAAGCCTTTGCTGCAGATTGTTTAAATACCCAGTCACGCTCGGTTTTTCTAACGCGCGCGGCGATCTCAAACAGCATGTCGGGATAGCTACGGGCCAGTTTTTCGACCGGATAGTTGCTGCCCCACATGACGCGCTCCGGGCCAAACTCCTCAAAAAGGGCGCGTAAGATCGGTGAGATGCTGTCGCCAGTCCAACTCATATCATACATGCCCCAACCGGACAGTTTCACATATGTCTTTGGTCGTCTGGCCCAGGCTCTGACCGCTTGACGCCACCGTAACTGACCCTCAGGTGACGCATCGTACGGGCACCCTGCGTGATCAAGAATGACGGTCAGATCTGGCAAGCTTGCGAGCACATCCAACGCCTGTTTTGCCTGTTCGGGATAGATCTGCATATCAAAGGCGAGATCTCGATCGGCAACTGCACGTAGCCCATTAATCCATTGCTTCTCATCGAGAAAGCCTCTTGATGCAAAACTCAGGTCCGGCCGGTTTTCCAAGCGGGCGACGATCTGCCGAACACCACGAAAGCTGGCATGCGCCAAGTGTCGGTCCAACTGCTTGGGCGCGTCGTCGCGGCTAAGGTCGACCAACCCGACAATCGCGACCTGATGGCCGACGCGATCCGCTTCGGCTTGGACCCAGGCGGTCTCGGCAACAGGATCAGGCAGGGCACCATCGGTCTGCACATGAACGGACGCGCATGGCGCGAGCGCGGCTTCGCCTAGAAACTTATCAATGAGATAATCCCGCTGGATAGGTGTTGGATCGCCGAACGGCTTTGGGGCACCAATTTCGCGGAGCCAGCGATAGCCAATCACATCACCGCGGCTGTCCGGTGCCCAGATATGATGGTGGGCATCGACATAATCTTGGGGAACAGTTTGTGGAGGTCGTTCATTCGGGAACCATTGGGCAGAGAGTAAGCCTTATCGGGTCTCTAATAGTGAGACTGTGATGGCGGACAAATCAAAAACTCTCTTGCTTCAATGGTGAGACTCTGAATACTGCACTCTTCTCAACGCCAAGTGCATAAGCCGGACATTGGACAGACTGTCAGCTAACTGCAGCTCTATGCCCAACGCGGGCAGGTCTATGTTTGGCGACGGACTGTTGGCTGCGCCGTGCTCCTCGGATGTGCACACAAGGTAAAACGAATGGGTCGACCCGCTAATGAAGGGCGAAATCCGAGAGTGCGTTGATAATGACGATGCCAGAAATGATGAACGCAAGGCCGACCATCGCCGCCAAATCGAGTTTCTGGCCAAAAACCAACACCCCAGCGGCAGCCACGAAGACGACCCCTAGGCCGGAGGCAGCGGCGTAGGTGATGCCCAAGGGCATGTATTTCAACGCAAGTGTCAGAAAATAGAAGGAACTGCCCAGACCTACGATCACGATAAGGGAGGGCCATAGCTTCGAGAATTGGGCACTTGCGTTGAGAGCGGAATAGCCAATCGTCTCTGCAATAACGGACGCGACGAGATAGAGATAGGGTGTGGGCATTGGGAGGTCTCCTGGATTGATCGTGAAAGGTCGCTGGCGCGGGGATGGCCAAAGCTTGGATCTTTACGTCCGACGCCAATTGGTGTCGGCTGCGATGGCGCAGAAGGGCGCGAAACGCGCTCCAAGACAGACTCTGATGGCATGACGCATATACGCCTCCCTTAGCGTTGAACCTTTTCCGCACTGTGGTAGCCTTCCTGAAAACGGGGCAAAACGGGTTTGGCGCCAACGACATGAGCTTTGTCGCGAATGACACTTTGCTCGGCGAGACGCTCGCGGAAGCGCGGGCGGAAGCGCGAAACCGGCTGCTTTGGGCGGGGCTTGCCTGTGCCGCTGTCGTCGCCGGGCTCACCGGTCCATTCGGGACCTACACGACAATGCCGGTATCTTTGCGTCTGACCTACTGGGCGGTCGTCGTAATCACCAGCTACTGGATCGGCCTTCTGACGTCTATTGCGGTGACAACTTGGTGTGAGACCTTGAGTGTCTCTGCGCCGCTGAGTGTCGGGTTGGGGGCACTTGCCGCGAGTGTCTTGGTGGCGGCGTGGCTTGCGGGTTTGCACGCCGTCTTGCTCGCGGATCCTTTTTTTGCGGAGTTCATCCGGTTGCTACCTTACGTTGCCGTGATCTCCTTGGCGGTCAGCTACCTGTTTGAGGTGATCCCGGAACGGAACACTCACGTCAGAAGAGACGTCGCTGCCCCATCTCGGCCGGCCTGGTTGGACTGTCTTCCGCCGGACCTTGGGCCAGACCTTATTCTGCTTCAGGCGCAAGACCACTACCTGCGCGCAGAGACCAAACTTGGCGAGACATTGCTGCGCGGATCGATTGGCGAGGCATCCGGGGCGCTCGGAGATTTCGGCGTCCGTGTCCATCGGTCGTGGTGGGTGTCACGCTCGGCGATCCGGGAGTATCGCACACGGCAAGGTGCACGGGTTATCGTCCTATCATCTGGCGAGGAAGTGCCTGTCGGGCGAAGCTACTGGCGAAAGGTGCGGGACTTTGTCGACCGCATGTGATCCGTCAGAGGCCTTTGGGCCAACATAAACCGTCGCGAACGGGGCGATCAGCCGAGTTAGGTTTAACTTGGACCGTAATCCCAATCTCTTCTCCGTCCACATCTAGCAGACTCCGCAATTTCAACGAGGCGTCAAAACGGTGACGCCGACATTCCCTGCTCTTGCTAAGTCCGGATCAAGCGACATCGGGATGTATTCGCCGCGTCGCCAGAGCTCGCCCAAATCATCGTAATACGGGCTGAGCGGGTGGCCGGATTGGCCGGTGGCGATGACAAAGACGGAGCTGTCGGGATCGGCGAAGTCATAGACGCCGCGATAGCCCGCGGAATGGGTGTTCAGGAAAGGGTCGGGCAGGGTGCCTGGCGTCGCGGCGCGTTGGAGGGTGAAGTCGCCGCCGGAGGTGGGTTGGCGGATATTGACGACCCAGGAGAAGAGGGCCGTATCGCCTAAAACCTGATGGTCGTGCTGCGCCTGATGTGCCGCGCCCCACCGCCAGCTTTCCACCCCCGCGCCATAGCGCTCTTCAAGCCATTGCAGCGCGTCATCGAGCGCCAGGCGAGCGATGTCGGTACAGGTTTCAACCGCCGTCGAAGGGCGCACGTCGCACCAGATTGCGGCACCATCCACATCGCGGAAGATTCGTTCGATGAAAAGCGGTTCGATCTTCAGGAACTCATTGGCCAGCGGCCCAATATCGTCGCGGATCAGCCGTTGTTGCAACTCGCGCATCCAGGCGGCGTAGATCAGCGGCTCGGGCAGATGTTCGTTCATTTCGCCATTCCACTCCGCCAGCAGTTGCAACGCCCGCTGCCGCCGCCGCTCCGGTGTTCCCTCAGGGGCTGTTTCGCCAGAAAACCACAGGTCCCGGGCGACAAGTGGCAGGATGTTCCGTGCTGCCGCAGAGACCGTATCCAGCTGCGCCTCGATGAAGCTGTCTCGCGTATGAACCTGCCGGTTTTGCATCAGGCTTTGCCAGCGGGTCACACGCTGTGTGTCTCCCCAACTGTGGGAGACATGGAGCGGAAACTCCCGATCGATAACCTTGTTATTGGTGTTGCCGACGATCCCGCCTTCAGGGTTCACAAAATGCGGATTGGCGAAATATTGCGTCACGCCTTGCCAGCGGTTTTCAGCGATCCAGCCAGGCGCGGGGATGCGGCCTTGGCTTTGATGCTGCGTCAAGCGCCAGGGCATATGACCGATGGTTTGCAGCGCGATATTTCCGTCAGTATCCACCACGGTGAGGTTTTGCGACGGGGCAACAAAGGCCTCGCCCGCGGCCAGCGCCTCGTCGACCGAGCTTGCCCGCATCAGTTCCAGGCCGGTCTGGATCGACGTGTTTTGATCGCTAAGCGCGGTCCAAGCCATGCTCATCACATGGCCCGGTGGCGTGACAGTCCCGATATTCCAATGATTGCCCGGGATCACCGGGCCGTTCTCCGTCCAGCGCAGGGTGATCGTCACCGGCGCGCTGTCTGCCACCTCGATGATGGTCCGCCGGGTCTCAAAATCGGCCCATCCATCCGGCGTGAGGTACTGCTCCGGATTGTTCGGGTTCACCTGTTCAACGAAGAGGTCGATATCATCCATGTAGGACGAGGTGATGCCCCATCCCAACTGGTCCGTGCGGCCGGCAAGTATGACGGGCATGCCCGGAATGCTGGCCCCGATCACCCCGCCTGTCGACAGCTCCAGCCGCGCCAGATACCAAATCGTTGGGGCGGTCAGGCCCAGATGTGGATCATTGGCCAAAAGCGCAGCACCGGCGGCAGAGCGTCCCGGGGCTGCGGCCCAAGCATTTGAGGCACCGGCAAGCCCCCGGCCCGGGTTCGGATGCAGCGGATCGCGCGGTGCCGACGTGTTGGCGGCATGTCGCGGCATTGGCACATCAAAGAGGGCGGCATATTCGGGCAGGGCAGCAATGCCCGCGCCGGGAACGTCTGGCATCAAGTCGGCCAGTCGGGCCGGGTCGTCCAAGGCCAAAGAGGCGCGGGCGCGCAGCACTTCCTCCTCATGGTGGCCAGCAAGTTGCAAAGCCATCATGCTGGTGATCGCAATACTGTCAGCGGGCTGCCAGGGCGCGATTTCGGGCGCAAAAAGAAACAACTCCGGTGCGCCTCGGCCAAGCGCCTCTTGCCCCACCAGTTCCAGCCAGGCGTTCACCCCGGCGGCATAGGCCTCCAGCGCGGCGATGGTCTCGGGCGTTTGGGCGGCAACAGAGCGTGTAGAATGCCCATAGAGGTCAAGTCGACGTAACAACTCATCGATTTCTAATGTGCGCGTGCCAAACAACTCCGACAGACGCCCCTGCGCCGTCCGGCGGGTCATCAGCATTTGCCAGAGACGGTCTTGCGCATGGGCAAAGCCGAGCCCGTAATAGACATCGGCATCCGTGCGGCCAAAGACATGGGGGACATTCGCGTTGGCGCGCACGATTTCAACCGGCGCGGTGATCCCGGGCACGGTCCAATTGGCGTCATAATCCGGCAAGCTGCGCGATGCCATCCACCCCGCAAGCGAGACCGCCAATACCGCGATGACGACGGCAAATGTGACCAGGCGGACCAGCCAACGCAGAAAGACAGCCATATAGGGCGCACCTCATCCAGGATTGAAAAACTCGGTGCCGGTGGTAGCGACAATGCGGCCGGATTGCAAAGCCTGCAGCCCGGGTTTCAATTTCGATCTAAGAGAGGCGTGTTTCTTAGGGAAGGATCCGAGAATAGCGCGTGCCCTCAAGTGTGGCCCCCGCAATCAGCCCCGCCTGGCCGTAAACCACAGCGATCACCGGATCGAGCAATGTGTTGGTGTCGATCCCCAGATTGCCGCCCTGATTAACGACGGCGTAGCGCACATCGGCGCCCACCGCCCAACCGGGCCCACGGCGGAACTCGCTGAGCGCATCTTCCGTCATGAAGAACAACGTATGCGCATATTGCTGCGCACCGATCTGAAGCCCAAAACTGCCACTGATGGCCGAGTAGTAATCGACTGTCGCGCCATTGATCCGCAGCGCGCCGCGCCCATAAGAGCCGCCAAAGCCAAAGCCTGCTTCCGTGACCAGCGGCATGACCAGCATGCCAGCCGCATTGAAGGACAGCTCCTGCGTGCCGGGCACCTCGCTATACATGAAATCGATCGCGCTATCGACGCGGGCGTCGATGCGTTGTGACCCTTGCGAGCCCACGCCATTGCCGCAGGCCGCCAGTGGAACAGCGGCTGCGCTCAACACGAAATTGCGCCGGGAAAGAATGCTCATCGGATATCCGCCTTTATGTCATGCCTCAGATTTCTAGGTCTATATCAGCCCAGATTTCCAACGATCTTACGCCGAATTCCGCCCGCTGTCATCTGTCAATGACACCAAACCTGCGGGTTCCTGCCGATTTGACCACTATTGGTTGAGGATTTTGGCGATGCGCGGCGCGAAATAGGTCAAGACGCCGTCACAGCCGGCACGCCGAAACGCCATCAGGCTTTCCAACATGACTTTCTCGCCATCGATCCAGCCATTGGCTGCCGCGGCCTCGATCATCGCGTATTCCCCACTGACCTGATAGGCATAGGTGGGCGCGCCGAACCGATCCTTCACCTCACGGCAGAGATCAAGATAGGGCAGGCCAGGTTTGACCATCACCATATCCGCCCCTTCGGACAGATCACGTTCGACACAGCGGAGCGCCTCTTGCCGGTTGGCCGGGTCAATTTGATAGGTCTTCTTATCCCCTTTCAGCGCGCCGGAAGCACCAACCGCATCGCGGAACGGGCCATAAAACGCGCTGGCGAATTTGGCGGCATAAGACATGATCGCCACGTTGACATGCCCCTCGGCTTCCAGCGCATCCCGAAGCGCGCCAATCCGGCTGTCCATCATATCGGAAGGCCCCAAGATATCCGCACCGGCTTCCGCCTGCGCAAGGCCCATCTTCACAAGCGCCTCGACCGTTTCGTCATTCACGATCACGCCGTCGCGGACAATCCCATCATGACCATTGGCGTTATAGGGGTCGAGCGCGATATCGGTCATGACCGCGATCTCTGGCACCGCATCTTTGATCGCGCGGATCGCACGGTTGGACAGATTGTCGGGGTTCCATGCCTCTTCGCAAAGCTCCGTTTTCAGAGATGGATCGGTATAGGGAAAGAGGCAGATTGCGGGGATGCCCAAACCATGCGCTTCCCGCGCCGCATCGACCAGCAGATCCACACTCAACCGCTCGACGCCAGGCATCGACGCGATGGCTTGTCGCTCATCAGAGCCGTCGCATACAAAGACCGGCCAGATCAGGTCATTTACCGAAAGCTCCGTCTCCCGTGTGAGATCGCGCAAAGCGGCGCTCGACCGGTTGCGCCGGAAACGAGTCCTGGGGAACTGTCCTTGATTGGCTGGCATGGTTTGGCTCCATCGTCTGTTGCCCCAAAGCCGTGCCACGAACCCTGCCGCATCTCAAGGGCTGGAAACACCTGATCGCCGCCACTATGGTGCCCAAAAATTGCCATATTGGGGTAGACCGGCATTGGACTTCACATTTCTGGAACTTGCACGCGAAGTGATCGACCTGAGGTCTTTCTCGAACCTTTGGTATTGGATCGTTCTTGCGGTTCTGTGGTCGACGGCCAGCCATTGGGTGTTGGGCGTGCCGTATGACATGGTGCAGCGCGCGGCGCGTGGCCATGAGCGCAGCATGCATGATCTGCAGATACTGGCTGAGGTCAATGTGAACCGTATCCTGACGATTGTGGAGGTTTCCGGCGTTTGGGCTACGGCAATTGCAACCTTTGTCCTCACCGGACTGGCGGTTTTGGGTTGGTTCTATGGGATCGAGTTTTGCCAAGCTGTGTTTCTGCTCCTGTTTCCGATGACGCTTGTCGGTGCCTGGTCCATCCGCACCGCGCGGAAGCTCAGGGCGGCTGGCTTCGCGGATGTACCGCAACATTTGCGGGCGCATCGCATTGGGGTGCAGATGCTTGGCGTGGTGTTTATCTTCATCACTGCCTTCTGGGGCATGTGGGTCAATGTTCGGATCGGCCCTCTGGGGTGATCCCTCGGTCATTCAACGCTTGACACCAGACCCCGCGTGGGTAGGTCACAGCAGGCGATGACTTCGACCCAATCTCATATTCTGACAGGCGGCGCACCCGAGGGGTTTGACGCCAAGCTGTTGCTCGCCGAACTGGCCAAATCAGGCGGGTCCGTATGCCATGTGGCGCGCGACGACAAACGTTTGGCGGCCATGGCAACGGCCTTGGCATTTTTCGATCCGACGATCCCGGTCCTGCGTTTCCCAGGGTGGGATTGTCTGCCCTATGACAGGGTGTCGCCCAATGCCGAGATTTCCGCCACACGGATGGCCACATTGGCGGCGCTCACGGCAGATTTGTCTGGGCCGTTTGTGTTGCTGACAACGCTCAGTGCGGCCACGCAATATCTGCCGCCCCGGGCGCTTCTGCGCGATGCCGCCTTTGTCGCCAAGGTGGACGGGCGCATTGATGAGGGCGCGCTGAAAGAGTTTCTCGTCCGCATGGGGTTCGTCCAAAGCCCAACCGTGACCGAACCCGGCGACTATGCTGTGCGGGGCGGCATTATCGACGTTTGGCCGCCCGGTGAAGCCACACCGGTCCGTTTGGATTTGTTCGGCGACGTGTTGGACGGGGCAAGGCGATTTGACCCGGCAACACAACGCACGACCGAAAAGCTTGAACGGGTGGAGTTAGCCCCGGTCTCGGAAGTGATTTTGGACGAGGCCGCCATCACCCGATTTCGGCAGAATTATCGAATCGAGTTCGGGGCGGCGGGCACCGATGACCCGCTTTACGAAGCGGTCAGTGCCGGGCGCAAACATGCCGGCGTTGAGCATTGGCTGCCGTTTTTCCACGATGAGTTGGAAACGCTCTTCGACTATCTGCCGGATGTCACCATAACCCTCGACGAACAAAACGCTGCACAGCGTCTTTCGCGATGGGAAAGTATTGAAGATCAATATGATACGCGGAAAACTGCCCTGACGCAGAAGGGCCGCTTGGATACCGTTTATAAGCCGTGCCCGCCGGGGCAACTCTATCTAGATGACACCGCTTGGGAGACAGCGGTATCCGGCCGTCGTCTCGTCCAATTCTCGCCCCTGCCGCAAGCCAGCGGTCCTGGGGTTGTTGATGCGGGAGGCCGCGTCGGGCGAAGCTTCGCGCCAGAACGACAGCAAGAAAATGTGAGCCTTTTCGGCGCTTTGTCGGATCATATTAAAGCTAGCCGTGAGGGTTCCTCGGTTGTCATTGCCTCTTGGTCTGAAGGCGCGCGGGAGCGGTTGGCGGGGCTACTCGAAGATGAAGGTGTTGCCGACGCCAAACTGATCGCGGATGCGCGCGAGATCAGCGGCCCAGGCAGTTTGAACCTGACGATATGGCCGCTCGAGGAAGGGTTCACCGGCGGCGGGTTGACGGTGATCTCCGAGCAAGATGTGTTGGGCGATCGTCTGATCCGCCCGAAACGCAAAGCTCTTCGGGCAGAGAACTACCTGACCGAGGCGCAAAGCCTGAGCCCCGGCGATCTGATTGTGCATGTGGATCATGGGGTTGGACGGTATAATGGCCTTGAAACCGTCACCGCGATGGGCGCGCCGCATGAATGCATTGCGCTGGAATATGCCGGTGGTGACCGGCTGTTCCTGCCGGTGGAAAACATCGACTTGCTCAGCCGCTATGGCCATGATGAGGGCTTGCTCGACAAGCTCGGTGGCGGGGCGTGGCAGGCGAAGAAAGCCAAGCTTAAGGAGCGTATCCGGCAGATCGCCGATAAGCTGATCCGCATCGCCGCCGAGCGAGAGCTGCGCTCCGCGCCAGTGTTGGAGCCGCCCGGTGATATGTGGGAGGCCTTTGCCGCGCGTTTCCCCTATGAGGAAACCGATGACCAACTGACCGCCATTGCTGATGTAATGGAAGATTTCGCCCGTGGCCGCCCGATGGATCGGCTGGTCGTTGGCGATGTGGGTTTCGGCAAGACCGAGATCGCCATGCGGGCGGCCTTCGTCGCGGCGGCCTCGGGCATGCAGGTGGCAGTGGTCGCGCCGACGACGCTTTTGGCGCGGCAACATGCCAAGACCTTCGCCGACCGATTTCGCGGTTTTCCGATTAATGTCAGGCAGTTGTCGCGCTTTGTTCCAGCAAAGCAAGCGGCGGACACCCGTAAGGGCTTGGCCGATGGCAGCGTCGATATCTGCATCGGCACCCATGCGCTTCTTGCCAAAGGAATCCGGTTCCAAAATCTGGGCCTGCTGGTCATCGATGAAGAGCAACGCTTTGGCGTGACCCATAAGGAACGACTGAAAGAGATGCGCTCGGACGTGCATGTCTTGACGCTTTCAGCGACGCCAATCCCGCGCACCTTGCAAATGTCGCTCTCAGGCGTCCGGGACCTGTCCTTGATCGGAACGCCGCCGATCGACCGGCTCGCGATCCGCACCTATGTCAGCGAGTTTGACGCGGTGACATTGCGCGAGGCCCTGCTGCGTGAACATTACCGGGGCGGCCAAAGCTTCTATGTCGTGCCGCGCATCCAAGACCTGCCGGAGATCGAGGAGTTCCTGAAAACACAGGTGCCGGAAGTGTCTTATGTCGTGGCCCATGGGCAGATGGCGGCGGGCGAACTTGATGACCGGATGAATGCTTTCTATGACGGCAAATACGATGTTCTCTTGGCGACCACGATTGTGGAATCCGGCATCGACATCCCAACGGCCAACACCATGATCATCCACCGGGCGGATCGATTTGGTCTGGCCCAGCTCTATCAAATCCGGGGCCGGGTGGGGCGCGCCAAAACCCGCGCTTATGCCTATCTCACGACGAAACCGCGCGCGCCGCTCACCGCGACGGCCGAGAAACGGCTCAGGGTTTTGGGAAGTCTCGACAGTTTGGGCGCAGGTTTCACCATCGCCAGCCAAGACCTCGATATTCGCGGGGCGGGCAATATCGTCGGCGAAGAGCAGTCGGGCCATGTGCGCGAGGTGGGGTTCGAGCTTTACCAATCGATGTTGGAAGAGGCGATCGCCAATATCCGCTCCGGCGCGGGCGAGGCGCGGCTCGATGAAGATGGCCAATGGGCGCCGCAGATTAACCTCGGCGTGCCGGTCTTGATCCCCGAGGCGTATGTGCCCGATCTGGATGTGCGTTTGGGCCTCTACCGGCGGCTCAGCCAGTTGACGACCAAGGTGGAGTTGGAAGGGTTCGCCGCCGAGTTGATCGACCGGTTCGGCAAGCTGCCGCGCGAGGTCAACACGCTACTCCTCGTCGTGCGGATCAAGGCGAAATGCAAACAAGCCGGGATTGCCCGGCTCGATGCCGGACCGAAGGGCGCGACAATCCAGTTCCACAATGACAAATTTGCCAACCCCGCCGGGCTGGTCGAATTCGTCAATGATCAGCGTGGCTTGGCGAAGATCCGTGACAACAAGATCGTGGTGCGCCGGGACTGGTCCAGCGAGGCCGACAAGATCAAAGGGGCGTTTGCGATTGCCCAGGATCTGGCGCGGAAGGTGCCCAGCTAGGGCTGCCCGCGCCGTTCAAAGCGCTTCGCGCGGCATATAGCGCATGATGATGGCACCAGCGAGCGACAAGACCCCCATGACGATTGCAAGCGGTAGGGCTGTGCCATCATAGAGTTGCCCTATCACCGCGCCGAGGATCGCGCCACCAATCGTGGCCAATGCCCCCATCAGCGAGGCTGCCATCCCGGCGATATGGCCAAGCGGTTCCATGGCCAGGGCATTCAGGTTGCCAATTGTGAAGCCGGCCAAGGCAAAGATCGAAACCGTCCACAAAAAGTAGAGCCAGAACTCCTGCGCGCCAAAAAGGCCGAGGGCCAAGAAGGCGGCGACGATCACCGACAGAACCCCTTGGGCCCAAAGCGCGCGGCGGATGAGGGGCCGCATCCCGAGCCGCATCACCAAACGTCCGTTCAAAGGCGCGGCCGGGGCCGCCAAGAGCGCGATTGCCGCGAACCAGAAATGGAAATGCGCGCCCCGGTCATAGGTCAGGTCAAAGACCTGCTGAATCGAGGAGAGCGTTCCGAAAAGCGCCCCGAAAATAAGCGTTTGCACCACGATGGAAAACTGCATTTGGCGCAGAGACAGGGCCTCCTTGATCGCTGCCGCAAGTGTCGAAAGCTGCAGCGGGCGGCGGCTCGCCTTTGGCAGTGTCTCGGGTTGGCGAATGGTGAGCCACCCCACCGAGATCACCGAGAACAGCAGAAAGGCCAGAAAGATCGACCGCCAGCCAAAGCCCGCAATGATCGCCGCGCCAATCATCGGCGCGACAGCGGGAAAGAGCGTGAAGACCAGCATCGCAAAGCTCACCACACGCGCCATTTGCCGCCCGGAATAGAGGTCGCGCATAATCGCCATCGCCACCACCCGGGGCCCGGCGGCGCCCAGCCCTTGCAAGAGGCGGGCCGCCAGCACCAATTCGAGCGTCGGCGCGCTATAGGCCAAAATCGCGCCGGTCAAATAAAGGATGGCACCGCCTAGGATCACCGGTTTCCGGCCGAATGTATCCGAAAGCGGCCCGGCGAAGAACGTGCCGACCCCCATGCCAAGGACGAAGCTCGTCAGGATCAACTGCGCCAGCGTCGGCCTGTCTGGCGTCAGCTCCTCGGCAATCTCGGGCAGGGCGGGCAGCATCGCATCGATGGAAAACGCAATGGTCGCGAACATCATCCCCATCAGGGCGATGAATTCCGGCATTGAGAGGCGGCGTGGCCCTAATCCATCGGAGGGCGCATCGGTCGTACTCATTCCGCAGCTTTCAACTGCTCTGTAATCTCCTCGATCACCTTGGCCCAGAGATCCGGCGGCTGTGCGCCTCGCAGCACATGCTGATTGGCGATCACGAAGGTGGGCACGCCGGTGACGCCCCGCTCACGGGCATGGGCATCGCGCGCGCGGATGTCATTGGCATCCGCATCACTGGCCAGGAGGCGTTCGACCATCGCCGCATCCAGACCTGTATTGCCTGCGATCTTCACCAAAGTGGCGGTATCGCCGATGTCTTTACCCTCGACAAAATACGCTTTGAAAAGCGCGGCCACGACCGGCGTTTGACGCGCTTCAAGCCCGGCCCAATGGATCAACCGGTGGGCGTTTAACGTGTTTGGCGTGCGTTTGATGCCCTCAAAATCGATTTCCAGACCTGCGGCTTCGGCATTCTCCACCACCGGGGCATAGGCGCGCACCGCGCCCTCCTTACCGCCGAACTTCGCCTCCAGATATGTGCGCCGGTCCATCCCGTCCGTCGGCATATCGGGGTTCAGTTGAAACGGATGCCACTCGACGGCAAAGGGGTGATCGCCGGCGGCCTCCAATGCGCGGTCCAGATGGGCTTTGCCGATATAGCACCAGGGGCAGATCGGGTCGGACAGGATGTCGAGTTTGATCATAGGGCCTCCTTCAGGCGCGCGCGCAAATCTGCGCGGTTGAGCTTTCCATTTGCATTGCGGGGCAGGGCATCGAGCCGGGCATAGAGACGAGGTTGTTTGTAACGGGCCAACCGGGCCTCCGCCGCTCGGCGCAGGCTAGCCTCTTCGGCGTGGCCCGTATACCCCATGGCGATCACAAAGACGTCCGGCCTGACCTCCATTGCAACGGCGGCGCAATCCGTCACCCCTGGCAGGGGGGCAAACACGGCTTCGATCTCATGCGGCGAGACTCGGAAGCCGCCGGCGTTCAACATATCGTCTCGCCGTCCTTGATAGATCAGCGCCCCGTCATCGGCCGCGCTGACTTGATCGCCGGTGAGAAACCAATCGCCGGTCAAGGGCAAGTCAAACGTATCTTTATCGAGATATCCCAGCATCAACCCAGGGTCGGAGCGATGGATCGCCAAAGTCCCGATCTCGCCTGGCTCGACAGGTGCGGCAGAGTCATCCAAGATGGTGACCCGCCGTCCAGGCTGCGGAAAGCCCAAGGTTCCTTCTGGCGCGGGTATTGTCGGGCTGCTCGAAATGAAAGTTGAGCATTCCGACATGCCAAGGGCCTCATGAATCTCCGTGCCGGTGGCTGCGCGCCATGCCTCACGCACCGTCTGCGGGAGCTTCTCTCCGGCGCTCAACCCGTGGCGCAGTTTGGGAAGGGTCAGTCCTGAAGAGTTGTTCAATATCTTTCTGTAAACACCTGGAACAGAGCCGAAAATCGTTGCATCGTGTCGCTTGAGAAGCAGCGGAAGGGAGGTTGGATCAAGCCCCTCCGCCGGAATCAAAGCCGTCGCGCCAACCGCCCAGGGGTCGAGCAGACCGGTGCCAAGGGTGAAGGTCCAGTTGAACGCCCCGGCATGGAGCAACCTGTCCTCAGATGTCAGGCCATACCATCCATCCCACATCATGCGCCGCGCCCAAACCGCGCGATGCGCATGGGCGACGGCCCGGGCTTGGCCGGATGTTCCAGACGTGAAGACGAGATATGCCAACCGGTTTGGATCGCCATAGTCGTAATCCGCAGGCGATGCGGTTTGGAGCGCGGCCAGGTCGGTCAGAACTGGGCAGGGCGTTGGCTCGGGCAGGGCGATACCCGGTCCGGCGAGGATCAGCTTCGGCCCGATCAGTTGCGCAAGCCGGGTGATCTCAGGCCCGGTCAGTTGCGCCGAGGTTGGCACCGGGATCAAACCGACAGCAATGCAGGCCAGAAATGCCACAGGGAAGTCTGGCGTGTTGCCAAGCCGCAAGAGCACTTTGTCGCCGGGTTCGACGTCCTGCTGCAAAAGCCCCGCCGCCAGTCGCCGCACAGCATCTTCCAGTTTGGCATAACTCCACCGCTCTGCCCGTGCGGGGGACAAAACCGCGAGGGCGATCTTGTCTGGCATTTTCGCGGCGGCGGCCAGAACATAGGCCGCGAGATTGAACGGGTCGGGGCAGGGCGCAGTCATTCATCCGCCCTAGGCTGTCCCGCCCCTGGCCGCAAGATCACTCGGGCGCGAAAAGCCGCCGGGCGATCCACACAGCGATGCTCGCGCCAATCAGTTGCATCACGATAAACATCGGCATGTTGCCGGGCAAGATACCGGCAAAGGTGTCGCTGAGGCTCCGCGCAATGGTGACGGCGGGGTTGGCGAAGCTGGTTGATGAGGTGAACCAATAGGCGCCTGTGATGTAGAGCCCAACAAGCGTCGGGATGGCGGCGGGCGCGTGGCGGATACCGCCGAGGATCACGAACACCAGGCCGAATGTCGCGACGATTTCCGAGACCCATTGCGAGGGCCCGCTGCGAATGGTGGTTGAAAGCTGCAAAATCGGCAGTTCGAACATCAGATGCGCGATCCAGACGCCCAGGATACCCGCGGCGATTTGCACCGCGATATAGGCGAGCGCCGCACCTGTCGCGATCTCACCGCGGATCAGGAAGGCGACCGTGACAGCGGGGTTGAAATGCGCGCCTGAGACTGGGCCCAGAAGGGTGATGATCACATAGAGGATGCAGCCGGTGGCAATGGCATTGGCCAAAAGCGCCACGCCAGTACTGTCCGGCGACAAGGCCGCAGCCATGATGCCGGACCCCACCACACCGATCAGGAGGAAAGCAGTGCCGAAGGCTTCGGCGAGCAGTTTATTGAGCATGGAAGTCAGTCTCGATTTTGCTGAGCGCAGATTGCAGTTCGGCCCGGTCATAGGTTTCGAAGGGTTGGGCAAATAGGGCCTCGGCACGGGCGTTGAGGGCGTCATAGGCCGTCTCGAATGCCTGTTGCCAATCGCGTTCCGCCGCACGGGCCGGGTCTTCCACGCCCCAATGCGCCCGGGTCGGCGCGCCGGGCCAAACCGGGCAGACCTCGTCGGCAGCCGACCCGCACACGGTGATCACCGCATCCATTTCCGGCGCATGGGGCAAGGCAAATTCGTCCCAGCTTTTCGATCGCGCCGCGCTGACGTCATAGCCACGCGTGGTCAACAAGGTGAGCGATTGCGGATGCACCTGGCCCGTCGGGTTGGAGCCTGCGGAATAGGCGCGAATGCGTCCCGCACTCTTGTGGGTCAGGATATGTTCCAGAAGGATCGACCGGGCCGAATTGCCGGTGCAGAGGACGAGGACATTCAACATGGGATTCAATCAGTTCTTTGAGGACAACATACCGATCTGATCCGCCTCGGATTGAAGCGACAGTCGGTCAAGCGTCTCGATGGGCAGGGCGGCGAAGGCTTCGATCCGCGTGTTGAGCGTTCGATAGGCCTCGGCAAAGGCCAGCGCGATTTCGGCCTCCGTCCCTTTCGCGGCGGCAGGGTCCGGCAGGCCCCAATGGGCGCTGATCGGTTGACCGGGCCAGGCCGGGCAGTCCTCATTCGCGGCGTGGTCACAGACCGTAAACACAAAATCGAATATCGGCGCGTCCTCACCCTGCATCTCATCGAGGTCTTTCGAGCGCAGGCCGCTGATGTCATGGTCATTGCGCCGCAACAGGTCAAGCACATGCGGATTTACATCACCCGAGGGCCGTGTGCCTGCGGAATAGGTCACAAACCGGCCCGCCCCGGCCTGTCGCAGCAGCGCTTCGGCCAGGATCGAGCGAGCGGAATTGCCAGTGCAGAGGAAGAGGACAGATTTCTGATCCGTCACGGGTTTGGTCTCTGGATTCGGGGCGCATAGATCGGGGCGACCGCGGCAGCAATCTTCGAGCAGAAAGCTGGTGAAAGCCTGGGTCCGATCGGCGGCGAGTGCGTAGTAGATCGACGTGCCATTGCGGCGCGATTGGACCAGCCCGGCCTCGCTCAACGCGGTCAGATGGGCCGAGAGAGTGCTTGGCTTGAGCCCGGTCGCTTCCGTGATCTCACTTGGACGGACCTCCTGCGGAGCCCGGCGGGCAAGCAGGCGGAAAACCGATAGACGCCCCTCGTGACCGAGCGCAGAGAGAATTTTTATAGCAGCTGCAGAATCCATATTTCACGTATTCATGAAATATCGAAGTTAAGCAAGCCTCAGTTGAACATCTCCACCAGATCCACGCTGCTTACCTTGCCGATTTTGTCGAAATGTGTGTTGAGGAACGCCTCACAGGCGGCGCGACCGGCCGCGCGCAATTGGTGCAGCACCTGAGGTGTGGCGATCAGTTTTGTCGCGACGGAGAGCTTCTCCATCAATGCATCATCGGCGACCATATGGATCAGGATGTTTTTCATGCTGCCTGGCGCCAGGTGCCCTTCGGCCAGCAGCCGTTTGACAAACTCGATGGCGCGCAGCTCGCGCAGGAGTGAGGAGTTGAAGCTGATCTCATTAATCCGGTTCTGGATGGCGCGCGCCGAAGTGGGCAGATCCTCGCGGTGCAGCGGGTTGATATTCACAACGAGAATGTCGCTTGGCAACCCGTTGTGGAATAAGGGAAACAGTGCCGGATTGCCGGTGTAGCCTCCGTCCCAATAAGCCTCCCTCCGGCCAGTTGCGGGATCGTCGATTTCGACCGCTTGGAACATCGTCGGCAGGCAGGCAGAGGCCAAAATGGCATCGGGCGAGATATGGTCGCCGTCGAAAATCCTGATCTTGCCGCTGCGGACATTGGTCGCGCAGATATGAAACTCCGGCCCCTCGACGCAGCAGATGTTCTCGTAATGCAGCCGCTCGACGATACGGCGGAGCGGGTTTTGATAAAACGGGCCATAGCTATAGGGGCTGACCATCCGCGATACCGTGTCGGAGACGGCGAAAGGCAGGGAGGTTTCGATTAGAGTCGAGATGGCCGACGGAGAGCCCGCGTTTAGCCATGGATTGAGCCGTTCATCGGTGATTGCGCCGACCTGCTCCCAAAGCCATTGCAGATTTTCGCGCGCCAGATCGCGGCTGCTTTGCGATAGCCCAGCCTTAACCGCTGCCCCGTTCAAAGCGCCCGCCGACGTGCCAGATATCGCGGCGATCTCGATCTCGGGGGTGTCTAGCAAGGCGTCGAGCACACCCCAGGTGAAAGCGCCATGTGCCCCGCCACCTTGCAAAGCCAGATTGATACGTTTCGCGGTCATGAGCGGGGCCTTGATTGTTGGTGAACAGATGAGGTTAGAGCGCGGTCCAACCTCCATCGACGCTGATCGTGGTGCCGGTGATCTGTGCCGCCGCGTCGGAGCAGAGGAAGGCCGCAGTGCCGCCCATTTGTTCCACGGTCGCAAACTCTTTCGAGGGCTGGCGCTTGAGCATCACGTTTTTGATCACCTCGTCGCGGCCCATATTGTATTCCTTCATCGTGTCGGGGATCTGCGCCTCGACAAGGGGCGTGAGCACATAACCCGGGCAGATGGCGTTGGCAGTGATCGGCTCTTCGGCGGTTTCCAGCGCCACCGTCTTGGTCATGCCGACAATGCCATGCTTGGCCGCGATATAGGCGGCTTTGTAAGGCGAGGCCGTCAGCCCGTGAGCGGAAGCGATGTTGATCACGCGGCCCCATCCTGCGGCGCGCATTAGCGGCAGGGCGGCAGCGGTGGTGTGGAAAGCGGAGTTCAGGTTGATCGCGATAATCGCATCCCATTTATCGACTGGGAATTGATCGATCGGCGCGACGTGTTGAATGCCCGCATTGTTGATCAGGATGTCGCAGACCCCCGCCTGCGCGATCAGGGCGCGGCATTCATCGCCCTTTGACATGTCCGCTTTGATATAGCGGGCCGTGACCCCGGTTGCCGCCGCAATCTCGGCGGCAATCGCGTGATCTTCCTCGCGGTCGGTGAAACTGTTCAACACCACATCGGCCCCGGCCTTGGCCAGTTCCTGCGCGATGCCCAAGCCGATGCCGCTATTCGACCCGGTGATGACGGCGGTCTTGCCGGATAGATCGGTGGTGATGGCCATCGGATGCTCCTTCAATCTCTGTTGCGGCGCAGTCTACATGCTGCACCTGCGAAATACAGATCAAAGAACCGTTAGAGGCCGATCAGTCGTCGAGCGGGGGCGGCGCGCCGAAAAAGCCAATCAGTTCGACCAAGCGGCCATCGTCCCCTTGCCGGGCAAAATCGGTCCCGGTTAGCAAGATCTCGCCATCGGGTTGCCGCATATGCCAGGTGAATTGCAGATACCCTTTGAAGCCGAGCGCGCCGCTGGTGAGTTCGACAATATGCCCGGGGAAGGCGGCATGGGTTTGCTCGATCAATTGAGCAAGCGCCTCGCGCCCCTCGACGCGGGTATTGGTGTCGATATAGACCCCGTCATCCGCCCACGCCTGTTCCAAATGCGCCCGGCGTTCGCCGGGGTCCGTTGCAAGCCAAGCGGCACCATAGGCCCGAACGATTTCCTGACTCTCGGTCATGAAAACTCCTGTTCTAATTGTCGGTCTGTGTCTTGCCAAAAAAAACGCCGGCACGAAGCCGGCGTTAAGTTATTGAGGCAGGTTTCATACAGGCAAGAAACCTATCGAGCAGTGACACCTTTATAAGCAATGGCTTGCTCAGAGTCCAACCGAAAAGTTTGTAATGGCCCTGCGGCGAGGATAGCGTTGGCCCACAGGCAAACAAAGCAATCAGAGGATTGTCCACAGATGCGCGCAGATTGTTTCAGCAAGTTTTTCGCCGGGTTAGCCACCGCCATGATTCTGTGTGGCCCGGCCTGGGCCGAGCCACAACATGGCATCGCTATGTATGGCGAGCCCGCCTTGCCCCCAGATTTTGCGCATCTGCCTTATGCCAACCCCGACGCCCCAACCGGCGGGCGGGTCGTGACCGGCGAGGTCGGCAGCTATGACAGTCTGAACCCGCATAGCCGATTGGGCAGCGTCCCCTGGCAGTTGCGATTTTTGGCCTATGAGTCGTTGATGGGAAGATCCTATGACGAACCGTTCACGCTTTACGGTTTGTTGGCCGAATCGGTGGAGGCCGATTCGGAGGGCAACTGGGTCGAGTTTCACCTCCGCCCAGAGGCGCGGTTCTCCGATGGTAGCCCGGTGACGGTTGAGGATGTGATCTGGTCCTACGAGACGCTCGGGACCGAGGGGCATCCGCGCTATCGGAACTCTTGGGACAATGTGGCGTCGATGGAGCCGGTGGGCGAGCGCGGCGTCCGGATCACCTTTGCCGAGCCCAATCGCGAAATGGCCCTGATCATGGGGCTGCGCCCAATTCTCCAAGCCGCCCAATGGGAGGGCGTGGACTTCGCGACCTCTGGGCTGGATATCGTGCCGATCACCACCGCGCCTTATGTCGTAACCGATTATGAAGCGGGCCGATATGTCTTGCTGACCCGCAATCCGGAGTATTGGGGTGCCGATCTGCCGTTTCGCCGCGGCACCAATGTGATTGACGAGGTGCGGCTGGAGTTCTTCGGTGATGCCACGGCGATGTTCGAGGCCTTCACCTCGGGGCTGATCAACACGATCCGCGAGACCAATGCCACCAATTGGGAACAGAATTACAATTTCCCACGGGCACAATCGGGTGAGGTTGTCCGCTCAATCATTCCCCATCAACGCCCGACCGGCATGACCGGTTTCGTGATGAATACCCGGAACCCGGTTTTCGCCGATTGGAGGGTGCGGGAAGCGATGATCCAAGTGTTCAACTTCGAGTTCATCAATCAGACGATCAATGGCGGGTCTGAGCCGCGCATCACCTCCTATTTCGCAAACTCGATCTTGGGAATGGAGGAGGGGTCCGCGGGGGCGCGCGTGGCCGGTTTGTTGCAACCCTTCGCCAGCGACCTGCTACCCGGTGCGCTTGAGGGCTATGAAATGCCCGTCTCGGACGGCTCTGCGGCGAACCGGGCCGGAAGCCGAACCGCGCTGAGATATATGGAAGAGGCGGGCTACACCGTCGAGAACGGCGTTATGGTCGATACAAATGGCCGTCCGTTCAGCTTCGAAATCCTGTTGCAGCAAGGCTCACCCGAGAACCAATCGATCATCAATATCTATGTCGAGAGCCTTGCCCGGCTTGGCATCACCCCGACCATCTCTACCGTGGACAGCGCGCAATATCGCGAGCGCACCGACGCGTTTGATTTCGACATGACCTATTACACCCGCGGCCTTTCCTTAAGCCCGGGCAATGAGCAGCGGCTCTATTGGGGGTGTGAGATGGCCGAGACAGAAGGCTCACGCAATTTGATGGGAGCGTGCCATCCGGCAATTGAAGCGATGATCGATGAGATGCTGAACTCAGACAGTCTTGAGAGGTATCAGGCCGCTGTCCGGGCGCTTGATCGGGTTCTGACATCTGGGCGCTATGTCATCCCAATCTGGCACTCGCCGATTTCACGGATCGCTCATGTGCGGGAGTTGCATTACCCGGAAAACCTGCCGATCTATGGTGATTTCCTCGGCTTTCACCCGGATGTCTGGTGGTACGAAGAGACGGAGTAGGGCGCCTCACTCCGCCGCGTCTTGGGCGGGGCTTGGCAGTACCGCAGGTGCTTTCGACGGGTCTTCGGGGTTGGGATAGACCAGCCCCGCCGAGATCACCAATTTGGCCGCGTCTTCTACCGTCATCTCCAAGATAGTGACATCTTCCTTGGGCACAAAGAGCAGAAAACCCGAGGTCGGGTTTGGCGTCGTGGGCATAAAGATCGAGACCATCTCTTTCTCAGTCTGCGCTTGAATCTCGCCCTTGGCGTTGGTCGAGATAAAGGCGATCGCCCAAATCCCCTTGCGCGGATATTGCACCAGGCAGGCCTTGTCGAAATTCCGCTCGCCCTGGCTGACGACAGTATCGACGATCTGTTTCAGCCCGGAATAGATCGTCCGTACCCCCGGGATCGACAGAACCAGAGAGTCGGCCCATTTGATCATCGACCGGCCGATCAAGCCTTTCGCAATCCACCCCACGATCACGGTAAAGACCAGGAAGGTTGCGACGCCCAGACCGCGGATATCGACCGCAATTCCGGTATATTCGCGGATCAGCAGAACCGGATTATAAGCACTCGGAATGAAGGGCAGGACCCAACCATCGATCCATCCGACTACTGTCCAAATCAGCCAGGCGGTGAGGCCAATAGGCGCGATCACCGCCAACCCGGTCAGGAAATTGGTCCTGAGCGAAGAGAAGAAGCCGCGTTTCGGCGGTGGTGGGGTCTCTGGCAGTTGCATCAATCGGGCCGTCTTAAGAGCGCTGCTGTCTCTTATCTATGTGCGTTGTCAAAGGCGCACAAGCGGCGCGTTGACCTAAGGGGCGGCAAGCTCCTTGGCAATTGCGGCGCCGAGGCGCGCGTTGTTCTTCACCAAGGCGATATTGGCCGCAAGCGTTCGCCCCTCGGTCAACTCAAAGAGCCGTTGCAGCAAAAACGGTGTCACCGCCTTTCCGGTCACTCCGGCGGCATCGGCCTCGGCTTGGGCTTGCGCGATCAAGGGGGAGAGCATATCGCGGCTCAACTCGTCGGCCTCGGGGATCGGATTGGTCACCAATTGGCCGCCTGGCAGACCCAACGCCTGCCGCGTCCGATGGGCGGCGGCAATCTCGGCCGGATGATCCATACGGAGCGGCGCGGGGAGGCCACTGTCGCGCGACCAGAAGGCCGGGAAGGCATCTTGCCCATAGGCGATGACAGGCACGCCAAGCGTTTCCAGTGTTTCTAGAGTCTTCGGCAGGTCCAAGATCGCTTTGGCACCTGCCGCCACAACCGTCACCGGAGTTTCGGCGAACTCCCTGAGATCCGCAGAGATGTCGAAACTGTCTTCCGCACCCTGGTGCACCCCGCCGATCCCGCCCGTGGCGAAGACCTTGATCCCAACCATTGCCGCGCAAATCATTGTAGCGGCGACCGTGGTCGCTCCAACGGCTCCTGTCGCCAGAGCGACGGCCAGATCGGCGCGGCTGACTTTCATCACGTCTTTGGCTTGCGCCAGCGCTTCCAAGTCGGTCGCTTCCAATCCGATCCGGGTTTTGCCGCCCATGACCGCAATCGTCGCCGGGACCGCACCGGCAGCGCGGATTTCGGCCTCGACAGCCTGCGCCGTTTCCAGGTTCTGCGGGTAGGGCATCCCGTGGGTGATGATCGTGCTTTCCAAAGCGACCACTGGCGCGCTAGCCTCCAGTGCAGCCTTAACATCTGGCGCCAATATCATAAGATCATTCATATATTCATCCTGCCACATAGTTTGCTGCCGCCATCAAAGCGGTGTCGAGTGCCACATCCCGCGACGCGCCCCGCGCCTCTGCCGCGATATGGGCCGCCATGAACGTGTCGCCCGCCCCGGTAATCCGCTTCGGCGTGATCTTCGGCGGGTGCCGTGTGATCATCTGATCCGATGTCGCGTCCACCGCGGCATCTGCACCTTGCGTCACCAGGACCCGTCGCGCGCCGGCACGAAGCAGGGCTTCGGCACCTTCTTCAGCGCTGGCCGGTGTCGTGCCGGTGATCAGCCCGGCTTCTTCACAATTAACATAGATCGTCGTGCCTTCATGCGGCAACAGGGGGCGCAGGCGTTCGGCCTTGCCCGGCGAGGCCGGCGCAAGCCGGATATCGGCCGCACGGAACAGGCGGCTGGCGGCGATCCGCGCCAGGAGCGCCTCGGTCAGATTGCCGTCGAGGGCGATCAACCCGTCCCATGGCGCATCTTCTCGGCCCAAACGTCCGTCTGACAGCGGCGCCAGAATCCGCTCTCCCGCGGCCTCCAGCGAATGCGCATCCGCGATCGCGGCGATCAAAGACCCTTGCGCCTCAATCGCCATATATTGATCTGTCGGCAGCTCTGGATCGATCAGCATATGTTCGGTGATCAACCCCAACTGTCCGCATTTCGCCAGAAGCGCCGTGCCGTCCGGGTCTTGCCCGACAACCGACAACAGGGCCGCATCCAAATCGAACCGCGCCAAGGTCATCGCGATGTTGAGCGCGACACCACCGGGGATGCGCGTGATCCGCCCAGGTTTATCGTTCCCCGCCACCATCGGCAGCTCAGACCGACCGATCATGTCCCAAAGCACGCTGCCAATGCAGAGGATGTCAGGTTTCTGGCTCATCCCCCTGTCATACGGTGCGCGGCCCGGGGCACAAGACCCCAGATAATAGATCAGGCTTGGGGCAGGGGCTTGCATATTCCCCGGGCTTGCCCTAAATCGCGCGCACTTCACAGGCGAAGGCGGGCCCTCGGGGGAGACATCCCTGAAAGGTCCACCGGTTGGACATCCGTCCTATTCCTTCGCCGAGGCGCAAACCGGAAAAGGATATTTGGACATGGCGCTCCCTGATTTCTCCATGCGTCAGCTCTTGGAAGCTGGCGTTCACTTTGGTCACCAAACGCAACGCTGGAACCCCCGCATGGGCGAGTTCATCTATGGCGATCGTAATGGGATCCACATTCTCGACCTGACTCAGACCGTTCCGATGCTCGACGCGGCGCTGAATGCCGTGCGCGAAACCGTCGCCAAAGGTGGCCGGGTTCTGTTCGTTGGCACCAAACGTCAGGCGCAAAAACCTGTGGCCGAAGCTGCCGAACGCTGCGCGCAGTTCTACATGAACCACCGCTGGTTGGGCGGCACGCTGACCAACTGGAAAACTGTGTCGAACTCGATCAGCCGTCTGAAGCAGATCGACGAGGCGATGGAGCAGGGCACCGAGGGTCTGACCAAGAAAGAGCGTCTTGGCATGGAACGCGACCAGGCCAAGCTGCAGGCGTCGCTTGGTGGCATCCGCGAAATGGGCGGCCTGCCGGACCTGATCTTTGTCATCGATGTGAACAAAGAAGACCTGGCAATTGCCGAAGCCAAGAAGCTCGGCATTCCGGTTGTGGCTGTGGTTGACACCAACTGCTCGCCGGATGGTGTGGATTACATCATCCCAGGCAATGACGACGCCGCTCGCGCCATCGCGCTTTACTGCGACTTGGTCAGCCGGGCCGCTCTGGACGGGATGACCGCCCAGATGGAAGGCGCCGGTGTGGACTTGGGTGCGTTGGAGCAGGGCTCGGTTGAAGAGGCTTTGGCGGAAGAAGCGCCTGCTGAAGAGGCTGCTGCAGAAGAGGCCCCCGCCGCAGATGCAGAGGCTCCGGCAGAAGAAGCTCAGGGCTAAGCCGTCACGTTACTGACATCAGGGCCGGGTACGCCCGGCCCATACGCCGTATTACGACAAGATCAGGAGATCACTCCCATGGCGATTACCGCTGCACTGGTGAAAGAACTGCGCGACAGCACGGGCGCAGGCATGATGGACGCAAAGAAAGCACTGACCGAAACCGATGGCGACATGGAAGCCGCCGTCGACTGGCTGCGCACCAAGGGCTTGGCGAAAGCTGCCAAGAAATCCGGCCGCACCGCCGCCGAGGGCTTGGTTGCCGTCGCGGTTGATGGCGGCACGGGTGTTGCCGTTGAGGTTAACTCCGAGACCGATTTCGTTGCCAAGAACGCCGAATTCCAAGAGATGGTGGGCGGTATTGCCGCCGTTGCGACCAGCGTCGCCGATTTGGACACGCTGAAGGCGGCGGATATGGGCGGCAAGACCGTCGAGGAAACCGTCACCGCCAAAATCGCCACCGTTGGCGAGAACATGGCGCTGCGCCGGATGGCGAAGCTCTCGGGCGACAAGGTTGTGTCTTACGTGCACAACGCCGCTGCGGACGGTATGGGCAAGATCGGCGTTCTTGTGGCGATGAATGGCGGCGACGAAGGGTTCGCGCGTCAGGTCGCGATGCATGTTGCGGCTGTGAACCCCGCCTCGCTCAGCGAAGATGATCTGGATCCGGCTTTCGTTGAGAAAGAAAAGCAGGTCCAGATGGATATCGCGCGCGAAAGCGGCAAGCCGGAAGCGGTGATCGAGAAGATGATCGTCGGACGGATGAAGAAATTCCTCTCGGAAGTCACGCTTCTGAACCAAGCTTTCGTTGTGAACCCCGATTTGACGGTCGGCGCCGCAGCCAAAGAGGCCGGTGTCGAGATCACGGGCTTTGTCCGGCTTGAGGTTGGCGAAGGCATCGAAAAGGTCGAGGAAGACTTTGCTGCTGAAGTGGCAAAAACCGCTGCTGGCGGTTGAATATCGTCTTTCAACGGTTTGATTAAAAACAGAAACGGCGCTGCCCAGGGACGGGGCAGCGCCGTTCTTTTATTCCAGCGCGCGCCATTGGGGATGGTGCGCAGCGCTGAAAGCGAACGTGCCATCGGGTGACTATCAGCCCGACGACACGATCAACCGGTTTCCCGGGTGGGCGTGAGGTTTGAAAGAACCCCCGTTTCCAGTGTTCCTGGCCAAAACAGCCATCACTCACGGAACAGGTTTACCTTGCGGCATTCTGTCGAAGCCCGAAAGTACGGGATTCCATACCTTTTGGTAAAATTTTGATGTCTTGGGCCGCTCAGATGTTCAGCGGCACGGCCTGATCCGGGGCAGGGCGAGACGGCTCGATCAAGAATATCTGGTTTAGAATCGAGGCCTTACGCACCGCTTGTGCAGTCGTCTCGACGCCAAGTGTATCACGCGCACCACGCAAGTGTTTTTCCACCGTGGCAGAGTTTCGCTCCAATAGAAGCGCAATGTCCTGGATCGTTTTGCCATCGGCGACCAGTTCTAGAACTTCGGTCTGTCGGCGAGTGAGCATCCGGCTTTGTCCCGTCGCGGGCAGCTGCGAAATGCACAGATGCGCGACATGATTGATGATCTCGATCAACTCGCCGTCGCGCGCCCAGATCGCATCGATATCGTCCTGGTCCAGACCCGCCCGCGCGGTGAGGCCAATACCCGCACTGGCGTGCTTGATCGCCATCGGAAAGCTGATGGTATAGCCCGCAACCAACCCAAAACGCTTGTTGAGCGCGGCCACATGGCGCTCTCCTGCGGTCATGTCGCGCCCGATCAGGCTTTCTCGGACCTGTCGCCAACTCACCGCGCCGACATTCCTGGAGGCCCACCGCATCATGGGGCCGTCCCGGAACAAGCCCTTATTGACATAATCTTCAACGTAATCAGCCGGATGATTGGTCAATACCAGCGCGTCATCTGGGTTGCCGAGCGTCTTGAGGTTGCGAAACGCGCTATAGGCATAAAACAATCGATCGAAGCCAAAGCCAGCCATGGTTTCGGTATGATGAGTCCACAACTCCTCGACCGAGCGCATGGCCAGATAGGGCTTCAGCCGCTTCATTGGCGCAAGCCAAGATGATCGGACATTGCCCGAATAGCCAGCGGATACCCGGCCGCACCAAGACCGGCGATAACGCCAATACAGACCGGCGCAATCATCGACACATGGCGAAAGCTTTCCCGCGCGTGTGTATTGCTGAGATGAAGCTCCAAGACGGGTAGGGCGGTCGCACCAATCGCATCGCGGATGGCGATCGAACTGTGTGTATACGCGGCGGCGTTTAGAACGATGCCATCATAGTTGCCACGCGCATCCTGGATCGCATCAACCAAGGCACCTTCGTGATTAGATTGGGCGAAGCCAATCTCCACACCTATGTCTTGCGCCGCCGCAGTACAGCTGGCCTCAATGTCAGCCAGGCTTGCGGCGCCATAGATGTCCGGTTCCCGCTGACCCAAGAGGTTCAGATTGGGTCCGTTCAAGACCAGAATTCTCATCATATTCCCCAATGTTCGCAGTGTTATATGACGGGAAACCCTCTGATGTCGAGACAAGCGCATCCGTCGGGAGAGCGCCTGTGGCTTGTCAAACGGATATGGTCGACGCAGCTTCCGATGCTATCCAACAAATCAAAGGCTTGGCGAGCATATATTTTACATAATATTGATTATGCGAAAAACGATGTTATGTTCACAAAGCTAGAACATCGCACTCCCCCAAGGACTGATAAAGATCGGGCATGGGATGGATGATGAGCAAGCGGGATTTGGGCTCAGGTTGCGCTGTACTGCTTCCTGCCGAGCGGTCCACTAGACGATGAAATGGGCTACTTGCTCTCTTTGATCTTCGGCTTCGACATTCTCTGATTGTAGAGCCAGGCGCGTTGGTGGTGGATGGCGCGGCAATCTGGTGCGATGTGCGCCCGTCGACGGCGGTTGAAACCTGTACCGACATCGCTCGCCTGGCGCTCGATGACGCGCTGCAATGGCTTGAAGAGCGCTATGGCGCGGGGGTGGAAAGCTGGCGATGGGGCGCGGCACATGAGGCGCAGCACGACCATCAGGTTTTAGGCGATACGGCCCTCTTCTCCTGGGTCGTCAATATCCGCCAACCCACCTCCGGCGGAGACTTCACCCTTCAACGCGCCGCAACGCCGGGCACCCTGCCCGACCCGTTCCTGAACACCCATTCCGCGGGCTATCGCGGCGTCTACGACTTCGCCGATCCCGACAGCTCCGTCTTCGTCATCGCCACCGGCCAATCCGGCCACCCGCTCAGCCCGTATTACGACGATTTGGGCGAGCTCTGGCGACGCGGCGAATACATCCCAATGTCGCTTGATCCGGATTTAGCAAGAGCAGGGAATGCTCCGAGGCTACGAATGTCGGCACTATCTAATCAACCGGCACGTTCATCTTATCTATCGCGGAAGCGAGTCTGTGAAGTTCAGCCGCGTAAAAGCCTGCTGCGTTGATACAGTTCGTTTCGAGCATCTTCAAACCGTCGTCTGTGCGGCAGATATCAACGACATATGCCGGCGAATAGCTAGGGTTTGCATTTACAAGTTGTTCGCCGAACGCCAAGGCGTCCTCGTCTAACTCGTGACGATAAACGACGCGAGACCCTTCTTTGTAGAGTGAATAGGTCACGATTTCATCGTTAACAACCCAGAGCCGCCACTCTTTCAGAATGCGTACTGGCTTGGTGAACATAAGCTCCGTATCATGTCGTAGCGACCCTTGCGGTATCTCCACTTCGTCAAGAGCGAGCACCTTTTCAGCCAGCGCAATTACCTCTTGGTTCGACAATACCTTACCCGGCTCTTCCTTGCTGTCTTCGACTGGACGCATAAACCACAGCTTGGGATCGTTAGGCAGTTTTTGCGATATGTCGCGTAACCTCATGAAGAGTGCATCGGCACCGTTCAAGAGAAAAGGGTGCCATGCATCTTCTCGAACGAATGGCCGTATCATGAAGACGCCCGGCTTCAAGCCATGGCTATGGGCGTATCGCCATAGTGTATATGAACCAAACATTACTACGCTGCTAGAGTCTGTAATCGCCGGCGCTGGTTCTAGCTCACCAATGAACGGCACAACTTTGTGCCAAGTAAAAGGTATGCCAAGCTCGTCCAACGCCTCCGCTAGCTTTCGGGTGTCTTCAAAATCCTGAAGGAGCCATTGCATATTTTGAGATCGCCTTTCGTTGTAGTGATCTAGCGCGCTAACGATCTGGCTTGCCAACGCTCCATTGGCCGACTTTCGAACGCCCTGCAGTATCAAACTCTTTGGACTCAAAGCTGACGAAACGCCTTTTCCTGTCGGGCGGTCCATTGGACGACGAAATGGGCCGCTTGATCTCTTTGCTCTTCGGCCTCGACCACCCCCTGATTGTAGAGCCAGGCACGTTTGCGGCCGTCGCTATGCGGTAGGTCCAACTCACTCATGTGTCGTGGCGGCGATACGTTTTTCGCGATCTCGGTCAGGAGCGAGTCCATCCCCTGCCCTGTCAGTGCGGAGATCACATGGGTATTGTCCCTCCGCGCGGCGATTTGGGTTAACTCGGCAGCCCGTTCCGGCGGCAACTGGTCTGATTTGTTCCGAACCTCGATCATTGGCGCGCCGTCTTCGACGCCCAGATCGGTCAGAATAGCCGCCACATCCGCCGCCTGCGCTTCCGTTTCCGGATGTGCGATGTCGCGGACATGGACGATCAGATCCGCGTCCAACACCTCTTCCAAGGTTGCCCGGAACGCCGCGACCAGTTGGGTTGGCAAATCGCTGATGAACCCCACCGTGTCGGACAAGATCACCTCTGTCCCATCGGGCAAGGCGACAGCCCGCATGGTCGGATCAAGCGTCGCGAAAAGCATGTCTTTTGCCATGACCTCCGCCCCGGTCAGCCGGTTGAACAAGGTCGATTTGCCCGCGTTGGTATAGCCCACCAATGCGACCACGGGATAAGGGACTTTCTTACGCGCAGCCCGGTGCAGGGCACGCGTCTTCACGACTTTCGCCAATTGCCGGCGGATGCGGGTGACCGCGTCATCGATGGCGCGCCGGTCAGCCTCGATCTGGGTTTCACCGGGGCCACCGACAAACCCCAGGCCGCCCCGCTGGCGCTCCAAGTGGGTCCAGGCGCGGACCAATCGGGTGCGTTGATAAGAGAGCGCGGCCAACTCGACCTGCAATACGCCTTCGCGGGTTCGGGCACGATCCGCGAAAATCTCCAGGATCAGGCCGGTGCGATCAAGAAGCTTCACGCCCCATTTTTTCTCAAGATTCCGTTGCTGGACCGGGGTGACCGGCCCATCGATCAAGACCAGGCCAGCCTCCGCCGCCTCGATCATCTGACCGAGCTCGGCGATCTTACCCGATCCGAACAACATTCCAGGTTGCGCCTTCGGCAGGCGCACGACCTCAGCACCGACCACCTCAAGCTCAGGCAAAGCCGCTGCCAACGCAACAGCCTCTTCCAACGCTGGCTCAGCAGCGTGGCGGGTGCGGTCGGTCTGTATATCGGGGTGAAGGACTACGGCCCGCATAGCCGGACCGCCACCATCAGATGCCAGCGGAGTCTCGCTCACTCTTCCCCATCATAGAGATTGATCGGTTGCGCCGGCATCACCGTCGAGATCGCGTGTTTATACACCAGCTGCGACTGTCCGTCGCGGCGAAGCAACACGCAAAAATTGTCGAACCAGGTGATCACACCCTGCAGCTTGACGCCGTTGATCAGGAAAATCGTGACCGGGACCTTTGTTTTGCGGACGTGGTTAAGAAACGCGTCCTGCAGATTTTGCTTGTTTTCGGCCATTTAGAAACTTGCCTTGTCGTTGGTGCTGTCTTTGAAATTGACAGTCTGTGAGCAGACGAAGCGGAGTATGGGGGCAAGTGCGGCGGAATTCCACCCCGATTCCAGCGCATTAGAATGGCGTTGCTGCAAATGCATCACGCCCGCCAATATCCCGGGTTGATCAGCGCCAAAAGAACCAGTGTTTCAAGACGGCCCACAATCATCGCCCCGGCCAGGATCAACTTCGCCGCATCGCTGAGCCCGATATAGGAGATTGGTATTTCTGCCGCGACGGCGGCCAGGGGCCCCGTCGTGGTCAGCGCCGAGACGGCCAAGACCAACGCGGCCTCAAAGCTCAATCCGGTGAGCGCCAGGGCGGCCATGATCACGGCCATCGACAGGATGAACAGCATGAAGAAAATCCAGGCGATATACGCCCCTTCGCGTCGGATACGGCGGCCCAAGCGGCCCGCACCGGCCACAGAATGCGGGTGCAACAGCTTCTCCATCTCCCGCGTGCCGTGTTTATAGAGCGCGTAGACGCGCAACAGCTTCACGCCGCCGGCTGTTGTCGCAACACCGCCGCCCATCAAAACCAAACCGATCAGGACCAATCCAGGCGTCGGTAGGCCAGACCAGGCCCGCGCCTCGACCCAACTCTCCGAGACGAATCCGGTCGTTGTGAGAAACGACAGCACCGTGAAAACGCTGCCCCAGAGCGCGGTCATCGCCCCTTCGACATTGGCCAGTTCATCGACCTCAAGCGCGCCCAACCAATGCCGCGCGAAGAGCAAGGTTGGGAGCACGATGACGGCAAAAAGCGCCAGTCGCAGCTCCCGATCTTTCGCCAGCCGCTTTGCGGTTTCACTTGAAAAACCGGAGGTAAAGGACCGTCGCGACACGGCAAAAATGAAGAATAGGAAGATCAACACCTCCCCCGCGACCCCGCTTGGCCGCCCTTCAAGCCCACCTGTCGGGCTGATCCCCGAGGTTGCCAAAGTGGACATCGCATGTATCAATGCGGTCAGCGGCATCTCTCCCGACACCAACAACCCGATCCAAAGCGCCATGGTCAAAGACAGATAAACCGGGGCCAGACGGGCCGCATGTCGGGTTAGCCGTTCGGCCGGTGTGGCTGCCTGCATTTGGCCTGACCCGGATTGCACACGGTCAAGGCTCACCGCTTCCGAGGTCACCTCATAGCCGCCCAAATTCAACGGCGCCAACACCGCGACCGCCGTCACCCAGATCAGAAATCCCCCCATCCACCCCACAAGGCCGCGCCAAAGATGCACCGCCGGGGTAAGCCGCTCTGGTTCGAAAAAACTCGCGCCCGTGGTGGTCAGGCTCGAGACCATTTCGAGATAGGCATTGATATAGCGTGTGTTGCCCACCGCCTCCGCAAACGGAAACGCGAGGATCAGCGGCAACAGCAGATAGGCCGCCAGAAGTGCCACCAAATGCGCCCGAGGCGAGGTAACCGCTGGCAGGGTTTGCGTAGCAAATCCAATCAGCCCGGTAAGGATCAAAAACAGAAGCGAGGAATAGAAAAAGACCCGTGCAATAAGGTGATCATCCAACGCGGAGGCCACCGCAGCGGGCAACATCATCGCCAGCGCGCTCACCCCCATGAGCACAACAATCAGCGGCAGGCGAGAGAAATAGCCGCTCATCGCGTCAGAAGAAATCGATAGAAACTTGCAGAAGCGTTTCCACGCCCGGTACGTCATCGGCCATCGCAAAGATCGCGATGGCGTCGCCCTCTTCGATCTTGGTCGAGCCGGATGGCCGCACGACCTTACCGCCCTTTTGCACAGCGCCGATCAAAACGCCTTCCGGGAAATCGATATCCCGCACCGTCTTGCCCGCGATGGGCGAGGTCGACAGTACCTGCGCCTCGATCACCTCGGCCTCGGCATCGCCGATGGAATAAACACCGCGCACCCGGCCATGACGGATATGGCGCAGGATAGAGCTGACCGTTGTGCTGCGCGGGTTCACATAGGCATCGATGCCAAGCGGACTCATCAGCGGTACCAGCGTCGGGTCATTGACCAGTGCCACAGCCACACGCGCACCCGCGGTCTTCGCGCGGACCGAAGCAAGAAGGTTGGTTTTGTCATCATCCGTGACGCAGAGCACCGTGTCGGCGCGGTCGACGCCCGCCTCTTGCAGGATATCCATGTCGAGACCATCGCCATGCAGCACAATCGTCCGCTCCAGCGCATCCGCGGCCCGTTCGGCATTGGCTCGGCTCATCTCGACCATTTTGGTGCGCACACGATTGGCGCCGCGTTCTAATTTCTGCGCCACGGCCAGGCCGACATTACCGCCGCCGATGATCACCACCCGCTCCTGGCGTTTGGCCTCTTTGCCGAAAATCTCCAGCGTCCGATCGCTGTCCATCGCATGGGTGAAGACATAGATCTGGTCGCCCGCATAAAGCTGATCGCCGGGCTCCGGCGAGAACAGCGCGCCCTCTCGGCGGATGCCCACCACAATCGCGCGCAGCGTCGAGAACAGCTCCGAGAGTTGCCGCAGCGGCGTGTTCAGCACCGGGCAGTCTTCATCAAGCTGAATGCCCAACATCTGCGCGTCACCGCCCAAAAAACTCTCAGTGTCAAAGGTGGCGGGCGAGGCCAGCCGACGAAGCGCCGCCTCAGCGACCTCTTTCTCGGGGCTGATCACCACATCGATTGGCAAGTGATCGCGGCGATACAAATCTGAGTAGATTGCGTTCAGATAGCTCTGCGCCCTCAAGCGCGCGATCTTGCGGGGCACCGAAAACACCGAATGCGCCACCTGACAGGTGACCATGTTCACCTCGTCCGAGAAGGTCGCCGCGATGATCATATCAGCGTCGCGCGCGCCCGCCCGGTCCAGCACATCGGGATAAGACGCATGGCCGGTCAACCCCTGCACATCGAGCGTGTCCGTCGCGCGGCGCACCAGATCGGGGTTGTTATCAACCACCGTCACATCGTTGTTTTCGCCGGAAAGATGGCGCGCGATTTGCCAGCCAACTTGGCCCGCGCCGCAAATGATGACCTTCATGTGCCTTTGCCTTTGAGGGTCCGATCAGAGACGCTCTGCATGGCATGCCGGGCGCGCGGCGTCAATTGATGCCTGCGTAAGGGGCCGGTCATTGAATAACATGCATGGCAGGGCATAGACTTCGCGTATCATTTGAAACGGGGTGACAAGATGCGTTTGGCGATTGGCTTTGGTATGGTCTTGGCGCTCTCAGGCTGCTTCGCAATCGACACCTATTATGCCGAAGGGGTCAGCATCGCCACGCGAGACCGCGACATTGCGATTTGCGAACGCCAAGCGATGCAGGACTATCCTGTTTTGCGCGACATCCGGCGCACGCCCCGGGTATTTCACCCCGGTCGCCAGGTGTGCGACAGCAATGGAAACTGCGTTTTGGAGCCGGGATATTGGACCGGTGGTGAAACCTATACGGTCGACCTGAACCGCAACCCGCGCGCGCGTGCTGTGGTCGGCTGCATGGGCGGGCGGGGCTATACGCTTCTGTCGCTGCCAGTGTGCAACCTCGATGGTCCGGTGGCCGCGTCCACGGTGATGCCGACGCTGACCTCCGAGACCTGTGTGGTCAACCGGCAGGGCATCGGCGCCTTGGTGCTGAACCCGAGCTAGCTTTCTTCAACTTGGGCGACCCGCGCACCCGACTTGTTGGTCGTCACGACGCCAAGCGATTTCAGTTTCCGGTGCAGTGCGCTCCGCTCCATGCCGACGAAGCTGGCCGTGCGAGAGATATTGCCACCAAACCGATTGATCTGCGCCATCAGGTAGTGCCGTTCAAACAACTCGCGCGCTTCGCGGAGCGGCAAGGTCGTCAGCCCGGCCGACAGTGCGATATCCTCTTCTTCAGTCGGCCCGTCGCCCTGCCCCGGCAGATCGCGCGCCTCTATCGGTCCCGTGCCATCGCCAAGGATCAGCACCCGCTCGATGACGTTTTTCAACTGCCGCACATTGCCGGGCCAGCGCATGGTTTGCAGCATCGCTTCCGCATCCTCGCCCAAATCGCGGAGCGGCAGCCCCTGATCCGCATTGAACTGAGCTATAAAATACTCTGCCAACAAGGGGATATCCTCGCGCCGGTCTTCCAAGCTCGGCACGTCGATTGGCACCACGTTTAGCCGGTGATAAAGCTCTTCTCGGAAATTGCCGGCATCGATCTCATTCTGCAGATCCCGGGTTGTTGAGGAAATCACCCGCAGATCGACACGCACTTTGGCGGTACCGCCGACACGGGTGAAGCTTTGATCGACCAAGACGCGCAGGATTTTTGACTGCGTCCCAAGCGGCATATCGGCGACTTCATCGAAATAGATCACCCCGCCATGGGCCTGTTCCAACAAGCCCTGCTCCACCCCGCGCTCACCGGATTCGCGGCCAAACAAGACTTCTTCCATATGGTCCGGCTGGATCGAGGCGGAACTGACCGTGACGAAGGGCGCATCGGCCCGGTTCGACTCGCTGTGGATATAGCGCGCGGCCACTTCTTTGCCCGCGCCCGCTGGCCCGGCCAACATCACCCGACCGTTGGATTTGGTGACCTTATCAAGCTGACCTTTGAGAGCTTTGAACGCCGCGCCCTGCCCGATCATCTCGGCCGCTTTGCCATCCTGACGACGCAAGGCGGAGTTTTCCCGCCGCAGCCGCGAGGTCTCCATCGCCCGGCGGATCACGACCATCAATTGGTCGATATTGAAGGGCTTTTCGATGAAATCATACGCGCCCTGTTTGATTGCCGCGACGGCGATCTCGATATTGCCATGGCCCGAAATGATCACCACCGGCACATCTGGGTTATCACGTTTCACATGTTTGAGAATGTCGATCCCATCCATGTTGCTGTCTTTCAGCCAGATATCGAGCACCATCAGGCCGGGGGGCTCGCCATTCAACTCCGCCATACACTCATCGGAATTGGCGGCCATCCGGGTGGAATACCCTTCGTCTTCGAGAATATCGCAGATCAACTCGCGGATATCGCGCTCGTCATCGACAACCAGAATATCAGACATTATTTCTCTTCCTCTTTATCCAAATGACGCGGCAGGACGATCTTCGCCATAGCGCCACGATGGGCGCCCTCGGCAAAGGGTTCCGCGTCCAGCAGCTCCAAAACGCCGCGATGCTCTTCGACAATCTTTTTCACTATTGGCAGGCCGAGCCCGGTGCCCTTGTCGCGTGTTGTGACATAAGGCTCGAACAGTTTTGCCCGGTCCGGTGGCAAGCCGACGCCGTTATCGCTGATGGTTATCATCAGCTCTTCTTCGGTGGCGGACAGTGTCACACGCAAACGCGGTTGATAGTCCTTGGGCGCACCTTTTTCTATAAATGTTTCCGTGGCTTCTCCGCCATTCTTCATTAAATTTGTGAAGGCCTGACCCATCATCGTCGCATCGACTTCCGCAACGAAAGCTCCTTCCGGAATCTCGACCTCAAACCGTACATTGGGCTGACCGGCTTTCTGCAAGGTCACGGCGTCGCGCAGCAGTTTGGCGACATCTTCGGTGCGGGTTTCCGGCTCCGGCATGCGGGCGAATTTGGAGAATTCATCAACAATGCGCCGTAAGTCATTGGTCTGGCGAATAATCACGTCTGTATATTGCTCAAGATCACCGGCATCCTCCCCCAGTTTTGGGCCGAACTTCCGCCGTACGCGTTCTGCCGAAAGCTGTATCGGAGTCAGCGGGTTTTTTATCTCATGCGCGATCCGTCGCGCAACATCGCCCCATGCGGCCATCCTTTGCGCGCTGACCAGATCGGTCACATCATCAAAGGCCACCACATAGCCTTCCAGCGCGCCGTCGGTGTTGCGCCGCGTCGCCATTCTGACCAGTAAGCTCTCAAGTTTGCCGCCTCGGGCCAGTTTGATTTCTTCTTGGATTGCCTCCCCACCTCGGTCTTGTAGTCGGCGTAACAGATCAGCAAATTCCGGCACCGCGATGGACAGGGTCAGCCCGTGATCGCGTTGTTCCACCATGTCCAAGAGCCGCAGGGCCGAGCGATTCATGAAATCAACCCGGCCTTGCGCGTCAAGCCCGATCACACCCGCGGTGACCGATGACAGCACGCTATCAAACAACCGGCGGCTTTCCTCGGTCGCGCTGTTCTGCTCAACCAGCGTATCGCGCTGTCCCTTGAGCTGCCGGGTCATCTGGTTGAACAGTCGCCCTAACATCGCGATCTCATCGTCGCCGCGTTCCTCAACCACGCGGACATCCAAATCCCCCTGCCCAACCCGTTGCGCGGCGCTGGCAAGCCGCCCGACGGGGCGCGATAACCGCTCGGCGAACCACAGCCCAAGCCAGATTGCCGCAAGAATGATAATCAACGCAAAGCCCAGATATAGCAGGCCAAATCCGAACAGGACCCGGCCCCGCTCGCTTTCCAACTGGCGATAAAGCTGCACGGTCTGTTGCGTATCATCGAGAAGCGAAATGATCTGCCCGTCGACCTCACGGCTCACATAGAGGTAGCGATCGACAAACGCGGTGAGTCGCAGAAGTGCGCGAAATTCATTGACGGTTCGGTCTTCGATGATGACGAGCTCTCCTTCCGCGGCGCGGGCCAGATCGTCCGGGTTCGGCTGCTCGAAATCGAACAGGTAACTCCGCTCGCCGCGGACCCGTAACTCACCGCCGCCATCGACAACGAAGGCCTCGCGCAGCCCGCGCTGGATGCGCGATTGCCCCTGACGCAGAAATTGACCCAATGTGCCATCCGACATGAACGGCGTCGCCTGCCGGTTCAGGTTCAGATACGCGGCCAGCGCGACCGCATCGGCGGCCAGGTCATCCCGATGTTCCTGCTGATACGCTTCGGCCGCATCGACAGAATTGCCAAGGGCGGAGGACACGCGCTCCGAGAACCACCCTTCCAACCCCATATTCACCGTGATCGTTGCGAAAACCGCGACCAGGATTGTCGGCGATAAGGCCACCAGCGCAAAAACACCGGTCAGCCGCAAATGCAGCCGCGACCCGGCAGAACGCGCCCGGCGCGCAGCCACCATCCGGGCGACCTGGCGCGAGACAAGCGCCGCGACGACCAAGATATAGACCATATTGGCCAGAAGGATCAGGCGTAGCGCGGGGGAATCGGCCACCTCGCCCAACGGGCCCAAAACCAGGAAGGTGGCGAGCGCCAGAACGGGCCCCAAAATCACCAACCCAAGCGTACCCGCACTGCGCAGCCGACGGCGCTGGCGCAGGTCTAACAGCCTGGTGATGGGGGATTTTGCCGCCCCATTCGCGGGTAACCGCACCGCTCAAGCCCCCCTTTATCTGGGGCCAAAACATCGCCCCGCCGCTAAACCTTGAAATCCCGGGCGCGGATGTTTCCCTTTCGCCACGGCACTGTTGCGGTTTTACATCAACTTGCGGCGGCGTGTCACGCGAATATCCAGGTCGGTGATCTTCTTTCTGAGCGTATTGCGATTGATGCCGAGAAGATCGGCGCATTTCGCCTGATTTCCGCCGGTCGCCTCCAACGCAATCTCGATCAGCGGCGCTTCAACCTCGCGCAAAATCCGGGTGTAGAGACCCGGCGGTGGCAGGACCCCGCCATGCAGATCGAAATAGCGCCGCAAATGTTTGGCGACCGAGGCTGAGAGCTTGTCACCCTCGCCACCACCCATGAGCGGCTCAATGGCGGGCTGGTTGCCCAAAACCGCCTCAACCTCGGCCTTGGTGATCTCTTCGACCTGGCTCGTGATCGTCAACCGGAGAATGCAGTTTTCAAGCTGCCGTACATTTCCGGGCCAGGAATAGGCGCGCACCAAATCCACCGCATCCGGGGCCAGGCGACGGATCGGCCCGCCCTCTCGTTCCGCACGGGCAAGGAAATGCGTGACCAGAAGCGGAATGTCCTCCACCCGCTCGCGCAAACTGGGCACCGTGATCGTGACGCCGCCGAGGCGATAGAACAGATCTTGGCGAAACGCGCCGCTCTCCATCTTCTCCATCAGGTCTTTTTGGCTTGTGGCCATCACCCGCGGCGCGCCATCGCCCATCGCGTCCAGCATGCGCACGATCTTGGCCTGCGCCTCTTCGTTAAGATCGCCGACTTCATCGAACAAGATCGACCCGCCGCGCGCCCTGGCCAAGATAGATGACGGGCCATCTATGCCGTCCAGATCCGCCGCCGCGGCGACGACAAATGGTAGGGTTCGCCGGTCCGAGAAATCATGGATCGCGCGGGCAATCAGGCTTTTGCCCGTGCCGCTTTCGCCGGTGATCAAGACCGGCAGTTCGGTGTTCATCACCCGCGCGACCAGCCGATAAAGCGCCTGCATCACCGCCGTCCGCCCGACCAAAGGCAAGTCGTCTTGCCCGCCGGTTGGCGCTTCGGTTGGCTTTGCCGCGGGCGCGCGGCGCTTCTGATCCAGCGCACGCGCCGCGCGTTTCATCAGATCCGGCAAATCGAAGGGTTTCGGCAGATAATCATAGGCTTCGGCTTCGGTCGCCTGGATCGCGGTCATGATTGTGTTCTGCGCCGAGATGATGATCACCGGCAGGCCCGGCCGCTGCTCGGTGATCTGCGGCAGTGTGTCCAGCCCATTACCATCGGGCATCATCACATCCGAGATCACCAGATCGCCTTTGCCCTCGTCGACCCACCGCATGAGCGTCATCAAGCTGGACGTCGCATGGACCTTGCACCCGGCGCGGGTCAACGCCTGCGTCAACACGGTGCGGATGGTGCGATCATCATCGGCGACAAGAACGGTGCCGTCCATTTCGTTACTCTCCTGCAGGGGTCATGGGGCGCTGTCTTTCGGCGCAATGGGAAGGGACACGCGAAACACGGTGCGGCCGGGAACCGACTCAACCGCGATCCAACCATCGTGATCGGCAATGATTTTAGAGACCAGAGCGAGGCCAAGCCCGGTGCCGTTTTCTCGGCCCGATACGAACGGCTCAAAGATATCGGCGGCGACGGCCTCCGGAATGCCTGGGCCGTCATCGATAATCTCAACTTGCAAAGGCACGGCCCCGCCAGAGCCATCCTTGCGCCGAACCTTCAGGCTCAGTTCATAAAAGCTGCGCAGTTTCAGCGTGCCGCCAGACTTGCACGCTTGCGCCGCGTTTTTAAGGAGGTTCTGAAAGACTTGCTGAAGTTGGTCCGGGTCCGCCCAGGCCGGAGGCAGCGACGGATCATACTCATCTTCCAGCGTCATATGCGCCGCGAACCCAACCATTGCCGATTTGCGCGCCCGGTCGAGCACATCATGGATATTCACGGGCCTGCGGTTGGGTGGGCTGAGATTGCCGAACTCCTCCACCTGGTCAAGCAGTTTCAAGATACGCCGCGTCTCGGCCACGATCAGATCGGTCAATTCCCGGTCTTCACCGGTCGTGTGCATCGAGATCAGTTGTGCGGCCCCGGTGATCCCGGCCAGCGGGTTCTTGATCTCATGGGCCAGCATTTCGGCCATGCCGATCGCCGATTTCGCCGCGGATTTCGACGACATCGCGCGGTCAAGCCGCCCCGCCAGTTCGCGGCTCTCCAAAAGCACCAGCACATGGTCTGGACGGTCAACCAGAGGCGCGATTTGCACGTCGCAATTGACTGGCTTCTTGCTGCCGGTTCCGACATCGACCGTATTCACAAAGAGCGGTGCCTGGCCGCTTCGGACCCGCGCAAAAGCGTCTTCCAAAGGCGCATCGACAAAGATCTTGTCCCAGACCGGGTGGCCCTTGAGGTTCTTCCGCGACGTATTGAGAAAGCTTTCGGCGGCCGGGTTCACGTCCCCGATCTGATCGTCGGCGTCCAAAATCAAAGCCGGGATCGGAAGGGATGCCCAAAGCGAATTGGTCCAGGCGGTCATGCGGCCTGCCTCGCGGGATCCGATAGTATCGCCTCGGGCAAGCGCGCAATCACATCGCGTGGGTCCTGCGCCGTCAAGATGGACCGGCGCAAGGGGGCCGATGTCTCGACCCCGTCCATATACCAACCGAGATGTTTTCGTGCGACGCGCAGGCCCAGATCAATGCCATAGAACCGCAGCATCTCATCATAATGACCCAGCACCATATCAACCAACTCCGCGCCCTGCGGGATCGTTGGCGCGGCGTTCCCAAACAACTCCGCGCCAATCAGCGCCAATTGCCAGGGCCGCCCCTGTGCGCCCCGGCCCACCATCACGCCATCGGCCCCGGAGGCCGCCAGCGCCGTCCGCGCCGTGGCGCTGTCCAGAATGTCGCCATTGGCAATCACCGGGATCGAGACGGCATCTTTCACCGCGCGGATTGCGGCCCAATCTGCCTCGCCTTTGTAAAACTGGCACCGGGTGCGACCATGGATCGTGATCATCTGAATGCCAGCGGCCTCGGCGCGCCGCGCCAGTTCCGGCGCGTTCAGACACTCATCGTCCCAGCCCAAGCGGGTTTTGAGCGTGACCGGAACCTCGACGGCGCCAACCACCGCTTCGATCAACCCGACCGCATGATCCAAATCGCGCATCAATGCGGACCCGGAATAGCCATTCACGACTTTCTTGGCCGGGCATCCCATATTGATATCGACGATCTGCGCCCCCTGCCCCTCGGCAATCCGCGCCGCCTCGGCCATCCAGAACGCCTCACGACCGGCCAGTTGCACGGCGGTATTGGCCTGACCAAAGCCAAGCTCGGCCCGCGCCCGAACGCTAGCCTTTGCCTCGACCATCTCCTGGCTCGCGACCATTTCCGAGACCACAAGCCCGGCCCCAAAACCTTGGACCAAATTACGAAACGGCAGGTCTGTGATCCCGGCCAAAGGGGCCAAGATTACCGGGGGGCACAATGCCCGGCCTGCCAGGGAAACGGTCAAATGCTCAATCCTTGTGCAATCAGCTTCTGAAATAGGGCGACCTCGCCGCGAGGGCAAAGAAAACACTGCGGCTCTGCCATAGCTTGCCGATACCTGCCTAAAAATTAGGCATTGCGCCGCAGGATTGGCCAGCGTGGTTACGAATATTGTATCGTAGAGGCTTTCGCCCTATCAGACTTGCATGACGGATTCCGCCTCAAACCCGCCCCGACCAACTGCCAGTGCCGTGCTCGTCGCGGCCGGGCGCGGCACACGGGTTGGCGGAGAAATCCCAAAACAATACAAAGCGTTGCGTGGCGAAGCTGTTCTAGCCCGCACGATCCGCGCCTTTGATCGCCATCCTGCCGTCGCAGAGATCATCGTCGTCAGACACGCGGATGACGGCGCATTGTTCGAGGCCGCCTGCCCAGAGACCGAGACGCCACTCGTCGATGTGCTCGGCGGTGCAACTCGGGATGCCTCGGTCCAGGCCGGTCTCGCGGCCGCCGGCTATGATCTGGTTCTGATCCATGACGCGGCCCGGCCCCTGGTCAGCGCGGCGGTCATTGATGGCGTGCTGACCGCCCTTGTCGATCATGATGGGGCCGCACCGGGCCTTGCGGTGACAGATGCGCTCTGGCGCGGCGCAACCGAAGTGGACGGGACCGAAGATCGCACCGGGCTTTGGCGCGCCCAGACCCCGCAAGGCTTTCGCCGCGCCGCCATCTTGGCCGCCCATGCCGCCCATCCGGGCGGCGCCGCCGATGATGTGGAGGTTGTGCGCGCCTCTGGCTTGCGTGTGGCGATCACGCCCGGCGATGAGGCGAACCTGAAGCTCACCCGCCCCGAAGATTTCGCCCGTGCCGCAAAGATGATGGAGACGCCGCCCATGGATATTCGCACCGGCAATGGCTTCGATGTGCACCGGTTCGGCCTGGGCGATCACGTCATGCTCTGCGGCATCGCTGTGCCGCATGAACGCGGCTTGCAAGGCCATTCCGATGCCGATGTGGCGCTCCACACTGTGACCGACGCGATCTATGGCGCGCTGGCCGAGGGCGATATCGGTACGCATTTCCCGCCTTCCGATCCGCAATGGAAGGGCGTGGCGAGCCATGTTTTTCTGACCCATGCGGTTGAAATGGCCGCCGCGAGGGGCTTCACGTTGACCCATGCCGATCTGACCCTAATCTGCGAACGGCCCAAGATCGGGCCTCATGCAACGGAGATGCGGACCGAATTGGCGCGGCTCTTGCGCGTGGATCTGGAGCGGGTATCGGTCAAGGCCACCACATCGGAAGGGCTCGGGTTTACCGGGCGTGAAGAAGGAATTGCAGCCATGGCAACCGTAACCTTGGTGGCGACATGACCCGGATGATCGCGACCGTTTTTGGCATTGGCCATCTCCGCCCCGCCCCCGGCACCTGGGGCAGCTTGGCCGCCCTTCCGCTGGCCTATGGTCTTCATCTCTTAGGTGGGTTCTGGCTTTTCTTCTTATCCACGATCATCGTTACCGGCCTGGGCTGGTGGGCGACGCAGCAAGAAATTGTGGGCCAAGAAGACCAAGATCCATCCGAGATCGTGATTGACGAAGTTGCGGGCCAATGGATCGCGCTTTGGCCGGTCTCCTTCGGGGCGATGTTCGCGAATGTCGATATGCTGCAGCTCTGGCCCGGGATTCTGACCGCCTTCGTGGTTTTCCGATTGTTCGATATTCTCAAACCCGGCCCCGTCGGATGGGCGGATGGCCTTGAAGGGCCGACCGGCGTAATGCTTGATGATGTCATCGCAGGCTGGTTGTCGGCCCTGGTGGTCGCCGTTCTGGCAGCGGTGGCCCACCTGGCGCTGATATGAGCGCGGAGGCGGTCCTCCAAGCGTTCAAGGCGCGCGGGTGGATGCTGGCCACCGCCGAAAGTTGCACCGGCGGGCTGATCGCGGGCGCGATCACCGATATCGCCGGCTCTTCGGCCGTCCTGGACCGGGGCTTTGTGACCTATTCCAATCGCGCGAAGATCGAGATGTTGGGGGTGCGCCCTGGCACGCTCGACCGCTTCGGCGCCGTTTCGGAGCAGGTGGCGGCCGAGATGGCGACTGGCGCATTGGCGCGGTCCAGCGCCGATGTAGCGATTTCAGTCACGGGCATCGCCGGGCCCGGCGGCTCAGATCATAAGCCCGAAGGGCGCGTCTGCTTTGGTTTGGCGACGAGCACCAGTGTCACAACCGAACAGGTCGACTTCGGGGCTTTGGGTCGCGCCGAAGTGCGTGCCGCGAGCGTGACCCATGCGCTCGCCCTTGTTCTCGAGGTCGTGACCCGCGATCATCCGGCCCCGTAAATCTCAGCCGCGCGGGTCTCAAATGCGCGCACGATTCGAGTCATCGCTTCATGGAAAAACATCCCTGCCGCGCCTTGCAGCAGCCGGTTCTTAAACTCGAAATCGACCTCAAAATGCACCTCGCACCCGCCATCAGAGTCGGCGAAGCGCCAGCAAGACATCATGTGCTTAAACGGGCCGTCGATATATTCGGTATCGATCCGGCGAATCTCGGGCCTCAGCGTGACCTTGGACCCAAACCGTTCGCGGAACATCTTAAAGCCAACCACCAAATCGGCGAGCATCACCTCGCCCGTGCCGTCGGTCAGCGGTGAAACGGATCGGATACGGGCCGCCGTTGTCCAGGGGATGAACTCTGGATACTTGGCCACATCGGCCACCAACGCATACATCTGATCGGCGCTATAGGGCAGTTGGCGGGTCTCGGAATGGCTTGGCATCTGTGGCTTTTAACTTTCTTTTCGTCGGCGTCATGTCGTAGAGTTCGGCGCAGAAATCAAGCCATGAGGCGGGGGCAGAATGGCGCAGCGGGCCTATGAAATCGACATGATGATCTCGGCCAAGGCGATTGCGGCGCGGATCGAAGACTTAGCGCGCGAGATCGAGGCGGAGTTTGCCGGGACCGACAAACTGATCCTTGTCGGACTTCTCCGGGGCAGCTTTGTCTTTATCGCCGATCTGGTCCGCGAGCTGGATTTGCCAGTCGAAATCGACTTTCTGGAAGCGTCCTCCTATGGGAACAGCACGGAAAGTTCACGTGAGGTTCGAATATTGAAAGACCTGCGTGGAGAGATTGGCGGCCGCGATGTGCTGGTGGTCGAAGACATCGTCGATACCGGCCACACGTTGAACCATGTGACGACATTGCTGGCCTCCCGCGAGCCGCGCACGCTTAAAACCATCGCCCTGCTCGACAAGCCAACCCGACGCGAGGTCGACATCAAAGCCACCTGGACCGGGTTTGAAATCCCTGATGAATTTGTCGTCGGCTATGGCATCGATTACGCGCAACGCAATCGCAACTTGCCCTATATCGGCAAGGTCCGGTTTGTCTAATCCGAAGCGCGGCGCCGGTGAGCCACCTAAGCTTTCGCCAAAGCCGCCTCGCGCGCCGCGCGCAATTGCGCGAAATCATCACCCGCATGGTAGGATGACCGGGTGAGCGGCGTGGCCGAGACCATCAAGAAGCCTTTGCCATAAGCGGCTTTCTCATAGGCTTTGAACTCTTCCGGCGTCACAAAGCGGTCCACCGCGTGGTGTTTCGGCGTCGGCTGCAGATACTGCCCAATGGTCAGAAAATCGATATCCGCCGCGCGCATATCTTCCATCACCTGCATCACGGCCTGTTTGTCTTCGCCCAAGCCAACCATGATGCCGGATTTGGTGAACATCGACGGATCGAGTTCCTTGACCCGCTGCAACAGCCGCAGCGAGTGGAAATAGCGCGCGCCGGGCCGGACCTCCGGATAGAGACCAGGCACGGTTTCCAGGTTGTGGTTGAACACATCCGGCTTGGCGGCCACGACCACCTCAAGCACCGCAGGATCACAGCGCAGGAAGTCCGGCGTCAGAATCTCGATCGTGGTGCCGGGTGCCTGGCGACGAATGGCGCGGATCGTTTGGGCGAAATGCTCCGCCCCGCCATCTTCGATATCGTCGCGATCGACCGAGGTGATGACAACATGGTTCAGCCCGAGCTTCTTGACCGCGTCGGCAACCCGGCCCGGCTCAAACACATCCAAGTCTTCCGGCGGCTTGCCCGTGGCGATGTTGCAGAAGGTGCAAGCCCGGGTGCAGACCTCGCCCATGATCATCATCGTCGCGTGGCCTTGCGACCAGCATTCGCCAACATTTGGACAGCCCGCCTCTTCGCAGACCGTGGTCAGCTTATGCTCGCGCATGATCTTATGGGTTTGCTTATATCCCTCGCCCACCGGGGCCTTCACCCGAATCCAATTCGGCTTCTTCGGTTGCGGGTTATCGGGGCGCCGCGCCTTCTCGGGATGGCGCTGCTCAGGGATTTTCAGGTCGCGCATCGGGGTCTCCGTCACGGAATGGTTTAACGTTAAATAACCCCGATAGGCCACAATGTAACCTGTCAATCTGGCACAGGCGGCCTGCATCAGACGCAAAGCTGACGTGGCAGAAGCTGCTTCATGAGGATTGACGGGTTTGTTTGCGGTCAAATCCGAAAGAAATCGTACATGGTCGTTGCCGCAAATCTGTTCAGCGCCACCTCTCGGCGGGCGCTGGTCCCCGACGACCGAACGTCTAGGAGGGATTTTAGCTGGCGACGTGGTGCAAAACAGGTCGTCGGGGGCTTCCCTCAAAAACGGTGCTGGTTAATCATCCGCCGGCAGACACACACCACCGCGCAATACAACCATAAGGCGATTCAATTGAGATGTCATTTACTTGCAGATTAGAATTTCCGCAAAAATGCTAGAAAACATGTTTGTCCTCCGAGTTTGCGAAACCTGCGTAACCACCCTGCCTGTGGGCAGGTCTTGACCTACACACGGACAGGATGAATTCACCGGGCAATTCGGTCGAAGAGGCGTTTATCGCTGTGTCGTCAGTCGCGGCAGGCTGGAACGAATCCATATCGGCGCTCATAATGCTGCAAAAGACGTTGAAGGCCAATTTTCAAGACGATCTTCCCGGAACGCGCCGACCAGCCAAGCCGCTTTTCAGCCGATTCCAATCCCTCCAGGAAGCAGCAGACCCGCATCACCACATCGGACAACCCAGGCCCCAGCTCGTCCATCGCATCCGAAACGCGTTGCCGGGCCGCGCGTGGCCCTTCGGCCAAACCGCTATCGGACAAGAACCCGCCACGGTCGCCGCCGGTCAAAAACCGGTCCCAATTCTGTGCAACACGTGGGCCCATCTGCGCCCGCTCAAAATCTTCGCGAAGCTTTTCCCCGGCTTGAACCAAATCCATCGTCAAGAATGGTTTCCCGTCCGCCCCCTTGCGCCGTGCCACCCCGGCCAACGGCGATTCCGCTAGGTTGACGCGGAGTTTTCGAGACGCGCCACCCTCACGAACAGTCCGCTCTCCCCAGACCTGATGCTGCGCCCGAAAGGGCGTCGCGGCTTCGGCCAATTCCATCCCCGCATGGCGACGGCGGCGATCTTCATCGATCAGACGTTTCAGGGCGGACTTCCCCATCGCAGTGATCTGATAGGTGCTGACCCGACCGCGGCGCGTCGTCGAAATCCAATCCTTTAATGCAAAGGCCTGCGCAACGGTGCGCTCAACCACGGCGGTCCGGGTCTGAGTGCCGTCATGCCCCGTGCGCAAGACAACGGCCTTGTCCATATCTTGCGCAACGACCAAAACGGCATCCTTCTCGCATAAGCGGCGCAAGATCCGGCGCGCCTCCCGGTTGATGGTCGGTTCATCGGATACCAGAGGGGACCGGTAGGGGGCTGTCATATGTGAAGGCTCCTTGGGCAAGTCAGTCAAATCGGTACTGGTTCGAGATGTCGCCGAGAGGGCTGTCAGCGGATCGTCGCGGGCCGTCTCCATGTGTCGGATCCGGCGCAAGATCGTGGACGGATGCGCATTATGGGCCCGGGCGATCCCGCGCATGGATTGGCCAAGCGCAACATGGCGCAAATAGTGCTCCGGTCCTGGTGGCAGCCAAGACGGCAGACGGAGGTCACTGATGTGGTCTTTCTGAGAGGTCACGAGGAGGCGCCCTCCGGTTTGCAAGCTGTGGATAACAGCGCCAAACCTTGGCTTTATTGATTACGGAAGCGTTAAAATCTGTGGAAAAGCTGTGAATTGTTTTCAAATTGTAAACATATTTGACGGACCGTGCGCAGCTTCAAAAAATCCGCAACACACGACCAGGCCAAGACAAAATCTCCCTCTCACGATCATAAGGGATGGAGGGTCTGATGACCGAACTAGCTGCCACTTTGTCGATGATGCGTCGTCCGCCGCTCCTGGTGCGCGCGGCAAGATTCGGTGCCGCGGTGATGGCCGGGAGGAGCCGCAAAGCCGACGGATCACATCAACCGTCCCTGAACCGTCCGCTGGAAGAAGAAGAGGCGTTGAACACCGCGCGGATCACCGGGGAGGCCGGATATTCTCCAACCCGCCACGTGGAGGTTTTGACGGCGCTTGTAAGCGCCGCCACGCCAACACGACATCTCGCGGCTGCGCCGACTTAGCCTAGGTAGCACCTAGACGAAGGCGTCCGGCATCTCGTCTTTGCGCTTCGCGATATAGGCTTTCAGCGCCTCATCAACGACCGGGTCCAACATCGGCTGCTGGTACTCGGCCAAGAGTTTCTCAACCCGGAGCGCGGCCAATTGCATTGTGTCGCGCTCCCCTTCATCCGCCCAAGTTTCGAACGGTTTGTAATCCAAAAGATCGCTGCGCCAAAACGAGTCTTTGAAATGGGCCTGGGTGTGCGCGCAGCCAAGGTAATGCCCACCCGGCCCCACTTCACGGATCGCATCCATCGCTTGCGCATCGACCGATGTATCGACACCCGCCGCCAGCTTGTGCAACACGCCCAGTTGATCGGCATCCATCACAAACTTCTCGAAACTCGAAACCAACCCCCCTTCGAGCCAGCCGCAGGAATGGAGCATGAAGTTCACACCGGAAAGAAGTCCGGCATTCAAGGAATTGGCCGTTTCATAAGCCGCCTGCGCATCGGGTAATTTCGAACCGTTGAATGAGCCTGCCGAACGATAGGGCAACCCGAGCCGCCGAGCCAGTTGGCCGGCCCCATAGGTGATCTGGCTGGCCTCCGGTGTCCCGAAAGTCGGGGCCCCGGAATTCATGTCGATTGAGGTCACAAAAGCGCCAAAGATTGCCGGTGCGCCGGGCCGGATCAATTGGCTATAGGCCACGCCGGCCAGCACCTCGGCCAAGACTTGCGTCAGCGTCCCCATCACGCTGACGGGCGCCATGGCGCCGCCGACGATGAAGGGCGAGATGATGCAAGCCTGTCCGGCGGCGGCATATTCCTCAAGCGCGCCCATCATCACATTGTCAAAGGTCAGTGGCGAGTTGATGTTGATCAGCGAGGTCATCACCGCGTTCTGCTCAACGACATCCGCACCGAAGAGTATGCGGCACATTTCAACCGAGTCCCGCGCCCGGTCTGGGTCGGTCACCGAACCCATGAACGGTTTGTCGCTCAGCGACATATGGGCATAGAGCATATCGAGATGGCGCTTGTTCACGGGCACATCTGTCGGCTCGCAAACGGTACCGCCAGAGTGGTGCAGCCATTTCGACATATAGCCGAGCTTCACGAATTTCTCGAAATCCGCCATGGTTGCGTAGCGCCGCCCGCCCGCGCTATCGCGGACAAAGGGCGGGCCATAGACCGGGGCCAAGACCAGATTCCGACCACCAATCTCGACATTTCGATCTGGGTTCCGCGCGATCTGCGTGAATTGCGACGGCGCGGTGGCGCAAAGCTTGCGGGCAAGACCCTTGGGGATGCGCACCCGTTCGCCGTCAACGGTCGCGCCCGCCGCGCGCCAGCGCTCCAACGCGCCGGGGTTCTCAACAAAGGCGACGCCGATCTCTTCCAAGACGGTTTCGGCATTGGCTTCGATGATTTCGAGCGCTTCCTCGCTGAGCACCTCGAGATCGGGGATATTCCGTTCGATATAGCGCGCCGCCTCGATCCGAACCGCCGTCCGTTCGGCCCGCCGCGCGGCCCCGCCGCCACCCCGTGTTCTGCGCCGTGCTTCGGCCATCGGTTCTCTCCCCGAAAATCTGCTTGGTGTCAGGTTTATCGCGCCGGTCTTGTGCGGCACAGCCGGATTGCGGCGATTGCGGGGAGAAAGCGACATCACCGACGCCTTGTGGTCGGTCCGCATTCGGTATTTTGTCCGGCTCATGTCCGAACTCACCCATATCTGGCGGCCTCGTCCCGTCATCCGCGCCGTGGCGATAGGTGTTGTCTGGCGCGATGACCGTATTCTGGTTGCGGCCGTCACCGACGACAATGGGCACATCAAGGGCTGGCGTCCGCTTGGCGGTGGCATAGAGTTTGGCGAGACAGCAGAAGCTGCGTTGGTGCGCGAATTTGCTGAGGAACTTCAGGCTCAGATCAAACCGATCCGACAGATCGCCGTCATGCAAAACCTTTTCGCGCATCAGGGTGATCGCGGTCATGAGATCGTCTTTGTCATCGAATCTGAGTTGACGACACCGGGCCTCGCGGAAGCCGAAAGCTTTATCCTGGAAGATAGTGGCGCGCGCGTCCGTGCAGCGTGGCGCCCGTTGGATGAATTCCGCTCCGAGCGTGCAGAGCTTTTCCCTGACGGCCTTCTGTCGCTGCTTTGACGTCTTGCGGAAGTGACGTGGCTTGCCTATTGCGATCCTATGAGCAGCACACCCCAATCCCGCCATCATGAGCGTCTGCTGATTATCGATTTCGGCAGCCAAGTCACGCAACTCATCGCCCGCCGTCTGCGTGAGCTGAATGTCTATTGCGAGATCCACCCGTTTCAAGCTGTGACGGACGCCTTTCTAGACGCCTTCGCGCCGAAAGCCGTGATCCTCTCCGGTGGCCCCTGCAGTGTGATCGATGAAGGCTCGCCGCGCCCACCCGAAGCGGTGTTTGAGATGGGCGTGCCCATCCTCGGCATTTGTTATGGTCAACAGGTCATGATGCAGATGCTCGGCGGCAAAGTCGAACGCGGCCATGGCACGGCCGAGTTCGGGCGCGCCTATGTGACGCCTGAGGCGGAGCGCATTGATCTGCTCAATGGCTGGTTCCTGGATGCCAAGGAACAGGTTTGGATGAGCCATGGCGACCATGTCTCCGCCATCGCGCCCGGCTTTGAGGTTTATGGCACCTCGCCCAATGCGCCTTATGCGATCACCGCCGATCTCTCGCGCAATTTCTTTGCCGTGCAGTTCCACCCCGAGGTGCATCACACGCCCAATGGCAAAACGCTGTATGAGAATTTCGTCAAGCTGGCCGGGTTCTCCGGCGACTGGACCATGGGCGCCTATCGCGAGGAAGCGATCCGCAAAATCCGGGATCAGGTGGGCGACAAACAGGTCATCTGCGCGCTGTCGGGCGGGGTCGATTCCAGCGTTGCCGCCGTGTTGATCCATGAAGCAATTGGCGATCAACTCACCTGTGTCTTTGTCGATCATGGGCTGTTGCGCCAGAACGAGGCCGAGGAGGTCGTGGGCATGTTCCGCGATCACTACAACCTGCCGCTGATCCATGCGGATGAAAGCGCGCTGTTCCTGGACAAACTCGACGGCGTGAGCGACCCGGAGACCAAGCGCAAGATCATCGGCGGCCTCTTCATCGATGTGTTCCAGAAATACGCCGATCAGATCGAGGGCGCGGAATTTCTGGCCCAGGGCACACTATACCCGGATGTGATCGAGTCGGTGAGCTTCTCCGGCGGCCCCTCGGTGACGATCAAATCGCACCACAATGTCGGTGGCCTGCCCGAAAAGATGGGCCTGAAACTGGTCGAGCCCTTGCGCGAGCTGTTCAAGGATGAGGTGCGCGCTTTGGGGCATGAGTTGGGCCTGCCCGCCAGCTTCATTGGGCGTCACCCCTTCCCTGGCCCCGGTCTCGCGATCCGCTGCCCCGGAGAGATCACCCGGGCGAAGCTCGATATCCTGCGGAAGGCCGATGCGGTCTATATCGATCAAATCCGCCGCCACGGCCTCTATGACGAGATTTGGCAGGCCTTTGTCGCGATCTTACCCGTCCGAACTGTGGGTGTGATGGGCGACGGGCGGACCTATGATTACGCCTGCGCCCTTCGCGCGGTGACCTCGGTTGATGGCATGACAGCGGACTATTACCCGTTCAGCCATGAGTTTCTGGGCGAGACCGCGACCCGGATCATCAATGAAGTCTCCGGCATCAATCGGGTGACCTATGACATCACGTCAAAGCCGCCGGGCACTATTGAGTGGGAATAGATAAAGCGAAGATACCCTTTGCCCACGGCCCTGGGGGACGAAGCAGGCAAAGGGATTTTCATGTTGCGGGGCTGGAGCACCCCTGCAAAAGAACCTTTGTGCGAAACAAGTTACCAAAAGGTTAACGCCGCGCGAGGATATTAATATTAGCGAAAAACGTCTCCGACGACAGCGGCGCGCATCTATCATTTTGTCTGGGGTACGGCCCGGTCTGCAGACCCGTGGCAATGCGCGGCGGTCGAAGGTTCCGCGTATAGCGGGGGGCGTGAGACGCCGCGCCGCCCGTCTCCCGCACAAATCCGAAGATCAGCGATAGGCGTGCAGCCGCCCGTCTTCACTGACAACATAAAGCGTGCCGCCGGCGACCACCGGATTGGCTGCCGCCCCGCCACGGAGCGGCAAGGTTGACAGCAAGTCCCCTGTCTCGGGCGAGAACATCCTGATCATCCCGTCACCCGACGCCACAACCAATTGCCCGCCGGCCAGCACCGGTCCGAAATGGGTGAACACGGCCTTCCGCCGCCGTTCACGCTCCCGCACATAAAGCGGCAGTTCGACGCCCCAGATCCGCTCTCCGGTCTCGGCATCGACCCGTACCAGTTCGTTTCGATCGGACACGAAGAAAATGCTGTCGCCGGCTGGCATAACCGGTGAATAGGCGCCATCGGTTGCGGTCCAAATCCGGTTCCCCGAAGCAGCTTCGAGGGCAACAACCCGGCCCGACTGATTGCCGGCATAGATGACATCGCCCTGGACCACCGGATCACCGGTGATGTCGTTCAGGTTGTTATAGGCCACGCCGCGCCGAGACCCTGCAACAGTCGTTCCCCAGACCCGCACACCGGACAGCCGAAGGGTGGCGACCAACTCACCAGAGCCAAACGGGAACACAACCAAACGGTCGGTGATCGCGGGGGCGGCACCGCCTGTCAAAACCGCCCCGGTTGGTGCCGCGGGCAATTGCCAGCGGATGCGCCCATTCTCGGTATTGATCGCCCAGGCCTGGCTGTCGCGGCTCACGATATAGGCCGTGTTGTTATCAATTGTTGGCGTGGTGATCCCCGCGCCAAGACGCTGCCGCCACTGCACCGCGCCATCGGCAACGTTCAGCGCAACCAGTTCGCCATAGGCCGTGGTCGCATAGACTGTATCGCCCGCGACCGCCAAGCCCCCGCCAGATACATTGCCGCCGCGATCAAACCCTGGTGTCAGATTGACCGACCAAAGCGGCGCGCCGCTGGTGGAGGTCGCCTGCAGGCCAGCCTGCGCATCCAGTGTGAAAATCCGGCCATCCGCGACAACCGGATCGGCCGTTATCCGCGCCCGGCGACTGTTGCCTGTGCCGATATTTGTCGCCCAGAGTTCGACCGGCGTTGAGGCAAGCGCGGCATGCGGCGGCAAATTCTGAACATTCGCGCCGCGTTGAGGCCAATCGGCATTTGTTTCAACGGCGGCAAGGGTAATTGGCCGCGCCGCGTCGATTTCGTCAGACGCCGCTGTCTCGACCTCGGCCCCCTCCTCCACCGGCAAGCTGGCCGATAACGGCTCCCGCGTCCCGAAACGCTCACCTTCCAAAACCACTTCCCGGTCACAGGCCGCAAGCGCCGTAACCAGGCCGATCCCCAAAATTCCGATCCGGACTGTGCTCATCTTGCCGTCTGCCCCTCTTACCCGTCGTCTCTGCCGATCACTGGCTGGCCGCATCTTCGACCGCATCGTCGGAGCCGTTTTCATTATCCGACGGGCTTGTATCCTCTTCCATCGCTGGCGCGCTGTCATCCTCGACCGGTGCCGTTTCGACGGCATCACTCGGGTCGGCCAACACGGCACCTGCTTCCAGCGCCACAATCAACTGCATCGCGCGTTGTTGCAAGCCTAGCGTGGCTTGCGGGTCGTCTTGCGCCTGCCGCAAGAGATCGATCCCCGCCTCGACATCTCCTTCGGAGAACCGGATATAGGCCTGCTGCTCCATCGCCAGGGCGCGATAGGGCGCACCGGGCTGTGCCAACCGATCCATTGTGGCCATGGCCATGCTCGGTTCCTCCGGCGACAGCATTTGCGCTTTCAACAGCGCCAAATCCCGATAACGCCGGGCAAGACCGGTATTGCCCGCGAAGGCGCGAAGCCGGGCCGCCGCCGCTTCAGCCCCCTCGCCTGCTTCTTCACCCGCCTGCAACAGGGCCAACACGATTTCCGCCTCCGGCGTCTCCGCAGGCACCTCGGCCAGCGCGGCGAGGCGCGCATCGGCATCATCATTGTCAAAGGCTGTCAGAAGCGTATCGCCAAAGGCTTCCGCCTGCTGCGTGTCTTGGGCGTTTTGGTATTCATTCCAAGCGGCACCGCCGACCAAAATCAAAATCGCCAGGGCGGCGACCCAGCCCCATTTTTTGAGAATACGGAACAGCCGCTCTCGGCGGACTTCTTCGCTGACCTCATCGATGAAACTGTCCGTATTGGCCATAAAAGACGCCTCATTTTTTGCCGCTTTGGGGCGGATTTGACCGCTTGTGCCCTCTTACCGCGAAGCAACCGGGGTGAACAAGGGGCGGCGCATGCGGATTGCCTCATTCTGGCCCTTTGGCATCCATATGGCAGGAGTGTTTCCAATCCTTGCTGAACTGGTTCGTTCAATCTTGCACGGAGCCCCGGAAATAACTAATCTAAACGGAGCGGTTTAGCGTAGTGCACTTTAGATCGCCGCGAACAGGATATCGCCTGTCGGCAGCAGGCAAGCGAGGCTTTGATGAAGATATTTCCGATTGTGACCGCAGTTATTGTCTGCGCGGTCCTCTATATGGTCATTTTGGAACGCGATAGATTGGTTGAATTTGCAGCCGGTTTCTCTGCTGATCCTGCGGAAGATGCCGCGACCGACGACATGGCCGAAGACGCCGAAACCCTTGCAATCGCGCCGGATGAAACGGGCGCTCATGTCGTGCATGTGGTGGCCCGGCGCAGCGAATCCGCGATCGCCGAAAACGCCGTGCGCCTGCGCGGACGGACGGAGGCGCTTCGTCAAGTCAATGTGCAGTCCGAGACATCGGGGTTGATCATCTCGCCACCAATCCGCGCCGGTGCCTTCGTCGAGGCCGGGCAATTGATGTGCGAGATCGATATGGGCACGCGCGGCGCCGCCTTGGCCGAAGCCGAAGCGCGGCTCGCCGAGGCGCAATCGCGCTTGCCGGAGTCCGAAGCCCGCCTCGCCGAATCCCGGGCGCAGTTGACGGCGGCTGAGATCGACAACAATGCGGCCTCTCGGTTGAGCGAAAGTGGCTTTGCATCGGAAACCCGCGCGGCAACCACGGCCGCCACCGTGTCGGCGGCCGTTGCTGCCATTCAATCGGCCGAAGCCGGTGTTGAAGCCGCGCGCAGTGGCATCCGCTCGGCGGAGGCAGGTGTTGATCAAGCCCGCGAAGAAATCTCACGGCTGCAGATTCGCGCACCTTTCGAAGGCCTGCTGGAAAGCGATACGGCCGAGTTGGGGTCGCTGATGCAACCCGGCGCGCTTTGCGCCACGGTGATACAGCTTGATCCGATCAAACTGGTCGGCTTTGTGCCCGAAGCCCAGGTGGACCGCGTCGAAATCGGTGCGCCGGCTGGCGCGCGTCTGGCCAGTGGACGGGAAGTCCAGGGTGAGGTGATTTTCCTGTCCCGGTCCGCCGATCTGCAGACCCGGACATTCCGTGTGGAGATCGAGATCGACAATGCTGACCTGGCCATCCGAGACGGTCAAACCGCAGATATTCTGATTTCGACCGACGGTATCCCGGCCCATTTGCTGCCGTCTTCGGCCCTGACATTGAACGACGCCGGTGCGCTCGGCGTTCGTGTTGTAACCGAAGAGACCGAAGCACTGTTCATGCCGGTTACGATGTTACGCGACACGGCACGTGGCGTGTTGTTGACTGGACTGCCGGATCAAGTGGATGTCATCACCGTCGGCCAGGAATTCGTCACCGATGGCGTCGCCGTCGAGGTGACATATGAGGAGCTCACCCAATGACAGGCCTTGTCGATTGGGCCGCCTCGCGCGCCCGAATGGTGATCGCCTTTGTGGTCCTCTCCCTGACCGTCGGGACCGCGGCTTATGTTGGCCTTCCGAAAGAGGGCGAACCGGATATCGACATTCCGGGCCTCTTCGTCTCGGTCCCCTTCCCCGGCATTTCGGCGGAAGACAGCGAGCGGCTGCTGATCCGCCCGATGGAGGCGGAATTCCAGGATCTTGATGGGTTGGACTCGATCAACGCGACAGCGTCTGAAGGGTTTGCCGGGATTTTCTTGGAGTTTGAATTTGGCTGGGACAAGTCCGCGACCATCGCCGATGTGCGCGACGCGATGGGGCGCGCCGAGGGCGAATTCCCCGATGGATCGGAGAACTGGCAAATCTCTGAGATCAACTTCTCCGAATTCCCGATCATCATCGTGGCGCTTTCGGGGGACGCGCCCGAACGGACCTTGCTGCGCTTGGCCAATGAGATGCAGGACCGGTTGGAAGCGCTCTCGCCGATCCTAGAGGCTGGCTTGGCCGGTGATCGGCAAGAGATGCTGGAGGTCATCATCGATCCGCTGGCGCTCGAGGCCTACAACGTCACCGCCGCCGATCTGATCAATGCCGTGGTCAACAACAACCAGTTGATTGCCGCAGGCGAGGTCGAAACGGAGTCGGGGGCGATCTCCGTCAAAATACCGGCGAGTTTCGATGGCGTCGAGGATGTCTATGATCTGCCGATTTCGGTGAATGGCGACCGGGTCGTCACGCTTGGCGAGTTGGCCGATATTCGTTTGACCTTCGAAGATCGCGCCGGCACGGCCCGGTTCAATGGCGAAACGACCGTCGCGCTGCAAGTGGTCAAGCGCCAGGGCTTCAATATCATCGACACCGCCGCGTTGGTCCGCGCGGAGGTGGAAGCCGTGCGCGCGTCCTGGCCGATTGAGCTGCAGGATTCGGTGCGGGTCTCGGCGACACTCGATCAATCCGTGACCGTCGGTAGCATGGTGCGCCAGCTGGAAGGTTCGGTCCTGACCGCTATCGCGCTGGTGATGATCGTGGTTCTGGCCGCGCTTGGCACACGTTCGGCGCTTTTGGTCGGATTTGCGATCCCGACCTCGTTCCTGCTCTGCTTTATCCTGCTTGGGATCATGGGGATCGCGATTTCGAATATCGTGATGTTCGGCTTGATCCTTGCTGTGGGTGTGCTGGTCGATGGCGCGATTGTGGTCGTGGAATATGCCGATAAACGGCTAAATGCCGGCGCGCGCCCGATGCAAGCCTATACCGATGCGGCCAAGCGGATGTTCTGGCCCATCGTGTCGTCCACCGCGACGACGCTGTGCGCCTTCCTGCCAATGCTGTTCTGGCCCGGTGTCCCAGGCGAGTTCATGGGGATGTTACCGGTTACGCTGATCTTCGTGCTCTCGGCCTCTCTGATCGTGGCGCTGATCTACCTGCCGGTTCTGGGCGGTGTGGCGGCGCGATTCACACGTGTTGTCGAGCGCGGGACCGCGTTGGTTTCCGCTTTGATCCCTTGGTATGCCGTGCGCCTCGCCGTGACCATCGCGGTCGGGTACGGCATGTTTATGGCCGCGATGATCACGATCAATCCGGGCATTCTCATTGAGCAAGATCCCGATACATCGGCCCTCATCGCAATGCTTCCGGGTGCGGTCTTGTTCGTGCTTGCCTCGGCGTTGATGTCGGTCTTCATCGGATCGATACAGATCAACCGCGCACCGCGCCCGGTTCAGGCCGGGTATCGCCGAACACTCTTTGGATCGTTCATCCACGCCATCGTCGGCAATCCATTTATGCCCTTGGTCATGATCGGCCTGGTCGGAGCGTTCGTCGTCAGCGTGTTTTTGTACTTCGCCGAGAATGGAAACGGCGTGGAGTTCTTCGTTGAAACAGAGCCGGAGAACGCGGTCGTCTATGTTCGAGCGCGCGGCAACCTGTCGGTCGGCGAGATGGACGCGCTTGTGGCCCAAGTCGAAGAGATCGTGTTGGAGGCAGAAGGTGTGCGTGATGTCTTCGCTTTCTCCGGCGATGGCGGGTTGAACAACAACACTGGCGGCGCCGCCGCCCCTGCCGATACCATTGGTCAGGTGCAGATGGACCTCGAACCGTGGGGCACCCGGGAAGACGGCAACGTGATCCTCGATCGATTACAGGTCGAGTTGGACCGGATCCCAGGTATCGAAACTGAAATCTTCGAGCAGGCGCAGGGCCCTGCCGATGGCAAGCCAGTCAGTCTTCGCCTGTCCGGCGATGACTGGGATGAGTTGCAAGACGCCACCCGGATCGCCCGGGCGTATTTCGAGGACCTGCCTGGGCTGACCCTTGTGGAAGACAGCCTGCCGCTCCCCGGTATCGATTGGCAGATCAATGTCGATGTTGAGGCGGCGGGCCGCTACGGTGCCGATGTCGCAACGGTCGGCGCAATGGTGCAGCTCATCACCCGCGGCATCCTGCTCGACACGATGCGTGTGCCAACTTCGGATGAAGAGATCGATATTCGGGTGCGCTTCCCTGATGAGGCGCGCGTGCTGTCGACCCTCGACACACTCCGTGTCCGGACCTCGGACGGGCTCATCCCGCTGTCGAATTTCGTCACCTATGAGCCGACGCCGCAACTGGCCACGATTGAGCGCATCGACCAAAGCCGGGTCTTCGACGTGAAGGCCGATGTGCTGACAGGTCTTTCTCGTGTTGATACGACCGATGGCGATACCTTGGGCCTCATCCAAGCGGTGCCGGAGGGCGCGAGCGCGGAGCTGACAGGCTCCGACGGGACAGGGTATCGGATTTTCGTTCTTTCTGCCGATGTGGCCGCTGCCGATGTGATTGACGGGGTTGAGGCCAGCGACCTTTCCGTGACACCGGTAAACGCGAACGAGCGGATCGCAGAGATCACCGAGTGGCTCGAAGCAGAGGCCCCCTTCCCCAACTCCGTTAGCTGGGAATGGGCCGGCGACCAAGAAGAGCAACAGGAAAGCCAAGCGTTCCTTGGGCAGGCCTTTCTAGGGGCGCTTGGCCTGATGTTCATCATCCTTCTGGCGCAGTTTAACTCGATCTATAACGCTGTCCTGGTTTTGCTTGCCGTAGTTTTGTCGACGACTGGCGTGCTGATCGGCATGTTGGTGATGGATCAAACCTTCTCGATCATCATGACCGGGACGGGGATCGTCGCCTTGGCCGGGATTGTGGTGAACAACAATATCGTTCTGATCGATACCTATCAGGAGTATTCCCGTTACATGCCCCGTCTTGAGGCGATCACACGGACGGCAGAGGCCCGGATTCGTCCGGTTTTGCTGACCACGATCACGACCATAGCGGGTCTAACGCCGATGATGTTTGGCGTTAGCCTCGATTTCGGTGCTGGCGGCTATACGATCAATAGCCCAACAGCGCTCTGGTGGAAGCAACTCGCGACGGCCGTGGTCTTTGGTCTCGGGCTCGCAACTGTGCTGACGCTCGTCTTCACACCGTCGCTCCTGGCCCTCAGGGCCTGGTCGGGCACCATCGCGATGTGGAGCGGGCGAGCGCTTGGACGTTTGGGCGCGAATACGATGAGCCGCCGGGCGCAGGACTGGTCTCTGGCCCGCGCCGCAAACCACACATATGATCCGATGATCCTCTGGGAAACGGCATCAGAAGCCGCCGGTGCGGGAGGCCAAGATGACGGTCCAATGGCGGCCCCGGCCGCGTCAACCAAAACAAAAGCCGCAGACACATCGGTCGAGTCATCCGAAGAGGACGCCGCCCCAACGGGTCGCCCTCCACTTCGGGCCGCAGAATAAACGGTACAGACCATGGGTGGAGGCCGTCTTCGCTTTGCAGCCATGGTCCAATTTCCGGCTCGTGAACAATCATGTAGGCGGTTCTTGCTGGACGATTGAGAACCTCGTCAGCGTCGCATCTCTGTCTTCGAAGCGCCCAAAATGCATAACGCGCCACCTCACAGGAACGGCAGCTTTCTTTATTGCCACTGGGGATCAAGCTGACTACGCTCGATTTCAAAGGAGTTAGACCATGACCTTTACTCTCGTCGTCGTAGTAAACCAGAGGTGCATGGTCTGATAAAGTTCTCCATGAACGTTTCCATGCGCCCCCGACATTCTCGGGGGCTTTTTGTTTCTACAGATCAGAACGCCAAGATGACCCGCATAAGAACACCTCCGCATTTAGATACACTGATCCTGTTGACCGGGTTCTCACCCATGTCGCTCAACATGTTCTTGCCTTCTCTGGCCAACATCGCTGTCGATCTTGAAACCGACTACGGCACCGTGAGCTGGGCAATCTCTAGATATCTGGCAATGACTGCTATCATTCAGCTCATCATAGGCCCCTTGTCGGACCGGATTGGCAGGCGACCGGTCCTGTTGGTGGCTCTGCTTGTGTTTGCAGTTGCGTCCGTGGGGTGCGCCTTTGCCCCGAACATCGAGACCTTTCTGCTCTGCCGGATGCTCCAGGGTGGCGTCATCGGCGGGTATGCTCTGTCTCTCGCGATAGTCCGGGACACAAGAACGGAACGAGAGGCCGTGAGCCTGATCGGATATATCGGGATGGTCATGGCAATCGCCCCAATGATCGCTCCCATGCTGGGTGGCGTTCTGGACACCTTCTTTGGGTGGCGGTCTGTCTTTGGTTTCTACGCTGTCGGGGGCTTTGGATTGCTATTGCTTTGCTGGTTGGATCTTGGAGAGACGAAGCCACAAAGAGCACCGGATACCGGCCCTCCAGTGTCTGTCACGACGACGCTTATCCGCGAACCACTTTTCTGGGCCTACGCGCTCTGCGGCACTCTCTCTGTCGGCGCATTCTACATCTTTTTGACGGGCGTACCCCTCGTCGCCCAGTCCAGCTTTGATGTCACAACCGCCGAACTTGGGGTCTACATCGGGACAATCACGGTTGGCTTTATGATCGGCGGGTTCCTTGCCGGTCGCTTAGGGAAGCGCTTTGAGCCGACAACCATGATGATTGCGGGTCGGGTTGTTGCGTGCTCTGGCCTAGTGGCTGGCTTGGTGCCGCTCGCTTTGGGGATCACCTCGACGGAACTCTTCTTTGCCAGCACTCTCTTCGTCGGGCTTGGGAACGGGATTACAATGCTCGGAAGCAATGCCGGGGCTATGTCGGTGCGTCCTGATCTCGCCGGGAGCGCTGCAGGACTAAGCGGTGCTCTCATCGTTGCAGGCGGTGCCCTCCTTACCGCCGCGACGGGCAATCTCGTCTCAGAGAGCAACGGTCCACAAACCTTGCTTGTCCTGATGCTTATGGCATCCGCGATGGGTCTGGGCTTCGCCATCTGGGCGGCCTGGCTCAAGCAAAGATATGCTGATCGTCAGGCCTAAGAGCGGCCATCGGCGCACCAGTTCCGCAATCGCATCTGGGCCGACGATCAGAGCCTCAATCTAACACCCCAACTTCGATCGAGATATAGAAGCATAAACTGACCCGAGCCAAAACTCCGTGGCAACGCCGGTCAAGAAGGGCTCCCGAAGGGGGCGTGACGCGGCCCGCCGCCTCCCTGCTTTAAGCGGCGTTCTCTTCCTCGGCCATCTGGCGATGCCACATCGCCGCATAACGCCCGGCGCGGGCCACCAACTCATCATGGGTTCCACCCTCGACGATTTCCCCCCGCTCCAACACGATGATCTGATCGGCGTCCACAACTGTCGAAAGCCGGTGCGCAATGGTGATGACGGACCGCCCCTGCCCCATCATTCGCAACTCTTCCTGAATATCGCGCTCGGTTTCGGTATCGAGCGCCGAGGTCGCCTCATCCAAAAGCAGGATCGGCGGGTCTTTCAGCAAGGTCCGGGCAATGCCCACCCGCTGCTTCTCGCCGCCCGACAGTTTCAAACCGCGTTCGCCCACCGCGGTCTCGTACCCCTCGGGCAGTGCGGCAATAAAGTCATGAATCTTTGCCGCCCGCGCCGCCGCCTCGATCTCAGCAAATGTCGCCTCAGGGCGGCCATAGGCGATGTTGTAGCGGATGGTGTCGTTGAACAGCACCGTGTCCTGCGGCACCACCCCAATCTGCGCATGCAGACTGTCTTGCGTGATCTCGCGCAGATCCTGCCCGTCGATCCGGATCGCGCCGCCATCCACATCATAAAACCGGAAGAGAAGCCGCCCGATGGTGGATTTGCCCGACCCCGACGGCCCGACCAAGGCAACGGTCTTGCCTGGGGCCACGCGGAAACTGACACCTTTCAAAATCGGGCGCGCCGCGTCATAGCCAAAGGCCACATCCTCGAAGACAACGTTCCCTTCGGTGCAATCCAGTTCCGGCGCACCTGCACGATCCGTCACCTCGGCGGGCTGCTCCAACAGATCGAACATCTCGCCCATATCCACCAGGCTCTGCCGGATTTCGCGATAAACCGTGCCCAGGAAGTTCAGCGGCATGGTGATCTGAATCATATAGGCGTTGACCATAACAAAATCGCCCACGGTCAGGCTGCCATCCTGCACGCCCAAAGCCGCCATCACCATCACAATCACCAACCCCGTGGTGATGATCAGCGATTGCCCGAAATTCAACGCCGCCAGAGAATAAGACGTCTTCAGCGCCGCTGTCTCATAGCCCGCCATCGCGCCATCATAGCGCATCGCCTCGCGGTTCTCGGCGCCAAAATACTTGACGGTTTCGAAGTTGAGCAGACTGTCGATTGCCTTCTGGTTCGCATCCGTATCTTGGTCATTCATCTCTTTGCGAATTTTCACCCGCCATTCGGTGACCTTGAAGGTGAACCAGATATAGATCGCAATCGTCACCGACAGCACGATCAGATAATTGATGTCGAACACGACCGCCAGAATGATGCCGGTCAGCGCGAGTTCCAAAATCAGTGGCCCAACCGAGAACAACAGAAACCGCAGCAAAAACTCGACGCCCTTCACGCCACGCTCGATGATCCGACTCAAGCCGCCCGTCTTCCGTGTGATGTGATAGCGCAGGCTCAGCGCGTGGATATGGCGGAAGGTCTCGAGCGCCAACTGTCGGAGCGCGCGTTGCGCTACCCGGGCAAAAATCGCGTCCCGAAGCTGTTGGAAGCCGATATTGGCCGCGCGCGCGACGCCATAGGCGATGGTCACGCCCACCGCGCCGAAAATCAAAAGCCACGCGGCGGAGCCTTCCCCCTCTCCGGCCAGCGCATCAACGGCGGCTTTATAGAGAAACGGTGTGAACACCGCGACCAGTTTGGCCACGACGAGCATGACCAGCGCCAAGACAACCCGGTACTTCACCCAAGCTTGGCCTTTCGGCCACAGATAGGGCGCGACTTTGCGGATCGTGCGCCAGCCGCTGCGGCGCTCGCGGGCTTCAATATCGGTGCTGTCGTCGGAGATCGAGATGTCGGAAGGCATGGGCTGGCACGGAATTCCTGCTGGCGGCGCTAGAAGAGGTAATCTAGGCGCTCCGCCAGGGGATGACCAGGGGACAAGGCTTACTCTGCCGCCAATTCCGGGATGGTGAAGACCTGACCTGGGAAGATCAAATCCGGGTCGCGGATCAGATCTTGGTTCGCCTCATAAACCTGAACATATAGAATGCCTTCGCCAAAACGGTCTTTGGCGATCCCCCATAGGGTGAAGCCCGGCTGGACGGTGACGACCGATACACCGGAGTCCGCTTGCGGCAACGCGGCCAAAACCGCGGGCTCTTCACGCAAGAACGGCGTCTCGACGCGGCTGACAACTTGGCCCCCGGCATCGACCTGATCGACGCGCAGCGTGTAGGTGCCCGGGTCGACCTCCGGCAGTTCGGCGCGCCATTGCCCTTCGGGATCGATCTCAGCCAGTCGGATCGGTTGATTGTCGAGATAGACCTGCAATCCACTGGTCGCCTGCCCACGCCCGGCGAGCACCACCTCGCCCTCCAGATCATAGGTGATGGTATCGAGCACGATCTGATCTTGCACCGAGGGACCGGCACCGTCCGACGGCTGCAGCACACGCACACCGCTGTCATCGGCAACCAGAACCGTGGGGGCCTCCGGCTCCGATGTGGGCGTGGGTTCCGCCGCGCTCTCAGTCGCGTCTATCGCAGCTGCCAACTCTGTCTCGGCCGTGCTCGCATCACCTGATGGCGCTTGTGTCTCCTCCGCCGCGGTTTCGATTGGCCCGGTGGTCGGCGCGATAATGAGGCTCTCCTCTGCGGCCAAAACCTCGCCGCCGTCCGACGTCGTCTCCAGGCTCAAAACGCGCGGCGTTTCGGAGGCCGGCAGGGACAGCATCGCAACAAAATCGCCGCTGTCATCGGCGCGCGCCACGTCAATCTCATCACCATCCAGCATCAGCGTGACATCCGCGCCTGGCTGCGCTCGGCCCGCAATGACAGTCGCACCGGTCGGCTCAACCCGCACCACGTCAATCTCGGGCCCGCGCGGCGATGAGGGCTCGACTGAGGGCGTCGCAGCAGCATCAGATACGGCGCTGTCCGTATCGGCGGCCTGGTCTGTCACAACCTCAGTTTCTTCGATGATCGGCGCGCCATCTTGCTCCGACCCTGCTATTGACGTTGCGATCTGATCCGGATCGACCGGACCCGGCGCCAAGAAGACCGACCATCCAACAATCGCTGCGACAGCCACCGCTGCCGCAGCGCCTGCGCCAATAGCAACGGCGCTACCGTTGAACCCTGTACCAGTGCCTAAGGCCATTTCCCCATCCAAGCCGAGTCCCGGTGCTTTTTGCCGCGTCTTGAATGCGCGCACGCCGGGTTGAGTGACTGTATCAACACGACTATCAGGGGGCAAAACACCTCTTTGTGCAAGGGTTGCGCGTTTGACTTTCTCCGTCTGTGTCTATTGCGGCTCGCGTCCGGGGGCCGATCCCGAATATATGGCCGATGCGACGGCGCTTGGTGAAGCGCTGGCTCAGGCTGGCATGCGGCTGGTCTATGGGGCTGGCGATGTTGGGCTGATGGGGGCCGTGGCACGCGCGGCCCAAACCAATGGTGGCGACACATTCGGGGTTATTCCGACCCATCTTTTGAGCCGCGAAGTTGGCAAGCGCGATCTGGGCCGGTTCATCATCACTGAGAATATGCATGAACGCAAAAAGGTGATGTTCATGAACTCCGATGCCATCGTGGTTTTGCCCGGTGGCGCGGGGTCGCTGGACGAGTTCTTCGAAGTGCTCACCTGGCGGCAACTGGGCCTGCATCAAAAGCCGATCCTTTTGATGAACACCGCGCAGTATTGGGACCCGCTGATTGGGATGATGACCCATCTGGTCGATCAAGGGTTCGCCGAGGCGAGCTTGCTCGAGTTCTTCCGCGTGATCGACACGATCCCGGCCATCATGACGGCTTTGGACTCGGCCCGCGCCTAAGACTGGCCCAGGAATAGATCGCCAACGCGAGCCAGATGATCGGAAAGGCGATGGCGTGCCAGAGGGTGATCACCTCTCCAAGTATCAGGACTGCGGTTGCGAATTGCAGGGTCGGGTTGAGATATTGGACCAGCCCAATCGTCGACATCGCCGCGCGTTTCGCGGCGTAGGAAAACAAGATCAGCGGAATGGCGGTCATCGGTCCGGCCAGCACAAGCAGCAGGCTCAGCCAGATATCATGCCCAAAGGCACCCTGCCCCGCACCCAACCAAATCAGATAGCCCAAGGCAAGCGGCGCAAGCAGCAAAACCTCTGCCGAGACCGACACGACAGGCCCCGCCGCCACCCATCGCTTCAACAAGCCATAAATGCCGAAGGTCACCGCCAAGGTGATAGAAATCCAAGGCGCAACACCGAGCCCGACCGTCAGGACGGTCACCGCGACGGCGGCCAACTCCACAGCGACCCATTGCGCCGTACCGAGCCGTTCGCCAAGCACCACCGCCCCAATCAAAACGGCGACAAGCGGAAAAATGTAATAGCCCAGGGCGGATTCGACTGTGCGCCCGACTTGCACCGAATAAATGAACAAGAACCAATTGGCCGAGATCATCAGCGCCGCGACAAAGACCAACCCCAAGGCCCGCGCGCCGGACAAAGCCTTGGGCAGCTCGCGCAACCGCCGCTGCCCCGCCAAGACTAGGCCAAACACCGCCAAAGACCAAAGCGTACGATGCGCCAAAACCTCTAGCGGCGGCACCTCGGACAGCAGCTTGTAGAAGATCGGCGATAGGCCCCAGATGACACAAGCCGCCATCATCGCCAGCACGCCTTTGGCTGCCTCGCTCATTCCCAATCCCTTCCAACGGACCAGCCGTTTCACGACGTTTTGGCAGCGTCAAGACATGAAAAAGGCCCGCGCACTGGCGGGCCTTGTCTCAGTCACTCGGGAAAGAAAGGGGTTAGCCCAACCGGCTTGCCACATTCTCCCAATTCACCAGGTTGTCGAGGAAGTTGGTGAGATAGGCCGGGCGTTTGTTCCGGAAATCAATGTAATAGGAGTGTTCCCACACATCGCACCCCAAAAGCGCGGTTTGGCCGAAGCAGAGCGGGTTCACACCGTTTTCGGTTTTGGTGATTTTCAGCGTGCTATCAGTGTCGACCACCAGCCAGGCCCAGCCAGAGCCAAACTGTCCGGCGCCCGCGGCGGAGAATTGCGATTTGAACTCATCGACCGAGCCGAACGCGTCGGTGATGCGGCTTTCCAACTCGCCTGGCATGGCGGCGACGCCCGGGCCCATCATTTCCCAGAACTGGTTGTGGTTCCACAGCTGGCTGATGTTGTTGAAGATACCATTCTGCGCCACGGCGGTCGCGTCATAAGTGCCGGTGATGATCTCTTCGAGCGATTTGCCGTCCCATTCGGTGCCGGCGATCAGCTTGTTGCCATTGTCCACATAGGCCTTGTGGTGCAGGTCGTGGTGATATTCCAACGTCTCTTTCGACATGCCGTTATCGGCAAGCGCGTCATGAGCGTAAGGAAGATCGGGAAGTTCGAATGCCATGGTCGGGCCCCTCTTTGTTGGCTTGATGCGTCTCCAGACATCTCGGGCGATTGGGCCGCGTCGTCAAGGGCAGAGCCGCGAGAAAGCCAGACTTTATGAAGGACCGCCTTGAGGATAACGCGCCTCAGGTCTGCGAGGGCGCGGGCCAGTGAGGTGGCAACTCGAGCGGTCGCCGGGATGCAACACGGTTCAGCAGGTACCAAGTCCGGCATTCTTCGCGTGAGAAGGTGCGCAGACGATAGCTTTCGGTCGCGTTTCTTCCAATTAGATCCAACCGGTCCACAGGGCCTGAGAACAAACGACCAAAAGACCGGCAAAACGAGCGATAAAGCAGTTCCTGCGGTGGCATCTCGCTCGCCACGCTGGCCAAATCTTTGTCAGGCGGAACATCAAGGATGATCATGAAGACGCGGCTTTCGTAGCGAAACTCCGAAAGCGGGCCATCTGGACCATCCGACAAGGCCTGCGCAGCGTAACTGGCGATCTCCGCTGCCGCCAACGGCTGGGTAATCGCACTCTTCAGATAGCGCTCGCTGTAGGCAATCCCGCCGAAGACCAGGCAAAGCGCAAGCAAGAGCGCGCTACGTCCCAACCGGTGTTGGCGCTCAAAGGCCAGCAGGATCGTGATGTACAAGATCAGGCCAATGACCGGAACGATCAGCAAGATGCCGAGCATGTTGATCATCTGTTGCTGCGCATCGAGGAACTCGGTTGGCATATAGAAACCACCGTCAAGCCGCTGTCTCCTTATGTACCAAAGCGAAAAGGCAAAAGGTAGCAGCGCGAACACAATAACTAGCGTCAGAGGTTTCGGACCACGCTGCCGCGGGCGCGGCATGGCGACAGTGGGTATTGCGTCGCGAGACATGAAAGACACTCCATCACTAGGTAAATAGTGATCCAGGTCTATTTCTTGATTCTGGAGAAAATGAGGCTAAGAGCGGGCGCTTATAGGCCGCGATAGTAATCCACCTCTCCGCCGGGTTTTGCCGACAGGGTCAACAGATCAAACACATAGCGCGCGACCGATCGGAAGCAGATCAGCCGAAAGCTGTCCGGGCCGGTCATCCAGAAGGCCGCCGGAACCTGCGCAAGACGCGTGCGGCGCATCTCGCCCGGTTCAAACACACCCGGGCGCAGGTCGACCGGCGCAAGCTTCGCCAGGACCTCGCGCGCGCCCGCACCTTCAATCGCGAAAAACGCGCGGGCGTCCGAGACATTGACCGCCAAGTGATGTGCGCCCGTCAATTCGGAGCTTAGGGTTGCAACGCAGGCATCCGCCTGGTCATGCCCGCAAAGAATCAAAAGCTCATCGCGCGCCATCCAAGCGACGGCCCCAGACTCGCCTTCGGCGATTCCCCTTTGGGTCGGCAAAGCCAGCCCGGTGGCGGCCTGCACCGCCTTTGCGGCCTCCGGCGTGGACAGGTCCGCCTTCAGCGTCACCATGCCTTGCAGCCCGAGCTCTTTCACCGCGGCAAAACCTTGGGCCGTGGCCCCCATCAACGCACTCACCTTAGACATTCTGCTTCTCCCCGTCCGGGTCATAGAAGACCGGGCTGACGATGCGGGCTTTGATCACTTTGTCGGTCACGGTGTTGAACTCCAACACCTCCCCCATCCGATCCGGTCCATGGCGGACCAGCCCCATGGCAATCCCCCGGTTCAGCGTCGGCGAGTGATAGGTCGAGGTCACGCGGCCTTGGGTGTTGCGCTGCCCATTGGCGTTTCGTCCATCGGCCAGCGCATAGCTGCCATCGGGCAGAACGGAACCGTCCAAGGTCTCCAGACCGACCAGTTTCCAGCGGTCCGGGTCGGTCATATAGCTCCGCGCCTGCGCCCGCTTGCCCAGGTAGTCCTCTTTCTTCTTGGAGATTGCCCAATCGAGGCCCAAATCTTGCGGGATCACCGTGCCGTCGGTCTCGTCACCGATCATGATGAAGCCTTTTTCGGCCCGCATCACATGCAGCGCTTCGGTGCCATAGGCCGTGGCATCGAACTCGGCCCCGGCCTCATGCAGGGCATCCCAGAATGCCCGTCCCTGGCTGGCCGGCACGGCAACTTCGAAACTCAACTCGCCAGAGAAGGAAATCCGGAACACCCGCGCGTCGAATTCGCCGATCTTGCCCTCGGCCCAAGCCATGAAGGGCAAGGCCTCCGCCGACAAATCCATATCGCCGCCGAGTTTCTCCAGCACCGCCCGCGCTTTCGGACCCACAACCGCGATCTGCGCCCATTGCTCGGTGACATTGGCGGTGTGCACCCGCCAATCCCACCATTCGCATTGCAGCCAATCTTCCATATGGGCGTAGATGTGATCGGCACCGCCCGTGGTGGTGTGCACCAGGAACGTCTCGTCATCGAGCCGCGCCACAACCCCGTCATCCATCAGGAACCCGTTCTCCGAGCACATCAGCCCATAGCGGCACCGGCCCGGTTTCAGCGTGCTCATCATATTGGTGTAGAGCATGTCCATGAACCGGCCCGCGTCGGGGCCTTTGACGATGATCTTGCCCAAGGTCGACGCGTCGAGCAGGCCAAGGCTGTTCCGGGTCGCGGTGATCTCGCGGGCAACGGCTTCGGCATGGCTTTCCTCGCCGCGCGGGAAGCAATATGGCCGCCGCCAGCCGCCGACCGGCTCAAACACCGCGCCATTGGCCTCATGCCAGTCATGGATCGGCGTGCGCCGGATCGGCTGGAACACGTCGCCGCGGGCCTCACCCGCAATCGCGCCCATGGAGATCGGGGTATAAGGTGGGCGGAAGGTGGTTGTGCCGACCTGTGGGATCGGCGCGTTCAGCGCTTGAGAAAGCACCGCCAATCCATTGATATTACTTAGCTTCCCTTGATCGGTTGCCATGCCGAGCGTGGTGTAGCGCTTGGTGTGTTCGACGCTTTCATAGCCCTCGCGCGCGGCGAGTTGCACATCCGACACTTTCACGTCGTTCTGGAAATCCAGCCACATCTTGGCGCGCTTGGCCTCATCCGCGCCCTGCGGCATCACCCAAACTGGCGAGATCGGCGCTTCATCGGGCATGTCGATTGCGAGTAAGTCCGGACCGGTTTCGATCGGCGCGCCCAGAGCCGCCGCGACCTGCCGGGCGACGGCATCCGCATTCGCGAACACTTCACGGGTCAGCATTGCGCCATCTGCGGCCCCGGCGCAGGTCACAAATCCCTGCCCGTCATGCGAAGTCGGTGGGCGATCCGGGTCGGGGCGAAAAAACGCGCCTGCTTCATCCCAGTTTAACTTGCCGCCGCAATGGGACCAGAGATGCACCACCGGCGACCAGCCGCCGGACATCGCCACCGCATCGCAGGCGACCTCTTCACTGACCGCGCCCTCGCCCGCTTGTAGACAGAGTGCAACGCCGGTGACCTTGCCGCGTCCTTTGACCTTGGCGATGCCAGTGCCGGTCTTGACCGGAATGCCAAGCGCCCGCGCCTCTTGCGGCAGCGCGCCGTCTGCCGCAGGTCGGGCATCGACGATGCAGGGCACATCAAGGCCCGCTCGTTTGATCGCGATGGCGGTGCGATAGGCGTCGTCATTATTGGTCACAACCACTGTGCGGTCTCCCGGCGAAACCGCGTGGTTCACCACATAGTCGCGCACCGCCGAGGCGAGCATCACGCCCGGAATATCGTTCCCGGCAAAGCTGAGCGGCCGCTCCAGAGCGCCGGTGGCCGAGATCACTTGCTTCGCCCGGATCCGCCAGAGCCGGTGACGGGGTGCGTCCGCATCCGGCGTGTGATCGGAGATGCGTTCATAAGCCGTCACGTACCCATGATCATAGACGCCCGCAACCATGGTTCGGGTCCGCAGTTTCACAGCCTCGCTTTGGGTCAACGCTTCGACGGTGCTCTTGACCCAGTCTGCTGCCGAGGTGCCCTCAAGACCGATCCCATCGACCAATGCGCGCCCGCCCCAATGGGCAGTCTGCTCGACCACCAGGACCGACAGCCCGGCCCGCGCGGCGGTCCGCGCCGCTTGCAGACCGGCGACACCGCCGCCCACAACCAGCACATCGACAAAGGCATAGAAATGCTCATACCGATCCGCATCGCGGTCCTTTGGCGCAGCGCCCAGACCGGCGGATTGGCGGATAAATGGCTCAAACACATGTTTCCAGAAGGCGCGCGGATACATGAAGGTCTTGTAGTAAAACCCGCCTGGCAGCGCGCGGGCGGCAAGCTGGTTCACCGCACCGATATCGAATTCGAGGCTCGGCCAGTGGTTCTGGCTCCGCGCCGCTAACCCGTCGAAGAGCTCGGTCGTGGTCGCCCGCTGATTGGGTTCGAATTTGCCTCCTTCGCCCAAATTGACGAGTGCGTTCGGCTCTTCCGCGCCGGAGGCCATGATGCCGCGCGGACGGTGGTATTTGAACGAGCGGCCAACGAGGGTCTGACCATTGGCCAGAAGCGCCGAGGCGAGCGTGTCGCCCGCAAAGCCTTTAAGGCGTTTGCCGTTGAAGGAGAACTCAACTTGAGCGCTGCGGTCGATGAGGTGACCGCCAGTGGCGAGACGGGTGCTCATGCGGGGCTCCAGTCAGGGCGTTTGTCTTTAATCTTGGCGATGATGTCGGCAGGCGGTTCGGTGGTCTGAGCCGAATAGGTCCCGAAAACCTCGAGCGTCGCCGTATCTCGCGCCGCAAGGAACCATTTTCCACAGCCATAGGCGTGACGCCAACGCTCGAAATGCACGCCTCTCGGGTTGTCCCGCTGGAACAGATACGCCTCGAAATCCGCATCGTCTGACCCAGGTCCAAAGCGTTTCAAATGCGCTTCACCACCCGGGGCCAGTTCGGTTTCCTCCACGGCGAGGCCGCAATTTGGGCAGGTTAGGATCAGCATATCTGGGCCTCAACTCTGGGCGTATGTATTTGGAAAACAACGGGCTTCGAGACGGATTGCTCGACGCCCTGCGAGAGAATGGCATGCCTTGGAAAACCGTCACCGCCGCCGCCGCGAGGCCCGTCTGCGCAGAAAACAGCGGTGGCGTTCAAAGACCCCGTCGGGATCATAAACAAGCAAAGGACAGACGCCGAAAGGCGCCCGTCCGATGCGATTGCGGTTTTATAAGCGGGGTTATTGGCCGGTTGTGGGTGCCACCGGCGCGCTTGCCGCGCCATCGGTTGCCGGCGCGGTTGCGGCGGCAGGGTCGGTCGGCGCTGTCCCCTCTCCATCGCCGCCGATGAAGAGCATGGCAATGAAGAAAAGCACGATGATCCCGACAACGAACGCGAGCGCCCCCAGGGCCCCGCCCGAACTTCCCTGCGAGTCATAATCGAAGGCGTTGTTTCTGTGGTGATAGTCAGCCATGGGGAGTCCTCCTTTGCTGCGCGACACAGCATGGAAGACGTGGACGAAGGCTCAATCGCTCTGCCGATGGGCCTCTGATCTCGGCCAAAAAGGGCCGGTTCGGTCCTATTTTGGCAGCCAGAACATGCCAGTGACGCGGATTTTCCGGCGCGGGCCGGGATGAAGGCCGCCGAGCGCTGATTGAAGCGGATCGTTGTCAATGCGCCACCCCCGCCGCGACGCTTTCGTCAATGAACCGGCCCTCGCGGAACCGCTCCAGGCCAAACTCGGCGGCCAGCGGGCCGGGCGCGCCGTTCGCGATCATTTCGGCGGTGGCCCAACCGGAGCCAGGAATGGCTTTGAACCCGCCGGTGCCCCATCCGCAATTGATAAAACAACCGCCAAGCGGCGTCGGTGAGATGATCGGCGAGCGGTCGCCGGTGACATCCACGATCCCGCCCCATTGCCGCAACATCTTCAAACGGCTGATCATTGGGAAGGTTTCGACCAGGGCACGGACGGTTTCCTCGATATGATGGAAGGACCCGCGTTGGGTGTAGTTGTTATAGCCATCGGTGCCGCCGCCGATCACCATCTCGCCCTTGTCGGACTGGCTCATATAGCCATGGACCGTGTTGGCCATCACCACCACATCCATGCAGGGCTTGATCGGTTCCGACACCAATGCCTGGAGCGCCACCGATTCAATCGGCAGACGGAAGCCCGCCATATCTGCCAGGACCCCGGAATGGCCCGCCACGACGATGCCAAGCTTGCCGCAGGCGATCGCGCCCTTGGTGGTCTCGACGCCGGTCACTTGGCCGTTTTCGGACCGCACGCCGGTGACTTCGCATTGTTGGATGATGTCCATGCCCATATCGGAACAGGCGCGGGCATAGCCCCAAGCGACCGCATCATGGCGCGCGGTGCCGCCGCGCGGTTGCCACAGCGCGCCCAGAACAGGGTACCGCGGGCCATCAATATGAATGATAGGGCAAAGCTCCTTCACCCGCTCCGGCCCGATGAACTCTGTTGAAACGCCTTGCAGCGCATTGGCATGCGCCGTGCGCTGATAGCCGCGGATCTCATGTTCGGTCTGGGCCAACATCATCACGCCGCGGGGGCTGAACATGACGTTGTAGTTCAGGTCCTGGCTCATCGTCTCGTAAAGCGAACGGGCCTTTTCGTAGATCGCTGCCGAGGGGTCCTGCAGGTAATTCGAGCGGATGATTGTGGTGTTCCGGCCGGTATTGCCGCCACCAAGCCAGCCTTTCTCGATCACGGCGACATTGGTGATGCCGTGGTTCTTGCCCAGGTAATAGGCGGTGGCGAGGCCATGGCCCCCGGCCCCGACGATGATCACGTCATAGCGCGGCTTCGGCGCAGGGGACGCCCAAGCCCGTTCCCAGCCCAAATGGTGGCGCATGGCCTCACGGGCGATGGCAAAGGCGGAATAGCGGCGCATGGGTCTCCTTCCCGATTTGGGTGGCCCTGGTGTGCGGGAACGGGCGAGATGAGAGGATACTCGGCGCGGCATTTCAAGGCCGGATTGCGACAGCGGATCGGATTAGGTGGATATGGGCTGCGGCGGATTGTATCTTTTGCCCAAGCGATTGGCGGCTTAGATGATCAGGACGGCGTGAACGAACGAGAGGCATTATGGGATTTTGGATTGTCGCAGGCGCGACGTCAGTATTTGTGGCCCTGGCCATCTGGGCGGTGTTCTTGCGACCGCGTGGCGGGGATACGCCCTCGGCCGCCTATGACCTGCGGGTCTATCGCGACCAGTTGAAAGAGTTGGATCGCGACATGGCGCGCGGCGTCTTGAGCGAGGCGGAGGCGACCCGCGCCAAGGCCGAAGTCGCGCGCCGGGTGTTGGAAGCCGACCGGGCCTTACAAGCCGCTGGCCGTCAAACTGAGTCCGGCGGCCCGCGCGGCAAGCTGGTCCTGGCGCTTGGCTTGGTCGCGATGGTGGCGGGCAGCTTTGGCATCTATTGGCAAGTTGGCGCGCCCGGCTATCCCGATCTGCCCCTGGCGCTTCGGGTCGAGTTGGTGGAACAGGCCCGCGCGGAGCGGCCCAGCCAATCCGAGGTCGAGGCAGAGATCGGGGTGCGCCCGACCGTCGATGTCGATCCCGAGCGGGAAGCCTTGGTCGCCCAACTTCGCACCGTGATGGAGCAACGCCCCGATGACCCGGAAGGCATGTCGCTTTTGGCGCAGAACGAAGCCGCGCTTGGTAATTTTCGCGCTGCACGGCTGGCGCAGGAACGCCTGATTGATCTCCTGGGGGAAGACGTGACCGCGCAACATCATGTGGACCATGCCGAGATGATGGTGCTCGCGGCGGGGGGCTATGTCTCCCCCGAGGCCGAATCCGCTTTGGCGACGGCCTTGGATATGTCCTCCGGCAATGGCACGGCGCGCTATTATGTTGGCCTGATGTATGCGCAACAAGGCCGCGCCGATCTGGCGTATCCGATTTGGCGCAACCTATTGGCCGACAGCCCGCATGACGCACCTTGGCTTGAGCCGATCCGGCTGCAAATCGAAGACGTCGCCTATCTCGCAGGCGACAATGTGAGCTTGGCCGATCTGCCGCAGCCGCGCGCGCCGCGCGGCCCCAGCTTGGAGCAAATCGAAGCCGCCGAAGATATGGCCCCCGAGGATCGGCAAGCGATGGTCGAGGGCATGGTCGGCGGCTTGGCGGCGCGCCTGGCCTCCGAAGGCGGCCCGCCCGAGGATTGGGCGCAACTGATCCGCGCCTTTGGTGTCTTGGGCGAGACCGACCGCGCGCAGGCGATCCTGGACGAGGCGCGCGTGGTCTTTGCGGAGCGACCCGACGCGCTTGCCCTGGTGGAGGCTGCGGGCGAGACGTTGCCCAGGCCCGTCGAATGATCTTCGACACAATCGAAGACTTTGCCGCGGCCCTGCCCCAGGGCCGCGCGCTGATCGGGCTCGATTTCGGCACCAAGACGATCGGTGTCGCGGTGAGCGACAGGTTGCTGAGTGCGGCCACGCCGTTGGAGACCGTGAAGCGCAGCAAATTCACCCTTGATGCCGCGCGGTTGGTCACCCTGATCCAAGAGCGTGAGATCGGCGGGATGATCCTTGGCCTGCCGCGCAATATGGACGGGTCGGAGGGCCCGCGCGCGCAATCGACCCGCGCATTTGCCCGCAATCTCAGCCGATTGCCCGAGCTTGAGACCCTGCCGATCAGCTATTGGGACGAACGCTTGAGCACCGTGGCCGCCGAAAAAGCCCTGCTTGAGGCGGATACGACACGAAAACGTCGCGCCGAGGTCATTGATCATGTGGCGGCGGGATATATCTTGCAAGGCGCGCTCGACCGGTTGCGCTATCTACGGGATGCTTGAATGACTGACCAAGTTTGGAAACGCGACGAGATCGAGAGTCCGTGTATCAAGATTTGCGTGGTGCATCCCGAAACGCGGCTCTGCACCGGCTGCAACCGGTCGATCGATGAGATCAGCCAGTGGTCGAAACTCTCCGCCGAAGTTCGCGCCCAGATCATGGCCGAGTTGCCGACCCGCGCACCGATGCTGAAACAGCGGCGCGGCGGGCGGGCGGCCCGGCTGGCCAAGTAACGCATCCCTCTCCGCATCAAGATCGATTTTGGCAGGCTAGAAGACGTCGGAATGGCAGAGAGCTGCCACCTAAGACCCACTAGGCGTGTTCAGTCGCCATCATCTGTTTGAATTGTGCAACAGTCTCTCCGGGCAAGCCGACCGACTCAAAAACCGCAGCCGCAAAGCTTACGGGCGCTGTACCTGGGGCGGTGATAATGCCATCTGATGATACCGCCGATGCGCGGATCATGTAGTTGGCCGCGCCGCCATAGTCGGTTGCGTTCTGTATAAGGAAGTCCGCGTCATTCGAGGTGTGCGCGGTGTCATCCAGCAACCCCGCCCGGGCCAAGGCAAGTGTCCCGCCACAGATACCGGCAACAGTCGCACCTCGCGCCCGCGCCGCAACGAGGACGTCCGCGACATCCGGGGCTTGCGCAGTTTCCCAGATCATGCCGCCCACTACGACCACCACGTCTGGCTGCCAGGTCGCGAGGTCATCCATGTCTTGCCCAACAACCGCCTTGAGGCCGCCTTGCGACTGAACCGCGCCGCCCTCGGGCGCAAAATAATGGACATCGAAGCCATAGAACGGACGACCAGTTCCGCCGATCAGAGCATATTCCCAATCTGCGAAGCCTTCCGTCAAAACCACCGCGATCTTTGCCATGATCATTCTCCTATCCGAGCCCGACATGGACCAAGAAATAAGCAGGGCCTCTGTTCACAACAACACATACGCCCGTGGTTCTTCTGGCCCCCAAAGCGGCGTCCCGTAAGGCCCTGCCTTATGCAAGTGTCACCCAGTCGAAGACACCACCCGGCAGTTCCGGGCGAAAATAGGCGATGGCACGTAGGGGGGCCGTCGAACCTTTCGACGACCATGGCGCCACGCCATGCAACGTCAGACGATGCAGCAAGATCGCCTGACCAGGCATTGCCGTCACCTCAACCCGGTTTAAGCTTTCGAAGCAGTGGCGTCGGGCGGCGTGATACGCCTCGGTCACATCCACCTCATGCCATTGTTCTGGCGGTTCGTCTTGCAACGCGCGCCTCATCGCATGCCGCATCACCTCATGACTGCCCTCCCAGACGACCAAAGGCGCGTCATTTGACCCGTTTTCGGTCAGCGGCAGGCCGAGGATATAGCCATGCGGCTCCCGGATCATCCGGCGGCGCTTGGGACCAATTGGCAGGAGACCGTCCAGATGTGCCGCATCACGGGTCTTGCGGAACCGATGATTGGCGTCACTTTCGTCAGGGTCTTGCTGCGGATAGCCCGGATAGGTGATCGAGATTTGCGCTTTGTGGAGCGGCAACCTACCGGTGATGCGCTCGGCTTCCTCCAGCGCCTGACAGGTGAGCCGTCCGGAGGTACCCAATCGCCCCTCCGCGTCATTCTCCAGCACATCAACACCCGCGAACCAGGTGCCGCCATGCCGATGCCATTGGGCATGCGCCGGGTCATCAGCCGTGGCCAGCGCCGCCGGCGTAATCTTCGCCAGCCAGTCGAACAGGCGCGGGTCCGGATCGAAAACCTGCCAGCCTGTCTGAAGCCAACTCATCCCGAAAAGGCGGACCAAAGCATGTTCAGAGCCATCACCATGATGAAGACGGCAAAGACTCGCTTCAAAGGTTTAGGGTCCATCGCATGAGCCAGCTTCACGCCCCAAGGCGCCGTGATGAGAGTCATCGCAACCACCACAACAAAGGCCACGAGGTTCACCGACCCAACGGTAAAGGGTGGCCGCCCTTCCGCAGCCCCCTCGATAAAGAAAAAGCCGAGAACAGATGGCACCGCGATGATCACGCCAAACCCGGCCGCCGTGGCCACGGCGCGGTGGATCGGCGTGTTGTAAAGGCTCATCAGCGGCACTCCGAAACTGCCGCCGCCGATCCCCATCAGAACCGAGAGAAAGCCCAGAATAGGCGAGGCAATCGCGCGCGGCACGCCCTTTGGCATCGCATCGCCAAGGCGCCATTCCGGTTTGCCGAACCCGAAATAAAGGCCGACCAACACACCGAGAACGCCAAAAATCCCCATCAGGATCTCGCTGCGCAACCCCGCGGCCGCGACAACGCCAAACGCCGCACCGATCGCAATACCCGGTCCCCAGGACCGCAAGATCGTCCAATCCACCGCGCCCTTTTTGTTGTGCGATAAAAGCGAGCGCACAGAGGTCACGATGATGGTCGCCAACGATGTCGCCAGACAGATTTGCATCAGATCGACGGTGTCGTAGCCCAGATAGGAAAAGGCGAAGAAAAACGCAGGGACCAGGATGATCCCGCCGCCGACCCCCAGAAGACCGGCAACGACGCCCGCAAAAGCCCCGATCAGAAGGATCAACGCCAACATCGCCATCAAGTCGCCCATATCCGGCATGTTATGCCCTCCTGCCCTGCTCGAAACTTGGTTTCGGATACACATCCCCGCCGGTCTTGCCAAGCGCGGCACCGCCCCCGTTGCATCCGACGGTTTGACACGTAGCTCCCACTGGCACGCCGATAGCTCCCGAAGGGGGCCTGAGATGGGCCATCACCCGGGTGCCGGCGGTCACGCCGCGCGCAATACAATCTCAGATAACGCAGCCTCGACGACCTCAACCCCGGCGCCGGGACGATGCGCACGCTCCGACAAAACGCGTTTCCAACCCCGCGCGCCCGGACGTCCGGCAAACAGACCCAACATATGCCGCGTGACATGGGCCAGTTTGCCGCCATTGGCCACATGCGCGGCGATATAGGGCAACATCAGACCGACGATTTCTTCGGCGCTCCGCGGCTCGCAGTCCAGACCGAAAATCTTCTGATCGGCAGCGAGCAAAATGTTCGACGGGTCATGGTAAGCCGCTCGCCCAATCATCACGCCATCCATCCCTTCGGCCAAATGGGCCTGCGCCTCATCCAACGACATCACGCCACCATTGATCGACAGATGCAGCTCAGGGAAATCGCGTTTCATCTGATAGACCAGCGGGTAATTCAGCGGCGGTACATCCCGGTTTTCCTTTGGGCTCAAGCCCTGCAACCACGCTTTCCGGGCATGGATCGCAAACCGCCCGACACCAGCTGCCGCGACCGTCTCCAGAAACGTTGGCAGCACCTCTTCGGGCACTTGGTCATCGACGCCGATCCGGCATTTAACCGTGACCTCCACCGGGCTGGCCGCAATCATTGCCGCGACGCAATCGGCCACCAGCTTGGGCCGTTCCATCAACACCGCTCCAAAACAACCCGACTGCACGCGATCCGACGGGCAGCCGATATTGAGATTGATCTCATCATACCCATATCCGACCGCAATCTCCGTCGCGTTGGCCAGCTCGGACGGATCAGACCCGCCAAGCTGCAATGCCACAGGATGCTCTGCCGGATCGAAGGCCAACAAGCGATCTCGATCACCATGCAAAATCGCGGGGGCCGTGACCATCTCGGTATACAACAACGCTTCCCGAGACATCAGCCGGTGCAAATACCGGCAATGACGATCGGTCCAATCCATCATCGGGGCGATAGAAAGTCTAGCGTGCTGTTTCATTTCAATTTTTCTGCATCTTCAAACTGTTGCAGGGCAAAGCTGCTCGTCTGGAACACGTCTCAATATCTCCCGATTTGCCTCTCCACTGCAACTCGTTGGCATGTGAGCCGCGCACGCAGTGTCGATCAGGCCTTGTTACCGAACAAGCCTTCCACCGTCCTTCGTGCGATGTTGGCAATCTCGTTGATCTGCATATAGTCGACCTGTGCGCGGATGGGAAACCATCTCACAGAAGTAAGGCCGCGACCATGCGCCGACGTGTCAAATAATGCTATTCAGACCCGCAATCACTAACGTCAGACAGGACAAGGCACCGGGCTAGCAACAGTTATTATGCCAGCAGGCGCGATCTGCTCAGCGGCCCGCGCCTTGGCCAAGCCAGCCCTCATAAAACCGGCTGACCGGCTCTATCAGGTCCCGGGAAAGGCGCTGCATGCTGACCTCGGATTCCGAACAGGGACGAGCGAGATCGCTTGCGATCTCTTCCAAGACTTGCTCGCGGTCGATATTGGTGAAGCGGCCTTCATCATAAACCACGTTGCCACCGATCAGAACCGTAGCGACAGCCCCGGATTTTGCGCGCCGGATCAACACATCAACCAAGGGCATGGTCGGGTCCTGCCACGGTTTGGTGACAGCCTGCCAGTCCAGCAACACGATATCGGCCAGACGCCCCGGTGCCAGACGCCCAATCCGCCCTGCGAAGGGCGTCGTGGCGGCCCCATGTTCCGTTGCCATCCGCAGAATCTGCGATGCGGTCGGATGCGGCGCATCATGCCCGGCAGGCCGATGCAGCGTCAGCGCAAGCCGCATCTCCTGCAACATGTCACGATCGTCGTTGATCCCCGCCTCGTCGAGGCCAAGCGCGACCGGCACGCCGCTGGCAAGGAAGCCATTCAGATCGGCTGTGCCGCTCTTCAGGCGCAGGTTGGACGAACAATTGTGGCACAGGCAGCCGCCACGCTCCGCCAGCAGGGCAACATCATCCGGCGTCATCCAGACCCCGTGACCAATGGTCAGTTGCGGCCCGACAAGGCCAAAGCTGTCGATATGCTCCAGCGCAGAGCCGCCAGTGCGACGGCGGGCGTATTCCTTCTGATACGGCGTCTCCAAAAGGTGCATATGCATCGGTGCGCCGGTCTCTTCGGCCATCTGCGCGGCACTTTCGAGCGCCGCATCCGACAGCCAGTGCAGGTTCGACGGCGCAATCTGGATGCCTACAAGCGCATCGTCTTGCCACCGGGCGCGCAACGCATGGAACACCGCGATCTGGTCAGACAATGGAAGGCCGAAGCCGGCAAGATAATCCGCCGTTGGTTTTTGCAGAGCGGCGGGTAGCGAGGCGATGAACTCTTCATCCGCCGCATAGATCATGCGGTTCTGGTCACGCAGGGCAAAGGAGTAGCTCGCCCTCATGCCGAGGTCCTTATAGGCGCCAATGATGGTGTCGGCGCGAGCCAGCACGGCATCGGTATCGCCCGGCGCCCGGCTATGAAGGTGCTGCACGGTAGTCACACCCGAGGCGATCATCTCGAAGGCCGCATAGAGCGTATCCAGCCGGGGCGCGACATCGCGCATCGCAAGGCGTTCGGGAAACCACAGTTCCAGAGGTTGATCGCGCGCGCCCATCTGGAACGGGGTCAGACCGACATGGTGATGCGCGTTGATCAGACCCGGGATGGCCACCCTGCCCTTGCCACCGGTCTCGGGTAGCCCCGGATGCGCCCTGCGCAAGGCGCCGGCGGGGCCGATCTCGACAATTTGGTCTCCGTCGATCAGGATGGCCCCGTCGGCAACGATCTGCGCCGCGCCGCCTTCATCGAACCCGGTGATAATATGGTCGGCGGCGACAATATGGCGGGTCATCTAGAAGCTCCTTTGGTGCAGCGGGCAAGGCTGAGCCGGACGGCTGCGGGCAGCGGTTCGATCAGCGGCACTGGGGATGAGGCTGCGAGGCTTTGGGCGGCTTCGGCCAGTGGTCCGCCGCCAATGATGATCGCCTCGGCTCCGGCTTCAACGGCACGGTCGCACGCTTCGGCCAACGCGGTTTGCAGTGCGACGGCATCATGGGTCAGAACCGCCGGATCGCCGGGCGTCGTCCAGGTGCCAAGGAACGCCTCATGGCCGTAGGAACGGGCGGCTTTGGCAATGTGATCGCTTAAATCCGGCGTCGTCGTCACAACTGCAAATTGTGCCCCAACCTGCGCCGCCTCGGCCATACCCGCCTCGGCAATGCCCGTGACTGGCACCGACAGCCGTCCGCGTAGGTCCATCAGGCCGGGATCGCCAAAGGCCGCGACGATCACAGCCTCGGCCCTGCCCACACGCGGCGCAAGCGCTGCGACGGCGTCTGCCGCGCGGGCCAGCGCGAAAGGGTCGGTGATCAACGGCGCCCCGAATGCCGCGGTCAGCCCGTCGACCCGCACCGCCGGGCCCGCCACCTGCCGTGCAATCCGCAGCATGGCCTCGGTGGTCGTCTCAGACGTGTTGGGATTGATCAGCACAATCATGCCGGACAGGCCCAGTCAAAGACCTCGGCAATTTCGATCCGGCGCGCCAGCCACAGCCGATCCCGGCGGCGGTCCAGTTCGGCGAGGACCTGCTCGAACGCCTTGAACCGACCCGGGCGGCCAACGATCCGCAAGTGGAACCCGATATTCAGCAGGCGCGGCATGCCACGCGCGGCCTCGGCCTCCAGCACGTCCAACGCGTCGGTCACGTAATCGACCATGTCCGATGCGCGCACAAAGCCGTTGGGATGGAAGAATTTCATATCGTTGGCGTCGAGCGCATAGGGCACCACGATCAGGCCCGAGCCATCCCTGTACGGCAGGTCGTCATCAAACCCGTTAGAGGTGTAAAGGTAACCCCGCTCGGCCAGAAGGCTGCGCGTCCAGGGGCTTTCGGCCCCGCGGCAGAAAAACCCGCGTGGGACGTCGCCCGTCGCGGCCGCGATGGCCACATCGGCACGATCGAGGTCAACGGCCTCGGCCTCTGGGCTGTCATAATCGGCATGAGGGCGCCAAAGCCAGCCGTGACAGGCGGTTTCGTGGCCATCGCGCGCCAGCATGCGCAGAACCGGCCCTACCCGTTCCGCCGCGCGCCCGCAGGCGAACAGGGTCGCGGGAACCCGGTGGCGGCGTAGCGCATCGGCCATGCGCCACGCTCCGGCCCGCGTGCCATAGGCAAAGATCTGCGCCTGACCGGGGTCGGGCTTGCCCTCGGGCACGACCGAGAGCACCTCGCCGATCCGCTCGCTGATCGGGTCGCCATCGAGCACCTGTTGTTCCGCCCCTTCTTCGACATTGACCACCACCGAAACGGCCAGCTTATGGCCTCCAGGCCAAGTCAGATCCGGCCAGGCACCTCCATATCCGATCAGATCGCGAGTCATACGCTCCCTCCGGGCGCAAACCCCTTGGGGCACGGACGCGGCGTCCACTCGGGCAGCCCTACGGCGCTGCGCCAAGCATGGGCGATTTCGGCCCGGGTCGCGAACCAGACATCATCGTGACGCACAGCGTGGTCCAGAAACGCTTCAAGCCCTCCGATCCGTGCCGGGCGCCCGATAATCCTGGTATGTAGGCCGATCGACAACATGCGCGGGGCTTTCTCGGCCTCGACCAACAGCCGGTCGAAGGCTGCGATGCAATAGCGGGAGAAGTCCTCGGCAAAGACAAAGCCGCCCCCGTTGTAAAACCGCATGTCATTGGTGTCGAACGCATAGGGCAGCACCACATGAGCGCCATGTGCGGTATCGACCAGATACGGTATGTCGTCATTATAGGCGTTGCTATCATAGAGAAACCCGCCCTGTTCGATAAGCAGATCCCGGGTGCGTTCGGAGGTGGCAGAGCGCGTGTGCCATCCAAGCGGCGGCGTCCCGGCCGTCCGCGTGATGGTCGCGACGGTGCGGGCAATCGCGGCGCGCTCCGTCGCATCGTCCAGGCCGACATGGCGTTCCCACCGCCAGCCATGGGCCGAAACCTCATGACCGTCCTGCACCGCCTGCGCGGCGATCCAGGGCGTCGCCTCCAGCGCGCGGCCGCAGGCATTCAGCGTCGCTGGCAGGTCACGATCCGACAGCGCATCTCGGATCCGCGGCCAGCCCGCACGCGGGCCATATTCGAAATGGCTCTCCATACAAAGGTCGCGGGCGCCCTCGACTCGCTCAACCGCCTCGTAGATATGCTCATTGCGGTCGTCGCCGGCGCCAAGGCTCAACTCGGCGCCTTCTTCGACATTCACGACGATAGAAACGGCAAGCCCTGCTCCATTTGACCAGCGCATCGCCGGCGGCTGGCCCGCGTAGCCGGTGAAATCGCGCGCCGCCCCGCTCATGCAGGAACCCGCACCGCATCCATGAAGCGGCTGCACAGATCGGCATCCCATTGCAGCAGATCCTCCGGCGCCGCATCGCGCCGCATCAGTGCACTGCTGACCACCACGCCATCGCCGGCGGCCATCGCCTCGGCCACATTGCCATCGGTCACGCCACCACCGATCAGGATCGGTTTGTGAATGCCTTTGCCGCGCACCGCGTCGATCCGGGCCAGCGTATCGGAAAAGCTGCTGCCGGTGATGACCAAGCCGTCGGCCCCGGATTTGGCGGCCCAGTTTGCCGCGAAAGGCTGGCTCTCGCCCGAGAGCGGGATCGCCGTGCGGTCATGCACGTCGGCCAAGATCGCAATATCAGGCCGCCGCAACATGGCGCGGTAAGAGACAGTTTCTGCGCCAAGCCCATCGCGCGGGCCTTGCGCGGTCATCGCGCCGCCCACAAACACCTTGAGCCGGACGAAATCGGCCCCCGTGGCATGGGCCACCGACATGGCCGCAACTGGGTCATGCGCCTCGACAATGATACCCAGGCCAAGCCCGGGGACCTCTGCCCGGATCAGGCGCCCTATTGCAGACATCAGCGCCAGGGTGTCCGAGGCGGCGGCTCCCGCAGTTTTGGTCTGATCCTGCAGCTTGATCCAGGGGATGCCAGCTTGTGCGAACACACGGGCGTTGGCGACGGCATAATCCTCGTACCACGCGACCGACCGGTGCCGGTTTAGGGCAAAATCCGGCAGATGAAGGGCGGCAATAACCGGCTTGGCACCATCGAATAGCTTCAGCGACATATATTGGGTTCCTTTTGCAATGTGGCGCGCGCGGTCGCCTGGTCTGCCGGGAGGGCACCGGCGGCGCCGAAACTACACACGACCCCCGCCGCAGAAACCGCGCCAAAACTGGCCGCCTGCACCGGGTCGCCAGTTTCAACGAGGCCCGCCAGAAACCCGCCGCAAAAACTGTCACCGGCGCCAGTCGGGTCGCAGGCCTCTACCCGTTGTGGTGGGACAGCTATGGCGGTGCGCGTTACACGGTCCCAGATCAGCGCGCCTTGCGGCCCCATTTTGACCGCCACCACGCCGCGACATCGCTCAGAGATCACCGCCAAAGCATCGGCTGGCGCGGCGTCTGGCACCAGCGCATGCAGCTCAACCTCACTGGGGATGAAGGCATCGAGCCGCGCCAGGACTGGGGCGATGTCTTCGAGCCTCTGGCTCGCCAACTGCCAACCCGGATCGGCGGTGATCACTGCCCCCCTCGGTTCGAACAGATCTAGCATCTCCAGCAGTACGCGCGGCGCGCTGGGTGCCAAATGAACGCCTTTCACCCCGCGCCAGGCCTGCGGCACCTGAGCCGCCCGCAACGGATGCTGCTCCCTAAATTCCGAATAGCCGATCTCGTTCAACAGTTTGCGCGCCTCAAGACGCGCGCGCCACGCCACCACCTGCTCAGCCGAAAGCCGGTCAGTCGGAAACCCCGCCTCGGCCAACGCGGCACCCGGCGCCGTCAGCCCCTCGTCACGCCGCCCTGCCCCATCATAGAGAAACCAGCTGCCCGCGGTCAGGGCCGCGTCGGACCAGACCACACCCGCAAGGTCGACCCCGCCCGCCTCCAGCCGCGCTATGGTGTCTTTCGGATAGGTCGCGACCGCGCAGCTGACCAGCCCGACGCGGTTCACCCAGTTGAGCGCGCCAACGGCGGAAAAAGCGCCGTTGCCACCCGCAAGATCCAGCGCAACGGTGCCGTCGGCAGCAATGACATTGTCAACCGTAAGCCCTCCGACCGTCACAAGATCCGGCGTCACATCAGCCCCCAAGCCGGGGCGCACCAAGGCCGAGTGCATCGCGTTCGACCGCTGCGTGATAGCCGAACAAGTGCATGGGCACACTGTAGACAATCGGCGCAGTCCCCGCCGAAACGTTTGGTAGATGCCAGGCGACATCGACAATCTTTGCTATCTCGGTTTCGTCCTCCGGTACAATCGCCACGCAGTAACCTTCTACACCCCGCGACATAAGCGCGGTGTCCAGGGCGCGGGCATGGCTTGCCTTGTCCCCCGCGATCAGGAATAGCGGATCGCCGGCCTTCTGGGTCCGATAGTGGTGATACTCCTCCAGCGGGAAAGAGTAGGCATGGATCGGTGCCAGTTCTTTCAGCTTGGCCGCGCCAAACTCAGCTGGCGCGTAAAACGGACCTGCGCCAGTCGTCAGAACCAGATCAGCGCGGGCAAGACGCTTGGCCACCTGTCGGGCCGGTTCAAAAAACTCGCGCGCCACGGAATCGACCTGATCCGGCAGTGCAACCAGCGCTGCGCTCAAGGCAGATGCATCTCCACCTTTTGCGTCTTGTACGGCCGCAGCCATGGCCAGCATCAACGCCATCGCCGCCGTGCTGGACTGCGTCGGCCAGCCGCCGCGCGTGGCCCGGATGTGCAGCGCACCGGGGCATTGTTCCATCAAGGGCGACTCGAGCGTGTTCGAAAGGCCGATCGTGTAAGCCCCACGCTCTGCCGCGCCCGTTAGACCGTCGATCACAGGCTCGGTCTTGCCTGAGGAGCTGAGGCCGATGACCACGGTTTCATCGTCGATGGTGTCCAAGCCGTAGGTCGCGAAGTCGAACGCTTCGATTGGCTCGCAGGGTGCGCCCAGAGCGGCCTCCAGCGCCGGGCGCACGCCGTGACCGGCAATCCAGCTATCGCCACAGCCAACGGTGACCACGCGGCGGATGCTACGGTCCGCAAGATCGCGCCCGATGGCGGCCAGGGGCACGACATTGGCTGCAAGCGTTGCCCGAATGGCCTCGCCTTGAGACATCATTTCGTGCTCGGTCAGAGCGACGCGCCGAAACCTTTCCGGATCGCCAGCGGCATCCGAGGATGATTCCCGGCGGATTTCCGTTAGTAACTGCTCTATATTCATGTCGCTCTCCGTACTTGGCGGTCAGGTCAGGACAGGCACGCGAAAAAGATGGCACCTATCGATTTCTTTCGATATTTGTCATTACGACAGAAAACGCAAGACGCGAAGGTATTAGTAATGGATTATCCGCAGAATTCCCCCCTGCCGTACCGCCATCAGCGCATTCTTGAGATCCTCGACACGGAGCGCATGGCTGAGGTGGGTCAATTGTCTGATGCGCTGGGCGTCTCAGCTGTCACCATCCGCTCCGACCTCGATTCGCTGGAAAAACGACTGCTGCTTAGACGCGTGCGTGGCGGCGCGATGGCCGCCAAACCCGCCCGCTTTGAGCGCCCCGTTGATGTGCCGAGCCACAGCTTCACAGACGAAAAGGAGAGAATTGGAGCCTTTGCAGCGAGCATGGTCCGCAGCGGAGAGACGATTATTCTTGATGCGGGGACCACCACATTGGCCATGGCCATGGCCCTTCCGGAGCACCTGCGCGACGTCATGATCATCACTTCAAGCCTCGATATCGCCATCGCGCTGGAGACACATCCGGGCGCATCCGTGATGGTGACCGGCGGAAAACTTAAGAAAACGGGCCGAAATCCGCACTCGCGCTCATTGGTGCCGCCATTTGCGGGGCTGCTTCTTGAGCAACTCAATGCCGATTGCGCCTATCTGTGCTGCGCTGGCATCGATGCCGAACGCGGCTTCACGAACGCCCACTTGGAAGAGGTTGAAGTAAAGCGCGCGATGCTTGCCGCCTCCCGGCGGGCAGTGATGCTCGGGGATCGCGGAAAGATCGGGCATGTGGCAGGCGCACGCATCGCCACCGCGCGGGACATTCACACACTCGTCACCGATCGCAAGGCCACCCCCGCCGACATCGCCGCACTCGAAACCGCCGGCACCAAGGTTCTTCTGGCATGACCGCAGACGCCACTTCCCGCTGCGTGTCGCCTAATTTCTAGGCACTTTTCCTCTAAAGTCGCTATTTTCGCTTTTTTTCGTTGCGTAGCTTTTCGAAAGTCCCCCTACTTAATGCACCGTCGGGGAATCCGGCGCAAAGAAGCCTGACAGGAGCACATCATGAAACTGACCCGAAGAAGCGTCCTGGGCAGCCTGACAGCTGCCACGGTACTTGCCAGCCCAACGATCCTACGGGCTCAGACCCGCGAGTTGGTCATGGTCGGGTACGGCAACGACTCCGACGCCCCGCTGATCGCTGCCGGTGAAGAACTTGGCCGCCGCAACCCGGGCGTAACATTGCGCGTCATTGGCGGCTTGTCGTCGGAAGCCCTGGCGCAGATCAAAGCCGCCCGCGGCAACTCGCCCTACGACCTCGCAGTGATGGGCTCGCCCGCGATCATCAACGCTCTGGCCGAGGATGTGCTAGTGCCGCTCGATTTCTCGCAGATCCCCAACGCTGCCAATGTGGACCCGAAATTCCCCTCCTACGGCTATGATGTCGGTCAGCCGATCTGGTTCGAAGGGATTGGTGTCGCCTATGACACTACCAAGATCACGACGCCACCTACCACCTGGGAAGAGCTGTGGAGCGGCGCCTATACCGGCCGGATCGGCATGTGCCGCCCGCAATCGAATCTCGGCCTCGGCGTGCTCGCCGCCACGAGCGAGGCCTTCGGGATGCCCCAGAGCGATATGGAGTTTGCCCTGAACAAATGGCTGGAGCTTGATCCGCTGGTCGGTCGCTCGCCGCCTCTGTTGCAGCAGATGATTGAACGTGGCGAAGTGGACCTGGCGCCCTTGTGGCACGTAAACTCGGCGCTGGCCGCCAATTCAGGCCTGCCCATTGGCTACACCAAAATCACTGGGCCGGGTCCGCTGATGTTGCCGACCAACATCGTGCAATTCGTCAACACCGCCGACGGCACCGCCGATCTGGTTCATGAGTTCACTGACATCCTGCTGACACCGGAGATTCAGTCGATGGCTGGCAGCGCACCGATCTATTTCGGCACGGTGGTCGAAGGCATCGCGGTGCCGGAAGAGGCCGCGCCCTATGTGCCATCCACGCCCGAAGAGCTTGCGACCACCACGTCCCTGGAATGGCCGGACTTCGCGCCGTTGCGCGGTCAAACGGTGGAAACCTTCGACCGCATGTTCGCATCGTGATGATGCAGGAAAAGACTGATCTGATGTATGGATCGGACATTGCCGCCCCGGTGCTGAGCATAGGGGCGGTTTCCAAACGTTTTGGCTCTATCACGGTGTTGCAGGACTGCTCACTTGACGTTGCCGAAGGAGAGATCGTGACGCTTTTGGGTGCGTCGGGCTGTGGCAAGACCACGCTTCTGCGCTGCATCGCCGGGTTCTGGGATGCGGAACAGGGAGCGATTGAGATCGACGGTCGCAATGTCAGCGGCATGCCGGTGAACCGGCGCCCGGTTGGCGTCGTGTTCCAAAGCTACGCGCTGTTTCCGCATCTTACGGTTGCGCGCAATGTCGGCTACGGGCTGCGCATGCGCGGCGTGTCCCGGTCCGAGATTGAGGCCCGCGTCGCGGAGGCGCTTGATACTGTCTCGCTGGCAGAGTTCGCGGATCGGTATCCGGCCCAACTCTCCGGCGGTCAACAACAGCGCGTCGCGGTTGCCCGCGTGCTGGTCCTGCAGCCCCGCGTGTTGCTGCTGGACGAACCATTCAGCGCCCTCGACGCAAAGCTGCGCAGCGCGATGCAGGTCGAGCTTCGGCAGCTGATCAAACGATTGGGCCTGACTGCAATCTTCGTCACCCATGACCAGGAAGAAGCGCTGACGATGTCGGATCGGATCGCCGTTATGCGCGCGGGGCAGATCGAACAGGTCGCCGCCCCCGATACAGTGTTCGACCATCCCTCGACGGCTTATGTCGCGGATTTCATCGGCACGTCGAATTTCTGGGGCGCGGAAGCTGGAAATGGCACTGTCGCACTGCCCGATGGTCAGACGGCGCAGACCGACCTATCCGGCAAAGTTCAGGTCATGACCCGTCCTCACAACCTTCGTGTCGCCCCCGAGGGCACAAGCCCGTGGCGCGGGACGGTCTCGTTTCACCGCACCGTTGGCGCGCTGATCGAATACCATGTCGACATGCCCGATGGCACAACGATCCAGGTGGCGGCCATGCGGCAGGAGCGGGCCAGCCCCCTTCAGGCCGGGGCGGCCGTCAGTCTGTCCGTCATCGACCCGTCCTATTGCGCCGTGTATCCGATCTGATGACCGAGGCAGCCTTCTCTCAGACCGCCTCAAAGGCCAGCCTGTCTGAACAGGTTCTCGACAAGCTTTTGTCGGGCCGCGGCATCTGGCCCGCGGTTCCGGCGATCATTGTGCTGTCCGTTGTCGCGGTCATCCCGTTCGTGATCCTTTTGTCCCTGGGGTTTTCGGATATCGTGGTCTCACGCGGGGCCATCGTTTCGCAGACATTCTCTCTGTCGCATCTCACCAACGCGCTCACCGACCCGCTGTATTGGACAACCTTCCAGCGCTCGCTGACGCTGGCGATCAACACCACGCTTCTATGCCTGCTCTTCGGCTATCCGGTGGCCTATCTGTTCCTGATTGGCGGCAAATGGACCCGTCGGCTGATCCTGATCCTGACCATCGCGCCGCTGCTGACCAGCGGGATCGTGCGGACCTATGCCTGGCTGGTGATCCTTGGCGGGCGCGGTGTCGTGAACTCCACGCTGATGAGCCTCGGGCTGATCGACCAGCCGCTGCGCATCATGAACACCCATTGGGCGGTCCTGATCGGCATGGTGCAGATCCACCTGCCGGTTATGATCCTGCCGCTGATCGCGGTCATGAGCCGCCATGAGGGTGGCCTGTTCGAGGCGTCGGCCAATCTTGGCGCGTCCCGCCTGGGCACGCTGCGCACCGTGATCCTCCCGTTGAGCGCGCCGGGCATCGGCACCGGGGCGGCGCTGGTCTTCACGCTGAGCTACACGACCTTCGTGGTGCCGCAGTTGCTGGGCGGCGGCAACTACCTGAACGCGGCAACGATGATCTATGAGCAGGTCGTGTTCTCGTTGGAATGGAGCAAAGGTTCAGTCAGCTCACTGATCCTGATGGTGACCTGCCTCGTCGTGCTGGTGGCGATTGCGATGATCACAAACCTGTTCACTCGCTGGACAAAAGGACGAGACGCATGATCAAGGCCCTGCGCACCGCCTCCCTTGGCGACATTCTCGGCATCGGGTTGATCCTGTTCGTCGCCGTCTTCTCTCTGCTGCTGCTGATCGCGCCATCGGTCATTGTCATCCTCATCTCTTTCGACACACGCGCCTTTGTCAGTTTCCCACCCGAAGGGTTCACCTTGCGCTGGTATGCCGAGGTCTTTGAGCAGACCGAACTTGTCGGTGCGATGTGGACCAGCCTCAAGGTTGGCCTGATGGTGACCTTCCTGTGCGTCGTCCTGGGCGTGCCCACAGCGCTGGCCTGTGTGCGCGGCAAGTTCCGTGGCACGACCGCCCTTTCGGTTTTTGTGCTGGTGCCGCATATGGTGCCTGGCATTGTGCTCGGCGTCGCGGTGCTGTTCGCTGGCGCGCTGGTGGGGGTTTCGCCCTCAATCTGGTTGCAGGCGATCTCAATCACCGTGTTCATCATGGCGGTGATGGTCCGAACCGTTCAAAGCCGCCTTGTCCGGCTGGATCCATCGCTGGAGGAAGCGGCCACCAATCTTGGTGCGACCTCGTTCCAGAGTCTGCGCACCATCACCTTCCCACTGCTGCTGCCCGCGATCCTGGCGGGCGCGGTCTTCACCTTCGTCGAAGGATTCGACAACCTGTCCGTGGCGATCTTCACCCATGGCTTCCGCGACCGGCCTCTGCCGGTGGAGTTGTTGGCGCTTGTGCAATACACAAGTTCACCGCTGGTCGCGGCCGTATCCGGCGTGCAGATCCTGCTTGCGATCCTTGCGCTGGTAGCGGTGTCGATGAGCGTCGGATTGGACAAGGTCAACGAGTGACGCCCGCCCCAGTCCTGCGCCTGCAGGATCGGTCTGATGGCGGAACCGGCGGCTCTGACCGCCCCTGGCTTCAGCGCGGTAGCGTTCGCGAAGCGGGGCGTGCGCCGCAGGCGATCTCCGGTCACTTCTCCTTTGACAAATATTACAACTTCGACGCTAAACTGGTCGCGACAATGGGCTCAACCGGCCCAGGTGCGCAGATTTTCCAAAGAGACCGAGCAAGCAATGAGCAAAAAACCTTCTGTCATCGCCGCCGGACCGGCAAATGTCCGACGTGACCGTTTGGGACAGGGGCGGCTGAGCAGCAAAGTCTATGACGCAGTCCTCTCGGACATCATGGAAGGACACTACAAGGAGGGGGACCGTCTGCCGACCGAAACGGCACTTGCGGAGCAGTTTTCGGTCTCCCGTCCTGTTGTGCGCGAAGCGCTCGCGCAACTGCGCGACGATGGCCTGATCCACGCGCGGCAAGGGTCAGGAAGCTACGTGCAGAAGCCGCCGAATACCGCACTTCTCCAGTTCGCCCCGCTTGGCAGCATCGCCGATATGCAGCGCTGCTTTGAGTTTCGGGCAGCTTTGGAACCAAGGGCTGCGGCGCTTGCGGCCGTTCGTCGAAGCAAGGATGATCTTGCCCTTTTGCGCTCCGCGCTGGAGACACTGGATGCAGCCGTCAACAGCGGCGCGATCGGCACCGATCATGATTTCGCCTTCCACAAGGCAGTCGCAGCGGCTTCAGGGAACAGGTTTTTCGAGGTTACGCTCAGCTCCCTTGAAGAGGCGATTTCCTCCGCGATCTCGGTCAACCGCAACCTATCGCTGCTCGATCCGCAGGCGCGTCTGGCGCTGGTTCAACGCGAGCATGAGCGCGTTTTCGAAGAAATCGAAGCCGGCGATGCGGATGGCGCAGAAGCCGCCATGCGTCTTCATATCGACGGCGCGCGGCGCCGTGTTTTCGACGGGGACGGAGGCGCGAGCGGCAACTTGTAAAATCGGAGTTGACAAATTTTTGCAAATAGTCATTTTGTCTGACAACTTCGATATCAAGCCACCTGATCAAGGACGCCGCCGTGACGATGCAAACCGACGAGACCGTCTCGCCAGAAACGATCGAGCGGCTGAAACGCTGCTCGACCGCGACACTGACAACGCAGCTCTTCAAGCGTGGTCTCAGCAATCTCTATATTCAGGGCATAGCCCGCCAGACCGCAAAAGGCGGAGCCATGGTCGGTCCGGCAACCACGCTGCGCTACATTCCGGCGCGCGAGGATATCGATCATCTCGGCGTGTTCGAGGATCGCAGCCACCCGCAGCGGAAAGTCGTCGAGGACATTCCAGGCGGGCATGTTCTGGTCATGGATGCCCGTTGTGATGCGAGCGCCGCGTCCGCCGGACATATCCTGCTGACCCGGATGCAGATGCGGGGTGCGGTCGGTATCGTCACCGATGGCGCGCTGCGCGACCTGCCGGAGATCGCCGAGATGGACTGGCCGGTCTACGCGCAGGGCGGCTCGGCCCCCACCAATCTGATCCGTCACCATGCAGTCGATATCGACGTGCCGATCGCCTGTGGCGATGTCCCAGTCTATCCCGGCGATATCATCGTCGGCGATCACGAAGGCGTCGTGGTTCTGCCTCGGTATCTGGCCGATGAGGTCGCAACCGACGCGGAAGCGCAGGAGAAATTCGAAGCCTTCGTCCTAGAGGAGGTTCAGGCGGGGAAATCCATCTTCGGCATCTATCCGCCCGACGACGAAACAAAGCGCCGCTACGAAGCGCTGACCGGCATCCGGCCCAAAACACACGGGTGACCATGCGTATCGCCGGGCTTGCCCGTTCGGTCGCAAATGACTTCAGAAATGCGCATCAGGGGAGGAACCAGACATGTGCATCGCTTTGACTTCCATCCGACAGACCGGCTTTGCAGCGGTATGCGGGATTGCACTGACGGCGGCAGGGCCCGCTACCTTCGCATCGGCACAGGACGTGACGCTGCGCATGGGTCACATACATGCCCCCTCGGGGCCGACCGGACGGGGCGCGGATATGTTCGCCGAGTTGGTCGCCGACTACACCGACGGACGTGTCGAGGTGCAGGTGTTTCCGTCCTCTCAGCTCGGCGGCCTTCGCGATCTTTTTGGTGCCTCCAGAAGCGGCGCAATTGACATCGCGCTCACGCCCTACCCGCTTCTGTCGGACATCGTGCAGAGTTACTCGATTTTGACCGCGGGCTATGTGTTCGACGACTTCTCGCACCAGCTTGCCGTCCTTGATCACCCTGAATACGGCCAGGCCTGGAGCGCCGAGCTTGCCGAAGACGGCGGCCTCGTTGTTCTGGGCAACTACTACTTCGGTGCCCGCACCTTGACCACCACGGAGACAGAGGTGCGCACACCCGCCGATCTTGACGGGTTGAAAATCCGCGCCGTCGGCAACCCGCTGTCGCTGGCGACGATCACGGGCTTGGGCGCAAACCCGACACCTCTTCCGCTGTCGGAGCTATTCCAGGGGCTGACGCAAGGCATCGTGGACGGGCAGGAGAACCCGCTGCCGACAATCTTCAACCAGAACTTCTTTGATGTGCAGGACTACCTGATCCTGACGCGTCATCAGCTGATCCCAATCCCGATCACAATCAATGCGGACAGCTGGCGCGAGCTATCGCCGGAAGATCAGGAGGCCGTGCGCCGCGCAGCTGTCGAAGCGACCGCATTCATGACCGAGACGGTGGTGGCGGAGGAAGGCGCGCTTCTTGCAAGCCTCGAAGCCGAAGGCATGTCCGTGATCGGCGTCGAACAGGGCCTTGATATCGACGCCTTCCGCGCTTCGGTAACAGCGCAGATTGAGATGCTGGACGGGGCGGAATGGCCCGAAGGCCTTCTCGAACAGGTCAAGGCGCTGGCACCGCAGGGTTGATCTCCATCTAACAGCACAAGGCGCGCGCCCGGCGGGCGCGCGCCGCCCCCGCCCCCTCAATCGACGGATCAAGCGCCCGTGTTTCCCACCGACCCCGATGTCAGCCGATGGACGATCCTGCGCCGTGAACCTGAATTCACGATCGCACAGATATTCCTGTGGTTTTTTGTGGCCCTGACCAGCCTTCAGGTCATCATGCGCTACGTCTTCGACGCGCCACTGCAATGGCCGGAGGAACTGACGCAGATCCTTCTGGTCTGGATGACGTTCATTGCAGCCGTTGGTCTGTCAAGGCAAGGCCTCCACATCCGGGTCGAGATCCTGGAAAACTTCCTCGGCTATAGGGGACGGAGCGTGATGGAGGCGATCTTCAACCTCCTGACCATCGTCTTCATGGCCGCACTCATCATCGGCGGCTGGTCCATGTACGAACAGCTGAGCTTCGAACGAACGGCCGCCCTACGCTGGAAGCTCAATATGATCTACGCGATCGTTCCCCTGAGTGCGACGGCCATGTTCGTGGTCCATCTTTGGCAGCTGGTCGGGAACCTTTCCGTCGTCTTCGGGGCACGCAGCAATGGATCTTAGCTTGTTTCTAATCGGGTTGGTTATTGCCAGCCTCGTGCTTGTGCTCGGCGGCTATGCCCTCGCCTTTGCCTTGGGCGGCTTGTCGATCCTCTATCTGTGGTGGAACGATTTCCCGTTGTCCTTCGCGGTCGTGGAGCTGGGCGGATCGCTTCAGAACTTCACCATGCTGGCGATACCGCTTTTCATGCTGTCAGGTGCCTTGATGAACGCAGGCAAGATCACGGATCGGATCTTCGCATTTGCCAAGCTCATGGTCGGACGGATTCCCGGTGGGCTGGGCCATGTGAACATCTTCGCGAGTCTGGTCTTTGCCGGCATGTCGGGATCGGTGCTGGCCGACGTCGCGGGGCTAGGGCGCATGGAATACAAGGCCATGCGCGATGAGAACTACAAAGAAGATTTCGCGATGGGAGTAACGCTGTCTTCTGCCGCGATCGGTCCGATCCTGCCGCCGAGTGTGCCGATGGTGCTTTTCGGGCTGGTGGCGGAGGTCTCGATCACCGGCCTGTTTCTTGGCGGCATCATGCCCGCCTTCGTGATCACCGGCTGCCTGATGATCTATGTCTACCTCGTGGGCCGCAAACACGGCTACTACACCACGGACAGTCAATGGAGCCTTGGGCGCCTGGGTATGGCGTTTCTCTACGCGCTGCCACCGCTTTTGACGCCGGTCCTGATTGTGGGCGGTATGGTCCTGGGGATCTTCAGCCCGACCGAGGCGGCGGTGGTCGCCGTCCTGTATGCCCTGTTTCTCGCCGTCATCGTCTATCGCGACCTGGGGCTGGCCACATTTTTCGACGTCAGCCGCGAGGTCGTGATCGGCACAACGCGCCTTCTGTTTGTGATCGCCATGTCATTGTTGTTCGGGTGGGTTCTTTCCGTAGGACGCATGCCACAGGAATTGGCTGGCTGGATCGGCGGCACTTTCGATCAACAATGGGCTTTCCTGCTTCTTCTGATGGTGGTCATCATCTTCTTGGGCGCGATTGTCGCCGATGCGATCCTGCTGTTGATCCTGGCGCCGATGATCGTCCCGATTGCCGTCGCCAATTACGGCATGGACCCGCTACACTTGGGTGTGGTTATGGTCTTCACCATCATGATCGGGCAGTTCACCCCGCCGATGGGCATGTCGCTCTTCATAATGCGGGATATCACCGGGTTGCCCTTTACCCGAGTCTGCATTGCGGTTGCGCCGTTCCTGCTACCGCTCGTAGCCGCGCTTTTGGTGATGGCCTATGTCCCTGAGGTGGTGCTGTTCATCCCGCGTGCGTTCGGGTTCTAAGGCGCCGATTGGAAGGAACCAAACCATGCAATACGATATCCGACATCCCGATTTCGAAGCGGTCATCGTTCCGGACGCGACGGTGTCGCAACTCGCGACAGGGTACGAGTTCGTCGAAGGCCCGGCCTGGCATCCAACCGAAGGCCATCTGACCTTCAGCGACATCGCGGGCGATGCGATGTACCGCTGGCGACCCGGAGATGCGATGCCATCGGTCTTTCGCCAACCCAGCCACAAGGCTAACGGCAACACCTATGACGCGGCGGGCCGGCTTCTGACCTGCGAGCATGCAACCAGCCGTGTTGTCCGGCTTGAGGCAGACGGGTCTCTGTCGGTCCTCGCCAGCCATTTCGGAGACAAGGAGTTGAACGCCCCCAATGACATCATCGTCACTCGCGACGGCACCATCTGGTTCTCCGACCCGCTTGCAGGCCGAAAGCCGTTCTTCGGCGTCGAACGCGATCAGGACCTCGATTTTCAGGGCGTCTGGCGGATCCGGCCCGAGGCAGAAACGGCTGAACCTGTCGCCCGCGACTACGAGCTGCCGAACGGGCTTTGCACCAATGCCGAAGAGACGGTGCTCTACGTCAATGACACCCTTCGCAAACACATCCGCCGCTACGATGTGACGGCTGACGGAGAGATTTCGGGAGGCGCGGTGTTCGCGGAACTCACTGGCGCGGGCGAGGGTGTGGCCGATGGCATGAAATGCGACGCCGAAGACCGGGTCTGGTGCACCGGACCCGGCGGCGTGCAGGTTTTCTCACCCGATGGCGTGTCGCTCGGCGTGATCCTGATCCCCGAAAAGACCGCGAACTTCACATGGATGGGGGCGGATCGCCGGACGCTGGTGACAACCTCATCGACATCGCTCTATACGATCCCGGTGAACGCCACCGGCCATCACCTGTTTTGACCGCCATGAAGAACATCCTCTTCATCATGGCGGACCAGCTTCGCTACGACTATCTCGGTTGTGCTGGCCATCCGTCACTAGAAACGCCGAATATTGACGCCCTGGCGGCGCGCGGTGTTCGCTTCTCGCAGGCCTATGTGCAATCGCCCGTCTGTGGCCCGTCGCGGATGTGTTTCTATACAGGCCGTTATATCTCCACCCATGGCGCCACCTGGAACTATGTGCCGCTGCCGACCTCTGAGATGACGATGGGCGATCATCTGCGCCCGCTTGGGACCGATGTCTTGCTGGTCGGCAAAAGCCATGTCACCCCAAACCTCGACGGCCTGGCGCGCCTGGGAATCGATCCAAACACCAAGGAGGGCCGCCTGATGGCGGAAGGCGGCTTTCGCGTGTTCGAACGCGATGACGGGATCCATGCCGATGCCGCCGTCAAGCCGGATTACGCTTATAATCGATACCTTGAGGAGCACGGCCTCGGAGGTCCGAACCCGTGGCACTACCGAGCGAATGCCACCGGCGACGCGGAGCCAAAATCCGGCTGGTATCTGCAGAATGTCGGTGCGGCCGCGCGTGTTCCGGCGGAACACTCCGAGACGGCTTACATGACCAATCGCGCGATGGAGTGCATCGCCGCACAGACCAACCAATGGTGCCTGCATCTGAGCTATATCAAACCGCACTGGCCATATGTGGCACCGGCGCCCTATCACGCGATGTACGGAGCCGCGGATGTGCCCCCTGCCCTACGTGACCCGCGAGAACTGGACGATCCCCACCCTGTGCTCGCCGCCTATCACGCGCGCGAGGAATGCCGGACCTTCTGCAGGGACGAGGCGCGCGACACGGTGATCCCCATTTACATGGGCATGATCAAACAGATCGATGACGAGATCGGGCGTCTTATGGCCTTCCTCGAAGACCGCGGCGCGCTTGATCAAACCATGATCGTCTTTACCAGCGATCACGGCGATTACCTTGGCGATCACTGGTTGGGCGACAAAGAGATGTTCCATCGCCAATCGACGCGTATACCGCTCATTGTGGTCGATCCCGACGCAGCGGCTGACGGCACGCGCGGCACCGTCTCCGCGCGCCCCGTCGAATCTATTGATCTGTTGCCGAGCTTCGTTGACTGGCTCGGCGGTGAGGTGCCCGATCACATCCTAGAGGGCCAGTCGTTGCTGCCGCTGCTGCATGGGCAAGATATCCCCTGGAGGGATACGGTTTTCAGCGAGCTGGACTATTCCTTCCGGCAGCAGCGCCGCGAGTTGAATGTCCCACCGCACGCCGCACGCGCTTATAATCTACGCAATGCGCGCTGGAACTATGTCTATTTCGAAGGCTTTCCGCCACAACTCTTCGACCTGGAAACCGATCCTGACGAGTTCGTCGATCTCGGCCGCGACCCGGCCTATTCAGACATCTGTGCCAAGCTTGAAGCGCGCCTGTTCGCGTGGTTGCGCGCTCGCAAACGTCGCGCGACGATCTCAGACGCAGCGATCGAGGCAAAGACCGAAAGCTGGCGCAAGAATGGCGTCTTCGCCGGCGCATGGAGTCCTGAGGACCAAGAATGATCGTTGATGTGCGCCGCTACACCCTGAAACCGGGACATCTCGCCCCCTATCTCAGCCGCTATGGCGCGGCGGGCTACGCGGCGCAGGAACGCCATCTGGGCACAGCTCTGGGCTGGTTCATTGCCGATGTCGGCCCACAAAACCATGTCCTTCACCTATGGGGATATGACGACACCACAGACATGGAAACCCGACGCGCCGCCATGGCTCAAGACCCTGAATGGATCTCTGTCAGACAGGATTTCAAGGGCCTGTTCTCCGATCAAGAGACCGAGGTGATGCGGCAAATCCCTGACCTGCCTTATACGCGATCCGCGACCACGCCGGGCCTCGTGGACGTTCGCTGCTACGCACTTCATCATGGTGACATGTCCGCGTTCCTCGACATTCTCAAGACACGGTCCGCGCCTGTCCAGGCCCGACATTGGACGGACAACATCACCTATCTGATTAGTCAGACCGGCAGACAGAACCGTATCCTGCATATCTGGGGCCATGCCGATCACGCCGAGCGCCTTGCCCGGCGGCAAGCGCTTCTGGCAGACCCCGACTGGCAAGACTGCATGAAGGCCTTCCTTCCGATGATGGCCGATATGCAGACCTTCACGGCGACGCCGGCTCCGTTCTGGACCCGACCGGAAAGGAGGGCCTGAGCCATGGATCTTCGGCTGACGGGAAAACGCGCCTTGGTGACCGGCGCTTTGGGCGGTGTTGGCCGCGCCACGGTCAACCTTCTTCTTGCCGAGGGTGCATTGGTCTTTGCCACCGATCTCGCGCCGACAACAGACGTGTGGGACGACACCGGCGGGGTAACCTATCACCCGGCAGAGTTGCGCGATCCGGACGCGATCCAGGGCCTCGCAGCCGCCGCACAGGATGCGCTTGGCGGTCCGGTCGAGATTTGCATCAACAATGCCGCCATTACCCACAGGACCGATTTCCTGGATATGGAAGGCGAGGATTTCGACCGTGTCTATGAAATCAACCTGCGGGCGCCGTTTCTGTTGGGACAAGCCGTTGCCCGGGCGCTGGTCGCCGCAGGCGCCCCCGGCAGCATCGTTAATATCGGATCGGTTAACGCGCAACTCGCGCTCCCTGACAATGCGGCCTATGTGGCCAGCAAGGGCGGCCTCTTGCAGCTGACCCGCGCCATGGCCATCGCGCTGGCCCCCGATGGCATCCGCGTGAACATGGTGGCCCCCGGCAGCATCGACACGCCCCTGCAACGCAAAGGGCAGTCCCGCTCTCCCGCGCTCCGCGCCCGGGTTCTGTCACGTACTCCGCTCGGCCGCCTTGGGGCCCCGGAGGAAGTCGCCGACGCGATCATCTACATGGCAAGCCCCCGTTCCAGCTACATCACCGGCGAATGCCTGTTCGTCGATGGCGGGCGAATGCCGCTCAATTTCACCATGCCGGGTCCCGGCACGAACACCTGACCCAACGGAGGCCTCCAATGTCCAAAGGACAGCACCTCATCGCCGGGACATGGATCGGCGGCGAAGACACATTCAGGAACACCCCCATCGCCGGTGCGGCCGAAGCCTTCGCCAAGGGCACACCCGCCCTCATCGAGCACGCCGCTGTTGCCGCCGAAGACGCTTTTGCCGCCTTTGCCGCCACCAGCCGGGCCGAACGAGCGGCGTTGCTGCGTGACATTGCAGTCCGCATCGACGCCGTCGGCGATGCCATCACCGAGATTGGAACCCGTGAGACCGGCCTTCCGGCGGCTCGGCTGGAAGGCGAGCGCGGGCGCACGGTCGGCCAACTTCGGCTCTTTGCCGACCACATCGACGCCGTCGGCGATGCCATCACCGAGATTGGAACCCGTGAGACCGGCCTTCCGGCGGCTCGGCTGGAAGGCGAGCGCGGGCGCACGGTCGGCCAACTTCGGCTCTTTGCCGACCACATCGACGCGGGCGATTACCTTGACCGGCGCCATGATCCGGCCATGCCCGACAGAACGCCACTGCCGCGCCCGGAGCTACATATGATCCAGCGCCCGATTGGCCCCATCGCCGTGTTCGGCGCCTCCAACTTCCCGCTGGCATTCTCGGTCGCAGGCGGCGATACGGCCTCGGCTTTGGCTGCCGGATGCCCTGTCGTCGTTAAGGGGCATGAAGCTCACCCCGGAACGTCCGAAGTCGTGGCCGAAGCGATCGCCGAGGCGATCGCCGCCGCCGGTTTACCTGGGGGCGTGTTTTCACTTGTCCATGGCGGCGATCACGCCGTCGGTACGGCGCTTGTCACCCATCCGCTGATCCGCGCCGTCGGTTTCACCGGGTCGCTCGGCGCAGGCCGCACGCTGTTCGACATGTGCGCAAACCGGGCCGAACCAATCCCCTTCTATGGCGAGTTGGGCAGCATCAATCCGGTCTTTCTGATGCCTGCGGCGCTTGCGGCCCGGGGCGTTGAGATTGCCAAGGCTTGGGCCGGATCGCTGACCATGGGGGCCGGGCAATTCTGCACCAACCCGGGCGTTGCCATCGCCATCGAGGGTGCCGACGCGGACATCTTCGCCGCAGAGACGGTCGCGGCCCTGTCCGGTGTCGCGGCGCAAACCATGCTGACAGACGGCATCGCCTCGGCCTACCGCGCAGGGCGGGATATGCTTGTCGGCGCGCCCCGCGTGGAAACGCTCTTTGTCTCGGACGATGCATCGCGGGCTGCGGGCCCGGATCTGTTCCGCGTTTCGGCCCGAGACTGGATGGTGGACGACACCCTCCGCCACGAGGTTTTCGGGCCCGCCGCGATACTGGTGGTGGCGGCAGATAGCGCCGAAATGGAAACTGTCGCCGCCCAGCTTGATGGACAGCTAACGGCCACCCTGCAGATGGACGATGCGGATCACGATGCGGTGCGCCGCCTTCTCCCCAGTCTGGAGAGAAAGGCGGGGCGCATTCTGTTCAACGGATTTCCAACTGGCGTCGAAGTGGCTGACGCCATGGTCCATGGCGGTCCCTATCCGGCCTCGACCAACTTCGGGCAGACCTCGGTGGGGACACTCGCGATCAGACGTTGGCTTCGACCGGTCTGCTACCAGAACACGCCGGAGACGCTACTGCCGAGCGATCTCAGATCGTCTTTCGTCAGGGTTTCTGGCACGAAGAGCGGCCTAGTTTAGGAGAGATTTTGGCCCCTCTGTCTGATTGCATTATGCGGCACGTTTTCTGTGTTGTACCCGACGCGCTTCGAGTGTCTTTCGTTTGATCCTTTCCCTTTGTTGTGGAATGGCCTTGTCGCGCCCGGAGTAAACGTCAGCGAGTGTGACGTTGTCGCTGACCACAATGCAGGAATGCCTCCGCATTTCTGCGATCCGATCCAATTCTCCCGCGACCCGAGTGCGCGAGAGCAACATGTCCACGACGGCAGCCCGGCATTCCTGGCTGAAATCACCGATGATGCAAAGGATGCGGAACCACGAGGCGTCCGAGAATGCGTCCAACATGAGACCGAGCGGCCAGTGTTTGTTTGGCCACTGCGGAATCGCCTTAGAGGCTCTCGTACCGATCGCACGCTTGCGTCCGCTCTGTTTTGCGTAAGGCCAAACCCATCGGTTCCGATGCGCTTCAATCTGGCTAAACCCGCGCAACCGCCAAACGCACGATATGGCGCCTCAGAAGGCGACTTCACGTTGCAAGCACGGTGCACAAAACTCCTCTTAAGGTATTGAAAAGATAAGTAAACCTGTCCAATCCATCATCGGGGCGATGGAAAGCCTCGCATTTTGCCTTGCTGATAATCTCTGCATCTTCAAATCGTTGACACACGTTGTTGAACTGTTTGAGCCCTCCTGCTCCGATCATCGTGCCAGCCAATGGCCTCTCATGACGCAGATAGCGCGCAGGGAAAAACAGCGTCCTTCATCGGGCTCGCCTTTGAAACTGGGGTGAGGCTGTGACGTTCAAGCGGGCCATGTCCATCATCTCTAGCCGAAGCCGACTTGAACCTCAGAGCAGTGTTACACCGTGGAATGAACAATCGACTTTAAGGAAGCCAGCTTTCCACCTCTCCCAGATATGGAGCGGATCGGGGAGACTGAAACGACATGCCCCTCAGCCCCAGTTCTCGGCCAATCCACGCAAAATATCGGTGCGGCTGATCAGCCCAAGAAGTCGCCCGTCTTCCACCACGGGAAAGCGCCGATATGGGCCGTCAAGAAACTGCTGACAGGCGGTGAGAAGGTCCAGGTTGGGGTCCATTGTCACAACATCTTTGGCCATATAAGCGGAGACAGGTTTGCCCCATTCGCGGTAATAGCTGGCCTCCAACGCCGCGCGCAGACCGTCCTTCTCCGTCAGAATACCGACCAGCCGCCCCGCTTTGTCGACCACCGGCGCGCCCGAGATCTTGTGATCCAACAAGACATGAACGGCGCTGTTGATCTCTTGTTCTGGGCTGAGCGTGACCAACGTGCGATTCATGTAGTCGGAAACGAGGCTGAGTGTGCTCATCCCCCCTGCCCTCCGCCACCGGATTTCGGGCAAGCCGCGCAGCCGCCCGGCACCGCGCAAGATATCCCGCCGCAGGACCCTTTGATCGGCCCGCGCCCGAGCAAAACACCGATCGCAAGGCCCAAGATCATCAAACCGATGAGCGCCAAGGTGAACAGAAATGTCGTCATGCCGCTGTCTCCTTTCCGATCCTCTCAGGCCACGACATGGTCGGCAAAATCACCGGTCATGACAGTTTGCCCCGCCGTAGCCGCATCGAGGATGAAGAGTGCCGAGACCCCATTGGCCCGCGCGAACGCGGGGCCGCCTGCGCCCATCGCCAGCAGCGCCGTGGCCATGGCGTCCGCCTCCATCCCCGTCGGGGCTAGGACAGAGACCGAAGCCGCGAAGCCTACCGCCGGGCGGGTGCTGCCCGGATCGATCACATGGCTGAGCGCGATGTCTCCCGAAACACCGTTGGCCCGATGTCCGGATGTGGCCAGCGCCAGCGCACCCGGCGTCACGATTGTGTGCGCGGCAAAGCCGGGCGCCAAGGGGTCTTCAATCGCCACCTGCCAGGGTCGTCCGGAAGGGTGCCTCCCAATCGCGCGCACCTCGCCGCCCAGTTCAAGCAGCATGTTCTCCGCGCCTTGCGCCACCAGCCCGTCGGTTAAGAGATCCAGGGCAAAGCCTTTCGCAATCCCGCAGAGGTCGAGCGTGACACCCGGCACCTCCTTCCGCACCGACTCCTGACCCAGAACAATCGCCTCGGCACTGCCCGCCTGCCCGGTGATTGGCCCAAAGCCAAAACGCTGCACCTGTGGCCCGATTGTGGGGTCAAAGGCACCCTGGGTGGTCTGGTGAATCTCCAAAGCCGCGCGCGCGACATGCGCCATCGAGGCGGGAACCGCGATCTTCTGCCCGACTTCCGCGCGATTGAAGCGCGACAACGGCGAGGTCTCTCGATAAGGCGACATGGCCGCATCAACAGTGGCGATTTGGTGGCTGATCCAGGGGCTGATCAAAGCCGGGTCTCGACCGCCAGAGACCAGCCGCCACGTGCTACCAAAGGCCGGGCCGCCAGCGATGCGTGCGCCGGTTGCGCCGGTGCCTGACCATCCCGCATCAGGCATCAGGCCGAGAGCCAAACCGCCAAGGATCATGTTGCGCCGGGTCTCATCCATCGCTCACACTCCGAAATCATCGTTGAAGATGCGGTCGGGTTCCACGCCCAGATCGTCCAGCATCTTGAGCACCGCCGCGATCATCATCGGCGGGCCGCAGAGGTAAAACTCGCAGTTCTCCGGGTTCGGGTGGTCGCGCAGATACCGTTCCCAAACGACAGTGTGGATGAACCCGGTCGCGCCGCTCCAATCATCCTCTGGTTCGGGGTCGGACAGGGCAACGGTCCAGTCAAAATTCGCATGCTTTTCGGCCAGCGCATCCAGCTCGTCGGCATAGAACAGATCCGCGACGCTGCGCGCGCCATACCAGAAGCTCATCTTGCGGGGGCTGTGCCGCGCCTCCAGCGTTTCGAAGATCATCGCGCGCAACGGCGCCATGCCAACCCCGCCGCCAAGGAACACCAGCTCACGGTCGCTCTCTTGCACGCGGAAGGTGCCAAAGGGCCCGGCAACAGAGACCGGATCGCCAGGTTGCACCGAGAACAGCCAGGATGAGACGATCCCCGGCGGCGCCCCCGCAGCTTTTGGCGGCGGCAGGGCCAGGCGGATGTTCAAAACCACGCGCCCGGCGCTGTTATCCTCCGGCCGGTTAGCGATGGAATACGCGCGGGTCACCGGCTCGTCGGTACGGACGGAAAGCGGGCGGAGCGGTTCCCAGACAGTCTCAAACGGCGCAGGCATCTCAATTTGATCAAAGCTCAGATCGTAAGGTGGCGCGGTGATCTGGATGAACGCACCCGCAAAAAGATGCTCGGCCTTGCCCTCAGGCAGGTCCAGAACGATCTCCCGGATCAGGGGCGTCAGCGCGGTGACGGAGGCGACGCAGGCCTCAAAGGCCTCGGCGGCCAACAGATCATCGCTGACATGGACCGCCATATCGCCACGCAAGGTAACTTGGCAGGCCAGATGCGTGCCATCGCGGCGCTCGGCCGGGGTCAGCCGGGCCAGCTCCACCGGTAAGGGCGGTGGGCCATCGCCGGTGATCTGCACCCGGCATAGCCCGCATGTGCCGGCCCCGGCGCAGGCCGAGGGGACCAGAACGCCGTGATCGTTCAGCGCGGTCAGAAGTTTCTGTCCGGTCACCGTTTCAATCCGGTTGGTGTCATTCACAGTGATCGTCGTGGGGCGCGCGGGCATCATGACCCGCCTGGCCAGGATCACCACGCCGGTCAGCGCCAGGGTCATGGCGACGAGAAAGACGATACCGAGGATCAGATTGCTCATAGCGGCACCCTCGCAAAGGCCGCGAAGCCAAGCGACATCAGGCCGGTGACCAGGAAGGCGCTGGCCAATCCCTGCACACCTGCAGGCATATCGCTATAGCGCAAGCGCTCGCGAATGGCCGCGAAGGCGATGATTGCAAGCGCCCATCCAACGCCGCTGCCAAACCCATAGACCAGGGATTCCGGGACGGTGTATTGCCGCTCGGCCATGAAGAGGCTGCCCCCAAGGACGGCACAGTTCACGGTGATCAGCGGCAGGAAGCTGCCCAAAGCAATGTAAAGGCGCGGGAAATAGCGATCCAGCGTCATCTCTAGCACCTGCACGATCGCCGCGATCACGCCAATGAAGGCCACGAGCCGCAAGAAAGACAGATCGACATCGGGCAGGCCCGCCCAGGCCCAGGCCCCGTCCACCAAAGCTCCGTTCAGGATCAGCGCGTTGACCGGCACCGTGATCGTCTGGACTGCGATGATGGCCAGGCCAAGCCCAATCGCCGTATCCACCCGTTCCGAGACGGCGAGGAAGGTGCAGATCCCGAGGAAATAGGCCAGCGCCAGGTTTTCCGAGAAGATCGAGGCGATCAGAAGTTCGGTCATCCGCGCCCCCTATCCCCGGCGAGCTGGTACTGCGCAGGCTCGACCTGATCCGCGCGGGCGCTGCGGATCGCCCAGATCAGCAAGCCGATGATGAAGAAGGCCGCGGGCGCCAGCTGCATCAGGCCGAGGGGTTGGAACCAGCCACCATCCTCCACTGGCGTCAGCAGCGTGACGCCCAATAGGCTGCCCTGCCCCAGAAGCTCCCGGATGCTGCCCACCACAATCAGGATCAGGCTATAACCCAAGCCGTTGCCAAGCGCGTCCAACACCGATGGCCCTACCGGATTGCGCATCGCGAAGGCCTCCGCCCGCCCTAGAACGAGGCAGTTGGTCACGATCAGGCCCACGAAGACCGACAAGGCGCGGCTCAACTCAAAGGCGAAGGCGCGCATCAACTCGTCGATCACGATGACCAGCGAGGCGATGATGGTGATCTGCACGATCAACCGGATCACATGGGGGATGTGGTGGCGTATGAGGCTGATGATGGCCGAGGCGAGGCAGATCACCGTCGTCAGCGCCAGCGACATCATCAGCGCCGTGTCGAGCGATGTGGTCACGGCAAGCGCCGAACAGACCCCGAGGATTTGCCGGGTGACCGGATTTTGGTCGATCAGCGGGGAGACAATGCGCGTCAGGGTGTTTGCCATATCAGAGACCTCCGTCGCGCAATTGGTCGAGAAATGGGCCAAAGCCATGCGGCCCCATCCAGTAGCGCAGCATATCGGCCACCCCATGACCGGTGCGTGTCGCGCCCGAGATACCGTCAACCTGATGCGGGCCGCTGGCTTGCCCGCGCACCACATCGATCACGATCTGACCACTGGCATCGGCCAGTTCCCGCCCGGGCCAAAGCGCTTGCCAGTCCGGATCTTCGATGCGTGAGCCCAAGCCGGCTGTTTCGCCTTGTGCGGTAATAGTCAGGGCCGCGACAGTGTTGAGATCGGCCTCAAGTGCCAACAACGCCTCGATCCGGGACTGATATCCCGTGCCAGAAACCGGCAACACGATCAGAGCAACGCCCCCGTCACGCTCGAGAATATGCACCGGGGCAAGCGGCGCGCGCTGCCGCAAGCGGGCGAGGTCTTGCGAAGCCGGGATCGCCACCGCCGTTTCCGGGTCATTGGCGGCAGCGTTGGCGTCATAATCGGCGGCGGACATGTTGGGCACAATCTGACCACTGGCCAGATCGACCAGATAGGTCGTCAGGCCATCCGCCCCGGTCTCGGTCAAAAGCTCCCCCATGCCGGGCAGCGTGTCCAACATGGCCGCCATTCGGGCGGCGCGTTCGGCCTCAAGATGAGCTTGCTGTCGCGGTTCCAGCAGGGTCGCGGCACTGGCAACCAAAACCGCACAGATCACGGCCGTGAGGCTCGCAACCCCTACGATCTTGACCGGATCGTCATTGTCACGCGCCAGAAAGCGCCAGCGGGAGAGGGTTGGATCAGCCATGGTGCCTTTGCCTTCTCCAAGCACTGAAACTCAGCACGATATGGTCGATCAGCGGTGCCATGAGGCTCGCCATCAGCGCCGCAAAGACCAAGGCGCCGGCCCCGGGCGGTCCGTCGCCGAGGCCCGCGAAGACCCAGGCGAGACCACCGGCCAAGGCACCATGCAGCACACGGCCCCAGGATGTGACAGCGGCGGAGGTCGGATCGCAGATCAGAAACACCAGCGCGACGCTGCTAGTGGTCAGCAGGATGATGGCCGTCTCGAAACTGCTCACCCCGAGGACCAGGATCATCACGACCAAAAAAGACAGAGCAATGCGCAAGCTCAACAGCCCCGTCGCCAAAAGCAACGCTGCCCCCGGCAGGCAGGCCAGGGCCAGCGCCGAGCTTGGTGGGACAAGGGTCAGATCGGGGAGCGACAAGAGCGCGAGTGCCAGGGCGACCGTCGCCGGCGACAGAAAGGCAAAGCCGCGCCCACCAAAGATTCGCTCCCCGATGACGCAACCAAGCGACAGAACGACGACCAGATGCCACAGCGGCATGTCGGCGGGCACGAAAAGCGTGAAGATCGCGGCGGTGGTGAGACCATGAGGCTCAAAGCGGCGATGGCGCAAAGCGGCAAAAGCATAATCCCAGATCAGGACAACCAGAAGCGCGGCGAGCAGAATGCCAAGGGTCGCGGCGCCACCGTGCCAGAGGCTCACCCCAAGGGGCGGCAAGAGCGCGAGGCTTTGAATCGCGACGAGCCCGCCAGCCCCCCGACCGTGCATGAGCAACGCAAACCGGGTCATGCGGCGTCCTTCTGCAACTGATCCAACACGTCGCGCAGGCAGCGTTCGTAATTGGTGCCGCTGGCGCAGAGCGCCGTCAGCGGCACTACATCCTCTTCCAGCAAATCGAGGCAGCCGAGGCGTGCGCAGGCCTCCAAATCACCAATGCTAAGGGCGCGCATCAAGGGCACGGCTTGTACATGGGCCGGAAGAGCGCGGTCGAGCCCGGTCAGCGGGATCAAGGGCTGCGGCCCCGTTGGTCTCCGCGATGTGCTCACATCGGCAAGCGCCGCATCAAGATGGTGTCGCCCCAGATAGGCCGCAGGATGGCTATAGCCGTGCGGGCCAGACCTCGGTTCCAAATCAGGAGAAAGGGCACCATCCGCCGCGAACAGCGTCCGCAAATCCGCCCCAAGCGGCGCTTGCATTATCTGTGCCCGCGCGCGTCCTTCGGGTTGCAAAGAAATCGTTCGGATCGGGTCATAAATACCGGTGCGCCGTATCGATCCAATCGCGACGACGTCCTGATAGCCAATGGTCCAAACCTGCCCCAATGGGCCGACGGGATTGAGCCGTGCGACCTGCCCACCCGGCCGATGCCAGTCGCGCGCGAACCGCTTGCGATGCGCTTTGATACGCGGATTTGCCGGGATCGGGACCGTCGATTGAGCCGCCAGGCAGAGGTGAACTGGCCCTTCCGTTAGTTCGGTCAAGGCGTTCATGCCGTCGGCGAAGTCGCTCTGCCGGTCAGACAAGATGGCTTGCGGGTCAAGCGCGCTGCCACATGCCGGAACGGCGGAGACGATGATGGCGTCCGGGCCGGCCTCCGGGTCGGGCGGACCGCCATAGGGGCGCGTCACAAAAGCGGGCCAGAGACCGCGAGACAACAGATATCTGCGCAGATCGCCCCCCTCAGGTAACATGTTGGCGGGGCCGGCCGGGCCGCCCTTTGCCGGTTCGATAACAATCGCCGAAAGGGTGCGCCGTGGCCCAAAACCTATGCTCGCCACACGGCCCCGAATCGGAGAGACAAACTCAATCTCCGGTCGCTTCACATCGTGAAAGAGCACCTGCCCCGGGGCTACAACCTCGCCCTCTGCCACAACCGCACGCGGCCGCAAACCCGGGTAATCCCGGCCCAGAAGGGCAACGGGTACAGGGGAAGGCGGCAAAGGGTCGGACATCATCGATACGCCTGTTCTTGGCCCTGATGGGCAGCAAACTCCGCCCACCTTCTCGGAGCTTGGTCCGGCGCACATTGATCTTGGTCAATTACCCGGTTCGCAATTTGTGGCCGGATAGGCGCAGACCCATAGCCCGCCCCGCCGCCAGCCCATTTGGAGGACATCCCATGTTCATTCGCCCCCTCGCCACATTCGCGTTGGCCGTCGCGCTGCTCTTGCCAGCGGCCGTATTGGCCCAAGATCGCGGCCCCACTCTGACGGAGATCACCGAAGCCTGGCTGGCGTCGCCCCATGCGGACCGCTCTGCCGGGGCCTTTACCCATTGGGACGAAGACGGCGAAATTCCGGGCCGCTGCGCCGTCTGCCACTCCTCAACCGGCCTGTTGGATTATCTGCAAGGACCGATGGAAACGGTAGGCGCCATAGACCATCCCGTCGGGATCGGCACCGTGGTGAGCTGCGCGACCTGCCACAGTTCTGCGGCGGTGAATCTCGACAGCGTGCCCTTTCCCTCGGGCGTTCATGTGACGCTTGAGCGTGGCTCTGCCGTCTGCGCGGTCTGCCATCAGGGTCGGGCCGCAACCGGCACCGTGAATACCGCGATCGGGTCTGGCGAACCCGACACCGTGTCGGCCGATCTGGGCTTCATCAACTCGCATTACGCGCTGTCGAGTGCCGCCCAACAAGGCAGCGCGGTGCATGGCGGTTACGAGTATCCAGGCCGCCGATATGCCGGGCCATACGCCCATGTTCCCGAGTTCAACACCTGCGTCTCGTGCCATAGGCCGCACAGCCTTGAGGTCAACTTGGCCAGTTGCACAAGCTGTCACGAAAACGCCGATAGCTTCGCCGCAATCCGCACGTCACCGCTGGATTATGACGGCGACGGTGACACGAGCGAAGGCATCACCGCGCCAATCGCGACGCTGCATGCGCAACTTGGTGAGGCCATCGCGCTTTATGCCGCCGAAGTCGCGGGTACACCGATTGTCTATAGCACAGGGTCTTTCCCGTATTTCTTCATCGATACCGATGGGGATGGGGCGGTGTCCGAAGGCGAAGACGCCTATCCAAACCGGTATCAGAGCTGGACGCCGCGCTTGCTGCGCGCCGCGTATAACTACCAGTTCGTCGCGCAAGATGGCGGCGCATCTTACTCGCACAACCCGCATTACGCGCTGCAACTGCTCTATGATTCCCTTGCCGATCTGAGCGAAAGCGTCGCGGTTGACCTTTCGATGCTGACCCGACCTTGAGCGATCGTACGACCAACAAAGCGCCCCGATCACCACCATCGGGGCGTTCTTCCTTTCTGGTTGGATGAAGAAAGCTACCCCATCCGCGCAGCAAGGAACGGCACTGCAGAGGCCAGCGTCGCGATTTTGGGATAGTCCGGTTCCGCCACATCGATACCGAAACGGACATGAAGCGCCGTGACGAGGTTCAAGATATCCATCGAATCCAGGTCCAGATCGGGAGCGACGCTGGTCAGTTCTTTCAGAAAAGCAACGCGGATTTCGTCTTCGGTCATAAGGCCTCCGGAGATGTCAGATGGGAGTCGAATGCAGTCAGGAAACGAGACGCTTGGCGCCCGTCATTGACCCTGTGATCGACGGAGAGGGTCAGGTGAATCACCTGGCGCGGCTGAAGCGCCCCATCGACCACCCACGGTCGAAGCTGCGGCGCGCCCAGCCCGACCAGCGCCACCTGCGGCGGGAAGATGACGCCGCCCATCGTTTCCGCCCCGCTGTCGCCAAGGCTCGACAAGGTCAGTGTGCCAGCGGTCATCTCGGTTCCGCGCAAACGCCCGGCTCGGGCACGGGCGACTAAATCGCGCATCGCCATCATGGTCTCATCAAGCGTCAGCGTGTCAGCCTGCATCACCGCAGGTGCAACCAACCCGCCCCCGCGAAGCGCAATTGCAAGACCCACATTAACATCGGACGCGGGCTGGAAATCGCTGCCCTCGTAGTGGCCGTTCATCGTTGGGCAGGCCCGCGCGGCCAGGGCCGTCGCCCGTACCAAGAGCGCGCCGAGCAACAGCCGCTCCGCCGGCGGGCGGTTGGTATTTAGCGTTGCCAGGTGGTCCAACGCCGGTTGCACATCAATGGTTTGCGATAGGTAGAAATGCGGAATGGTTTGTTTGGACCGTGCCATGGCCGCAGCAATGGCTTTACGCATTTCGGCTTTCGGGTCTTTCTTTGTCGGCGCGGTGGCTTGCGGTGGGGGCACGGCACCCTGGCCGCGCGCGACATCGCCCAGAACAATCACCCCATCTGGTCCGGTGCCCGAGATCCCACTCAGGTCGACGCCGATTTCCTGCGCTCGCAATCGGGCCGCAGGCGTGGCGCGTGGCTGATCCGAGGTGGACGGAATAGTGGAACCGGCCGCGCCATCAGCACGTGGCGGCCTTGCCGGTGGAGCCGCGGCGGGCGGAACTGGCCGCTCTGGGCTTGGTGCTGGCGGCGCGTCCGGTTGGGCCTGCGGCGCGGCGGCAGGCATGGGTTCCGGCGCCGGTTCTGGCACGTCTCCCTCGCCGATCACAGCCAAGGGTGCACCAACCGGCACCACCTGGCCCACCGGGACGAGCAGTTTCGAGACTGGTCCGACCTCGAAACACTCGATCTCGATTGCGCCTTTTTGGGTTTCGACAACAGCCACCACATCGCCGCGCGCGACGGTGTCGCCCTCGGCAATCATCCATTCGACAAGAGTACCATCTTCCATATCCGCCCCGAGTGAGGGCATCGCAAACACACCCATCTTAGCGCCCGAACAGCGATTTGGCCGCGGTGACAATGCTGTCGATCTGAGGGATCGCTGCCTCTTCCAGATGTTTGGGATAGGGGATCGGCACCTCAACCGAGCAAACCCGGCCCACCGGCGCATCAAGCGACCAAAGCGCCTGCTCCATAATTCGGGCGGAGATTTCGGCGGCGAGCGACCCGCTGCGCCAACCTTCATCGACGATCACGGCACGGCGGGTTTTGCCCACCGAAGCCAGGATGGTGGCATCATCCAACGGTCTTAGGCTGCGCAGGTCGATCACCTCGGCCTCGATCCCGTCTTTGGCCAGTGCCTCCGCCGCATCAAGCGTTTTGAACAGCGATCCACCATAGGTGATCAGGCTCAGATCGGCGCCCTCGCGGCGTATAGCGGCCTTGGAGATATCGACCGCGCCTGCGGCTTCATCAATCCGGCCCGAACGGTTATAAAGCATCACATTTTCGAAGATCAGCACCGGATCAGGGTCTTCGAGCGCCGTCCAGAGCATCCCGCGCGCATCCTCGAGCGTGGCTGGCACCAAGACTTTCAGTCCGGGGATGTGGGCATACCAGCCTTCCAAACTATGCGAATGCTGCGCAGCGAGCTGCTTGCCTGCGCCGGTCGCCATGCGGATCACCAGCGGCACGCCGAATTGCCCGCCCGACATATGCCGCAGCGTCGCCGCCGTGTTCAGAATCTGATCCAGCGCCAACATCGAGAAGTTTACCGTCATCAGTTCCACGATAGGCCGCATACCTGCGACGGCGGCCCCGATCCCGGCCCCGGTGAAGCCAGACTCTGACAGCGGCGTATCGCGGATGCGCGCCTCACCAAACTCGTCCATCAAGCCTTTCGAGACCGCGTAGCAGCCGCCATAGGCCCCCACATCCTCGCCCATCAGAAACACCCGATCATCACGCAGCATCGCATCAAGGATGCCTTGCTTGACGGCCTCGCGATAGGTGGTCTCCACGGTTGTGCCAGAAGGTGTCGCCGCCGCTCGTGGTGCCGGTTGCGGCCCAAGAACATGCTCGGTGAGTGCCGCCACGGGCTCCCATGTTCCAGCTTCGGCGAAGGCGACGGCCTCAGCAATCTCGGCATCGGCGGCGTCTTCGATCGCCTGCACGTCCTCTTTGTGGACCAAATTGTTGTCGAGCAGCCAGGATCGGAAGCGGACAATCGGGCCTTTTTGTCGCCAGGCGGCGACCTCATCCTTGTCGCGGTAAAGCTGCGGGTCGAACATCGAATGGGCCCGGAACCGATAGGTCTGACATTCCAGAAGCATCGGTGCGCTGGTCTCGCGGATCTGCGCGATGGCGCGCCGCGCGGCGGCCTCCACCGCGACGACATCCATGCCGTCGACCTGCTCCGCCGCCATGCCGTAACCTGCGGCCTTCTTTGCCACCTCAACCTGCGCCTCGGTCCGCTCGATGGCCGACCCCATGGCGTAGCCGTTGTTTTCGCAGACAAACAGCACCGGCAGGCCCCAAAGCTGTGCCAGGTTCATCGCCTCGTGAAACTCGCCCTCGGCCACCGCCCCTTCGCCAAAGAAACAGGCAGTCACATTTTGGGTGCCGTTCATCCGGTCGGCCAGGGCCCGACCCGTGGCCAGCGGCAAACCGCCGCCGACAATTGCGTTCCCGCCCAAGAAATTCGTCTCGGCATCGAACAGATGCATGGAGCCGCCGCGCCCACCGGAGCAGCCCTCGGCCTTGCCATACATCTCGGCCATGATCGTGGTCATTGGCACGCCGCGCACCAGCGCGTGGCCATGTTCTCGGTAGGTCGCGACAACCGCGTCGTCGGGACCAAGAACAGGAATGATCCCCGCGGCCACGGCCTCCTCGCCGTCATAGAGATGCAGGAACCCCCGGATCTTCTGCTGCGTATAAAGCTCGGCGCATTTGTCTTCGAACCGGCGGATGCGGATCATTTCGCGCAGAAGCGCCAGCACATGTGCCCGGTCGAGGCGCGGTTTGTCGATCACAGTCATGTCTCGTCAATCTCCAATGTGGAAATATCGCCCTCGGGCAGGCCCAGTTCGCGCGCCTTCAGAAGCCGTCGCATGATTTTGCCGGAGCGGGTCTTGGGCAGGGTTTGGCGGAACACGACCTCGCGCGGGGCGACGGCGGGGCCGAGTTTCTTGCGGGCATGGCCCCGGATATCGCGTTCCAACTCGGCAGAAGGCTCAACGCCGGGGTTCAAGGTGACATAGGCTTTCACCACTTCGCCCGCCGTCTCATCCGGCAAGCCGATGACACCGGCCTCGGCCACGGCTTCATGTTCGATCAAGGCGCTTTCCACCTCGAACGGTCCGATCAGATGGCCAGAGGTTTTGATCAGATCGTCGGCCCGGCCCACGAACCAGAAATACCCCTCCGCATCGCGGAGTGCGAGATCACCGGACAGGTACCAGCCATCGACGAAACACTTATCGTAACGCGCCTGTTCGTGCAGATAGGTGCGCATCATTGACGGCCAGCCGGGCCGCAGCGCCAACTCGCCAATCTCCCCAACCGGCATCTCGGTCAGGCCGGTGTCGCCACGCTCGACAATCCCGGCGGTGATCCCCGGCAAGGGGCGCCCCATGGAGCCGGGCTTGACGGTCTCGCCTGGGCAATTGGCGATCATGATGCCGCCGGTCTCGGTCTGCCACCAATTGTCGTGGAACGGCTGGCCGAACACCTCTTCGCTCCAGACCACCGCCTCGGGGTTCAGCGGTTCACCGACACTGGCCAGAAACCGTAGCTTGGAGAAATCATAAGGTTTCGCCGCCTCAGCCCCGGCACGCATCATCATACGGATCGCCGTGGGCGCCGAATACCAAACCTCGACGCGTTCCCGCTCGACGATGCCGTACCAGCGGTCAAGATCGAACTCCGCCTCATCCACGATCATCGTGACCCGGTTCACCAGGGGGGCAATGATCCCGTAAGACGTGCCGGTGACCCAGCCAGGATCGGCGGTGCACCAATAGATCGTACCAGGCTTCAAATCGAGCGCGACGCGCCCGGAATAGGCATGATAGACGACAGCGCCATGGACATGGACCGCCCCCTTGGGCTTGCCGGTGGTGCCAGAGGTGAAATGGATCAACGCGGGGTCTTCAGGTGCGGTACGCACCGTCTCGAACACTGGGCCAGCCGCCGCCAGCGCCGGGCGAAGGGCGATACACCCGTCTGGCGCGTCATCGCCCAGGATCATCACCAGTTTCAGCGAGGGGAGCTCATCCCGCCATTTCGCGATCTTGCGTTGATAGATCTTCGCCGTCGTGACCAGGACTTTGGCCGATCCGATTTCCATCCGCGTTTGAATCGGCTCCGGCCCGAAGGCCGAGAAAAGCGGCGTGAACACCAACCCAGCCTTCAGCGTGCCGATTGCCGTGGCATAAAGCTCGGGCACCCGGCCCATCAACGCAAAGAGGCTATCCCCTGGCACGCAGCCATGGGCGTGCAGCACATTGGCAAATCGCGCCGACATCGCCGCCAACTCGGTATAGGAAATCTCGCGCCGCTCATCCGCTTTGCCCAGCCAAAGGATGGCGGTGTCATCGCCGTGGCCTTGCTGCACATGCCGGTCCACCGCCTCATGGGCGATGTTCATCCCCCCATTGAGCCCACTGACATCGGCTGTTTCGGTGAAAATGGACGCGGCGGCAGTCTTCGAACCTGTTTCGATCATGGTCTCCTCCTCATCGGAAAGAGTGGCAGACCATCCGCAGGCGTCATTAATCTCGGTCAATCGGACAGTGCGGGACCGGTCAAGATGTTTGCCGAGCAATGACCGATCCCAAAGGCACTTAAGCGCCAGCCCTCATGCGGGTTCAACTGGCAAGTATATCGGCGAGATGCTCGGGCAGATCGGCAAGCGCGACCTCGGTCAAGGTCTTGTCCAACTCGCCCAAAAGTGCCGCTCGCACGGGCGGGCTCAACGCCTCTCTCAAATCGCCCAACATCTGCGGCCCGGCCACAAGCACCAGGCGCGCGAAATGTCCGGCGCGTTGAGCCTCGGCGAGATCATCGGCAAGCCTCTTGGCAAAGGCCTTGGCTGCTGCCGCTTTCGGATCGCGCCGTGTCATCGCCGCGCGGCCCGGCCCATGGCTGCTTTGCCCCTGCCCCGGCGTGTCGGCGTACTCTGTCGGCGGCGCAGCTTTGAACTGCTTGCCGGGCACGTCAGAAAACCCTTTCCCCGGCCCCGCATTCATCACGATCCGCGCGGATTGCGCATCCGCGAGAAGGACCCAAGTGATTGTCGGTTTCATGCTCCGTCTCCTCTTCTCCAACAATGATGGCTCCGCGATTTTTGAGACATCTCGCAAGGCCGCATGATCTCACGCAAGCGCATGGCGCTATCCCACGCAGCCGGGATGAACGGCGGCCTCCGACGACGCACTCGCAGCGGATTCCGAAAGCTCGTAGATACCCGAGAAACGGCCCATGGCCGCAGGTTAACCTGGCGATCCGATCGAGGGATTGACGCGCATCAATACGCGTCTTTGAAACAACCGCCCTCATCCAGACGATGGCGCGACCCGTCCCAAATCGATACCAATAGACTAACCCCCAAGCGCCGACATATGACGCGCCAAGGTCGGGCTGTTCATAGCCGTAGCATCGAACCGATGGCGTTGCGGCTTGTGCTCCAACGCCTCTCGGATCGCGGCAAACACAGCTTGGTCCGAGATGCGGAGCGGTGCGCGCAAATCGACCGCACCTTCGTCGCCCATGCAAGGATAAAGCTGTCCCGTGCAACTGACCCGCACCCGATTACACAGCGCACAGAAGCTACACGACATTGGAGATATGAACCCAAGCCGTCCGCCGGTTTCGCGGAGACGCACAAACCGGGCCGGCCCGCCTGTTGTGGCACGCAGCGGCTCCAGCGTCCAACGCTGCGCCAGATCGCGCTGCACATCTGCCAGAGACAGCGCCCGATCCGCCCGATCCGACCCTGTGTCGCCTGCCGGCATCTCTTCGATCAGCGTCAAATCCATGCCACGGCCATGGGCGAACAGGATCAGATCATCAAGCTCCGCTTGGAAGGCGCCGCGGCTGGCAACCGCGTTAAGTTTCACGGAAAGACCCGCCGCCAAGGCCGCATCGATGCCGGCCAACACCGTCGCAAGCGTGCCAAGCCGGGTCACAGCGCGAAACCGCGCCGGGTCGAGCGTATCAAGCGAGACATTCACCCGCCGCACGCCCGCCGCCGCCAGCGCGTCGGCATGGCGGACGAGTTGCGTCCCGTTCGTGGTCAGCGTCACCTCATCCAGATCGCCCCGCCGCACGTCCCGCCCGAGATCGCGAAACAGATCGAGCACATCGCGACGCACCAGCGGCTCACCGCCCGTAATCCGCAGTTTGCGGACGCCGTGGCGGACAAAAACACGCGATAGACGTGCCAGTTCCTCCAGGCTCAAGAGATCGCGTTTGGGCAAGAACACCATCTTCTCCGCCATGCAATAGGTACAGCGGAGATCGCACCGGTCGGTCACCGACAGCCGAAGATAGGTCACACGACGCCCAAACCGGTCGATCAGCGGCATTGGTGTACTATCAAGCGGCATGACGTACCGCCATGGCGCGATGCGCCCAGTCACAAACGGCCCCAAGATGGACCGGTAAGTCTGTCGTCGCCCCTCCGCCGAAGGCGGCCCAAGCATCGGCATAGGTTGGGCGCACCGCGGTCAAAACTGGCACGCCACGCGCCAAAGCCGTAAAGATCAAGTCGCGGAAGCCGCGCCCTTCGCTTTCGCCACGGCCAAAGCGATTGAGGATCAACAGATCGGCACCTGCAGCCAGTTCGGCTTCAAGATGGGCCGAACATTCAGCCAAAGCCCCGGGGTCGAGGCGGCAGCCGCGCGAGCCGTTGCCAAGCGGTTGGGAAATCCGAAACACCTGCCCGGTGCCGATGCTGGTCAAATCCATATCGGCGCAATGGCAGTCGCCGCTGACCTCACCCCGGCTCTGCAAGACCCCGCGCACCGCAAGACGCTCGGCGGTCAACGCGGCGGCCACATCGCTGAGCAGCGCGTCGACATCATCGGTTTCGAACCGGATCGCGGCCAGTTGAATATCGGTCATTGGATATCTCCTTGGGAAAACGGCTGCCAGCGCAGCGCGTCGCCTGAGCGCAGATCGCATGTCTCTGCCGGAACCATCGCCAAACCATCTGCGCCGCTCAGCGGCAGAAGCGTGCCCGAGACGCTGCGGCCAAGCCGCTCCAACACGGGCAGGCCAGTTTCATCATAACGCAGGAGGCGTACGGGGAAGACCTCGGCCCGGCTCGCTTTGCGGGTCCAATCGAAACCTGCGCGCGCCGGGACGGTTGCGAAAGCCCGAGGCGCGGTGCCGGATAAGCGGGCGATCTGCGGCGCGACGAAAAGGTGAAAGCCCACATGCACCGCGAATGGGTTGCCCGGCAGACCGGTATAAGCCGCCTCCCCGATGCGTCCGAAAAGCACCGGCTTGCCGGGCTTTATGGCGACGCGCCATCCACGAACCGCACCCCCTGCCGCATCCAAGGCGGCGCGCAGATGGTCTTTGCCGCCCATCGAGACCGCGCCCGACGTCACGATCAGGTCCACATTCGGCGCGACACGGGCCAAGGCCTCGGCGCTCGCCGCAAGATCATCGGGGATGACACCGGCATCCACCGCCTCGGCCCCGGCGGCGCGGATCAAGGCCAGAAGCATGGGCCGATTGGCGTCGTTGATCTGGCCCCCTGCACAAGCGCCTTCGGTCAGTTCATCGCCGGTCGAGAAGACCGCGATCCGTGGTTTCCGCCGGAGAGCGACCTCAGTCACGCCATTGGCGGCCAACAGACCGATATGATGCGGCGTGAGCCGGGTTCCGGCCTCGATAAGGGATTGGCCCGGCGCTTGATCGCTGCCCATGGGCCGGATGTTGTCCCCCGGCGCGGGCGGGTGATCGATATGCACATGGTCGTCGGAAATCCGGCAGCGCTCAATCATCACCACCGCATCGGCACCGTGCGGCACCGGTGCGCCGGTGAAAATCTGCATCGCCCGCCCGGCGGGCAAATCCGACGGGCCATCTCCGGCGGCAATGGTGCCTGCCAATGGCAGGTCGGAGGCTTGCGCGAGATCAGCCGTGCGGAGCGCGACGCCGTCCATCGCCGCGCTGTCAAAACGGGGCAACGGCCCCGGCGCGTCGATCCGGTCGACCGTCACGCGCCCGAGGGCGTCGCCCAGAGATCGAAGCGCGCGGCCCGCCACCGGGGCAATGTCGCAAAGCGCCAATGCAACGGCGTCCGCCACTGACATGAGGCTTGCTCTTGTCTTCGCCGGGGCATCGTCACAGCACCCGCAAGAAACAAACGTGCCATCCATGAAAAAACTCCGAAAACCAAAGGTGGATGGGAAGAGAAGATGGGCCGGGCAACCCAAGAAGAGGATCGCCCGGCCCGGAGATGTCGCCGCCTTAGTTCGGCGCGTCGGAGGCGTGGCGCATCAGATAGTCGGTGACCATTGCGGCCTCTTCCTCATCCAGACCCGCCCGTGGGAACATCGAGGGCGTGATACCGCGCCATTGGAGCTGCGTGAAGTGGTGGGGCTCACGCGGCCCGTGGCAGACCGTACACCGCTCGTAGAACAGACGTTCCGCAGGCTCCATATCGGCATAGAGCGCGTCGGTCAGATCATAGAGGCGGTCGAGACCCAGATCATCGTAGTCCGGCGCGGCGAAGGCCACTTCATCCATCTCGATGATATCGGGCTTCTCATAGGCCATGTTCGGCCCCTCGGGATCCTCGCAACGCCGCAGCGAGGCGAGCACCGTGTTGGCCGAGTTGGCTTGGCTGAGACCCGAGGCGCGTTGCGTCGAGGTGATGAAGTTCACCAGCCCCGAGTTACACCGGCCTTGACCATCGAGCTGCGGCCAGCAACCCTCGTAGATCGACACAACCCCCGGCATGATCTCATCACTGAGGACTGCCCCGGCGATGACCGTGCCACGGTCGTTATAGAGCTCGACCAAGTCACCGTCGGCAATGCCGCGTTCTTCGGCATCCTGCCGGTTGATCCGCACCGGTTCCCGGCCTTGGACCTTATAAAGGTCGCGCAAGCTCTCGGATTGGTCCATCTGGCTGTGCAGCCGGAACCATGGGTGTGGCGACACGACGTGGAGTTGCCCAGGCTCGGCATTGCCGAGATATTCGTGCTTCTCCATCCACATCGGCATGCCCGGGCAATCGCCGATCTCCATCGCGGCGATGTCTTCGCAATACATCTCGATCCGGCCCGAGGTCGTGTGCAGCGGGTTGCCTTCCGGGTCGTCGATAAAGGCGCTGTGCCGCACCCAAGCGCGGGCTTCGTCCGGCACTTCCATCCGGGCATAGCCCTTTTCCCAGAACTCTTCGAACGGGATTTCGTCCGCAGCGGAGGACCGTTCATAGGCTGCCCGAATATGGGTCATGAACTCTTCGCCATCGGTGAACTGCGCCCAAAGGCCCAGCTTGTCGGCGAGACCCTCGAATATCTCGTAATCCGAACGGCTTTCGCCCACCGGCTCGATGACCTTCTTCATCGCATAGACCCGGTCATTGGAATAGGTTCCGCCCGAGGTGATGTCATCACGTTCCAGCGAAGACGACGCGGGCAGCACGATATCGGCCCACCGGGTCGCCGCCGTCCACCAGACATCGACGCTGACAATCGTGTCGACGGTTTCCAGCGCCCGGATCAGCCTGTTGGTGTCCTGCTGGTGCGACATGAAGTTGTTGCCGGCGTTGAAGATCATGTGAACCTCGGGATAAACGCCCGGGTTGCCGTTATAGGTGAACTCCATGCCGGGATTTTCCAGCATGTCGGTGATCCGACCGGCCGGACAGGTGCCGCGCACAAAGTTTCGGCCCTGGCTCAGCCCTGTTGGCGTGGCTTGGCCCGATTGCGGCATGCCGCCATTGCCATAGTGCCAGCTAAAGCCGACACCACTGCCCGGCCGCCCGATTTGCCCCGTGAGTGCGGAGAAGTTGACGATGGCCCAGTGGGTCATCTCGCCATGCTGTGCCCGTTGCAGCGACCAGGCGCCAGCAATCGAGGTGGTTGAGGTTGCCAGAAGCTCGGCCAGCGCCCGGATCTCATCGGCGTCGATGCCGGTGATCGCGGCAGCCCATTCCGGGGTTTTCGGCGTTGCGTCTTCGCCCTCACCCTGGACATAGGCGATCCAGCGATCCGCGCCGACGGTGTAACGGTCCATATACGCGCGGTCTTCGAGACCTTGATCGAGCACGTGATAGGCCATCGCCAGGAACAACGCGACATCGGTGTTGGGGATGATGCGCATCCATTCAGCATTCAGATAGTCATCGGTCGCCGTGCGCTGCGGGTTGATCGAGATGAAGCGGACGCCTGCATCGCGGATCATTTCCCAAGGTGCATACATGCCGTGATCGGCCACGCGGAATTCGACGCGGTTGTTCTTGATCGGGTCACAGCCGACAAGCAGGAACACCTCGGTATTGTCGCGGATCGTCTCCCAAGCAGATTGCGGAGAGTACACTTCCATATCGCCGATGACCCGTGGCAGGGCGATTTGCGAGGCCCCGGCGGACCAGTCGCCTTGCGTGTTGGTGCAGCCGCCCATGAGGTTCAGAAGCCGCCCTTGCAGCACATTGGGGCGCATGACGCCCGCATGGCTCCAGCCACCATAGGAGGAGCTGAAGATCGCCTCATTGCCATAGTTGGTTGCGGTGTCGAGCAAGGCCTTTGCGGTAAGATCGAGCGCCGTGTCCCAATCGACCCGAACATAAGGCTCTTCGCCCCGCAATTCAGGACGGGTCTCGCCGGTTTGCCAGTTTTCCAGGTAGGATTTCCGGACCATCGGATAGTCGATGCGGCTCCGATCATAGGTCCGATCCAGGACGCCTTGGGTCAGCATCTCGGTCGGACGGGCGTCCAGCTCCATCATCGTGTTGATGCCGATAAGCCGACCGTCACGCACCACGGCCTCGAACGGGCCATAGTGGGTGGCGTGGAATGTGCGGTTGCTAAATGAGTTTGGGTCGATCGATGCCAGCGCGGTTGAGTTCATCAACGTCGCGGCACCGAAGGCCGCTGCCCCTCCCTGCATAAACCCGCGGCGGGTAGGACGATGGAATGACATGGGAGAAGCCTCCTTAGCTCTTTCTGATATTTTCTGCCCGATTTTACCGCCGCAGCGCCTGTCACCCTGTTGATGCACGTCAAGGCGGCCTGTACGAAGATGTGAAGAATTGTAAACACCATGACGCCCCTGCCCCATATCCTTGTCGTCGAAGACGACCGCACCACCCGGATGCGCCTCGTCGCCTATCTCAGCGGCCAGGGCTACCGCGTCAGCGATGCCGCAAACGCGGAGGAGATGGAGGCCGTCTTGGCCCGCGACCCGGCAGAACTGTTGCTGGTGGATATCAATCTCGGCGGCAAAGATGGGCTGACGATCACGCGCGAACAGCGCGCGGCCTCCCGGGTTGGGATCATCCTGCTAACCGCGCGCGATGATCAGGTCGACAAGATCGTCGGCCTGGAAATGGGCGCCGATGACTATGTCACCAAGCCTTTCGACAAACGCGAATTGGCCGCGCGGGTGAAGAACCTTCTGGCGCGCATCGCGGATATCGGCCAAGCCCCGGAAGGTCCGCCGCCGGTGGATGTGTTCGGCCCTTGGCGCTTTGACCGTATTCGACGCCGGCTGGTTTCGGTCAGCCGCGTCGAAACGCTGACGCAGCAGGAGTTTGAGGTGCTCGCGGCCCTCACGGACCACCCCGGGCAAACGCTGAGCCGTGGGCGGCTCTCGGAGATGCTCGGGCGTGATCCGGACCGACCCAATGACCGGATGATCGATGTCGTTGTCGGGCGGCTCCGCAAAAAGCTGGAAGAGGACGCGACCACACCAGACTGGCTTCTCACCGTGCACGGCCAGGGCTATCGGTTCGTCGACCCGGCCACAACGTGAAGGCCGGACTGGGTTGCTGCCTCGGACAATTGACGCGCCGCAGCCTCCGCCGCGGTGGTGAGTTGCGCGTCGGAAACCTCGTCGCCCGCCTCAATCCGCAGCATCAAATCGCATAAGGCGTCCAATCGGAAATTCGATGCCGCGCCCTTTAGCCGATGTGCCGCCGCGCGTCGGGCAGCGGCCAGATCGTCAGATGATCCCCCATCATCAGCGCCGGCGTCGCGAATGCGGTCAATGGCGTTTGGCAGATCGGTTAGAAACTCCGCCACGATGCGAGCGGTCGTCTCCTCACCCAGATCAACCCTATCACTGAGCAGGGTTTCGAGGACCGGGTCGGAAGATACTGTCTCGCGTGGCTGGTCCGCATGCGTGGTCAGATCATCAGACAGACAATCGGCCAGCGCACGCGGGGAAATCGGTTTTGCCAGAATGCGGGACACGCCCAATCGAGTCCGCTCCATCTCGGTATCCTCGATCAGATGCGCGGTCAGAGCCACCAAACGCCCGGCCTGAGGCTGATCGGAAAGCCCTTCGGCCACCGACTGCCCCGACATGTCGGGCAAGTCGAGATCAATCAGGACCAGATCGAAAGGCCCATCCTGCACAGCGGCGAGCCCTGCCCGCCCGGTGGCCACCTCAACCACATCGCACCCCATCTTTTCCAGATAACCACGGGCGACCAGACGGTTGACGGCATGATCGTCAATAATCAACACTCGGCGCGGATCTGCAAACGCTGCCTCATCAAGATCAACCTCCCTGACGATCAGATCCGGGTCTCCGAGGCCAAGCGGCACCGATAAGGTGAACCGACTGCCGACGCCGGGCGCGCTTTGCACGTCAAGCGCACCGCCAAGCGCCGTTGTGAGCGACCGCGAAATGGCAAGGCCAAGACCGATCCCCTCAATCCCGGACTGCCGGGCAGCAGTGGCGCGCGCATAAGCATCGAAGGCCTCGGCCAGCGCCGCTTCAGACATGCCAACTCCGGTATCGGCGACGGTGATCGATAAAACGATCTGCCCATCCGCTTCCGAAATCCCATGATCGATCAGAACCGAGACACGCCCGGCATCGGTGTATTTGACCGCGTTCGAAATCAGGTTGGAGAGGATTTGGCGGATTTTGACCACATCGCCCACCAGCACATGCGGCGCAGGCTCGATCAGTTCTATCGTTGCCTCCAACCCTTTTGGCGCCGCCAGAGTTCGCAACTGAAGCTCCAACTGCCCAACCAAATCCCGGAGCAAGAAATGAACGTCGCGGGGGCCATTCTCGGCATCATCGCTGGCGGCGAAGTTGAGCAACTCATTGCTGATATCCAAAAGATCGCGGGCCGAGCGATGCGCGATCTGCACGCGCTTGGCTTGCTCCTCATCTTGGGTTTCGGCGGCCAGCAACCCGAGCATTCCGACTATCCCATTCAGGGGGGTCCGGATTTCGTGGCTCATGAGCGCCAGAAGCTCCGTTTTGCTGCGCGCGATGGCTTCGGCATCGGCCCGCGCGGTATCGGAGGCCTGCATCTCGCGCACCAGATCGCCGGTACGCGCGATCACGGCCTCCTCAAGGCTGGCCTGCAAACGTGTCGCCTCGGCGGACCGGCGGCGCAGGATGTTGAGGGCCTTTTCCATCCGCCCAATCTCGTCACGCCCAGTGATCGGCACCGGTTGGTCGTGAGTCCCACGCGCCACAGCAACGATTTGACGAGAGACATCGCCAAGCCGCGAGACGAGGCGGCGCCGCGCGTAGATCCACAACACCCCGGCCAGCCCAACCGCAAGCGCAACCCCGACTATCAGGGCCGTGGTCAGCAGAGCCGCGCGCTGGTTTACCGCCTCGACCCGCGCCAGGCTGGCCGTTTGAGAAATGGTCTGTGCCACGCGGGCGCGGTTGGACAAAGCCGTTATGCGCCGGTTTAGCAATCGGCTTTCCGCAACGAAGCGATCGGCCAGGAGCACGCGCTCTCGCTGCAACGCGACCAACCCGCCGGGTGCCAGCGCCGCGCGATATGCTGCCAAATGCTGCGCCGCCGCCCCACGCGCCGTGTCAGATAACAGGAAACCGAGGCGCTGTTCGGCATCTGCCACTTGCACCACCAGCGCCCGATGCGTCTCTTCGAGCCGCGCCGATGTCATCATTGCAGGAAGCGATTGCGTTTTGAGCCGCATGCCGTCGACCAATCGGCCCAACTCAGTCAGCCGCTCGAACGCGAAGAAATACTCGTCGGCCAAATCGTCCAGCACTGGGCGGAGGTCGCCATCAACCCCGGTATAGAGCCCGACAATGGTCGCTGTAACCCTCAGGCGCGCAAGCCCGATCTCTTCTCCAACAAGCGCGGTAAAAGCCGCGCCCTCGCGGTCAAGCGCCTCGTGTTCTGCTCTGACCCGCGCAGAGAGCTCTAACGATTGCCGCCCGACCGTCGCGATGCGGTCCAAAATTTCGGCTGCACTATCTTCGGTTGGCAAATCTGCCGGATCGTCCGCACCTTCCCCGTCTTCCAACAGACGGACGCCCGCCTCGATCCGATCCACCGCGTCGCCCAACCGCGCGACCATTCGATCGAGATCGGCCCGGGTGTCCGCCCGCACAAACGCCGTCGACACCGTCCCAACAAATTCAACATCCGCGCCGATTTCGCTGGCCAGTTGTATTCGCGGCAAATTGCTTTGGATCAAGGTGTCATGGCTTTGGATCACATAGCGATTGACCACCACGGCGGCCACGCCCACCATCACGGCCAAAAGGCCCATGGCAGACAGGATCAGGATCAAACGCGTGTCAAAACGGCTCTGGAACACGGCGGAACAGTATGGCGCGCAATGGGGACGTGCAATGATTGGGGCGGGTTTGGCGATGGGTCTGTGGGCATCTGCCGCATCCGCTACGCCGCTCTTCTGCGTCTTGGTCCCGCATTTCAAGGATGAGTACTGGCTCAGCGTCGGTTTTGGGTTGGAACAAGAGGCCGATCGTCAAGCGGTGGACCTGATCATGATGGAGGCCGGCGGCTATAACGCGCGGGCCGCACAGATCGCGCAACTGAGCGATTGCGTCGCGCGCGACGCCAACGCCATTTTGATCGGCGCGGTCAGTGCCGATCATCCCGTCCTGCTGCGGGCAATTGCGACCGCAGCGCATGAAGTTCCGGTCTATGCGCTGGTCAATGAATTGCATTCCCCCGCGCTGAGTGGCCGTGTTGGGGTCGATTGGTATGATATGGGCCTGGATCTCGGCCGCCACATGGCGGACCTGCACCCGGTCGGATCGGGCGAGCTCAGCGCCACCCTGATCACCGGACCGCCAGAGTCGGGCTGGACCACCCCCTTGCTGGACGGGTTGCGAGCCGGGCTGGCCGATAGTGCCGTCACGATCAGCACCATTTACGGCGCTGATACCGGTGTGCCGGAGCAATTGGCGCTGGTTTATGAGGCGCTCTCTGACGCGCCGGACACAGATATCTTGATTGGCAGCGCTCCGGCCATCGAAGCCGCCGTTGGGCTGATCGCCGTTGGTGACGGTCCAACGCCGCTTCTCTATGCAACCTATGCCAATCACTCCGTCCTAAGGGGGCTGATGAATGGCCGGATCGGCGCCGCCCCTTTCGACGACCCGGCGGCGCAAGGTGAACTGGCGATCCGACAAGCGCTTGGGCGCGACGGCACCGGCGATCCGAACCGGCTTTTCGGACCAGAAATTGTCGTGCTGACACCACAGAGCGACGCTCTGAACGCGGTTACGCTCTCCCCGCCGGATTATTTCCCGGATCTCGACTAGACACCTGGCGGCCCAGCTTTTCTGCGCCACCTGACGAACCGCATACATGACCCGACGCTTCTCGCCGCTGTGGCGCGGTCAGTTCATTCGCTGATGTTTGCGTGGGTATGGCAGCGGAAGTCAGAAGCAATTCGGCCCGGGTGATCAGACAGTCTCCTGAGCCGCATTGCGGGCATCGCACCCATTGCCGTCACAAGCTCATTGTGCAGCCCGTTGCCCGACAAACCGCCCGGCCCCATCCGGCATCGCCAAGTCTCGATGCGCGGCGGCGTATTGCGCCAGCGCCTCCGCGACGGCCCCTTGGGGCGCGACGCTCTTACGAGCCTGCAAATCCATATGCAGAAGCAAGGTTTCCATTGTCGCCGCCAAAGTGCCGTCTCCGCGGGTCATGCTGTGAAACAGATGCAGCTTCTTCCCTTTGGTTGCCAGCACTTGCGTGGTGATCTTCAACTCGTCTCCTGCATGAACCTCCGCCAGATATCGGACGTGGTTTTCAACAGTAAAATAGCTCAGCCCGCTGGCGATGTAAGCTGCATCGGCGCCGATCATTTCCATGAATCGATCACTGGCTTGTGCGCCGGCCTCCAGATAATGGGCCTCGTTCATATGGCCGTTATAATCCGTCCATGTTTCTGGCACCTGCCGCAAAACCGTCACCGGCAAGTCCTCCTCCATCACCGACGGCAAGCTGGCCTCATGATCCACAATCACCCCGCCTGCCCCGCTCTTGGTTCGCCGCAAGCTGCGCAGAATGCCGACCAGATTGTCATCGCGCAGACGCTCCAAGGCGCGGATCGATAGATGACCCGACTGCGCATCCGACTGCCCCGCGATCAGGTCAACCAGTTCGGGCGTGAAGTCCGGCACATCCATCAGCTTGGTCCAGGGCCATTCCAGCGCTGGGCCGAACTGCGCCATGAAATGCTTCATCCCCGCTTCGCCGCCCGCCACGCGATAGGTCTCAAACAGGCCCATCTGCGCCCATCGGAGGCCGAAGCCCATACGGATCGCCTCGTCAATCTCTTCGGTTGTGGCAATCCCGTCTTTGACCAGCCACAGCGCCTCGCGCCAGACCGCCTCCAGAAGCCGGTCCGCGATATGGGCGTCAATCTCCTTGCGGACGATCAAGGGATACATGCCGACACTACGCAGGATCGCCGCCGCGTCCGCGCATTGCCCCACCTCGCCGACCAGTTCGACAAGCGGCAACAGATAGACCGGATTGAACGGGTGTGCGACGATGACCCGCGCACCTTGCGCGGTCAGTTCCGAGGGTTTGAAACCGGATGTGGACGAGCCAATGATCGCATTCGGCGGCGCAAGAGCCGTCAGATCCGTATGAATCTGATGCTTTAGCTCCAACCGCTCCGGCACGCTTTCTTGAACCCAGGCGGCCCCATCTAATGCCTCCCCAAGGTCACTTTGGAACGTCAGGCGCCCCTCTTCTGGCAGTGCTCTGTCGTAGAGCGCTGGCAAGCTTCGGCGCGCATTCTGCAGGACCTCTTGGATCTTACGCTCTGCCTCCGGATCGGGATCGTAGACCGCCACATCCCATCCGTTCAGCAGGAATCGTGCCACCCATCCGCCGCCAATGACCCCACCCCCGATGACTGCCGCTTTGCGCTCCGTCATTGCTCCGTTCCCGCATGTTCCGGGTCGGCCCCACGCCGCATTCGCGCAACAAACGCCGCAAAGGAGACCCGATATGGATATTGAATTTCTAGCTCTACCGACCGAAACCGTCGCCCAAATTCGCGACCTGGGACGCGACGACTATGACTTGCCGGTCGAGCGTCGTGTGTCTGGCGGCGATGGCTATCCCTGCCGTCATTGTCTGGAGGAAACGCCATTGGGGCAAGACTATCTGGTCCTGGCACACAAACCGTTTGAAACCACAAACCCCTATGCGGAAACCGGCCCGATATTCCTCTGCGCGGAGCCCTGCGCCCGCGCAGAGCCATCGGACAAGACGCCCGCCATTCTTCGCGCGCCTGAATACCTGATACGGGGTTACTCCGCCGGTGAACGGATCGTCTATGGCACCGGCAAAGTGGTGCCGACAGATCAGATCGCCGCATATGCGCGCGCGTTATTCGAACGCAAAGACATCGCGTTTGTCGATATCCGCAGCGCCGCGAACAACTGCTATCAATGCCGAATCCGGCGCACCTCATGAGATCGGCGCTCGCTTGGTCAGGCCCAGTTTGGCGCGGACCGCCTCCGGCCCGATCACGCGGGCGCCCATCGTCTCGATCAGCGTTACGGCCCGCGCGACCAGTTGCGCATTGGTAGCCAGCACGCCCTTCTCCAAGAACAGATTATCCTCCAACCCGACCCGGACATTGCCACCTGCCAGAACCGCAGCAGCGACAAAGGGCATCTGATCCCGGCCCAAACTGAAGGCCGACCAATGCCAATCGGCGGGCACGTTATTGACCATCGCGAGATAGGTATTGAGGTCATTCGGCGCACCCCAAGGCACCCCCATACAAAGCTGCACAAGCGCTGGCGCGGTCAGAATGCCCTCGGCCACCAACTGCTTGGCAAACCAGAGATGACCAGTGTCAAACGCCTCGATCTCCGGCTTCACACCCAGATCGGTCATCATCTGCCCCATCGCCCGCAACATGCCGGGCGTGTTGGTCATCACATAATCCGCCTCCGCGAAATTCATCGTGCCGCAATCGAGCGTACAAATCTCCGGCTGACATTCCGCAATATGCGCCATCCGCTCGGTCGCGCCCGCCATGTCGGTCCCGGCCGCTTTGAGCGGCAAAGGTGCCTCGGTCGAGCCAAACACCATATCGCCCCCCATCCCGGCGGTCAGATTCAAGACCACATCCGTGTCAGAGGCGCGAATCCGGTCCGTCACCTCGCGATAGAGGCCGAGATCGCGCGACGGGGCGCCGATCCGCGGGTCGCGCACATGGCAATGTACAATCGCCGCCCCCGCCTTCGCGGCCGCGATCGCGCTGTCGGCAATCTCCGCCGGCGACCGCGGCACATGGGGCGATTTCTCCTGCGTTCCACCCGATCCTGTCACAGCACAGGTAATGAAAACCTCGCGGTTCATGGTCAACGGCATTCCGATCGTCCTTCTTCAGCTCCACCGAACGGGATCATGGGCGGCGTGACGTGTAAAGAACGAACGATGTCTAACATTCCTGAGCATCCTTCAAACTATGGGCTACTGAGCAGGCGATGTTGAGCGTTCAAAACAAAATGAGATGATTGATCATCGCACCGATGGCACCACGAGCGCATGGCCCTCTAGAAGCGTTGCGGATCATGCGCTGCGAGAGGGGCTGCGATCGACAACAAACTGTCTCTCGTGCAAGTGTAGGCTCTTGCGTGAAGCTCGCGAAAACCACCTATTCTTTACGCAATTGGAAGTTTCGGCAGTCGCTGCAGCTAGACCTCTTAGAGCGCAGAGAAGAGCTCAAGCCCGAGAATAGACCAGTTTATCTTGAAAAGGAGCCTGCTTGGATCAAATTGAGCGGACCTGCCCGGCATCGATGGTAGCGCGGGTTTTTCCGCCCATGATGTTGAGCAGAATCCAGATACGGTGGTCGGGTTCGATCTGTTCGACTTCGGCCACGAAGTTCGCAAAGGGGCCGTGGGTCATAACAACTCGATCACCCGACGAAAGCAGCTTCGAGGGCATTAGTTCGCCTAAAGCGTCACAGCGAAGTATCAGACCGGAGACAATGTCGGGCGGCACCGGCGCTGGATCTCTGCCGAAACTGACTAACCGGGTGATACCGTTCGTCGAGTTAATCGCGCGCCAACCGCCTACGGAGATATCAAACGACACAAAGATATAACCGGGAAACACTGGGCGTTTGGTGGTCAAGAATCTCGACTTCGCGCGTTTGGTCACCTCTTCCACCGGTAGGAAGGTCCGGAAACCTTGCCGCTCTAGATTGCGCTCGGCGATCTTGACGCTGTTGGGCTTCAACTGGGCCAGAAACCAAGTTGCGCCGCGGTCGTGGAAACTCATCACCTACATCCCCATCGTTTGCCAACACCTATCGCTCAACTATGAGCAAAGGCAAGGGACGGGCACACCAAAGGTAACGGTAGGCGGTCGGCTGCCTCGGCAAGGCACTGAGTCTTCCGAACAACCACAGACTTCGACCGTGGTCACCACGCGCACCCTCACAAACGTCCAACTCGAATTAGAAACTTTGAACGGATGAGTTGGACAGCATTAGCGTGGAACTTAAGAAGGCACGATATGTGCGTATGTCGACGGAGCATCAGCGGTGTTCCATGCTCAATCGGTCCGACACGACTCGCTCACTCGCCTTCCGCGACTACATCGCGAACGTACCATCGAAATCAAGGAACAGTTCGACTTGTTGCTCGACACGGTCAGCATTGAGGAGGCAATAGAACGTGCCGACAGCGACGACGCTGCTGCACCGCGCCTTCCATAGGAATAGAGCGGCGGCCCTCGTCGTGGGCTCCTATACCCGGCGGTGCCAGCTTCCATCGACACGACATGCACGAGTCAAGCACGCGCGAGTTTGACGCTCTTTCTCTATATGGTCTTTTCGCAAGCACAGAAAACTGCTAATCGCTCAAGTATGAGCGGAATACTTGATTCCAACCGAACTTTCTCACCAAGGTGCCCTGGGCAGTCCTTGTGCGGTAGCCATAAACCAACCTGAACATGGCTGGCCAGCAAAGCAAACTCCAGGACGATGTGCGATTTCGCATTCTCCGGTTGCTTGAACAGAACCCGGAAATGTCTCAGCGCGACTTAGCGCAAGCAGTCGGCATCAGCACGGGCAGTGCCCACTACCTGCTCAAAGCACTCGTCGAGAAAGGTCTGATCAAGCTGGGCAATTTCACCGCCAGTGAAGACAAGCGGCGCTATGCCTACTTGCTGACGCCCAAGGGGGTTTCGGAAAAGGCCGCGCTGACCAAACGCTTTCTAATCCGCAAGATGGCCGAGTATGAGATGCTGAAGACCGAAATCGAAGAGGTTCAAGGTGATCTTGCCGAGGCTGAACTGGCGCAACTAAAAAGATCCATGTGAGCAGAAGCCTCATTTGCCAAAGGCAGACAGCCAACCCTTTGACTCTGCCAAGGTGACGCCGCCTAAGGAGAACGAACACTGTGAGCGACAACATTGAGAAAACCCTGGAAGATCTTTGGCGCGAGAACCTCCAGAATTTTCCTTTCAAAGGCTATATAAATCCGGCACGCAAATCCGCCTATTGCGCAATGCCAGCGATGTTGTATTCGCACGTGACCAAAGACGCCAAGATATTGGATTTTGGCTGTGGGCCTTTGGACAAAACTTTTATGTTCAAAAGCCTGACTAAGAATCTATACGCCTTCGATACCTTGAAAGATACATGGCACACCGTAGATAACAACGATGAAAAAATTAAGAGCTATGGCCGCCAATCTGGAATCCACTTTATCGATACATTTGAAGAAATCGGAGCGCATGAATACGACGTGATCATGCTGCATGATGTGATTGAACACTTCCACGATTCTCCACGCACCCTGCTCAACACTTTGACTAGCTATCTTAAGCCTGGCGGACTATTGGTTCTGACGGTTCCAAACGCTGGAAACATCAGAAAGCGTATCCATCTTCTTTTGGGCAAGACAAACTACCCAAGATATGGGTACTTTTATTGGTATCCCGGAAAGTGGGACGGACATGTTCGCGAATATGTGCGCGGCGACCTGGACGCCTTGGTGAGTTATCTGGGGTTGTACAAGAAGGATTTACGCACCTTCCACATCCACCTCGATATCCTGCCGCCCTCCGTCCGCTCGCTCTGGCGTTTTGTGTCGACTTTCATGCCCAATACCCGCGACAGCTTCTATTTAATCGCAGAAAAACCCAAAGGTTGGGAGCCACGCCTTAAGCCGACAGATGAAGAGTTTTCCAGCTCGTTCGGTAGACAGTACTTTAGCAAGTTCTTGGATATCCGGCAGATTGATTGGACTTGAGCATGGACGCGCGACAATGCATTATCTTGAACTTAGGCTGCGGGCTTAAGACGAGTGATCGACCAGAAGTTCAAAACATTGATTGGTCACCTTATTTGTGGCTCTCTCGCAGTAGGCTTGTTCGAGCACTTGCACCTATTTTTCTCGATGAAGCCCGCCTTCAACGCCTGCGGGCAGTTCCCAAAAACATTCTGGTATATAATCTTGCAAAGGGCATTCCCTACGCAGATCAATCTGTAGATGTGGTCTATCACTCCCATGTTCTGGAACATCTCGACCGACCAATTGCACAGCAGTTTCTGGCTGAGACTCACAGAGTGCTGAAGCCTGGGGGCATTCTAAGAATAGTTGTGCCCGATTTTGAGCTGTTGGCTCGTGCTTATCTCGAACATATTGAGCTGTGCGAGGCAGATCCGAAGCTGATCACAAACCACTCGGACTATATCGCGCCGCTGATTGAGCAATCCGTTCGGCGTGAAGCCGACGGAACCGCCCGCCAGAAGGGCATAAGGCGCATTGTCGAGAACCTCGTTTTGGGTGACGCTCGGAAGCGGGGTGAAACCCACCAATGGATGTATGATCGGTTCAGCCTTCAAGCCTCAATGAACGCGGCGGGCTTTCATGAAACAACTGTTTGGTCATATGACCAGAGTTGGATACCCAACTGGAACGACAGAATAGGGCTTGATGCTAAGGCTGATGGTTCACCCTACAAACAGAGTTCGTTGTACTTTGAGGGCAGGAAGTCTCACTAGTATGGGTAAACTCCGTATCTTGTTGGTCGGCGACCCATGTGGGCGAGATGATGAGGGTATGAAGCGGGTAAATAACCACCTGAAACAAGCCTTAGTCAGTATGGGCCACGATTGCATAATCGACACCGGCCTGAACAAAAAATCCAATTTGTGCTCTTGGAACAAAATTGTGTTCACTGGTGGACCGGCGAATAGTACTCTGCAAAAAATCGCCGCGATGCGCCTATTTCACTGGAGGGCGGAATTCATCTTATGTGGTCTTATGCCAAGCATATCTGCGGAGAAACGCAGAATCTTGAGATGGTGTGTGAACAAAGTCATCTCTGAGAATCCGGTGATGGGTCAACTGGCAGAACTCAATGGCCTTCGGCATATAAGTCAGCCAGCGGCGACGTTTTCATACCAAGCGTTTTTGCGGGGCAGAGATCGGAGTAAGCCAGAACGCTCGGCAGGCCCGCTTCGTGTTCTACATGTTGGACACTTGAACGAACGGCGAAACGTTTTCGAATTGGCATGCCTATGTAAAGATCTGGGCTTCCCGCTCACCTTTTTGGTGAGCAGCACGGAGAAAGAAGATCAAAACGAGCGTGCGCGGCTCGAACACCTCGGCGCCACAATTATTTCGGAATATCAAAACGACCTCTTTGCCTTCTACCGCCAGTTTGACCTCTATGCGTTCCCAGTGAAACGGCCCGATGCAGCAATCGCTATGCCGCTCAGCGTCATTGAGGCGCTGCTTTCCGGCCTGAACGTGCTTTCGACCGATTTTGGTGAGGTGTCCGCATACTTCGGCGAAGTAGACAACGTTATGATTACCAACGAGTTGCTGGGTCTTACTGCTGAGCAGCTTGAGGTGTTGGCAAACCGTCCCATGATGGAAATCGTAGAATTGGAGAAGTTCGATACGCTGCAATTCGCCAAGGCCATTGCTGGGACAACATGATCATCACACTTAACGGCGCGGACGGAAGCGGAAAAAGTACGATCATCAACGCGGTCGCAGAAGTCACCGACAATAGGTTTGTGCATTTTCATTCGCGGCCAGGTAATCTTGCACCCAAGAGCAACACCGAGAAGCAGCGTCGTTACGTCGATCGGCCCGGCGAAGTACCTAAACGGAAAGTATATTTGCAGGTTGCAAAAATAGGGTTGTTTCTGGCAGAGTTCTACTCCTTTGCCATCTGGCACAAGCTGATGGCAGGACCGACAGTGGTAATCTTGGAACGAAGCCTTGCGGATGTGTATGTTCACCCAGATCGCTATGGATTGGACCATTGGCTTGTTGAACGGCTTCGGGGCCTTCTGAGGGATTGGTACGCCGACCTAAACATCGTTCTGACCGGGGACGCTGAGACGATGGCAAACCGCAAGCAAGAACTCCCGGCGTCCGAAATCGATGCACTGAACCGTCGGTATGCGGCTGCGCTTGCTCGGGCCAAGGAAAAGGTTTTGACCATCGACACAACTCGCGACTCCGTCAACCAAAGCCAAGCTCGCATAGCAAGCCGGATCGGCCAAATCACCAGCTGCCATACCGGGCTGTGAGCGCCCTCAGATGACACCGAGTACATTTCTTGAGTCTCACGTGACCCACCTTTCGGATTTGCAAGTGAACTACGCCTTCTTAAGAAACTCTGAGGGCTATCCCGAGACACTGACAGGCGACATTGATCTTTTGATTAAGCAATCCGACCTGCACACGATCTATCACTACTATAGGGCCATCCGCCGCGACGATGTCTGGGTGATACAGATTATTCCTAAGCGGCGGGATCTCTATGTAATGCTATATTTTCCGGGGGGGGGCGACCGAAAGTTCCTGGTTCTTGAGTATTTCACGGGCATCATCTTTCGTGGGCAGGTCATTGTCGAAGGCGAGCGACTACTCGATACCTGCGAAGTCGACGGCATTTGGCGACGCCTGCCGGATCGCGTGTCAATCTCATACACGTTTTTTCACTACGCAGCTTACAAGGGGCATCTTCCAGTCAGATATCAACCAGATTTAGATCGGCACGGGCTGGACCCTTCCGTCGTGGCCGATGTCTTGGACTTCCTCGGAGTAACCTTGCCTCAGGCGCAAACCGTACCGTTTTGGACGGATACCGAAGAGCTGCGCAGCAAGATAACACAACGCATTTCGCGACGAAAGACGATGTGGAACTACGCAAGCCAGTTGATACGAATGCGCCCAGAGAGCGTTGGATGCACGCTGAACGTACACCCATCAGACACTCAGGCGGTCATTGATTTTGCCAACAAGTACCACCTCTATCGACCGACGCATCGCTACGTCGTCCATGGAAGCTTCACATGGGCTGCACTGAAAAAACTGCTGATCGTTGCCCTGGGCGGTCTCGCAGTTGTTCCCAAAACTGGTGTTGCGAGTCCTGGCTCAGTCAGTGACTATTTTGTCGAGAAGATTGAAAAAGGGCGTTGAGCGATTGGTTTAGCTCTTATGAACTCAGCCAATAAGCAAGCTCTCACAACTAAGTTGGGCGCCCTCCGGAAGACCTTGCAGATAGACCGGTTGATGCGCGCCGATGGCGCGATCGTTGACACCGCTTTTGCTAGCGCGCTGAACTTCTTGTCAGCCTTTGTGATCGGTGTTCTCTATGGCGTCTCGACTTTAGGCGAGTTCTCCCTGATTTTGATTTACTCGTCTTTTGTGTATCTCTTCGCGTACAATTTCATAATCGTGCCAGCGACCAGCAAGCCTTGGTCTATCTCAGATTATCGCTTTGCTCAGAAGGTGATGGTCATATCGCTCTTCTCCTTCGTTCCGCTGGCTTGTTCTATTCTAGCGTTTGATCATATCGTTTTGAACTTTTCGAACCAATCTATGTTTCTGAGTTTTGTCTACATTGTCTCCCACAATGCCTTTTTAACGTTACGACGGGTTGTCTTGCATCTAGGGCTCGCGAAGTACCCAACGTTAATCCCCCTAGTGGTATTGGTAGCAGTATCGATACCAGCCGCCATCGGTGTCGTTTCTTACACCGCTTTCTTGCTTACCTATTCACTTTCCTTTTTTGTAGCCATTGCGCACACCGTCTTTCGCCGTCCTGAGCGCACGCTTCTTCCGGATATAGCTCTTGCTGTCGACTTCTTGCGATTTTCCCGATGGATGACGTTCGGGATATGGTTCCAGTGGCTTTCCGGCAATTTGGTTCAACTCTTGGTCCAGCATCATTCCGGTGCCGAGGCGCTGGGCACCCTGCGAGTTTTGCTGTCGTCGTTCGGGTTTCTCAGCATCTACTTCCAATATCAGGAGATCGTTCTGGCCCGCGCTCATCGCGGCGAAACAAATCCCCGCTTCACTCTGTCATCTGCACTAGACTTGGAGTCATACGTCCTGCCAAGCATGTTGATCTTGCTATGCTTGCCGATTTATCTTGTGTACTGCCACATGGTCGGCACGACGCCGTTGTGGACGGCTGCAATAATCTACTCAGTATATCAGTTTCTGGTTTTTGCCTCAATTATCATGCGGGTTTACTTGCGGTTGATGGGTGATTTGCAATTTGCCATGTTTGGCTACATAGGCATGGTGATCACCGTTGTTAGCGTCGAGCTGATGAACGCCCATGCGCTGGATTTAATGAATGCCACAATCATGTATCTGGCAAGCATGAGCGTCATGGTTATGGTGCTGGCAGTTGGCTTGCTTAAAACTGCGAAACGACGGGCTTAGGCAATGCACCTCGAATTGCGATATAGCCTTCAACCGGACCTTTCAATAGAGTATCTCTCGTTTCCGCTGATCGTCATTGACGCTATGGAAGACTAATTCAATGAGCGTAATACAACTCCTTATCCTAACCACCTTGTTATGGGTATTGATTTCCATTGCAAATAAGACTTCTCTATCCCGCAATGCAAAGTTCACGCCGATGTCTAATTTTGTGGTCATCTTTATTCTCTTTAACCTTGCCGCTTCACAGTTTTATTACTGGTCCGACATTGGCGATTTTCACAGATATCCATATATCGATAATAGGTTTTCCGACGAAATTCTAGGGACCTTCAACTCGAACTTGGTTTGGTTATGCTACATCGCTCTAGGCCATATTATATTTTCTGCATCATACAATGCCGCCCCAAAAATCAAATTTACTAGAGGTGGCTACAGCCAACGCACCAGAAGGATTAACACCGACCTAATTTCGGTCATTGTTGTTTTGATTGCGTTACTCTTTGCACTCTACTATCAAGATGCGCTAATCTCCCGTCAATCATACATTATAGAAGGAGAAAACACACAAATCAGAACCCTTCTAATGCTATTGGTTGTAATATCCGCCTTTCTGACAGGTGTTGTCGCAAGAGACAGGCCGACATTAGGTTTAGTCCTCTTAATAATCATCATTGTCCTCTTGCTCGCTCACGGTTCTAGGCGAGCAGCAGTAGCACCCGCCCTATTCTTCTTGGGAAAGTACCTATCGGATACACCAAGTGTCAAAAACTATGTTAGCTTGACCGTCACCTCCGGCTGTTTGTTGGCTTTCTCGTTGCTCATGAGGAACATGGATCAACAGGGCTTAGCGCATTTTTTTAATGTTTTCAATTTTGATAACCTTGACGCTCTTCCAATCTCCAATCTTTTTCAATATGTCCTCAACAACTTGTTTATGGGATTTCCCATGGCTCACTATGCGAAGAGCAATATCGCCATAGATTCCCATATAATATTCGCCTCGCTCAACCCGCTCCCGGGTGCACTTGTCTGGAGGCATGAATATACAGACTTATTGAGAGTGGGAACTTTTTTTCCGGTAAACGCTATTGGAACACTTAATGGTGCAGAACATATGGCTGGTGCATTTGCGGCGACTTTTTTTGGATTTCTTCTTTCCATAGTGAATCTACAGTACCTGCAGGCAGTAGCTCGGCAACAGCGCGTGGTTATGATCGCGATTCTGGGGCTAAGTTTGTTAGCATCAATCTTTTTTGTTCAGTACGGATTAAGACATGCGGTAAGACCACTGTATTATGCGATTTTCATTGGGTTGGCAGTGAATTCATTCAGGTCACTTTTACCTCGGGATCAGACCAAAACTTGACGTCGAAACATGTAAAGAAGGATCGGGTCGCGCGACAGCTTGAGACAATAAACTTTGCTGTTTTTTCGTGCGAGTTTACAACAGAGAATGGACAGGCAGTCGTTACGCGAAGGGTCGTTAACCACGTGCTGCCGGATGTCGGTGAAAGCGTGCCATGCGTCTTTCCCAGTGGAGGCGCTGCGAAAAGCATTTTGGCTTGGTTGCTGGCTTGTTTTCGACTGTTTTGGGCATTGTGCACGTCGCGTGTTGGAGCGGTCTATGTGGTTTGCTCCCGCACCACCCCGGGTTTTTTCCGCGACCTGCCTGGTTTGTTGACAGTTTATCTCGGCAAGCGGGTCATTGTTCATTGCCACGGGTCTGATTTTGAGTCCTTGTTATCCAGCGGACCGCTATCAGGCCTAGCGCGGCGAATTTATCGTAACTGCGAGGTCATCTTCCCAAGCCATCACCTTAGTGAGCGGATGAAGGACCGAGTGAAGATCGCGCATCTGTGTGAGAATTTCTTTGTCGCTGCAGAAGCCGCTCAATCAGCCGCAAACCAAGACCCGTCCAGCCTTCAGGTTGTTTGGAATTCAAATGTGATGGCAAGTAAAGGCTTCTTCGACGTCGTGTCTGCGGTCGAAGTGCTTGTCCGCCAGGGCCACCAGATCGACTTATTGTGCTTCGGCAAAGTGCAAAGCGATCACGAAATGCTTGAAGTCGATGTTCGCAGCAAGATGCGACAATACGAAGGGTGTGACTGGTTCTCTTATCTCGGAATGGTGCCGCATGCTTGCGCCGTGGGCGCAATACGAGACGGTGACGTCGTTGCGCTGCCCTCGCGCTACACCTCTGAAATGCAGCCGCTCGCGGTTATTGAAGCGATGTGTTCTGGAAAGCGGGTCATCGTCTCCGACCGAGCCAGCTTACGCGAAACCGTAGGCGATTACCCCGCCGATATCGTACCGATCAATAACGTACCGGAAATTGCTAAGGATATCGAGAGACTATACCATGAAAAAAGGTCCGATCCTTCAAAATTCAAAAACAAGAACATCGATGCTGCAATCGCTTCCAATAAGCGTTTCTCAGCCGAGGTTTTTGACCTGAAAATGAAGGATATTCTTTTGCGTGGAAAGTTAGATAGATCAAGCGAAACGTGAGTTATTCAGCTTATTGAATGCAACGTCTGCTGAGAATCATACCCCATAACTCTTCTGCTTGAGGCTCGCCCAACCACATGATTCGAGATCCTGAACAGAGGGAGTATGATGAGCGAGCATTTCTGGCCTGGCTGACGGACGGCAGATGCAGGAGCTAGAGCCGTTCTTTCCAAGTCCAGGATCGAGCTGCGATTGGATCAGGTAGATGCGGCGAGTTGCTCATCTCCGCTGGCTGCATCGCAACAGCCGACCTGTTCTGGCTACGAGTTCTGATCCAAGAAACCGCGCTTTTGTTAGGTGCTGAAGCAAGCCCAAACCATGGGCTTTCTAAGCAAGCAGAAGCGGGATACATCACGACAAACGAAGTCGCAGCGTGCCATACGGTACGCTATGAAAACTAAACTTGCCCGCCCTCAAAGGAGAAAACACATGGCAAAGATGGCACTTATCTTGGGCGCGGGTGGCTTTATCGGAGGCCATCTTGTCACCCGCCTTAAGAAAGAGGGGTTTTGGGTCCGGGGCGTTGATCTAGAGTTCAACAAATTTCACGAAAGCGACGCTGACGATTTCGTCATAGGCGATTTGCGAGATCAAAGCTTAGTCGCGCACGTGGTGGACAGAAAATTCGATGAAGTTTATCAGCTTGCGGCCGATATGGGTGGCGCTGGGTACATTTTTACTGGCGAGAACGACGCCGACATCATGCACAACTCGGCAACAATCAATTTGAATGTGCTCAATGCTTGTCATAAGCGCAGCATCAAACGCGTGTTCTATTCGTCGTCTGCCTGCATGTATCCTGCCTACAACCAGGAAGACCCAGACAATCCAAACTGTGCGGAGGACTCAGCCTACCCTGCGAATCCAGATAGCGAATATGGTTGGGAGAAACTGTTTTCCGAAAGACTGTACCTAGCCTACAATCGAAACTTCGGGATGGAATGCCGAGTCGCTAGGTATCATAACATCTTTGGCCCAAAGGGGACGTGGGAAGGCGGCAAGGAAAAAGCGCCTGCAGCAATCTGTCGAAAGGTTGCTTCGGCCCGAGATGGGGGCGCAATAGAGATTTGGGGGGATGGCCTGCAGACGCGGTCCTTCCTTTTCATTGACGAGTGCATTGAAGGATCGATTCGTTTGCTCCGCTCGAAATTTGAAGGCCCAGTTAATATCGGGTCTGATGAGATGATTTCGATTAACGCGCTTGCGCAAATGGTCATCGATATCTCTGGGAAGGATCTAAGCATCCGGAACATCTCCGGGCCAGAGGGCGTACGGGGTCGGAACTCCGACAATCGGTTGATTTTGGAAAGGCTCAACTGGCGGCCAACTCAGACGCTGCGCGCCGGAATCAATGAGACCTACGATTGGATTAGCGCCCAAGTAAGTCGGCGCCACAACCGAGTTTAAACTGGGTGGATATAGCCAGATGCGAAATGATAAGGCGAACCCCTTTACGACACGACTTGGAGAGCGGAAGCCCCGAATAACGATACTATATCATTACATGTATCCAGATGATGTGGTTAGCGCGCGTCATCTAGATGGCTTCGCAGAAGACCTGGCGGCTAGGGGGTGGGATGTCGAAGCTCTACCATGCAACCGTGGCTGCCGTGATGAGCGGCATACCTACGGGCCTTCGGATGTTCACAACGGGGTTCAATATAACCGTATCTGGCGGCCTCGGTTTCAACAAAGGTCATTCTCCGGGCGGTTGCTGAACTCGGCTTGGATGATCGTCGCCTGGTCAAAGCTAGGGCTTCGCAGGAAATCGAGACGACCAGATGTTATTGTTATCGGCACGGATCCAATGTTTGCTGTTGCAGCAGCAGTGCCGCTCAAGTTCTTCTCGCCAAGAACGCCTATCGTTCACTGGTGTTTTGACCTACATCCTGAGGCCGCAGTCGTAAGCGGCATGGTGTTGGAGACAAGCGTCGCAACTCGGATTGTGAAGAAGATAATGCTTGCAGGCTATAAGCGTTGTAGCATGATTGCAGATCTTGGGCCTTGTATGCGTTTTCTCTTACGCCGCTACGACCACGGTGCTGCTGAAACTGAGCTCATCCCGTGGGCCTTGGTTGAACCTCAGAAGAGGGTCGAGCCTGATCTACGAACTAGGCAGGAACTGTTTGGAAATGCGGCCCTTTCTGTGCTGTACTCTGGAAATTTTGGCGAAGCTCACAGCTACAGCGAGTTTTTGACACTTGCCAGATCACTACGGGACGTGCCCGAAATCCATTTTTGTTTTGCCGTACGGGGTAATAGGGTCGATGAACTGAAGGCTGCAGTGCTTGAAGAAGATACAAATATTAGCTTTGCTAGCTTTGCGTCGATAGAAGAGCTAGAAAAGCGTCTGGGCGCAGCAGATATCCATTTGGCCTCGCTGCGTGATGAATGGGCTGGAATTGCTGTTCCGTCAAAATTCTTTGGAAGTTTGGCGATTGGACGGCCAGTTCTTTATTCGGGCCCAAAGAATAGTGCGATTGGCTATTGGATAGAGAGATTTAACATCGGCTGGGTTTTGAACTCTGGTAGTTCGGAAAGTATTGCCCTTGAGTTGCGCCGGTTGTCGAAAGAACCGTCTGCACTCATCAAACTTCAAGAGCATTCTCATGCTGTTTATCAGAAAAATTTCTCTCGAGAGTCGGTGACGGATCAGTGGCATGACGAGCTTTCAAGGCTTGTAACGCAATAAGCTCGCTGGTCCTGTAGAACGGAGTTTGCCATCAGCTATCTTTGGAATAGTCATTGGGTTTCCATGCGTAGTCAAGCGCCGGTTGGAACTGAACTCAGCGTCAAGCAAACCTCTTCCCTCGGAAGCCAGTTGCGCAAACACCTAGAACTCGCCCTAGTAGTCGCCAGCCCCTCGGATTGCGCGGACCAGATCATAACCAACCTCAGCAAGCCCGGTGACACGCAACGCAAACAGATGAATGTAAGTCGGCTCACCCCCCCTTGGTCGGCAGGCAGTACCCCAGAAGATAACTACTCTGATAACTACCCCTGGTTTTTGGAGAATGCCCACAGTTTTGGAGCAAAATGACCTAGATGACCCAGCAGATCCACCCGGTACTCCTTTGCGGCGGCTCGGGCACGCGCCTTTGGCCTCTCTCGCGAAAATCCTACCCGAAACAATTCGTAAAACTGACCAGCGATGAGAGCCTTTTTCAGGCGTCGGCGAAACGGCTAACTGGTCCCGAATTCGCGCCGCCAATGATCGTAACCGGTGGTGACTTTCGCTTCATTGTAATTGAGCAACTGGCTGCGTTGGAAATGGTGGCGTCAGATATCTTAATCGAGCCAGCGGCCAAAAACACGGCGCCCGCGATCTGCGCTGCAGCCCTTGCGCTTGAGGCCAAGGATTCGGGCGCATTGATGCTCGTCGCCCCGTCTGATCACGTAATCCCCGACGGCAAAGCGTTCCACGACACCGTCCAGACCGCAACGACCGCAGCTTTGGATGGTCGGCTTGTCACGTTCGGCATCCGCCCAGACAGGGCGGAAACAGGATATGGCTGGCTTGAACTCACAGAGCGGCCCCTAGCCGACTTCTCGCCGATTCCTCAGCCACTCAAAAGCTTTGTCGAAAAACCCGATCAAGCCAAAGCCGACACATTGTTGGCTGGCGGGATGCACCTTTGGAACGCAGGCATCTTTCTCTTCACCAACACGGCAATCCTAAAGGCCTTTGCTGAAAATGCGCCAGAGGTCCTATCCGCCTGTCGCGCCGCTCAAGAAGGCGCCGAAAAGGACTTGTCCTTCACTCGTTTGAAGGTCGAGCCTTGGGATGCGTTGCCCGATATCTCCATCGACTACGCCGTGATGGAACGCGCCGAAAATCTCACAGTTGTCCCCTATGGCGGTGCCTGGTCGGACTTGGGAGATTGGGATGCGGTCTGGCGCGAAGGAGATGCGGACGACAAGACCGTTGTCACGACCGGCCCAGCGACGGCGCTTGATTGCGATGCCACGCTCCTCCATGCCACCAGCGAAGCACAACAGCTAGTCGGGATCGGTTTGACCAACATCGTAGCGGTGGCCATGCCCGATGCGGTACTGGTCGCACACAAAGACCGTGCACAGGACGTGAAAAAGACGGTTGCTGCGCTTAAGGCGAAAGGCGTTTCTCAGGCCACGACGCTACCGCGCGACTATCGCCCTTGGGGTTGGTACGAGAGCATCGTCACGGGCTCCCGGTTCCAAGTTAAACGCATCGTGGTCCATCCGGGCGCCAGCCTCAGCCTCCAAAGCCACCACCACCGCGCCGAGCACTGGATTGTGGTGGAGGGTACGGCCAAGGTAACAGTTGATGATGAGGTGAAGCTCGTGACCGAAAACCAAAGCGTCTACATTCCCCTCGGCGCGCTCCACCGCATGGAGAATCCTGGCAAAGTGCCCCTCACCCTCATTGAGGTGCAAACCGGCAGCTATCTCGGTGAAGATGACATCATCCGCTATGAAGATGTTTATGCTAGAAGACAGGGGGCAAAAGGTTAGCTGATCTTCACGCCGCAGACGGAGCTATAGTCAACGGCGAAGTAGCCATCCGCGACCCTGAAATACCTCTATTCTCGACAGTATTGTCCCATGTCAGCGACACCAAGGCCCTGTAGCAAGAGTGCAATCGCCTATAAGATATTTGCGCTGCGGATCTTACCGCGCGATCCGCACGTCTTGGTCATGCGGCTCACCACGAAACATCGACCCATCCACGTCGCGGCGTTAACCTTGTCGAACAGCGTCGCGCCCAACAAGTACACCCGTCAACCGGCACAACGAACCTGTTGTTCGCGACAGCGAAGGATGCCCTGATCGTTGTAGTCGGCGTTGATAATACCGATCCTTTCCTAGTCCAGATGCCGATGTAGTTGCCATAGTTCATATAGGTTTTGAAACGCGGCAACTGAAGCTGGTCGACGACCCCGGTGGCGTTGTCGATGGTGAGCCCAACCAAATAAGTGCTGCGACTGGCCGAGGCTGCAATACGGAAGAGATAAGAGAGCCTCGCGTCTGTGCTGTAGGAAATAGATGTTTCGACAACAGTTCCGTTTGGCATTCATGTGGCCGCCCCATACCGACCAAAGCCGCAATGAGAAGCGCCCTTTGAATTTCATATACTTATAGCCATTCACCGAAACCCTCACTGTCATCGTGTCAGGAAACAACCGGCCCCGATGGAATGCTTCCAGTCCTCCTGGGACATAGGTCGGTACTCAACCCTTCCCACATAATCCTCGCAAACAACGAAAAATCCCGCCGCAGTCGGATAGGGAGAACGCCATCTCGAGGGTAAGTGGCGGAGCGACAGGGATTCGAACCCTGGAGACGGTCTCCCGCCTACACACTTTCCAGGCGTGCGCCTTCGACCACTCGGCCACCGCTCCGACAGGGCGCACTTAGACGAGAATTGGGAGCGCTGGCAAGAGGGTGCGACGAGATTAACGGCGGCGTTGCCTCGGCACAGTGAAGCGGCCGCGCATCAGCACACAATCGCGTGAACCTACGGTTTTCCTGCATCGGCAGCGGGGCAAAGCTCGTCTAAGCTCCGCGATGATGCTTCAGGTCGGTTTCTTCGCCCTCGGGCGCGTTTGATCCTTTGCAACATCTTTTCATCTAAAGCCATTTCTAATCTTACATGTCTGACCCGCTCAAAATCCTACCTGGCACCTTGCTTATCGGTGCGTGGCGCTTCGACCCGCGACGCCGTCTGTTGAGTTGTGGAGATCGCGCTGTTGCAATGACGCCGAAAGCAGCAACGTTGTTAATCACATTGGCGGAGGCCGCGCCCGAGCCGCTCACTCGCGATGTTTTGTTTGCCAAGGTTTGGCGCGATGTCACAGTCAGTGACGAGTCGTTAACTCAAGGCATTTCGCAGCTCCGCCGGGCGTTTGGGCAGACGGGTCGGAATGAGGGCCCGATCGAGACAATCGCAAAATCGGGATACCGGCTCGCTTGGCCCGTCTCGCGGGTTGCTGAAAGACCGATGGCGCAGCGCCGTTCCAACCACCCAAATGCGGCATTGGGATCGATTGATGCCCATTTGGCAACCGCCGAAGCACGGCAAATTCGAGAACGCAACGGAAAGGGCGCTCCCGCGCAAGCGCTTGAGCTGTGCCGCAACGCCACAGAGATGGCGCCCGATTACGCGCCAGTGCTTGCCGAATACGCCATGGCCGCCGCCGATTGCTATCTGTTCTCGCCCGAGGGACACGATCAGATGCCACACGCGATCGAGATGGCGACGCGAGCAACGGAACTTCGGCCTGACCTGGCCGCAGGGCATATGGCGCTTGGCATGGTCTTGGATGCAATGGGAGCCACGGCGCATGCATTGGCAAGCTTTGCCACGGCGCTGCATCACGATGGGCAGGATGCGGAATGCCATTACAGCTTGGCACGCACGTTCTACACCTCTGGCGATATGGCCCGCGCCGCGCGGATGGCCTTGGTGGCGGCGGATCTGCGGCGGGATGATTTTCGCCCGCTCTATCTTGCGTCCGGCGCTCTCGCCGGGCTGGGCGATCAGGCGGGGAGCCGGATGGCCGCCGAACAGGGGCTTTTTCGACTGTGTGCCTTGGGGCCACGAGATCCGCGAGATCAACGGGCCCAGAACATCCTCGCGTCACTTCTGGCCCGTGCTGGCCGGACCGATGACGCGATGGCCGAGCTTGAGCGATACGAGGCCGAAGATGGGCTTCTGACCTACTATACCGCGGCCACGCTTGGCTGGTGTGGGGCGGTCGACATGGCGCTTGATCGGCTTGAAGAGACGGTAGAGGCCGGGTATCGGGATTTTCGGTGGGCCCGGAACGACCCGGCGCTGGCCATGCTGAGAAGAGAGCGCCGCTTTCAACGGCTGACCTCAACCGCCGCTTAATCGGCGAGAACGACGGTCACCCGCCGGTTCTGACGGCCTTTGTTTTCGATCTTGCCGATGGTCACTGTCCCGATCTCGCCCGTACGCACCACATGGGTGCCGCCGCAGGGTTGCAGATCGACCTGGCTCTCCCCTTCGCCGATCCGGACCAAGCGGACGCGCCCTGCCCCCTTCGGTGGTTGAACCGACATGGTTTTCACCAGGCTCGGATTGGCCGCCAGCTCCCCATCGGTGATCCAGGTCTCGCCCACCGACAAATCGCGATCGATGAGACTGTTGAGTTTGCCTTGCAGCACCATCTTGTCCTCGGGCGCCTCCGGCATGTCGAAATCCAATCGGCCTTTCTCGGCCCCGATTGCGCCGCCGGTCACCGGCAACGGGATCACCACCGACAACAGATGCAGCGCGGTGTGCACCCGCATATGCCCATAGCGCCGGTCCCAATCGAGCTGTTGTTCAACCTCTGCCCCGACAGGCGGCATCGCAGTGGGTTCCGCCGGGACCAGCACGATCTTCGCCCCCTCGCCTTTCACAGCCGTTGCGATGGGAATGCGTCCGCCCTCCCAATGCAGCATACCGCTGTCGCCGGGCTGCCCGCCGCCGCGGGCGTAGAACAGCGAAGCGTCCAGGATGATGCCGCCTTCGCCTGTCACACCGGTGACCACCCCTGGCGCGGTTTTGCGATAGGGGTCTGTCAGAAACAGCGGCTCGGTCATGTCTCGGGCTCTCCGTCTGCGCCGTCTGTGTCAAAATCGGACGGGTCGTGATTGGGTAAGGGTGTTTTGGGCGGGCCTGACGCGGTGGTCGCGACGTCTCCACGCAGGGTTTCGGGATTTCTGAGCCAGATATCGCGTTGTGCGAAGGGAATTTCGATCCCTTCCTCGACAAAGCGTGCGGCAATCGCGTGATTCAAGTCGCTTTTCACGCTTAGGACCCAATTCACATCCCGCAGGATTGCGCGGATCTCGAAATCCAGGCTGTCCGCCCCAAACCCCCGGAAGAAGATCGAAGGCGGCGGGTTCAACAACACCATCGGATGGGCTTCGGCCACCTCACGCAGGATGCCTTCTACGCGTTTGGTATCCGTCCCATAGGCCACGCCAACCGGCACAATCGCCCGCCCGGTGTTGTTGTGATGGGTCATATTGGTGACCACACCCGAGATCAGATCGGCATTGGGCACAATCACATCGGAGCGGTCGAAGGTCTCGATCCGGGTTGAGCGGACCGAGATATCGCGGACATAACCCATCACCCCGTTCACCTCGATCCAATCGCCCTGTTTGATCGGGCGTTCGATCAGCAAGATGATGCCGGAGACGAAATTCGAGACGATGGTTTGCAGGCCAAAGCCGATCCCAACGGAAAGCGCGCCGGCGACAATCGCCAAGGAGCTGAGGTCGATCCCGGCGGCGGTGATGGCAATGACGGCCGCCAGGAAGATGCCGATATATCCGGTACCAGACAGGACCGCATTGCTGCCGCCTGCATCCAGCCGCGTTTTGGGCAAGACCGAGCTGCGCAATGTGGCCTGCACCAGCCGCGTCGCTGTGTAACCGGCGGCAAAGACCAGCGCGAAGACCAGGAAGTTGCGCGGGCTGATCGTGACGCCGCCAAGAGAAAATCCTTGGATCACCTGTTGCCACAGATCAACAAGCTGCGCCGCGCGCACGCCCCATATCATCGCAAAGAGCGGGAGCGAGAGAATTGCCAGAACGAAGCCGATCAGGGTTGGCGTCAGCGCCTCATCCAACCCTTCTCGCCGCCCGGTGAGCGTGCCGTAGAGGTTCGTCACAAGTCGCTGCAAAATCCGCACCAACGCAAGAAGCGCGAGGCTCATCGTCGTCGGCAACAAAAAGCTGATCCCGGCGGTGTAATAGCCAATCGCCGCCAAGGTCGGGCCGCTCACGCCAAGGATCATCGCGCTCCACCCCACCACACGGATGATCTGGTTTGGAACGCTTAGATCAGCGTCTTCTGTTGTCTCATGGCGGACATGGTTGATCAAAAGCTGCCCAAGTCGGAACAACAGCAGGCCCAAGGTGATCACGATCGGGAAGAACAGCGTCAATCGCGCCGCATCGGTGAAGGCGCCACTATCGGCGATCTCACCAATCAGGGTGCCGATGCCGAGCGCGATGCCGAATGTGATCGCGATCCAACGGCCTTGGCGACGCTCGCCGACGGTCAGGTTCAAGGGGCGGACGGCGGTCTCCCGCACCGGAAAGACCTGCCGGCCCAGCCAGACGGAGACCATCAGGAAAATGGTGATCGCGGCGATCTGATCCGTCAGCGCGCTAGCGCGCAGCCCCACGAAGCCCGTGGCCTCCATCGCGGCGACAATGGCCGCCACACCGACAACGGGGCCCAAGACCTGCAACAGAGACAAGAAGAACAGGCTCAGCCGCGCGCCGGGCGACGTCTCCTCCCGGGCAATAGCACGGGCCATCAGATGGCCGGTCCAGCGCCAGCCGCGCGCCAGAAGCACCAACGCAATCAAAAGATAGACCACGATCAGCGGCGCGTTTTGATGCAGTTCCGCCCGGCGCAAGTCTGACGCGACCAGCCGTTCGGTCTCCGACACCATCGCGCCGATCCACCCCGTCAAAGCTTCCACCGCTTCGGGCCAATTCGCCGGGTTTAGCGGCGAGGGACCAAGTGAGAGCAACTCTCCGGTCAAGCGTTGGGCGATCAACGCATCGATCTCGCCGATCAACCCCTGTGCCCGCTGAAACTCGGCCACAGCGCGGCGTGCGGGCGCCTCCTCCTCAGCCAACCGGGCGTTCAGCTCCGCCCGCTGTGCGGCGATATCGGCGGGTTCTGTCGCGCCCTCTTCCGGCGGCGGCCCAAGCGCGTCGATCTGGGCACGGGTGGTATCGATCCGGGCGCTGTTGATCTGTTGCGCTTGCTGAAACTCGCTGCGCCAGGTGACAAGCCGGGCGCGCAAAACCTCCAATGCCGCGTCCGAGGCCCGTTGCCCGTCGATCACCTGCTCCGCCCGGTCGGCGACGCCGATCCAGATCTCATAATCAGGCGTCTCCTGCGCCCAGCCAGGCAACGCCATGGCCAGGATCAACAGCCATAAGGCCAAGAGATGCCGCAGCAATGCGATCATTCAAAAACGCTCGGTAAATCCTGGTTTTCCGCGTCGAGCCAGGGCGGGATCGGCAAGCCCTTCTCGCGCAAGAAAGCCGGGTTGAAGAGTTTCGACTGATAGCGCGTGCCATAATCGCAGAGGATCGTCACAATCGTATGGCCGGGGCCCATCGCCCGGGCCATCCGCGCGGCCCCGGCCGCATTGATGCCCGACGACCCGCCGAGGCAAAGCCCCTCTTCGGCCAGCAAATCAAAAACGACCGGCAGTGCTTCGGTATCAGGAATTTTGAAACTGTGATCCGGTTTGAAGCCCTTGAGGTTGGCAGTTTCCCGCCCCTGCCCGATGCCTTCGGTGATTGAGCCACCCTCGGCCTTGAATTCACCCGTCGTATAGAAGCTGTGGATCGCAGAGCCTTCTGGGTCGGCCAGCCCGATCTTCACGCCTTTCGGTTGCAAAGCCATGCCGACGCCTGCCAGCGTGCCGCCGGTGCCCACGGCGCAGATGAACCCATCCACCTTGCCATCGGTCTGCGCCCAAATCTCTGGCCCCGTCATCTCAATATGCGCTTGCCGGTTGGCGACATTATCAAACTGATTGGCCCAGATCGCACCGTTCGGCGCGGATTTCGCCAGCTCAGCCGCCAGACGTTCGGAATAGTGCACATAGTTGTTGGGGTTTTTGTACGGTGCCGCAGGTACTTGGACCAAGTCAGCGCCGGCGAGCCGCAACATGTCCTTCTTTTCCTGGCTTTGCGTCTCGGGGATCACGATGACGGTTTTGAACCCCATCGACGCGCCGACCAAGGCCAACCCGATCCCAGTATTACCCGCCGTGCCTTCCACAATCGTGCCACCCGGTTTCAGGTCGCCGCGCGCGATCGCATCGCGAATGATATAGAGCGCCGCGCGGTCTTTCACCGACTGACCCGGGTTCATGAACTCGGCCTTACCCAGAATCTCGCAACCTGTCTCATCGCTGAGCTTGTTGAGACGGATCAACGGCGTGTTGCCGATTGTCTCGGCCAGATCCTTATGGATGGTCATCTGATGCGCGCTCCCCGCCTCGTGGAATGATGTCAAAGGGATAGGCGCGCGGGGCGGCAAACTCAAGCGGTCAAACTCTCGGCGCGCAGCCGCTCGCGATGCGCCGCCAGCCATTGCAGCGTGATGATCAGCGGGGCCACGGCCAGCTCGCCGCTGTCCAACATCTGCATCGCTTCGCCAAAGCTGACCACATGAGAACGGATGTCTTCGCCTTCAGTAGCCAAACCACCCAAGCCGGACGCGCCGTGATCCAAATCGGCGATCCCAAGATAAGAGATCAGGACCTGCGCCACACCGCCAGGTGATGGATAATATCGTCCGGCATGGTGCAATGCACCCAGGGTGAGCCCAGCCTCTTCCGCCGTCTCGCGCCGCGCGGTTGCTTCCGGCGTCTCTCCGGCATCAATGATCCCCGCGATGGGTTCCAGCAACCAAGGGGCCGTGTCGCCATGGGCATAGGCCCCGAGGCGAAGCTGCTCGATCATTAAAACCCGATCCGCAACCGGATCATAAGGCAACACCGTGACCGCATCGGCGGCACGAAACACCGCCCGATTGACCGGCGCAGAGAGCGCGCCGTCAAACAGCCGATGGCGCGCGCGATATTCTTCGAGCGTGAAGAACGCCCGATACGGCGTCTCAAGCCGATCTATTGTGACATCTGCTCGGGAGAAATCCGCTCCAATACTGCGCGGACGCTGCCAGGACGCCGTCTGCACACGGGATTGCGCGCGGGAGCGGATCATATCGAACCGCTTTGCAATGCTGTCTGCCGGTTCCCGCTCATAAAGCGCCATGACTTCAGCGGCGGCTTCCAAGGTCAAAGCGCCCCAATCCCGAACCCAGTCGTCGAGCGACCAAACGGACCCCGGGGTCCACAGGCCGGGATCCGGCAGATAAACCTCGGCAAGTGTCGACCCGTCAGCAGTCTCGACCTCACGATGAACCAGCTGATAGCCGAAAGCGCCCTCATAAAAATCCAGCCTCGCGCGATCTTCGGCGGTGATGTCCCGCGCTACTAGGCCGGTTGCAATCCCACCGACCTCCTCTTGGATCATCGGGAAGGGTTCATCGGCGACCCATCTGACTTGATGGTCCCGCAAAACACCGTCGACGCTGACCACATCGCGGCCCAGCACCAATTGAAGCAGCGGCGCGTGCCGCAGCGTGCCATAGAAGAACAGAGCAGACATCGGAGCGGCTTTACCTCCAGGCGCGCGCGGCGGATTCCGTCAACCACCCGGCAACGATGCCGCCGACGGCCAACGCGGTCAGCACGGGCACGGTCTGCATCTGCCAGAAATACTCCAGAAAGAGTTCCAACGCCGCGATCACAGCCTCGCCCGGCCCGTCATAGCGCAGATTGGCGGAACGCAGGAACATCTCGCGCAGCGCATAGAGCACCAGCCCGAAGAAGGCGATTTGGATTGAGGTCCGAAACCCATTGCCGAACGCAGCGTAATGCCCGTTGCCAGCCCGTGCGCCCATCACATACCAGCCCTGCCAGAGGCCGATGGCGGCGATGGAGGCCGGGAAATAGGTGGCGATCTGCCCCTCCGGAAACGTGTCCATCACAAGAAAGGCCGCCAGATATCCAACCCCCGCAAAGAGCAACGCGCCGACGAGTTTGGCCGCCGTAAACATCTTACCGCGGCCGTGTCACGGTGATCTGCGTGACGTCGCAATTGCCAAAATGGAAGGTCGCCGCACAAGAGGTGAGGTAGAAATTCCACATCCGGCGAAACCTGTCATCAAAGCCCAAGGCTTGGACCTCCTCCCAACGATCATTGAACACGTCATACCATCTGCGCAGCGTCTGGGAATAGCTTTCGCCAAATTCGATTGAGCCTGTGACCTCCAAGCCCGCTTTGACCACCTCTTCGCGAAGCACGGTTGGCGAGGGCAGCATGCCGCCCGGGAAGATGTATTTCTGGATGAAATCAACGCCTCTGCGGTAGATCTCCCACCGTCGGTCTTGCACGGTGATGATTTGCAAAGTCGCGTGTTTTCCGGGTTTAAGATTGTCCCTTAACGCCTTGAAATAAGTTGGCCAATACTTCTCACCAACGGCCTCGAACATCTCAATCGAGGCGATGCCATCATAACTGCCGCGTTCATCGCGATAGTCCTGCATCTTGATCTCAACCCGGTCTGACAGGCCAAGCCGCTCCATCCGCGCGACGGCGAAATCATGCTGTTCTTGTGAGATCGTCAAACCTGTGACCTTCAGGCCTCGCTCCTTGGCGGCATATTCCGCAAACCCGCCCCAGCCACAGCCGATCTCAAGCACATGATCGCCGGGCTTGGCCCCCATTTCATCGACCATCGACGCGTATTTCTGAATCTGAGCGGTCTCCAGTGGCTCTTGCCCCGTCCGGAACAGCGCCGAGGAATAGGTCATCGTGTCGTCGAGCCAGAGTCCGTAAAAATCATTCCCCAAATCATAATGATGCGAGATGTTCTTCTTCGCCTGGCGTTTGGAATTCGACTGCATCCAGAACCGGAGCCGCTCATAGGCACGGACGAGTTTCAGGCCCAGAAACCCGTCATAAATCTCATCATTGTCCGCGTGGATCAAATCCATGAACCCCTGTAGGTCCGGCGTCGACCACCAGCCATCCAGATAGGCTTCGCAAAAACCCAGATCGCCTTCGCGGATCAACCGGGCAAAGACATCGGGGTTGTCGATATGCAGTTCCGCCACCGGGCCAGGCTTCGCGCCATCAGCCCGAAACACCCGCCCATCCGGTAGGTGCATGTCGAGCCGACCATTGGCCATGCCTTGGGCCTGTTCAAAGACAGCGCCGAAATAGCGTGGCAGGTCCGTCTCGCCTTTGATGCTTGTTTTTATTGTCATTTCATTCCCTCACGTCCGGCCAGTTTGATCCGATCCGGCGCTCTGTCTCAAGCGAAATTCCACCGTCTTGCCGCGAAAACCGGGCTCAAAAGTCGCGCGCCTGATAGGCCGCTAGGGCCCGCGCGCGTCCATCGGCCAGTCCGACAATCGGCTCAGACGGATACGGGTCCGATGGCGACATGGACCAGTTTCGCGGGATCGCATTGAAATAGGCGCGTGCCTCGGCTCCGGGATTGTCACTGATCTCGGCCAGCCATTTTCGGCGATACCGCCCATCGGGATCGAATTTCTCCGCCTGCGTCGACGGGTTGAAAATCCGAAAATATGGCGCGGCATCGGGGCCGGAACCGGCCGTCCATTGCCAGCCCATCGCGTTTGAGGCCGGGTCCCAATCGACGAGGCACTCTGCGAACCAGTCCAGCCCGACCTTCCAATGGGTCATCAGGTGTTTGGTCAGATATGAGGCCACCAACATCCGCGCGCGATTGTGCATCCGCCCGGTGACGTAAAGCTCCCGCATCGCGGCATCGATCACTGGCAGGCCGGTGCGCCCGCGCCGCCAGGCTTCCGCGTCGGCATTGTCCTCGCGCCAAGGAAAACTGTCCCACCCCTCACGCCAGTTCGCGCGGGTGATATGCGGGGTATGAAACACCAAATGCGTCGCAAAATCGCGCCAGATCAGCTCTTTCAGGAAGTGCTCCGCACCCGCGGCCCCGGCCTCCATCGCAGCCCAACCGGCCCGCCAACAGGCGCGCGCGCTGATCTCGCCATAGGCCAGCGGCTCGCTCAATCCCGAGGTTGCGTCTTGGTCGAGAAAGTCCCGTTTTGACTTATAAGCGCCGATTTTCTTCGTCACGAAGTGATCCAACCGGGCCCGCGCCGCCGTCTCGCCAAGCGTCAGATAGGGCCGGACAATTTGCGCCCCACGTTGCATCGCCGCGCCCATCTGCCATCCCGACAGTGCATCGCTTTCGGGCCAGCTCTCCGGCGCAGTCAAGCGCGGCGAGGCGAGGGCTGCGCCGACATCTTTTTCGCGTACAGCACGCCAGAAGGGCGAATAGACTCGGTAGAACCCGCCGCCGCCCGTTTCGACGGTCCAGGGCTCGTGCAGCACATGGCCCGCGTGACTGACCGCTCGGATACCGTCGGATTTCAGCGCGGCTTTCACGCCTTCGTCGCGCGCCCAGCTGTCCGGATCATAGAGCCGGGTCCAATGCACCTCATCGGCGCCGGTTTCCGCGATCAATGCCCGCAAAACATCGAGCGCCCGCCCGCGCCGCAGGATCAGACGGCTGCCCTGCGCGGCCAAAGACTCCGCAAAGGTTTCGACGGCCAAGCCCAAGCGCCATTTCGGCGCGGTGCCATGGGTTTCAACAACCTCGTCGAGAATGAAAACCGGAATGACCGGGCGGCCCGACGCGCAGGCGGCCACGAGCGCCGGATTGTCGGCCAGCCGGAAATCCCGGCGCATCCAGTAAATGATGGGTGACATCTGTGCCTTTGCCGCGTGAGGGTCTGTCTGCCCCAAACTAGCTCGCAACGGGGCGGGTCAACCACCCTGCCCCGTCTTCATCTTCCAAACGGGTCAGGCCGTCACATCCACCACAACGCGGCCCCGCACACCGCCCTTCAAGATCGCCGCACCAAGTTCGGGCAAATCAGCCAGACCGGCCGGATGGATCATCGCCTCAAGCTTCTCCATCGGCAGATCGCGGGCGATCCGCTCCCAGGCGCGGAGCCGATTATCATAGGGCTGCATGACGGAATCGATCCCCAAGAGGTTCACGCCGCGCAGCAAGAATGGGATCACGGTCGCGGGCAATCCGGCCCCGCCCGCCAGACCAACGGCGGCAACAGACCCGCCATATTTCACCTGTCCCAAGACCCGCGCCAACATCGCGCCGCCAACCGCATCGACGCAGCCCGCCCAGGTCTCGGCCTCAAGCGGGCGTTTCACCGTCTCATTGATCTCATCGCGCGCCACAATCCGCGCCGCGCCGAGCGATTTGAGGTAATCTTCCTGCTCCGGCCGTCCGGTCACCCCGGCCACTTGATACCCCAGATTGGCCAGGATCGCGGTGGCCACCGAGCCAACACCGCCAGCCGCCCCCGTGACCAAAACTTCGCCTTTCTCGGGTGTTAACCCGTGATCTTCAAGCGCCATCACCGCCAACATCGCGGTAAACCCGGCGGTCCCGACAGCCATCGCTTGGCGCGTCGTCAAACCGTCCGGCAGGGGCACCAGCCAATCGGCCTTCACCCGGGCCTTTTCGGCATAGCCGCCCCAATGCACCTCGCCCACACGCCAGCCGGTGAGCACAACCTTGTCGCCGGGCTTGTAGCGCGGGTCATCGGAGGCCTCGACAGTGCCCGCGAAATCGATCCCCGGCACATGCGGATAGGTGCGGACCAAGCCGCCCCCCGGCCCAATGCACAGCCCGTCTTTGTAGTTCAGGGTCGAGAACTCCACCGCGACGGTCACATCGCCCTCAGGCAAGCGGCTCTCGTCGACCTCCTGCACCGCAGCACTGGTCTTACCGCTCTCTTCGTCCTTCTCCACGATCAATGCCCGCATCGGGTCTCTCCTTGTTCAAATCCAGAAATTCTCGCGCACCACCGCCGCGCGGGGTCCGTCTTGGGTCACAACGCTCAATTCGGTGCCCGGATCCCAATGGGTCATCCGAACCATCCCGATAGCCACGCCTTCGCCGAAATCGGGCGATTGCGCGGCGGAGGTCACCTGCCCCACGCGCTTGTCGCCAGCCATCAGCGGCCAAGGCCGGTCGCAGGCCGGCAAGGCGTCACCCGCGATTGCAATCGGGCGGATCTGCTGCACCGGGCCTTCGCGCGCCACCCGCAGCAACGCATCCCGGCCAATGCATCCGACCGCCGTCAGTGTATCGCAGAACCGGCCAAGCCCGCATTCATGGGGGGTGTTGGCCGCTGTCATGTCGTTGCCATAGCTGAAGAGACCGCCCTCGATCCGCTCGATCGTGTTGGGGCAGCCTGCGCGCACATCCAAATCGCGCCCGGCCTCCATCAGCGCATTCCAAAGCGGCATGCCGATATCGTCGCCCTCGACATAGATCTCGAACCCGCCCTGTTTCGAGTAGCCGGAGCGCGCGACAACCAAGTCCCGCCCCTGAAACGCAAAATAGCCGAAGCGGAAGAACCGGATATCCCGGACGCCATCGCCAAAGACCCGCGCCGCCAGATCGTCCGCCAGCGGCCCTTGAATGGCCAGCGGCGAGACGTCCGGCTCATCAACCAGCACATCCAGCCGGAACCCTTGCGCCACGCCTTTGACCCAAAGCAAGAGGTCGCTATCAGCGATGGAAATCCACCAGCGATCCTCGGCCAGCTTCACCGCCACGGGGTCGTTCAGCATCCCGCCTGTTTCGTCGACAATCGGCACGTAATAGCACTGCCCGGGCAACATCCCCCGCAGATCGCGCGGGGTCAGCATCTGCATCAGCCGGGCCGCATCCGGGCCGCGGAGTTCCACCTGCCGCTCGCAGGCCACATCCCAGACCTGTACCGCCTGTTTCAAATGGCGATAATCTTCCTCGGGGCTTTCAAAAACCGAGGGCAGAAGCATCCGGTTATAGACCGAATAGGCTTTCACGCCGGCTGCTTCGACCCCATCGGAAAACGGCGTCCGGCGGATGCGGCGGGAGGGGGAGATCAGTGCCATTCCGGTATGTCCTCCGGCATGAAGGGCAAGTCGGTAACGCTGGTTTTGGCGCCTGCGGCGGTCAGCATCGCATGGACTTGGCCCCGGTGGTGGGTCTGATGGTTGAACATCTGCATCACGCAGAGCGCCCGGGGCCGCGTGAGGGGCTCCGGGCTGGCGCTGGAGGCCCAGGTAAATGCACCCTCGAGATCACTCTGGTCGATGGACCATGTCCAAGCCGCGATCCGCGCATCCAATTGCGGCCGCTCGGCCATCATTTCGGGCCAGTCAAAGAGCGCCGACCAATCAATGGCCCCGCTGCTGTCCGCCTTCGGCGGGTTCGGGCCTGGGCCGCCGTCAAACCGGGCGATCCATAGATGGTCCCCCCACATGAGATGGGCGAGTGTGCCATGGATGCTGCCGAAGAACGCACCCCGGTCGCGCCGCCGCTCCTCTTCAGATAACGCGTCGGCGGCCTGGAACATCCACTGGTTCTGCCAGGCGTTGTAACGCGCCATGGTCTGACACCAGCCCGGCGTGATCATGCCTTGCCCTGCGGCCCGACCCAATCGATCTGGCAAATCTCGGCAGAGCGACCGTCGAAATCCCAAACCCGGCCAAAGGCGCGAACCCGGCCTTTGGTGGCGGTGGCCACGGTAATATCGGGGCCCATCCAATATTCGGTATTGGTCACCACGATATCCTCACCCGGCTCCTTGCCGCCAACCGGCACCACTTCGCCTTGGATCTTCTTACCGACCATCAGACGCCGCGCTTTGCCTTCGGTCTCAAAGATCACCGGGGCGCGCTCGGCCCCGAGAAACTCGGACACCAGGACCTTGAAGAGTCCGGTTGTGCCCCGCGCCGCGCCCGAGAAAATATTGACCAACCCGTCATAGGCCGCCTCATTGGCGCGCTCGTCGATATAGGCCGCCGCTTTCCAGCCACCGCGCGCCATCAGACCGGGAATCTCCAGCAGCAGGCCGACATTCAGCCCACCAATATCTTCATCACCATAGAAGCCTTCATCGATCCGGATGCCGGACCAGGCTTGGCAATAGCCTTCCGTCGGCGCGTGTTTGCCAAGCGACACCACGCAGGGGCAAAACACCGTGCAATTGCAGTTCAGGATCAACTCGCCCTTGATCGCCCAAGGAACCGTTCCGATCGCTCCGCCATCCAATGCCATTTCCATCTCTCCCTTTTCTCAACCCAAACCAAGCGCCAGCCAGGCCGACGCCGCAAGCAATGCCAAGCCAAGCGGCTTGGTGATCCAGCGGCCCAGATCGGGCAGCTTTTCGACAACCATGATGATCGTGGCGAGCCCCATGAACGCGAGGTTCATCACGCCACCGACAAACCCAAGCAGCATCAGCGCCCAACAACAGCCAAGGCAAACCGCGCCGAGGCGCAGACCGTTGCGGAACGCGCCCTCCTCCCAATGCGCCATGAAGAAGCTGAGCGGTTGGCGGCATTTCGACAGGCAGGCCTCTTTGAGGGGTGTAAACTGATACGCCCCCGCCATCGCGAGAAGCACCGCCGAAAGTGCCGTCGAGCGGCTGTCGCCGAAAGCGCTCACCAAATCGCTCTGATACAGCGCGAATTGCAGCCCCGCCGCGCCAAGCGAGAAGCCCAGCCAAATCGTCAGATAGCCGCCAACCAAAGCGGCAAAATCGGTCTCGGCACTGTGGCTCAGATCGTCATAGGTCGCGAAGGCTGGCAGAGCGGTCGGCGCCATCATCGCCGCCGACATCAACATCCACATTGCGGTGATCCGCAGAAACCCGGCTGCATCCGGCGTCAGCGTGCAAAGCGCCGCCCAAAACTCCGCGCCATAAATCCGGCTCGTCGCGCGCAGTTCCTCCGGCAATGCCATCGCGTAAAGCGCGCCCCAAGCCAACAGGATCACCGCAAACAGCGCCAACCAATGCGCCGCCCCAATGGCTCTGATCCGGGATGAAATCACTGTGCCCTCCTCGACTCAGGGATTGCGTTTTAAATGTCAGACTTTTAAATGTCTGACAAATGAAAATTGATCCAAGCAGCTCCGCCGATCTTTCGGCCCAGATCGCCAAAGCGATCCGCGACGCAATTATCGCTGGCGATCTGATCGTCGATGCACGCCTACCGTCCGAGGCCGAATTGGCCGAGCAGTTCGATGTCTCGCGACCCACCGTGCGCGAGGCCCTCAAGCGGCTGGCGGCGCAGTCGCTGATCCGAACCCAACGCGGCGCGTTTGGCGGCGCCTTTGTCAACAGGCTCTCCTTTGAGGATGCCTATAGCCAGCAGATCACCACCTCGACCCTGCTGCTCAGCATGAATTCCGTGAGCTTTGACACGGCGTGCGAGGCGCGGTTTGCTTTGGAACGCGCCTGCGCGCCCCTGTCAGCTGAGCGCCGCAGTGCCGACCATTTGGCGACCATGCGGGCAGAGATTCACCGTCAATCGCAGCCCGGCCTGACGGATGAGGCGTTCTGCGCCTCCGATGTGGCGTTTCACCGGGCGCTTGTCGACGGCGCGGGTAACCCGGTGCTGAGCTATCAACTGGCCGGTGCGGTTGAGGCAATGCAGCCATTGATGAACATGATCACCTTCACCGCCCGCTCCCGCGAGGCGATCGTGGCGCTGCACACGCAGATCACCGATGCGATCGAAAACCAGAAGGGCGCAATGGCGGCGGAGGGCCTGACCGAACTGGAAGCCTATACCAAGGACCTCGCGCAATCGGTCCTTGCGGCGCGCGCGCGCCATGCAAATGCAGCGCCCCAAGCGCCGCAATAATTTGTCTTGCCGCGACCGGATCGCTTTCTTAACGTCGCATCTGCTTTTCCACCCTCTTACATCTGATGAGGACCCGACATCATGACCCAACGCTTTCTGCTTGGCACCGCAATCGCGCTGACCATTGCCCTGCCCGCCTTTGCCCAAGACGACGACCTGCTCGTCTTCGACTATTCCGGCTTTGAAGACCCCGCCTTCCACCAACCTTATGTCGACACCCATGGCGAAAGCCCGTCTTTCGTGTTTTTCGGCGATGAGGACGAAGCGTTTCAGCGTCTGGTTTCGGGGTTCCAAACCGATGTGACCCATATCTGCGCCGGGTCCGCGCCGCGCTGGCAGGCGTCGGGCATTATCGAGCCTTGGAACACCGATCAGATCACGGCATTTGGTGATCTCGATGGTAGCCTCGTGGGCGAAGACATCATGGCGGGATCGGCTGATCTCTACTTCTTGCCGACCGACTATGGCTCCACCGCCGTCACCTACAACACCGAGCAAGTGACCGCCGAGCAGGTCGCCTCGCTTCAGGTCTTCACCGATCCGGCCTTTGCCGGGCGCCTGTCGATCCCGGACAATGTCGATGATGCCTATGCCCTTGCCTATCTGGCCACCGGTGTGACCGATTGGTCCGACGTCAGCGACGCCGAGTTTGAAGCCGCCACAGATTGGCTCCGGTCGATCCATGAGAACCTGCGGACCTATTGGGTCGACCCCGGCGAGTTGGGGCAGTTGATGGGCTCGGGCGAAGTGCTCGTGGCCTGGGCCTGGAATGAGGTCCCGGTGGCCTTGGCCGATGAGGGCTTCCCTGTCGGGTTTGAGCGCAACACCGCCGAGGGTACGAGCGTCTGGCTCTGCGGCTATGTCAACATGACCGACGCACCGGGCGTCGAAGCGAAAGCCTACGACTATGTCAACGCGCTTCTCGCCGTGGACTCCGCGCAGCCGCTCATCGAAGGCGGGTTCGGCTCGGCCAACACGGTGGCGCTCGCCTCCCTCGGTGCCGAGACCCTCGAAGCGAACGGGCTTGGCGCGGTCACCGTTCCAGTCCTGGCGCAATTGCCGATCTCGAACGAGCAACGCCAGCGTCAAGCCGAGGCCTTTGAGCGCATTAAAGCAGGCTTCTAAGAAGCTAATAAAATTGACAAAAGAGCGCTCCTCTTGGAGCGCTCTTTTTCTGCGCTTCACGTCGCTTCGCGGTGAGATGACTCAGAAAGACCAGCCGCAGTTCTCTCATTATCGGCGGCGGCTTCGGCCAAAATCCATCGCCGAAACGCTCTTATCTTTGGCACGTTGCGCCGGGCCCGTGGGTAGATCAGCCAATAGCCTTTGCCGTCGCTGGCGACCAAGTCGAAGGGCTGCACCAACCGACCCGTCTCAAACTCATAGCGGAAGAATCGCGGCGTCAACATCGTTACGCCCTGCCCGGCCATCGCCGCCCGCGCCTCTGTGACTTGCGACCCAAGCTGGCTGCCCACACGACACGACAAATCTGGTGCTGATACGCCGGCCTGCCGCAGCCATTCGGCCAAAAACGGATCCGTCGGATCGATGAGCGGCCAATTCGGCAAATCCGCAGGCGACAGCTCTGGCCCAACCCGCTCCAACAATTCCGGGCTCAACATCGGGGTAAATTCCGACGGCATCAGAAGATCCGCGGAGAGGCCTGGCCAAGCACCATCACCATAGCGGATCGCTAGATCGATCTCAGACTGCGCAAAATCGATATTCGACGGGTCGGACTCCACCCGGACGGCAAGATCGGGATGCGCCATCTGAAACTGACCAATGCGCGGTGCCAACCAGTTGCTGGCAAAAGACGGCAGCGTGCTGATCGAGAGGGTCCGGCCAAGCGTATCTTGCCCCGCCCCATAGGCCGCGCGCAGCTTGTCGAAGGCCTCGATTGTCGGCGCGGCCAATTGGCGACCAATCTCGGTCAACGCCACCTTGCGTGGTTGCCGCAAAAACAACGGCGCGCCCATGCGCTCTTCGAGCACCTTGATCTGATAGCTGACCGACGCCTGCGTCATGCCAAGCTCTGCCGCAGCCCGGGTGAAGTTCTCGTGCCGGGCACAGGCTTCGAACACACGGATCGCCGCCAAAGGGGGGATTTGATGAGGCTTAGCTATAGACACAACTTATGTATACCCTTTGTCTCTTTGTTTGTAATAAAGGCCCAAGAAGCGCATCTCTGCTCAGGAACATCAGCCTTCTTTATATAAAAGGAGATTTAATATGTCTCGCCAAGATGTCACAAAGACGCTGACCCGCCTGGCGCGCCGTGTCCGTGGATCGGTGAATAGTTTACTCGCCCAAGGCCGGGGGCCCGAGATGTCGAACCTGTCCGACCACATCCGCCGCGACATTGGTTATGACGGATCGTATTGTCGACGTTAGGCACCGTTTTCTTGAAAGAAAACGGACCGGAAAACCCCGTTTTCCAAGCCGGATTTTTCGCAAAAATCCACTCCCGGTGGGACGGCTGCGGTGGGGCATCGGCTTGAAAACCGCACCATTGCCGCATATGTTCTCAGTGTTCCGGCAACGGGACTATGGACATAAACGCGCTCGTCATAAGCGGATCGGACCCGGGGGCGGTACCCGGCGGCTCCACCAAAACTCCGTCATTTGCGGATCATGGGGCCGAAATAGGATCGACGAACGTCTAAAGGGGTTAGCTTTGTCCCGGTGAGGTACCACCGTTATCGGTCCGAATCGTACAGTTGCAAATGACAACCGTGCTCCGGCAATGGCTCTGGCAGCGTAAGCTGCTTAAGTCGCCGACTTTAAGCCCTTACGCCTAGCCGCGTAAGGCGGGGTTCGCAGGCACCTGGCAACAGAAGCCTGCACTTCACCCCTTCACATTTTCAGTGACCGGTATGTCACACCGCCAAAGCGCCTGAAAATAATTCATCGGCAAGTGATCCAAGCCTCCGCACCACACGTTTAAGGGGAAACTTCACGCCGCTGGAGGGCTTCATGCTGGGCGCCGCAACCGCAGTAGATTTTGTGAACATGGCCGTGGCCATCCTGACCATTGGTCTGGGCCTGATGGGCTGGCTCGCGCCGCGCTGGACGATGGATCAGCTCGACATGCGCTCGGGGCCCACCAACATGGCTTATACAGAGGTTTCGGCGGCCTCGGGATGCCTTTTCGTCGGCCTCGCTGGCGGCGCGCTTTTGCTCAATGAACCGCTCGGCTGGCTGGTGATGGGATTTGCCTATGCCGGCGCCGCGATTGGTCGGATCACCTCGATTTTCCGCGACGATGCCGCCTCTCGGCAAAGCTGGACCTTCTTTGGTTGCGAGGCCGCTTTGGCCTCCTGGCTAGTCCTGGCCAACATCTGACGCGGCCCCGCCTCACCCGCTTTCATTCCCAAACGAATCTTCTATGGTGTGGGCACTGCCGTCCACCGGGGAAGACATGTCAGACACACCGCCGGAGTCGATTGCCTATGGCCGCCTGATGCATCGCGCGATGCGCGGGCTGATCCAAACGGTATTGCAGGATGTGGCCGATCACGGTTTGCCGGGTGAGCACCATTTTTTCATCACCTTCGACACACAACATCCAGATGCCGATTTGGCCGCCTGGTTGATGGAGCGCTATCCCGAGGAAATGACCATCGTCATCCAACATTGGTATGACGGCCTCCAGGTGGATGATGACGGGTTCTCGATCACGCTCAATTTCGGTGACAATCCCGAATCCATGCGCGTGCCCTTCGATGCGATCCTCACCTTTGTCGATCCCTCGGTCGAGTTCGGGTTACGTTTTGAAACCAATGCGAAAAATGACGGGCCGGAAGATGATCCAACCCCGCCGGACGGGTCCGAAGAGAGCGACGACGGCGAGGACTCCGGCGCGGCGCAAGACGCAGAAGTTGTGAGCTTGGATCGGTTCCGGAAAACCCATTGACGCGTCGCAGGACGCAGCATGACTTTGAATTGACCAGGACAGGGCGTCATAGCCCCCGATATCCAAGGGCTTTAGCACCAAGGACCAGCATACCATGGCAAGCGATTTCCGACTGTTCATGACCCAGCTTCTGAAACGCCCGCATCAGGTTGTGGCGCTGGCCCCCTCTTCCGAAGGTCTGGCCCGAGAGATGGCCGCGCGGGTCGATCCAGCCGCCGGGCCGGTGATCGAACTAGGGGCCGGGACCGGCAAAATCACACAAGCGATTTTGGATCGGGGCTTGCCGCCTGAGCACCTGCATTCAATCGAAATGAACCCGGTGTTTTGTGATCGGCTTCAGGCGGCGTTTCCGGGGCTGAATGTCCATCAAATGTCGGCGGGTGATATTGGCGATCTGCCTCTCGAAAACGCGCAAGCTGTGATCTCTGGCCTGCCGCTGTTGTCGATGCCCGTCGCCTTGCAGCGATCGATCCTGACCGGCACCGTCGCAAAACTCCGGCCGGGCCAAGACTATGTGCAATTCACCTATGGCCCGAAACCGCCCGTCACCCCGGTGGTACGGGAAGAGTTGGGATTGAGTTGGGAGGTCAGCCGCAAAATCTGGTGGAATATGCCGCCCGCGCGAGTTTACCGCTTTCGCCAAGCTGAGGCCGCCACCCGCGCGGCGGAGTGACCGGCTGCGCCATTCTGGCCGTTGCACCCGGCCCGTCCGCCGCGCTATTCCCTCGCTCAACCAAGACCTTATGGAGGCCAAGATGACCGCAACCCGCACCGAGACCGACAGCTTCGGCCCCCTTGAGGTTCCCGCCGACAAATATTGGGGCGCGCAGACGCAGCGCTCGATCCTGAACTTCCCGATCGGGTGGGAGAAACAGCCGGTGGCCATCGTCCGCGCCTTGGGCGTGATCAAACGCGCTTGCGCGGAGGCCAATAAGGCCTCCGGCAAGCTGCCCGGAGATTTGGCCGACGCGATGATCGAAGCGGCTCAAGAGGTGATCGACGGCAAGCTCGACGATAACTTTCCCTTGGTGGTTTGGCAGACCGGATCCGGCACGCAGTCGAATATGAATGCCAATGAGGTGATCGCGAACCGGGCGATCGAAATCCTGGGCGGCGAGATCGGCTCGAAAACCCCGGTTCATCCGAATGATCATTGCAATATGGGGCAGTCGTCGAATGACACCTTTCCGACTGCGATGCACATTTCGGCGGCGGTTACGGCCCATGAGGTCCTGATCCCTGGCTTGGAAAAACTGCATGCCGCGCTTGAGGCGAAAGTTGCGGCCTTTGACGGGATCATCAAGATCGGTCGGACGCACACGCAGGACGCCACACCGCTGACGCTGAGCCAGGAGTTTTCCGGTTATGCGCATCAGGTCGCCATGGGCATCGCCCGCGTGAAAGCAGCGCTTGGCCGGATTTACGAACTGGCCCAAGGCGGCACGGCGGTTGGCACCGGCCTCAATACCTCGCCCGGTTGGGCCGAAGAGGTGGCAGGCAATATGGCGCGGATCACCGGCCTCCCCTTCGTCACCGCGCCCAACAAATTCGAAGCGCTCGCGGCGCATGATGCGATGGTCGAGATGTCTGGCGCACTAAAGACCGTCGCCGCCTCGCTGTTCAAAATCGCCAACGATATCCGTCTGCTCGGCTCAGGCCCGCGCTGCGGTCTGGGCGAGTTGATCTTGCCCGAGAACGAACCGGGCAGCTCGATCATGCCGGGCAAGGTGAACCCCACGCAATGCGAGGCGCTGACCCAGGTTTGCGCCCATGTGATGGGCAATGATGCGGCCGTTGGGTTTGCGGGCAGCCAGGGGCATTTCGAACTGAACGTCTATAAGCCAATGATGTCCTATAACGTCCTGCAAAGTATGCAGCTTTTGGGTGATGCTTCGGCCGCCTTTACGGACAATCTGGTCGACGGGCTGGATGCGGACCGGACCCGGATCGACAAGCTAATGCGCGAAAGCCTGATGCTGGTCACAGCGCTGGCCCCGACGATTGGCTATGACAACGCGACCAAAGTTGCCAAGACGGCGCATAAGAACGGCACCACCCTCAAGGAAGAGGCAATCAAGCTCGGCTTTGTCGATGAAGACACCTTCGAGGCTGTGGTCCGCCCGGAAAACATGGTCGGTCCGAAGTGAGCACCCCGATCAACTTGAACAAAGCCCGCAAAGCCCGCGATATGGTGGAAAAAAAAGCCAATGCGGATGCGAATGCCATCAAACACGGGCAAAGCAAAGCCGCGCGGCTGTTGCAGGCCACGCGGGATGAACAAGCCCGCAAATTGCTCGACGGGCATGAGCGGGAAAGCGAATGAACGCCCGGCCCCGGAAACGGTCTTTGACTTTGCGGGGCCACCGCACCTCCGTCTCGCTTGAAGACGCCTTTTGGCAGGAATTCCAACGCATCGCGACGGAGCGCGACATGTCGGTGAATGAACTGGCCGCAGAGGTTGATGAAGCGCGGGGACTGGAGAGCGGGTTGGCCTCGGCGATCCGTGTCTATGTGCTGCATCACCTAACCGGACGTTAACCACGATCAGCCTAGCCTGCGCGATATGAGACAGGACCCCGCCCTTCTTTCCGCCGATCACTGTATGTCGCATCTTTTTGGTTCCAAAGCCGCCCGTGATGGTTTGGTGATCCGGCGCAGCGTGCGAGATATCGACCGCTATGTGGGTCGGGAGGCCTTCATTCGAGAGTTGAAACGGCGCGGATATCGGGCGGTCGAAAACGCTGGCCAAATGGTGATCTTCTGCAACCAAGCGCCTGTCCGCATCGTGCGGTGATCCGTTTTCTTGCAAGAAAACGAACCGGAATTTTGCAAAACTCCGGTTACCCTCGCGGACGGGCGCGCAGCCAAATCCCATCTTTCGCTCGGACAGTGAGATAGGCTACCGGCACAGGATCGCGCCCCTCCAGCCGTTCAAACCGAAACGCCTTGACCAACATCGACAGCAAAAGCGGCCCCTCAACCATCGCAAAACCTGCGCCCGTGCACACCCGGCTGCCGGCAGAGAAGGGAATATAGGCCTCGCGCATACATGTTTTGCCATTCTCAGTCTGCCAACGGCCCGGATCGAACCCGTCGGGATTGTCCCAAAGACGCTCATGACGCTGCAGATGCCAGGGCGAGATGACCATCTGGCTCCCTTTACGGATCGACCGATCCCGAAACGTCTCAGGGCAGGCGTTTTCGCGGACCATCATCGGCACCGGTGGATAGAGCCGCAACGCCTCCCGAAACACATCCCGGCTGAACTTCAATTTCGACATAACCGAGAACTCGGGGCCGTCCAAAATCGCGGCTTCCTCGGCAATGCGCTCCTGCCAATTCGGGAACATCGCCAAGAGAAACAAGGTCCACCCAAGAGCACTTGCGCTCGTCTCATGCCCGGCCAGGAAGAAAATCGCCACCTGATCCACCATCTCCTCGGTCGAGAAGGTCTCGCCGGTCTGTGGGTCCGCCGTGGTCATGATTTTGGTCGCAAGATCGTCCGGCGCCCTGCCCGCTTTGATCTCCTCCATCCGATCTGCTGTGAGCCGGGTGATCAGCCCGCGGATCACGCGTGCCGATGCTTTCGTCTGCGCCCGATGCCCACGCGGCATCCAGCGCGGCAGGGGCAGAAACGCGGCGGCGTTTAAGATCGGTTGCGTCCTCTGATAGGTGCGAAACTCGTCAAACACCTGAGCGGCAATCTCGTTCTCAATCGGGATCGAGAAGAGCGTACGGAAAATCACATCTGCCGCCGCGTGGCTCATCTCAGGCTCGACATCCACGACGCCGTCTCCCATCCGCGCCACGGCGGCCTCGCCTGCCGCCCACATGGCCGGGAACGTGTCGCGCAACCGTCCGCCTTCGAAAGCCGGGTCGATGATCCGGCGCTGCCGCTTCCAGGTCTCGCCATTGGTCAGAAAGACCGAGTTTCCGAGAAGCGGGCGCAGCCCTTCGCCAATCCGATCCGATTTCGGAAAATCATCGGGGCGTTCCTTCAGAACCGTTTGCACCAAAGAGGGCTGGTTCAGCAGGTAAGACCGGAAAAACGGCGTCCGGAACTCGGCCATCCAGGCCCGATAGAGGCGCTGAGGCTGCGCCGAGAGAATGTCGCGCCGGAACAACTTGAGGTACCGCAGAAGAGACACCCGATCCGGGCGCGCGGCCGGTTTGGGCGGGATCATGCGGCCATACTCGTATAACGGTTCACCGGGCGTTCGATCCGGCTTTTCGAAGGCGCCCGGTCGGCGAAGCGGCTTTGCAGGCTCAGCGGGCCCGCCGTGATGCGAAAATAGTCGTAATCGCCCGGCTGATCGAAGGCGTTGAGATACTGGAAATGCAGCTCAAAAAGCCGCCAGCGCAGCGCCTTCCACCTCTCAGGACTCAGCGTTTGGGTGAAGGCCGCCGAAATGACAAGCGGCCAGCGCTTCCCCTCTGGCGCGACCCCGGTCACCGAAACCGGGTCGCAAAGCGCGAAGGCGCAGCCATCGCCGGGGGCCGTCACATCGACCCAAGTGATCTCGTCCCGGCTACTCAGAAACGCCAGATCCGCGCGCAGCCGACCCGCTTTCGGCAGGAAAGACACCATCGGCACCACCTGCCCCAAGGTCAGAAGCGCCAGACGCGGCCCATCCGCCGGAACCCGGCCTGCGCGGATCAAATCTGACAGGATCGAGACCGCGATATACGCACCGGAAGAATGTCCAACGATCAGCACCTCGTCCACATCCGCCTGCAAGGCCGCCGCAATTTGATCAGCAGCCTCACGCATCCGGTCCTCCTGCTCTGGCGGATACGCCCCACCATAGCGCGCCGAAAACGCGTAATCATGCATCAGGTAATAGGCGAGAAACCGTCCATCTTGTCGTCGGAACAGATCCAAGACGGCCCAGACCATGACCAGCCCCAGAGCCAAGCCGAAGAAGGACAAGGGAATGCCAAGGAGCCGGTGCCCCATCCATTCGACCACGAAGGCGACCGCGACTCCGACAGCAAGCGCCGCAAGCAACTGACCCAACAGGAAAACCACCGGGTAAAGCGCCGCAATCACCGGTCCCTTCCGGAGCGTCATTAGGCGAAACAGCGCCCCCGACCATATGTAGATCCAAGCCGTGCGAAAAAGCTGGCCATAAGTCGCGAGAATACCGTGGCTCATCGAGTCCCGCACGATGTCGGACCAGTACATCACCTCGATATCGGTCTCGACCGCCGCCCCCTCCATCTCGGCGCTGACATGCCAGCCGAATTTGCCGCTGGTCTGTTTTGGGCCAAGGGCGATGTCATAGCCAGAAATCGCAGCCTGCGCCGCCGCTTCGCGCCGGTAGCGCTCGCGATATTTGCGCGGCGGCACCGGGTCGTAGCCGGGGATATACATCACCCGGCGGCGGTGAACCTCTTGACCTGGGGTATCCGTCATCTGCCCAATCACACGATCGATTTGGGCAAGCCTATGGCAATTCAGCCCAGAAGGCCAAGGGCCGGGAATGTTTCAAGCAACCAAAACGCAAAGGCAGAAAACGCCCCGGTCATCAGCGCGACACCGACCCCAACCAGCAACAGGCCCATCACGCGCTCAATGGTTTTCATATGCCGTTTCAGTCGCGTCATCAGCCCCATGGCGCGTTCTATGAACGCGGCGGCCAACAGGAATGGCAGCCCCAGACCGATCGCATAGACCCCAAGCAGCGCTGTCCCGCGCTGGACGCTCGATTCCGTTGCCGCAATGGACAGGATCGCGCCCAGTTGCGGCCCAATGCACGGGGTCCAGCCAAAGGCAAAGGCGAGCCCTAGAATATAAGCGCCAAAGCTCGATCCACCCCGGTCGCCTGCATCCATTCGGGCCTCGCGGTCGAGGATTGGGATGCGGAAGAGGCCAAGGAAATGCAGGCCGAAAACGATAATCACGGCACCTGAGATTTGCGCCAGAAGAACCTGATTCTGAAGAAAGAATTGCCCAAAGACAGAGGCAGTGAAGCCAAGGAACAGGAACACCGTCGAGAGGCCCAAGACAAAGAACAGCGCGGCCAGAACGGCCTTGCGCCGTGCCGCACCCGCGACCGCCATATCGTTCATCGAAATGCCGCCCATATAGGCGAGATAAGGTGGCACAATCGGCAAGACGCAAGGGCTGAGAAAGCTCAGCACACCGGCGGTCAGCGCGACAAGCATCGCCGGCAAAAGCGACGCGTCAAACAGGTCAATCCCAAACATGTCTCTTCCCTACCCCGGCAAATCGGAAAGGTCACGAGGCCAACGGTCACATATCCGTGGACAGGACCGCGCGCCCGGCTTATGTCGCCGGGGATGGACTTTGATCTGGATATCGATGCGCGCGGCTTGCTCTGCCCCTTGCCGGTTCTGCGGCTCCGCAAACGTATGGGCGGCCTTGAAAGCGGTCAGGTCGCGCGGCTCTTGGCCGATGACCCGGCAGCGCATGTCGATGTGCCGCATTTCTGTGCCGAACAAGGGCATGGGTTTCTGGGGAGTGAAGAGATAGAGGACGGCACCGCCTATTTGGTCCGCAAGGGCTGAGACCGGGGGACCGGAAAACGCGCGTTTTCCGGGCGGAATTTTCGAAAATTCCGGGCCGCACTCAGCCGAACAGCACCATCGCTCGCGCATCCCAGGCCAAATCGGCCCGATCTCCGCGCTCCAACACGCGGCGTCCGGGCATGTTCCGCATCGACACCGATACCGTGTTCGGCGCCCCATCCAATCGCACATCGTAATAGGTCATATCGCCGTAATAGGTGTGTTCTTCGACCACGCCCTGCGCCACGCGATCCGCGCTTTGCCCCTCAAAAAGCAGTGTCAGACTCTCGGGGCGCAAGCCGATGCTGGCCTCGCCACCAATCCCTGCCGGGCATTGGTCGGGCGCCAAGGCCGCGCGCCCCAAACCGGGAACCTCGACCTCAACCATCGTACCGCCCGAGTCGATCACGCGGGCGGGCAAGAAATTCATCATACCGATGAACTCTCCCACACGCCGATTGGCCGGACGGCGGTAAAGCGCCTGCGGCGGCGCCAATTGCGCGATCTCACCTTCGAACATCACCGCAATCCGGTCGGACATGATCAGCGCCTCTTCCTGATCATGGGTCACCAAAATGAAGGTGATCCCAACCTGCCGCTGCAGCCGACGAAGCTCGGTCTGCATCTGCTCGCGCATCTTTTTGTCCAAGGCCGAAAGCGGCTCATCCAGCAGTAGCACCTTGGGCTTCAGGATCAGGGCGCGGGCCAGCGCCACCCGTTGCCGTTGCCCACCTGAGAGCGCATGAGCCGCACGGCTGCCAAACCCGCCGAGCCCGACCATCTCCAATGCCTCCCCCACGGCGGTTTGTTTTTCAGAACCACTCATGCCTGATTTCCGCAGGCCGAAGCCGACATTCTCCGCCACGCTCAAATGTGGGAAGATTGCGTAGCTCTGAAACACCATATTCGTCGGACGCTTGTTCGGCGGCACGCCTTCCACATCACGGCCATCCAACAAAATCCGTCCGCTCGAGATATCCTCGAACCCGGCAATTGCGCGCAGCAACGTGGTCTTGCCACAGCCCGACGGCCCAAGCAGCGAGAAGAACTCGCCCTGCCCGATCTCCGCGTCGATGCCGCGAAGCGCATGATACTCGCCATAGAATTTATGCACGCCCTGAAGCGCGATGATCGGCTCTTGGTTGGTGTCTTTCACAAGAACCCTCCGGTGTCTCTAAGGCCGGCCCGGTGTAGGCCCCGGCGGCGGAAATACTCAGCGGTGATCAGAAGCATGATCGACAGCACAACAAGGATTGTCCCAAGCGCCATGATCACCGGCAACCGGCCCGGGAAGCGCATTTGCCCCCAGAGATAGACCGGCAAGGTCGGCTCATTGCCCGAGAGGAAAAACGCTATGATGAATTCGTCGAGCGAGATCGTGAAACAGATCAGAAGCGAGGCGATGATCCCCGGCATCACCAGCGGCAGCGTGACCAAGCGGAAGGTCGAGAGCGGCGTCTCGCCCAAATCCACCGCGGCCTCTTCAAGGCTTTGATTCATATTGGCAAAGCTGCCGTTCAGGATCGCGATGGCGAAAGGCGTGCAGATCAACACATGGCCCGCAATCACCGTCCAGATCGAGGGGGTCAGGCCGATTTGCAACATCGCGACCAGAAGGGACACCGCGACAATGATCTCGGGCAGAACCAAGGGCAGCATGATGAAGCCCAATATGCCGCCCTTAGCCGGAAACACATGACGGTTGCCCGCCCGCGCGGCGAACAGACCGAAGCAGGTGGCCAAGATCGCCGTTGTGACCGCGATGAAGATCGAGTTGACCGTCGCATCATGCAGCGCTTCGGTCCGCGTCAGCTCGATAAACCAATCGAAGGTAAACCCTTGCAGCGGAAAGGCGATGATCGTGCCATCGTTGAAGGCGAAGAGCGGCAGGAGCACAATCGGCGCGTAGAGGAAGACCAAATAGGCCACCGCATATATCCGCAGGCCCTTCATCTGCTTCGGGTCCAGCGGCGAGTGACGAAGATCAGCGCGAGCGCAATGAAGGTCACACTGACCATGGCGATAACTGCCAAAGTCGCGCCAAGCGGCGCGTTGTTCAGCCGCATGAACTGCACCTGGATCATGTTGGCGATCATCGTGCCATCCGATCCGCCGACCAGGCGCGGCGTGACATAATCCCCAATTGTCGGAATGAACACGATCAGGATCGCCGCCAGAACGCCCGGCATCGCCAGCGGCAAGGTCACGCGCAGAAAGGTCATCACCCGGCTTTCGCCTAAATCCCGCGCGGCCTCCAACAGGCTGCGGTCGATCTTCTCCAGGCTCACAAAAATCGGCAGGATGGCGAAGGGCGCGAAGGCGTGGGCGAGCGTGATCACCACCGCATTGGCATTGTAGAGAATCCAGCTCAATGGCTCATCGATGAGCCCCAAGCCAACCAAACTGCCATTCACCGGCCCGTCAAAAGCCAGAATCACGCGCCACAGGAACACACGGATCAGATAGCTGGTCCAAAACGGGATGGTGATCAGAAAGAGCCAGAGCGACTTGCGGTCGGGCCGGACGTAAAAGCTGACAAAATAGGCAATTGGGAAGGCCAAAAGCACCGTCACAATCGTCACGGCGCCCGCGATGCGAAGCGAGCGGAACAACAGCTCGGAATAAAGCGGATCGGTCAGCGCCTCGCGGTAATTGTCGAGGGTGAAGCTCCGGTCGATGGTCAGGAAATCCTGGGTCCAGAAGCTAAAGAGAAAGATCGTGCCAAGCGGCGCCGCCAGCAGCAAGAGCGCATAGGTCAGGGGCGGGCTGACCAAGCCCAAGCCCCGTGCCGCATCCGTTCGTAAGGCCTTGCGCAGCCTCGCGCCCTGGCTCATCCACCTCTCCCCGACCACGCTCTTCGGTCAAGCTCGAAGATTTACGGCAATGCCCTCCAGGTGCAAGAGATTTGACCCGCTCCACCCTCTCGAGATCAGAATCGTGGCATCATAGAAAAGGGCCGCCCAGTTGGACGGCCCCTTTGAAACTCTGCTGGTTTGCTTAACGCTTGGAGAACTGGAAGCTCCGGCGCGCTTTCCGCTTACCGAATTTCTTCCGTTCCACAACCCGGCTGTCGCGGGTCAGGAAGCCAGCGGCTTTCAGCGCGCCGCGCAGGCCCGGTTCGTAAAGCTGTAGCGCTTTCGAGATGCCGTGTTTCACAGCACCGGCCTGGCCCGAGAGGCCGCCGCCTTTGACCGTGGCCATCACGTCGAACTGGTCTTCGCGACCGGCAACGGTGAAGGGCTGGCGCAGGATCATCTGCAGCACCGGACGGGCAAAATACTCGCTCTGGTCCTTGCCATTGACGACAACCTTGCCGGAGCCGGGGCGGATCCAGACGCGGGCAACCGCATCTTTCCGTTTGCCGGTGGCATAGGAGCGGCCAAGCGCATCACGCACAGGTTCGCGGGTGACTTCGGTTTCGGTGATCAGGGTGGCTTCGGGAGCGGGCACAGCGCCCTCTTCCACGGCGCCTTTCAGCTCGTCGAGCGATGTCAGTGTCTCGGCCATGCTCATGCGCTCCGCGTGTTTTTAGGGTTTATGGATTTCACATCCAGCACGGTCGGCGCTTGCGCCTCATGCGGATGCTCGGTGCCGGCATAGACGCGCAGATGAGTCATTTGCTGACGGCTCAGTTTGCCGCCCGGCAGCATGCGCTTGACCGCTTGGGTCACAACACGCTCGGGATAGTCACCATCAAGGATTTGGCCGGTGGTGCGGGACTTGATCCCACCCGGATAACCGGTGTGCCAGTAGTTGGGCTTGTCGCGTTTCTTGCCGGTCAACTGCACCTTATCGGCGTTGATGACGATGACATTGTCGCCCATATCCATCGAGGGGGTGAATGACGGCTTGTGTTTGCCGCGCAACCGCATGGCGATGATCGAGGCGAGACGGCCCAGAACAACGCCTTCGGCGTCGATCAAGATCCACTGCTTGTCGATATCCGCCGGGGTGGCAGAAAAGGTTTTCATGTGTCTTTGTCCTTCGGAAGACGAGATCGCGGGCGCGAAATCCGGCGCCCATCGGGATGGCGCCCTTTTACCGAAGTGACAATTCACGTCAAGAGCGGTGTTCCGGACAAAATCATTACAAAACAGATACTTGTTACTAGGGTACTATTTTACCCCAAAAGATTCTGTCCGGAACCTCTTGCCGGAGCGTCTATTGCACGCGCTCCGGACCCTTGATCAGCGATTGGGCGGTATAGACCAGAATCGCGGCCCCAACCGCGCCCAATGCACCGATTCCCAGTACGATGATGACATCGATCGGCCCGCCGATATCGGCCAGCCGCGACTTGGTGATGACCAATACGAACCAAACCGCCGCAACCGCCCCCACGGGCATCGCCAACTGCGCCAGAAGGAATTTGCGCCAACTCACAGCCCGATCGCGGATCAGCACATAAAGATACGCCAGCGTGATGACCACGGCCAGTGCCACAAGCGCCCAAAAGAGGCCACGGCCAAACATCTCTTCGAAGACGGCGATGAAGTTTCCAATTGTCGGGTTTTCCATATCGCTTCCTTCCCCTCTTAAGCCCGGCCGCGCAGCATCGCGTTATAGGTGGCTTTCAACCCGATCTCTTTGATCAGCCAACTGACCCAAAGCTCTTCCAGCGGCGCGATCAGGCCGGGGAAGCTCGGAACCAGATTGTTGTTATAGTCGAATTCGACCAACATCGCGCGCCCGACCCGCGTGATCAGTGGGCAGGATGTATAACCGTTGTAGAGATGGTCACTCTCTTGGCCTTCGATCTGTGCCACCAATTGGTCTTCGAGCACTGCGACCTGCCATTTGGCGCTGGCCGCCGTCTTGCCTTTCGGCACGCCCGCCACATCACCCGCGGCAAAGACATTGTCATAGCGGATGTGGCGGAGCGTATACTGATCGACCTCGACCCAGCCCTGTTCACCACTCGCCCCGGTTTGCCAAGACAGGCCGCTGTCGCGGATCACCTGGTGCGCGCGCATCGGCGGGATCACATTGGTGAAATCGAACCCAATCTCTTCGCTGCCGCCATCTTCCGTGCTGAAAGTCGCAACCTTCCGGCCCGGATCAATCGCCGTCATCACCCGGTTATACCGCGTCTCAAACCCCTGGCGCTCATAGAGCATCCGAACCTTCTCATTGACGATCGGCACACCGAACAAGGTCGAAGAATGGGCGCAATAGATGATCTCGGTCTGCCCGCGCGTCCCTTTGCGCCGCGCATGATCATCCGTGAGGAACGTGTATTTCAGCGGCGCACCAGCGCATTTCATACCCGTATTAGGCCGCGTGAACAGACCAACGCCACCCTCATCGGTGAACTGATCCATCAGGCTCCAGGTGGTCGCGGCCTCTTCTGGCCCGGCATAGACCGACCCAATCCCGTTTTGGCCAATGAGATCTCGGGACATCCCCTCGATGCCCTCGTAATGCAACTCCAAACCTGTCGCGACGATTAGATAGTCATAGCCAACCGTCTCGCCGGTTGAGGTGCTTACCTGCTGCGTCTCCGCATCGATGTTGGTAGCCGAACCTTCGATCCAGGTGATGCCGCGCGGCAACCAGTCAGCGGTTGCCGAAACCGAATAGGATGACGGGCGCAAACCGGCGGCGATGAGCGTGAAGCCTGGCTGATAGAGGTGCCGCACGCGCGGATCGATGATGGTGATCTGCGCCCCATCAACCCGATTGTGCAGCCGATTGGCCAGCGCCGTCCCGGCAGCCCCGGCCCCCAAGATCACAATCCGGGCGCTGCTCTGCACCGTCTGGGCCTGCGCCCCCTCGCCTTTCGGCAGCGCCGCGACAGCCCCGCCAGCGGCCATCAAGCCCAGAAGCTTTCGGCGCGTTTCAAAATCAGGTTGGTCCGTCATCCGCCCTCTCCCCCAAAACTGCAAGAATTCCCTTCAGCTTGGGGGTAATACGCAACGCCAACCATTGGCATTGATATAGATCAACCCTAGAAAGCGCGCCACATGCGTCTGTTCGGGCAAGACCTGACACCGACCGGGCGGAGAGAGATGCCGCTAGCACTCCGGCGGGATCGAATAGGTCAGCGAGGCGCGCGCGACGGGCCGGTCATCCCCTTCGGAGTAAATCCGACAGTCCCCAACGGCCAACACCCTGCCCAGCTTCAACAAAACCGTATCGCACAGCAGATCGACACCTGCGGCGGGCTTCCGCATGAAATCGATCGAGCAATTCGTGGTGACGGCAAGCGCCTTCGGCCCGATCCGCGTCAGGATCGCCAGATAGACGCCCACATCAGCGAGCGAAAACATCGTTGGCCCCGAGACCGTGCCACCGGGTCGCAGATGCTCCTCGCCCACGATCAACCGGACCCGCAACAGGCTGTCACCGACCTCTTCGACACGGAACATGTCGGCCACTTGCGGGAATTCCGCCGTCAAAAACGCCTGCAGCGCCGCCCGGTCCATCGCCAATGCCATTGCCCTCTCCCCTCGTTTCGCCCTAGGGTTCGCGTGTTTTCAGGGGCTTGGCAAGGGAGCGTGCAGGTGACCGAGCAGATTTTAATCCGAGAAGATATCGGGGCGATTACACGGCTGACATTGAACAGCCCGGACAGTTTGAATGCGCTGAGTGACGCGATGTTGGCCCGATTGAACGAGGAGTTTTCGGCGCTGATGCATGACGCCGGCCAGCGCGTGGTGATCCTACGCGGGACGGGTAAAGCCTTTTGCGCCGGGCATGACTTGAAAGAGCTGCGCACCAAACGGCAAGCGCCCGACAAGGGCGCCCGCGCCATCCGCGATCTCTTCGATCGCTGTACGGAGGTGATGCTGATGATCCCGCGCCTGCCGCAACCGGTCATCGCGCAAGTGCACGGCATCGCCACCGCTGCGGGCTGTCAACTGGTGGCCTCTTGCGATCTGGCCATAGCGGCGGACGACACACGTTTCGGCGTGAACGGCGTCAATATCGGCCTCTTCTGTTCCACGCCGATGGTGGCGCTTTCCCGCAATGTGTCGCGCAAACACGTGTTTGAGATGCTCACAACCGGGCGCTTCATCTATGCCAATCGCGCGGCGGAACTCGGGCTAATCAACAAATCCGTGCATTCCGAAGCGCTGGAACAAGAAACGATGGAGTTGGCCGAAACGATCGCCAGCAAGCTGGGCAGCGCTGTCCGGATCGGCAAACGCGCGTTTTACGAGCAACTCGAACAACCCATCGCCTCGGCCTATGACCAAACAGGCGCGGTGATGGTCGAAAACATGCTGGAAGACGACACCGCCGAAGGCATTGCCGCGTTTCTAGAGAAACGCGAACCGGACTGGAAAGACACCCCCTAACCTATTCTAGGAACAGGGATATTGTGGATGGTGGCTTGGCCTACCGGGCGCGGTTATCTGGCGGGGCGGACCAAATAGCGATCGAGCCCGCTTCGAGTTATCCTTTGCCGATCTGAAGGACGAAGACCTAGGCGGCTTTGGTCTTCGCAACCTGTTCCTTTATCGGCGTCGACGGTTAGTTTGGGTCGGCGTGTTTCCCCCGACCCTTCATCCCCCGTCTTCAGGCCCTGTAGATGGCCGTGAACTTGTCTTCCAGATAATCAAGAAGTGGCGCTTCGCTGATCTCTCCACCAATGGCGTGCTGGATCGTCTCGCGTGGCGATCGAAGTCCGCCATATTGCTGCAAACGCTCTTTCAACCACCCCGTCACCGCGCGCAGATCCCCACGCGCCAAATCCGTGTCCAGTTCCGGCAGATCACGCCGAAGCGCCGCGTGCAGGCACCCTGCATAGACATTGCCCAAAGAATAGGTCGGGAAATAGCCGATCAGCCCGGCGGACCAATGCACATCCTGCAACATCCCGTTTGACGGCTTGTCCACCGCGACGCCGAAATCGGCCTCAAACCGGTCATTCCAGGCCGCCTCCAGATCACTGACCGCCAGGTCACCCGCCAAAAGCGCGCGTTCCAGATCAAAGCGCATCAGAATATGCAGATTGTAATGCACTTCGTCCGCCTCGGTGCGGATATATCCCGGCTGCACCCGGTTCACAGCGGCATGAAATGCCTCTTCGCCGTCGACATTCAGCGCCCCGAACCGATCGACCATTCGGCCATAAAGCCAGCCGGTGAAGGCCCGGCTCCGCGCCAGTTGGTTTTCGTAGATCCGGCTCTGGCTCTCATGCACGCCCATCGACACGCCCTGCCCCAGACTGGTCAGGCGAAACTCCGGCGCGATGTTTTGTTCATAAGTGGCGTGGCCGACCTCATGGATTGTCGAATAGAGGCAGCCAAAGGGCTCACGCTCATCCACCCGCGTGGTGATCCGCACATCGGCACCACTGCCGGAGCTGAACGGATGCACCGCCTCGTCGATCCGGCCATGGTTGAAATCATAGCCAAAGGCCGCAGCCAATTCATGGGTCAGGGCCAGCTGCTGCTCTTTCGAGAACACCCCGTCAAGCGGCGCCGGATCATAGCCGCTCTCGGCCACCGCGGCTCTCAGCACCACCAAGCGCGGCCGAAGCGCGCCGAACATCTCCTCCAACGCCGCGCCGCTCATCCCCGGCTCATAATCCTGGAGCAGCGCGTCATACGCATCGCCATCACCCGAAAGCGCCGCCGCCTCTTCCTGACGAAGCGTCAAGATCTCACGCAACACAGGCAAAAAAGACGCCACGTCTTCATTGGCCCGAGCCTCGGCCCACACGCGATGGGCCAGCGCCGTGGCCCGAACGATGGCAGCAGACAATTCCGCCGGCACTTTCGCCGCCCGGTCATACGCGCGGCGGATCAACCGGATCTGCGCCGCATCCGCCTCTGTCTCTGGTTTGGCCGCCGCGAGCCAATCGGCCACCCGCGCATCGACCCGACGGCTGTGCAGCACCCCCTCCAACGCGGCCAGTTCCTCGCCGCGCTGCGCAACTGCGCCCTCGGGCATCATGGTTTCCTGGTCCCAACTCAGCCGCCCCATGACTTGCGCCAAAGCTTCCGTCTGACGTTGAAACGCCGTGAGATCGTCCATCGCGCTCATGCGCCTGCTCCTCGAACCGATTGTGGCAATGGGTACAAGCTGAGGAACCGGGCGCGCAGCACCAGAACCACCAACACGACCGCGCCGAATTGATGCAAAATCGCCAAATACCAAGGTGACGAATGCATGACCGTAATGATGCCCAACACCATCTGCCCCAACAGCATCACCGCCATCCAATCAAACGCCCGCTTGGTCGCGACCAGAGCCGAACGACGCGCCATCCACCAAACCACGACACCAAAGATGAACAGCAGATAGCCGACGATCCGGTGGAAAAACTGCACCGTCCCGTCATTCTCAAACAGGTTCCGCCAGACCGGCTCCAACACCCACATATCCGGCGGCGTGAAGCCGCCGGCCATCAGTGGCCAGTCAATGAAATTCCGCCCCGCATCGATCCCCGCGACCAAGGCCCCGATGAGGATTTGCAGAAAGGTCAAATGCAAAACCCCCGTCGCCATCCCCTTCAACTGCTTATCGCCCGAACGCCGCGCCTGCATCAGCGCCGCTTCGTCCCGACCAAGCGCCATCACATACCACGCGATCAGCGCCAGGATCAGGAAGGCCAAACCCAGATGGATCGCCAACCGATAAGACGCCACGTCCAGCATCCCGGCTTCCAAGCCTGACGACACCATCCACCAGCCAATCGCGCCTTGCAGCCCGCCAAGCCCTCCCAAGAGCAACAGCCGCCCGGTCCACCCCGTCGGCACATTGCGCGTCGCCAAAAGCCCAACAAATCCAAGCGACCAAACCAGGCCAATCACCCGGCCCAACTGCCGATGACCCCATTCCCACCAATAGATCACCTTGAACTCAGCCAGGCTCATCCCCTGGTTCTGCAACTTATACTCCGGGATCGCCCGATAGGCCTCGAACTCCGCGTCCCAGGCCTCTGCACTCAATGGCGGGATCGCGCCCGACAGCGGCGCCCATTCGGTGATCGAAAGCCCACTATCGGTCAGCCGGGTCAGCCCGCCCACCGCGATCATCACCACCACCAGCGCAAAAAGCGCCATCAGCCAGGCCCGGACCAACGCCCGTCCGCGCCCACGCCCGCCGCTCACGCCGCCCGGTGTCGCCGCCGGTTTCTGCGTCTCGCTCACCTCTTCGAAAATACTGCGGCTCATGCCCTGCGCCTCACCCTCTCACATCTTGCCGACAGAGCTATCCCAAGCCCCAACCGCCTTCAAGCAAGCGCGTCGCCCTGTCACGTCCCCGGGCTTCTCTGCTTCCCAAACATCCCCGCCGGAGGCTCCCAAACTCGGCCAAACCGCGCAAAGCCCGGCGGCCTCTCTCTCCGCGCCCCTCAAAGCCCATAAGCAGGCGCAGCCTGCCATCGCCGCCGGGCCGGAGTCCGTAGGGCGCGCATCACGGCTAATCCCGCCGCTTCTCGGCCCACCGCACCATTTGCCGCATCACACCGTGGAAAATCTGCACATCCGCCCGGGTCAGGGGGAGCCGCCCCCAGAGATTGCGCAGATTGACCTTCATCCCCTCGGCCTTGGTCTCGGGAAAGAAAAACCCCGCCTCCCCCAGCCGCTCCTCGAAATGATCGCCCAGCTTCTCAAGCTCCAACCCGCTGGCAAACTCGGTCCCCGCCATCTCCATCACCTCAGGCGCCACATCCACACCCTGCCGCCGCCATTCATAGGCGGTCAGCAACACACATTGCGCCAGGTTGAGCGACGGGAACTCTGGGTTCACCGGCACCGAAATCGTGGCATTGGCCAGAACGATATCTTCATTCTCCAACCCCGCACGTTCCGGCCCGAAGAGCACGCCGACCTTGCCACCCTCGGCCTGGATCGCCCTGGCCTGCTCCATGGCGCGCTCCGGCGTCACAATCGGCTTGGTCAAGCCTCGCGCCCGCGCCGTGGTGGCGAAAACATACGTGCAGTCGCGGATCGCCTCCGGCACGCTCTGGCAAAGCCCCGCCTGATCCAAAAGCCGCCCGGCCCCGCTGGCCAGTGCGACGGCGCGTTCATTCGGCCAGCCATCGCGCGGGCCCACCACCCGCATTTGATCGAGGCCGAAATTCCACATCGCGCGCGCGGCAGCACCGATATTCTCGCCCATCTGCGGGCGGACCAAAATGAAAACAGGCTGGGTCATGGCGCTCGTCTAGTGCGGCCCCACCGCCCATGCAATCCCCCCATTGTTCGCATCGCCCCCGCGCGCTATCACCCCGCAACGCGACGCCCGAGGACGCCTCCATGACCGAGACCCCGCAACTCTATCTGATCACGCCTCCATCCTTCGAGCCGGAGGTCTTCGCCCCGCGCTTGGCCTCGGTCCTCGACCGGTTCGAGATCGCCTGCCTCCGCCTGACCCTGGCAAGCCATGACGAAACCCATGTCGCCCGCGCCGCTGACGCGCTCCGCGAGGTGGCTCATGCGCGCGATGTACCGATTGTAATCACCGCCCATCTGCAACTGGTCCAAACTTTGGGCCTCGATGGCGTGCATCTGACCGATGCCGCACGGTCGGTGCGTAAGACCCGGAAAGAGCTGGGCGACGACTCGATTGTCGGCGCGTTTTGCGGCACCTCCTCCCATGACGGCATGTCGGCGGGCGAAGCTGGCGCGGACTACATCGCCTTTGGGCCGGTTGGCAACAGCGCCCTGGGCGATGGCAGCAAAGCTGAGCGGGACCTGTTCGCCTGGTGGTCGGAAATGATCGAATTGCCCGTGGTCGCCGAAGGTGCGCTCGACACGGATTTGATCGAAACTCTCGCGCCGGTCACCGATTTCTTCGCCATCGGCGAGGAAATCTGGCGCGAAGAGGATGCCAGTGCCGCGCTTACCCGTCTGACAGCGCCGCTTCGCTGACCCCCGACCGCACGGCCATCTCGCAGGCCCGTGCCAAAGCTTTGCGATCAACAAAATCGGCCACACGCAGCGGCGGATGATAGGTCACATATACCGCCCCATGGCGTGGCGTGGCGAGGATCTGCAGCAGGTTGTCCCCAAACTCCATATCGCCCCACCAACCGTAATACCGCGCCTCCGCGCCAGTCGGCGCAGCATAACGCAGAGATACCGGCTGCACCTGCAGGACGTTCTGCAATCGATCTGTGAAGAACGCCGAGAAAAGCGTTGATTTAAAATCCAAAACCCGCTGCCCGTCGCTCGATGTTCCCTCTGGAAAGAACAGCAGCTTGTGACCTGTGATCAAGCGATCCTCAAACACGGCCTGCTGCGCCCGGGCATCACCGCGCCGCCGATTGATGAACACCGTTCCGGTGCCGCGCGCCAGCCAACCGATCCCGCCCCAGCCCCGCACTTCGGCTTTCGCAACGAAATACAATCGTTTGCAGGCATTCAGCACAAAGATGTCGAGCCAGCTGACATGGTTCGACACATAAGCCCCCGGCCCGGCCATCGGCTGACCGCTGACGCGCCGTGGCAGGCCAATCAGCCAGCAAGCGGAGATACAGACAAACTGCGTGATATACGGCGTGACCGGTCGGGTCAGTCCGAAGAGCCAGCGCTCAGGCACCCGCAACAAGAGGAGCAACGAAAAACAGATCGCCAAGAGCAGCAGAAGCGGCGCGCCCCGGCGCGCCACGCGCAACCAATCACGCGCGCCCAATGCGCGCGGCGGTGGCGGCGGGGCCTCGCCATACCAGGTGCTCACGCCGACGCGCCTTTTTGATAAATCGCCCGATGCCGGTCCGACATCCGCGCTGTGTCCATGATCAAACAGACATCGACACAGTTGAAGGGCCGATCAATAAACGCCCCCTCGCCCACAAACCCGCCAAGCCGTAGATAAGCTTTGATCAAGGAGGGGATCGCGCGCGTCGCCGCCGGTCGATCCAATTGCTCCTCTGGCACCAAATCCATGCGCTGAAACGCCTCGGCCCGGGCTCGAACACGGATATCGACCGGGGCAAGGTGGCGATGATGCAAAAACGAAAGCGGTTGCGCCAAAGGTCCGATATCGGTGCCGTGGAATGACGCGACACCAAACATCACCTCGATCTCGCGCGCCGACACATAAGCCGCCAGCCCGTTCCAAAGATGCATCATCGCGCTGCCGCCACGATATTCGGCATGCAAACAAGATCGGCCCAACTCCAACAACCGACGACCCGATCTCTTCAACACCTGCAAATCATATTCATCTTCGGAATAGAATTGCCCGGCGGCCCGGGCCTGCGCATCGCCCATCAACCGATACACACCGACAACCTGATCACCCGCCGCACGGCGATGATCCAGCAACATCAGATGATCGAAATACGGATCGAAACGGTCCTGCTCCAACCGCGCCTGATGATCGACGAGCGGGCCATCGCCGCCCAATTCGCCCACAAACACCTCGTATCGCAAGCGTTGCGCGGCCCGAAGATCCTCCGCATCGGTCGCCAAACGCACCTCGAAATGACCGTCATCGATTTGCATATGCGTCCTCAGCCCTCGTCTCGCGCGGGTTTACCAAAGCCGCCTGCGAACGCAAGCATGCGCCCAGTCGGCACTTTGCCGCCGACCCCTGACATGTTAGGGTTTGGTTAACCATCCGGTTTTTACTGTAACGATTATCGCTCGAGCTTTACGAGAGGACGTCCATGATCAGCCCAACGCGCGTGCCGTCAATGACAACCTTTCCGGCATGCTCGAAATTCACAGTGATTTTGCCCCCGATATTTGACTGCACCTGCCCGCGCCCCCAATCGGACCGCTCCGGGTGGCGGACAATCATACCCGGCTCCAAAATCGCATTTAGATCATCCGACATGTAGAGGCTCCGCAAATGGAGGACAGACCGATTTTTCCGCCCGAAGATGTGGCCGCGCTGGTTGGCTCGCGACTTTGCCATGATCTCGTGAACCCACTTGGCGCCATTGGCAACGGCGTCGAGCTCCTAGGTATGACCGGCAGCACCGATGGCCCAGAGATGGCGCTGATCACGGATGCGGTCAAGGATGCCCTGGCCCGCATTCGATTTTTTCGGATCGCGTTTGGGGCGGCCTGCGCCGACCAAACGATCAGCCGCCGGGAAATCGATGACATCCTGTCTGGCCTGCACGCCACCGGGCGGCTGCGTGTCACTTGGACGCCGACTGAGGCAATGCCACGGCTGGACGTCAAACTCGCGTTTTTGATGCTGAACTGCGCCGAGACCGCCTTGCCGATGGGGGGCGACATCACCGTTACACAAGATGAGACCGGGCTGCATGTCACCGCCGAAGGGCCAAGGCTCACCGCAGACCGCGCGCTTTGGCAACTCTTGGAGCATCCATCGGAGACAGCGGATGTCCGCCCTGCGGAGGTGCAATTTCTTCTCCTGAGGGATACGGCCTTTGCCATCGGTCGCGGCCCGTGGGTGAGCGTGGGTGAGACCGGCCTCGACATCCGGGTCTAAGACAGCAGCACCAACCCGGCCCGGAACCGCCGCATATTCTGTCGGTAATGCTCGGCTGAGGCCAAAAGCCCTGCCGTCGCCGCCTCGTCAAGCGCCCGTACCACCTTGCCCGGTGCGCCCATCACCAAGCTGCCATCAGGGATCTCTTTGCCCTCGGTCACCAAGGCTCCGGCACCGATCAAACAGCCGCGCCCGATCTTGGCGCCATTCAAAACCGTGGCTCCCATCCCAATCAGAGACCCGTCGCCAATTGTGCAGCCATGTAGCATCGCCTTATGACCAATCGTGCAATCCGCCCCGACGGTTAGAGGACAACCCGGATCGGTATGAAAAACGCAGTTCTCCTGCACGTTCGAGCCAGCGCCGATCCGGATTTCCTCGTTGTCCCCACGGATCGTGCAGCCGAACCAGACGCTTGCGCCGGCTTCCAGCACGACCCTGCCAATCACATTCGCATCGGGCGCGACCCATGTATCCTCGGCAATCTCCGGGGCAATCCCGTCAAGCGCATAAATCATCCCCGGCCCTCCTCGAACTGGTCATGCAACATCCGCACATGCCCTTGCAGACCCGGTTGCTGCGCCTGCTTCAACCGCTCCGCCTCGACAATCTGTTTCAGTTTCGCTTCAGTTGCGTCCAAGTCCTCGTTGATCAGCACGTAGTCATAACCATCCCAATGGCTGATCTCATCCCAGCTTTTCTGCATCCGTTTCGCGATAGTCTCGGCATCGTCCTGGCCGCGAGCCTCCAACCGCCGTTTCAACTCGGCAATTGAGGGCGGCAAAATGAAGATCGATAGGACATGATCGCGGAGCGCCGAAGTTTTGATCTGCTGCGCCCCTTGCCAGTCGATATCGAACAGCACGTCACGCCCCTCATCGATGGCCTCGGCCACCGGCGCCAAGGGGCTGCCATAGAAATTGCCGAAGACAAACGCGTGTTCCAGCATGGCGTTGTCGGCCACCAATTTCTTGAACGCCGTTTCGCTCAGAAAATGATAATGCTGCCCATCGACCTCACCAGGGCGCGCGGGCCGCGTCGTCGCGGAGATCGAAAAACTCAGGCTCGGGTCCCAGGCCATCAACCGGCGCGCCAGAGTCGTTTTCCCGGCGCCCGAGGGCGAGGACAAGATGATCAGCAATCCACGGCGGGTCTGTAGCGGCATCTTTATTCCACGTTTTGAACTTGTTCGCGCATCTGATCGATCAGCACTTTCAGGTCAAGCCCGATGCGCGTCAGTTCGGTATCCGAAGATTTGGAGCACAGCGTGTTGGCCTCCCGGTTGAACTCCTGCATCAGAAAGTCGAGCTTCCGGCCAACCGGCCCCTCGGTTGTCAGCAATTCGCGCGCCGCCACCACATGCGCGTGTAGGCGATCAATCTCTTCGGTCACGTCAGCCTTTACGGCCAACAGCGCCAATTCTTGCGCCAGTCGCGGTTCGTCCAGGCCCTCGGCCGCCTCGATCAGCTTGGCCACATTGTCCCGAAAAGCCTGAGCCGCCTTCTCCTGCCGAGCCACGGCACGTGTTGCGGCCTCCTCGACCAACCCATCCATCTCACCCAATTGCCGGGTCAGCACCGCATCCAACGCGAGACCTTCATTGGCCCGCATGGTCTGAAACGCCGCCAAAAGCGCATCGAAATCCTCCAGCAACACCTCAAGAGCCGGTGGTTCCGGGTCCGCGCCGCGGGCATCATAAACGCCTGGCATCGACAGAATATCCGTCGGCGTCGCCTCGGCAATCACCAAGCCAACCGCCTCTGCCGCCCGGGTCGCCTCCGCCATCGCGGCGAGCGCTGAGGTCAGTGCGGCTTGATCGACGGCCTGCGTCCCGGCGCCAGGCGCGCGCGCCAATTTCAACGAGAGGCTAACACTGCCGCGCCCAAGCGCCGCGCCAAGCCGTTTCCGCAGGGCGGCTTCAAGCGCGCCCATACGCTCCGGCAAGCGCAACCGCAGGTCCAAACCTTTAGCATTCACACTACGCATTTCCCAGGACCACACCTGCCCAGGCGCGCTTCCTTCGCGTGCCGCATAGCCAGTCATTGAGTTAACCATTTAGGATTTTGCCCCCCATGCCCGTAAAATTTTATTCAGTTGTTAAGATTTGGGTAAGGATTTCGTGGCTAGCGTTAACATATTCTGTGATCGCTTCACAACGCGACGATCCCATTGGGAGGGCGTGAGGTGAGGCGCGCGCGGTGTGGTATACAGACGGCGAGCGAGAATGTCGTTGCCTGCTGGCAGCGAAAGCATACGATGGCGCATCCGACGATACGTGACGTGATTGAGTACTGGGATCGTCTCCGGGCCTCTCGGGATGTGCCCAACCGGTCCGATATCGATACGCGCGAGATTTCGGAGGTCTTAAGCTATACATTCATCCTTGATCGTGCCCGCCCAGACGCGGTGCGGTTCCGTCTTTCGGGAACCCATGTCAACGAGTTGATGGGTCTGGACGTCCGCGGCATGCCGTTCCATGCAATTTTTGAGCTGAGTGAGCGTAAGTCTTTGATGGAGCATGTGGAAACCGTCTTCACCGGACCGTGTCGTTTGGATTTGGGACTGATATCCGATGCTGAAGGGCGCGCGCCGCTGGATGGGTGGATGGCGCTTCTTCCCCTGCGCAATATCGATGGGGAAATCAGCCGCGCGCTTGGGGTGCTCGTCACCGAAGGTGACGGCTTTCAGATGGTTTGAACTGGCGCAAAATTTTTTTCGTTACAAAACAATGCCTTGCAAATTTTGTTTTTCACAAGGTTTGAACACTTTGTAGGTTTTCCGGGGGTATTGGGGTATTTGACAGGGTTTTTTGCAGTAAGAAAATTCAATGTTTTCAATGGGCGTCAGAAAATCGTGTTACCTGATATGGTAACAGGTTACGGCTTGGACTTGGAAGCCTTGATCTCAAGTGGCTGAGAGATGGCAACGCTGCCTTTCAACCTGACATATTCCGCATAAGCCTTCTTTCCAGCAACGTATGGAAGGTCAGCCCGGAAGACCCTCCAAGCATCGCTTGTGGGTTCCTCGTTAGCGAAAGCGCCAAGCAATTCCTGATCTGACTTAATGGTCAAGAGCAGTTCGGCTGACGCTGTCAGAACGCTTGTAGTGAAGGCTGACATTTCGGCAACTTCGTCGTTTTCGGATACGCCAAACATCAACCAAGACGGGCTTAGCGATAGAGCCGTGCAAATGTTGGCAAGCGTAACCGCGCGGGGAGAACTCGGCCCCGCAAGATACTTTTCCATAGCGCTCTTGGAGATACCGCCAATCTCAGCAAGCTGGGCAACGGTTAGGTCATGGTTCAGCATCAATTCTCGAAGACGCTTCGAGAGATCAAGTTGTGACAGTTGCGCGGCGTCCATTTTTCTGTCTTTCTGTATCTATGTATTGATTACCGTATTTTTTTACGGTATTCTGTAACCGAATGATACAAGAGGCTTGCGGACTTTGCAACATTACGTGTCGATCAGACAGCTATTGAAGGCTGGCCGCATACCGAGCACTCGCAAGGGTGCTATCCAGTGGTTGAGGCGTGAAATGGTTCCGTTGCTGGACACTGGTTCCGGTTTCGCTGTCGATATTGCACAACTGCCCGAGGCGGAGCGTCTGGCATATCTGCAGCGGGAAAGCGAGAACCTGCATCTTGATCCCGGCGTGTTTGACGACGTGGCCCATGAAGCATTCATGCAAGCGCCGCCGTCGCGGCGTGAACGGGCGGAGCGCAAAGCAGAGATTGCCCGATTTCTGGTGTCGCTGGGCGATGCAATCGTCTGGCGTGAGCGCGAAAAACTGGTGCATAAGCGGTTCGGTGCAAAGGGCAATTCAGCGCAGCGCCTCAAGGCCATTGTGAAGCGTGTTCAAGGGGTTGATCCGATCAACTTTGCCCCTGCGCTATTGGACAACTATACATGCGGAGCCAAAGGCCGCGCGGATATGTCAACGGATGCATGGCGGTTTTTCATGACTGTGATCCGCAATGCCGCCCCAGAGTTCCCGTTGTCGGCTGCATGGCGTGACACGCGCGACGTCGGCAAGAAAATGGGCTGGGCGGTTCCATCTTATCCGACATTCTACCGCCGCTGGAACGCCTTAAGCGTGGCGGAGCGACATACAGCACGGCATGGCCGCGAAGCGACCGTAAAGCGGCTCACGATCCCGACTGTGCGCGACAAAACTTCGATTGCCCCTTTGGAATGGGTGTCGCTTGATGGGCGAACACAAGATTTCTGGGTTGATTTTGGCGACGGCCGCGCGGTTCGCCCGGTTATGATTGCCGTAGCCGACGTGGCCTCAAATATGGTTCTTGGCTGGGAATTGGTCGAGACCGAAAATGCGCCGGCAACAGTGCGTGTTATCAAGCGCATATGCGAAACCTTTGGCATCTTTGACCGTCTTTACCCTGACAACGGTTCGGCCTTTGCAGGGCATCTGGTGGCGGGCGGCAATGTCCATCGGTTCCGCAACGGCGGTAAGAAGCCCGAAGGCGTCCAGCCGCCCGGTATCTGCAAGATTATGGGTATCAATCTGACTTTTGCCCTACCTAAGAACGCCCAAGCTAAGATTATGGAACGCGTCTTTGCCAGCCTGTCGCGTGTTGTGGACGATAGACCAGAGTTTCGAGGTTGCCATGCGGGCCACGCGCCCGGAGCAAGCCCGTCTGCTGACGTTGTGCCGATCCCAGTTGAGGATGCGCGGAAGGTGATCGAGCGCGAGATTGCCCGGTTCAATCGTGAACCGGGGCGGCGCGGCCAAGGTGCGAATGGGCGCTCTTATGAACAGGTGTTTCAAGACGGTCTGGACGCCCGTATCAAACGCAAACCGACCGCCAAGCAGATTTACCTTGCTGGGCTGATCTACAGCCCGGTTTCGGTGGATCGTTTCGGACAGGTTCGCAAGTATGGCTGGACCTACGGCGATCCCTTGTCGCAAGAAGCGCTCTTGCCCTTCCATAAGTCAGGACGGAAGATCCTGCTAGGCCGCGATCCCGACGATTTTAGCGCCCCGGCAATCGCCTTTGACGAAGACGGCAACCTGATCTGTGAAGGCATCGCTCCAGTGCAAGCGGGCAAGTATGACAGCGTTGACGGTATCCGTTCGGCTAAACGGAACAAGAAGGCCGCGCGGGCCGCTGCAACGGCGGCGGAAAAAGCCCATGATTACATGACGGATCAAGAGTTTGTCGCCGCGTTGGCTGCGCTCGATGCACCCACGCCTGCGCCAATGCCTTCGCAACCGGAGCAGGTTGTCGCAGGGCGGTTTGGTTCGCCTTTGAAGGCGAAACCGAAACCCGAAGGTGAAACCGGGCAGACGATCAATCCTGATTTTTATCGGAATATGGATACCGCGCTTGAGGCCAAGAAGGCTCGGGCGGGTAAGTTGGCATGAGGGATGTAGCACCATCCCCCACGCCATTGAACCGGGGCGCAAGCCCCTCTGTATCAACGGAGACAAACATGGCACACCACTTACGAATTGCCAATGCCGGAGTTGAAGCCCGGCAAATCGGCGACTGGGCGGATACCGAAACGGCACAAGACATTCGCCGTTCACTTGACCTTGTCAAAGCGACGGACCGCCCCAGCATCACCATGATTGCCGGAGCACCCGGAACGGGCAAGACAAGCGCTGTTCGTCGCTTTTGCGAGGCGCACGGCGAGAATGCGTTGTTCATTCAAGCCGCCCGTGGCGAAGGCACCGCATGGAATTTTGCTCATGCCCTAGCAAACCTTTGGGGCCATGCGCGACCGACATTCAACTGTCACTTTGAGGCGCGAGAAAAGATTGCAAGTTACATCGGGACGGGAAGTGTTCTGGTTGTGGATGAAGCGCAATATCTGCACCAGCGGAACCGCAAGAGCGGGCAGACCGGCGAGGCGTTTGAATGGCTTCGCGCCACAGCGGAAACAGGCGGCTTCGATCTGGTTTTCTGTGGTGATTTGGACTTGCCTCGCGCGATTGAGGCCATGCCACAATTGCAAAGCCGCCTCATGCGCCCGGTTGTGATCCGGCAAGTGAGCCGCGCCGATGTTGCCGCCGTGGTGGACAGCACCGCCTTAGCGGATGTGCGATCCATTGATGCGCTGCATGCAATCGCCCGGATGCAGGGCGGCTTGCGCAATGTCGAGAACGTCATTCGGATTGCCACGCTCTTTGCGGGCGACAAGATGCCCGGCCATGAGCATCTCAAGGCCGCTATCATTGATATGAAGCTGGACGGAAAGAGGGCATCATGAGCAAAACAATCCAAATCGAACTGACACAAGCTGAGGCGGCGGAACTCAAAATCGCCGCGCAAGAGGTGCAGTACGTCTTTCATTTCATGGGCAATGTGCTCGGCATGGTGGAAAACGGAATGTCCACTGGCTCTCTCGACAATCCCGAAAACACGGGCAACCTGATCGCCCTGTTTTCCTTACTTGGACGTGCGATGAAGCATGCAGCTGAGAAGGAAGGCGAGTGCCTTGCCAAGTTTGGCCTCAATCTCAAAACAGAGGTTCGCAATGCCGCTTAGTCGAAAACACATTACCGTTCTGCATGTGGCAAAGAACAAACTCGGGCTGAATGATGCGGAATACCGCTGCGCTTTGACTGAGGTTGCGGGTGTAACCAGTTCAACCGAGTTGGATCAAGCCGGGTTTAACGCAATGATGGGGCTTTTCGAATATCTGGGCTTTGCACCGCTCTTGGCGAAAGGTGAGAATTACGGCAATCGCCCCGGCATGGCGAGTTTCGCCCAGCTTGAACTGATCCGCACGATCTGGCGCGAATACACCCGGGCCGCCTATGAAGGCGAGAGTGAGTTGAACAAATGGCTCTTTCGCACATTCAAGATATCCAGTTTGCGCTTCATGACCAAATCGCAAGCCCAGCGGGCAATTACTGCTCTCAAGGCGATGAAGTCCCGTGCGGCTTGATTAATATGCTATGAATTGAGGGGCGGCGCTTGAGCGCCGCTCTTTTCGTTTCTGAAGCGGGGTTCATGAATTTAGCAACCCTACCAGCCGAAAACACCGGAACAGCGCCCCTGCCCCGTTTAAATGGTGTTTAACGGCGAATTCCGAGGTAACAACACTGTATCGTTGCCAGAATGCGTCCTGTTTGCTATCCAAATCGTGCGCCTGAGCCAATTCGTCGAAGTCGGCCAAATGGCCGTGAAGGGTTGACGACCTTCCAGACGCAAGCGTCTGAGCCAAGCGGGCAGCCGGTCATGAGCCGCGAAGGAGACACCGTCCTTCCAGACGCTTTCACACTACATGTCTGATCCCGACAACTGTCGGGCCGTTAATCCCCGACGCCTGTCGGTATTTTCCGGGTATGTCGAAAACACCCGTTCATAATCATCTGTTAAGTTGCGACGAAATGCTGACGCTGGATATGCGCGTCAGTGAGTTGCTTGAAGCCCTTGAGGACGATCTGGGGCCGGAAGCCGTCTGGAAGCTGACAGGCACATATGGCGGATGCGTTTTGCACTTGCCCAAGCGTAACGCAATGCAGCGTTCGGTAGTTTTCGAACGGCTCGGCGAAACTATCTTCACTTGGCTCCATAATCGTTTGGGACACGGGACGACCCAAATCCCGATGGGACCGCATTCGCGCTCGGCTCGAAACATGGCCGCATTCCGCGCGGCTTTCCTCAAAAACAAGTCACACCCTCAAATCGCTCGCGAGCTGAATTGCCACGCCCGTACTGTCGAGCGCGTGGCAGCGCGGTTGCGTGACGCTGGCTTTCTCTAACCCCTCAAGGAACCTCCGCCATGATCGTTAATCCTGAAAACGTTGATCTCGCCTTTCGCGGCTTCAAGACGCTGTACTCGACCGCCTACGCCGCCGCGCCCGTCTACTATGACAAGATTGCGATGACCGTTCCCAGTTCTGCGAGGAACGAGGCATATGGCTGGCTGGGGCAGTTTCCGCAACTGCGCGAATGGCTGGACGGCGAACGCGAAGTCAAGAGCCTGACCGCGCATGGCTTCACCATTGAAAACCGCAAGTTCGAAAGCACGGTTGCTATTGGCCGCGATGACTTCTCCGACGACCGTTTAGGCATCTTCAAGCCGATGGTTTCCGAGATGGGGCATCGTGCCCGCCAGCATCCCGACGAACTGGTGTTTGCCATGCTGGCCGATGGTTTCACAGTGACTTGCTATGACGGTCAGTTCTTCTTTGACACGGATCATCCGACCAAAGATGCGGCGGGCGATGTCGTTACTGTAAGCAATATGGCCGATGGCACGGATCAACCTTGGTTCCTTCTGGACACCACACGCCCAATCAAGCCGATCATCTGGCAAGAGCGCGAGAAATACGAGTTCACCCGCGTGAACCGCCATGACGACAATGAAGTCTTCATGACAGACAAATACAAGATGGGCGTCCGCGCCCGCGTCAACGCAGGTTTTGGCCTCTGGCAATTCGCCTACGGTAGCAAGCAACCTTTGACCTCTGACAACTACGCTGCCGCCCGCGCCGCCATGATGAAACTGCGCGGGAATGAGGGCCGGATCATGGGTGTGAACCCGTCCACACTGGTTGTCGGTCCCGATCTGGAAGAAGCGGCGGCAAAGATCGTCAATTCCGAAGTGAACGACGGCGGCGGCTCGAACCCTTGGAAGGGCACAGCCGACCTTATCGTTACTCCATATCTGGGTGGCTGATCCGATGGCGTTTGAAGTTGCAACCTGTGAGGCGCGGGAACTCCCCCAGGGCAAAGCCGCGCCCACCGTTATTCACCTCTTGCCGCTTGGCACATTTCGGGGGCGTGACGGGCGTTCATGGAAACTCGACAATCCCCACCATCTGATTGCCCAATTCCGTTCCCGCAAAATCGACTTGGTAGTTGATTATGAGCATCAGGCGGATGATCCGGGTCGTAAGAAAACCGGCCCAGTTCCGGCAGCGGGCTGGATTACCGAACTCGAGGCGCGCCCAGATGGTATTTGGGGCCATGTCAAATGGACCGACACCGCCGCCAAGCTGATCAAAGAGCGGGAATATCGCTTTATCAGCCCAACGTTCAAATACGCGCCTGTCACGGGCAAGGTTGTGTTCCTCAAGGGCGCGTCCCTTGTGCATGAGCCGAACCTTCACCTGACAGCGCTTGCTAGAGAGGAACCTACCATGTCAACCGACACCGATCTGAGCGATATTGCATCTGCGCTTGGACTACCGTCCAGCGCTGATCGGGGCGCAATCCTGAACGCGATCACTTCGCAGTCCACACCCGACCCTGCCAAGTATGTTCCGATCGAGGCCGTGCGCGACCTCATGAATGATCGTGGCAGCAAGGTTGCTATGGCACGGGAAAATGAAGTTGAAGCTATGGTTTCGGATGCACTTGACGAAGGCTTTATCACACCGGGAATGCGCGACTGGGCCACGGCACTTTGCCGCCAAGACCCTGACAGCTTTGTCCAGTTCACCAAAAGCGCAGCGCCTGCCTACGCCCATTTGTTCAAACCCGCCGTTAGCGGTTCACCTTTGAGCGAACCAAAGTCCCGCGCATACGACGAGGCCGAATTGGCTATCTGTGCACAACTCGACATTGAACCGGGAACAATGGTTGAACGGTAAGTTGGGGTTTTCGGCTTTGGCTTAGCCTTGGTCTCAAAGCCGGAATGGGGTGAGCGGAAACTGGCAGGTTCCTCGCTCACCCCGCAAATGTAAGGAGCCAGAAATGGGCGAAAGTATCCGTGTCAAAATCAGAGACGCATACGCGCAAATCAAGGCAGGTAAAGCCATGTTTGAAGAAGGTTTAAAAGCCCTTTCAAACGCCCTTGAAACAGTCGGCGCTTGTGAAGATCATTTGCTTCAGCGCGGACTGGAAAGCCTGCCAGAATGCAATGTCCCGGTGACTGAGCATCGCAAAGAACATCGCATGGGCCGCGCTCCAAAGATCGACTGCGACCCAGAGCTTCAAGCCTTCCTAATCGCGCGTATTGATCGATTAACTTACGCTCAGATTGCACAAAAGGTTGCGGAGCATTTCCCGGAGCCACGCCGTGTCGGCAAGAGCGCCATACACGCATGGTTCAAGAAGCGGCAGCGGGGCTGATTGATTTGTTTTTTGTTTGATTTGATTATTAAGGATCGTTCCGGATACTCTCAGGACTTTCCGGCTCATTCGGTATCAAACCTCTGAAAATACCCTTTTTAAACTATATGAAAGACAACAGAAGGGGTGATCGGGCAGCCCCCCCGCCGCTTCCGTTTGCGTCGGACAAACTTGAAGCCCTTGCGCGCTGGCCGTCCCGCTCTTGGGACACAATATGATGGCGCATCGGGACTGGCCGAAGCCCCGGCCCCCTGGACGCCACCACCACGGATCACATCTGACAAGAAACCCATTTTGCGGGTCGTCAAAGGCGGCAAGGACTAGCGATCTAACCACGCGCGATTAATCAATTCGCCGATGGCCGCGATGTGAAGGTTAACACGCTAGCCGCCTCACGGCTGACGGCATCATCAATGCGATCGACACAAAAAAAGGCTCCGAGCACGTCGCGCACCCCGAGCCTTCTGCCTCTTTCCCTCACGTTATCCGACGGCGCGTTTCGCTTCACGACCGGCCGACAGCTCTTCGGCCACCAGGAAGGCCAGCTCTAGCGACTGGCTGGCGTTCAACCGGGGGTCACAGGCCGTGTGATATCGGTCCGACAGATCCTCATCCGTCACCGCGCGCACGCCCCCGGTGCATTCGGTCACATCCTTGCCTGTCATCTCAAAATGCACGCCGCCGGGCACGGTCCCCTCGGCCCGGTGGATCGCAAAGAACTCCTGAATCTCCTGCAAGATCGCGTTGAAGAACCGCGTCTTATAACCGGAATTCGCCTTGACCGTGTTGCCATGCATCGGGTCGCAGGACCAAACGACATTGGCACCTTCCTCCTGAACCGCCTTGATCAGACGGGGGAGATGCTCACCGACTTTACCGGCACCGAACCGCGCGATCAGGGTCAGTCGTCCGGCCTCGTTCTCCGGGTTCAGCGTCGCCATCAGCACTTTCAAATCCTCTGCCGAAGTCGACGGCCCGCATTTCAGACCAATCGGGTTCTGAACGCCGCGGGCGAATTCCACATGGGCCCCGTCGGGTTGCCGCGTCCGATCCCCGATCCAGATCATATGGCCCGATCCGGCCAGCGGCAGCCCGGTGGTCGAATCGACCCGCGCCAGCGCTTCTTCATATTCCAGAAGCAACGCCTCATGGCTGGTATAGAAATCGACGGTCGAGAATTCATGGGTCGTCCCACCATCGATACCCGCGGCGGCCATGAAATCGATGGTGTCCTGAATTCGGGTTGCGATATCGCGATATTTCTCGGCCCCTGCCCCATCCGTGAAGCCAAGCGTCCAGGAATGCACCCGGTGCATATCGGCAAAACCACCGGTCGAAAACGCGCGGAGCAGGTTCAGCGACGCGGCTGCCTGCGTATAGGCCTGCAGCATTTTCGCCGGATCGGGAATGCGCGACTCGGGCGTGAAATCCAGCTCGTTGATGATGTCCCCGCGATAGCTGGGCAGCTCCACGCCATCGACAACCTCGGTCGGGGCCGAACGTGGCTTGGCAAACTGGCCCGCCATCCGACCGACCTTCACCACCGGCACTTTCGCGCCATAGGTCAGCACCATCGCCATTTGCAGCATCACCTGGAACGTGTCGCGGATCGTGTCCGCGCTGAACTCGGCAAAGCTTTCGGCGCAATCCCCGCCTTGCAGCAAAAACGCCTCGCCGCGCGAGACAGCCGCCAGTTCCGATTTTAACCGCCGCGCCTCACCGGCAAAAACCAGCGGCGGATATTTCCCAAGCTGCGCCTCAACCGCGGCCAATGCCGCCTGGTCGGGATAATCCGGCATCTGAACCCGCGGTTTCGCGCGCCAATCCGATTTGCTCCAGCCTTGTGCCGCTGTCATAACAGCCTCCTACATCGCTCACCGACACGCTTATAGGCATGTCCGGCGGTGCATCCAATGGCCTTTTTTTAGCGCTATCGGAGATTGCCAAGACTCGCAAATGGTGGTTTCGCTATCAAATCGGGCCGTCGATTGGCCCGGATGGGAGGAAGAAAGGGACCGGCGCATGCCCAGCCTGAAAAACGGCGTGCCGAACCAGCCGAAACGCTATGTGTTCGTGCTGCTGGACCAGTTTACCATGCTCTGCTTCTCCTGCGCGGTGGAGGCATTGCGGATCGCCAACCGTATGGCAGGCGAGACGCTCTATGAATGGTCCCTCGCTGGCGAAGGCGGCGAGATGGTCTATTGCAGCGCCGGGATTGGCTACAAACTCGATCACGATCTCGAAGAGGTCGGGCGCGATGACATCGTTTTGCTCTGCGGTGGCATTGACGTGCAGGGGGCGACGAATAAGCGGCTTCTAAACTGGCTCCGCCGGGAAGCGCGCAAAGGGCCAGTGATCGGCGGGCTGTGCACCGCGGGCTACTCGCTCGCCAAGGCCGGGCTTTTGGACGGCAAACGCGCCACGATCCATTGGGAAAACCAAGACAGCTTCACAGAAGAATTTGAGGATGTGGCGCTGACCAAATCGGTCTTTGTGATTGATGGCAACCGGATCACAACGGCAGGTGGCACGGCCTCAATTGACCTGATGCTGAAAATCATCGCCACCGATCATGGCGAGGAGTTGGCCAATCTCGTCGCCGATCAGCTGATCTACACCTCGATCCGCACCGACCAAGATACCCAACGCCTCTCGATCCCAACCCGGATCGGCGTGCGCCATCCGAAGCTCAGCCAGGTCATTCGGATGATGGAGCAGAACATCGAAGACCCGATCAGCCCGTCGGTTCTGGCCAGCGATGTCGGCATGTCGACCCGGCAATTGGAACGCCTGTTCCGGCGCTACCTGAACCGATCTCCCAAGCGCTATTACATGGAGTTGCGACTGGCGAAAGCGCGCAACCTGTTGATGCAGACCGATATGAGCGTGATCAATGTGGCGCTGGCATGTGGCTTTGCATCTCCGTCGCATTTCTCAAAATGCTATCGGGCGCATTACGACACGACCCCCTATCGCGAGCGCGGATCGCAGGCCGCGCGCCTATCGGGTTAGAACAGCGGCAAAAACACGTTGATATCGGTGTTGAACCCCATGCGGATCGCCACCAAATCATCGCCTCGGTCGTGCAGAAGCAAATGCACATAGATGTAATTGAACTCATCGTCCCAATAGGCGATGATCTGCTGCTGGAATCCATTCGACATGGAGCCATCTTGCATCACGGCCCCGTCCACAAAATCATTGGGATAGAACCCGCGCAACTGGGCCTCGACCGCGATAAGATCTTGCGGCGACATCTCATCGCTGCCGCCAAAAGCGGCCAGGAGTTCCGACACCGCACGAGACATGACCAACCTGTCCAAGGTGGCGCGCATGGCATCATAATCGTCGAAGACGCCAGGCGTCCGGTCTTGCGCAAGTGCGGAAATCGGCATCACCGCCAAAAGCGCCGCAAAAATCAGCCGCCCGATGGCAGACATGCTTCTGTGATCCTTCATGGCTCAGCCGTTCTCAAGACGGGCGGCGCGCCCGCCCCGACGTTTGGTCGCAGGTGGGGCCGCACGTCCGGCCTTTAGGACCTCGGTCATCGGGTGATCGTCATGGCCAACACCATGGCGCGCCAGAAGGATCTCGATGGCGGCACGCGGGTCCGGCGCGGCCAGGCTCAAGGCCCAATCCATGAAGATCGAGCGGCATTCTGGCAGGGTGATCCCATCGATCAAATACGCCTCTCGGATCAGGCCTTTCGGATCATTGGCGTCGCCGGGCTTGCTCATGTGGATGTTCCTGTCTCTGCACCCGTCTCGGGCAAGATGCCTGCAACGATCAGTGCCGCCTCCGACCGGGCCGCGTCAAGCATTCTCGTCAAGGCCTCGATCGTATCGGTCTCCGTCGTCTGGCAAAGAAACGCCCGCCCGCCAACGCCGATCTCCTCCAGGTCAAGGGCCTGATCGGTCAAAAGCCGGGTGGCCTGCTGAACCTGGGTAAAGAGCCGGTAGGCATCGCGGAGCGCTTGCGCTGCCGAGGCCGACAGCCAGCCGAGCCGTTCAGCCGCCGCAATCTGCCCGGCGACCTCGCGCGCCGGATCGCCCGCCGCCAAGGCCGCGGCCTGGGCCAGAAGCTCGATCTCTTGCGCGCCACCGGCACCACCTTTCACCGACCACGTATCGCCGCCTCGCCCCGCCGCCTGCAGCCGGGTCCGCATCTCGGCGGTGTCGCTGAGGACGGTTTCGGGCGATGTATCAGCGGCCAAAACATCCCGGCGTACGGCTTCGATATCGGCCATCAACTCGGGCGCTCCGGCCACCGGCCGGGCCCGGGTCAGCGCCATATGCTCCCAGGTCCAGGCCTCAGTCATCTGATACTGCCGAAACGCCTCCAACCCCGTGGCAACCGGCCCCTGCCGCCCCGAGGGTCTGAGCCGCATATCCACTTCATAAAGCTTGCCTGACGCGGTCGGCGCGCTCAGCGCCGTCACCAGCGCCTTTGTCGCCTTGGCAAACCAAGATCGCGGGTCCAGCGGGCGGCGGCCTTCCGTCATCTCAACGCCCCCGGCATCATAAATGACGATCAGATCCAGGTCTGATCCCGCGCTCAACCGCCCCGCGCCCAAGCTGCCCATGGCCAGAACTGCGCCACCGCGACCCGGCGCTGGCCCATGACGCCGCGCAATATCGGCGCAGACCGCGGGCCAAAGACCGGCGACGACCGCATCGGCCAAGGCGGAATACTGCGCCCCTGCCTCTTCCGCATCGATCAACCCGCGCAGGTGATGCACGCCGATCCGAAAATACCATTCCTTCTGCCAGCGCCGGGCCTCATCCAACTGCGCCTCATAATCCAACCCAATCAAAGCGGCCGACAGGTCCTGCGTCAGGGCTTCGGCACCGGGCCACGCCGCAAAGAAACTGCCGCCCAGAACGGCATCAAGCACCGCCGAGTGCCGCGAGAGATACCGCGCGAGCCCCGGTGCCGTGGCGCAGATATCGACGATCAAATCCACCAAGGGTGGGTTCGCCTCGAACAGCGAAAAAAGCTGCACTCCCGCGGGCAGACCGCGCAAGAACCCGTCGAAATTGCCAAGCGCCTCTTCCGGGCGCGCCGCCTTGGCGAACCGGGCCAAAAGATCCGGGCGGAGCCGGGCAAAAATCTCCTGCCCCTGGGCGGAGCGGAGCGCCGGATACCCATGCCAGCGCTCGACAATATCACGGGCCGTCTCGCTCAGCTCGGGTTCTGGATCAGCGCGCGCATCGGGCGCAAAAAACGGCTCGGTCAGATGATCCACGGCCTTCAGCCGGCCCTTCAACGCATCCCGGAACAGATCCGTATCAGCCATACCGCAGAACCGCGCCAGCCGGTCAAACCCTTCTTCCGAATTCGGCAGACTATGAGTTTGCGCATCGGCAATCATCTGCAAGCGATGCTCCACCTCCCGATGGGCGCGGTAATGCGTGCTCAAAGCCTCCGCGGTGTCGGCCTCGATCCAGCCTTTCCGGGCCAACGCCTCAAGTGCCACCACCGTCTCCCGGCTCCGCAAATCCGGGTCACGCCCGCCCGCCACCAATTGCCGGGTCTGCGCAAAAAACTCGATCTCGCGGATGCCCCCGGCACCAAGCTTCATATTATGGCCGTCCAGGGTGATCGGCCCATGCAGCCCCTTATGCGACCTGATCCGTTGCCGCATATCATGGGTGTCTTGGATCGTCGCGAAATCCAAATGTTTGCGCCAAACGAAGGGCGTCAGGATGTCCAAGAACCGGGCGCCCGCCGCGATATCGCCCGCCGCCGCGCGGGCTTTGATATAGGCGCCGCGCTCCCAACTGCGCCCCTCGGCCTCGTAATAGCGCTCCGCCGCCGCCATCGAAATGCAAACCGGTGTCGATCCTGCATCCGGGCGCAGGCGCAGATCGGTGCGGAACACATACCCTTCAGCGGTGTTTTCCGACAGCGTCGCCGCCATCCGCCGCGTCGCGCGGATAAAACTGGCCCGGGCATCCATCTCGTCGCCCGGGTCGAACCGGCTTTCATCGAACAGGCAGATCAGGTCGATATCCGAGGAATAGTTCAACTCCCCCGCACCCATCTTGCCCATCGCCAGCGCCACCATCCCGGCACCGGTTTCCGCATCCTCCGCCACCATCCCTGGCAGCTTGCCGCGTTTGATCTCGGTTCCGATATGAGCCCGCATCGCAACGTGAACAGCGGCATCCGCAAAATCGGTCAGCGCGCCTGTGACCTCTTCCAAGCGCCAGACCCCGCTCAAATCCGCTAGTGCCGTCAACAGTGCTGCGCGCCGTTTCAACTGCCGAAGCCCGCTGGCCACTCGGGTGCCGTCCAATTCTGCGGTGGCGGCCAGAATGCCGGCTTGCGCCGCCTCCGGCGCGGTCGTTAACGCTTCGGCGAGCCAATCTGTCTCCTGTGCCATCAGCCGGGCCAGATACGGGCTGCAGCCCGCCGTGCCCGATATCAACGGGCGCAGTTCCGGCGCTAGGTCAGGAAGCAGCGCCAGGGCCTCGCTGCCGCGCTCAGGATCAAAAGCAATCGGATGACGCGTGATGCGCGCGGCGAATGTCATGGGGTCTGATCAGCCTCATCTAGGGGGGTGTCCTGGCTGAAGATATTGATCCAGCCTTGCGCCCGGCGCTGCCAGATGGAGCTGACAAACATCACCTCTTCCGAGCCACCCGGACGACGATAGGCCGCGCGATAGGAATAAAGCCCGCAATCAGGCCCAAGCTGGCGAAAACGCGGATCGGAAAGGGTGTACTCGGCAACGGTGGGCCCCTCCGACAATTGGCTGGAATGCTCGGCGCGCCCGGCAAAGCCGCTTGGATACACACCTAGAAAATCCGCGCTCAACAGCGCCGCGTCGGCCGCCGCGTCTCCGGCCTTCAACGCCTCCCAAACCGCGCGCTCCGCCGCTTCAATCTCCTGTTCCATGGCGCTCGACCTCCCACACTTGTCGTTCGCCCCGATCCTTGCAATGGTCGCGCCTCAGGAACAAGGGGCAAGCCGATGAGCAAGAGTTTGAAACGCGTGGAACGCGCATTGGCCGAGGCTGGCGTGGAGACCGCCGTTCTGGAGATGCCCTCCACAACCCGAACAGCGGCTCAGGCCGCCGAGACGGCGGGCTGTGCGCTGGATCAGATCGCGAAATCGATCATTTTCAAAGCCGAGACCAGCGGCGAAGCCGTGCTCTTCATCACCGCTGGCGGCAACCAGGTCGACGCAGACAAAGCCAGCGCCCTGGCCGGGGAACCTCTGGGCAAGGCCGATGCCGACCTGATCCGCGCGCAAACCGGCTTTGCCATTGGCGGCGTTGCGCCCATCGGCCATCTCGCGCCAGTCCGCGCCTGGTTCGATCCGCGCCTCTCAGAGTTCGAGATCGTTTATGCAGCAGCGGGCACGCCACGGCATATCTTTCCCATCGCGCCGGATGTTCTGATCGGGCTGAGCGGGGCCAGACCGGCCAGCTTCACCGCCTGACACCCGGAAAACAGGGTTTTCCGCCCCGGAATTTTCGAAAATTCCGGGCGCGCTCATATCGCGCGCAGCACGGACGCCGCCGCCCGGAGCCCCGGCGCATCCCCGCCGCGCCCCAACCGGTCCATCGCCAAATCCGCCGCATCAAGCTGCGCCTGTCGCGCGGCGCCATCCTCCAGAAGCTGCAATAAGGCATCGGAGATCGGCCCGGGCCGACAGTTCTCCGCCAAGAACTCCGGCACAGTGTGGCTGTCGGAGACCAGATTGACCAAGGTCACCGTATCGATCCGCAGCATCATGCGGATCACCTGTTTCGACAGCCAACTCATATCGTAAGCGATCACCATCGGCGTGGCCGCCGCCGCCAGTTCCAAACTGACTGTGCCAGACGCCGCCAGGGCCAGATCGGCCGCCGCGAATGCCGCCCGTTTCTCGGCCGCGGCATCCGCCGCCGACCTCTCCCGCGGGTCCAGGATCACCGGCGGAACCGGCCAGCTTGCGGTCAGTTCCGCCACATCATCAGCCACCGCCGCCAGCGTCGGCAGCACAACACGCAGATCCGGATGCGCCGCCAAAACCGGGCGCAGCGCCTCGCCGAAAATTGGCGAAAGCCGGGCAACCTCACCTCGGCGCGAGCCGGGCAAAACCAACAGAAGCGGCGCGTCGGCACCAATCCCCTGCCGGGATCGGAACGCCTGCGCCTCCTCGGCGCTTGCGACGGGCTCGGTCGTGACCGGATGACCGACGAAATCGCAGGTCATACCGGCGGCCTCCATCAAAGGCGGCTCGAAGGGGAATAACGCCAGCACATGATCGATCGACCGTGCCATTTTCTTGGCCCGCCCGGCGCGCCAGGCCCAGACCGTTGGCGCCACATAATGGATCGTGCGTAGATCGCGCGCCCGGGCCTTGACCTTCGCCGCGACGCGGAGCGAAAACTCAGGGATGTCGATGGTGATCAGCGCATCGGGCCGTGTCGCCACGATCTCATCGGCGGTTTCCGACACCCGCCGTAACAGCGACCGCAGGTGCGGCAGAATCTCGGCCAGACCGATGACGCTCAGCTCCTCCATCGGAAACAGTGTCTGCAACCCCTCCGCCTGCATTAAGGGGCCACCAATGCCGTGAAACTCCAGATCCGGCTCCATCGCTTTGAGCCCGGCCATCAATGCCGCCCCCAAACGGTCGCCTGAGGGTTCGCCCGCGATCAGAAATAAGCGCCGGGTCACGGGGCCGCCCAAATCGCGACGCCTTTGGCCTCCGCCTCGGTCAGAACCGCGCCACGATCCAGAAGCAGCACGCTGCCTGCGGCGATCTCGATCCCGGAGAGACCGGCCTTAGCCGCAAGACGGACCGTATCGGCCCCAATCGCCGGCATATCGACCCGCAGATCCTGCCCCGGTTTCGGGCGTTTGACGAAAACCCCGCCCGATCCGGGCCGGGTCTGCGCCACGAAGTCCAGCATCGCATCGGTCCCCTGCAAGGTTTCGATCCCCAAAACTTGCCCCGAGGCCGCAACCGCGCCCTGCCCCACATCAAGCGGCCCAAGCGCGTCTAGAACGGCACGGGCCCGCGTAGCGTCTGTCTGGTGCTGACTGGTCGGAATGCCGGCGAGGACCCCCTCTTCCGCGACCAGATCGGGGCGCAGCTCATGAGCCGCGCGGACCGCAAAGCCTTCGTCTTCCAGAAGCTCGATAACACTGCGCAGGAGGCCATCATCCCCTTGTCCAATCGCGGCCATGAGACGCGGCAGCAACGCGATGGTCGTCTCATCCAAAGCCGAGGGGTCAAATTGCGGGCGGGTCATCGCGCCTGCCAAACACAACTCGTCGACACCTTGCGCTCGCAATGCCTCGAACAATCCGCCAAGCTGCTCGAACCTGGCCGGGATCACCGGCGCGTCCCGGACTTGCAACTCAACGCCTTGAAACGCCACCACATGCGCCGACCCCGCCTGCAGCAGCAACTGTGGCAGAGCACCAGAGCCCGCGATGATCGCACGCGCCATCGCTTCAGCCCGGCGTCAGGAAGGAGCGACCCGAGTCGCCCAAAACGAAGGCGACGATCTCATCCACATAAGGTGACGTCCCCTCATCGGCATCCCGCAAGCGGCGTGCCCGGTCTTGGAACGCATCTTCGCCCTGCGCCAGCGCCTGGAACGCCGCGCGCAGCGCCATGATATCCTCGCGGCTCACCCCCCGACGCTTCAACCCGACTAGGTTCAACCCTTTCAACTCGCCACGCGGTGCATGGACCAGCCCATAGGGGATCACATCATGGGTCACCATCGTCACCGCGCCAATGATCGCGCCTTTGCCGATCCGCACGAATTGATGCACACCCGACAGGCCGCCGATCAAAACATCGTCTTCGATGATGCAATGTCCACCGATTGAGGCATTGTTCACCGCGATCACCCGGTCGCCCACGATCGCGTCATGGGCCACATGGGCATTGGCCAGGAATAACCCGTCATCGCCCACCTTGGTCACCCCACCCCCGCCTTCCGTGCCGGTGTTAATCGTCACACCTTCACGGATGCGGTTGCGCTTGCCAACGATCAGCCGCGTCCGCTCGCCAGCGAATTTCTTATCTTGCGGGATGTCGCCGATATTAGCGAAGGGGAAGATCACCGTCTCATCGCCGATCTCCGTCCAGCCCGTCACGATGGCGTGGGATTTCAGATGCACCCGCGCCCCAAGCGTGACCTCTGGCCCGACAACGCAAAACGGCCCGATCTCACACTCGGGACCGATCACCGCCCCCTCTTCGATCACAGAGGAGGGATGGATGCGCGCGGAGGGATCGATAGCCATCAAGCGCCCTCTGCTGGCAAATCCATCATCGCGGTGAACTCGGCCTCAGCCGCCATCTCCCCCTCGACCGTGGCCACACCTTGGAACTTCCAAACCTTGGCCCCCGCTTTGCCGCGGGTGACCGTCACCGACAGCTCCAAGACATCGCCCGGCACAACCTTGCGGCGGAACTTGCATTTGTCGATTGCCATGAAATAGACCAGCAAATCCTTGTCAGCCATATCCATGCTAACCCCGACCATCACGGCAGCCGTCTGAGCCATCGCCTCGATGATCGTCACGCCGGGCATGATCGGCGCGCCCGGGAAATGGCCCTGAAAATGCGGCTCGTTGAAGGTGACATTTTTGACGCCAACGGCGCTGGTAAACGGCACGATCTCCCGCACTTTGTCGATCAATAGGAACGGATAACGATGTGGAATGATCCGTTGGATCAAGTCAATATCAGCGGTTTTGGGCGGGGTGGTCATTGGGTGCTGGTGTCCTTTGGATCATTATTGACGCACACGCCCTCTGCGTAACAACTCGGGTCGCGCGCGGCAAGGGCGGTTCAGCGGCGGCTCATGGGGCCGTCGAGGATCCATTTTCGTCGTCTGGCCGGGCCAAGGGCGCGGGAAGATCACCACCCTGCAAAAGCGGACCTTCGCCACCATCGCCGAGGCGGGCGTCGACGCGTTCCAAGGCCAAGGCGGTGATGTCGACCGATTCCGCCGATAAAAGCACCGCGCGATTGTCCATGATGACGGCCGCGCCGCGCTCTCGAACCAGATCCAATAGAATTGGAAAGGCCAGTTCGAAAAACCGCTGCCGCGCGGCGTCGGCCTGCAGACTCAGCGACTGCGCTTTGGTCTCTTGCGCTTGCCGGATTTCGCCCACGCGCGCATCAAATTCCTCGGCCAAGGCCCGAAACGCCATCGGATCCATGGTGGCGCGCTCACCCGTCAGGCGCATCTCTTCTTCTGTGAGTTGCGCCTCGATCTCGCGGTTCTCAGCCGCCAAGCTTTCGCCTGCGGCTTCCAACTCGCTCTGAACCCGCTGCCCATAAAGAGAGGCCGAAAACAACCGATCCTGGTTTAGTACCAAAATCCCCTCTGGCGCCGCGCTGGTCTGCGTCGACGCGGGGTGCGGCGCGACCCAAATGAGGAGGGCCAAAATGGCCAAACCCCATATCGGCCTGAAGCGCGCATGCGCCATGCCCGTTCTCCTTAGAAGCGCGCCTCGATGGTCAGATCGAATTCCCGGGTCTCGTCATAAGGCTGGGTCTCCAACGCATGGCTGAAGTTGAAACGCAGGGGCCCAATCGCGGTATCCCAGAAGATCGAGAACCCGACCGAGGAGCGGAAGTGGATGTCGTCATCGACCATCATCCCACCTGCACCCAGTGTGTCATCCAGCCCCCAAACCGTGCCAATATCGTAGAACACGCCGCCAGAGATGCCATATTCATCCGGCAGTCCGAGTGGGAAAGCCGCCTCGAAGCGGGCAACTGCGAAGAAGTTCCCGCCGAGTGCGTCGTCATTCGCGGCGTTGGTGTCCCGCGGTCCCAGGCCACGCGGCTCGAACCCACGCATCTGGCGGCTGGACAGGAAGAACCGGTCGGTGAACCGGCTATTGCCATCCAACATCGCGATGCCACCGCCCTCAACCGTGGCCCGCAAGGTCACCTCTTCCTGCGCGACGCTTGTCTCTGCCGAGGCCAGGGCCGTGGTGCGGATATACTGGCTGTCGCCCCCAAGACCGGCGAGTTCTTGATTGAAGCGCAGAAGCACGCCTGCATTGGGGTTCAGACCCGTATTGCGGGTGTCATAGCTGAAGCCATAGCCAATCGAGGAAGTTATGCGTTCCCCCTCTTCCCGCTGAATGATCGGCGAACTGTCGGCTGTCACGTTCAGGATGGTATCCTGCGACAACCGATAAAACACGCTCGCCCGGCTGTACTCACCAATCGGGAAGCCAAGCGACGTCTGGAACCCAAGGTTTTCGGTGTCAAACGCAGCGTTTTGCGCATCCGTTTCATTGAAAAAGACATTCAGACCCAAGGCCAAATCGCGCCGCAAGAAGGCAGGCTCCTGAAAGCTGAAATTGAATGCTCGGCTGTCGGTCGTCGTATTGAACGAAAACCGCAGCGCTTGACCACGACCAAGGAAGTTCTGCTCCGCATAGCTGACGGCCAGGCCCGTCCCCGTATCGCTCGAAAAACTGACCGAGAAACCAAGAGAGCCGGTGGGCTGCTCTTCGACATCCACATCGACAATCACTTGATCCGGCGCCGTGCCCTGGCGGCCCTCGACTTCGACATCGGAGAAATAGGCGAGCGCGCGAATCCGTTCGGAGGCTTGGCGAATAGCGCGCGGGTCAAACGGATCGCCCTCCACCGTGTCGAACTGTCGGCGCACCACACGGTCGAGCGTGGTCGCGTTACCCTCGATATCGATTCGTTCGACGAAGACGCGCTCACCGCGCACAACGGCAAACTCAACGTCCAGCGTCAGATCTTCATCATTGCGGGTGATCCGAGGTTCGACACGAATGAACCGGAGGCTCTGCTGTGTAGCGAGGTTTTCCATCCGGCTGATAGTGTTATCAATTAAACGCGGGCTGTAGGTCGTGCCGCTGCGCATGCGGATCACATCCAGATATTCATCCGTGTCGATCTCGGGCAAATCGCTGACAACGGTGATCTCCCCCACATCAAAGCTTTGACCTTCACGAATGTTGAAGGTGATGAAAAACGCGTCTCGGCTTCGGGTGAGTTCCGAGGTAACACTCAGAACTTCGAAATCCACATACCCGCGATCACGATAGAAATCTGTCAGCAGTTGTTGATCAAACGCAATCCGATCCTGGACGAAACTATCGCGTCGAATAATCGCCCGGAAAATCCCAGCCTGCGTGCTTTCCAACACACGGCGCAGGCGACGATCCGAGTAATTGCGGTTGCCGACAAACTCAATGCGCTCGGTCTCGACCACGCGCCCTTCGGTCACTTCGAAGACCAGATCGACGCGGTTGTCGCTACGCCGGATGATCACCGGGGTAACCGTCGCGGTCAATCGGCCCGCCTCGCGATAGGCTGCTGTAATCTCGGCGGCATCCTGCTCGGCCACAGAGGGCGAATAGACCCGGCGCGGCTGTGATGTGATGATGTTCAGAAGATCTTCGTCATCGAGCCGCCGGTTGCCCTCGATATTGATCCGGTTGATGGTCGGGTACTCTTGCACAATGATGACAAGGGTCGATCCGCGCGGCACCACTTCGACGCTTTCAAACAGGCCGGAGTTTTGCAGCCGCTGCTGCGCATCGTTCAACTGGCCAGCGCTGATCGCCTCACCAGGATTGATCCCGGCATTGACCAAAACTGTGCTGGCGTCGATCCGCTGATTTCCTTGCACATCAAATTGCGAAAACCGAAAATCCTGCGCCGCGACTGGAAGCGTTAACAGGCACATAAAGGTCAGTGCCATCAGGGTTGCAGCTGCACCCCGCCATCCCGCTGCGAGAGTTGCGCGATTGCTCATCGAATCCTGCCCCGTCCATGACCTGTAATCTTCGGTCATCCCTACCGAAGCCGCGGGGTCTTGTCAAAACGATCCATCACAGCCCATAGCGGTTATCCACAGGCTGTGTCACAAGATATACACAATGGTTTTTGACGGACGGTACACCGATACCAGTGCAACCTGATCAGTGGATCGTTGCGTAGGACAACATCCAACCTGCCACAGTCAGCGCAGAGACAATGATCAGCGGAACCAGCAATCGGTCCACATTGATCTGTACGAAGAATCTGATGCCGCGATAACCGTCTGAAAGCAGTCTCATCTGACATACCCTTATCTGACCCAAGAATTTGGGTTTTCTGCGGTTTCAGATGTGCTGCCTGAATATGGCTGAATTTGGGCACCCCAGGGGCGGTTTGGTGATGACTGCCTCCCCCTCACGGGCAGAAGATATCATTCGTCAACGCAAAAAGCATCAGAGACAAAAGCAACATCAGACCGACAGACATAAAGATCTTTAGTGCTTTGTCAGAGGGAGGCTTGCCCGCAACCGCCTCATAGGCGTGAAACAGCAGATGCCCGCCATCCAAGACCGGGATCGGGAAGAGATTCAGAAGCCCTACAGCCGTCGACAACACAGCAATGAACCAGATGAAGTCGTCCAGACCCTGACTTGCCGCCGCGCCAGAGGTCTCCGCGATGCCAATAGGCCCTTGCAGATTGCAACTTGAAATCGCACCGGTGATCATATGCCAAAGGCCGGACAGCGAAGACTGAATAATGAACCCGGTTTGCGCGACACCGTATTGCGCCGCATCCACCAGGCCGACAGGTTCGGTAACAGGTTCAAAGAACAAACCACCGCGAATACCAATCAGCCAACGTGTCTCAAACCCGCCCTCTGCCAGCGGCAAATCCATCCGGCGAGGACTGAGTGTGAATTCCAGCATCTCGCCATCGCGCCAGACATCAAGCGCAAGCGCCCCGCCTTCCGAGGCCTCCACTGCGCTGCGTAACTGGCGGAACGCATAGACCGGCTCGCCATCAATCGCCCGGATGACATCGCCGACTTCCAGCCCCGCCGCCATTGCCGCCGATTGCGGCGTGACCGCTTCGACCACCGGTATCCAGGGCGCGACCGCATCGACCGTCATCGCCACGCCGTCACGTTCAATCTCATAGCTGAGCGTCGGAACAGATGGCACCGCCTCGCTCAGGCTCCGCACATCGGCGAGGCTGGCAATCGGCGTGCCATCAATGGACGTGATCAGATCGCCTTCCTGCAAAACCTGCATATCGGCGGGCAACGCCTTGGGCGTGCCAACGCGGGCCTCTTCAATCGCCTGGCCTGAAGCCAAAACGAAACCGGCAAAAACCAGGATCGACAGGATAAAGTTGAAAACCGGGCCTGCCGCTACCGTCGCCGCCCGCGCCCAAAGCGGCGCGCCATGCATCGAGCGCCGCCGCTCGGCCACATCCAACGCGTCAACCGCAGCCCCATCCTTACCCGAGGCCGCATCCGCATCCCCCAGAAACTTCACATATCCGCCAAAGGGCAGCGCTGCGATTTGCCAGCGTGTGCCATGGCGATCCACCCGGCTGGCCAGGACCGGACCGAAGCCGATGGAGAACACCTCCGCATGGATGCCAGACCAGCGCCCAACGATGTAATGGCCATATTCATGGATCGCGACGATGATCGACAGGGCGGCGATAAAGGCCACAATTGTAAACGCAACATTGCCGAACTGGGGGATGAATTCCATAACCTACCTGTCGTTTTGTCGTTTCGCGACCTGCTCTTCGGCCCGTTGCCTAGCCACATGGTCTGTTTCCAGCACGGTCTCAAGGGTCTCTATGGCATCGTGAAGGCGAATATCGCGCGAAATCTGGTCAAGTGTCGCCGCGACCACACCTGTCATATCCATGAACCCGACCCGCCCGGCCAAAAACGCATCAAGCGCGACCTCTTTCGCGGCGTTGAACACCGCGCCCGACCGACCGCCTGTTTCCATCACTTGCCGCGCCAAGCCGAGAGCCGGATAGCGAATGTCGCAGGGCGCGCGAAACTCCAATGTGGCCAGCTCCGCCAAATCAAGCCGCGCCACCGGCAGGTCACGCCGCGTTGGCCAATGAAGGGCATAGCCAATCGCATGACGCATATCAGGCGCGCCCAGATGCGCCATCAACGCACCATCGCAAAACCCAACCAACGCATGGATGATCGATTGTGGATGCACAACCGCCTCGACCTGATGGGGGCGCACACCGAAGAACTCTTTTGTTTCAATGAGCTCCATCGCCTTGTTGAACATCGAGGCGCTGTCGATGGTGATCCGCTGGCCCATATCCCAATTCGGATGCGCACCGGCATCTGCGACGGTCGCACTGGCCAAGGCTTCAATCGGCCAATCTCGAAGCCCGCCGCCCGATGCCGTGATCACGATCCGCTCCACCGCCGCCATGTCTTCGCCGACCAGCGCCTGAAACACCGCTGAGTGCTCACTATCGACCGGCAAGATCGTGGCGCCATGCGCCCGCCCCTCGGCCAGCAAGAGCGGCCCCGCCGTGACCAAACTCTCTTTATTCGCAAGCGCCAGAGTCGTGCCATGGCGCAGCGCGTGAAACCCGGGCTCCAGACCCGCCGCGCCAACAATGGCCGACATCACCCAATCGACCGGTCGGTCCGCGGCCTCCACCAAGGCGCCCTGCCCGGCTGCAGCTTCAATCCCGGTCCCCGCCAAGGCCTCTCTGAGCGCAGGCAGATGATCTTCATAGGCCGTGACCGCAACATCGGCCCGAAAGGCGCGCGCATCCTTGGCCAATTGCGTTACATTCCGCCCGCCGGTCAGCACCACCACATCATAGGCATCCGGCGCGCGCGAAATCAGATCAAGCGTGTTCTGCCCAATCGATCCTGTCGCCCCAAAGACACTGACCTTACGCATACTGGTCCTCTAAATCGGCGTCGGCGGAAACTCCGCAAAGCTCTCCACCAGCAGTAGCAAAAGCGCGGCCCCAAGCATTCCGTCAAACCGATCGAACATCCCGCCATGGCCGGGCAATAGGTTCGAGCTGTCCTTGACCCCCACCCTGCGTTTCAAGGCGCTTTCGGCGATATCGCCCATTTGGCTGGCCATGCTCAGCGCGACGGAGATGCCGATCAGTTCCACGCCAGAGCCTGTCGCCTTCATAAAGGCCGCACCGACCAAGCCCGCGCTGACCCAACCGGCAACTGTGCCAGACCATGTCTTCTTCGGGCTGACCAGCGGCCAAAACTTCGGCCCGCCGAAAATCCGCCCCGCGAAATAGCCGAACACATCCGTCGCAGCCACGACCAGAACCAGCCACAGCATCCAGGTCAGGCCGAAATCCTCGCGATGCACCAGAAGGCCGAAGCCCGCGAACATGATCAAAGCGGCGTACATGATGTAAAGCGTTCGGTTCTTCTCTAGCACGCCGATCCCCAGAATGCCGACCAGCAAAAGCAGCGGCAAACCAAGCCCGATGGGCAAGAGTTTCGCCGCCAGCAACAAGCCCGCAGCCAAGCATCCCAGAACGATCGCCCGGCGCAAACCGCCACCCAGCATGCGCACCAGTTCCCAGACCAACACGCCCACGATCAAAATGACCAGGCCGACAAACACCGCGCCGCCCATCCAAACCGCCGTAAGGCCAACAACGGCCATCGCCATGCCCGTGGCCGACCGTGCCGCCAAATCAGAGAAGCTATCGCGATTGAGGCTCATTTGGGCCGAACCGGGGTCAGACAGACACCGCGCCGAACCGCCGCTCTCGAGTCCCAAAGCGGCTCAGCACGTCACCAAACTCTGCGCGCGAGAAATCCGGCCAGAGCGTATCGATGAACTCATATTCGGCATAGGCCGATTGCCAGAGCAAGAAATTCGAAATCCGCGCCTCGCCGGAGGTGCGGATCACCAGATCGGGGTCTGGCAGAAGGCACGTATCGAGGTATTTCGGCAATGTCTCGTCGGTCACGTCGCGCGGGTCAAGCTTGCCTGCCGCTACATCATGCGCCAGGCGGCGCGTGGCGCGGGCCACCTCGTCGCGGCCACCATAATTCAGCGCGATCGTCAGATTGATACCGGTATTGGTCGACGTCAAAAGCTCCAGATTGTCCATCAGGTCAACCAGCGCCGGCTCCAGCTTAACCCGGTCGCCGATGAAGCGCACCCGGACATTTTCATCCAACAAAGATTGCGTTTCGCGGCGGATATAGCGTTTGAAAAGCTTCATCAGACCGGCCACTTCGGTCTGCGTCCGCTTCCAATTCTCGGTCGAGAAGGCAAAAATCGTCAGATAGTCGACGCCGAACTCTGGGCAGGCCCGGACAATCTCTTTCACCCGTTTCGCGCCTGCGTGATGACCGACCAGCCGGGGCCGCCCGCGCATCTGCGCCCACCGGCCATTGCCATCCATGATGATCGCCACATGGCGCGGTGTCTGTTCGCTGTCACTCTTGGCGGCCATGTCGGCTCCTGTTTTCGGTCGAAAGCGGCGGGTGCGCTATACCTGCATGATCTCGGCTTGCTTGGTCTCAAGCGCGCTGTCCACCTTGCCGATATGGCCATCGGTCAGATCCTGCACCTCGGATTCCCAAAGCTTCTGATCATCCTCGGACATACCGTCGCCCTTGGCTTTCTTGATCTGATCCATCCCGTCACGACGGACATTGCGGATCGCCACCCGGGCGCTTTCGGCATATTGCGCCGCAACCTTGGTCAGTTCGCGGCGACGCTCTTCGTTCAACTCGGGGATCGGCAGCATGATGATGGTGCCGTTGAGCTGCGGGTTGATGCCCAAGCCGCTTTCACGAATGGCTTTCTCAACCTTACCGACCATGGATTTGTCCCAGACGTTGATCGTGACCATCCGGCTTTCGGGCACATTCACCGTCCCGACTTGGTTGATCGGGGTCATCTGACCATAGGCCTCAACCTGCACCGGCTCCAGCATCGCCGCCGAGGCGCGCCCTGTGCGGAGCGAGGCAAACTCTGTCCTCAGCGCCGCCAAAGCGCCATCCATCCGGCGTTCCAAATCGTCTAGGTCTATCTCGATATCGTCGGACATGTCCCTGCCCCGTTTTTTCTTAACTCTGACAAAGACCGCTTCTAAGCGGTCACATTACCTTTGTATAGGTGCCTTCCCCGGCCAGGATCCCGCGGAACCCACCCGGTTCATCCAAGCTAAACACAATAATCGGCACGTCATTTTCGCGGGCCAGCGCGATCGCTGAGGCGTCCATCACGCCCAGATGCTGCGCCAGAACCTCGTCATAGCTGATCTCGTCATACCGTTGCGCGTCGTCATGTTTGGCCGGGTCCTTGTCATAGACCCCGTCCACCTTGGTGCCCTTGAAAATCGCCTCGCAGCGCATCTCATTGGCGCGCAGCGTAGCGGCCGTATCCGTCGTGAAATAAGGGTTGCCCGTCCCAGCCGCAAAAATCACGACCCGCTTCTTCTCCAGGTGCCGCACCGCGCGGCGGCGGATATAGGGCTCACAAACCTGATCCATCGGGATCGCGCTGATGACCCGGGTGAAGACCCCCATCGATTCCAGAGCCGATTGCATCGCCAACGCGTTCATCACCGTGGCCAGCATACCCATATAATCAGCGGTCGTGCGCTCCATCCCCTGTGCCGAGCCCTGAAGTCCCCGGAAGATATTGCCGCCGCCAATCACCATACAAATCTCGACGCCCAGATCATGGACCGATTTGACCTCCTGGGCGATCCGCTCAACCGTCGGCGGATGCAGCCCGAACCCTTGGCTCCCCATCAACGCCTCGCCCGAAATCTTCAGCATCACGCGGTTATAGGCGGGGCGTGCGGGGGCGGTATCGTCTGGCATGAAGTCCTCTGGAACAGCGGCTGGCAAGGCCGATCATTGAGATTGCCGCAACATGGCGTAAAAGGGGATTGTGTTCAACGCCAGTCTGGCCGTTTCAGTTCCAACATAAAGAATTACCCGCAAGCCCTTGTTTGATATCAACTCTCTCTCGCCATCTCGCCCGGTTCTTATTGCTGGCGCCACCGCATCCGGCAAATCGTCGCTGGCTCTGGCCATTGCCGAGGCGCAGGGCGGGCGCATCCTCAACGCGGATGCTCTGCAAGTCTATGACGGCTGGCGCATCCTGACCGCACGGCCCGGCAAAGAGGATGAGGCCCGCGCGCCCCATGCGTTATATGGCCATGTACCGTTCGAAGCCGAGTATTCGGTCGGAGCCTGGCTACGCGATCTGACGCCCCTGCTCGACGGCCCCCGTCCGATCATTGTCGGCGGGACTGGGCTATACTTTCGGGCGCTAACCGAAGGGCTGGCCGAGATCCCGAGCACCCCACCTGCGATCCGGGAGGAGGCCGATGCTCTGCCCTTCGATCAGCTTCTCTCGGAGCTGGATCAGGCAGACCCTGTCCTTGCCGCGCGGATCGACCGCCAGAACCGCGCTCGCGTTCAGCGCGGTTGGGAAGTGTGGCGCGCCACAGGCCGCCCACTCTCTGGATGGCAAGCGGAGACGGCCTCGCCGCTTCTGCCACTCGATCAATGTCAGCCGCTGTTGCTTGACGCAGATCGGGAATGGCTGAACGCGCGGATCGAGACCCGGTTCGACAAGATGCTGGAAGACGGCGCCCTGGACGAAGCCCGCGCCAACCTGCCCCGCTGGTCCCAGGCTGGCGGCAGCGCCAAGGCCATCGGCGCGCCCGACCTCATCGCCCATCTGCAAGGCCACCTATCTCTGGAGGACGCCCGCACCGCGGCGATCCTTGCCTCCCGCCAATATGCGAAACGGCAGCGCACATGGTTCCGCGCCCGAATGAAAGGCTGGCAACATATCGCGCAACCATAGGCAAATTCTCGCACGACCGTTGGAAATGGCCTGCGAAACGCCCCTTCCCTTTCACTTTTTCAATCTGTAGCGTTAATGGCGATGTCCGAAAGCTACGCCGTCACTTCTCTTGGTCAATTGCGCATGCGCCCCACTTGGCGCGTGGAAACATTGCATTCAAACCCGCGGCATCATCTCTATTGGATCACCCGCGGTCAGGGCCGAGTCTCGGTCGGCTGCATCACCCGGGGCTATGGGCCGAACACAGCCGTCTTTGTGCCCGCCGGCATGGTGATGTCTTTGGAATTGCCGCAACAGATCCAAGGACTGTTGCTGCGGATTCCGCCGGATCCCGGAATCGACCTGCCAGATCGGCCGTTCCATTTGCGAGTCTCAAACATCGAGGCGCAGGCCAGTTTGACCGGGCGGATCGAACGGATTGAGCGCGAGATTGCTGGTCAGGCGCCAGCCATGGATCGGGCGTTGAAAGGATACGGGTTGCTGATCTCGACCTGGATCACCCGCGAACTTGCCCGCCAAGAGGGCGCGATTGCCCGGGACAAGACCCATCACCTGGTGGAGAAATTCGCCCAACTTCTGGCCATCAGCTATCATACAGGCGCGGGCGTGGCCGATTATGCCGACCGGCTTGACATCACCCCCACACATCTCAGCCGGGTCTGCAAAGAGGCCGCCGGCAAACCGGCCCACGCATTGATACATGAACGCTTGATGCATGAGGCCCGGGCGCTCTTGGCCGATACGGATCTGTCGGCGCGGGCGATTTCCGATCAACTCGGCTTCTCGTCACCGGCCTATTTTACGCGGGCTTTCTCACTGGCGACCGGTCAAACACCCACGGCATTTCGGGCCAAACCGCGCCGCTAAGATAGCATGGCGACTCATCTTGCAAGCGAATTATTTCGCCGCGATGTCGTTTTTTGACCTGGCAAATGTCGCAAAAATTACACTAATGGACGGTGCTGACCATTGACGCCTTGAATAGAATGTTGCGCAATGCGCGTCACAAGATTGCAAAAAAGCTGCTAAGCTCAGAACGATCAAGAAATACTGACAACAAATCGTGTCACAGGGAGACGACAATGACACCGATGAAACAGACGGGTAAAGCGGTTCACCCCGCTGCCAAAATGTATGCCGAGGAATATCGACAGGGCCAACTCAGCCGTCGCGAATTCCTTGTCCGGGCCTCCGCATTGGGGGTCGCCACCGCCACCGCTTATTCGATGATCGGACTCAACCCGGCCGAAGCCATGGGCCATCGTCAGACACCGCCGATGGGCGGTACACTGCGCATTCAGATGGAAGTGCGCGCGCTGAAAGACCCGCGCACCTATGACTGGAGCCAGATGGCCAATGTGAGCCGCGGCTTCCTGGAGTATCTGGTCGAATACAACGCCGACGGCTCCTTCTCCGGCATCCTGCTGGACAGTTGGGAGGTGAATGATGAAGCCACCCAATACACCCTGCGCCTGCGCCCGGGTGTAAAATGGAACAATGGCGACGACTTCACCGCAGCCGATGTGGCGGCGAATTTCGAAGGCTGGTGTGACGCCGATGCCGAAGGTAACTCGATGGCCGCGCGCATGGGCGCAATGGTCGATCCCAACACCAACCGCGCCGTCGAAGGCGCGATTGAGATTGTCGATGATCTCACCGTGCGGCTGAACCTGCCCTCCGCCGACATCACGATCATTCCGGGCATCGCCGACTACCCCTCAGCCATTCAGCACCGCGATCTGATCGGCACCAACCCGCTGGATCACGGCGTCGGCACCGGCGCCTATCGCATCACCAATTACGAAGTGGGTGTGCAGGCAACGCTGGAACGCAATGCCGATCATGAGTATTGGGGCGAGGCCTATCTCGACCAGATCGACTTCATCGATCTCGGCCAAGACCCGGCGGCCTGGTTGGCCGGTGCCGAAGCGGGCGAGTTCGACATGACCTATGAGACGGTCGGTGAATTTGTCGATCTGTTCGCGGCCATCGGGTGGGAACAATCCGATGTTGTGACCGCCGCAACCGTGGTGATCCGCCCGAACCAGAACAACGCGCCTTACGACAACCTTCAGGTGCGCCAGGCCATCGCCAAAGCGGTTGACCCGCAGGTCTGCCTGGATCTCGGCATCAACAGCCAGGGCGAGTTGGCGGAAAACCACCATGTCTGCCCGATCCACCCGGAATATGCCGAACTGCCGCCGCTGGAAATCGACAAAGACGCAGCCTATGCGCTTCTGCAGGAATCCGGTCATGCCGATTTCGAGTTCGAGATCATGTCGATCGATGACGACTATCGCCGCAACACCACCGACGCGGTCGCGGCACAGTTGCGCGATGCGGGCTTTACCGTCACACGGACGGTGATCCCCGGCTCGACCTTCTGGAACGACTGGACAAGCTACCCGTTCAGCTCGACCAACTGGAACCACCGCGAATTGGGCGTGATGATCCTCAACCTGGCCTATCGGTCGGGCGTGGCCTGGAACGAATCTGGCTTCGCGAACGAGGAGTTCGACACCCTGCTAGACCAGGCGAACGGCATTCAAGACGCCGGCGCGCGCCGCGAGATCATGGTGCGCCTGCAGACGATCATGCAGGAACAAGCCGTAACGCTTCAGCCTTACTGGCGCTCGCTCTTCCGCCACCACACCGGCTCGGTCGTGAATGCGGAGATGCATCCGAAGTTTGAGATCAACGTGCATTACCTGGGCGTCGAAGCCTAAGGTCAAAAGCGACGGGGCGGTCCGATGGGCCGCCCCGTGCCACATTTGCGGGTGCCCACTGCCCGCCCCATCAAACGGGCCCACCAATGAGGCCTGATGCTCCACCGCCACGGAGCAAGAACCGACAGGGAATAATATGGGACTGTTTATCCTGAAACGCTTCGGCGTGATGCTTCTGACCGCGCTATGCCTCACCTTTGTGGTCTTCTTTCTGACCAATCTCTTTCCGAACCTCGAAAAGCTCGCGAAAACGCAGGGCAACGCCCGAATGACCGATGCCGAGGTGGTCAGCTGGCTCGACAATAACGGCTATGGCGGCCCGATGATCACCCGCTACGGCCAATGGCTGGGCGTGGTTCCGGGCTGGACCCGCACCGATGAAGAGACCGGTGAGGTCACAGGTCGATGTATCGATTTCGGGATGGACCCGGCCGATGCGCCCCGCTTCTGCGGCATGTTGCAGGGCGATCTGGGCTATTCCACCGTTTCGGATGATGAGGTCTCGAACATCGTTGGCGGACGATTGCTTCTGACCGGAAAACTCATGGGCTGGGTGTTGATCGTGATGATCCCCTCGGCCCTGATCGTCGGCGTCCTGGCGGGCATGCGCGAGGGGTCACGATTAGACCGAACGCTCTCCACCGCCTCCATCGCAACGACGGCGACACCCGAATATGTCTCCGGCGTGATCTTCATCGTGCTCTTGGCCTCCTCAACGGCGGGCATCTCGCCCTGGTTGGCCGAACAAGGCTGGATCGATGGGCGCACGCTCTTCTTAGGATCGTCACGATCCGCGATGGATGACATCACCTTCTGGAACTTCACCCTGCCGGTGATGACGCTGGCGCTCTACGGCATGGGCTATATCGCCCGGATGACCCGCGCCTCAATGGCCGAGGTGATGACCGCGCAATATATCCGCACGGCGCGACTGAAAGGCGTGAGTTTCACCAAGATCGTTCTGAAACACGCGCTCCGCAATGCGCTGATCGCGCCGTTCACGGTGATCATGCTGCAAATCCCCTGGCTCCTGACCGGGGTGGTGATTGTGGAAACCCTCTTCAACTATAACGGCTTTGGCTGGACCCTGGTGCAAGCCGCGTCCAACAACGACATCGAACTTCTGATGTCGGTCTCCATCGTCGCCGTGATCGTGGTCCTGATGACACAGCTGATATCAGACATCGGCTATGTGTATCTGAACCCACGCATCCGTATCTCTTAAGGAGGGCCTGACACATGGACCCGATTACCTGGACAGGCTCCCTTGGCCCCTACCTGAACCCGCTGATCTTAGCCGCTGTTGTGGTCTTCATTCTGGGCTTCTTGGCGCAACTCGTGCTAAATTTTGCCGGCGTGAAACCCGGCGAAGTTCAGATCAATGCCGATCACACCTTCACCATGACCCGCTCGGCCAATGACTATGCGCTAATGGCGATGAAATACGCAGTGATGCTGTTTCTGGCCTGCGTCGTGATCATGATCATCGGTGGCATCGTCCAATCCGACCTTGCCGCCAAAGGCATCATCGGCGGCATGGGGCAGCAGTTCTTGCCGGTCTGGATCGCGCTTATCGTCATCTTCGCACTCTCGATCAACTTCAAGCGCAAGCTCGGCCTCTATGGCAAACTCTTCGACAGCCCGATTGGCATGGTGGGCTTCTTCCTTGTCATGTTCTGGATGCTGACGGCAATCTTCGCCAATATGATCGGCACCCATGGCCCGATCGACGTGATCAGCCAGATGCGCAACGAAGTGCCCGGCACCTTCCTGCCCAACCCTGATGAAGGCGACTATCTGGTCTATCTTCTGGGCGGCGACAATCTAGGCCGCGACGTGTTTTCCCGGATGGTCTTCGGGGCGCGCGAGGTGCTAAAAATCGCCCCGGCTGCCACGCTCTTCGCCTTCATGGTGGGGATTACGCTTGGCCTGCCCGCTGGCTATTTCGGCGGCAAATTCGACACCGCGCTGACCTTCATCGCCAATCTGGTCTTGGCCTTCCCGGTGATCCTCTTGTTCTACCTGCTGGTGACACCGGAAATCGTCGCCTCGGGCATTCCGACTTATATGGCCGCCGTGCTGTTCCTGTTCCCGATTATCTTCTTCGTGATCCTGTTCAACAGCCGGTATTTCACCCAACCGATGACGCGTAACTTCTACATCATTGCAACGCTCATCATCGGCGGCTGGCTCTATCTGGGCCTGGCCTGGGATGCAGACCCGCTTGGTCTGATCTCCATGCCGGGGAACATCCTGATCGTGTTTGTCTCGGTGGTCTTCGTGAACTCACCCACGGTCTTCCGGATCGTGCGCGGCATCGTGCTCGACATCAAAACCCGGGATTACGTGGCCGCCGGACAGACCCGCGGCGAAGGCCCTTGGTACATCATGCTTTGGGAAATCCTGCCCAATGCGCGGGGCCCGCTGATCGTCGATTTCTGCTTGCGGATTGGCTACACCACGATCCTTCTCGGGACCTTGGGCTTCTTCGGCCTGGGCGTCAGCCCCGAGAGCCCGGATTGGGGCTCGACCATCAACGAGGGGCGGCGGCTTCTGACCATCTATCCCCATCCGGCCCTGCCGCCGGCGCTGGCGCTGATGACGATGGTCTTGGGCCTGAACCTCCTGGCCGATGGCCTGCGTGAGGAAAGCCTCAAGGACTGATGTGAGAGGCGCGCGGGGCTGCCCCTCGCGCGCCCATACCAATTCCATACCGGATCCATACCGGATCCATACGCCCCAAACGGGCGACAGGGAGACAAGAATAATGGCACAGCGCGAGCCCTATGACGGCCCCATTCTCGAAATTGAAAACCTCTCGATTTCCTTCTTCACCCGCCTTCGCGAAATCCCCGCCGTGATGGATTTCTCCTGCACCGTGATGCCGGGCGAGGCCATGGGCCTTGTGGGTGAAAGCGGCTGCGGCAAGTCCACGGTGGCGCTTGGTGTGATGCAGGATTTGGGCGTCAATGGCCGGGTTGTCGGTGGCACGATCAAGTTCAAAGGTCGCGACCTGAACACGATGAGTGATGAAGAGCTGCGCGACCTGCGCGGGTCTGAAATTGCGATGATTTATCAGGAGCCTATGGCGTCGCTGAACCCGGCCATGAAGATCGGCAAACAGCTGATGGAAGTGCCGATGATCCATGAAGGCGTCTCTGCCGAGGAGGCCTATGCGCGTGCCCTCGAAGTGGTCACCGACGTGCGCCTACCCGACCCGAAACGGATGTTGGAAAGCTTCCCGCATCAGCTCTCCGGCGGGCAACAGCAGCGGATCGTCATCGCCATGGCGCTGATGGCCAACCCGTCGCTTCTCATCCTCGACGAGCCAACCACCGCGCTCGACGTGACCGTGGAGGCCGCCGTGGTCGAGCTGGTGAAGGATCTGGGCCACAAATACGGCACCTCAATGCTGTTTATTTCCCATAACTTAGGCCTGGTTCTTGAGACCTGTGACCGGCTCTGCGTGATGTATTCCGGCGAGGCGGTGGAGACCGGCTCCATCGAAGACGTGTTCGACGAGATGCAGCATCCCTATACCCAGGCGCTCTTCCGCTCGATCCCCCTGCCCGGCGCCGACAAAAACGCCAGCCCGCTCATCGCAATCCCCGGCAACTTTCCCCTGCCCCATGAGCGCCCGCAAGGCTGCAACTTCGGCCCGCGCTGCGACTATTTCGAGGCCGGACGCTGCGATGCCAGCGAGATCAAAATGGCCCCGATCCATGGCAATGACCGCCATGCTTCGCGTTGCCTGAAATTTGACGAGATCGATTGGTCTGCCCCGCCCACGGTCGCGGAAAAAAAGGAAAAAGCCCCGATTGGCGACACGGTTCTCAAGATCGACAACCTTAAGAAATACTATGAGGTCGCGGCCAATTCGATGTTTGGCGGCTCAAACACCAAAGTAGTGAAAGCCAATGAAACGCTGAGCTTTGAGGCGCGCGAATCCGAAACCCTCGCCATCGTCGGCGAATCCGGCTGCGGGAAATCCACCTTTGCCAAGGTCTTGATGGGGCTGGAAACGGCAACCGATGGTCAGATCATCCTCGACAATCAGAACATCGAATCGACCGAGATCGAGGATCGCGATACCGGCACGGTGTCATCTGTGCAGATGGTGTTCCAGAATCCGTTCGACACGCTGAACCCCTCAATGACGGTCGGTCGGCAGATCATCCGCGCCCTCGAGATCTTCAAGATTGGCAACAACGAGGCCGAACGCCGCGCCCGCATGCTGGAATTGCTCGATCTGGTGAAGCTGCCCCGTGCCTTTGCCGACCGGATGCCGCGGCAGCTTTCCGGCGGCCAGAAACAGCGCGTCGGCATTGCCCGCGCCTTCGCCGGCGGGGCCCGGATCGTGGTCGCCGATGAGCCTGTTTCCGCGCTCGATGTGTCGGTGCAGGCGGCTGTCACGGATCTGTTGATGGAGATCCAGCGGAACGAGAAAACGACGCTTCTCTTCATCTCTCATGACCTCTCCATCGTGCGCTATCTCTCGGACCGCGTAATGGTCATGTATCTTGGCCATGTGGTGGAACTGGGCGATACAGATCAGGTCTTCTCGCCTCCCTATCACCCCTATACCGAGGCGTTGCTCTCCGCCGTGCCGATCGCCGATACCTCGGTTGAGAAACAGCATATCGTGCTCGAAGGCGATATCCCCTCGGCGATGAATCCGCCCTCCGGCTGCCCGTTCCAAACCCGCTGCCGCTGGAAATCCGAAGTGCCAGGTGGGCTTTGCGAAAGTGAAGTCCCGCCAATGCGGAAGCTGGCGGATGGTCATGAGATCAAATGTCATTTGGCCGAAGACATCCTGGCGCGTATGGAACCCGTGATCAAAATCGCCGCTGAATGACCTGAGGCGGTTGCGGGTCAAGGATCGCCAGGTCGTCAAGCTGTGGTGCCAAGGGCGCCCTTGACGTGCTGAAGACTGACGGGTCGGCTCAGCCGGACGCCTTTCAGGCTCTTCGATCCCTCTTGGTGGCCCGCGCGACTTTCAACGGTGCCTTGAGCCGCTTGCGCCAGCTAGCGGCCACGCCCAACTGTGCCTGCGCCGCAAGGCGCGGAAACAGGCGGGAGCGCTCCGGGCGACCGGGTGATGCCCGGGCGCAATCTGCCACTTCACTCGTGTCGCAAAGAAAAAGGGGGAGCAAAGGCTCCCCCAGTTTCGCTGTTCAGGCTCACTCTATTGTACCGCCCGGTTTCTGCCTGCGGCCTGAACCGCGTCAGGGGCGAGCGCACCCGCCCCGTGTTTCAGGTCTCCGCACCCGGGCAAGGGCGCGAAAACCCGATCTCGTGTCAGCTACACCCGCTTGTCGCGCCGCAGGTGTTGCACTTCATGCAGGTACCGTTGCGGACCAGCGTGTAATTCCCACACTCGCCGCAGGCCTCGCCTTCATAACCCTGCATTTTCGCCTTAGTCCGCGCGTCCATCCCGACGGTGCCGGTCGCCACCGCAGTGGTCACCGAGGCTGCGGCCACGGTGGTCGTGCCCGCCGTCTCTGGCACCAAGGTTTGCAGCGCCGATACCGGATCGCCGCCCAAAGCCGTGGCCCCCATCTCGGCTCCGCCTTGTAGGACGACCAGTTCCTGCGGAACGCGCTTGCGGAGATAGCCGGTGGAGCTGATCTGTTTCAGCACTTCCAGCGATTTCGACGCGGCGGTCTCAGACACTTCGGAGATGTTCGAGACACCTTCCTCAACGCCCCGGCCGACCGTGTCGAAGCTTTCGCCTTCCGGCTTCACATGCGCCAGATCGGTCCGGTCCAAATAGGACACCGCCAATTCGCGGAAGATATAGTCGAGGATCGAGGTCGCGTTCTTGATCGAGTCGTTGCCTTGCACCATCCCCGAGGGTTCGAATTTGGTGAAGGTGAAGGCGTCGACGAACTCTTCCAGCGGCACGCCATATTGCAGGCCGACGGAGACCGCGATGGCGAAGTTGTTCATCATTGCCCGGAAGCCAGCGCCTTCCTTATGCATGTCGATGAAGATCTCGCCCAGTTGGCCGTCGCCATATTCACCGGTCCTGAGATAGACCTTGTGCCCCCCGACAATCGCCTTCTGGGTATAACCTTTGCGACGCTCCGGCAGCTTCTCGCGATGGGCGCGGATGACTTCTTTGACGACCACCTTCTCGATGATCTTCTCGGCCAGAACCTGCGCCTTCTCCATCGTGTTGCCGCTTTCCAGAACCTCGGCAGCCTCGTCATCATCCTCAACCAGGGCGGCGGCCAGAGGTTGCGAGAGTTTCGAGCCGTCACGATAAAGCGCGTTGGCCTTCACACCCAAGGACCAGGACAGCTCATAAGCCTTCTGGCAATCCTCGATGGTTGCGTCATTGGGCATGTTGATCGTCTTGGAGATCGCGCCCGAGATGAAGCTCTGCGCCGCGGCCATCATATAGATATGGCTGTCGACGGAGAGGAAGCGCTTGCCCTTCTTGCCGCAAGGATTCGCGCAGTCGAAGACGTTCAGATGCTCTTCCTTCAGGAAAGGCGCGCCCTCCAAGGTCATAGTCCCGCAGACATGGTCATTCGCGGCGTCGATATCGGCTCTCGAGAAGCCCAGATGCCGCAGCATGTCAAAGGTCGGGTCATTCAGTTTTTCCGCCGGGATGCCAAGCGGCCCGGTGCAGAACTCTTCGCCAAGCGTCCATTGGTTGAACACAAAGCGGATATCGAAGGCCGAGGGGAGCGCCTGCTCCACCTTTTCGATCTCTGCCGGGCCAAATCCGTGGCCGATCAGTGCGGTGTGGTTGATGCCAGGCGCATTGCCGAGCGTCCCGTGGCCGACCGCGTAGGAGATGATCTCTTCGATCTGGCTGGAGCTATAGCCGAGCGTGTCGAGCGCGGCAGGCACCGACTGGTTGATGATCTTGAAATAGCCACCGCCGGCCAGTTTCTTGAACTTCACCAGAGCGAAATCCGGCTCGATCCCCGTGGTGTCGCAATCCATCACCAGACCAATGGTGCCAGTGGGCGCGATCACGGTCGATTGTGCATTGCGATAGCCATGTTTCTCGCCGAGTTCCAGCGCCTCATCCCAGGCCTGTTTCGCCAGCGCGATCAGGGTTTGCTCCGGGCAGTTGCCATGATCCAGCGGGACCGGTTTCACGGCAAGCTCTTCGTATCCATCCGTCCGGCCATAGGCCGCCATCCGGTGGTTGCGCATCACCCGCAGCATATGCTCGCGGTTCCGCTCATACCCCGCGAACGGACCCAATTCAGAGGCGATCTCGGCCGAGGTTGCATAAGACACACCCGTCATGATCGCGGTCAGCGCACCACACATCGCGCGCCCTTCGGGGCTGTCATAGCCGTAGCCCATATTCATCAGGAGGCCGCCGATATTGGCGTAACCCAGGCCAAGCGTCCGGAAGTCGTAAGACAGCTGCGCGATTTCTTTCGACGGGAACTGCGCCATCATTACGGAGACTTCGAGCGTCAGGGTCCAAAGCCGGGTCGCGTGGATATACCCCTCCGCGTCGAATTTGCCCTCATGATAGAAGGTCAAGAGGTTCATCGAGGCCAGGTTGCAGGCCGTATCATCGAGGAACATGTATTCCGAGCACGGGTTTGACCCTCGGATCGCGCCATCTTCCGGGCAGGTGTGCCAGGCATTCACAGTGTCATGGAACTGGATGCCCGGATCGGCGCAGGCCCAAGCAGCATGGCCGACCTTTTCCCAGAGGTCACGGGCTTTTACGGTTTTGATCACTGCACCATTCACCCGGCTGATCAGATGCCAATCCGCGTCTTTCTCCACCGCTTCCAGGAAGGCGTCAGTCACCCGGATCGAGTTATTCGAATTCTGCCCGGAAACCGAGCTATACGCTTCGCTATCCCAGTCCGTATCGTATGTCGGGAACTCAATCGACGTGTGGCCTTGCTTTGCATAATCCAACACACGCTTGATATAGGTCTCAGGTATAGCCACTTTTTTGGCGTCCCGAATTGCCGTTTTCAAACTTTCGTTCTTGGACGGGTCAACCGCGTCATCCAAGCTGCCATCCCAGGTGCGGATCGCCTCGAAAATGCCGTTGAGCATCTTCTCATGCATCTTGGAGCCCGCGACGATGGACGCCACTTTCTGCTCCTCGATCACCTTCCATTCGATGAACTCTTCAATATCCGGGTGATCCGCATCAACGATCACCATCTTGGCCGCGCGCCGAGTGGTGCCGCCCGATTTGATCGCGCCGGCGGCCCGGTCACCGATTTTCAGGAAGCCCATAAGGCCCGAGGATTTGCCGCCGCCGGAGAGCTTCTCACCCTCACCACGCAGGTGGCTGAAATTCGTGCCGGTGCCGGAGCCATATTTGAAGAGCCGCGCCTCACGAACCCAGAGGTCCATGATCCCGCCTTCATTCACCAGATCATCCTGCACGCCCTGGATGAAACAGGCATGCGGCTGCGGATGCTCGTAAGATGAGGAGGATTTGGTCAGCTTGCCGGTCTTGTAGTCGACATAGTGGTGCCCCTGCGCCGGACCATCGATACCATAGGCCCAGTGCAGACCGGTGTTGAACCATTGCGGGCTGTTGGGCGCCGCCATCTGGCGCGCCAGCATCAGTTGCATCTCATCGAAATAGGCCCGCGCATCTTTCTCGGAGGAGAAATAGCCGCCTTTCCAACCCCAATAGGCCCAAGCGCCGGCGAGACGCCGGAAGACCTGCTTGGCAGATGTTTCCCCGCCATAGCGTTGGTCCTCCGGCAGAGCCTCCAGCGCCTTTTCGTCGGCCACGTGGCGCTGCAGGAACGAGGGGACACCCTTCTCTTTCACCGGTTTCAGCGCGGCTGGCACCCCGGCCTTCCGGAAGTATTTCTGCGCGATCACATCGGAGGCCACTTGGCTCCAACCTGCGGGCACTTCGACGTCATCAAGTTTGAAGACGGTGGTGCCATCGGGGTTGCGAATCTCCGATGAGGTGAGGGTGAAATCCAGCCCGGCATATGCATCGGTGCCAGCGGTGGTGAATCTCCGTTCAATCTTCATGAGCTGCCTCTTTTACCTTTATCCCCTACGCGGCCTACCGCGTTGCCCGGCTCTGGCCGTCTTGACTGTGCCCTTCAGAGACAAGCCACCCTGCCGCGCCCAAATCGAGCCCGCTGCCATGCTTTATTGGTCCGCATGTGCATCTCAGTAGGTTGGTCTGTCCCGCGCTAGGCGCCCGCACTATATATTGTGTTGATCGACCCAGCCCACACAACCTGACGTATAGCACCCCTCTCGGTCAACGGATTTTTTACGGTTTTGTGACTGTTTTTTTTGTTGCAATCAGCGCGGGCTTGGTTCCTTGACGACGCAACGTGATTCAGGGCTCAACATGGCGCTGAACAGGTATTCGAAAAACCCGAATGGAACCGGATGCTTACCGGTCAGCTTTGAGCAATCGCATGAGGAAGCGCCACAATTCGACCACATCTGACCAACGTCGGCAGATCGAACACATTATCTTGTGCATAGTTGAAAAGTGGTCGGGGCGGCGAGATTCGAACTCACGACCTTCTGTACCCAAAACAGACGCGCTACCAGGCTGCGCTACGCCCCGAACGAGGGACCGTCTAACGCGACAGGCCCGGCTTGAAAAGCCCTCGTTTTACTCTTCTGCACAACTCCAGGCCGCAACCTCTTGTGGTAACCCTGGATGACGGAGTTCAGACCCCTCCGAGATACCGATCTGCGCGGCAAGACCTCCATTGATTTCCAGAACCGCCAGAATGCCATCGCCGCCCGGAATCGGCGTCCGATCCAGCGGAATCGCGTTCTCATGAACGCGCTGCACCGTTCCGGTTTCATCCATGAAGATCATGTCGAGGGGGATCAGCGTATTCTCCATCCAGAAATGCACCCGCTGCGGCGCTTCGTAGATAAAGATCATACCGGCACTGGATGGCATGCTTTCGCGGTGCATCAACCCAAGGGCGCGCTCATCAGAGTCATCGGCCACCTCAACCGTGAAACGCACGGTGCCCCACTCTCCGCGCAGTTCAACCCGGTCCGGGCTGCATTCTGCCCAGGCCCCACCGGCCAAGACAACACACGCCATGGCCACCGCAAAACACCGCATTTCAGTCCTCCTGGACGTAATCCCAGCTACGCACTTCGGCGGCCATTTTCCCACGCGGGCCATCAACCACCCGCACAGTCACCGCCTCGCCCGGCTGTAAATCAGCAAGGCCAAACCGGCGTAGCACTTCCACATGCACAAAGACATCCGCAGAATGCATGAAGATGTTCACAAACCCAAAACCTTTTGATTTGTCGAACCATTTGACTCGCGCCGCCAAGTAAGGGGCATCTGGGTCAAGATCGGCCATCAAGCCCATCATCGGATCTTCCGGATCCGCTTCCGGCGGCTCGATCTCAAGCACCTGTTGCGCTTGCGCCCCGCGATCAGTCTGCTGGACCATCACTGTGATCCGCGCATTGTCGGCGACCGATCCCTGGCCGAAATTCCTTAGTACATTTGCATGCAACAAGATGTCAGGCCCGCCATCGTCAGAGACGATGAACCCGAACCCTTTGGCCACGTCGAACCATTTGACCCGGCCAGTGACCTTGTCGCCCATCTCTTCTTGTTCATCCGCCATCGTGGGTAGTTCCCATCTTCTTCTGGGCTTTTTCGATTTGTCCCTGTTTCAGGCTTGAACGTTTGTGACTCCGCACGCAAGTGAAATTTAGTTATGAAAAACAAAGATATGACATTTCACGCTTCCTGGAAATGACACTTTATTATCCATTTTAGACAAATATTCGAGCCTGGTGTCCTACGGATTCAGGCGTGTCACCTCCCATGCTGCCGCTACGTCATGTCGCTGCCACCGAAACCGATCGTGCAACCGGAACGCCCCGTCCGCCCAGAACTCGATCTCCAATGGCTTTATTCGAAACCCACCCCAGAATGGTGGTCTCTCTGGGGCCGTACCGTGTTGTGCCGTCACCTTGGCGACTTCCGCGACCAGATGTGCGCGACTGGCCAGCGGGCGAGACTGTTCCGACGCCCAGGCCCCAAGTCGGCTCTTCAGCGAACGAGACCTATAATAGTCATCCGCCGCCGCCCCGTCTTCGCGCTCAACCAGCCCGCGTACGCGAATCTGCCGCCGCAAGGATTTCCAGTGCATGACAAAGGCAGCCTTGCCCGAGCCACTTAACTCTTCCCCTTTGACACTACCATAATTTGTATAAAAAACAAAGGCATCTGCTTCGATCTCTTTCAGCAACACCATTCGCACATTAGGCAGGCCATCTGCATCAACGCTGGCCAAAGCGATTGCATTGGGGTCGTTCGGCTCGCTCTCTTCGGCCTCGCGCAGCCATGATTGCACCAAGGCAAATGGGTCATCGCCTTGAAATATTCCGCTGCGGTCGCTCATGATCTCTTCGCCTTTTCAACACTTCAAGCGCGCACGCTAGCCGTCGGACACAATCACGGCAAGACGTGGATCACGTTCTCTTGAAGCCCCCCGGGCAATGGCCTAAACCCAAGCCTATCAACGAATAGAACAAGCCGGATTAGGGGATCGTGATGGGGTTGATGAGCGGGAAGCGTGGGCTGATCATGGGGCTCGCCAATGACAAATCCATCGCCTGGGGCGTGGCCAAAGCGCTCGCGGCGGAAGGCGCTGAGTTGGCTTTTTCCTACCAAGGCGAACAATTGCTCAAGCGGGTCACACCGCTCGCCGCGGAACTTGGCAGCGATATCGTTCTGCCCTGCGATGTCGGCGACGAGGCCAGCATGGACGCGCTCTTCGCGTCGCTCAAGGATCAGTGGGGCAGCCTAGACTTCGTTGTGCATGCCATCGGATTCTCTGACAAAAACGAGTTGCGCGGCCGGTATGTCGACACCACGCCCGGCAATTTCGACATGACCATGAACATCTCGGTCTACTCGTTCACCGCGATTTGTCAGCGGGCCGAAAAAATGATGTCGAATGGCGGCAGCCTGCTAACGCTGACCTATTACGGTTCGGAAAAAGTCATGCCGCATTACAATGTCATGGGTGTCGCCAAGGCGGCGCTGGAGGCCAGTGTGATGTATCTGGCCGAAGATCTGGGCCGCGATGGCATTCGTGTGAACGCGATCAGCGCCGGTACGATCAAAACCCTGGCCGCCTCTGGCATCGGCGACTTCCGCTACATCTTGAAATGGAACGAAAACAACTCGCCGCTCCGGCGGACGGTCAGCCAGGAAGAGGTCGGCAAATCGGCGCTCTATCTGCTCTCCGATTTGTCCAGCGCGGTCACCGGTGAGGTGCATCACGTCGATGCTGGCTATCATGTGATTGGGATGAAGAACCCAGAAGCCCCCGACATGTCCTTGGAAAAGAAAGGCGCATAGAGATGGTCACGCCTCTGCCGCACGAAAAAGGCTTCCACATCTCCTGGGATCAGATCCACCGCGACAGCCGCGCCTTGGCGTGGCGGTTGGATAAACGCGGTCCGGGCACTGACGGCGCTTGGAAAGCAATTGTTGCGATCACCCGGGGCGGCATGGCGCCCGCAATGATTGTCGCGCGCGAGCTGGATATTCGTCAGGTCGCGACAATCTCGATCAAGTCTTACAATCATCAAACCCAAGGTGAGCCGCAGGTCTTGAACAGTCCCGACCCCGCATTGATGGGCGATGGCGAGGGCATTCTCGTGATCGATGACTTGGTGGATTCGGGCAAAACGCTGGAAGTGGTCCGTGCACTCTACCCCAAGGCGCATTTTGCGACAGTGTATGCGAAGCCAAAGGGTGAACCGATGGTGGACACGTTTATCACCGGGGTCAGCCAAGACACGTGGATATTCTTCCCCTGGGATATGGCGCTGCAATATGTAGAACCGTATCGTGGCACAGACTAACCGGGCCCGGTTTCTGACAAGAAACCGGCGCGGAATTTTTCAAAATTCCGGCTCCTAGCCCGCTCGAAGCGCATCCGACAGGACCTCTTGCACAACCGCGCGCGGGACATCCCCCGTCACAAACGCCTGCCCGATTCCACGTGCGAGGATAAAGCGCAGCTGCCCATCGACAACTTTCTTGTCCTGCCCCATGAGGGTCAGTAACGCATCTGCACCTGGTAATTCTCCCGTAATATCAGACAGATCACGCTTCATCTTCATGTCTGAGAGATGCGCGCGGACCCGGCTCGGCTCCTCTTGGGCGCAAAGCCCCATCCGCGCCGACACTTCGAAGGCCAGTGCACAACCGATTGCCACGCCCTCGCCATGTAACAAGCGATCCGAATAGCCCGTTGCCGCCTCCAGCGCATGGCAGAACGTGTGACCGAGGTTCAGAAGCGCCCGGTCCCCCTGCTCCGTTTCGTCGTGCACAACGATATCGGCTTTCATCTGCACCGAGCGCCGAACAGCGTCCTGCCTCAACCTTGCATCACCCGCAGCGAGACCCGGACCGTTTTCTTCCAGCCAGGCAAAAAACGCGGCATCGCCAAGCAGCCCGTATTTCACCACTTCGCCATAGCCCGCTAAGAAATCCCGTTCGGTCAGCGTGCCCAGCACATCGATATCTGCCAAAACCAGTGTGGGCTGATGAAACGCCCCGACCAGATTTTTCCCATGGCGGGTGTTGATCCCGGTCTTGCCTCCCACGGAACTGTCGACCTGCGCCAAAAGGCTCGTCGGGATCTGTACGAAGCGAACACCCCGGCGCAGAACAGCCGCGGCAAACCCCACGAGATCACCGATCACACCGCCGCCGAAGGCGACAACGACATCACGACGCTCCACCTTCTGGTCCAGCAGCCACTCGACGACTTGCATCAAAAACGGCCAGCTCTTCGTCGCCTCGCCCGGCGGCAACACCAACGCCTCCATCTCGATTCCATCCGCCGCCAATCCCGCGCGGAGCGCTTCCAGATGCAGAGCTGCCACCGTCTCCTCGGTCACCACCCAGACTTTCGGCCGCGCGAGAACCGGCGCGATCTCGGCCCCGGCCCGCGCAATCAGGCCGAGCCCGATCCGCACATCATAGGCCCGGTCCCCCAGAGGAACATGAACCGTCTCGACACCCATCACCCTGCCTCCACCACACCCGCCGCTATTAGGCGTTCCAATACCGCATCCGTTGTCTTCGCAATCGACCACGACGACCGCACTTTGACCCGCAATTCCGCCTCGGCATAAGACGGCGTCCGCGCCTCAAGCAACTCTGCCAACGTCGCCCTTGGGTCGGCGGTTCGCAGCAAAGGCCGCGTGTCTTTGTGTCGAACCCGCGCCCAAAGCAGGTCGAGATCGGCCTCCAGCCATAACACCGCCGCACGGGCCGAAATCATGGCGCGATTGGCCTCCGACAACCACGCGCCCCCGCCTGTCGAGAGTACGCAAGGCGGCCCCTCCAGTAGCCGGGCAATGACCTGCCCTTCTTTGTCGCGAAAAAACGCCTCGCCATCGCGTTCGAAAATCTCCGCGATGCTCATCCGGGCGCTCTCCACAATCTCCGCATCCGAGTCGCGCAGCTCCACCTTCAGCCGCGCCGCCAGGGCCCGACCAATCGCGGTTTTGCCGGAGCCCATCATGCCCACCAGCACCACGGTTTTCACCAGACGCAGCCGATTTGTTGGCATGGTTTCGCCCATCACTTAAAAATGTCCCTCCAAGACTGGCGTAATTCCGCTTGCAATGGCTTATAGTGAAAGTGAAGCGGCGGCAAACGCCGCGAGAAACAGGCAAATCGAAGGGCATAAATGGGGCGGTTGATCAAGCTTTTGGCTGTGTTGATTGTGTTGGCTGTGATCGGCCTCGTGGGCTATTCCTATTCTGGACTGATGGTGCCCGAGACCCGAGAAATCACCGTGCCAGTGGTGCTTGATGCGGATTAGACCCTTCCTTTGCGCCTTAGCCCTAACCGTTGGCGCTGCCGCCGCGCAAGAGACGGATGGCGACGCGGCATTGGCCGGCCCTGACTGGCTGTCTGACACGATCATCCGCCCTCATGGCGACGTGGCGACCTCCGCCACACCGCCCGAGATCACGGTTATGCCCTTGGGCCAAGTGCGGCTGGACGCGGTTGGTATCTTGCCCTTTGCCACAACTGGCCTGCCCCCAGGTCTCTGGGCCGATAGCGCGCCCGACACGCTCGCGCGTCTGATGTTGTCGCAACCGGCGGAAGGCCTGCCAGCGATGCTGGCCTTCACAAGGCAACTGGCGCTGGCGGAACTTGACCCGCCACAAGATGCCAGCACGGAGGCGATCTTGTTTCTGGCGCGGCTTGATCTTCTCCTTGATCGCGGGGCGTTGGAACCCGCGCGCGCCTTGATGGAACGCGCCGGGCCTGCCGATCCACGGATTTTCCGCCGCTGGTTCGACGTCAGCCTGCTCACTGGCCAGGCGGAGCGCGCATGCGCCGCCATGCGCGCCAGCCCTGACATCGCGCCAACCTTTCCGGCGCGCATCTTCTGCCTCGCCCGGAGCGGCGACTGGCCCGCCGCGGCCCTCTCGCTTGGCACCGGCGAGGCACTTGGCTTCATCAGCACCGCAGAGGCCGACCTGATCGCCCGCTTCCTCGACCCCGAGCTCTTCGAGGGCGAACCACCCCTGCCCTTGCCTCCTGAGATGACACCGCTGCATTACCAAATGCTGATCTCTTTGGGCGAACGTCCGCCCTCCAACGCCCTGCCGCTGGCCTTCGCCCATGCCGATTTGGCCGACCTGGCCGGGTGGCGCGCGCAGCTTGATGCGGCGGAGCGGTTGATGCGGGCGGGTGCGATAGAGCCAGAACAGTGGCTCGCGATCTATACCGCCCGCACCCCTGCCGCCTCCGGTGGGGTGTGGGAACGGGTCGACGCGCTGCAATCTTTCGACGCGGCCCTTCTGGCAAGCGATCCAGAAGCCATCACCCGCTATCTGCCAGAGGTTTGGGCCGCGATGCAGCAGGCCGGGCTCGAAACCGCCTTTGCGCGGCTCTATTCTGATCGGCTTCTGCGTCTCCCTCTGACAGGCGAAGCGGCGATGTTGGCGCGCCGGGTTGGCCTGCTCTCACCGCTTTATGAAGCGGTGGCCCAAGGCGCGGTGGCGCAAGACGATCATGAGCGATTCCTTTTTGCCATCGCACGTGGCGAGGCGCCCGAGGCCCCTCCCCGCACCGGCACCGATGCAATCACCACCGCCGTCGCATCGGCCTTCGCCGACACAACCCCCCCCGAGCGCTTCACCCGGCTTTTGAACCTGAACCGCACTGGCGAGGCCCTTCTGCGAGCCGCCCGCACCTTGAGCGCGGGCGCCGGCGACACCGATGACATGGCCGATGCTCTGCGACTGTTTCGAGCCCTTGGCCTGGAAGACACGGCGCGCCGCGCCGCCCTGCAACTGATGATCCTGGACCGGGCCTGATATGGCCGCCGCCGCTGACCAGCGTTGGATACAGTCCTTCATCGAGGCGCAAGCCGCCGAGCTAAACGCCGCGCAGAACACGCAATTGGCCTATGCCCGCGATTTGGAGGATTTCCGCGCGTTTCTTATCGATCGAGAGACCGATCTCGCCAAAGCCAGCCGCACCGAGATTGAGGCCTATCTGATGATGCTCGACGCAAATGGCTTGGCGAAAGCGACCCGCGCCCGGCGGCTTTCATCGATCAAACAGCTCTATCGGTTTACCTATGAAGAAGGCCTTCGCGCCGATAACCCGGCGCAGTTGGTCAAAGGCCCAGGACGTGAGAAACGCCTACCCAAGACCCTCTCGGTCGAGGAGGTTGACCGCTTGCTTGCCGTCGCCGAAACACTTGGGCGCACCCCTGGTGATCGGCTGCGCAATGCCTGCCTAATGCAATTGCTCTACGCGACGGGTATGCGCGTGACGGAGCTTGTCTCGCTCCCGGTCTCCGCCGCCCGTGGCAACCCACAAGTGATGCTGGTCAAAGGCAAAGGCGGCAAGGAGCGCATGGTCCCGCTCTCCCCGCCGGCGCGTGCCACCCTGATCGCTTGGCTCGGTCATCGTGATACGGAAGAGGCGCGCAAGACCGAAAACACCGGCGCAGCGCCATCTCGCTTCCTCTTCCCGTCTCGCGGCAAAGCGGGCCACCTGACCCGAATGCGGTTCTATCTGCTGATCAAAGACATTGCTGTCGCCGCAGGTGTCTCGCCCGAAAAGGTCACACCGCACACACTTCGCCACGCGTTCGCGACTCATCTTCTGGCCGGCGGCGCCGATCTCCGCTCGATCCAAACGCTTCTGGGCCACGCCGATATCTCGACCACCGAAATCTACACCCATGTGTTAGATGAGCGCCTGAAATCCTTGGTGCTCGACCACCACCCACTGGCCGCGCAAGACAAGGACTAATCCCCGTGCCCGGCGGAGAAATGCCGTCGTGACGGCATGCAACACTTGCCCGTTTCGCGCGTGCCAGGCCCTTGAAGAACCCCCATTCGCACCCCATAACGCTGCTCATGGACACCACCCCCTTCATGGACACCGCATTCTGGGTCACCGCAGGCGCCATCATTGGCCTGTTGGTGCTCTCAGCGTTTTTCTCTGGCTCCGAAACGGCGCTCACCGCCGCCTCGCGCGGCAAGCTCAGATCGCAGGCCGACCGGGGCAACAAAGGGGCCGAGCGGGCCTTGAATCTGACCGAGGATAGCGAGCGGCTGATCGGCTCGGTTCTGCTTGGCAACAACTTGGTCAATATCCTGGCCGCCTCGCTGGCCACCGCGCTTTTCACCCGCGCCTTTGGCGAAAGCGGCGTAGCACTGGCAACACTGGTCATGACGCTTCTGGTGCTGATCTTCGCCGAGGTCTTGCCGAAGACTTACGCGATCACCAATGCGGAAACCGCGGCCGCCCGGGTCTCGCCGGTTATCCGCATCGTCATCTTGGTCTTCTCGCCGGTGGTCCGCATGGTGCAGGTGCTGGTCCGCGGCGTCTTGCGCATCTTCGGCGTGCAAACCGACCCCGACAGCGCCGTTCTCAGCGCGCGGGAGGAGATCGCGGGGGCCATCACGCTTGGCCATTCCGAGGGTGCGGTAGAGAAAGAGCACCGCGACCGGCTTTTGGGTGCGCTCGATTTGAGCGACCGCACCGTTGAAGAGATCATGCTGCACCGCTCCGGCATCGAGATGATCGACGCCGATGCCGATCCGGAGCAGATCCTCAGCCAAGCCTTGCAGTCGCCCCACACCCGCCTGCCCGTTTATCGCGAGGAACAGGAGAACATCATTGGCGTCATTCACGCCAAAGACCTACTGCGCGCGATGGATCAGTTGATGCGTGGTGACAATGCACCGGGCTTGGAGAAATTCGACATCGGCCAGGTCGCGATGACCCCCTATTTCGTGCCCGAAACCACGACGCTCGACGACCAGATGCGGCAGTTCCTGCGCCGCCATACGCATTTTGCTCTGGTGGTCGATGAATATGGCGCGCTGCAAGGGTTGATCACGCTCGAAGACATCCTTGAGGAAATCGTCGGCGAGATCACCGATGAGTTCGATGTCGAAGAAGTCATCAACCTGACCCCCGGATCAGATGGCAACTACTTGATCGATGGCGGCATGACGATCCGTGACCTGAACCGCGCCACCGATTGGAACCTGCCGGATGAAGAAGCAAACACCGTCGCTGGTCTGGTGATCCACGAAGCGCAATCGATTCCCGTCGAAGGCCAGTGTTTCAGCTTCCACGGCTTCCGGTTTGAGGTGGCGTCCCGCGATCAAAACCGCCTGACGCAGTTGAAAATCCGCAAGCTCTGAGGACGCCCCGGTTTCTTGCCAGAAACCGGTCCGGAATTTTGCAAAATTCCGGTGCCGCGCTGAAACCGGATACAAATGTCGCTTTCTGACTTGCTCCGCCCGGCGCCGCGCTCTTTCATCGCCGCGAGTGATAGAAGGACAGCCCCTCATATGAAAACCACCACCCAAGTCTGCGTCATCGGCGGCGGCGTTGTCGGCGCCTCGGTTCTCTATCACCTGACCAAACTGGGCTGGTCCGATGTGATGCTGGTGGAACGCTCGGAACTCACCTCCGGATCGACTTGGCACGCCGCTGGCGGGTTTCATACGCTGAACGGCGATACCAATATGGCGGCGCTGCAGGGCTACACGATCCGGCTTTACCGCGAGTTGGAAGAACTGACTGGCCTCTCCTGTGGTCTGCACCATGTGGGCGGCGTGACCCTGGCGGACACGCAAGAGCGCTTCGACATGCTGAAGGCCGAACGCGCCAAGCACCGGTTCATGGGGCTGGAGACCGAAATCCTCGGCCCCGACGAAATCAAGCAGGTTGCGCCGATCACCAATACCGATGGCATTTTAGGTGCCCTTTATGACCCGCTCGACGGCCATCTCGACCCTTCAGGCACCACGCACGCCTATGCCAAAGCCGCACGGATGGGCGGCGCCGAGATCGTGACCCAGTGTATGGTGACCGAAACCAGCCCGCGCGCCGATGGCACCTGGGATGTGGTGACCGACAAAGGCACGATCCATGCCGAGCATGTGGTCAATGCGGGCGGGCTTTGGGCCCGTGAAGTCGGTGCAATGGCGGGCTGCTACCTGCCGCTGCACCCGATGGAGCACCAATATATCGTCACCGATGAGATCGCCGAGATTTATGAGCGGGCCGAAGAGCACCCGCATGTGATGGACCCGGCGGGCGAAAGCTATCTCCGCCAAGAAGGCCGTGGCCTCTGCATCGGCTTCTATGAACAACCTTGCAAACCTTGGGCGGTCGACGGAACGCCTTGGAGCTTCGGCCACGAGCTTCTGCCCGATGACTTCGACAAGATCGAAGACAGCATCGCTTTCGCCTATAAACGCTTCCCGATCCTGGAAACTGCCGGTGTGAAATCGGTGATCCACGGCCCCTTTACCTTCGCGCCCGATGGCAACCCGTTGGTCGGCCCAGTCCACGGGTTGCGCAATTACTGGTCCGCTTGCGGCGTCATGGCAGGCTTTTCGCAAGGCGGCGGTGTTGGGCTGACGCTTGCGCAATGGATGGTCGACGGCCAACCAGATCGCGATGTCTTCGCGATGGATGTGGCGCGCTTCGGCCGGGTGATCACGCCGGGCTATACGCTGCCAAAAGTGATCGAGAATTATCAAAACCGCTTCTCTGTCGCCTACCCGAATGAAGAATTGCCCGCCGCGCGGCCGTTCCGTACCACGCCGATGTATGACATCTTCGATCAGATGGGCGCGGTCTGGGGGCAGCAATACGGGCTGGAAGTGCCGAACTATTTCGCCGAAGAGGGCGAGCCGCGCTATGAAACCCCCTCCTTCCGCCGCTCAAACGCCTTCGAGGCCACCGCGCGCGAAGTCAAAGCGGTGCGAGAGGCCGTCGGCATCAACGAGGTGCAAAACTTCGGTAAATACCGGATCACCGGCGCTGATGCCCGCGCTTGGCTCGACCGGATCATGGCAGGCCGCGTACCGCAGCCCGGGCGCTTGTCTCTCACCCCAATGCTAAACCATATCGGCAAGCTAATCGGGGACTTCACCATCTCCTGCCTCTCGGAAACCGAATTCCAACTGACGGCAAGCTACGGCTCGCAAGACTATCATTTACGATGGTTTGACAGTCAGTTGCAGGGCGATGTTCATGTCCAGAATATCTCGGATACCCGCACCGGTTTCCAAATCGCTGGCCCCCGTGCCCGCGACCTCTTGCAAGCCGTCACCCGCGACGATGTCTCGGCCGAGGCGTTCCGTTTCATGGATGTCAAACCAATCACCATCGGGCTCAGCACGGCGCTTGTTCAGCGGGTCAGCTATACCGGCGATCTGGGCTATGAGATTTATGTCGACGCGATGGAGCAGCGGCAACTCTGGCATATCCTCTGGACCGCTGGCCAAGCGTTCGGCCTGAAACCCTTCGGGATGCGGGCGATGATGTCACTACGCCTGGACAAGTTCTTCGGCTCCTGGCTCCGGGAATTCTCTCCCGACTATACCGCCGCCGAAACCGGCCTCGACCGCTTCATCAGCTTCAAAAAGAACACTCAGTTCATCGGTCGCGAGGCGGCGGAGGCCGAACGGGCCAATGGCTCCGCCCGCAAACTCTGCGCCTTCGAGGTCGCGGCCACCGATGCTGATGTAAATGCCTATGAACCGATCTGGCTCGACGGCACGGTTCAGGGGTTCTGCACCTCCGGCGGCTATTCGCATCACGCGCAGAAATCCATCGCGCTTGGCTTCGTGCCAACAGATCGCGCCAGTGACGGCCTAGAGGTCGAGATCGAAATCCTAGGCGAGATGCGCCCGGCCCGACTGATCACCACCCCGCTCTTTGACCCAGAGGGTACGCGCATGCGAGGGTAGAATGGGCCTGGAAAACGAGTGGACTCCTTAATCCGCGCCCTTCTCTGCTTCAGAAATATCCCCGCCGGAGGCCTAAAATCTCTTCTGACACACCCCTCATTCTCCTCCTCGCTGCGGGTCGCGCCACGCGCATGGGCGGCACGGACAAACTCTTGGAACCTGTCCAAGGCGCGCCGCTCGTGGCAACCATGGCCAAACGCTGTACCAAAGCCGGGCCGACCCGGGTGGTGCTTGGCCCCGATCAGCCAGCGCGCCGTGCGGCTCTGGCAGAGATTGACTGTGAGATCGTTGAAGCCCCCGAGAGCGCAGGTATGGCGGCGTCAATCCGTGTCGGCCTCTCGGATCTGGAAGCCCCCGCCGTGCTGATCATGCTGGCCGATATGCCCGAGATCACAGCCTATGATCTGCATCTGATGTTGACGCTCCACGCCCAGGCTCCCGATGCGATCCTCCGCGCCGCCAGCGAAGACGGCACGCCCGGGCATCCGGTGCTCTTCCCCGCCGACCTCTTCGCCGATCTCCGCAAGCTCAGTGGCGATATCGGCGCCCGCGACCTCCTCAAACGCCACGCCAACCGTATACACCTGATCCCGCTCAAAGGAGATCGTGCGCTGATCGATTTGGACACGCCCGAAGACTGGGCCGCCTGGCGAGCAAAAGAAAAGGGCGGCCTGTAATCAGACCGCCCTTCGCTCGGGTCAAGGTTCGCCCCCCAAACCCCTTGTCCCTCGCTGCATAACTCGTGCGTCTCAGCGTACGATCAGCCGCGCCTCATGCGCTTTCAGGGCGCGGCGGGCGGCGACGTAGCTGTCGCGGCCTTGCGGCGTTTTCAACTCCGGGAAGATCTCGAGGATCTCGTTCCGGGTACCATTCCCCATCGCGCCCAAGGTTTGATCGCCAGGCTGGAAGCTTTCCGTCCAGGCGCCATCGGCCAGCACCACTTCGTGCCGGTCGAACATGAAGTGGATATAGGTAGCGCGCATCGGATCGAGCCACTGAACCGAGCCATGATTGACCAGGTGTTTGGCCGCGACCAGAACTTCGCTCTCTTCGAAGTAAAGCTGCGTTGCGTCACCCGCCACCAGCATCCGATGCTGCGGCGAGACGATCATGTCGCGCTCCGGCAGGCCATCACCCAAGCTGCCCGCTCTGATCAGGATCGGGCGTAGATAAGGCGCGCCGCGCAGTTCGGCGCGCTGCAGGGTGCGGTTGCCAACCCAACGGATCTCTTGGATGCCATTGTCGCGGGTGATGACCTTGTCACCTTCGCGCAAGCTCTCGACCGGCACTTCACCTTTCGGGGTTGCGATCCGCGCACCCGGCGTGAAGCAGGGAATGACATTCTCGATCTCGATAAAGGTCATCGTGCCGGTCACGTTCTCCGGTGCGAAGCCGTTGCCGTCGAAGAAGGTGACGGTGCCGCTTTCGCCCGGGGTGCCGCCGGGGTCGATCGAGTCATCGAAGGTCACATGCAGCGGCCCGGCGCCGGTCAGGTCCAGCGTGTCGAAATCGTCGCCGCCTTCGCCACCCTCGATATCGTCGCCGATACCATGACCATTCTGGTCCACGATGAACGTATCTCGGTCGTCGCCCCCGAACATCTCATCGGCACCCTGACCGCCGATGATCAGGTCGTCACCCTCATCGCCCATGATCAGGTCATCGTCGATCCCGCCATCCAGCGTATCGTTGCCCTCGCCACCATGAATGGTGTCGTTATCGTCTTCGCCATAGACGAGGTCGTCGCCCGCCCCGGCATAGATCAGGTCATCGCCATTATCGAGGATTGGATCGTCCGGCCCGTTCGGATTGTCGTCCGGGATATTGACGATATCCGGGAAGCTCGGGCCCAGACCGCCATAGATCGTGTCATCGCCAGCACCAGCATCGACCGTGTCGGAGCCTTCCCCAAGCGTGATCAGATCGTCGCCATCGCCGGAGGTGACGCTGTCATCGTCAAAACCCACATCAATGACATTGTCGCCATTGCCCGCGTGAACCGTGTCATCGTCGTCGCCAGTGATGATGGTGTCGTTGCCATCCCCCGTGATCACCAGATCTTTGTCGTTGTTCGGATCCAGATCCTCGGACCCGGGCACAAAAGGGAAGCCGCGATCCGGCAGCGCCGAAACGGTGTCTCCATCAGATGTGTCGATGAAGTTGTCGCCATCCATGTCGTTGACGGTGTCGTTGCCCGCCCCGCCAGTGATGGTGTCATCGCCATCGCCGCCATCAAGCACATCATCGCCAGCGCCGCCGTCCAGCGTGTCTTCGCCGTCGCCGCCATTCAGCGTGTCGTCGCCATCGCCGCCGTCGAGGTCATCATTGCCGTCGCCGCCGTCGAGATCATCGTCGCCGTCGCCACCATTCAGCTCGTCATCGCCGCCATTGCCGATCAGCACATCATCGCCGTCGCCGCCGTTCAGCGTGTCGTTGCCTTCGGGGCCATCATCGACAAAACCAACCGCGTCGAAATACACATCCGTAACATTGATGCCGCTGTCATTGCCGCCATCCTGGCTATGCGTGATGATGATCGACGACACTGGGCCGGGGATATCGACCAAGATCGAGTAATTCGCACTGGTGTCGCTCTGATAGCCGCCATTGCTGTCGGCGGTATCATTACCAGGCACGCCATCGGTGTTCGACAAGGTCAGATTGTTGCCCGCCGTCAGCGAGACTTCGATCGGATCGCCATTCTCGTCGAAGGCTTGGATCTTGACCACGCCATCGCCATCGATGTCATTGACGCGAAACGACACATTCTCGACCGGATCAGAGAATTCGAGCTCATACTTCGCTTTGTCGCCTTTGTCTTCCAGATCGCTGGACAGCGAACTGTTGTCATCCACCGGGTCGCCATCGCTGTCGATGCCCGCAACATTCTGATTGTTATCGGCAAATTCGGTCTCGACATCACCTTTTTCGGACAGAATCTTGAAGGTCACATCGACACTGCCGGTGTTCTGCGTGAACCCGTTCAGGTCATCGCCATCCTCAATCGGGCTCGGACCATTCGGATCGGGCGCCAGATCCCATTCGAACTTCTCGCGACCGCCGCCGAGAAGCGGATTGCCGGTGTTGTCATCACCGACCAGCGTGTCGTTGCCCTCGCCGCCATCGACGCTGTCGTCACCGCTTCCAGCAAAAACCAGATCATCGCCATCGCCGGCCTCGACCGTGTCATTGCCCGCGCCCGCGACCACTACATCGTCGTCGGTGCCATCGACAACCGCATTGTCGATCATGTCGGGTGGCGTGTCGGGGTCGCCGGTATAGGCCACATCGATCAGGTCATCGCCACTTGTGCCTTCAACGATCATGTCGCCGCCAGAGGCGTTGATCACATCAATGTCGTAGATCGCAACATAGTCGATGGAGCCATCGAAAAACTTATCGTATTCGCCATCGTCCTTTTCACGGGCCCCGAAGGTCCAGCTTTCGTCGTCATTGTCGGTGATGTCCATGGTCAAACCAAGCTCAGTGGAGCTCAGCGTTTGGGACGTCCCCTCGCTCAGATTCTCGACCAGCAAGGTCGCGCCGGAGGTTTCATCCCAGGCATAGGTGACTTTGACGTCATCACCGGGATCAAAGAAGTTCTTGTGCGTCGACAGTTCCAGTTTCGCACCATTGGAATAGTGCACCACCTCAACTTCGCCGTCATCGGTGACACGGATTTCGAAAAACCCTTCGCTATCCTTGTCCTTATATTCGCCGCGGTTGACCAGCGTATCGGGGCTGGAGCCAACATGCTGATCCTGGTTGAACTGCACTGCGACGGTGCCTGTGCCCAACTGGAACGGCACATCATTGCCCGGGAAGGTCGACGTTCCATCGAACCCGGTGTTGTTGTTCACATCGAAGAAGTCGCCATGGCCATCGGTGTGCAACGCGCCGCCGGAAATGCTCGCGCCACCCTCGGTGTGACCGTTTTGCGCGAACCCATCGGCCAAGCCAGTATCCTTGGTCTTGCTGCCATCAAGGAAATCCCAAAGGCCAACCAAGTTACTTGCAAACGGGTCATTGAAGTTGTTCGCCATCGTTCTCTCCTCTCGCCGACATCCAAGATGCCGCCCGCCATCATCCGGCGGAAAATCCAGTACCAACCCAAATCGAACGACGCCGGCGCAGAAGGCGGCACGCACGCAAACACAAATGGACTGAGGAAGAGAGGCCCCGTGCTAAACACGGATGGTCAGAGGCGGTGGCAGCCGCCGTTTCTGACCTATGCACCACATGCCACACATAGTGACATCGCGGAACGCACACCCTCCGCACTCAAACCGTGCGTCATGTGCGGCCGCCCCCGTGGCCTAAACAGACATCGCCCCCCAGTCGGGCTAGAATTGGATAGCCTGTCGGACTGGTTCCAAGAAGTGGAAAGTTGTCGGGAAAGTGGCGGAGGTCAGGCCAAGTGGTGTTCAGTGGGCGGCAAGAACATGCCGAATATTGGCATTTTCTTGCTTAACTGTTTCGCGAGCCGCATCTTCATCGCTCGGCAGGTTTTTGCCGAATTCGCAGTAATAATTGGAGGTTTCGTCAGATCTTCTGGTTTTGCTCACAGAGATACCCACAGGGTTGGGGGTAAAAATCGACTATATTGTATCACTTTTGGAAACACATGCTTGTCGCGGTATCGGAAACAATTTGTCAACGCTCCGGCCAATTTGGGCAAGAATAGGGCGGAAACAATCCCTCCGAACCCATTCCAAAGTACCTCCCATGTCACCAGTCTGCGCCATAGTCGATTCGCGGAAGCGGATCACCGTTTTGTCGTCGACGACCAGATTCCAAGCCGAGTGGCCATTCTGGGTCGGCCTACTCCAGGCTCTCAATCCCCGAGCCGCCGCGCCGACCGCCGCAGCAAAATGGCGGCCTCTGCCACCGGGAGCGACAGGTGTCGCTTGTCACATATATCTGGTGAAGTCTGGGCTGGTACCCGAGGTCGGACTCGAACCGACAAGCCTTGCGGCGGGGGATTTTGAATCCCCTGCGTCTACCAATTCCGCCACTCGGGCCCAGAGAGGATCGTCTACCGCCGGTCGCAGGCGGCGTCAACGGGCGAAGATCATTTGATCGCAGACAATTGCGCCCTCGCGAAATCCTCTTCAAGCAGCGCGGCGAGAATCGCACCACCTCCGTCTGGAAAACGTGTTTTCCTGCACTGCACCCCGGCTAGAACATCGCCCCAACGAGCCACAGCGTGATCCCTGGGAAGGCCACCAAAATCACCACGCGGATCAGGTCAGAGGCCACAAACGGCGCCACGCCGGCATAGGTCCGTGCGATGGGAATATCCCGGGCCATCGAGTTGATGATGAACAGGTTCATCCCAACCGGCGGCGTGATCAGCCCGACTTCAACCACAATCAGCGCCAAGATTCCGAACCAGATCGCCGCCTCCTCTGGCGAGAGCGTGTAGCCCCAGAAGGTAAACTCCAGCGCCATGATGATCGGGAAGAAGATCGGAATGGTCAGCAGGATCATCGAAAGCGAATCCATCACGCAGCCAAAGATGAGATAAGCCACCAGCATGATCGAGAGGATCAGAAGCGGCGCGTAGCCCTGCGTGGTAATCCAGTCCACCAACTGCGCCGGGGCTTGAGTGAAGGCCAGGAAGGAGTTGAAGAGCTGCGCGCCCAGAACGATGAAGAAGATCATCGCGGTCGCTTGCGCGGTGGCGAGAACGGAGTCGAGGAAGCCTTTCCAGGTCAGCCCACCGGTCGCGAGCCCATAAATACCCGTCGCCACCGCACCCACGGCCGCCCCTTCGGTCGGGGTGAAGAGCGCCTGTACGCCGTCTTGCGCCCAATTCCAGTCCGCCGCGATACCGCCCATGACCAGGCCGAAAATCACCACGACCGGCCAAATCTTGGCCATGGTCTTGAGACGCTGTGCATACGGCACGCGCTCGGCCGTGGTCGCCGCCCCGGGGCGAAGCCGCACATAGATCGCCACGGTGAGCATATAGCCAATGGCCGCAAGAATGCCGGGTATGAGCGCGGCCACAAACATCTTCACGATATTCTGCTGCGCCAGGATCGCGTAGATCACCAGGATGATCGAGGGCGGGATCAGGATGCCAAGCGTACCGCCGGCGGCCAAAACCCCGGTGCTGAGGCTGTCAGAATAACCCCGCTTCCGCATCTCGGGCAGCGCCACCTGCCCCATGGTCGAGGCCGTGGCGAGCGACGAGCCGCAGACCGCGCCGAAACCGGCGCAAGCCCCAACCGCGGCCATCGCGACGCCGCCCTTACGGTGGCCAAGCCAATCCGAGGCCGCCTGGAACAGCGCCCCGGACATCCCCGATTTTGTCGCGAATTGCCCCATGAGCAGGAAAAGCGGCACGATCGACAGATTGTAATTGGAAAACGTGTCATAGGTCAGCGATTTGAGCTGGCTGAGCGGTGCGGAGGGCCGCCCCAACACAATCCATGTGCCCACAAACCCCGTGACTGCCATAGCCACGCCAATCGGCACCCGCAGGAATATCGCCACCAACATCAACGCGAAGGCGAGGATCGCCAGTTCCAAACCGGTCATGCTGCAGCCTCATATCCAGCGGCTACCCAGTTGATCGAGCGCCAGACGGTATAAAGTGCCACGATGAAGAAGAGCGCCGCCCCGATCACCGAAAGCCCGTAAGGAATCCAGGTTGGTATCTCCAATTCATAGGTCGTCTCAGGGAAGAACGGTCGCGATCCGAAGCCAAAGACGCTCCGCAGCTCGTCCGAGCCATAAGGAAACTTCTCGCCGAAGCCGAGCCAGATCCGCCAGAGGATCACATAGGCGACAATCGCTAGGAGAATATCCCCCACCAGCCCGGAAAACGCCTTAACCCTGGGCGGCATGTTCTGCACCACGATGTCCACCGCCACATGGCCGCGTTTTAACTGACACCAAGGCAAGAACGCGAAAACCGCAATCGCGCAGCCTGCCTCGACCAACTCGTAGTCACCGGTGATCGGACTCAACCCAAACCCATCGAGCGCCCGCCCGATGATCGAGACACAGACCATCACCGCCAAAACCGCCAGCAGCACGCCACCGAAATAAGCAAGCCCACGGGCCATTCGTTCCATCACACGGCCAGTCGCCGCCTCCCAATCGGGTGCCAATGCCATCTCTATCCGTTCCCTGCCCGCCGCTCTACTTGGCGCTACATTCCGATTAACGGCCCGCGCGCGTTCAATGCGTCCACATCGAACCCCGCAAGCGCTTTATATTCCGCGGCCACCTCGGCCAGTTCCCGATCACTGATCACATCTTCGATGGCGTCAAACCCATCCGGCGCGCGCGCGGCCACCTCATCAAGCACCTTGTCCGGCCCATCCCCGCGATTGGCCAGGATCAGGGCATTCACCGCCTCACGCCGATCCGCCTCATAAGCTGTCAACGCCTCCGGCACGCGCCCATGACGCATCAACTCGCCGGTCAAGACACGCGCGTCCAGAATTGCTTGGCTCGCCCCGTTGGAGCCAATTGGATACATCGCATGAGCGGCATCGCCCAAAAGGGTCGCCCGCCCGAAACTCCATTGCGGCAGCGGATCGCGGTCAACCATCGGGTATTCCCAAATCCGTTCGGCGTTCTGGATCATCCAAGGAATGTTCAACCAATCGAATTGCCAATCGGCGAATTCGGGGGCGAAGTCGCTCAAACGGCCTTCGCGGGTCCAGTCTTGCCGATCCCAATCGGTGTCGGGCGGCAGAGCCAGATCGGCGATCCAATTGATCCGCATCCGACCATCGCCATGATCCTGCATCGGATAGCAGACAAATTTCTTAGCCGAGGTTCCCGCCATCGCCATTGATCGACCAGTCAGAAACCTCGCCGCGTCCGTCACGCCGCGCCACATCATCGTGCCACCCCAAACGGCCGAGCCCTCATCGGGGTACAACTTTGCCCGCGCGACTGAATTGATCCCGTCGCAGGCGACGAGAAGCTCTCCATGAAGATCGTCTTGCTGCTCGCCGGTTGTTCTGTCTTCCAGGTGAACCCGCACGCCATGCGGCGCTTCGGTCCATCCGGCCAAAGATCGGCCCGTTTGGACCACATCTGGCCCGGCGCGACTGATCAAGTTCCGCAACAGCATCAACTGAAGCTCACCACGATGGATTGAATATTGCGGCCAATTGTATCCCGCCTCTAAGCCGCGTCGTTCGGTCCAGATCCGTTGACCCTGGCTTGAGAAATAGACCACCTCGCTCGTACGCAGACCAACCCCATCCAGCTCGATCTCCAGGTCCAGTTCAAACAGCTCGCGCACCGCATGAGGCTGGATGTTGATCCCAACCCCCATCGGTTTCAGCTCATGCACCGCCTCGACAATCTTGAACGGAATACCCTGTTGATGCAGTGATAGACCCAGGGTCAACCCGCCAATGCCGGCGCCTGCGATGATGACTGTCATGAAGCTTCCGCGCCTCCGTCACTTATGACGTGGTAAAGGAAAAGACTGGGATCGGACGGTGCCTTTACCGCCCGAACCCGAATAGCAACAGCGACTACATCGAGTCCCCGGCGTGGCGCGCAACAGCGGCCCGCGCGTCTTCGACCATCGCCGCCCCGTCAAGACCAAGGCCGTTCATCTCCTCGATCCAATCCGCGGTGACCTCCTCACCGACGGCGCGAAGCTCGGCAACGACCTCATCGCTGAGCGTGACAATCGTGTTGCCCCGTTCGGTGATCATGTCTTCGGCCAGCGTGTCACCTTCATCCATGGCGCGCCCCGCCCAAGCCGAAGCATCGATCCCGGAATTGGCATCAATAATGGCCCGCAAGTCATCGGGAAGGCTGGCATAAGTGTCGTTGTTCATGCCCCAGATAAAGAAGGTGTTGTAGAGCGCCCGGTCGCCGCCGATCTGCGTATGGCTATCGGCCAATTCTTCGACACGCAGGGCGGGCACCACTTCCCATGGGATCACGCCGCCATCCACCACGCCACGCGAGAGCGCTTCGGGGAAGGCAGGCACCGGCATCCCGACCGGCGTTGCGCCAAGACGCTCCAGAAGCGCGTTTGCCTGCCGCGACGGACCACGAAGCTGCAAGCCGTCGAAATCGGTAATCGCCTCTATCGGGTCACCGGTTTTGTGGATCACGCCCGGGCCATGCACATGCACCGCCATTACGTGAATATCGGCAAACCGGCTGTCGAGCATGTACTGCTCGGTGAATTCCCAGGCTGCACGGCTGCTGTCTTCCGCATTCATCGAGGTCATGAAGGGCAGCTCCATCGCCTCAGCTTCCGGGAACCGGCCCGGCGTGTAAGCAGGCAGCGCCCAACCACAATCGATCACGCCATCGCGTATCTGATCATAAAGGGCGGGCGGCGACCCGCCGAGTTGCATTGCCGGATAGAGTTCCACATCGATGCGCCCGCCGGATTGCTCCTCAACCTGCGCGGCCCATGGCTCCATGAAGAAGCGCGGGACCGACCCCATCGGCGGCAAGAAATGCTGGCAGCGCAGGGTCACTTCTGCCTGCGCATAGGCGGCACCAGTCTGACCTGCTGCGCCAATTCCCAAGGCAACAAGGCCAATTGCCGCCGTTTTCAGCGTGATGTTCATCATAATCCTCCCTGATCCGGCATCGTGCCGCGTGATCTCTTTCCAATGGGACTAAGCCCCAGCTATCACGCGCGGTCAAAGCTTTTTATGGCTTTTCTCCCCTGCCGCTCCTGCGGAAACGACCCTGCCGCGCGCACCTCGATAGAAACACTCTTAACCAAGCGGTCGGGTTTGTCATCAGGTTTTTTACGCCCTGCGGTTGACCCGGCCCGACCAATACGGCATCGGCCCGAGGAACAGGCAAACATAAAGGGCGCTGATGATCCGGCCGCTATATGATTGGACACTGGGGCTCGCAGGGCACCGGCACGCGCTTTGGGCCCTGGCCCTGGTTTCGTTTACGGAGAGTTCTTTCTTTCCGATCCCCCCCGATATCCTGATGATTCCGATGATTCTGGCCGCACCGCATCGCGCCTTTCTGATCGCCGGCGTCTGTTTGATATCATCGGTCCTTGGCGGGCTCGCGGGCTACGGCATCGGGTATTTCTTTTTTGAGCAGATCGGACAGCCGATCCTCGCCGCCCTCGGCAAAACCGAACAGATCACGGCCTTCAATCAGCGCTTCAATGATCTCGGCTTCTGGCCCGTGCTGATCGCGGGGCTGACCCCGTTCCCGTATAAGGTGATCACCATCATGTCGGGTTGGACCGCCCTGCCCCTTGGCACGTTCATTGTGACCTCGATCATCGCCCGGGGTCTGCGCTTCTTTATCGTTGCTGCGTTGCTCTGGCGCTACGGCGCCCCCATTCGTGACTTTATCGAACGCCGTCTTGGGTTGATGTTCACGCTCTTTATCGTGATCCTGCTGGCCGGGTTCTATATTGTGAGGGTCCTGTGACACGTCGTTCCTTGATTTTGCTCGCCGGGTTTGGGTCGGCCGCGATGCTGCTCGGAGCCTTTGGGTTTCAATATATCGGCGGGCTCGCCCCCTGCGCGATGTGTCTGTGGCAACGCTGGCCGCATGCCGTCGCCATTGCTCTGGGCGTGATTGGCGCGGCGATCCCATCGGCGCTGATCGCTTGGGCAGGCGGCCTGACGATGCTGACTAATGCGGGCATCGCGCTCTACCATACCGGCGTCGAGCGCGATTGGTGGGAGGGTCCGCAAAATTGCACCGGCGCGGCCGCGCAGGACCTCGGCTCAATGTCCGCGAGCGATCTGCTGGCCACCGATACCGGTCCGCAAATCGTCCTTTGTGATGAAGTCGCTTGGGAGATGTTCGGCCTCTCCATGGCCAGCTGGAATGGGCTTGTCTGCCTGGCGCTGGCGCTGATCTGGTTCGCCGCTGCCGCACGCAACCGCACAATCGGCTAGCCCAAACTCGCCCCAAATCCGTGGCAACTGGCCGCGCCGAGGGCTCCCTGTATAGGGGGCGTGAGGCCGGGCCACCCGCCTTCACCGGGGGCGCGCACCCGTTCGCGTGTTCAAAAGCAAACTGGTTTCGCTGGTCTCCACGCCTTCCATCCGTCGGATCTCAAACAACACCCGATCCAACTCCTCGAGCGTCTCGGTTCCCAATTCGACAATCAAATCCCATTTGCCATTGGTCGAATGCACCGCCTGCACCGCCATATGACCGGTCAAGCGCGTCATCAGCCGCTCCGCCCCCGGGCCAGACACCGCCAACATCATCAGCCCGCGCACCGGATGGTTCGCCAAATCCGCAGCCGTCACCACAGTGAAACCCCGGATATCGCCGCGGGTCTGCATCTTCTCGATCCGCGCCCGAACTGTGGCGCGCGACACGCCAAACCGGGCCGCCAGATCCGACAAAGACGCCCGCGCGTCCCGCTTCAACGCCGCCAGGAGCCGCTGATCCATGTCATCTATTTGCAAACTGAGAGCCTCCGCATCGGCATATATCTAGACTTTTTGCGCAATCTGGAGGGTTTTGTCTAATCCATTTCGGCAGGTATTGAGCAACAAATGCGCGACATCACGGACACTCCATGCCCCAACCTTGTCTCCTCCTCGGTGCCCCGGTCGATAGCGGCAAACGCCGCGACGGCTGCTTGATGGGCCCGGACGCCTATCGTACCGCTGGCCTGGCTAAAGCCCTCACCGATCTTGGCCGAGAGACCCGCGACCTGGGCAATCTCATGCCCGCGCCGCTCGGCCAACCCAGCCACCCGAACCAAGCCCTGCACGCGCTGGCCGAGACCATCGCCTGGACCGAAACACTGACCCAGGCCGCCCAAGCCGCCATGGCTGACGGCTTCCCGATCTTTCTCGGCGGCGATCACAGTCTTTCGCTTGGGTCCGTGGCCGGTGTCACAGCCCATGCCAATGTCCAAAGCCGCCCCCAATTTCTACTCTGGCTCGATGCCCACGCGGATTTCCACACGCCCGACACGACCACCTCGGGCAATCTGCACGGCACGCCCGTAGGGTATGTCGCAGGACGCCCCGGGTTCGATCTCTTCCCGCCCCTGGCTGCTCCGATCCCGGAAGAAAACATCTGCATCCTCGGCCTCCGCTCCGTCGACCCGCAGGAGAACGCCGCGCTGACCCAGACCCAAATTGCCGCCCATGATATGCGCGCGATTGACGAATACGGCATCGCGACGCCGCTCCGCAGCTTCCTGGCCAAGGTCGCGGCGGCCAATGGCTTCCTGCACGTCTCCTTGGATGTCGATTTCCTCGACCCCGGTATTGCGCCCGCGGTCGGCACCATGGTCCCTGGCGGCGCCACCTTCCGCGAGGCGCATCTGGTGATGGAAATCCTGCATGACAGCGGCCTCGTCACCTCGCTTGATCTGGTCGAATTGAACCCGTTCCTCGACGAACGCGGTCGCACCGCATCGCTGATGGTCGACCTCACCGCCTCACTCATGGGCCGCAAGGTCTTTGACCGCCCAACCCAGAGTTTCGCCGCATGAACCTGCAAGCGCCCAATGCCGTGGTGATGATCCGTCCGCATCATTTTCGCCCCAATCCCGAGACCCGGGCTGACAACGCATTTCAATCTGAGACGATAGGCACGTCGCACACCGCGCTGGCCGAATTCGACGCCGTCGTCGAGAGCCTCCGCCAAGCCGGTGTTACCGTTCATATCTTCGAGGATGAACGCACCGACACACCGGATTCTGTCTTTCCAAACAATTGGTTCTCCACCCATGCGGGCGGCCATGTGGCGATCTATCCGATGTTTGCCGAGACCCGCCGCCGGGAGCGTCGGTGGGATGTGATCGAGATGTTGAAACGCGACTATCGGGTGCAGGATGTGATCGATTATTCCGGCCTGGAGCCCGACGGTTTGGCGCTGGAAGGCACTGGCGCGATGGTGCTCGACCATACGGGCCATGTGGCTTATGTCGCCGCCTCGAACCGCGCCGATCCGGTGTTACTGGAGCGGTTCTGCACCCATTTCAACTATGAACCGATTGTCTTCGATGCCCGCGACAGCATCGGCCGCGCGATTTATCACACCAATGTTCTGATGGGCATCGGCACCGATTACGCACTGGTCGGTCTCGACATGATCACCGATGCGGAGCGGCGCGCCACGGTCCAGGCCCGGTTGGAGGAAACCGGCCATGATGTGATCGCGCTGACGCCGGAACAGATCCACGGCTTCGCTGGCAATGCGTTTGAACTGACCGGGCGTGAGAGTCGCATTCTCGCACTGTCCGACACCGCTCTGGCCGCGCTCACGCCCGCCCAAATCGCGCGGATCGAGGCGAGCGCCACGCTCCTTCCCCTCTCCATTCCCACCATTGAAGCCGCAGGCGGATCTGTCCGTTGTATGCTGGCTGGCATCCACCTGTCCCGCCGTTGAGACCTGACATCATGACCTTGCCCCAACCCTCCGAGCGCGCCTTCGTTCCCTTCGTCTCCGTCGAAGCGATGATGCAACTGATCCACCAAGTGGGTTTGGAACAGATGCTGCGCGAACTGGCCGACTATATCGAGGCCGATTTCCGCCGCTGGCCACTCTTTGATAAGACACCGCGCGTTGCATCGCATTCGGTCGAGGGCGTGATCGAACTGATGCCAACCTCTGACGGCGAGCTTTATGGATTCAAATACGTCAACGGCCACCCAAAGAACATGAAGGAAGGCCTCCAAACTGTTACGGCATTTGGGCTTTTGGCTGATGTTGCCACCGGTTACCCGATGCTGCTGAGTGAAATGACGATCCTCACGGCGCTGCGAACGGCGGCGATGTCCGCCATGGCCGCGAAACATCTCGCGCCGAAAAACGCGACCACCATGGCGATGATCGGCAATGGCGCGCAGTCGGAGTTTCAATGCCTCGCCTTCAAAGCCATCTGCGGCATCGACACGGTCCGCCTCTACGATATCGATCCCGCTGCGACGGCCAAAGCGATCCAGAATCTCGCGGGCCAAGGCCTGACGCTTCAGACCTGCAAAACCCCCGAAGAGGCTATGGAAGGCGCGCAGATCATCACGACCTGCACCGCCGACAAGCAACTGGCCAGGATTCTGACCGACAATATGATCGGTTCCGGTGTCCACATTAATGCGATCGGCGGCGATTGCCCCGGGAAGACGGAGCTGCACCGCGACATCCTCCTGCGCTCCGACATCTTCGTCGAGTTCCCGCCACAGACCCGGATCGAAGGTGAGATTCAGCAATTGCCCGAAGACCATCCCGTCACCGAGCTTTGGCAAGTCATCGAGGGGACCGCGACGGGGCGCAGTTCGCCCGCGCAGATCACGCTTTTTGACAGCGTCGGCTTCGCGATCGAGGATTTCTCGGCCCTGCGCTATATCCGCGACCGATTGGAAGACACGGGCCTCTATCAGCAGCTCGACATGCTGGCCGACCCGGACGATCCGCGCGATCTCTTCGGCATGGTTCAGCGGGCGAAGCCCGCGACTTCAGCCGACGCACGACCGGAATAGGTTACAAAACCCACCAAATTCTGGAAGTCTTGTAACCTATCAATGCAGCGGGAACTCCCCCACCACATTTCGCCATTCGCCCGGCGCGATCATTTTCCGATGGGTGAATCGCACCGAGTGCAGCGGGCCTTCGATTTCGTCCTGCCAGAATTCGATAAACTTGAAAAGCCGGGGGTAATCCGGGGCCAAGTCATAATCCTGCCAGACGAAGGTGTTGAGAACACTCTGAAAATCCGGCATCCGGTAGCACATTTCGGCTGTGGTCAACCCATAGCCCTTCAACATCAGCTCAGTCTCGGTTTCTGCCATTGGGCACCTCTTGTTTGGTCCCTTCCTGGTGTCAGCCTGCCACAGGGTGGTTAATTTTCAAAGAAAACAGCCTGTTAGCAAGGTGGCCGAGCGGCTGCCAACGGCAGCGCGCATCCCCCATTGCACCCCATATGCAGTTACCGTTATACTCTGACCCAACAAAATATAGACGCAGCCAAAAGCGAGCACATACGCGTGACTGACACGCCAGAACCCCCTGAAAACATGGACGAAACCGCGCCCGAACGCCCCGAGTATTCCGGCCCGTCCATTGACATCACCGACGAAATGAAAACCTCCTTCATCGATTATGCGATGTCGGTGATCATTTCGCGCGCCATTCCAGACCTGCGTGACGGGCTGAAACCCGTTCATCGCCGCATCCTCTACGCGATGCACGAAACCGGGAATTCGCACGACAAATCCTACCGCAAATCCGCCCGTCCGGTCGGCGATGTGATGGGCAAATATCACCCGCATGGTGACGGGGCGATTTATGACGCATTGGTCCGGATGGCACAGGATTTCTCGATGTCTTTGCCGCTTCTCGACGGGCAAGGCAATTTTGGGTCGATGGATGGCGATAACCCGGCGGCCATGCGCTATACAGAAGTGCGGATGGACAAGCCGGCCGCGTTTTTGCTGACCGATATCGACAAAGATACTGTCGATTTCCAAGACAACTATGACGGCAAGGACCAAGAACCGACGGTGCTGCCCGCCCGGTTCCCGAATATGTTGGTCAATGGCGCGGGCGGCATCGCCGTGGGTATGGCAACCAATATCCCGCCGCACAATCTCGGCGAAGTGATCGACGCCTGTCAGGCTTTGATCGTGAACCCAGATCTGACAAGTGAAGAACTGATCGACTACGTGCCTGCGCCAGACTTCCCGACCGGCGGGATCATTCTTGGCCGCACCGGTGCTCGGAAGGCCTATCTCGAAGGGCGTGGCAGCGTCATCATCCGCGCCAAAACCCGCGTCGAGGAGATTAGGAAAGATCGCTATGCCATTGTTCTTGATGAGATTCCCTATCAAGTTAACAAAGCGAGCATGATCGAGAAGATCGCGGACCTGGTGCGGGAAAAGAAAATCGAAGGGATCAGCGCGGTCCAGGACGAATCCGACCGGATCGGCGTGCGTGTAGTGATTGAGTTGAAGCGCGACGCCACTGCCGAGGTGGTCCTCAACCAACTGTTCCGCTTCACCCAGATGCAGACCTCTTTCGGCTGCAATATGCTGGCGTTGAACGGCGGGCGGCCCGAGCAACTGACGCTACGTGGGTTCCTGACCGCGTTCCTCGATTTCCGCGAAGAGGTTGTGGCGCGACGCACGGCCTTTGAATTGATGAAGGCGCGCGAGCGTTCGCATATTCTCTGCGGTCTGGCCGTTGCGGTGAGCAATGTCGACGAAGTTGTTGCAACCATTCGGAAATCTGCCGATGCGGCCGAGGCGCGCCAAGCGCTGATGACCCGCCGCTGGCCCGCCGGAGAGATTGCCGATTACATCCGGTTGATCGACGACCCGACCCATAAGATGAACGAGGACGGAACTTACAACCTGTCGGAGACCCAAGCCCGCGCCATTCTGGAACTGCGCCTCCAGCGCCTGACACAGATTGGGGTGAAAGAAGTCACCGATGAGCTGCAGGAGCTGGCCGAGAAGATCAAAGACTACCTCGCTATCCTCGCCTCCCGCGAGCGGATCATGGCGATCATCTCCTCCGAATTGGCCGATGTAAAAGAACAATTCGCCGTGCCGCGCCGCACCGAGATCATCGATTGGTCGGGCGATATGGACGACGAAGACCTGATCGAGCGCGAAGATATGGTCGTGACGATCACCGCGGGTGGCTATATCAAACGCACCCCTCTGGCCGAATTCCGGGCGCAACGGCGCGGCGGCAAAGGCCTCTCAGGCATGGCGACCAAAGAGGATGATGTGGTGACCACGCTGTTCGTGGCCAACACCCATACGCCGCTTCTTTTCTTCACCACCGATGGCATGGTCTACAAGCTGAAGACCTGGCGCTTGCCGATGGGCAGCCGAACGGCGCGCGGCAAGGCCGTGGTGAACATTCTGCCGATCCCAGTGGGCACCTCCATTGCGGCCGTTATGCCGGTCGACCGGGATGAGGCGGACTGGAACGATCTGCAAATCGTCTTTGCCACCTCGGCGGGTGACGTCCGTCGCAATGCGCTGTCGGATTTCGCCAATGTGATGCGCAACGGCAAGATCGCCATGCGTCTGCCGGAGGATGGCTCCGTCACCTTGGTCAACGCGCGGATCTGCACCGAAGACGAAGACGTGATGCTGGTCACCGATGCCGGGCGTGCGATCCGGTTCCGGACCACCGATGTCCGGGTCTTCAAGGGTCGCGAGTCGACTGGTGTGCGCGGCATCCGCCTTGCCGGTGATCATAAGGTTGTCTCCATGGCGGTGATCCGTCACTTCGAGGCGAGCGCGGAAGAACGGGCCGCGTATCTGAAGATGCGCCGGGCGGTCGCTGGTTTGACGGACGATGCCGATCTTCCGGACGAGGATGAAGAGGCCACGGGCGATCTTTCGCTCAGCCAAGACCGTTATGCGGAGATGTCTGCGGCGGAGGACCTGATCCTGACGATCACCTCTGGCGGCTTGGGCAAGCTCTCCTCCTCGCACGACTATCCGGTGCGTGGGCGTGGCGGCCAAGGTGTCGCCGCGATCGACAAAGCCATGCGAGGCGGCCCGCTGGTGGCGAGCTTCCCGGTGGAACTGGAAGACCAAATCATGCTGGCCACCTCAAAGGGCCAATCAATTCGCGTGCCGGTCGAGGGCATTTCCTTCCGCTCCCGCAGTGCCGGAGGTGTGAAAGTATTTAATACGGCCAATGGGGAAGAGGTCGTCAGCGTCGCCTGGATCGCGGATCAAGGGGATGAGGAAACCGCCGAGTAATCGCCACAATTAAGCCTGGGCGCGCCGAGAGTCTTGCGGGCTGCACATTTACGCGCCCGGGCATCGGCACCGCATTTTCGTCTGAAAACATCGCTTTTTCAGGCGGTTGTTTCACATTTCGTTGACATTCTCGGGGTGGAGCCTGGCAGCTTCGGCCATTGACCACCCTAGGGAAACAGTCCCGCCGGTGCGTTAATATAATCTCGCGAAATCACCTCAATACCCTCACAAACGCGCCTCAATTGAGAACAATAATTTATCTCGAACGTTATTGTCTTGCGCTGGAATAACCGCAGCGCCTGATACGAGCTTTGGGAAAACAAGATGCAAACCGGAAAATCCGACAGTGTGGTTCTTAGCACAGCGGCCCAGAATGTTCTTCGAATACTGATCGCATCGTATTTTATTGCGGCGGCGCTGCAATTGATCCCGGGGACTGATCTGACACCGCTGACATCTCAGATCGCACCGGCACCTTATGCGTCCATCCTGGCGGCAGTCGTCGTCTTTGGGTTGGCATATCTGGTCATGATTGGCGTCTGGATGCGCGGCGCGGCTTTGCTGCTCGGCTTGATGACGTTCTTTGCTTCTTACCTAAAGATGCTCGAATTGGGCTTGGAACAGGAGTTGGGAAGTTTCTGGCGCGATCTGGCGTTGATCGCGGCATTGATCCTGACCTATGCGGAGAATGCGCCGCAAAACCGCCTCGGGCGCCGCGCTATTCGGCGCCATGTGACGCCCCGCCGAATCCGCCGCACGGTCGAGTTTGTGGCCCCGGAGGATCCTGAGCAGATGCCAGAGGGGGTGGCAAACCGTGTCGCACGCGTTGTTGCGATGGCGGAAGAGGAGGTCATGCCCGACTTCTCCGAACTGGAAGATGACGAGCGCATAACCGCGCAGATGCGCCACGCCCTGACGGCCCCATAAAAACACAATCGGGGCCGGGTGCGCCCCTTTTCAAGACTGGCTCAGGCGGATACATCCGCCGCTATGACACACCCCCTTCATATCATCGGCGGCGGCATGGCCGGATCCGAGGCCGCGTGGCAAGCCGTTCAAATGGGCGTTCCCGTGGTGATCCACGAAATGCGACCCAAGACCGGCACCTTCGCCCATCAAACGGGCGATCTTGCGGAAATGGTCTGCTCCAATTCCTTCCGCTCCGACGATAATGAGCAAAACGCCGTCGGTCTTTTGCATTGGGAGATGCGCGAAGCGGGCGGATTGATCATGGAGATGGCGGACCGTCATCGCCTGCCCGCCGGTGGAGCCCTGGCCGTTGATCGGGAGCCCTTTGCGGCGGATGTCACGGCACGGCTGCAGGCCCATCCGCTCGTCACAATCTCCGGCGATGAAATTACCGCCCTACCCGAGACCGGCCCCGTTATCATCGCGACAGGCCCTCTCACCTCAGGTGCCCTGGCCGAGGCCATTGCGGCGGAGACGGGCCAAGACAGCCTGGCCTTTTTCGACGCCATCGCCCCGATCGTCTATGCCGACAGCATCGACATGTCGAAAGCCTGGATGCAATCGCGCTATGACAAGGGCGAGACCGAGGAAGAACGCACGGCCTATCTCAACTGCCCGATGGACCGCGATCAATATGAAGCGTTCATCGACGCCCTTCTAAGTGCGGAGAAGACGGCGTTCAAACCGGGTGAGACGGCTGGCTATTTCGATGGCTGCCTGCCGATTGAGGTGATGGCGGAACGCGGGCGGGAGACCTTGCGCTTTGGTCCGATGAAGCCCGTAGGTCTGACCAACCCGCATCAACCGGATGTGAAAGCTTATGCGGTTGTGCAGCTCCGGCGTGACAATAAGCTGGGCACTTTGTTCAATATCGTCGGCTTCCAGACGAAGATGAAATATGGCGCGCAAAGCACTGTTTTCAAAATGATCCCTGGGTTGGAAAACGCGAGCTTTGCCCGCCTTGGCGGCATCCACAGGAACACCTTCATCAACTCGCCCACCTTGCTTGATGATCAAATGCGCCTTCGCTCAAAGCCGCATATCCGCTTTGCTGGGCAAATTACCGGCGTCGAAGGCTATGTCGAATCCGCCGCCATGGGGCTTCTTGCCGGGCGCATGGCCGCTGCAGAACTGCGGGGCGAAACCTTAGCGCCTGTGCCGCACGTCACCGCGATGGGCGCGCTGATCCATCACATCACAGGCGGCGCGGAGGCAAAGACCTTCCAGCCGATGAACGTGAATTTCGGCCTCTTCCCGCCCGTCGAGGGCCTGAAGGGGGGGCGTCGGGGGCGCAAGGATCGCTACAAAGCCTACACTGATCGCGCCAAAGTCGCCTGGACCGAATGGCTTGGTCAGACCACGCTGGACGCCGCCTAAACCTCGCTGCTAGGCTCGGGCGCATGACGGATGGATTTCTGAAGAAAGTCTATGGGCTCCAAGGCAAACGTGCTGTGCAGGAGTATTATGACAAATGGGCCGAGACCTATGATGCCGAGGTCGGCGCGAATGGCTATGCCACACCTGCGCGATGTGCGGCAGCGCTTCGAAGCACGGGCCTGTCGCTCGACGCACCGATCCTCGACATGGGTTGCGGCACCGGGCTGTCCGGCGTGGCGCTGACGGCCGAGGGATTTTCGGTGATCGATGGCTGCGATTTGTCGTCCGGCATGTTGGATCACGCCAGCGCGCGCGGCCTCTATCGGCACCTGTTTCTGTCTGGCGAGACGCCGCCAGACAGCTATGATGTGGTGGCTGCCGTCGGCGTAATTGGCCCAGGCGCGGCGCCGGCCTCTCTCTTCGGCACATGCCTTGATCTGTTACGGCCTGGTGGGCGGTTGGTGTTCTCCTACAACGATCATGCATTAGAAATCCCAGAGTATCCCGCGACGCTCGCTGCGGCGCGGGAACGTGGCACGGTCCGCACGCTGTTCGAAGAACGCGGGGACCACCTGCCAGAGATCGACGTGAAATCCACCGTATATGTTCTTGAAAAGACGTGACATTCACCACACGCTTTGCCCCATCTCCAACCGGCCCGCTGCATCTGGGCCATGCGTATTCGGCCTGCTTGGCCTATGACATGGCACAAGATGCGCGCGGGCGATTTCTGCTCCGAATTGAGGATATCGACAAATCCCGATCTCGACCGGAATGGGAGGCACAGATTTTCGATGATCTGAGCTGGCTCGGCCTCTCCTGGCCCGATCCGGTACTGCGCCAATCCGAGCAGATGGCCAGCTATGACGCCGCTTTGCGCCAACTCCACACGCTCGGTCTGATCTATCCCTGCCACTGCAACCGCAAAGACATCTTGGCCGCGCTCAACGCCCCGCAAGAAGGGGCCGCGTTACCGACCGGCCCGGACGGCCTCCTGTATCCCGGCACCTGTCGCATCTCACCGGCTGAGGCGCGCAACGTGCTCTTCGCGGCGGGGGTCTGGAGGTTGAACATGCGCGCCGCGGTGGAGCACATGAAAACGCCCTCCCTCAGTTATCTTGAGATGGGCGAAGGAGATGGCGTAACCCCCGGCACCGTCCATCTGTCTCCAGAGCATTTTCTGGAACACATCGGCGATATCGTGTTGGCCCGGCGTGACATGGGCACGTCGTATCATCTCTCCGTCGTGTTAGATGACGCAGCACAAAACATCACCCATGTGATCCGCGGCGCCGACCTCTCGGAGGCAACCGCGATCCATGTGTTGCTCCAACGGCTTCTGGGCCTACCCACACCCATCTATCATCACCACCGCCTGATCCGGGACGACGCAGGCAAACGCCTCGCCAAACGCGATGATGCGCGGGCCATCGCAAAATATCGGGCGGAGGGTGCCAGCCCAGAAGATATTCGAGCGATGATAGGTCTTTAGCGCGCAGTGTTACTCTTCCGGGGCCATCAGCTCCACCTCTTCGCCATCGCGAATCGCGGTGTAGAAACACACCCGGCGATTGGTGTGGCAGGCGGGGCCGTCTTGCCGGACCAGAACCAGCAGACAGTCGCGATCGCAATCGACCCGCATCTCCACCAAATGCTGCAAATGACCGCTGGTCTCGCCTTTCACCCAGAACGCCTGCCGCGAGCGCGACCAATAGGTGACGCGGCCCGTCTCAAGGGTCTGCGCCACGGCGGCAGCATTCATCCAGGCCAGCATCAAAACCTCGCCCGTCTCGGCCTCTTGGGCAATCGCGGGCAAAAGCCCGTCAGCATTGTAACGGAGTGTTTCAGGATCGAATGACATCTTGCGCGGGGCCTCTTTGCAAAGCGGGTCAGCGCCGCTACCTATAGGCGAGACGCGATGGAAGGCAAACCGATGACCGCCGAGACCGATCTGATCAAGCTTTATTCGCAGCGCATCTTGGCGCTGGCCGCGGATATGCCTTTGTCCGAGCGCTTGGAGGCGCCCATGGCCAGCGTGAAGAAGCGCGCGCCGCTCTGTGGGTCGACCGTGACGGTGGATTTGGACGTCGAAGACGGGCGGATCAGCCGCTTTGGCCAAGACGTGAAAGCCTGCGCCCTGGGCCAGGCCTCCGCCGCGTTGATGGGGCAAAACATCCTGGGCCGGACACAGGCCGAGGTCGAGGCCGCCCGCGATGCGCTGAAAGCGATGCTGAAAGACGGTGGGCCGCCCCCGGGCGCGCCGTTTGCGGGATATGACGTTCTCGAACCCGCGCGGGATTACAAGAACCGCCATGCCTCGATCATGTTGGCGCTCGAAGCCACCTCTCAAGCCATGGCGAAAGCGCAGCAAGCCGACTGCGCCTGAGCGCCCAACTCAATACCCGTTGATAAAAAAACCGCCGCGCTCCGGGGCAATGGAGGCGGCGGCAGTCGCGTGTCTCTAGGTCAGGGCCCCGAATGCAGGCTCAGGCAGAAACCACATTCATCAGGCAGTGAGATCGGGGCGGCAAATGGGGACGGGCCGCGCCGAATAAAGGCCCCTGACAGACCGCAGGCAGTGTCGTGATGTCAGATCAATCCGGGCAGATGAAACAGGCCAACCGTCAGACCAGCCAAAAGCAGCACGCCGACGCTATCAGAGAGCAGCGTGTCACGGGATTGGGCGAGAATACGGGCGGCTTGGGCAATCATGGGGGCGGTCCTGTCTCAATCTTTTGTTGACCTTTTGTTCTCATTTTCTCGCCACCATGTAAAGAACTTTTTGAGAACATGTGCGAACAAAAGCCGATTTCACGTGTTAACCAACTGAAATCAGGCGAATTGCTTTCTCCTGCTCCAGGAGCCAAAGCAAGACCCGCATCGATTGCCCGCGCGGGCTCTCAAGTTTCGGGTCTCGTTCAAGCAATGCCCGCGCATCGCTCTGCGCGATTGCCATCAGCGCGGTTTGGCTCTCCAGATCGGCCACCCTAAAGCGCGGCATACCCGATTGCGCCGTACCGATCAGGTCGCCTGCGCCGCGAATGGCGAGGTCTTCCTCGGCGATCCGAAAGCCATCTTCGGTTTCGCGCAACACGCTCAACCGCCGTTTCGCACTCTCGCCCAACGGGCTGCGATACATCAAGAGACAGGTGGAGGCCGCCGCCCCGCGCCCCACCCGACCCCGGAGTTGGTGGAGCTGCGCCAGGCCGAAAATCTCCGCCTGTTCGATCACCATGATCGAGGCATTGGGCACATCCACCCCAACCTCGATGACCGTTGTGGCGACCAACACCCGGGTCCGACCGGCCTGGAAATCCGCCATAGCGCGGTCTTTCTCCGCCTGCGGCAATTGTCCATGGACCAAGCCCACGACGCCTTCTCCAAGTTCGGCGCGCAGCGCTTTGAACCGTTCCTCCGCCGCGGTCGCTTCGTAAACTTCGCTTTCCTCAACCAGCGGGCAGACCCAATAGGCCTGTCGCCCCTCTTCCACCGCATCGCGCAAATGCTGCACCACTTCGGCGATCCGCCCGGTGGAAATCAGCGCCGTCTTCACCGGTGTCCGGCCCGGCGGTTTCTCGTCCAAGACGCTAATATCCATATCGCCGTATTGCGCGAGGCTGAGCGTGCGCGGGATCGGCGTCGCTGTCATCACCAGCATGTCCGCCGCCCGGCCCTTCCGGCTCAGCCGAATTCTTTCGTGCACGCCAAACCGGTGTTGCTCATCAACAATCGCCAGGCGCAAATCGGCAAATTCCACATCGTCCTGGAACACGGCATGGGTGCCAACGAGGATCTGAATGTCGCCGCGCGCCAGGGCCGCGAGCTTCGCCTTCCGCTCCGCGCCTTTATCGGCCCCGGTCAGCATTTCGATCACAACGCCCGCGGTCTCCGCCAGCGGTTTCAGGTTGCTGTAATGTTGCGCCGCCAGGATCGAGGTCGGCGCCATCATCACCCCCTGCCCCCCGGCCTCGACCGCGATCAAAAGCGCCATGAGCCCCACCAGGGTTTTGCCCGCCCCCACATCGCCTTGCAACAGCCGGCTCATCCGCACCGGTTCGCCCATATCAGCCGCGATCTCGTCCAAGGCGCGCAGTTGCGCGCCGGTCGGGCTAAACGGCAGAGAGTCCAACACCTTTTGCCGCAAATACCCATCGCCGATCGACGCGAATCCTTTGGCTTTGCGCACCGATAAGCGAGCGAGGCCGAGGGTCATCTGATGGGCCAACAACTCATCATAGGCCAGGCGTTCACGCGCTTTCGCGCTGCGTGAGAGGTCTTCGGGGCCTTGCGGATGATGCGCCTGGGCCAGCGCCTCCGGCCAGGCGGGCCAGCCTTTGCGTTTCAGCAGCTCCAGGTCGATCCATTCCCCGAGATAGGGCGCGCGCGGCAAGGCGGAGGCGACCGCTTTCGCCATGCCTTTCTGTGTAACACCCGCCGTCAGCGGATAAACCGGCTCGTAAGCGGGGATTTGGCCGGCCTCTTCCGGCGGCAGGATGTGGTCAGGGTGCGGCATCTGCGCGATGCTCTCAAAAAGCTCCACTTTGCCCGAGACCACCCGGCGGCTTCCGGTCGGCAGGACCCGTTCCAGATAGTCGCCGCGCGCATGGAAAAACACGAGCTGGAAGCTGGTCTGCGCATCGCTCACCTCGATCCGATATGGCCCCCGCCCGCTCGGCTTGCGGTGCTTTCCGACCGTCACCTCAACCGTCGCCATGCCGGGCAGATCCACCTCACGGATAGACGCGCGGCGGCTGCGATCCATACCGCCAATCGGCAATGTCAGCAGCAGGTCTTTCGGCGTTTCCACATGAAGGCCCGCATAGTGTTTCGCGGTCTTCGGGCCGACACCATCAAGCGTATCAAGCCCGGCGAAAAGCGGGAAGAGTATCTCTGGCCTGCCCCGGGCTTCAGGCATCGCCGATCAACGCCAGCCAAGCGTCCTCATCGATGGTCTCAACACCAAGATCGGCGGCTTTCTTGGCCTTTGACCCGGCCCCGGGCCCCGCGACCAGAAGATCGGTCTTTGCCGAAACGGACCCCGCCACTTTCGCACCCAAACCTTCGGCCCGTGCCTTCGCCTCGGCGCGGGTCATCTTTTCCAAACTGCCCGTGAAGACCACAGTTTTGCCGGCGACGGGACTGTCTGATGCCGCTGGCATCTCCGCATTTTCCACCGTGAGATGCGCGGCCAATCGATCGATGGAGGCGCGCTCGCGAGCCTGTTGAAAACTCATCACCAGAGAGACGGCCACGGTTGCACCGATCCCGTCGATGCCAACCAGATCGTTCCAGGCAGTCCGCGCTGACGGATCAAGCCCGTCCCACGCCGCCTGTCTCACCGCAGCCAGATTGGCGCGACGCCCGTCATCAGCGGCCTGCCGACGCTCTACCGCCAGCGCGTCCTCCGCCGCGCGGTGCCGATCAGCGGCTGGCGCGGCGGCATCGATGGCGGACAGGAACTCGTCCCAACTGCCGTAGTGGCGCGCCAGATCGGACGCCGCAACTTCGCCCACATGCCGGATACCAAGCGCGAAGATCACCCGAGCCAAGGGGATTGTTCGCTTGTCATTGATCGCAGCAAAGAGATTGCTGGCCGAGGTTTCGCCCCAACCTTCGCGGTTCTTCAGCTGCTGCAATCCCGTTCCATACCGGGCTTCCAGTTCGAAGATATCGGCAGGTTCCGCGATCCAGGTATCTTTGTAGAATTGCTCCACTTGTTTCGCGCCAAGACCCTCGATATCGAACGCAGCGCGAGAAACGAAGTGCTTCAGCTTTTCAACGGCCTGCGCGGGGCAGATCAAGCCGCCGGTGCAGCGGCGGACGGCATCCCCCTCTTCGCGCACGGCGTCTGAATTGCACTCAGGGCAGATCTCCGGGAAGACGAAGGGCGCGGCGGCGTCGGGGCGCTTCGACAGATCGACATCGGCCACTTTCGGGATCACATCGCCCGCGCGATAGACCTGGACCCAATCGCCCTCGCGAATGTCCTTGCCGCCGCGGATCGGGCCACCCTTCGCATCGCGACCGGCAATGTAGTCTTCATTGTGAAGCGTCGCGTTAGACACAACGACACCTCCGACCGTGACCGGGGTGAGCCGCGCAACGGGGGACAGCGCGCCAGTCCGGCCAACCTGGATCTCGATCTTCTCAAGCCGCGTCCATGCCAGTTCGGCGGGGAATTTATGAGCGATGGCCCATCGCGGCGTTGTCGATCGGAGGCCAAGCCGTTGTTGCAGCGCCAGATCGTCGAGTTTGTAAACCACGCCATCAATGTCATAGCCTAGCGTGGCCCGCGCCTGTTCGATTGCGGCGTAATGCGCCAAAAGCTCATCCGTGCTCTCGCAGCGTCGGGTAAGGTTATTGGTCTGAAACCCCAGATCGGCGAGCCGTCCAATCGCCTCCATTTGGGTATCGGCCAACGGGTCGGACACCGCACCCCAAGCATATGCGAAAAACCGCAGCGGGCGGGCGCGTGTTATTCTCGGATCAAGCTGGCGGAGTGATCCTGCAGCCGCATTGCGTGGGTTGGCGAAAGTTTTCTCACCAGCCTCGGCTTGGCGGGTATTGAGCGCAGTAAAATCCGCGTGGCTCATATATACCTCACCGCGGACCTCCAACAGGTCCGGTGCACCGTCGAGCCGCTCTGGGATATCCGTAATGGTTCGTGCATTTGCGGTGACATTTTCACCAACAGCGCCATCGCCACGCGTTGCAGCCTGAACCAAAACGCCCTCTTCGTATCGAAGGGAGAGCGATAATCCATCTATCTTGGGTTCTGCAGTAAAGGCCAGTTTCTCAGCGGGCTCCATCCCCAGATACCGGCGAATGAAGCTTGCAAATTCCGCCACATCCTCGGCATCAAACGCATTGCTGAGCGAGAGCATTCGCTCGGCATGCGCAACCTTCGAAAACCCCTCTGCCGGGGCGGCCCCCACATGTTCGCTCGGGCTGTCACTGCGTTTGAGGTCGGGGAACGCGGCCTCGAGCGCCGTGTTCTCTTTCTTCAGCGCGTCATAATCCGCGTCGCTGATCTCAGGGGCATCATCCTGATGATAGGCCAGATTTGCAGCGGCAATCTCTCGCGCCAACTCAGCCAAGCGCGCCTCTGCCTCAGCCCTCGTCATGGCGGCGACCTGGCCCTGCTTTGCGCCTGCCTTGCTCATACTCCGCTCCCGCGCTCTGATCCTTGCAGAGTGATAGGAGGCAGGCGCCGTCAGGTCCAGTGCGAGATGTCGACGGCGGCCCGATCAGGCGCTCGCGGCGATGTGCTCTGTGTTGAGCGCGGGCTGCGGATCGCGCAAGACATATCCCCTGCCCCAAACCGTCTCGATATGATTGTCGCCACCTGTCGCCTGACTGAGCTTCTTGCGCAGCTTGCAGATGAAGACATCGATGATTTTCAACTCGGGTTCATCCATGCCGCCATAGAGATGGTTCAAGAACATCTCTTTGGTCAGCGTCGTGCCTTTGCGGAGACTCAACAACTCCAGCATCTGATATTCCTTGCCAGTCAGATGAACGGCGCGGCCTTCGACATCAACGGTTTTCGCGTCGAGATTCACCGCGATTGATCCTGTTTTGATCACCGACTGCGCATGGCCTTTCGACCGGCGAATGATCGCGTGGATTCGCGCGACAAGCTCTTCACGGTGGAACGGCTTGGTCAGGTAGTCATCCGCACCGAACCCGAACCCCTTCAGCTTGTTTTCGGTATCGTCTGCACCCGAGAGGATCAGTATCGGCGTCTCGATCCGCGCGAGACGCAACTGCCGCAGGACTTCATGGCCAGTCATATCAGGCAAGTTTAGATCAAGAAGAATTAAATCGTAATCATAAAGCTTTGCGAGATCGATCCCTTCTTCGCCAAGAGGTGTCGAATACACGTTCAGATCGGCATGGCTCAACATCATCTCGATGCTTTTCGAAGTGGTGGGATCGTCTTCGACCAACAGGACGCGCATCAATTCTCTCCGATTCTTATCCGGCGTTGACGCTACCCTGAGGTGAAATGGTTAATTACAAGTTACCCTTTTAGATAGTTCCGCACGGTGGTCTAAGTTTCAATCCCGTAAATGCCATTTATTGACGGTAACGTTGTATGGCGGTTGCCCGCAAGGCGGCTTCACCATGGGTCGCAACCGCCTCTTTCCACGCAGTTAATTCCTCTTCGGACAGACTCCAAGTCTCCATAGCTTCCGTCGCGGAAACCAACCCAAACTCAACCGCCCGCACCACCGCGGCCTTGCGGCTGGCGACCCAACGGCGGGTTGTTGGGCTGGGCAAGTCTGCCCGGGTCATCTGCGTGCCGTCGGGCAATGTGACAACATGCGGCCCTTTTATACGCCGGATATACATGATGATCCTCTCTCATATCAGTATTCGGCCAAAAACTTGCAAGAAACTGCTTAAAGAGGAGTAAGTGCGGGGCTTGAGGATAGGGCGCATTTTCCTATATTGCGCTGGAACTCACCCCCGCAGGAGCAGCCTGATGGCCCTTGACCGCCCGACAGACGCGTTGAACTCGCTTGGCTTTGCCAAAGCGCCGGCGGACACACGCGTCGTCGTCGCCATGTCGGGGGGGGTCGACAGCTCCGTTGTCGCTGCGCAATTAGCGGAAGAAGGCTATGATGTCGTTGGCGTGACATTACAGCTTTACGATCACGGTGCGGCGCTGGCCAAGAAAGGCGCCTGTTGCGCCGGGCGGGATATCCATGATGCGCGTCGTGTGGCCGAGGAAATGGGTTTCCCGCATTATGTGCTGGATTATGAAAATACCTTTCGGGAGGCGGTGATCGACGAATTCGCCGATAGTTATTTGGCGGGCGCGACACCTGTGCCCTGCATTCGCTGCAACGAGCGGGTGAAATTCAAAGATCTTTTGGAAACCGCGAAAGATCTCGACGCCGATTGCATGGCCACCGGGCACTATATACAGCGGAAAATGGGACTAGAAGGGCCAGAATTGCACTCCGCAGCTGATGCAAGCCGCGACCAATCCTATTTTTTGTTTTCCACCACGCCGGAACAGCTGTCTTATCTGCGCTTCCCGCTTGGTCATCTGACCTCGAAAGCGGAGACCCGGGCCTTGGCCGGAAAATACGGGCTGAGCGTGGCTGACAAACCGGACAGCCAAGACATCTGCTTCGTACCCAATGGCAATTATGCCGCCGTGATCGAAAAGCTGCGTCCGGGCGCGGGTGAGCCGGGCCAGATCGTCGATATGGAAGGCCAAGTCCTGGGCCAGCACACGGGCGTGATCCATTACACGATCGGCCAGCGGCGCGGGCTTGGCATCGGCGGGCTGACCGATCCGCTCTATGTGGTGAAACTCGACCCCGACAACCGCCGTGTTGTGGTCGGCCCGAAAGAGGCGCTTTCCACTCGTGTCGTCCCGGTCCGTGAGATCAACTGGCTGGGCGATGCGCCGTTCACCTCGCAGGACGAATGGCATATGGGCGTGAAAATCCGCTCCACCCGCCCGCCGCGGGACGCGATCATCCGCCCCATCTCCGAGACGGAGGCCGAGGTTGAATTGCTGACCCCAGAAGAAGGGGTAAGCCCGGGCCAGGCTTGTGTGTTCTATGCCCCCGAAGGCAGCCGCATCTTTGGCGGTGGCTGGATCTGGCGCGGACAATAGGTGATCGGAGGGCGTCCGAGTTTCGGACGCCTCTTGGTGGCCGCCTGCCTGCGGCACGCTATGGCCGGCCCCCGCGCCCCAAAAGAGGCCCTGCGCCGGATGAGCGCGTGGGCCACGTTGCTCAAGACCTGATAGCGACCGGCCATTTCTGCAACACAACCGATGGCGTGCGAAATGACCCTTCATCTGGTGAAATCAAACACGCCAAGATCCTGAGCCGCGCGGGCGGTAATCTGTGCCGCCACCTGACCCGGTCCTCGCTTCTCTGCTGCAAAATATCCCCGCCGGAGGCACAAATCTCTTGCGCGCGCGCCCAATCAGACGCCCCCGCCCATCAAAAACACCCGAAAGCTCACCCGCTGATGGCTGATCTGGCGAACCACCTGAACCCGCTCCACCCATTGATAGCTTGAACGCGGCCCATCCCGCCCAACCAGCCGATACCCCTCGGCGCCATATTGAGCGCGAATATGCTCCCCCTCTTCCGCACGGATCACTGTGTCGTCGACGCGAACCGTCTCCGCAAACCCGAGAGCGAGCAGCGCGTGGGCCTCATCTTCCGTCCAAGGGCGCAGCCGCCGCGCATCATCCCAAGCAAAGCTACACCGCAGAAGGGCCACCGCCTCCTCGGGCCAGGTCTCCAAATCATCTCGCTCCGCCCGCGTTGCGGTCAACAGCGGAAACACCTCGGGGTCAGAGACGCGACGCGCAGCCATCTGGTCGCGAATCGCCAAACCATAACGGGCGCAATGCACCAGCCCCGCCGGAATCCGCCCGCCGGGTGCCCCAAACGAGCCTTGAATGACCCAATAAAACGGATCGCCCTCTGCGGCCGACACATCCGGCGGCCCAGGCCGGGCCAGAAAGCCGGGAACATGCGCCTGCAACTCCGACAGAAAAGCCATCTCCCCAAAATGAGCCTGCCCCGTCAAATCCTCGACAGCGCCAGGCATCAAAACATCTGGCTCTTGCGCAACGGCCCAAGAGGCCCAAGCCGCCACCCCTGCCGCAATCAAACTGCATGGCCCCAATCTCATGCCAAAACGATAGCAGCCAAACCGGCAGATGCCAGCGCGGCTCCACAGATGTGATGTCGGAACGCACTAGGTCGCAGCAGCACCTAAACTGGTCAAGCGCCACGCGACCTTGCCCATAATCCCGCGACAGCGCGCGTTGGCGAGGACTCCGCCCAGGGGTCACGAGCCGACGCGCCGACACTGCCCATCAGGGCATATTCCAACCAAAGGGGAAGACGTGGCGCGGTTGACGGGGCTCGAACCCGCGACCCCCGGCGTGACAGGCCGGTACTCTAACCAACTGAGCTACAACCGCGCAGACGCGAAACAGGATGCAAGAGCGATGGTGGTGGCGCGGTTGACGGGGCTCGAACCCGCGACCCCCGGCGTGACAGGCCGGTACTCTAACCAACTGAGCTACAACCGCTCACCATCCGCCTTACGCATCCGCTTCGGCGTGACGTGTGGTCTATGCTGCGCACCGCGCCTCGTCAAGCGGGCATGCACTCAAAATCTCCACCCATCTGACTAAGGATTAGGATCCGCCCCGCGAACGCGTGGCGTCACCAGCCAAACAGGCCTCCAAGACGTCCAAATCTGGCCAGAACATCCGCCGCGCCGGGACGGTTTCGCCCAAAAGCGGATCGTCGAACACAGGTCCCTCGACACCACCCCAATGCCGATACACCGTCCGGGTCGCCTTGTTCTCCTCCAAAACAACCAGCGACAGAGATGACAGGCCACGCCGCCGCAAGTCGGCGCAGATTGCCCGCATCAGGTGCCGCCCAACACCCTTCCCGCGCATCCCGGCGCCAGTATGTAAGTTGTCCAGATACGGCCCCTCCTCATGGTGGGGATACCAAAGCGCAAAACCCGCCAAAGCGCCGTCCCACTCCGCCACCGCAACCTCAGCTTTGTCCAAAACATCGGGGACCCATTTCTGCGACATCATCGCCGTCAACGGCGCATCTAAAGCGCCAGCTTTGAAGCAGGGGGCATAGGTGGTTTGCCAATTGGCAATATGCAGGGCCCGAAGCCCAGGCAAGTCATCCTCACAGGCCGGGCGGATCACCAAACTCATGTCTCTGACGCCTGTCGTTCGCGCCAAAACACATAAAGCCCCGCCGACGCAATCAGCACAATCCCGACCCAAACCGCCGCTGACGGGACCTCGCCAAACACCACCCAGCCCCAGAAAATCGCCATTGGCAAAGCCGCGTATTCGAAGGGGGCCACGGTGGCGGGCGCGCCGGTCCGATAAGCCTGGCTGATCGCATAGCCAATGCCGCCACCCAAAACCCCAATCAGTACGAACATCCAAACGTCTTCGGTCGCGGGCCAGGTCCAGGCGCGCAGCAAGAAGATCAGACTGTCATGCTCGACCCGTTCGGCAAATCGCCCATCGCCGGCAACCAAAAAGAAAATCCCGCCGACACAGAGAAACGCACCCTGAATATAGATCGCCATCGCAGCAGCGCTCGATTTCACCCCAAGCTTCCGGGTCAACACATTCATCCCCGCATAGCCAAGGGCGGCCAAAATCGGCAAAGCCAATGTCCACCCTCCCGCCGCGCCGGCATCGGCGTCACTCCAGGGTTGCGTCATCACCACGACCCCCAAGAACCCCACAATCACCGCACCGAAACGCCGTGGACCCACCTTCTCCCCCAGAATCGGGATCGAGAGCAGCGTGATGAAGAGCGGCGCGACGAAAAAGATCGCCGTCGCCGTCGCAAGCGGCATCACCGCCAAAGCGGCGAAGAATGTCATATTCGCGAAGACGATCAACAGCGCGCGGATCAAATGCAAGCCAGGTTGCGTGGTCTTGAGCAGATGGAAACCGCCCTCCATCCGCAAAATCATCAGCGCAATGCAGATGCCAATGGCCGAGCGGATAAAAACCATCTGATGCAACGGATAGCCGTCCGACAGCGCCTTGATCATCATGTCGTTGATCGAGATGAAGAACATGGCCATCAGGATCAACCCAATGGCGGCCTTACCATCGCTGCCCGATTTGATCTCGACAGACTCAGCCATGTCACCCCTCCTCCCTGCCCGCTACGCGAAAAAACCGGTGCGCGCCAGAGCCAGCCGATCGGTCCGCTTGACGGATGGGGCCAAACGAAATAACCATCTAGTTATGGAACAATTTGGTTATAAAGAGGGGCACCCCAACCTGGACGCGGTTTTCGCCGCCCTGGCCGATCCAACGCGCCGGGCCATTTTATCCCGGCTTGCCCAAGGCGACGCGCCCGTCCACGACATCGCCGCGCCGTTTCAGATGAGCCAGCCCGCGATTTCGAAACATCTTAAAGTGCTGGAACGCGCCGGCCTCGTCGAACGGGCCATCGACAAGCAACGCCGCCCTGCCCGGCTGAACGCGGCGCATATGGCCGCCGCCGTCGCGTGGCTCAAGCAATTCGAACAGTTCTGGTCCGGCAGTTTCGACCAACTCGACACATTACTTGAAGATTTAAAGACGGTAGAGAGGACAGACCGATGACCGAGACTCCGATCTTTGTGCTGGAGCGTGAATTTGACGGGCCCGCTGCGCTCGTCTGGCGCGCCTGGACCGAGCCGGAGTTGCTCTCCCGCTGGTATGGGCCGGGTGTTGAGACCATCATCCATCAGTTCGACGTCGCGCCCGGCGGTCTCTGGCTGGGAGAGATGAGATGGAACGGAAACGCCAACTATCAGCGGGTTGAATATACCGAAGTGGTCGCGCCGGAACGCCTCGTCTGGCTCCATTCCATGGCCGATGCGGATTGGAACGTGATCGCCAACCCGATGATGCCGGATTGGCCCCGCGTCCTTCTGACCACCGTCACCTTTGGCGAGGTCGGAGGCAAAACCAAACTGCGGCTAACCTGGGAACCGCATGAGGCGACCGAGGCCGAGGTTGCCTGTTTTGCCGCTGCCCTCGCAGGTATGGACAAAGGCTGGGCCGCCGGTATGGAGATCCTAGCGGAAATCTTGGCCGAGCTGCAGTAAACGGCTGGTTTCAAAGGCAAGGAAACCCCGGTCCGCGCCGTTCTTGCACACTGGCAGCCCGGAGGAATAGGGTTTCTTCATCTGTGGGTTGGAGAGGCCTATGAGCGAACGCTTTGAGATCAGGCAAGCGCACAAACGTGATGAGCCCGCTATCCGATCCTGTGCAGAAAACGCTTATGATCAATATGTTGCAGCGATTGGGAAAAAGCCCGCCCCAATGGTCGCGGACTTCAGCTCTCTGATTGCGTCAGGTCATGCCTATGTCGCCGTCGACGCAGGGGCCGATGTCGTTGGGTTCATCATCTTTTATCAGGAGGGTGATCACATCCTTCTGGAAAACGTCGCCGTTCGCTCGGACACGACAGGTCGAGGTATCGGCAAGCGTCTCATCGAGTTTTGTGAGGCGGAGGCGAAACTGTCCAAAGCGACGTCGGTCAAACTCTACACGAACGAGAAAATGACAGAGAATCTGTCGATCTATCCACATCTCGGCTATCAGGAAATTGAGCGGAGACGAGAAGACGGCTTCAATCGCGTCTTTTTTGAGAAGCCCATTTAAGCAACGCCCGCTTCGGCGGCGAAGCGGGCGTTTAGAAAGAGCACGTGCGGAAAACAGCAAGCCTACCGCTCCGGCAGCGGGATGAACTCCTCCTTGTCCGTGGGTGGCAGTTGAAACCGGCCATGTTCCCAATCACCCGCGCGCCAGGCCTCTTTCGCCTCCTCGATCCGTTCCTTTGAGGAGGCGACGAAGTTCCACCAGATATAGCGCGGGCCTTCGAGCGTCTCACCGCCCAGGATCATCACCCGCGCGCCCTCTTCGCCGGCGGTCATCGACACCCGATCGCCAGGGCGGAAGACCATCATCTGCCCCGCCTCATAGCGTTGCCCCGCGATCTCGACGCGACCCGAGACCACATACGCCCCGCGATCCTCATGATCGTCCGGCATTGGCAGCCGCGCGCCGGGTTGCAGCAGCGCATCGGCATAGAACATCTCGGACGCGGTTTCGACCGGGGCCCGTTCGCCATAAGCGTTGCCGAGGATCAGGCGCATTTCTTTGCCCTCGCCTTCCAAAAGCGGCAGTTCGGATTTGCCCGCATGAACAAACGCGGCCTGACCGTCTTCGGCCCCTTTCGGGAGCGCGATCCAGGTCTGGATGCCGAAGAGATTGTAGGGCGCCTTCAACATCTCGCCATCGATCCGCTCCGAATGGGTGATGCCATGGGCCGCCGTCATCAGGTTCACCGCCCCTGGCTCGATCCATTGATCGGTGCCGAGGCTGTCGCGATGGTGGAATTTGCCCTTGTAGAGATAGGTCACGGTCGCCAGGCCGATATGCGGATGCGGCCGGATATCCACACCTTTGCCGGTGACGAACTCTGCCGGGCCCATCTGATCGAAGAAGATAAACGGACCAACCATTTGGCGTTTCGGCGCGGGCAAGGCTCGGCGCACCTCGAAATCGCCGAGGTCGCGGGCGCGGGGCACAATCACGGTTTCAATCGCGTCAACCGCGTCTTCGGTGGGGCAGTCGGGGTCCAGTGCAGGGTTCCAGCTCATCGGCAGGGCCTCCTTCGGCAAACTTGATTGCGGTAAAGGTAGGACGTGTTGGGCGGTTTGGGCAGGGGGATCGACCAACAGGCGCTGTGCGCAAACGCACGCTGCGCGGGCGTTGAGAAGGCTTCTGCGCGTATTGGATAGGCTCGATAGCCCCGCGCTGCGCATTGCTCAAATCTGGATTGATTGGTGGGTGATGAGAGGCTCGAACTCCCGACATCTTCGGTGTAAACAACTCGGTCCCTCCCCAAGCCATTCAAAGATAGCCAAGAGACCGCTTCGTATTCAGCGCCCGTTCTTGGTTTGGCCCATTTCCACAGGTTCAGCCAGGTTCAGTGAACCTTGGCGCACTTCGTGTTTTGTCAATGTGATCGCCTTTGTGGTCTCGCTATCGCTGACCGCAGAACAGGTCGTCGCGATGTCTGACGGTCAAGTGACGTGGTGCACATCATGAGCGGGCGTCGTCTACCACCGGGCGGCGGGATAATCATTGTCTCGATTGCCACGATCATCTTCTGGGTCGTTGCCTACGTGATCTTTTGGGGGCCATTCTGATGTCGGCTGATCAAAGGTGTTTTTGGGTTCCTCGGAAGTCGCTTTCACGAACTCACACGAAGTGGACGTGTCTTTCCTGCGGAGACATCCGCAAAGTGTTCGGCTCTGGCCCGCCCAAAACCTGCTCTATATCGCTTTTGCGCTTCGGACTCTACCTCAATAGCCCCCCCACACAGAAAGGAGGCCGTGATGGCTAAATGGGATTTCAGCGCTCAACTGTGGATCGAAACATGCTGTAAGTGCAAAACACGTTTCGGAATCTCAGATGAGGTCTATCGGGTCGCGCTGCAGCAAAGGGAGCATGGCTCCTTTCACTGCCCGCATGGTCACTCGCAGCACTACGTCACAGGTGAAACTGAGATTGAAAAACTCCGCCGTGAGCGCGACCGGCTTAAACAGAACAACGCCTATGAGGTTGATAGAAGGCGCGCTGCGGAGGCAGATGCGGAAGCCCAAAAGCGATCCGCAGCCGCCTACAAAGGAGCCGCAACGCGGATGAAGAACCGCGCCAAGGCTGGCGTCTGCCCGTGCTGCAACCGGACGTTCCAAAACCTCGCGAGGCATATGGCCTCTCAGCACCCAGACCATGAACTCAACAACGTGGTCGAGCTTGGACAGGCGGCCAATGACTGACCACCCCCTAGACCTCCGCCCCCATGAGGTGCGCGCCGCGCTGGATGGCCGCTTGTCGCTGATCGTGAGGCCGTTGGAAAACGTGCCGCCAGCGCCAGAGCCAGACTGTCACCCAAAGCACGTTCAAAAACACGAGGCACCTTATCTCGACGCCTATTGCTCACAGCACCGGACAGACACAAACCCACGCGGCATGTCTCGTTTTTGGAACTGGTGGCAGGTAGATGACCGAATGTGTTGGCCTCAGTTCGAAGTTCAGTTCGCCCCTGGGGATCGGCTCTGGTGCCGCGAGACGTGGCGCATAGGCGCTTGGCACTACAACAATGCAACAGTCGCGCTGGATTACGTGGACGGCCCGCGCAAAGAGTGGCTGGACGTTGATGACATCGACCAACTTCATCGCCTGATTGATGAGTCTCGTGAAGATGCCCGAAAGGCTAACGTTCGGCTGAGTGATCTAACATATTACGAATACACATGGCCCCCTGGCCATAGCCCAACGCGCTGGCGTCCCTCCATCACCATGCCCCGTTGGGCCTCCCGCCTGACCCTGACCGTCAGCGATGTGGACGTGAAGCGGGTTCAGGAGATCAGCCCGAAGGAAGCGCGTTCCACCGGCGTTGACCCGGTTCACATGGCCCCCGGCGGGCCTTACGGCAATCCGAGTGACGGTTGGCTTGACTACCGTGAAGGGTTCAAGCGCCAGCACCAAGACGCCTGGGACCGCAATCCATGGTGCGCCTTCTACAGCGTCACAGTCCAAGAAGGTGGCGAGGTGTCCGCATGATCATGACGCAGGAACCCGCGACACTAGAACAGGCAATTGACCAATCCGCTGCCTATGTGCGGCTTGCAATCGAGTGGTTCGATCCAACGCACATCGTCACGATGGTGTCTGGCGGCAACGACAGCGCGGCGACACATGCGCTAGCCGTCGAACTCGGGCTGCCCGTCGCAATGTCGATCCACGGACGAACGGGCTGCGGCCTTCAAGCAACTGAGGCCCATGTCGAGGCCAATTATGGGCACGATGCACCTTTGGTCATCGCTGACGCTGGCCGGGCGTATGAAGAATATGTGATGCGCAAGGGCTTCTTCGGCAAAGGCACCGACGCCCACAAAATGGCCTATCACGTGCTCAAGGCTGGCCCCTTCCGCAAGACTGTTTCCAAGGAACTGCGGCAGGGCAAGCGCAACACGCGCGTGCTCTTGCTCAACGGCGCATTCAGAGCAGAAAGCCCAAACCGATCCAAGACACTCAAGCGCGTCAGCATGGACCCCGCCGCCCCCATGAACATGTGGTTCAACCTGATCCACGATTGGACCCCAGAACTCCGCGACAAGTACCTCGCGAGCCGCAACATCCCTATCAATCCAGTTTCCAAAGCGCTCTGCCGGTCTGGCGAGTGTATGTGTGGGACGATGCAGACGGCGGCGCAGCGCATAGAGGCTGCGGCATTCGATCCGACCTGGGGCGCATGGCTTGACGATCTCGAAGCCGAAGCCCGCGCGGCGCATGGATTTGGATGGGGCGAGAGCAAGCCGCGAGGCACCCCCAAACAGCCCGATCTGTTTATGCCGATGTGCTCGGGATGCAGCGTCACAGTCCACCCCACCAATATCGACATGGAAGGATAGAGCGATGCTTGATCTTGCAGGAAATGGCGCGGTGATCTCGGAGTGCGGGCAATACCGCTATCGCTTGGACCGCCATATCGGCTGCGGCGAAAAGGTCTTCGCTTTTTTCGGCGTAAACCCATCCACCGCCGACGCTTCGCTTGACGATGCGACGGTGCGGAAATGGCGGGGGTTTAGTCAGCGCCTCGCAGCGCGTCGATTTATCGTTGGCAACGCATTTGCATTTCGCGCTACGGACGTTCGCGCGCTGGCATCAGAGCCTTTCCCGATGGGGCCTGAATGGCGTGACCACATCGACCGAATAGTCGAGGAGGCTGACTTTTTGGTTCCATGCTGGGGAGCAAGCGGGAAGCTGCCACGAGAACTGCATAGCCAACTCTACACTCTCATGTCGATTTTGCGCGAAACGGGCAAACCTCTCTTTTGCTGGGGACTGACGGCGAGTGGCGACCCCAAGCACCCGCTGATGCTCAGCTACGATACGCCGCTTGTCAGCCTTTCGGGAGCCCCCTCATGACCAGTAGAGACATGGAAGGATAGGACGATGAAAGAAAGGGTTATCGATCTTTTTTCGTGCATCGGATGTCATGCGCTTGGCTTTCACCGGGCCGGTTTGTCGTCGACCGTCGCTATGGTCGAGAAAGATGAGTTCCGCCGCTCTGTTCTGGCGCGGCGATTGCCGAACATCGCCCTGCATAGCACGGTCGAAGAATTCTCTCCGCCACCAGCCGATATTGTTTTCGGAGGTCCACCCTGCAAGGAGACGAGCGTTGCCGCAGCAATACATAACAAACGTACAGGCTTCAGTCTCTGGCCGGAAATGCTCCGAATTGGGATCAACGCCGGAGCTGAATGGATTGTCGTGGAGCAGCCGCCGGGACATTCGGCGTGGGAAGCCGAAGTGTGTAACGATCTTTCCAAAGCTGGTTTCCACGTCGCCCGACTTGAGTTCGGCGCTTGCGATCTTGGCGCACCTTACATTCGCCGGAGAGTCTACTTGGTGGCCTGCACCAGCTTGTCGCGATTGGAGGTCGCCTGGCGCGAGGGACCACGAGCGATTGAAGCAGTCGCGCGGGCAGCAAATGCCCGAGGTGCTTGGGACCCGGGTAAGCTCAGGTCTTTACGAGTGGATGCTCGATCTGCCGGAGAAATGGAGCGATCCAAATCAGCTTTGAGACGCAGCAGGCTTGAAGCGCTTGGCGACAGCAATCCGCCAGAAATGGCCGAAGTGATCGGAATGTGCATTGCCTCTGCCCTTACAACCCCGGAAACCCCCAATGACCAGTAGAGACGGAGGGGCGGCACCCAACCCAATCGGTTTCGACGATAGGCTGCTCGCCATTTGCGCCGCAGCATGTGCAGAGTTTGGCGATCCGCCGTGCTGGCAACTCCCCGATCTTGTTGATCCGTGCGAGCCGATCGCGCCCTGCGCGAATTGCTTAGCCCTCGCCGCTGACAACGCCGCCAAAGACGCGGAGATTGCGCGGTTAAAAGGCGGTCTTACCACAATCCACGCTTCATTACGTGAACGACAGGAGCGCTTGGGTGAAGAATTTGAGGCCGCTATCTTTGACGATTTGGAGAGTCTTTATGAGGACTAAACTGTCAATGACTTACACGCTAAAAGAAGCGGTTGAGCGCTCTCTCAACCCTCTGAATCTAGTGGTCGCAGCTATTGGCATTGGGAGTTCTGGATGTTGCGATTCCGTTATCTACTACAAGTAGGGCGCGTGGCGCATTCCAGCAATTTTCGGCTTCGCTATTCTGATCTATTGAGAGACGAGCTTCATGTTCTTTTGCTACTCGGTTTCGCCGTCTTTCAAGTATCTTTTGGCGGACATCGTCTGCGTCCATTCCGGTGTCCATGCAATAGGCCATGATAACCGCTTCCAACCCCCAAACGGCTTTGTAATCTCCCTCCCTGCCTTCAATGTCCGCCAAGTCGGAAAGAGTGTCTATTATGATCTCGTCTGGTGTCATCATTTCTGTCATCATCGGCCCCTGTCATTCTGGGGGTGAGACTTCAATGATTTGGTTAACAGCCTATTAACAATGGTTCTTATTGCTGGTTGTCGGTCTATTACGTCACGTCCTACGGCTAAGCAGAAGTCGCTCCTTCAGAACTCGTTCAAATGCAATCGCAGTATTCTCATGACCCCCAATGCGGGCAGCCGCGAGGCCCTTCTCAAGGGAGTCCTCGATAACAATCTGTTCGTCTCTCAGTGCAGTTATGCCGGGAATCCACGGCTGCTTCGCGCCTTTCGTAAGTTCCATTCTCTCGTCCTCAAGTTGATTCGATTTTTCCGCTTCAATTGTTGAGACAATCGAAACCTGAGGTTAAGAAAACCTTAATCGCCCTTGTTTGCATGGCGATAGTGCATCTCTCGGCGACAGTTCGCCCCATTGTTCGATATTGTAAAGCAACGATCCGCTAATCATCTGGCGTGTCGGGCGCGCGGTTGTCGGCTCCATTCTTCACGCTGAGGCCATTATCATAGACTCGCCTGATCTCTGATGGTCGCCGCCCACAGACGCGGCAATACATCTTATTTGCGATGGATCTGTCTTGATCTAGATCCGATGTTCTCACATTGTTCACGGCATGCTAGACAGATTCCAACCGATCAAACCGCCTCTACGATTCACCCATGCGCCCTGCTTCATCGGCGGAAAAACCGAGCCTGGCGACCGGGTTGTGCGGTGTAACGGTCACAATGTCGGGCGGGTACATCAGCGCGTGTCAGATTACAGCGGTCGCTGGCAATGGATGACCTGGGCCTATCCGGCCAGCCAGGGTGATGCACCGACCAATGAAGCCGCGCTCGCCATGGTGAAAGGGTCCGTCACGGTGCTGATCGAAAAGGATGGCGGGTTGACGCTCGACAAACGGCGCCCGCCGCAGAAGCGTTTCGGACGCTAGAACAATTCAGGGTCGATCTCTTCGATCAACTCAGGCCCATCATCGTCACGCCCAAAGGGCCGCACATCCCGCACCAGAAAGCGACCGGTCCAGCTTGTGCCCCAATCGCAATCTTCAAAAGTGAGCCAGGGCATCAGTTCATCATCCGATAGGATAACCGGCATGCGGCTGTGGATATGCGCAATCTCTGGCTCAGCCTCGCGCGTCACGATGGTGCAGGTCTCGGTGCCATCGGACAGCGTCGAATGCAGCCCCGCAAAGAAGAACACCGGATCATTGCGCTCAAGATAGATCAGATGTGGCTGTTTCTTGCCCTTTTGGCCTGTCCATTCGTAGTAGCCGGTTGCGGGCACCAGGCAGCGGTTCGAGCGCCAGGCGACGCGAAAGGTAGGGCTCGACGCCGCGCTCTCGATCCGCGCGTTGAAGGTGGTGGCCTTCCAGTCTTTTACGCCGCCCTTGTGCCAATGAGGCACAAACCACCACCGCGCATCGCTAGAGGCCAACGCGCCCGGCCGCCCGGTGACAACCGGCACAAACTGGGTTGGCTTGATATTGAAGCTGACCCGCGCCGGCTCAGGCCGAATAATCGACATCGCGTCGTGATATTCCGCCCAAGAGGACTCGCCTAAAACAAAACGTCCACACATGGATGCGATGAAAGCGGCGCTGGCGGCTCAGGTCAATGGCCTGATCTCGAAGACCTGCAGCTGCTCTGGTTGGGCGCTCACGGGCTATATGATGCTCGACCGAAACAGCGGTTCACAAAAACGAAGCGTTGCCAAGGTGCAGCCCGTGACGCAAACCCGTCGCCGTCTGATTTGCCCGAAAACGGATCGGCGATCTTGCCTGTTGGTCGATTAACAAATACGGACGGTATAAGCTTAGATCGTCCCACCATAAGACAGAGAACGCACGCAATGACCTACTCTCGAAAGAACCCGAGCGCGCGCTATATCGAGCTCGTGACCCAATATACGGACATCCATCGCGATGGTCTGCCGGATCAGCAGCTTGCGGGGGATGACGTGTACTTTGGCGCGAGCCTGCTGCAGCACCTGCCGAAGGTTAAGCTCCTGGCAAGAGAGGTGGGTGCCAAGTCGCTGCTCGACTATGGCTCCGGCAAAGGGCGCTACTATACAGCGAAAGACATCAAAATGCCGGATGGAACCACAATCCCAAGCATCAAGGAGTATCTGGGTCTCGACGATGTACATTGCTACGATCCGGCCGTACCCGAACACCGAGAGCCGCCGCAAGGGACGTTCGACATCGTGGTGTCGACCGACGCACTCGAGCATTGCCCTGAGAGCGACATACCTTGGATCATGGATGAGATATTCAGCTACGCGCGTTGCGCGGTCTTCGCGAATGTGGCAAGCTACCCGGCAAAGAAGACACTGCCAAATGGTGAAAACGCCCACGCGACACAACGTATGTCAGATTGGTGGGATGAGCTTCTGAAGGGCGTCTCTGCCAAGTATCCAGAGGTCAGATATCAGTTCGAGATCGTTCAGTTCGAGAAATCCCTTGCTACGCTCTTCCGAAGGCGGCGGCGGGTGCGAACGGTCAGCGGCTAGTCGTCAGGGATAGCCAGTCTGACACCGTAGCGCGTACCGACTGCATGACATCCTCCCAGTCCCGGCCATTGCGACGGACCAAGGTGGCATCTGGATACCACGGCGTGTGATCCTGGAAGTAGGGCCAACTCAGGTGGAAGCGGTCATCAAGAAGAACTATCATAGGCCGACCCATGGCGCCGGCAAGATGGGCGCCTGAATTGCTGATTGTGACGATCAGGTCAACCGCTGACAACTGTGCGGCAAACCCGTCCATATCCACAAACTGATCGATCTGCGGGTCTACTAAAACGTCGCATGAGCCGGCACGTTCTACGCGGGCTTTCGCTTTGGCCACGTCCCCATACTGAAGCGAGATGAAATGCGCATCCATGCCATTTAGAAGCCTGGCCCAGGCGTCAAAACTCGGTACATCCTTGCGTGAGTTCAAACTGCCCCAAGCGATGCCAATGAGCGGTTTGCCATCTGGCGCATAGCGTGCTCTGAGGCTCTCTGAGAGGTCCAAATCGGCTAGAATTGGGCGATGTGCCGCGGCAATTCTTTGTTCCGAAGTTGCGAACAGTGCGGGCAACCGTTCCAGACCGGCGTGATACTCATCTGGTGCGCAAACATCTTCGGGCATATCGTCTTCGTTCAGGAACGTCGCTGTGGGGAAGCTTCGCGAAAACATAGGGATCAGACGAGGTTCAAGATAAACCTTGCAACCCGGCGCCCGCTCCGCTGCGAGGCCGATCATGGATGCATATTGAATGGCATAGTGAATGCTCTGGCGATCGTAGCGCATCGGCGTGATGACGAGATTGCCGTCAGGGAGCGGCTGGCCTTCCCAAGGTTGCCCAGGCGCAACCGAAAGCAATTCATGCCCTTGAGCGCGTAGCTTGTATGCCCTAGGAAACTCGCCCAATCGCTCCAACGCCGTCGCCAGGTAGTGAAGTGTTTGTGCATCGGGTGCGGTTTGCGCTTCAGTCAGCGCTTGATCCAACGATCTGAGCCCAGCCGATTGTCCGCCATTTGCGACGGCGGCACCGATCGTCTGCTCGACTGTTTTTTTTGCATTCGGTTTGCGGGCGCTTTGTCCTGTCAATTTCTTCCATCCATTGCGCGCATCTTTCGCCAACCGGTGCGAAAGATCAGCAACGTAGCGGCGGTAAGAGCCATGATAAAAGCTTGGCATCTGCTTGAAAAACCTATGTCAAGGTGGGACGGTCGAGTTTGGTTCCGATCCCACATTGACTCCAGGTTAAGGGAATTGCAAATAGGGCCTCACCGAAAACTGAGGTAACAAGAGCAGGAAACTGCATGTCGGATTTAAGGGTATTCATTGGCTGGGATTCTCGGGAGTCCGAGGCGTACGATGTCGCTCGCCATTCACTGCTGCGCCATGCGAGCATCGACGTCGAAATCACGCCAATTAAGCTTCCAGATCTTATCGATCAAGGTCTTTACACGCGAGATGTTGACCCGCTGGCTTCAACAGAATTCACGTATTCAAGGTTTTTTACGCCTTACCTGGCCGGGTTTGATGGTTGGGCGCTTTTCTTTGACTGTGATTTTCTTTGGATTGACGATGTCGCTCCGCTCCTGGACTACCGGGACGACAGCAAAGCCGTGTTTTGCGTCCAGCACGATTACACGCCCAAAGAAACCCACAAGATGGATGGGCAGGTTCAAACCACGTATCCACGTAAGAACTGGTCGTCCTTCTTGTTTTTTAACGCCGGACACGCTTCCGTCCAGCAGCTCACACCGGACGTTGTGAATCGTGAAAGTGGTGCTTTCCTGCACCGGATGGCTTGGGTGGACGATAAAGAGATCGGCAGCCTTCCGACCGCCTACAACTGGCTCGAAGGCTGGAACGATGTTGCCACCGATGGCCCACCCCGCGCTGTGCATTTCACGCGCGGCGGCCCCTGGTTCAAAGAGTGGCAGGACGTCGACTTCGGCCCCGAATGGCTCGCTGAGCACGATCTTGCCAAAGCGAGTTGAAGGACGGGGCGGCCCCGCAAGTGGTACAAGGCAAGGTGATAGCTGACCTAGGTCGGAGGTCTCAGATCCGGCCCATCCTGAAGGCCAAGGCAACAATAAGTCCTAGCATGCGGTCTCGAAGCGGTATCCGGGCAACGCCAGAGCCCGGTTCGCGCTTGTAGCCGAAACTTTCGTAGTCGCGTGCAAACCAACTCCGAATAAGAGCCAGATCCTCCTCCGAGGTGTCGAAGTCCCCGACATGGGCATACGTCTCCGGACCCTGTAGAACAACCGCTGGCAGGTCTTTGGGGGCGAGAGAGGCCAGCCATACCGTCACTGCGTCGAGGCCGTCCTCAAAGTAGAAGACCTTTGCCTCCGGCGGGACAAAATCGCTCTGGCAGCGAAAATGATTGTCGAACACGGACGGATAAATGCGGCTCGCCACAAACATGACGCGGCACCAGCGCGTGAACCCGATCCGCGCGAGGGCCCGGCGTTTCCGCCGGTGCCGACTCTGGAAACGATATTCACTTTGCAGCCGTGTCACAGGATCACGGACAACAGCGAATACCTGATCAGGCGTGCGGTCGAGTTGGCCGCATGCTGTCGCCCAATCCATATGTTGCCGAGATGTTCCCAGCCGGTCTGAGATCCAGCCCCCGCGTTTCCATCTGTCGGTCCAGTCCGCGTCAATGAAACCGATGTTTCCAAACGCGTCATTCATCCAACGTTCAATGTTGCGTCCACCGGTTTTCGGTATGTGGCAAAAGTATAGAAGCATCCCATCGAGGTTTGAATATGGCAACAGGGTATCCCTTCCATCCGCCTTTGGTCAGGTTCTCATACTGACTGGCTGACCTTTAAATACCGCTGACGAGTGATGACTACCACATGTTGCAGTGCTTCGCTGACGGTATGCGTGCGCAGGTGCACCCCAAACCCTAGTTGCACGGCCACTGTCAAGCCGACGGCACCGATTGCCGCTGTCGACACAAAAAACCTTTGGGGCTCATCCATTAGAATCATGCCGTGACGTGGGCAATGGCTTCAGAGAGCTGCGTGGCTATCGCATGATGGGTGGTACGTGAGCGAAGGTGCTCCATTCGATCCAAGGCCGTCGCCCATTCCGGTCCGCCAAAACTGTCGAAGAGATGCCGTATACCCTCATTCAAAGCATCAGCCGACAGGTCATCAGCGAGATACGGGTAATCGTCCCCCAACAGGGGAATGACGTCATCCACCGCCCGGTTCGAGAACACTACGGCACCCAATGCAGCGGCTGAGACTCCCTTGGTGAAGGGCCGGTACGATCGGTCGGGGTCGCCAGCCAACGCATCTGCTTTCGGCGGTCTCACGCAGTAATGGCAGTTAAATTGACCCAACTGGTCGACGCTGCTCAAAAAAGCGGAGCGCGATGAAGCATCGAGAAACGTGATCTTACTCTCAAATTCAGGTGTCGTTGGCGAGTTATGTGACGACCCAAGAAACCCGATCCTAAGCTGATCCAGATGCCGTCGCTCGACATAATCCAGAGCTGAGTCGTAGTTGTGCAGTACAGTCGCGACTGTACCGCTGGTACGTCGGCCCTTTTTGTTCAGGCGGGCGAGCCGGGCTCTTAAGGCATCAGCGCCCACAAAAGACGTTGCAATGTGGCAATCGACACCCCAGGTGGGTCCTTCGCTGATCTTCAGATCGACATAGTCCACCAGAATTGCCGACGCTTTTCTTCGAAGGCGGTCCAGATCTTCGGATTTCCAACCAAGCACCGCGTTCTTTGAGAAAATATAGACGCTGTTCTTTGGTTCCAGCGCAACCCACGCTTTGGTCCAGGCTTTCTGTGCGTTGGAAACCGGACGAGTGACCACATCGAACTTATCGCCGTAAAAACGCTGCATATGGCTGGCCATCTGCGAAACACGCATCACGGAACTGCCCATGTTCCGCCGTGACCAGCGGAAAACAAAAACCAGCCTCTGCCGCCTGCGCAATTGCAAACTCCTAACGATCGCCCCTTATAGTGGAGGCTCTTGTAGCCATGTTTTCTGCATAGTGGAATGGTTCGGTAAGGCATTGACGTCGCCAGCCCGAGTACCGGTGACCAGCGGCTTGCCCGAAAACGGGTTTCTAGTTGGTATCCTATCAAGCAGTCCGGCTCGAATTCCGCGGCGCCCCATCAAGGAACCATGGCGATTTCGTTCACCGGGCAGTCGTTTGTTCGACCAGCGACGAACGGCTCCCTCTTGCTCGACACGCTGACTCTTTTGCTATTGCAGCGAACTTCCCATTTCCGCCCTCCACTTTGCCATACAGTCACATTTGTCTTGGCGATCTTCGTAGGGTGCATGTCTGGCACATTCAAACCGCAGTTCGCAGAGTGGAAGAGGGTCACTGCTGATCAAATCAGTCGCGATATGTCCGCAAGGGCCGCCAGGAAGTCTGCGGCCGATAGCGTGAGCTTCACCTCTCCCCGACCGGCTTGCTCACATCGATCGCCCACCGGACAAGAAGCGCGTGCCGATCCGCGCAGGTCCGATGATCGGCACGATCCCCAATCGCGATACTGATCGTGTAAGCCCGCCCGTCCAGTTCAGTTGGACCATCGCAGGCTTGTGTCAGTTCGGTATCCGGCGGGTCGGGCTTAATCGAAACCGGCCGCTCGATCGAGCGCGCGCAATTGCTCAGGAGCAAAACCGCAAGAAGCATCACCATCAGAGATCGCGTCATTGATCAGCCCCTGTGTGAGAGTGTCCAAACGTGTGCGGGCGGCAGCAAGATCCTCGGCCACGTCGCGATACTTTGCATTGACCGCAGCATTATCGGCCCGAGCCGCAAGCTCGGCCACCATCTGTGCCGCCTGACAGGCATCGCGGGATTGTCCTGCCCTAAACTCACCCCACCAAACCACACCGGCCGCCATCGCCGCTAAACTGGCGGCTCTGAGCCATCCTACAGTCATGCCACCCGTGCGCTTTCCATCCAGCCGGAGCTGATCACCTTAAAACCGGGGCAAAGCTTCGGCGCATAGTCATTGTGGCCGGACACGCGCTGAAGCCGCGTGCGGCTCGCGATCTCGGTGATCACCTCATGCAGGCTGATCCGCTGAGCTTCGGTGTAGAAGTCGACGAACCGCCCCATCCGCGTCACCCGCACAACCGGCACCAACGCCCAATGCAACACGCCGCGATTGCGCTCACGGCAGCCCGCGCCGATCATCTCATACGGGCGACCCGACGCGCGCGTGCCATCCGGCGCGATCAGGCCATGATAGCCTTCCGCGCGCCACCCATTCGGAGATCCTTGCCAACCCGGCGCAGTATGCAACGCGCGCACCCAGGCCATCATCTGCGCGGCGGTCTTGCCACGCCACCAATCCGCCGCCGTCGCGGTGGTGTGCACCATCACTTCATTCACCGGATACCGTGCCCGGCCCTGATAGATCATCCGATCATGCTCAAGCTCAGTCGCCCCGGCGTTGCCGAAGAGCGCGGCCATAAATGCCGCGTCTGGCACCCCATCCACCGGCAGACCATTCGCAGCCTGAAAAGCACGGATCGCGCCGCGCGTATCGTCACCGATGATGCCATCGGCCCCATGCGGCCCGATATCGAAGCCATTCCGGTCAAGCTGGATCTGCATTTCGCGATTTGTGGTCATTCGTCGTCACTCCGTTTTTCGGGCACAACCTGATCAACAACGCGGTCGGCAATGTCGTCGGCGCGGCTGGAAACGCGGTTCAAGAACTGTGCGATGAAATTGGCGATCCAGCCCGAGGCCACACCCGTCGCGGCCATGCCGATCTGCACCGGAAACGTGATCTCGAACGCCGACCAGGCGATGGCGGTCAGCGTTGCGAAGAAAACGGCCACACCTAGGATCGCCCAGACCTTGCGGCCATCGCGCCGGTGGCGGGCCATGACGCTTGCGCCAGCCGCTGCCAGCAACACGCCCGCAATATATTCGTGGCTTGGGATCGACACGCCGAGCCCCGCAAGGGCCAGCGCCAGATAGTCACGCAACACATTCGTCGAAGCGTGACCGGCCTCCATGGCCGCACGTCTGAGTGGCATATCCATGCCCCCTTCTCTTGCTCGATTTTCCGTTGGTTGGTGTGGTTGTGGCCCTACGGCCAGTGGCTGTCGTCGGCGAAATCAGCCGGGATCGGGTCCATGGCCAAAAGAACATCCATTGCGCCATAGATCGCGCCCGTGGCCGCCGCCAGCGCATCGCGCTTCGCAATCACTGTCGTGGCCAACTCCGCGACGGTGACGCCGCGCCCTGCCGCACGCGGAGTTAGAAAGGGTGTCGCCGCAGTTTGATCAACTAAGTACGCTTCAGCCTCCTGAATCTGCACAGGCCAAGTCTCGCGTTCGCACACGAGGTATTCTGCGACCAGGGCCTCAGCACGCCGGCCAGCCTCACCGCGCACATCGGCGATCGTCGGCGGCTCCACCGGCGGTGCTTCAAAGATATCGTCCGGCAGACGCCGGTATCCAGGCAAAACGTGGTCGGGCACCTCGATCCATTCGTCAGATGGCGGTTCGACAAAGGACACCACAGTAACGATGTTATCGACGATAAGCGCGGTTTTCATATGCGCTCTCCCTCTACAAAGGCAAAGACCTCGTGTGGCGTCTCCGTTCCGTAAGTACGACCGACACCGATGCGTTGGGCGCCGGCGGTCGACGTGGAGATCGCTTCCAAGCGCAGCGTCTGCCCCGCACTGACATATGCCCGACCCAGGGAGTTGTTTGGTAAGGATTGCTGCGCATAGTTGATCACCGTATTTCCGAGACCAACCGCGTCGCCAGTAACCGCGTCCGCCAGCCGAGCGCGCGCGAATGCTCGGTCGGTCCCCAGGACCACACCAAATCGCAAGAAGCAGTTCGCATTGACCGTGAATTCAGGGCCGCTTGGAGTGACAAGACCGGCTGTATCCGAGACTTCGGTGTTCAGGTTCACCGTCTGCCACGTGTTTGCCGCAGCGAAGTTTGCGCCAGCGGTTCCTGATGGCTCGCGAAGTTCGAGCACGAAAGACTCTCTACCCCCACCAAATTGCTGCCAAGCGCCCCAGCTCGATCCGACCTTCGCCGCCCAAAACTCTTCGCCACTGTCGCGCTCCTTGATCACCAGAAACTGATTGGTTTCTGAAACGTACGACGACCAGCCGTGGAAACGACGGTTTGCGATTGGCGCGTTGGGTTTGTTGTGGCCACTCACGATTCCTGTTCGATTGATCGTATGCCAATCGTCAACATCGATGGATACATCTAGGCCCAGGTGCGCAAGCTGAGCATCAAGGTCAGCGGCTCCCAAAAGGTTGTAGCCCGCTGGCGTCGCATCAAACAGCGATACGCCATCCTCACTGCCGTTGACCTGTAGGACGCTGCCAGCGCGACCACTCAAATTAGGAAGATTACCGGTAAGAAGCGCGTTGGCCTGCTCTTCATTGTAGTCCACAACCTCCGACATGTAAGCCGTCAGCGTCGGCCAGAACGATACGTTTACTTCGGCTCGGTCGCTGAACGTATCCGGCTGACTGCGCAGAGCGGGGGGTGGGACTGTTGGCGCAACTGGTTTTGTCATCTTAAACCATTCCTTGAACTTGGATTGAGAGGATCGAGTTGGGGCCTGCCTGATAGACGAGCCGGTAGTCTCGAGCGAAGCCGTAGACATTCGCCGCCAAGGCGGCGCGATCATCGCCAACCCAGACCGCCGGAGCACCGCCACGAAGGGCGCGAAGCTTCTCGAAGGTTACGAGAACAGAGGCTGTTGGTACGACCACTTCAAGATCGGCTAGGCGTGTTGCCTCGCGGACCGTCCGCGTCAGATTTCCAAACTCGTCATTTTGAACGAAGCTAAAATCGAGGCCTGACAAGCCAGTGCCGGGTGTGACCACCTCGCCAATCTCACTAACAGGTCCAACTGCAAGCTGGCCAATCGCTGCGATGCCGCCCGTGTTAGTGACAGTCACCTTAACGACGCCATTGGCGTATGGCGGCAAGTCGGTGATGATGAACTCGGTCAGCGGCGCAAGATCGGCAAAATAGTAGTCGTACCAATTGGCGACGCTTGCGGCGGCGTAGAGATCAATCGTCCGTTGAAACACAACCTCGTCCGGTGATCCCGGGATGTACACTTCCACCGAAACGGCGGTTCCCATTACTCCGAAACCGGCGATCCCACCAACAAACTCGCCTGGGGCAACCTCAAGAGCAATCTCATCTGTCATTGTTGCTTGGACGCTTGGCTTTTGGTCGAACATCTTCCAGCGGTTGGTTGCTGAAATGATCTGCCAATTAACGGGATCAGGATCGTCGATCAGCGGGTCCGCCAGCGCCGTCATCTCTAGATCAGGATCGTTTCCTTGGTTTGAGGATGTGAGGCTGCGATAGACTGTGTGGGTAGACGTAGAGATAACGAAATCACCTCGCGCGTAGGCCGTGCCGTTGTCCCACTCCGCATGGTCGTTTTCGGGGATATTGCTGCTGAGGAGTTTCTCATCCGTCACCGTGATCGGCGTGATGATCTTCATGTAGTCGGCTCCAGATCGGTACGTTGCTGAATGGCAAGGATACTGCTGTTGATGCGGGCGTTGTTCAGATCGCCTTCTCGAATTGCGGTCACGACTTCACGAAGAAGATCAGCCATCTCAGCATTGTTGGCGGCTACCACCTGCTCCATTGACTGCCGATAGCCACCCGCAGTCGCTGCATAGGTCGCATCAGCCAGCGTCCGATAGAGCCCCTGCCCCGTCATTGCGTCGTTCAGAGCATTCACTTCCTGGGTGATCTGGGCAAAGGCCGGAGAAAGCTTGATCAGCGATGCGACAAGCTCGCTGTCACCAAGCTGGTCCGCTTCATCCACCAGGGATCGGAATGCCGCCCGCGACGCTGGTAGCGTGTCGATACCAAGCGCAGATAGCTCCGCATTCAGAAGCTGCGTTGCGCGCGCCGTCCGCTCCGCATCTGAGAAGAAGTTCTGGTAATAGCTGCCGGTTGCTGTCGTGAACTCATCCAATGTGCCGAAGAGATCTACAAAGGCGGACGCCGCGGCTCCACCGGCAAGGCTGATGTCGTAGAGCTTGAGCTGTAGATTGCTCATCCAGTGGTTCGTCGTGGTCAGGCTGTTGGCCAGCCGCTCCAAGGTTTCGGAAGCCGTCTCCCCGACCCGGGCGAACCCTGTCAGGCCCGGGATCATATCCGCCATCGCATCTGCCGCGCCGGTCAGCGCTTTCGTGACGGCAGACTCAGCATCTTCCTCGCTGAGGCCGCGTGTGCTGATCCGCATCGTGTGCGCAAAGCCGTCGAACGTGCTGGATGCAAAGCCAAGCGCATCCGCCGCGCTGTAGACCCCATCCCGCAAGGTATCCACCATGCCGGTGATCGCGGTTGTCGTTTCTTCATCCGCGTCTGTCAGATGCGTGCGCACCTTCTTCGACAGGCCCCAGAACCGCTTGGTCTGAACAACTCTGAACTCCTGAACAAACGTATCCATGTTGTCGATTGTCACACTAAGACCGGCGTCCAACTCCTTGGTGCGCTTGCGGAAGAAGCTGAACGCAGCCGCGACTGCGCCCAGGACGGGGATGGCTGCACCTATCGTGCCTGCAAAGCCCAGACCCGCAGCGTTGGCTCCGATGTTGAAGACATTACCGAGACCGCCGGACAGCGCATTGCCGAGACCACCGAGAAGCCCCGTACCGCCGCCTAGACCACCGAAGCCGAGAATAGATCCGGTGTTGCCGAAGGAGCCGAGGAAGCCGCCCAGGAGGCCCTGACCGGACGCGAGGTTGCCTAGCCCCCCACCCTTGCCGTCAACGACTTGAGCGACCGCGCCTGTCGCACCACCACCCGCAAAGCCGACCGCAGGCATGACGATCCTATTTCTCAGCGCGAGCATGGTGATGCTGATGAACATGTCGCGGAACTCCCCTAGAACCGCTTGAGTGAACGATCGGACATCACGGAAGCCGCGCCGCATCCAATCGCTGAACGCATCGGACACGCGGTCTACGGATCGGCTCATGTTGCCGCGCATTTCTTCTGCGAAATCGGCGGCTGCTTGTTCGGACTTGGAGAGTTGTTTGGATGTCTCGGAGAGGGCGGAGGATGCCCGACCCGAAGAACTGGCAAGGTCGTCTGTTGCCGAGGTCGCCTCCTCCGTTTCTTGACGAAGGTCCGCCATTATCTCTGTCAGACGCTCCATGCGTGCGCCCTGCTCTGCCGCCTCACGGTCAAAACGAGGGTCTCTCGGATCGTAGATGGGGGTCTGAGACGCCTGAGCCGCGCGTCCAATCAACCCCATCATTTGCATCGCGCGATGGAGCGAAATCCCAAGTTCGTTGGCGAGGTCGCGTGCGCCCGAAATTGCTGGCCCGAAATCGACCCCGAGAATCTCACTGCTGAGCCTAGATGCGGTCTCGGTCGCCTCTTCGACGGGCTCGCCCAACGTAATTGCCGCACCAGTCGCGGTTTCAAGAGCTGTCTCAATCAACTCTATTGTTCGAAGGGCGGCGCGGTACTCGTCGTCCGTTTCCCCCGCAACCGCGAGCAGACGGTTCTGCATCTCAACATTACCTCGTAGCCGTTCAATCATGGCGCGGTAATCGTTGATCTGGCGTTGGCTAGCCCTGTCACCGGCCTCGTTGATCCTGGCCTGCATGCGCTGAACCTCTGAGAACGCTGCGACCTGTTCATTCGCGAGGCGCTGAAACTGATCTGACGCTCGGATTGAAGATTCGAGTTCTTGCCGCTGTGCATCAGCCGAAGCGAGGTGCGCCCGCGCTTGCGCCAGTTTCACACCCGCAACGTCGATGGACATGGTGCGCCCCTGGGTGAGCGTTCCGGTCAGTGCATCAATCTTTGCGATTTCCTGATTTATCCCGGCAGCGGCGGCGTAAGATGCCTCCGAGAGTGCGACCGTGCTGCGAGAAAATCCAAACACTCGCGGGCCTGCTCGCCCGACGAACGAAATCAACGACCCGAATAAATCGACCAGTTCAGACGTTGCCCGGACCACGCCGGTGATGCCTCGCACTGTCGCACGCAGCACCGCTGTCAGCCCGGCGTCGCCCAAGGCGATGACGAGTCCCTGCACCGATGACCAGAGGCTATCCAGATCGCCGGAAAGATTGTCACGGATCGTCCCGGCCATCCGGCTGGCCTCGCCCTCGACGTTCGAAAGCTCCTCCGTCAACTCGCTGAGGCGACCTGCCTGGCTTGTGAGCGCCAAAATGGCAGGACCACCGCGATCTCCGAAAATCGTAAGGGCGTCTGCTGCGCTGATACCCGAAGCCGCTAGGCGATCCACAATATCCACGACGCTTGTAGTGGCCGGGTCCACCTCTTCGAGCGTCACGCCCAAGCTGTGAAGCGCGGCAGCAGCCTGGCTGGTTGGATTGGCCAGCGAAGATAAGACACGGCGCAACCCGGTGCCCGCCGCCGAACCTTGAATCCCGGCGTCCGACAACACGCCAACCGCTGCTGCCGCTTCGCCCAAATCGACACCCATCGCGGCTGCGACAGGGCCGACGAAGCTCATTGCGCTGCCTAACTGCGAGACATCCGTGTTCGCTCGCGAGGATGCAGCGGCCAACACGTCCGAGACATCGGCGGCGTCTTCAGCAGCGATGCCAAAGGCGCTCATGATGTTTGACGCGGTGTCGGCAGCTTGTGCCAAGTCCATGGACGCAGAGGTGGCGAGGTCCAAAACGGCTGGAATCGCGGAAATGCTCTCGGTTGCTGTGAAGCCTGCCATGCCCAAGAAGCGTAAGCCGCCGGCCGCTTGCGATGCGGTGAACTCCGTGGTTGAGCCAAGCCCCGACGCCGTATCCCGCAGCCTCTCCAGTTCATCGGTGGTTGCACGCGTGATCGCTTGTACTTGCGACATCGATCGGTCGAACTCTGAGATCGTTCGAACCGCAGCGCCAAGCGAGACCATGGCCGCAGCCGCGCCAACGAAAGAACCAGCCATCGCCGATGCGCCTCTCGCTGCTCTGCCGAATGTCCGACTTAGCCGAGTGGAGGCGCGTTCTGCGTTAGCACCGGAGCGGGTGAAGTGGTCAAGGTCTCGCTTGGTGCCGCGAATAGCGCTGCCATCAATAGCGATGCCGAGATGTGCGATTGTTGTCATCGGCAAATTCCTTGTCAGAAGCAAGAAAAGCCCCTAGCGTTTCTAGCTGAGGGAGTTTTTTTGGAGGTTTCACGATGAAGGTGTTGGCTTCTTTGGCAGCGGCCTTCTGCCTTTGCTCACCGGCTGCTGCTGAAACTGGTCGCGATGCGCTTTGCGCTGGATTGGGTAGCCTTGCGGCCACGATTATGACGCAACGACAGAACCAAACACCGATTTCGACCTTGATTCAGGCGTTGGAAGGCAGCAGCCCCAGCGAAGACAACGCGCCGCCTTGGCACGAAATGACTCGAGCCATGATACTAGAGGCCTACGAAACTCCGTATTTTCACACAGAAGAGATGCAGCAACGCGCGGTAGCCAACTTTCAAAACGAGATTGAACTAGCGTGTTTTACAGGGGCCTTAGGCTCTGAATAATCTTGCGCTGGCAGGCGCTTTGTTCTCATACAGACTGCGACAAAGCAAGGGCAGCTAGACTGCCTCGCCCTCTTCTTAGAGACAGCATCATTCACCCGAGACGACCTGCATCTTCGGGCCTTCGGGCTTGATGTTCGTTTCCAGATCGGTCGCAACTTGCTGCATTTGTACTGCCACTTGCCGAAGGTGCTCGGCGAAGGCGTTTGCACGCTTGATCAAGCTCGGCTCGTGATCGCAGTCGATATCCTGCAAGCTAGACCAGATGACCCGGAGCGCGGCTTCGACGTCCGGTATCTTCTCCTCGAGGGCGGCAATATCCTCGACGAGTCCCCTTGCTTCGATATCGGCGTTCTTCAGATCGTCCAAATAAGCTTGATGCTCCTCGACCCGCGCACGCAGGCGTTCTGCATTCTGCTTCAGTCGCTCAATAGATTTGCGCGCCGCGGCTTCTTCGTTCTTTGCCTTACTCGCCTGCGCTTCCAGCTTTGAGTAGGCTTCGTTTGCCAATCCGTCAGCTTGCGCCTGAGCCGCTTCAAGCGCCTTGACCTCGGCATTTTCGGCAAGTTCAACTAGTCGCGCAGTCTCCTCTTGCAACCGCTGTTCCGCCTCTTCCTCGCGCTCTTGGGCTGCTGAGAGATCGGCAGCGACCTCCGCTAAGGCGTCTGCCTTCGCCCTCTCGATCAAGGCCGACTGCCCTTCCAAGAGGCTTCGGTTTTGGTCCTTGAGGTCGTCGGCCTGTGTTTCCGCATGATCCGCGCGGGCGCGTTCCTCTGCAATCTCACGCTTCATGCGTTTGATCTCCGCTGCGGTGACGGCTTCGCCCGCTTCTGTCCTCGCCTCAACAGCGTCTCGAACCTCGGATGGCGTTGACGGGGCTGCAAGTTCATAAAGCACCGTTGGATCCAAATTGTTCAGTGTGAACACTTTGTCCCGATAGACTTCCGCAACCTGCATGAAGCGGGTTGCCGTGGGTCGGCTCATCCCAAACTCGGCCTCTATCCATGGGAGGAATGCGCCATGTGGAAGGCGCTCCTTCACCGCAATCAGGTCGAGGCCGATGGCCACGATATCCTCAGTGGTCCGCTTCATGCGGACGCGGATGCGCTCTGCGGCGGCCCGAACCTCATTGATTTCGCCCTGTGCGAGGCCAGCGTAATCATAATTCGCAATCTCTGTCATTGAACAGCACCTCCGCCGATAAAGAAGTCCTGCTCAACTCGACTAATCGTACCCGCGATCTCTTTCGCAAGCTGCTTGACAGCAAGCTTGATCTCCTTCCTTGGGCGCTCCTGCTCCATACCTCGCATTATCAGTTCAGCCGCCGACCCTTCGATTAGACGGAGAGCATCGAGGACGATGACGTCCAGCGCGTCGCGGCTGTTGTGTTTATCCTCGACTTCGCGCTTGTTCAGGCCGAATGGTGCATAGATCGACCGCGTGAAGTTCGAGAAGGCGCGCTCTGGTGCTGTCGATCCACCCGTTTCATCTTCGTATTGATTGAAGAGAGATATGGCGTCGGTCAGGCTGAGCCTCGCTTCCTTCCCTGCCTCCCGCACCGCAATCCAGTAGTTGTTCCGGCGCTCAAGCGGTGACTTCTTTTCTTGCTCAACAAGTGTGTTCATGGCTATTGCCCTTTCGTGGGCCTTTCTTTGCTAGTGGGGTATCCACACGGCGGGGGCAATCTGGATGGCCGTCCAGATCGGTAATCCCCCGCCGTTCCGCGAGGAAAGGCGTCTCGCGAAAACCATCTTCATTGCGGTTCTTAGAATCTCCAATGCACAGCACCCAACCGTCTCCGATTTTGGTGAAAGCTGATTGATAAATCGCTTACTTTCCAATACCTTAATCAAACACCACCTCCTTTACGGAAGGCTTCGCTTTCAGATGTTGATGCCAGTCATTTCCCGGGCCTCTGCCGCTAAAGCTCTTTCGAGGACGCTCATCTCCATGCCACCATTTGAGCCTGCCAGCACGACCTTGAGCGCGTACTCGTGCACGCTGGCTGGCGTAGTGCTTATGATCTGATCTTCTAGCTCGGTGATCTCTGCATAGAGATCGTCGCCATCGGTTGCGTTGAAACGCTCTTGCAGAGTTAGCCAGCGGTCGAATGCCTTAACGAGCGCTGAGGCTGTTGTTGCCGAGGCTACCCCTGTCGCCAGAGTTGCCGGAATCCCGGCCAGGACGGCGCGGCGGTTGGTCTTTGCGCTTAAGGAAGTCATGCCTCGACCTCCCACCCACGGCTTGATTGGTAGTGAGCCTTTGGCCCTGCGCCGTCATAGTTCGGCGGGAACGCGATGGCCGTGATCTCTTCTTTGTGGATAATGATCGAGTGAAAGACCTCCATCCCCTCGGGGGCATCGACGGAGATCGCCTCCTTTAGCGTGAGACATGCAGCCCGAATTGGGTCGGTTTCGGCTTTGATCTGTGTAGCTGCAGCGCCAGCAGGGAGTGCCGCGGCGAGCCCATGAATGAATGTCCGGCGGTCCATTATGCCAACTCCCGCTCTAGAGCCGCAGGGGCGGGATTGCGCGGGGTCGGCTTAGGCAGAACCGCTTGTGGGCCTTCTAGGCCACGGTCAAAGAATGCTTTGACCTTTGGGCTACGTGCCAGATCGGAAAGCTTGATTTCTCGTTGGTGATTACGTATTTTCATGACGTTATCCTTTTCTGGGGATTTCATCTGGGCCGGTTAGCGCTGCAACGCTTCCGGCCCGCTTCATTTCTACTTTGCATTTTTTTCTGCTTTCTCTGACGGGCTCTTCATTTGGACCTTCTCTTCCAGTGCAAGCACTACGAAGGTGTTCATGCTCTGGCCAACCGATCCGGCCGTCAGCTTCAGTTTGTCTCTCAATACCTCTGGCAAACGAAGGGTGACCTGAGTCACCCCCTCACCTGCCCTTGGTTGTATTGCTGAACTCAACTTGGCCTCCGCCATGCTATTACCGTGCGATTAGTATTACGGTGATAGTATTGCTTGTCAACTGATGATCGCGCAGTGCTATCAAAAAGGAGGCGCGGCATGGCAGAGAGTCGTACAGGCAGAGGTTCTGAACAGTTTGTAGTCCGCCTCCCTGACGGGATGCGGGACCGCATTAAAATCGCTGCGTCAATAAACCAGCGCTCAATGAACGCCGAGATAGTGGCTACCCTTGAGGAAACATATCCTCCGGTGTCTGATCCGCATCTCGCGGAGATGCATCAGCTTCTTTCTCGGTATCTAAACGACCAAGTGAATTTTACCGACGAGGATGAATACCGGTTAAACACGCTCATCGTCGAGTACCGGATGAAGCAAACGACCAGCACACCCTCCTCTGACCACGACAAAGAGTAACCCGCACAGGAGCGCGTCTGCGCTTTCGTGAGCCTAGGGACTAGGTTGCGCCGTCGATCTCAGCGATCTTGGCCTCCAAAGCAGCAATCTCCTTTGCTTGATCGGCGTCCGGCGTGGTGTCGTGCCGAATGTCCACCAGTGCGTCAATCAAAGCTTCTTTGGCCAACTTTGCTTTGCCCTTTGCAAGCAACTTCTCTGATTTGAGCATCGCATTTTCGACCCGAACCTGATCTCTTTCACGAACCAGTTCTGCGATGGCCGGTTCAACAGCTGTCACGTCCTCGAATTCGATCAAGAACTTGTTGAGGTTGTCTATCGCCTTAGCATAGCCACCTAGGCGTGCCGCTGGCGTAGCTGCGCTTTCCCTCTTAGCACGGGCCGCGAAGACCTGACTGTTTACCAGCCTCCCTATTGCTCCGCTCCGAATGCTAAGGAACTCCGTCTTGATTTCGGGAATGGGCACATCAAGCGTCGGAACCGAAGCGCGGTAATAAGGCTCCAAACGATCCAGAGCGCCCAACGCGACATCACATCGCGAAACGATTGTTTTTTCGTTCTTAGAGCGGTCAACGATCTTTCCGCTCTCGACCACAATCCGACAGAGGTTGGCTATCTGCGGAACGTGTTCATCCGAACATCGACGACACAAGCCGTTGTTGTCGGTCTGGAGGAACAGTCCTCTCCTTTCGCAATACCTACACTTTGCCAAAACAATCTCCACACAGCCGCACTGGGTATAGACCAACCGCGAAAAACAGGCAAAGAATTCATCGTGCCCCAAAAAGCTGAGGCTGGATGATCAGACGAGATGGTATTGCTTTCGATTTAGAGAGAATTGAGCTACAATTCCCAGATCGACTGACTGCGAAGACGAGAAGTTGGGCAATGAGCTTTGCTGACGATTACTCCGAAGTTGATGGTATGACTGTCGCGGAAGCGGTGGATCAAGCGAAAGAACTGTTTAGCGAGGTGACTGAGGAAGATCCTCACTGGCTTTTCTTCAACCAAGGCATGAACCAGTTCTACAACGACCGTGACAGACCATTCTCGGAACTGAACGCGGAAAGGAAAGAAGAACTAAAGGGTTACCTACAAGAGTTAAACTCAATCAGGGACATCTACCTAGGGATAGCTCGATCTGATTACACCAACGAAGCTCCGAAATTCAGCTCAAGGAACTCCGCTAGAAACCGTTGCCTTGCTCATGCACGCTCCAACTTCGGGCTCTGTGTATCGTCCGGTCGGAGTTTGAGAGATTGCGAAATTCAGAGGGGGCGGGACGAGTTCTTATGTAGTTTGATTAGCAGCGGAAATGGTAACGGAAAGTGGGTTTCGTTGTTTGCAGACATGGGCTTCAAAGGGCAGAATCTAATACTTGGGAAAGGAAGATACGATGACCTGAGAAAACTCAACTTCGATAGGAAGTTGAGCTCATTCAAGCAATCTCCGACCACTGGAGTTACGTTGTTTCCCGATCTGAATTTCGGCGGGGTTCCCGGAGACTATAAATACCGCTACTGGCACCGAGATGACATGAGGGCTGGAGCATATGGTGATAACAACGTTCGTTCAATCATCGTCTATTAAGTGAGTCTTACCGACGCGCCTAAGACCATCGCAAAGCCAGGACCCCGCTCCCATGATGGCTCTTGCACCCCAATAACCACGCAAGGATCAGCACATGACGAGATGGGTTTCTAACCACCCCTTTGTGTCGTCCGTCCTTTTGTTTGGATACATGATCGGCGTCTCAAAGGTCATGGCCTTCGTGGGGGAGCGGTTCGACACGAGCGTTGCGATCTTTGTCTTTTGCGCTCTTGGGGCGGTCTTCATGTATTTCTGTTTTGTGATCGCCTTCGCTATTATCAAGGCGTTCAACTGAAGACAAAAGCGTCACCAGACAGATTTGAGAGATCGGATAGAGAAGAACTCACAGTTTCGTGTTAAATGGATACTGATTCTTGAATACACTTGTTTATTAGAATGATCGTTCTAAACGGGGGGTAAAATGCCAGAACCAACAACAGCACTTGTTCTCGCAGGTTCCGTTGCTCAATCTGCCGCAGAAGAGTTTGGTAGCAGGGCGGGAGAAGAGATTGCAAACCTTGTATTCGGTGACGATGAAGCCGATGACTTGGAGCGCATACAAGAAAAACTCAAGTTGATGGACCAGAAATTAGACCAGTTATTGGCCACAACTCGCGCAACGAACGTTCTCGTGTCGTTGTTGCCGGGCGTAATGGCACGCATCATAGACGAAAGATTTCGCGACGAAGCTTGGCGTTCACTAAAGAGCGGCAGGGATGTCTTGCTGAGTCTGAACGAATGGCACGGAGGCGTTTCTTTAGATTACATTTATCGTGCTTATGAGGCTTGGCGCACGGTCCTTGATCTCGAAGACCGAATGGAGGAGTTGATTAAGCTACCGGCTTTCGCACAGTTCTTGCTCGCAATGACCAAAGGTGCGGCGTTGGATTTGGTTAGATCCAGCCTAATCGTTAAAGTTTCCACCATCGCGGCGAGTTCGTTGGAAGCCAAAAAACGGCTTGAGGAGGCCCTACTCGAAGCCGAAGGTATCATTGGGACAGAGTATATCTCGTCCGGTTCGCTCCTCGACGCAGCACCTTGGATTACATGGACAAGAGCACCGGACAGGTCGGTCAGGTCTAGACGCTGGATCGAAGTTGGAGGAATGGGCTTCAATGGCCCACCGCCAGGTTACTACATCGATGTAGAGGAGCCGGACACTGTGTGGAACACCGCTGCCAGTGAAAAGTCTGCCCGGCTTGCTGAGATCCAGTCTGGTCTGGCCAGATTGGTTAGTGTTCTGGTGACGATTGAGTTTGCCCACGCGGTGCTCTCGAAATACCTTGAAGCACTAGAAAACTATTCCGCCCCAGTCGAGAGCATTCGGACCATACCAGGGAGTTTCCCTTTTCCGGAGGAGATGGTCATCAACGAGTAAGGCTCTGAGAGGGGAGTCGAATTCTGAGACTTGGCGTCAATGGTTGTAATCTCGCGGTCTCTTCATCATCTGTGCAAAACCGGCTTTCAGCGCGTCGTTAACGCCCTTTCGGTCCACCACAGCCTCCGTCAATGGTGATGGCGTGTGCTTCTGATCGAACTCGCCCAGTGCGGCGACGTAAGCCCTGCTGGCCGCGATAACGGCCTCTGCGCCCCACGGGCCAATGCTGACCCCACTCAACCGTTCGAACGCTTCAATATCCACCCAATCCAGCGCGACTGGCCCAAAACCACCACCCTTGGTCGGCCCACAGGACAGAAGAACCTCTGGAAGGTGTTCCAGACTTTCAATCTCCGGGTAATCCACCACCTTCCCCGCGTTTACCAGCTTCCGCCAGCGAGGCAGTCCATCCTTTTCCTCGGTGGTTGTTAGCCATGCATGTTGCCTCGCCCACAGAACTAGCTGGTCGAGGCGCTGTCGAAAAAATTGGCGCGGTCGGAGATGAACCTGTCTGCCTGATCAAAGCACGGCGGGTAGCCCATTATCACCTTCATCACGTTGTCGAAATCATGCTCAATCAAGAACCCCTTAGACTCTGGGTCGCTTGGGGCATCATTCCAAACAATGTGAGACCACCCGGTGACGCCGCTTGCGACGGTCTCAAACGCCTCCATTTCCGCTTCCGAGAACTTGACTTTGCCGCGCTGCTTTTGAGCGCGATTGAAATTCGCAGCCTTGCGCTCACGGAACGCCTTGCTGTCGATCCCGATCATCTTGAACAAACACGGAAACAGCTCATGCCCCTCTAGGTCTCGGTCTGTTGTGACCTGCCAGCCCTTTTCTGGATGCTCATATGCGTAGAGCGGGGAGCCGTCCGGCGCCAATAGGTGCATCTCTTGTGCTTGGCTGGATTTTAGGGCCGAGCCGATTGCGTTCAGATCCATGTTCATTTCCTTGGTCACTGGTCACGTGCGGGCCGAGATGGTGTGACCATGCCACCCCGGCCCAGTCCCGCGCGGGAGTTAGGCTGCGATCTGCACCCAATCTCTGTGATCGACTTCGATAGTTGAGGTCGCGGTCACAACGTCATCGACGCCACCGACATTGGCCATGAACGACATGACAAGGCCCATGCACCAATACTCAGTGCCGTCCTGCAGCGTGACCCCAACTGCAACCGCATCGTCACTGTCACGCGCCGTGATCATGGCTGTCTGGCCTGCATCATCTGGGTCGAGGGCCAGCTGAGGATTGATCGTCCCATTGTTGTAGCTGCCCTTGCCCTTCTTGGTGGCGCGGCCGGCAAGAGGATTGTGTGTCACGAGCGCGTACTCACGCCCGAAGAAGTCGCCGATATTGGTGATTTCTCCGACGATGGTTGGGGTTAGTGCCCCGTATCCAACTGCATCGAATGTAGCGGGCGGCGTCGCAGAAATGGACAGGGACGCGCCCGCAGCCGTTTGATAGGCCATGGCCTTTTCCTTTCAGGAGTTTTGGGAAGACGCCTCTGAGGGCGCGTGTTGTCCGGTTGCCCGGATTACTTGACCGGCGTTAGCCCGTTGCTGAACTCAACCAGCGTTTCGCCGTCAGCGGTTGTCGAATCCATGACGACGCCTGTGTACACAACGTCGCCAAAACGAAGGAGCAGATCGTCGCCCTTCGCTGGAGCCTTGCCTTTGAAAACAGCCGCTGGAAACAGCTTGTCGCCGCGCGGCATGCGGATGAGCCGCGCATTCTCAATCGCTTTGGAGCCCGTTGCCGGTTCGGGCGCGCTTTCTTTGGTCATGGAGGTGATCCTTTCAGAAGCCGATATGGAATTGTGATGCTGCACCGATACTCGGTGTCTTCTTGGCGATAACCGCCGATGGATGCCGGGCCGGAAACCCTTGCGTCACCCAAGTCTTGGTTCAGCGGAAACAGATCGAGGACCGGTTGAACCAGATCGCGCATTTTGTTGGGGCCAAGGCCAGCCTCAACCACCACGTCCACTTGCAAAAGCAATGTACTGGACGTGCTGCCTCGAAGAGAAACCGCCCTCGACAAAACAGGCCCGTCATAGACCTCATAGCGGGGTGTCACCCCGTCCGCCTTGACGTTCGGCCATGCAGTGTTGGGCAAGTCAGGCAGACCCGCCAGCCTCTCATGGGCGGCAGCCTGAACGGCGGTTATCGATGTCATGTCAGTCTCTCAGTCTGCGGGCGTTTCTGGCGACGACATCAGGCCACTCCTGCGCGGCCCCGCGGACATAGAAGTCTGGCCCCTGCCCTCTGGCCCCATACTCCCGCGCAGCGGCGTAAGCGGCTGTGTATCCGGCGTAGATCGTGTCGTTCATCGATGCGCCAAGGATCGTTGAGGAAGCCTCGCCAATCGAGAAGCTGTATTCTTGCCCAGAACCGGGCTTTGCGTTCGGGTTGATGGTCGCCATTTCATCAGTCGAGACAACTAGGCTATTTCGGAGAAAGCCGGTCTTGACCCGCATCCGACCGCCTTGCGCGACCGGGCGCTGCATGATCTCAATTACGTCCTGTGCAGATTGATTTCTAACCAGGACGAAATTTCTGATCGCCTTGTCCGACCACCGTTCAAGCGTGGCCGTAAACTGCCCACTCATGTCAGGCAGCCATGCTTAGCCAGTTCACCTTCGTTTGCATGTAGCACCGGCAATGGATCACCTCTGAAGCGGGCGCGCCCAGGCTCGTATCGCCAGGAAACATCATCCGTGCGCCCGATGGGCTAATGAACGGCTGGTCGTGTGGAACCTCTTGCCCATCCATGCCCTTGTGGTTGTCGCGCGTTCGCGCATCGCCGGTGTCGCTCCATTTCTTTGTGACGGCTTGGGCGGGAACCTCTCCACTCTCGACAATCTGGTTCAGGCCCTCCTGGCGTCCGGCATTCAGGGCTTGGATTGTCTCTGTTCGTGCAATTCGCTCGCCGCGCCGCCGCAACAGGCCGTCTGAGTATCGCCCCGCGATCCGGTCAATGTCTGCTTGGCCGAGCGGCCTGCCTTCTCGGATGGACCGACGAACAAGCGGGTCAAAGCGCCGATCACGCGCCCGCCGGTCGAAATAGTCGCTTGCCGTCGCGGGATCAGCGAGCGCGGTTCGCATGTTCTGGACGTACTCGGCTTCCTGGCTGGTCAGGCCGATCAGACCGCCTGTCTGGCGCGTCCCGCCTGCGGCGCGGCGCCCGATAATATCAAGCGCCGTCGATCTCGGATTCCGGCCCTCTTGTAGCCCACGGAGAACCGCCTGCCGGACCAACGCGACCTGATCCTCTGTGATCTCCCGGATCAGAGTTCCCGCTCTCTCGGCTACCCACGTCTCCGCTCTCTGGTGGCGTCCCTGGAACCTTACGATCAGTTGCCCGCCCGTGGCGGGATGGCGCTTTGGGAGCGAGTTCAGCGTGTAAGCCCCTCCGGCAATGAAGGCATCAGCAATGGCCTTGTCCAATGGCGCGAAGAACTCAGGACCAATACGAAGTGCAGCTAAGACAGCCTGGACGTCACCGCGGTCAATGGCGGCCTCGATAGCAGTGAGTTGTGCGGTAGAACGCACATCATCAATCGCCTGCAAGAATGCCGCCCGCAACTCAGGGCGCATCCGCGCGACTTCTGCATTGAAGCGCTGGCGGCTTTCACGTGGCAAGATCAATCTCCCACAACAACACTGTACCACCCGGCGCAAGGGGCCGAACCTCTATGATCTGGTGCTTAACCTGATCGTCTGTCCAATCGCTAGGCATACCGAACCATATCGCATCGGCCTTCGTCGGCGCAAATTCTGCATCTGTTGAAACAAGCAGAGTACGGATGCTCTGACCGATCAGTGTCCCGTCACGGTCACGAACGCGCTCGATATCCTCGATCACCGTAAGAGCGTGAGCCGTTGGCGGACCGAAGGTTGGCGCATAGTCTGGCCCGGTTTGGGTGCCGGGGCGGATGAGGCTGACCACGTTGGGAGTGCCGTCGCCAATCTCTGCACCGGCTTCTGCGATTGCTGCGGCGACCTCTGCCGCGATATCCGCGCCGCTCATACTGCCAACACCGCGGGAACGTCCGGTAGTATGTACGGCCTCAAGCGGCCTTCGATCTTAGTCGAGACTGGGTACTGCGCCCCGCCCTTCTTGCCGGTGAACTCCCATTTGATAGTGGATACTGCGGTGAGGACCTTGGCGTCGGAGGGAGTGTAGGTCTTTCCCCAAAACCCGCCCTTCACGAGAGCGACTGCACCGTCATTGGCGATGCTCAGCTCAAGTAACGCCGCTTCATAGATGGCCTCATCAACCGCATCTGGCAGAGGATCTTTATACTGCTTCTGAAAGCGCCAAACATATTCATCTGTGACGTAGTCGCCACCTCGCGTCAGCGCTGCCTGTGCAATCGTGTCATTCGCGTCTGTCGGCGCGCTGTTACCTCGGGCGTTGTGATAGGCGCGGAATCCCGCTAGATCAGCCATTCCGCGCCCTCACTTACTCAGCCAGCTTGCCATCGATCGCTTCCTGCAGCGACTTGGCTGTCGCGCGCCCATCGTACTCGACGCCAAGACTATCGGCTTGGGCCTTGAGATCTGAAAGAGGGTCGGCTTTTGCCTTACCAAACTCCAAGCCAGCAGCCTTGTACCGCTCGACCTCAAGGTCAGACCAAATCGCATCGACCTTGGCGGACTTGCCTGGCTTGATGACGGTGAAGCCGCCCGTTTCGCGGACAGCCTTTGTTTTGAATGTGGGGTTTTTGATAATCACCTTGGTCATGGCGCCCCCTAGGTCCGCGTTGCGCGGCGTAGCACGCGCGGCTGCTGGCACATGTAGAGCGGGTAGGAATACAGTTCACCCTTGGTCCACATGTTGCGCTGACGATCCGGCACGTTAATTGCATAGACCGACTGGCCGGGGGTGTTGACGAACTGAAGGGCTTCCAAGGGTGAATACGCAACCTTGAAGACATCACGCGCGCCGACGGGGAAGAACTTTGCTTCATCAGTCGGGATTGCCACCGTCGCGTTGTCGTCCGTGCCGCGGTAGTTGTGGAAGGTGATACCGCCAATGCGGAAGCTTTCGAAGACCTGCCCTTGAGCTTCACGCAACGGGTTGGCTGCCTGCTGCTGCAGATAGAACTTCTCCACATTCGGATGCGAGATCAGAGCGTCATAGAAGTCATCGCCAGCCAGCGCATGGATCGACGCCGACGCAAGCGACCCCTTGCCAGAGCGCGCCATGCTGCGGGCGATGTCCTTGCACTTCTTGTGAACGTCAGTGGTATCAACGTCCAACTCAAAGCTTACGGCAGCCGGGATGGCCTCGTTAAACTCGGCTGAGTAGTCATAGATGACAGTCGATCCGTCAGCATCCAGAAGAACACCCTGCAACGCGCCAAGGCGGTGATGCTCATGGGTAACTTCCATATCGTTGCGGATGCGACCGAGACGGCGCCCGAACTCGCGCTGCACGCCCATAAGTTCGGTTTCAGAGCCAGTGGCCCGAATGCCGTCAAGTTCGTGGGCATAGAGCGTAAAACGTTTTGCGAGGCGTGTCGTGCGCAATGAAACCGCGTCACGATCCTCACCGCCCAGCACGTCAGGTGGTGCGCCATCGGCCGAGGTGGGAATAAGCGTTAGACCGCCCTCAATCCGATCAACAAACACGTTTCGGGTCCGGACAGGTTCCGGCTCAAAGAGGTTCAGCGACCCCAAAAGTTGAGGAACGTAGTCCATCTTCTCAACCATGCCCGACAAAGACGTCGCGCTGAAGGCTGAGTTATTGAAAATGTCCATGGTAGCCATGATCAGGCCTCCTTTCAGCGAACGATGATGCCGAGTGCGGCCAAGGCGGCATTCGACGTGGTGATTTGAGCGGCGTCTGCGCCGTCCTCATAGGTGAGATCGGAGCCACGCACTTCGGCATCGCGGGCGAGGTTGGTTGCCTCGAAATCCACGGCAGAGCCGGTACCGTTCACAAGACTGGCAAACAGGATGCCCGCCTCGCTCTCAGAACCGTCAGATGCGCCGGCAGCGTGGCGAACGAACTTGCCAGATGACGTAATCTCGCCAAGCACTGTGCCTGCTTCGAGCGTGGTGTTCGCTGGAACCGTCACAGTGACCTCATCACGCGAACGCCAATCATTCGCCTCCGAGATCATGAACTCGGCCTTGCGTGCGCCTTCCGTAAGAATTGTCATGGATCAAGCCTCCTTGCGCATGGGGACAACAGAGTCCCACCCGTCAGTTGTTTTAGTTGGCGTGCCATTGGTGATTGCGTCTGCAACCACATCGCCTTTGGCCGCGTCCTCGGCGAGGATGTCGAACCGGGCGTCGATGTATGCCTCGGCCTTGTCTGCCACGGCTGCATCGCCCAACTTTTGCGAAACAACAGCCTTACGAATGTCCGCGTCGGACATGCCCTTGGCGTCGAAGTCTTTGACAATTGCCTTCGCGGACGCGACGAGATCGGCGCGAGCCTGGACCTTGGCATCAAGATCTGCGTCGGAAATAGCCGCCTTCTCCAGATCTTCGATCTTGGCGTCTTTCTTTGCGATTTCAGCGTCCTTTGCCGCGATCTCAGCGTCGTGCTTTGCCTTCGCATCGGCCATGGCCTTCGCCTGGTCCGCCTTGAAAGCTTCGATCTTCGGTGCATCGGCAACCGCGACTTGCGCGGCCTGATCGCCCAGCACCACAGTTTGCAGATTGTCGGCCATTTGGCGTCCTTTCATGTCTGCTGTGGGTAGCGGGGCCACGCCCCATTTGCCCGCATTGTCACCAATGCGGAGTTCAGAACCGCCTCGAGCGCGATCTACGAGCGCCAAGTGGTTGATTGTGATGGGTCCGGTCTGGATCGCCTCATAGGCGGTGCCGTCCGGCGCTGTGCCGTCCTGCATTTTGATCGGAGTCGAGTACCCCATGCTGATTTCGCGCGTCCCGTCGCCGATAGCGCGGATCGCGGCAGCATCACGAACCATGATCCCAACCCGGACGACCTCGCCATCTCGCGCGATATCGTCGCCAACGTCGCCGACAGCGTGTGCCTTCCAGTTTTCCGCCGACACGTCTTCGTCGGGGTGCCCGAGCGTGATCGGCTTCCCGGCAAAAGTTGCGAGGCTGTCCTTGTGAAACACCACCTCTTCCGGTCGATAGACGACGATGGGGCGCTCATCTGTCAGGCCCAACTCCGTACCGAGATAGGTTTGGCATCCTGTGCGAGCGCATGCGATTTCAGCCGCAAGGTATCCATCCCGCGTAACGCGGGTTCCCGCCATATCGGCGGTGTCGGTGAATTTCATAGTGTCAGACCTCTTCGCCCTGGAAGTAACTGTCTGCGTCGGCCTCAAGACCCGGAGCGATGCCAGATTCGGTAAGGGCGTTGATCAGCGCCTTAGACAGCGGCTCTTCTGGAACCAGGCCATCCATCCGATAGACCCGTTCAAAGGCTGACGTGATCTTGTCGCCAACTTCGGCGCGTTCCTTGGCACTTGGCTGTCCCAGTGGTCGCCAGTTGTAGAAAATCTCATCGGGCCTTGAGCCGAGTGCCGAGCGGATCAGGCATTCGTCCAGCAGGGCCATCGCTGGCTGCATTTCAAGTGTTTGGATGACCTTGACGGTGTCGTGATAGTTCTTCTGGTCGCCCTCACCCGTGGCGTTCAAACCGGCCGGTGACTGACCGAATAGCCGCGTCATCGGTATGTCGGACACCGCCGACACAGTTTGCATGAAGCGATCCCACAGCTTATCAAGCGATCCGAAATCTGCTGACTTTTGGGTGTACTCTTCCTCAGCGTCCAGAAGGAGCGCCTTGGTATTGCTCTTCGCCAGCAAGGCCAATTGGAAGCGCTGGATAATGTTTGCCTCGTACTCCGGCCCACCGTTTCGCAGGTTGTCTGTGAAGCCCGGAACCGAAATCACATCAACAGACGCCTCATAGGTCAGCGCCAAGATGTTGGCGGCAACGCTGTCGACTGCCTTCACAGCCTCTAGCGTCGATGTCAGGACGCTATCGCCCCAACCAGAAGCTGCCGAGGCCATGTCTATTTCCGGCAACTCCCTGCCATGGAAGACAACCAATCGACTTGGGTGGACTCTTACGCCCGCATCAAGCTGGTAGAAGGATGGCTTGCCGTACCCTTCAAGGCGCGGATCAGTCTCAATACCCGCTGCCGACACCCGCGACTTGGGAAGCACTGTCAGATATTGCAGACCGCCACGTCTGATCGTCTCCGGGTTCATGGGCTTGGCCGGGTCAGTCTCCCCGGTGCCAATGTAGATCGCTGCTCCGCCGTAGAGGCGGGCAAGGATTTTGGCTTGTCTCACAAGCCCCTGAACATGAAGCCGGGACTCTTCGGCCTCGATAGCGGTGATCTCTTTAGCGCCCGCTTGCCACTCTCGCCACTCTCGGCACGCATCCTGCGCCGGTATATCTACGATCTTACGAGCCAGCCCCGATGTGCGGTAGGCTGCCTGTAATTGCTGATCATCAGGGATTTCCAGATAATACGATGCCGACGCCGCTTTATCGCGGGGAGAGCCAAGACCTGACACGAGGTTGCGCAGGCCGTCGAAAATAGTCGTCATATTGCGCCCGCCCAAGAATATGTGGAGCCTTCAAGCATCAACTCCGTCAGCGCCCACACCAGCGCGTCAGCACGGTCGGGAGAGCCGTCACCCAGATATCCAGCCGCCGTGAAGTTACACATCTGGTCCTCAAGGTCCGGGAAGTCGCCCACGTGATGCACCCTGCCCTGCTCGTAGAGCGCGCTGATTGGCTCCGCCCGAACTGCCTTGCCTCGACTGGCAACAACCTCCTTGAAGGCTGCCTTCTTGTTCGCAGTGGCGACCGTGAACCTCACCATGTCGCCGCCGTAGTTTCGCTCCCCGACAATCCGGTCAGCGCCATAGTGATCATATCGCTCGACCGCGCGCCTACCCCATCCCTCGGGCGACATCTGGCAAGTCGCGTCCTCAAGGATGTAGGCGTCCCCATCGACGCCAAGTCCTGCGACAATGATCCCGATATCATCTCCACCGCCGTCACCACGTGTCCCGGATGGATCCACAGCAACAACGATGCGTCGTGGCTCTGGGGCCTCTGCTACTCTTAGAGCGTCGATGCCCGGCATAACTTTGCCGTCAGGGGCTTTTCTGTCTTCAAGCGCCCAGAGAGCGCCATGCACCTCGCTCGCCCATTCACCGGCCTCAAACCGCAACCGCTTGGCTGCAGACATGCTGGCCAGCACATCAAAGTATTCGGCAGGCAGGTTCTCCGAGTTGTCAGCCGGGTTAACCAGCATCTCCACGTACTGTTCCGGCTGCGGCAGCGTTTCCTTGGTGCCTGGCTTCACCTTCGCGCGGAACAGTTGGTACGACCAATGCAGTTTGGACGGCGGATTGCAGTCGTAGTAGGCCTTTAGCGAGAGATGCGTCCGCCCCGTAGCGGTCGCGATCTCCGGAGCAAGCTCGACCTTCTGGGCCAGGCGAGACATCGCTGTTTCAACCGACGCCCATGGAATCTGGCTGCTCTCGTTGAAGTAGAGCGTGGCGTATTCCTGGCCGAGGATCTTCTCGACCCGCTCCTTATCGTCCAAGCCCCCGATCCAGATTTGCGATCCATTCGGCAACTCGACAAAGAAGTCAGTCTTGTCGAAGCGCACCGAAAGCGTCGGAAAGCAGAGCTTGAGAACCTTCGGCAGTGTGTCCGACCAAACCGATGTCTTGGCGTGATTGAACCTAAACCGGAATATGGCGTGGCGCGACCCCGGCGCATTGATTGCGCGTTGGATGATCGCCCGGATAAGAACGAAGGTCTTGCCTGATCTCGATCCGCCGCGAAGCATAATGTTGCGGGCGGGTCCGGCTAAGAGCTTGTTGGCCTCCTGTTGTTTGAGCGTCAGCTTGGATGTCAAAGCTCAGCGTCGGTTTGGTCTACCGTCAGGGCGATGCCGCCGATATGCTCTTTTTTGTCAGCCAGCCCCAAATCACGGGCAATGATGTTTGGATTCAGGAACTCAGCAGCCGCCCCCTCGAACTTCTGTTGACGAATGATCTCTTCGGTTCGCGTAATGACCTCCGACAAATCGGGCCGCGAAGATCGCCATTCATCCCACGTGGAAACCGCGATATCCAAGAAGTTGCACAGGCCGCTAATCGTCATAGCGCGCATCTTCGGCACCTCGGCCATTGTGACTTGGCCCTGGTATGCAAAGGGTCTCGCCTCGACTAGCGGGTTCTCTTCAACCCAGTTGAAATACTCTAGGCACCTCTCCCACAGCTCCTCGGGGTTCTTGAACTTGGGTTTGGGGCCTGCGCTTGAGCGGGCCTCCCAGAAACGGTTGCCCTTAGCGAAGCGCCCCGCTTCATCTCGGTCGCTCATGGTGTACTTTTCCTAGGTTTGCATTTCGGAAAACCGGCAGAATCTGATACCGTCTCCAAATTGAGATTTCTGAATTGGAGATCGAGATGAATAGCGAAGACGTAAAGAATTGGGTTCAGTCTATTGCGATTGTGCTTGCAGGCTGTTGGGCCTTTTTTGAGTTTGTCATCAATGCGCCCAATCGCGACACTACTATCGCGGAGTCTGAAGCCGCTTTAAGTCCGCGTGTAGACGCCCTGGTTACATCAGAGGTGTTTGGCCTCACCAGAGAGAACTTCGAAGCTCATCGCGCTGCCACCTGCTCTTCAGATGCCGAAACACATGCTTTGCCTCTCGAAACTCGCATCTCCTACTCAGCAACGAACTCGATGACCGCCTCAACAACGATCTCTATTGAACGAGTGGTCGCTCGACGGGTGGGCGGAACACCTAATCCGATTACCGCAAACCAGGAGCAAACAGCATTGTCCACGCTTTGGCCCGCCGAAGTCCTTGATGTGTCTGATGAGAACTTTCTGATTGGATCTAGAGATCGCATCCTTGAGCCTGGCGAAACCAATACATTCTACTTCGCGGGGCTGGTTCCTTTCACGTTTCCATGTGAACCGGAAACCGCTCCTGGAATAACCGAGTTTGCCATCGGCTTCGAATACAAGTTGGTTTCGCAAGTCGGAAGCCGTTCCGGAACAGGAGAACATGCGGCATTCGTCGTTTGCCCTGTTGATGTTGGGCTGACTCGTTCATGCAGGCCGACTGTCTCTCCTCTTCCAATCGATCTCCCAAATGACTACTCGCCTGCGACGGATGGTGGTTCCGCCTCAACAACCAATCGCGAAGTAGTCGCCACTCCGGGTGTTCGTAGCGAAAACGCTTCGACTACAGATCAAATGGAATCAACCCCAACTTGGAGGCTCCTAAATCCTAACGCGCTCCGTAGCTACAACCCATCAGACCTTGATGCGATCATGCGAAACTATTGCCTGTCGCTTCCGCTTCCCGAGCAACCGTCTTGCCTTAACTTCAGTGATGGTTCTAACGAGGTTCCATGGTCAATTCCAAACGCCATGATAATGGATGCTCCCGCCCCATTCGATCCGGCTTACCCTTTCTTTGGCCCGATTGATGAGGGATCAGTGGCAACCAACCCAAGCCTAAATCCAGAGCTAGAGCTATACGATGGCTGAGCGGATGAGGCAGCGGAGACGGCTATCGCATAAGCACACCGACTGATTAGGCCAGAATCAAAAACGCCCAATCTTTCAACCGGGCGCACATCTTCGATGTTCGTGTTTTACCCCCCTTTAGCGTTTTGGTCAATAACCAAGATGATCAGCCACGCAAGTCATCGCGCCCTGCAATTCCGACTTCACGATATCATGTCCCCGCTTGAGCTTTCGGATCGGCGTGTTGTTCCAACAGATTTCCTCAACGACAAACCGGAAGTGGCGCGGAACCGCATACATCGCTCGGTTCAATCGGGACGTCACATCGCAATGCACAGCCGCAAAGGCATCTGGCCGCGTGGATGTATCGACGCGCTCTTTCGCTGGCGACCCACTAGAAAGCTTCTGGGTGGCGCAATAGGCATCCCTGATCTCCCGCGCCGCCTGATACTGCCGCAAAGAGAGAAACTGCAACTCATCTATGACCTCGATGCGGCGGCGGCGGGCGCGGCGGTTGGGATCAGGCCGACCCTCATGGTGTAACCGCTCAAGCATCGTGCCAGACAGTGCTGCTGGCGTCCCTGTGCCGTGATCGCCGGTATAAGCCAGCGTCGGAGACTTACGCTTCCTCGCTCTGGTGGCCGCTTTCTTTCCCTTGCCCATCCTGCCTCTCGCCAAATGCTGCTACTGCTTCGTTGATGACCGCCTGACGCACCCAATCGTCTGTGATGTCGTCAGGGACCAGTGTGGCCCACCCGCACTTGTGCCAAAGCGCCTTACGCGCGGCGTGGTTTCTCTGCTCAGCGACCTCTCCGGTTGGTTCAGGAGATGGCCCGTGGCTGTATATGCTCGATACACCTGTGCTCATTTTTGCTGTTCAGCCTCCTTCGCTCGATACTCAAACCGGTCGTTGCCATAGCGATCCTTAACGCGCCGGCGCTGGCATCTGCGCTCCCGGTGAATGGCCGTCAGGTGCGTCCCCGCACCTCTCCCGCTCATGCCGATCCTGCGCCCGATCTGCGATGCTGTGGCCCAACAGCTCATGCGTTTCAAAACAGACACGGTCTTATCCATGCGGGCTTCTGTGTCTGGACTCCGCTCACCAAGGTTCGAGCGCGGCAAAGGAGGACCACCATGCGCATCTTCGTGCTTGCGAAGTCGGAGCCATTCTTTACGCAGCGCCGCTTGATCCATGCGTGGAATGATTAGCAGTGGGGTTTGATGGGCCATCTCATCACCATGGGATTTCTTCTTCGGGACCGGACCCGCCGTACCCGCCTTGGGGGGTGGGTTGGGTGTTGGAGTTCTGGCCGTCTGGCTTGCCGTCCAGCATCACCAATTGGCTGCTGAACGGACGTAGTGTGATCTCGGTCGAGTATCGGTCCTGCCCGCTCTGGTCCTGCCACTTGCGGGTTTCCAACTGGCCCTCGATGTAGACCTTTGACCCCTTGCGCAGGTATTGCTCCGCGACCCGGACAAGCGGCTCCGAGTAGATCGATACCTGGTGCCATTCGGTGCGCTCCTTGCGCTCACCTGAGTCCTTGTCTTTCCAAGTCTCAGACGTGGCGATACGCAGATTGCAGACCTTTCCACCGGACTGGAAGGTTCTGACCTCAGGGTCTCTTCCAAGATTGCCAAGAATTATGCACTTGTTGACTGATCCGCTCATAACTCACGTCCTTTCTCTTCGTTGTGCTTGCGAACGCCGTAGATGACGCTGGTGTGATGAAGGCCCAGGCGACGGGCGATCTCCGCATAGGGCCAGCCGTTGCGATGCAGCATGTCCCAGAAGTGCCACCGCGCGCGGGCTAGCCGGTGCGGTCCGCCCTTCTGGTGTGCGGCTGTGATCTCCGATGGCTTGTAGCCGTAGAGCGACGAGACCGAAGAAAGAGCACGTTCCATCCTCATGCTACCAACCCCCGGGCTTGGACCTGCTCAGCCGTCACCAGACCAGCCTCAATCATGGCCCGGCACATCTGCGGGGGGCAGACAGATGGGCTAACGAACGTTCCATCCCGGATACTCTTAGCCCAAAGCTCCAACTTAGCCTGTGGATCGGCGGGCTTGGGTGGTTGCCAGCCCTCATCCTCCCAACGGCGCTTGCTGAGATAACGCGTCGGATAGAGCGGGGTTCGGTCCTTGTGGGCGTTCATTTCCCAAGCGTACCAAGCGACAACACTGTCGAACGCAGCTTGACGATCATCAGCATTCATGCGCCGCCACTGCGCCACAGCTCCCGCTTTGTCGTTCTTGCACCCCTTTGGAACCCTCTCCCAAAAATCTGAGAAAGATGACGTACCGCCCCCTGGGGGGCTTTGGGGGGTATTCTGGATTCTAGCCTCTGGCTTCTGGGGCTTATCCGGTGGCTTATCCTCTAGGTTAACCGACGCCGAATTTATCCTTTCTTTTGAGAGATTTGGATTTCCACCCTTACGGCCATTATTGCGCGCCGTTGCCGCCTTCTTGGCTGATCGTGACATCTTCCGCGAGTAGATGACGTTCTCTCGCGTGCGGGAGAAGACACCAGCTTCCTCAAGCTCGCGAACAAGGTTCGGGAGTTGGTCCGATGGTATCCCTACCAACGCGCTGAGTTGCGCATCTGTCGGGGAGTGGCCGCCAACAAGAAGATGGCCGTAAGGGGTGGATTCGTGCATGAGGCAGATCATTTCAATCCAGAGTCCTCTTGCTGCCGCCGAACACATCCGAAGTTTCGGATCTGAACGCCAGTCTGTCGGGTAGAATTTGAGCCATGGATTCGCCATCAAGCCTCCGCGCTCAGGTGGCCTGCGGAAACTCGCCCGAACCGCTCTGCCAAAAACCTGAGTTGGTCCATCTGGGCCTTTGCCCCGCCCGGGACTGAGACGGCGTGCACAACGCACGTGCCCGACACGACATCAGGACAGCGCATGAATGTGCCGCCGAGGAGCCACTTGTCGTCGGGCGTGGCCCCCATTTCGTGCAACAGATCGTGGAGCGCCTTGAGCCGGTTGTCGCTGTCGCCCAAGTGATTCTCGGGCAAGCTGACATCGGTCCAGTACCAGACATCCGGCAAGAGGCTGCCGAACGCCCCGGCGGACTTCTGTTCATTCATCCGCCAACCCGCTTCATTGCACCACGCCGAGTAGTTCGGATGCTTGCGGCGGTTCTTGCCCATGCCAGTGTAAAGCTGGTTCACGGACGGGGGCATAGGGAGGGTGATTGTGAATTCGGTCATGCCGCCCGCCCCACAAACTCGGTCACGCCCTCGGCGTTCTGGTCAAAGAGGTGCCACGCACAATTGACTTTTCCGGTGTATGGACTGTCGGGAATCCATTTCACCCGACCGACAGATACGATCTTGCGGAGATGTGGCAGGTACGGCGCGGCCTGCTTGGTGTGGACCCAATCTGCATCGAACAAGAGCCACGTCGGACGCATGGCGCTGAAATGCTCGATCATCGGGTGGAGGATGGAGCGGGTCCAAGGCGGGTTGGTGATGATGTATTGGGCTGAAAATAGACGTGTAACCAGGAGCGCGTCCATTTTGCCTACGTGGGTGGCCCGAGGCTCAATATCGGTGCCATAGCCCTCGTGGCCCGCCTCCAAAAGCGCATCCAGCAAATCGCCTTTGCCGGCGCAAGGCTCCCAAAACAGTGACCGAGAAGGGAGGAACCGCAACAGGGGCGCAACTGCTTCGCATGGCGTGTCATACGCATCCTGTGGGCGGCGCTTGAAGTCAGATCTCTTACCCATGCCCCACCTCCGCGCGCATCAGGGCGTGTGTGGCGCCCTGTAGGGCTTTGAGGGTGGTGTGTTGGGCGCGAGTGTCTCCGCGTGCGCAGGCAGCGTCGTAGGCCGCTTGCGCGTCATTTGCCCGTTGGGCGAGGATGGCCCGTTGTTGCGAGTATTGTGCCGCAAACTGCTTAAGGGCGCGGAGAAGGCGGCGGAGGAAGGTCATGCATCCTCCCGGCTTAGGCCATTGAGAAAGCCCCACTCGTCTTTAGCCTTTTGGTAGGTTGCCTTCGTGACGACAGGGCAACTGCAGGCGGCAGCCTTTAGGGCGGCGCGTGAACCTTGGCGCGCGATGATGTATCCCCGCCCTAGGCGCTCGCGCAAGTAAGCCTCCATCGGCGGTGGACCGTCGCCACGGCGCAGGGTCTGGCCGTCAAGGAAGAGGCTGTCGTTGTTTGCTTGGAATATGCCCGCTTCGATCATACGCGAGACCAGGGCCGACGACATCGGCTTCATGCCGTTGATACGCCAGACCTCGTGGCCGGACTCTGTCGTGTCAGCCATGATGTAGCCACCGGCATCCATGGCCTTTACCGCCATGGTGACAAGCTTCTTATCGTGGGACGAAAGCTCCATCATGCGTCCTCCAAAACAGGCAAGGTCTCTGTGATTTCTTCGAGGTATTCGCGAACTAGCGGACGCCGGATGCGGTAGCGGATGACTTTTGTGAGTATGGGGTAATTGCGCCAATCCCAAGACTCCCCACCCTTCGACCCAGCAACAACAGTTTCGACTGGCAGATCGCCTCGCACGGGACAGAAAAGCCACACCTGGACCACTTTACCTGCGCACGGACACCCCTTGCCGTCATGCTCGATCCATGGCCCCCACTCATACTGCATCACGCACCTCACGTCGCAAATCCGATGATAGCCAAGACGGCAAAAAACAGAGCCATCCACGCCCAGGCCGTGCGCCCCATGCTCATCGCATCACGCTCTTTCCAGACGACCCACATGAGGCGTCTCCATTCACCCATCGATTTACCTTCTGGCATTTTTTCGGGCTTGCGGAATGCAAACGGTCCAAACATCACACACCTCCGATGATTGCGGCCCCAATGGCGAGGCCAGAGAAGAAGCCGAGAAAAAAAGGCCCGACGCCACAGAGGACGCCGAGCAGTTGCCGGTGCGATCACCGGATGACCCGCAATCAGGGAGGGAGACGGAACGAGGTTGCGGGTGTTTATTCATTAGCGGCCTCGATAGCGTTTGCCGCCAAATCGAGTTCATGTGCCTGGTTTGAAAGGTCAGCCACCTGTAGTCGAACAGCGCTTGCCCGCTCCCGTAGACGGCGAACCAGAATTGCGCGATCTCGCTTCTGCTCCGGGCGGTTAGTGCTCGTGGGTTTGTCAGCCATCACGACGCCTCCGCAAAACCGTGGTGCCAGGGAATGGTTGCCGGGGATGTGGAGCCGCCTCCCCGGCGGGCGGCATTATACGAAGCATCGGCCTCGCTCTCCTGACGCGCCACCGCAGGCCACCCCTGCGCGTCTGTAGGGGCAGTACGGACGGGTAATGGTCCGGCCTTGGTGTTCTGTGCGGGGGTCATGCACGCCTCCGCTCAATCTCGTTTGTCAAAAACTTTTGAAGTTCAACCAATTGGCCGGAAATGGCCTCGATGACGAAACCACTCCCAACGCAGAACCAAAGAAGTGCGGACACAAAGGCCCGCACAAATCTAAGCAGCCCGATCATTTCCACCCACCCAATCTCTGTATGCTTCTTCGCGCATCTCCCGCAGACAGCCGGGATGCATCGCATCTGCCATGCTGGTGGCTGAGCCGTTGGGCGCATTGACGCCATCCCACCAGTTGACGGCGGTCTGATAGCGGACGTTGTAGTAAAAGCTGACTTCCTCGGGTCCGGCGTAGTTGCGGCGCAGGAAGCGGCTGAAATAGCGCTTAAACTCGGCGCGCCAGAACAACACAAAAACTTTGGGCCATGACATTTGAGAGGTTCCGTTCTTATCTGTTTCTCGTGTCGGAGAAACTTGAACAGGAACAGCGGAGGACACTGGGGAGGTCACGGTGTGGCCTCCTTGGTGTTTTTGGGTGCGGCTTTGGTCGCGGGCTTGATGAAACTGAATGCCGCGTCTGGGCATGGAATGTCCCGTTTCTCGCACTCTCGTTTGACCACCGAAAACCATCGAGAGGGGAAAACGCCAGCCGTCAGCGCGTTGGAAAGCGCGGCCTTACTTACTCCCAGACTCTCAATGAGTATGTGGCGTCCAAGCTTGTCGCAGATGATCTCAGCGTCTGTCATAGCATTGATTTAGTACATTTGTTATGTACCGTCAATGCTCAGCGCTTATGGACGTTCATTTTTTGTGGACTGCGATCTATCCATTTCCCATGAACACACAGGAAAAAGAGCGGCTTGCGCTGACCGGCGACGCGAGTGAGATGGCATCCGGGGTGCGTATGAAGGCGGCGCGGCTAACCACCGGCCTTGGCCAGGAAGCTTTCGGCCAGCATGGCGGGATCGGGAAGCAGGCGGTCAACAATGTTGAGAAAGGCCGGTCATTCCCTTCACGCCCCATCATGGTGTACCTCTTTCGAGAACACCGGATAGACTTCAACTTCCTTATTCTTGGTCAGTTCTCTCAGCTTCCCGGTGACGTGCAGGATGTGCTTTTCGAGAAGCTAAGCGACGTACACAGTGAACGGGATCTAGAACCCAGTTAAGGTTCACACCTAAGCGCCCCACAAGCACCAACAGACAAAACGTTACGCGATTCATAGCACCTCCCCAGGTTACTCTTATTCTTGACTCCGCCGTCTTGCGGAAAGGGGTGGCACGGGATCAGGCCGTCAACAGATCGACCGGGCACTACACTGTCAGGATGGGGAACAAATCAGGAACACGCAAGCCGCATTATGTTGTGGGGCAAAGTTCTTTTGAGCGTAAGGGTTGGCGGTGGTAAGTAAATCTGGTGAGTCGGACAGATGCAAATTGACGGGCCGCCGAAGCGCTCCGCTGAATGATTGTTGCCCAGGAAAACATGGCCGAAACGCCGCTAGTTCTTGTTTTGTGCTGTACTTGCTAGTATATTCCCGGCAAAGGAGGCTACGTATGGCAATCAACGTTCAAGCGGCAGCCAGGCATATGTCGCAGCGCTCTGGCTGGACGCTATCCAACCTTCAGCTTCAGAAGCTCATTTACTTGGCTCACATGTTTTATCTGGGTCGCACGGGTGGCGACCCGCTTGTGAATGGCCATTTCGAAGCGTGGGACTATGGCCCGGTCCACCCGGAACTATACCACCGCGCCAAAGTATTTGGTGCGCACCCCGTAAAAGACGTGTTCAGCCCTCACCCCAGTGTGGCGGGAACGCCAGAAGCTGAACTGCTCGATGAAGCATATGACGCTCTGGGTTCCACCCGCCCCGGGCAGCTTGTTAACGCTACCCATAGGGAGGGCGGTGCATGGGCAATCAACTATATCCCAGGCACGCGAAGGATTCCGATTCCGAACACTGATATCTTGGCCGAATACAATGGGATGGAAAGTGACTGAACCCTCTGATCTGCGAAAGCCAACTCGGAGACTCTCTGGTCTAAGCGCATCGGAGCCAACCAAGCAAGAGCAGCAAATACAAGAGCTTCAAGATGATCTAGCGGACGAAAAGGATGCGCGCCGAGAAGATCAGTTTGTCTTCATAGTCATTGTTGTGATTTTGTTCGACATCGTGTTCTTCACTTTGATGCCCACTTTCGGCGGGCCGCTAGCGCTCCTCGTCCTTCAGCTTCTGATACTCATTCCTCTCGCAAGGCGCATGGGGATGGAAGAGATTGCAAGGATCCTGAACGGAGTCATCAATAGGCTGGCAGGCAAGACCGGGAACGGCGAATAGAAGCCGGCGCCAACACCAAATCCTAACACCCCCACCCCGCTCCGGCGGGGTTTTTCTTTGCGGTGATTCTCACAAGATTAGATCGATGTACATTTATTTTGTACTTTTGTGTTGACTGTACATATTTTATGTACCATATTCCTCCCAACACCCGAGCCTGCCTCACAGTTGGGAGAGACAATATGCACACCCCCTACGAAGATCGATTGCGGCACGTAAAAGCCGCCGCAGACTTAGCGATCATCGCGCAGCTCATCGTTGTCTGCGTTGTCCTCTCTGTTGCTGTGGGGGTGTTCTGATGGCCCGTCATGACAACATCGCCGCCCTACCGGCCACGACGCCGATCTTCATGCTTGAGCTTAGCGACGGAAATGCGCCGTTCGGTGTCTTCGGGGCCGATCTAGAGGCCCTTGCCGATCAAGTCTTAGAGCTTCTGCCGCACATGTCGCAGATCGGAGATTGGCGGGAGTCCATCGTCATCGCAAACGATGAAACCCACGAATGGGTCAACACGCCAACACGAAGCGAGAAAGCAATGATCTTGGAAGCGGTCGCGCGCTCTCTGCTCGAAACGCACAACCCAGAGCCTAACGACATCGGCGGCTTCTACATGTGGTTCGGGTGGGACAGCCCCTACCCCGATGGCCTCTCCGAGATGGTTGAAGGGACAGAAGCTTTTGACGCTGCCTGCCGCGAAATCACCGCCTCGCGGGATTGGATGGATCACCAAGCAGACATGGCAATCAAGGAGGCGCGTGAGCAATGAGAACCGCTGGCCAACATGAACTACTCCGCGCCTTCATTGAAGAAGTTGCCGAGTGGGACAAGGCAAACCCCAATAACCCATCTCACGCTCTCACCTTTCGATGGTTTCGTGACGCAATGCGCAAAGCCAATGACCGCGCTGAACGTGAACAGAACAACGAGGCTGCGTGATGAAACACATTGACGCCAACACTATCGCTTCGGTTGCGCAGATGATCCGCGACATGTGCGGCGACGACCTCGACGACATGACGCTGCTGGATACACTGGATGGCGAGATTGACACAGGCGACCTGCTCGACGCCCTGATTGCAGATGAGCGCGCCGCCGAGGCCATGCAGAAGGCCATCGCCGACCAGATGAAAGGCATGGCTGAACGGAAAGAGCGCTTTGCGCGCCGCCAAGCGGCATCTCGCTCGGCGATGATGCGGGTGATGGAGGCCGCAGGGGTTCGGAAGGCGGAGCGCCCGAGGGCTACAATCTCGCTCGCGGTGGGTCGCACAAAGGTGGATATCACCGATCTGGAAACTGTTCCCACACAACTCTGCCAGATGAAGAAGCAACCCGACCGGACGGCTATCAAGAAGGCCTTGGAGGCGGGCGAGACCGTCCCTGGGGCTGAGCTTGTTACTGGCGGCGATACGCTAACAGTGAGGGCTTCGTGATGAACCTGTCTAATCTGTCAGCCGAGTTTCCCCGCGAATCCGTTCACTGGCGCGTCCAGGGGCAACCATACAAGGGCCGCGATGGCTATGCCGCCCTCGCGTTGGCCTATATCGACGCGCGCGACGTTATGGACCGCCTAGATAATGTCTGCGGCCCTGAGGGTTGGCAGGATAGCTACGAAGAAACCTCGACCGGCAGGACCATCTGCACACTCTCGATCAAGATAGGTGACGAGTGGATCAGCAAGTCGGACGGTGCCGGTGGAACGCAGGTTGAGGCAGAGAAAGGCGGTCTCTCTGATGCCCTAAAGCGCGCCGCCGTGAAATGGGGGATTGGCCGATACCTCTACCGCCTCGACAGCCCGTGGGTTGCCTGTGAGGTGAAGCAGGTGGGCAACAAGGTTCAATGGAGGTCCTGGGCGGAAGACCCGTGGTCGAAGGTGAAGGTCAGCGGGTATCAGCAAGAGGCCCCTAAGTCGAAACAGAAGCCAGAAATGACCCCCGCTGAAAGGCGCGATTGGGTCCAAAACAACATCAGCAAAGCCAAGTCGATCGACGGTCTAGACGCGTGGCTTAACCGCCCCGACATCCAGGAGGCAATCACCGGCCTGCCCGAGCCGATGCAAAACGAAATCACCACCGCCGCAAACGCCAAGCGGAACGCGCTTGATCCGATTACATACGGCGATCAGGCAGTGGGGGCGTACTGATGCCCACGAAGATCCTCCGCGAAGATCGACATATCGATGCGCTTGCAGTTCTCCTGCGCGCCGTCGACCCACCTATCACGGTATCATGGACGAAAGGCGACCCACGATCCGGGGCGCAAAACCGGCTGGCACAACGCTGGTTCAGCGACATCGCCCGTCAGTTCGGCGACCGGACTCATGAGGACGTCAGGGCAGACTGCAAGCTGCGTCATGGGGTGCCGATCCTCCGCGATGGGAACGAGGCGTTCTGCGCGTCCTACGATAGAGTGTTGATGCACCTGGGCCATGAAGAAAAGTTGGCTGCGATAAAGGCCTTCGACCTGCCTGTCACACGCTTAATGACCGTCAAGCAGATGACAGCATTCATGGATGCCGTTCATGCGGAGTTTGCTGCTTTGGGTGTCCGCTTAACGGACCCCGACGCGCTGAAATACGAAACAGAGTTTGGCGCGGAGGTGTTGGCATGACCATAATTCTCGCCCTCGCACATGCGTTCCGGTTCAACGCGGAGTTCCAGCCTCACTTTCTCTATCTGGGCGCATTCATCATAGACATGGCAATCGTGGAGGCCCTGCTGTCATGAGCCGCATAGCCCCCATGCGCCCACCCGTCCAGAAGGTGAGCAACTGCGTGTCCAAGAAGCTGCGCAACTTCGCGCGTGGTCAAATGTGCACCATGCAATTGCCTGGGTGCGACCGCAGCGGAGAAACCACGGTCATGTGCCATATCCGCCGCTTCACAAACACCGGCATGGCCGAGAAGCCGCATGATTTCTTCGCATATCATGGCTGCGCGAACTGCCACCGCAACGAAGACAAGGCCGGAGATGACGACTTCCTCCGCGCCCTGATCATCACACAGAACCGTTTGTATGAAGCTGGCCTCCTGGGGCCGCGTGAGTAGGAGAGAAGAGATGGATTTAGAAGTTGGCACAGTGAGAGAGATCAAGCAAATCTATATGCGGCATGAGTGTCACAACTGCGGCGACCCAGCCACTAAGCGGGTTACGTACCTTTTGCCTAATGCGCGTCGAAACCCGCGATCAGCGGCCTACGGACGTGACGATGTGTCCTGGTGTGCGGACGAAGAAGTCTTCATTTGCGGTGACTGCCCAGAACCACAAATGGAAGGATTCGAATGGTGCGCGTCGTTCTCGGGCGAGCGATTCCAGCACATGCTTCATGAATTTGTCGAGATCAGCAGGACTGACACACCCCCGGAGATCACCCAAGAAGGGGAAAAGATATGAGCCTCTATGCCGACAAGTCAGTTGATATCGAAGTCTTGGACAACGGATATCTGCTAACCTGGGAAGACAAGACAAAAGGAAGTGGCCATTGGGCTGCAGTGGACCCACGCCTCGAACCGAAGACCCGAGGACGTGAGGTGATTGAGACCAAGGCTGCTCTTATCAAGCGCCTCAAGCAGCTTCTGTAACCCTATGAGATACCCCCGACCATACTCTCCCGATGATCTTGCCGCGCGGTGGGATTGCTCTGCAGAAACCGTTCGGCAGATGCACCACCGTGGCGAGTTGCACGCTTTTCGCGTTGGGCGCATGTTGCGGATACCAGCGGAGGAAGTGGAAAGGGTCGAGCAATGCCAGAAATCACCATCGGACGCCTGCGAGGCGGGTTCTGCGTCTCTTGGCCCGACACTAGCACCGGCAAGAGACGGCGCTATCAGCTTGCGGCACGCACGCGAGAGGAAGCCGAGGCCGAGGGTCGGGAGCGGTACCTGCGGGAAACCTGGACAGCGGGAGACCTCACGGTGAACGCGATCTGGCAGGCATATGTCGACCACTTAGGAGCAAAACCCACGGCAAAGACCATGGGCTTCACCGGCAAGGCCGTTCTGCCAGCATTTGGGGCGTTGAAGCCGTCTCAGATTAACGACGAAGACAGCCGCAGATACCTTGCGTCCAGGACCGCCGATGGCAAAAAGATCGGCACGGTTCACACTGAACTTGGCCACCTCCGCAGCGCGCTGAAATGGGCAGTGAAGCGCAACCTGATCGACCGAGCGCCACATATCGAGTTGCCACCTAAGCCAGACAGCAACGTGCGCCCCATGAGCGGCGAAGAGATGCAGGCCATCGTTGATGGTTGCGTTGCGCCACATGTGAGGCTTGGCGTTATCTTGCTCATAGGAACCGGCGCGCGCGTGGGTGCGATCCTTGATCTGACTTGGGATCGAATTGACTTTGAGCGGGGAGTTATCGACCTGCGCTTGCCCGATGGTGTGACCCGTAAAGGCCGGGCCGTTGTTCCAATGAACAGAATGACCCGAGCCGCGCTAGAAACGGCGTACCGGGCGCGCCTAAGTGACCACGTAGTTGAATGGGCGGGCGGGCGCATCAAGTCGATGGGCAAAGGTTATCGGTCGGCGTTGAGCCGCGCGGGCATTGGCAAGGCGTCCATTCATCAGATTCGCCACTCGGTAGCCGTCCGAATGCTGGCCGCTGGTACGCCCATTGAGAAGGTGAGCCAGTATCTTGGCCACTCCAATATCCAGATCACGCAGAAGACCTATGCAAGGTTCATGCCCGAGCATTTGGCCGATGCAGCCGAGATTCTAGACCTCACGCGGTTCAGTGAACCCAAGGCAACTTCGCAAAAGGGTGGTGCTTGATGGAAAAAACGTGTATCATCAAAGGCATGAATTGGTGGGTGATGAGAGGCTCGAACTCCCGACATCTTCGGTGTAAACGAAGCGCTCTACCAACTGAGCTAATCACCCGACCGGAGATGCTCTAACAAAAAGCTGGGGCGGGATGCAAGTGGGCTTCTGCCCGGTCCGTTCGAGAAACCTTTCGAGGACCGAATAAGGGTGTCTCTGGTGTCACGCCTCTCGCAACACGCTCTCAACCCCATCCTGAATGGCAAAGACCACACCTTGCTCATGATCGAGCCAGGCCATCTCATCGAACTCCAGGCCAAGGCAGAGTCCCCGGATCACCGAGGAGGTGACACCATGGGTGACAATCAGCGTGGGACCGCTCAGATCGTCCAACACCCCGAGCACCCGGGTGAGCAGGCTGGCATAGCGCTCCCCTTCGGGCGCTGTCAGCGCGCGTTCCAGATAGCTGCCAGGGTTTGAGAAAAGCGTGGGCCAGCGGGTTGCGGCCTCGTCTCGGGTCAGGCCTTGCCACGCGCCCATGTTGACCTCGGCGAGGCGCTCATCGAACGCAACTGGGCCATCATAGCCGCCCCGCGCGATCTCCCACGTGGCACGGGCGCGCCCCTGCGGGCTGCAATAAACAGAGAGGTTCGGCGTCTCAGCCAGAATCCGTGCCACGATCTGCCCTTGGATGCGGGCCTGGGCTTCACCCTTCGCCGTCAGCGGGGAATCCAGCGCGCCCTGAAACCGGCTTTCCAGATTCCAGACGGTTTCCCCATGGCGCAGAATGTAAATCGGAGGCATCGGCACAGCCCTTTTAAACTCAGACCGCCCTAAGCCGACCGGTGACCAGATACAAGCACCGAGGTCTAGATCTACGCATCAAGCCGCGCCGCCCGATCATCGGCGGTGATCACTTCTTTTGGTGGCAAGGTATCGAGGACCGTTTTGATCCCAGCTATGTACCGTAACGGCGCTGGTTACATCCGTGGGTTGGGCGATCTGTGAGATCCGTTCAAAGAAATCTCGGCGCTGTTCCGAGATTTCTTTGAACGATTTCTGGTCATCAAACAACCAATCGTCATAATCCGCTGAAAGGGCGGCAATGATGACCCAAACGAGCCGTTAAGGAGGTGACACATGAACTGTTTGACCTCCGGCACCGCTTTGGGTCCTCCAATTCTGAACGACAAAGGGTATTCCAAAATGATCCGTTCCCACTCTCTCGTCTCCGCGCTTGCAGTCGCCATCGCTTTGCCTGCCGCCGCCTGGGCCGATTGCCCGACCGGTCCCGCGACCGATGGTGTCTATATGACATTCCCCGACATGCTCATGCGCTACGAGGTCCAAAGCGACGGCACCATCCTGGAAACCGAAACCAACTATAAGGATGGCGAAGTTTGGCAACATGTCATGCATCCGACTGGACTTGTCTTCGAGAGTTGGGAGCTTGTCGCGGATCAAGTTGTCGCTGATAGCATTGAGACGGTCACCTACTCGACACCTTTGCCCGACATCGCGCCAAACACCCGTTGGGATATTGAAGAAACCGCGCGATTCAGTGACGGGTTCGAGATCCGCTATTTTACTGAGGTTGAGGTGCTTTCGCCGACCGAAGTTGGGGTCGAAGACTGCAGCTATATTGGCTGGCCTGTGAACGTGCGGCGCACGGACCTCGAAACGGATGAAGCCTGGGTCGATGCTCAGATGTATCTGCCGGAGCTTGAAATCCTGGTCTATCTGGCAAGCGCTGATGCCGGTGAACGCCCCAACATTGTGCCGCCGCAGACGATTTCCGCACAGCATCCAGACGTCGCGAACTGAGACAAGGCAATTTGAGCGGCTCGCCCCCCTCGAGTCAGGTCCATGCGATATGCAGCTATCGACCAACAATCCGAAGGTGGATGGTGGGTGATGAGAGATTTGAACTCCCGACATCTTCGATGTGAACGAAGCGCTCTACCACTGAGCTAATCACCCGTAGGGCGGGCTTTTAGCTGTCCTCGTCCGGCTCCGCAAGGCCTTCTGAGCCGCGCTTATGGCGTTTGATCCGGGTGATCAGAACATCGCCATTTTTGGCCTCGTTCCGCCGTTTCACGACGACTTTGCCAAGCGGCGGGATCACCAGGTCCTTGCCGCTATCCAACGCAGTGCCTAGCTCGTCGAGAACCAACTCCACCGCAATCCGTAGGTCGCTTCGCTTGAGCGCGCAGCGCGCAGCTACCGCGTCCAGAAGATCGCCGCGCTTGATCTTACCGGCGGCCGCATCAACCGCGCTGTCCTTCGCTGGAACTGCCGCCTTCGCCGCGGCGGCGCCACCCTTTTTGACCGGCGTCATCGCATCTTCGAGTTTGTCGGATGCGACCTCGGTTGTTGCGGGTTTGGACGTGCTGGTCGATTTTCGAGACCGGCGTCCGGCCGGGGTGGATTTACGTGGTTTCGTGGTCGTGGCCATGGGACGACCCCCTGCTCATTGTTTCTCACGTGCGGACAGAGTAGCGAGACACCGGTGTTTTCGCTACCCTTTTGAAACGGCGTCTAAGTACAAGTCTAGCGATGGCCCCCGCGCCCCTGCCGCATCGGAGGCACAGTCAGGTAAGATGACATCGGCAACCAACCTGTTTCTCCAGATTGCCCTCGCTGTCCTTTGGCTTTTGGCAAGCGGCCTTCTGCTGGCTCGGTACCTGCCAGATAGCAGCCAATTCAATTCCTTTGGCCAAGGCGCAGGTCTCCTCTTCTTGGCTCTGATAATTGTTGTGCTTTGGCGCGCCCCGCCGCGCGCTGCCGACCTACCCAATCTCACTCCGGGAACGATGCTGGGTCTTGGATACCGCACAATGTTGGGCGCGATCCTAGCGGCGCTGATCGCTCTTTTCCTTCTGGGCATTGTCTTTCACCCATGGCTCGTTCTCGTGATCGCCTTCACCCTGGCCGCCATTGGCGTCATCGCCAAGCGCCGCCAATCTTTGTCATGGCGTATGATCGGTCTGGGCCTGTTCATCGGCGCACTCTGCCTGTCACTGTCGGGGTTGAGCGGCCGATTGGATATGTTCCAAGCCATTCACCTGGCCTGCGTTCCCATTCTTTTTGTGGGGGGCGTTTTGCTGACCCAAGAAAGCGGCCTGACCCTTGTCTACTGTGTCGACGGCACCTGGACGGAGGTGGCAAAGGGGTTGCTGATCGGCTGCGTCTTGGCCGTCCCCGCCGCGTTTCTGAACATCAGCTATGGCGCCCATTCCGGGGATGCATGGATCGATCAGCCCTGGGAGCCAATCGTGGCTCTGGTCCCGGGTTTTGCGGAAGAGATATGGGCGCGCTTGTTCCTGTTGACGGCAATCTATGTGCTGCTCAGGCGCCGCAGCAATGATCGCCCGACCCGCGTGGTGCTGGCAGCGGTGTTTATTGCTGCCGCTGTGCATAGCCTGGCGCATCTGCCCGGACACATGGTGTTCAGCCCGGCAGCGGTGCCGATGCTGCTCACGGCGCTCCTCTACGGGGTGCCGATGGGGTTGCTATTTGTCAAATTCGGGTTCGAACACGCGGTCGGGTATCACTTCTTTATCGATTTCGTGCGCTTCATCGCGGCGTTGCAGGCCAGCCAACTGGGCTAACGAAAAAGGCGCGCCGGTGACGGCGCGCCTATCTCGATAAGGTCCGGATGACGATTAATGCGGGGCGGAGGATGCCACACCGCTGCCGCCTTTGGCCTCCAACGCGGCTTGGGCGGCGGCGGCCTCTTCGGCGGCCTCGTCCCATTCCACCGGCTCGGGTTGCTCAACCAAAGCGTGGCGCAAGACCTCGGACACATGGCCAACCGGGATGATCGTCAGACCCTCTTTCACATTGTCCGGAATCTCGGGCAGGTCTTTCTCGTTGTCTTTGGGGATCAAGACGGTCGTGATCCCGCCCCGAAGCGCGGCGAGCAGCTTCTCTTTCAAGCCACCAATCGGCAGGACATTGCCCCTAAGCGTCACCTCACCCGTCATCGCCACGTCCTTACGAACCGGGATTTGGGTCAAGACCGAGACAATCGACGTCACCATCGCGACTCCGGCCGAGGGGCCATCCTTGGGCGTGGCGCCTTCGGGCACGTGCACATGGATGTCGAGCTTGTCGAATTTCGGCGGTTTGACCCCGATCGACGGGCTGATCGAGCGGACAAAGGAACTTGCCGCGTCAATCGACTCCTTCATCACATCGCCAAGCTTGCCGGTGGTCTTCATCCGACCTTTGCCCGGCAGACGCAGGGCCTCGATGCTCAGGAGGTCGCCACCGACAGAGGTCCAGGCCAGACCGGTCACAACGCCGATCTGATTGTCCTCTTCGGCCAGGCCGTATTTGTGCCGCCGCACACCCAACATCTCTTCGAGATTATCCGGCGTCACAGTCACCGCATCGGTGCCACCTTTGACGATGGTCGTCACAGCCTTCCGCGCCAGTTTGGCGATCTCACGCTCCAGGTTCCGGACCCCCGCCTCGCGGGTGTAGTAGCGGATCACATCGGTGAGCGCCGGATCGGTCAGCTCAAACTCGTCCTTCTTCAGGCCGTGATTTTTGACCTGTTTGCTCACCAGATGCTGCTTGGCGATCTCGCGCTTTTCATCCTCGGTGTAACCGGCCAGCGGAATGATCTCCATCCGGTCCAGAAGCGGGCTCGGCATGTTGTAGGAGTTCGCCGTGGTCAGGAACATCACGTTCGAGAGGTCGTATTCCACCTCCAGATAGTGATCGACGAAGGTCGAGTTCTGCTCCGGATCAAGCACTTCCAGCATGGCCGAGGCCGGGTCGCCGCGGAAATCCTGGCCCATTTTGTCGATCTCATCGAGCAGGATCAGCGGGTTCGTCGTCTTGGCCTTCTTCAGCGCCTGAATGATTTTGCCCGGCATCGAGCCGATATAGGTCCGCCGGTGACCGCGAATTTCGCTTTCATCGCGCACGCCGCCAAGCGAGATGCGGATAAACTCGCGCCCCGTGGCCTTTGCAACCGATTTGCCCAGGCTTGTTTTACCGACACCCGGAGGCCCAACGAGGCAAAGGATCGGGCCTTTCAACTTTTTTGAGCGCTGCTGAACGGCGAGATACTCCACGATCCGCTCTTTCACCTTTTCCAGGCCATAGTGATCGTCGTCGAGGATTTTCTCGGCCCTGGTCAGGTCTTTCTTCACCCGGGATTTCACACCCCACGGGATCGACAGCATCCAGTCGAGATAGTTGCGAACAACGGTCGCCTCGGCGCTCATCGGGCTCATATTCTTGAGCTTTTTGATCTCGCCATCGGCTTTCTCGCGCGCCTCTTTCGAGAGCTTCGTATTGGCCACGCGCTCTTCAAGCTCGGCCACCTCGCCCGCGCCCTCTTCGCCATCGCCCAGCTCGCGCTGAATGGCTTTCATCTGTTCGTTCAGATAATACTCGCGCTGCGTCCGCTCCATCTGCGACTTCACGCGGGTCTTGATTTTTTTCTCGACCTGCATGACGGACATCTCGCCCTGCATCAGGCCGAAGACCTTCTCCATCCGCTCGCCCACATCGAGCGTTTCCAGAAGCTCCTGCTTTTGATGCACTTCGATGCCGAGATGGCCGGAAACCAGATCGGCGAGCTTGGCCGGGTCTTGGGTCTCGGCGACAGAGCTCAGAGCCTCTTCGGGGATGTTCTTTTTCACCTTGGCATAGCGCTCGAACTCTTCGCTGACCGAGCGCAGCAATGCCGCAACCGTTGCCTCATCGCCGGGCGTTTCTTCCAAGGGTGCAACATGCGCCTCGAAGAAGTCCGGGTTATCGACAAACCCGGTGATCGCAACTCGGGCGCGCCCCTCGACCAGTACTTTTACCGTGCCATCCGGCAGCTTCAGAAGCTGCAGCACATTGGCCAGCACGCCCATTTCAAAAATACCGTCCGTCGTCGGCTCGTCCATACCTGGATCGACCTGCGCCGAGAGAAGAATCTGCTTGTCATCGGCCATCACCTCTTCCAAGGCGCGCACCGATTTCTCCCGGCCCACAAAAAGCGGGACCATCATATGTGGGAACACCACGATATCGCGCAGTGGAAGCACCGGGTATGTCGTTTGATTTTCTGGCATCTTGCCTTCCTTGTTCTTGGCAAGAGGGCACGGGACCCTGGCTTGGCAGCAATCCCCCTGGCCCCCTCCGGATCAGGATATGTCAACTTGGGGTACGCATACGCGGAATTCAAGCAGAAGCGGCCCCATTCCTTAACACATACTGTCGCTGGAAACAAAACGGCGCAACCAAGATATGGCGAAAACCAGGGGATAAACCGCGAAATATTGTGGACCTTGTGTTGGTTTACCCTTGTATCGCAATTGGCCTGAAGTAACTCTTAACGTCATTGGGGCCGGCCGCACTGGCTCCACTTGTTCGTCCAACGTATCCCTTTCAAACAAAGGTCTCTTTCCCGATGACAGATTCCAATCTCACTGACGCACAGGATCGTGACATCGCTGTGTTTGAATCTGTGCAAGACGCGAGCAATCAAGACTTGCTGGCATATGCCGCTAAGCAAAGCGGCCAGACCGTCATTCAGGTCACCAAAGCGTTCTCCGACATATCCAAGCTGGATGGCAAACTGACGTTGAAAGAGTTCGTCCGCTACGGGCTTTATGATCCGGCGCATCCAAGCCAAGCGACCCGGACGGAATTCATCGCTAATGATCTCCGCTGGCCGATCGCACATACCTGCAATCCAGGCGGATGGAACAGCGCCGCAGAAGACAAGGTCCTCGCAGGTACAATTCTTGGCGCTGGCGGCGTGCCGGTTCCGGAGGCGATCGGCGTCATTGACCGATCCGCACGTGTCTTCCCAGGTCTTCCAAAGATCGAGACGGCAGATGCTTTGCGTGATCTGCTCCTGCTAAACGGGCCCGATCTTTTCGGGAAAATCATCGGTGGCATGGTCAGTTTTGGGGCATTCAGCGTCGAAAGTGCCGACCAGACGCATCTAACTTGCGTCGGACAAGGTCCGATGACCTACGATGCATTCTTGACCGATTTTGTTGGCAGCAACACCTATGTGATTCAAAGGCGGCTGTCCAACCATAGCGATATACGACCCTATGCGGTGGCACTTTGCACCGTGCGGATGGTCAATCTGCTAACCTCAAGCGGGGTGAAGTCACCCATGGCCGTCATCAAGATGCCGCAGGGCAGCAACATCGCAGACGCCTATTGGCGCGCTGGCAACCTTGCCTGCTCCATTGATGTCGCCACCGGCAATGTCGAAACCGTCACACGGCGCAATGGAATGCAGATCGAGTTCCTAGACGATCATCCGGACACCGCAGGATTGAAAGGTCTCACCCTTCCGCATTGGGACAAGCTGCAAGAGGTGAACCGCCAAGCCGCCTCGATTTTCGCTCCGATCCGATATCAGTCTACCGACATTGCGATCACGGAAACGGGCCCCGTTGTCGTCGAGTTGAACTATGGCGGCGGGTTTGACCTGCCTCAGAATGCCAGCGGGCGCGGTTTCTTAACCTCTGAAGTTCGGCAATTCTTTGAGGATTGCGGCTATCAGTTCTCGGGCAAAGATAAACGCGAAAACAAGCCATCCGGTGGTTTCAGCCTGTTTCGCCGCAAGCGCGGTTAGGTGACACGCAAAAGCGGCGGGATATCCCCCTCGGAGCGCCCGGCATGGAAGTCGGCCTCCCACGCCTCAAACCGATCCTCGGCGATCGCATCGCGCATGCCCTGCATGATCTCCTGGAAGTAATGCAGGTTGTGCCAGGTCAGCAGCATTGAGGAGATGATCTCCTGCGCCCGGAACACATGGTGCAGATAAGCGCGGGAATAGTTGGAACAGGCCGGGCATGTGCACGCTTCATCAACCACGTCGCCGTCGCAAGAAAACTGGTCTCAGATCAATCACACTGCCGGTGGAGATTGACCCCACCGGCAGATATCTTAGAGCGTCGTCAGACTTTGACGTTGCCCTTGGCCAGGGCGTTGTAGATCACGCCGCCCAATACGGCACCAATCACCCAGGCATAGCCCGACAGTACCGAGAACCACGGCACCCAGACGGTTGCGACCGAGAAGATGGCAGCCAGACCGAAAGCCTTCACCGCGGCATGGTTCCAGCCGTTCTGGTAGTGATAGGTGCCCCCTTCCATGTCGTAGAGGTCATCCTCGTTCAGCTGCTCTTTCCGGTGCCAATAGTAGTCAACGATCATGATGCCGAAGATCGGTGCCAGCGTCGCGCCCAGCGTGTTGACGAAACCGCTGATCCCGAATTGGCTGATGAAGCTGTTCCAGAAGCCACCGATCACCAGTGCAAACACCGATGTGATCAGGCCAGCGTTCCGAAAACTGATCTTTCCGGGTGCCACGTTGGAGATGCCATTCACGGCCGGGATGAAGTTGGCCACCAGATTGATGCCAACAGTGGCGGCAAAGAAGGTGATGGCCGCGATCACGCCCAGAAGCACACTGTCGGTGCGTTCGACGATCTCGGTCGGGTTGATGATCTCTTCGCCGAAGACGACGGCCGCGCCACCGGTTGTCAGCAAGGCAAGGGCCGAGAACAGGATCATGTTCAGCGGCAGTCCGGCCAGGTTGCCGATGATCATGGTCGGCTTGTCCTTGGCGTAGCGTGAGAAGTCGCTGAAGTTGATCATCACAGCCGCGAAATAGGCCACCATCGTGCCGACAATCGCAACAAAGCCCGTCAGTTCGGTCCAGAAAGTCCCCTCCGGATTGGCAAAGATCGTTGCGGTGGCTTGCAGAAGCTGCCCGTCCGAACGCTGCCAGAGCACGACCACAAGGCCAATCATCACGACATAGACGAAGGGGCCTGCGATGTTCAGGAAGGTTTCGACCCAGCCCATGCCACGCCAGAAGATAAAGATGTGGAAGACCCAGACGATGAAGAAAGAGAGCCAGTCGATTCCGGTCAGGCCCAGAATCTCGGTGCCGCCCGCGTCGATGCCTGTGATTGATCGAATGAGAAGGGCCAGCGCCGTCGAGGCAAAATAGACCTGCACGCCATACCAGAACACAGCGACGGTGGCGCGCAGAATGGCCGGCAGATTGGACCCCGCGGTGCCGAGACTGGCGCGCGCAAAAACCGGGTAAGGAATTCCGTATTTTTCACCCGCTGCGCCGGACAGGTTGACCATCCACATCACAAACAATCCGGCAAAGATCAACGCTGCGAAGGCAGTCCAGCCGCCAACGCCGTAAGAGATGAAGAGAGATGCCACGAGCGAGTAGCCGAAAAGCGACTGCACGTCGTTCGCCCAGATGTTGAAGATGGCGAACCATCCCCAGGTTTTCTCGTCATCACCGACAGGGTTGAGCGTGTGCGTGCTCTCCCCCGCGACCGTATCACCATGGGCAACATGTATTTCATTTGTTGATGCCATTTTTTCCTCCCAGTGTGCTTCGCGAAGGGCGATCGCTGATATTGCTGAGCCCTTCTGTGAAGTTGTGCTTGCATCTAACATTTTAGATACTATCTTAATACACATACTAATAATAACTTCAAGTAGAACTTCAGAATGAGTAATGATGAGGAACGCTGCGATGAACCGATCGAACGAGGTCCAACTTATGGCGACCCAAGCCCAGGAGGCATTATGGGCCGCGTTGCTGGCTGGAAAACTGCGGGATGGGCAGTTTCTGTCGATGTCGCAACTTGCTGAAATTCTGGACTTTCCGATCGCTCCCATTCGCGAGGCGGTCAAAGTGGCAAGCGCGCAAGGATTGCTGAGCGCGCTGCCGAAACGCGGCATTCGGATCATGGAGGCCCACCCCGAGACGATCCGAGAATGTCTCGATTTCCGCATGGTGATGGATCAGGAAGGCGCGCGGCGCCGCATCGCGTCCAACGCACTTTCCGGACTGGATGCGCTGCGAAAACGGCATGTGGAGATGCGGGACACCGCCAGAACTGACGCGGCAAAATCGCTGCCACCGCAGGCCATCGAGATCGACTTGTCGTTGCACGACTTCCTGTCTGACGGGCTGGACAACGCGCAGCTTGCGGAGGGTTATGCGGTGAACCGGATGCGCATCGGCATCATCCAGAATTCACGCCCCTTCCTGCAGGACAGGATCGTTTCGGCGATGGAAGAGCATATTGCGATTATCGAGGCTCTGGAAAACAGGGACATCGAGACGGCGACAGTCGCGATCCGACATCATTGTGATCAGACGCTTCGTTGGTGGGGTGTCACTTGAGGGCCGGCCCGTCTCCAAACTTCTTCTGCTTGTCGCGTACAACGCGCGCGCGGAACTGAGCGGTGGTTTCGGTTTAAGCTAGGCCACAGCCGTATTGCTGCACGCCGACGAGCTGCCGAGCTGGCAAAGTCGCATACTCGACCCCACCCTCGCCTCCGATCAGATACCGGTTGCCCCCTGCTGGCTGCCACCAGTGGCCCAACCGAAGGCATAAACGGAGCCAGCCCGCAGCGACTCGAGAACTTCAAAGGATGGCACTGTTTGGCAATGCCATATCACAGATATCCGAATGTCTCCCGGTCAGAACGGCTCTTGCCATCTCGTCGCTAAGAGCGGTTAGCCGTGAGCGGCGGGATATCCCCCTCGGAGCGCCCGGCATGGAAGTCGGCCTCCCACGCCTCAAACCGATCCTCGGTGATCGCCTCGCGCATACCCTGCATGATCTCCTGGAAGTAATGCAGATTGTGCCAGGTCAGCAGCATCGAAGAGATGACTTCCTGAGCCCGGAACACATGGTGCAGATAGGCGCGGGAATAGTTGGAACAGGCCGGACATGTGCATGCTTCGTCCAACGGTCGCGGGTCGTCGGCATGGCGGGCGTTTTTGATATTCACGACACCGCGGCGTGTGAATGCCTGCCCCGTGCGCCCGGATCGGGAGGGCAAGACGCAATCCATCATATCGATGCCGCGCTTCACCGCCCCGACAATATCATCCGGCTTGCCCACCCCCATCAGATAGCGAGGCTTGTCCACAGGCAGCATATCGGCCGCGAAATCGAGGCAGCCAAACATCGCCGCCTGCCCCTCACCCACGGCCAATCCGCCCACCGCATAGCCATCGAAGCCAATCTGGGTCAGCGCCTCGGCGCTCTCTTGGCGGAAGTCCTGCTCCAAACCACCCTGCTGAATGCCAAAAAGCGCATGGCCGGGCCTATCGCCAAACGCCTCCCGTGAGCGATCCGCCCACCGCATCGAAAGCCGCATACTCTCGGCAATCCGGGTCCGATCCGCAGGCAGCGCCGGGCATTCGTCGAAACACATCACGATGTCCGAGCCGAGGAGTTTTTGGATCTCCATCGATCGCTCCGGGCTCAGCATGTGTTTCGAGCCGTCGATATGGGATTTGAAACTGACGCCCTCCTCGGTCAGTTTCCGCAGCTCGGCCAGGCTCATCACCTGAAAGCCGCCGCTATCGGTCAGGATCGGGCGCTCCCAATTCATAAACCGATGCAACCCACCCAAATGCGCGATCCGCTCGGCCCCGGGGCGCAGCATCAAGTGATAGGTGTTGCCGAGCAGAATATCGGCCCCGGTTGCGCGCACGCTCTCGGGCATCATCGCCTTCACCGTCGCCGCCGTGCCCACGGGCATGAAGGCCGGCGTGCGGATGTCGCCGCGCGGGGTGGAGATCACGCCCGTGCGAGCTTTGCCGCTGGTCGCGGCGAGCGAAAAGGAAAACCGATCAGTCATTGCGCCCCGATAAATCGCCCGCGCGGATTTGCCAAGCCTTCGACCGGCCTTTACGACCCAGATCACAATCCTTATATCTTCTGTCAAGAATTCCACAGTGAAGGTGGTCCATGACCCAACCGCAAGAACATCTCGAAGGGACGCCGCTGATCAAGCCGTCGAGCACGGATCACCCGCTATACGAGACCATCGTCGAGGCCTGCCGGACGGTCTATGACCCAGAGATTCCGGTGAATATCTATGATCTCGGCTTGGTCTACACGGTTGAGATCGGGGCCGAAAACGATGTCGATGTGGTGATGACCCTCACCGCGCCGGGCTGCCCCGTCGCCGGTGAAATGCCCGGTTGGGTGGCCGAAGCGATCGAACCGCTTGATGGGGTAAAGACCGTCAATGTCGAACTGACCTGGGAGCCACCCTGGGGTATGGATATGATGAGTGACGAGGCCCGTCTCGAACTCGGCTTCATGTGATCATCTCGCCCGCTTGAACAGAGCGCGCCAGAGCCGCCGCGGCCACCAAACCTGAAACTCCATTTGCATTTTTGCAAACTTGGCTTGTTCTTTCTGATATTCCGTTTGAGGCGTATCAGGGTTACAAATAGGTCGAATAACAGAGATCATTCTGTCCTCCTGACTTTGATTGGCAGGACAGATCTAAGCCGTGACAGCGTATCCCGGCAGATGCCAGATCCGCGACTGGAGTTGCAAAAATGGAAACCCAACCGCATTGGGATGATTACGCCTATTTCGCCGCCGTGGCGCGGCATGGTGGCATTGCGCGCGCAGCTGAGGCCAGCGGCGTCAGCACCGCGACCCTCAGCCGTCGGATGCGTGCTTTCGAGACGCGCCTTGGCCGCCGTCTCTTTCTGCACGGTTCGGCGGGTTATGCCCTGACCTCAGATGGCCGACAGCTTTACGAGAAGGCCCAGAAAATGGAGGTCGCCGCGACGGAAATCGCGCGCTGGCATACAGAGGCGACCGGCCCGGTCTGTGTCCGCATCTCAGCAGGCAGTTGGACCGCGACGGACTTGGCCGAACACGCAAGTGCCTATTGGAGCCCCAACGCCACCTGGCTACCGGAATTCGTCTATTGCGATCTCAGCCTCGATATCGCGCGCCGGGAGGTTGATATCGGCATCCGCAACACGCGCCCCGATCAGCCCTGGCTCGCCGGGCAGCAGATCGGCCATGTGGACTATGCCGCCTATGCCACATCGCCCGAAGTCGTAGGTTGGATCGGCCCGGCCCATGGTTCGGTTGAAACGCCGTCTGCTCAATGGATTAAGCGTCATCATTCACCTGAAATCGTGACCAAGGCCAATACGCCCCATCTGGCCGTCGCGCTGGCCCGTGCCGGGATCGGGCGGGTTGTTCTGCCGCTCTTCATCGGCGAACGTATGAACGGCCTCACCCGGGTCTCAGACCCAATTGCGGAGCTTCGCAGCGAACAATGGTTGGTCAGCCACCACGAGGGGCGGCACGAAAAACCCGTGCGCGCCGCGCTGGACGCAATCGCGGGATACCTGCGGCAGCGCGATCCGCTCCCTTGAGCCAGGGCCCGGTCTGACCTACATTAGGCCAACACAGGAAAGGGTGCATACATGTTCGGTATTCCCGGCAAACAGGCGGTCTCCATCACCGACAAGGCGGCGGCCCAAATCGCCAAGCTGATGGAAAAAGATGGCCATCAGGGCTTGCGCATCGGCGTCAAGAAAGGCGGCTGCGCGGGCATGGAATACACGATGGACTACGTTACCGAGGTCGATCCCCATGACGAAGTGGTCGAACAAGACGGCGCGCGGGTGATGATCGCCCCAATGGCACAGATGTTCCTGTTTGGCACCGAGATCGATTATGAAGTGTCGCTGCTTGAATCCGGCTTCAAGTTCAAGAACCCCAATGTCACCGATGCCTGCGGTTGTGGCGAGTCGATCAAATTCGATGAGGCGCTTGGAAAACTTGCGTGAGCGTTTCCGACGCCGATATCGCCTTTGCCAAAGAGCTCTTCGCCGATCTGGAGCCGCTTACGACCCGCAAGATGATGGGTGGGCTCTGCCTTTATCATGACGGCACAATCTTCGCGATTCTGCAGTCGGATGGCTCGATCTGGATCAAAGGCGCTGGTGATTTTCAAGGAGAGTTGGACGCCCGCGGATTGGAACGGTGGACCTATCGCCGCGATGGCAAGAAAGAGGTGGCGATGCCCTATTGGCGGCTGCCCGACGCAGCGCTTGATGACCCGGAAGAAGCGGTCACGCTGGCACGTGAAGCCCTGACCCATCTGTGAGCCCCCTTCCCCGCTTACCCCCAGACTGATACGTCTCGCAGGAGCACAAATCAGGAGGGACAGATGCGCCGCAAGCTTGCCGCTGGAAACTGGAAAATGAACGGCCTGTCTACGGATATGGGCGAAGTGGCCGCGCTCCCCACCGGTTTGGGCGTGGATGTTTTGATCTGCCCGCCCGCGACGTTGATCGACCGCATGGTCCATGATCCAGACACCTGTGTTCAGGTTGGTGGGCAGGATTGCCACCCAAACCCGAACGGTGCCCATACCGGCGATATCTCCGCGCAGATGGTCGCAGATGCGGGCGCATCCCATGTCATTCTCGGCCATTCCGAACGCCGCCAAGATCACGGCGAAACCGATGCCCTGGTGCGGAGCAAGATAGACGCGGCGTGGTCCGTCAGCCTCGTTGCCGTTCTCTGCATCGGCGAAACGGAAGCGCAATACCAAGCGGGCGAGACTCTCGACGTGCTCCGCACTCAATTGGCGGGCTCCCTGCCCGACGGCGCGGCGCCGGGCAATCTGGTGATCGCCTATGAGCCGGTTTGGGCGATTGGCACGGGGCTGGTCCCCACAATGGCCGAGATCGAATCCGTACATGGGTTCATCCGCACCGAACTGGCCACTCGATTTGGCACGGACACCGCTGACGGCATTCGCCTGCTCTATGGCGGCTCCGTCAAACCCGGCAATGCCGATGAGATTTTCGCCGTGCCGGATGTGGACGGTGCTTTGGTGGGCGGCGCGTCACTCAAAGCGGCAGATTTCGGCGCGATCATCATGGCGCTCGATGCAGCCGCTAAGGCGATCTCGGCCTAGGATGCGCACACCCTGACCTAAGAGATGTCACAATCTGTCATAGGGCTGGGGCTGCGTACCATCGATATCGGTGAAACCGTACGCCCGGGCCAGATGGGCGGCCTCTTGGATTTCGCCTGATCGCGCCATCACCTTTGGATCAGCCGCCAAAGCGGCCACCCCACGCCCGACGAACTGGGCCGTTTCGCGTTTTGGCATCTTGCCTTTCTTCTTGTCGATCACATGGCCCGGATAGAGCGACAGAGCCGCAACGCCATGGGGTCTCAGTTCCTCCGCCATATCGCGGCTCATGGCGTCGGTTGCGGATTTCGCGGCACCATAGGCGACATTGCCGTAATATCTCCGGGCCGCATAAAACGAGATATTCACGATCAACCCGCTACCTTGCGCAATCATAATCGGCGCGGCCAGGCTCGACGCGATATAGGTCGACCGGACGCCGACCAGGTGCATCTCATCCCAGAGATCAAAGGGCTGGGTCCAAAACGGCGCTTTCCATTTGAAACCCGTGTTAGCCGCGCGGTTGCGCAGCCGCGTGTAACCGCCCCAGGCATTGTTGACCAAGATATCCAAACGCCCGACCTCAGCCGCGATCTGTTCGAAGGCCTGAGCCACAGCCGCATCATCGCTGTGATCGCAACGCAGCGCGATGCCTCTGCCGCCCGACTTGGTGACCTCGGCGACATGCCGACCGGTGATCGAGCGCCCGGTCACAAATACGGTCGCACCCGCCTCCCCCAATCCGATGGCGATGCCTCTGCCTACGCTGCGGGTGCCGCCGGTGACCAGTGCGACCTTTCCTTCCAATGCCGCCATAACAGATCCTTTCATGTCCTCGCGAGCTTTGGAATGATCACAAAACTCTGGCCGATCAGATATGCTCTAGGTTAACGGCCAGGCACAATCTGCGGTCACGCGTCACCCTGGCGTCTCTTGCATCACCGACCCACCGCGCTAAAACGGGTCTCACGTGGGTTGGACCGCGCACATGAGGTGCGTGGCCTTTCACATGGGAGGATATACATGACATTCACCAAATTGACCGCGCTGGCCATGACCACTGCGCTGACCGCGACGGCTGCGTTTGCAGACGGGCATGTGGACCGTAGCGATTGGCCGGAGAGCTTCACCGTTGGCACCGCAAGCCAGGGCGGCACCTATTTTGCTTATGGTTCTGGCTGGGCAAACCTTGTGGCTGAAGAGCTGGGTCTTTCGGGTGGCGGCGAAGTGACCGGCGGCCCGATGCAGAACATGGCGCTGGTCCATACCGGCGAAGCACAGTTCGGTATGACCACAATGGGCCCGGCGGCGGAATCGCTGAACGGCACCAACCCAATCGCGCCCGGTCTGCAGATGACCAATGCCTGCGCGATGTTCCCGATGTATCAGACGCCGTTCTCGGTGACCGCGCTCAGCTCGTCCGGGATCGAAAGCGTCGCCGATATCCCCGCTGGCGCGCGGATCGGCTTTGGCCCGGCTGGCTCCACCTCCGACACCTACTTCCCGCGCATGATGGAAGAGCTGGGCGTCGAATTCGAACGTCGCAATGGCGGCTGGTCGGATCTAGGCGGTCAGTTGCAGGATGGTCTGCTCGACGTGATCGCCTTTGCCGCTGGCGTGCCGGTGCCCGCCGTGTCGCAGCTTGAAGTGCAGACGGATGTGAACATCATCGAGTTCACCGAAGAAGAGCAGGCGCAGATCATGGCGGCCTTCCCGGTCAGCCAGTTCGACATTGCCGCGGACACCTACACCACGCTGGAGGCCGACGCGCGCTCGGTCTCGATGTGGAACTTCGCCATCGCAAATTGCGAGCTGCCTGCCAGCTTCGTCTATGCGGTTGTCGATGTGGTGATGAGCGACAATGAGCGGATGGTGAATATCCACCGCGCCGCGCGCTCCACCCTGCCCGAGAACTACGACAAAAACACCGTCATGATGTGGCATCCGGGCGCGGCCCAGTGGTTCGCAGACAATGCCGGTGCGATGATCTCGGACGATATGATCCACAGCGATATGTAATCAGACCGCAGGTCTGAAACGGAAAAGGGCCGCCCAGATCGGGCGGCCCTTCTTCTTTTAGGTCAACGTCTTATTGCGCAGGCACATAGCGCTGTAGCGCGACGCGGATCACCCCGGAATAGCTTTCCGAATACTGCGTCACGCCCAGCATATACGTCCCGGGATTAACCCGCGTCGTCAGTTGGCTGTTCAGCGAACCTCCAGCGTCATCGTTGAATTCGATGAAGCGACCGACCCCATCGAAGAGCCGGATCACCGGGTCACTGTCACTGATCTCGATCGCGTCGATCACCACCAGACCGCCCGCCGGAACGGTGAAGCTGAACCAAACCGCGTCACTGCCGACGACCTGATCCATCACCAGGCTGGTTTGCAACGGACCCAGATCGATGATCGGATAGCTGCCACCGATCGGCGGGCTGGCTTCACCGGTCGCAAACATCTCTTGCATCGCGGCCACTGGGTCATACCCCCGAACCGACACTGTCACCGGCTGCGTGTCATCTGAGAGCGACCGCATCGCGATGCAATAATTCCCGGCGGGCAGCGGATCAGTGAAATCGATGCGCGAGTTGAGGCTTTCGTAATCATCGTTTTCGGCGATGAGCGTGCCCTGACCGTCATAGATGTAGATATACGGGTCTGCCGACTGGTTTTCCGCCCGAATGGTGAGCGCCTGGGGCGCCGATAGCGAGAAGCGGTAATACGGAGTCGCCGCGATGGAGTTCGTCGCGGTGACACCGGCCTGCAACTCCGCATCGATCACGCCGGAACCAAGCTGCGTCGCGGGTGTGTTGGGCAGGCAGGGGTCAACGCCCGCGAAATTACCAAAGCCACCACCCCACCCAGGGGTCAGCGCTTCATGTTCGGCGCGACCCACGCGGAGATCGGCAACAACAGCACCGCCACCAAAGGCCCGTGTCGAGACACAATAGGTTCCCGGTTGAAGGAAGATGTCACCACGTGAGGCGAGATCACCGCCACTATCATCATCGGTCAGGATAATCGTACCGGCCTCGTCGCGGATATCGATCACCGTATCGCCACCTGGGTTCGGGCTGGCTTCGATCCGATACTCCCCTGGTGTGCTGACGGAAAACAGCGAAACGGTCTCGCCGCCTGGTGGCACCATGACACCAGTCTGATCGATATGGCTTGCAGATGTGGAGATATCGGATGTTTCGGCCGAGCCGCCCACCCACATGCCATTGGCGCCGACACCGCCACACATGGCCGCATCTTGGGCCAAGACAGGAAGAGCAGGTAAGCTTGCAAGGGCAAAAACAGCACTGCTCAGAAACGCGCCGGTTCTCGAAATCATATGTTATCCTCCAATTGGGCCGGGTTGGTCACGGGAAGGCCCGACACGCGCGAGACTAACCCGCCAGGTCCGCCACTGGCCAGCAGAATACGCGGCGATCTTTCCCCCTTTTTCCGCCAGCGGCGCTCTCTACCGGCCAGCGGAATGTGCCAAACTACGCGGTTGCAATGACCTGGTGGGCAAGCCAAAAAGGTGGGCACCGGCCAAATGACGCCAAAACGCGCAACAAGATGGCCAACCAGGGGGACAGCCATGACCGAGACTGAGAGCAACCAGGCCGAAGACCAGGTATTGGCCGAAGGCGTGGATGAAGAACCGATTGAAAGCAATCGTCGGATGTTCGAAGGCCGCGGCTATTTGATCATCGCCACGCTGTCGACGCTTTACGCCGCCTTCCACATGGCCGCGCTGAATGGGATCTCTGTCAGCGGGTTGACCGGCCTCGACCTACCGTTCCTGCCGCAATTCCCTTTGGAAACTTGGAATTTCCGCATTGTTCATATCGCGGGTGCTTTGGGGCTCGGGTTCCTGCTGTTCTCCGCCCATACCTTCTCCGATCACGCGCCGGATCACAAAGAAACCAAGCTCCTGTCGCTGGCGGCCGCGCTCTTGGCCCTGCCTGCGCTTCTGGCCGGGGTCACCGCGTTCCGCTTCATGGGGATGATCAGTTCGGGCGATCTGCCAGAGATGGGTGGGCTCACCACTTGGGCCGCCTTCCCCGGCACTGAGATTTACGCCCAAGAGGTCTGGTGGTTTGGGGTGCCGCTTCTGATCGCCACCTTCGGTGCCATCGCCACTGGCTGGTTCGAGCGGCGCGGGCGCGAGCTTTACGCCGCATCCGACATCGTTCTGGCGATTTGCGGCGTGGTCGTCGCGCTCTATCTGATCGCGATTTACGGCACCGCAGCCCGGAACTCCGTCGGCACGCCTTTCGTCCCCATCGGGGTGGCCTTTGCGGCCACCGCCGGGGCGGCGATGATCCTGGAGTTGACCCGCCGTGTGGCCGGTTTGGCGCTGGTGATCATCACCGGGGTTTTCCTGGCCTATACCTTCACCGCACATCTGCTGCCTGGCATCCTGGCGGTGCAAAACGCCTATAGCTGGCAGAGGTTCTTCGGCCATGTCTATTCCGACGCGGGGATCCTCGGGCCAACAACGGCAGTCTCTTCGACCTATATCATCCTCTTCATCATCTTCGCGGCGTTCCTGCAGGCCTCGAAGGTTGGCGATTATTTCGTGAACTTCGCCTTCGCCGCAGCCGGGCGCGCGCGCGGTGGCCCGGCGAAGGTGGCGATCTTCGCCTCAGGCCTGATGGGAATGATCAATGGCACATCGGCCGGCAATGTGGTGGCCACCGGCTCGTTGACAATCCCGCTGATGAAGAAAGTCGGTTATCATAAAAAGACTGCCGGCGCGGTTGAGGCCGCCGCCTCCACCGGCGGGCAGATCATGCCGCCGATCATGGGCGCAGGTGCCTTCATCATGGCTGAGATCACCGGCATCCCCTATCAGGAGATCGCCATCGCCGCGATCATCCCGGCGATCCTCTATTTCACCTCGATCTATTTCATGGTGGATTTCGAGGCGGCAAAACTGGGCATGCGGGGCATGCGCGAGGATGAGCTGCCGAAGTTCCGCAATATGGTGAAACAGGTCTATCTGTTCGTGCCGATCATCATTCTGATCGCGGCGCTCTTCATGGGGTATTCGGTGATCCGGGCGGGCACATTGGCCACCGCCGCCGCCGCTGTGGTCTCATGGCTGACACCGCATCGGATGGGTATCCGCTCGATCATCAAAGCGTTCGAACTTGCGGGCGTCATGTCGATCCAGATCATCGCGGTCTGCGCCTGCGCGGGGATTATCGTGGGGGTCATCTCGCTCACCGGCGTGGGGGCGCGGTTCTCCTCTGTGCTGCTCGATCTCGCAGGTGTTAGCCAGCTTCTGGCGCTCTTCTTCGCCATGTGCATCGCCATTCTGCTCGGCATGGGGATGCCGACCACGGCTGCTTACGCCGTGGCAGCCTCCGTGGTCGCCCCGGGCCTCGTGCAGCTTGGCATCCCGATGCTGACGGCGCATTTCTTCGTCTTCTATTTCGCCGTGGTCTCGGCCATCACGCCGCCCGTGGCCCTGGCGAGTTATGCGGCGGCGGGCATATCCGGCGCGAACCCGATGGAGACCTCGGTCGCCTCGTTCAAGATCGGGATTTCCGCCTTCATCGTGCCGTTCATGTTCTTCTATAACAGCGCGATCTTGATGGACGGCACATGGCTCGAAGTGATCCGTGCCGCCGTCACGGCGATCTTGGGGGTGTTCCTGCTGACCTCAGGGGTTCAAGGCTGGTTCATGGGCGGGCGGGCCGTCTGGTTCCTGCGCGTCGGGCTAATCATCGCCGCGCTTTGCATGATTGAGGGTGGGTTGATCACCGACCTTGTCGGCATCGGCATCGCGGCGGCGGTCTTCTTCGTCCAACGCGTGGTCAAACCCGATCCGGACGCCGCGATCTCGGTGCGCGGCGCGGACTAAGGGGCCACTAAGAAAACGGATCAGGGGAGGCCGTTGCGCCTCCCCTTCCTCTTGATCACAATGCTCAAATGCATCGCCGGACTCCGCCATCCGGCCCGTCACCTAGAGGCGATATGAAAACGCTCCATCAAGCCCCGACCGATCCGGGGTTCGTGCAAAACCCCTACCCGTTCTACGCCAAGGCCAGAGAGGCCGGGCCGCTTGTGTTCTGGGCCGAGTATGATCTGCCCTGCGCAACGACCCACGAGGCGGTGAACACGCTCCTTCGCGATCGGCGGTTTGGTCGCGAGCCGGTTGAGGCCTTGCCGGTCCCCGATCACCTCGCCCCCTTCTATGCGGTCGAAGCCCATTCGATGCTGGAATTGGAGCCGCCACGCCACACGCGCCTGCGCAGCCTCGTTTTGCGCGCCTTCACCTCGCGGCGGATCAAAGCGCTTGCACCCGAGATCGAGACCCTCACCCACACGTTGATCGACGCGAGCCCATCAGAGCCTTTCGATCTGCTCGACGCGCTGGCCCGCCCCCTGCCAGTCACGATCATCGCCCGGCTGCTCGGCGTGCCGGAAGAGATGGCCCCGGATCTCTTGCGCTGGTCCAATGCGATGGTCGGGATGTATCAGGCGGGCCGGACACGGGCCGATGAAGACGCCGCCGTCCAAGCAACCGAAGATTTCGTGGCGTTCATGCGCGACTATGTCGACCGCCGCCGGGCGGAGCCGCGCGACGATTTGATCAGCCATCTGATCGCCGCCGAAGAGGATGGCGAGAAGCTCTCCACCGATGAGTTGATCACCACCTGCATTCTGCTTCTGAACGCGGGCCATGAGGCGACTGTGCATTCCATCGGCAATGGGGTGAAACTCTGCCTGGAAACCGGCGCGCGGCCCGGTGAAACCCCGGCATTGCTGATCGAAGAAATCCTGCGCTACGACCCGCCGCTGCATCTTTTCACGCGTTATGTCTATGAAGAGGTTGCGCTTTTTGGGCATAGGTTCCAGCGCGGCGATCAGGTCGGCTTGCTGCTGGCCTCCGCCGGGCGGGATGAGGCCGTGTATCAAGACGCCAAGACCTTCCAACCCGATCGGCAAGATGGCCCCGCCAATCTGGCCTTTGGCGCGGGGCTGCATTTCTGCGTCGGTGCACCGCTGGCCCGGCTGGAGATGCAGATTGCCCTGCCGATCCTGTTTCAGCGCTGCCCAAATCTGCGCCTCGCCGAAACACCGACCTATGCCGATATCTACCACTTCCACGGGCTAGACCGGTTGATCGTGCAGACCTGACGCAGAGCGCACCGTCTAGACGCGCTCGCGACGGTGCATCTTCGGGCCGTCAATTCGAGCGGATATCACCGCCAAACCCGCTGCCCATATCCTCGATCACCGGATCGCCAAGCAGCCGGACGGACGCTCCGAACCGCGCCTCCACCGATGCAGTCTGATCGCCATAGACCACCGCCTCCGCGCCCCCACGGGCGGAGATATCGAGGTTGTGGCATTGGAACTCTCCAGCCCTGAGCGACGCGCCAGCGCGGATCTCCGCGCTCAAGTCGGCGCAGTCCCCTGACAGGCGCATGCTGGACCCGTTTTCGACGGTAACATCCGTTTCGCCGGCACTGCCATCGAACTGCAAACTGGCCCCGGAGGAGGCATAGAGCGTCGTCTCATCGGCAGTGATGCTCGCGATCCGCAAAGAGGCGCCGTGACGGGCTTCGCCCTCGAACGCTTCGACGCTGCTCGGGACCTCTGCGATCACCGATGCCCCGGCTCGCGACTCGACCCGGATCAGTTTGGGCATGTGAATCTCCACCTCGAACTGATCGTTGCTATTGAGAGCCGACCGGATCACCGGCGCGCGGCGCTCAATCCGCAGCACGTCGCCATCCTGTTCGATCACCAACCGGTCGATATTGCCCCGCCGCGCTGTCGCCTCGACCTGAAACGGACCCTCATTGAGCGTCGCGCTGACGCCTTCAGCCACTTCCACCTCGGTAAATCCGTCAAACTGATAGACCCGATCCTGCGCCATCGCGCCGCTTGCCAGCAGCACGATCAGAACGGCCCCTGCTCCCAAATACTGCGTCATGTGATTGCCCTCTCTCACTCACGGAAACGTGTGCAAGACGTATGTAAATCAATTTAACATACAAGAGCCGCTCCGGCAATATTTTGATCATGCGCGATGACAACCCCTGAGGCCCGCGCCCATCCCACGTCAGATTTTGCAGGCCCGCGCGATCTGTTCGGCCTGCGCCTCAATGGCAGCGCGGCCCGCATTTATGGACTCTTCGGCGCGGAAGAACTCCAAAACCGTGAGGTCTGGCAAGCAGATGTCCAGGGCCACATCCGCCGGGTCCGCCGCCATTCTGGTGCGGCGGAGATAATCGGTGAGCATATCAAGCGAGGACGACACCACATCGAACCCTTGCGGCGGGACCGGCCCACGCGGCGGCGGTTTCGGCAACCAACCCTCAGGCAGGCTCTCACTCAACTGCTGATGCCATTGCTCGATCACCCCAAGCTCCTCCGAAGGTTGCCACACCCGCCCCTCGGCTTTGCCATTCGGGTTGATCGAAAGCACCACATCGGCCCCCGCCGCGCGACAGACCGAGACCGGCACGGGGTTGGTCAACCCGCCATCAACCAGCCATCGGCCATCCAAATAAGACGGAGTGAAAACCCCGGGGATCGATAGGGAGGCGCGGACGGCAGGCAAAAGCCGCCCATTCTGCAACCAGACCTCGCGACCGGTTTCCAGATTGGTCGCCACCGCCGTGAAGGGCAGCGCCAGATCAGAAATGGCGCAATCAAGCCCCCACTGACCCAACACATTCGCAATCTGTTTGCCCGCAACCAGCCCACCCGCAGAGAGCTGTAAATCGACCAGGCCGAGGAATTTGGTTTGGGTCAGATCAAGCGCCCAATCCTGCAACTCGGCCCGTTTGCCGCCAGCCTCCGCTGCCCCGACAAGCGCGCCCATGGAACAGCCCGCGACGACATCGGGGCGGAGGCCCATATCCTCCAACGCAGCGAGCGCGCCGAGGTGGCACCAGCCCCTGGCCCCGCCGGACCCAAGCGCCAAACCGATCCGGGGCCGCGCCACCATCTACTCCGCCGCGAGGGTGCGTTTGCCGAGCATCGGGCCGAGATAGCGCCCGGTATGAGAGCGCTTCACTTCCGCCACTTTCTCCGGTGTGCCCGTGGCCACGACGGTGCCTCCGCCATCGCCCCCCTCAGGGCCGATATCGATGATGTGATCGGCGGTCTTCACCACGTCGAGATTGTGCTCAATCACAATAACGGTGTTGCCTTGCTCCACCAACTCATGCAGCACCTCTAGCAATTTTCGAACATCTTCGAAGTGCAATCCAGTAGTAGGCTCATCCAAAATATACAAAGTCCGACCTGTAGACCGTTTGGCCAGTTCTTTCGACAATTTGACCCTCTGCGCCTCGCCACCCGAGAGCGTCGTGGCCTGCTGCCCCACTTTGATATAGCCCAGACCGACCCGCATCAGCGCATCCATCTTCTCGCGGATGCTGGGGACCGCTTTGAAGAAGTCTTGCGCATCCTCGACCGTCATATCGAGCACATCGGCAATGCTTTTGCCTTTGAATTTGATCTCCAAGGTCTCGCGATTATAGCGAGCGCCCTTGCAGGTCTCGCAGGTCACGTAGACATCGGGCAGGAAATGCATCTCGATCTTGATGACACCGTCGCCCTGACACGCCTCGCACCGCCCGCCCTTCACATTGAACGAGAACCGGCCGGGTTTGTAGCCCCGCGCCTTGGCCTCGGGCAGCCCGGCGAACCAATCGCGGATCGGGGTGAAGGCCCCGGTATAGGTGGCCGGGTTCGACCGTGGCGTCCGGCCAATGGGCCGTTGATCGATATCGATAACCTTATCGAGATGCTCCAACCCCTTGATCGTCTCGCAGGGCGCAGGTGTCTGCCGGGCGCCGTTCAGCTTCATCGATGCGGTCTTGAACAGCGTCTCAATCGTGAGCGTGGACTTGCCGCCGCCAGACACGCCCGTGACACAAACGAATTTGGCCAGCGGAAAATCGACGGTCACTTTCTGCAGATTGTTGCCCGTGGCCTTAACCACCGTCACCTTCTTCTTGTTGCCCTTGCGCCGGGTCGCGGGCACGGCGATCTCGCGGGTGCCCGCCAGGTACTGCCCGGTGATCGAAGCGGCATCGCCCATGATCTCCGCCGGGGTGCCTTGGCTGACGATCTGCCCGCCATGCACGCCTGCTCCTGGGCCGATATCGAAAACATAATCCGCCTCTCGGATCGCCTCTTCGTCATGTTCGACCACGATCACCGTGTTGCCCGCGTCGCGCAGGTTCTTCAGCGTTGTCAGAAGCCGATCATTGTCTCGCTGATGCAGCCCGATCGAGGGTTCATCGAGCACATAGAGCACGCCCTGCAACCCGCTGCCGATCTGGCTGGCCAAACGAATGCGCTGACTTTCGCCGCCCGACAGCGTGCCGGCGTTCCGGCTTAGCGTCAGGTATTCCAGGCCGACATTGTTCAGAAACCCAAGACGCTCTCGGATTTCCTTCAAAATCGCCCGGGCAATCTCGTTTTTCTGCTCCGTCAGGCTCTCCGGCACGGTATCGCACCAGGCGGCGGCCTCGCGGATGCTCATCTGCACCACTTCGCCCACATGCAGGCCAGCGATCTTAACCGCCAGCGCTTCGGGACGCAGACGGAACCCATGGCAAGATCCGCAGGAGCGGTTGTTCTGATACCGTTCAAATTCTTCGCGAATCCAGGCGCTGTCCGTCTCGCGATAGCGGCGCTCCATATTCGGTATCACGCCTTCGAAACTGCGCGTCACCTGATAGACCCGACCGCCTTCATCATAGCGAAACGGGATTTCGACATCGCCAGAGCCACGCAAAAACACCTGCTGTATCTCCGGCGCGATGTCTTTCCACTTGGTCTTGGGATCGAACCCGTAATGATCCGCAATGGCCTGAATAGTCTGCAGGAAATAGGGTGACTTGCCTTTCCGCCATGGGGCAAGGGCGCCATCCTCAAGGGTCAGCGCCGCATCAGGCACCACCAAGCGTTCATCGAAAAACAGCTCAACGCCCAGACCATCACAGGAAGGGCAGGCCCCAAAGGGGGCGTTGAAGGAAAACAGCCGCGGTTCGATTTCGGGGATCGTGAAGCCGCTCACCGGGCAGGCGAAATTCTCGGAAAACGTGATGCGCTCCGGCTCCGGCGTGGTGCCATCGTCCAGGGCCTTCGGCGCGGTTTCCAGAACCGCGATACCGTCGGCCAGATCCAGCGCGGTGCGGAAACTGTCCGCCAGCCGGGTCTCGGCCCCTTCGCGGACCACGATCCGATCCACCACCACATCGATGTCATGGCGGAACTTCTTGTCCAGCACCGGCGGCTCATCCAGCTCGTAAAACGCGCCATCGACTTTGACCCGCTGAAACCCCTGCTTGCGCAGCTCCAGGAATTCCTTACGGTATTCGCCTTTCCGGTCGCGGATGATCGGTGCAAGCAGATAGCCGCGCGTGCCCTCCTCCAGCGCCATGACCCGGTCGACCATATCTTGCACCTGCTGCGCCTCAATCGGCAGCCCCGTGGCGGGCGAAAACGGTGTTCCGACCCGGGCGAAGAGCAAACGCATATAGTCGTAAATCTCGGTGACCGTACCGACCGTCGAGCGCGGGTTTTTCGAAGTTGTCTTCTGCTCAATCGAGATCGCCGGGCTCAGACCGCTGATATGGTCCACATCCGGCTTTTCCATCATATCGAGGAATTGCCGGGCATAGGCCGACAGCGACTCAACATAGCGCCGTTGCCCCTCGGCATAGATGGTATCGAAGGCCAGTGAAGATTTCCCTGAACCTGACAGGCCGGTAATCACCACCAGCTCATCACGCGGAATATCCACATCGATATTCTTCAGATTGTGTTCGCGGGCACCGCGCACTTCGATCTTTTTCAGCTCAGCCATAAAGGCCCCCGATTAACCGTCGGTTCACACATAGGGGAGCTCGGCTGAGTCTCCAACGAAAAAATGCGAACGAAGCGGGAACATGCTGACAGAGAGAGTCAGCTATGGGCAACCCGCCAGCTTATCCACAGCATCGAGACGAACCCAATCGCCGTGAGGATCACTGCGGCGGCCACCAATCCGTTGAGGCCGGCCGCGCCCATGGCAAGCGCAAAGATCGGGCTGCCGGTTGAGGTGCCGACATTGCCAAGCTGCGCCAAGGCGCCATTGGCTTCGGCTTGGGCCACCGGTTCCGTGTTCAAGGCGGGGATCGCTGCAAAGCCTGCGCCCGGCGCAACTCCGATACTGACAAAGGCCAGAAAGGCCACCCAGGGACGTGCGAGATCGGGCACGAGGGCCAAGAGGATCATGGTCGTAATGGTCGTGATGTAAGACAGGCGCAAAACCTCGATCGGCGGAAACCGCCGCGCAAGCCACCCGGCCAGGAAGGTGCCTCCGAGCGCCGCGAGTGGCAGCACGCTGGCCACGACGGATTCCGGCAGCGCCCCCGCCACAAAGGGCGCGAGAAATGTCAGCAGTGCCACGAAAATCAATGTGTGCCAAAAGAAGCCGAGCGCAGGGGCCAGCCGGCGCGGATCGCTATAGATCGCCCGATGCGCCGCGATGAAGCCCGGCCAGGGCGCGGGCGATGGGCCGATACGGTCCACCATACGCCAGACCAAAGCCGCCAGGCACCAGAACCCCAACCCATGCAGCATCCAGACGCCGCCAAGCCCGCCGAACTCTATCAACCCGGGCAGGATCAGGGCCGTGAGCGCGAAAGACACACCAAAGAAGCTGGCCCAAAGCGCCATCACCATCGGCTGATCCCGCGGCGTGCTGATCCGGACCATCAAAACCGGCGCGGCCACCACAATCGAGAGATGCGCAACGCCCTCCAACACGCGCAACGCCAGCAAAAGCGGGAAGGCAGGCAAGAGCCCTTGCAGGATCGACAGCCCGCCGCCCGCGATAAGCGCGCTCAGCAAGACCGGCCGGGGTCCGAACCGCCCCGCACCCATCCCGGCGATGGCACCTAAAAATATGCCCGCGACGCCGACCGATGACACAACCAACGCCAAAACCGCCTCGGGCCGATCATAGACCTGGCTCAACGCGTCAAAGGCCAAGGATACTTTGCCGAACTGCGCCGCAGCAAAGAGGCCGATCACCCAAAGCAGGATCACCTGCGCCCAATCTGTTGTCTGTTGGAGCTTCATACGCCCGGCATGACAGCGCGCAACTGGAGGGTCAACCAGATCAACGAATGCTTCACAAATGACCCCGTCGGGCGTAGCATCTGACCCATATTTTATCCCGTGATTGCGCGGGACACAAAATTTTACATATGAAGAGGGTTGGACCATGCGCCGGTTTCTCGCGAGTATTTTCCTGTCAATCTGGGCGGTTGTGCCCGCCCAAGCCCAAGTCGATGAAACGCCAGCCGCGATCCTGGTGCTGGATGCCTCTGGCTCCATGTGGGGGCAAATCGACGGGGTGAATAAGATCGTCATCGCCCGCGAAGTGATTGGCGAGATGCTGCAAGACCTGCCCAGCTCGCAGGCTTTGGGCCTGACCGTCTATGGCCATCGAACCCGCGGCGATTGTGCCGATATCGAGACATTGATCGAACCCGGGCTCGACACCCGCGACGCGATTGCGACCGCGGTCAACGCGATCAACCCGCGCGGCCGGACGCCGATGACCGCCTCGGTCGTTGAGGCCGCCCGCGCCCTCCGCCACACCGAAAACGCCGCGACCGTGATCTTGGTTTCCGATGGGATCGAGACCTGCGAGGCGGACCCCTGCGCCATTGCCGCCGAGCTTGAGGCCGCCGGTGTGGGGTTCACCGCCCATGTGATCGGCTTTGACGTGGAAGACCCAGAGGCGCGGGCGCAGATGCAGTGCATTGCCGACAATACCGGCGGCCAGTTCTTGACTGCGGACAATGCCGAAGAGCTGGCCGAGGCGTTGGAACAGGTCGCCGTGGCCCCTGCCCCGATGACCACCCCGGTGACCTTGCGCGCGGTTGTTGAGCCGGACATGTCGGCGCCTGTCTCTCCGCTGGAATGGTCGATCTTTGACGCCGATGGCAACCCGGTCCAGGGCGCGACACAAGCCCCGGGCCTGACGCTGGCGCTTCTGCCGGGCACCTATCGCGCGCAGGTGTTGCGCATGGCGCAAGGCACCGAACATGGCACAAGCTTCACGGTCGAAGAAGGGGTAGAGCAGACCGTGACGGTCGCCCTGCCCTTCATCCCGCCGCCGAGTTTCGAGGTCACGTTCACTGCCCGGATCGGTGGCGAGGCAGGTCCGATCATCACCGACCCGGTGCTCTGGGATATCCGCCCATTGCCGGAGAACGTCGCGGAGACCGAAGAGGGCAATGAGCTGGTCTTTGACCTGGAAGGCGGCTCCTACACCGCCAACGCCTATTGGACGGTGCAGGAGGTCAGCGAAGAGGTTCAGTTCGTCGTCGTCGATGCAGCGCGAACCGTCACCGTGGTTTTTGAAGAGCCGCCGCTCATCGCCAGTCTCATCGCACCGGAGACCGCCGTGGCCGGATCAACCATTGAGGTCGGCTGGACCGGCCCGGACATGGATGGCGACTATATCGGCATCGGCCTGGCCAGCGAGACGGGTGGCAATACCTGGCGAAACTACACCTATACCGAAGACGGCAGCCTGCTTGGCCTTCTGGTGCCGCCAGAGCCGGGCGACTATCTGATCGGCTATTTCCTCGGCGATGGGCGCGAGCGTATCGCGGTTGCCCCACTCACCGTGACGCCAGTTGAGATCACCTTGACGGCACCGGAAACGGCCACCGCAGGCGACACGATCGAGATTGGGTGGAGTGGGCCGGACTATGAAGGAGATTATGTCGGGATCGGTCGCGCTGATGCCTCCGGTGGCAATCTGTGGGAAAACTACACCTATACCCGCGATGGCAATCCGCTTGATCTTTTGGTGCCGCCGACGCCGGGCAGCTATCTGATCAGCTATTTCCTCAGCCAGGATCGGACGCAGATGGTCTCGGTTCCGATTGAGGTGACCGATGTGCAGGTGTCGATCACCGCACCGCCGGAAGCGGTTGCGGGGTCCAGCATTGAGATTGGCTGGACCGGGCCCGACTACGACAATGACTATATCGGTATTGGCCCGGTTGACGCCTCGGGCGGCGATCTTTGGCAGAACTACACCTATACGCGCGATGGCAGCCCGATGGACCTGCTGGTGCCGCCAGAACCGGGAGAGTATCTGATCAGCTATTTCATCGGTCAGGACCGCGAGATCATGGCCCAGGTGCCGATCACGGTCACCGAGTTGCAGGTCGGGATCACCGCGCCGGACAGCGCGGTCGCCGGGTCGACCATCGAAATCGGCTGGACCGGCCCGGATTACCAGAACGACTATATCGGGATTGGCCGGGCCGATGCGCGCGGCGGGGATCAGTGGGAAAATTACACCTATACCCGCGACGGGGCACCGCTTGACCTATTGGTTCCCACCACACCCGGCGCCTATGTCATCACCTATTTCCTGGGTCAGGATCGCGAAGTGATGGCGCAAGTGCCGATCACGGTCACGCCGCTGCAATCCGAACTGACCGCGCCCGCCACGGCGATTGCCGGTGAGATGATCGAGATCGGGTGGGTCGGGCCAGATTACGGCAATGACTATATCGGCATCGGTCCATCCGGCGCGAGCGGCGGCGATCTGTGGCAGAACTACACCTACACCCGCGATGGCAACCCGCTGCGCCTGCTCATGCCGCCAACAGGCGGTGACTACGTGATCACCTATTTCCTCGGCCAAGACCGTGATCCGCTGGCCAGCGCCACGATCTCGGTCAGCCCTGTGGCGGCCACGCTGACCGCCCCGGCCCAGGCCCCGGCGGGAGGCACGCTCGAGGTCGGCTGGACCGGGCCTGATTACCAGAACGACTATATCGGCATCGGCCGCGCAGGCGCGACCGGCGGCGCACAATGGGAGGAGTATGTATACACCCGGAACGGCAATCCGATGATCATCGACGTGCCTGACGAGCCCGGCGCCTATGTGCTGCGCTACTTCCTCGGGCAAGATCGGGTCGTGATCGCCGAACACCCGCTCGTCGTGCAGTAACGCCGATCAAATGCGGGGCGATCTGACGAAGGCCGCCTCGCAAGTCTGACCACAGTCCGCCCGCGCGCCCGCGACCACGGCGCTGTCTCCTTCCTCGCCTTTCAAGACGGCACGGAACTGCGTGGCAAGAGCGGACGATGCTTGAGACCTGATCAGGTTCAACCTTACGGCGCCGTTCTCCGATGTGCCGCCGCCAGATACGTCATTTCGCATCTCCACGGTCTCGTGATATGATCTCCCGGTCAGACCCAAGCCGTCGGGCCGCCCGCAAAAATCTAGAGAAACTGGGGATGTTTTGAGCCAAATGCGCCGGAATACCACACATAAAGACCGGGAATACCCTTGCAAAAACAAGAGCTTCCCCGGTGATCCAGTTTAGTCATTCAGAATTCGAGGTCCAGCCGCAACCAGCTCTATCAGTGCATCAGCTTTGGTCATAGTTTAGTCATTCAGAATTCGAGGTCCAGCCGCAACCGCAGCCAATACCGGATGGTTCGGGCGCTGAGTTTAGTCATTCAGAATTCGAGGTCCAGCCGCAACTCGTCGTTGGACCATCCGCAAAAGTAATAGAGTTTACTCATTCAGAATTCGAGGTCCAGCCGCAACGCGACCGCATCCTGCCCGTAATACTTGTTCAGTTTACTCATTCAGAATTCGAGGTCCAGCCGCAACTGTCGGCCCCTGTCTTACTAGGCGACAGACAGTTTAGTCATTCAGAACTCGAGGTCCAGCCGCAACGATCCGAAACCACGTCAATCCTAAGCGCAGACGATCAGATATGGATCACCCGGTCATACGCGTCGAGCACGCTTTCATGCATCATCTCGCTCAAGGTCGGATGCGGGAAGACGGCCTCCATCAGGTCTTCCTCCGTGGTCTCTAGTTGACGGCCCACTACATAGCCTTGGATCAGTTCGGTCACCTCCGCACCGATCATATGAGCGCCGAGAAGTTCCCCCGTCTTGGCGTCAAAAACCGTTTTGATCATGCCCTCTTGTTCACCAAGTGCAATTGCTTTGCCGTTGCCAATGAAGGGGAAGCGGCCGACCTTGACGTCATAGCCGAGCTCCTTCGCCTTGGCCTCGGAATAGCCCACGCTGGCCACCTGCGGGTGGCAATAGGTGCAGCCCGCGATGCTTTCGGGTTTCACCGGATGGACCTTGTTTTTGCCCGCGATCAGCTCGGCGACCATCACGCCTTCATGGGAGGCTTTGTGGGCCAACCAAGGGGCACCCGCGATGTCGCCAATGGCATAGAGCCCCTCGACCCCGGTCCGGCAATACTCATCTGTCACCACATGGGTCCGGTCGATCTTCACGCCAAGCGCCTCAAGCCCCAGACCTTCCACATTCCCGACGATGCCGACTGCGGAAATCACCGTGTCGAACTCTTGCGTTTCGACCTTGCCGCCGACTTCGATATGCGCGGTGACTTTATCCGCCGCGCGGTCGAGTTTCTTCACCATCGCCTTTTGCAGGATCTTCATCCCCTGCTTCTCAAAGCTCTTCTTGGCGAAGGCGCTGATCTCGGCATCCTCGACCGGCAAGACCCGATCCATAACTTCGACCACAGTCGTGTCGGCACCCAGAGTATTGTAGAAGCTTGCAAATTCGATGCCGATGGCACCGGACCCGATCACCAGCAGTTTCTTCGGCATATGCGGCGGTTGCAGCGCGGCCTTATAGGTCCAGACAAGTTTGCCATCGGCCTCAAGCCCCGGCAATTCACGCGCCCGCGCGCCGGTCGCCAGAATGATCGCCTTTGCCGCCAACTCTTCGGTGCCTTTGTCGGTCTTGACGCTCACCTTGCCCTTCGCGGGGATCGACGCAGCGCCCATGACCACCGTCACTTTGTTCTTCTTCATCAGATGCGACACGCCGCCCGAGAGCTGCTTGGCCACCTTGCGCGAGCGATCCACCACCGCGTCGAGGTCATAGCCGATGCCATCGGCTTTCAGCCCAAACTCCTTGGCCCGGTGCATCAGATGGAATACCTCGGAAGAGCGCAGCATCGCCTTGGTCGGAATACAGCCCCAGTTGAGACAGATGCCGCCCATATGTTCCCGCTCGACAATCGCGACGTTCAGGCCCAACTGACTGGCACGAATGGCGGCCACATAGCCCCCGGGCCCGGCCCCGATTACAACGACGTCAAAACTCTTGGCAGCCATGGGTGATCCTCCTGGCGGAAATTTTGTTCAGCATTAAACTATCTCTAGACACATCGCAATTGACCTCTGCCGCGCAGCATTGTCGCGGGGTCACTCCGACACCAGCCAGGCGTTTGTCGTGGCGATCACCTGGTCTAATGTCTCCGCCCCGGTGAAGACGTTGAACACGTGATCCATCTCCATCAACACCAGCTCATCGGCCGCATTGTCGCGCGCCTCCAAGACGGTTTGCCCCATCTCGGGCTGTGGCGTGATCAGCTCGTCATTCGAGCCGACAATCACCATCACCGGGCCAGGATAGCCCGAGATCGCGCCAACCGGATCGCTCTCGGGGATTTCCTGAAAGAACGCGCCATTCAGCTCCATTTCAACACCCCAAGGCAAGGTGAAGCCCACGGGCACCGAGGGCGCGACCGATAGCCCAGCTTCCATCACGTCGGCACCAAAGAGCGTCGGGTAAGTCTCCGCCGGCGCTGTCACGGGATTGAGCAACACCACGCGAGACAGGTCGGGGCGTTCCGCCGCCAAATGCGCCGCAACCAAGCCGCCCTGGCTCCAACCAATCACCGCAATCTGCCGCCCTTCAAGATCGGGATGGCGCGCCATCCAATCGACGGCGGCCACTGCATCTTCGATCTGTGTGGAGAAGGTCGTCTCTTCCCAGGGCATTTCCAGGCTTTCGCCAGAGCCACGGAAATCAATCCGGAGGCTCGGCATGCCCGCTGCCGCCAAGGCCCGCGCAAATCGGGTGTAGACGAAATCTTCGGTGCCCTCGACGGGCAGCTCATCTCGCGTGCCGGTAAATCCATGCAGCAGAAGCACGGCAGGCCCCGCCCCGTCCGACATCTCATAGCTGCCGATCATGCTATCGCCGGAGACATCCAGCCGCACAGTTTCGGCCAAACCGACCCCCGTCATCGCCAGCCCAATGGCCAGCCCCAATCCGATCCGCATCCGCGCCTCCTTATGATTCATGATCATGGGGCGCACGCGCGATCTTAGATCAGGCCGCCGCCTCCAGGTCAGTGACGATCCTGCCATAGCCGCCCTCTTCCATAAAGCGCTGTTCTTCGGGCGAGCTTTTGCGGCCCAAAGCGTCATTGCGAAACGGGAACCGGCCGAATGTGCGGATGATCTCCCGATGCGCGCGGGCATGGAGCAGGTTGTTGCCCGTGGTCATGCGTTCTTTCATCAATCGTACGCAGTGGTCTTGGTCGGCCAAGACCTCGGAATGGCAAAATGGCATATAGAAGAACTGCCGCTCTGGCTCATCGGCGCGCATATCCCAGCCTTCTTTGATGCTGTAGCACGCCGCCGAGAGCGCTTTGCGATCCGTGGCGAAGGCCCGGGCCTGGCCGCGGAACATGTTGCGCGGGAACTGATCAAGCAGGATCACCAATGCCAGCGCCTTTCGGGGATGGCTGGTCCAGGTGGCAAGCTCACCACGCTCACCAGCTTCCCAAAGCTGCAAGAACCTGTCGGTGATCTGATCGTCGAGGGCTTGGTCCTGTTTGTACCAATGCTCCGGTTCACATTCGGTCAACCAAAATGCCAGCACATCCTCTGACGGGTGGGGTGTCATTGTGCTCTCCTCTTCATCCGACTCTTGACGGTCGTACCATCACTCTACACAGCGGAGACCGGCTTGTCTGCCGCTTCTTCGTCTTCCAGCGCGGCTTCAATAAATGCTTCCTGCGCCAGTTCCATCGCGACCGGCGAGGCCGTGGGCATCACAGGGGCATAGCTGCCCGTATCCACAGCCAAAGGTGCCGGGCGCACGGTCATCCGATAGGCAGCATAGACCGCCAATCCTGCCATAAGTGCGACGATATAAAGGAAGTATCCTTGCGGCCCGGCCACATTCATCAAGGCCCCGACGATCAAGGGACCAAAGATCGCGCCGACACCGTTGATAAAGATCATTCGGCCTCCGGCGGCGGCCATCTGATCATGCTCCAAGAAGTCATTCGTATAGGCCACAAGCAAGGCGTAAAGCGGGTTCGCCATACCGCCGACAACGAAGGCCGCGATCAGGATGAGATAGAAGTTGCTGCCGCTGAGGATCGCCAAGACCCCGGCCACTGCGCCCAAAGCGCTGACGATCAAGATCAACCGGCGGCGATCCATCCGATCGGAAATCCAGCCAATCGGATATTGTAGAAGAAGTCCGCCAACATAGAAGCTGGCCACGAAAATCGAGATTTGTCCGAGGCTGAAGCCGACCTCGGTGGCATAAACCGCCGACATGCCGAACATCGCCGAGAACACGCCGCCAAGCACGAAGATTCCCATACAGCCGAGTGGAGACACTTGGATGATCTCCCGAAACCCCATGGGCCGCGTCGCCTCAAACGCCGGCGTTGGCGTCACCGACAACAGAATCGGCGCGAAAGCGAGCGAGACCAGAACCGACAGGATGATAAAGAGGTTATAACCCGATGGATCGCCCGCAACCAAAAGCGCCTGGGCCGAGACCACGCCCGCCAATTGCACCACCATATAGACCGAGAGCGTCTTGCCCCGGTTCTCATTCGTGGTGGAGTTGTTGAGCCAACTCTCCGCCGTCACATAGACACCCGAGAAGCAAAACCCGATGATCAGGCGCAGCACGGTCCAACTGATCGGATCGGTCAGAACCGGGAACAGGATAAGCGCGGCGGAGACCAGAGAGCCGAGGGCGGCAAAGACCCGAATATGTCCGACCCGCCGGATCATCTCGGGCGCCAATCGCGACCCGCCCAAGAAGCCCGCGAAATAGGCCGACATAATGACCGACAGCTCGACGGTCGAGAATCCCTCGATATCGCCGCGCACACCCAAAAGCGTGCCTTGCAGCCCGTTCCCAACCATCAAGAGAAGCATCCCGAGCAGCAATGCCCAAGACGACCGAAGCACATCAAACATAGCGCGTCCCTAACCGATGCGACTCAGTGTGGACGTCCAAACACGTCTCGGTCTGTCACATCTGCGACGGAATGAGCAAAGACGCGTCGCCATAGGAGAAAAATCTATACTCATTCTCAATGGCATGGGCATAGATTTGCTTGACCCGCTCCGGTCCCATCAGGGCCGAGACAAGCATCATCAGCGTCGATTTCGGCAGGTGGAAATTGGTCATCAGCGCATCGGTGATTTTGAACCGATAGCCGGGATAGATGAAAATATCCGTGTCCCCCTGCCAGGGCGCGAGGCGACCGTCCTCCGCTGCCGCAGTTTCGATCAGGCGGAGCGCGGTGGTGCCGACCGGGATGATCCGCCCGCCCTCCGCACGGGTCGCACTGATCTCAGCGGCAGCCTCGGTGCCGATCTCGCCCCATTCGGCATGCATCCTGTGCGTGGTGACGTCATCCACGGTAACCGGCAAGAAGGTCCCTGCCCCCACATGCAAGGTCACAAAACTCATCGTCACACCGCGCGCGCGGAGCGCACTCACCAATGCTTCATCGAAATGCAGGCTGGCCGTCGGAGCGGCAATGGCGCCGGAGCGCCGCGCCCAGATGGTTTGGTAGTCGTCCTTGTCCTGCGCATCCGCTGGGCGTTTGCCGGCGATATAGGGCGGCAATGGCATGGCCCCTGCCGCGTTCAAAGCCGCGTCGAAATCCGTACCTGTCAGGTTGAAGCGCAGATGCAGCCCCTCGGCCAGGGCCGTCACCTCGGCCGAAAGCTCATCGGAGAACACCACGGTCTCGCCAATCGCAAGTTTGCGCAGGGGCTTGGCCAATGCCGACCAACTGCCATCGGCTTGCGGCTCCAACAGTGTCACTTCGATCTTCGCCTGCACCACTTCTTGGCCCGTATCGCGGCGGCGCATTCCGGTCAGACGCGCCGGGATCACCTTGGTATCGTTCAAGACCAGCCGATCGCCGGGGCGCAAAATATCCGGCAAGTCAAACACATGCCGATCATGGGTCGCGGCCCCATCGGCCAAGAGCAACCGCGCGGAAGAGCGTGGTTTGGCGGGCCGGGTGGCGATCAGCCGCTCCGGCAGGTCAAAATCGAAATCAGAGAGTTTCACTGGCTAAGCTCCGGTGGCGGGCGGCGAAAGATGTCCCGGAAGATTCCTGGTGTCAGAATCGACAATGGGTTCACGTTCACCCGGGTATTATCAGGCGTCCCCGTCAGGCGATAGCTAACGCCAAACAGCCCTTCGCGGCGCGGAGAAAAGAGTGCCCCAATCACCCCGTTCACAATGTAAAACGGCGAAACGACCCCTTGCATATCAAACTGACGATTGGCGATGTCATATACACCATCCATCGAAATCCCCATGGATGGGCCCACAGCCGTGCCCTGCTCGATGACAATCGCGCGCGGCGTCAATCGGAACCTTGCTTCAACCTCGCCCAGATTGATGCCCGAGCCGCCAAGTTGATCCAGCAGCCCGACAACCGAGATGACATTGAGCAATTCGGCCATCGCTGGCGCATTTCGAAGTCGAGGGCCCGCGATCATCAATTGCCCGTTATAGCTGCCCGTCTGACCCGTCGGTTGCAGCACCAAATCCATCGCCCCGCCATAAGCGTTCTCATAAAGCCCCGCGGCACGCAGCACCGCACCACCATCATCGGATCGAAGCCGGACCGCCGCCCCGTCGCTGGTGGTGACTAAAGTTCCCGCAACCGTGGCAGCGCCATTCACATCCCCCCGGAATTGCCCCGACAGCCCGCCGGTCGTTGTCAATTCAGCAACAAGGCCCCTGAGCGCGATGCCATCACTCACCTGCAACCGATCCAGCCGCACGGTGATTGGCCCACCGCCGCCCGTCCCCGCGCCGCCGCCGGACGGGGCACGACGCAGGTCAAGGCTACCGCCGACGATCTCAACCGCTGGTGCCCTCTCGGCACCGCGACCCACCAGATCCCCCGTCACATCCAACCATTCGCCCAACCGGAATTGGGCGGCGCTCAGCCGGTCCAACCCGCCACCCTCTCGCAAGCTGATCGCGCCATCAAGGGTCAACCCCGCCGCCTCGACCTGCAATGAGGTCACTGCGGGGTTGGGGCCCAAACGCACGGTCGCAGCCAAGCGGCCGCTATCCCCGGCGTCTTTGCCCCAAGAAAGCGCGTCGAGGCGCAGGCCCAGACCCGCCAAGTCCGATGTCACGATCACATCGGGTGGCCCGCCTCCCGGTTCCAAATCAAGTACGAAGTCGGCGGCGGCGGCGCCGGTCATCACCCCGCTTGGCAGGGTCGCGCCAAACGCCGCCAATGTTTCCGCCGAAAGCGGGCCTGACCCTTCCAACCGGCTTCGGCCATCGGCATCAGGGCCCAAGGCCCGGCTCCAAACACCAGTCGCCGCCACCCCGTCGAGATCAGCGCGGCCACTGATCGCGACACGGTCCGGCACCACCTCCACCTGCAATTGCTCTGCGCGCAGCGTCCGGCCCTCGATCAGCGTTTCCGACCGGACATTTCTCAGGCTGCCGGTCACATCAAACGCCAAGCGGTCGAATGGCACTTGGTTCAACAGTGGCAATTGCAACTGTCCGCGCAAACTGGCCTGTCCAGAGGCCAATGTTTCCGCCGACAGCGTGCCATCCGCGAACAGGTTCACAGGCGGCAACTCCAGCAAACTCAACACATCCGGCAACGCCCCGACCGCCCGCAGGTCGAAGCGGGTGTCGGGCCCACGCGGGCGCACATCGTCGATCACCATGGTTGATCCCGCCATCTCGACACTGCCGCCCAAAGGCGCGGTGACGCGGCCTTCGCTCAACGACAGGACAAACCGCGGCCCCACAAGCGACAGATAACCGCGCGCCTCTTCGATTGGTGGCAGATGGCGCAGGGCGCGAAGCGTTGTGGCGTCAAAATCCATCCGAAGCGCATGGGTGGGCCCCTCGCCCGCCTCTTGCCGGAAAGCGAAGTTCACATTGCTCAAGTCGGCGGCGATGAGGTTTTGCTCAAGCCAACCGCGGGTGTTGGGGATGGCCGCCGTGGGCCAATAGGGCAAAACACTCTCTGCGGCGATCTCGGGGATTTCCGCGTCGATCCTTGCGCTCAGCCCCGCAGGCTCTGCCGCCAAGACACCCTCGGCGCGGACGTGCAAAGGCCCGTCAAAGAGCACCGCTTGCCCCAGTTCGAGTTGTACGAATGGCAGAAGTGACAGGCGCATATCCATCGCCCCGCCTTCGAACTGCACCGGTGCCTCAAAAACGCCCTCCGGGTTGGCGGCGATATTCGCAAATTGAAACTGGCCCACATAGGTTGTGCCATCCGGCATCAAATCGGCATGGCCCGTGGCGTCGAAACTGAGCGCCAGCGCGTCTAGGTTCAACTCCGAGAAACTGAGCCGGGCTGTCTCGGCATCATACTCGAAATAGGCGCTGAGCGCGTTGAACGGGAGCGGCTCCACTCCCTCACCGAGGTTCAGATGCCCCGCGCCAATATCCAGAGCCGCGTTCAAATCGCCGATCGTGCCGTCGTCGGTCAGCCGCGTCGTCACCGCGCCCGAGATCGGCGCGCGCATCAGGTCGAGCCAAGCAAGCGCCGGCACGCCCGCCGCCGCATCGCGCGCCGCAAGGTTTTGATATTGGACGCGCATATCCGTCCGCCCCAATTCGGGGTTGCGGGTCACGGCCAAAGACAGGGAGGTGTCGCGGCTGCCCTCGATCTGCCCGCCCATCGTGAGCGTCAGCGCCGCGCCCTTTTTGACCAAGCGCATATTTCCGTTATGGGCGCGCAACACCTGATCGCTGATTTCGTCATCCAAGACCAACTCCAAGCCGGTGCCGGTGATCTCTTCAAGATCGGCGAAGAAGGGCTGCGCAAACATCGCGTCTATCCGCGCCAAGGTCTCGCGCAGGTCGCGCGCTTCTGCGGCACTGTCATCGCTTAGAGCCAGGTCGAACCGTCCCTCCGCATCGCGCCCGGCCCGGATCCCGGCGCCGGTGATCTCCACCCGATAAGGCCGCATCTGACCGCTCAGAAGCGCGCGCCCATTGAGATGCACGGACAGTTCCGGAAACCGCGCCCGGAGCTCGCCCGCATCGCGCATCACCACGTCGCTCAGCACGATTTGCGGCGTCACCCCGCCGTCGCGGAGCGCGATGCCCATATCGCCAATCTGAATTTCGTTGGCGAGCATCGCTTGATCCAGCCGCGCCTCGATCCGATCCTGTACCATATCGGGCAAGCGGATCATGTTCTCCATCGCCATATAGATGACGCCGGCGACAAACAGGATCGGGATCGAGATCAGCGCCGTCAGGGTCACGCCGCACCAATAGACAACCCGGCGGCGCCTGCGCCGGGGTTTGGGAAGCGGTGTCTCCTCTGGCTGCTCTGCCATTTTCGGCCTGTGGCTAAGGGTGATGCCCTATCGCGTGATCTTGGGCTTTATCTTCGTCGCAAATCCCCTAGCTTGCAAACCGAACGCGGCCAAGCCGCTTGTCACAATCAGATGAGGTGCATGATGCTCGATATTGGTTCCCCCGCCCCGGATTTCACCCTCCCCCGAGATGGCGGCGGCGAGGTGACGCTGTCAGCCGCGCAACCAAAGCCGGTTGTGCTCTATTTCTACCCCAAGGATGACACCCCCGGCTGCACCAAGGAGGCCATCGCCTTCACCGGGCTGGCTGCCAAGTTCGAAGCCGCCGGTGCAATGATCATCGGGATCTCGAAAGACACGGTCGCCAAGCATGACAAATTCATCGCCAAACATGATCTGGGCATCGCGCTGGTCTCAGATGCCGAAAGCGACACCTGCGAGCGCTATGGCACCTGGGTCGAGAAGAACATGTATGGCAAGAAATATATGGGGATTGAGCGGGCCACCTTCCTGATCGGCGGCGATGGCAAGATCGCGCAGATCTGGCGCAAGGTGAAAGTGCCGGGCCATGCCGAAGCCGTGCTAGAGGCGGTCCGCGCCCTGTGACGTCACTTGCCGAAATGGCCGTCGCGGTGCTGAGCACGGCGGATGCGCGGGCCAAGACCGCCCTGTCGCGCGACTATGCAGCACAGTGGAAGGCCTCGCGCGCCGAGGGTGGCACGCCGATCCCGATTGGGTCGGCGACGCCGCCAGATCGCCCCGCCCGACCCGCCGAGCCGCCGCTTTTGGACCCGCGGGAGGTGCCGCGCCGGAAGCCAGGCACCACCGCCGGGCGCACCGCGATCCTGCATGCGGTCGCGCATATCGAGCTGAATGCGGTGGACTTGCACTGGGACATCATCGCGCGCTTCGCCCATGTGCCAATGCCGATGGGGTTTTACGACGATTGGGTGCAGGCCGCAGACGAAGAATCCAAGCATTTCAATATGATCGCCGACTGCCTTGAAGTAATGGAGAGCCACTACGGTGCCCTGCCTGCCCATGCCGGGATGTGGCGCGCGGCGGAGGACACGGCAGAGGATTTCATGGGGCGGCTGGCCGTCGTACCAATGGTGCTGGAGGCGCGTGGCCTCGACGTCACGCCAGGCATGATCGACATCTTTTGCCGGGCCGGCGATGCGCCCGGTGCCAAGCAAGCCGTTGCGGCAATGGAGGTCATTTATCTAGAAGAAGTTCATCACGTGGCTTATGGCTCGAAATGGTTCCACTTCCTCTGTGGCCGCGAGGACATTGATCCGAAAGAGGCGTTTCATCGGTTGGTCCGGCGCTATTTCCATGGGGCCCTCAAGCCCCCTTTCAATCAAGAGAAACGCGCCGAGGCTGGTTTGCCACCCGATTTCTATTGGCCGCTCTCCGAAAAAACGGTTTGAGCGCCTGATATATCGGCGGTTTTTTGCCCAAACCCGGCAACAATGGCGTCTTTTAGCCACATTTATCGATAAAAGATTGAGGCAAAAATCCCCATCGCTTATGCCCATGCGGAGCTTCGGTGCCGCACGGGGATAAATGCGGCAGAGGGACAGACGGAAGATGGGGCACGATACGTGACGATACGGGCATTCAGCCGCTTGCATGCGGTCCTGGAAAAACATCTGCCAGAGCAGCGGTTATTTCTGAAATCCGACAGCGGCATGCGGTTCGTCCGGCTACGGTCTGGCACCCAAGCGATGATGATCGCAGGCGGTGCGCTGTTCGTCGGTTGGACCGTGATCGTCACCTCCATTTTCCTCATCGATACAATCAGTGCTGGTAGCGCCCGTGACCAAGCGGCTCGGGCGCAGATGTCCTACCAGACCCGGCTGAACGCTCTTTCAGAAGAACGTAATGCGCGCGCCTCCGAAGCGCGTCTCGCGCAGGACCGGTTCGCAATTGCGATGGACCAGGTCTCGGATATGCAGTCGCATCTGCTCGAATCCGAAGAGCGCCGCCGCGAGATGGAAACCGCTGTCGATGTGATCCAAACCACGCTTCGTCGGACCATGGCGGAACGCGACGAAGCCCGCGCCCGCGCCGATCAGCTTTACGCCGAGATCCAAGCCGAAACCGGTACGATCCAAACCGCGGCGGGCAGGCAGCGCGACATGGAACAGACGCTCGCCTTCCTCGCCGATGCGCTTGAAGACACCGCGACCGAACGTGATGACGCGCATGAGGATATGGAAGTGGCCCATGCCGAGGTCGACCGCCTCGAATTCGAGGCCGAGCTTGCCGCCGAGCGCAACGAGCGTATCTTCACACAGATTGAAGAAGCCGTCGCAATGTCGCTTGAGCCGTTGGACAATATGTTCCGTAGCGCTGGCATGCCGACCGATCAGATCATCGACCAAGTGCGGCGCGGCTATTCCGGCCAGGGCGGCCCGTTGATGCCAATCACCATGTCGACGCGCGGCCAAGCGCCCGACCCGATGTCACTCCGCGCCAATGAGGTTCTGGAAGGACTCGACCAGGTAAACCTCCACCGGATGGCCGCCGAGCAATTGCCTTTCGCAATGCCGGTGCAAAGCTCGGTTCGCTTCACGTCAGGTTTTGGCTATCGCCGCGATCCGATTAATGGTGGTCGGCGGCTTCATGCCGGTGCCGATTTCGCCGGGCCGGTCGGCACGCCGCTTTATGCAGCAGGCGATGGAGTGGTTATTTTTGCAGGGCGTCAGAGTGGATATGGCCTCATGGTTAAGATCCAACACCCCTTTGGCATAGAGACACGTTATGCCCATATGTCCCGGATCGGTGTCAGCCAAGGCCAAAGGGTCTCGCGCGGCGATCGGATCGGTGATATGGGAAGAACGGGCCGTGTAACCGGGTCGCATCTCCACTACGAAGTGCGCCAAAACGGCACCCCCATAAACCCGATGAACTTCATCACGGCAGGAAGAGATGTTTTCTAAATCCAAGATCAACGAGCCCGGCCCGAAACAGGGCGATGACACGGCCAGCCCCAAACCCGCAGCCGCCTCGGCCGAACGCCCGGCGATGCCGCTGAGCAACCCCACGCCAAAGGCAAAGCCACCTGCCTCGTTGCTCAGCGCCGATCTCACGATTGTCGGTAACTTGCGCACCTCGGGCGACATTCAGGTCGAAGGCAATGTGCAGGGCGACATCCGCGCACATCTTCTGACCGTTGGCGAAAGCGCCACAATCGAAGGCGAGGTTGTGGCCGATGATGTGGTCGTCACCGGCCGCGTAGTAGGTCGGGTCCGTGGGCTGAAAGTACGCCTGACCTCCACCGCGCGGGTTGAGGGCGATATCATCCACAAGACCATCGCGATTGAATCGGGGGCCCATTTCGAAGGCTCCGTCCAGCGTCAGGAAGACCCGCTTGCCACTGGCAGCCAGGCCAAAGCCGCTCCGGCCGCAGCCCCAGTGGCCAAAGCCGCCCCCAAGCCGCAAGCGGCGGCCGAAAGCAAAGCCTAAGAGATGAGCATCGGCGCCTCGCCCAACGGGGCCGCCGAGCCAACGGAAAAGCCGGGCGCCCTGCCCGGCTTTTGTGCACCTGAAGCCCGAAAATTCATCCTGATCGCGGCAATTCTTGCGTCGGCGCTTGGCTTCATCGACGGCACCCTCGTGGCCATCGCCCTGCCCGCCATGCGCGATGGCTTAAACGCCAGTCTGGTTCAAGCGCAATGGATCAACAATGGCTATCTCCTCCCCCTCTCTGCGCTGATCCTTCTGGGCGGCGCCTTGGGCGACCGCTTCGGCCTGGCGCGGGTCTTTGCCGCCGGGATTGCGGGCTTCGTACTCGCCTCGCTAGCCTGCACCGTGGCCCCCACGCCAGAAACTCTGATCGTCGCCCGCGTGCTGCAAGGTATTGGGGCCGCCGTGATGGTCCCCGGCAGCCTGGCACTGATCGCCCGCGCTTATCCAGAAGAGGAACGCGGACGCGCCATCGGCATTTGGGCCGCCGCCTCGGCCCTGACCACAGCGCTTGGCCCGATCCTTGGCGGCCTGGTGCTCAGTGTCGGCGGACCGGAAACCTGGCGCCTGCTGTTTGCGATCAACCTGCCGCTTGGGGGGCTGGCGTTTTGGATGATCTTGACGAAAGTCGCCGCCGACCCGGCCCGTCCCGATCACCCGCTGGACCTGCTTGGCGCCGCGCTCATCACCGGCACATTGGGCCTGATCGCACTTGGCCTGACTGGCGCGTCCGAAGGCCACGCGGTCAACTGGACACCGGCGCTGGCCGGTGCGGTCCTCTTCCTCGGTTTTCTCGCCTGGGAGGCGCGCAGTCGCTATCCCATGGTGCCACTCGATCTGTTCAAAAACGCCTCGTTCAGCGCCGCCAACGCCGCCACATTTCTGATCTATTTCGCGCTGTCGACGGTGATGTTCTTCCTCCCGATGACACTGATTGCCGGTTGGGGCCTGCCAGAGATCATGGCCTCGGCCGCTTTCGCCCCGCTCTCGGTTTTCATCCCGCTCCTCTCGACCAAAGCCGGCGCTTGGGCCGACGATTACGGCCCCGGGCCGCTCATCGCGCTTGGCGGCGGGTTGGTGGCGCTGTCGTTCGCTTGCCTCGCGATCACGACGCCGATGCAAAACTTCTGGGCCCTCACCCTGCCTTCGACCGCGCTGATGGGGCTTGGCATGGCGCTGGTCGTCGCGCCGCTCTCCACGGCGATCATGGGGGCCGTGCCCTCTGAACGCTCCGGCACGGCCTCGGGCATCAACAACGCGGTCAGCCGGGTCGCGGGCCTGGTCGCCGTCGCGGTGATGGGCACGCTGGCTGGCACGCTTTATGCTGGCGCCGGTGGGTCCGGCAGTTTCGGCGCGTTTTCCGATACGGACGGCCATGCCGACGCGATGAACGCAGCCTTCGCTGTCTTGTGTTGGATCACCGCCGCGCTGACGGCCCTCGGCGCAGTTGGGGCCTATCTCTTCATTCGCAAACCGGACTAATCCAGCGGCGTCAGCGCCCGGCGGTAAATGTGCCAGGACGCATGGCCCAAGACCGGCAGCACCAAAAACAACCCGAGTAGAAACGGCACCATCGCGAGAAATGTGAGCCCGGCGATGATCACCCCCCAGGTCACCATGACCAGCGGGTTCTGCCGCACGACCGCAAAACTGGTCAGCATGGCCGTCACGAAATCCAGCTCCTTATCAAGCAAAAGCGGCAGCGCGATCACGGTCAGCGAGAACAGAACCAGCGCAAAGATCGCCCCTGCGGCTGTGCCCGTGATCAGCATCACCAGCCCCTCGGGTTCCAACAGATAGGCATAAGACGAGGTCACATTGGTCAGCGCCGACGGCCCCAAAAACAGCGCAAACAACATATGCGCGAAGAAAGACCAAAACAGGAAATAGACGATGATCACCCAAGAAATCGACGGCAATTGCCGATCTTTCTGCCGCCAGATTACCCCGAAGATATCATTACGGGTCCAACCGTCGCCCTTCTCCAAACGCCGCGAGACCTCATAGAGCCCGACCGCCAGAAACGGCCCAAGCAAGGGGAAGCCCATGGTGATCGGGATCGCATACCAAATCTGTTCGGTGACGAAGAGGAAGAGATAGATCAGCCAGCCGCCCATTACATAGACATTGGCAAAGAACAGCCCCATGAACGGCGCTTTCAGATAGTCCCTCAGGCCCATTTTGAGCGCATAACTCAAATCGCCCAGGCCCATTTCATTGACCTTGGGCACCTTCGATGCGGCGCGCGGTGGGCTGATATCGCTCATCCCAATCCTCCCTCGCGCCAAGTCTAGCGGCAGGTCTCGGCGCCCGCCAAGCCCCTGCCTACCCTTTGGGTCAAATTATTTGCATCCGTCAAAGATCGGGCGGATGCCGCGCGGGCCAGTCCGTGGCTCGATGATGGTGCTCCCCCATCGCAAGCAGCGCCGCATCCGCCCCGCGTGCACCGATCAATTGCACACCGCCCGGCGCGCCATTTGCGCCAAATCCAGTGGGCAGGTTCAGGCATGGCAGACCGGCCAAACTGACCGGCACCACGACCTCCATCCAACGGTGATAGGTGTTCATCGCGACGCCCGCGATCTCTTTCGGCCAATGCCACTCCGCCGGAAACGGCCAACACTGGGCAGAGGGTAGAACCAGTGCGTCAAACCGGCTGAACACGTCGTCCAAAGCGGCGAGCCAATCCAGGCGGATCGCCGCGGCTTGTTCGATCTGATCGCCCGTCAATGCCAAGCCACGCTCGATCTCCCAAATCACCTCAGGTTTCAGAAGCGCCCGTTTCGCCGGGTCGCGCCAGTCAGCCCCATGCTCCAATGCAACCGAGAAGGATCGCAGATCGGTCCAACTCCGCCAGAGTGCCGGGGCCTCAAAGGGCGGCGCAATCGGCTCCACCTGCCAACCCAAATCCGCCATGACCGCCAAGGCCGCCTCGGCCAGCGGCAGAATGCCCGCCTCCATCGGATAGGCGCCGCCCCAATCCGCAAGCCACCCAATCCTCGGCGTCTCCGGTCCCGCACCCGGCTGAAACACCCCATCGGTCAATGTCTCCAACAGCGCCGAGATATCCGCCACGCTGCGTGCCATCGGTCCGCGCGTTGACAGGCGGTTGGTAAACACCGCCTCCCCCGGCTCGCCCGGCATCAACCCTACAGTTGGCCGAAACCCGTAGACATTGTTCCATGCCGCCGGATTTCGCAGACTGCCCATCATGTCAGACCCATCGGCCAGCGCCAGCATACCGCTGGCCAAGGCTGCCCCGGCCCCGCCCGAAGAGCCGCCCGCACTCAGCGCGAGATCATACGGGTTCCGCGTCACACCAAAAACCGGATTGTAGCTATGCGACCCAAGGCCGAATTCGGGGACATTCGTCTTACCAATGATGATCGCTCCGGCCTTGCGCAGCCGCGTGACCAGCGCCTCATCCACCTCCGGCACATGATTGGCGAATAGGGGTGAGCCAAAGGTCGAGCACACACCCTTCACCGCCACCAAATCCTTCACCGCCATCGGTATCCCATGCAGCCAGCCGGTCCGCGGCATCGCATCCGCCAGCCGCGCCTCCCCCATCAGCGCCTCACGATCCTTAAGCGATACAATCGCATTGACCCGACTGTTCACCGCCGCGATCCGGTCCAGCGTCGCGCGCATCAGCTCAACGGCGCTCACCTCGCGCGCCGCCATCTGCCGCGACAACTCCACCGCGTCCAACCGCAACAGATCCGACATTGCGCCCCTCCAGCTTCTCTGCTTCCGAAATATCCCCGCCGGAGGCATCTTTGCTCCGCGATCAGACGCCCCATTCTCGCAACCAAAACCTGCCTCTGCCACGCCGCCGTGGCAACGCGCGCCGTCCGAGGGCTCCCGTCAGGGGGCGTGAGGCGGCGCGCCGCTACTCGGCCTGCGCCTCGGCCCGGCTTTTGCCCGACACATCCATCGCCAAGGTCGCGGCCATCAGCCCGTCCAAATCGCCATCCAAAACCCCGGCACTATCGGAGGTCTCGAACCCGGTCCGCAGATCCTTCACCATCTGATAAGGCTGCAGCACATACGATCGGATCTGATTGCCCCACCCGGCATCGCCCTTATTCTCGTGCGCCTCGGTGATCGCGGCGTTCCGCCGATCCAGCTCCATCTGATACAGCCGGGACTTCAACGCTTTCATCGCAATATCGCGGTTCTGGTGCTGCGATTTCTCGGAACTCGTCACCACAATCCCGGTCGGGTTATGGGTGATCCGCACGGCAGAATCGGTGGTGTTCACGTGCTGCCCACCCGCACCTGACGACCGATAGGTATCGATCCGAATATCGGCCGGGTTCACCTCGATCTCGATATTGTCATCAACCACAGGATAGACCCAGACCGAGCTAAACGATGTGTGCCGCCGGGCCGCACTGTCATAGGGGCTGATCCGCACCAAGCGATGTACGCCGCTTTCTGACTTCAACCAGCCATAGGCGTTGTGCCCGGAGATCTTATAGACGGCCGACTTAATCCCGGCTTCTTCGCCGGGGCTCGTCGATTGCAGTTCGACCTCATACCCCTTTTTCTCGGCCCACCGCACATACATCCGCGCCAGCATTGAGGCCCAGTCACAACTCTCCGTGCCACCTGCGCCCGAGTTGATCTCAAGGAAGGTATCGTTGCTGTCGGCTTCGCCATCCAGAAGCGCTTCCAACTCCTTCGCCGCCGCGTCCTCCACCAACGCGGCCAAGGCGGCTTCGGCCTCTTCCACGACCTCCGCATCGCCCTCTTCTTCGCCCATTTCAATCAGGCCGATATTGTCTTCAAGCGCACCTTTGATCGCCTCATAGGTGCCGATCTTGTCGACCAAGATTTGCCGATCCCGCATCAGCTTCTGCGCCCCGGCCTGATCATTCCACAGATCGGGGTCTTCCACACGCGCGTTGAATTCTTCCAGCCGATGCTGGGCCGTTTCCAGTCCCAAACGCTGCCCCAGCAGCTCCAGCGACTTCTGGACTTTTTCGATATGAGATTGGGTCTCGGCCCGCATGGGTCTTACTGCCTGTCAATGATCTTGTCGGTGTCCAACCGATCTAGACCAGGGACCTCGCCCCTGCAAGGCAGAGGTGTCAGTAAAGCCCACCGGAACTGAGCGTGCCAAACCCGGTTCCTGTCGGCACACGGGCTGTATCCCCGGTGGAGGTCGTCACCGTTTGCCCCGCTGTCGCGCCTGCGCCCTCCTCTTCGCCGCGCCCAAACATCGGCAGGTTCGACCCCATGGCAAAGCCACCATCGACAACCGCGAGCAGCCCATAAATCGGCTCTTCGCCTTCGCGGAACAACTCGGCCACCACATGATCGCCGCTGGCATCCGCCGGCAGACGCTGACCCGAGAAGCGGTCAATGTTATAGAACACCCCACCCTCCGGCACGCGGAACGGCCCGCCGCCATACTCCTCAACCGCAGCTTGCATGAACTCGTTGAACACCGGCCCACACAACCGCCCGCCGCCATTGCCACCGCCCATCGGGCGCGGCGTGTCGAAACCGATATAGCAGCCCGCGACGATATTGCTGGAATAGCCGACAAACCACGCATCGCGCTCGTCATTGGTGGTTCCGGTCTTGCCCGCAATCGGCACTGGGAGGTTCACTGTCGACGCGGCGGTGCCCCGCTGCACCACGCCACGCATCATTGAGGTCACCTGATAGGCGGTGATCGGGTCGATCACCCGCTCGCGATTTGAGACGATCCGCGGGGCCACGCCCGGCTCGAGCGAGGCCAGTTCACAATCCGGGCAAAGCCGCTGATCATGGCGATAGACCGTGCCACCGAAGCGGTCCTGCACCCGGTCCACGAGTGTTGGCTCGACCCGCTCACCGCCATTGGCAAACATCGCATACGCCGCCACCATGCGATAGAGCGTGGTCTCCTGGCTGCCCAGGGAGTTGGCCAAAAACGCCTGCGCCTCGTCATAAACGCCAAAACGCTCCGAATAGCGCGCGACGGTCTCCATCCCCACATCTTGCGCCAAACGAATGGTCATCAGGTTCCGCGACCGGACAATGCCGGTGCGAAGCGGCGCGGGCCCGTAAAACTGGTTCGATGCATTGGTCGGTCGCCAAACGCCCGCGCCCGTATCAATCTCAATTGGCGCATCAATGACGATGGTGTTGGGGCTATAGCCGCTATCCAACGCGGCGGCATAGACAAAGGGTTTGAAGCTCGATCCCGGCTGCCGCGTCGCCTGGGTTGCCCGGTTGAACACCGAATACTGGTAGGAGAACCCGCCCTGCATCGCCAAAACCCGGCCGGTATTCACATCCATCGCCATCAGCCCGCCTTGGACTTCCGGGATCTGGCGCAGTGTCCAGCGGATGAAGCTGCCATCGCTGTCCCTGTTCATGGCACGGACATGGATCACATCGCCCACATCCAGCAAATCGCCGGCCACCCGCGCGCTGGAACCGCGATTGCCTTCGGCATCGACAGGCCGCGCCCAGGTCACATCCTCGGCGGGGATGAAATGCCCATCCTCATCCTCGGGCACATCTTCGATCCCGATCCGGGCTGACCGCTCCCCCACAGACAAGACGACCGCCGCATGCCAGCCGTCGATATCGCGCGGGAACTCCACATCGGCCAAAGCCGCGCGCCAGGTCTCTTCATCCGCACCGTCCAGAACCGCCGGGTCAATCACTGCCAGCGGTTCCCGCCACAAGCCGCGCGAACGGTCATAGCTTTCCAGCCCACGGCGCAGCGCCACCTCGGCGGCCTCTTGCAGGCTCTCATCCATCGTCGCACGCACCGCGTAGCCACCCGAGAAGAACTCCTCTTCGCCGAACTCGACCGAGAGCTGACGACGGATTTCATCGGTGAAATAGTTGCGCGGCGGAACGGCGGCGCGGAACGGCTCGATATGTCCGCCCTGCACGGTTTCCAGCGGTGTGGCTTGGGCCGTCTCCATCTCTTCGCGGCTGATATAGCCGTTCTCATACATTTCACGCAGTACGTAATTGCGCCGGTTCACCGCACGCTCATAATCCCGCACCGGGTGGAAATTCGACGGCGCCTGCGGCAGCGCTGCCAGATAGGCCGCTTGCTGCAAGGTCAATTCCGAGAGATCGGCGTTAAAGTAGGTCTGCGCAGCGGCAGCGACGCCGTAGGAGTTCTGCCCCAAGAAAATCTCGTTGAGATAAAGCTCCAGAATCCGATCCTTGGTCAGGGTCTGCTCGATCCGCGCGGCCAGGATGATCTCTTGCACCTTCCGCTCAATCGTCCGGCTGCCATCAAGCAGGAAGTTTTTCATCACCTGCTGCGTAATGGTCGAGGCACCGCGCACATCGCGACCTCGCGAGCGCACGGCCTCAACAATTGCTGCACCAATCGCGCGCGGGTCGTACCCCTCATGCTCATAGAAATTCCGGTCCTCGGCGCTCACAAAGGCTTGCGAGACCCGATCTGGGATATCCTCAGCGGCGACAAACAAACGCCGCTCGCGGGCGAATTCGTCCACAATCTCGCCTTCGGCGGAGTAGATTCGGCTGATCGTGGCGGGCGTGTATTGCGCCAACGTCTCATGATCCGGCAAGTCGCGGCTATACATGTAGAGGACCGCGCCGATCGAGAAGGCAGTAAACACCAAGCCGATCGTCAGCCAGCTAAAAATTGCGCCAAAAATGCCGAGAATGAATCGGAACATGGAAAACCTATGCCGTCTAGTGTTGCCCGCTTATAGGGGCCGATGCGTACCGGGTCAAAAGCCACAAGCGGCTTTTCGCGATCACAAATGCGCGTCATGATCGGTCTATGCAACCCAAAGACATCCTCCCCGCTTATGAGCGCGAAGCCGACCATTGGGCCCGGACGCGCGACAGCTCGCTCTATGAAGTCCCGTTCTTGTGTGAGGCTTTAGCCGGTCAGGCGGGCGCACGGGTGTTGGATTTGGGCTGCGGCACTGGGGTACCGATCGCGCGCTGGTTTGCAGATCAGGGATGCATGGTCACCGGTGTCGATGGCGCGGCGGCGATGCTGGATCATTTCCGGGCTAACCTGCCCGAGGCTGAGGCGATTCTGGCCGATATGACCACGCTTGCCCTTGATCGCCCCTTCGATGTGATCCTCGCCTGGGACAGTTTTTTCCATCTCAGCAAAGCCGCGCAGCGTGCGATGTTCCCAATCTTCGCCGCCCATGCCGCCGAAGGCGCGCGGCTTATGCTGACCACAGGTCATGATGAAGGTGAACCAATTGGCCAAGTCGGCGCTTCGCCAGTCTATCACGCCAGTTTGACACCAGCGGCCTATCGCGCGCTTTTTGCGGCACATGGCTTCGATGTGCACTGGTTCCGGCCCGAGGACCCGGAAGCCTGGGGCAGATCAGTCTGGCTCGCAGTTAAGATCTGAGCACTCACTGCCGCAGCAGGGCGGCTGCCGCCGCATCCGTCACCGCCCATTCCAAAATCGCATCTCGGATTGTGGCTTGGAACGCCGCCCGCCAGTCAGCATCGAGGATATTGGCCAGGTCGCTCGGCTCCGACATAAATCCAAGCTCCACCAGGACCGAAGGGATATCCGCCGCTTTCAACACGGTGAACCCGGCCTCAAGCCGGGGGCGGCTGTGCAGATCGCCCTCGGCTTGTGAGATCGCCGCGACCAAAGCATCGGCCAGCGCGTCTGAGCGCGGGTCGGTTTCGCGCCGCGCCAGGTCCATCAGAACATCGGCCACCACATCATCGCTGCCGCTGAGGTCGACGCCAGCCAGCAAATCTGCCCGATCATGACGTTCGGCCAAAGCGGCGGAGGCCTCATCGGAGGCAGTTTCCGACAGGGTATAGACCGTCGCGCCGGTCGCCCGCCCCTCCGCCAAGGCATCGGCGTGGAGCGAGAGGAGCAGATCCGCGCCCGCCGCGCGGGCGATGGTGACCCGCGTGGGCAACGGTACGAATGTGTCGCTTTCCCGGGTCAGGATAACATCGAACCTCCCCGACCGAACCAGTGTTTCCCGCAACTCCCGGGCAAAGATCAGCATCAGATCGGCCTCGTCATGGCCATCGCGCTGTGCGCCGGGATCAACGCCACCATGGCCTGGGTCCAGAACCACGATCAAACGTTCGGCCCCATCCTGCCGCGCCAGCCCGGGCACGGTTGCAACCGGCGTCACCAATGTGGCCACCCCCGGCGGCGCACCGGCCTCGGCGGCGAAGGTTTCGGCATCAATCGGCACCATCCCGATCCGCACCCGCGCCGTGCCATCACTCGGGTCGGTGGCCATCGCCGCCAAGGTCACGCGCATCGGCTCTGCAAGGCGGAGAACCATGCGCGACCAGCCCGCCTCCAACGCGCCGCCAGTTTCCACCGATGTGATGGTGTCAGCCGCGTCGAACTCTGGCCCAAGACCGTCCCAAGCAACTTCGCGGAAATCGACAACCACACGGGCCGGATCATCCAAGGTGAACACCCGAAACGGCACCGCCTGGGTGATGGCCAAAACCATTTCCGCCCCGCCCCGGCTGGTGTCTTGCGCGCGGCTCGTCTCGGGCAGCACGCGGGCCAAGGCACGGAACTCCTGCGCCTGGGCCGCCGCGCCCAAGATCGAAATCACTAGAAAGGTCAGAACTGCTCGGATCATCGGTCTTTTTCGCCGAATTGTGGTTGGCACGTCTCTAGCAGTTTTGGCGCGGCGCATGAAGGGCCGAGTTTTGGCACCATCCGCGCCACATCCCCGCCGTTTTCGAGCGCAACCCTATGCCCACCCGACGCAAGACAGACGCAGAAAATGCCAAAATCGACGATCTATCGTTTGTACCGCCTGCGCCGCACGATCCTCTTGGTCGTGGCAATCGTGACGCTTGGCGCTTTGGTCTCAAATCTGATCGGCGGGATCTACAGCCCGTTCTACTTCGTAGCGGACATTGCCGAAGCTGCCGGGATCACGCTGGCGCTCGCCTGCATCGCTGCCATCCTTCTGCCCACCTGCCCGGTCGAACATCTGGCCGCCGCAGTCGTTGCGGCGGTCATGCTCGCCACGTCGCATTGGCACGGCCTCCTTTTTGCACCGGACAGCAAGGGCGGCGCGTTTGACGGGACATGGCAGGTGATCGGCTTTTACGCCATCACGGGCTATTTCGGCTGGACCGTCGTTCTCGGTCTCATCGCGCTTGCCCTGGAACGCATCATGGGCCTCAAGGCTGTGTTTCGCGGCACGATCTTCCGCCGCGAACCGCTAGACATGATCCGGCCTCTGTTCCGCGTCACGCCTGACACCACGCAGGAGCATATGAGCTATGACCCGGTCCGATGGGATGGCTGGGCCGAGGTGAAAACCGCGCGGAAAGGTCATCGCGAGGGTGATTTCCGGATTGACCGCATAGAAGGCGGCTATCTGATCCGCTCGGTCCGGTCCGACCCGGAGGTCGAAGTGATTGAAGCGCTGATCACCCAAACCGAGGGCGCAGCACCCGACAGCGTCACGACCCTACGGTTTTCGGAGACCTCGCAAGGCACAAAGGTGCAGGTCCACGAGGTCACGACCTGTTTGAATGCTTATCGGCTGCTGGAGTTCTGGCTCGGCGACATCGCGGCGGACCATCTCCACCATGAGATTGATGCCAAACTTGGTTGCCCGAGCCGCGCCATCTGGCGCCTGCCGCTGCGCTCGGTGATGCTGACGATCAGCAGCCTCTTGACACGACGCGGCCCCAACTCCGCTGGCCCTTCTGCCGCGAGTTAAGCACGCCGAGCCGCCATGAAGGCCTGCAAACGGGCAATGCTTTCCTCAATGTCCCCCGTTGAGCGGGCATAGGAAAAGCGGAGCGTCTGGTGGCCGCGATGCGGATCGAAATCAAGGCCCGGCGTCACCGCCACACCGGCTTGCTCCAGCATCTCGGCGCAGAACGCCCGGCTGTCATTGGTCCAGTCCGACACATCTGCGTAAACATAAAATGCGCCGTCGGCCGGGGCGGTCTTGGTAAAGCCCGCCTTGGCCAGCCCGTCGAGCATCAGCGCCCGGTTCGCAGCATAAACCGCGCGATGGCCATCCAACTCGGCACGGCCCTCCGGGCTAAGCGCACCGAGGGCGGCAACTTGGGCCGCATGGGGCGGGCAGATGAACATATTCTGCGCCAAGCGTTCGATCAGGCGGACATGATCCGGCGGCACAACCATCCAGCCCAACCGCCAGCCGGTCATGGAGAAATACTTCGAAAACGAATTAAGCACATAAACCTGATCGGTGATTTCCAGCGCGGAGACGGCCGGGCCTTCATATTGCAACCCATGATAAATCTCGTCGGAAATCAAAGCGATATCGCGTGCAGTGCAGGCCTCTGAAAGTTCCCTGATCGCGTCTGCATCCAGCATCGTACCGGTCGGATTAGCGGGCGAGGCCACAACCAACCCAGCCAAATCATCGGTCAATTGCGCCGGCAGAGGCTGATACCGGCTGGCCAGATCGGTTTGCAGCCCGACCGGCTCCAGGCTTAGCGCCCGCAGAATCTGCCGATAAGACGGGTAACAGGGTTCGCCCAAAGCGACTTTCTCACCCGCATCAAAAAGCGCGGAAAATGCCAACAAAAACGCGCCTGAGGCGCCGGCGGTCACCACCACGCGCGCCGGATCGAGATCAAGGCCATACCATTCGTCATAAAGCGCTGCGATGCCCGCGCGCAGATCAGGTCGGCCAAGCGCAACGGTGTATCCAAGCGGCCCCGCGTCCATCTCGGCGGCAAGCCGCGCGCGTGCGGCAAGCGGTGCGCCAGTCCCGGGCTGACCCACTTCCATATGGATGATGTGACGCCCCGCCTCTTCGGCGGCACGGGCCGCTTCCATCACATCCATCACGATGAAGGGATCGACCTCTGCCCGGCTTGAATGTCGCATGAAAGCCTCCGTATGATGGCCGCGTTGAACCAGTCCCGATTGGAGACGTCAATGCCCGCCCGCCGCCGCTTAATGACGCTGCTCGCAGCGCTGGCCCTGACCCTCTCGGGTTGGGCGGCACAGGCGCAATCGATCATCCGCGATGCCGAGATCGAACGCGGGTTGCAGGAGCTGGCCGCCCCGATCTTGCGCGCGGCTGGCTTGCCAACCTCAACCCGGATCATTGTGGTGAATGACCGCTCTCTGAACGCTTTCGTCGCGGACGCCCGGCATATCTTCATCCATTCCGGCCTGCTTTTGCGCATGCAAGACCCCGCCGAATTGCAGGCCGTCTTGGCCCATGAGGCGGCGCATATCGCCAATGGCCATCTGACCCGCCGCCCCGCCGCCGCGCGCTCAGCCGGGAGCGCGGCGCGCATGGGTCTGCTCTTGGCATTGGCGGCAGGAGCAGCCTCGGGCAATAGTGAGGTGGGCGCCGGTCTGGCGATCGGGTCCACCTCCGCCGCCGCGCGCCGGTTTTTTGCGCATACAAGGGCGGAAGAGGCCAGCGCCGATCAGGCTGGGATGCGCTACATGGTGCAATCGGGGATCGACCCCGCCGCGATGCTGACGGTGCTGGATATCTTCCGGGGGCAAGAGGCGCTCTCCGTCGGGCGGCAAGACCCTTATATCCGCACTCATCCCCTGACCCGCGATCGGATCCGAACTGTCGAGGCCTTCGTCAATGGCCGCTCAGGCGCGGCTGCGGGGGCGGAAAGCAACGCCGAGGCGCGCTATTGGTTTGCACGGATCACCGGCAAGCTCGGCGGGTTTTTAAACGCGCCGCGCCAGACCCTGCGCCAGGTGGGGCGGAATGACCAAGGCGAGATCGCGACGCTGCGCCGGGCGATTGCTTATCACCAAAGCACCGATGCCAGCCGCGCCATTTCCGAGGTTGGACGGCTGCTACAGATGCGGCCGAACGATCCTTACTATCAAGAACTTCAGGGGCAAATCCTGTTTGAGTCCCGCAACTTCGGCGCCGCTGTCCAAGCTTATGCCCGCGCCGTGCAACTGGCCCCACGCGAACCGCTAATCTTGGCTGGGTATGGCCGCGCGCTTCTGGCCGCCGACACTCGCAGCGGCAACGCGCAGGCGCTGGACGTGCTCGGGCGTGCCTATTCTCGCGACCCGTTCGACCCGCGAATGTTGCGCGATCTGGCACTCGCCTATGCGCGGAGTGGCAATAACGGCATGGCCTCGACCGTGACGGCGGAGCGTTATGCGGTTCTAGGTCGAATGGAAGACGCCGAAATTCACGCAACCCGGGCCAGCGGCCTTTTGCCCACCGGATCGGGTGGCTGGCTTCGGGCCCAAGATGTGCTACGGGTGGCCGAAGCCGCTCAAAACCGGAGAAACCGCCGATGAAATCCTTTCTTACCGCCGCCCTAACGGGGCTGGTTTTGGCTCTATCTGGCCCTGCCCTTGCCGTCGATTTGGACGCGTTGAGCGACACTGAGCGCGACGCGTTTCGCGCCGAGGTTCGGGCCTATCTGCTAGAAAACCCCGAAGTTCTGATGGAAGCCATTGCGGTATTGGAGCAGCGTCAGGCCGAGGCCGAGGCGATGCAGGATCTCGATCTCGTTGCGGCCAATGCGGATGCCCTGTTCAACTCCGACACCGCCTGGGAAGGGGGCAACCCAGAGGGCGATATCGTCTTGGTCGAGTTTCTCGATTACCGCTGCGGCTTCTGCCGCCGGGCGTTCCCGGAGGTTGAGCAACTGATCGAGACCGATGGCAATATCCGCCTTGTGATCAAAGAATTCCCGATCTTGGGCGAGCAATCGACGCTGGCTTCGCGCTTCGCTCTCTCAACCCGGATCATCGAAGGGGATGATGCCTATAAAGACATCCATGACGCGTTGATGGTGATGCGTGCGGATGTCAGCGAAGAAAGCCTGAGCCGGTTGGCAGGCGAGCTTGGCTTTGACGGTGACGCGATCCTGGCCGGGATGTCGGACCCAGAGATCGACCGCGTGCTGGAGGCGAACTACGCCCTGGCGCAGCGGCTGCAGATCAGCGGCACGCCAAGCTTCGTGATGGGCGATCAACTGCTGCGCGGCTACCTGCCCTATGACGCGATGGCGAGCCTGGCGGAGGAGCTGCGCGCCGCAGCAAACTGAGCGGCGCGGCCACCCGCGCATAACAATCGCAAGGGCGGATGTTGCCCTTGCGATAGCATGTCATCCGCTTGCCACACGGCGTCGATAAACATGGGCCTTGCTCATCACCGGATGATGAATGGGATATGCCGAAATTCGACTCATACGTGATCTGCACCTCCCCGCGCAGCGGCAGCACATTGCTCTGCAAACTTCTGGCGGCGACAGGTATCTCCGGCAAGCCCGAGTCTTATTTCCATACACCTTCGGCGGATGATTGGGCGAAGGCTCTCGATCTGACGCTTACCGATGCGGCATCCGAACAAGAGGCGCTCGCCGAAATCTTTGAGGCCGTGCGTGCAAAAGGGCGCGGTAATACCTCGATCTTTGGCCTCAGATTGCAGCGGCACAGCGTCGATTATTTCCTGCAAAAACTGGCCCAACTACATCCTGGTCATACGACCGATTTGCCACGTTTTGAGGCCGCATTTGGGCGCGCCGCGTTCATCCATCTGACGCGGATGGATAAAGTGGAACAGGCGGTGTCATACCTAAAGGCCGAACAGACCGGTCTTTGGCATCAGGCACCAGACGGAACAGAATTGGAGCGTATCTCGCCACCAGCGCCGCCACAGTATGACGCCGCTGCCATTCAAGAGAGATATGACAGGTTTCAGGCCTTTGTCACGGATGGAGCCGCTGGTTCACGGCTGAGGGCATTCATCCGATCCGTATCACCTATGAAGCGCTCTCGGCTGACCCGATTGGCACATTGCGTGATCTGTTGGACCGGCTTGGTTTGGAGCGAAGGGCCGCTTCGGGTGTGACACCGATGGTCGCGAAATTGGCCGATCACACCAATGTCGATTGGGCGACACGATTTCGAGCAGAACGGAGTGCCCACTAGCGCGTGCGGGCGTGGCATCCGCTCGGAAGCATCTCCCATCAATGTTAAAGGGCGCCCTCTGGACGCCCCTTTTTTCAGGTCTGTAAGCGGGTCAGCCGATTGACCACCAGCCCTTACGTTTCGGCTTCGGCGGACTGTCATCCGCCACCACGGCAACCGGTTCTGGCTCCGGTTGTGGTTCGGGGGCCGGTTGAGGCTCGGCAGCGGCTTCCTCGACAACAGGCTCCGGCTCCGGGGCCGCCTCTTGTGCCTCAACCACGGCCTCCACCATCGCTGGTTCTGGCACAGGCTCGGGGGCCGGTTCCGGCTGTGTCTCCGGCTCGGCAGAGTCGGTCGCATCACCTGGCTCTGCCTCCGCCGGGGCTTCGGCCGCGCCCTCGGATGCATCAGCCTCGGTCGCCTTCTTGCGCCCGCGCCCGCCTCGCGACCGGCGGCGTTTTGGCTTGGCCTCCTCTTCGACCGGCGCGTCAGAGGCCTCAGCTGCAGGGGCCTCTTCTGCATCCACCTGGGCAGTTGCGGCTTCGGCGGTGTCTTCGGCCTCGGCGTCGCCGTTGGTCTGCGCCTCATCGCCGTTCGATTTCCGACGACCGCGCCCGCCCCGACGCCGACGACGTTTCCGCTTGGTGCCGTTCTCTTCCGTCTCCGCGGCCTCCGGCGTCTCCGCCTCATCGCTCGCGGTGTCGTCCTCGATCTCATCCATCAAAGCCGCATCCATCGAGACAATCGGCGCCGCATCGGGCACCCGCCGCGTAGCGGTTTTGAACTTCTCGATCTTGTAATCGGGTGCCACCAGATGCGGGTCGGCCTCGATCCGGACCGAAAGGCCATAGCGGGCTTCGATCTCGGCGAGATATTCCCGCTTGGCATTCATGATGAAGTTCACGATCCCCACCGGCGCGGTCAGCAGCACCTCGCGCGAGCGGCGGCGCGTGCCCTCTTCTTCCAACTGTCGCAGGATCGACAACGCCAAGCTGTCATCTGAGCGGACCAACCCGGTGCCATGGCAGGCGTGGCACGGTTGCGTCGTCGCTTCCAACATCCCAGGGCGGAGCCGCTGACGGCTCATTTCCATCAGGCCAAAGGCCGAAATCCGACCCACCTGAATCCGCGCGCGGTCGGTTTTCAGCTTCTCTTTGATCCGTTTTTCGACCGCGCTGTTGTTGCGACGATCATCCATATCGATGAAGTCGATCACGATCAGACCGGCCAAATCTCGCAACCGCAACTGGCGCGCCACCTCTTCGGCGGCCTCCAAGTTGGTCTTGGTCGCGGTCTCCTCGATCGAGCCTTCCTTGGTCGCCCGACCGGAGTTCACATCAATCGCCACCAGCGCTTCGGTCACACCGATCACGATATAGCCGCCGGATTTGAGTTGCACGACCGGGTTGAACATATCGGCCAAGTAGCCCTCGACCTTGTGGCGCGCGAACAGCGGCATCGGGTCGGTGTAATGCTTCACGTTCTTGGCGTGGGACGGCATGATCATTTTCATGAAGTCCTTGGCCTGGCGATAGCCGGCATCACCTTCGACCAGCACCTCGTCGATCTCCCGGTTATAGAGATCGCGGATCGAGCGGTGGATCAGGTTGCCTTCCTCATAGATCGGCGCAGGCGCGGTGGATTTCAGCGTCAGGGCGCGGACCTGCTCCCATTGCCGCTGCAGATACTCATAATCGCGCTTGATCTCGGCCTTGGTGCGCTTGGCCCCGGCGGTCCGCACGATCAGCCCCGCGCCCTGCGGCACGTCGAGACCGGTGGCGATCTCTTTCAACTTCTTACGGTCGGCGGCGTTGGTGATCTTGCGAGAAATCCCGCCGCCCCGCGCGGTGTTCGGCATCAGCACGCAATAGCGCCCCGCGAGGCTGAGATAAGTGGTCAGCGCCGCGCCTTTATTGCCACGCTCTTCTTTCACGACTTGGACCAGAAGGATCTGGCGAACCTTCACGACTTCCTGGATTTTGTACTTCCGGGGGCGCGGCTTGCGTACCGGGCGGATGTCTTCCTGGTCGTCATCATCTGCGACCGTATCAACATCGTCATCGGCGGCTTGGGCGTCATCCTCGGTGCCATCTTGTTCGGCGTCGTCTTGTTCGGTGTCGCCTTCTACATCGGGCTCGTCCGCTGCGTCAGCGCCGTCATCGGCCTCCGGCTCAGATGCGTCTTTCGCCGTGTCAGGATTGGCCTCATCCGTTTCAGACGCTTCTGCCTCTGCAACAACTTCGTCAGCGGGGTCGGCCTCCGCAACCTCGGCCTCTGGTGTCTCAGCCGCCGTGTCAGGTTCGGCTTTGGCCGCCTCTCCTGCATTGGCCTCTGACGTATCGGTCAGATCGGTGGCAACGACCTCTTCATCGCCCAGATCGACCACATCCATACCGGAAGGGGTTTTGGCCTCGCCGGTGGTAACCGCGTCGGTCTTTGTGGCCTCGGCCTTGGTATCGGTGCTTTTCCGGCGCCGACGACCACGGCTGCGTTTCGGGCGCGGTTCCTCTTCGCTTGCGGCCATCGCCTCGGCATATTCCCGCTCTTCGGCCAGAAGCGCTTCGCGATCCGCCGTCGGGATTTGGTAATAGTCCGGGTGGATTTCCGAAAAGGCCAGAAACCCGTGCCGGTTGCCGCCATAATCGACAAAGGCCGCTTGAAGCGACGGCTCCACCCGGGTGACCTTTGCGAGATAAATATTGCCTGCGAGTTGCCGCTTGTTCAGCGACTCAAAGTCGAACTCCTCGACTCTATTTCCGTCTGCCACGACAACGCGGGTCTCTTCCGCGTGGGTGGCATCGATAAGCATCTTTTTTGCCATGTTATCCTTGCGCATGACCGCATCCCGAGCCCTCGGGCTCTCTGGCGGTCATGATATCCTGAAATGGCGAGGGCGCGCGTGCGCACCGTTGAGGGGCGGGCCAATGCCGCGCCTCTCGGTGCCAGGGTTTGTCTCGCGCGCGTCATCGCGGTTTGTCTCCGACAGCGCGACAAGGTCTGCGCCATCCGTTCATAAGCCCTTCTACAAAGGGCAATCTCTATGGTCCTCAAGGACCTTCCGTCTGCCCGTCTGGCGCGCGTCACGTTACGGCGCGTCCAAGGGCAGAGAAACCATTCGACCGATCCAGGCTAATCCAAACCGGCTTCTCTGACATTAATGTCAGCGAAAGGCAGATTACAATGGCTATTTCCGTATCCCCGCCCGCCCTTGCATCCAATTGCCGAGCAGATAGGGTATAAAAACCTCCCTCCTCCAGCTGATAAGAGATCGATGCGAGACCTTTCAAAAATCCCGCCATATCAATGGACTGAGCCGGAGTGGCGTGGTCTGGTCAACCGCGTGCGCGCCGGGCGCAGATTGGCGCCCAAGACCTGGCCAGGCAATGCCCGCTGCGCCGTGGCGCTTTCCTTCGATTGCGATCACGAAACATTTGAAATGGGCGCGGGTGGCCACGCAATCGGACGGCTCAATTGGGGCGACTATGGCCGCCGCGCGGGCGTGCCGCGGATTCTGGATCTGCTGGCCCGGGAAGCGGTTCCGGCGAGCTTCTTCATGCCGGTCGTAGCCGGGTTGATCGACCCAAGCGAGCCGCGCCGGATCGCGGAGGCTGGGCATGAGATTGGCGTTCATGGCTGGATTCATGAGCAAACAGGGACGCTCAGCGCAGCGGAAGAGCGCGAGATGTTGATCCGTGCCCGAGATACATTGGCCGACCTATCCGGCGCCGAACCTGTTGGTCACCGCGCAGCGCATTGGGATTTGAGCCCGCATACCGCCGCCCTCACCGCGGAACTGGGCTTCGAATATGACAGCTCAATGATGGCCGATGATGACTGTTACGAGATACTTCTGGACTGCGACCCATCGGGTTTGATCGAAATTCCGGTCGATTGGGTGCGCGACGACGCCGCTTACCTGCTCTTCAATCGCACCCCACCGACCCGGCCCTATACGTCACCCGAGGCGGTGTTCGACATCTTCAGACACGAGTTCGATCTGGCCTATGAAGAAGGCGGAGTCTGCCAATTGGTAATGCATCCGTTTGTCATTGGATACCGGTCACGGATCTGGATTTTGGACCGTTTGATCGCGCACGCCAAAGCCAAAGGCGATGTCTGGTTTACGACCCATCGGGATTTGGCCGCCTATCTGCGTGAGAGCTTTGATCTATCGGCAAAACCGCCTCAAACTCCTTGATTTTTAGCGGTTTTTTTGCTCTTCTGCGACCTGCAAACAGGACTAGGGAGCCAAGCGATTCCACGGGATGCAGACACCCCGCCTTTGGGCGATTTGATCCGCCGCAGACGCCGCCAGTTGAACCTGACGCTGGAGACCGTCTGCCGTGCGGCAGATATCTCGAAAGGCTATCTCAGCCAGGTCGAGCGCGGGTTTGCTGTGCCGACGATCACCACCCTGTCGCGGATCGCGGCGGCGCTGGATACCAGCTTGGATGCCTTCATCGCCCGGCCCGACCCGACCGATTGCATCACCCGGGCCGATCAAAGGCAGCGACTGGCGCTCGGCCCGTCAGAACTGCTCTATGAACGGCTTGGCGCCGAGTTTGCTGGTCATGCGCTGTCGACCTTCATCATGACAGTTCCGCCGGGCTATCGCTCGGAGGATGTGAACCATGAAGGTGAAGAGACTTTCTATGTGCTGTCGGGCACGCTCTGTTTGATGTTGGATGGTGACGATATTGCGCTTGGGCCTGGCGATAGTGCGCATTACAGCGCCCGGCGGCTGCATGGCTGGGCCAATACCGGGCAAGATATCGCGAAAGTGCTTTGGACCGGGACGATGGATTTGTTCCGGGAACCAAGCGCCTCGTCGGAGTCTGCTGACGACTAAACCAGTCCTGCCTCGACAGGCAAACAGACCCCTGTGATACCAGCCGCTTGATCGGAGGCGAGATAAAGTGCCGCCTCGGCCACATCCTGCGGCCGCGCGAGCCTGCCCAAAGCGGTTTCACCGGCCAAATCGGCGGCGGCTACATCCGGGTCAGGTCCGCCATCGGCCGCGCGCGCGGCGATGCGGGCCTGAAGCGCCTCCGTCATAATTGGACCCGGCGCAAGCGCGTTGACCCGTACGCCAAGCGGCCCCAAATCCTGAGCCGCGGCGCGCATCAGCCCCACCACCGCATGTTTGCTCGCGGAATAAAGCGCCTGCCCCGCCACTGCACGATAGGCGTTGATCGATGCCATCAAGACCGCGGCGCCTTGGGTCTTTGCCAGATGGGGCACGGCAGCGCCGAGGCTCAGCGCCATGCCGCGCACATTGATCGCGAAAACCCGATCCCATTCCGTGAAATCGAGATCGGTGACCTTGCGCCAAGGCGGAACGACCCCTGCATTTGCGACAAGGATGTCGAGGCCATCCTGCGCGGCCAGGATCGCATCCAAATGCGTTTTTGCCTCCGGTCCGGTCAGATCGAGCGGGATCGGGTGCCAGGCTTTGGGCAGATCGGCCTTGGCCAGCGCATCGGGCAGATCAAGCACCAGAACCCTGGCGCCGGAGGCGGCAAACCTGTCGGCGATCGCCCGGCCGAGGCCTTGCGCGCCGCCGGTGATCAAACAGGTTTTGCCGCCCAATGTGGTCATCTCATTCGACCACGATCAGATCTTGGAAGCCTTTGGTCAGGGCTTCACCGCCGCCAGGCCGGGCCACGATACAATCCTCAACCCGCGCGCTCATGCCGCCATCTTGGAAGATCGACGGCTCGATGGTGAAGATCATCCCTTCTTGCACCAGGGTCTCATCGCCTTTGGTGAGGAAGGGCGGTTCATGCACATCCCACCCGATCCCATGGCCCAAACGGTGCCGGAACGCGTGGCCGTAGCCCGCATCGTCCAGCACATCGCGGGCAGCCTTATCCACCGCTTCGCAAGTGACCTCACCCGCCTTCAGCGCCGCAATCCCGGCAGCTTGGCTTTCCATGATCAATTTGTGGACCAGCACTTGCTCATCGCTTGGCGCGCCGAAAGACACCGTCCGACCGAAGTCATAGCACATCCCATCATGAACCGCGCCGAAGTCGAACAAGACCGAAACCGGCGCTGTCAGAACCCGGGGCCAGCTTTCCAGCTTGGCGCCAAACCGCAGCGGGTGATTGGGGCCGGTGTTATAAAGCGAGGTGGTGAAGGACGGCCCAAGAGAGCCGTGTTTCTTCATCTGGTAATCCACCTCGGACACCACATCGAGCTCGGTCATGCCGATCTTCAACTGCGCGACAACTGCCGCAAAGGCTTTCTCGGTGATCTCACCCGCCTCGCGCAGTTTCTCGATCTCATCGGCATCTTTGATGACCCGAAGCTCCCGCAAGATCGCCGTGGCGGAGATGAAGCGCGCATCGGGGCGGAGCGACTGCAACTCCATCAGCGACTCCGCCTCCGCATCATCGCTTGTCGCGATGCGCGGCGCGTCGGGCAAACCGAATTCGGCCAAGAGACCTTTCACCATCTCCACCGGATCGTCCCAATCGCCAAGCACCCGCACATCCATCTGGTCAAGACCGTCAGGTGCACCATATTCCACGGTCATACGCGGCAAGGTCAGGACCGGCGCGCGCCCTGGCGCCAACCACGCCCCTTCCAACCACATGCCCGGATGCAGGTTGCGGCCATAATTGGGAATGTCTCGGTGGATGCCGGTGAGATAGTCCAGATCGGTCCCGATCGGGATAAAGACCAGATCGGCCCGCCCTTCGATTAGGGTTTGGAACTTCTTCATCCGGTCTTGGTAACTGGCCATTCTGCGGTCTCCTTGATGGTGGTATCGGTATCGGTGGTAATCAGATGACAGGCCGCCTGCCGCCCCGGCGCGATCTCGAGCAACACCGGGGCCTCGCTGCGGCAGCGGTCGGTTGCCAACGGGCAGCGCGGATGGAAATGGCAGCCTTTCGGCGGGTCGAGTGGCGAGGGGATGTCGCCTTTGATCGGTTCATAAGCAACGCGGCGACGGTCCAGCTTTGGAACGCCGTCGATCAACGCGCGGGTATAGGGGTGCTGAGGATGGTCGAAGACTTGTTCCGCCGGGCCGCTTTCGACGATCCGCCCCAGATACATCACCACGATCCGATCGGCGATATGCTCGACCACGCCGAGATCGTGACTGATGAAGACATAAGTCAGGCCAAATTCGTCGCGTAACTCCATGAACAGATTGATGATCTGCGCCTGGATCGAGACATCGAGGGCGGAGACCGCCTCGTCACAGACCAGGATTTCGGGCTTCACCGCGAGCGCGCGGGCGATGCCGATCCGTTGCCGTTGGCCGCCGGAAAACTGATGCGCGAACCGGTCCCGATAGGCCGGATCGATGCCACAGCGGTCCATGATGTCTTTGACGTAACGGTCCAGATCCTCGGGGCTGACGATGCGATGAACGCGGGGGGCTTCCCCGATCAGGTCGCTGACCCGTTTGCGCGGATTGAGCGAGGAAAACGGATCTTGAAAGATCATCTGCATATCGAGCGCACGGGGCGCGCGTGCGCCCTGCCCCTCGGCGGGTTTGGCCAAGCGCGCGGCAGGTGCCTGCCCTTCGATCAAAATCTCGCCCGCGCTTGGCTCCAGAAGCCCGGCGATCATCCGGCCGAGGGTCGACTTGCCGCAGCCGGATTCCCCGACCACGCCAAGCACCTCGCCGCGCGCGAGTGTGAAGCTCACATCTTCCACTGCACGGACCTGTGGGCGCGGTTTGGCCAAGCCAAGCGCCGCCAGCATCTGGGCCAGCAGATCGCCCTTTCCGCCGAAACGTTTCGAGACATGGGAAACGGATAGGATCGGTTCTTCAGTCATTCCGTGGCCTCGGTCAGCGGATGGGCACAGCGCAGCGTGTGATCGGGGCCAATCTCCCGCATTTCTTGCGGGTTACGGCAGGCATCGGTGGCATAGCTGCAGCGCGGTTGAAACGGACAGCCCTCGGGCAAGTCGGTCAGGGCCGGCATGCGGCCCGGGATCTGTTGTAACTTCTCACCCCGCATCCGGCGTGTGGGCACCGATGCAATGAGGCCTTTGGTGTAAGGATGCGCCGGGTGGTCGAGCACCTGATCCACCGGGCCCATCTCGACCACGCGCCCGGCATACATCACCGCAATCCGATCTGCGATGCCCGCCACAACGGCCAGATCGTGGGTGATCCAGATCAGCGCGGTGCCGCGCTCGCGGCAGAGCCGCTGCACGAGGGACAGGATTTGCCCCTGGATGGTGACATCAAGGGCGGTGGTCGGCTCATCGGCAATCACCAGATCGGGCTGATGCAGAAGCGCAATGGCGATGGCCACGCGCTGCCGCATACCGCCGGACAGTTGGTGCGGATAGGCGCGCAACCGCTCTTCGGGCGATGGAATGCCGACCTCGTCAAGCGCGGCGATCGCACGGGCCCGCGCTTCAGACCGGCTCAGTTTCAAATGCGCGGCCAGAACATCGCGCATCTGTGTCTCGATCCGCAGCACCGGGTTCAGCGTCATCATCGGGTCTTGGAAGATCATTGCGATCTTGCGACCGCGGGCTTGGCGCATCTCTTCCGGACCAACCTGCAGCAGGTCTTCGCCGTGGACACGCACTTCGCCGCCCACGACCTGCCCCGGCGGGCTGATCAAACCGTTGATCGAGAATCCGGTGAGCGATTTGCCCGAGCCGCTTTCGCCCACGAGGCCGAGGATTTCGCCCCGAGCGACGCTTAGCGAAATGCCGTGGAGCGCCCGAAGCTCTCCATCACCGGTGAAAAACGACGTCTTGAGGTCGCGCAGTTCAAGGACAGTGGTCATTGGGGTCAGGTCCTCAAATGCGGGTTCAAGACATCGCGAAGACGGTCGCCAAGCAGGTTCGCACTGACGATGATCGCCAGCAGCACCAAGCCCGGCAGGACACTGATCCAGTAGCGGCCCGATTGCAGGTAATCGAACCCATTGGCGATCAGGAGGCCAAGCGACGGGCGTGTCGGCGGCAAGCCAAGGCCAAGGAAGGATAAGGTTGCTTCCAGCGAGATCGCGGCAGCCATCTGCATCGTGGCCACCACCAGCATCGTTGGCAGGCAATTGGGTAGGATATGCCCGAGCAAGATGCGCAAACCGCCAAGCTGAAGCCCACGCGCCGCATCGACATACTCCCGCGCGCCTTCGACCAGCGCGACGCCGCGCACCGTCCGCGCGAAATAGGCCCATTGCACGACAACCAGCGCGAAGATGATCTTGTCCACACCGCGCCCCAGGATCACCAAAAGCACCAGCGCCACGAGGATGGTGGGGAAGCTCAATTGCAGATCGACAATCCGCATCAGGACAGTTTCGACCCAACCCCGGCGATAGGCCGCGATCAGCCCGACAATGGTGCCCACGATCAGCGCGAAGAAGCCCGAGAGGAGGCCGACGATCAGGCTGATCCGGATACCGTAGAGGATCGCCGATAGCATATCGCGCCCCTGCCCGTCCGTCCCGAGCCAATAGGTCATGCCGGTGAAGCTCTGGCTGCCCGGCGGCATGAGACTGTCGAGAATATCGACCTGCGCCAAATCATAAGGGTTCTGCGGCGACAGCCAGGGGGCGAAGAGCGCGGCAAGGCAAAAACCGACAAAGACAACCAGGGCAACCGCCGCCGTCGGCGAGGCCAGGAACAGACGCATGCCCGCGCGAAAACTGCCCGGGCGCGGCCCGGTTGTCGTTGAACTGGCTCCACTCATGCCGCGGCCCCTCCCAAACGGACCCGCGGATCAAGCAGCGAGTAGAGAATATCGACGAACAGGTTCAGAGCGACGAACATGATCACCACGAAGATCAGGTAGGCGACGATCAACGGGCGATCCAAAACCGCAATCGCATCGATCAGCATCTTGCCCACCCCGGGCCAGGAGAAGATCGACTCCACCACTACGGCGAAGGCAATCACACCGCCGAACTCCATCCCCAGCACCGTGACGATGGGGATCAGGATGTTTTTCATCACATGCAGGCTGAGGATACGGCGCTCGCGGATACCATTGGCGCGGGCGAATTTGATGTAGTCGGCATAAAGCACTTCGCGCATCCCCGCGCGGGTCAGCCGGATCACCATCGCCATCATGATGAGCGAGAGCGTGAAGGCCGGCATGGCCAGGTGGTGCAACCCATCAAGGGTAAAGAAACTCACATCGGTGCCCAGAAATGGCACCGTATCGCCGCGCCCGATGGCGGGCATCCAGCCCAATTGGACCGAGAAGACGACGATCATGATCAGCCCGATCCAGAAGACCGGCACCGAAAAGCTGAGCATGGAAAACCCCATGATCATGCGAGACGAGAATGCCTCGGGTTTCAGGCCGGCCCGCATCCCCAGCGGGACACCAACGACCAGTGCGATCACAAGCGCGGAGAACGCCAGTTCCAAAGTGGCTGGCAATCGCTGAAAGATCAGTTCCAGCGCCGGGATCCCGTGGGTGAAGGAATTGCCCAACTCCCCCTGAAACAGGTTGCCCATAAAGATCAGATATTGCTGCCAAACCGGCTTATCGAGGCCGAGATCGGCGATGATCCGGGCCAGGCAGGCTTGGTCGCATTCCGACGAGGCGAAGATGTAGACCGGATTGCCGATCACATTGACGCCGAAGAACACCAAAACTGTCATCACCAGCAGGACGAACAACGCCTGAATGCTGCGACGGATGATGAATTCGGTCATGAGTTTTCGCCTCGTCGGGGGATAGCGCCGGTTACTCGGCCGGGCTTACTTCAATGGCGAGCATGCGCTCGTTGGTGCGAGGGCTATGCTCAAGCGAGCTGATCATCGCCCATTGGTTCACCTGGAAGTGCAATGGGATGTAAGCATAGTCTTCCATGCCGATCCGGATCGCTTCCTGCAGGATCTCCAGACGCTCGTCATTGTCGATCGTCTGCTTGGCCAAGACCGAGCGCGCATCAATCGCCGGGTTCGAATAACGACCGAAGTTGCCATTCCCGCCGCCGGTCGCCGCGTTATAGGTCTCCAGCGTGCCCGAGACGGTATACGTCGCCTCGCCCGCCACAGTGCCCCAACCGGTCATCGAGACCGAGAATTCCGGCACATCGAAACCTGGCATCGTCAGCTCATCGCCCCGGATCAGGCGCGAGAAGAAGACGTTGCGCGGCATGGCGTCAACCTCGGTGGTGATCCCAACACGGCTCCACATCTGCGCTACCGCTTCCAGGATGCGGGCGTCGTTGATGTAGCGGTCATTCGGACCGTGGAGCGTGATCTGGAACCCGTCTTCATAACCCGCCTCGGCGAGCAGCGCCGCTGCGGCCTCGGGATCATAAGGATCGGCTTCCAGCTCTTCGACATAGCCGAAGAAGCCCGGCGGCACGATGTTGCGCGTCGGCAAGGAGGCCCCGCCCATGATCCGATCCCGGATCGCTTCGCGGTTGATGGCCAAGCTCATCGCGCGGCGCACACGCCAATCGCGCATCGGGTTCGGGACCATGACATTGCCGTCATTGTCGCGGATGAACTCTTCGACATGCCGATAGCTTGGCATGATATAGATCAGCCGGTCCGACGGGATCGTGGAAACCGTGAAATCCGGGTCTTCCTGAAGCTGCGGCAAATCGATGGTCGGTGGATAATCGATCATATCCACATCGCCATTCAACAACGCGGCCAGACGGGCGGCGTCTTCGCCGACGGGGCGGAACACAACGCGATCCCAATGAACATCGCCGCCCCACCAGTTCGGATTTCGCACAACCGAAACGCGGCTGCCCGGCACGAATTCTTCGAGCATGAATGGGCCGGTTCCGATGGCCGCTTGTCCGCTGTTGAAGTCCACCGACGCGGTCACCCCTTCGGCCGCGTGCTGGGCCACAATCGGCACCATCGCGAGGTCTTCGGCAACGGTCGGATAGGGCCCATCAGTATAGATACGCACCGTCAAATCGTCGACGATTTCCCAAGTCTTGCCCCCCTTTTCCAGCGTGAAAGCGGGGCTTGCCGGCGCACCGGAAATCCCACCGCGCAGACGGTCGAAGGAGAAGACCACATCCTCAGCGGTGAACGGCTCACCATCATGCCAGGTCACGCCCTCGCGCAACCGGAATTCCCAGGTGGTCTCATCAATCGCTTCCCAAGAGACTGCCAAACCCGGTGATGGTTGCGACGCAGAATCGAGATCGACCAGGTGTTCGAAAATATGTTCTTGCACCTGCAAGTCGGCCGAAAGTTGGGTCCAATGCGGATCCAGCGAGCTGGCCTCCGATCGCACGCCAAATGTCAGCACTTCTTCGGCCAGGACGGGCGTTGCGGCCAGGACCGCCCCCGTCACCAAGCCGGTGATCCAGTGTTTCATCTCAATTACCCTCCACGTGTTGGTGGGGCATCGCGCAGGACTAGAGAGCCCGCACACCCCGGGTTTTGGCGCGATTTCGATCTCGCCAATTTCTGGATTTGTTAGGTAAAAAAAGTTTACTTCGATTCGGGCCGGTGTCTATAGAAAATTTTACTATGCGAACCAAAGTTCGCGTTTTTACTATCCGGTCAAACCGCCGACACAGGTGTATTTCATCTCAAGATAGTCATCGAGGCCTTGCCAACTGCCCTCTTTGCCCAGGCCTGACTCTTTCAGCCCGCCAAAGGGCACTTCGGGGGTCACAATCAGCACTTCGTTGATCCCGATCAGCCCGTATTCCAAGCCATCTTGCAACCGGAACGTCCGACCAAGATCGCGGGTGTAGGCATAGGCCGCCAGACCATATTCAGTGTCATTCGCCGCGGCGATTGCTTCCGCCTCCGTCTCAAAACGGAAGACTGGCGCGACGGGGCCGAAAATCTCTTCCTGCGCCAAGCGCATATCCGCAGTGGCCTCCGTCAAAACAGTGGGTTGAAAGAACAACCCACCGCGATCATGCCGCCCGCCACCAGCCGCGACGGTTGCCCCGTGCTCGACAGCGTCGGCAATCAGCTCTTCTGTCTTCGCCAAGGCCGCCATATCAACCAGCGGGCCCTGCTCCGACCCGGGCTCATCGCCCGGCGCAACACGAAGCGCCGCCGCCTTCTCGGCCAGTTTGGCAACAAACGCGTCATAGATGCCCGCCTGGGCGTAAACGCGGTTTGAGCAGATGCAGGTTTGCCCGGCATTGCGGAATTTCGCGATCATCGCCCCTTCGACCGCCGCATCAAGATCGGCATCGTCGAACACAATGAACGGCGCGTTGCCGCCCAGTTCCATCGATACTTTCTTAACCGTTCCGGCAGATGCTCGGATCAGCTCTTTGCCGATCTCGGTCGATCCGGTGAAGGTCAGCTTCCGAACCGCCGGATTTGACGTCAACTCCCCACCAATCGCGCGGGCCGAGCCGGTGATCACATTCACGACGCCCGGCGGAAACCCGGCGCGTTCGGCCAAGAGCGCCCAGACCAATCCGGAATAGGGCGTGGCCGAGGCCGGTTTCACCACCGCCGTGCACCCCGCCGCCAACGCCGCCCCCAGTTTCCGCGCCAGCATCGAGGACGGGAAATTCCATGGCGTAATCGCGGCGACGACGCCCACGGGATGCCGCGTGGTCATCAGTTTACGCCCCGGCCAGGGCGAGGGGATCACCGCGCCATCGGCGCGCCGCGCCTCTTCCGCAAACCACTGCACATAGGCCGCCGAGGAGAGGACCTCCGCCTTGGCTTCGGCGAGCGGCTTGCCCTGCTCCGCCGTCAGAAGCGCGGCCAAGGCATCGGCATGGTCCACAATCTCCGCGTGGAGGCGCCGCAGCAGCGCCCCGCGCTCGGTCACGGTCAGGGCCGCATATGCCGGAAACGCCGCTTCCGCCGCCGCAATGGCTCGCCGGGCTTCGGCGGCGCCCGCATTGGGCACGGTTCCAATCTCGGCACCTGTCGCAGGATTCGTGACGGATATGACGTCGCCCCCATCGGCCGCGCACCAGGTTCCATCAATGTAATTGGCATCCTTTTGCATCGATGCATAAGCGGACATGGCGGTTCTCTCCCGGGCTGGACTCTATATCGAACATTTGTTCGTATATCGAACAGACCAGAGAGGTGCAATCTGTTTGAGTGCCGCGCGATGTCAGATGTCTGACCCCAAACTGAACGGGGAAAGATCTAGGGCTGGCTGATACCCAAGCGCCAAATCCGCCAGCGCTTCCGAGACCGCCGGGGCCGCCGTGAACCCCATCCAGGGGAACAGATTCAAGAAGAAACCGGGCACACCGGGCGCCTCTCCAAGAATCGGGTGCCAATCGGCGGTTCCATTGACGATGGCCGCCCAAGATCGCACCACCGAGGTATCTGCCAGGCCCGGCAAGACCCGCTTGGCCACGGCCAGATTGCGCAGCATCGAAACCTCACTGACCACCGGCCTGCCCCGCATCCGCGCGGGCCAGCCACCGCCGATCAGAAATCCACCTTCTGCCGCCTGCTTGAGGGTGAGCCGGTCGCCCGTGTAATAGAGCAAATAGGGCAGCAGCGGCGGGCGCTTTTCGGTCACGGCCACCTGAATCGGATGACCTTCCAGGGCCAGATCGAGCCCCAGCATCCGGCCGACCCGCGCGGCCTCCGCCCCGGCGGCATTCACCACGCGATCACAGCGGATCGTGCCGCCTGGCACCCGCAGCGAGAACCCAGTTCCGCAAGCGTCGATGGCCTCCACCGGCGTATTCCTGCGAATCTCGGCCCCCGCCTCAACCGCGCGGCGGGCGAAAAGCGGCGTCGCCCGAAACGGATCGGCCTTGCCCTCGATGGGGCAGAATGCGCCGCCTGCGAGGCCCGCTCCCAAATAGGGGGCCTTGGCATAGAGATCAGAGGCAGACCAGATCTCGACTGGCAACCCGGCTTGGCGCTCAATCTCGGCCTTTTGCTCCAACGCAAGAAGGTCGCGATCGGACGCCGCCACCATCAGCCCGCCCTTGGTCGCAACCCCGAGATCTCCGCCAAGCTCGGCCTCCAAGGCCGCCCAACGCGCAATCGACGCCATGAAAAGCGGAATCGTCGCGGCGTAGCGCGCAGCCCAGTCCGGCCCATAATCACGAAACGCGTCGAACGGGATTTGCGCGTGGATCGACCCCGCATTTGACCCCGACGCCGCAAGGTTCAGATCGCGCCGCTCCAACAGCAGCACACGCGCGCCCCGTTTCGCCGCAAAATAGCAGGTCGCCGCGCCAGACAGCCCCCCGCCAATGATGACCAGATCATATTGCTCCAAAGTCACAGAAATCCCATTGAGTCGGCCCTTGTGTTCGCTATACTAACTTTTGTACGCATAATGAACACCATGACATGCGATACCAACAGGAGGTTTTCCCCATGTCTCAGCTCCAAGTGGCGGCGAGCACCTTTCCATTCTTGTATGCGATGGATGGCCTGGAGGCCCTGCAACATCTGCATGGGCTCGGCTATCGCAAATTCGAGATGATGATCTTCCCACCGCATTGCTGGCCCTCTGAATTGAGCGCGGAGCAGCGCAACGCCTATAAGAGTTGGCTCGACGGCGAAGGTGGCGAGATCACCTCGTTCTGCTACCCGCTTTTGGACAACAACCCAAACTCCACCTGCCCGATCATGCGTCGCTACACGCTTGACCGCTATCGCGAGGCGATTGACCTGTCGGCGGAATGGAACTGCCCCTATGTCGTGGCGATCCCGGGGCCGATCGGCAGTTTGATCAACCCACCGACCAAATGGATGCTGGATTGGTTTGTTGAAGGCATGAAAGAGCTGGTGGACCATGCCAAAGGCACCGGTGTGAAACTGCTGCTGGAAAACGTGCCCTTTACCTTCTTGCCAACCGCGCAGGATATGAAAGACACCGCTGCCCTGATCGGCCCGGAGGTCGGCGTGAATTTCGACGTCTGCAACAGCGCCTATATCAAAGAAGACGTCGGCGCCGCGATCCGGCTCTTGGGTGATCTGGTCGAGAATGTGCATATCTCCGACAGTGGCTATGAGGAGTTTAAACATGACCGGCTTGGCACCGGTATTGTCGACCCTGCGCCAGCCTATGAGGCCCTGACCGAGATCGGCTATGACAAGATGACGGTCCTGGAAATCATCACCGATGCGAATATGCCGGGCGTCGACCCGGATGCCGATATCAAAGCCAGCCACAAGATCCTCGCCGATCACGGCTGGTCCTCCCTCTAACCTCTCAGGAGAGCATCTATGACTCCGTTTCGCGGCAGTTACTCTGTCAATGTCACCCCTTTTACCGCAGATGGCAGCGCCATCGATCTGGAGGCGAACCGCCGTCTGATCGACTGGCAAATCGACCAGGGCGTGCCCGGCATCATCATCCTGGGCACCACCGGCGAGTTTCTCACGCTCACGGATGCAGAACGCGCCAGCTTCGTCGAGGATACGGTGGCCCATGTGAATGGCCGGATCGACGTCTTGGTTGGTGCCTCCAACGCCTACACGCCGAACGCGGCCCGCTATGCGCGCGAGGCGCAAGCAGCCGGGGCGCAGGGGTTGATGATCATCCCACCCTATTACTACACGCCAACCGAAGATGAGATTCTGCACTATTATGCGGGCATCACCGCGACCTGCGATCTGCCGATCATGCTCTACAACAACCCATTCACCTCGAATGTGGACATGTCGGCCAAGCTGGTGGGCAAGCTGACCCGCGAATTTGACACGATCCGCTATATCAAAGAAGCCAGCATGGATGTGGCCCGCGTCTATGACATCGTGGAAGAGACCGAAGGTGTCATGAATGTCTTTGCCGGGGAACGGATTGTCGAAAGCTTCCTTCTGGGCGCGGTCGGCTATGTGAACCCGTTTGGCAACTACATCCCGCGGGCATCGACGCAGATCTGGGATCTGCTGGTCGCCGGACGGATCGATGACGCCAAAGCGATTCAGCGGCATATCAGCGTGATCGAACATACAATTGCCGAGGGTCATCCAACCTATGGGCATCAGTGCTATTCCAAAGCGCTCGCCGCCGAAGCCGGATGTCCGGTGGGCGATGTCCGCGCGCCGCTGACACCTTTCGCCTCGCTTGGTGAGGAAGGTCGGAGCCGTGCGGCGAAACTAAAAGGGATCATGTCCGATCTCGACCGCCTGATGGATCAATTGGAAAGCAAAGCCGCATGAGTGACCTGCCCCCGCTCTTCACCCCCTTCTCGCTCAGGGGGGTGACCTTCCGAAACCGGATCGTCCTCTCGCCGATGTGCCAGTATCAGGCGATCGACGGGCTGCCGAATGACTGGCATCTGGCGCATCACGGGCGCTATGCCACGGCGGGCCTTGGCGGCGCGATTGCGGAGGCCACGGGCATCTCGCCCGGGGGTCGGATCAGCCCTGGCTGCACCGGGATTTACAGCGACGCTCATGTGGCCGCCTGGAAACCGATCACGGCGCTTTATCGGCGCGAGAACATTCCGACCTTCCTGCAAATCGGCCATGCCGGGCCGAAATCCTCCACCATGCGCCCCTGGGATGGTGCAGGGCCGCTGGACGAAACCGGGCCGGAACCGGCGTGGCAGACCTATGGGCCTTCTGCCGTGCCCGCACGCGAGGGATGGCATGTGCCCAAAGCTCTGACCGAGCCAGAGATTGCGCAGATCGTCGAAGATTGGGCGCTAGCCGCAAAGCGGTCGCTGGCCGCCGGGTTTGACGGGGTAGAGATCCACGGTGCCCATGGCTATCTGCTGCACAGCTTCATGTCCCCGGTCATGAACAAGCGTAGCGATGGCTATGGCGGCGACCTGGCTGGCCGTATGCGCCTGCCGATTGAGGTGGCCAAGGCCGTGCGCGCTGCGGTGCCGGACAACACGCCCGTGCTTTATCGCGCCTCCTGCGTCGATGGCGAGGGCGGTGAGCTGACCTTGGATGACACCATCGCTCTGACGCATGCCCTGAAAGAAGTTGGAATTGATATGGTCGATGCCTCCGGCGGCGGCATTCCGTCGGGTGTGCGTTTGGCGCAGATGAAGCCCGAACCAGGGTTCCAGGTGCCCTATGCGGAGCGGATTCGGAATGAGGTCGGTCTGCCAAGCATGGCGGTCGGCATGATCACCGAAGCCGCCCATGCCAATCAGATCATCGCAGAGGGGCGGGCCGATCTGGTTGCGATGGCGCGCGAGATGCTGCGCGATGCCAATTGGCCCTATCACGCGGCGATCACGCTTGGGCATCCTGAACCCGCGTCGATCCTCCCGAAACTCTACGCCTTCTATCTCAAGATAGCCGCCTAACAGGGGCGATCTGAGGGGGCACCGTCATCGGTGCCCCTTTTCTTTAGCGAATGTAACTCGCGCCATTCACATCCAGCGTCGCGCCCGACAATTGCCGACAGCGGCCCGAAAGGCAAAATGCCGTGAGCGTTGCGAGGTCGGACGGCGGCACAAACTCCCCCATCACCAGGCGCTCTTCAATCGCCGCGCGCCCGCCCGGTTGCGTTTCGGCAAAGTCGCGTGACATCTGCGTGTCCACGACACCGGGGGCGATGATATAGGTCTGTATATTGTCCTTGGCATAGCCGGTTGCAGTGGTCTGCAAGGCCGCCTTGAACGCAGCTTTTGAGGCCGAATACGCCATGGTCCGCGGATTGGTCACGCCTTTCTGCGCCGCCCAGCTCGAAATCCCAACAATTGCGCCGCCGCCGCGCGGGCGGAAATGGGTGATCGCCGCGCGGAGCAGCATCGCGGCGGAATAGACATTGATCTGAAATGTGTCCCGCCAGACGCGGTCCCAGACCTCGGGCGGATCGTCGACCCCGCCTTCAAAGGTCATGACCGCCGCATTATTGACCAACCCGTCGATGCCGCCGGTTTTCGCCACGGCCTCGTCAAACAAAGCGGCTGCGCCGTTTGGATCCGCCAGATCGGCCCCGATCAACACCCGCCGTTCCGCAGGGATATCTGCCAATGCCGCCTCGGCCCCGGCCCGGTCCCGCCCGTAATGCGCCACGACGCGCGCGCCCTGCGCCCCAATCTCGCGAGCAACGGCGTGGCCGATCCCTTTCGACGCGCCGGTTACCAGGATTGTCTTGCCTTCGAGCATTTTCCGCCTCTTTCATCGGGAGAGTGATTGACGTCACATACGATATGCGCACATTTGTTCACATAACGAACAAACCATAGAGGGGCAACAGCCGGTGCAAAACAGAGTATTGATCCTTGGGGCGGGCGCGATTGGAACCGCCATCGCTGCCGTCTTTCGGTCGGCTGGCCGCTCTGTCGAGATCGCCGACCCGGCTGAGGCAGCCCGCAAAGCCGCGCCAGAAGCGGTCATGCGCCATCTGGGCGCAATGGCACGCGCCGGATTTCGACAGACGGGCGCGATGGGTCCGCTGCAACTGACCTCCGATCTCGCGGGCGCCTGCCCGGCGGGCCTGGTGATAGAAGCGGGCCCCGAGAATCGCGAAATCAAGGCGGCGCTCTTTCAACAACTACTGTCCCAAATGCCGGATGAAACCGTGCTGACCACGACCTCCTCCGCCATCCCAATCTCCGAAATCCTGCCAGCGCCGGTCGATCAAGCGCGCTGCCTCGTCGCGCATCCCGGCAACCCGCCAAGCCTGATCCGAGTGCTGGAGCTTGTGCCTGGCCCTGGCACCACACAAGCGGCGACCAATACAGCGGTGGCGCTGTTCTCTGGCGCCGGGTTCGACCCTGTCGTTCTCGGCCAAGAAATCCCCGGCTTCGTCTTCAACCGGCTGCAATCGGCGCTCCTGCGCGAAGCGTATCGTCTGGTGGATGAGGGTGTGATCGATGTCGATGGCGTCGACCGGTTGGTGCGGGATGGGTTGGGGCCGCGTTGGGCGCTATCCGGGCCCTTCGAGACCGCCGATCTGAACACGGCGGGCGGGATCAGCGGCCATGCCAAACGCATGGGCCCGGCCTATGCCGCGATTGGGGCGGCCCGCGGCGAGACGCATCCTGACTGGCCCCCTGCCCTGGTGGAGAAAGTCACCGCCGAACGACGCGCCTTGCTCGCCGAAGACGGGCTGCCTGACCGCCGCGCGTGGCGCGAAACCGCGTTGGCCGACCTGTTGGCGGCACGCCGTCCGCTGATTGAGGCGGGCGAAACATGACCGAACCCCTCTCTTTCGAGTTTAACGGCACGCCGCTGGATGCCCGCCCGGGCCAATCGCTCGCCGCCGCCTTGACCGAGGCCGGGGAGCGTCATTTTCGCGATACGGATGCGGGCGGGGCGCGCGGGATTTTTTGCGGCATGGGCGTGTGTCAAGATTGCCTGGTGACCATTGACGGAACGCCAAATCAACGGGCCTGCATGACACCCGTGACCTCTGGCATGGTGGTGACGCGACAGGCGGCGCGGCCACCGCTGACCGCGCCACCGGCTTCGCCGAAACAAGCCACAAAATTGACACCCGAAGTGTTGATCATCGGTGGCGGTGCCGCCGGATTAGAGGCCGGGATTGCCGCGCGGGCCGCGGGGGCCGAGGCCCTTCTGCTTGATGAACGCAAGGTCTCTGGCGGGCAGTATTTCAAACAATCCGCCCTGCCCGACGCGACTCCTTTGGACCCGCAGCAAGCCGATGGCGCGGCTCTTGTCGCCAAGGCGCGGCAGGCGGGCGTCGAGATTAAAAGCGGCGTTGAAGTTTGGGGCGCGTTCGACGGCCCGGTGATCATGGCCAGCAGCGCAACCGATGTCTTCGCGATCACGCCCGGCAAATTGATCGTGGCGACCGGCGCCTATGAGCGCCCGGCGATGATCCCAGGATGGACGTTGCCCGGCGTGATGACCGCGGGCGCGGCGCAGACCCTCTGGCGGAGTTACCGCGTGCCGCCCGGCAAACGTGTGGCGGTTTTCGGCAACGGACCATTGAACGCGCAGGTTGCATTGGAGCTTTGCCAAGGCGGCGCGGAGATCGCCCTTCTGGCGGAGGCCGCACCGGCGGGCTGGCACGACCCGATCAGCGCGGCTCAGATGGCGTTGCGTGACCCGGCGCTGGCCTGGAAAGGAGCCAAGATGCTCTCGGCCCTCCGCCGTCATGGCGTGCCGGTCCGTTGGAACACCCTGCCCCTTGAAATTGCTGAGACGTCTGAGGGGTTGCGCGTGCGATACGCGCAAAGGGGCAAAGTATCGGATGTTACAGTCGATGCGGTCTGCTTGAACTTCGGCTTTCAACCACAAAACGAAATCCTCCGGTTGCTGGGGGCCGATATGAGTTATGACGCCCGCTTCGACCAGCTTCGCCCGACGCGCAGCGCCGAGATGGCGACCAGCGTTGCCGATGTTTATGCGATTGGCGATTGCTGCGGTCTGGGTGGTGCGCCCGCCGCCGCCGTTGAAGGCCGGATTGCGGGCCGCGCTGCAGCAGGCGGCGGCCCCGCCACCGCGGCAGACCAGGCCGAGTTGACGCGACACCGACGGTTCCAGGATGCGCTCTGGCAGGTTTATGCGGCGGAGGTTCCGAAGATGGAGAATGCCCCCCCCGAGACGCTGATCTGCCGCTGCGAAGAGGTCAGCTATGGCACGCTCTCGGCGGCACTTGCGACCGGCACCGAAGATATTGGCGCGGTGAAACGCGCAACCAGGATCGGCATGGGCCGATGCCAAGGCCGCTATTGCGCCCCGGCGCTGGCCGGGATTCTGGCGCATCGGCATGGGCGTGCCTTGGAGGATTTGTCGTATTTTGCACCGCGTGTCCCGATCAAGCCAGTCGATATCGGAACGCTTGTCGCCACCGAACCGCTTTTGGACGATAGCTCCGGAGATGGCTGACCATTTCGACCTTCTGATCATTGGTGGGGGCATTACCGGCCAATCGGCAGCGCGCGTCGCGGCGGAGGCCGGGGCGCGGGTCGCGATTGTCGATTTCGGGCGCAATGCCGGATCTCATGCCAACGCGGGGAGCCTGCATGTCCAAATGCAAAGCCGGTTCCTGCGCCTGAACCCACATCTGGCGGAGAATCTCGAAAGCTCGCTGCCGCTCTATCTGGCCGCCGTCGCGGAATGGGAACAACTGGACCAGGCACTTGGCGGGGTGGAGCTTGGCCGAGATGGCGGGTTGATGCTGGCCGAGACCGAGGCGCAACTCGACTTCTTACATAAGAAAGCCGCGCGAGAGACCGCCAAGGGCCTGTCTGTGGAGATTTTGGATCAGACAGAGCTCCATCGCATTGCGCCCTATCTTGGGCCTGGGATCATCGGCGCAGAACTCTGCCACGACGAGGGCAAGGTGAACCCGCTTGTCGTGAACCGCAAACTAGACGCCGCGCTGGAGAAGGCCGGAGTCATCCGGATCACCGATCGCATTCGGGCGCTTGAGATGGAGCCCACCCCCGTCGCGATTGGCGAGACACGCTATCACGCCGCGCATATCTTGATCGCCTCCGCTTGGGGCGCCGAGGCGCTCACCGCGCCGTTTGGTCTGCAGCTGACGACCCCGCCCGAACCACTGCACATGAACATCACCGAGGCCGGAGAGTATGCGATCCGCCATCTGGTCCAACATGCGGAACGGTCGATCACCCTAAAGCAGTTCCGCTCTGGCCAGGTTGTGATCGGCGGGGGGTGGCCCGCGCAAGATCATGGGCCGGAACGGCAACCCGGCGTGATGCGGGACAGCCTGCTGCCCAATGTGGCGCTCGCGGCCCGCATTGCGCCCGGCATCACGGGCTTGCGTGTTTTGCGAAGCTGGGCGGGCATCAACACACCTGTGGATGGCAAAGCGACAATCGGGCCGATCCGGCAAGGTGCGCGCATCTCCGTCGCGCTGCCGGGCGATGCGGGCTATACACTTGGGCCGATTGTCGGGCGCTGCGCGGCGGAGCAGTTCCTTGGGCAACCGCCGATTATCGACCCTGCCCCCTATGCGCCGAGCCGTTGGCTCGACTAGCGGGCCAATGATTTCTGAATCTGATCCGCGGTGTCCTGCAATTGCGGCAGGTAAATCTCCACCATATCCTCCGGCGTCGCGCGCACCGAAGGAATGGCGATGTTGATCGAGCCGGCCAACACGCCGGAGCGATAATGAAGCGGGATCGCGATCGAGAGCAGGCCCAACTCCAACTCCTGATCAACCAGGGACCAGCCCTTCTGCCGAACATCGGCCAGGATTTCTCGGAACTGCGCCTTCTTCGTGACGCTGCGGGGCGTGCGCGGGATCAGCTGCGCGTTTTTGATGATCGCGTCCCAATGCTCCTCGGGTTGCGCGGCCAGCAATACCCGTCCGTTCGCCGTGTAGAAGGCCGAGATACGGCTGCCCACGGTGATCCCGACGCTGATGATATTATGGGCCTGCACACCGGCGACATAGACAACGTCCAACCCGTCCAAAATGGCTGCGGAGACGGATTCGCCTGTCTGATCTGAAAGACGCTCCATAAACGGACGCGCGCGATCCCAGACGCCAATCGTCGAGAGCACCGAAAACCCGAGGTCGAGCACTTTCGGCGTCAGATCAAACATCTTGCCATCGGTGACCACATAGCCTTCCTTGACGAGGGTCAGGAGAAAACGGCGTGCGGTGGCCCGGCTCATGCCCGTCTCGGCGGCGACCTGGCTGAGCGTCATTTTACGGGAGGTCTGGGAAAAGCTATTCAAGATCGACAAGCCGCGCGACAGCGAGCTGACAAAATCGCGGCTGGAGAGCTTCTCTTCCCCCTCCAATCCGATTTCGGGGTCGACAGTGCCCAAGCGATTCTCACTGACCGCCGAAGGCGCGTTGCGCGAGGTCTGTTTGGCCATGAGTGTCATCTCCTGTTTCGGGTTCGGTTGCCTACCATAATGGCCCCTATGTTGAGAAGACGTAGACCTGTTTTTAGCGGTGCGGTTGCAGGATAAAAAACTGCTTGCGTCATCCAGGGGCGTTCATGCATGATACGAACATAAGTTCGTTATGCGAACACAAATGACAACGGGGAATACAAAGATGAGTCTCAAGAATGTTCTGTCTGCCGGTGTTGACCGCCGGTCCGTCCTGGCCGGGATGGCCGCATCCGGGGCCGCAGCCGCGATTCCCCGCCGGCTTCGGGCGCAAGAGCAAATCACACTGCGCTGGTGGTCGCCGCAAAGCTCGCCCGAGCAGTTGGCCGCCTATGAAACCCAGATCCGGAACTTCGAAGCGCAGCATGAAAATGTCCGCGTCGTCTTCGAACGCACCTCCGATGAAGGCTATGCCCCGCAACTGGCCGCGGCCTTTGCGAGCGGTGAAGTGCCGAATGTCGTCACCCACCTGCCCTCTTTTGCGGTCTCGAACTACTGGCGCAACGGACTCTTGGAGCCCTTCAATGACGTGATCGAGATGATCGGGCCCGAGAAATTCTATGACGGGGCCAATCAGATTTATGAAGTCGATCCGGGCCAATATGCAGGCACGGGCATCGGCAACTCAGCCGCCAATATGATGTGGCTCCGCACTGACCTGATGGAACAGGCCGGTATCGAGGCCGCCCCGCGCACTTGGGACGAGATGCTGGCGGCGGTCGCTGCGATGCAAGGCGGCGGCATCTTTGGCGCGCCCCTGCCCTATGGCCGGAACTCGATGACCTCACTGATCTTCATCGGCGTCATCCACCAGGCAGGCGGCCAAGTTTTCAGCCCCGATCTGCAAGTGGCCATCGACAGTGACGAGACCCGCGACGCGCTGGAATTCTACCGCGCGATGCGTGAGTTCTGCCCGCCGGGTGCCACCAACTACAGCTGGGGCGACAGCCTGACGGCCTTTGTCTCTGGCGCCTGTGCCACCGGTATCTATACCGGCCGCGTGCTGATCAATGTGGCGACGCAGAACCCCGGCATTGCCGATCATGTGACCTGCGAGCTCTATCCGACCAAATCGGCAGATATCGCACCCTGGACGTTTAACGACTTCCCATCGGTCTTCATCCCGCGCGCTGCCGACAACATGGAGGCGACGAAACAGTTCGCGGCCTTCCTGTTCGACCCCGAAGGCTACATTCAGCAGCTTCACGCCGCACCGGGCCATGTTCTGCCGGTGCTCAGCACGATTGCGGATGACCCGGCCTATCAGGCCAATCCGATCATTGAGCGCTATTCGGACGAGGTCAACAAAATGGCCAGCGCAGCGGCCGGCGGGTTCAATCTCGGCTGGGAAAGCACGGCACATCAACCCAATGCAAAGGCCGGTGAGATCATCAATTCCAACGTGATCTCGGAAATGGTTCAGCGCATCGTGTTGAATGACGAGAATGCAGATCAGGTTTTGGGCGAGACAACCGCCCGGATCGAAGAGATCATGACAACCTGAATCTGCACCCTCGGGCGGCGCGCCCACTCCCGTCCTCTCCCTGTCGCGCCGCCCGACATTAACTGAAAGTGCCCATGTCCAGCACCGTCCTTGCCGCCCCTTTGCTCGAGCGCCGTTATGCCCGGCTTGGGGCTCTCCTTATCGCGCCGACCATCGTCGTGTTCAGCTTGGTGATCGTCTATCCGCTTCTGGCGGCGATCTATCTCAGCGTCTTTTCGATCTACACGCCGACCTTGGAAGGCGAGTTCGTCGGGGTCGACAATTACATTCAGCTGTTTACCGAACCTGCTTTCTGGCAATCGCTCTGGACAACCCTGGTCTGGACGGTTGGCACACTGAGCCTGCAAATCGTTTTCGGCGTCGGGCTGGCGCTGCTTCTGCATCAAAACCTGTGGTTCCGGTCGCTGGCCCGCAGCTTGGTTTTGTTTCCCTATTTCGTCTCCACCGTCGTCGCGGTTCTGGTGTGGCGCTGGCTGTTCAATGACCTCTATGGCGCGGTCAATCACGGGCTGATGCAGCTTGGGATAACGGATATGCCCGTCGATTGGTTGGGGTCGATGCCCAACGCGATGATCGGTGTGATCCTGGTCGGCGCTTGGAAGTATTTCCCTTTTGTGGTGATTGCCGTCTTGGCTCGGCTGCAAACCATCCCCGATCACCTTTATGAGGCCGCGAAGATCGACGGCGCGGGCCCAATCTCGCGCTTCTGGGATGTGACCTTGCCGCAGCTTCGCTCGGTTCTCGTTGTCATCATCCTCTTGCGCGCGATCTGGGACTTCAAAGAGTTCGACCTGATCTTCCTGCTCACGGGCGGCGGGCCTGTGACCTCGACCCAAACCTTGCCGCTTCTGGTCTATCAAGAGGCTTTCGCGCTCAACAATATGGGTCAGGCGGCCGCCTATTCGGTGGGGATGATGTTGGTCATGCTGGTCTTCATGTTGATCTATATCCGCCGCACCGGACGGGAGAGCTAGGCCATGCCATTCCTACGCAAACTCGCCTTTAACCTGTTCACCTGGTCGCTCGTCCTCCTGATCGCCTTCCCGCTGTTCTGGATGATCGTGACCTCGCTGAAACCGCAGACCGAGCTGTTCCGTATCCCGCCAACCTGGCTACCCGAGACGGTCACGTTCGAGCATTACGCGCGCCTGCTTTTCGACACGCCTTTCCTGCTCTATTTCCGCAACTCGGTGGTTTTGGCGACGACCACGACGATCTTTGTGGTGCTCCTCGGCACCGTGGGCGCCTATAGCCTGGTGCGGTTCAAGTATCGGGGGCGGGATACGCTGGCGATGTTGGTGCTGTTCACCTATCTCTTGCCATCGGTCGTGCTGATCATTCCGCTCTATCTGATGATGGTGGAGCTTGGGCTCTCCAACACGCTGACCAGCCTTGTGTTGGCCCATACCACCTTCGCCCTGCCCTATGCGCTGTGGCTACTCCGATCCTTCATGGAAGGGGTGCCGGAAGATTTGGAGTCGGCGGCCTTGGTCGATGGCGCGACCCGGCTTGGCGCGTTCAAGGATGTAATCCTGCCGCAATTGCTGCCCGGGATCATCTCGACTGCGCTCTTCACCTTCATCCTGTCTTGGAACGAATATCTTTACGCGCTGGTCCTGGTGAACTCCGACTCCGCGCGCCCGCTGACAACCGGCGTGATGACGATGCTGATCTCGGCCTTCAATATCGAATGGTCGCTCCTGATGGCCGCCTCGGTCATGATGAGCCTGCCTTTGATCATCGTCTTCGCCTTCTTGCAAAGCTACCTGACCCGCGGCTTCGGCGCGGGCGGGGTAAAAGGATAAACACGTGGCTGAGGTAGAGTTAAAAGACGTCCGCAAGGAATTTGGCGCGTTTGTCGCGCTAGAGCGGCTGAACATTTCGATCAATGCCGGCGAATTCGTCGCGCTTCTTGGCCCCTCGGGCTGCGGCAAATCCACAACCCTACGGATGCTGGCCGGCCTAGAGTTTCCCACCTCGGGCGAGATTTCGATTGACGGGCGGGTGGTCAACGATGTGGCCCCGGGCAAGCGCGACATCGCCATGGTGTTCCAATCCTACGCGCTTTATCCGCATATGACGGTGGGTGAGAATATCGCCTATCCGCTGAAGAAACGCGGCGTGCCCAAGGCGGATCGTGCCGCGGCCGTGGCCAAAGCCGCCGCCCTTTTGCAGCTTGACCCCCTGCTCGACCGCAAACCCAAGCAACTGTCTGGTGGGCAACAACAGCGCGTCGCCTTGGGCCGGGCCCTGGTCCGTGAACCCAAAGTCTTCCTACTGGATGAGCCGCTTTCCAATCTCGACGCAAAACTCCGCAGTTACATGCGCGCGGAATTGATCGAGCTGCACCGCCGGATCGGCAAAACCATGGTCTACGTGACCCATGATCAGCTTGAAGCCATGACCATGGCGGATCGGATCGCGGTGATGCATGACGGCCTGTTGCAGCAATTCGATACACCGGATGCGGTCTATAACCGCCCGGCCAACCGCTTTGTGGCCGGGTTCATCGGCACCCCGTCGATGAACCAATTGGAAGGCGAGATCGCTGACGATCGGTTTATGATCGCGGGGCAGTCCGTGCCGATCAACCGCCGCCTGTTCAAAGCGGATATGGCCGATGGCCCGGTCGCGCTTGGCATCCGCCCGGAGAATATCACGCTTTCTGGCGGTAACGTCGACGCCTCGATCCGGCTGATTGAGAACACTGGCCATGAGCAGATCGTGACCCTCGAAATCCCAGGCGGCCATCGCCTCTTGGCGCGCGCGCCCGCTGGTCAACCGCTCTCTATTGGCGAAGCGCTGAAGATCGGCTTCGCGCCCGAGGCCATCCATCTGTTTGAAATCGATGGGCGCGGCACACGGCTTAATCTCGACGATCCGACCACTGTAGTTCCCCTCACTCCATCAAAGGTTGCTGGCGATGACCGCTGACACTCTCGACACCCGCGAGCTTGACCGCCGCTATATGTTTCATCCGTTCAGCGCGCTGAACGCCCATTCTCAATCTGGCGCGGCGATGATGGCACGTTCCGCCGAAGGTGTGTGGATCACCGATGATCAGGGCAAACGCTATCTGGATGCGATGGCCGGGCTCTGGTGTGTGAATGTCGGCTATGGCCGGGACGAGATTGCCGATGCGCTGGCCGATCAGACGCGCAAGCTCTCTTATTTCCATGGGTTTTCCTCCATGGCCACGGAGCCCGCCGCGATCCTGGCCGAACAGGTCATTGCGAAAGCCCCTGAAGGCATGTCGAAGGTCTTCTTCGGCGCCTCCGGCTCGGATGCGAATGACACGCAGGTCAAGCTGGTTTGGTATTACAACAATGCGCTTGGGCGCCCCGAGAAGAAGAAAATCATCTCTCGCGATAGGGGTTATCACGGGGTGACGGTCATGTCGGCGGGCCTGACCGGCCTGCCGGGGCTGCATGCCGGGTTCGATCTGCCCTTGCCGATGATCCGCCATGTCAGCGCACCGCATAACCTGTGGGTACGGCAGCCGGGCGAAAGCGACGATGCGTTCGGCGACCGTCTGGCGCAAGAGTTGGAAGATATGATCCTCGCGGAAGGTCCCGAAACCGTCGCGGCCTTTATCGCAGAACCCGTGATGGGCGCCGGCGGTGTGATTGTTCCGCCGGAGGGGTACTTCCCCAAAATCCAAGCCGTGCTCGACCGTTACGACGTCTTGATGATCGCCGACGAGGTGATCTGCGGGTTTGGCCGTTTGGGCACCTGGTTCGGCTCCGATAAGCTTGGCATTCGTCCCGATCTGATGACGGTCGCCAAGGGCATCACCTCGGGCTATGCGCCGCTCTCAGCCTGTATCGTCAGCGAGAAGGTCTGGCAGGTGATCGCCAATGAAGGGGCCGCGAAATTCGGCCCCTTCGGCCATGGCTACACCTATACCGCGCATCCGGTGATGGCTGCCGCCGGGCTGGCCAATCTCGCGCTCATGGAGCGTGAAGACCTCGTGGCCCGCGCCGATGCCATGGGCACCGTCTTGCAACGTGCGCTTGCCGATACTTTCGGGGATATGCCGATCGCGGCCGAGATCCGGGGCCTTGGCTTGGTTGGCGCGGTCGAATTCGCCAACCCAACCCAAGATGGCTGGACCCGGTTCGATCCGTCCCAAACCGTCGCCCCCCGGATTGCAAGAGCCGCGCTGGAGGCGGGTTTGATCGTCCGCGCCCTGCCCAATAGCGACGCGATCTCCTTCTCGCCGCCCTTCATTATTGACGAGGAACAGATCGGGCTTGCCGTCACGACGCTCCGTCAAGCGGCCGATCAGGTCTTGGAGGCGCTGCGAAGCGACAAAGCTGTAAGTGTTTGATAAAGTGAGGATAAGAAGTTGGATAGAACCAGCGTAAACTGGACCGGCGCGATGCCGGCCATCACAACGCCATTTGCTAGAGACGGCAGCATTGATCATGCCGACCTGGCGGCCAATATCAGCCGGATGATGGCCGCTGGTTCAACCGGCGTCATCGCGGCGGGTTGCACCGGCGAGTTTTGGAGCCTGACCGACCGTGAACGCAGCGCCGTCTACCGCACCGCGAAACAGGCGGTCGGCGATGCCGGGACGACCATCGTCGGGGCCGCCGCGATCACACCTCAGGCGGTGATCGAAGCGCTGCACGATGCCAAAGAGGCCGGTTGCGATGGGGCGCTGGTTCTGCCGCCCTACTTCGCCCACCTGACCGAGGCCGAGATCATCGATCATTATGAAACCGTCGCGGCGGCGGCCCCGTTGCCGATCATGCTCTACAATATTCCGGGCAATGCCGGGAATGCGCTGACGCCTGATATCGTCGACCGGCTGGCCGATCTGGACCCAGTTGTGGCTGTCAAGGAAAGCTCTGGCGACTGGCTGAATTTCCACCAGACCTTGGCCTTGGCGCAGGATCGGATTCTGGTCTTCTGCGGCCCCTCCTCCACGATTGGCGTGCCGTCAATCTTGGCGGGCTGCGATGGGTTGATCGATTGTTTTCCAAATGTTTGGGAACGCTGCCTTGATATGTGGTCCTTGACCAAAGCCGGTCGTCTGGATGAGGCCTGGGAGATACAGTATCTCGCGCGCGAAATCACCGACCTCTTCGTGAGCAATGGCCGGACACTTTATCCCTCAACAAAAGCCGCGATGGACCATCTGGGCTTTCCCGGCGGTGGCGCGCCCCGTGCGCCCCTCGCCCCGTTGACCGGGGCCCCGTTGAAAGAGTTACTGACCGGGTTGGACCAAATTCTCGATATTCAAGACACCGCCGCCTGAGCCAAACCGGGCCCCGCCCAGCATTTTGGACCTGCAAGGCCGCATCACAGAAAGGACACGCCCATGGATTTGGGACTAACCGGACGCACCGCCATTGTCAGCGCCGCGAGCAAAGGCCTCGGCAAAGCCTGCGCCTTTTCTCTCGCGCGGGAGGGGGTGAATTTGGTTCTAAACGCGCGCTCCGCCGACGCGCTTGAGGCCACTGCCGAAGAAATCCGCACTGAGACCGGTGTCTCGGTGACCACCATCGCCGCCGATTATAACACCGACGAGGGCCGCGCCGCGGTTCTGGAGGCCGCGCCAGTCGCCGATATTCTGGTCTCGAACCCAGGCGTTCGGCAGATCCCCGGCGATTTCAATGAATGGGACAAGGCCGAGTGGCTGCATTGGCTGGACGTGCATTTCCTGTCCTCCATTCAGATGATCCAGAGCGTGCTTCCGGGCATGCGCGCCCGGAAATTCGGTCGGATCGTCAATATCTCGGTCAGCTTCATCAAATTCCCGCAGCAGAACTTCGCCCATTCCCATGCGGCGCGTCTAGCACTTTCGGGCGCGATCGCTTCCATCGTACGGGATTGCGCGCCTGATAATGTGACGATCAACACGGTCTGCCCCGGTTTTTTTGACACCGATGCGCTGCACACCAACCTGCACAACCACGCCCGCCGTGGGAACACCACCTATGAGGCGATTGTGGAAAACCGGCTGCAAAGTGTGCCTGCCGGTCGGTTCGCCGATCCCAAAGAATGTGGCGATCTGGTAACCTTCCTCTGCTCCGATCAGGCCGGTTTTATCCTGGGTCAGAACATCATCAATGATGGCGGCGTCTATCAGGGGCTGTTCTAAGATGGCGGACCCACGCATCGTCATGGTCTCCGGCGGCACCCGAGGTTTGGGGGCCGCCATTGTCACCCGATGTTTGGAGGCCGGCCACCGAGTGTCCGTGGGCGCCAGACGGCCCGAAACCCTGGCCGAGGCGTTTCCAGATGCGCCGTCAGACCGGTTGCAAGCCTTCTCCTACGACGCCGAGGCACCAGAGACGGCCCCCGCATGGGTCGCCGCGACCGAAGCGGCCTTTGGTGCGCCGGACGCTTTGGTGAACAATGCGGGCATTCTGAAGATGGTGGATTTCACCCGCGGCGGGGAAGACGAGCTGGATCAGCTCTGGCAGGTGAATGTCAAAGGCCCGTTTCATCTGATCCGGGCCGCGCTGCCACATCTGAAAGCCTCCGGACGTGGGCGTGTGGTCAACATCGCCTCGACCGACGCCAAACGCTATCGCGATGCCACAACGTCGCTTGGCTATGTGATGACAAAACAGGCGCTGCTCGCGATGACCCATGCCGTGCGCTTTGCCGGATGGGAAGAGGGCCTGCGCGGCACCGCGATCTGCCCCGGCGCGATCGATACCGAGATGATTTCGGGCATTCCGGGTGTGACGCCCAAGCCAGAACGCCTGCAGCCCGAAACGGTGGCGGAGATTGTGGCGATGGTCCTGGCCCTGCCCAACCAGGCCAGCATCCCAGAGATCGTCGCCAACACGAGGTTGGAGAGCACAATCTAGCCAACCCGTTATCTGAATGACCAAGGCGCCCCGGTTTGGGGCGCCTTTTTTGCTCCGGAATGGGAGGATTACTCGGCCGCAACAGGCCGATGTTTCCGCAGATAGGCGCGCCAGGTCGTCGCCCATTTCTCCGGGTCCTCCATCCCCTCACCTTTTAGCTGATGGATCGCGCCTTTATGTGGCGCGGTTTTCACCATCTCGGGGTCTTCATAGGCCTCCTTGATCACCTGGCCCATGACGTCGATCCAATAATCGATATCTTCTTTCGACCAGAGCTCCCCCGCCTCGGGCGTGAAGGGCTCGGCCACCAGCCAGGGTTCATGGCTGAGCCAGAGCGCGTCGATCCCGTAATCCGTCATCCGGTTCGAGATATCGACCACGGTGCAGCCAGTGTCTTTCGTCACCTGTTCAAGCGAGTGGCGCGTCATCTCCATGCGCCAGGCATCGATATGCGGGTTGGAGCGGCTGACACCCGGCAATTCGCCCAAGCGCTTATCCATGTAGTTATTCGCCAGAACCGAGATATCCGCCGCCTCGCGCAAGCCTTCGGCCCCCATAGCGCGCGCCCAAGCATAGGCTTTGACCACTTGCGGCGCATTGCCCCAAAACTCGCGGATCTTGCCAATCGAGTCCGGGCGATCCTCGTCCAGCGCGAACCCCTCCCCGGATTTCACCACCAGCGGTGATGGCAGGAACGGCACCAGATGCTCGGCGCAGCCATAGGCCCCAACGGCCGGCCCACCGCCACCCTTCGGCGCGCCGAAGGTCTTATGCAGCATGTACATGCATGCATCGAAACCCAATTCGCGGGCGCGGAGCCGAGTCATCACGCCGTTGAAATTCGCGTGGTCATAGAAACAGAGGCCACCGGCCTCATGCACCAGGCGCACCCATTCCTTAATGTCCGGGTTATAGATACCCATATCGTCAGGGTTGTTGACCATCAGCGCCGCCGTGCGCGGGCCGATCACCGATTTCAACTGCTCCACCGAGGGGTAGCCGTTTTCCTCAAGCGTCAGCGTGATCACCTCGAACCCGGCGGTATTTGCCGTCGCGGGCGAACAGGGATGGGTCTGGATCGTGGTGATGATCTGGTCCCGCTGCTCTAACTCACCCCGACTGGCATGATAAGCGCGCGTGACGCAGGCATGGGTATAGGCCGCATCGGCCCCGCCGCCCGCCTGGAACACGAACTGATCCATGCCCGACAACTCACACAGGATCTCGTTGAAATTGCTGTAGATCTCCAAAACCCCTTGCAGAGTGTCGGGATGCTGCAACGGATGCACCTTGGCCAGATGATCCGCGGCCACAGCCTGTTCGCCAATCCGCGGGTTGTATTTCATCGTGCAGGTGCCGAAGAGCGAGACGCCCATCATGCCAAGCGTCATTTGGCTGAGATGCAGGTAATGGCGCAGCACGTCATGCTCCGTCATCTCCGGTAGAACGGGCGGCACGGCGCGCAGCGCGCCCTCGGGCAGGTCTGGCACCGGCCCAGCCTCGGGAAAGACAGCGCCACGGCGGCCTAGATGGCCAAGTTCCATCACAACGGGTTCGGCCCAACGGGCGGCATGATAGCCTTTGAACCGGGCGTCGGAACGGTTTGAGATTGGGGCAGTCATATCAGATACACTCCTTCAGCGCGGCGACGAGCCGGTCGATGTCATCCTCGGTATGCACTTCGGTCACGCAGTAGAGCGCGGCCGGGCCGCCGATGCCCGGCTCTCCGGTGATGTCCTTGCCGCCAAAGATGCCACGCTCCCGCAGCTTGGCGTTGACGGTGTCCACATCGGCGGTGTCGAACTGAACCACGAACTCCTTGAAAAACGGCTGGCTCAGGTCGACCGAACAGCCCGGGATCGCATTGATCTTCTCCGCCGCAGCCCGCGCGCGCGACAGGATCAAGCGGCCAATCTCGGCAAAGCCGGCGGGGCCCATCGCGGCCATATAGGCGGCATTGGCCAGCGCCCAGAGATAGACCGAATTGCCCGTCCAATCCTTGCCCTCATCCCGCATCCCGTAGGAAGACTGATGGAAAAGCGTCAGGCCAAAGCCCAACTCGCCCTCGGCAATGGTCTCGGCAATCGTGATGTTCAGCGTCGGATATTCGCGGGCGTAACGCTCCTCATCCGGGCTGGCGATAAATCCACCCACCCCGCCACCGGCATTCATATGCACGCCCAACGGCTGCGTCGGGCCAACGGCGATGGTCGCGCCATAAGCCCCAGGGGCTTCCAGCACGCCAAGCGACAACGGGTCCACGCCGACAATCGCCTCGGCACCCACGCCGCGCGCCGCCGCGCAGAGCCCGGCGGGATCGGCCTCAATCACGCCATGATAGGACGGCGTTTCGACATAGAGCGCCGCGACACTGTCATCCAGTTTCGCCGCCAAATCCGCGCGGTCCAGGCACCCATCGGCACCAACCGCAACCACGACAATCTCGATATGGCGCGCCATCTCGGGAGGTTCGCAATAATTCCGCAGGACTGAGAGACGTTCGGGATCCATCACCGCCGGGATCAGCACTTTACGCCGCCCAGTAATCCGCGCCGCCATACGCACCGCATGGCCGATGGCGCAGCCCCAGGAATAGACCGGCAGCCCGACGAAATCCATTTCGACCAAGGCGCCGATTTGCGAGCAAAACTCGAACCAGGCTTGGTTCCGGCCATGGTCCGATGTGGGCGAACCGAAGACCGAGGTTTGCCATTCATAGCGGCCCGCAACTTCGTCACAGATCGCTGGCACGTGATGCGGCCAAGCCCCCGCTCCGAGGAAACACAGATTGTCCGCAGTGGTCCCATTCTTCGACAAAACGTCGGTCAAATGCCGCGACAGCGCGACCTCGGAATCCAATTGTGGCGGCAGGTTAAAAGGCTTGCCATAGAGATGATCCTCAGGGATCTGCTGGAACAGCGTGTCGATCTCATTGACGCCAAGCGCGGCCATCATCTCTTGCTTCACATCGTCGACGGAGTTCGCCATCCATGGATGGGCTTTGGTCATATCCTCATCTCCATTCTATCCTGTTGGTGTCTGTCATGCGGCCACCCGGACGACCTGTCGCCGCCCTGGCCCTGTGATAATTTGGCGAAACCCGCTGAGCGCTTGGTCCAGTTCGGCGTCGCCAGTGTCGACGGCCAACTCTTGGGGGTTGAGCGCCGCGAGTTTCGAGGCGGGGCAAAGGATATCGAGCGCGTCTTGACCAACCGCTGCGATCACGCGCGGCGAGATCTGCTGATTACCCCGGCCCAGCAAGAACCCCTGCCCGCCGATCACGGTCAACACGATCCGGGCCGCCGCGACGGTCTTCAGAAGCGCTAGGATCGCGGCCTCGCTCAAGTCGCGCGCGATGATCTCGCCATCCAACGCGGCATCCACCCCAAGCAATGTGCCGCCGCCCAGACGATCCTTCAGCGCCGCCATCGTCATGCCCGGCCCGATCAGGTAAAGCGTGCCCGCTGTCATATGCGCGGCATAGCGGGCCAAGGCTGCGTCAATCTCGGCCAGCCCGTCACTGCCGCTTCCGGCTTTCGCGCCTTGATGGGCTCTGGGCCCAACAGGCGTGTCCGCGACCCCATAGAGCTGCGCGACAAGGCGGCCTTCGCGGCGGGCGGCCTCGTCGATATCCAGAATATCGGCGGGCTCGACGGCCCTCTGCGGGTCTCGCAAAAATGCCGCGGCCACTTGCCCAGCGCGTTCCGGCGTCCGGGCGAAGACACTGGATTGCATCTTGACCCCGGCAGGCAGCCCCAAGATGGGGACCGCTGCGATATTGGCGGCGGCCACATCTCGCGCGGTGCCATCGCCACCGGCAAACAAGATCAGCCCCACGCGGTCTTGCATCGCTGTTACAAGAGCAATCGTGTCCTCAGCGGTTCCCGTCGGGTGGATTGGTATGCATTCGGCGTCCCCCGCGATGGCCGCACCAAGAGCCCCCGGCCCTGTCACAACGACACCGCCCCCATCCCGCCGAAATGCCTGTAGCGCGCGGGCCGCGCGGGCCTCGGCCTTTGGCTCGGCACCAGCGGCCAAAGCCTCGGCCACAATCTCGGCGCCATCGGTGCCTTTCAAAGCCACGGCGCCGCCAAGCCCGGCAAAGGGGTTCACGATCAGCCCGAGCACAGCGGGGCGATCGGAGGGCTGAGACCGCTCATTCATTTTCGGACTTTTGTTCGCATATTGGAACAATGCCAGCCTTCCCCTGCCCCGGCAACAGAAAATGCCAGTGATCGGATGAAGAACGGGCGCCAGAGATCTGACGCCCGTCCGGATCGCTTAATGGCTCAGTTGCCGGTCGCGGCCTGGATCTGCTCCAGATAGCTCTGCGCCTCGGGGTAATCGGCGAGGATCACGTCCCAGGACGTGCGCGCGGCCTCCATGAATGGGGCGAGATCGGGCTCGATCACGGCCACGCCGCTTTCACGGACCGTTTCCAACCCGGCATCCGCCAGTTCGCGGTGAGCGGCGATGCCCACGGCGATCGCATCATCGGCAGCGGTCTGCACCATCTCTTGCAGATCGGCGGGCAACCCTTCCCAAAACGCGTTCGACAAGACAAAAATCGTCGTCGATTGATGCGCACGGGTCATCGTGTAGCTGTTGACGACCTCATAGAACCGGTCGGCCACAATCGCATCCGGCGAGATTTCCAATGCGTCCACGACGCTGTTCTGGATCGCCATAAAGAGCTCGCCATAAGACATCGGCGTCGGCTGTGTGCCCATCGCATTGTAAGCTTCAACAAATCCCGGGGTCGGCAGAACGCGGATTTTCAGGCCCTGCATATCCTCGATGGTTTCGACCCGGTGCGGATCGCGCGAGGCCACGCTGCGCTCGTAGATCGAGCCGAAGCCAAGCCCATACATGCCGTAATCGCCAAGCAGGTCGAGCATTTCGCGCCCGATCTCGCTTTGCAGCACTTCATAGGCCTGGTCCTGGCCCTCAAACACATAGGGCAGCGACAAGACGCGATAGGCGGATACCACGGTTTCGAGCGACGAGCCGCCGACAAAGCCGCCAGTCAGAATGCCGGTGCGCATCGACTGGATGGCGCGGGTCTCATTGCCCGCCTGGCCACAACACTGCACCTCAACCGCGATACGACCCTCGCTGCGCTCTTCGATCAGGCGTTCGAACTCGTTCAGCGTCACCTGATACGGGCTCGCATCGCTCAGCACATGGGCCAGCACCATCTCATATTCTTGCGCCTGTACGGCGCCAACGTTCAGCACACCGGCGGCAAGCGCGGCGGCAAATGTCGATCTTAGGGTCATGTTTGACCTCCTCCAAACTGTTGGTTTTGATTTATCGGAGCAGCGCGAGCGAGATGCCCGGGATGTAGGTGATGACCATCAGGTTCGCGATCAGAACCATCAGGAAGATCGCCAGCGGCCGCATCAGCTGCTCCATAGTGACGCGCGCAATGCCGCAAGCGATAAAGAGATTGACCCCAACCGGCGGTGTCACCATGCCAACCGCCAGATTGACAATCATGATCAGCCCGAAATGGGTCGGGTCGATGCCATAGCTCATGGCGATTGGAGATAGGATCGGCGCCAAGATAATGATCGCCGCGAAAGTCTCCATGAACATGCCGACGATCAGCAGGAACAGATTGACCAACAACAGGAAGATCAGCGGGTTTTCGGTGACCGTCGTAAGAAGCTGACCCAGCTCTTGCGGCACCCGCAACAGATGCAGCGCAAAGGCGAACATCGCGGCAAACGCCACAATGATCATGACAACCGACGAGGTGACAGCGGCCCCGGCAAACAAACGCGGCAGATCGCGGATCGGAATTTGCCGATAGACAAAGACACCTAAGATCAAGGCATAGACCACCGCCACCACGGCGGCCTCGGTCGCGGTAAAGATGCCGCCGAAAATCCCGCCCAGGATGATGATCGGCAGAAACAGCGACAAGGACGCGCGTCTGAGCGCACGGCCCACATCCGCGGCCCAAGGGCCAAGGTGAAACGGCTGCCGCTCACCATATCCCCGGATCCACGAGATCATAATCACGGTCAGCATCAACGACCCCGCGATCATCAAACCAGGGAGGAACCCGGCGATGAACATATCGGTGATCGACACGCCAGTGATCACGCCATAGATCACCATCGCGACAGACGGCGGGATGATCACCCCAAGCTCGCCAGAGGCGGCAGTGGTCGCCGCGCTGAACGGGCGTGGATAGCGTTGTTTCTCCATTTCCGGGATCAGCATCGAGCCGATTGCAGCAGCCGTCGCGGCGGAAGATCCAGAGATCGTGGCGAACATCATTGAGGTCAAAACGACCGCTGCGGCCAAGCCACCTCTGATCCAGCTCACGATCGCTTTAGCGAAATCCACGAGGCGCTCCGCGATCCCGCCGAACTGCATCAGCCGGCCCGCCAGCACATAAAGCGGCAGCGCCATCAACGCGAAACTATCGAGCGACTCGAAGACGACTTGGGGCACCGCGATCAACGGAATGCTGCGGTCCAAAAGCGTGGGCACCGACGCCATGCCGAGGGCCAAGGCGACCGGCACGCTGGCGGCGAACAAGAGAAGCAGTATTATGAATATAGCGAACATTGGTTCACATTTCTGGCGCGTGATCGGCGACGTAACGAATGTCGCGCCCCTCGCGAACCGTTTCGATGACCAAGGCTATCGAGTTCAAAATCATCAACCCCATCCCGATCGGCATCGCCCAATAGACAAGGTCTTTTCGGATCCCCATCACCGGGCTCGTTTCGGTCTGCCCAAGCATGACAAACTGATGCCCAACCCAGATCAGCATGGCGAAAAACACCACGCTCAGCGCCATGACCCCATAGCGCAGCGTGACGCCCAACCGGTCCGGCACCGCGCGGACGACGAACTCTAAGGAAATCATGCGCGCGTGGCGCACACCGACGGCCGCACCCAGAAAAACCATCCAAATCAATGCATAACGGGCGAGCTCTTCGGTCCACGGCGCGCTGATATTGATGCCCAACGCCGTCAGAACAAAGCGCACCAGCACTTGGAAGAACACAGCGACAGCCACCATCATCAGCAAGCCGCCAACGGCCAGGGTCACGACCTTATTGACCCCATCAATCCCACGCAAAAAACTTTGCAAGACGCCTCCCCCGCGAACTCGTTTTCGTGATCCGCCATCGCCGCCCGCCGGGCGGGACGCCGCATCACGCAGGGCTACCGCCCGCTCCATACCGGACGATGTCGCCGGTTTCTTACAGTCTGGCGGGAATCAGATTTGTTCGCAATACAAATTTTTGTTCGCATAACGAACAAATCACAATTGTACGGTGTCCCTGTCGCCCAAGCTCAGGGGAGGACGCGATGGATCAGAGGGAAAAATCGAGAAGGAGCGGTCGGTGATCCGACACTTCCGGCCGATCCGGCACAGAAAACATGTCGATCTTGATGTCGGGGCTGATAAGAAGATAATCGGCGAACCGCCCGGGTTTGGAATAGAGGCTGGTGCGAGTATCTGTGACGCCGTGGTCAATAATGAGGTTCTTGAGCCCAAGTTGCGCCCATATCTCAAAGGTCCGGCTATCCGGTTGCAAGTTGAAGTCGCCCGCCAGGATTAGCGGCTCTTCTGGCTGACGAAACGCGAGAACGGCATCCAACGCGGCTCGGGCCTGCGCCGCACGGGCCGGAATATCCCCCTTGCCGGAGGGGTCGCGGAGCCCATGAAAATGCGCAAACACCACTTGCCCGCCGCTCGCCGGGTTACAGACGCGCATGATCTGCATCGTGCGCGACACTGGCTCAGGCCCCCACCCATTAGGGCGGAATTGGCCATGAACGAAACCTTGCCACTGCTCGGTCACCGCAAGATGGCGTGCGACCCAAACCGCCTGCCCATGTTCCGAAGCGAAGCCTTCGCCTGCGTCGTCATGGAGCATGCCCCGGGTTGCCGGCGCAAAATACGCTTGGTGGTCGGGCAAAAGCGCGGAGATATCGCCGAAAAGGTCGGCGCGCTGATCCAAGTCGCGGTTCGGGTCGACATAGCGCAACCAAGCTGGCGACGGGACTGGCGCACGTGTCACCTCTTGCAGACAGAGGATATCCGGTGCCACCTCCGGCACCCAATCTTGCAGCGCCGGCCAAACCTGGCCACCCCAAGCATTCAAACTGACAAAACGCATTGATCCCTCGGGAAAAAGCCAGACGATCGGACCCGGATGGTGCGCTCGGCAAATCCGGACGACGAGACGCTTATATCGGCCACTCTTGGCGGCGCATAGGGCTACAGAGGTTCGACATTTCACCCAACCGCATCGGCCAAATACTGGCAACAAAGCACACAGAGGCCGAGCGATCCAAATACGTCGCTCGGCTCCTTAATCCGTGTCGCTTACAGGGCTACAAGGCGTCGATCAAAGATAGTCCGACCGGCTCAACCCGTATTTGGCCATCTTCTCGTTGAGCGTCCGGCGCGGCAGGCAGAGCTCTTCCATCACGCTCGCGATTGAGCCGCGATGACGGCGCATCGTGTTATCGATCAACATCCGCTCGAAGGCTTCCACATATTCCTTTAGCGGCTTGCCCTCGCCCACGGCTTGCGGGCTGATCTCGGCATTGTCGCTCATCAGAAGCGACGCGATGGTGCCTGATCCGCGGCGCTGCTGCAGGATTGCGCGTTCGGCGATGTTTATCAGTTGCCGCACATTGCCGGGCCATGGCGCTTGCAGAAGCTGGGCCGCCTCTTGCGCCGTCACCTCTGGCGCATCCGTGCCATATTCCTCGGCGAACTGCTCCCCAAACCGGTTGAACAGGGTCAGGATATCTTCGCCCCGCTGCCGAAGCGGCGGCAAGTCGATCCGCATGGCAGCCAAGCGATAGAAGAGATCGGGGCGCAGAGCCGCCTCGCACCCCTCGGGCTCTGCGGCATTGCAAATCGCCACAATCCGCGTCTCGGCGGGCGTGCCTTGGTCATTGATCGACGTCAGAAGCCGGGCCTGAAGCGCCTGCGGCAGTGACTCGATATCCTCCAAGACCAGCGACCCGCCGCGCGCCTGTTCGATCAACGGCAGGTCTTGCCCGTCGCCAACCGGGCCGAAGAGCATCGTCGTCAGGGTCTCTTCGTCATGGGCCGCACAGCTTACCGGCACGAAGCTTTTGCCAGCCCGTGGCCCGACCGCATGCAAAGCATGGGCAACCAGCGTCTTGCCGGTCCCGGTCTCGCCGGTGATCAGCACATGGCCGTCAGCCTGGCCGAGGTCGAGAATATCCTCCCGAAGCCGCTCCATCACCGGCGAGGAGCCGATAAGCTTGCGCATCAAGACCGTGCCGTCGGACAGCTCACGACGAAGCGCCCGGTTGTCGAGCGTCAACCGGCGCGTCTGGCTGGCGCGCTTGGCAAGCTCCGTCATCCGGTCCGGGTTGAACGGTTTCTCCAGGAAGTCATAAGCGCCAATTCGCATCGCCTCGACCGCCATGGGCACATCGCCATGGCCGGTGATCATGATGACCGGCAGGCCGCTATCCATGCCCATCAGACGCTTCAAAAACGCCATCCCATCCATGCCGGGCATTTTGATGTCGCTCACCACCACACCCGGAAAATCCGGCCCAATCCCTTTCAGCGCATCCTCGGCGCTGGCAAAGGTCTCGGTGTCAAATCCGCTCAGCGCCAACCACTGGCTGATCGACTGGCGCATATCCTGTTCGTCATCGACAATCGCAATCTTCATGGCGTCGTCCTTTATTGCTCACTCGGCGGCGGCGGTGGCGGACCGATGCAAGATCGGCAGGCGCATCTCGAACACGGCGCCTCCCTTGGCACCGTTGCGTGCGGTCAGTCGTCCGCCCAGGTCATTTATGATCCCCGAAGAGATCGCCAGCCCCAGGCCCACCCCGTCGCCGGGTTTCTTGGTTGTGTAGAATGGCTCGAACAAAGCATCGAGATCGTCAATCCCCCTGCCGCTGTCGCGGACGGTCAAAACCGCCTCTTCTCCGCCGGCGACAATCAGGTCCAACTCGCGGTTCTCCTCGGCCTTCATCGCATCAAGAGCGTTGCGCAAGAGATTGATAATGACCTGTTCCAGGCGCAGCCGGTCGGCCAGCACCATGACCGGCTTGCGCGGCAGGTTCTGGGTGATCTCCACCGTCATCTGCCGAAGTTGCGGCTCCATCATCGTCAAGCCGCCGGTCAGCGCCTCGCGCAGATCGACCGGCTCGAAGGCCTCGCCGCCCTTCCTGGCATAGCTTTTCAGCTGCCGCGTGATCGCGCCCATCCGCTCGATCAGATCATCGATCCGCTGGAAGGAACTGAGCGCCTCTTCCGGCCTCCGACGCTGCAGCAAAAGCTTGGCGCCCGCCAGATAGGTTTTCATCGCCGCAAGCGGTTGGTTCAACTCGTGACTGACGGCGGCCGACATCTCGCCCAAGGCGGCCAATTTCTGGCTTTGCGCCAAGCTCTGTTCCGCCTCTTCAAGCGTCCGTTCGACCTTCTGACGCTCGGCGATTTCCCGCCCGAGCCTATCGTTCAACCGGCGAAGCTCTGCCGATTCCCGTTGAAAAATCGCGCTTTGCAACCGAGCCCGACGGCTCAACACATAGAACGCCCCCGCCAGGAGCAGCGCGAATCCCATGATCTGGAGCGCCAGAACGCCATTCACCCGCTCACGAACCGAGGCATAGGCGGTGAAGGATGTAAGCTGCCATCCTCGAAATGGAATCCGGGTTTCCAGGCGGATCGTGGCATCGCCGAAGAAATAGGGCGTCGGATCGCCAAAGGCCCAATCGCCGGTGGCCTCGATCGCCCGTTGGATGGCCGAAGGCGGCGAGCGAAGCGCGATCGCCTCGGCTTCGGTCCGGCCACGCCAGCGCGGCTCGGTCGACAGCATGATGCGGCCTTCTGAGTTGGCGACAAACACCGCTTCTGTCGTGCCGCGCCAGCGGTCTTCCAGTCGGGCCAGATTGACCTGCACCACAACCACGCCAAGCAACCGATTGTCATCGGTCACGCGCCGCGAGAAGGTGAAGTCAAACGCGCCGGTTTCGCGCTCTCTGGTGGTAAAAACCGTATCTGGCGAGCGCTGCGCCTGCACAAAAAAGGCTTCGTTGTTCAGAAGCTCACCCAACCGGTTCCGGTCCGTCGCCGCCACGATCCGCCCGTCCCGGTTGAGCAGGAACATCGATGCGGCGGCAATCTCTTCCCCATATGAGATCAGACGCTGAGATGTCGTGGTGAAATCACCCTGGTTCAGCGCGCGGATCAAAAGCGGATCGCGGCTGAGCAAAAGCGGCACAACCGAATTGCTCTGCAACTCCGAGACGATAGAGCCAGAGTAAAGCGCAAGCCGCAACTCGGCTCGGTTTCGCGTGGTCTCCGTAAACCGTTCGGTCAGCCAGATATTCGAAATCCAGATCACGGCCACAGCCACGGCCATGAACACTATCATCAGGCCGCGCAAAATCCAGGTGCGTTTCCGATCTGCCGCGCGCACGCTTGGCCGGTTCGTGGTGGTCAGGCTCATCCAGAGGAGAGTACGCGATGGACCCATCCCGCCTCAAGCCATCTTCGAGATGGAAGGCGTTTATGCGCTGACCAGCGCCTCACTGAGCGAGGCAAAGAGCGCGGCACCATCGGTTCCGCCATGGGCCGGATCGGAGCGCCGTTCAGGATGTGGCATCATGCCCAGAACCCGGCGGTTCTCCGACAGAATGCCCGCAATGTTGTCGGTCGACCCATTTGGAGCCTCAAGATAGCGAAACGCCACGCGATCCTCGCCTTGCAACCGCGCCAGGGTCTCTGGATCGACTTGGTAATTGCCCTCGTGATGCGCGATCGGGATGTCGATCTCGTCACCCTGTTTGTAGGCATTGGTGAAAGCGCTTTCGGTCGTCTCCACACGCAAGGTCACGGTTTTGCAGATGTATTTGACGCCCGCATTCTGCAAAAGCGCGCCGGGCAGAAGCCGGGTTTCGGTCAGGATTTGGAACCCGTTACAGACGCCGAAGACATAGCCGCCTCGCTCGGCATGGGTTTTGAGCGCGCCAGAGATCGGGGATTGTGCCGCGATAGCCCCGCAACGCAGGTAGTCGCCATAGGAAAACCCGCCGGGCACGCCCACAAGGTCGATGCCTTCGGGCAGGGATTGTTCTTTGTGCCAAACCATCTCGACCGAGAAGCCCGCCTCACGAAACGCCACTTCAAGGTCGCGGTCGCAATTTGAACCGGGGAAAACAAGAACAGCAGCGCGCATGAGGACAGTTCCTTCTTCAGCTCTGAAAATCGGTGATGACGGCCACGCCGGGCGGCGCGGGCGCATCGAACGCGGCCAACTCGGCCGAGACATTGGAAAGCGCCACATGGCGGGCGATCATCGGGCTGAGGTCGACATTCCCGCCCTCAATCAGCGACAGAAGCGAGGGGTAGCGCCAAGCCGGCATCCCGCGCGTGCCATAGATCGCAAATTGCCCGGAATAAACCGCATCCCATGGCAGAGTCATCGCCGCATGGTCGCCTGCGGGCATGCCCACCTGCACCATCCGGCCCAGTTTCTTCAACGACAGCATGGCGTTCCGGGTCGTCACTTCGACGCCAAGCGCTTCGACCGCCAGATCCGCGCCGCCGCCGGTCACGTCGCGCAGGGCTTGCACGGCGTCCGGTTCCCGGGCGTCAATCACCGCATCGGCCCCCAGGCCGGTCGCATAGGTCAACTTCTCCGGCACCACATCGGCGACCACAACCCGGGCCCCGATGGCTTTGCCAAGGATCAGCGCCGCCGTTCCAATCCCGCCACCGCCCCAAACGGCCAACCATTCACCGGGGCGCAGCGCCGCCCGCCCGGTCAGCGCATGCCAGGCCGTCGTGACGCCACAGCCAAAGGCCGCGGCCAGAGCCGGGTCCATACCCTCGGGCAGGCGTGTTAGGTTCGTGTCTGCAAACGGCACCGCAATCCGCTCGGCAAAGGCGCCATCTTGGGTGAAGCCAGGCACGGCTTGGCGGGCACAGATCGTCTGATGCCCGGCCTGACAATCCGGGCAGGCGCCGCAGGCCAGAATGAACGGTGCGATGACTCGATCCCCAGGTGTCCACGCCGTCACATTGGCACCGGTTTCGATCACTTGACCGCAAAACTCATGCCCAGGGATCATTGGCAAGATCACATCGGGGTCGGCCCCGGACCATGCATGCCAGTCTGATCGGCAAATGCCGCAGGCCAGGACCTCCAGCACGACGCCATCGCGCGGGCAGTCCGGGTCCGGCACCTGGCCAATCTCCAAAGGCTGGCGCCAGCCGGTGAGCCGCGCCGCCCGCATCAGCCGATTTCCACCCGGTAGCTTTCGATCACCGTATTGGCGAGCAGCTTTTCGCACATCTCGGTAACTTGCGCCTCGGTCGTGCCCTCGGCCAGGTCCAACTCGATCAGCTTGCCCTGCCGCACGCCGGCAACACCGTCAAAGCCCAAGGCGCCCAACGCATGGCGCACGGCCTCCCCCTGCGGGTCCAAGACGCCCTGTTTCAACATCACGGTCACGGTTGCGCGCATCGGCCCTGCCCCTCTTTCCCCAAATCGCAAAAGCTACATCCGGCGACCCGGTGCAGCGGTCTTAGTTGATCAGCGTCGGCTTGGTCACCGGCGTCGTGTTGGTTGGCATCACGCCCAGACGTTTGGCCACCTCGGTATAGGCATCGGCCAAATCGCCCAGATCGCGGCGGAACACATCTTTGTCGAATTTCTGACCCGTCTCCATATCCCAGAGGCGGCAGCTATCGGGGCTGATCTCATCGGCGACGATCAGGCGCATATAGTCGCCATCCCAAATCCGCCCGATCTCGATCTTGAAATCCACCAGCTTGATGCCGACCCCCAACATCAGGCCCGACAGGAAATCATTCACCCTAAGCGCAAGCGAGACCATGTCGTCCAGGTCCTGCTGACCAGCCCAACCAAAGGCAATCGCATGCTCTTCACTGACCAGGGGATCACCCAAATCATCGTCTTTGTAATAAAATTCGACTATCGGGCGGGGCAGCGGCGTGCCCTCTTCAATCCCCAAACGCTTTGAGATTGACCCGGCGGCCACGTTGCGCACCACCACTTCCAGCGGAATGATTTCCACCGCACGGATCAACTGCTCCCGCATATTGATGCGGCGAATAAAATGGGTTGGCACGCCAATCCCGTTCAGGCCCGTCATGAAAAATTCGCTGAGACGGTTGTTCAGAACGCCTTTGCCATCAATCACATCGCGCTTTTCGGCATTGAAGGCGGTCGCGTCATCTTTGAAATACTGCACCAGCGTGCCGGGTTCCGGGCCTTCATAGAGAATTTTGGCCTTGCCCTCATAGACCAATTTGCGCCGTGCCATAATGTCTCCGTGAACCGGGTAGAGGACCCTGCCCCCGCATGGTCCTGGAATTTAGCCGGGCTATAGGCCATTGGGCGCTCTGTCGCAAGGCGGATGGACCATAACCGCTTGCGGGGCCGCGCCCACCCGGCATAATGGAGGCAACGGAATTCCTAAGTGGAGATCAGACATGACCACCTTCGATGATCGCGAACACGCGTTCGAAGCCAAATTCGCACATGACGCCGAGATGAATTTCAAGGCCGAAGCGCGGCGCAACAAGCTGATGGGGCTCTGGGTGGCCGACATTCTGGGCAAAACCGGTGACGACGCCGACGCCTATGCCGCAGAGGTGGTTAAGGCCGATTTCGAAGAGGCCGGCCATGAGGATGTGATGCGCAAGCTGATGGGCGATCTGGGCGATCGCGTGGCCGAGGATGACCTGCGCACCAAATATGCGGAGCTTCTGGCAGTCGCCAAAGGCCAGTTGATGGACGAAGCCTAAGATTGGACATCCCTGCCGGTCAGGTGGTTGCGACTTTGAGAAGCCCCGGGAAGATTTGCCCGGGGCTTTTGATTTGCCGCACCGGCAAATCGGACTCATAACCTTTATGCGCCGAATGGGCTTGCGAAACAGGCGTCAAACGGCCATGTCGGCGGTGCTTGCAAGAAGAAAGACCCCTGGACGATGACAGATGCACTTTCGCGGCTTTTGGCCGAACGGGACTGGCTTTTGGCCGATGGCGCGACAGGCACCACGCTGTTTAACATGGGGCTACAATCCGGCGATGCGCCGGAGCTTTGGAATGTAGATCATCCAAATCGGATTGTGACGCTCTATTCCGGGGCGGTGAACGCGGGCAGCGATCTGTTTTTGACGAATTCCTTCGGCGGGACGCGGGCACGACTGAAACTGCATGATGCGCAGGACCGGGCGTTTGAGTTGAACAAAGCCGCCGCAGAGATCGGCCGCGAGGTGGCCGACAAGGCGGGGCGGACGGTGATTGTCGCGGGCTCGATGGGGCCAACCGGCGAGATCATGGCACCGATGGGCGCGCTGACCCATGAGGCCGCGGTGGAGATGTTCCACGAGCAGGCCGAGGGGCTCAAAGCCGGGGGCGCCGATGTGCTCTGGGTCGAGACGATCAGCGCGGCAGAGGAATACAAAGCCGCCGCCGAGGCTGCGAAACTGGCCGACATGCCTTGGTGTGGGACGATGAGCTTCGACACCGCGGGCCGCACGATGATGGGCCTGACTTCGGCGGCGATGTCGGAAATGGTCGAGCGGTTGGATCACAAGCCGCTGGCCTATGGCGCCAATTGCGGCGTGGGCGCGTCGGATCTGCTGCGCACGGTCCTGGGCTTCCGCGCCTCGGGCAATGAGCGGCCCGTGGTCGCCAAAGGCAATGCGGGGATTCCGAAATATGTCGATGGGCATATTCACTATGATGGCACGCCGGATCTGATGGCGCGTTATGCGGTCCTGGCCCGCGATGCCGGTGCGACGATCATCGGCGGGTGTTGCGGGACGCAACCTGATCACCTGAAAAAGATGCGTGAGGCACTTGAAAAAACGCCGAAATCCTCCGCGCCGACTTTGGAAACCATCGCGGCCGATCTGGGTGGGTTTTCCTCTGACAGCGACGGCACCGATGGCGCTGGCCCAACCCGCGCGCGCGCCAGCCGGCGCCGGACGCGCGGATAAATAGGCAGGCCGTGCATGCGCTTTCCCCTGGCCAGATATCGTTTTCCGCACGGAAAACGGACCGGAAAACATGCGTTTTCCGGCGCGGAATTTTCCAAAATTCCGGCGCCGCCGCGCGCCGTGAGACGGTCAGAAGAGGTTCAGTTGATCTCCAGCTTTGGCTGGCGGCTGGAACAGATCGGTCCTCAATGGCGGCAATCGTGCGTCCAACCCAAGAGCCCGGCGCGCGCGTACAAATCGCTTTTGGATCAGATCGGCATAGAGCCCCTCCCCCGTCATCCGCTTGCCCCAATCGCTTTCATAATCCCGCCCGCCATGCATATGGCGGATTTTCTCCATCACGCGATTGATCCGCGCCGGGTAATGCTCCGCCAACCAGTCGCGCCAGAGCGGCGCGACCTCACGCGGCAGCCGCAGCGCAATGGATGTCGCGGCCACAGCCCCCGCATCCCGCGCAGCCCGCAAAATCGCCTCAACCTCATGATCCGTCAGGCCCGGCACGATGGGGGAGACCATCACACGGACCGGGCACCCCGCCTTGCTCAGCGTTTCGATCGCCCGCAATCGGCGCGCCGGAGACGGCACGCGGGGCTCCATCTTGCGCGCCAAATCGGCGTCGAGCGTTGTCACAGACACCCCAACCCGGGCCAACCCCGCCTGCCCCATCGCGCCCAGAATATCCGCATCGCGTTCCACCAGCGTGCCTTTGGTCACCACCCCCACCGGATGTTGAAACGCTTGCAACACCTCCAGAATGCCCCGCATCAGCCGTCGGTCTTTCTCAATCGGCTGATACGGATCGGTATTGGTGCCAATCGCAATCACCTTGGGCCGATAGCGCGGGTTGCGCAGCTCCGCCTCCAAAAGCGTGAGCGCATTGGGCTTCGCCGTCAGCCGGGTTTCGAAATCCAATCCCGGCGACAGGCCCAGATAGGCGTGGCTCGGGCGCGCAAAACAATAAACACACCCATGTTCGCAGCCGCGATACGGGTTGATCGAGCGATCAAACGGAATATCCGGGCTGGTATTACGGGTGATGATGGTCTTCGCGACCTCTTCGCGCACCTCGGTGCGGAGCGGCGGCAGCGGCTCATCGATCTCCCAACCGTCGGAAAACCCCACTCTTTCAAACCGCTCAAACCGCCCGCTCCTGTTGCTGGCCACACCCCGCCCCTTACGGCGCTCGGGCGGAAGATTTGCGTCGGTTTCCATGCCGCCAAACTAGAACGAAAAGAGAACATGTGCAAGGATTGGTCGGTTGCGACGCGTCCTCTGTCGCAATCCAGCGCGTTATTTCGCGGCCTATCCTTAGCTAATAACTCAAACGCGAACAGCACACCCAATAGAGGGAGAGCCTAATCATGTCCGATGAAGAAGACGATATCATCCTTGCCGATCTGGATGATGATGAGCTTGTCCAACAGATGTTCGACGACCTCTATGATGGTCTGAAAGAAGAGATCGAAGAGGGTGTGAACATCCTGCTCGAACGGAAATGGGAGCCGTATCGCATCCTAACCGAAGCACTGGTGGGCGGTATGACCATCGTCGGCAACGACTTCCGTGACGGGATTCTCTTCGTCCCCGAAGTGCTCTTGGCCGCTAACGCGATGAAGGGTGGTATGGCGATCCTGAAACCGCTTCTGGCCGAAACCGGCGCGCCGCGTGTCGGCAAGATGGTGATCGGGACGGTCAAAGGCGACATTCACGATATTGGCAAGAACCTCGTTTCGATGATGATGGAAGGTGCCGGGTTCGAAGTGGTCGATCTGGGCATCAACAACGCTGTCGAGAGCTATCTCGAAGCCCTCGAGAACGAGTCGCCCGACATCCTCGGCATGTCCGCGCTTTTGACGACGACCATGCCCTATATGAAGGTGGTGATCGACACCCTGGCCGAAAAAGGCCTGCGCGATGACTACATCGTTCTGGTCGGCGGCGCGCCGTTGAACGAAGAGTTTGGCAAAGCGATCGGCGCGGACGCTTATTGCCGCGATGCCGCCGTGGCCGTGGAAACCGCCAAGGAATGGATGGCGCGCAAGCATAATCAACTGGCCGCCAACGCCTGAACGCCCCGCACAATCAGATGCAGCGAAAAGGCGGGCCAAGGCTCGCCTTTTTTCTTTTGACCCAGTGGCCTCTGGTCTTGCGCCTGCGCCCATATCCCGGTTTGCTCTCACCATGATCAGCTATGCAATCGGAGACATTCACGGCCATCTGGACAAGCTCCGGGTCGCGCATGATCTGATTGCGGAAGACAGGGCGCGTTACGGGACAGAAGATGCGCCCGTGATCCATGTGGGCGACCTTGTTGATCGCGGCCCCGATAGCGCCGGTGTCGTGGAATTCCTTCGAGCTGCGGAACAGACGGATCCGCGCGTGGTTGTTTTGCTCGGGAATCATGACCGGCTGCTGAGCTGGTTTCTTGAACCGAAACGCCGCGACGATCCGCGGCTGCGCGTTGGTTTGACCTATCTGAGCCCGTCGATGGGCGGGATGACCACGCTCGCTTCTTACGGCGTTGACCCCTCGCTGGCTGAACCCGATCTGCACCAAGCCGCCCGCCGCGCCGTGCCGGAGGCGCATCGCGCGTTTTTGGCGGCCCGACCGCTCTCTCACCGCGTCGGCGACTGCCTGTTTGTACACGCCGGCATCCGGCCCGGTATCCCGCTGGCAGAGCAGACCGAGGAAGACTTGGTGTGGATCCGCGACGAATTCATGACAGATACGCGCGATCACGGGCCCCTGATTGTCCATGGTCACACGCCCGTGGATCAGGTTGAACATCACGGCAACCGCGTGAACCTGGATAGCAGTGTCGCTTATGGCGGGCCGCTCTCCGCGGTGGTCATCGAAGGACGCGATGTTTACCTCCTGACCCCATCCGGCCGTGTGCCGGTGCCGGTTTTGCGATGACATGGAGGAGTGCCCATGCCGCCCCGTGACCTGCTCTTGGTCGCTGTGGTGATCCTCGCCTGGGGCTCGAACTTCACAGCGATGAAACTGGCGCTCGATGAGTTGCCACCGTTTCTTTTTGTGGGCCTCCGCTTCTTGATCCTGTTGCCGCTCCTGGCGCTGCTGCCCCGCCCGCAAATCCCCTGGTGGAAGATCATCGCGGTCGGCGTCTTGATCAATATGGGGCAGTTTGCCTTTCTCTTCGCCGCAATGCGCGCCGATGTGACGGCCGGGTTGGCCTCGCTTCTGCTACAGGCGCAAGCGCCGCTGACCATTCTGCTGTCGGCCCTTTTCCTTGGTGAACGGGTGCGGGGCATCCAGGCGTTTGGCATCGCCGTGGCGGTTTTGGGATTGGTGATTTTCGGCCTGGGCGCGGGCGGGAACCTGACCCAAATTGGTCTCGCCTTGGTGCTCTGCGGTGCACTCTGTTGGGCCTCGGGCAATCTGATCCTGAAAGGCTTGGGCGGCGTGGCCATGCTGCCGCTCTTTATCTGGGCGAGCTTGATCCCCCCCTTGCCGATGTTCGCCCTGTCATTTGCCGTGGAAGGGCCGGACCCAGTCGCGACCATCGCCACCCTAAGCGCGGAGGGCTGGGCCGCCGTGATCTACGTGGCGTTGATCTCCACGGTTCTTGGCTATTCGCTCTGGGGCGCGCTTCTGGCTCGGCACAAGGCGGCGGATGTGACCCCTTTCGCGCTTTTAATTCCGGTGGTGGGCATCGGAACGGCCGCTTGGGTCCTGGGTGAGCGTCTGACAGCGGTTGAAATCCTCGGCGCGGTGGTGATCATGGTTGGGCTCGCCTTCTCGGTTCTCGGGCCGCGATGGCGCCAGACAAAGGAGGCCTGATGCGGCTGGATGATCAGAGCTTGACCGAAACCGGCCTCGCCCCTGAGGGCAAAGGTCAGGTGCTGCTTTTGGCCTGCGGCGCACTGGCCCGCGAAGTCTTGGCGCTGATCCGAGCCAATGGCTGGAGGCATCTGGACCTGCACTGCCTGCCAGCCAATCTACATAATCACCCAGAGAAAATTCCCGATGCGGTCGAGGCTGCGGTCACCACGCATCGCGCGGCGTATCAGCAGATCTTCGTGCTCTATGCCGATTGCGGCACCGGCGGCCTGTTGCAAGCACGTTGCGCAGCACTTGGCGTGGAGATGCTAGAAGGCCCGCATTGCTATAGCTTTTTTGAAGGAAATGAGGCTTTTGCGGAGCGAAGCGAAAGTGAAATCACCGCGTTTTATCTCACCGATTTCTTGGTCCGGCAATTCGACGCTTTTGTCACCAAGCCGCTTGGCCTGGATCGGCATCCTGAGCTGCGCGAGATGTATTTTGGGCATTACACGAAACTGGTCTATCAAGCCCAAACGGACAACCCAGAACTAACTGAAAAAGCAAAAGACTGCGCGGCATTCTTAAAGTTGGATTTTGAACGCCGCTTCACAGGTTATGGCGATCTAGAGGTCGCTTTGAAAACGCTCTAGGCCGCCGCAGCCGTCTCACCCGCCAAATCGCGGATGCGCTCCACCATGGCGCGGAGCCCGTTGGAGCGTTGCGATGACAGATGATCGTTCAGACCCAAACGGGCCAGTTCCCCACCGGCATCCACCTTCAAAACCTCATCAACGGTCAACCCCGAATAGAGCGCATGTAACACCGCGATCAAGCCGCGCACGATCATCGCATCGCTTTCGCCTTGAAACCGGAACACCGCGCCGGAACCCTGCCCGTCGATCTGCGGCAAGATCCAGACCTGGCTGGCGCAACCATCGACCTTGGTTGCCGGCACGCGAAACGCCTCGTCGAGCGGTGGCATGGCCTTTCCCAGCTCGATCACATGGCGATAGCGCTCTTCCCAGTCCTCCAGGAAGTCGAATGTCTCGGCAATCTCTTCAAACGCAGCGCTGGCCATCGGTGCCTCCTTCACTTGATCATGAGGTAAGGCCCGAGATGCGAAAGGTCCAGAGGCGCTTTTCAACGCGCCGTCAATGCGCTAGGCACAAAGCCAAGAAGACGCCGGAGGGGCACCATGACATTCCGTCTGCTGGTCACATTGACATTGATTCTGGGGGTTGCGGCCTGCTCGACCCGGCTGAACCCGTTCAATTGGTTCGGCAATGACCGCGAAGAACGCGTCGAAATCGTGGAAACGGTCACCGTTGTCGATCCACGGCCATTGGTCAGCCAAGTGATCAGCCTGAATGTCGACCCGCATCCGGGCGGCGCGATCATCCGTGCGATGGGGCTGCCGCCGCGCCAAGGCTACTGGGCCGCCGATCTGGTTGAAGTCGAGCGCGCCGAGGGCCGCTTGGTCTTTGAGTTCCGGGTGTTTGAACCGCCCGTTGCAACCCGCGAAGGGACACAGCGCTCGCGCGAGATTCTTGCGGGGACGGAGCTGAGCACGCAGGAATTAGACGGCGTCCGCACGATCGTGGTGCAGGCGCAAAGCAACCGGCGAAGTGTCAGCCGCCGCTAGACCGCGATGATTTTCACCTTCTGACCTTTGGCCGAAAGCGCAATCTCGCCGCGGGTTAGGCGCAATGCGTCCTCGCCAAACACCTCGCGCCGCCAGCCTTTCGACCAAAGCCCATCGTGATGACCCGCCGCGATATCGTCGAGATCGGCAGCTGAGGCGATCAGCTTCTGCGCCACGCCCGCCTCTTCCGCCTTGGCCTTCAGCAGCACCCGCAGAAGATCCGCCAATGCCGGGTTGAGGGCTGAGCGGTCTTTGCCCGCAGGTGGCGCGGGGAAGGTTTTTGGGTCCGCTGAGACGCCGCGCGCAATTGCAGCGATCAACCCCTCGGCCACATCACCGCGCCGCGCCTCGCGCAGCAGCAACCGAGATTTGCCCAAATCCTCGATGGTTTTCGGCTTGGACGAGGCAATCTCCATAAGCGCATCATCTTTGATCACCCGGTTGCGGGGGATATTGCGGCTTTGCGCATGGGTCTCGCGGAATGCCGCCAGTTCTTTCACAATCGCCAGGAACCGGCCGGAATTGCTCCGCAATTTCAGACGCCGCCAGGCGTTGTCTGGTGCCACAACATAGCTCGACGCGTCGGTCAGCGTGCGCAGCTCCTCCTCCATCCAGGCGGTGCGGCCCGAAGACTCAAGCTGCCCGGCCAGATGCTCATAGATCTGCCGCAGATGCGTGACATCGGCCAGTGCATAAGACTGCTGCGCATTGGACAATGGGCGGCGCGACCAATCGGTGAAGCGCGAGGATTTATCAACGCCACTTTTGGTGATCTTGCGCACCAGAGTTTCATACCCCACCTGGTCGCCATAGCCGCAGACCATGGCCGCCACTTGCGTGTCAAAAAGCGGGCTGGGCACCACGCCGCCCTCGACATGGAAGATCTCAAGATCCTGGCGCGCCGCATGGAACACCTTCACCACCGCCTCGTTGCGGAACAGGTCGTAAAGCGGCTCTAGCGATAGGCCATCGATCAGAGGATCGACCAAGACCGCATCCGCCTCGTCTTCCCCCGGCAGCGCCAGTTGCACCAGGCAAAGCTGCGCGAAATAGGTGCGCTCGCGGAGGAACTCTGTGTCGACGGTGATGTAGGGAACAGTGGCGGCGCGGGCGCAAAATGCGGCGAGCGCCTCGGTGGTGGTCAGGGTCTGGGGCAAACCGGGGTCTTTTCCTAAAGGCTGGAAGAACTCTGTGACGGTGGGTGATAGGCCACGACCGCGAAAATGAAAAGGGGCAAGGCCGCTGCGTCGTCGGGGCCAAGGCCCGCTACGATGATCTTCGGCATCGACGAAACGGTGTTGGCGAATATCGAACGGAACGCGCGCCTAGCCTTCCGGCCCCACATAGAGTGGCCGATCATCCCCCGAGGCGAACCGACGTAAGACCTCAGGATAAAGCTCATGCTCCAGTTTGAGCACCCGTGCGGCCAGAGTCTCCGGCGTGTCATCGGGTGCGATCGTCAGTTTCGCTTGCCCCAGGATCGGCCCATCATCGAGCGCCGGTGTCACTTCATGCACGGTGCAGCCATGTTCGGCATCCCCCGCCGCCAATGCGCGAGCATGGGTATTCAGCCCGCGATATTTCGGCAAAAGCGACGGGTGGATGTTGAGCATCCGCCCCTGCCAGCGGCTGACGAACGCCTCGGTCAACACGCGCATGAACCCGGCCAAACAGATGATATCTGGGTCTGCCGCCTCAAGCGCTTCGGTCAAAGCGGCCTCAAAGGCGGGCCGATCGCCTTTGAACGGGCGATGATCCACGACTGAGGTCGGAATGCCCATCTCGGCGGCCTTTGCCAAGCCCCCCGCCTCCGCTGAATTGGCCAGAACCAGGCAAGGCCGCGCCGGATGATCGCCGGTCATCGAACGGGCCATCGCGACCATATTGGAGCCGCCGCCCGAGATCAGGATCGCGACGCGTTTCGTCACCCAAGCGCCCCGGTATAGGCCACGTCCGCGCCCTCAGTCACCGTTCCAAGCTGGCAAACGGTTTCTCCTTCGGCTTGCAACAATGCGCTCAGGGCTTCGGCCCGATCCGGCGCCACGACCAGCACCATGCCGATCCCGGCGTTGAAGGTTTTCAAAGTTTCCGCCTCGGCCAAGCCGCCGGTCTCGGCCAGCCATTTGAAGACAGGCGGCAAGTTCCAGGCGCCGAGGTCGATCTCCGCCCCTGCCCCTTCGGGCAAAACGCGCGGCAGATTCTCAGTCAGCCCGCCGCCGGTGATATGGGCCAGACCATGCACGCCGCCCGCGCGGATCGCGGCAAGCGCCGGTTTCACGTAAAGCCGCGTCGGCGTCAGGAGCGCCGCCCCCAAAGACGTCTCCGCAAAAGGCGCATCTGCATCCCAGCCAAGCCCTGAGACCTCCACGATCCGGCGCACCAGGGAATAGCCGTTTGAATGCACCCCATCAGAGGCAAGACCCAAAAGCACATCGCCCGGGGCCACATCCGCAGGCAGCGCCCGACCGCGTTCCATCGCGCCAACCGCAAAACCGGCCAGGTCGAAATCGCCCGCGCCATACATGCCCGGCATTTCCGCCGTCTCGCCACCAATCAGCGCGCAACCCGCCCCTTCGCAACCTTTGGCGATGCCTTCGACAATCTGCGTGGCGCTCTCCAGTTCCAATTTGCCGGTCGCGAAATAATCCAGGAAGAACAGCGGCTCCGCACCCTGGCACACCAAGTCATTTACACACATCGCCACAAGGTCGATGCCAATCGTGCCCACATTCCCGGTGTCGATCGCGATTCTAAGCTTGGTGCCAACCCCATCGGTCGCCGCCACCAGGATCGGGTCGTCATATCCCGCCGCTTTCAGATCAAAGAGCCCACCAAACCCGCCAAGCCCGGCCATAACACCGGTCCGGTTCGTGGCCGCAGCGAATGGTTTGATCCGATCCACCAACGCGTTGCCCGCATCGATATCCACGCCCGCCTCGGCATAGGTCAGGCCGTTTTTCCCTTGGCTCATGTGGCAGATGTCCCCTTGCAGCTTTGGCCCCCTGCTAACAACGCGCCCGGGCCAAGTCCATGCGCGATTTGCGCCTCAACGCCGCGCCTCTTGTCGCGCGCCGATCCAAAGAAAAAGCATGATCATGGCCAAGGTCAGGCCCCAAACAATCAGCACGGGCATTGTGAGCAGCGTGGCAAACAACTGCGGCGCGAAAAGCCCGATCACGACCAGTTCCATGGCGAGATAGGTGCCGAAAAGCGCCAAGGCCAATTGCCCCCAAGCCGCCCGATCCAAAACGCCGCCCGCTCGGCGCAGCGCTTGCATCCCAATATCGGCCGCAGGTGCCGCGGCCAAAATCACTGTGGTGCCAAGCGTGTTCGGCAAGCCCAGGAACTGCACCGCGAGGATATGCAGCACACGAAGGGCCACGATCCACATCAGATAACGCAGGCACAGCGCAGATAAGTTTGGCATCAAGAAAGCTCCCTGGATCCGTGATCCCAAAGGCCATAGGCCAGCCCGCATCACAGGGCAAGCTTGACGCTCCCCCGCAAGCTGCTAAGCCTCTGCTCCAGGCGGGCCTGTAGCTCAATTGGTTAGAGCAGAGCGCTCATAACGCTTTGGTTGCAGGTTCGAGTCCTGCCGGGCCTACCACTCGCCGCCGACTGCCTGTGTTGCCCAATCTCGGGCTCCCAAACCCGTGTCACGCCGGCCACACGACAGGGTGATGCGACTTATTAACCAATTTGGGCGATACTGACGCCGCGCCAGCACCCAAGGCGCTGGCGCCCTCTTTAACGTGCATGACCGGAGGGACCCAATATGGATCGGCTGAAACTCTTTGCCTTTGCGCTTCGGCAGATGTCGCGCATGGGCTACAACATGGCCGGGGCTGAGTTCTCGGGCGGCGAGATACGACGGCAACGGGCCATGGCGCACAAACGGCTCTATTTCCAAGCAATGGATGCGGCCACGCCGCTGCACCAACCTTGGAACGACTAAGCGCTACCGCGCCAGAACCAGATCGACCCTGAGCCCGCCCAAAGCATCGCTTCGGCTCAGGCGCAACGTGCCGCCATGGCTGCGCGCGATATCATTCGCAATGGCCAGCCCCAAGCCGACGCCTGTGCCGCGGTCCTGGTTGCGGGCCGCATCAAGACGCACGAAGGGTTGGAGCGCTTCGGCCCGATCTTCAGGCGCAATCCCCGGCCCGTCATCCTCGACCGTGTAGCGCACCGCATGATCCAAGACATGCAGCGTCACCCGCGCCCGACGGCCATATCGCATCGCGTTGGACACCAAATTGCCGAGCGCGCGGCGCACCGCTTGCGGGCGAATATCGACCAGGGGCACCGCTTCAGGTGCCAACAACTCGGCCTCTCCACCGCCCCGCGCCGCATCCTCCACGATCCGCTCGGCCAAGGCTTTCGGGTCGGTCGGCACCGGATCATCCAACGCATCTGCGCGCGCAAAATCCAGGAAGGTTGTCAAAAGCGCCTGCATCTCTTCAACATCCTGCTCAAGCGCCTCGATATCGGACGTCTTTTCCTGCAAACTCAGGCCCAACTTCATGCGCGTCAACGGCGTCCGCAGGTCATGACTGACACCCGAGAGCATCATGGTTCGCTGTTCGATTTGCTGCTCGATCCGGTTGCGCATATCAAGGAAGGCGCGCCCGGCGGAGCGCACCTCGAGCGCGCCGCGCGGGGTATACTCCACGATGCGCCCCTTGCCAAAAGCATCGGCGGCCTTCGCAAGGCGGCGGATCGGACGCAGCTGATTGCGAAGGAAGAAATAAGCGATACCGGTCATTAGAAGTCCGGTAAACACCATCAAAACCAGCAGTTGATGCGGATTTGACGCTGAGACTCGACGGCGCTGCAGCGCAACTTCATAGACCCCATTTGCGGTTTCCAACCCGACGATCACGACACGGTGCCGAGCCGCCAGATCGACATAACGCGTCTCTGGAATATCCCGGTTCAGAATGGCAATCACCTCTCGGCCCGAGAAATCATAAAAGGGCCGCACGGTTTCGCCGGACACGCTTTGACCCTCTGTCAAGGTGATCTGCAATGCCGCCGCGGTTGTCATCGCCGCCTCCTCACCGTCTTGTTCCAAACGGGTCAGGACATAGCGCAAGTCGAGCGCCAATCCGGCGGTCAATTGTTGCGTCACATTCTCGAAATGCCGTTGCAGGAACGCCGCCGAGACGACAAGCTGCAATGAAACAACCGGAACAATCAGGATCAGGGCGGCCCGGCCATAAAGCCCCCGCGGCAACACCCGTTTCATCCAACCAAACGCCATGGCCCATGTAACCGCGCGGGGCCTGGGCTGCAAAGAGGCAAGCCATGCAGGTCCCTGAAATCGCGCCGATGTTGCGCAAGATTCTGGCGCCGAACCCGTCGCCGATGACAGAACAGGGCACAAACACCTATCTGATTGGCGAAACCGATCTGGCAGTGATCGACCCCGGGCCGATGAACGAGGCCCATCTGCACGCTATTCTGGCAGCGGTGAGACCGGGCCAACGCATCAGCACGATCCTGATCACCCATTCGCATTTGGACCACTCCCCCCTCGCCCATCCTTTGGCCGCCGCCACCGGTGCGCCGGTTCTGGCCGCTGGCCCAAGCAATTGGGGCCGCAGTCAAGCGATGGAAGCTTTGGCCGAGGCCGGCCTGATCGGCGGCGGCGAAGGCGTGGACGACGCGTTTGTCCCCGACGATCAAGTTGCCGATGGTGATCAGATTGCAGGCGACGGTTGGCAGATCGATGTGATCGCCACGCCCGGCCATATGGCCAATCACCTGAGCTTCGCCTGGAACGGCGCGCTGTTTTCCGGCGATCTGGTGATGGGCTGGGCGACCTCCCTGATCTCGCCGCCCGATGGCGATATGACCGCGTTTTATGCGTCCCTGGCCCGGCTCCAAACCCGCGAGGATCAAATCTACTATCCGGGTCACGGCGCGCCAATATCTGACCCAAGAGCCCGCTGCGCCGACTTGATGGCTCATCGTCAGGCGCGCGAAGCGCAAATCCTGGCCGCACTCGAAGCCACACCGGCCGACACCCGCCGTTTGGCACAGCTGATCTATACCGACACGCCCGCAGCCCTCCTCCCCGCCGCCGAGCGCAACATTCTCGCCCATCTCATTGATTTCATGGAACGAAACCTTGTGTCATCTCGCGGTCCTCTCCATGCCGAAGCGGTTTTTGAACGCCTTTGACAGATTTGCACGATTTTTCGCCCGCGCCCTCTGGACGGGACAAATTCGGCTTGCTATACGCGCCGTCAGTTCCGGCGTAGCTCAGCGGTAGAGCAGTTGACTGTTAATCAATTGGTCGTAGGTTCGATCCCTACCGCCGGAGCCAATTACCTCGTTGTATCACATTGAAAGCCTTAGAAACAAAGGCTTGCTGTGGCCCTAAGGACTAAAGTCTACAGCCGACGCATTTCGACTGAACTCAGGCATTCCCACCCGTTCCCGAACGTGCCATTTTCTTGCGACCGCCCGCTGGTCGAATCCATACTCTTCGATGTGTTGTCTACGCCTGTGTCAGACATCAACTACACGTCGTCAGATTCGCTTGGCCGCTTATGCGCATCTCCAACTCAGGCGGCTTGGACGAGCCCCACATTAGCAGGCAAAGAAACGATCTCCCCGGCATCTATACGACAAGGTGAGATCGTTAACTCCCATACACGCCTCGGGGTTATGTCAGCTCGAACCCCACCACAGAACAACCGATCAATGTTCATCTTTCAAATCGCGGCGGCGGAACGCGCCTTGGACGATCCGGTCGATGACCATGGCGACGAAGAGGATGGCGAGACCACCCAGGATACCGGGGCCTTTGGCCGCGAATTGCAGCGCCTCCAGGATTTCCTGGCCCAGACCGCCCCCGCCGATCAGCGAGATGATCACCACCATCGACAGGCACATCAGGATCGTCTGATTGACCCCAGTCATGATCGACGGTCGGGCCAGCGGCAGCTCCACATCGCGCAGGATTTGCCAGTTCGACGCGCCGAAGGCGCTGGCCGCCTCCTTGATGCTTTCGGGCACGCCCCGCATCCCCAAAGCTGTCAGGCGGATCACCGGTGGCATGCCAAAGATGATCGTGGCCAGAATACCCGGCGGATTGCCGGTTCCGAAAAACGCGATGATCGGGATCAGATAGACAAAGGCCGGCAGGGTTTGCATCAAGTCCAAGACCGGCTCGGCAATCCGATAGGCGTGTTTGGATTTGCCAAACCAGATGCCAAGCGGGATGCCCATCAGCACGCAGAGAAACACCGCCGACCCGACCAGAGCGACGGTCTCCATCGAGACCTCCCAATAGCCCAGAAACGCGATATAGGCGAGCGCCGCAGCGGTGAAGATCGCCACACGCGGGCCCGCCGCACGCCAGGCGACGACACAAATCACCGTCATCACCACCGGCCAAGGCGTGCCGATCAGCGCCACCGAAATGGTGTCTAGGATTTGCCGAATGCCGAGGACGATGCCGTCGAAGGCCCCTGCCCCATTGCGGGCCGCCGCGTCGATCACATCCTCCAGCCACCTAGCCGTATCGGAATAGTGATCGGGATTGGCGGGGAAAGAGGTCAGAAACTCGGTGACGTCTTCCACTGTGAAGCGATAGACCGTGAGCGGCGCAATAGCCAAAGCCAGCGCGATCCCCAAGATCAGGTTGGTTGTGTTCACGCCGGATGGCACAAGATCGGGGTCGATCCGCCAGCGTTCATATTGTTTTTCCAAGGCAATATTGGCCCAGACCCCTTGGATCACCCGAATAGCGACTAGAAGAACCAACCCCGTGATCAGAATCTGAACGGAATCCGCCGCCATCGCATCGGCGGCTTCGCGACTGCGTTCGGCGGCGCGCAGCAAGTTGTTGCCAAGCGTCTCAAACCGGCTGCCATCCTCGCCAGCGGCCACGGCATCCGCCGCGCGTTGCAGGAAGTCCTGCGCGCGGGCCTCCTGGGTGGCGGCGCGGGCCAGATCGTCGGCCCCCAACTCGCCCCATGTACCGCGCCCGATCTGAACCCAGGCGATAATCTCAAGGATCAAGAACCCCCAGAACCCGCCCCAAATGCCACGCGCGGCGGACCAGATCGGCCCGAGCAATGCGGCGGCCCAGTTAAACGTCAGCGGGATGCCCCGCGTGGTGTTGTGGATCTTGCGGAAGGCGCTCGCGTAATACTCGTGGTTCGTAACGGCAAACTCGGCCACCGAGGCGTTGAACGCCGCGTGATCCATCTCGATATCGGCGACATTCTCGGCGCGCGGTGTGGTGGATGTATCGGTCATTACTTGCCCCCCTGGATGCCACGCAGCAGCGTCGCCTTGCTCACAACGCCCGCATCTTGGCCATCAACGGTCACCACAATCGGCCCGTCCGTGCCGACCGAGATATCAATCAATGCGTCGAGATCGCTTTCGTGATCGGCGCGCGGCGCACCGTTCAGCGACGCTGGATCGATGCCGTTCATCGGCTCCATAATCGTATGAGCCCGCACCAGTTTGAGACGCGAGATGCCCTGGACGAACTCACGGACATAATCATCAGCGGGCTGGGTCACGATCTCTTCCGGCGTGCCGATTTGCACGATCACGCCGTCTTTCATGATCGCGATCCGGTGGCCGATGCGGATCGCCTCATCCAGATCGTGGGTGATGAACAGCGTCGTCTTGTCTAGGTCTTCAACAAGCGATTTAAACTGATCCTGCAATTGCAGGCGAATAAGCGGGTCGAGCGCCGAAAACGGCTCGTCCATTAGCAGAATTTCGGGGTCGGAGGCCAAGGCGCGGGCAATTCCAACGCGTTGCTGCATCCCACCGGAAAGCTCGCGCGGCAGCCGGTCTTCATAGCCGTCCAGATTCACCAGGCCGAGCGTGTGATCCGACACGGCCCAACGGCGCGATTTCGGCACGCCGCGTATCTCCAACGGATAAGCCACATTTTCCCGCACCGAGCGGTGCGGCATCAGCGCCATATGTTGAAACACCATGCCAATATGCTTGGCGCGCATCATGCGCAGCTCTTTGGCATCCATTTTGCCCACATCTTCGCCCAGCACTTTGATCGTCCCGGCTGACGGTTCGATGAGCCGGTTCACATGGCGCACAAGCGTGGATTTACCGGAACCCGACAGACCCATGATGCAGAAGATTTCGCCGCGCGAGACCGAGAATGTCGCCTCGCGCACCCCAATCACCGTGCCGAATTCGTCAAGGGCCTCGGGCTTGTTCAAGCCCCGAGATCGCGCGGCCTCAATCGTCTCGGTGGCGCGTTTTCCGAAGACTTTCCAGACATCGGTTAGTTCAACAACCGCTTCATTCATCGTATTTGTCCCCCGAGGACGCGTGGCATGGGATAGAAACGTCAAGAGGGGCCGCGCCAACATTGCGGCACGGCCCCAAAACGTCGCGCGACGCTTAGTTGGTCAACCACCCAAGGACGATATCCTCGTTGTCGGCGATCCACTGAGCTGCAAAATCCGCCGGCTCAACATCGTTGATCGACAGTTCCAGACCCATGGTCGAGAGCACCTCTGCAGGCATCTCATAGGCATCGAACAGGGCCGCCACTTCGGGATAGTTCTCCTGCACATTGGCTGCGTAATGCAGGTGCAATGTGGCGCCGTTCCAGGCCGTTGAAGCCATGGAGTTTTCCAACCAGGCCGGGTCATCGGTCGGCTGGATCACGTTCCAGGTCGCCGGGTCATGCGCCGGTTCTTCGAGATAGGTCAGATCATAGGCCACGAAGATGAAATGCGGATCATAACAAAAGCCGATCCACGGCTCTTCGGCCTCGATCGCGGTGCCCAGCGCCCCCCAGGCCACGGTACCGTCATACTCTTCCAGATCAAGCACTTCGTCATAGCCGTAGGACCGCGCGCGGATGCGTTCGATCACGGTGGAGGCCCAACCCGGCGCGCCGATCCAGACCTGCGGACGGCCATCGCCATCGGTGTCGAAGATCGCCATCTTCTCGGGGTCGGTCAGATCTTCGATCGTGGTGATGTCATATTGCTCGGCGATATAGGTCGGCACACACATGCCCTGATTGGCCTGCACCGGGTTTTCATTCATCACCACCGTGCCGTTTTCGACGACGAAGGTGTCATGCAGGTTCTGTTGGTTCGGCATCCACACTTCGGGATGCACATGCATAGAGCCAGAATCCATTGCCTCGAAGATGATCGGGTTGGTGCCGTTTTGCAGCTCGACCTCAAGGCCGAAATTCGTCTCGATCACCTGTTCCAGGATATTGGCGGTGGCGCTGGCCGAGGGCCAGTTTGGCACGCCGATCACCAGGTCTTGCGCCGAAGCTGCGGTGAAGCTGGCAAGGCCGATGGCCGTACCCGCAAGGGTTGCGCGAACAGTTTTGTTCAGCATTTGGAGAGTTCCTTTCCCTGTTGGTCGGTTTTTTTGTTACCCCGTGCCGCGCCCGACCGGTTCGCAGCATCAGGGAGTGTGGTTGAGGCCAGGTTATGGCCCCGGGAATTCGTCGCGAACGCCACCAATTCCAGCACGAGTATGTCCAGTGTGTCAAAGCCCTTCGTTCCAGCCGCAAGCGCCGACGAGATTAACGAGAACTCGGTGCAGGCAATCATCTGCAGGACCGCGCCTTGATCCCGCAGATCCATCGAGGCGGCTCTGAGAGCTGCGCGTGTCGCATCGCTGGGCCCGTTCGATTTGATCGACCGGATCGCGGACAGCAGTGGGGCTTCGTCAGCGGGATAGAGCGCGGTCAGGCCTTCTGTTGCCAAAGCCGCATCAAACAAGGCCACCTTTCGTCCGGCGGGCGACGCCAAAACGCCGACTTTGCCGCCCGCCCCCGCCAGACGCCGCGCATGAGCCGCCGACAGTGCAATCATATCGAGAAACGGGATAGAGACCGACGCTTGAATTGCGGCGGCATAGTGATGTGCCGTGTTGCACGGCATCGCCAATGCCTCGGCTCCGGCGCGTTCCAAATCCTGCGCCATCCGCACCAAGACGGGCGCCGGGTCTTCGCCCGAGCCATCGATCAGGTGTTTGATCCGCGATGGCACTTGCGGGTTTTGATCCACCAGAAGCGGCACATGATCGGCATCGTCCGTCGCCGGCACAGCGTCCAACACCTTCTGCATCAACAGAAGCGTCGCCTCCGGCCCCATGCCGCCCAGTATGCCAACTTGGCGCATCATATATCTTATTCAGCCGCCATCCGATTTTCGCCCTGAATCAACACGCTATCATATCCAAACAGACCCACAGAGCCGCCCGTATGCAAGAAAATCACGCGCTCGCCCTTCTTAAAATGCCCTTTGCGGCAGTAATCGATCAGACCCGCCGCGCCTTTGCCGGAATAGACCGGGTCCAAAAGGATGCCCTCCAGCTCGGCAAACATCCGGATCGCCTCAATTGTGTCTGCGCGCGGGAGGCCATAACCGGGACCAACATAACTCGTGTCGGCCCTCACGTCTTCGCGGGTAACCACGCCAGGGCAGCCTAGCTTCGCCGCCGTCTTCACCGCCAGATCATAAACCATCTGTTCTTGCTTTTCCTGCGGCGCCCGGGTGCCGAAACCCAAAAGCGGGATGCCGGCGTTCAACGCCTTCAGACCGACGATCAACCCGGCTTGGGTGCCTGACGACCCGGTCGCATGCACCAGATGGTCCACGATCAACCGGCGTTCATTCACCTGGGTCAACAGTTCCAGCGCACAATTCGCATAGCCAAGCGCCCCCGTGGCATTCGAGCCGCCACCCGGTATCGTATAGACTGTCTTGCCTTCGGCGCGCGCCTGTTCGGCGGCCTGCTCCATCTCGCCCGGCATGTCATGACCGCCCGGGAATTTGGCAGTTGTCGCCCCGTGCAGATGATCCAACAGGACATTGCCGTTTTCGTTGTAATTGTGATCTTCGTACCCCGTGCGATCTTCCAGCAAGACATGACATCCCATGCCAAGTTTCGACGCCGCCGCTGCGGTCTGGCGCGCGTGGTTCGATTGGGTCGCGCCTTGGGTCATCACCATATCGGCGCCCATCGCTTCGGCTTCGGCCATCAAGAATTCCAGCTTGCGGGTCTTGTTCCCACCGCTCGACAGCCCGGTGCAATCATCGCGCTTTATCCAAATCTCCGGCCCGCCAAGCTCTTTCGAGAGACGGTCCAGGCGTTCCAATGGGGTCGGTAGATGAGCAAGCGAGACACGAGGAAAACGAGCGAGATGCATGGCAGCTTTCTGATTATGGGTTTTGCGTAGATTGAAGTGTTGCACCCGAAAATCCCTGATGCAAATGCGAATAACTCGGCTTAATATGCATGAAGCGCATGATATGAGGTGCCAATGCGACTTGAATGGCTCGAAGATATTCTGGCGGTTGCGGAGAATGGCTCGCTCTCTGAGGCCGCCGAACGCCGCAATCTGACACAATCGGCCTTCTCGCGGCGGATTCAAAACATAGAAGACTATGTCGGCGTCGAGCTTTTCGACCGGACCCGAAAGCCGGTACAACTGCGCCCGACGACAGCCGATCAGCGGGAGCAGATTGGCCGCCTCGTCGGCGATCTGAGGCAGCTGGTGACCGATCTGCGCCGGGGCGACCGGACCTCTGGCAATCGGGTGATCATCGCCAGCCTGCACTCGCTGACGACATCGCTAACCCCGGAACTGGTCAATGGCATCCAAGCCCGTATTCCTGAGGCATTCGTCCGCCTACGCTCGGCCAATCTGGATGATTGTTTCGGGCTGATCCTGTCGCGGCAAGCCGATATCGCGCTGGTCTATCGGGTGCCGGGCATGGAGCATCCGATTGAGGCCGATTACATCGAAAGCCTTGTCTTGGGCGAAGATCGCCTGATCCCCGTCTTCGCAGTCGACAAGGCTGACGCGTTGAACAGCTGGTTTCAGTCGGGCGAGTTGCCCTTTATCGGTTACCCCGGCGATGTGTTTTTGGGTCAGGTGATGGACACCGTGATCTTGCCCCGCATCCGAAGCTTGGCGCGCGCCGTGCCGAAAGCAGAAACCGCGCTCACTCTCGCGGCGCTGGAACTGGCGAAGGTGGGCATTGGCGTCGCCTGGGTGCCGCTTTCGCTTGCCCGGCCACATATTGCGCGCGGGGCAATCGCCGATCTGTCGGCAAGCTTGGCCTCCTATTCGCTTGATGTGACAGCCGTCCGAATTTCGGGCAGTCCCGGTGTCACCGAAAACGCCATTTGGGATCATCTGGCCGCGCTGTCCGCTGATTGAGGGATGGTAGAGCAGCCCGGCTGGCCAATCGTCCGAAGTCGCCAATTTCTAAGAAATCGAAACTTACCTGTGATAAGTTGTCTATTTCGGCTAGGCTGGCTGTGTTGAAACGTCTCTTCTCTGGCTGCGGATCGGCTTATGAAACAGTCTCAACTTTCTCTCAAAGGCCTAGAGGTCTTTCGGATCGCGGCACAGTCCGGATCGGTCCAGATCACAGCCGATCGGACCGGGCTATCGATCAGCACCGTGTCGCATCATCTGCGCAATCTGGAGACACAGCTAGGCGTTGATCTGCTGGATCACGCCCGTCGACCCATGGTCGTGACCGCCGAAGGGCTGATCTTTCTACGCTATGTCGAAGAGGCCCTCGGTTTGCTCGACAAAGCACAAGTGGAGGTTAGGGCCGCCGCGCCCCATGGCCTCAATCAACTGCGCTTTGCGATGATCGAAGATTTCGAGAATGATATCGGGCCGGAGATCACCCGGATGCTGGCCAAGGCGCTGCCGCACTGCCGGTTCACGCATCACACCCGGGTCAGCCACGAAATCCTCGATCTATTGCGCAATCGCGATCTGGATTTGGGCATCGCGACACAGCCGCAATTCGCGCTGCCGGATGTCGAAGAAATCCCGCTTCTCCGCGATCCGTTTGTTCTCGCGGTGCCGGCGACGCAGAGCCGGTCGGCGGAAGATATCATCACCGGCCAAAGCGGGCTGCCCTTTCTACGCTATAGCCGCAGTCAAATCATCGGCAGCATGGTCGAGGCACAACTGACCCGACTGCGGCTGAAGCTCGACACCACTTTTGAGCTCGACAGCACCGCCTCAATTATGGCGCTGATTGCGCAAGGTGATGGCTGGGCGATCACGACACCGAGCAACTACGTCCGCGCCAAACGCTTTCACGGCCAAGTGCGATTGCTCCCCTTTCCGCGCAAGGAGTTCGCCCGCACGGTCTCGGTGTTTATTGCCGAGGCGCAGGCGGAAGGCATTGCCCGTTTGATCTCTGCGGCAATGCGCAGCCTGATGTCGACCCACGCAATTGGCCCAGCCATCGAGGCCTATCCCTGGCTGAAAGACCGCTTTCGCCTGATCCCCGATGACGTGGTTACGCCAAAATCTTGAACCGATCCCGAATGGCGTTGTCCTGATCCGTTGTCAGATAGGTCGGATGATGGCTCGCCAAGATCTCTTGCGCCCGCATTTTAGCGCGCTGCCAGGCATCGCCCGCCCCATTATCGGCCCAGGTCTGGGGCTGCTCACGATCAGCGAGTTTCGGATAGTGATAATCCCGCTCCATCGCCTGATAGGTGTGATCCGCGCCGAGGAAATGCCCCTCGCCCAGGATAGCGGCGCAGATCGCGTCAAAGCCAAGATTGTCTTCGGTGACCTCAACGCCGCGCAGCGTGCGATAGGTCATCGCATGCATTTCATCGTCGAGAATAAACGCCTCGAAACTGACCCCCAGAAGCGCGGCGGTCATGCCGGAGCTTTCATAGATCAAATTGCCCCCGGCCAACGCCGCGGCCAGGCTGGTCATGCCCTTTTCTACGCCATATTGCGCGTCAATCGCCTTGGCATCGGTCATTGAGCAGGCGACGCCGGACGGCAGGCCCAACCAGTTGGAAATCTGTGCCGAGGCGGCATTCAGAAGCGCCGTCTCCGCCCCACCGCCCGCGAAGGCGCCGCTGCGTAGGTCAATCACGAAGGGCCAGTTGGAAAACACCATCGGAAAGCCCGGCGCGAGCGTGTTGACCACTACAAGGCTCGCCAGCGTTTCGGCCAGAGACTGTGCCAGAAACCCCGCCATCGTGGCCGGTGCCGTCGCCCCGGCCTGGGCCGCTGTGATGCAATTCATCGGGATGTTGTGTTCGACGCATTTGTAGATCACGTCGACTGCATCCTCGCCGAAGCGCATGGGCGAGATCACCGGACTGATATGGGCCGCCATAAAGGGCCGTTTGGAAAACGCACCTGGGCCGCCCGCCACGATGTCGAGCATCGCGACAATCGGGTCCACATGCCCCGCCAGCGTAAACGAGGTCGCGACCGGCTTGGTGGTGTGTTTCACAAGCGCATAGGCCGTGTTCACATCCAAATCCAGAGTGTCGGGCACGTCAGTCGCCACGCAACAGCGGGTGAACCATGCCACATTTGTCAGCGTATCTTGCAGCCGTGTGAAATCATGCAAATCGGCAAGTGTGGAGGGGCGGTAAAGGCCGGTCTCCAGATCCAGCGTGTTGACCGCTGCGCCCCCGGTGCCGAAATACACCCGGTCGCCCCCCACTTCGATGGAGCGCGCCGGGTCTCGCCCATGAAGCAGGAAGGTTTTGGCAGCTTGGGCGATCGTCTGCTCCACCAGCGCCTTTGGAAAGCCGATCCGGCCATTCGCCATCTGCTGCGCGCCCGCCGCAATCAAATCTCGGGCCAGGCGATCTGGCACCTCGCCCATGCCGAGCTGCTCCAACACGCGGAGCGCGGTTGCATAAATGGTTTGCAAATCTGCATCGCGCAAAGGTCGATAGGTTCCGCCCTGCTGGCCTGCCGGGGCTGGATTGACCTCAGGCGGCGCGGCGCGCTTGGCGACGCGCGCGCTACGGCCGGAACGGCGGGGTCTGGAGTGCATATCTGTCATCGCGTCCTCAACCAAAATAGGATGACCGCGCATGGGGTTTGGCAAAGGAAATTTCGCAAAATATGAAAAAAGCGAAACTGTGATTTGAGAAAATCACAGAAGTGCCGTTCCGATTGACCGCCGCCTCTGATTGCCCGCCACTCCGTTCATCTTGTCTGGAGGACCCCGTCGATGAAATCGCAAACCCGTGTCGTTGTCATCGGTGGCGGCATCGCCGGATGCTCCACCCTCTATCACCTGACCCAGGAAGGCTGGACCGATGTGGTTCTGGTGGAGCGCAATGAGCTGACTTCGGGCACCACCTGGCATTCTGCCGCCCAGGTGACGAATTTCGGCATGACGCAGACCATGGTCGGGCTGAAATCCCACTCGATCCAGCTCTATCGCGAGCTTGCCGCCGATCCCGAGTATCCGATCAACTACCACCATGGCGATGGCGGCATCCGCCTGGCCAATACGCCCGAACAGATGGAGGGCTATCACCATTTTGCCTCCATGGCGCGCGGCATGGGGGTCGAGTTCGAGGTGATCGATGCAGAGGAATGCGCGCGCCGCCATCCCCTGATCTCAACCGACAACCTGCTCGGCGGGTTATGGGACGGCCAAGATGGCGATATCGACCCGGCCCAGCTTTGCCAGGCGCTGGCCCGTCGCGCGCGGAAAGCTGGCGCGGAGGTCTATCGCAATACGCCAGTGATCGGCCTGACCCAACACAAGGATCACAGTTGGACCGTCCATACGGAGCGTGGCGATATCGCCTGTGAAATCGTCGTGAATGCCTGCGGCTATCGCGTGAACGAGGTCGGCGCGATGATGGGCGTGCACCACCCGGTGATGTCGATGGAGCATCAGTATTTCGTCACTGAAGAGATTCCGGCAATCCGCGACGCGGGCCATCGCATGCCGCTCCTCCGCTGCCCGATCAGCGATTACTACTGCCGTCAGGAAAAGACTGGCCTGCTGGTCGGGTTTTACGAGCAGGACTGCAAAACCTGGGGGATGGACGGGATCGACCCGCATTTCGTCAATGCGCTTTGCCCAGATGATCTCGACCGGATCACCGATGTATTAGAGGGGGCCTTTGCCCGGATGCCCGCGCTGATGGAGGTGGGTATCCACACGGTGGTCAACGGTCCGATCACTTATACCATCGACGGCGCACCTTTGGTCGGGCCGATCCCGGGTAAGCGGAACGCGTTCTGCATCATCGGCTTGCGCGCCGGGCTCGGCGAAGGCGGCGGGCATGGCTGGCTCTTGGCGCAGCAAATCGTGCATGGAGAGGCCTGTTACGACACCTGGATGCTCGACCCGCGACGCTTCACCGGGCATGCCAATACCGAACTGACGGCCCTGAAAGCGATCGAGGATTACCAAAACGAATTCCGCTTTCATTTCCCCAACGAGCATCGCCCCGCCGGGCGTATGGCCAAAACGACGCCGCTCACACCAGTCTTGGCCGCCGAAGGTGCAGAGTTCACCACCGTCAATGGCTGGGAGCGGGCGGAGTTCTTCAAACCCAGCCCCGATTTTGATGTCACGCCCAGCTTCCGGTTCGACGAGGCTTTCGATCTTGTCGGAGCGGAAGTCGCGGCCGTGCAAAACGCGGTCGGCCTTTCCGAGGTCAATGGATTCAATCGCTTTGAGATCACCGGTGCTGATGCACAAAGCTTCCTCGATCGGATGATCTGCGGTCGCTTGCCACGGAAATCGGGGCGGGTCGGTCTCGCTTATCTGCTCAATCACCACGGCATGCTGAAATCCGAAGCGACGATTGCCAATATCCCGGCTTCGGATCGGGGGCCGGAGCGGATCTGGTATGGCTCGGCAGCCGCAGCCGAATTCCATGACATGGATTGGCTGACGCAGCACATCGAACCTGCCGAAGAGGTCCAGATCAGATCGCTGACCAATGATCAGACAATCCTTGTCTTGGCGGGTCCCCGCGCCCGGGACGTGATCAGCACGGTCAGTCGTGCCGATTGGTCCAAAGAGGCCTTCCCTTGGCTCTCAGTCCGCGAATGTTTCATCGGGATTGCGCCCGCCACCGTTATAGGCGTCAGCTTCTCGGGAGAGTTGGCCTATGAAATCCATGTGCCCAATGCCTCGCTCTATGCCGCTTACACCGCCCTGCGCGAAGCCGGCGCGGCCCATGACCTCCGCCTTTTCGGTGCCCGTGCGGTCGACGCGATGCGTCTTGAGAAAGGCTACCTGCATTGGAAGGCCGATATTCTGACCGAGTTTGACCCGTTTGAAACTGGGCTCGGCCGCTTTGTCCAACTGGACAAGCCCGATTTCATTGGCAAAGCGGCGCTCGAAGCCCGGCGCGCGGCCGGGCCTGCAAAACGTCTTGCAACCTTGGCGCTCGACAGTCGGGATGCGCCCGCCCATGGCGGCGCGTCGGTCATGAAGGACGGCGTCGTTGTCGGCACCGTCACATCCGGCGGATGGGGGTACCGGGTCGCGCAAAACTTAGCTTATGCGTTTCTTGATCCGGCCTTTGCGGAGCCTGGCACACAGCTCCACGTCGACGTGTTGGGCCAGATGATCACAGCGCAGGTGATCGCCGTCGGCCCGTACGACCCGGAAGGCACCGCCTACCGCCAATAGCATGGCGAGACGGCAAGCCTAGTCCACCTCGTCCGGCCCGGTATAGGTCCAGCGATACTGCGGCGGCGTTGGGCCTTTGTTGCGCCCGCCTTGCTGCATCTGCTCCCACGCATGGGCAATCACGCCAACTGAGCGGGACAGGCAGAAAAGGCCGCGGGCCAGCGGCCCGGCGAAACCCAATTCGGCATAGATCACCGCCGTTGCCCCATCGATATTCATCGGCACCGGCTTGCCCTTCCGCGTGGCCAGTTCCGCCGCTACCCCTTCGCCGATTTCTGCGAACCGGCCCGAGACGGTGCCCGCCTCCGCCGACTCTCTGACCAGAGCCATCAGACGTGGCGCGCGCGGGTCGACCGGTTTGTGGAACCGGTGCCCAAACCCGGGGATATACGGCCCCCGCTCCGCCTGCCACCGGTCGATCGCCGCGCCGGTCTCCACGCCGCCATCGATCCAGCCATATAGCTCCACCGCCTGCTCCCCTGCCCCGCCATGCACATCGTCGAGCATATTCACCGCGCTCGCCATTGCCCCATTCAGACCCAAGCCGCAGGTAACCGCCATCCGCGCCGTGGCAATCGATGGCGCTTGCGGCCCGTGATCCACCGCCGCCACCAGCGCCGCCTCCAACAGCCGCGCCTGAGCCTCCGAGGGCAGATCGCCGCGGGTCAAGAGCCAGATCATTTGCGGAAAGCTGACCTGCCCGATCAAATCTTGGATCTCGTGGCCGCGAAAGGCGATCCGTCCAGGCTCCATATCGATGATCTCGGTGGACCACCAATCGGCGACATCGCTCATCCCGTCTCTCCTCTGTCTGGCACTACAATCACCCCATCCTTGGCCAAACCCGCGATCTCCGTGGCGTCATATCCAAGCTCACCCAGCAAGGCCGCGGTATCCGCCCCCGCCTTTGGCGGCGACCGCTCCAGCACTGTCTTCCGTCCGTCCAGTTCCACCGGCAAGGCTGGCAGGCGCACGGCGACCCCACCAGGCAATTCGGTGGGCAACAGCCGTTCCCCAGCCGCCAAATGCGGATCGTCAAACAGTTGCTCGGGCCGCGCCACATGGGCAAAGGGCAATTGCGCGGCGACCGCTTTCTCAGTCAATGCGACCAGCGGCAAACCAGCCACCAGCGCCGCCACCTTCGGCAGCAAGTCGCCCCGGGCCTCAATCCGCTGATTATTCGTGCTCAGGCGCGAGTCGGCCGCCAGCTCGGGCGCGTCAAACACCTCGCAAAATCGCTGCCAATGCCGGTCCGAGGTGATGCCCAGAAACACCCGCTCCCCATCGGCGCTGTCGAATTGATCATAAATCGCCCAAGCCGAAACACGCGCGGGCATCGGCGGCACCGGCGCATCGCTCAACGCCGCATAGGCCAGATGCTGCCCCATCAAGAACATCGCGCTTTCAAACAACGCCGAAGTGACCAACTGCCCCCGGCCCGTTCGTTCCCGCTCGGCCAACGCGGCTTGAACGCCCACGACACCCATCACACCGCCCATCACATCGATCACACTCGCCCCAGCGCGAAGCGGCTGCCCCGGCGGGCCGGTCATATAGGCGAGGCCGGACATCATCTGCACCACCTCGTCCAGGGCGACACGGTTTTCATAAGGCCCTGGCAAAAACCCCTTCAAAGACAGATAGATCAGCGAGGGGAATGCCTCCGCAAGCTGCTCATAACTCAAACCCAACCGCGCCATCGTGCCCGGCCCAAAATTCTCGATCAGCACATCCGCCGTGCCGATCAGCCGTTTCGCGACCGCTAGCCCGCGCGGATCCTTCAAATCCAGCGCGATGGACCCTTTATTGCGGTTATAAAACGGAAAATATCCCGTTCCGAACCCTTTGAGGGCGCGGGTCGGGTCGCCCTTGGCCGGCTCGACACGGATCACCTCGGCCCCCAGATCGGCCAGAACCAGCCCGGCGGTCGGCCCCATCACCGTATGACCGAAATCCAAGACGCGCAGCCCGCTATGCGGCAACTCTTGCCTCATCCTCGTCCCTTTCCCCGCATGACTGCGCCCCTTCTAGCAGCGAATCCGATCTGCGGCGACCAAGACCCGAAGCGCAGCCTCAAAGCGCTTAGAAATGGGGCCGCCCCTGCCCTTTCGGCGCTCAAAAAACAATCATCGGTAGAATCCGACCAACAATTACCGCGCCGCCCATTGGCGGCGATGCCGCGGCGCGGCAAGCTGATCTTGTCAGACAGGTCCGAGAGCGCCTCTCCTCCCTTCCTATGGCCCCCTCGGGCGGTCTGACGCGAAGACATCTCTGGCGGTCGCGGCTCTCGTCTCTCTTCCTCTATGGTCGGACCGCCAGTTTTTTCCCCAAGCTTCTGTGGTTGAATGAACACAGTCTGGGCGCGCCACATTCGCGCCACATTCATGCCGGTGTTAGGACAAAATCGGAGCGGACCCTTCTCGGTCATAGGCATCAAGACCTAACCCGGAGCAGTATCATGCAAACTCGCAAACCCGCGCCGAAAGAGGCGCCCACCAAAAAAGAACACCCCAAGCCTGTCCGCTTTTCCGATTGGGCCAGCATCTGATAGAGCTTTTCGGCAGGAGATCCTGCCATGAGCAACATCGCCGCCGCTGACCCCGTCACGGCCATCCGCAACATTGGACCCGCGCAGGCCGAGCTTCTGGCCCGCGCAGGCATTACCACGGCGACCGAACTGCGCGAAGCGGGCGCAGACGTCGCTTACACGCGGATGCTCGAGGTTGGGGTGCGCCCGCATTTCATCATGTATTACGTGCTCCACATGGCGCTCCAGGGCCGCCCATGGAACGATTGCAAAGGCGCTGAGAAAGATGCGCTGAGAGCTCAATTCGATGCGCTCAAAGCGACACAAGCAGATGACGGCCGTGGCGAGATGGAACGGGTCCTGAACGAAATTGGCGTGGGCCTGCGCCGCTGATCCTCGATCGGGTTGGACCGCGCAACGGGAACGCCCGAGCCCATGACGGTTTTCAGCACCCGCCCTGTCGTCAAAGCGGGAAGCAGCCCAAAGCGCCCGTGACCGGCGCGCCGGATAGCGCTGTTTCATCGGGCGTCGAGGCCCAACCGCGCCATGGCGCAGCGAGCACCAAAAGCAAACGGCCGCGCAATCTCTTGCACGGCCGTCTCGTTTTCCAAGCGGTGACGGCTTAGCCGACCAGCTCAAGACCCGAGAAGAAATAGGCGATCTCTTCTTTCGCGGTCTCCGGCGCATCGGAGCCATGCACCGAGTTTTCGCCGATCGACAGCGCGTATTCCTTGCGGATCGTGCCTGCATCGGCCTCGGCGGGGTTGGTCGCGCCCATCACTTCGCGGTTTTTCGCGATGGCGTTCTCGCCTTCCAGCACCTGCACCACAATCGGCTCGGAGATCATGAATTCGCACAGTTCGTCAAAGAACGGCCGCTCTTTGTGCACACCGTAAAACGTCTGTGCCTGGGCCAGGGTCAGCTGGATCCGCTTGGAGGCCACTACGCGCAGACCCGCTTCCTCGAACTTGGCGACAATCGCGCCGGTCAGGTTGCGTTTGGTGGCATCGGGTTTGATGATCGAAAAGGTCCGTTCCAGGGCCATTGTGTTTGCTCCGCATGGGTTGAATTTGACGCGGCCCCTAACATGGCCGGGCAGCATTGGGAAGACCTGCTTCCCGCTTGCGAAGCGCGCGCTGATTTGTTAGCCCCATCACACTGATCAGCGACCATCTCGGCAGCCATTTCACCTGACGGATTGAAAGGATGTCCGATGACCTTCATGAAACCATTCACCCTTCTTTTGGCGCTGAGCCTGCCCAGCTTGGCTTTGGCCGATAACCCTGAGCCGATGCCGCTCAGCTATGCGGTGTTTGAGGCCGCAATCCCGCATATGGATCTGGCCGAATGCCCCGGAGATCTTGCAGCCGAAGACTGGTTCTGCCGCGTCACGGTCTCGCATGACGAAGTGCATGTCTTTGCCTTTAGCTATGACGGCGACAGCCCGTTTGTCGGTCACGCCGCGTATCCAGCCGATGGGCTGGAGGCGCTTCTGCAGTAATCCCCGTTGACTCGGGCGGAGCACTAAGCCAGTGCTCCGCCCATGCTGCGCATCTCTGACATATCCTATTCGATTGCGGGCCGTCCTCTGCTTGAGGGCGCCTCGGCCACCATTCCTGCAGGCCATAAGGTCGGTATTGTGGGCCGGAACGGCACCGGCAAAACAACCCTGTTCCGTCTGATCCGGGGCGAGTTGGTCTTGGATGGCGGCAATATCTCAATGCCCGAGCGCGCCCGGATCGGCGGGGTGGCGCAGGAAGTCCCCTCCTCCGAAACCTCGCTCCTCGACACAGTGCTGGCCGCCGATACCGAACGCGCCGCCCTTCTGGCTGAGGCCGACACCGCCGAGGACGCCACGCGCATCGCCGAGATCCAAACCCGGCTCGCCGATATCGACGCCTGGTCGGCCGAAGCGCGCGCAGCGACGATCCTAAAAGGCCTGGGCTTCACTGATGCCGAGCAAGCCATGCCCTGCTCCGCCTTTTCCGGCGGCTGGCGGATGCGTGTGGCGCTTGCGGGCGTGTTGTTTTCCGCGCCCGATCTGCTGCTGCTTGACGAGCCGACCAACTATCTCGACCTCGAAGGCGCGCTTTGGCTCGAAAGCTATCTGGCGAAATATCCCCATACCGTGCTGATCATCAGCCATGACCGCGGCCTTCTGAACCGCGCCGTGGGCCATATCCTGCATCTGGCCGACCGGAAACTGACGCTCTACGCCGGTGGCTACGACGCCTTTGCCCGTGCGCGGGCCGAAAAACGTGCCGTTCAAGCGGCAGAGGCCAAGAAACAAGAGACCCGTCGGGCACATCTGCAAAGCTTCGTGGATCGGTTCAAGGCCAAAGCCTCGAAAGCGAAGCAGGCCCAATCTCGCGTAAAAATGCTGGAGAAGATGGACACGATCCGCATGCCCGAAGATGCGGCGCGGACCGTCTTTACCTTCCCCAAGCCCGAGGAACTCTCGCCACCCATCGTGCAGTTGGATTCTGCCGCCGTCGGCTATGACGGACCACCGGTATTGAAGCGCCTGAACCTTCGGATTGACCAAGATGATCGGATCGCCCTTTTGGGACGCAACGGCGAGGGGAAATCCACCCTTTCCAAGCTCTTGGCAGACAAACTTAAAGCCTCCGAAGGTCGCAAGACCCAATCCTCCAAGCTCCGCGTTGGCTATTTCGCGCAGCACCAGGTGGATGAGTTGCATATCGACGAAACCCCGCTCCAACATATTCAGCGCGAGCGGCCGAGCGAGATGCAATCGAAGCTCCGCGCGCGCCTCGCCGGGTTCGGCCTCGGCCCCGATCAGGCTGATACGGTTGTGGCGAAGCTTTCGGGGGGACAGAAAGCCCGGCTGTCGCTTCTGCTGGCGACCATCGATGCCCCGCATATGCTGATCCTCGATGAGCCGACCAACCACCTCGACATCGAAAGCCGGGAAGCGCTCGTCGAAGCGCTCACCGCCTATTCCGGCGCGGTGATCCTGGTCAGCCATGACATGCATCTGTTGAGCATGGTCGCCGATCGGCTCTGGCTGGTGAAGGATGGCGGCGTGGCGCCTTATGCGGATGATCTGGAAGCCTATCGAAAGATGCTCCTGCAAGGTGAAGAAAAGCCTGCAAAGCCCGAAAAACCGAAGGCAAAAGCGAAGCGGCCAAGCCATGCGCAGATGCAAGACCTCCGCTCTGAGGTGAAGAAATGCGAAGCCCGGGTCGAAAAGCTGAACCTGATGCGTGACAAGCTGGCCACCAAACTGGCGGACCAGACGCTTTACGAGGAGGCCCGCGCCGGCGAGTTGGCCACATGGCAGGCCAAATATGCCGAGGTGATGACGGCGCTGGATCGGGCCGAAGCGCTGTGGATGGCCGCGCTTGAGCGGGTCGAGAAGGCCGAAGGCGCCGCGGCATGATCCGGCGCGGTCTGATCCGGTGGCGGAGCTAAGCCATGGACCTCGCCACCGCCATCCCTGCCTTTGTTGCACTCTTCGTGATCATCGACCCGATTGGCATGGCGCCGCTTTTCGTCGCGATGACCCAAGGCATGAGCGCCCGGGCCCGGCGCGGCATCGCGATCCGCGCCTGTTTGGTCGCCTTGGCGCTTCTGACCCTGTTCGGCCTAGCCGGGGAAGCGGTGCTGAATTTCCTAGGGATTTCAATGCCCGCCTTTCGTATGGCGGGTGGCATTTTGCTGTTCCTCACGGCCCTCGACATGTTGTTTGAGCGCCGCACACCGCGCCGACAAGGGCAAGCCGAGGCCGCCCATGCGGAGGACCCATCGGTCTTTCCCCTGGCCATACCCCTCATTGCCGGGCCAGGCTCGATCACCACGATGATCCTGCTGGCCGGACAACCCGGCACCGACGCGCTCCATGTCGCGATGATCCATGGGGTGATGGCGCTGGTGTTGCTCTGCGTCTTTGCGCTCTTTCTTCTGGCCAGCCCGCTGGAACGTCTGCTTGGCCCGGTCGGGATCAATGTGGTGACCCGTATCTTGGGCATGTTGCTTGCGGCCTTGTCTGTCCAATTTGTCATCGACGGGTTGCGCGATTTGCAGGTGATTTAAGCGCCCGAGCTCTTATATGAGAGGCATCTGGAGGATAGGTATATGGTTGCGGATCAAATCGCGTCGCTGATCTATTTGGGCCTCTTTGGCACTGTTATTGCTGGATATTTCCTGTTCGCGAACCGGCACCAGATGGGCAAGGTCGCGCAGATGGCGGCGGTCTGGGTATTCATTTTCCTAGGCGCGATTGTTGCAGTCGGTGTCTGGCAGGATGTGCGCGACACGGTCGCCCCAAGGCAATCGGCGGCGATGGACGGCACAGTGATCGAAGTGCCGCGCGCACCGGACGGGCATTATTATCTGATCATGGAGATCAACGAGGTGCCGGTCCGTTTTGTGGTGGATACTGGTGCGTCGGATATGGTTCTGGCCGAGCAAGACGCGATCCGCGCCGGTGTGGATATGGACCGGCTGATCTTTTCGGGCCGGGCCTTGACTGCCAATGGCATGGTCGAAACCGCGCCCGTGCGCTTGGATCAGGTCGCTTTGGAAGGCGTTGTGGATACCGGCGTGCGGGCCGTTGTGAATGCCGGGCAGATGGAAGAGAGCCTGCTTGGCATGGCCTATCTGGACCGGTTCGACCGGATCGAAATCGCCGATGGGCAATTGGTGCTCACCCGCTGATAGGTTACGAAAAACACCCGTTTCGGGATTTTTCGTAACCTATTTGTCGGCGGCAGCCTCGGCCTTCATCTCCCAAGACCCGCCCTCTTCCGACCAATACTGCGCCGCGCAGCCCGCCCCGGTCAGCGTCTTCCACTGCTCCCGCGCCTGCTGCACCGCGCCCGGATCATGGCCGTCGAACAGCACGCAGACCCGATCCATCGCCGTGACCTCTTCGGCGCTAATGGCGGCGCCCTCGACACTCATCAGACAGGTCGCGCCATTGGGCAGATCTGCAGCAGTGGTCAACAGGATAGGCTGCGCGGCATCATGATCGCCGCCCGCCTTGCCATGAGGCAGAAACCCCTCTTCCGGGCGCAGCCAGAGCAGATCGTCCAACCGCTCCACCATCGCATCACTTTGGGCGCGCACCGCCACCCGCCATCCAGCCCCGCGCGCTTTGCCCGCAAGACTGGCCAGCGTGACCTCTAAGGGCCGCCGGGTCAGGTGGTAGAAATAGGCCGCGCCCAATCGCTTAGCCCTCGTAGCGGTCGTGCACCAAACGGTCGAGCGCCAGAACGCCCCAGCCCGTCGCGCCTTTCGGAGCCAAGACGGTGTCTGATTTGACCGAGGCGACGCCGGCGATATCGAGGTGGATCCAGGGCGTGTCGTCTTTCACAAAGCGTTGCAGGAATTGCGCCGCAGTGATCGAACCGGCGGACCGCCCGCCGATGTTTTTCATATCCGCCACGTTGGATTTCAGCATTTTGTCGTAACCCGCACCCAAAGGCATCCGCCAAGCGCCTTCTCCCTCGGTCGCGGCGGCCTTCAGGAACGCGTCACAGAACCCGTCATCATTGGAAAAAACGCCCGCGTTTTCATGGCCCAAGCCGATGATGATCGCCCCGGTCAAAGTCGCCAGATCAACCATGGCGGAGGGTTTGAACCGATCCTGCGCGTACCACATCACATCGGCCAGAACCAAACGCCCCTCGGCATCGGTGTTGATCACCTCAATCGTGTCGCCCTTCATCGATTTGACCACATCCCCCGGGCGCTGCGCATTTGGCCCCGGCATGTTCTCAACCAAACCGACAAGCCCCACAACATTGGCCTTGGCCTTGCGCAGAGCAAGCGCCCGCATCACGCCAGAAACGACCCCCGCGCCGCCCATATCCATGGTCATATCTTCCATGCCAGCCGCCGGTTTCAAACTGATCCCGCCGGTGTCGAAGACCACACCTTTGCCGACGAGCGCCAAGGGTGCCTCATCCCCGCCGCCATTCCACTGCATGACGACGACCTTCGAAGGCGCGTCCGACCCTTGGCCAACGCCCAACAGCGCGCCCATGCCCAGTTTGCCAAGCTCGTCCTCTTCGAGGATTTCCACCTCCAGGCCGATTTCCTGCATCGCGGCTAGGCGTGCGGCGAAATCATTTGTGGTCAAGACATTGGCCGGTTCGCTCACCAGATCGCGAGTGAAGAACACGCCTTCGGCCAAGGCCATCGCGGGTTTGGCGGCGGCGGCGACCTCCTCGGGTTTCGAGCACATGATGGTGGCCGCCCCGGCTTCGGTTTCTGTCTCGGTCTTGTGATCGGTGAAAGCATAGGCCCGGAGCGCCAGGCCGAGAGATATCTCATCAATCCGGGTCAGGTTGCCCGCCCCAATCAACAGCGCCTCATCCCCTTTGAATTTCGCCAGCGTCGCGCCAGTTTTCCGCGCCAGTTCGACCGACGGACGACGCGGCAGCTTCACCACCATCAGGGCCGTAGCCAGAAGCCCTGTTGGGAAGCTCAACGCAACCCCTTCGCCCTCTTTCACCTTGCTCCATTTCTCCGAGTCCAAAAGCCGAGCGACCGCCCCCTTTGTCAGCCGGTTGGCGCGCCGGGCGCTGGCATCGATCTTGCCATCTTCGGTCGCGAAAACGGCAATCTTGCCCTCGCACTCGCGCATCTGATCGAGATCGGTTTCGACAAAGGAAATGGAGATCGGGCTGGTCATGAGAGTCCTCTTGGGGGAATGCGATTTGGCGCAGCTTAGGCCCCGGCGCGGGGGATGACCAGATGGCCCTGTGCATGGGCGGATGATTGCAGTAAAACCATGCGCAAGAACACGTGCAGCACAAGACAAGGGGGCGAGGCCAGTGGGGCGGTATGACCGGTATATCCTGTCGCAACTGCTGGTATTGTTCGGCTTTTTCAGCCTCGTGTTGATCTCGGTCTATTGGATCAACCGCGCGGTGGACTTGTTCGACTCGCTGATCGCCGATGGCCAAAACGTCGCGGTGTTTCTGGAGTTCACGGCGCTCAGCTTGCCCCAGATTATGTTGACCGTTCTGCCAGTCTCGGCCTTTGTGGCGACACTTTATATCTTCAATCGGATGATCTCCGAAAGTGAGTTGGTGGTGCTTCAAACCGCCGGTATGGGCGGCATACGCCTGTTGCGCCCGGTGATTGTCTTCGGCTTGGTTTTGGCGATCCTGGTCAGCATCTTGGCGCATATCTTGGCCCCCGCCGCGCGAAGCCAGTTCAATGATCGGAGCGTTGAGGTCACACAAGACATGACCGGGCGGCTGCTCCGTGAGGGGCAGTTCATTCACCCAACCCGAGGGGTGACGGTTTACATTCGCGACATCACCGAACTGGGCGAGTTCCGGGATGTGTTCTTGCAAGATCGGTCTTCCAGAAGCAGCGAGACGACATATGTCGCGCAGCGGGCGCTGCTGGTGCGGAGTGAGGCCGGGCCCCGCCTGGTCATGTTTGACGGGCTGGCGCAGACACTCACACTGGAAGACCAACGCCTCTCCGTCGTTGAATTTGACGATTTCACATATGATATCGCTGGCTTGATCGAGGCGCCGGACAGCCGCCGCTATGACCTGGGCGAATTGTCGACGCCGGTTTTGCTGACCGCTGATCCGGATTTTGCGGCCGAGCAAGGATTTCAGCGCAAGCAGATGCAGTTTGAGGGCCATAGCCGGATTGCCCGCGCGATATTTGTGCTGATGGTCCCGGCCATCGCAGCGGCGACGCTGATGCTCGGTTCCTTCTCGCGGTTTGGCGTCTGGCCGCAAATCTTCTTGGCGGTGACACTGATCATTCCGTTGCAAATCACATGGAATGCCGCCGAAGCCCTCGCGCTGCAAGACGGCGGGCATATCTTGGTTGTCTATGCTCAACCGGCTCTCGCGACCCTGATCGTCGCCGGGTTGATCCTTTGGGGCATGCGGGTGCGGCGCCTCCGGCCAGAGGTGGCGGCATGATCTTGCATTTCTATATTGCGCGGCGGTTTCTCCGCGCGTTCATGATTGTGCTTGGGGTCTTTATCTCGATCCTCCTGCCGATTGATTTGGCCGAGCAAATCCGCCGAATTGGCAACCCAGAGGCCGGGTTTGGCGCGGCGTTTGAGCTCGCGTTGCTGAACACACCTGGCACGCTTTATGAGATGCTGCCGCTTTTCATTATGTTGGCGACCTTGTTTCTGTTCTTGGGCCTTGCTCGAACCTCCGAGATGGTGGTGATCCGTGCCGCCGGTCGCTCGGCGCTCCGCAGTACGATGTCGCCGGTGATCGTGGCGATCTTACTGGGCATTCTTGGCATCATGGTGATCAACCCAATTGTCGCCGCGACCGAGCGGCAATATGCGCAGACCGTCTCTCGGTATCAGACCGGTGAAGCGCAAACAGTCTCGATCAGCGCGGAGGGGTTGTGGCTGCGCCAAGGTAGCGAAGCGCAGCAAACGGTGATCCGGGCGGAACGGACCAATGCCGACGGTACGGTTCTGCAAAACGCCAGTTTCTTTGCCTTCGATGAAGATGGCGCCATGCAAAGCCGAATTGATGCGGACACCGCGCGTTTGGAGCTGGGCGCGTGGGAGCTGGAACAGGTCAAAATCTGGCCTCTTGCCGGGAGCAGCAACCCCGAAGCCCAAGCTGAGACGCAGGCCCGCTTCACACTCGCCTCAACCCTGACTCGCGAACAAATTCGGGACAGTTTCGGCAGCCCTTCCACCGTGCCGATCTATGAATTGCCGCGTTTCATTGAGCAGCTCAACAATGCTGGATTTGCCGCGCTGTCGCATCGGGTGTGGTTGCAGATGGAGCTGTCAAATCCGCTGATGCTGGCCGCGATGGTGTTGATTGCGGCGGGTTTCACCATGCGGCACACGCGATTTGGCAAGACCGGGGTGATGGTGCTGTCGGCCATCTTACTGGGCTTCGGCGTCTTCTTCATCCGCCGCTTTGCCGAGGTCTTGGGCGAAACCGGGCAATTGCCGATCTACATTGTTGCCTGGACCCCACCGTTGGCCGCAATTCTCTTGGCGCTCGGGCTCTTGTTGCATACGGAGGACGGATGAGCGCGATCCGCCAAATTCTAGCCGTCCTTGCGGTCTTGGCCGCGTCCGGGCTTGGGCCGAGCGTGGCGCAAGACACCGCCGCCCTGCCCGCGACCCTGATTGCCGACAGCATTGATTTTGAGCGCGCGAGCCAAGTGGTCGTGGCCAGCGGCAGTGTCGAAGTGTTCTATCAAGGCAGCCGGCTTCGTGCACAAAGCGTGCGGTATGACGGGACCAACGATATGCTGGCGGTCGAAGGGCCGCTCACGTTGACCGAAGCCAATGGGCGGACGGTTTTCCTGGCCGAGTTTGCGGAGCTTTCGGGCGACCTCCAAGACGGGATATTGCAATCGGCACGTCTGGTCTTGGACCGACAATTGCAGATCGCCGCGACCGAGATCAACCGATCCGATGGCAGGTATACCCAGCTTTATCAAAGCGTTGCATCCTCTTGCGAGATTTGCGCGGACAACCCCACGCCGCTTTGGGAAATCCGCGCACGGCGGATCGTGCATGATCAATTAGAGCGCCAGCTCTATTTCGAAGACGCGCAGTTTCGCGCTCTAGGCATTCCAATTGCCTATATCCCGCGGTTGCGCTTGCCGGACCCGACCTTGGAGCGGGCGCGCGGGTTTCTGGCACCTTCGATCAGTTCCGACGATCTGATCGGGACGGGCATTCGCCTGCCCTATTTCATCCCTTTGGGCGATCATGCGGACCTGACACTCACCCCATTTCTGACGATCGGTGACAGCCAATCGCTTGAGGCTCGCTATCGCCAAGCCTTCCACAACGGGTTTATCGAAGCCAACGGCGCCCTCACCTGGGATAATCTGACCGATGATGAACAACGCGGCTATATCTTTGCGGACGGGTATTTCCTGCTGCCTCGAGATTTCCGCTTCGATTTTGAGATCGATGCTGTCACAGATCGCACCTATCTCTTGGCATATGGCTTTTCCGAGCAGGACCGGCTGGACAATCGCCTGACGCTGAGCCGGGCACGGCGTGATGAGTATATCGAAGCGGGTTTCAGCTACTTCTCTTCGCTGCGCGAGGGCGACGACAACCGCACCCTGCCCAATCAAGCGCTGAATGCGGAATACACTCGGCGTTATACGCCGCCAGTCATTGGCGGGATCGCGTCGTTAGGCTTCTCAGGCCATACACATTACCGGATCGACGATACCGATATAATCGGGCGCGATGTGGGGCGGCTTTCGGCCAATGCTGATTGGCGGCGCGATTGGGTTCTGCCGGCCGGACTGCTCCTAGCCGTCGAAACCGAACTCAATGCCGATTACTACGCGATCCAGGAAGATAGCAGCTTTGCCGACCATGAGACACGCTTTGCCCCTGCAGCCGCTGTCGAACTCCGTTGGCCTTGGGCGCGGACCAGTATGCGCGGCGTGACCCATCTGATCGAGCCAACCATACAGCTTGCCTGGAGCGATGATAACGGCGCGGTGGTTCCCAATGAAGACAGCGCGGTGGTCGAGTTTGATGAGGCCAATCTCTTCTCGCTGAACCGCTTTCCAGGACGCGATGGGTTTGAGACTGGCGCACGATTGAACGTCGGTCTGACCTACACCCGCACCGATCCCCTGGGCTGGTCGCTTGGCGTCACCGTGGGGCGCGTCTATCGCGACACCGAGCCGGGGCAGTTCACGCCTGGCTCGGGGCTTGATGGCGTCCAGTCCGATTGGCTGCTCGCGGCGCATCTGGGCCTTGGTCAAGACCTCAGCGTGATCAACCGGGCTCTTTTCGACGATGAGTTTGATTTTACCTCAAACGAACTGGCCGTAACCTGGCGCGGCGATGCCCATAATCTGACGTCGAGTTTTACCTGGCTTCTGGCGGACCCGGCAGAAGGGCGCCCACGAGACATGGCCGAATGGGCGCTCGATGCGGGCTATGATTTCGACAATGCTTGGGCCGCCCAAGCCAATTGGCGCTATGATTTTGTGGCGGATGAAGCGACACGGGCTGGCTTGGCGCTGACCTATGCCACGGAATGTGTCGATGTGGAGTTTTCCCTCTCGCGCCGCTTTACCACCTCGGCTACGTTGGAGCCGTCAACCGAGTTTGGCATAACCGTCGCATTGAATGGCTTTGGAGCCACGCGAGACGGGCGCCGCTATGACCGTAGCTGCCATAGATAAGCGGCGCGAAAGGATAACGGATAGAAACGATGAGCATGCGAGCACAGCAGTTTTCCAAAACCCGCCAGTTTACCCGCGCGTTGGTTTTCGGCGGCGCGATGGGTTTGGCCCTGGGTCTGATACCAACGGCGCCCTGGGCGCAACAAAGCCCGTTCACCGCCGCCATCACGGTCAATGATCGGGCGGTGACCTATTACGAGATCGAGCAACGGATCCTGTTCCTCGAGTTGCTCAACGCGCCCGGCGATTTGGAGCAAGAGGCCCGCGAGACACTCACCAATGAGCGATTGCAAGCGGAAGCGGGGGCGCGATTTGGTTTGAGCGCCACGCCGACGGATATCGAGGCCGGAATGGCGGAATTTGCAGCGCGGGCAAACTTGGAACCCGAGCAGTTTATCCAAGCGATTGCCGCAAGCGGCGTCGAGGCCGAGACTTTTCGAGATTTCGTTGCTGCCGGTGTGACCTGGCGGAACGTGTTGCGGGCCCGGTTTGGACCTCGCGCGCAAGTCAGCGAGGAAGAGATCGACCGGGCGCTGACGCTCAGCGGCTCCACCGGTGGAGCGCGGATTTTGCTTGCAGAGCTTGTCATTCCCCTCACGCCGCAAAACCAAGATGACGTACGCACGCAGATTCAAGGCCTGTCTGAAAGCCTTGATGGCGATATCGGCGGGTTCTCTGCCGCGGCGCGACGGCTGTCTGCCGCAGGCACCGCGCGGGCCGGTGGCTCGCTTGGCTGGCGGCCTTTGTCCAGCCTACCACCCGGCTTGCGCTCTTTGGTTTTGACGCTCGGGCCGGGCGATGTGACCGACCCTGTCCCACTCGGCCCCGCGATTGCGATCTTCCAGCTGCGCGATTTTGAAGAAACCGACTTCGTCACGCCCGTCGTGACGGCGGTCGAGTATGCGACAATTCCGGTAACCGATGGGCTTTCCGAGGCAACGGCCCTGCGCGACGAGATCGATACATGCGAAGATCTCTATGGTGTGCGCCCCGACGGGTTCACCCGGATCTCGCAACTGATCGACGAGGTGCCCGGCAATGTGGCGCTGGAACTGGCCCGGTTGGATGATAACGAAATGTCCTTTGGCTTGACCGGCCAAGGCGGCGAGGTCTCGCAAGTTCTGATGCTCTGCGGCCGGTCGACCGAACTGCCCGAAGGCGGGCGGGAGCAGGTGCGCGAGGTTCTGTTCCAGCAACGCCTGGAGAGTTACGCCAACGGGTTTATGGCCGAGTTGCGCGCCGAGGCGATCATCACGGAAGACGAATGAGCTGCGCACCGATTGCGCTAAGCTCGGGTGAGCCAGCGGGAATTGGACCAGAGATCGCCGCCAAGGCTTGGGCGGAGCTTGGCGCGCGATTGCCGTTTTTTGTGATTGGTGACCCGGCGCATTTCGCGGGGTTCGGTATGCCGGTCGAAGTCATTCGCACGGCAGGTGATGCGGATCATGTGGCAGGCCATGCGTTGCCGGTTCTGGCGCAAGAATTCCCGGCCGCCGCTGTACCGGGGCGTCCCGCCCCGGCGAATGCCCAGGCGGTGATTGACGTGATCGCAACCGGGGTTGATTTGGTGATGCGGGGCGCGGCCTCGGCGCTGTGCACCGCGCCGATTCACAAGAAAGCGCTGAAAGACGGCGCGGGGTTCCCCTATCCTGGCCATACCGAATATCTGGCGCATTTGGCGGGCATGGAGCGCGTGGTGATGATGCTGGCCTGCGACGCGCTCAAAGTGGTGCCGACGACGATCCATATTGCCCTGGCCGATGTCCCAGGGGCGCTGAGCCGCGCGCTTTTGATGGATACGATCCGGATCACCCACGCCGCCCTACGCCAGGATTTCGGCGTGGACGCGCCGCGCATCGCCGTCACGGGGCTCAATCCGCATGCAGGCGAAGGCGGCACGATGGGCGGCGAGGAGATCGCTTTGATCACGCCGGTTCTGGAGGCGTTGCGCGCTGAAGGGCTGGCGGTCACCGGCCCGCATTCCGCCGACACGATGTTTCACGCGGAGGCACGCGCCGGGTATGATGCGGCAGTGGCGATGTATCACGACCAGGCGCTGATCCCGATCAAAACGCTGGATTTCGCAGGCGGGGTGAATGTGACCCTTGGGCTGCCGTTTATCCGCACCTCCCCCGATCATGGCACGGCCTTCGACATCGCGGGCACCGGCAAAGCCGACCCTACCAGTCTGATCGCGGCCCTGAAAATGGCCGAGAAAATGGCCAGGGCGCGGGCGGCGAGATGAGTGGGATCGATACCCTGCCACCGTTACGCGAGGTGATCGCCACCCATGGGTTGAGCGCGCGCAAGGCCCTGGGGCAGAATTTTCTGTTGGACCTCAACCTGACAGCGAAAATCGCTCGCGCGGCCGGCGATCTGACGGGTCATGACGTGTTGGAAGTGGGCCCGGGACCTGGGGGGCTGACCCGGGGGCTGCTCTCCGAGGGCGCGCGACGCGTGGTGGCGGTTGAGAAAGACGCCCGCTGCCTGCCCGCCTTGGCCGAGATTGCAGCGGCCTATCCAGAGCGGCTGGAGGTTCTGAACGCGGATGCGTTGGAGATCGATTGGGCCGCGCATCTGACCCCGCCAATCAAGGTGGTGGCCAACCTGCCCTATAATGTGGGCACCGAGCTTCTGGTCCGTTGGCTGACGCCGCCCACTTGGCCACCGCTCTGGGACAGCCTGACGCTCATGTTCCAACGCGAGGTGGCCGAGCGGATCGTGGCGCAACCTGGCAGCAAGGCCTATGGCCGCTTGGCCGTTCTGGCGCAGTGGCGGTGCGAGGCGAGGATTGTGATGAGCCTGCCACCGGGCGCATTTACACCGCCGCCGAAGGTCAGCTCATCGGTGGTGCATCTGGCCGCCCTTCCCGCGCCGCGCTATCCGGCGGACCCGGATGTGTTGCAGCGGGTTGTGGCCAAGGCCTTCAACCAGCGCCGCAAAATGCTGCGCGCCGCGTTGAAAGGGCTGGTACCTGACATCGAGGATCGGCTTTTAGCCGCCGGGCTGGCCCCAACGGACCGGGCCGAGCAAATCCCTATCGAAGGGTTCTGCGCCCTGGCCCGGCAGGTGGCGGCGGGCTAGGCTACTCAGCCGCTTCCTGCGGATTGTCGGGGGTTGGCTCCGCTGGCGGGCTGTCGGTTTCAGCCTCTGCCTTGCGTGGGCGCCGGGTCCGGCTGCGTTTGGGCTTGGGCGCGCTTTCTGGCGTTTCCACCAAACCACTATCGCCCTCGGGTGCCGCATCGATCACCGCGTCAAAACTGGCATCGGGTTGTGCACCTTCGCCCGGTTGAAGCTCTGGTTGCGGGGCGCTGGCGGCCGGTTTGGTGTTTTGTGCAGCGCTGTCATCGGCGCGTTGCTGATTTTGCTGCGCCGCCTCGTCATGGCGCTGCTGGTTTTGCTGACGCTGCTCGCGCTGCTGGTTTTGCTGCGCCTCTTGCGCCTCGCGCTTGGCTTCCATCTCGCGCTGCGCTTCGCTCAACATGCGGGTGTAATGTTCGGCATGTTGTTGGAAATTCTCGGTCGCGACCCGGTCATTGGAGAGTTGGGCGTCGCGCGCCAACTGGTTGTATTTATCGATAATCTGCTGCGGGGTGCCACGCACCTTGCCCTCAGGACCCGAGCTGTCAAACACCCGGTTGACGATATTGCCAACGGACCGGTTCCGGTTGCCCTTGGACCGCGAGCGGTTCTTAGATGATCTCATAAGTTTTCTGTTCCAGTGTTCCTGGTGGGAATTGTCGGACCTGGCCCCCGCCAGATCATGTTACAGGCCAACACGCTAATTCCTGGTTGACCCGATTCTGTGGCAAAACCGCGGGCGATTGGGCAGGCCAATCTGCGTCCGCTGGCAAATGAGTAACCACGCTCCGACGCGCAAAACAAGGGTAAATCGGCGTAAAGGCACATTTTTGCGTGTAAAAACGCCGAAATCAGCACAGTTCAGCGCGGTTTTGGCCTGTTCCTCATATTGGGACGCTTCGTCCGGTGATCAAGACGGCCCGTGCCACGTGCCGCCGACCACGCGATCCCGCCCGTCAAAATCGGGGGTAACCGTGATCTCGCTCAGCCCGGCCTCGGCAAAGAGGTCTGAGACCGCCCTGCCCTGGCTCGGCCCGATCTCCACCAACACCCGCCCGCCGGAGGTCAGGTGCCCCGGTGCAGCCGCCGCGATCGCGCGATAGGCGAAGAGGCCATCGGCCCCATCGGTGAGCGCGCCATGGGGTTCGTAATCGCGCACATCGGGAGCCAGCGCAGCCATCTCGACCGCCGCGATATAAGGCGGGTTTGAGACGATCAGATCGAACCGCCCCCCAACGGCAGAGAACCAATCGGATTCGATCAGAGCAAGCCGGTCGCCGATATTCAACTCCGCCGCGTTCCATTCGGCAATCGCGAGCGCCTGGGGCGAGATATCCGTACCAATTCCGGTTGCCCCCGGACGCTCCGCCAGAAGGCTCAGCAAGATACAGCCAGTGCCGGTGCCCAGATCGAGCACCTCTTTGAACGGGTGGCGCAAGGCTTGCTCGATCAGGATTTCGGTCTCCGGGCGCGGATCGAGCACATCCGCCGTCACATGAAACCAGCGGCCATAAAACCAGCGCCCGCCAAGGATATGGCTGACCGGTTCGCAGGCCAGCCGTCGGCCTAGGGCATTCTCATAGAAGAACTCGGCCTCTTCGCTAAGTGGATCGCGGAGATGCAGGATTACCCGGTCTGGCGTCACCCCCAATGCCGCGGCCATCAGCCAGCGCGCGTCTTTCTCCGCGCCCTCAATCCCCACTGCGCGCAATCGGTCCCGGCCCGCATTCAGCGCGGCCTGGACGCTCACCCCTCCATCTCCGCCAGCATCCGCGCCTGATCATCGGCGATAAGCGCGTCGATCACCTCATCCAAATCGCCCTGCATGACCTGATCGAGCTTATAAAGCGTCAAGTTGATCCGGTGATCGGTCATCCGGCCTTGCGGGAAGTTATAGGTGCGGATGCGCTCGGAACGGTCGCCAGAGCCGACCTGCGATTTCCGATCCGCCGCGCGTTCGTCATCGACGCGCTGGCGTTCGAGATCATAGAGCCGGGCACGCAGGACGCCCATCGCGATCTCCCGGTTGCGATGTTGCGATTTCTCCGACGAAGTCACCACGATGCCTGAGGGGATATGGGTGATCCGTACCGCGCTATCGGTGGTGTTCACATGCTGCCCGCCGGCCCCGCTGGCGCGCATCGTGTCGATCCGGATGTCATTGGCGGGAATGTCGATATCGACCTCTTCCGCCTCGGGCAGCACGGCAACCGTCGCGGCAGAGGTATGGATGCGCCCGCCGGATTCGGTGGTAGGCACCCGCTGCACCCGATGCACTCCGGATTCGTATTTCAGCCGGGCGAATACCCCCTCGCCCGTGACATGGGCCACAACTTCTTTGATCCCGCCCAACTCCGTCTGGCTTTGCTCGATGATCTCCAGCTTCCACCCACGGGTCTCGGCATAGCGTTCATACATCCGCAGCAAATCCGCCGCAAAAAGCGCCGCCTCATCGCCGCCGGTGCCGGGACGGATCTCGATCATTGCCGGGCGCGCGTCGGCGGCATCTTTTGGCAAAAGCGCGATGCGAAGAGCCTGCTCCGCCTCGGGCAAAGCGGCACGCAGCGTCGGCAACTCCTCCTCGGCCAGCGCCTTCATCTCCGGATCGTCCAACATCGCCTCGGCCTCGTCGATGTCGCGCAACAACTGCTGATAGGCGGCAATCTGATCGGCCACGGGTTTCAGCGCGGCATATTCCTGGCTGATCGTGGCAATCTCGGAGGCATCGGGGCCCGCGTTCAGGCGCGCCTCGAGAAACTCGAACCGGTCGGTGATTTGGTGAAGGCGATCCGCGGGCAACATTCTGGCGGTGTCGCTTGAGGCCGCGGAAACGTCAAGAGCCGAGCTGCGACAGCCAGCGCTCCACCCGGGCCGCATTCACCCCCATATCGGAATGCCCAAAGCGCGAGCGCGAGAAGATGTCGATGGCAACTTGGCCCGCCTCATCGGTGGGATGGACCTGCACAGAGATCGCATCGGGATAGCCCATTAGCCTAGTGCGCTGCACATAGGTGATATGCCCGTCAGACACACTTCCCGCGATTAGGTGGGCGCCATCGCCGCGCGCAATCTCATCAAGCTGGGCGGCGATCCCATCAACCGTTCCGGCAAAGCGCGGCGCATCCTCACCGATCAGCAGGACATAATTGGGGCTGTCAGGGGGCGTCACCTCTGCCGGGGTCAGATGCCAAATCTCGGGCGGCATTGGCGCCACCCGCATATAGACCGCCATAGCGCCAATCAGCAAACCGATGGCCACCACTGCAAATAGGATCAACCGCATGAGATACCTCGCAAATCTGACCGCTAAAGTGTGGTGTTCTGAGCGAAGGTCAAGGCCGCTATTCGGCGGCGGCCCAAGCGCCCCTTGCTTCCCGCGTGGCTTCGGCATCACCGAGAGTCGCGACAACCGCGCGCGCGATCACACGTTCCTCGTCGGTCGGCACAACCAGCACCGGCACCGGCCCGGCATCAATCCGCGGCGCGCTCACGTCATTGGCCGCGGGCGCAATGCTGAGCCCAAGAAAATCGAGCCCAGCCACTGCGCGGGCGCGAATGGGGGCTGCGTTTTCACCAATCCCGCCGGTGAAGACCAGCGCATCAACACCGCCCAGAACCGCCGCCATGGCCCCGATCTCTCGGCGGAGACGGAAAACATAATAGTCGATGGCTTCGGCCGCTTCCGGTTCGGGGCTCTGCAACAAGCTGCGCATATCATGGGTGATGCCAGAGAGACCTTTGAGCCCGGATTCCTTGTACAGCAGATTGCTGATCTCGTCGGTGCCCATGCCTTCGGCATCCATCAGATAGAGCAAAACGCCCGGATCGACCTGCCCCGAACGGGTGCCCATCGGCAGGCCGTCCAGCGCCGAGAACCCCATCGACGAGCCGACAGACCGGCCCCCTTTTATCGCGCAGATCGAGGCGCCATTGCCCAGATGCGCAACAATCACCCGGCCCTCGGCCAGACGCGGCCAATCCCGACGGAGCGCGCCCATGATGTAATCATAGCTCAGCCCGTGGAACCCATAGCGGCGCACGCCTTGGTCATAGAAGCGGCGCGGCAAGGCGAATGTGTCATTGACCCAAGGATGACCGCGATGAAAGGCGGTGTCGAAACAGGCGACCTGTGCGGCTTGCGGGAAGGCCGCATGGGCCGCCTCGACGCCCGCCAGGTTATAGGGCTGGTGCAGCGGCGCGAGCGGCTCGAACTGCCGCAGTTGTTCGATTGTGGCGGGGTCAAGCACGCGCGGGCCGTCGAAATCCGGGCCGCCATGCACCACCCTGTGCCCCACGCCATCAATCCCCCGCCCGGCCATCAGCGGCGTCACCGCATCGAGGATCGCTTGCATCCCGCTCGCGTGGTCGGTCGGTCCAAGGTTGGTTTCGACCGGATCCGCCCCGCGTGGGGTTAAGATCAGCTTGGCATTCGGCCCCAACGCGTCGACTTCGCCATTCGCTTCTTCGACAGGTTCGGGCGCATTGGCATAGAGCCCGAATTTGATGGTTGAAGAGCCTGCATTCAGGGTCAGGATCACGCTCATTTAGACGTACTCGCAGCATAAAGCGCGGCAATCGCGCAGGAAGCCAGGCGCGCCTTGTCGTCATCGGCGCGGCTGGTGAGGATGATGGGAACTTGCGCGCCCATGACGATGCCGCCGGCCTCAGCATGGGCCAGGAAGGTCAGCTCTTTGGCCAACATATTACCGGATTCCAGATTGGGGGCGACCAGGATCTCGGCGCGGCCCGCGACCAGCCCTTTAAGGCCTTTGGTCCGCGCCGCCTCCAAATCCACCGCGTTGTCCATCGCCAGCGGGCCATCAACCAAGCCGCCGGTGATCTGCCCCCGATCGGCCATTTTGGAGAGGATCGCGGCATCCAGGGTTGAAGGGATCGAAGCCGTCACCGTTTCAACCGCCGAGAGAATCCCCACTTTGGGTTCCGCCACGCCCAGCCCGATGGCGAGATCGATGGCGTTTTGCACAATCGACACTTTGCATTCCAAATCGGGCGCGATGTTGATCGCCGCGTCGGTGACGAACAGCAGATGGTCGAGCCCCGGAACATCCATGACAAACACATGCGAGAGGCGGCGATTGGTGCGCAACCCACCATCTTTCTTGAGAATTGCATGCAGAAGCTGATCGGTATGCAGATGGCCCTTCATCACCGCCCGCGCGCGGCCCTCATGCACAAGCGCCACAGATTTCAGGGCTGCGGCGCGATGATCGGGAATATCGATGATCTCTAAGCCGCTGATATCACATCCACATTCCTCGGCGGCGGCGGCGATCTTCTTGGCGCAGCCCACCAAGATCGGGTCGATCAGTGTGTGATCCCGGCCAAGCATCGCGCCCATAAGGGCATCGGCGGTTTCCGGCGCCACGACGCTGGTGGGGATCGGCGGCAAAGGTTCGGCCCGCTCGATCAACCGGTCGAAATGCACATGGCTCTGGACAGTCAAGCCCGGCACGTCATGGGCATCGAAGCTCTGCGCCGCATCGGGTGCAATGACCCGCGCCTCGCCCTCGGCGATCCGGCCATTCGGGCCGTCGACCCAGGTCTCGAAACGCACCAGGTTGCCGGGCAGTTTTTCGACAACCCGCACACCGGCGGTCAATTTGTCGCCCGCATGCGCCCGGCCAATGAACCGCAAGGTTTGGTCGCGGTAAAGCGTGCCCGGCCCCGGCAGTTGGTTGCCCAACACGCCCGAAATCAGCGCACCCAGCCAGGCCGATGGGGCCACCGCCTCGGGCAGCCCATCGCCATCCTCACGCGGCAGATGCATCGGGTTCAGATTGCCGCTGGAATTGGCAAAGACATAGAGGTCATCGGCGACGCAGAGACGGTCAATGCTGGCCTGCATGCCGACCTCAATCGCGTCATAGGGCGTGTTGGTGAATATCGTCATCTCTGTCCTTGGGCCGCTCGTCGCCTCTTATCTGGGCACCCTACCCCTGAATTACGACAGGGCTTTGACACAGGTCAGATTTTCACCCGGCGCATGGCGATAAAACGCCCGTGCGGAATGCTGACCGCGCCGCTTAATGATTATCGCGCGGCAAGTCTTTGGCAATCCGCTGATAGGCCGTGGCCAGTTCGAGGCAGCCGCCATCGGCCAGTTGCCCCACATGGGTCCGGTAAAGCTCCTGCCAAGGCGTCTGATGCTCCAGCTCTGGCGGTGTCCAAGCATCGCGGCGGGCTTGCCACTCTGCCGCGGGGATCGTGCAGTCGAGAGTGCCCGCGTTCAGGTCGAGCCGGACCGGGTCGCCGGTTTGCAAAAGCGCCAGGCCGCCGCCCACGACCGCTTCGGGTGAGGCGTTGAGGATCGACGGGCTCTCCGACGTGCCCGATTGGCGGCCATCGCCAACGGTCGGCAGATGGTTGATCCCGGCCTGGATCAGCGCATCCGGCGGCTGCATATTCACCACCTCGGCAGATCCGGGATAGCCGACGCAGCCAACATTGCGAATGAAGAGAATCGTTTCTTCATCAATGCCTAAGGTGGCGTCGTTCACGCGATCATGGTAGTCTTCCGGCCCCTCGAACACGACGGCTTTCGCCTCGAACACGCCGTCTTTCAAAAACCGCGTCCGGAAGTCCTCGGAGATGACGGAGGTCTTCATCAGCGCCGAGTCGAAGAGATTGCCGGAGAGGACGAGGAACCCGGCCTCCTCCCGCATCGGATCGCTGACCGGGCGGATCACATCATGGTCCATGCTCCGTGCGCCGTCCAAGGCGTCGACCATGGCCTGGCCAGTGGCGGTCATCGCCGTGCCATCCAGGTGGCCTTCGGCGAGAAGCTCCCCCATCACTGCAGGCACACCGCCCGCCCGGAAGAAGCTTTCGCCCAGATAGGCGCCCGCGGGCTGCATATTCACGAGAAGCGGCAGATCATGGCCGTGGGTCTGCCAATCGGTCACGTCCAGCTCGATCCCCGCATGACGCGCAATCGCCTGCAAATGCGGCGGCGCATTGGTGGAGCCGCCAATCGCCGTGTTCACTTTGATGGCGTTCAGGAAGGAGGCGCGAGTCAGGATGTCGGAGGGTTTCAGATCGGCCTCCGTCATCTCCACGATCCGGCGACCGGTGAGATAGGCCATCTCCATCCGCTCGCGGAACGGGGCGGGAATGGCCGCCGCCCCCGGCAAGGTCATGCCCAAAGCCTCCGCCATGGCGTTCATCGTCGAGGCGGTGCCCATCGTGTTGCAATGGCCGAGCGAGGGCGAGGAGGCGCAGGCCAGCTCCATGAACTCATCATAGTCAATCTCGCCCTTGGCCAGAAGCCGCCGCCCCTCCCAAATCGTGGTGCCGCTGCCGGCGCGTTTGCCTTTGTACCAACCGTCCAGCATCGGCCCGCCATTGAGCGCAATGGCCGGCAGGTCGACCGTGGCGGCCCCCATCAGCATCGCAGGCGTGGTCTTGTCGCAGCCCGTCGTCAACACCACCCCATCGATCGGATAGCCATGCAGCACCTCAACAAGGCTCAGATATTGCAGGTTCCGGTCGAGCGCCGCCGTGGGCCGCTTGCCCGTCTCCTGGATCGGATGCACTGGGAATTCCAACGGAATCCCGCCCGCATCGCGAATCCCCGCCTTGATCCGATCCATCAGGAACACATGGATCTTGTTGCAAGGCACGAGGTCAGAGCCGGTTTGCGCCACGCCGATGATCGGCTTTTCCGACTGCAACTCACCTTGGGTGAACGCCTGGTTCTGATAACGCTCGAGATAGAGCGCGGTCATGCCGGGATTGTTGGGATTGTCGAACCATTCCTGGCTGCGATAGCGGCGATTGGCGCGGGTGTTTGACATCAACATGTTCCAAATAGTGAAACCTGGGGCCGTATTTTGAAACTCCCCTCCCTGTTGTAGCGCTGTGTGACCGCCTGCAACAAGGGGTTTTGCGCCCGACTTGCCTCGGCAGGTTTTCGCCGTGACGTTACGTTGTATTGCCCCGGATTGAGCCAAATCAAATCGCAGACGCACTCTCTATGTCAGTTCCACGTAGCGACGGACGAAGACCAAGGAGACGGCAGGTGGCGGAGAAAATCTTTCGCACCGAAAACATTACGAAGGTTTATGACACCGGTGAAGTGAAGGTTTACGCCCTCGCCGGGGTCAGCCTGGAGTTATTCGCTGGCGAGTTGGCGGTGCTGCTTGGCCCGTCGGGCTCCGGCAAATCCACGCTTTTGAATATTCTGGGCGGGCTGGACCATGCCACCGAAGGCCGGGTCTGGTTCCGCGATCTGGAATTGACCGACTTGGGTGACCGTGGGCTGACAAAGTTCCGTCGGGACCATGTGGGGTTCGTGTTCCAGTTCTATAATCTGGTGCCGTCGCTGACCGCGCGCGAGAATGTGCAGCTCGTCACCGACGTCGCGCCAAACCCGATGCCGGCGGCCGAGGCGCTCGATTTGGTCGGGTTAGGCCACCGTCTGGATCATTTCCCCTCGGAAATGTCGGGCGGTGAGCAGCAGCGGGTGGCCATTGCCCGCGCGATTGCGAAGCGGCCTGAAGTGTTGCTGTGTGATGAGCCGACCGGCGCGCTCGACAGCAAAACCGGCGTGCAGGTGCTCGAAGTTCTCAAAACGATCAATGACCAGTTCGGCACCACCACGGCGGTCATCACCCACAACGCCGCGATCCAACAGATGGCGCATCGGGTGATTCAATTCCAAGACGGCAAGATCAGCAGCGTTTCGGTGAATGAGACCCGCCTCGCCCCGCATAATATCGTGTGGTGACAGGGATGCAGGCGCTCGACAAAAAGCTCTTTCGCGATTTCAAGCGGCTTTGGGTGCAAGGCGTCGCAATCGCCATGGTGTTGGCCTGCGGCGTGGCACTTCTGCTGACCTCCTTCGGGATGTATCAGGCGCTGGATGACACCCGCTCGGCCTATTACGAGCGCAATCGGTTCGCGGATGTTTGGATCGATGCGCGGCGCGCGCCAGAAAGTCTTCTGCCGGAGATCCGGGCGATTGACGGCATCTATGCCGTCGACCCGACCGTCTCCGGCTTCGCGATCTTGGATATCGAAGGACGGGTTGAAAGCGCGGTGGGGCATGTCCTCTCCTGGCCCGAGGACAACGACCCGCTGCTCAATGTGCCGCTCCTGCGTTCGGGCGATTACCCCGACCCGACATCCAGCAGCGAGGTGATGGTCAACGAGCCTTTTGCCGAAGCCAATGGATTCGAGATCGGGTCGGTGTTCCACGCCAATTTGAATGGCCAACGGCGCGCCTTGCGCATCGTTGGAACGGCGCTCAGCCCCGAATATATTTATACAATCGGCCCCGGCGGCATGATGCCGGATAATGAGGGATTCGGCATTATCTGGATGCCCGAACGCGCGGCCTCCGCCGCCTTCGATATGCAGGGCGCGTTCAACGGCCTGGCGATCAAAATCACTCAGGACGCGCGGGAAGAGGCGGTGATCGACGCGCTGGATGATGTGCTGGAAGCCTATGGCGGGCTTGGCGCTCATGGCCGCGATCAACAGACGAGCGACAGTTTTGTCAGTTCCGAGATCGACCAACTCAGGGGCATGGCGATGGTTGTGCCGCCGATCTTCTTCGCCATCGCGGCGTTTTTGGTCAGCATGGTGATGGGGCGGATCGTGGCTCTGGAGCGCTCGGAGATCGGGCTATTGAAAGCCATCGGCTATTCGGATTTCGAAATCTGCCTGCACTACCTGCTGCTTGCGGCATTCATCGCCTTGGTCGGGATCGGTATAGGCTGGGGCGTGGGCACCTGGCTGGCCCATGGCATGGCGTTGCAATATGTCGAGTTCTTCGACTTCCCCTATCTGTTGTTCCGGGTGCCGGGCTGGGTCTATGCGATCTCGGGCCTGGCCGCACTTCTGACTACGATGCTGGGCGCGGCTCGTGCGGCGATCGCGGCTGCGCGGCTAGCCCCTGCGATTGCGATGCAGCCCCCCGCCCCGCCTCGGTTCAAGCGCAGCTTCATCGATGTCTTGATGGCGCGCGCACGGCTTTCGCAGCCGACCATTATGATCCTGCGCAGTTTCTTCCGCTGGCCGGTGCGCAGCGCGATGACCTGTTTGGGCCTTGGCTTCGCAGTTTCCGCCGTCATCGCGGCGTCCTTTGTCCATGACGCGTTGGACAACATCGTCGATGTGGCGTTTTACCAATCGAACCGGCAAGACGCGATGCTGCTGTTTACCGATGATGTGCCTGAGACCACGATTGCTGAAGTGCGCCGCCTGCCCGGGGTTTTGCAAGCCGAACCGCAGCAATATCTGCCCGCAATCCTGCGCAATGGTCCCTTGGAGAAAAGCTTAGCCATCGAGGCGCGCCGCCCCGGTACAGATTTGAGCCGGGTGATCGGCGCCGATGGCTCGGTCAGTACGGCGGAACCCGGCGGCATCCTCCTGGCCGAGCGATTGGCCAGTCAGTTGGATTTGGGCATCGGTGATCTGGTCGAAGTCGAGTTTCTGAGCGGTCGGCGAGAGACCCATGAGATGGTCGTCACCGGGTTGGTCGAGCAGTATTTCGGTCTCGGGGCCTATATCGATCTGGGCTATCTCAACGAGATATTCCGGCAAAGCCCCCGCATGTCAGTCGTGAATGTCACCTTGGATGACAATGAACTCGACGCGTTGCACGCCCGATTGAAAGACTTGCCGCGCCTATCGGGTCTGATCATGATGACCGACACCAGGCGCAGCTTTCAGGACACGATCCGCGAAAACGTCATGGTGATGAACACGGTCTATATCGTGATCGCTGTGCTGATCACAGTCGGGGTCGCCTATAACGGTGCGCGTATTCAACTGAGCGAACGGGCGCGCGAGTTGGCGAGTTTACGGATCCTCGGCTTTTCACGCGGCGAAGTGTCTTATGTGCTGGTGGGCGAAACGATGTTTCTGGCGCTTGTCGCGCAGCCCGTTGGCTGGCTTCTCGGGGCGGGCATCGCACAGGTGATGGTGAACGCGTTTTCCTCCGATCTCTATGCGATGCCTCTGATCCTGAATCCCGATATCTTTGCCCGGGCCAGCTTGGTTGTGCTGGCCGCGGCCCTAGCCTCGGCGCTGATCGTGCGCCGCAGGCTGGACAATCTCAATCTCGTATCCGTTATGAAAACAAGGGAGTAGCAGGCTTATGTCTCTGAAACCAAGAACCCTAGGCATCCTGGTCGTTGGTGGTGCCATCCTGGCCGGGCTGCTCTATGTCACCTTCCGGCCCGAGCCGATTGCCGTGGATCTCCATGAGGTCACGCGCGGGCCGCTGCAGGTCACTGTCGATGCCGACGGGCAGACCCGTATCCGCGACATTTTCGAAGTCGCAGCGCCGATCAGCGGCACGGCGCTCCGCTCTCCCGTTGATGTGGGAGATGCGGTTCTGGCCGGTGAAACGGTTGTGGCCCTGGTGGAGCCTGTGCCGCCAAGCCTGCTCGACAGCCGCACGCGGATGCAGGCCGAAGCCTCCGTTGGTGAGGCCGAGGCGGCGTTAAACGTCGCCCGGACCGAACTGCGCCGCTCGGTCGAGGAACAAACCTATGCCCAGATGCAGTTTGACCGGGTGCAGGTTCTGGTCGAACGTGGGGTTTCGTCGATCACCGCGATGGAGGATGTGACGCAGCAATTGGCGATTGCGGATGCGACGGTCGATGCTGCGGAAGCGCGGATCAATATCGCGCAAAGCACGCTGGATCGGTCGCGCGCCGCATTGATTGGGCCGGATGGCGCGAATGGGGCCGCCGATGGGGATTGCTGCATCGAATTGATGTCGCCCGCCGATGGCGTGGTCCTGTCCGTCGCCAATATCAGCGAACGCCCTGTGACGGCCGGCACGCCCTTGGTCAGTATCGGCGACCCGACCGAACTCGAAATTGTCGCCGACCTGCTCTCCTCGGACGCCGTGCGCTTGGCCCCCGGGGCCGTCGCAATGGTCGAACGGTGGGGCGGCCCAGACACATTGATGGCCGAGCTTGACCGGGTCGAGCCTTCGGCTCGGACCCATATCTCCGCCTTGGGGATTGAGGAACAACGGGTCGACGCGATCTTTCATCTGACCACACCGCAAGAGGCGCGCGCCGGGTTGGGCGATGGGTTCTCGACCTTCTTGCGGATTGTCGAGTGGCAAGCCGACGAGGTCACTCAAGTCCCGCTCAGCGCGCTGTTTCGCCGTGGCGACACCTGGGCGGTGTTCATAGCGAACGGCAACACCGCCCAAGAGGTGACGGTTGAATTGGGCCGCAGAAGCGACCGGTTTGCCGAGGTTCTGAGCGGGCTTGAGCCAGGCGCAATGGTGGTGACCCATCCCAATGATGACCTGGTCGATGGCGGTTTGATGATTGATCGCAGCGCGCTTTGACGCGCCTAAATATCAAAAAAGACCGTTTCGGCCTCCCCTTGCAGCCGGATGTCGAAACGGTAGACGGCTTGGCCGTCCCTTTCCGCCCGCGCGGCGATAAGCGTATCGCGGCGGCGCTCCCACTCGATCCCGTTGAGGATCGGATCCTGCGCATTGGCTTCGGCTTCATCTGAAAAATAGAGCCGCGTGTTGAGGCCCAGATTTATCCCACGGGCCACAATCCAAAGATTGATATGCGGCGCCATCATCTGGCCGTTTCGGCCCATGACCGGGCCGGGTTTAACCGTATCAAAGCCCCATTCGCCGCTGTCAAAATCGGTGATCACGCGCCCCCAGCCTCGGAAACCTTCCTCGATCTCACCGGCGCGATCCGGGTGCGGATAAATTCCGGCAGCATTTGCCTGCCAAGCCTCGAGCAGCACATCTTTGATCGGGCTTCCGATCCCGTCGATGACCACCCCTTCGACGCGAATACGTTCGCCCTTGGCATGCGGTCCAGCGATGTCCCACCCCAGCTCTTGATCGTAGATCTCAAAGCCCGCCGCGCCTGGTGCCAAGCCGATATGCACATATGGCCCGGCTGTCTGAGAGGCGGTTTCTTTGAGATACCCAAGCTTCTGCGGCATCAGTTCCCCTCCAACCGGTTTTCGAACAGGGTCGAGCGCGCGCCGCGCAGGACGATGTCGAATTTATAGGCAATCGTGTCGAGCGGGATTGTGGCGTTCAGGTCAAGCGCGGCCACCAATTGGTCAATGGCGTCGGGATCGGGGATCGTGTTCACGATCGGGCATTTGGCAATCAGCGGATCGCCTTCGAAATAGCATTGCGTGATCAGACGCTGCGCGAAGGCCCAGCCAAAAACCGAGATATGAATATGCGCGGGGCGCCAGTTGTTGACCCAGTTGCGCCAGGGATAGGCCCCCGGCTTCACGGTGCGAAACACATACGCCCCGTCGGCATCCGTAAGCGTCCGGCCGCAGCCGCCAAAATTCGGGTCGATTGGCGCAAGATAGGTATCTTTCTTATGTCGATACCGCCCGCCGGCATTGGCCTGCCAAATCTCGACCAAGGTGTTTGGCACCGGCCGCGCGTTTTCGTCCAGCACCCGGCCATGCAACAAAATCCGCTCACCGATTGGGCTTTCCCCCGGCTGAACGAAGTTTGCCAGGAGATCACTGTCGATTGGGTCGATGTCATTATGGCCAAAACGCGGGCCGGTCAGTTCGCTTGCGGTGTTTTCCAAACTGATCAGCGCATTCTGCGGCGACCGGGCCACGGATGTTTTATAGCCGCGGGTCAATGCGGGGGGATGGCGCTCGCGATCTCGTTGGTAGAGTTCTGGATAGCCCGGCATGTTACGCCCCTTCCGGCTGATTGGTCGAGGTTGCCTCGTCCGCTTCCATCTCAACATAGGTCTCTTTGGCCAGTTTCAGCGCCTGATTGGCGCGCGGCACGCCGGCATAGACGGCCACATGCTGAAACACCTCCAAAACATCGCGTTTGCTTGCACCGGTGCGGGCCGTGGCGCGAATATGCATTGGGATTTCCTCAAAGTTCCCCAAAGCGGCGAGCAAGGCAAGTGTCACCATAGACCGTTCGCGCAACGTGATCCCGTCACCCGCCCATAGATTGCCCCAAGCCATCTCGGTGATCAGAGCTTGGAACGGCGCATCGAACTCTGTTGTTGCGGCCTCGGCGCGGTCCACATGGGCATCGCCCAAAACGGCACGGCGGATCTCCATCCCTGTCTGTTTTCGATCTGGCATCAGTATGGCAACCCAACATAGTTTTGCGCCAGAACGCTCTGCGCGGCGCGGTTGGTGCGCAGAAATGCGATCTCCGCCGCCTGCATCTTCTGATCGAACTGGTTCTCATCGGGGAAGCGGTGCAAAAGATTGGTCATCCACCAGCTAAATCGCTCCGCCTTCCAAACCCGCGCAAGGGCTTTTTCCGAATACGCATCAAGCCCAGCGGTCGCGCCGTCTTGATAATACTCAGCCAGACCATTGAAGAGATAGTAGATATCGGAGGCGGCGGTGTTCAAGCCCTTGGCCCCAGTCGGCGGCACGATATGCGCCGCATCCCCGCAGAGAAACAGCCGCCCCCACTGCATCGGCTCCGTCACGAAAGAGCGCAAGGGCGCGATGGATTTCTCTATCGATGGCCCGGTGATCAGCTTGTCGGCCACATTTTTGGGAAGGCGGCGCTTCAGCTCTGACCAGAAAGCTTCATCCGACCAATCTTCAACGGTGTCTTGTAAAGAGCACTGGATGTAATAGCGGCTCAACACAGGGGTTCGCATGGAACAGAGTGCGAAACCACGCTCAGAACTGGCATAGATCAATTCATCCGCAACAGGCGGCGTTTCTGACAGAATACCAAGCCATCCGAACGGATAGACTTTCTCATACTCAACGCGCACATCATCGGGGATGGTTTTGCGACTGACTCCATGAAATCCGTCACATCCCGCGACAAAGTCACAAGTGATCCGCTGCGCGACGCCATCGACCGTGTAGGTGACGTAAGGCGCCTCTGACTTCGCATCGCAAATCTGCACATCCTCGACGTCGTAGATGATCCGTCCACCGGTGGCCTCACGCGCATCATAAAGGTCGCGCGTCAATTCGGTCTGGCCATAGACCATAACCCCGGTATTGGTGTGTTCTTTGAAATTGATACCGAATATCTCATCGCCGTAGGAGATGATTGTGCCGTCATGGAGGATGCCCTCACGGTCCATGCGGTCGCCGACACCGGCTTGGCGCAGCAGGTTCACCGCCCCAACTTCCAACACCCCCGCGCGGATCCTACCTAGAACATAGTCCTTGGTTCTTCGCTCCAAAACGATGCTGTCGATGCCGCGCGTCTGTAACAACTGCCCAAGCAGCAGCCCCGAAGGTCCCCCGCCAACGATCGCCACCTGTGTCTTCATAAACCCCTCCACACGGCAACGTTATCTTGTTAAAACCGATAACAAAAATGAGAATTACTATACGATAGATGCCCAAAAAAGAAACCATATTCGAGCGGCGCGTTAAATTCCGTCACATTCAATGCTTTGTCGAAATCGCCCGGGAGGGGAGTTTAAAACGAGCGGCTGAAAAGCTGTATCTCACACAACCGGCGATTTCGAAGACCTTGAAAGAATTGGAAGACATCGTCGACGCCAAGCTTATGCAGCGCAGCAGATCTGGCGTCACGCTGACGAAACAGGGCGAAGTGTTTCTGCATTTTGCGCAAATGTCGCTCGCCAATCTGCAGCAGGGCGTGCGCGGCATCGAAACCGCGCGGCAGCAGGTCAAGACACGGCTTCGCGTCGGATCACTCCCCAGTGTGGCTGCCTCGATGATGCCGGAGGTCGTCGCCGAGTTCTCGGCCTTGGCACCGGACGCCATGCTCCAAATGCTGGATGGGCCGCATGGCTATCTGATTGAGCGATTGCGCTTGGGCGAACTCGATGTGGTGATCGGGCGGCTTGGGCAGCCGGACACGATGCAAGGCATCTCGTTCACACAACTCTATATGGAACAGGTGGATTTTGTCGTGCGCGCCGGTCATCCGCTCTTGGCGGCGCCGGACCTGCACCGGATTGGTGAATGGCAGTTGATCTATCCACCGGCAGGATCCGCGATAAGACCGATGGTGGAGCGGTTTTTGATCGCCCATGGGCTAACCGAGCCGCCGAACCGGATCGAGACCGTTTCAAGCACCTTCGGTCGCGTCTATACGCGGCAATCCGATGCGATTTGGGTGATATCGAGCGGTGTTGTGGCCAACGAAACCGCGGATGGCACGCTTGTCCGGCTTCCGATCGACACGGCGATGACAGATGGGCCGGTCGGCCTAATGGTGCGCCCGGATGCGCCGGAGGTGCCAGTCTATGCTCTGTTTCGGATGGCGGTGCAGACAGCGGTCGAACGCAGTCGACTGGCAACTTGAGACATATCGGGGCATGCGGCACCGCGATCTTATGAAATCACCCAGAGCGTCTCGTTTGGAAGGTGGATGGGCACCAGCGCACCAACGCGGTATCCCTCCGCTTCTGTTGGGTTCACGATTGCCTCGATCAGCATATCACCAACGCTGAGTTTCAGGCGGGTTTGGGTGCCCAGATAGATGACCTCGATCAGATCGGCGGTTAGGTTGTTTTGACCGCTCGGTGCGTGCCCCAAGCGCACATTTTCGGGTCGGAAGGTCAGCATGCCCTGCCCCGTTGCGGCCCTAGCCGACAAAACCAACCGTCCCAAGGCGCTGTCGAAAACACCATCCGCAGAGGTGCCCGAGACGAAGTTGCGCCCGCCGAAAAACCGCGCCGTCGCCTCATCCGCAGGGCGTTTGTAGAACGCATCGGCCGTGTCGTACTGCTTCATCTGCCCATCAAGGATCAGCGCGACACGGTCCGCCAGCACGACGGCATCTTCCTGATCATGGGTTACGAAGATCGTGGTGATCCCGGTCTCTTGCTGCAAAGATCGGATCAGATCGCGCATTTCAAACCGCAGATGCGTGTCGAGGTTCGAAAGCGGTTCATCCAGCAGCAAAACCTCCGGCTGCACAATCAGCGCGCGGGCGAGCGCAACCCGTTGTTGTTGCCCGCCGGAAAGCGCGCTTGGCTTGCGCTCACCCAGATCGGGGAGGCGGACCAGATCAAGCATCTCTCCAACGCGTCGTTTGATCTCGGCGGAGTTGGTTTTGCGCATCTTGAGACCGAATCCGACATTCTCCGCCACGCTCATATAGGGAAACAGCAGATGGTTCTGAAACACCATCACGGCGCCCCGGTTTTCGGGCTTTTCCCGTAAGATCGAGCGGCCATCAAATCGCACATCACCCGAGCTTGGCTCTAAAAGTCCCGCGATGATCTTCATCGTCGTGGTCTTGCCACAGCCCGATGGCCCGAGCAGCGCGGTCAGCACGCCACTCTCGATCTCAAGGCTCAACCGGTCGAGGGCCGGGTGATCGCCGCCGGGATAGAGTTTGGTCAGATGTTGGATAGAGACATGCGTCATAGACGTCCGAAGCCTCCAACCGCGGCACTCCGGCCCGAAAGCTGCTTGGCGGTGAGAAGGAGAATGAGGATGCCAGGCAGAATGTAGATCATGCCGATGGCGCCGGTGATGTCATTGCGCCCAGAGGTCGCGAAGTTGAACAGCAGGAGCGGCAGGGTCACGACCCGCCCGCCGCCGATCAGCAAGGTGAGGATGTATTGGCTCCAGGAGACCAGAAACGCGAAAAGGCCACCGACAATAATGCCGGGCAAGATCGCCGGGAGTGTCACATACCAGAATGTCTTGAGTGGGGAGGCTCCGAGGCTGCGCGCCTGCGCCTCAAACGCGGGATCATAATTCGAGAAAATGCCAGCCATGACGAGGGTCATGTAAGGCAGCGTCGGGATCAGGTGGACCAGGATTACACCCTGCACCGTGTTGGTCAGCCCAAGCCAGATAAACACCGAATGAATGCCCAAAGCCACCGCAATACCTGGCACGATCATGGGCGCAAGGATCATCATTTCGACAACCTCCTTGCCCCTGAATTTATGCATACCAAGCGCCCGGCCCGCTGGTACGCCGATCAAGATCGAGAGCGCGGTGGCCGCGAGCGAGATGCCGATGGTCAGCCAGAGGCTATCTAACACGCCAGATGTGTCAGACATGGCGTAGTCCCACGCGTCTAAGGTCCAAACGCGGGGCAGAATGTCCGGAAAGAACCAGCCCCGGGCGAAGGACCAAATCGCCAAAGGGATAAGCGGCAACACCAGCCAGATCACAAGAACCAGGCACGTGAGATAGCGGAAGGTTTTGGTCCAGAGACCGTCTTGCCCGATCATCTCACCCCCCTCACCCGTCGGCGCGCATAGCGGATGTAGATATAGATCATCACCGCGCTCATCACCGCGATCAGAATGGCCAACGCCATGGCCTCAGGGCGCGCCGCCAAATCGACATCGGTGTATTTGCGATACGCAAGCACCGGCAGCGCTGCGGGGTAATTCGCGCCAAGCAGCGCCGGGATTTCATAGGCCCCAAAGGTGAAGGCAAAGACGATCACCGAGGCTGACAGAAGGCCCGGAAAGATCAATGGCAGCAGGACATAGCGAAAGCTCTGCCATTTTGATGCGCCCAAAGACCGGGCGACACTTTCATAGTCCTCCCCCATGGCCTGCATGTTTGCCAGGACGATCACCCCGATAAACGGCACCTCTTTCCAGACATATTGCAGGATGATCCCGATGGCGTAGGGGTCGAAGACCAGCGCGGGAAAATCGGCGGGCCGCGCGATCATGCCGAACTCGGCTGCCAAGCGCGCAAAGCTGCCCGATTGCGAAAACAGGTAGAGAATGCCGATGGCGCCGACCAAATGCGGCACGGTCAAGTTCAACTGAAACAGGAAGTTGATAATGGCACGACCAATGAAGGCGCGCCGCAGCAGCAACGCGGCGCCGACGGCAAGGATGCAAGAGATCACCGTGGAGGTGAAAGAGATATGGAAGCTTAGCAGGAAGGAGTAATAGAACTCCTCCTCCGTGAAAATTGCGGCGTAGGCCTGCAAGTTCGGCTCCGTCAGCCCAATCACCGGCATGTAGTTGAAGCTGCGCATCAGGCCGATCAAGAGGCCGCCAAAGAACAGCCCCACAATCACCAAGAGCGCCGGCAGCAACAGCAAGAAAATCTTCAGACGGTCAGACAAAGCGGGCCTCGCCCCAAATGGGATGCAAAACCATCTCGCGCCGGGCCGAGATGGCCCCCGCGATCATCGGCTCAATTGCCAACGTTGTCGATCCAACCCTGCTCAATCGCAGAAATCCAGGAGGCCTGCAGTTCCGGCAATGCGGTCGCGGCCAAGTCTTCGGCGGGCACAACGTTTGGATGGCGCGCGATTGAGTCAAAAACCGCCCGCACCTCTCCATCCACGCGGGTCATATCGATCCCCGGTTGTGCCCCCCAAACATCCGGCCTTGCCTTGTGAACCTGCGCCTCAGCCGAGAGAAGCAGGTTTTGCAGCACCAAAGCGGCGGCTTTATTGGGCGAATTGAATGGGATCAGCGTGTAGTTGGTGTTGCCGATTGTGCCATCCGTCATGGCATAGCCTTGGGTCGTTGGTGGAAAGATGCCGTTTTCGATATTGATGCCGACGCTGGCGGGTTCATAGTTGAACACCAAACCGACTTCCTGATTGGCATACAGCTGTTCCAGCGCCGTGATCGACGTTGGATAGGTCGCGCCTTCACGCCAAAGATAGGGCTCGATATCGTTCAAGATCTGCCAAGTCGCGGCTGCGGCGCCGTCAAAACGGTCCTGATCAAACTCTCCCAGCAGGTTCTCGACGCCGCCTGCAGCATGATAGAACACATGCCGGACAAACACCGATCCGTTGAAATCGGGCGGTGCGGAATAGGTGAACTGACCAGGATTGGCCACGATCCAGTCCAACAAATCCGGGATCGAGGTTGGCGGTGCGTCATGGAGCGCCGTGTTGTAGGCGAAGGCAAATTGCGCGGTTGACCAAGGCACTTCGCAGCCGTCGACCGGCACACCGAAATCATTGGCAATCGCCGGATTGCTCCAGTCGATCAAAGCGTTGTTCGGCAGAAGATCGGTATATCCGCAATAGACCAAATCTCCCTGCATCATGGTGCGGAAATTCTCGCCGTTGATCCAAATCATGTCGACGGAGCCTGCATCCATCACACCGGCTTCGCGCTCGCTCAGGACCAGGTTGACCGCCTCCGCCGTATCGCTGAGGCCGACCCGGTTCAACGTGATGCCGTATTCATCCATCAGCCGCCCGCCGATATATTCGATCACATATCGGTTGATGTCATCCGACCCGCCCCAGAGGAACCAGTTGACCTCCCCACCCCGGGCCAATTCGACGATTTCATCCCATGTCACAGCGTTCAGCGCATCGCCATCCGCCGTGTCGGCCATGGCTGCCAGGGGCAACATAGCCGCGCTCACCGCCAGGGCCGCCAGCTTGGAAACATATCTCATTCGGTCTTCCTGGTTTCTCAGGGTTGCTTTCGTTTGCTCCGGTTCTAACCGCAGAGCGCCGCCGCAGCCACAACCTCAAGCACAACCTCGAACACAATCTCGTTTGATCGCATCGGTCAGGTGATGTGTCTGACCGCGACAGGGTCACAATGTTTCGACCACATGAGAGGTCATCCCGCATTCCAAAGCTTGCGAACAAACACGTCCGCCCGGCACCCCGCTTGCGCGTAACAAGCATTGCCGGCGGGGCCTTTATGAAAGCCGCACAATCATAATCTGACCGGGATGATCTATGGAGCGGAGGTCGCCGCGATCGCCTTGAAACCTGCACTGATATAAGGAACGACAATCTCCTTATAGACCGCCCAAGACAGGTCACTTCCGGCCATGCCGAGAAGGCCCTCGACGCGCGCGTCCTGCACGGTTGCCGCGTGCATGATCGCCATCAAAAAATGAAAACCTCGAATGGCGTCGCTATGTTCAAGCTCTGGCAGGGCCCGCATAAAAGCGTCGATATAGAGCTTGGCCACATTGTCGAAACTCTCGCTCATATAGCTGGACAGCGTGCCGTCCCAGACCGAGCGCCCAACGAAAGTGGCAAAGTGGCGCCACTGTTCGTTTTCGCCATCAAGCTTGTTGTAATACGGCAGGATAAGCGCGCGGACGAGAGGTTCAACCTCGACATTGTTCCGCCCAACCAACTCTTCGTACTGCTCCAGGAGGACAATCCGCTCGCGATTGAGCTCGCTTGCGCGGCGCTGAATGGTCTCCCGGACCAGCGTCTCTTTCTTACCGAAATGGTAGGCAATCTGACCAACATTCGCGCCAGCCTCGGCGGCGATCTCTTTCAAAGTGACGATCTGATAATTCTGCTTGGCGAAAAGCCGTTCGGCGGCGTCAAGCAAACGGTCGGGTGTTTCGATATTATATGCGCGCACGCGCGGGGCTGTCTGGGTCATCGTTCCGCACATCCTCCCAGCAATCTCGCAAACGCGAGGGCATGACGCTTCTCACGCAGAATCCGCCGCCGCATCATGGCCCCTGCGACTGTCAGATAACAGACCGCCGCAAAACAGGGCAGAGCGCGACTCTGGCTGATAATAAAAGAAGCTGATCCAAAAATCATAGTTTTAATACGGTTTTTATACCTGATAGCAGTGTTGACAATTGATTTATTAGCCAAAAACATAGTTGCACAAGATAAGGATTCGGAAAATTGGCACGATAGGGGCTTCGGAACGATGTCGGCTTCACTCACTCTCGCGGACATAGAAGGCGCCGAACGGCTTGCCGGGCTAAGCTACACGCCCCAGGAGCGTCAGCAGATGCTGGAAAACCTGGAAGGGCAGATTGCGTCGGCCCAGATGCGGCGGGCTGTGCGGCTTGAGAATGATGAGCCGATGGCAAGCCGCTTTGACCCGCGCCTGCCGCAGTTCGTGATGCCGACATCCGCGGGGAAGGCGCAATTCTCCGACACCGATGGCGGGCCACTGCCAGATGATGACGAAGATATTGCTTTTGCGCCGATGACGCAGCTTTCCGCGTGGCTTCGGCAGGGCAAGCTGACCAGTCGGCGGCTCACCGAGATTTATCTGGCCCGTATCGAAGCGCGGAACCAGGACCTTGAGTGTTTCGCCACGGTGACGCCCGACCTCGCGCTCACCGAAGCTGATGCGGCGGACAGTCTCCTTGGTGCGGGAGAATGGCTCGGCCCGCTGCATGGCATTCCTTACGGCCTGAAAGACCTTTTCGACACGCAAAGCATTGTCACGGGCTGGGGTGCAGAACCGTTCCAGAACCGAATCCCCGAAAATGATGCTGTGATCGTGCAGCGCCTGCATGCCGCCGGTGCGGTTCTGCTTGGGAAAACCACCGTCGGCGCGCTGGCTTATAACGATATTTGGTATGGTGGGGTGACGCGCAATCCGTGGAACTTGAATGAAGGCTCAAGCGGATCTTCCGCCGGGTCCGCGTCGGCCACGGCGGCAGGGCTCTGTGCTTTTGCTATCGGAACCGAGACGCTTGGCTCGATCACATCACCCTCTCAGCGCTGCGGGACGACGGGCCTACGCCCGACCTTCGGGCGGGTCGCGCGCACCGGCGGCATGGCGCTCTGTTGGACACTCGACAAGGTCGGCCCAATCTGCCGCTCGGTCGAAGACACGGCCATGGTCCTTGACGCGATCAATGGCAGCGATATTGGCGATCCCTCCTCTATCGAGGCACCATTCCATTTCGACGCCAATGCCTCGTGGAAAGACCTTCGCGTCGGCTATCTACCCGACGCGTTCGAAGACGGCGCAACCGAGGTCGATCGGGCCGCTCTTGAGGCCGTGCGTGATCTCGGCGTTGATCTGCGCGAGGTCAGCTTGCCGGACCTGCCTTATGGGGCCCTGATCAACATCCTTTATGCTGAGGCTGCGGCGGCCTTTGAGGAACTGACGCTAGAGAACACCGACGATACGCTGACCTGGCAGGATGACGGGGCCTGGCCCAACACGTTCCGAAAGGCGCGCTTCTTGTCTGCGGTCGATCATGTTCAACTCGACCGGCTCCGCTTACGCGTGATGAAGGCGCTCGACGGCCTCTTCAATGAGATCGACGTGTTGGTTGGACCGTTCATGACCGGCCCGATGCTGGTTGCGTCGAACTTCACCGGGCACCCCTGTTTGCATCTGCGCGCCGGATTTCTTGAGCTTGGAACGCGCGGCAAAGCCAGCCTTGGCGCTGGCAAGCTGAGTGTTGGCGAGGAAGATGTCGACGGCCAGGTTTTCACGGTGCCGCAGGGCATCTCGCTTTGGGGGCGGCTGTTCGAGGAAGGGCCGTTGCTGAACTTCGGCATGGCGCTTGAAACCGCGCTCGGCGTCGCCGAGCGGCGCCCAACCTTTGCGCGCTAACCCAATGTTCCGCCGGTCCTATGCCGGCGCTGCGCATGTGCCACGGGGGCCAAGCTTGCAGCCCCCGGCCAATCCAACCGCTGGACGCATCCAGCGGCAACAGAGGAGATAAAGACCATGAAACGTAGGGAGTTTCTCGCCACCAGCATCATCGCCACGGGTGCGCTTGGATTTGGGTTCGGACCCGGCCCGCTTCGCGCGCAAGAGCCCGTGTCAGGCGGCACGCTGATCTGGGGCCATTCGGAGACCACCCAGAACCTCGATATGCACCAGACCGGCACCGCCTCGACCGCCCGGGTGCTGCAAAACATCCACGACTCCATCGTGACGATCAATTCGGAGATGGAAGTGGTGCCGCAGCTTGCCGAGAGCTTCGAGGTCTCTGAAGACGGGCTGACCTATACGTTCAACCTGCGCGATGGCGTGAAATTCCATGACGGCTCGACGATGACCGCCGAGGATGTGATCTATTCCTTTGAGCGCTGCCGCGACCCTGAGGTCGGCGCGGTCAATTTCGAAGTGTTCAACGATGTTGATGCCTTCGAAGCGCCGGACGATCTGACGGTCGTGATCCGCATGTCACGCCCGAACGCACCGTTCCTGGCCCGTCTTGCCGAGAATGGGGCCGGTGTGGTCATGCCTGCCGGATCAGGTGACACACAAGGCACCGCCCCAACGGGCGCAGGCGCGTTCCGTTTCATGCGCCGAGAGTTTGGCAATGAAGTGGAACTTGAGCGCTTTGACGAGTACTGGGATGGCCCAGCCTATCTCGATGGCATTCTGGCTCGAGAGATCACCGAACCCACCGTGCGGCTGACCGGGCTGCAGACAGGGGAGTTGCATTTCATCAATGACATCCCGGCCGAACGCGTCGCGCAAGTGGAAGGGGACGCAGATCTTCAGGTCGTAACCTGGGCACCCCTGAACTTCGACTTCCTGAATTTCAACCATGATCGGGAGTTGTTCCAAGACCGTCGGGTCCGCCTGGCCTTTGACCTGATGATCGACAAAGAAGCATTGCTTCAAGGCGCGCTCTGGGCGCAAGGCGATACCACCCCAACGCCAAGCTTCCCCAACGATGCGACGCGCAACGGCGATCTGACGCAGCGGGCGCAGGATATCGCGCAGGCGCAGGCCTTGTTGGAAGAGGCCGGATATCCGCCGGGGACGCTGAACGTGGTATTCAAGGTGACCACCAACTATCCCTACCATGTCGACAGCGCTCAGATCATCGCGGAATGGGCGCGCGCGGCGGGCGTCAACATGACGATCGAACAGCTCACTTGGGCCGATTGGCTAAGCCAGGTCTGGGTGGATCGCGACTTTGAGATGACGATGATGAACTTCTTCACCATCTGGGAGCCGGATCGCCTGTACTACAGCCTCTACCACAGCACCGGTGGCTTCAACTATCGCAGCATCAGCGATCCGCTCATTGACGAGTTGACCGAACAAGCCCGGGGCGAAGTCGATCCCGCCGCGCGCCTTGATCTCTACCGCCGCATTCAGCAGCACCTGTTTGACGAGGCGCTTGATGTAATCCTCTGGTATCGCAACGGCACGATTGGTGCGGCGCCGGAGGTCGGCGGGCTCGACACGGTGGTTCATCCCAACGGGTCCAACCTCAATTTCCACAAGGTCTGGCTCGCGAGCTGACGAGCTTCATGCGTGAGGCGGCCCGCCGCCTCACCGCTTTCCCTGTCTCCAACCTTCGGTCCCCCTCTGATGGTCTATCTCGTCAACCGGCTCCTGTCGGTCGTTTTGACCCTGTTCCTCATCTCCATCGTCACCTTCGGGATCACCAATATCCTGCCGGGTGATGTGGCGATGATGATCATGGGCACGCAATCGAACCCCGAGGCGCTCGCAGGTTTGCGCGAGTCGCTTGGGCTGAACGACCCGTTGATTGTGCAATACGGCCGTTGGATCGGCGGCATGCTAACCGGAGACTGGGGCGAGTCCTTACTGTTCCGCGAACCGATTGCGCCACTCATACAACAGAAAGTGCTGGCCAGCGGGCTGATCGTTCTGCTCTCCATGGCGATCGCACTGGCGCTCGCGATACCCTTGGGCGTTTGGGCCGCACGGCACCGCGACCGGTGGCAAGACACGACTTCCTCGACCACCGCGCTCTTGGGACTCAGTATGCCGGATTTCTTCATCGGAATCATGCTGATCCTTCTGTTTGCCGCCACGCTTGGATGGTTGCCCTCGTCGGGCTTCGTTGACCCGACCGAGGACTTCTTCGGCGCTGTCCGGCACGCGCTTCTGCCGTCGCTGGCCCTGGCGCTCGGATTGATGGCGCATCTGACGCGCATGACCCGGTCGGCGATGATGGGTATCTTGAACCAGGAATTCATTCGCGTTGCGCGGGCCAAGGGTTTGCCAGAACGCACGGTGGTTTGGCGCTATGCGCTGCCCAATGCTATCGGACCGGTGATGACGGTGGCGGGGTTGCAGATCGGCTATCTGTTCGGCTCGATCATCGTGATTGAGAGCCTGTTTTCTTACACCGGCATGGGCTGGCTGACGTATCAGGCGCTTCTCAACCGCGACATCCCGTTGATCCAAAGCACGGTCTTCGTGATCGCGGCGGTGGTGATGCTGGTCAATCTGGCCGTCGATCTGCTCTACCGCGTGATTGACCCGCGCATTCGGTTGGAGTGAGGCGATGCGTAAGTTTCTCTCTGCCAAGGCCCTGATCGGCTTCACCCTCGTCGCAATTGTCCTTGCGGTGGCCGTGCTCGCGCCGCTTTTCATCCCGGCCGAACGCGCCACGCAGATGGTGATGACTGCCCGGCTGCAACCACCGTCTTTCGAATACCTGCTCGGTACCGATCAGTTGGGGCGGGATCTGTTTGCACGGGTGATGCTGGGTGCCCAGACGTCGCTCACCATCGCGGCGCTCGCGGTGGGCATGTCCATCGTCTTGGGGCTGCCCCTCGGCATCATCTCCGGGTATTTCGGCGGACGGGTCGACAATGTCCTGATGCGGATCATCGATGCGCTGCTCAGCTTTCCGGCGTTGCTTTTGGCGCTGACAATCTCGGCGATCCTCGGCCCCAATTTGCAGAATACGATCATCGCAATCGGCATCGCCTTCACGCCTTTCCTTGCTCGGATCGTCCGCGGCGAAGCCCTGCGCGTGGTGCAGATGCCTTATGTCGAGGCGGCCCGCGCTGCGGGAACGCGGGACGGCGCGATGATTATCCGCCATATCCTGCCCAACATCATGCCCGCGCTCATTGTCCAGGCCACGATCAGCCTCGCCTTCGCGGTGCTTGCTGAGGCCGCGTTATCCTTCCTCGGGCTCGGGACGCAGCCCCCGATGGCCTCCTGGGGCCTGATGATCCAGGCGTCGCGGCAATTCCTCGACATCGCGCCCTGGACCGCGCTGGTGCCGGGCGCGGCACTGGCCATCACAATCCTCGGCCTGAACCTTCTCGGCGACGTCCTGCGCGACGTTCTCGACCCCAGAGTACGGTGACCCGGATGCGCGACCAGACCCAACCCGCCGCCCCGCTTCTGTCGATTGAGAACCTCCGCGTCGAGTTCCAAGGCGAAACCGGGCCGATCACCGGCGTCAAAGATGTCAGCTTCACGGTTCAGCCCGGGGAGACGGTGTGTGTTGTGGGCGAGTCTGGATCGGGCAAATCAGTCACCTCCTTGTCTCTCCTCCGTTTGGTAGAATTTGGTGGCGGCAAAATCGTCTCCGGCAAACTCTGGTTCCGTCCTGACGAGAAGGATCCCATTGATCTGGCCCAATTGCCGACCGAACAAATGGTCGACTTGCGTGGCGATCAGATCGGGATGATTTTCCAAGAGCCGATGACCGCGCTCAACCCGATTTTCACCATTGGCCGACAGTTGACGGACGGGTTGCGCCGCCATCGCAAGCTTTCGGCCAGCGAGGCCGAGGCGCGCGCGCTAGAGCTTCTGAAAGAGGTCCGTCTGCCCGAACCCGAGCGGCGGCTGACGCAATATCCGCATGAGCTGTCCGGCGGCATGCGCCAACGCGTCGTGATTGCGATGGCCATGGCCTGCCGCCCGCAACTTCTGATTGCGGATGAGCCGACAACGGCACTCGACGTGACGATCCAGGCGGAAATCCTGGGGCTGATCAAGCGGCTCAAGCGGGAAACCGGCATGGCCGTTTTGTTCATCACCCATGACATGGCCGTGGTGGCACAACTCGCCGACCGGGTCGTGGTGATGCGCCACGGCGAACTTGTCGAGGAAGGCCCGGTTGAGCAGATCTTCACGGACCCACAGGCCGATTATACCAAAGCCCTCCTCGCCTCCGTCCCCAAGCTGGGTGAGATGCGGGGCAAGCCCGGGCCGGAACCGTTGCGTATCCCCGGGCAGCCCGATCCTGTTGTCGCACCGATCAGGGCTGATACACCCGGGGAAGATCGCCCGATCCTCTCGGTCAAAGGGCTGACCACACGATTCCCCATTCGGGGCGGCCTCACCCGCCGCGTCGTGTCAAATGTGCACGCTGTTGAAGACGTGACCTTCGATCTCGCCGCGGGCGAGACGCTGGCCCTTGTTGGGGAGTCCGGCTGCGGCAAGTCGACCACCGCACGCTCGATCTTGCGGTTGGTGGACCCGACCGCTGGCGATGTTGTTCTGGACGGGCAAGATATTCTAGGCCTCAATCCCCGCGATTTGCGTCGGGCGCGGCGCAATATGCAGATGGTGTTTCAAGATCCGTTTGCCTCGCTCAACCCTTTCATGCGGCTGCGCAAGCAGGTTGCCGAGCCGATGATGAATTTCGACTTGGCAACCGGCTCCGATCTCGAGGACCGGATCGCCACCCTGTTTGATCGCGTCGGCTTGCCGCGGAATTTCATGCGCCGCTTTCCGCATGAGCTTTCTGGCGGACAACGCCAACGCGTCGCCGTTGCCCGAGCGCTTTCGGTCAATCCAAAACTCATCATCGCGGACGAAGCCGTATCGGCGTTGGATGTGTCGGTGCAGGCGCAGGTCCTGAACCTCTTGATGGAGCTGCAAGCGGATTTCGGGCTGTCTTACCTGTTCATCAGTCATGATATGGCGGTGGTCGAGCGGGTCTCGCACCGGGTCGGCGTAATGTATCTCGGGCGACTGGTCGAAATCGGACCTCGGGCGGCCATATTCGAAGACCCGCGCCACAGCTACACGCGCGCACTGCTCAGCGGTGTTCCCATCGCCGACCCGACGCAACGGGCCCTCAAAGAAAGCGTCGCATTCAAACCGCTGCCCTCACCGATATTCCCAGTTGGGCATGCCCCCGCCCCACCGGTCTATGACGAGGTTTCTGCGGGTCACTTTGTGCTTCAGATTTGACGCTTGTGATCTGTGACCTTGAAGTAAAGGTCCATATGCACTGAGCCACAACCGCAAATGTAAGAACGCCGAAAGCTAACATGTTATGTGAACCTGCATCTCTGTCCCCGTAGGGGCAGTCACATTGCCTTTGATCGGTCTAACTGTATCTGCGCAGAGACTTCTTCTATAGCCGAAGCGTCGACGCCCATCTGACCCGCCATACCTCGATCACGAACCCGCCAAGACATCAAAGCCTGCCCGCCTTGTCGGCGCAACTCAGCAACCATCGCCGCATCGTCTGGATCAAACGTCTCATATCCACATCCATCCTTGCGACATGCAACTGGTGAGACCATCGATGGAAACCTGCGAACAGCCATAGACAAGGCCTTTGCCTGCTTTGGAGCGACGCTGACCTTGGTCATGATCCTGAGGCCACTGGCCATCTGACGCGCCATCATGATCCGATGCTCCCGCGCTGCTTCTTCACCGCCTTACCCGAAGAACCTTTCATAGGCTTCATTCTCGGGTTTCTCTGAAAGCCAATCGATTAGCTCACCCGAGACGAAAAGGTTTCGCCTAGATGCCGTTAGATATTCGTCAACGATACGTCGGCGTTGCTTCTTGAACGTCGTGTCGACCTCCTTTGTATTGACCACCGTTCCTGGTTAATCTTTCCCCAAACCCCTCCTCCCGCGACGAAGAGTAACCCCGGAAAGGTTTGTTTTAATTCTGGTGATCAATGTTGGAAGATTTCACATCTTGGGTTGTTGAACCCCGTCCTGTAACTGCCTAATATTCGCTGGTACGGCATCCGCTCTGCTTACGGCGGTTTTGTCGGGTTAGCTAGCGTCAGCAGGGAGTATTGTTAAGGGTTTGACTTGGCTAAAAAACACTCACTTCTGGAGCGAATGGCAGAGAACTCTTGCCACGATTGGACTATTGTAAAGGTCGAAAGTAATAAACATGATTTTCTTTAAGAGATTGTTATCATTTACTTGTTCCGCTTTAATATCTCTGGTATCGTTAATTCTAACCATTAGAGCTGCATACCCCATAAGACTTCGTATGGAATCTGGCGATTATGCAGGGGCGTTCGGGTATGCACTAGGAAGCGCTCTATTTATTGGGCTGCTCCTATTCGTGTCATATAAGTTAGTAAAAGTTACCTTTAGAAAACAGACTGAATCTAAATAGATGCAGAAAACCGGTGACTTTTGTACCACCCGAAATAAGGCCCTTAGGGACAAGGGCTGCTGACATCTTCAAGGTTGCTGTTGTGAGCACCATGTTGGTGCTGGCTTGAACAGCCGCCGTTGAGGCTACAACCTCCTGAATGCTCCAGTCGGCCTACAATTTGGTAAGGCGTGGAACTGCCGTCGAAGTATCAGGTAACCACTCAAGGAGCAACACATGACGAGATGGGCATCTGAACACCCCTTTTTGTCGTCCGTCCTTCTATTCGGATACATGATCAGCGTCGGCAAAGTCATGGGCTTCGTTGGTGAACGGTTCGACACAAGCGTTGCGATCTTTGTGTTTTGCGCTCTCGGCGCCGTCTTCATGTACTTCTGTTTTGTGATCTTCTTCGCTATCATTAAGGCGTTCAACTGAAGACAAAGTCGTCACCTGACAGGTTTTGAAGATCCGCTTGCGAGACGTTCAGCAACTGCAGCGTATTCCCACCGAAGGAAACATCGACATCGAAGATGCCCAACGTACTTGTCTCGACTGAACTGACCGTTAGATCGCCAAAGCTTGCTGCGCCCCACGCGGAGATGTCGAGCAAGTCTTCAGCTTCGTCAAAATCAGTCACTTGATCTGCGCTTAGCGTATCATCCGAGAAGACGAATACGTCGGCCCCAGAACCGCCTGTCAGTGTATCGGCGCCCAAACCGCCCGCGATAGTGTCGTTTCCATCACCGCCATCCAGAAGATTGTCGTCAGCATTGCCGGTAATCGTGTTGTGACCAGCTCCAGCAATGACGGCCTCGAAGTTGAGGATCTGCTCAGTAAAGCCATCCGAAAACACGGCGCTCTCAAGGTAAAGATCAATCGCGACATCATCAGCGGAATACGTAAAGTCTAGAGTGTCGTAACCATCTCCGCCATCCATGGTGTCATCGCCAAAGCTCCCATATACGTGATCGTTACCCGTGCCGCCGTAGCTGTAAGTGTCGCCGTCACCGGCGTTGAGCGTGTCATCACCGGCGCCACCATAGAGACTGTCATTCCCCGCTCCGCCAAAAAGACTGTCAGCGCCGCCATTGCCATGCATTGTGTTGGCGCCACTCTGGCCGACCATGGTGTCATCACCTTCTGTCCCGACCCACAGCCGCGCAGCAATATCGGCCACGTCGAACACGGTGCCATCTGCAAAGCTAATTCTCTCCAAATCGTAATCGTTTGACCTGAAATGATCGACGATTGTGATGGTCTCGCCATTGCCGAAGG